>CP060636.1:0-2400000 GCA_014337235.1 [Eubacterium] hominis | reverse complement strand
TATAGCCGTGTTGAAACCCAGTACACTTTTTACTGGTACGTCACCTAAGCGCTCGCCAACTCCATGTTTGATATTCATATTGACGCACGCTCCTTTCATCACTTCGTTATCTGCTTATATTGTATCTTATTTTAATATTTTTGCAAGCGATTTCATTAACATTTTTCATTTATTTTTGTGACTGTAAGCATTTTCATTATTTTCATCCTATTTCTTACGATTTTGTCATTTTCTTACAGTATGTTTGACTTCTATATAGAAAACATATAAAATATGTAAAACACAAGTAATTAAGAAAGGATGCGAGTGCGCATGAATTCTGAAGTATATCAGCATCAGGTACAAGAACTAAACAAAAAACTAAGACATCACTTTTCTCATCTGCTGCGTATTGAATTTGACCACTTTCATATCACAGATATGCAATATAACGTTTTATCGGCAATCGATGAGCATGATGGCATCACAATTGGTGAATTAGCCAAAATGCTACAGCAGGATGCTGGCAATATGAGCAATCTGCTGAAGAAACTGGAACGTTTAGCTTATGTGATTCGTACACGCAGTGCAATCGATGAGCGTGTGATCAATCTGCATTTGAGTAAAGATGGCAGACATTGTGTAAAAACTATCAATGCCAAGATACAGACATATTATGAAAAAGAATGGAATCGTTATAACGATAAGGATAAAGAGATTATCTTACATGGATTAACGAAATTAAATCAGTTCTTTGAATCTTTTCTGGATAAGGAGGAACATGATGGAGAATAAAAAAGGCGTGCTGTTTGATATGGATGGCACTTTGATCAATACATATGAAAATATCAATCTGAAACAAGTACTCAGTGAATTAAAAACAGTCCCAAAAACATTGATACTGAAGATACTGGCATCCCGTGTAAAAAGTTTTGCACAGCTGGAAACAAAGATCTATGAAGAAATCGAAGATCAAAAGGAAGCACAGTGTTTGATCGATCGGATATCTAAATTTCTGGTGGAGCATTACGATAACACCACAATGAAAAAGGATGCTTTGGCTTTTCTGGATTATTTAAAATCAAATGACTATAAAATCTGTTTATGTACAAATAATGCCACAAGTCTAGTCGAGCATATTATTCAACATAAACAACTAGAAGGTTACTTTGATTATGTAATCACCTCGCAACAGGTAACACGGGCCAAACCCGATCCCCAAATGTATTTAGAAGCCGTTTCCCATATTGGTTTATCGTGTGAAGATTGTGTGGTATTTGAAGATGCTGAAAATGGTGTTATGGCAGCGAAAAATGCTGGGATCGATGTTATTGCGATTTGTGATAAAGAAAAGAAGAAATTTTCAGACTGTTCGATGATCATTAAAGATTTTAGTGATGAACGATTGTATGAAATATTTTAAAGGAGAAGGCCTATGTTGATCGAATGGATTTTATATTTCTTTATATACAGCTTCTTAGGCTGGGTATGTGAATGCATTTATTGTGGGGTACCCGCAAAGAAATTTATTAACCGTGGCTTTCTAGCCGGGCCTTATTGTCCTATCTATGGATGTGGTGCATTAGCTGTCATTTACACCCTGACCCCTTTCTCAGATAATGTTGTGATCTTGTTTGGCATGGGCGTTATCGTCACAAGTGCTTTAGAATATATCACAAGTTATATGATGGAAAAACTGTTTCACACCAAGTGGTGGGATTATTCAAAACATCCCTTTAATATTCATGGGCGTATCTGTTTAAAAAATTCTATCCTGTTTGGATTGATGGTACTAGTTGTATTTTATGGTGTTCATCCTGGTATTATGGATATCGTTTCTTTGATACCGGATACCATACAGAAAGTTGTTGTGGTTATCATAAGCGCTGCCTTCCTATATGATGGATACACTACAGTACATGCATTGCTTCGCAAAAATGTGGACTTCAGGGAAATTGAAAATAGTATTAAAGAATTGCGTGAAGCATTTAAAAATGCCAATTTATTCCCTTTGACACAGCCATTAACAGATAAGGTTCAACAAGTTTTAGACAGCACGAATGCGGATGAAATCTTACTAGCTCATATTGATAAGATTCGTATGAAGTTTGATAGTTTTTATCAAAAACGTAAGTTTACATATGATCGATTAAGCAAAGCATTCCCTAATCGAATCGAGGCGATTTCACGTAAAAATGCGGAACGCCTGTTTGAAATCATAACACGTCATAAGGAGGACCGCTGATGAAAAAGAACGAAATATTCACGATACCAAATTTTCTAACGCTGCTGCGTATTATCTTCGTACCTGTATTCATATATTTATATATGCAGGGAGAACATCTTGCAAGTGCCGTCATGATTTTGGTATGTGGGGCAACTGATTTTCTGGATGGTTATATTGCACGTCATTATCATCAAATATCAGAACTTGGAAAGGCAATGGATCCTGTTGCGGATAAGCTGCTTCAGTTTGCGATTGTTTTCTGTATGATTTTTACAGTAAAACATATGATCTGGTTATTCTTATTATTTATGATCAAAGAATGCAGTATGTTGGTCTGCTGGTTTATCTTAAAGAAAAAAGGCGGCTATATGAATGGCGCCATGTGGTTTGGGAAAATCAGTACTGCAGTATTCTATATAGCAATGTTTGCGTTAATTGCGCTGCCAATTCAAAATACATTGTCTGGGACAATATTAATGATTGTTACAGCATTCTTCCTTGCATTATCTTTCATTTTATATATGAAAACATACTTCTCTATGTTTAAAGATTTAAAACATTAGGCAGGTGGACATATGGATACAGAAAAACAGAGAGCATTTATTATACATTTCCTTTATTTTCTTATTATATTCACTTTGATTTTCATCTTTTTCCGCTATGTGATTTACTTTATTATGCCTTTTTTGATTGGATTTGCGATTGCCTTTATGCTGCGTCCTGTGATTAAGCAACTGGCAAAGAAAACCGGTGGACACGATAAGACCTGGGCCATCATTACCATTTTGTTGTTTTATTTAACCATTGGTATCTTCATTACCCTGTTGTCTGTCAAAGGGTTTCATGTATTAAGAGATTTCTTTGAAAATGTACCCCAGTTATATGAAATGTATTTACAGCCATTGATTGATAACATTTTAAGCAGTGTGGAAAATATCTGGTTAAATACTGATCCTGTGATTGCCAGCAATATTGAATCATTCTTGAATGATATATCATCCTCTCTTACAAGTATGATATCTTCCATTTCTAAAGGTGCCGTTTCTGTGATCAGTGATTTTGCGACAAGAATTCCTAATATGGTAATTTCTTTCTTCTTTGCGATTATCTCCAGCTTCTTTATTTCTGCGGATTATACGCATATTACATCCTTTATCGCACGACAGCTTCCTCCAAAACAGCGAAACATTATGTTTGCGATTCGTCATTATATTAGTGATACCATCATGTCTTTCATCATTGCTTATGGTAAATTGATGAGTTTGACATTTATTGAATTAAGTATCGGGCTTCATTTTATTGGCGTGGAAAATGCTTTGGTCATTGCTTTTATTATAGCGGTATTTGATGTATTGCCGGTGCTTGGTACTGGCGGCATCATGATTCCATGGATTCTATTTTCCTTTATCAACAGTCAGCCAAAGCTGGCGATTGGATTGTTGATTATCTATTTGGTTGTTACGATTATCCGAAATATCGTGGAACCGAAAATTGTTGGGAAACAGATTGGTTTACATCCATTATTGATGTTGTTATGTATGTATCTGGGTGTGAAGCTGTTTGGTTTCTTAGGTTTATTTATCATGCCATTCTTGATTTTAATCATACAAAATTTAAATCAGGAAGGACTGATACGCTTATATCGTTGAAAAGACCGATTTGGTCTTTTTTTTAAGATTTGTTAAGAGATTGATGATTGTATTTTAATGATACCTATGACATAATAAAAACGCTCTTTCAAGGGATAAGTATCAAAAAATTATCCATGATAAATAAAGGAGGTTTTCCTATGTATGAAAAGGCAAAAAAACGTAACATTAAAATATTAATCGCACTATTATGTCTTGCTGTCATTGCAGGCAGCTATGGCATTTATGTATTTATGACGAAGGATCCATATAAAGCGTATACTGCATATAAAGAGGATAATAAAAAAGCTGGTACAATGAAACATGAGGTACAAGATGAAGAAAAATTTTATCTTTCTGTTTATTATCCCGTGTTTGATAATGAAGTCTTAGATCAGGCTGTAAGTGCTTATCGTAATGACAAGATACAATCCGATTTAAAACAGAACAGTAAAATTATTATCAATGTGGACTACGACAGTTATGATATTTTCGATGCTTATATCTCTATCGCATTTCATCAAACATTGATGGATGAAGATGGTCATGCGTTAAAAACAACAACTTCTACCATTAATTATGATAAGAAACGAAATAAAATTATGGAAACGAAGGATGTTTTAAGAAGAGATTATATGAGCTTGTTGAGAAACAAAGCAAAAGATGCCAATGTGGATGTGGAAAAAGTAACGAAAAACAATACGAATAATTTTATCATTGGTGAAAAAGAAGTACGTTTCTTATATGGAAACAGTATGGATCGCATGATCACAATTCCTTATGATGAAAATAAAGAATATATCGCATTGACAAATCCTAACATTCCTTCCCTGTATCAAAAGGAAGCTATCGTACCTAAACAAAAAGATCAGAATATTGATCCTAATAAACCGATGATTGCATTTACTTTTGATGATGGGCCAAGTGATTTGACATTAAAACTGATGGATGCTTTTGATAAATATGATGCCAACGCAACCTTCTTTATGGTCGGACCTAATGTGGAAAGACGAAGCGATGTGGTCAAAGAAATGTATGCACGAGGATTTCAATTAGGAAATCATACCTGGACACATGAAAAAGAACTGACGAGATTAACCCACGCACAATTAATGAAAGAAATCTATGATACGCAGGATGCGATATTTAAAGCCTGTGGTCATGATGCTGATTATTTGCGTCCCCCTTATGGCAGTTATGATACAAATGTATTAAAGGCCAGTATCATGCCAGTGGCATATTGGGGTGTGGATTCAGAAGATTGGAAAAGCCGCAATGTGGATAGTATCAAGAAAGAGATATTAAAAAGTGTATTCGATGGCGCCATTATTCTGGAACATGATATTTATGGCACAAGTGTTGATGCTGCTATTGAATTATTGCCTGAGTTAAAAGCGAAAGGATATCAAATCGTTTCTTTGGATACATTGATGAAATATCGTGGAGATAAGCTGACAAAATCTTCTTATATCACTCCATCTTTATATGAATGATGAAAAGCGTACATGATACGCTTTTTTTGTTAAGAAAAAGTCATCCGAAGATGACTTTTAAGCAATCGATTCCATACTTTTTTCATTAATTTCTCTAAGTGTATCACAACTGTGATTGAATTTTGCCTGATCAACTTCATTCAAAGCCAAAGGAATAATTTCCTTTATCCCCTGTGCATTGATCATTGCTGGAACACCTATATATAAGCCTTTTTGTTTATATTCACCATTTTGATATGCAGATACGGTTAATATCACATTTTCATCGTCTAAGATTGCATGCACCAAACGATTTAATGATAACCCAATACCATAATAGGTAGAACGTTTCCGTTTGATAATTTCATATGCGGCTTGTTGTACCTGTGTATAAATCGCATGCAGATCAGATAGATCTTTATGTTTTTCATCCAGTAAATCTAGTAAGCTTTTTGCGCCAACATAGGCATGGGTCCATGGTACAAAGCTGGAATCTCCATGTTCTCCCATGATATAAGCATGAATATTGCTGCTAGAGATATTTAGATATTCACTCATCAAATAACGCAAACGCGCCGTATCTAATATCGTGCCTGAGCCAATGACACGCTCTTTCGGATAACCACTGACCTTCCATGCTAGATAAGTCATAGAATCAACCGGATTACTGGCAATGACCAGAATCCCGCCAAAGCCACTATCACGAATCTGTTCTACGACACTTTTCATGATTTTCGCATTTCGATTCGTTAACTCTAATCGGGTTTCCCCATCCTTTTGCGCAACACCTGCGCTTACAACAACAATACTTGCATCTTTACATTCTGAATAATCTCCTGCTTTGATGCTCATTTTACCTCTTGCATAAGGCAGCCCGTGTTGTAAATCCATCGCTTCTCCGATAGCTTTTTCTTTATCTACATCAATTAATACCAGTTCATCAATTCCTCCGGTATTTAAAAAGCTGTATGCCATACTCATTCCTACAAAGCCTGTTCCTACCAGAACCAGTTTTCTTTTATCATTCATGATCAAGACCTCCTTATAGTAGTATTCATTAGATTTAAGATTCTATGCATTCATTTTCACGGTTACCCAAATCTAACATTAGTATAGCATAAGCAGTCTTATTGTACGTTGATAACACCTTGTAGTTTCTATAGATCATCTACCAGTGCCGTACTTTTTGCATAAGCAGAGCTTCTGGCCTCAAAGAAATCAGTTTTGATTAGATTTGCGTTTGCGTACATGGATACCCATTCCATACTGGATGGCTCTTTTTCATAGCCTTCATAAAGAGGACCAAAATCTAAAGAGGTACTACGCAGATTTCCCAGGTAATAAATATAATCAGATACCATTTCCATCGTTAAACCATCAATATCATTACCTAACACATATGCACCCCAGCGGATTTCTTCCTCTACACCATGGCGCAGCATAGCTTTATATTCTTCTATTAATTCCTCTGTGAATAATTCAGGATGTTCTTTGCGAAGCTCTAAAATCATAGAACGGAAAAGCCATAAATGTGTGTTTTCATCACGATTGATATAACGGATTTCCTGTACAGAACCAGGCATTTTTCCCATACGTCCCAAATTATAGAAAAACATAAATCCAGAATAGAAATAGATACCTTCCAAGATGTAATTCGCCATCATGGTTTTTACCAGATGATAAGCATCCTTATGTTCCTGAAAATCGTTGTATAAATTTCCAATAAATTTATTACGTGCCAATAGATGTGGATCATCCTTCCATTGATACAGGATATCATTTCGTTCTTGTGGAGAACAGATACTGTCCAGCATATAGCTATAGCTTTGTGAGTGCACTGCCTCTTGGAAGGCCTGAATCGTTAAGCACAGATTGACTTCATTTGCTGTGA
Source organism: [Eubacterium] hominis (assembly GCA_014337235.1). GTDB lineage: Bacteria > Bacillota_I > Bacilli_A > Erysipelotrichales > Erysipelotrichaceae > Hoskinsella > Hoskinsella hominis. Next base: position 2,392,803 of record CP060636.1, on the reverse strand, counting down.
TATATTCTCCAACATTGGGTAAATTTGCTGTCTGGATGCTATCTAAAAATATCAAAAAACTTAATGTTTTATCATATGCTTTTTTTTCCGCATCCTTTAAGCGACGATAATCTTTTACATCCTGTTGAAGATTGATTTCCTCAGGAATCCAGAAATTATTCATTGCCTGACGATACCAGTCACTGGCCCATGCGTATTTCATATTATTAAAATCATTCAGATTGGTGGTGTTTCCATTGATCATACGGCGGTTTCTAACATCACAATCTCCAAATTCATTAAACAGTGGTTTTCTTTTTAACGTTTCCATACAAGTTTTCCTTTCCTATGAGGAGCATGATTCACATTCCTCTACTTCTAATGATTTACTGCGTACATAATATAATGTTTTTACACCATATTCCCATGCGTGAATAAACAGCATCAATACCTGTCGCAGAGTAAATTCATTGGTAATATACAGGTTCACAGATTGTGCCTGATCAATATGACGTGCGCGAATTCCGGCACTTTTTACGATCCATTCCTGATCAATCAGGTGTGCGTTTTTATATAGCCAGAATGTTTTTGCGTTTAAATCCGGTGCAACACGGGCAATCATACTACCTTTTTTCTCTTCTAAAAAATATTTATTCATGATTGGATCTACTCCAGCGCTGGTACCGGAAATAATACTGGTAGAACTGGTTGGTGCAATTGCCAGAAGATAACCATTTCGCATTCCCTGTGCTTTAACAACAGATTGTAGATCTTGCCATGCCGCATTTTTATAATTGCGTTTTTCAAAATATGCTCCTGTTTGCCAGTCACTTCCCATAAAGCAAGAATAGCAGCCCTTTTCTTTTGACAATGCACTACTTGCTTCGATTGCATAATAATTGATTTTCTCAAATAACTGATCAACAAAGTCTAAATGCTCTTGTGATTCAAAGCGGATTCCTTGTTTTACCAGCATATGATGATATCCACTGACACCCAGTCCTATCGCACGATACTTTTGATTGGTAATTTTCGCATAAGGTATTGGATAATAATTTAGGTCAATGACATTATCCAGGGCACGAATGACATGATGAATGATGGTACGTAAATGTTCATGATCGTTGACATCAAGATTACCTAAAGATAAGGAGGCAAGATTACATACCACAAAATCCTGAGGCTTGCTTTTGGATACCACGATGGTTTCTCCATTGATTTCTACGATTTCATCATCATATAATTCTATAGGACTCATATTTTGTGCGATTTCGGTACAAAGATTACTACAGTAGATAATCCCTTTATGATGATTAGGATTACTACGATTGACTAGATCCCGGTTAAATGTAAATGGTGTACCGGTTTCCACAGCACTTTTTAGAATTAGACGGACAAGGTCCTTTAAAACCACGGCACGTTTGGGCAAGGCAGGCTCTTTGATACAAGCCAGATAACGCTGTTCCCATTCCTCTCCATAATAATCCTCCAGATGATAACCCATCACCTTATAAACTTCATGTGGACACAATAGATACCATGTCGCATTTAAATCTTCTTTGGCCATTTTCCAGAACAAATCAGGATAACATATCGCCGGGAATACATCGTGAGCTTTCATACGATCATCCCCATTGTTGGTTCGCAATGCTAAAAATTCAGGCAGATCTTTGTGCCATGCATCCAGATAAACAGCCACAGCGCCCTGACGAACGCCCAATTGATCAACTGCTGTAGCAGTATCATTTACCAATTTAATCCAGCGGATCACACCTCCAGCAGCGCCTTCAAAGCCACGGATATCACTGCCATTTGCTCTGATTTTTCCAAAATACATTCCCATGCCACCGCCATACTTGCTTACCTGCGCAAAGTTGTCGATACTTTTATAAATGTTTTTTAACGTATCATCTACCGTGTCAATAAAGCAGGAAGATAGTTGATGAAATGGTTTTCTGGCATTCGACATGGTTGGTGTAGCCATCGTTACCTCCAGCTTGCTTAACATATCATAAAACTGTTTTGCCCAGTATACCTGATCTTGTTCCTTCATAGCTAAATGCATGGCAATGCCCATAAACATTTCCTGTGGTGTTTCCATGATCTCATGTTGATGGGAACATAGAAGATAACGTTTCGATAACAGATCCAAACCGCTATAGGTGAACAAATGATCGCGTGTATCATCCAGATATGCCGATAATTCATGAATGGATTTTGCGTCATATGCTTTTAAGATATAATCTCCATATATTTTTTGATTCGTTAAGTATACGATTTTATCATAAAAACTATTGATTGATAAGCGTTTCATGCGTGCGGAAATATCCTGATGCAGCTGATAGGATAAAAAACGTGCTGCGATATGCTCCCATTTAGGTGCTTCCTTACTGATGGATTCTACACTGGCTTTGATCAGCATTGCCAGGCGTTCATCCCGTTCCATATCTGGTTTCAAAAAAGTATGAAATTTCTGTTTTAACATAGATAATTGATATGCTTCCTGCGGGAAATCCTTTTGTATCTGTTGAAAAATATGCATCAATTCTTCATCCAGTAGTTCTTCACAAAATTGTTTTAATAATAATCGATTTTCACTTCGCTTAGATCGATAAAGAATATAATTTTTTGCTTCTTTGTAAAACTGGAATTTCATCAGCTGTTCCTCTACCATATCCTGAATCCATTCCACACTGATTTCCTCTCTTTGTGACATCTGCTTTTTTATTGCATCACAAATTTCTTCTAATGTTGTTTCCTTTATTTCGTTATGGGTAGCGATGAATGCTTTTTTTATTGCCTGTTTGATTTTTTCTTCATCAAATACCTGATAACTGCCATCTCGTTTACGTATATTCATAATTTACACATTCCTTCCTTGGCATTAGTATAACGAAATATGAAAAACTCATGCAATTATGATGCCCATGAAATATCAGGAAAAAGAAAAGACAACGCCATCCTTAGGACTTGTTGTCTTCTTTCATTTTGTTTATTTTCGCTGCATATGGGGATTCTTTTAACTCTTCTGAAGCCATATCCAGGTATTTCTTTTCATTCTCTTTGTCTTTCTTGTTGTGATATTGTACGGCCAGCATATAACAGATCATACCTTTATTCCAGCCTTCCACTTGATCTAATTGTTTTTGCATAGAATCAATATAATCAAACTTATCACATAATAAAATATCATACATCATCTTACATTCTTCATAAACTGCATCTTGACCCAGCGATTTGATACGCTCAAGCAATTCTTTACATTTCCCTCTTTTTTCTTCATCAAGATAGTAATAAAATGCTTTTACACTTACATCAAGATTTTGTTTTTTATTCAAACGAAGGGATAATAATTCATCAAAGGTTTCTTCCACTTTTTTATAATCCGGCATCATCATATAGGCATTCATTTTCATATATAGACGATTGAAATAAGGAAAGAAATATTTGCTGGCAAACCCATCAGCAATCTTAAAAAATGCATCAAACTCACGATTTTTCAACGTACTCATAAAACGTTTTAATAGATATCGTTTATATAGCTGTGTTCCTACAACCATAACAACCATAATAACAATAAATAGGATCCAAAATTTTGTATTATCCATAAGACACCTCTTTCTTGATGAGATAATTGTACTATATTTTCCTTATGAAATCACTATCCTATTCATAAAGTTATTTAAAATTTCTCAAACGCAATGCATTGGATACTACGCAAACAGAGCTTAATGCCATTGCCCCGCCTGCAAATACCGGCGATAACAATGGGCCGCCAAACAGATGTAAGACACCAGCCGCAATTGGGATACCCAAAGAATTATAGAAGAATGCCCAGAATAAATTTTGATGAATGTTTCTGATAACAGCTTTTGACAAGCGGATTGCTTGTAAAACGTCCTGAAGATTATCTTTCATTAAGACAATATCCGCACTTTCTAAAGCAACATCGCTGCCACTGCCAATAGCAATTCCTACTTCACTTTGCATTAAGGCAACTGCATCATTGATACCATCACCAACCATGGCAACTTTTTTACCTTGTTGTTGCAGCATCTGTACCTGATTTCCTTTTTGATCAGGCAGTACCTGTGCAATCACATGTTCAATGCCTGCCTGTTTTGCGATTGCCTGCGCTGTAATTTTGTGATCTCCTGTCAACATTACAACATCAATGCCCTGATTTCGTAGTTGTGTAACTACTTCTTTCGCATTTGATTTTAACTGATCAGCAATTGCAAATATTGCTAAAAGTTCATCTTCCAAATACAGATAGACCACAGTTTTACCTTCTTTACGATATTTTTCTTCCTGATTTTGAAATTGCTTTGACACTGTGCTATCTGATTTGTTTCCGATAAATAATTTTTTACCTTCATAATCAGCTTCCAATCCCTGTCCATTGATGGTTTTAATTTGTGCTAATGATGGAATTTTGATATCCTCATCTGCGGCTTTCTTTAAGATTGCAGTTGCAAGAGGGTGCTTACTGCCTTGTTCTAAAGCTGCAGCCAATGCCAGAACTTCTTTTTCATGTTTTGAGGTTGCTATATCTGTAACAACTGGCTGACCAATGGTTAAGGTTCCAGTTTTATCAAAAACAATCGTATCAATTTGGCTGGCAGTTTCCAGTGCTTCCCCACTCTTGATAAATATACCCAGCTGGGCTGCTTTTCCAGTACCAACCATGATTGCTGTAGGAGTTGCTAATCCTAAAGCACATGGACAAGCGATAACCAGAACGCTTACAAATATTGTTAATGCAAAAGAGAAATCTTTTGTGGCAATATACCATAATATACCGGCAATAAAAGCGATAAGCATAACTGTAGGTACAAAATATAAAGAAATACGGTCCGCAATACGGGCAATTGGTGCTTTTTTGCCCTGTGCCTCCTCTACCATTTGAATTATCTTAGATAATGTTGTATTTTCCTGTGTAGCGCTGCATTTCATAACCATACGTGCATCAAGATCAATCGTACCCTGAATTAAAGCATCTCCATTTTGCTTTTTGACTGGCATACTTTCACCTGTCAACATGCTTTCATCCACATTTGCACCTGTGCCTACCACAATTCCATCAACTGGGATATGCTCTCCAGGTTTCACTACCAGCAGATCTCCTTCATTGATTTCATCTATTTGAATCGTGATTTCTTTATCATCTCGAAGTAAGGTTGCCTCATCAGGGCGCAGCTGCAACAAAGCAGATATCGCACCTGTTGATTTTTTCTTTGAAATACTTTCTAAGTGCTTGCCAAATTGAACAAGTGCAACAACCACGCCTGCTGATTCAAAATATAAAGTGTGAACAGCATGCATGTTGCCCTGCATAATTTGAATAAGCGATACTAAAGAATATAAATAGGCACTTCCTGTACCAACTGCGACAAGTGTATCCATATTTGGTGATTTATGAATAAGTGCTTTAATTCCACGTGTAAAGAAATGGCTGCCTAAGATCAATATGATCGTTGCTAAGATGAATTGGATAAACGCAAAATTAAAAGGGTGTGTCTTATAGTAAATGATATCAGGTAATGGTAACTCAAAACTACCCAGCATGTGTGACATTCCGATATATAATAAAACTGCAGCAATGCCTAAGGTGATATAGACACGTAGACTTTCATAGTCTTTTTTTATTGTCTGAGTTTTCTCCTCTTTATGGATATGTGCATGAAAACCAGCCTTTTCAATTGCTTGTATCATTTCAGAGATTTTAATTTTTTGATGATCATAAGATATGGTTGCCTGATTCATCACTAAGTTTACATCTGCAGAGATGATACCTTCTTTTTTTCTAAGTACTCGCTCAATAGAACTGCTACAGGAAGCACAGCTCATCCCTTCGATATCTAAAAGGCAAGTCGATGATACTGCATTTTCCTTCAGCGTGAAACCAGCTTTTGCGATTGCTGACTTCCATGCGTCAAAGTCACGTTTTGTGTATGATATCGTAACCTGATTCAATACCAGATTTACGCTCGCCTGCTGGATATCGTCAAATTTTGATAGAATTCTTTCCACACTGGCAGCACAGGAGGCACAGCTCATTCCTTCCACAGCGAATGTTTCACTATGAGATTCTTCTTTTTCGCTTAAAGAAAAGCCTGCTTTTTGTAATGCTCTATCACATGTTTCTGTGTTGATTTTTTGTTTAGAAGTGATGGTTACTTCATTCAAAATCAAATTTACTTCTGCATTTTCAATACCATCCTGTTTTTTTAAAATTCTTTCAACAGCAGCTGCACAGGACGCACAGCTCATGCCGTCCACATGATATGTTTTTCGCATAATAACCTCCTTATTTCAATAGTATAGATATAATATCCTCTATCTCTTTTAATTTTTCATCACTGTCTTGTTCGTTCATTGCGTTTTTTACACAACTTTGTAAATGCCCGCTTAGTATATGCATATTTGCTTTTTTCAACAAGGCAGTGGAAGCGAAAATCTGATTTGAGATATCAATACAATAACGATCATCTTCAATCATTTTAATGATACCTTCCAGCTGACCTTTTGCTGTTTTTAAATTCTGTAATGCTTTTTTTCTTTCTGGCGTCATAGATTACCTCCCCCCACCGGTGGTGGGATATTCACATTATAGGAAATAATATATAAGAAGTCAAATCATATGCCTTTATGCTTTTTGTAATAGTGACTAGATAAAAAAAGTATTCCTTAAACGATTAAGGAATACAATTTTGATTATAATTGAATCGTGGCTTCCAATGCAACTTCCATCATATTATTGAAAGAAGTTTGACGTTCTTCAGCACTCGCCCCTGCATGTGTAACCAAAGAATCAGAAATCGTCAATAAACAAGCCGCCTTTTTGCCTAGAATCGACGCATTGTGGAATAAAGCAAAGCTTTCCATTTCAACACATACACATCCATGTTTCTGATAAAAATCATTATGATCATCAACATTATCTTCGTGATAAAATACATCACTTGAATGGATACGTGCTTTTGTTAAATGCTTGTTTAATTTTTGTGCTGCGTTTTCTAATACGTCATTTAAAGAATCACTAGGATATTGAATATCACCAGATTTACCAGCCTGAGCCAAAGCAAATGTAGATTCACTCCAAGCACTTTCTGCTAAAACCAAATCGTATAATTCTAAAGTATCCGTATAAGCACCAGCACTGCCGATACGTATAATGTTTTCAACATCATAAAATTTATATAACTCATAAGAATAGATACCAATACTAGGCATTCCCATACCAGAGCCCATTACAGATACCTTATGTCCTTTATATGTTCCTGTATAGCCAAACATATTTCTGACTGTATTAAACTTGACTGGATTTTCTAAATAAGTTTCTGCGATATATTTCGCACGCAAAGGATCTCCAGGCATTAAAACTGTTTTGGCAATATCTCCAGGTTGTGCTGCATTATGTGGTGTTGACATAAAAATTCCTCCTTATAAACTACTCATTCATTATATCATTAGAAATATAAATTTGCATTATAATCCAGCACCAAATACTGTAAATTTAGCGTCAAATACTTGTAAATACTCAAAATAAAAGCATGCTGAAACCAAAATTTCAACACGCTCTTTTAAGGTTCGAACTCTATGGCAGGTTTCGTGCATTTCGCATGTGGAGTGCCTTCTCCCGTCCCATAACTGTATACAAGGATATTATGGGCTAATCACATTTCTGTGATTATAGTGTTTGTAGAATATTAAGTGCTCCTACAACATCACGATGGGCATGATAACCACAGGAGCAATGATAATCACGATCATCTGCATGGTTGATTTTACCACATTTCGGACATTTTTGTGAAGTCATATATGGATTTATATAACGTACTTCTATTCCTTCCAGCTCAGCTTTATATTCAATAAATTCCTGTAAACGTCGATATGACCATAAATATATATTTTCACATTTACGAACATTGAACCTTCGATTGATTCTTGTTAATTTTTCCATTTTTATAACACCAATATTTTCTTTAACAGCAAAATCTACAATTTGTCTTGATATTTGATGATCATAATTTGTTAATACATGGCTTAATTTATGCTTAAAAGCGATTAGTTTCTTATATTGTTTCATTTTTTGCAGCTTTTTGATGTGACCACGTAATTGTCTTTGACGATAACGTATTTCACGACCATTACCAAAAAAGCGAACTTTACCCTCACTCGTTGCAACAACAGCAGGTACCTTGATTCCGATATCAATTCCCATCTGTTTTTTCGAATATATTCGTCTTTCTTGTAATTGCAAATAAATGACAGCGTACCATTTCTGATGGCTATGTACAATTTGGAGATTCATTGGTTTTCCCATCTTCAATCGTTTTAATTGTTGCTCATTTTGATAAAAAGGAACATACAACTTACGTTTTCTATCCGACAGCCCTAACTCTAAAATCAAATTTTCTTTAATCCAATATGAGGAATTACTCCAATAACTGGAATAGCAAAATCGAAATGGTGTTTCTTCTTTCTCATTAAACCAATTTTTTGCTTCTGCCAAAACCAGATGCTTAGAGTTGTAAGATATCCGATTGCTAATATCCTTATAGCGATATTCGTATGTCTTATGCTCTTTCAAAAAGATGTCGTGAATTCTTCCTACTTCTGATTTAAAATTTTTCTCATAATCTAAAAGGTCTTTTTCTATCTCATTGTTAACAATTAATGAGAGTTTTATCATTAGATACATATTATCACACTCCCTACATTATATATATACGTAAAAAAGGTGTGAAAATCCTAAAAAATTTTTAAAATAGCAAAAACAACCTATGACTAGTTAAAAAAGTGCAATTATCGTAATGGTCAGCGGAAAACATTGTCCCCACCATGTCATATTAATAAAAATGCACCTTAAATGTTCGTAGGCCAAGCGATCGCATTCCAGGTTCGTCCCCAGCCAATCAATCTATATAACCAAATCCCCCACAGGAACCGTCCAATAGCAGACTTCAGCCAAAAAAACACCAACCTTGCGATTGGTGTACGTTTCATAGATGGAGCGGATGATGAGAATCGAACTCACGTAGTCAGCTTGGAAGGCTGAAGTTCTACCATTGAACTACATCCGCAATAAATGGTGACCCGTGGGCGATTCGAACGCCCGACCCTCTGATTAAAAGTCAGATGCTCTACCAACTGAGCTAACGGGTCATTTATTGTTTATTGATTGGCTGGGGTAACTGGACTCGAACCAGTGGAATGCCAGAGTCAAAGTCTGGTGCCTTACCGCTTGGCTATACCCCAAGAAGTATGGTGGGGAGGGACGGATTCGAACCGCCGAACCATAAGGAACTGAGTTACAGTCAGCCGCGTTTAGCCTCTTCGCTACCTCCCCAGCATTTTTTTATTAAGATGGTGCCGACTAGAGGAATTGAACCCCCAACCTACTGATTACAAGTCAGTTGCTCTACCAATTGAGCTAAGTCGGCAAATTCATGGTGGAGGTTAACGGACTTGAACCGCTGACCCTCTGCTTGTAAGGCAGACGCTCTCCCAACTGAGCTAAACCTCCAACTCTTTATTTCTTAGCACTTCCTTGCCTCAGTGCCCTAATATAATACCATCTACATTTATATCTGTCAACAACTTTTTTTCTTTTTTTTAATTTTTTTATTTATTTTTTTCTTAAGCCTTAAATCTCCCTTAATAAAAGGCCTTTAGACGATTTACAAAACTAACTGGCACCCATTCCAATAATCTTTGCATACTCATCTAACGCAATTTGATAGATTAAAACCTTGCCAAAAAACGGTAAATTTTTATCTTTATTATGATGGCGGCTTGCATTACGCAATTTATCAATCACTTGTTCAACTTGATTTTCTTCAACTCCAAGCAATAAAATAGTTTCACCATATCTAACAAATTCACCTGTGCTTGCAACTTCTGTTGCAGTAAAGCCACCCTGAATCAGCGCAGATGTTATTTCATCAATAAATTCATCATTTGCTACAATCAACAATAATTTCATCCTTAAATACACCTCATGTATTATCATAACATAATTTCTTATAAAATACATATCATCCTAATATAAATTCATCTATTATCTGAATCTCTTATAACGATATAATTTTTTTAATTTGCTTTATCATAAAAAGAGATGAATCATCACATTCATCCCATTCCATTTAATTCTCTATATAACTGTTTTGCATAGCTGTCTGTCATTCCACACACAAAATCTGTAGCCAATAAAAGTCTGCGATATAATTTTTGATTATCACTTAATCCACTTTTGCATTCTTCATGGTAGTTATCCAAATAATTTTTAGACATTAGCTGGATATATTTCATTTGTATCTCACTAATATCTTCAGTACTATCATATGAAATTAAAGCATCCACAAAACGATCTAATAAAAAAGTAATCACTTCATTCCCCATCAATTCTATACGAAGAATGGAAGAATGATTATATATTCGCTCAAATGCGAATTTTTTCAGATTATTAATCAGTGCGCCCTGACTTCCTGTTGTGATTAATTCTTGTGTAAATTGTCCTGTCATGATTTCTTCATAATGTTCAATAAATGCCATAGTAATCTGAGATACACAAAATAATTGTTTTTTTGTCAGCCATCCAAATACCGCAGCTTTATATGGATCATCATCACTATCTTCTAATTCTTTCGCATCTTTTAGAAGTTTCATCAATAATTCTGCACCATATGAATCCTCAGCTGATTGTATAACCTGTAATAAATCATCATATGAATACATTCCTTTATTATATCCATCTTCTAAATCTGCAAATGTATAAGCTAAATCATCTGCTGCTTCTAATATAAAACATAATGGATTTCTGCTTATTCCTGTTCCTGTATTTTCTTTGATTTTTTGAAACAGATTTTCTTCACTTTGGAAGTATCCAATTTTCTTTTGTAGCAGCGTTCTGTTTGCATTATTTTCTGCCTGCGTTTTTTCAATAGAATTTACTGGATATTTAATGATTGTATCCATTACCGAAGATGTCAAGTGTAACCCATTTGGTCCTATCAGTCTGTGTAGCTTTGTGATTATTCGTAATGCCTGCGCATTGCCTTCAAAATTATATAAATCTAATATCTGTTGTTCATCCAAAACATCTGTTAATGGCTTGCCATGAAATTGTTTGATATTCAGATTTTTTTTAAACCAGTTTCGTATTGCAGTTTCCCCAAAATGTCCAAATGGCGGATTTCCGATATCATGTAATAATCCTGCACAATTCAAAATCTCCATAGCTTTTTGTACGTCTGGTAATTCTTCTTCACTTTCAAGATTCATTTCTGAAATTTTCTGACATACCTGCTTCCCCATCAATTTCGCCAAAGATGACACTTCTAGTGAATGTGTCAGTCTGGTTCTTACAAAATCGCTTTGGTCAAGGGGAAATACTTGTGTTTTATCTTGTAAACGACGAAAGGAAGCACTTCTTATAATTCTATGATAATCACTTTCTATTTCACTGCGGAAGCGGTTAGCTTCGTTTTTTTCTTTATCTGGAATTCTTTTTTCACTCATTATTTTATCCCAACTCATACGCATAATAATATCACCTCTTTCTTTTATTTTAACACATATCATAGCTTAATCACCTCATAATGCCTTTTTCACAAAAAAACAGCAAGGTTTGTTATGTAATGTATAACTAATCCTCACTGCTTTCTTCATCCATATATTTTTTTACATCTTCTAACAGATATGTACGATATTTTTTCTGTGTATGTTCATAACTGCTCATCTCAAGTTTTTCAATACGTTCTAATTCTAATTTTAATTCTCTTGATGACATTCTTCCAGCACCCTGACCTATCACAATCAATTGTTCCATAGCATCTGATGTGACTACACTAACCTGATATTCATTCGCCATTTTATGTGTAGCTCGTTCAATATACATATCCGCTGTCTGTGCTTTCCGTGTATAAACAACATAGATATTATGATATTGGTTCATTGATCCAACACCTTCTTGTACTTTATAGGCATCAAAAACAAGAATCAACAGGCAGTTTTTGTATCCTTGATAGTTACACATGGCATTGATTAGTTTTGTTCGTGCTGCATCCAAATTCTGCATTGCTAATTCTTCTAATTCAGGCCAGGCATGTATCACATTATATCCATCCACAAGAATACATTGTGGTTTTTTTATAATTGATATTTTAGGTTCTGTTATAATTTCTTTCTTTTCCATTGCTGGTGTATATCTTTTTTTGCTGGTTCCATATGTTTGCACAAATATTTTTTCTAGTTCTGTATCCATATCTATTCCTGGCTGATAATTTTTTTGTTTTTGTATTATCGCTTTGGGTTCTTCTGGTTTCCAGCAGTATTTTACATGCATATGTTTTTTCACTTCATTCCATGGTACATAATATCCAGCACCTTGCGAACAGAAAATAGATCCGGTTGGATGTTCTAAATCTGTTTCACTATCATATCCAATCTGAGCTAATATTTCTTCCTGGTTCTCACAAGGCTCATAGTCTTTTAAACTACATATCAACTTGCCTTTTCCCTTGGTATATGCTGTCACTTTTTGTTGATAGTCCTGCATCATGGAAACTGGTGCTTTTCCACATATTATACTGTTTGTATCTGTTGCGTCTTTGATTTCAAATGTACCATGCATGGTTTCGATATCAAAAATCGCTTTACTAATATACTCATTTGGAATATCCAGTTGAAATTCGTAGTATGGTTCTAATAGAATAGAGGTTGTTTTTTTCAATCCTTGACGTACTGCACGATAGGTCGCCTGACGGAAATCACCGCCTTCCGTATGTTTGTTATGGGATTTTCCTCCAATCAGGGTTATTTTAATATCTGTGATAGGAAAGCCACCCAGTACACCCGGATGTTCTATTTCTTCTAAATGTGTCAGTATCAATCGTTGAAATTGTCCAGATAATTGATCTTGTGGACAGTCTGTAGCAAATTGCAGACCGCTGCCTCTTGGTAAAGGTTCCAGCAATACATGTACTTCTGCATAATGTCGAAGTGGTTCAAAGTGACCTACACCTTCTATCGGTTCTGTAATCGTTTCTTTATAGATCACACTGCCTTTATCAAAGGCTACTTCTACACCATATCGATCTGATATCTGTTTTCTTAATACGTCAATCTGGATTTCGCCCATCAATGCAACACGGATTTCATCCGTTTGTTTTGTATATGTAACATGCAGCTGGGGATCTTCCTTAGCCAGTTGATTCATCTGTTTCAATAATAGATGTTGATCATAACCAACTGGTGGCACTATGCGATAATTCATATAGGACATTAATACCGGCTGTTGAAAATGTTCTTCTATGCCAATGCCATCCCCCGGTAAAAAGCTTTTTAATCCTTTGATGGCACATATTCTTCCTGCTTCAATCTCTTGGAGCATTTCATATTTATTTCCCGAATACAAACGAATCTGATCGACTTTTTCATCTTCTTTTAATTTTGTTTTAGACTTTAATATACCACCGGTGATCTTCATATGCGTCAATTGATTTCCCTGCTCATCATGGCTGATTTTATAGATTTTAGCGCCGAATTCTTGCGGATATTGTTTCTCCATTGTATATGTACGCATTCCTTCCAACAGTTCTTCTATGCCCTCCATTTTTAATGCAGAGCCAAAAAAGCAGGGGAAGATGAACCTTTTTGATATGGATTCTGCGATGTTTTCTGTGGAAATATCTCCTGTTTCCATGTAATTTTCTAAAAGTGATTCTTCGCATAATGCGATATTTTCATAAAATTCCTCATTTTTATGTGTAAAATCCACACAATTTCCGCTAAGTTTTTCTTTGATATTATCCATTAGTGTTTGTACATCTGCATAGGCAGCATCCATCTTATTAACGAATATGAAAGCAGGGATGTGGTAATGCTGTAACAGTTTCCAAATAGTCTGTGTATGTGCCTGTACGCCATCCATTCCATTGATTAGCAGAATTGCATAATCTAATATTGGCAGCGTACGTTCCATCTCTGTAGAGAAGTCAACATGACCCGGGGTATCTACCAGTGTAAATTCACAATCTTTCCAATTCATGATCGCTTGTTTTAGATATATCGTGATTCCACGACTTTTCTCTAATTCATTATAATCGAGAAATGCATCACCATGATCCACTCTTCCCGGTTTTCGTATATTGCCAGATAAATACAGCATGCTTTCACTCAGTGTTGTTTTTCCAGCATCAACATGGGCCAATATCCCTGTGACTATGCGTTTCATGTGATCATTCCTTCTTTCTTCTGCATTTAATTATATGGAAATTCTATGAAATTGCAATGCATTGTGTCTTTTAAAAAGAAAAAGGCATTTCGCCTTTTCTTGTTATAATAAATTTTTTCGTAATTCTTCTCCTGTTGCTGGATGCAGGTAAGCTGGAGCAATATCAAAAATAGTTTTACAACCATATTGTCCTTCTGATGCTAGACGATATGCCGCTCTAGCGAATGCGACCAACACACTGGATGTGAATTCAGGGTTGGAATCTAATGTTAATTTATATTCCATGACGTGTTTATTTTCATTATCAAAACCTGTTGTACCAGTTCTGAATACAATACCACCATGTGGAATGCCTTTATGATCTCTCATCAATTCTTCTTCACTGATAAAGTGAACCGTTGTATCATAATCTGAAAAATAATTAGGCATTGTTTTGATTTCATTTTCAATTCTTTCTAAATCAGCGCCTTCTTCTGCCACAACAAAGCATTCACGTGTATGTTTTTGTCTGGTTGTTAAATCTGGATTTTCACCATTACGTACACTTTCTAATGAAACTTCCACAGGAATTGTATATTGTCTAGCATCTTTTACACCTTCAATACGGCGAATAGCATCAGAGTGTCCCTGGCTAACGCCTTTTCCCCAGAATGTATAATCATTGCCATTTGGTAAAATTGCCTGACCATATAATCGATTTAATGAGAATAAACCTGGATCCCATCCTACAGAAATAATGCTGATATGTTTTCCATTCACACTTGCTTTGTTAACATCTTCAAAGTGTTCTGGAATTTTCGCATGTGTATCAAAACTGTCAATGACGTTGAAGTGTTCTGCTAGTTCAGCAGTTTGTTTTGGCAGATCATTTGCACTACCTCCACATAACACTAATACATCAATTTGATCTTTCATGTCATATACTTTTTTCATTTCATAAACTGGGACATTTGTGTGTGTCTTTACCGTTTCAGGATTTCTTCTGGAGAACACACCGACAAGTTCCATATCATTGCTTTTTGAAACAGCGCATTCTACGCCTCGTCCCAAGTTTCCATAACCTACGATACCTATTTTAATCATAACAAACCTCCTCGTTCGTTTTGAACAGGTATATTTTACCACTATTCAGTTTTGACGTATAGAAAAATTTTCTGAAAATTTCGTTTTTTTGTTTCAAAGAAATCTAATCCCCGCTTAAAAACCATGTAAGCTCGATTTAGTATCTTTCAAATTTAAAGCATTTATACCTTTATAAACATTTATCAAGGTATTGTTTCTCAAACATAACTTGCTGATTCATTTCTATTTTACAAAATACCTTCACTCTTTTTTCTATAATCTTCTCTTTTTCCATCATCAGTTTTACCATACTTTCTTGAAACCAATGTGCCAATATAAAGCCCAGTTAAACTTAATAACCCATATATCAAAGCATAAATCATCGCACTACTATTATAATATAAAAAGACTGTGGGAATATATAGTAATACTACACATAGAGAAAATAATGGATGAAATGTATTTCCCATTCCATAAATCATGGAACATATAAAACTTATGATGGGTAAAACCACTAACAAGACTAACATGCCAATTCCAGTATCTTTTATCATAAGGGGAACTAAATAAAAACTTATTGCGATAATCAAAAGGAAACTCCATAATTTTTTTATCTTCATTTCTAATATCCTCCTTCAGCTTATAATAATATCGTAAAAAACAGAGGAACCAATAAAACAACAATCACACCAATGACAAATATAGCAATAACATATCCCATATTTCTTTTACTATCTACCTTGTTTATTATATATGTGTATACAAAAAGCCAAATAAGTGCGATTGATACCATGATGAAGAATTCTGGTTTTTTTGTTGCTTCTTCAATACCATATAGTATCACATTAAGGAAATTACAAATGAATAATATGATTGCTATAATAAATAGCATATCCTTACTGCCATGTTCATTGCTTGTTTTTGTTTTTGTAACTCAATTAAATTATCATCCACTTTATTTACATAGTTTTTTTCTTCTATTTTTTCACCACTCAATAAGTCGTTAACAGTGATTTTTAGTATATTACATAAATCAATCATCCTTGATGGATCAGGCAGTCCTTTTCCACTCTCCCACTTGCTTACCGCTTTATACGTAATACCTAGCATTTCGGCTAATTGTGCTTGCGTTAAGCCTTGCTCTTTTCTACACTTTGCAATAAACTTTCCAATTTTTTCTTGATCCATAATATCCCTCCTTTCAATCATTATAATTTATATGCTAAAAAATCACACCTACTATGAGTAGAATTACATATTTCTGACATGATTTCATAATCTAATGAAGTTGCATATATAAAATTTTTCTGTTGCTTCATAGATTATTTTTTATTTAAAAGGTGATTTGTACAACAATAGAATAAAAAAAATCGTCATATTAAACGACGATTTTTAGATATAAAGCTAAATTGTTACTATTCCCACTCGGATAGTATTACTTAATATCAAACATATTTGTTCACAAATAATGTAATGTTTGGATATTTTTATCATATTTTTTCTTAATTATATTGACTATACAAGCTAATGGTAGCAGAATGGTATCTCAAAAATAACAAAAACTCAAAAATATTTACTCCAAATTACCAGATACTAGAGACTTTTTGAAAAAATTCGATTCCCATAAAATCTGATATGAACGAGCTTTACTAAATTAGAAAAAACTATGAGCAAAGAGATAGTGACAATAAATCACTCATTTTTGTTACTATAAAGTAAATAACTATCTCTAATCTTATTCCACTCCATACTTAATGAATAATTTAGCTTATTAAATATTTTTTCGTTTAAGATAAGCTTCGATTCATATATGGTATTCTCATATTGTAAAATAAGTTCCAATATTCTAGGTAACAAAAGTTTAGTCTCTGTTGGATTATTTTCATATAAGTTACAAAGCTCATTTGCCTTATCATATATAATTTCAGTAGAATTTTTTAAAGAGTTTATTTTGATAGCTCGATTAAAAAAACTACTTGAGACTATAAAATTTAGTAATATTGATGAATAATCATCCATTCCATACAAGAATAATTGAACTAAAAGAATAACAAAAGCAATGGCAGAAACAACAAAATAAGGTATAGACATTCTCGCAGAAACATTAGATGTAAATAGAGCATTTTCATGAATATTTGCTAGTAACTTTATATATCCATCTATAATTGAACCATTGTTGTAATATGTTTCACTATCATAATTTGGTATTCTTTTTTCAGAAAAACTATTATCCAAAAGACCTATCTCTCGTATGACATGAGCTTTATCAAAATAAACAGAACTTAAATATGAAGCTATATATTCCATAACCAAAATAATTCCTGATATTGTCAAAAATATTTTTCCTGGTATAACTAATGTTATTCCTTGAAAAATAGCCAATACTAAGGTTATGAAACCTAAAAAATCTTGAGCAATTACAAACTTTTTAGACACCTTCATATATTTATCTTGTGGATTATTTGTTGACATTTTTACCATCCTCCGTCAATATCATATAAGCTTCATTCAAAAACATATTTTTATAATTTTCATTTTGTATAATTGGTAAAATGTAATTACCATGACAATTTCTTAGTTTTTTCTTAGAACCACAAAAGCATTGTGAATGACCTCTATACTTATTATCATAAATCATAAAAACCATTTCTTTATATTGATCTACTGTTAAATTTAGATCATTCAAATAATAATCCAATAGCCCTTTATAACCATGATTTCTATCTCCAAATGGATAAGTTTTATATTTCTCAAACCAATCCAAAGTAAATATAAAAGAGTTTACAAATTTATCTATAAATGCTATTAAAGATGCATTTTTATTTAGGAAATAAATCATTTCGCCTATTGTTGCCAAACAAACACTACCATCAGTATATATATGTTCCATATCATTAGGATAGTCAAACACATAAAACTTAGGTACGTTAATTGGAAAATTTTTCAAAACAATAAATCTTACTTTTCTGTTTCCTTGAGCAATACAACCATTGAATTCTAAGGTATATTTATATATCCCTTCAAGAATGTATTCTTTCTCATTCTCTAACATTTTTAGCAATGGTTGTTCCTCTAGTAAAACCTGTATTTCATTGAATAATTTTTCATTCATCTTATTTCATCCATGGTTTTGTCGGTTCAATGATTTTCTTTGGTGTATCAAAAGAATCCGCAAATATATTAGTATTAATATCATTATGTATTATCTGTTTAAATTTTCTATCGTCTTCAATATAGATAAAATTACTCAATACTTCAATCCAATCTTCCATAAGTCTCAATCTTTTGATTGTATATTTTTCAACAAAGTTTTCTCTTAAATCTACAGGATTTAAAACTTTGCCATTTTGCATTATAGATATTGATTTATTTTTGTAGCCAACAACAAAAGATTTAATAATTTCTGATACTGATAAAAACCATTTTTCTTTTACACAGTCTGCAACCAAAGCTGATATTAAAATAGAAGATGGTTTATCGTCACGCAAATTGCTTCGATCATAATAAATATCCCTATGTCTCTTGATAAATTGTACAGCTCTTTGCAAGTTAGATCGATAGTAATATGTTGGTATTTCTTCAACACTAGCAAATTCCATTCTAATATCAAAAGGTATACTTTTAAACTGTTCAACCTTCATATCACTTGTTAAATGCCTATTACTAATATCTAAAAACCAATCACCAAAACCTAAAGGATTGCTAGTTAACCACTCATAAATATCCTTTTTTTCAGTAATCGCAACGGTTTTTTTTACTTTAGAAATGTCAACACCTGAAAGGATTATCACATTTTTAATATCATCAATTTCATCAACTGCTGGTACCACATCCAATGAAAATCCTATTCCATTAGATACTTCTGCATATTCTAGTGTCCAACAATTACTATCTTCTTTTTTGAGTTTATCGGAATATATTCCGCTTTCTTTAATAAGATCTCCTACATCATTTTTTACTCTTTCAGCGTTTGTCTCATCTTTATTTCTCTTCAAAATAGCTAATACATCTAAATCATAATCTTGGTTTTTGCCATCTCTATATGGTTTTATTGTAGTTCCAATTAAAAATGAACCTTGTGGTTGAAAATCTGAATCAAGTCCTTTTTCACTTAAATACTTACACAATGCTATATATTTATCTCTTGCATTTTTCTCCATAGTCGGAGATAAATCTAAGTCACTTAATGAATTTAAAATATAATTGTCTTTATTTAACATATTTACACCTTCCTCTTTCTATTAAGAATTCTATATTCTATTAAAATTTAAGCTCTAGTATCGAAATTTTTAAGCCATTCTAAAAATTTTTCTGTTGTGATAGTTCCATTCTTCATCTTTTTTCTCATATTTTTAACTTCCGATGTAAGCTTTTCAAAATTTTTTTTGGCTTCTCTATTTTCAGGGTGCCTTAATGTAATCATCTTGTATTTCATATAAATTCGACGATATTCTTTAGTTGCTAAATCATTTTTTTCTTTATTAGCTCGTGTAACTTGAGCCCCTATATCCTTACAAATTTTACTTTTATCTTGTGGTGATGGATATCCACAATAAATCATATCAATACGCCCTTCAGGAACGAAATATTCACCACAATTAGCACATTTTATAAATTTTACATTTTTATCTAGACAATGTGCTGTTTCAAATAATATCAATGACATTGATGATTTGATTGTATATATTGAATGAAACTTCCCTTCGAAGTTTGCTATTTTAAAATCTATATGTTGGAAATCTATATTTTCACTAAACATCGACAAAAACACATCTACTTGATTTGCTTCATATTCTTTTTTGCTTACCAAAATAAGAAAACTGTGTTTAAATGCAACAAAACAATCTGCCCACCAATAATAGGCAGATAACAAAAGTTGTTTATTAGTTGAATTACCCGTTTCATAATATCCGCTATCTTCAAAGATAAATTGTCCAACCCTATCTTCTTTTTCAATTTCCTTAAATATAGTATCTAAATCTCCTTGATCCATTTTGAATGTATCTGTAACCAAATCCATAAATTCAAAAGTAACTATTAATGCAGTCACTGTTCCAAATCTATCTTCTAACTCTTGAACAAACCATGGGAAAAATTCAGACAATCCAGTCTCAGAAGTTTTCTCGTCTATCCTTGAATATGACAAAATAATCTCCTTTAAATCAGTAGGGCGCAATCTCGCATATTCAGCAATCATTCCACCTATTGGATATTCTTTTAGCCCTTGATACATAACAACATTTTTTTCACCATCATAATCTACTAACAATCCATCCATTTCCATTGCTACCACCTCCTTAGTTCCGCCAATATATATTAACTGATAAATTTAAATTCGTTGCACAATACATATGATATTTATTGATTGATAACATTATACACTTAAATTTGTAACTATTCAACAATCATAACCAACCATTATTAATTGATAACAAAAAAAAACGGATATATCAAGCTAAATATTGAAACTTTAGAAAATTATACAATAAAAATGCAATAGAAATAAAACGCACTGAAAACCTTATAAATAAGGGTTGCCAGCACGTCTCAGACTACTCCCACTCGGATAGTATTACTTAATGTCAAACATATTTATTCACTAATTACATATATTTTTACTATTTATACTATACTTTTCTCTCAATTGTATTGACTATATAAGCTAACGGTCGCAAAAGCATTATAATTCTATACGTTTTTATATTATATATGTAATATGCTCATTAAAATTTCTATTTACTAATATTAAAATGACCGATAAAGATTAATTCTTAATGAATAAAGGCTTTAAGTCAAACAAATTACCTAAAGCCCAAAGTCAAAATCTATAAATTGTTCACTTACTCAAAATCCTCATATTCCTTTTTTAATCTAGCAGAATACTCATCTTTTGTTTCATCAGTATACAAATACTTTTCTAAAGTATCTGCACTACATCTTCCCTCATTAACATCTTCTAGTGTTTGTTTTGCAGCTTCTTCACCAAATTCATCCAATAATTTACAAAAAGTAGTTGCATCTAACTTGTTTTTCTCTGACATTTTTCCTCCCAATTAACCTCTAGTTTTATAAAATCATAATTCTGTTAAAGCATTTAATATTGCATCTTCTAATGCTTTTTGTTGTGATGCAGTTAACTCTCCTGAAGTACGTATAATGATTGATCCATATACAGTATGTGCTCCACCAGATAAAATTCCACCATCGAATGCAGATAAATAGTCATTTCTTTTTTTGGCTTCTGACACAGTTTTATATACCTCTACACTTCCTCCACAATCAGTTCCATCTTCAATCACATCACCTGTAAATAAACCATACTCATCCTTAACTAAAGGTGATGAAAAATATACTTGTGTAGTGTAACCACCTGGCTTATTTAAATTACCATTAGGATCTTTTTCTTCAGTGACTGCTTCAATTTTATCAATATCTTTTACATTTTTTAACCTTTCAATTATGAAATCGCTTGTAGGATTTAATAGCAATTCATATTTTTTTCTACTATCTTCTAATAGCTTTTGAGCGCTTTTTAAATCATTAATTTCTTCCGTAATATCAATCGCCTCAAGTACCTTTGTTTTTTCATTAATATCCTTTACTTCTCTAGGCATCTTAGGAATATCTATTTCAATTTTTTTTGCACTTTCAATAGTATTTTTTAAAGAAGTTTCAGTAGATTTATCTAATTCCTCTTTATCAAAACTTAATAACTCTTCAGCATTTTTAATTTCTTTTTCTTTTTCTTCAATTTGAAGTTCAATTCTCGTAACTTGAGCATCAAACAGTTCTTTTGCCTTATCATATTCGGGATCTGATTTACAGCCTGTTAGTAATGGGCATACTAACAACATAATAACCAAAATCTTTGAAACCATTTTTTTCATTTTATTTAACTCCTTTCATATCCCTCTTTCACAAGTTATTTATCCATTACAATTTGGACAACTACTATATTCTGATTCATCATATACAGTTCCACAAAAAGGACACATTGTCATTACATTCACCTCGTTTTCTTGTTACTATATGTGTATACATTCTAAATTGTCTAAATAAAAATTCAATTTCAAAATAGTGTAGGTTTCTGTAAAATTGCTTTTTTATTCTTACAAAGACATAATAACACGAAATAGTCTAATATTCCATATTTAAACGCTTTTTCACAAGCGTAATTTAGTTGTATTTTATGTGTCAAAAATCTACACATTTCTGCAAATTTGCTTTTTTTCTATAATATAGACTTTTCGTAAACTTCTGCTCTATATCTAAATGTTGACATTGGCATATCACACGCTTTCGCAGCAGCAATGCCTGTAATTTTCCCATTTTTCCACTTTTGATAAATATTATGAAATTCTATAGGCAATGGCTTAGGGGGGCTTCCAAACCTAACCCCTCTAGCCTTTGCTGCTGCAATTCCTTCGGCTTGTCTTTGTTTAATATTTGTTCTTTCGTTTTCAGCTACAAATGATAAAACTTGTAGGACAATGTCACTTAAGAAAGTTCCCATTAAATCTTTTCCTCGACGTGTATCTAATAATGGCATGTCTAATACTACAATATCAATTTTCTTTTGTTAAAATACGCCATTGTTCTAAAATTTCAGCATAATTACGCCCTAAACGATCGATACTTTTAATATATAAAATATCATCTTTTTTAAATTTTTTTACCATTTTTTGATATTGTGGCCTTTCAAAATCTTTACCAGATTGTTTATCTATAAATATCCTTTTTTTATCTATCTTTAACCCTTTTATTGCCAATAATTGTCGATCTTCATTTTGTTCTTTTGTGCTTACTCTAACATAAGCATATGCATCTTTCATGAAAAATCCTCCCTTACGTAAATTGGAAATATCAAATAATATCAGTTATAGATATATTCCTTCAAAATTATTTCTTTCACAACATTATCAATGTTATTCATTTGTTGAACCCATTCCATTTGGTTGTGTGCTTTTAATTCTTCAGTAACATTCCATTTAGTTTTATATTCTTCAACAAGTCTATCATACATTTCATTGACTTCTTTATCTACTTGTTCAAGATAAGTTGATAATTCATTCTTAGCCATCAATGAAAATAAATGTCCTTGTTCATTTTCTTTTAAATATTTAATTTTCATTCTTGCAAAATATGAATTTGCTTTTACTTCTTCAAGTCCTTTTAAATTTGGAAATAAACAATCATTCACTTCACTATAATTAATATCTTTCATATCTGTTTTTACCTCTTTCTTCTTGAATGTTTGATATTGTTTGTTCCATTTGTTTAGAACGTTTTTCAATACCATTACATAATTTCATTTGTTTTCTTAATTCTTTAATTTCTTTGGAATAAGACTTTGTTTCAGTTTGTAATTTACTTTTAAAATCAGTATCCTTACAACGTCTAATTCTGTTATAAAGTTTTTGTCTTTGTTCTAACTTTTCTTTTAACTTAGTTTCAATATTCAATTGAATTTTTTCTAAATCATCTATTGTTTTAATATCATATTTAAACATTAAAATCGTTTGATCTGATATTTCATCCATATGTTTTAATGCTTGATAATACTCTTTGCTATGCTTAAATCGTCTTGAATTTGGTTTAGGTAAAATACCTAGTACATATTGATAATGTATAATTAATTTTTGAAATCCAGTTAACTCTCCACGTTCATATTTCTTACACCAATAATCAATATCAAAGTTTTTCTTATCATATATTGTTTGTATCTTAATTGGATGTCCTAATATTCTTTCTCGAATACTTTCAAATGTATAACTATTACCAAGTGATTTTACTCTAATAAATTTACTAGATGATACTTGTCTTATCTTAAAACCATCCTCAGCCCCTTTAACTTCAAACCCCATTGTATCCAATTCTTTCACAAAACTTGTGAATGTTAAACTAATTGAAATTGCATAATCAATAGATTCTTTTGCTAATTCTCGTAAAGGTTTTTCTCGGTAATAATTATCTTTTTCTTTTGTTTTATCAATAACTGATAAATGATATTTTCTACATAAGTCATCTGAAACTTCTCTCATATTATGAATATCTTTATTAGTATTACAATATCGTTTACCATCAACACATGAAGTTGCATTAATCAAAAAGTGATTATGAATATGTTCAGTATTTAAATGTGTTGCAACAACAACTTCAAAATGATCTCCCCATAATTTATTGGCAAATTCAACTCCAATTTGATGTGCAAGTTCTGGCGTAACTTCACCTGCTTCAAATGATTGATAACCATGAAACGCTAATATTTCTTTATTATCATTAAACTGTTTCTTCGTATTAGTCATTGAGGAATACGGATCATGATACACACAGTTTATGCAAGTTACATATTCCTTTTCAAATGTCTTTTTATCATTCGTTACATAATCAACAACAGTTTCTAGTGCAACAGTTTTCTCTTTGTTTGATACATAATCAACCATATGGTCTAATCGACTTCTCACTGCCCATATACGTGTTGTAGCCATTATTTTATCGGTGTCCTTACTTGTTTATCAAGATTTTTAATCATGTCCTCTAGTTGATTTAAAACAGTTCTTACATCGGTTTCTAATATCGGTTGTTGATAAAGCTGTCTAACTAATTGATTTAGATTGACTCCTATATGATTAAATTCATTGATAAGTTTATGATATTCAAGTGGTGGTTTTTCTTTTGGAACAATACCACTTATAAGTGAACGAATATATCGTTCTCGACTATATCCTGATTTGATAACTCTGTCATTTAACAATGATAACTCATCATCATTTAGTCTAATTTTAATATTATTTCTACTTGCCATCAGCATCAACTCCTTTCTCATGGGTATTAGGGCTACCCTAACTTGTGTATTTCGTCCCCGAAATACGTTGCTTGCTAATACAATAAGACACGATTTTAGTCTTTTATCATATGATTCTTTCATTATGAAACATCAAGATATACCGGGTATACTGGTATATGCGTATACCGATATACCTGGTATATTGCTACATTTACTTTAGATTGGTTCATATCCTCGTAAATGTACTTTTTGAATTTTCCCATCATCTGATTCAACATTCTTTGTTGTATCAAAGTATTTATATACACCACTAGAAACAGCTGAAAATTGTTTTGAAAAGTTTGCCACACTTTGAGGAGTTACATAATTATCCTTACACCAAGTAATATAAATAGAATAAATATCTCGTGTTAATGTTCTCTCATTTAAAGGTTTCATATCCTTGAAGAATGAATAAATAGGAGAAGATATATTAAAAAACAAATCCTTCATATCATGATCATCTTGAATGTCTAGAAATCTATCAAGAACACATAATTTTTTATATCCCTCATAACACCAATTAAAAATACCTGATAGATTTTTTGCTAACCTTTTTTCTAGATTTCGATTTACCTTCTTTTGATGTTCTCCTTTAGGTTCATCAACGTATTGATTTACAAACTTCACATAGGATAATCGTCGAATAAATCCATAATTGATTTCTTTTGAATAAGGTATTTCATTTAACGCAAATATCAATTTGGCTCTTGGTTTAAAATTATAAAAATCTTTATCCTTATAACATGCCGAAACAGTTTCACCAACAACTACCTTTTTGTTATCGTCAATAGAAATGTGAACTTTTTTGTTTAATATTTATTTTAGATATGATATACTAGTAATAACGAATGGTGGTGAGATAAAAAATGAATATAGGAGAAAGAATTAAATATGTACGAATGCTAAGAGGAATGCGACAAGAAGAACTTGCCGGCAAAGTAGGTCTTGGTTATAACGAAAATGGTCGTACTCGTATCTCTCAATATGAAAATGGGAAACGAACACCTAAAGAAGATATGCTTGAAAAAATCAGTGAAGCATTAGATGTTGAATCATATTATCTAAGCACAAAAGAACATACGGCAATTTTGGACTTCATTTTTATGTTGTTTGATTTTGATCAAGACAACCTATTTAATATTACAAAAGAAAATGAACGTTACTTAATAGACTTAGACTATAACATCTTACTTGATGACTTAATGGAAGAATGGATGCAAAAAAAAGCTGATTTAAGAAGTGGTAAAATCAGCAAAGAAGAATACATAGACTGGAAAATTAATTATACTGGTAAAAAATAACTAACTATTAAAATATACATAACTAAGTCTAGTGGTATCAAAACGGTATCAGAACAACCCTTAAATATGCAAAAAACGCCCATTTCTAGGCGTTTTTTTCGATTTCAATTGTTATTCCCACTCAATTGTAGCAGTAGGTTTTGGTGACAAGTCATAACAAACACGATTGACATTTGCTACTTCCTTCAAGATACGATCTGTAATCTTCATCAACACTGGCCATTCAATCTGTTCGATTGTCGCAGTCATTGCGTCGACTGTATTTACAGCACGAATGATCACAGGATACTCAAAGCATCTTGCATTATCTCTAACACCAACAGATTTGAAATCAGGTACAACTGTGAAATACTGCCAAACTTTTTTATCCAATCCGGCATTATGGAATTCTTCTCTTAAAATTGCATCCGCTTCACGAACTGCTTCTAAACGTTCTTTTGTAATTGCGCCTAAACAACGAACACCTAAACCAGGTCCTGGGAAAGGCTGACGGAATACCATTTCATCAGGCAATCCTAATTCTAATCCACATGCACGCACTTCATCTTTAAATAACATACGTAATGGTTCAACTAAAGAGAAACCTAAATCTTCTGGAAGTCCACCAACATTGTGGTGAGATTTTACCATCTTAGCAGTTTTCGTACCACTTTCTACGATATCAGGATAAATTGTACCCTGTCCTAAGAAGTCAATACCTTCCAATTTGCGTGCTTCTTCTTCAAACACACGAATAAATTCAGCACCAATGATTTTACGTTTCTTTTCTGGATCAGCAACGCCTTCCAGTTTGCCTAAGAATCGCTCACTTGCATCTACATAAATCAAGTTTGCGTCTAACTGGTTTTTGAAAACTTCTACAACACTTTCAGATTCACCTTTTCTCATCAATCCATGATTTACGTGAACACATACCAGTTGTTTTCCAATGGCTTTGATCAATAAAGCCGCAACAACAGAGCTGTCAACACCACCTGATAATGCCAGCAACACTTTCTTATCTCCCACTTGTTTACGAACCAATTCAATCTGATCTGCCACAAAGTTTTTCATATTCCAGTTTGCTTCAGCCTTACATGTATCAAATACAAAGTTCTTTAAAACATTCAAACGTTCTTCTTTATCATCAGACCACGCATCCATTGCATTTTCGCATTTTGCTAGTTCATGACCTACTGACATTACAGGATAACCTGCTTCATATACATGCTCACATACATCAATACGCACGCCATCTACGATATGATTAGGTCCGCCATTAATGATAATACCTTTTACATTTGGAAGGTTTGTTAGTTCTTCTTTTGTGATATCATGTGGATAAATTTCACTGTATACACCTAATTCACGAATTTCTCTGGCAAGTCTAGTGTTTTCTTCACTACCTAAGTCTAAAATTACAATCATGTCCTGTTTCATTAGTTTTTCTCCTATCTTTTCATCTTCGCCTATAGTTTATCACATTTGATAAATCTTTACATATATTTATGTGGAAAAAGACAGATTAAATTTTACATAATCTGCCTTTCTATAATCTAATCTTCGTCGTCTTCTCTACCATCAAAGCAATATGTACAAAGTTTACATTTTTCTAATCCAATGGCTTCTACCATATCATCAATACGGTGATAGCGTAAAGATGTGAAATTTGATCTTTGACGGATTTCTTCACACATATTATTATAACGTTCACTATCTGGATCAGCATATTCTGCAAGTACTGCATCAGATACATCATCACCCTCCAGTTTACGGATAACACGGCGTGTAATCAAATCCATTTCAGAACTTGAACGTGAGAAATTCAAATATTTACAACCAAAAATAATTGGTGGACAAGCAGGGCGAACATGTACTTCTTTTGCGCCACTGTCATATAAGAACTCGGTTGTTTCTCCAAGCTGTGTTCCACGTACGATGGAATCATCGATCAGCAATAATCGCTTATCTTTAATCAATTCCTGAACAGGAATCAATTTCATTTTCGCAATCATAGAACGCTGTGCCTGACTGGTTGGCATAAAAGAACGTGGCCATGTTGGTGTATACTTAATAAATGGACGGGCAAATGGAATGCCTGATTGATTTGCATATCCTACTGCATGTGCAATACCTGAATCAGGAACACCTGCAACACTGTCCACATCAACACTATCTCGTTTTGCTAATAATTCTCCACAGCGATTACGCATACATTCTACATTTACACCTTCATAAGTAGATGTTGGATATCCATAGTAAACCCATAAGAATGAACAGATTTTCATCTTATCCATTGGTTTTTGTTTAACTTCAATACTTGATGGTGTGATAAATACAATTTCACCAGGTCCTAAATCACGATAATGGTGATATCCTAAATTTAAGAATGCGCTACTTTCAAAAGTTGCACAGAACCCTGTAGGTTTTTCACCTAATACAATTGGTGTTCTTCCTAAACGATCTCTTGCGGCATAAATTCCATCTGGCGTCATAACCAGAATGCTCATACTGCCTTTTACCAGATTTTGAACATAACGCAATCCATCCACAATTGTTTCTTCATGATTAATAAGTGAAGCTACTAATTCGGTAGGATTTACCTGACCTGTACTCATTTCCAGAAAGTGTGTTACACCTCTTTCAAAGCATAAATCCTGTAACTCAGCAATGTTGTTGATTCGTCCAACAGTTGTGATGGCAAATGATCCTAAATGAGATTTTACCAGCAGTGGCTGTGCTTCGTTATCAGAAATACATCCGATACCTAAATTTCCTTGAAATTCATCAATGTCTTTTTCAAATTTTGTACGGAACGGTGAATTTTCAATGTTATGGATGGCACGGGCAAAGCCTTTTTCTCCGTGGATTGCCATTCCACCTCTCCTTGTTCCCAGATGTGAGTGGTAGTCTACACCAAAGAACACGTCTAATACACAATCTTCTTTTGAAGCTACTCCAAAAAAACCGCTCATAATTACCTCCAATTAAACTCTCTTTTTGTTTTGTACAAACGTACATTACAATTTTACTCTATTTTTTGTCTGATGAATATAGAAATGTAAAATTTTGTGAAAAAATCTTTTGAATCGTCAGATTGCATACCCTTTCATCCCTGATTTCTGATTTTTCTTCAAGCATTCTACATGACAGAGCGTTTTTTTTCCTATATAATACAATCGCAAATAAAGAAAGAGAGGACATTGACTATGGAATATATGTGTAGTGTATGTGGATATATCTATGATGGAGAAGATTTTTTAAAGGAACCAGCGGATTATCAATGCCCATTATGTGATGCTGGCAAAGATGAATTTCGCCCACGTAAAATTGAAAATGAAGTAAATGCCGCTACCAATGAATATCATAAAAAAGTAAAAAATACACAAGAATAATCTTTCGCCATACCCCCATTCATTTTAATGAAAAACGAAAATGATCGTGCAAGCAAATTAGCCTATACGATCATTTTTTATAATTCTTCAAAATATACAATTTCTTCTTCGGTATCACAAAATCCACTTGCAATCTCATACAACATATCTTCAAATCCACTATTACCAATAGCATATTGTTCCATCATAGAATCCATCACCATTTTTCTAGCATTCCAAGAAATATTTTTCTCTTTGCCCATTTTTGATAATTCCCATAATAGGAAAATAGCATCATCTTCTTCTCTATAATCGCCACCACCATATTCATTGAATGCCATAACTGTTGGCAATATTCTTTCATCCCATAAATTTATAAATTCAGCATCTTGTGCTTCTTCTTTACGCTTTTGATCATTCTTTTCATACCAATCGTTAATGAGCTCCTCGCCTTCTGGATTTAATTTTAAAAGCTCATATATTATTTGAATACAGTCAGTTTTTAATGCATTTTCCAGTAATTTATTTAGTGTTTTTTTCTCCATCTAAAACTTCCTTTACTTTCTCTTTCTTTTTACATTCCATACAGACAATATGTGTCGCATATCGTTTTTCTACGACTTCATTACCACTTTTTGAAAAGCGTAACATTTTCTTTGTTTTCTTATGGCGATAGCATGTCCAGTTTTCTTTATAGCCATTTTTCATCGCATATTGATGATATGCCTTTAAAAAAGTATTCAAATGACCTAGATTAGATCCACAAACTCTTTCTAAATATGGAATTTCACCTTTTTGCCATCGACTAACATCTTTAGGATTTAACCATCCCAAAGATACCATCGTATCAATACAAGTAGCATATCCTCTTTGATATAATTGTTGTCGTATCGAAGCTTCTGTTTTTGATGTAATCTGTTCCTTATTCATAAATCACCCATTGATCTCCTTTTTCAATTCTTTGTATTTTTCCTGTAGTTTTTTTCTTGGTGTTACTTTTTTTGCGACAGCCATATACTCATATACATCCACCCAATCTTCATCAGCTCCAAAAATATCAATATAATCCAGCATTTTATACATTGATACTTCTTCATCTTTTTCTTGATCATATTTCAGATAATCATCTACTTCTTTTTTACCAATGCCAAATGCTGTTAAAAAGATGAAAATCAAGTCATTATATTCCCTCATAACGGAAACTAACTCATAAGGTCTTTGATATTTAGATTTATATTTTTTTAATTTATCTGATACATTTTCACGCATGATCTTTGCGATTCTGATGACATCTTTTCTTTGCTCTTCCAATTCATAGTTTGCTAATAATCTATCATATAATTCTATATGCAATGTCATAGAATCTAAATCTATATTACAAGCCAATTGTATCATTAATTTAATTGCTTTATCATCTAGTCCTAAAGGAATCATTCTTTCAATAATACAATTATATAAATCTACCTGACTTATATAACCAACAGAGCCAAAAGGATCATCTGTATCAAACAAATATACGCCACAAGCATTTGTTAATAATTTATATTAATAACATTTTATATACTTCCACAAACGCTTCATTTACCAATTTCACATCTTTATCTTTTAAAGTATCTCGTAATTCTTTTACTTTCATATGATTATTCCTTTCCATTGGTTTTTTATATCATATCATGAACATAATTTAACCACTATGCCATTTTATATAATATTTGCTTCACTTTTATCAAATGATTATATTTCATAATTTCGTATCTTCATCTTCTAAATATTCCTTCATTTCTTTTTGCCAATACGCCTTATCTTCCTCTGTAATTTTCCGTATTATTCTGCATGGATTTCCAGCCGCGATTACACCATCACAAATATCATTGGTTACCACGGAGCCAGAGCCAATTACCACATTATTTCCTATTGTCACACCTGGATTAATGACAACATTTCCACCAATCCATACATCATGACCAATGGTAACACCTTTACCACATTCAAGTCCCATATTTCTAACCATGGCATCAATTGGATGTGCAGCAGTATAGATACTTACTCTTGGTCCTAAAAACACATGATCGCCAATTCGTACTTCTGCTTCATCCAATATCAATAAACCGGTATTCGCAAAAAACTGCTTTCCAATATAAATCTGTGCACCCTTGTCACAAAAAAATGGTGGAATGATATTGGCATCCTCTTCTAAATGACCAAAAATTCCCTTTAAAATCCGCATACTTTCTTCTTGATGATCATATGGCAATGCATGGAATTTCTCTAAAGCTTCCCGACAATTCTCCCAGGCATGATCTTGTATATGATATGGATTATATAGTTTTCCCGCCAGCATTCGTTGTTTATCATTCATTATTTTTCCTCACTTTTCTCTAATCTTATTTTCTTTCTGCATTATATAATTTGTCAACAGGATTCCTTTACGTTCCACCTGCTGTTTTTTTACCACCTTATATCCTCTGTTTAGAAAAAATGGCTTTGCGGTGATCGATGCATGAGTAGAAAACATTTCAGCATTACTTTGCTTTTCTAATCGATTACAAAGCTTTGTAGCAATGCCTTCATTTTGATGATCCTTATGTATAAACAAATGATCAAGATATCCATTTTCCTCCATATCCGCAAACCCTAAGATTTCCCCACATCTTACATAAACCAAAGTGGTATTTTGTGATAAATGCTCATTCCATACCTTCTCATTCGCTTTACCATCTGCCCATACATCCAATTGTTCTTTTGTATAATCTTTCGCATTTATATGATGAACTGTTTCATAAAACAAACACAGAATTTGCGATAAATCTTCCTTTTGATAAGGACGTATCCATTCATATTCCTTCATTTCTATCTCCTTATACCATTTCTGTTCTGTATCAATATCAACTTGGTATTCATAATATTCTTCTGAAGCATCTAATTGTTCACGATTTCCTCCACATTCCATAAATATCCTTTTTGCCTTTTTCAGATTGTCATTATATTCTGTTTCATATGCTGGTATCTTTAAAAGGATTGTGAAAAAAGCTGATAACAAACCTGTCTGAAAATATAAAATCAATTGTGCCTCCTTTATATCTCCAGCCTGTAATTGATCGAAAAATGGTATGAAGGTTAAACAAAAAATAACCAGCAAGAACAAGCAAAATTCATCATGATCATTTACCGGACTATCATGACGTTCCTTTATTCCCCCATTTAAAGACCTGTAATATCGACCAGGATATAATATAAAGCTGCTTTTAACCCATGGTTGATCTCGTTTCATACTACCCGCATATCCTATAACTGTAACAATGCTTTTTACAACAACATAACTAATCGCAGAAATCCCCATTCCCTTTAATATATCTATCTTAAATTCTCCAGTAGTCATCAACACTGCAATGATATGAAAAAATATAATAAATCCGCTGACTATTATAAATCTTGTCTTCTTTGCTTGTATGACAGGTAATATATAGAACCTTATCGTTCGCATAAACTTCGCTATCATGATATCACCTCATCGCTATTATAACATGTTTTTATATATGAAATATTTGGAAGCTTGTTTTATTAACTTTCCTAATGCGTAAAAAAGATGCAAGCCATCCATACCTGCATCTGTTAGTTCTTATCTTCTTTGTAGTAATACAATACTTTCAACGTGTGTATCATTGTCCAAACTCATTTCCATATCTTCCTCAATAATCGGAAGCTTGAATTTGATAGATTTGAGCCACTGACCGTTCGGCTGCCGTTCCTCGTAGATATGGATTTCGGAGATCAGTGATTCCATAATCTTTCGCTTCTCCTGCTCATCCATGACGGCGTACAGCTTTTCAAAATAAATCAGCACTTTGTAGATATTGTCAGCAGTGAGTTTCTCTGCTTCAATTGCCATTTTCTTTGCTCTGGCTTCAATCAACAGATTCTCTGTATCTTCTATCTTATCATACATCTTATAAAGGCGATCATCAAGGTCTGCTTTACGCCTGATGTAGTGCTTATCATCCGGGTCAAGGGTATCAATCTCATCAATCAAACGAGACTTTGTGGCATAGCTCTGACGGAGCTGCTTTTCATAATTGGCAATCTCCTGCTCAATGGCAGAGGTGTCTATCTTCATATTGATTTTTTGCTGCATCATCGCCGCAAACTTCGGATTGCTGACCAGCTTGATAATAACCTCTGCAACGGCACTGTCCAGCAGTTCTTCATTGATTTGCTTCTTGTATTCGCATTTGTGACCCCGAGTCATGTTGCGATGTTTACATCCATAATAAAAGAAATCCTTATATTTTGTGCCGTCTGCTTTATGCTTGATGCTTTTATTGCCGTACATTCCGGCTCCACAAATAGGACATTTGAGTAATCCGGTCAGCAGGTGTACCTTATTATCTTTGCCGTTGTTGACTTTTTCATATTTTTTCGCCTGGGCAAGCAGTTTTACCTGTGCTTCGTGCCAGAGTTCTTCTGATACAATGGCTTCATGCAGACCATCAACCAACAGATAATTTTCCTGCTCCACAAGTCGGTAATCATTACGAGTTCCATGTACCTTTTCCGTTCTTCTCCTGCCGTAAGCGATTTTACCGCAGTAAACGGGGTTTTTCAAAATTCTGCGAATCAGTGCTGCATCAAACAGAGGATTTTTTCCATTCTGTCTCTGAATCTTATTGATACCGTGATTGGCAAGGTATTTCGCAAGACCATTTGCCCCCATATCGGTATGCACATACTGGTCAAAGATAATGCGGATTGCTTCGGCTTCTTCCTCGTTGATATACAGCATACCTTTCTCCAATTTGTATCCGTAGGGAGCAAATCCGCCGTTCCATTTACCCTCACGTGCTTTCTGGATTCTGCCCTCCATCGTCTGAACACGGATATTCTCACGCTCAATCTCAGCAACCGCAGACAGCACGGAAATCATCAGCTTACCGGCATCCTTGGAGGAATCAATGCCATCCTCCACACAAATCAGATTGACACCGAAATCCTGCATCACCTGTAAGGTGGAAAGCACATCTGCCGCATTTCTGCCGAAACGGGATAACTTAAACACCAGCACATAGGACACGCCATCCTTACCGGACTTAATGTCCTCCATCATGCGGTTAAATTCCAATCTGCCCTCGATGGACTTTCCCGATTTACCGGCATCCTCATATTCACCAACAATCTGGAAGTCATTGAACTCAGCATAGGCTTTCATTCTTGATTTCTGAGCATCTAAGGAGTAGCCGTCTACCTGAACGGCAGTAGATACTCTCGTATAAATATATACTTTTATTTTTTCTTCTTTCATATCGCCATCCTCATTTGTGCCACAGCTTGTGGCATAATTCAGTTTTCATCATCCGTTACTCTTTGCCGTCAGTTTTCTGTTCCAGCATTTTAATGGAATTTAGGTAATCTGTTTCCACATCACTGAGCGTTCTTGCCTTGTATTTTCGATATTCATCTGTGGCTTTATCTACCGCCTGTTTATGAGAAATGCTTCCATTTCCTATTAAAAGCTGTTCTCCGCTCATGGTAAGGATGCGATCCAGATGTTCTGCCCAATCCTGCATGGTCATTACCTGTTCACGCTCTGCCTGACGCTCCGCAAAATCCAGATAACCGGATACGAGCTGTCCCATAGCACGAAGCTCTTTCTCATCCAGATAGTTTTTCGCAATAACTGCTTCTTTGAGTGTGGGCTGATTTCCGGCGAAGGTGGTCAGTCCCATGAACTCTTTTTCCGCATCAGCTCTGCTGTAAATCACTTCTGCCGCAGTCTGTCCGTGAATGGCATAATGAATTTTGTTCTGAACTTTTTTGAAGAACCGGATAGAAATTTCCGCTTTCGGGTCATAGTCAATGCTGGTGGCATAGATTTCAAGCACCTGACGATAAAATACCTTTTCCGAAGCACGAATGTCTCTGATTCTTTCAAGCAGTTCCTTAAAATATCCACCGCCGCCCAGATTTTTCAATCGTTCATCGTCCATGGCAAAACCTTTTTTCATATATTCTTTGAGAATATTGGTTGCCCAGATTCTGAACTGTGTGCCACGCTTGGATTTTACACGATAGCCAACGGAGATGATAACATCAAGATTATAGTAATCTACATCATATACTTTTCCGTCAGCGGCAGTGTAGGCAAATTTTGCCCAAACTGATTCTTTGACCAGTTCGCCTTCCTTAAAGATATTTCTAACGTGCTTTCCGATAACGCTTCTATCTCTCTGGAACAGTTCTGCCATCTGGTCAATGGATAACCAGACGGTATCTTCATCAAATGTGGTTTCAATTTTCGTCAATCCATCTTCTGTTGTGTAAATAATCATATTGGATTTTTGATTCATATCGTCATAATTGTTCACCGAAACACCTCATTCCTATTTGTGCAACGGGGTGTTGCACTTTTGTTCTATGTAGCTCTATGCGTAGAGAATAGCAGCTCCCACATAGAGTTTGGACACTTATTCCACGTCTATTATATCATTGAATTTTTGTTGAATCAATAGTGTCCTTGGATTCTTCGGAGTCATTTTCTTCCTCCAAACAAGACGGCGGCTCCGGAAGATTATCAATATCCAGAACCGCCGCATATTTCTCTATTAAATTTGCAAGTAAATCGGCAAAGCCATTCCAATTATCTGTCAAAGGCAATCTCCTTTCTTTTTCGTCCATGCTCCTGCTTAACGTCCTGTACCTCTTTTCCTCTTGCGAGGATAGCAGAAAGAAAAGCCCTTACCTTTTCCGATGCAACTTCCACTGCATCCAGATAAGGCTGGGCTTTTTCTTTCAGGTCAATATATTTCTTTTTCCAGATACCAGCATCTTTCTTGGCTGTTTCATATTTCTGCTGGTATTTCAATTTCTCCGCTTTTTCAGCAAAGCTGCTGACAGCATAATTTTTGAGAGTACGGCACTCATCGGGTGTCAGAACGATGTTCCCGGTAAAAGATTTCTTACCCATCGACTCCAGTTCCTGAACCGTCACCGCTATTCCGGTTGCCGCCTTGGTCTGCGCTTGTAGGGATTTCAGCTCCTGCTTTTTCTTTTCCGCAGCCTGTGTGGCATCATCAAGCTGTGCTTCTTTCTGGGTCAGCTCCGCTGTCACAGCTTCCAGTCGCTGCTTTTCCTGTGCTACCTTAAACCGGGTCACGGTCAGATGTTCCTCGGTGCTGTCACGCTCTCCACGCTCCACATCGGTATATCCGGCAGCCCTCATGTGCTGGTAAAAATCATCCTGCAAAACAGAGTAGGATTTTCTAAGGACAGGCTTACCATTGGCTTGCAGGATTGGTTTTCCGTCCTCGTCCATAGCAGGCTTGGACAGCCACTTTTTACTGCGGCTGACCTGCATAATGGTTTCCTTTACCGTTCCTCTGAGAGCTTCATCCTTGCAGCGTTTCGACCACAGAATCTGTTTCTCCACCACCGGAACATAGACCACATGAAGATGATAGTGGAACACATCCTTGCCAAGTGCTTCGGACATAGCCCGGTTGATCTCGTCAGCGTGCATGACTGCCGAGAGGATATACTGCTCGCCGCCTACAATCTCTACAGCGGATTTATAGGCATCAGCATAAAACTGTTTGGCAAATTCATAGCCGCCGTGGTTATCAAAGTAAGCAGTGTTCACATCAAAGACCATCTCATTGAAATGGACAGCATCCGCTTTCAGACCTCTGGTGGAAATGATGTTGTCAGCTTTCATCTGCTCAAACATCTCTGCATAGCTCCCGGTCGGTTCTTTGAAGTGTACGTTGAGAGAGCTTCTTTCCGGGATAATATCTTCGTTACTGTATATTTCTTTTTCACGCTCGTTGTGTGCCTGGGCATCTCCGATGTCTTTATCTGCGACATCCATATTTCTTGCACAGGTACGGTCAACTCCGTCATTTCTTGCCATAGCATTTTTCCTTTCTTTGGGATTTGCAGACAGGGTAGCTTTGGAGAGGCACTTCTGCGGAAGTGTAATAACCCACTATGACACTTT
Organism: [Eubacterium] hominis; assembly: GCA_014337235.1. GTDB lineage: Bacteria > Bacillota_I > Bacilli_A > Erysipelotrichales > Erysipelotrichaceae > Hoskinsella > Hoskinsella hominis. The sequence goes on along the minus strand of CP060636.1, from coordinate 2,355,050 downwards.
CATCCATACTGGCTGCAAAGTGCCGTGGGCTCTCCGAGGGGGAGTGCGGTCGCTGCGGCGACCTCTGCCGAACACCGGAAAGTTGTCTGCTCATCTTTCCAATGTCCGGCACGGACGGCTGCTGTTTTGCGAAACTGCCCCGTCCGCTGACAGAAAAAAGACGAGCTTTTTCTGTCATTGGGGTACGTCACGATGGTTTTATATAGGAGTGATTTCCGGTTGTACGCTGTGTACATACGTACCAAAAAATCAATCCCGCCATTCCTCCGGTACGTACGTACACGGCGAAACGTCGTAAAACCCATTTATATTCGGGCGGGCAACGGCTTCAATTCCCATGAAGCCCCACACCCTGCGCCCGGCAGAGTTTGTAATTTTATTGGTGTGTTCCAGATTGTAGCGACTTAAATTTGCTACCACACTGTCACTAAAGCTGCGGGATTTCAGGGGCGGCAGAGAGTTTTCTTCACACCACATCCGATAGATTTCGTACAGCTCCTTGGAACTGATGGACGCATCTGCTTTCAGACGGATGTACCCCTCAGACTCTATAAAGTCGAAAATATTGTTGTTGTCACGCTTGACAGACTCTCGGTTTGCTTTGGTGCGCTCACTTTCTGTGAATTTGAATTTGTTGCCCACCAAACGCTGTAACCCCTCAAACGCCCACAGGAAAATCCCCTCTACTTCGGCTTTCATCTTCTCAGCAAGGTCGGGGTCATCCATTCTTCCGGCAGGCTTTTCCTTGGTGGTCAGCACAAGCTGGCGACGATAGAAGCCGTCACTTCGGTCATACAATGCCTGCAAATCTCCGTTGGAGAAAGCCAGCAGACGAGCGAACATCCAGCCCTGATAGCTCTGTTTCTTCTTTTGTTCCAAATCCATCTTTCCTTGAGCTGTCACAATGGATTTGACATAGTTGGTCTGACGCAGAGCTTCCATTCGCATATCATCATCCACGCACAGGAGAATATGCTCCAGATCGGCACGGGCAAACTGGTTCTCAGAGATTTTTCCAATGCTGCCGTCTTTCATGGAGCTGCCCAGCATTTGTCCCAGCACTGCACCGATTTGGGATTTACCCTCGCCGCCGTTGCCCTTAATGACCATCATCCGCTGTCCCTTATTGGAGGGAATCAGGCAGTAGCCGATAAACTCCTGCAAGGTGGGGATGTCCTCTGGGTAAAGCAGACCATCCAGAAAGGAAAGCCACAGCACAGGCTTCGGCTCATCCGGGCGATAGAAAAGCGGGAGCCTGTTTCGCACAATGTCCGGCTTGCCCTCTATAAAGGTACCGTCCAGCATGAGCGTCCCGTTTGCCAGATGAATCCTGTCCTGTTCCGGCGGGAAGTCCTCCACATGAGCCACCAGCTTCATAATTTCAATGATGTTGCTGATTTTGCGGGGAATGTTGTTCACGGCACAGTATTTCAGTTCCTCAAAGATTTCCCCACGAAGCGTCAACTCATCTGTAACCCTGCCGTCGGGTGTAAAAAAAGCTCTGTCTACAAAGATAATCTGATGTTTACTCAGAAAATCTTCGCAAAACAGAGCTTCATTGATACTCTTGCCGTCAAACCAAATCGGCATATTCATATCAGGCAATTTCCTGTTCTCTGACATGGCAGCGCACCTCCTTTTTCTGCTCGTCCAGTCGTGCTTGCATTTTTGCAATCGTTCCGCCTGTCAAAAGTTTCTTGACGGTATCAGCCCTTTCTTCCTGATCGCTCGTAAGGAGCAAATCATTCAGATACTCCACATATTCCAGCTTGTGACAAGCTTCCACGAACCTCTCATCAAGCTCTCCCTCCGGTGCTTCGGGAGCATATCGCTCTTTCCAATCCTCCAAAAGATGAAGATACCCGGACAGCACATTCATGCAGAGAAGCTCGTCCTGCTTCAACTGGTTCACACGGGGACGGGGCTTTCTGACCTGTGTTACCACAGACGGTCGGCTGGTGTCCAGCCCGAAGTCCGCAGCCAGTCTCTGTGCCGCTTCATAAGCGGACAGACCAAGCAGCCTTGCCGTGAAGTCCACCACATCCCCGGTAGCCCCGCAGCCGAAGCAATAGAAGTAATCCTCGTTCAGCTTCAAGCTGGGGTGTCTGTCGTCGTGGAACGGGCAGCAAACCATCCCGGAACGGTTGATTTTCAGCCCATAGTAGTCGGCGGCTTGTCTGAGCGTGACCGCCGCCTTGACTGTTTCAAAAATGTTCATTTGCGTAACCTCCTTGATTTTTTCGATGGTTTTTTTCATCTGCCTGAATATACGCAGAAAAACGCTTCAAACCGAAAAATCAGGCACTTCCGCAAGCAAAGCAAAAAGCCGCCCTGAAAACTTGCAAAAATGCAAGTCCGGGACGGCAGTGTTCACACAAAGTTGGTTGATATTGTTCCGTAAATAGAATATAATTGAAGTTACTATGAATCAGGAGGGACGATACAGAAATGAAATACCTGTCTACATTTGAAGTTGCCGAGAAATGGGGTATCTCTCCCCGAAGAGTTGGTATTCTCTGCAATAATGACCGTATCCCGGGCGCACAGCGGGCAGGAAGCCGCTGGATCATCCCGGAGGACGCTGAAAAACCGACAGATGCCCGCATTAAAAGCGGAAAATATATCAAACAGAAAGCTGACAGAGAGGAGGAAGCATAATGGCAGATACTTATTTACCCGCCGATGTCCGAAAAAGAATCGTTGATGTGATGAGAGAACGCAAGATGACCCAGCGAGAGCTGGCACTGCGTATTGACGTGAACGAAAGCACAATCAGCCGCTTCCTCAGCGGAAAAACTGAGAAGCTGAGCGAAGAAAGCGTTATCCGTATTGCCAGAGTGTTCAATGTCTCCACGGACTTTATCTTAGGTACGACCGTAATCCCCGACAAAAAGAACTACGATATTTCCGAACTGGGGTTATCTGTGGAAGCTGCAAAGAACCTTTATACCGGAAAGGTCAACAATGATGTTGTCAACCGTCTGCTGGAAAATCCCCGCTTTGCCACGGTTACTTATATGATCGCACAGTATCTGGATGATACCCTCGCAGGAGGATATGCCGCACAAAACCAGATGTTTGCTACTGTTGGTTCTCTGCTATTGGGGCAGAACCAAGCTCCCGAAGCAGTACAGGCAGCCAGAACCGCCAATGCCATGAAAGTTCCTGCTTATCAGGCAGACCAGACCACGATACAAAACACTTTTATGACAGTGGTTAAGGAAATCAAAAAGGAAGCAGGCAGCGATTTAGCCGCAGCAAGGGCAATTAGCAAGGAAGCCACAGAAAAGATGTTTACCGAGCTGACCAAGGGGCAGGATTCGCCCATTCCAACCATCACGCCGGAAGCAGTTGTTGACGCCATCACAGGTAGCATTTCCGGTGTCGATGGAGTCAATCAGGAAGCTCTGGACAACTTTAATCATGCCCTGCTGGGGCTGATGCAGACGATGGTTCTGCCGGAAGATGATGGACAAGATAACTAACGAACAGCTCTGTATTGCGGCGCAGGGCGGCGACAAATGGGCAGAAAACGCCCTTGTAGAGAACAATCTGCGGTTCATCCGAAAGACGGCATACGAGATTTGGAGCGCACAGCGGGAATTGAATGTTGCCCTCGGCATTGAACTGAACGATTTGGTGCAGGAGGGTTCATTGGGGCTTTTGGACTGCATAAACAGCTTCCAGCCCGACTATGGAAACAAGTTTCTGACCTATGCTGCCCCGGCAATCCATAATGCCATGCTGGACTACATTCGCAGGCAGAATCCCACCTTTGAAGCCAAGAATCTGGACTGTATCATCCGTCTGGATGAGGTTAAAAAGGATGAAAATCGGGGACAGCATGAGTTTATAGCTGATTCCAGAGTACAGAACCCAGAGCAGATTTTCATTGCCAAGGAAACCCACGAAGAAATCCATACAGCTCTGCAAATGATTGATGAACGAGAGAAAGCCTATCTCTGGTATCGCTTTGGCTTTGAAGATGATGTTCTCCATCCCCTGAATGAAACAGCGAAGCACTTCCATCTGTCAGAAAGCAGAGCGAAGTCCACAGAAAAGCTGGCTCTGGATAACTTCTGGCTGGAACTGCCGTGGTGGTACTAAAAACGGTCTGATTTTTACAGACGTTCTTCATATTGTAAAGCTGAAACAAAAATAACAGAAGAAAATGGCGAATGGGGAGAAATTGTATTCGCTTTTGAGATGTATGAATAAAGGCAAATAAATTTACCAGTCACAAAAAGAAAAAACCGCTGCCGCATGGTTTTGTTTCCATGTAGCAACGGTTACACCGATAAAATTCATTCACAATACAAAGCTTCACTTTCAAGCCAACTCCATTCTCATCAGGACAATTTCCTGCCAGCCTGTTTTTCGAGAACGAAAGCCCTTGGGATTTCTGCCATATTCACGAAATCCTATGCCTTCGTACAGGGAAATCGCTCTGCGATTTTCACTGACAACATTTAGCTCCAACTGCATATATCCGGCAGCTTTTGCACATTCTACACAGGCAACAGTTAAAGCATAACCGATTCCAATGCCCCAGAATCCTTTTTCAATACTGATTCCAAACTCCGCACGATGTTTGACCTTATCTTTTTTCCCGACAGCTTCAATACCAGCAGTTCCAACAATATGTCCACCGACAACAGCACAAATCTCAATTTCATTTGCGCTGCGTTCCTTCTCCAGCAAAAAATATCGTTCTTCCTCGGTGTCAAACAAATTCTCATCCGGATATGTACATAAAAAGTCTGTCTGTGCATGGGTCAGATTGAAAATCTTATGTATTTCTTCAGCATCTGTTCCAACTGCATTTCGGAGCAAACATTCCTTATTGTTTTTCAAAAAAACCGTTTTTGTGTACTGCACCAGATATATACCTCCACATTTCAGGGAACAAAGTAATAGCTTTTTTACAGGCTTCCATGCCCTTTTTCAAATTTTCAGGCAAAGCAACACCTGGCATCAGCTGTAAGAGAGCTATCTTCAATGTGTTTATAGCTTCTTCTCCATTTCATACTGCTTCACAAACATCCTAAATCCTGATTGTTTTAGAAAGGCATTCAAAGATTCATCTCTTTCATCTATGTTAATCATTTTTACTTTAGGGCTGCTGGTTTGTCCATGCAAACACCACATAATTTCTGTGGCGACACCCTGCCTGCGATATTCATGCTTTACCGCTAACTGAACGATATCCCCGTTCGATTTGTTTATGATTCCATAGCCTATTAGATTTCCAGATACTTCAGCAAGAACATAGGCAAACAAGTCAGCTATGGCACGCACAGAATCAATGGAATTTTGCCAGGATGGAGAACAATTCCAAAAGCTTTTCGCAAGTTCCCACTGTTCAGCCGTAAGTGCTTGCGGATGAATCATTTGCCACTGCTTTCGTTTGCCTAATTTTCTTTCGTTTCTTTCCGCTATATAGCAATTCAAAGTACGTATAACCTGAAAGCCTTGCCTTTTATACAGAGACACTGCGGCGGTATTTTCCTGTATTGCCTCCAACTGATACCGCCCGATCCCCTTATCCTGACATATGGTTTGTACAATATTCAGCATTTCCTTTGTAATCCCTCTTTTTCGGAAAGCGGGAATCACTCCGGTTCCAAGGTCATAGATTGTTTTTACCCCATCCCAGCAGCGCACACCATTTAAGACGAAACCTACCAGCTCTTCCTGCTCAAAAGCACCAACTGATACATCGGGCATATAACCATTTCTTTTGAGGTTCGTCTCAAAGGCTTCATACGGCATATCAACAGTCACCTGATAATCAGAAAACACCTTTGTGAATGTTTGATACAAACAGAATGTATCTGTCTTTTCTAATGTTTGATACTCCATGCTATAGTCACCATTCCCTGCATCTATTCAATAGGCAAGTTGTGCTGCTTCAAAAAGGACAGCTTATCCCAATATCCTCTCTGAAACAGGATTTTACCATTTACAACATGGAAGAAGCCGCATCCCCGCAGTCCCAGAGGATCCTTCCATTCTAAAATCGCCCACTGTCCATCTTCAAAGATATTCTCTACAATGGCGGTCATATCGGCAGTGGCAAATTCTGCTGTAAACATCTCACGAATTGCTTCTATCCCAATCACGGGATCATTGGTCACCTGATGGTTGGTTGCGTTATCATGGTATAAGCTCACGATTGCATCTACATCGTGATTATTGAAAGCGTCTACCCATTTACATACAACTTCTTTTGGTCGTAACATTTGTTTTCCTCCTGCAAATTCATATTCATAACTGGCTTCATTCTATCCGGTTTCGATATAAAAACCGATATTCCGTCATTTGTCATTTCTTCTCAATGTAATAATTGCATGGCATATCAAGCCAAATACAAGAGAAAAACAGCCGCCGCCAAACAGGGATGCTCCCCACCCTGTACCCGACATTGTCATAAAACCGCCAACAAAGAAAATACCAATGCCAAGAAATATACCGACAGCATAAAAAAGCCCAATTGCCATATCGTATTTACTAAATTCTCGTTTTTCCTTTTTTTCATACGTTTCCATTTTCGTTATTACCTCCTTTGCAAAATCGTCCATGTGAACGCCAAAAAGAAAGCAAATTTTTTGTAGCGTATTCAAATCGGGTTCATTAATATCTCGCTCCCAATTTGATAGTGCCTGCCGGGTAACATTCAATTCCCCTGCCAGTTCTTCCTGTGTCATTCCTGCCTGTGTTCGCAGATGACGTATTTGCTTTCCTGTTGTAATATCCGTCTGTTCCTGGTTCAAAATAGTTCCTCCTCTCTGAGGCTGATTTTATCAATGATATTTCGCAAAAGCAAGCAATGAACACTTGCATTGCGCAAGATGTACATTATCTTTATGAAACATATGCCGATAATGAATAAGCGGTGCTTCTGACTTCTAAACTGAAGCACCGCCATATTCGTTACGGATAAATAATTTTTTCAGTACGAGCATTTTCCATGCCCGCACAGGTGGCTTGCATTATCTCTGGCAATCAATCCAAAGATTTATATTCTGTTATAGTTTGCCCTCCTTAGATCATGCCGAAATGCTTGAGTGCTTCCGTGATTGCCTTTTCCTTGTCGGGCGGGCATTGGGGCTGCCTTGCATCCTCGGACTTCGGTTTATTGTAGTTTTCTCGCTCGATGATGCCGCACTTCTGCTTTACCTGAGCGATATACAAGCTACTGACCTTGAGTCCGCTATGCTCCAGCACATATTCCTTGATTTCTTCATAGGTAGCTTTACTTTCCGCAGAGGTCAAGTCCAACTCGTCCATCTTAACCTCAACCTCGATATGTTGCTTCGTATTAAGTTTGGATAATAAACATACCGTCTCAACCAAAGGTGTATGTGGGAACATATCATATGGTTGAATATTTTTTACGATATAACGTGATTGCAAAGCTGCCAGATTCTTTCCAAGTGTTGCTGGATTACATGATACATAAACAATATTTTTGATTTTACTTCTTAAAATACATTCCAGCATGGCATCATCCAGACCACTTCTTGGTGGATCAACAACCAAAACATCAATACTTCGTTTCTTAGATATGTAAGTCAGCTTATCCGCAGCATCTGCGCACACAAAGGAAACATGCTCACAACCATTTGCTTTTGCGTTTTTATTGGCATTTACTACAGCATCTTTGATACTTTCAATTCCAATAATTTCTTTTGCTTTATCTTTTAAATACAATGAAATCGCACCAACACCACTATACGCTTCTACAATTAGATCGTTGCCATCTTTGATCTGAGCCGCAATTCCACGATATAACTGCATGGCTTGTTTTGTATTCAATTGGAAAAAGCTTCTTGGAGATAATTCTAACTTTAAGCCATCAAAAGTCAGTGGCAAATAACGTTCTCCTGCAAGGAATATCATTTGATTGCCAAATACTTCCGGCGTTTTCTTTGTTGTATGAATACTTTGCCATAAACTATACATACCTTTGATTTTCATCAACGCATCAATTGCCTCTTGTGATAACTCATCATCTCCAGTGACGATCGTACATTGATATTTACCATCAAACCCTCTTGCAATCAGATTGCGGATACCGGATTTTTTATGATAATCATAAGCTGGCATTTCATATTCATTTAAAACACGCATGACATCTTTTCTGAAATGCTCCAAGCCTTCATTGTGGACCACACAACGATTGATTCCAAAAAAATAGTTAGAATTTGGCAAGAACATTCCACTGGCAAGTACACCTTCCTCTATGGCACAAGGCATTTTAAATTGATTACGATATTCAAAAACATCTTCACTAGGTATTACCTTCTGAATTAAGCGAGGATTTACCTGCGCATATTTAATTAAAGACTGTTTTAATAATTCATACTTATATTCCAATTGTTTTGGATATTTTACATCCATTAATGGACATCCGCCACAGCGGTCCTGTACAAAGCATTTTGGCTTCACACGATCTTTGCTTTTCTTTAAGATACGATTGACTTTACCTTTTGCATAGCGTTTATTCTTTTCGATTACCTGTATATCAACTTCCTCATCAATCAGGGCACCTGGTACAAATACCGGCAACCGGTCAATATAACCAATTCCCTCCCCGTTGATTCCAATTTTCTTTATTGTTACTTTCATAGCTTTCAACCTCTAACTTTCCTATTTATCATACCATAATACCTGTTCAATAAGATACTATTTCTTTTTCTTAATGACTCTTTTTTCAACCATTTCTGTGATTCTTGTACATAAAGCAAAGAATTTATCATATTTCAAAGGCAGGCGATACTCTTTGCCATAATCCTCTTCAAATACAATGTTCAGACAATAGCCAAAGTATATGATACAGGAAATTAGATAAATCGCAAGCAATAATGTCACAAGACTTGCGAGTGGCCCATATACGTCCTGATAACTTGTAAAATGATTAATGATTGTGATAAACAAGGAAGCCAGACATAAGATCATCAATGTTGTAAATATTGCCCCTAGTATGCCAAAAGACCAGTTTCTTTTGCGAAAGCTCAATGCCCGATACATCATTGTAAATAGTAGCAGCATCAATCCAGATGATACTAGTGGAAGATATTCCTTTAAAAATGTACCTACCGTTACACATCCTACCAGCATAGCCAGAAATAATATAAATAAAATAATTGATTTAATACGTATTGCCCATTTGGGTACATCTACTTCTTCATGGGATGCACTGATTAACAAAAATGAAAATACAATTCTGCTGGCAAGGTAAAAGGATACACATAATGTGATAATAAAACTGACCAGATTATATTGCCGTTCCAAAAAGAACTGTATAATCGTTGTGATAGTTTCTTCACTGGATGCATAAGGCTGAAAGCTCATTATAAAATTAATAATGATATCGATAGGCAATAAGTTATATTTAAATAACATGACAATGATAATCAGAGAAGGTGCCAGTGCCAATAAAAAAGAAAAGGATAAAGAATATTTAAATAAGCTTCCTTCAAAGGAAGTAAATTCTTTATATAAATCCATAAACCGTTGCATAATAACACCCTTTTCTATTTCATGTTCTGAATATAGTTTACCACTTTTTGTGCATCACTACCAACAATTACATAATAATATTCACCAATTCTCCCTTCTTTTACCTCAGATAATACAGCATCTGCTTCCAAAATTAAATTTATCCACTTTGATTTTAGTTGTGCGATATGTTTTTCCACAGCCTGTTTCATCATAGAATCTTCTTTTTCTTCCACATGAAAAAAAGCAATTTCTCCCATTTGCGCAGGAATTAAGGAGCTGTGTACTTCACATTCTTTGATATTGATCATATCCATCTCATAAAGTTTGGATACTTCATTTAAGCTTATCGCTTCTTTATTTAATAAAGGAAACTGCCAATCTCCATTGATACTTTTCTGATTGATCTTATCTGATAATTTAGACAGCTGCATGGTTCCATCTTCAAATTTTCCCACACCATGACTACAGCCGCATAAACAAAAAAAGCATAGAAACAGCAGGATATATTTCTTCATCTTCATCATCTTGCCTCCATGCTTTACTATATGAATTTCACAGTGTATCTATTACATATAAAAAGCGTAATTTCTTACGCCTAATCGTTTGATGCCCATTCAGGTACTTCATCCCCACGTCTAACAAGAATTGCTTTCTGGAATTCTGTCTGATTTAGGAATTCTAATATTTCATATGTTTCTTCTTCGTTACATCCAACCAATAATTTGATTTCACAATCTTTTTTCAAGATATCCGCACTGACTGCCACAGCCTGTACCAGATTATTTTTTTCTGAACCTTTGAATACATCAATTGGAGATTGTCCATTGGATGCGGTATCACTTAGATATCCATAGTCCACAGGGTACTTCAAATTAGAGTATTTATAATGAGAACTGTTCTTTGGCTGATCAACCACCAGTTTCCCTGCTAAATACAATGTGTCCAGCTTCTGCCAGAAAAATGCGTTATTTTCAAATGCCTTCATAAATATCCTCCTTTACCATTTTACTGTAATATGTTCTTTATTAATTTCTTCTATGCGTTTACATCCAGCCATCGCCATGGCTTCTTTTAGTTCAAGCTGTATTTTATCTAAATAGATTTTGACGCCCTGCGCACCATCGCCAATGACTGCGTGAGAAATGCTTCGCCCAATCAGCACACCATCCGCTCCAAACGCCAATGCTTTAAAAACATCATTTCCACTTCGGATACCGCCATCCACAAACACTTTCATACGTCCATCAACAGCTTTTACAATATCCTCTAATACTTCAATACCACTTAAACAGTTATCCAGAACACGTCCGCCATGATTGCTGACAATGATACCGTCAACACCGGCTTCCAGTGCTTTCATTGCACCTTTCACACTCATAATACCCTTTAAAATGAACGGAACATGACTCATCTGTTTTAATTCTTTTAAATCTTCAACGGTTTTAAATCCTACCGGAGTTACACTTTTTCTAAGGTTGGTTAGTCCGCTGGCATCAATATCACTGGCAATAGCCAGTGCATTCACCTCAGCCGCAAGATCCATACGCCATTTCATATGTTCTTTTGCCCAAGGTTTAATTGTAGGAACACCATATCCCTGCTGTTTCTTTAATATTTCCAAAGGTCCCTTGAACATATCATCATACATACCATCACCTGTAAAAGCAATTGTACCAGCATCAATACATCCTTTTACCAGTTCTTCTGTATATACCAGATCATCCATATCCGCACCATAATTTTGTCTGATGCCAGAGATAGGTGCTGCATACACCGGCATAGATACCTGATGCCCAAAGAAATCTGCATGGGTATCTACTTCTTCATTACTTGTGATCGTATCCATTGTGATAAACACTTTTGATAACATTTCTACATTACGGACAAATGCGCTGCCACTGCCTTTTCCACCAGGTCCAGGTGTTTCACCCCGACAGGCCAGTCCATTACATGTTGGACAACAACGACAGATATTACACTTTTCGCGCGCATGGGCGTAAACTTCATCCCAGGTTTTCATATATGCACCACTTTCTAAACAACTTTTTTATATATACGCTTTTATATTATACTGTTTATGAAAAAAATTATCAACACTTTTAATTTATTTTCATATTTTTTCATTGAAACAACTACCAAAACAACGTTAAAAGCAGGGGAACATTGTAAAAATGTTTCCCTACTTATTGTTATCTTATGAAGATTTTGGCAAATTGTTTACCCAATCCCAGAAATATTCCGGATGATTTTCTTGATAGCCTAATAAATCATCCTTTACCTCGCCTTTTTCAATATAGAAAACATGCGGTGTCAAATCAGCATCTTCAAATCGTTCCCTTAAACGATCTTTATCTTTTTGTGTAGCTTCTTCACTGCTTTCATCTAATTGCACCGTATATAATACTACATCTTGTTTTTTTAAGGTATCCTCCAGCATTTCTTTTAACGCTTTACAATGTATACAGGATTCTTTTGAAATCAGCAATAGGAATGTATCTTTATGATCCATTTTTTCAAACACATGATCTATACTGGCATATTCTATTTTTCCTTTGCCTGTACACCCGCACATCATCAGGATACACAGCAATCCAAGAAATATTTTTTTCACACAATCACCATGATAATGAAACAGTTACATTCTGTTACATCAATCCTTTCCGTGATATTATAACGGGTTTCTTCATATTATTCAACCTTTAATGCACGCATGGAATTTAAAACCGCCAACAGCGTCACACCAACGTCTGCGAATACACCCATCCACATATTGCTTAATCCAAAAATCGTTAGAATCAGGATACCAATTTTAATTACCAAAGAGAAAACAATATTCTGCCACAGGATACCCATTGTTTTTCTTGCGATGCGCATAGCAATACTTAATGCAGCAGGATCATCCTTCATCAACACAACATCCGCAGCTTCAATAGCGGCATCACTTCCAATGCCTCCCATGGCAACACCAATATCTGCACGGGCCAATACAGGAGCATCATTAATGCCATCTCCTACGAATGCTAATTTTTTACCATCGGCTTCTTTTTTCAACAGCATTTCAACTTTTTTTACTTTATCAGCTGGCAATAACTGCATGTGTACTTCATCTAAAGCAAGCGTTTTTGCGACAGCTTCGCCTACCTCCTGACGATCTCCACTTAACATGACACATTTTTTTACACCACTCGCTTTTAATGTCTGGATAGCGGCTTTGCTTGTTTCTTTGATTTCATCGCTAATGAGTACATAACCTGCATATTGATGATCATATGCTACATAGATAATTGTACCAATTGCTTTTACCTGTTCATATGCAATATGATTCGCATCCATTAGTTTATGATTTCCCGCAAGTAGTTCTTTTCCTTCATATAATACACGTACACCATTACCGGCAACTTCTTCATAATCACTTAATTTATCTGAATCAATATCTTTGGCATACGCTTTACGAATAGAAGAAGCGATTGGATGATTAGAATAATATTCTGCATATGCTGCATATTCCATTAATTGATTCGTTTCCTTGCCACTTGGAACACATTCACTTACTCCAAATACCCCTTTTGTAAGGGTTCCGGTTTTATCAAATACAACAGTATCCACATCTTTTAATGCTTCTAAATAGTTTCCACCTTTGATCAAAACTCCCTTTTTACTCGCAGCACCAATACCCGCAAACATTCCCAATGGTACAGAAATCACAAGGGCACAAGGACATGAAACAACTAAGAACGTCAATGCACGATATAGCCATTGATTAAAATCTGCGCCCTCCACAAATATTACAGGTAGAAGCACAACAAGTATCGCAAGTCCAACAACCGTTGGTGTATATACTTTCGCAAATTTTGTGATAAATTTTTCCATAGGCGCTTTTTTACTGCTTGCATTTTCTACCAGTTCTAATATTCTTGATACTGTGGATTCTCCATATTCTTTTGTGACACGTATGGTGATCACACCATTTAAATTCACAACACCAGCCAAAACTTCATCTTCAGGCACCACTTCTCTTGGCATGGATTCTCCAGTTAATGCGGAGGTATCTAATGAACTAGAGCCATTTATGATCACACCATCTAATGGCAGTCTTTCTCCTGGTTTTACCAGTATGATATCATCAACTTTTATATCTTGTGGATCTACTCTTTTTTCCACACCATTTACCAACAGATTGGCATAATCTGCACGAATATTCATCAAAGAAGAAATAGATTTTCTTGAACGATTAACAGCGTAAGATTGAAACATTTCACCGATTTCATAGAAAATCATAACCGCAACAGCTTCTTCATTTGCGCCTACACAAAATGCCCCTATTGTCGCAACACTCATTAAAAAGTTTTCATCAAAGACTTCTCCACGCATAATGTTGCGTAGTGCTGTATATACAACTTTTCCACCCGCAATGATATAACTTGCGAAAAACAACCAGAAAGACCAGTCTTGTTTCTCAAAGATAATTGCGATGATAAACAAGATGATCCCCAAATATAGTCGATAGTTGTCTTTGAAAGAAAACATGGATGCTTTCTTTTCTTCCTGTTTATCAAAACTAACTACTACACCATCTTCTAATGTAGGCACTACTTTTTGAATTTTTTCAAATGTATCCATTTTTTTTGATGGATCTTCAACTTCCACAAATAATACTCCTGTGGAAAAATTCAGACTGGCATCATGAACATTATCCATTTTCTGTACATATGCTTCCACCTTTGCAGCACAACTTGCACAATCTAATCCATTGATATACAGCTTGTCTGCACCTGCAATCACACGTTCCTCATGTGCAGCATGTTCATGTCCACAGCTACAGCCTTCCTCATGATGATGCTCGTGAGTATGCTCATGTCCACAGCCACATTCTTCTTCATGGTGATGCTTGTGAGTATGTTCATGTCCACAGCCACAGCCTTCTTCATGATGATGCTCATGGGTATATTCATGTCCACAGCCTTCTTCATGGTGATGTGCATGATGTTCCTTTTTACCTTTGGTAATATCCTTCACAACAACATCTGGTTCTAAATCATGGATACAATGAATGATTTCCTCCATCATACCTTCTTCATGTTCTATGAACATTTTCTTAGACACGAAATCTACGCTTACCTCATGTACTCCCTTTAATTTACCAACTTTTTTCTCAATCTTCATCGCACAATTTGCGCAATCAAGATTTTCCAATAAATAAACCTTTTCCATATACTTTCCTCCATATCCATTCAAGTATATTTTAGATCCCACCAAGATCATTTCTTTCCATATAGACACTCACCATTGTTTTGTGGCGGTGTTCTATCTTTTTTATCACTTTAAAACCATTGGCATGTATTGCCTGTATTACAGTTTCTTTTTTGTATAACCTAAAGCCATGCGATGAATATGGCATAACGCTTAGAAAGGATTGATCATAGAAGGACAAGATTGCCTTTCCTTCTTTCTTTAAACAGCGATGTAGCTCTTTTAATCCCGCATCCAAACTTTCCCAAAAGTAAATCGTGTTAATGGAATATATTACATCAAAGGATTGCTCCTCATATGGCAAATGTTCCATTATGCCTTTCTTTATAAACATTGTATGATTGAGCGCTTTTTGATTTTTGTTTATCACCTGCTTGATCATACGCTCACTTATTTCCAAGCCATATACGATATGTCCCTTATCCATCACACGCTTCATAACATATCCATTGCCAAAGCCAACATCAAGTATCTTTTGTTTATCATCTTTAATCAGCTTTATGACATCCTTGTACATTTGATAATTCATAAGATTCATCATTTTCGCAGCACAGCTTCCACCAAATCCTTCAGGTTTTGCGAACTGTTGAGCAATTGTTTTCCACATATTTATTCCATAATATGTGCAAGACCAGCATCAAATATCAATTGGATATGTTCATCATCCAGTGAATAATAAATATTCTTTCCACTTCTTCGATATTTTATGATTCGATTCTGACGCAGCACACTTAATTGATGTGATACCGCTGATTGTGTCATATCTAATAATGTGGAAATATCACATACACACATTTCTTCTTTGAATAATAGACTTAATATTTTTAAACGGGTTGGATCTGCGTACATCTTAAACAACACTGATAAATCATTAAATTCCTCCTGTGTCAGCATTTCATCTTTGACGCGATTGACCACATCTTCATGTACATGTGGTTCACTACATACTGGTATCTTTTTATCCATATCGTTGTCCTCACTTTAACATATGAACATCTGTTCATATGTATTATAATTCAAGAAACCAAATTTGTAAATAGAAAACAAAAAAAGTATCTGCTTTTACACAGATACCTGATGATTAGAAAAATATAAGATGGTTTTCATAATCGAATATGTTGCGGCTGTCAGTTTTTCCGGCGCATTTTCTAATGCCTGTTGAAATGTCATGGCACGATCACTGATACTGTAAATCCCCACAAAACCTAAATCAAATAACTCCATATATCCAATACCTAATGCACCACTTATACAAATAGTAGGTTTTTGATAACGGTTTGCGATATTTAATATTCCTACTGGTACTTTTCCAAACATTGTTTGTTTATCACTTTGTCCTTCTCCTGTAATCACAAGATCACAATCTTTTACCATTTCCTCCATATCACTATAAGATGTCAATAATTCAATACCCGGTATCATCTTTGCGCCTAAAATACCAATCAAAACAGCGCCGATACCACCTGCTGCTCCACCGCCTTCAAATTCATTGATATCAATTTGTGTATATCGTTTGATTTGATTACGGAAGTTTTCCATACCAGCATCTACTTTTTTTAACTGATTTGGGAAAAAGCCTTTTTGTTTACCAAACACAAAGGTAGCACCTTCTTCTCCCAACAAATGGTTTTTCACATCACATGCGGCAATTAATTCTATCCCTTGTAAATAATTCATACGGTGAAAATCAATATAACGTACCTTATCCAGGTTGATTGCCTGTGGGGACAGATATTTATGTTCACTATCATAAAAACGACATCCCAGACTTTGTAGAAGTCCCATGCCTCCATCATTTGTAGCACTGCCGCCTAATCCTATAATAATTTTTTTACAGCCTTTTTCCACAGCATCTAATATGACTGTTCCTACGCCAAAGCTGCTTCCAAAAAATGGCATACGTTTTTCTCTTTCATGCATATTTAATCCTATAATATTTGCGACCTCTATGACTGCGGTATTTCCATTTTCAATAACTGTATATTCCGTCTGAATTTTTCTACCATATGCATCGCTTGCGCCAACCTTTTGTTTTACACCCTGACATGTCTGATGAAATGCTTCTACGGTTCCTTCTCCGCCATCTGCGATGACATAGGATATCGTTTCAACATCTCCTTTTACCATATGAATTCCTTCTTCGATATGATCTGCGACCTCTCGTGAACTCATACAGCCTTTATATGAGTCACAGGCTATTACTACCTTCATTCTAATCACTCCTAATTTCTTTTAGATACTCTTTCGTTAATTTTACCACAGTTTCTGTTAAAAATAAAAGAGAAATCAGATTTGGTATTGCCATACACCCATTCAGGGTATCCGCAATCTCCCATACATTCGATAACTGCATACAGCATCCCTGTACCAAAAGAATTAAAAATATCCCATTATATATGTGTATAACCCACTTAGAGGTAAATAAATAGCGAATACATTCACTGGCATAATAATACCATCCTAGAATGGAGGGTATCGCAAATGCGATGATAGAAAACGCAAAGATGATACCACCAGCTTTTCCAAAGCCTTGTTCAAAACAGGCAATTGTTAAAGCAGCCCCATCCATTCCATCACTCAACAACCCACTACTTAACACGACAAGAGCTGTTAATACACATACGACCATAGTATCAAAAAACACTTCAAAGATTCCCCAAAAGCCCTGTTCCACGGCATTAGCATCATCAACACTGGCATGTGAAATTGGTGAACTTCCCATACCTGCCTCATTACTGAATACACCTCGTGATATTCCATAATGAATGGCACGACTTGTTAGAAAACCTCCAATTCCACCACTCACACTAGATAGATCAAATGCATCTTTTAAAACAATTTCAAATACATGTCCCAATTGGTCCGCATGTAAAATAATGAGATAGATACATGCGCCTAGATATAAGACACTGACAAAAGGCACAATGATTTCATTAAATTTCATAATCCCTTTGGATTTTCCTATTAAAATCATGCCAATGCCCAAAGCCAGTATCATGCCAATTATCAAAGGTGGTACATGAATATAGGTCTGAATCGTTGCAGCAATGGTATTGGCAGGTGTTACATTACCGATACCAAAGGATGCAAAGATACATAATAACGCAAAGATTACTCCCAACACTTTACTATGCATCCCATTTTCCAATGTTGTCATAGGGCCGCCAAGATAACCTTCATCGCTATGATTACGATAATGTATCGCCAATACGACTTCCCCATATTTACTCATCATACCAAAAAAAGCACTTACACACATCCAAAGAATTGCCCCTGGACCACCCAGTGTGATTGCGGTCGTTACGCCAATGACACTGCCAACACCAAGTGTACCGGCAAGTGCTGTCGATACCGCCTGAAAAGGTGTGATTCCTTTCTTTTCATCCTTATGAAATAAAGAACCTATCGTCTTTTTCATAATCAAAATTCCATGACGAAGAGGTAAAAAACCTGTCCGTATAAAAAGCCAGAAACCACAAAACAATAATAAGAAAATCATATATTTTCCCCAAACAAGATGATTCAATGCGGTATTTAATCGCATAAGTTTATCCATTTCTCCACGCTCCCTGCATGCTACTATTCTATTCATCATATATATAAAATAATGAGTGATAAAAAGAAAAGTGATATAATATCGTTGTATGAAACAAGGAGGAGCATATTATGAAGGTATTATGTGTATTAACAGATGGTTTTGAAGAATTAGAAGCAGTTGGTACGATTGCTTTATTAAGACGTGCAGGTATTACTATTGATGTTTATGCGTTAGATGCAAAACAGGCAACCGGCCGTTTCCAAATCAACATGGGTGAAATCAAAGATATTGTAGAAGCGAATGTTGAAGATTATGGCATGTTGTTTTTACCAGGAGGGCCTCATTATCAGAAGTTAGAAGCTGATGCACGAGTGATGGCTATAATTGATCATTTCGCAAGTCAAAATAAATTCATTGCGGCAATTTGCGCTGCACCTACCATTTTAGGTCGTCATGGTCTATTAAAAGGAAAACGCTATACCTGCTTTACCAGTATGAATGAAGACTTTGGCGGTACGTATGTGGATGAATATACGGTTACTGATCACAATATCATCACAGGAAGAAGTGCTGCGGCAGTCATTGATTTCGCATTTGCGATCATTGAAAAAATTAATGGTCCACAGGCTGCGCAAAAGGTAAAAGAATCTATTTATTATTAAAATTTCTTCTGATTGACAAAATTCGACAAATTATTTTGTATTCACTGGCTATACTTTGTACATACAGGGAGTGTTATGCATATGGAAATCAAAGAACTTCACGTCTGTATCAAACGTATTATAGATGTATCTTTGGATATCGAAAAAGAAAAGCAAAAAGCATCTTCTGATTTAAAAACAGCACTGGAGCATGAGGATGTTATACAACAGGCATATGCGTATCAACGTTTATTCGCCTGTAGTATTATCAAAAAAGATACTGTAGATGCAAGATACTACAAAGCATATGCCACGCAATACGCCATTCATCTTGACGAGCCTGCCCTATTGCTGATCAATCATCAATTGTGCGGGCTTTTCTATTTGGATGAAGAAGAAGCACTGGAGTATGATTGTAAAGCGCTCATGATAGCGAAAAAGCTGCAGGATGTGGAAAGTGAAGCACGTATTTTATATGATATAGCAACCATATTTGATAAGCGAAAAGATTGTAAAGCCAAAGATTTTTATGAACGCTCTATGCAGTTGATGGATAAAAACGAACGAATTTATCCCTTGTTAATGGCACATCTTTTTACACTTTATACCAAAAGTGATCCCCTTTTTGCGATACAGTTTTATGATGAACATTGCAGTTTTCCACAATTCTCATCTTTTATTCATGCGTATTTGGATATCCTTTATTTATATGCTTGTAGAAATAAGCTTCCCTTTATGCAGTTAGAATCATTTCTGAAGAAGCCGATGTGTGATGCTTCCACATATTGGATGTTAGAAGAACTATATCAGGTTGCTTTGCAAATCAAAGATCAAAAACATGCCAAACAGATTTTGATGCTGTTATGTGAAAATGGCGAACATGATCAAATCCAGCAGCTGTTAAAGATTCAGGATTATGTCATATCTTATTCTGAAACATTTCCCTGTGCCTATGATCAAAGCATGTTGTATCAGGATTACGTACACCTTTCAAGAAAGCTCATGATAAAAAAAGATGCACAGATTTCCCATCGATATGAAGAAAAACTTCAATACTATGAACTACTGGCACAAAATCAGATATTGAAACAACAGGCAAGCTATGATGAAGTCACTAAACTGCGCAACCGTCAGCGGTTTCAGATTGATATCGAAGAAATGATGCAGCTTGAAAGTATACAATCCATTGGTATTGCCATGTGCGATATTGATAATTTCAAAGAATATAATGATACCTATGGACATTTGTTTGGCGATCAAATCATACGGAAAATGGCGGATATTTTACAATCCTTCGCAGATGATAATATTACAATCTATCGCTTTGGTGGAGATGAATTTTTATGTATGTTCGTCAATAAAAGCAAAGATGATATCAGCTGTTATCTTACAGAAATATTTATCGCATTAGAAAAGCTGCCGCAAAAGCTTCATATTTCTGCTGGTTATACGTGTTTAAGTATAGAATGTATACAATCCTTAAAAGAAATGATTCATCATGCGGATACCGCTTTATATCAGGCAAAAAACTGTGGAAAAAATCAATTTATGGAATATGTGGAACAGGAAGCATGAATTTGCTTCCTTTCTTGTAAATTTATCTTTATTTTTAAATCTTTCTCATGATATAATAAATGAGCGAAAAAAGGATGGTGAAGTTTATGTCTCCAGAGCCGGAAAGTCCATATCATCAATGTAATAGAGAAAATACAGGAGGCATAAATGTACTCCTGTTATAAGGAGGGCACCATGTTAGAATACTACAAAACATTTGAGAATGGCACAAGAAAAATCGACCAGCCGGAAACAGGATGCTGGATCAGCGCAATTTCTCCTACACAGGAAGAAATCGAATTTTTAACAAATCAGATTGGTGTATTGCCAGAGTTTATCAAAGCGAGTCTGGATGAGGAAGAAAGCTCTCATATTGACCATGATGAAGATGAAGGACAAACACTTGTCATTGTCGACTACCCTAGTGCAGAAGATGATGAAAATATGGATGAGAATACATTACTTTATACGACCCTGCCACTTGGTGTTGTCATCATGAAGGGATATATTGTTACAATTTGCCTTCACGAAAACTTCAATATTGAAGATATGGCAAGTGGAAGAATTAAAGGTATGCATACAGATATGAAAACACGCTTTTTATTCTTATTGCTGTTACGTATCTCACAGCGTTTCCTGATGTATCTGAAACAGATTGATCGTGTATCCTCACGAACAGAAATGCGTTTACATCAATCTATGAAAAATAAAGAGTTGATTCAGATGTTAGGATTAGAGAAGTCATTGGTATATTTCTCCACATCCTTAAAGACAGATGAAGTTACTTTAAACAAGATCATGCGTGGCAAACAAATCAAGTTATATGAAGATGATCAGGATATTTTAGAAGATGTTATGATTGAAATTCATCAGGCAATTGAAATGTGTAACATTTATAGTAATATCCTATCTGGAACAATGGATGCTTATGCATCTGTTATTAGTAACAATTTAAATATTGTTATGAAGGTATTGACAGTTATCACCATTGTAATGTCTATTCCAAATATTATCTTCAGTTTCTATGGTATGAATGTTAGTGGACTTCCTATCCCTGAATGGTGGTTTCCTACACTAGTGGCTGTCATTGCCTGTATCATCGCAACTATTATATTCAAACGAAAAGATATGTTCCATTAAAAAAATGTATGCGCGACTATCACGCATACATTTTCTTTTACTCTTCTTCTGTTGGAACGATAACATCCATTTCTTCGATCTTATCATGCTTTTTTTCTTCCCCAAAATCCAGCATGCTTTCTCCTCTTGTACCATATTTACGAACGATGCGTTTATAATACAAGATCGTATAGAAGTTGGCGATAGCATCCAGAATCAATAAGAAACTAAACAGATTGTGCAGGGTATTTTCATCAAAAGGCACAAGGATAATCACCATGCCAATGATTAAAGGCACAATGGCGGCACCAATATTGATTTTCCACTGACTTTCCTGCAGACGAAATAAATTCATGGAGTATTGTAAACGAAGAGTGGAATCTAATACAACAAGTCCACTTAATACAAGTGGATAATTGTCCACAATGACTTCTGGCTTAAAGGTGACAATCAATCCTGCCATACAGTATAAAATACCTGTCGCAAAGCTGAATTCATTTGGTTTTAAGTATTCTTTCTTAAAGAAATATACTAGAATCTGAAACAGGCCAATTAATATAATGACGATTCCAGCAATTTTAAAGAAATTTAGAAATTCAACCTTCTCAATTGTATAAGATAGTATGCCAAAGATGATGTAGAATACTGACAAAACCAGCAGTTTCCAGTTTTCTATTTTTATATTCATATGTAAGTCCTCCTGTTTATCTTTTTTTATCATATCATATTTTGTGCCATTTTTCTGTGTTTATAGAAAAGAAGTTTTATTTTTCCTATTCATATCCAATACGCTTTTTTCCTGTTCGTGTTATACTTAGAAAAGAGGTGAGCAAAATGTTGAAAGAATTATATGAACGTCAAAGTATTCGTAAGTATTTAGACAAACCGGTCGAGGAAGAAAAAATCATGGAGTTGTTACGTGCTGCCATGAATGCACCAACAGCCAGAAACACCCAAAGCTGGCGATTCATGGTGATTGAAAACCGGGAGGCTTTAGATCATATGCAAACATTATCCCCCTATACTGGAATGATGAAAACTGCACCATGTGCCATCATGGTATTAGGTGATAAACGAGATATTGAACCAGAAGAGTATCTATATGTTAATGCTGCGGCAGCCATTGAAAACATGTTGATTGAAGCTGTACATCAGGGACTTGGCACATGCTGGTGTGCTATTGGTCCAAGAACTGAGCGTATAGAAAACTTTAGAAACTATTTCCATATAGAGGATCATTTGATTCCTATTGGTGTTGTGGCTGTTGGTTATGGTGATGAAGTAAAGCCAAAAGTTGATCGTTTTGATCCTGAAAAGATATCGTATTATAAATAAGGAAACGCACATGCGTTTCCTTTTCTATAAATGTTCGATTGGTTTTCTTTCTGCTTTCAGATTATGTGTTTTTTGAGAACGTTTTTCCAGTTCTGCATTTACATCATCTAATGTGATGCCTTTTTCTACCATCAACACGATTAAATGATACATCAAATCTCCGATTTCACCTACAAGCTCTTCTTTACTTTGTGATAAGGAGGCAATGACAACCTCTGTACACTCTTCTCCCACTTTTTTTAATATTTTATCTAAACCTTTATTGAAAAGATAAGAAGTATAGCTTCCTTCTTCTCCATTGGCTTTACGATCAATTACCGTTTCATATAATACATCTAATTCTTTCATTTTTCTTCTCCTTCTATATTGCGATAAAAACAACTGTAGTGTCCTGTATGGCAGGCTGCACCAACTTGTTCCACCAGTAATAAAATGGTATCTTCATCACAATCGATACGAATATCTTTTACATACTGATAGTGTCCACTTGTTTCTCCCTTGACCCAAAGTGCCTGGCGGCTTCTGCTGTAATAGGTCGCTACTTTTGTTTCTATGGTTTTATTCAGACTTTCTTCATTCATATAGGCAAGCATCAATACTTCTTTTGTATGAACATCCTGCACTACTACTGGCAACAAGCCATTCCCTTTTTCAAAATCAAGCTTTATCATATACGTACAGGAATTCCTTTCTTTTTCAAATATTCCTTAACTTGTGGAATTGTAACTTCTCCATAATGAAACATACTAGCAGCGAGTGCCGCATCACATGCTTCTTCTTCAAAGGCTTTCGCAAAGTGTTCCAGTGCACCACAACCGCCACTGGCAATGACTGGTACATCAACGATTTCACGCACTGCCTTGCATAAAGGTATATCAAAGCCTTGTTTCGTACCATCAGCGTCCATGCTTGTTAATAGGATTTCACCAGCACCAAGTGATACGGCCTGTTTTACCCATTCCAACAAATCCATGCCTGTATCTATACGACCACCATTGATCACGACATTCCAGCCACTTTGATCTTGTCGCATTCTTCCATCAACCGCTAAGACAATACACTGATTGCCAAACATGGCAGCACCTTCTTTGATTAAATCAGGATTTTTTACAGCTGCACTGTTTAAGCTGACTTTATCTGCGCCAGCACGAAGCATTTTACGGATATCATCAACACTGCGAATGCCTCCACCTACGGTAAAAGGAATAAAAATCTCTCTGGCGACTCTTTCAACCACTTGTTCCATGGTATCCCGCTGTTCATTTGTTGCGGTGATATCCAGAAACACAAGCTCATCAGCCCCTTGTTCATAATAGGTTCTGGCTAATTCTACAGGATCGCCAACTTCTTTTAAACCAACAAAGTTAATGCCTTTGACCACACGTCCATCTTTTACATCCAGACATGGAATGATTCTTTTTGTGTGCATATCTTAGTCCTCCTTACATAAAGCAATTGCTTCTGGAAGAGATAAGGTTTTCGCATACATTGCTTTACCGGTGATTGCTCCATAAATATCCAGATCTTTTAAAGCCTTAATATGGGTGATATCCTTGATACCACCACTGGCAACTATCTGCATGGAAACATTTTTCTTTAATTCTGCCAGCATCTCAACATTAGGTCCCATCATCGTTCCATCTTTACTAATATCTGTCACGATAATTGTTTTCACTCCCATAGCTTCCATTTTCTTCGCAAAATCGATATATTGCCATTTACTTTCTGAAAGCCATCCATGACCACATACAAAGCCATCTTTACAATCAATACCTACTGCAATTTTTTCTTTATACTTGTCGAGCGCAGCTTTTATAAATGTTTCATCTTCTAATGCAGCTGTCCCTAGAATCACACGGGATACGCCTTTACTAAGATAAAAATCCACATCTTCCATAGAACGGATGCCACCACCGACTTCCACAGGAATATGAATGGTAGAGGCAACTTCAATAATCGCTTGCGCATTACATTTTTTGCCATCCTTGGCACCATTTAAATCTACCATATGAAGATAACTGGCACCTTCTTTTTCAAACACTTTCGCAATTTCTAAAATACTTTCTCCAACGGTTTCACTTTGTCCATAATCTCCCTGATATAAACGTACAGGTGCATTATTCAATATATCAATTGCCGGTAATATGATCATACAAATTCCTCCTTAAAATACCTTAGAATTGCCAAACCATCCTCGCCACTTTTCTCAGGATGAAATTGTGCTCCTAAAATATTATCATGTCGTAACAGTCCTGGAATTTTCAAATCTCCATAACAGGAATATCCCACTAAATCACTTTCTTCATAACCTTGTGCATAATAAGAATGTACATAGTAAACAAATGGCTGTGATGACAGTTGATCAAATAAGGCGAAATCCTGGTTTTTTTCTAATAAGTTCCATCCAATATGAGGGATTTTCACATTAGGCTCCACCATTTTCACGATTTTACCTTTCAGAAATCCTAATCCTTTTGTAGGTGTTCCTTCTTCACTTTCTTCAAACAACGCCTGCATGCCTAGGCAAATACCCAGCAATGGCTTCTTGTTTACCAGTACCTCTTCACGAAGAACTTCCAATAAACCACTTTCTTCCAGATTTTTCATACAATCCGGAAATGCGCCAACACCTGGCAGAATCAATTTATCTGCCTGTTTTAAATCTTTGGGATCTTTCGTAATTTTACATGCACAGTCTATTTTTTTCAACGCATTTTCTACACTGTGCAAATTTCCCATATCATAATCAATAATAGCGATCATTCTAACTTCCCCTTTGTACTTGGAAGTGCGTCACCTTCCACTTTAACAGCTGCCTTTAAGGCTCTGCCTAAAGCTTTAAAAATGGCTTCTATTTTGTGATGATCATTCACTCCATAATACACATTGACATGCAATGTAATTCCTGCCGCAAATGCAAATGCACGCAAGAATTCTTCTACCATTTCACATGAGAAATTGCCAATTTGATCACGTTTTAATTCACAATGATATACCAGATAAGGACGACCACTGATATCTAAAGTAACATTGCATAATGTTTCATCCATTGGCAGCATCATGTTTCCATAACGGGCTATGCCACGTTTATCCTGCAAAGCTTCCTTCACACATGTGCCAAGCAAAATACCACAATCTTCTACTGTATGATGATCACATACATTCAAATCACCATTTGCCTTTAATTTTACATCAATACCTGAATGAAAGGAAAACAATGTCAGCATATGATCAAAAAAGCCAACACCTGTATGGATATCATTTGTGCCATCCCCATCCAAATTTACATAACAGGAAATCTGTGTTTCTTTGGTATCCCGTTGTTTATTTACACTTCGCATACATGTTCCTCCTTATCAAACTGCAGTAAAACATCCATGACTAATTTATTTTGTTCTTTACTGCCTATCGTGATTCTAAAACTATCACTGCCTTTATAATTTCTTATTACGATCTGTTTTTCTTCAAATGCCTGAAGCAATTTATCTTTACACGCACATCTGCCATATAGATAATTTGCCTGAGATGGATAAAAACGCACTGTCTTTAAATCCTTTAATTTCTGAAACATCTTTTCACGCTGTTCAATTGTATCACGCACGATGGGCTGATATTCTTTCGCATGACGTAAAACAATGACGCCGATTTTTTGTGTAAATGAAGAAATATTATAAGGCACAACATAAGGCTTTAATTCCTGAATATTCTTTACATTACTGATTAAAAAGCCTAATCTGGCACCCGCAAGTCCATAAGCTTTTGACAAGGTTCTTGTGACATATAAGTTTTCATACTGATCCACACACTGTAACATGCTTTCACTCGCAAATTCTCCATATGCTTCATCAATAATGACAGGAATATCAGGGAATGCATACAGGATTTTATCAATGACTTTACGATTAATCGCATGCCCTGTAGGATTATTGGGATTAGAAAACAGAATCATATTTACACTTTTTTCTTTTCCATCCTGAATAAACTTATCCACATCAAATGCGCCATCTTCAAAACAGGTATATTTCACAACATCTGCTTCATGCATACTCGCATAATAATCATACATGGAGAAATCTGGATCAAGGGTATATAAACGTTTTCCTTTCCCAAGGAAATACCCAATCAAAAGACCAAGCATTTCATCACTGCCATTCCCTGCCAGAATTTTATTGCTTTGTATATTCATTACATTGCCATATGCCTGAATCAGTTCTTTGTTTTCCATATCCGGATAACGATTGAAGGCGATATCAGAAAGTGCTTCTTTGACTTCTTCAATGATTTCATCACTTGCGTTTTTATATAATTCATTTGCATTTAACAGAATTCCTTCTTGTTTTTGTGCTTCATAGGACTGTATTTCTTTCATTTACTTCAACCTCACTTTTACCGCATTGGCATGTGCCTGTAAATCTTCCTGTTCTCCCATTTCCACAATGTAAGAACCATATGCGTCCACTGCTTCTTTTGTATAATGCAGGAAACTTGATTTTTTAATAAAACTATCTACTGATAACGCACTAGAGAAACGTGCTGTGCCACTTGTTGGCAATACATGATTGGTACCGCCAAAATAATCTCCAATACTTTCACATGTATAATATCCCATAAACACACTGCCTGCATGTCTTACCAGACCTAAATATGCCATAGGATCTTCTACCATCAATTCTAAATGCTCTGGTGCGATTTGATTAGCGATGTTAACACATTCTTCAATACTGTCACATACAATTGCTTTCCCATAATGCTTCATACTTTCTTCCACAATGGCTTTCTTTGGCAATACATCTGTTTGTTTTCTTAACTCTTCATTAACCGCATCCAATAAGGAAACAGAAGTTGTCAATAAGATTGCGCTGGCCATTGGATCATGTTCTGCCTGAGATAATAAATCACTTGCGACATAAGCAGGATTAGCATTTTCATCTGCGACAACTAGAATTTCACTTGGTCCGGCAATCATATCAATATCTACTTTTCCAAACACCAATTTTTTGGCAGCTGCCACAAAAATGTTTCCTGGTCCCACAATTTTATCCACCGGTGGCAGAGTTTGGGTACCATAAGCCAATGCCCCAATTCCCTGTGCACCACCTACTTTATAAATCTCATCAATACCCGCAAGTTTTGCGGCATATGCAATATTAGGGTGTAAAGAGCCTTCTTTACTTGGCGGTGTAATCATTACAATACGTTTTACTCCGGCTACTTTTGCTGGAATCGCATTCATTAAAACACTGCTTGGATATTGCGCACGACCACCTGGTACATAAATACCAACACTGTCTAATGGAAGTACACGCTGTCCTAAATAAATACCTTTTTCCTTCTGTAGCAAATATCCATTCTGTTTCTGCGCATTGTGGAAAAATTCAATATTTTTCTTTGCCTTCTGCATGCTTTCCATAAAAAACGGATCACAATGTGATGCTGCCTCATCTATTTCTGCTTCACTTACACAATAGTTTTCTAATCGGATTCCATCAAATTTTTCTGTATATGCAATAACCGCTTCATCTTTTCGCTTTCTAACATCTTCTAATATTTTTGATACAGTCACAATGATATCACTGCTTATTTCCTCATTACGGCTTTCCAGATATGCTTTTAATTCTTCACTGTTTTCCTTTTTGATTTCACTTAACATATGTTAATCCTCCATCACTGATTTCAAATCATTCAAGATCTGTGTAATTTCGTCTTTCTTTAGTTTAAAGCTTGCTTTATTCACAATGACTCTGGCAGAAATATCACATACAGTATCAAATACAACCAGACCATTTTCCTTCAAGGTTGTGCCTGTTTCCATGATATCCACAATGCCATCACATAAGCCTAAAATAGGCGCCAATTCCACAGACCCATCAATTTTGATCAATTCTACATCCATACCTTTTTCTAAAAAATAAGCCTTTGCGATATTAGGATATTTCGTACCAATTTTCACATGTCCTACTTTATCGAATAAATTATTTTCAGGAAGTCCTGCGACAATAAATTTACATTTGCCTATCCCTAAGTCTAGCATTTCATAATAATCTTTATCGCCTTCTAATAAAGTATCTTTACCTACAACACCAATATCCGCAACCCCATGTTGTACATAGGTAATACAATCATTCGCCTTTACTAAGAAATAACGAATGTCTTTTTTGGTATCAGGAAATACAAGTGCTCTTCCTTTATCTTTTAGGTTTTCTATGCCATAACCACTTTTTTCCAGCATCTTCACTGTTTCTTTTTCTAAACGGCCTTTGGTAAGTGCAAATGATATACTCATGCCATAACCTCCTTCACTTCTATATCTTCTCGCTCTTGTGGCAATAATTCCACACGATAATCTTTACGTAATGTTTTTGCTTTCTGTAAAGCTTCCAACTGCTTAGACAATGGATAAAGTATCTGTATTGTCTTTTTTGTTTCACATGTCAGTTCATATACCTCTAAAAGATAATCCAGTTTTACTGAGAACCCAATGGCTGGCATTGGCTTGCCAAATTTTTCTAATAGATGATCATAGCGGCCACCGCTTAATACGCTGGTTCCAATACCTTCCACAAAGCCTTCAAATAATAATCCACTATAATAGTTTAAATGTGGTACTTTCCCTAAATCAAATGTAATATGTTTTCCATATCCCAATGCGGTTAAATCACTCATCAGCTGTTTCAACTGGTATACGATATCCTTTAACTGATCATTGAAACAATAAGTCAAAGCATCGTCTAATACCTTTATATCACCGCAAAGCCATGGCAGCTGTAAGAAAAACTGTTGTTTATCTTCATCTAATTTCAATTTTGATAAATAATCTTTTAATTCTATCATACTCTTACGATCGATTAAATCTGCCAAAATTTCAACTTCCTCTTTATCTAACTGCAATTCATCACATGCACTATGGAAGAAATTCACATTTCCAATTTCCAGCGTATAAGAGCTTTGTTTCATCGTTTCCATAACTTCTAAAGCACACATTAAAATTTCAAGATCACTTTCTTTATCCTGTAAACCTAATAATTCAATCCCACAATCCGTAACTTCATTGCGTTTTCCCGCAAAAGACTGTTTCACCTTATATACGTTTGCATGATAACGGAAACGAAATGGCGGTGTCTGATCTTTAAACTTAGAAGCACACACACGGGCGATTGGCACTGTCATATCCATACGCAGCGTTAATATCTTTCCATCTTGATCAAAGAATTTATACATCTGTTCATCCTTTAACTGTTCAAAACCTGTCTGATATGTTTGATAATATTCGATGGATGGTGTAATAATTTCATCATATCCATATGCGTCAAACACTTCTTCAATGCCTTTTTGTAAAGCTCTTTTTTTCATACATTCATCTAATATCAAATCTCTTGTACCTGAAGGAATACTGAATTTTTTCATCTTGCGCACCTCTTTCTTAACAAAAAAACTTTCATCCAAAGGACGAAAGTTTAACTTACGTGATTCCACCTTATTTTATTGATATCTCACGATACCAACCTCTTCGAGTACCAACATACTCTAGCATGATAACGGATGCAGGGACCCCGATAAAGACTACTAAGGTTCATCTTTACTGCTCAAGGATGTGTTCAAACAAAGAAGCATATCTTTTTCCACCAGCCAAAGACTCTCTATCAAGTTCTTTTGTTTTACTATTTCCCATCAAAGCATTTATTTTATCTGTATACCTAATATAGTAAACGTAAAACTGAAAAATGTCAATCATTAATTTGAAAATTTTCAGTTTTTATGAAACTATTTTCAGTCATCAGATAAATAATGTTTTGTGAGAAGCTGAACCACCTTTTCTTCTGAATCAAACTGATCATAATCCTTGCCCTCCCCATAGCGGATACCATGGATCATGTTCTGAAAAACGCACTTTCCTAATTCTTCTACACCTTCATACTTTGCGAATCTTACAAATGCACGATATCGGATATTATTATCCTTTGAAAATACATCCATGTCACATGGTGCATCATCGCATTCCCAACAGCCTGCTAACCCCTTTTGTTTGCTGCAATGATACTGATAACACCCCTCACGTGTTAAATGCTTTGCACATTCTGCGCTTGTGGAACCACATCCACGGCAGAAAGCAGCATCCTTGCAGAACGTACAGATTTTCCCACATCTGCCGACATTCTCAATTACGTCTTTTTCATTCATAATGTGTACCTCAACTTTTTCTCCTTTTCTCTATTGTAACAGTATTTTACGAATTATAAAAGTAATTTTATTCTCCTAAAATCAACTTTTCCAAAGAAATCATCAATTGATAAAATTTTTGTTGTTTTTCCAATGGTAATGATCGATATAATTCTATGATTTTTTTCTCTTCCTCATTGACTTCTAAAACGATTTTTTGTTCCATAACATTCACGACCTTTCAACCTAAATATAGTATAACGCATTTATGAAATTTGTCTATCACACTATAATAGATACTATGTGTCGCTTAGCAAAAAAAATACACTTGCTCGTGTATTATTTCATTAAGTCTTTAAACCTTTTCACAACAGCCGTGAAGTCTTCTTTTTTTTCTTCAGGTACTTCATCCAAAATACTCATAAAATCTTTTTCTTCATCTTTTTCTAAAATGCGATATGGATAATAAGTTTCATTCATACGCAATACCTGATTTAAATTTAAATCCAGCACTTGGCAAATCATAACCAATGTTTCTAAAGAAGGCTGCTGTTCCCCACGAACATATGCCGAAATGGAACGCTGTGTAGTTCCAATTAACAATGCAAGTTGTTCTTGTGTCATCCCACGCCTCTTCAATGCCTGATGAATGGCTACGCCTACTCTTTGGTTGATTGTTGATCGTTCCATTTTTTGTAATCCCTTCCTTACACTGTTACTATTATAAAAGAAGGTTGGTAAAATTACGAAGTTTCAGCATAAATAATGCTAAAAAAGTTCATGTTTCTATCAAAATATACCTATTAGGTATATTGACAAACAAAAAAAGGTTACCTTACTTCATTTAGAAGTATCGGTAACCAATTCTTTTTTTAGATATTTTCTTCTACTGCTTTTACAATATCCTTTGCTGTCATTCCATATTTTTCAAGCAGCTGTGCAGGCTTTCCACTTTCTCCAAATGTATCCTGCATACCTACCATAGCAATCTTTCTTGGTGCTTTCTTACCAAGAACTTCTGCCACAGCACTACCTAAACCACCAATTACACTGTGTTCTTCACAAGTCACAAATAAATCGTGATTTTCAGCTAAAGATACAAGCAGCTCTTCATCAATTGGTTTAATTGTGTGCATATCCACAACTGTTGGTTCATAGCCTTTTTCTTTCAACATATCATAGGCAGCAAGTGCCTGCTCTACCATGATTCCACAAGCAATGATCGCTACTTTTTTTCCAGCACGCAATACATTGCCTTTTCCAATCTGGAAATCCATATCTTCATCATATACTGTTTCTACAGCACTTCTTCCAAGTCTTACATAACAAGGTCCATCATATGCCGCAACAGCTCTGATCGCTTTACTAGCTTCTACACCATCAGCAGGACATACAACAATCATATTAGGAATACCTCTCATTAAAGAGATATCTTCAAATGTCTGATGACTTGCGCCATCTTCTCCTACTGTAATTCCTGCATGGCTTGCACAGATTTTTACATTTAATCTTGGATAGCCAATGGAGTTACGAATCTGTTCATAAGCACGTCCAGTCGCAAACATTGCGAAACTGCTGGCAAATACAATATTTCCACTTGCCGCAAGACCTGCCGCAACGCCCATCATATTGCCTTCTGCAATTCCCATGTTGAAATGTTGATTTGGATTATTTTTCTTTACCATTCCACTTTTAGTAGAACCAGATAAGTCCGCATCCAATACCAGGATATTTTCATTTTCAGCAGCTAATGCAGCAAGTGTCTGCCCATAAGCCTCTCTTGTCGCCATCTTTGCCATTATGCGTTTCCTCCTTCCAATTCTTTTAAAGCATCTGCACATTGTTCCTCACTTGGCGCAACACCATGCCAGCTTGCTTTATTTTCCATGAAAGAAATACCTTTACCTTTTACTGTTTTCGCAATGATTGCCGTTGGATTGCCTTCTAATGTTTTCGCAGTTTCAAGTGCATCCAACACCTGCTCCATATCATTTCCATCATCTAATGTAATGACATTCCATCCAAATGCTTTAAACTTTTCATCTAATGGTGTAGGATTCATAACATCATGAATATCCCCATCAATCTGTAGACCATTAAAATCAACAATTGCGATTAAATTATCTAAATGATAATGAGCGGCAGCCATAGCTGCTTCCCATACTTCTCCTTCTTCACATTCTCCATCTCCAAGTAGTGTGTATACACGATATGGAAGATCGTGATATTTATTTGAAAGAGCCATACCGACTGCAGCACTGATTCCCTGTCCTAATGAACCAGTAGACATATCAATGCCAGGCAGCTTGCGCATACTTGGATGTCCCTGTAAACGAGAATCAATCTTTCTAAATGTCATCAATTCTTCTTCACTCAAAAAACCTTTTTCACATAAGACAGCATACAATAACGGTGATGCATGTCCCTTGCTTAATACAAAACGATCACGCTTGTTGCTTTCTAAATTATCTGCATTGATATCCATCTGTGTGAAGTAAATAGATGTAAGGATTTCAACTGAAGATAAAGATCCACCAGGGTGTCCAGATCCTGCAGCTGTCACCATTTTCACAATGTTTTTACGTATATTCGTCGCATGTTCCTTCAAATTTTCTAAATCTGACATTATTGCATAGTCCTCCTTTATTTGACCGCCTACATTATACTAAAAATCATCACATATATCAAAGAAATTTCTGTATAAAGTGAAAAAAAGCATATTTTTCACAATTTTCATGGAAATCTATGCTTTCTTTCATTGTTTACATTATGGTTGCAAAAATATATTTTATTTTTCTTTTATAAAATCACAGACTTTTTCCGCAAGTTTTTGTATTTCCATATCGTTTGCTTTTTCTACTATTTCCAAATAGCCATCAGGAATATTCCTTGTTCCATTTAATGCGCCTGCCATTGAACCAGCAATCGCAGCTACTGTATCTGTATCATAACCAATATTAACTGCCTCAACTATTGTATCCCAAGGATCTCCTTTGCAGGCAACGATAATACCAATTGCTGCTGGAACAGCTTCTGAAATATGTAAGCCACTACCTACTATTTCATAAAGCTTACGCATTTTTACCTCTTTATCTAAACCGGATAAGGCGATGGATATGGCAAGATTCATTCGCTCTTTAACACTTGCTCCGCCAACTGTATGACCATACTGCATACCTAATTGTTCTCCTTTTTCAGCGCCATAAAAGGCTGCTTCTATGGCTGTATATAAAGTGGCATTTGGTTTAAGTGAAGCACTGATAAATGCTGCAACTGCACATGCTCCGCTGATGGCAAGCTGATTGTTGTGGGTAACACTGGATATCAAAAATGCATTTTGCACAGCCTCATCAATACAATCGTAAGCAAATAAACCAGCTGGTGCAATTTTCATAGCACTTCCATTGGTTGCCTGTGATGCATAATCCACCACTTTTTTCTCTGTATCAGGCTTCTTCTCGCCAATTTTTTCTTGTAAGGCAGCAATCGCTGCTCTAGTGGTTGGTCCGGCAAATCGATTAAAATATACCGGCATATGTGACCAATCAATCAACATATCTTCCACTGCCTCTTTCTCAACTTTCCCATGTTTCAAAATTTGCTGTGTTAATAAATATGTTTGTGAAAAATCATCCGTTACTTGTCCTGCACAATTACCATAGGCAAATGCACTTTTATCAGGCACCAGCATTTCCGTAACTTTACCATTATATTTTTCTCTTATTTGATCAAATGTTAAATTTTCTGTTACTGCTCCCATTGCATCGCCTATTGCACATCCTAATAAACATCCCAATACTTTATCATATATAATATTATTCATTTTCAATTTTCTTCTCCTTATCTTTATCTCCGTTATATGCAATTTTCAAGAATACATACCATAGCACTGTTAATACAGCAATGATCACAATTTGCAATATTCCACCCTGTAAAGAGTTCGTTGTGATGATACCACTTAAAATCATAGGCGTTGTCCATGGAATAGAAACACCAGTACATAATGGCACAAGACCAACCGTCATCGCAAAATAGCTGATGGCACATGACAACATTGGTGTTAACAACATTGGTATTAACATAATTGGATTTAACATCAATGGTAATCCAAATACGATTGGTTCATAGATACTAAAGATTCCAGGAACCATAGATACCTCTGCAAGTTTCTTCCATTCTTTCTTCTTTTTGAAGAAAATAATGATACAGATCAAAATAGGATATGCTATAAAACTACCATTAAAACCGCCGAAATAAAACGCAAATTCTTCAGTAATAACATTTGGAATCATTTTATGTGCCTGAAATGCAGCTAGATTCTCTATGGAAAGTGCCTTAAAAATAGGACTTAATACGGAATTATAAACAATACTGTTTCCATGCAGACCAAAGAACCAGAACAAATTACATAATGCACCCGCAATCATGGTTGCCGTAAAACTGCTTCCAATTCTAGAAATTGGTATTTGAATCATTTCATAAATAAATGCGTTCATTGTTTGAAATCCAGTGAATGAAAAGCCTAATTGAATGATAAAACTAATAGATAATACAGCTCCTACAGGGATAAATGATGAGAAAGAATCCGCTACCAGCTGCGGAACACTATCTGGCATCTTAATTACCAGATTTTTCTCCACGACCCATCGATAAGTTTCTGTACATAAGATTGCCATGATGATGCCTGAAAAAATAGCCATTGTTCCTAAATTATTTAATTCATAGACTCCTGTCACAACATTTTCTTCAAATAAAGTTGTTGTAGGTGTTACCATCAAAAATCCTATTAAAGATGAAATGGCTGTATAAATTGGATTTGATTTATAATATTTTCCTAGACTATATCCAATACCCAGTACCACAATAACCGCAATTACATTAAACGTAACATTCTGTATTGGCGCTGCTGCCGCCTGAATAGCTGCGATTGTATCTTCTGCGATTAATTTGTTTAAAAAAGGTATATTTACAAGCGCAAGAATAATGGAGCCAAACATTGTAAATGGTAAAGAAATCAGAAAAGCATCTTTTATTGCTAATAGATAACGATTTGAACCAATTTTATTAGCAACTGGCAATAAATATTTTTGCAGTTTATCTGCTATGATTGTGATCATATGTAATCCTCTCCTCTTTATTATATTCATGATATCTCTTTCGCTAGCGACACCTATATTATGCAAATAAATCCTTATTCTGTAAAATAAAGAGTATTCCGCTTAATGCGGAACACCCTTTAAAGACTTTTATTATATTGAAGATTAATATATGTAATCAGTTGTTTTTGATATTGTATGAATATATCAAAAGTGTTAAGGAACTTTGATTTACTTGTCATTCCAAATAGAATAATGTATGACACTTTATGTGACCCCCACAATATTGGCTTCTGATTTTTAATAACAACCACAAAATTCTTTAATGCCCGAATACCACTAGAATGAGGAATCGCAATACCATTACGAATATAAGTAGAAGACAATCGCTCTCTTTCTAATACTTCTTCTATAAATTGTTCATGAATGATCTGTGATTCTTTTAATGGTTCACAAATCGCATGAATAAAATCATATTCATTATCCATGTATATTTCCTGTTTATAAAAAATTTCATCAAAACCTTGAAAAGCTTTCTCAATTACTTCATAAGCTTTATAATCTCTTAAAGTTCTACAAACATCATCAATCTTATCTATATCACCTTCATGAGGCAATGGATGAATCTGTAAAACTGGGATTTTTACATCTAAATGCAAAGGATAAACACTTAAAATAAAATCAAATTGATCTAGTTTAACATCTTTAATATCATGATAACATTCTATGTTTAAATGCTCTCTGGAATGTTTTAATATATAAGAAATCAGCTTCTTTTCTGCGTCATAATACATAGGAAATAATAAAGCTGCATGATAATCGATCATGGGTGCTGTATTGATAATATCATTTGCTGCATTTCCCAAATGCAGTACTAAAAACGCAAGTTCTCCCTGATTTAATTCCACATGATATTCCTTATGTATTTCGTTTGCGATAAATACCGCAATATCAAACAAAGTTGGATATTCCTCTTTTATGGTTTGACATAATGGATTTTCCTGTAAAGTATTCGTTTTTAATCGTATGGTTAATTTTTCTATATGAAGCGCAAATTGCGCAATAAAAAGTTCATTATAAAAATCAATATGATATAACCGTGATATTTTATCAACAAGCTGTCTGACAAATTCTACACTTTGTGGTTGAACATATTTATCTACACGCACAACCTGATCCTGTAGAAATTCATTTGGCACAACTCTTGATAAGATAGCAAATTCTAGTTCTGCATATTCATCTTCATTTAGTTCGATATGATATTGCTGGCTTATATCTTTTATTAAATGATGCGCAAAAACCCGCATATGATCGTCAAACTTTTTTTCTGAATGCAATATAACATTTTCAGATAATAGATTATTCATGGAAATACGCTCTACACTAATGCCAATATGCATGGATAAATTAAGCATAGAAAATTCATTCATTTTCAAATTTGACATATTTAAATTTTTTTCAATGATCTTACGGATATTATCTAAATCTGTTAAAGAAAAGAATTGTTGATAATATTGAGAATCAAAGATATATTGTGTTTGATCCTGAATCAATATTTTTTTATAGAGTTTTCTCTTTTCACTTTCTTTTCCTTTGAGTTTAAACACATTTTGATACCTTGTTAGTTGAAGATCTGTGTTTTTACACAAATTTTTGATTTGCTTTATATCTTGTTCTATCGTGGCAATACTGACATTTAATTCATCCGCTAAACTACTGATATCTATTTCATTTGTTTCATCAGTAATTGCTGTAAGAATATAAGCAAGCCTTGTAGACTGCTGATCTATATGTGAATCAAAAATATAAGCAGGATATTTAATCAATTGATATCCTTCTTTACCAGAGATGATAAAAGGTTTTGATTCACAATTAATCTGTTTAACATATTTTCTAATCATCCGATCACTGACATTTAAAACTTTTACTAATTCTTTTGAAGATACTGCTTCTTTTCTTTCACAAAGGATGTGAACCAGTTTTTGTTTATTATCCATACGCATCTCCCATCACATTTAAATCTTTTACCATTATCAAGTATATTATATTTGTTTATTTATATCAAACAATTCCTATTCCGGTATAAAGAAAAGCCATTTTTGTTATTTTCAAAAATGACTTTCTCATGATTATGGCTGTAAAAAACTCAATTGTACTTTCTGTTTCTCTTCATCAATATTATATACCCAGACTTTTACGATATCACCGACAGCAACTAATTCAGAAGGATGAGATACTCTTTGTTTACTCATCTTTGAAATATGTACCAAACCATCTTCATGTAATCCGATATCCACAAAGGCCCCAAAGTCCACAACATTTCTTACAACACCCTCTAGCTGTTGTCCAATGTGAAGATCCGATAACTCTAATACATCACTTCTTAACATTGGCTGGGCATACTGATCTCGATAATCACGTAATGGTGCCGCAATGCTGTCTAATATATCTTTTACAGTGTAGCTATCTGCTTCTAATGTTTCACACAGTTTTTTTACAGATGCTTCTTTTACTTTATCCGCAGCACTTGCACTGCCCATTTCTTCTTCTTTGATATCTAATTCTTTTAAAATTTTTTTCGCAAGATCATAGCTTTCCGGGTGAATGCTGGTACGATCCAACATTTCATCTCCATCTTCAATACGTAAGAAACCAGCTGCCTGTTCAAAGGCTTTTGCGCCAATCTTTGGCACTTTCTTTAATTCTTTACGATTATGAATTTCACCATGTTCTTCACGATATGCTACGATATTTTTCGCACAGGATGCATTCAATCCAGAAATATTCTTTAATAATTCCGCACTGGCCATATTGACATTGACACCAACACGGTTAACTGCTTTACTGACAACGAAATCTAATCGTTCCTTTAAACGTGCCTGTGGCAAATCATGCTGATACTGTCCAACGCCAATAGATTGTGGATCAATTTTAATCAATTCACTTAATGGATCCTGAATACGTCTTGCAATAGATATCGCACTACGCTGTTCTACATGCAGATCTGGGAACTCTTCACGTGCAAGCTTACTTGCGGAATAAACGGATGCACCTGCTTCACTGACGATTGTATAGGAAACATTTAAGTTATAATCTTTGATTAATTTTGCCACAAAAGCTTCACTTTCACGACTTGCTGTACCATTACCAATCGCAATGATATCAATTGGATATTTCTTTAGTAAATCCAGCATGATACGCTGTGATTCTTTTACTTTCGCATTTGGCTGATGAGGATAAATCACACTGACATCAATCATCTTTCCTGTATGATCAATTACCGCAAGCTTACAACCGGTACGAAAAGCCGGGTCAAATCCTAATACCATTTTATTCTTCATTGGTGGCTGTAATAATAAACGTTCTAAGTTCATGGAGAATACTTCGATAGATGCTTCATGTGCTTTTTCACTTAATTCATTACGAATTTCACGTTCCACGCTTGGAAAAGCTAATCGCTTCAGCCCATCTTTTACAGCTTCATCAATCAAATAATTTACTGGACTTGTGCGCTTCTTGGTAAATTTATTGATTGTCCAGTTGATGATATATTCTTCATCAAAATCAATGGAAACATTCAACACTTTCTCTTTTTCACCACGATCAATCGCCATGATACGATGGTTGGCAAGACTAGATACTCGTTCACTGTATTCATAATACATTTTGTATACTTTTTTCTCATCTGTATGTTTTTTCTTAGCTTTTGTGACAAGATGTCCATATTTTTCCATGCTGTTTCTTATGCGTGAGCGCACCTGTGCATCGTCACTCGCCATTTCCGCAATAATATCTTTTGCGCCCTGCAAAGCATCTTCCATTGTTTCTACCTTATCATTGATATACTTCTTTGCCTCAGCTTCGATATCCGCCGTTCTTGGAAGTGTTAAGATCCATTCCGCTAATGGTTTTAAGCCTTTCGCAATCGCATCCGTTGCTCTGGTTTTACGTTTCTGTTGATATGGACGATAGATATCTTCTACCTGTGACAGCTTTTCGGCTTTCATCACATCTGCCTTGATTTCATCCGTTAATTTACCCTGTTGTTCAATCAGACGCAATACATCCTCTTTACGTTTTTCCAGATTTACCTGATAAGCATAATTTTCCTGAATCACACGAATCTGTTCTTCATCTAATCCACCTGTTACTTCTTTACGATAACGGGCAATAAATGGTACAGTATTTCCTTCTTCCAGTAAGCCTAATGTATTTTTGATTTGCTTCACACTAATATTCAGTGCGCTGGCAATCGCTTCAATAATATGATCCATATGTATATCCTTTCCTTCATCTTTTGATGAATCCCATAAGACACATTATATCTAATTTTCATCAAAAAACAAGGGTGGACTTTTTCCTTGATTATGCTTTATGAACATACAGTTATATATAAAATATGATTTTACCCCATAAAAAGTATTCATGATACACTATATAAAAAAACACCTATCACTGGTGTAAGTATCGTTCAGATACGATTCCATTCATAGGTGCTTATTTTATGCTTCTTTGAACTGCATCTCAAAATAATCAAACATTTTATGGAACATTTCTTCCCTGCTAAACATATGATGTTCATCTTCAACAATGATACTATATACGATGCCATCTAATTGGAACATAAAATAATAAGCTGGTATTTCACCTTCACGTTGATTATCACTATAATATACGGCAATGTTTTCTATTATTTTCTTTTCCTTATTTTTTGATACTACTGATAATGAGGTTCCTTCTCTTGTGAACTGTGCAGTAGGATTGTTTTCATTTTCTTCATGAACAATATGAAAAGTACAGTAAAGATTCCTAAATCTAATTGGCGTAATAATCAATAAATCTTGGTATTCAGATATATGAATTTTTTTGTCATTAACAATGTATTCTAATGGATCATAAAAATCATAGAAATCTATATGTTCTGCAGTTTTATATTCCTCTAATGATTGATATAGGTTAACTCTTGAATCTTTCCCATAAAAATGTGTTGAATAAAAAATGTACATAGCAAGCATTCCTATTATAACAGCAATTACGATATAAAACTTTTTTTTCATCGCCTTTATCCTTTCTATAAAATGGCAAACTTTTCATATAAAGATTTAGATAGTAAGACAAATATCTTTTCCTCCTATCTAACCTCCTTAGAATAGTAAATAAGATGATATCATAAAAGAAATTCGAATATCATCTTTTTCAATTAAACGATAGCATTTTTAAGCAAAAAAATATATTCTCTTTTACAAAAAAGGGTTCTAATGAAAAAAACGGGATTGTATGACTTTATGAATGATATGCTTATAAAAAACAAGGCTGGACTTTTTCCTTGATTATGCTATGTGGTATAATAAAAAAAGTATTTTGAAATAGATGTGCTGATGCGCAGTCCATATAAAGAGGTAAAAGCCATGATTTATAAAAAATTCATTCACCCGCAGTTACGTAACAATGCTCATCGTGTTCCATATAATAAAGCAGTGATTTACATAGCCAATATTTTTCAAAGTATCGCTTTTCATATGAAGAAAGTTCCAAAAGGAATCAAGCAAAGTAAATTTACGATACAAGTGAATCATTTGTCATTAAAAACCCATGTATTTGAACCAAAAGATAGTTCAAAAAAACTACCATGCTTACTATATATTCATGGAGGTGCTTTTAGTTATAAAGCAAGTATGATTCACAAACACTATGCATGTCTTTATGCTTTAGAAGCTAACTGTAAAGTATTTTTCCCTGATTATCATTTATTGCCCAAATATCCTTATCCAACCGCTTATGAAGAAGTTCTCGCCTTATATCAATATCTTATGCATCATGGGGATGAGCTCAATATTGATATAAATCGTATAGGCATTGGTGGAGATAGTGCAGGTGCTTGTCTTTCAGCATTATTATGTAATCATATTGAAAAAGAAAACTTAATAACACCCTGTGCCCAAATGCTGATTTACCCAGCAGTGGATGCGGATATGCAAAGTGAATCCATGAAAAAATATACAGATACGCCAATATGGAATGCGAAAAATAATCAGCGTATGTGGAAAATGTATTTACGAAATTCAAATGAAGAAATGAAAAGAAATGCTTCCCCTATGCAAAATGTACTTCCTTCCAAAATACCAAACACCTATATGGAAGCTACAGAATTTGATTGTTTACATGATGAAGGTATCTTCTATGGTCTACGTTTACAAGCTGCTGGTGCAAAGGTGATAATCAATGATACAAAGGGAACCTATCATGCATATGATGCTGCCATTCACAAAAAAATTGTCCATACACATGTAAAACAGCGTATATCGTTTTTAAATGATTGTTTTTATAAACGATAATAAACAGCTTTATAAAATTCTCTTTTATAATTCCTTTGGATACGATACAATATGCATAAAAGAAATGAGGAAGATAGGTTATGAAAATCGAACAACCAAAGATTGGGTCGCTTTTAGATAAAGCAACAGATTTAGAAAGCTGTATTCATGAAGATCCTTATGTACAGGGAAAACT
This sequence comes from [Eubacterium] hominis, assembly GCA_014337235.1. Lineage (GTDB taxonomy): Bacteria > Bacillota_I > Bacilli_A > Erysipelotrichales > Erysipelotrichaceae > Hoskinsella > Hoskinsella hominis. The sequence goes on along the minus strand of CP060636.1, from coordinate 2,312,343 downwards.
TTTTGAAGATATTATGGTTTCCTCTTTAGATGTGGAATGTTTACATTTGGATGGCTGTGTATTTAAGAATGTATTCTTTGAGGATTGTCATTTTCCATTAGTAGATATGGTAGATGTTGTTTTTGAGAATTGTGAAATCAGCAACCTGCATTTTGAAGAAGGTGCGATACATCGTACACAGTTTCTACATTGCCGCATTACCGGCATTGAGATCTTAGATTCTACATTAAAAAATGTATATTTTAAAGAATGTAAAGGGAATTATGCCAACTTGTCTGGCAACAAGTTTAAACAGACAGTTTTTGAAAACAGTGATTTCACAAGCAGTTCTTTTGTTCAGTGTGAATTTTATAAAACGATTTTTGACCGCTGCCGACTCAATGAAAGTGAATTTTACAATACAGCGTTATCTGGAATGGATCTTGCCAGCAGTGATATTGAAGGCATTGGCGTTACACAGGATAAATTAAATGGTGTCATTGTGAGTGAACAACAGGCCTTAGAACTTGTGAAGTTATTGGGTATTACAATTAAATCAGAACTTGCTGAAGATGATGAAAGGGGATGAATAATCATCCCCTCTTTGTTATTTTGCGATATTTTCTACGATTTTCACAAGCAGCTCAACGCTTTTTTCCATTTCATCAATACATGCAAATTCATATTTTCCATGATAATTATATCCACCAGTACCAAGATTTGGACAAGGTAGTCCATCATATGTTAAACGTGCACCATCTGTACCACCACGAATCGCATGAGAGGTTGGTTCAATGCCAACTTGTTTCATTGCTTCCTTCACTAAGGTGATGATAGACATATCTTTTTCAATAATTTGACGCATATTTGCATAACTGTCCTTGATGGTTAAAGTAATTGTACCCTCTGGATATTTTTTATTTATATAATCTGCGGCATCTTTAAACTGCTGTTTCTGTTTTTCAAACAGAACTTCATCATGGTTACGAATGATATAAGAAAGCTGTGCATGCTCACATTCTCCATGCATATCTGTCAAATGATGAAATCCTTCATAGCCTTCTGTATAGGCAGGATTGTCAAAGACAGGTAATAAGGAATGAAATTCCATTCCCACAAGCAATGCATTGATCATTTTACCTTTTGCATCTCCTGGATGAATGCTTCTTCCTTGAATTTCTACTTCAGCACTAGCCGCATTGAAGTTTTCATAATCCACACTATCTACTTCTCCACCATCAACGGTATACGCAAAATCTGCGCCAAATGCTTCTATATTAAAGTGATCAGCGCCACGTCCTACTTCTTCATCCGGTGTAAATGCCAGTTTGATTGTTCCATGTGGACAATCACTTTGCATAATAATTTCTGCCATACTTAATATTTCCGCAATCCCTGCTTTATCATCCGCACCTAATAATGTGGTTCCATCAGTGACAATTAATCGTTTGCCTTTTTTATCTTTTAAAGAATCAAATTCATCTGGTCCCATCTTGATATCTTTTTCTTCATTTAAAACGATGACACCACCATCATACTCGTCAATGATTCTTGGCTTGATATCCTTGCCACTCATATCCGGTGATGTATCCATATGCGCAATAAATCCAACTGTTTTTACACCTTGTTTGGTTGCTGGAATTGTTCCATATACAATGCCATATGTATCAACATACGCATCTTGTATTCCCATTTCTTTCATTTCTTCCACAAGTGCTTTCGCAAGTGTTAACTGTTTTAAACTGCTTGGTGTTGTAGTAGATGCTGGATCTGATTCTGTATCGTATCCAACATATTTTAAAAATCTTTCTGTAACGTTCATATTTACCATCCTTTTTTCATTTATTTCCTTATGTTATTGTATCCTAACCATCCCTCTTTTTCAATCAGAATCATTTGATATCGATCAATTGATTTTTCTGATCATATTTATAATCATCTTCTGTGATATCCCTTATGACTTTACAGGGACTTTGCCACAACATTGGCTGATATATTTTTAATCATATCTTTTATGAATTTCTGTTTTCCTTTTTGATGACTTAGTTTTAGATAATGCATACGATATTTGATTTCATTTTGATTAGACAAAAGAAGCTGTCAACTAAAAAAGCGGCAGATTACCAGCTGCTTCCTACCTTGGTTTTACTTTAATTCAATCAGATATTTATGCAGATTATAATAAATACTTTTATAATCATCCTCCATAATACGAATGGTTTTCTGCATTTCTTCATCTAAAGTAAAGTGAGAGTCATCAAAATCACGAATGGCTTTTTCTCCCATTTCAATACTTTTTACTGCTTCTGCGATCACTTCTGTATCATTCATCAATGACAGATTTTTTATTTTACTCATCATTTCTGCCATAGAACCCATCATCCCAGCATCATCCGCAGCATCCCCGCCATTGGTATTGATTTGTCTTGTCAATTTTCTTTCATGAACTTTTAAAATACGCAGGATACGATCAAATTCTAATTTCAATTCTTCACTTTTCAATTTACCTGCCAGATTTTCAAATACGCCTGCGCCCATATGACATCCTTTCAATAATTGATTTAATTCTTCCATTAACTTTTCCTTATCCATTATCATCACCTCATCTTTAGTATGCTTCGATAAATTGGAAAAACACACTTTAATTTTTCATTTTTGTACAGTTTTTCTTATCTTTTTCTTAATTTCCATGAATTTTCATTTTATGGTAGGAAAGCGGATACGAAACAGGATATAATGATAGTAAGAATTTATGAAAGGAAGTCCATCATGAAAAAAATATTAACGATCGGCATCTGTTTCATGATGCTGTTATTATGTATACAGCCATTATCCGCAAAAGAAGATACATTAAGCGATGATGCGAAATATCATGTTGTAAATGTCACAAAAGATGGCACAACAGAAATTATTAAAACATATGATTCCTATGGTGAAGCAAAAGTTTCTCATACGTTATTAAAAAACCAATACAACAATCTGGGAATTACCTATGGTACATCATTTTTGACTATTGAATATGGTGTTGTCGGTTTTGAAAAGGCGGATGATTGCAGCTTCAATGTTGAATATCGCAATGATGCCAATGGAAAAGATGGATACACCAATGGCTGTTATGGCGCAGATGCGGCTTTTCTTGAATACAATTATGGAGATAATCAGGTAAAATTCATGTTGAGTGGTGTTATTGGATGGGCAGAAGGTAAGGATGTTACGATTTATCCCATCGAACAAGTATCCAAAAGCAGTACGTATTCTGTCAAAGACGGCTATTTATATCACCATATATCTTCTGATATCCATGCGTTAGATTATGATACCAGTGTAAAGCTTGAAAAAGATGTGAGCGGACTTAGTGAAGGAAAAACATATTACAGCTATGATGGACATTATTTTTATGAAGATTTTAGAAAGATGATCAATGATTATCGTGATGATACACATAAACAATCTAAAAATAAAGACTCTCCTTTCTATAACTATTTCCAGTATATTTCTCAAAGAACCACCAGTAATTATCAAAAAGAAGATCTGGACGCATACTTTAAAGATCAATTGGCAATCAATCATTCCATCACATCTTTTTATGATAAGGATAATCAGATTCATGATATTCTGACACAATCCAATTTGCCACAGGCGATTAGTGCCTTTCTGCAATATCAAAATCAATATGGCGCAAATGCCTTGTTGAATCTGGGATTATCCATGAATGAAAGTGCAACCGGTAAAAGTGTACTGGCTTATCAGCGCAATAACCTGTTTGGACATGCAGCATATGACAGCGATGTAGAAAAAAATGCCAGTCGTTATCAAAGTATCAACGCAAGTGTCTATGCGCATGATGTTCAATATATCTCAAAGTCATATACCAATCCTGATGAATTTCCCTATGCTGGTGGATTCTTTGGGGATAAAAGTGCAGGCATGAATGTAAAATATGCTTCTGATCCATATTGGGGAGAAAAAGCAGCCCAATATGCAATGGAAATTGATGAAGCACTTGGTGGCAAAGATCAATCACAATATGCTTTAGGAATCAGTAATCAGAAAGAAATTAGTGTGTATACAAGTGCAGATACGAAAAGCAAAAAGCTTTATACTATTGAAAAAGGCGCAACCTTTAGCTTTGTTTTGTTGGAAGAAATAAAAAACAAAGATGGTCAATGGTATCGTGTACAATCAGATATCGCATTAAATAAAGATAGAAAACGTGTAAATGATGGAACATATTCCTTCAAAGACAGTTATGGTTATATCAAAGCTGAAAACATACAGACCATAATTCATCCAAAACAACTATCTGATGTGAATTATATCGACATTACCTTTGACGCAAACGGCGGTACATTTTATCCTAATCAAAAAAGTGTTACATTACAGGTAAAAAATGGTATCATACCTAGTGTTACGACTCCTGTCAAAGAACACGCATTATTCAAGGGATGGGATAAAGAGGTACAAGCTGCCACAGAAACTACGACTTATCGGGCAATTTATGATCAGGTGAAAGATGTTACAATATCTAAAAAACCGAAAACAAAGTATACTTATCAGGAATTGTTAGATGTAAAAGATGGCATGCTTAGTATTACTTTTGAAAATGGCGATAAAAAAGAAGTCGCAATAGAAAGTGAAATGGTATCAGGCTATGATAGTAAAAAGACAGGAAAACAGGTGTTAGATATCACTTATGCCGGATACACCATACATTATGAAATAGAAGTAGATAAAGATAGTCAAAAGAAAAATGAAACATTATCTTCCACAGCAGATGAAATCATTAAAAATTATGCTGGAAAACGTGATTTAAGTGAAGAATCCATGGAACAGCTGGAACAATTTCAAAAAGATATGCGGGGCGCTGATGTAAATATCTTCACTGCTGCCCAGATTCGTATGCTGGATCAAATCTTTCAGGAAAACCTGCATCCTTCCTACAGTGTTGTGATCAAAGATAAAAGCCATGACCTTGCGGTATCTGGGTTATCTTTAGCCATACAGGATGAAAGCTTTTTAAATCACTTGTTCCCTAAAACGATTATCTTACAGGTAAAAGATACAATTGGAAAAGAACAAAAAGCCCTTGTGGAAAAGGTTGCGGATGCCAATTATGTTCGCCTGGATGAATGTTTTACAATATCAGGAAAAAATGATTTTGGCAGTCTACAGGGAAAAAGTGAAATGCTTTTCTCTATTCAAAAACCTAAAGAACATAACTATCGTCAATATCGTATCTATTACATTGATGGTGAAGATGTATATCAGCTGCCAACAAGCCAGACAAAAGATCGTATTATCTTCCAGAGTGAACATATCGGAAGTTTTGCGATTGTTTCAACTACCAATACCCGTTTGCAGGAAAGTGATAATATTATTGAAAATAACAGTATCAAGACAAATGGCACAAACTATATTATGCGTTATCTAATAGTGCCTTGTGTGATTCTTTTGATATTATTATCCTTATATATTGCATTGCGTATCTATATGAAAAAACACCGGCTACAGTTTCGGTGGAAAAAAAATAAAAAAAGAAAGAAATTAACAAGAGGTGAACGACATGAAAAGAAATGAAATTGAAACAGAACTTACATGGGATTTAAGTGGATTATTTAAGGATCAGAAAGCCTTTGATGATCAATTTGAAAAAGCAAAGGCATATATCCATAAGCTATGCCAGTTTAAAGGGCATATTGCGGATAGTAAAAACAGCTTTATCGCCTTCATGAATACACGTGAGGAACTTATGCGTTATATGGAAAACATCGAAGTATATGCCAGTATGTGTGTGGATGTGGATTCAGAAAATGAAGCTGTACAGGAAAATTTGTCAAAGGCAAATAGTCTGATTGATTTACAGACAAGCTCTTTAACCTTCATTGACAATGAAATTATCGCATCAAAAGATGCTATTGAAACTTATCTGAAGGATGAGGATTGTAAAGATTTCCGTTATGCGATGTCTGAAATCTTTCGTACCATTCCTCATCGCTTAGATGAAAAAACAGAAGCCTTATTGGGAGATGTTGTCACATTGGCAAAATGCCCAGAAGATACCTTTAGAAGCTTTCCTTTAAACTTTGAGCCAGTCATTGTAGATGGGAAAGAAGAATTCTTAAATGGCGCTACTTATATATCTTTCCTTCAAAATAAAGATGTAGATGTTAGAAAACAGGCCTTTGAACATTACTTTAAAGAATATCAAACATATCAAAATGTCTTTATGAATACACTAAGTGCTCACGCAAAAGGACAAGTTCTGCTCGCAAAAGCAAGAAACTTCAAGAATGCATTATCTGCCAGCCTGTTTGAAGATGGTGTAGAAGAAGATTTATTCCATAAAGTATTATATATGGGAAATGAAAAATACCATGACTATGTACAAGAATATTTCTCATTACGTAAAGAAATACTACAACTAGATGTACAACATGTTTATGATATTCAATTAGAACTGGTAAATGAAGTGGATGTGAAGTATTCGATTGATGATTGTTTTGATATTATGGATGAAGCATTAAAGGTTTTAGGGGATGATTATATTCAACTACTGCACAAAGCAAAAGCTGAACGCTGGATTGATTTTATGCCATGTAAAGGAAAACGCAGTGGTGCATATTCCTGGGGTACTTACGATTCTAAGCCATACATCATGACCAATTTCAATGGAGATTATGAATCTTTAAGTACACTGGCACATGAATTGGGACACTCCATGCATTCCTATTTTTCATGGGAAAACAATCGTGCCATGAATAGTGGTTATCGTATCTTTGTGGCAGAAGTCGCAAGTACAGTAAATGAAGTCTTATTAAATGACTATTTGTTGAAAACAAGCAAAGATAACAACTATAAAGCTTATATCCTCAGCAATCTTTTAACACAGTTAATCGGTACGCTGTATCGTCAGCCAATGTATGCGAAATTTGAATATGATCTGCATACATGGGTAGAAAATAAAGAAGTCATTTCTTCACAAAAGATTACACAGCATTTCCTTGATTTAAATAAACAATATTTTGGAGATAGTGTAGAAGTCGATGATTTACAACGCTATGGCTGTTACTATATTCCACACTTCTACTACAACTTCTATGTTTATAAATATACTTTGGGAATGTCTGTGGCATTATCCTTTGTGAAACGCATCCAACAAGGAGATGTACAGGCTTATCGTGAATTCCTTACAAAAGGAGGAAGTGAATCACCTTTAGATGAATTGATTCATGCTGGTGTTGATCCAAGAGATGATCAGGTATATGATGATGCCTTTACATTCTTCAAAGAAACCTTAGATCAATTTAAAGAGCTGGTAAAATAAAACAAGGAGTATGTTCCTAATACAGGGAACATACTCCTTTACTATTAATATGAGAATTTATCGTAGTATTCCATATCTTCTAATACACTGATATCTTCAATTGGATTTTCATCTAAGCGTAATTCATACAAATTTTTCAGCTTGGAAAGCGGTGTAACATCGGTTACATAATTTGCCTTCAATGTTAAAGAACTTAGATATTGGCAGCTTACCAATGGACTTAAATCCATAACACTGTTGTGATCTAAACGCAAACGTGTCAGATTGCACAATTTCTTTAATGGATTTAAATCTTCGATTACATTGCCATATAAATCAATAGAACTTAGATTGGTCAGATCTTTTAATGGTTTTAAATCACGGATGTCATTATTGCTTAATCCTAAACATTCCAGATTGATCATACCTTCTAAAGAGTCAATATGACGGATATCATTATTGCCAACATCCAAGGTTGTCATTTTATCACAGCCTTTTAAAACATCAATATTTTTGATCTGATTATTATATACATTCAATTCTTCCAGCTGTTTTGCATTCTTTAAGAAATCAATACTTTTCAAGAAACAAAAGCTTGCTTTAAAGTATGTCAGATTTTTCATTTCTTCTAATACTTCTGTATGTGTGACACGGTTTTCTGAAATATCCAGTTTTTCGAGTTTTGTCAATCCCTTTAAATTACGAAGGTCTGTCAATCCACCCTGGATAATACGAAAATCTTTTAATTTCTTCAGCTTCTTCAAGAAAGAAAAATCTTTGACATGATTAAATGATAAATCTAATGTTTCCAGATTTGGGAATTCCGCAAGCATACTGCAATCCACCAAATATTCATTGTTTGTTAAGTTTAATGAACGAAGTGTATCTTTACAATACTGTAAAGGACTTAAATCAGAAAACAGGTTTGTGGATAAGTCTAATACTTCAATGTGTTTCAAATAAGTTAAATCACTGATATCATACAGCCACATCTTATTCATATGTAATTCTTTTAATTCATCCAGCATGCCCAGTATGGATAATGGGAATGGTCCGTTTTCAATACCAACATATAACTTCTTCAATTTCTTTACATTTTCCAGATAAGACAGATTATCTACCTTACTGCGTTCCAGATTCAATTCTTCCAGATTAATCATACCTGCAAGGGCAGAGATATCCATGGTATACAAATTATTTCTTGAGATATCCAAACGTAACAGCTGACGATATTCACGAAGAGCCTGAATATCACGCAGCATATTTTTAGACAGATTTAAATATTCTATCTCCCTCAAATCCTTGATTGGCTCTAGATCTTCAATGCTGTTTCCGCATAGATCTAAATAATCCAGATTAATGGCATATTGTAAACCATCAAGTGAAACAATGCCGGCTGAACGGGCAGATAACGTCGTTAATTTTTCCATCTGCTTCTCATCTATGGCTTCCTGTGGTATCTGTAACGTACGGGCAATTGCCGCCGCCAGCATTTCATCTTTTATGATCATAACAGATTCCTCCAATCTATTCGTATGTCTGTTTATATTATACCCCAATTTTAAGATTTCTGAAACTGCTTTCCTGTTTTTTATAAAGGGATTTTTGATACAAAAATAAAAACGTAAGCGTTTTACGTTGACAACACACAAAAAAAGTGATAAGGTATATAAGTAATAAAAAGCAATAACTATGATTTCACGATTCTGGAATTGTATTTATTCTCTAATGTACAATGATCTAATCGTGATTTTTTTATACATTTGAGGGCTTCTTATTCAACACTTATAGGAGGTACGAAAAATGAGTACAGGTAAAGTAAAATGGTTTAACGCAGAAAAAGGATACGGATTTATCACTTCTGATGAAGGAAAAGATATCTTCGTTCACTACACAAGCATCAATGCTGATGGTTACCGTTCTTTGGAAGAAGGACAGAAAGTAACTTTCGACGTTGTTGAAGGTGATCGCGGTCAGCAGGCTGCTAATGTTTCTGTAGAAGCTTAATTAACCAAAACAATACCGAAAACGTTGGTCTTAAGATCAACGTTTTTTTTATATTGAACATGGACTTTCACTATACAATAAAACGAAGAAATGATAAAATAAAAGTAGAAGAAGGTGATACCAATGGATCGCTTAGAACTTATTCGTATCGAAACTGACAAGATTATTCAAAAGCTGGCTAATGAGGAAAATCGAAAGTTTGCCTATTTGCATAGTTATGGTGTTTCTCAATGTGCCATTTATCTGGCAACTGTAAGGAAACTTGATGTTGAACTTGCCGGTGTCGCTGGTATGTTACATGACATTGCAATTTATGCAGAAAATTGTCCTCATAAAGATCATGCACAACGAAGTGCTGTTTTAGCAAAATCTATCTTAGAAGAATCAAAACTGTTTAAAGAAGATGAAATAATCGCCATCACAAGTGCAATTGCCACGCACTCAGATAAAATGTCCCGTACAGATTCCCGTTTTGCGGAAATGTTGAAAGACAGTGATGTATTACAGCATTATCTGTATAACCCAAATATTGAGTTACAGGAAAAAGACCGTTATCGTTTATATTATCTATTAGAGGACTTAAAAAAGATGCATCAAAAAGGTGAAGCATCCTAAGCAATACTTAGGGCAGCCTCACCTTTTTTCTTTTGTTTCCAAAGAAATGTAACGCTCACAAGCAATGTAACTGATTCACATACAAGCGTCGCATACCAGATACCATCTCCCTGAAAGAGATATCCCATCAATAATACGCTTAACGCAATCATGATAAAGCCTCTTAATACGGATATCGTAAAGGAGTAACGACTTTGTTCACTCGCCGCAAAATAACCACTGGCAACAATGTTATATCCAATAACCAGATAACATAAGGAGTATTCCCGAAAAGCTTTGACACTTTCATTAAACAATTCCCCACTTGATGGATCAAGGAAGATCGATACAAGTAATGGTGTCAATATCAAACAGATAGCAAGGGATACAATGGAAGTCAACAGTGTGGATATAAAGCCATATCGTAGAAACAACGCACATGTTTTGGGTTCCTTTTTACCTCGATAAAAGCTTACAAGTGGCTGCATTCCCTGGGAAATACCAGTAAATGTCATCATAACAATATTATAAATATACGTAATGATCGTATAGGTAACGATACCATCATCTCCGATATATTTCAATATCGCATGATTAAATACAAATACAATAAATCCCGCAGATAATTCATTCATAAAGTCTGCTGTTCCAATGGGAAGGATACGTTGATAGATGGATAAATCCAATCTGCATTTTATCCAGTGGATACTGCCTTTGCGTTTGATGAAATGGTGGAAAAACACACCAAATGTTAATACCTGAGATAATCCAGTCGCAATTGCCGCTCCCTGAATTCCCATCTTACATAATACCACCAACACATAGTCCATGACGATATTGGTAATGGCACCAATGGCAATGGCTGCTGTAGTAAGCTTTGGAAAACCATCGGTTTTGACTAGTACTTCTAAGGAATAGGATACAATAAAGAAGAATGAAAACCAGATGATGATTCCCAGATAGTTTTTTACATAAGGCATCGTGACCTCACTAGCACCCAGAAAGAAAGCCAGTGTATCCAGATTTAAATATGCCAGAAAGGTAATCAAAACTGCAGATATTGCCAATACAAATGTATTGATCGTAAATACCTGGTTTGCTTTATCTAATCGATTTTCTCCACGATAGATTGCCACAACCGTAGAGGTTCCTACAGAGAATAGTATAGAAAAAGCAAAAATAAAGTTGATGTATGGCATAGAAATATTTACTGCGGATAATGCATGCTCTCCAACAAAGCGTGCAACATAGATGCCATCCACCATCGTATAAAGATTAAATACCAGCATACTGACAACACTTGGTATTACAAATTTTAAAAACTGTCTTTTTTTATTCATAATTCACCTCTTGCCTGTTCATTATAAACCCTGGTATAATACCAGAGTCAACCTCAATTTTCATCATCCCGTATACATCTCATGTGATTGCGCTATCATTCACAACATTGCAGTATACTTGATGTGGTGTTAAGATGAAGAAAAGAGGTGATGTTTATGCTATGGCAAAACGAACTGCATCATAATATCACAACCATAGAGGAATTATCCAAGTACTATCATTTTACAGAAGATGAAAAGAATAAATTAAATCGTCTGTTGGAACAATTCCCTATGTCCATCACTCGCTATTATTTATCTTTGATCAATAAAGATGATCCTCATGATCCTATTGCCCGTATTGCTGTTCCTAGTCTACAAGAATTTCATTTGGAAGGTTCTTTTGACACTAGTGGTGAAAAAGAAAACACCAAAGTAGTTGGTCTACAACATAAATATGCGCAAACTGCATTAATTCTTTCCACCAATCAATGTGCTTCCTATTGCCGGCATTGTTTCCGAAGAAGGCTGGTAGGTTTATCTGGTGATGAGATTATGAAACGCTTTGATGCCATTGAGAACTATGTGGCTGAGCATAAGGAAATCAATAATATATTGATCAGCGGTGGAGATTCTTTATGTCAGGATAATCATATGATTAAACGCTACTTAGATACCTTTTCTAAAATGGAGCATTTGGATTTTATCCGTTTTGGGACCAGGATTCCCGTTGTATTTCCACAACGTATCATCAATGATCCAGAACTTGTGACTATGTTTCGTGAATACAACAATATCAAACCGATTTATATCGTAACCCATTTTAACCATCCTCGTGAAATCACAAAGGAATCCACACTTGCGGTTAAATTATTAAGAGATGCTGGCATCATTGTGAAAAATCAAACAGTATTGTTGAAAGGTGTCAATGATGATGCGGATACTTTGGCACAGCTTTTACAGGGTCTGACCCGAATCGGTGTAGTCCCATATTACATTTTCCAATGTCGCCCTGTCTGTGGTGTAAAAACTCAATTTCAAATTCCGCTGGCACTTGGCTATGATATCGTAGAAAAAGCCAAGGCACAACAAAATGGTCAAGGAAAATGCTTAAAGTACATCATGTCACATCAAAGTGGTAAAATTGAAATCACAGGCAAGATCGATGATACCCATCTCATGATGAAATATCATCAATCCAAAGATCCAAGCCAATATGGTATTACCTATATCAAGGAGCTGCCAGTGGATGAAACATGGCTGAAAGAAGATCATTTATAAAGAATAAGGAGAGGCTTATGAAGAACTACTATAAGATTAATGAAATCAGTAAGCTTTATAATATCGGTGTAGATTCTATCCGTTATTATGAAGAGCTTGGCATTCTGCATCCAAAACGTGCTAGTAATGGATATCGTCAATATACAACCAATGATATCCACCGGTTGAATGTCATTCGTGATTTAAGAAGTCTTGGCTTTTCTATGCAAAGCATTAAAGCATATCTGGAAAATCAAAGTATTTCTTCTTCCCTTGCCTTTATGGAAAAAGAAGAAAAAATCATCAAGGAAAAAATTAAAGAATTAAAACGCATCGAAGAAAGTGTAAAAATTAGAAAGAAATCACTTCGTCAAAGTCAAAAGATCATCCCTAACCAAATACAGAAGGAGCACTTTCATGAACGTAAATGCGTTGCGTTAAAGAGTTCTACCAATCGAAGTGATGCGGATTTACAGCTGGTTCGTTTATCAAAAGAATATGAAAAGAATCTGTTTATCATTGGTAATTTCAATACTGGTTATATCCTTGATATGAGTGATGAGAATGATATTCATCCACACAGTGTATTTATTGTAGGAGATAATCTAGAATCCTATGAGTTTTTATTACCAGAAGGAGATTATCTGACGTATTATTATAAAGGAAAACGTGATGAAAGCAACACCTATATCAAAGCGTTATTAACCTATGCCCATACACATGGCTATGAAATAGATGATTATGCAATGGAATTCTTTATCATTGATGATCATGAAACCAAGATTGAAGAAGAATTTATCACACAGCTACAAATCAAAATCAAATGATTAGATTATAAAAAGTGGAAAACGAACGCTAAGCGCTCGTTCTCCACTTTTTTGTACCTTATTCTTTTTTTGGCTCTGGCAGGATATGCGTAAGAGGCAGCATCCCCTTACGCAATCCCTATGAAACTGAATGATCATATCGAATCAAGAGAAGGAAAGAGTTAATATGAATTGCAACTGACCATTCAGTAATCAACTACATGATTCTATTTTCAGTTTCTGGATCAAAGAAATGTACTTTACTTAGATCCATTGTCAATGCGATTGTTTCATGAGGTTTCGCTTCAATTCTAGCCGCAACCTTCGCATTCATTGGCTGATTGTGGAAGCTTCCATGAAGGATATATTCATGTCCTAACAATTCACTGACTTCCACATGGAAATCAAATGCTGCACTTGGATAAGTTTCCGCAACAATACCTTCTCCATGTAAATCTTCTGGACGAATACCCATGACTAGCTCTTTGCCTTCATATGGCTGTAAGCTTTCAATAAACATATCCGGAACGATGATTTCCTGTCCATCTGTAACGAATTTTTTATGAGTATATGTACCTTTCACAAAGTTTGTTGCTGGTGCTCCCAGGAATCCTGCGACAAACATGTTGGCAGGATTGTTATAAATTTCTTTTGGTGCCCCAATTTGCTGGATATATCCACCTTTCATAACAACGATACGATCGGCCATTGTCATGGCTTCTGTCTGATCGTGTGTTACATAAATAGAAGTAGCTCCGATTCTTTCATGCAGTTTGATAATTTCACTACGCATCTGTACACGCAATTTTGCGTCCAGGTTGGAAAGTGGTTCATCCATTAAGAATACTTTCGCATTACGAACGATTGCACGCCCCAGCGCAACACGCTGACGCTGTCCACCAGATAATGCTTTTGGCTTACGATCCAAATATGGTTCAATTTCCAAAATTTTAGCTGCTTCACGAACACGTTTGTCAATTTCTTCTTTTGGTGTTTTACGAAGCTGTAAACCAAATGCCATATTGTCATAGACACTCATGTGTGGATATAATGCATAAGACTGGAATACCATGGCGATATCACGATCTTTAGGTTCTATATCATTCATCAGTTTCCCGTCAATGTAAAATTCTCCTGCAGTGATATCCTCCAAACCGGCAATCATACGAAGTGTTGTAGATTTTCCACATCCGGAAGGTCCTACGAATACAATAAATTCCTTGTCTTTGATCTCTAAATTGAAATCAAATACAGCCTGAACGTTATTGTCATATACCTTATCTATATGTTTTAATGATAATTCTGCCATATCGTTACCTCCTATTTATACTTTTTGTTGTAGATATATAATTCCACAAGCAGTCCGGCTAATCCAAGTAGTTCCATACCTAAATTGCCTAATGATACGGTTTTTTGTCCGACAATGATCATTCCCAGGAATACGAAGAACAAGATTGCCATTACGATATTTTTAACAATGTTACTTTCCATCATTCATCACCATCCATCGAATTTCTCCAGGTGCCAGTGTCACACTGGTCTTGTTGCCTTCACCATCATATACATTTGTAACTTGTTCACGATTGGTATTATTTAAGATTGCATACGTACCACTCTTTGGATAAGCATGTACTTCACAATATAAATTATCCGCATACCATTTTCTAAACTCTGCTTCTTTATCAGCTGCATAATATAATGAACGCATCAGAATTCTTGTATTCTGTTCACTATATGGAAGTCCTGCGATATAAACACAGCGACCTTTTCCATATGTGTGTGTACTTAAATGTACTTCTCCATTACTATAAGAGATGATTTGTGTATCTTCACTTAGTGCATAGATATTTTTCATACCTTCGCCAAAGTTTAAATCTTCCACAACATCTTCCGTAATGAAGTGCTGCTCTACTGGTGTATGGAAATATTTATCTGTATGTAGTGTAAAGCCAAGTTCTTTATCTACACCAAATGCATCCGCAAGCTGGAAGAAATGTCCACCTTTTTCAATTGCTGTTGGTTCACCGATACCTACAAGTCCACCACCATTGTATACCCATGCACGAAGCATAGATACCAGTTTTTCATTATTCCATACGCTTCCACCAGAGAATGCTGTACCAGCATCACCTGCGTTGATGATTACATCGATATCTTCTGGGATACCATGTGCCAACACTTCATCAAAACTGATAAATGTTACATCCACACTTGCGCCTGATAAGCTTTCCAGCATACCATTGTAGGAATAAATCTGTTTACAATATAATCCATGTGCGACCATATAAGGATGCCAGCTGCGTAAAGATCCCCAGCTGTTTAATATCGCAACCCTTAAGCCACAATAAGGTTCATTTTCATGTACATGATCATAAATATAACGGAATTCATCACAAACTTTTTCAATATAATCCACAAATTTCGGGAATTTATATGCTAAGCTTGGATATCCGCCATAACCAATACGATCAATTGGTTTACGCATGATTGCACGTCTTGCGCATAACCAGTTGTCTACTGCTTCTGGAATTGGATCATTTCCTTCATAGAAGGTATCCGGGAAGAAGTAAGGCAAGAATCTTCCTTCATGATATTTTACACCAGGAATATCTGAAATCAAACGAAGTGTTGCCCCATTACCCACAGAACCAACCACTGCATCTAATCCGATTTCCGGGAAGTATTTGCCATAAGGCTCTGTACCAATCCAGTTATCTCCTAAAAACATCATAGCTTCTTTGCCGGCAGCATGCGTCAATTCCACAAGCTCTTTGGCTTTATCTTTTACAAAGCGCTGCTGCATATCGATATAATCCAGATACGCTTTTGTTGGTACACAGAATGTAGAGTTGTAATATCCATTCTGTACAAAGTCTTCTGGACGTAGTTTATATCCATATTCTTTTTCAAATGCCAACATTGCTTCTGTAGAAATACTTGCACCATATCCACACCAGTCAACGAATTTTTCTTTCGCACGGGCATTAAAGATCAATGTGAAGTGATAGAAGAATGTTGTGAAACGGACAACATCTGTATCTGGATTATCTTTCAACCATTGTTTCAGATAATCTACAACATATTGTGCAGATGCTGGTTTTCTTACATCAAATGGGATTTCATGAGGTTTATCTCCCCAGTCATTTGTGATATGGTTATACATCTGTGTTGGATCCCATAAGATATATGCTAAGAAAGATACTGTGTATTCATGGAAAGGTATGACATTGTTGACTGTTACGATGTGATGTTCTTTATCATAGTCCCAATTTGCTGGATCCACAACTTCATCCGTTGTACGATCCATCACTTCCCACCATACTTTTGGATCATGATCATAATCAGGTGTTACCTGTTGATCAAAATATTCTTTCGCAAATGCAATGCTTACCTGATTCTCAGTAGCTAATGTATAAGCGCTCATCAGATAAATCTGCTGGCATTCTTCCATATGCTGCTGAGCAAATTCATTATGACCTCTTGCTACAAAATATGTTGTATAAATTTTAGCATCCAGATGTTTGATGTCATCATCCAGCTTTGTTCCATCACTGTCACGAATGGCATCCGCACCCCAGCGGTTTAATAAATCTTTCGTTTGCTCAAGAAAATTTGATTGACTTGGCAATGTTACTCTACCCTTTGTTTTTCCCATAATCTAAACTCCTAATCTTTCAGACCACCAAGGCTCATACCTTGTGTCAGTTTCTTTTGTACTAAAATGTATAGAATCAGCGTTGGTACCATGACGATAACTAAGCCGGCATACATGACACCAAAATCTGCCTGTGACCTTTGAGAAGCCATCAGGAACTTCAATCCTACAGCCAATGTGGAGTTTTCTTTTTCCATCAATGTAAATGCTACGATATATTCATTCCAGAAGGATAAGAACTGGAATAAAATAACGGTAATGATACTTGGACGAGCCATTGGAATCATAATCTTAGTCATAGTTTTAAAGTATCCACATCCATCAATCAAGGCTGCTTCTTCATATGCCTTTGGAAGAGTCTTGAAGAATCCACTTAACAGATAAATCGTAAATGGAAGAGATGTAGATGCATAAACAATGGCAAGAACCAGCTTATTATTTAATAAGAAGTTCGTTAATCCCAATGCTTTATCCACATTAAATAACATCAGATAAATTGGCAATACAATGTAGTTTACGTTAACAAATAACCCCGCCATAAACAACATATTCGCTGCTTTTTTCCCTTTAAAGTTAAATCTTGCTAATACATAAGAAGCTGGCAATGCAACGATTAATAAAATAACCAAAGCCATTGCAGTTACCATAACTGAGTTGATTAGATAATCACCCATATGTGCTTTGGTAAATGCCGTTGCATAATTACTCCATAATAATACTTCTGGTAATGTCCAAGGATCACCAACAAGCTCTAATTGACTTTTTAAACTTGCTAAGAATACCCAGGCAATAGGTACAACGATTGTAATCGCAAATACGATCATTGCAAAGTATACAAATATTTTATACCAGGCATGTGATGACATTTTTTCTTTCTTTTTCATAATTCACCCCTCCTAGTATTCTAACACTTCTCGATTTGTGATCTTGTTCAAGATACCTGCAAGACCAAATGAGAAAATAAATACACAAACACCGATTGCCATACCATAACCGAAGTTACCACCAAATGCTTGTTTATACATATAGTTTAATGCAACTTCTGTGCCTAATGCACCATCGGTATTGATCTGTACATACATGAAACTTAAGTTGATTGTTGAAATTACGAAGAATGTCAATGTTGTACGGATATTGTCCCAAATCAATGGAAGTGTAATCATAAAGAACTGTTTTAACTTTGAAGCGCCCTCTAATGAAGCTGCTTCATATAAGTTTTCTGGAATAGAAGTCATACTTGCCATATACATTACCATATAGTATCCAATTGCCTGCCATACAAGGGCTGCGATAATGGAATACAATACGATATCCGGATTACCCATCCACTGCTGTGTCAATCCATCCAGATGAAGTGTTACCAACAGGCTGTTTAACAAACCATTGCTTGGTGCATAGATTGCTGAGAAGATACCTGCAATAACAACAATGTTCAAAATATTAGGAATATAGAAGATTACTCGGAAAATATTTTTTCCTTTGAAATTTTCTCTTGTCAATAGAGTCGCAAACAAGATTGCTAATATGACTGTAAATAATGTTACGATGACAATAATCAAAATTGTATTCTGTAAGGATTCAACAAATGTCATATCACTCATCAATTCCTTGAAGTTGCCTAATCCAACGAACGTTTCCGGACTTACAAATTTTGGCTTTTCAAACATGGAAATCCTAAATACCTGAAGTGTTGGATAAACCATAAATAAGCATACCAATATGATTGCCGGAGCCAGACATGCAAATACAAATCTTTTTTGTGCTTTCTTTTTTGTCATGGATGTTCCTCCTTTTATTCTTTTAAAAAGCGATGAGTAATTAGCTCACCGCTTTAAAGTTTATTAATTACTGTAGTAGTTTATTTAGTTGCAACTGGGTTTGCTTTTAATTTCTTCCAGAAATCAGTCAACTGTTTCTGCCATGCAGCTGCATCTGATTTACCATTAGCGATATCGTTAATTGGTCCATATACTACGTCTTTAAATTGTTCTTTAACTTTTGTAGTGTCATAAGGAGCGTAAGCACCTACAGATGCACGTACGTTTTCGTTATCATAAATACCATAGAATTCTTTTGTTAATGGATCAGAAATCTTATCTTTAGCACCCTGAATAGGAACTACCAAACCATATTTCATCATAATATCAGCACCTGCGTCAGAATAGATAAATTTCAAGAATTCTTTTGCATCAGCAATGTTAGCAGCTTGCTTTGGAATCCACATTTGTTCTGTGAACGCTGTAGCAACTCTTTCTCCGCCTTTTTCAAATGCAGGAAGTGCCATTACACCCCAGTGGAAATCCTTAGGTGTAGTTTTTTCCATTTCACCAACTACCCAAGAACCGTTAGGCATAAACAATGCTTTTCCATCAAGAACAGCCTGCTGGTTGTTAGTGAAACCATCTTTTGTATTCGCATTAGCTACTGTATCTGACCATAAGTAATTACTTACTAATTTAGAAATAGTTTCAGTTACTTTCTTACCATTGTCAGAATCCCAAGTACCGTCTTCATATTTCAATGCTTTTGTGAAATATTCTAATCCGCCAACCTGGTCTAACATACCCATTAATGTAGTATCGAAGTATCCAGCCTGTGGATATGTAAATAATGCGATTCCATCTTTCTTAGCTTGTTCGCCTAATGCCCACATATCATCCCAAGTTTCAGGTAATGCATATTTCTTACCTTCACCAACAAGGTTTGTGTTATAGTAGAATCCAGCTGGTGTATAGCTGATTGGAGCCAGATAGTTCTTTCCATCTCCCATATACTGAGAAACAGAACTATTAACAAATGACTTGTCAACTTTATCACCTAAATCTTTGAATACATCACTAATGTCCGCAACTTCACCAGTATTTAACTGAGTTTCTGTGTATGAAGAAGGCTGACCTAAGTTAAAGTAAACAACATCTGAATATTTTCCAGTAGCGTTTTCTTTATCCAATAATGTAGGAAGTTCTTTTTCAACACGTAATTCGATTGTTACATCTTTGTGTTCTTTTTCAAAAGCTTCTTTCAAATCAGTTAAGAATTTCTGGCCGTTACCGCCATCAAATGCGTCAATTTTTAAGACACGTTTTCCTCCTTCTGTTGGAGCATCACTTTTCTTGCCGTCATCTTTACTACCACAGCCGGCAACAAGGGTCGCTAATACTAATGCTGAGCAACCGACTTTCAATAATTTTTTCATAATCTCCCGTTTCCTCCTTGTGGATTATGTTTTCCATGTCTACATTATAGCCAATTGTAACCGCTTTTACCATACATAATGTTGTTACTAATTTTATATATATTGCGATAATAAGCAAAAAAGCGATAAATCTAAAAATATATTACATATGATAGACATAAAAATACATTTCCCTGTCGTTAATACCATTATAAGGGATGTTGCTATATTTCATAAAGAAATTAGCTTTCTTATTTTAAATGATTCCGTTTTCATTTACAATGCTTTATAATAAAAAAGAACAGGAGCGAGAAAAACAATGAAAAATAAACCGAATATATTATTACTAATGTGTGATCAGTTTCGTGGTGACTGCTTATCTTTTGCAGGACATCCTGATGTTAAAACGCCTTATTTAGATTCCTTAGCCGCAGATGGCATCTGCTTTACAAACGCTTATAGTGCTACCCCTAGCTGTATTCCCGCAAGAGCAGCATTGCTTACTGGAAGAAGTCAGAAAGGCCATGGCAGAGTAGGCTATGAAGATAATGTCGCATGGGAATATGATCATTATATGGCAGAGGAGTTTTCCAATGCAGACTATCAAACACAATGTATTGGAAAAATGCATGTACATCCCCCACGTTTATCCTGTGGCTTTCAAGGATTGAAGCTGCATGATGGATACTTGGGATGTTATCGAAACAATCATATCCCTCATTGGATGCATCAAGAAGTAAGTGATGATTATTTATATGATCTTCAAAATATCTATGGAAGAAGTGCTGATTTCAATGCAAGTGGTGCTGAATGCAACTCATGGGTAACTCACCCATGGATCTATGAAGAACGCCTTCATCCAACCAACTGGGTCGCAGATCAAAGTATCCGCTACTTACAGACAAGAGATCATACAAAGCCTTTCTTTTTAATGTCAAGCTTTGTACGACCACACCAGCCATTAGATCCTCCGCAAAGCTACTTCGATATGTACAAAGATAAAGACTTAAGAAAACCAGCACATGGTGATTGGGATGATATTGAAAAAACCAATGCCTTTGGTTACATCTGCGATTCCATTTATGGCTGTAACGATGAAGAAAGTCGCAAGAATGCCATGGCTGGATATTATGGTTCTATTTCCCATGTTGATCATCAGATAGGCAGAATCATAACTGCCCTTCATGAAGAAGGTGTATATGATGATACGATTATCGTCTTTGTATCAGATCATGGAGAAATGTTATTTGATCACAGCTTATGGCGCAAAGTGTTCCCTTATGAAGGAAGCACCCATATCCCATTTCTTATGCATATTGGAAAAAATATCGCACCCATCATTCCACATAAAGTAGAGGGGATCGCAGAACTACGTGATATCATGCCAACACTGTTAGAGCTTTGTGATATCGACGTACCTGATAGCGTGGATGGTATTTCCCTTGTCAAGAATGTATTAAGTGATACACAAGAGATACGTGAATACCTGCATGGGGAGCATAGTTTTCATTCCGCTTTCTCTAATCACTATATCGTGACACCACAGGATAAATTTATCTGGTATAGTGAAACAGGACAGGAACAATACTTTGATTTAATAAATGATCCAAGGGAAAGTCATGATGCCATTCATGATGAAACATATCAAAAACGTATTGATGAATTAAGAAACATATTGATTCAAGAGCTAAAGGATCGTGAAGAAGGTTATAGTGATGGAACAAAATTAATCAAAGGTAAAAAAGCCGTTAATATGATTCCACATCACAAATAAAAAGCCACAAATCGTGGCTTTTGTTTTAGTCGATTGTGAACCAGCGGATCTCATTAGCTTCAAGATCAATCTGGTAACTGTCTTTATCAGTATAAATCGTAGAGCTTTGTGGTTCATATGTGTTATTCACAACACAATAACTGTTGGTATTTGGATAAACATTGACTTCAACGTTACAGTTTTCACTGTACCATTTCTTCATGTTTTCTTCCTCATGTGCAGCATAGAATAAGCAGCGATATAGTAATCTTGCATTTTCAAAGCTGAAAGGCAGACCACTTAAATATACGCTTCTTCCTTTGCCATAGGTATTTGTCGCAAATTGAATATTATGACGATTATCTTTTAATACGATTGTTTCATCTAATGCGAATACATTCTTGATTTCTTCACCAAAGAAAGGATCGTGTAAACCTTCATTTAAGAAATGAGCCTGTTCATTCCAGTTATATTTATCAGTGGATAAAGAGAAACCTAATTCTTTGTCTACACCAAGAACATCGTATAGTTGATAGAAGTGTCCTTCTTTCTGGTAAGCACTTGGATCCCCTACACCGATAAAGCCTCCACCTTCATAAACAAATTTACGAAGAGCAGCTACGATTTTAGGATTATCCCAATATTCTCCACCACTATATGCGGTGTATGCATCCCCAGCGTTAATGATAACTCCTGCACCATCTAAAACATGTTCATCATTTAGGATATCATCAAAGCTGATAAACTGCACATCAAATGGCATACCACTCAATGCTTCCAAAATACCAGAATAACTATAGATTTCTTTATACCATAACGCATGTGCTACCATGTGGGTGCCCCAGCTGCGCACTTTTCCCCAGCTGTTTAAAATGGTTACCTTAAATGGCATAACATAAGGTGTTGCGCCATGTACATGTTCATACAGTTCTCTGAATTCATCACATACAGATGTGATATAATCTACGAAATCTGGGAACTTTAACGCAAGTTTTAAATATCCGCCATATCCGATACGATCAAGTGGTGAACGTAAAATGGCACGTCTTGCGGTTACCCAGTTTTCTTTTGCTTCTTTGATAGGATCGCCGCCTTCACAGAATACATCTGGGAAGAAGTATGGCAAAAATCTACCTTCTGTATAGCGAACACCTGGAATATCACTGATTAAACGAAGGGTAGTTCCACTTCCTACAGAACCTACGACTGCATCAATTCCCAAATCCTTGAAATATGGTCCAAATGGTTCAGTACCGATCCAGTGATCGCCTAAAAACATCATGGCTTCTTTGCCAGCTTCATGGGTGATATCCACAAGCTTTTTCACAAGTTTTGCGACTTCTCTCATCTGAAACTGCATAAAGTCTTTATATTCTTTGGTTGGTACACAGAATGTTGAATTGTGGTATCCCTGATTAATGATATATTCCGGGCGGAATGGATATCCAACTTCTTCTTCAAACTGTTTCAAGATATATGGTGATACACTGGCACTATAGCCAAACCAGTCCACGAATTTCTCTTTTGCCTGATCATTAAACATCAGGGTAAACTGATGGAAGAATGTAGTAAAACGGATAACATCTACTTCTGGATGTTCCTTGATCCAACGTTTTAATTTTTCAATCACATATGCCTGTGTTTTGGGCTGACGTACATCATATGTCATCTGATGTTCTTCACCTTTCCATTCATTTGTTAAGGCATTGTACATATGTACAGGATCCCAAATAACAAAGGCTAAGAATGATACGGTATATGCATGAAATGGTACACAGTCATTTAAAATTACTTCCTGTGTATTTTCATCATAACTCCAGTTTTCCACAGGGAAAACTTCTCCCGTTGTACGATCAATGACTTCCCACCAGCGTTTGATATCATCTATCGTATTGACCTTTAATTGTTTTTCATAATAATGCTTCATCAATGGAATGCGAAGTGATGTTTTCGTTGCAGTTGTAGGATCACTCATCAGATACATCTGCTGGATTTCTTCTGGATGAGCTGTTGCCCATGCGTTGTCTTTTCTTGTTGTGTAGTAAGTTGCATACTGCTTGATGTCTAATTTGCTTAGTTCTTCTGGCATATTGGTTCCATCACAGTCACGGATTGCATCAGCACCCCATAAATCAATGATACGTAATGTTTCGTCAATGACATCCACATCCGTTGGAACGGTTACGCGTCCTTTCGTTTTCATAAATGAACTATCCTCCTATTTTTCATCTTTTCCTGCCCTCATTGTAAAAAAGAATTGCATGATTGTCAAATCGGCATTTTCGCCTTTTTTACAATATATATAAAATTTATTTCACGTAGACAGCGTGGTTATCGGATTTTTTTAATATCCTTTTCCAATTTTTTAGATAAATTGCTTAATTTGTTTTTTTGACAATATTTTTTCAAATTTGGCAAAGAATTTGATATAATGTCATCAGGTGATATTATGAGTATAAAGCGCTATCAATTTAAAGGACATCAACAAATTGAAAAAATGAATTTCCATTTGTTATATATTTCCACATCTTTATATGAAAAAGACTGGCATTCTACACCGCATGCCCATCATTGTACAGAGTTGTTTTATGTATTAAGAGGACGTGGAAGTTTTCAGGCAAATGAAGAAATCTTTGATATAAAAGAAGATGATTTAATCATCGTGAATCCAAATGTGATGCATACTGAAATGAGTAAAAACACAGAACCGTTAGAATATATTGTATTAGGTATTGAAGGTCTACAGTTTACCACACTCACTAAACAAGGCGAACAGGATGATTACAGCGTACATAATTATTATAATTATAAACATGAAATTCTTTTTTATCTAAAGACCTTACTACAGGAAATCGAGCATGAAGATGAAGAATATGAAATCGTATGTCAGGATTTATTAGAAGTATTAATTATTAATATGGTGCGAAGAACCAAGGCTAACATGATTGTAGCACCAAGTCAGAAGATCACAAAGGAATGTCGCTTTGTGGAGCAGTATATCAATAACCATTTCCGTGAAGATATTACATTGGAATTACTAAGTGAAAAAAGCTATATGAATAAGTATTATCTAGTACATGTTTTTAAACAGTATAAAGGTGTTTCACCTATCAATTATCTGATTAGCAAACGTGTGGAATGTGCGAAGGAGCTGTTAGAAACGACCAATTATCCGATTGCGCAAATTGCGGAATCTTCTGGTTTTTCATCACAGTCTTACTTTTCTCAGGTATTTAAAAAGGCAACAAATATGTCGCCTAATGAGTATCGTAAACGTTATGATTAGGGAGGTATCTCCCCTTTTTATTTGTTTAATTTTAAGCCATTTGCTTCTTTTAAAATATTACTTTGATAACTATGAATCTGTTTCCGGTTTCTTCTGGCATTTTTTCTTGATAATTCAATCAACTCATCACAAAGACTTGAAAAAGGAAGATCACTTGCCTCCCACAGATAATAAGATAAAGAACCAGGAATGGTATTAATTTCATTCACATAAATATCCTGTGTATCTTCATCAATCAGAAAATCGATGCGAGCTACACCTCTTGCTTTGAGAATTTCAAAGGTTAGTGCGGCATATCGTTGTATTTCATCTCTTGTTTCATCATCCATTAGTGCTGGAAGGATTCGGGAAGCACTTGCCATGCCTTTACTACCGCCATCCTGAATATATTTATCCTGATAAGATAAGATATCATCCATCTTTCTCACTTCTTCTAACTCTGAACAGCGTACATGTTCCTCATCCCCCAATACAGAACAATTGATTTCTTTTACATGCGTCAAAAGTTTTTCCACAACAACCTGGATATCATATTGAAATGCTTCAATTAAAGCTTTATGAAGCTGTGTATCATCTCTTGCGATTTGAATACCGACACTGCTGCCTAAATTGGCTGGCTTTATGATCAACGGATATCCCAATCGTTTTGCCTTCGCAAAAAATGCCTCGTCTAGTTTTTGATACAGGGATACATGAAACCAAGGAGTAATAGGAATGCCTTCCTCCTGAAGCAATTGTTTCATAATGACTTTGTCCTGTCCAATTGCTGCACCACAAACATCACTGCCGATAAATGGAATTCTTAATGTTTTACAATATCCCTGAAAACTGCCATCTTCCCCATAGGTGCCATGTAAGACGGGAAATACCATATCAAATTCTATTTCTTTTCTAAAAAAATGATGATGAGAAGGGATGACATAATTGCGGTCTTCTCTTCTAATCAAACTAACTTCCGAAAACGTTGCCTGTATTTCATCCAAATCCTGATATAAATTTAAATCCATCAACATCTCATCACTATACATTCTGCCATCCTTTGCGATATATAATGGGATGATTTCATATTTTTCTTTATCTAGTGCTGCCATAACCTGCATTGCTGATAAGATACTGATTTCGTGCTCAACCGATTCTCCTCCAAACGCTACCACAATGTTCGTTTTCATATGATCTTCCTTTCCGCTTTTACGCTAGTATATGCGCCTATGGAAATTTGGTTAATGTGAAAACGCATCTGGCAGGTCATTTTCCAGCAATACCACATCATGCTCCTGTACGATTTCTTTTAACACTTTCATTGCCTGTGCAAAATCTTTACAGATATGCAGATGATTTTCATCAAACCCTTCTTCCATTAATCCTTTTTGAATTCTGTTTGTTACTTTGATACCAACCAGAATCACTTCATCTACACAATGTGCCATTTCTTTTCCGAATTTTTCATTAGCGATATCTTCTCTATCGCCTAATTCAATCATCCCCGGTGTGACGATGATGGCGCGCTCTTTCATCGCTTTTAATACCTGTAAAGCATTGTGAGCACCTGTTGGATTGGCATTATATGCATCATCAATCAAGGTGTAGGGGGTAGTAGAAACGATTTCAAGACGATGCTTTACATAAGGTATTTCTTTAGTCAGCTCCTGAAGTCTTGTAAATGGCAACCCCATTTCATGTGCTACAGCGATTGCTGCACATGTATTATACACATTGTGTTCTCCCAATAATTTGATATCGAAACCATATACTTCTTTTTCATGTTGAATAGAAAATGACGTACCTGATGCATGTGGCTGGATCTCCATGATACGATAATCCGCAATCATATCTTTACCAAACCAGATAATCTTACATGCACTGGCAAGTGGATGTGCGCGGATATAGGCATTATCCGCATTTAAGAAGCCTAAGCCATTTGCTGGCAGTTCCTCAATCATATACATTTTTTCCCGTACAATATGCTCCATAGAATGAAAAGTCGCAAGATGCTGGGGACCAATTGCTGTCACAATACCTATTTGCGGTTTCACAAAATGCATCAATTCTAATATTTCTCCCACATGATCTGCGCCCATTTCACATATGAATACCTGATGCATGCGTTTTAATGAGTTTCGTATGGTAAGTGTAATTCCCATTTTATTATTAAAACTCTTAGGAGTCATCAGGGTATCATAATAATCACTTAATAAGGTATATAAAATGTTCTTCACAGACGTTTTTCCATAACTGCCCGTAATGCCAATGATGGTTAAATCATCACGTTTAGACAGTTTTGTTTTCGCATCATTGACATAATACTGTTGAATCATACGCTCTAATGGTTCTACAATCACAAGCGATATAAGAATTTCAAAGAAAGGCAGCCAATATAGCCATGGAGTACAAATGATCCATATGGTATCATTTGCATGTGTAAACAGCCATGAAAATAACACGTACAATAAGATACGCACACACAATAATCGTTTGATACGGTGCGTTAGTTTTAAAGGCAGACGATATTTTATTTCATGGTCGATTTTATATGCGAAATAAGCAGTTAGTGCCATCATTAATAAGATGACTTCTTTGCGATATTCCCCATGTAGTAAAAAACACAAATACATACAACACAACAATAACGTAATGAGCAGGGTACGTTTTTGAAGCCAGTTGCTTTTCAGCCAATGCAGGTAACGATCTTTATGATAATGATGTTGTTGAAGAATCATGGTACTGTATTTGATATTCACATAAAGATAACAGATGGAAATGAACCAGTAAATGATCATATTACGCATCTAAGAAAGCATCCACAATGCGTAAAAAACGAAAGCTTTGATGAAAATAAGCAAAGTGGTCCTCCTTTTCCAGCACAACAAGTGTGGCGTTCTGCATATCATGTTCCATCTGTTTACCCATCCAAAGAGGCGTCTGATTATCCTTTTCTCCCCATACCAGCAATGTTTCTACATCAATTTTAGATAATTCCGTACTGATATCCTCATTTACCGCTTTTACCAATATCCCCCGCATGATCCCACTGGCATTTTGATAATCGCTGCTGCCAAGGTTTGCTTTGATCTTCATTTTCTTCAATATCTTATAAGTATAAACCCGCAAATAATAATCCCATGTATAATGTTTTTTTATCCCTGCTGCACCAGTTAAAATCATTTTCTTTACTGGATATGATAAAGCATAACGAAATGCAATTCTTGCGCCAAATGAATGTGCAATGAGAATCGGGCATTCCATATGATATTGATCAGCCAATGCATGTATACAATTTGCATAATCTTGTATATTCCACACCCTTTCAGGCTCCTCACTATCGCCAAATCCTGGAAGATCCAGATTCATCACACAGAAGCGCTTAGAAAGATGATCCTGAATAAACTTCATCATATATGCATTTTGTCCCCAGCCATGTAACAGAATAACGCCCTGACCAGTACCTTTGATTGTAAGATTGATATGATTATCTTGTTCCTCCATCGTATGATACCTCCTATCTATGATAAGTATATGACAGTATCCTACAGAATTAGACCAATAGAAAAAAACGAACACACATGCATGTATGTTCATTTTAAATTAATCCTAATTGTTTTTTCCAAAGCAAAATACGTTTAACACTTTCATTGATACGTTCTTCTTTTATCGTACCTTCTTTTACTGCGCGCAAAACCGCTGGTATCTGGACTTTATAATTTCGGATAATCAGCATATCATTGCCTGCTTCCACGGCCTCAATCGCCCCCTCCTCAAGCCCTCTGGTTTTACGTATCGCATCCATAAAAAGATCATCTGTAAAAATCACACCATCAAAATTTAAATCCTGACGAAGAATTTCATGCAGTTTTGGAGATAAAGACGCTGGATTATTTTCATCCACTGCCATGATTATATTATGAGATACAAGTATTGATCCTGCCCCAGCTTCTATACCTGCTTCAAATGGTAAAAAATCCTGCTTCACAAAATTATCATAAGAACGCTTGTCTAGAGAACTTCCTGTATGGGTATCCTGATTGTTGCCATACCCTGGAAAATGTTTGAGTACACTTCCCATTTGATCTGTTTTCATTGTATTTATAACGGTTTTTACGTACTCTGAAGTCTGTGCAGCATCTTTTCCAAATGCACGAGGATATATAAAATCTGATGGGTTTGTGGATACATCGCTGACAGGCGCAAAATTCACATTGATTTGAAGTGATTTCAATAACGCATCTTTTTCTTTTGTATCCTCTATAATGCGATTAAATCCACCTTCCTGATACAATGTTTGCGGAGATGCAAATGGCTGTGATCGATAATTTGTATACCAGCTTAAGCGGTTGACACTACCACCTTCCTCATCTACTCCAATCAGCATCGAAATCTTGCTTTCTCTTTGAAAAGCTTCATTATTTGTGATAAATTGATCTTTTGTATAAGGCGAAATCGTTTCATCAAATAGCATATAGCCACCCATATGATATGTATCGATTGCTTCTAACGCCTCAGATGTTGGACAACGCACCATAAACATTTGCCCCACCTTTTCTTCCAATGTCATATTAAAAATCATCTCATCAATATCACTTTTTGTTTCACTGCTTATTTGTATCTGTATGGCAATCCTGTCATCATCTTGTTCCTTATATGTCACATGTGCTTTATTACCTACAATCAAATCGCCGCTAATATCTGCTTTTTCTCTATTCATAGATATTGTTTCTTTCGGGGCTTTAATTATAATACGTGTACTTGTAATATCTTCTATCATACCATCAATTTCCATAGTTTTTATGCTTTCTTCCTGATGCTCTTCTGTTTTATCCACAGGTTTTTCATCCGGTTTTGTGGAACAGCCACTCAAGCATAAAAGAATGCTTAGCGCTACGATTAACTTATGTTTCATTTTTCATCACCTAGTTTCAGTATATCATGAGAAACACAAAGATTGGAAAATTATACAGAAAAAAGAAGAAACTAACGTCCCTTCTTTCCTTCTGGTTTTGGTTTTGTGATTCTAAAGATTACACCATCTTCTGTATTTTCACCACATACTTCATAATGGTTTGCGGCAACGACTTTGGATACGATGGATAAGCCAAGGCCAAATTTTCCACCTTGTCCTTTTTCATAAGGCTTAAACAGCACTTTGATACGATCCTCTTCCATACAAGGACCATCATTGGCAATCGTTAATCCTTCTTCTTCATTCAAATGGATTTCTATCTTTGTTTTCGCATAGCGCAATGCGTTTTCCACAATGTTTTCCACAGCAACACGCCAAGGTTCGGCTAAACCATCAAACCACACTTCTTCTAAATCTGTGATAAATTCAATTTCCGGTTTGATTACTTTATTTGCCTGTACAACTTTTTCCACGATTTCCTTCATATCAGAAGAAATACCTTCAGCATCCTGAGAAATCAAATATTCTACACGATTCATAAATAATAAAGAATGCACTTTATTTTCTAATCGATCTGCATTTTCGATAATGACATCCACGCTCTTTTCCAAAGTTTCATATGGATAAATGCCATCTTTGATACTTTCCCCATAAGACTTGATTGTCGCAATTGGTGCTTTCAAATCATGAGAAATATTATGAATCATATCTTCTTTGGTCTTTTCCTGTTTACGCAGTTCTTCACGCATACTGATGAGTGCTTCCGCAAGTTCACCAATCTCATCTTTACGATTAACATGCAGTTCTGCATCTTTTCCCTGTTTGACACGCTCAATATAATTACGTATCTGGTTTAATGGATGAATCAGAGTAATGACCCACATCATCAGGATAATGAAAAAGAATCCTACAACGATCACTGTAATATAAATGACACGGCTGACCAGTTCATCTTTATATTTATCAAAGCTGCTGGAAACACTGCGGGAAATCAGATACTGGTTATCATCTACTTTTGTGATATAATAATAAGAATCTTTTTTACCGCCTGGATAAAAGCCACTCCATTCACTGGCACCTTTTTTATTCATGGTGGCAATATCATTTAAAATGCATTCCCATTCTGCTTCTGATGCACCTAAATTTGATGATTGATAGCCTCTGCCATCCTGAATCACAAAAGAGATTGTCTGTACATTTGCGATGACAGGATATTTATCCTGTCCAGAAAGAATCGTATTCTCTTTTAACGCTACACTGGTTTCCTGGTTTTCTTTGATCATATCATATTCTCTGCCACGCAATACCTGATCGACATTTCCATTCAGATATACAAAGAAAAACAGCGCAAAGAATGTCACAAAACAGAAAATTAATGCGAACAGCTGTTGTGTTAGTGATAACTGTTTGATAAATTCATTAAAACGTTTCATATTAACCTAACCTGTACCCATATCCATAAATGGTATGAATATTCAAGTTTGGCAGTTTTTTACGCAAACGACGAAGGGTATCATCCACAACACGGTCGCTTCCAAAATAATTTTCTTCCCAGACACTTGTCAGAATCTTATCACGGTTGAATGCCATTCCTTTATTTTTGATAAACAGCATTAACAAATCAAATTCTTTTGTGGTCAAATCTATTTCACTTCCATGATCAAAGACTTTACGCTGTTCCTCATCCAACTCATATCCATCAACCATAATACGGTTGTTTTCTTCTTTGTATACACGCTTCATAACGTTGTTAACACGTAATACCATTTCCTTTGGTGAGAATGGTTTCGTGATATAATCATCACTACCTTTCTCCAGTCCAATGATACGGTCAAATTCTTTATCACGGGCAGACATGAAGATGACAGGAATATCTTTTCCCTGTAAACGAATTTCTTCAATTAAATCAAAACCGCTTTTATCATCCAACATGATATCTAAGATCCACAAATGTACATCATCATCACTAACATGTGCACTTGCTTCTTCGTATGTATAATAGCTTCTTACTTCGTAACCTTCTTTTTTCAGATACTGAGCAACAAGGTCATTGATTGCTTTTTCGTCTTCTACAACACAAATCACTTTTTTCACGCAAATCACCTCTTACCTTTATTTTAGACTAAATTATGTGAAAAAAAAAGAGATTTCGTAAAGTCACAGACTTTTTCTAAAATTTAAGACGTCTATCACATAATTCACAAACACAAAAGGCTCAAATGAGCCTTTTGTGTACTTTTTATAATCCTTTTGCGTTAATGAAATCAATCACTTGATTTACATATTGTTCGCAAAGTTCATCTGTTTTCGCCTCTACCATGACACGAACCAAAGGTTCTGTACCACTTGGGCGGACCAGAATTCTACCTTCATCACCTAATTCACGCGCAACTTCATCCACAACCTTTAACAGTTCAGGATCTTCCATTGCTTTATGTTTATCTTTTACAGGTGTGTTGATTAGTAACTGTGGATAGATAAATAAATCTTCACTTAATTCTTTTAAAGATTTCTTTGTGTTGACCATGATTTCCAACAGTTTTAATGCTGTCATCAAGCCATCCCCAGTATTTTCATGTTCATTGAAGATGATATGACCACTCTGTTCTCCACCAACAGAATAGCCATGTTCTCTCATGCATTCAAATACATATTTATCGCCAACAGCTGTTTGTTCATATTTGATGCCTTTCGCCGTTAAGGCGTGATATAAGCCAAGGTTACTCATCACGGTTGTGACAACCACATCATCATGCAAGATACCTTTTTCATGCATATAGCATCCACAAATATACATCGTGTGGTCACCATCAATCAGATTACCATCTTCATCTACTGCAATCAAACGATCGGCATCCCCATCAAAAGCAAAACCAACATGGTAATTGCCTTCCTTCATCATTCTCTGTAGCTCTTGAGGATGTGTAGAACCACATTTGGTATTGATATTAATACCATTTGGCGCAGAATGAATGACTTCTACTGTTGCGCCTAATGCAGATAATGTTTCTGCTGCACAGCTTGTCGCAGAACCATTTGCCAGATCTAAGGCAATGTTCATACCATTTAAATCAATATCTACAACGGATTTTAACCAGGATTCATATAATTCTAATCCTTCATCCCATGAAATCGTATGACCAATTTTCTCATTAACTGCAATTTCAATTTCACTCTTGTCATCGATATAATCCTCGATCAGTGCTTCAATGGCAGGATCCATTTTACAGCCTTCCCCATTGAATAATTTAATGCCGTTATCGTGGAATGGATTGTGGCTAGCACTTACCATAATACCACAATCAAACTGCTCCTTTTGAATCAAGAAGGAAACACTAGGCGTAGGACATACACCCAACAGATACACAACTGCACCTGTACTGGTTGCACCAGCAGCAAGCCCCATTTCAAACATATCGCTGCTTAAACGTGTATCCTTTCCAATCAGAATCTTCGCATGGCGCTTGTTTTCTTTTCCATAATACCAGCCTAAATACTGACCGATCTTCACTGCCATATCAAGTGTCAGTGTATCGTTAGCGCGTCCTCTGGCGCCATCTGTACCAAAATATCTTCCCATATATACATTCCTTTCCTATCTATTCTGCACTTCCTGTTACATTAACAGAAATTGATGCATTCTTTAATTCATATGTCGCAAGCTTGTTTTTGCCTTCTACACTTAACGCCATATCGTTATATGTGCCAGCTTTATCAATCTTACTAACATCAACCGTGATTTTTATATCACCTTTTTCAATCTTATCAATTACTTTCTTTGCACCTTTTACAGTAACATCACTCGTCTTGCTGCCTGAAATACTGTAATTCAATCCTTTGGTGCCATTGATAATTTCAATCGGTACATCTTTTACCACAGTATCTTTTAAATCTGCCAATTTAATGGAGATATTCACAACATCCACATTTGTCGCAGATACCCCATTCATTAATGGCACTGGCATACTGATCTCACGATCCTGTGTCAATGTACTGGCAGGTATCGTAATAGGCAGCTCATCAATCTTATCAAGTGCTTCCTGTTTTCCATACAGTGTAATCGTTTCATGATCCATCGTATAGGATTCAATTGCTTTATTATCCGGCACATTGCCTGTTGGCACCAGTGTCAGTTTAACATCTTTACTAGGACTGGTAACTTTCACTTTCGCTTTCATATCGCCTGGAATAATGTCCACATTATCCATTTTATTACCATCCTGATCATATGCTACTATCGTTGCCTGCTGTTCAAAATCTTTTGTCGTATCCGCATCTACCTTGATGAGTGCCTTTACATAAGCGATTTTATCCAGTGTATCTTTGCTGGCACGTACAAATACTTCACCTTGTTCTAATTCTGGTTCACTTAAATCATAACGATTATTCATAGAACTTCGATTGACATAATCAAAGCCGACAGAGAATCGTTTGATTACTTTTTTCTTAATGGTAACCGTTGCATTGCTTGGCTCCACAATGATTTTTACACGATTTGGCGCATTTTCAACCTCCAGTGTGACATCATGTGTACCTTCTGTTAAATCTGTCATATTCGCCACAATCTTAATATTCTGTGATTTCATATTCTTGATATCACTGATATCCCCAATTGCGGTAACTTCTACTTCATCTGGTAAATTATTTACCTCATATATTTCTGTACTGATACGCTGTTCAACTTTTAATTTGCCAAGACTTTTACTGATTTCATCTGTTTTAAACAAATCTTCTCCACCACTCATGGCGATATAGAAGAATAATGCTAAAACAAGTGCCACCAGTTTTCCATGCTTCTGGTTGAATAACAGTTTATCTAACCATCCGCTTAACCATCTAAAAAACTTTCCAATCTGGTTTTCCACATTCGCATAGGTTTTCGCAAAATTCTGGCTTTTCTCCGCTATTGCTTTCGCAAGCTCTGTTTTTCCTTCAGAACTTAACTGCGTTCTTTTTTTATTTTTTGCCATGCTTACTTCCTCCCTTCTTTATCTTTCTTCGAGGAAGAATCCGCACTTCCATCATCAAATATGATTTCCTGTGCTTCTAGTATGTCATCCATGAATTCATCTTTTTTCTTGCGCCCTTTGCTTTTCGCCTTTGGCTTTGTTTCTTTTACATCTTTTTCCTCAGTATCATCTTTTTTCTTCTTTGGTCTTCCACGTTTTTTCGGCTTAGGTGCTTCTTCCTTGCCATCTTCTTTTTTAGGCTGTGTCTTTTCATCATCCTTAGCCGCATCCACAACGATTGTTTCAAACAGCTGATCAAGTGGCGCATCTGTTTGTGTTTCTACCAGATCCGCAATACCAAGTTTTTCGATTTCGCTGTCCACAACCACATTTTCACTTTGTAGTACATCCACAGAATCTTCTTTCTTACTCTTGGTAAACTTGTTTTCTGGTGTATCTTTACTCTTTGTAGAGCGTTTATTCTTGCCTTTAAAGTAATGTGCAAATACCCCTGGTTTCTTGCCATCATTTGCTTCAATACTTTCTTTTAATGCTTCCTTCTGTACATCTTTTTCACCTTTTACTTCATCGCCCTGTTTCTGACATACAATCATCATCAAGAAATCATGCAGATGAGCAGGTGAAATAACAGAAAGCTTTCCACCCTGAGCAATAGAAATATTACCTGTTTCTTCACTGACAATAATTGTCACTGAATCAGTAATTTCACTAATACCAACCGCAGCACGATGTCTTGCGCCATAACTGGTTGGCAATTCTCTTGTAGTAGGTGGGAAATAAGCGGCAGCACATGCGATTTTTACACCCTGAATAATAACAGCACCATCATGAAGCGGTGTTCCATATTGGAAAATAGAACATAATAGTTCACTGGATACTACAGAATTCATTGGTGTTCCCGTCTTGATATAATCACTTAATGAATGCCCTTGTTCCAAAGAAATCAAAGCTCCTGTCTTTGTCTTTGACATTTCTGTACAGGCCTTTACCAGCTCTTCTACTAGATTTTCACGCTCATTCAGCGTTAAAGTAGAGATTGGTGAAAAAACATTCGTCTTTCCAATTTTCTCTAAAATATTACGAATTTCCGGCTGGAAGATAATAATAATCGCCAACGGTCCCCAATTCATAATTGTCGCAGCCAGTGTTTCGACTGTGTGTAGTCCCAATAGTCCTGCAATCCACTGGGCAATGACAATGACTAAGATTCCCTTAAAAATCTGAATCGTTCTGGAATTGTTTTTTACAATCTTCAAAAGGTAGTAAAACAACAACCAGACAACCCCAATATCCGCCAGCTGCTTTATAATTGTTAATAAGTTGTTAAGAGTAAGGTACTTAAACATGAAAAACACTCCTCTCGCTAGTTTATTATACCATAAAGACTATCCATATACCTATATTTTTTGACATGAAAAAGACATGCAGTAACTACATGTCATTGTAAATCAACAATTGCGTCCGCTACACTATCATAAACATGTTCAGCCGCGTTTAAAATATCCGCTTGTGCATGTGCGACAGCACAGCCATGAAATTCCTTCAACATAGGAATATCATTATAAGAATCTCCAATGGTATAAATATCATCATGCTCTAAATCCATAAAGCTTTCTATGACATAAAGTCCTTCTGCCTTGGAAACTCCATCAGGTACAATATCTACACAATGGGTGTTAGGATAAGCAACCACATATCCTTTAAATTCAGCGTTGATATATTCACTGATTTCATGTGCCATTTGCTGATCATTTAATGAAATTACCAGCTGTGCAATTTTTCCCTTATCCAAAACTTCTTCTTCATTGGTGACTTCTGCCATATCGCCATATTTATGATCGATCTGGTTTTCATCTACCCTGACTTTATAACGATTATAGCCATCATTAATCACAAAAGAAACACAATCCAGTGTTTTAATATAAGAAATGATATCCAGTGCTTTATTAAAATCCATATATAAGCATTGCAGTTTATTGAAGTTAGCATCATAAACCACACCACCATTGTTTGCGATAATAAAATCAAACT
Source organism: [Eubacterium] hominis (assembly GCA_014337235.1). Lineage (GTDB taxonomy): Bacteria > Bacillota_I > Bacilli_A > Erysipelotrichales > Erysipelotrichaceae > Hoskinsella > Hoskinsella hominis. Next base: position 2,275,311 of record CP060636.1, on the reverse strand, counting down.
CAAAACCATTTCTTTCAATTTCTTTTTTTATAGACTCCATACTTCTTCCAGTTACAAGTCCAAACACATTTCCCTGTTCACGAAAAGCATGAATTGCCTCTACATCCTTTGTATCTACCATTTCACCAGTACGTAATGTACCGTCATAATCACTTGCCAATACCTTCATATCCTTTTCCTCCAACTATATTCATTGTACCAAGTTTTAAACAAATTACAAGAATATGTATAACATTTTATTTGTTGTCCCATACTAGAATCAGGAGGTGTTAGAAATGGCTACTAAAAAATACCGTCCAGGCATGAACTGCGAAAAAACTGGAAAGTACACATGTTACGATAAAAACGGTAACGAAATGTACGGTGACATCGATGTAGAAAAAGACAGACGTTTTCCTCCTTCTCAAGAAGAAGGCTGTTACTACGAAGAACAGTAATATGTTCTAAAAAAATCCTTCCTTGCCAAATCGGCGATGGAAGGATTTTTATTTTTCTTATAATCACTTTCTTTATATTACAATTATTCTTTATAGATTAAGCCTTTATCATTTAAACGATAATACGCCCCATCTTTCAAATATATCACCCTGCCTGTACCAGAAATAACTTTTTCTGATAATAAGTCAATATAACTTTCTCCAACTACTTGATTATCCTTTTTTAATACCACAGTCATAATGCCCTGATCATCTGTTTGTACACTAAATACTTCATATCCTTTTTCCGGTTGATAATCCATCACATTACTTTTTGACTGATCACTTACATCTATGCGGAAAATCTTTCCTGCTTCTTTGTCATAATCATAATAATACTTGTTAATGAGAAAAGAATTGCCACTCTCACATTGATAGATACTCTCAAATGTTTGATTATCTTCGTGATACTTTACTAATTCATTTACTGACTTTCCATCTACAGAATTAACATCCATGAAATAATATTGATGATCATATACGCCTCTACCCAATAGCATCTCATCATCACTTTCTTTGATGATTTCGGTTTTATGATTATTCAAATCCAAGCACATCAATTTAAAGTGATTGCTTGTGGATATAATATTGCCTTTATCATCTACATCAAATGCATTTTCTGTATACCATACTTTTTGATCAAAGAAGGTAGCATTATCCACAACTGCCATTTCAGCTATATCTGCGATTTTTTTCAAATCCGTGCCATCTACATCAGAGCTACATAAAGTGGTTTTCCCTTTCTGTAGATTTTCATATAAATAATAGACTTTATTTTGATAATAAATCGGAGGTAAATGTAAAGTTTGATCTTTATCTTTGTAGAAAGTCAAACGATAAGCATCACAATCTTCGTTTTGGTGATTACAGTTTACCTTACTACATAAAGGTACATCTTTATCTGTTTTAAAATCATAAAAATATACTTCATTCGCAAAATCGGTTTTCACAAGATGATAAATGCCATCTTCACTAATCCCTGGAAACCCCATATTTGCGTAATCCTCACTTTTCCCTTCATTTTTTGCACTTTGACATCCACATAATGCAAGCAATAAACAACATACTACAATGACTTTCTTCATAAACGCTTTCTCCTTTCCACTACGTGAAATCCAATATAAACACCCACACATCCAATTAAAACAATACCTGCCATTATGAAATTGGTAATAGGATAATATAAATCATAAAAAATTGCGAAAACACCTAATGATGTATCCTTCATCAATAATGGAAATATCATAGTTAATAATATGATTGTGATCATTTTGGCATGTGGTATCTTATGATACACCTTTTGTAAAACAAGCATCAGGATACAAGTGATGAATAATTGCCATATAAACAACAATACAAGATACAATCCGATGGATAATGTTACATGGGTGTTATAGAAAACAACACTATCACATAAGCGATTCGTATAATCTGCACCTGGATACATTTGATAATTATGTAACAACATCATAAAGTTCATGCCTAAAACACCAATAAAGGCGCCTATTCCCATTGTTATAAGTTTCGCTTTTTTAAGCCTTGTATCCATATGTTCACTCATATTTTGTAATTGTTTAACCTTTGTTAAATTTTCTCGATCATAGCTTTGCATAGTGATTAAAATCATAAACAACAATAACACAAATAACAATTGACTTTGTGTATAATCGTTATCAATCAAAAACCTAACCTGATCCTCTTTGATTAACTTTCGTGAAAAAGGATCTTCTTTTATTGCCTGATAACGATTTTCATATAAAGAAAAACCTTGTTCCATGGATTGTATTTTCATATATTCATTTAATTTTATAGGATCTTTTTTGATCATGATTTGCTGCTTCGCATCATCAATTTTCTGTCTTTCCAGCGCTATTTTTTCATCTGCTTCCTTTGATACATGATCGCCAATTTGATCGATATAATAATTGTATTGATTATCTTCTATATTACTCATACTGATGATTAGTGCTAATAGTAAAATTTGTGCAATCAAACATACGACCATAAGCACAATCCCAAAATCATTGATCCATAATTTCTTCATTTCATAAAACAACAAGCCATGTACCTTATGTGATTTTGCTTGATGAGTAATACGCAGGATATGTTTTCTCTGTTTATGGAACAGCTTAAAACATAACGCAAAAGCTAATATCATAAGAATGATGAATAATCCATATAATACATTATATGGGATTGCCATAGAAAAGAAACGGATATAGGATACATTTTTCAAGGCATATTCTGGATGCAGAATCTGTGTAAGACCTAAATAAGATAATAAATGACTGTCACCTGAAGTAGATGCCAAAAATGTAAAACTGCCAATAAACAAAGCTGAAATAGAAATCGCTAATAAGTAATTTTTCACAAATGCATAGACCATAAACAACAGCGCAAGTAAAAATGCATAAATGATTATTTTAAAACAGAATACAACCGCTATAAAGCTTAAAACATTCATATGATAAGGCACACTCACATAATATAAAATACTTTGTATAGGCTGAAAAATATCTTGCATGCCATATTGCATACCAGAGTTCAAAAACAATGTTAACAAAAAAATTGCTTCCAATCCCATGACTAATACCAATAAAGCAAGCCACTTGGATAATAGCTGTTGATTACTTCCTTTTTTCATCATACTGCCATATTTAATCATACCTTTTTCATCTTCAAACGCCACCAGCATATAGAAAAAATATGCGACTGTTAATAAAATCAATGCATCTGGAATCATGCTTTTCAATACTTTTTCACTACCATAACTACCATCACTGGAAGAAGGCATATTCACATGCATCTTTTCATATAGTCTTTTTGTCTGGTCAGCTCTTGATTGTATAAATGGATCTTTGTTTTGAAAAATTGAAATTGATTGATTTGTTTCATATTGTTGTTTTACCTGTTTCAAAAAAAGATCATAAGAATGTAAATTATCTTCTTCCTCTATCAGACGATGGATTAAAGCATCATTCACGATATCCTCATATTCCATTTTTAGTACTTGATTTACCCACTCTTTTCCATACTTTTCAACATATTCGTTAAAATCCACTTGATGATTTATTACTGCTTCTTTCATCATAAATAAGGAATTTATATCCTGTAATTCATTTAAATAAGCATAACGCTCTTTATCAGTTTTACCTTTTAGCTTGATTTGTATTTGTTTATAGTCACTTGCATTAAATGAATCACTTTTGTTTTGATAAAAGAATAAAACATTAGCCACTATGATGATTCCTAATAAAAATACGATATGATACCGTCTGGAAAATATTTTTTTCACCTCATAGTACAACATGTTCTTCATCAAATATGTAAAGGTAAACATCATTGATATTTGGACTTACATATATTCCTTTTCCTTCATCCTTTGGTTCAATGATTCTAATCATCATTTTATCTCCATCATAGCGAACATTACTAATTTTATTATTTGTTTTCAGCTTTTGATATTCCAACGGATCAACTTCTTGTTCCATTACTTTATGTTCCAATAGTGATACAAGTTGTTTTCTAGTTTCTTTTCTCAACAATTTTCCTTTTTTCAATATCAAATATTCATCTGCGATAGATTCTACATCACTTACCACGTGTGTCGCAAAGATAATAATCTTATCTTTACTTAATTCCGCAATCAGCTTCTGCATTTCCATTCGCTTTAAAGGATCAAGACCAGCACTAGGCTCATCAAGAATCAGAATTGATGGATCATTTAATAACGCAACACATAACATTGCTCTTTGTTTCATTCCACCGGAAAATCCTTTTAGCTTCTTATGAAATACATCTTCCAATTTTACTTTTCTTACCAAATCTTCACTTTGTTGCCGTATAGCTTCTTTTTTCATTCCTTTTAAATTGCCAATATAGTAAAGATAATCTTGTAATGTAAAATCTTCATATAAACAATGCTGCTGTGGCATGTATCCTACCTTGGATAAATACTCTTTTTTACACTTTTTTATATCTGTTCCATTAAATTTTACACAGCCTTCATTGGCATCTAACAGCATACAAAGAATATTGATCAATGTTGATTTTCCTGCACCATTTGGTCCAAGTAATGCATATATCCCATGTGTCAAAGTAAAACTAACGTGATCCAAAGCACGATTATCTCCATAATCTTTTACCAATTCACATACTTCAAGCGTATACTCACTCATATGCATCCACCTGCTTTTGTAACTCCGCAATTACTTCATCAATACCAGCTTCTTTTAGTTTCTTATTCTCTTCAGAAAACATTTGTAATACTTCATCCATTGAGATCTTTTTATGGTCATATACTTTAAAATTCGCTGTAATAGAATCAAAATCATTCCAAATATTATTTATTTTATCAATTTTTTCAATCACGTTTGATAAATCTAAAATATTAGGTTTTAATGACTCTACATTTATTTTATGATCAAGCTCAAAAACAAAGTTTTTCTTATCCGCATTTTGATCTGCTTGTGGCGTAGTAATCATATCATTTCCTAATGAACCCATAAACAAGCCATAAAAATAATTTTTATCTGTCACTACTTTTCCATCTGAATTCTTCTCTGGATTTTCTCCATAAATTAATAAATCTGATAGTTCTTGATCCGTATTAATTTCACACAAAAAATCAAACGCATTATCCGCATGTTCACTTGTCTTTAATATACCATAGCCAGATGTTCTAACTGGATATTTATGATTACTTAAAGCTATTTCCTTACCATTTGTTTCACTTGTCCCATAGCTGTCTTTACTTAAATATGAATATGAATATGCTAAACCTGTTTTACCATTTTGATAAAAAGTATCCCACTCTTTTTCTGTAAAATCTCTACCCGTATATCCTTTTAAATCAGCTTCAACTAATAACTGATATACATCCATAAAACGTTTTTCATCTAAAGGATTAATAACTTTTCCTTTTTCATCTATGAATAAAGGAGTTCCCTTGATTTGCATATAATCTGATGCCAAAATTGTAAAACAAGCTAATGGGTTTCCATCCATTAATATTTCATTATTTTCATTCTGATAAGAATGAATTAAAGTACTTAATAAATCAACAGGATTGTTTATGTTTTCGGTTATCTCATTCTCGTACTTTTTATAAAACGCATCATCAAACACTGCGTAAAGCTGCTGATAAGGTATGGTCACTTTAGGAATGTAGTAGATATTATTTTTAATCTTATTTGCTTCAAATAGATGCTCTGGTATCTCTTGTAAAAGTTTTTTACCATTTTCTTTTTCAAAATCCTCATTTAATACTTTAAAGTATTCATATAATGGTTGATTACTATCAAAATAAACAATATCTGCTTTATTCTTTGATAATTCTTCCAACATCGTTTTTTGCGCAGTTAATACATCTTGATTTGCCTGGTTATTTTCAACAGATTTTACTTCCACCGTATAGTGTTTACCTTTATCTTTCAATTTCTTGTTTAACACATCTATACGATTATCTGTGATAGTCCCCGAATCTATCCATTTTTCGCTATGCTCTGGTATATAAATCGTTAATACTTCATCTTGAACCTTACTGCTACAACCACAAAGTAATAAACAGCTGATCATTCCTATCACAATATTTCTTTTCATAAGCTCACCTCAAACAGTATTTTTTCTATGAAATAAAATCTTTTTATTAATTTATTATTTCTAAATTTTGATTCTATTCATATTCAAATTATAACTTTCATATATATACTGCACAATTTTTTAGGGTTCAAATGATAGTTTAGGGATATGCCGACCACATTTTAAATAAGCGCTTACATTTTTTATCTTTTTATTGTTTTTTTTATCACAAGATACCTAAAAAAGCCTTCCATCGCTGATTTGGCTTGGAAGGCTTTTTCTATTTGATATAAAGCTACTGTTTGATATTCATTTATTTCTTATCCAATAAACGATAAACTGCTCTGCCATTGCGTATGCCTAACTGTAAGATTTTCACAACTTCTTCTTCCTGTTCCATAAGTTTCACTAGACAGTATTTATCTTTTAACAGTTTCTCTGCCATTGGTTTACTGACATCTTTATGGATGTTTTTGAAGAACTGATCATCTTTCCATATCGCAAACTTACAACCATTTCGATAATTCACACAACCATAGCCTTTGGAGTTTTCCACAATCTTGTTGCCACATACTGGGCATACACCAATCGCTTCTCGATCATCATCAATCGGTACTTCCCCACCTGCTTTTAGATTAGAAAGATTCTCTTTTAAGTGTGGTGTAAAAGCATCTAAAACACTTTGTACAAGGGTAGATACATCCGCATTTCCCTCTTTGATATCTTCCTGTATGACCCACCATTTTGCTGTTAGATCAGCTTTCTTTATTTCTTCAGGCAAAAGATGATAAAAATCTTTTCCCAATTGGGTAGAAATGATATTCTTCCCTTTCATTTGAACATAGCCTCGTTTGATTAAAGTTTCCACAATCTGACTACGTGTTGCACTGGTTCCAATAGAACCATTTTCGCCTTTTTTATCCTTATCTTTTTTCTTCAGAATTTCTTTGATTTCTTTATCCTCAACATACTTGGCAATACTTGTCATATCTTTGATTAAAGATGCCTGGGTATAGCGTTTAGGGGGATTGGTTTCTTTTTCATTGACGATACCATCATGTAAAGAAACCTCATAGTTTCCTTTTGGAAGATCAAATTTACCTGTATCTACTTCTTCATTATCCCCTTTTTCTTCTTTATTATTTTTAAAATACTGTTTATATCCTTCATCCAGTATAAAGGTACTAGTTGCTTTTAAATCCCCATATTCTGTAGGGATGACTGCACTTACCTGACGTTTTTTCACAGGTGGTAAAAACTGCATGATATACTGACGACAGATTTCTTCATACACTTTTCGCTCATCTGGAAGTAATGCTGCAATATTAAAATCTGACATAGTAGGAATGATAGCGTGGTGAGCTGTGACATATTTATCATTGAAACATTCTGAATGAATCTTATAATCCACAGGATAGGTTTCATTCAGTTTTTTCATAACATGTGTCAATACCTGAGCAGCTTCTGTAAAATGTTCCTCTTTTAGATATTGTGAATCACTTCGATTATATGTAATTGCCTGATACTTATCACGAAGAGTCTGGGTAATTGCATCCGTTTTACTCAGATCAAAGCCATACTTTGTATTCATATGTGCCTGAAGTTTTGCCAGATTAAAAGGCAATGGTGGTTTTACATCCATCAGTTTTTCATCTACCTTCATCTTACGATGCGGCTCTTTTAGAATATCATCACACATATCCTGCATGATTTTCTGACTTAAGATGTGTTTACCATCATCTAATAAATCATTTTTCGGTTTTAATGCAAAGGTAATGGTGGTATCTTGTTTTTCCACATCCCCCTGCACTTCCATTTCATAGTATTTTTGTTTCTTATGATGATCAATTAATTCATCACGTGTCACGATTAATCCAAGTGTAGGGCTTTGTACACGTCCTACACTCATACCTTTTCTACGAAGTGCCAAAGAATACAAACGTGAATAATTAATGCCTACTACATAATCTGCGACTGCACGAGCATAAGCGCTTCGTCCTACCGCTCTTAATTTATCATCATTATCAATTAATTGATGAAAAGCTTTTTTGATATTGGAGGGTGTATTATCATTGATATACACACGTTTGACCGGTTTTGTGTTCTTGGCATAATCTAATATTTCATCAATCAGAAACTGTCCCTCATCATCCGGGTCACCAGCATGGATAATCTGGTCACAATCCTGCATCAGTGTGATGATTTGTTGCACACGATCTTTTTTAGAACCATCTGGCACCAGTTTCCAGTTATCAAAACAAATAGGAAGATCCTCCTTATTCCATTTTTTATATTTTGGATCATATTCATCTGGTTCTGCCAATCGCAGCAAGTGTCCATATGCCCATGTGATGACTACATTCTTTTTCACAATGACACCATGTACCTCTTTATCTGGTCCATCAATCGCTTTAGCAATCGCACGTCCAAGCTCTGGCTTTTCCGCAATAATCAATGACTTCATAAGGCTCCTCCTTCCACAGGTTTTCTTATTATATCATAAATTTATCAAAAAAAGAAAACAGACATCAGCTTTTTGCAATGTCTGTTTTACAACTTATTTTACAATTAAACGAACGGATTTGATACCATCCTGTGCAGCTAATTTATCCAATAGCTCTGCAGAGATTTCATCATTTGTTTCCAAAATTGTATATGCATAATCTTTCTTTGCCTTGTTTGCCATATTCTCAATGTTAATTCCAACATTCGCAAGTTTTGTGGTCATTTCACCAACCATGTTTGGAATGTTTTTATTGATGATACACAAACGATATTTTGCTTCCTGTGCCATTTGAATATCTGGCATATTTACAGAATGTGTAATATTACCATTTTCAAGGTAATCACGAATTTCATTTGCTGCCATGACCGCACAGTTTTCTTCACTTTCTGGAGTAGAAGCACCTAAGTGAGGAACACCTAATACATTATCAAATTGTAACAGTTCTTTAGAAGGGAAGTCTGTGATATATCCACCAACTTTGCCACTTGCCAATGCTTTTACCAATGCATCTTCATCAATTAGACCATTACGTGCAAAGTTTAAGATACGAACGCCGTCTTTCATCTGATCAAATGCTTCCGCATTTACGATGTTCTTGGTTGCTTCATTATAAGGAACATGAACAGTGATATAATCACATTCTTCAAAAATGGTTTTCAAGTCTTTTGCATGATTGATTCTGGCTTTCAATGTCCATGCAGCCTGTACAGAAATATAAGGGTCATAACCATAAACCTCCATATCCATAGCAGCTGCGGCATTGGCTACCTGTACCCCAATGGCACCTAAACCAATAACACCAAGTTTTTTACCTGCAATTTCAGGTCCGACAAAATTACTTTTGCCTTTTTCAATCTGTTTACTTAAATCGTCATCATCAGCGATAGATTTTACCCAGTTGATACCCTGTGCAATCTTTCTTCCAGATAATACAAGTGCCGCAATAACCAGTTCTTTTACCGCATTGGCATTTGCCCCTGGTGTATTGAATACAACGATTCCTTCTTCACTGCATCGATCAAGTGGAATATTGTTTACACCAGCACCTGCACGTGCAATACATTTTAAATCTTTACTGAATTCTACATCGTGAAGTTTTGCGCTACGTACCATAATGGCATCGTAATCTTGAAAATCTTCACTGCATTCGTAATTTGCATCAAACTGATCCAAACCAACTTTTGCGATTTTATTTAATAATTTTACTTTCATAAAATTTTCTCTCTCCTTTTTTATTTGTTTTCAGCCTCAAATTTCTTCATGAAATCAATCAGCTTTTCAACACCTTCGATTGGCATTGCGTTATAAATAGAAGCACGCATTCCTCCAACTGCACGGTGTCCCTTTAAGTTACTCATACCTGCAGCAGCACTTTCTTTCGCAAATTTTGCGTCAAGTTCTGCATTAGGTGAACGGAATGTTACATTCATCATAGAACGATCTTCTTTGTTTGCAGTTGTAGTATAGAAGTCAGAGCTGTCTAAGTAATCATATAACATTGCAGCTTTCTTCTTGTTTTTCTCCTGCATTACTTCTACACCACCCATGTTTTCAATCCATTCTAAGACAAGTCCTAAAATATAGATGGCATAAGTTGGTGGTGTGTTGTACATAGAATCTTTATCAGCAAGTGTTTTATAGTCTAATAACACTGGTGTGTTTTCTTTCGCATTTCCTAATAAATCTTCACGTACGATGCCAACAGTTAATCCTGCACAACCCATGTTTTTCTGAGCGCCCGCAAAGATGATTCCAAATTTTGAAACATCAATTGGTTTGCTAAGGATGTCACTTGACATATCCGCAACGATTGGTACACCATTTGTTTCAGGCACATATTGCCATTCTGTACCATAAATCGTGTTGTTTGCACATAAATAAACGTAATCAGCTTCTGGATCAAGATTTAAATCTTCCTGTTTTGGAATAAAAGTGAAATCCTGTTCCTTACTTGATGCAGCAACTTTGATATCCCCAAACTTGCATGCTTCTTTATAAGCTTTTTCTGCGAAATATCCAGTTAAGATATAATCGGCTTTTCCCTTCTGCAATAGGTTTAAAGGTACCATAGAGAACTGCATGGTTCCTCCTCCCTGCATAAACAATACTTTATAGTTGTCAGGAATATTCAAAATACGGCGTAATCTTGCCTGTGTAGTTGTAATGATTTCATCATATGCTTTGGAACGATGACTCATCTCCATGACCGACATTCCACTACCCTCATAGTTTAGCATCTGCGATTGTGCTTTTTGTAATACCTCCAGTGGCAGCATGGATGGTCCTGCTGAAAAATTGAAAATTCTGTTTTCGGCCATAAATATCGGCACCTTCCTTTCTCTTTAACATCTTGTGTTAGTGACACCCATTATAGCACAAATGAAATAAAATGAAAGAGTCTTTGAAAGATTTTGTAATATATTTTGAAAACAGTTTTCTTTATGTAAACATTTTAGATACATTTGTTCACAAATCAGAAACAAACATGACTTTTTCTTTTTACTCATCCGTGATATACTTATGTTAAAGGAGAAATTATTATGCTTGATTATCGTTTATATACATTTTTAACATTATCAGAAACATTAAACTATACCAAAGCTGCTGAGATTTTATGTATCACACAGCCTGCTGTTTCTCAGCATATCCGTTATTTAGAAACGACTTATCAAATCAAACTGTTTGACCACCATGGAAAAAACCTGGTGCTTACCAAACAGGGAGAATATTTGGCCAGCTGCCTTCGCACCATGAATGCAGATGAAAAGCGTGTGGTGGAGAATTTAAGAAATATCAAAGATATCACCAGAATCAAATTTGGTGCTACCTTGACGATCGGTGAATATATTCTACCAAAACGAATTAAACAATATTTACATATCCATCCGCAAACCAATCTAACCATGCTGGTAGAAAATACCGCAACCCTGCTTCAGATGTTAGATCATGGAGAAATCAGTTTTGCGATTGTGGAAGGCTATTTCCCATTACATCGTTATGAACACCAGATGTTAAGCAGACAGCCATATGTTGCGTTAAAAGGAAAAGATTATCAAATGCAAAAGCCAGTCTATACCTTGCAGGATTTATTTGATGAACCTTTGATTATTCGTGAAGAAGGCAGTGGTACCCGTGAAGTATTAGAGCGTGTATTGAAAGAACGTAACCTAACCATTCAAGATTTCTCTAATACCATTGAAATTGGCAATATGAATGCCATTAAACATTTAGTGGAAGAAAATACAGGAATCACATTCCTATATAAAGCCGCAGTGGAGGAAGAATTAAAAAAAGGAACCATGGAAGTGATTCCTTTAAAAGATTTTGATATCCAGCGTGATTTTACATTTATCACTTTAAAAAACACAATATTCATGGAAGAATATAAAGATTTTATTTCCTGTATCCTACAAAGCGAGTAATCGCTTTTTTTACGCAAAAACAACCTGAATCAGCACCATATACAATACCGTACCACAAACAATAGAAATCATATTATTACGTTTCCATACATGCAATATCACAACCACACCAATACTGATGAGTTCAGGTATGCCATATGGATATGTAAGAAAAGCTGTGTTACGTAAACAGTATACAACCAGACAAAGCATAATCGCCATAGGCAGCACTTTTCCAAGGTATACAACTTTTTCTGGCAGTGTGGATGTATTTTTGAATATCAGAAATGGTAATGCTCTAGTGAAAAAGGTGGTAATTGCCACGACCAGAATAATCGCTAGACTTTCTTTTACGCCTATCATGATGCATCCTCCTTATCTTGATCAACATGTTTTTCAAATATCGCAAGCAATAAAACCAAAAGGATCAATGCCGGAAGTAAAAAGTTTTTTAATCCAAATATCAACGCACTGACCACAATACAAAACACTGCAATCAAGATAGATACATGATGGGTACTTGCGATCCATTGTTCCACAAAGATAACGGTAAATAATGCTGTCATCGCAAAATCTATGCCTGTGGAATCAAAAGATAAGGCACTTCCCAATACTGCCCCAATCAAAGATCCTATGATCCAATAGCATTGATCAAAAAAAGATATAAAAAACATCAGCTGTTTTCCATGGGGTGTATCTTTATCTGGAATGGCACACAATAAAGAGTATGTTTCATCCGTTAATGAAAATATCATATACCATTTCTTTTTTCCCATATTCTGAAATTCTTTTAGAAAAGATATCCCATAAAAAATCTGTCTTGCATTGACACTTAATGTGACCATGCATGCTTCTATAAGAGAAAAGCCTGTATGAAAAAAGGTCAATAATACAAACTGCATACTTCCAGCATATACAATCGCAGACATCAATACAGCCCAGATCCAGGAGTAACCCTGATTTTGACATAATAACCCAAAAGCAAATCCTAAAAATACATAGCCTACCATGACAGGGAATGATAAGCGCAATGCTTCTTTGACTGTGTTCTTCAAAAAAATCCCCTCGCTTTTTGTATAATTGGTATTATTGTATAGGAATTTGCATTTTTTCGCAATAGATGTTTGGAAATCATTGACAAAGATGCCCCCTGCATGCTATATTAATAACGCAACTTGGGGTTTTAGCTCAGCTGGGAGAGCACCTGCCTTGCACGCAGGGGGTCATCGGTTCGATCCCGATAAGCTCCACCAAATTTAAAACGAATCTCGACAGGCATTTCGCTTATCGGGATTTTTTTTGTGCGATTATATACAAAAAAGAAGACGTGTGCCTTCTTTTTCGTCGTACTAGCCAATGTGTACTCTCTCCTCCGTGTTACTATGGAAATATAGCGCATCCACCCAATGAAATCCAATATGAATTTCTTCATCCATCTGATATTCCCTTTCATGCGTATGTTTCATAATAATCGTCGTACCATTCACCAAAACATGATAATAAATTTCATCCCCGATATCTTCAATTAAAATAATCCGGCCGATTTCTCCTTGTGCATCTTCATGTATATCCTGTGGTCTGACACAAACATATACCTCCTGATCTTCTATCTGAAAATCCAATACCTTTCGTTTCTGCATACAGTATAAAGTATGATGCTGAATACAGCCATGGAACTGATTAATTCCATAACGCCCTAAAAAGTTTGCGACAAACAGATTACATGGATCATGATATAAATCCCTTGGTTTACCAACCTGTTGAATCACACCATCCTTCATGATGATCAAAACCGTAGCAAGCGTCATCGCTTCCATCTGATCATGTGTAACATAAAGAAATGTTGCATTTGAGCGTTGATACAACTGTGCAATTTCTATACGCAGCTTTGATTTCAAAGATGCATCCAAAGAACTTAATGGCTCATCCATCAAAAACAGATCCGGCTGACGAATCAATGCTCTGGCAATCGCAACACGCTGCATCTGTCCACCACTGAGTGTATTTGCTGCACGATCCAGCAGCTCATCTATTGATAACATTTCTGCCATCTGATGAACAGCCGTATGAATATCCGCTTCTTTCATTCCCTGATAAGCCAGTCCAAAAGCGATATTTTCATATACATTCAAATGTGGAAACAATGCGGCCTCCTGAAATACCATCGCAATCTTTCGTTTTCCTGGTTCTGTTGTTGTGATGTCTGTATCATTTAATATGATACGGCCAGAATCTGCTGGAAGTAATCCGGCTATCAACTGTAACAGCGTTGTTTTTCCACAGCCACTTGGTCCTGCCAATACTACAAATGCTTTTTCATTCAGCCTCAATGAGAAATCATTGACTGCATTCACCTTGCCAAAATGTTTCTGTATATGCTGTAGTTCCAGTTTTGCCATGCCATCACTTCCTATGTCAAGTTTACCATTTTTTGTATGAATTGAAAAGGGAAAGCCGTCTTGTAATGGCTTTCCCTAATCTTCATTCTCATATTTCATCAAAAATACCGGCAGGTATTCCAAGGTAGAAATCACCTTAGACAACACTTTATAAATATAGGCCGCTTCTTCAAAAGAACCAGCTTCAAAATGGGGCACTATTGCGGCTGTATTCATCATACGATACGTCAACATATCAAATAGATGCGTATTTGCCTGAGCCAGCTGTGTTACCATAGCCTTCGCTTCATTTATCTGTTCTTCCTTCATCAACAACAAAAACCTTACATACATTAAGAAAGTATCCTCGTGCAGTTCCCTGCCAAGCAATTCTTTACATTTTTCCAATTGTTCAAAATAAAGATAAGATGCATATACATAATGTTTGACATGAAAAACATCCGATGGATTCAGATTCAATATCTCCTGAAACTGTTTTTGTGCTTTTTTCAAATTGCCAGCTTCATATAAAGACAGCGCATACGCAAATTTGATTTGCAGAAGCGGCTTCATCACATCTTCTTCATAAAAATCTGTCACATGACGCAGGAAAAATTCTTTGCCGATATTCATTGTCGCAAGCTCCATGCCCTGACGAAGGATATGGATACGTTCATAAATATCCTGTACATTCCAGCCATACACCAGATATGCTTCAATACAATCCCCACATATGCCAAGTGCCTGCTTTGCGATATCGCATTTCTTCTGATTACTGCGAAAGCGTTTCGCTTCTTCCAGCACCTGTAATGCCTGTTCATATTGTGTACTCTTTTCATCATTCACAATTTTTGGCTCATCTAAAAAGCTGTCCAGACTAATCTGAAAGGTGATTCCCAGCTGGCGATCTTTTTCCTGTTCCATCATGCCTCTCCTTTTCGTTTATCTATCCTGTGATAATGCCCAATCTCGATCAATTTCCACAAATCGCATGCCATCCACTGGCAGCTGTTTTAAAATTCGATCATAACTGATTTTTTCTATACCGACAATATCCTCTCGATCTGTATAAAGGATATCAAACCACAATGTTTCACTTTGTCTATCGCTGTCATGATAGATGACATTTTTCACATCAGGTGTTTTCCTTTGATATTGCCGCAATAGTTTTAGCTTTAATATCTCTATTACACGATCATCCAATCCATCTTCCAATACCCTGATTTTCTCTGGAATCTCATCTACTTTACTCACATAGCGTTTTCTTAAATGAGCATCTCTTGCGTAAAGCTCCTGATCACTTTCCACCATATCTTTTCTTGATTTCACCAATATCGCAAAATGATGTTCTTTATCAATATACAGAAAGTTATGCAAAATCTTGCTTTCCTTCCCACAAATGGGGCAGTGTGCTGTGAAAAAGGTACCATCACGAAGTCTTGCTTCATCATTAGATTCAAATCCATACAGCAATAATGTTTCACTTTTCTTATGAAAGATTGCCCCACACATGGGACATCGTAATTCTATCAATGCCGTTTTCATATGTGAAAAAGAGCTATATTAGATAGCTCTTGTTGCCTTTCTTAACCATGCCACTTCATCATCACTCAAGTATGGTGACACCTTTTCAAATACCTGTTTATGATAAGCATTCAGCCATTCTTTATCATATTGTGTCAATAAAGCTTCATCTAGTCCATCTAAATCAAATGGCACAAAGGTAATTGTTTCAAAATACATAAACTGTCCATATTCATTCTTTTCACCCTTACGTACAACCATTTCATTTTCATGACGGATACCAAACTTGCCTTCTTCATAAACACCTGGTTCATTGGATTGTGTCATACCTTCTTCTAATACACAGCTGTCTTTTCTTTCCGGTACGATCTTCCAGCGGAAACCATTTGGACCTTCATGCACATTCAGTAAATGACCAACGCCATGTCCTGTACCACACTTGTAATCCATACCCTGTTCCCATAATGGTCCTCTGGCAAGAATATCCAGATTCATACCACGACAGCCATATAAGAAATGCGCTTTTGATAATGCGATGTTGCTGCGTAATGCAGTTGTGAACCAATAACGCTCTTCATCACTGATTTCACCCAATACAAATGTTCTGGTAATATCTGTAGTACCTTCCATATACTGTCCGCCACTATCAACCAAAAGCATGCCTTCTTTTTTCAACTCTACATCACTTTCAGGTGTTGCACTATAATGCATCATTGCCGCATGCTCTTTATACGCAGAAATCGTATTAAAACTTAAATCAATGGCACCTTGTGCTTTACGAAGCTTTTCTAAATAATCACTCGCAATGATTTCACTCATCTTTTCTTTACCGATATTTGTCTTTAACCAATACATAAATTTTGTCATAGCGACAGCATCTTTGATATGTACTTTACGATTATTTTCTAATTCAATTTCATTCTTCATAGCTTTCATCAGCTGACTTGGATTTACACGATCCTCAATCTTGATATTCTGATTTAAATTCTGGGTAATCGCATAATTTACCACACTGCTGTCTAACATAATCACTGCATCTGAATCAAAGGTTTTCACATATTCATAAATATCATTATAGTCTTTGATTTCTATATGATTTTCTTCAAAGTTTGCGATCAATTCATCATTCAATTTCTCTTTATCAACGAAAATCACACCACCATCTAATGTCAAAATCAGATAAGCCAGCATAACAGGATAGCGTGCAATATCCCATCCACGCATATTTGTAATCCATGCGATATCATCTAGTGATGTAATGATATGATGTGTGATTCCCTGTTTTTTCATGATATCATATAAATCAGCTAATTTATCTTTTGTGGATTTACCACTATATTCTACGTTCAAAAAGAAGCCTTGTTTTTTAGGTAATGCTGGTCGATCTTCCCAAATCATACCCACCAGATCTTCTTCATAAGCGATATGCACTTCTTTTTCTTCCAGCTTACTCATGATTGCCTTTACCATTTTGGTATTCATGACACGACCATCAAAACCTACGCCACCCCGCATAGTCACATGATCATAAATATACTGTGCAATGGTAGGAACACCTTCTTCTCCCTGTTTCATCAACGTAATCGTGGTATCCTTCAACTGATCTGCCGCCTGAATAAAGTAACGGCCATCAGTCCATAATGCCGCATCATCAAGTGTCACAATCAATGTTCCCTGTGATCCGGTAAATCCAGACATATATGCTCTTGCCTTAAAATGTTCTCCTACATATTCCGTTTCATGAAAGTCAGAAGTTGGAATCATATAGACATCCAGATTTCTTTCTTTCATTAATGTTCTCAATGCATTTAATTTTTCAATAATTGTCATAAAACAGCCTCCTTTTTCATCCTTATTCATTGTACCCCAAATCCATGATTTCGCAAGCGCTTTTCACATTTTCAAAAAGAAAAGCTGATAGTTTTTCCACCATCAGCTAATGCTTATATTTAATCACATGAATTTCAAAGTCTTCAATGCCTTCATAATCCAGCAGCAGATATTCAAATTTCACCATATCATCCTGCTTCAGATACGTTTTATCCGCAAGATACCATAAATCTTCTTTTACCAAGTTGTGATTCGCATCATAGAATTTCAATCTTGCCATCACAAAGTGTACCGGTTTCTTCATATTGTTTCTTAAATATCCACTTAACACAAGACAATCTTTTCCTTCCTCAAGTGCAAGTTCTGTAATGGTAAAAGCACGTTTCTTCTTGATACGTTTTTCTCTGGCCTTCTCATCCCAACGTGTTTTAATCGTTTTATTGATCAACCAGATCACAAACAGTTCCCCATACATCACAAAGCCAAACTTACTTTTCAAAAACAAAAAGACTTTCCCCAAATATGGCACATGAAAAACATACTTACCAATAATATCTTTCCTGCTTGTTTCATAATTATCATAATCCGGCGCCGTTGCCCCTTGTGTACGATAATACAACACACCATCCTTTTCCTGTGTCTTACGGAAATAATGTGTCAACAGGATATCCTGCCCAAAGCGGTTCGCCTTAAATGTCACAATCGTATCTGGTGCAATTTCTTCATCTTCATCTATCATCTTACTAAAAACAAGAGAATATGTAGGAATTATTGGTTCCATACTATTCGTCAATACAGTATAAAACCGAAATCCTACCACCCTGGAAGTGTTCTCTGGATACATCTGCATACAAACAACAAACACCAAAAGTGCTATCACTACAATAGCACTTAAAAAGGTTGTTATTTTCTTTAGCAGTTTCATCGCATAAACAACTCCCCTTGTCTTTCTTACATTTTACTACATAATACGTTCTCTGACTAGGAAAAAAGCCGTAGGATTACGGCTTTTACTCTAATGTTGCAGTTACATTTACAGTAATATCTTTATTATTAAGTGTAGCTAATTGTTCATCACTTATAGTCGTTTTTGGTTGCACAGTAACGATATACTTATTACCAGTTGCATCTTTTACAAAAGCCGTATCCTCAGTTATTGCTGTATCAGGAGTTCCTTCTTTCGCAAAGGAAATATCTACTAAATCATTTATTGAAGCATCAGTAGTAGCTCCTTTCAATTTCAAAGTTGTACCTAAACTGTTTTCATCTACAACTTTAAAATTCACAATACTTGTAGCCTTAGGATTAGTATTTAATGCCCTAGTTGTTGTAGTATAAGCTGCAGATGCGTCAGTAGAAACTGTTACTGGATTGCCAAAATTTACTGTACCTCCTACTGTTGCCTCTAATGTATCCCATGCTGCATATGTTCCAACGCTAGTTGCTACGATAGCACCTGCTGTGACGAATGATAATAGTGTACTCTTTTTCATAATAATATCTCCTCTCCGATATTTATATAAGAATGTAGTAATGATAAGCTGATTGCTATCTTTACCTTACAACACTATTATATTCCAAGGAGATTTTTTTGTATAATGCTTATTACCTAATTACCCGTTATACTCAAATTGTATAACTAAACTTGTTTATATGTATCATGGATGATATCTATAAAAATACGACCAGCACTGGATAGTACATGATTTTTACGTTTAATGATAATAAAATGTTTTTGTAAATCATTGTCCTTTAACAAAAGGCTTTTCATATGAGAATGTTTTAATTCTTCTACTTGCCATTTGTGGCCGATTAAAAAAGAAGATGTATGTTTTGCGATACTTAACATGGCATGATAGTTACGCATGATCAAAACCTTGGGAAATGTGGAAAGCTGCATTCCGTTGATATTAATACTCTTGTTGATATCAGAAAAGAAATCATTTGGTAAATGAATAAAGGTTCTGTCTATCAAATCAGAAAAACGTATGGTATCGTTTTTAGCTAATGGATCTTCTTCATTCATATGAATATAAATAGGACCTGAGCCTAGTACTTCATATTCAATTTCTTTGATTTCTGCCATTTTTTTGAATATTATCAATTGCATATCATTTAAAATCACAATGCCAACTTCTGATTTTGAGTTTTCCACATTTTCAAACACTTCTTCTGTAGTTGTTTCAATCATCTGGATTTCTGTTTCACTGGATATTAATTTTTCATAACATTTTAACACCAAATCGTCTTTTAAAAAGATAGAACTGCTGGATACACTCAGTTTTGAGTAAATAGATTTTTCATCTAATCCTTTTAACCGTTCCAATGTATTTAATTCATTTATAATTGATTGTCCATAGTAATAAACCAGACGCCCGGTTGGTGTCATGGATACGCCATGATTGGAACGTATAAGCAATGGTTTTCCTATTTCATTTTCTAATGCCTGAATGGATCGGCTTAAGCTTGGTTGAGATACATATAGTCGTTCAGCGGCTTTATTGATACTGCCATAGTCGATAACTGCTATGAAATACTTTAGTTGTACAATTTTCATGATACGCCCCTCTGGTCTTTCTTTCTTACATATTAGCATGTTTTGTAAAAGAAAAACAGTGATTTCATCACATCACTGTCTCATTTCTTATGATTCATTGCGTAACTGCCATTTCCTGTGGCGGCTACTTCATTTGTGCGCTGTAATCTTGCGATTGCTCGTGCCTGTGCCATACGGCTGCCTGCATGATCTAAGATTCCTTCTACCAGTAATACTTCATCTGATGGTATTCCTTTCACGAAATTCACAGACATTTGAATCGTTGGTGTAAAATACGCTTGTGAGAATACATAAGCTGCACATCCCATTGTTACATCTAGTATTGCGCAAATCATTCCACCATGCATATTGCCAACTGGATTTGCTTCCCAAGTGCGTACTGGAAATGCTAATGTAATAGTTTTTTGTTCCAGATCATAGGCATATAATTCCATCTCCAGCATAGCGTTGATGGTTCCTGTTTTGGTATTTCTTAGTTCCATAAAATGCTGAATTCTTTGTTCAATGATTTCTTTTTCCATATTTGGTCACTTCCTGTTGACCATTATAGCACGAAAAGAGCAGATACGAAATTGCCCTGCTCAATATATCGTCTTTTTCAATTTACTTTATGTTTCTTTTCATTTAACAAATACATACCTTCAAAATCATTTTTTGCTTTTCTTCGTTTTTTTCTTTGATATAGATGATATCCTCTTATCAGAAAGATTATGATAAGAACCGCAATGATGATCATTAAACATATCCAAAACACCTTCATAAAGATTACTTCTTTGATATGTTTGTCTGCTGATTTTTGATGATAATACCAATGCCATAACATGTACATGCATATACAAGGCATGGAACAACTGCTGCTGTCATTGCTAGCAGACAGTAAGACCATTGTGCCATCATCGTTGTATTATATTGTTCACAATACGATGATAATTGTGAATATGTCATAAATATTGTATAAACCATATAAATCAATAATAAAATTGTCATAACGTTAAACAAGATATGCGCATTTCCTTCTTTTCGATTTTGTTCTTTGTTCATAATTCGTCTCCTTGTTTTATTCTTTTCCATCTAACTGATTTTTTTGTACCCAGTTATCAAATACTTCTTCTGTGATTTTTACATTTGATAATTGATCATACACCTTTCCATCTTTTGCGTAAAAGATACCAGGTGTTGTATCAAAGCCTGGGAAATATTCTTGAATCAGTTTTCTGTTTTCATTTGGTGTTCCACTTTCGTTATCTAACAATACTTCATAAATAATAACATGATGATTTTTTGAATATTCGGAAAATAGTTTATGAAAGTCCTGACAATATCCACAAAGAGACTGTGTAAAAGCTATCACAAATTCGTTTTTATCTTCCATCATCTGTTTCATATCATTCAATGTTATATATGTTATGTACCCTGGAGAATCATCTCTTTCATATCCTGAGCATCCAGTTAATAACATTAAGCATAAAAATATGCTCATCCATCTTTTTTTCATGTCTATCCTCTTTTCATCAAACTATTTTTCGTTTCAAATATTAAATATGGAAAAGGAAGAACCATGCACAAACATAGTTCTTCCTGATTGCCTGATTCAGGCTATATCTTCCTTTACGTTTATGATTGTACGACTTTTTAATGCGAAGTAATTGAAGATACAATTCCTAATTCATACAATGCTTATTCAGTTTCTTCTTTTTTCTTTTTCAGCAGGAATGCAGCGCCAAGTCCAGCAGCCAGCATTGTTCCAGCTAATAAACCAGTATTTGTAGTATCTGATGTATCTACATTTTCATCAGATGTTCCATTGTTACCTGAACCATTGTTACTTGAACCATTATTTCCAGAATTACCGTGAGTGTTATCTCCATTAGGTGTGTCTGGTGTTGGTTTATCAGGTGTATTTGGATTATCCGGAGTGTTTGGATTATCCGGTGTATCTGGATTATCTGGTGTATTGCTGTCTTCTACTTTCTTTAACGCATCTTTTGCTTTATCCAAATCTGCTAATACAGTATCTACTGATTCCTGTGTAGCGTTTAAATCAGCATTCACTTTAATTGCTTTATCTAATGCTTTCTCAAATTCAGACCAAGTAGCAGAAGTATAATCTTTCTTATTCAGATCTTTAGAAGCGTCAATTGCTTTTTGAAGTTCTTTCTTATCTGCCTGTTTTGTTAAGCCTTCGATAGCATCATTTAAACGAGCAAGGACAGCATCTACTTCATCTTGAAGTACTGTTTTGTCATTTAATGCTTTTTCTGCATCTTTTATTGCATTCTGTAAAGCTGTATAAGAAGCAGGTGTATAGTTATCATCTTTAAAATCTTTATATTGATCATATTTTTCCTGTAAAGCACTCTTATCTATAGCTTTTACACCATAGAAGCGAATTTCAGACATAGAAGCATATGCATCTGCGCTATCTCCACCAGCATGAACAATATTTAGTTTTACAAAACGTGCCATTTGTGTGTTGAAAGGCATACGTTTCCACTGATCACGGTTTGTCAGATTCTTTCCATCATTATCAAATGTATAAGTTCCAGCTTTTGTATATGTTTTACCATCTAAACTAACAAGTACTTCAGCTTCAAAAATATCCCCATTTCTACCATTGATACGTGGTAAGAATGTTACATCAGATAATTTATAGATATCACCTAAATCAAATGTTAACCATTGTGGCATGCCAATACTTGAATCATAATTTGAATGCCAATATGTTTCTTCGTTATAATCTAATACATTTGCTGCCAAACCATCTTCTAATTCTTCAGGTGTACATTCACTTGAGAAATCAATGATTGAAACTGATGAATCCTTTGAAGTATTAATTAAATTTCCTTCATTTAATGGTTTTACAACTAAATTTGCAATTGCATTTAGAATATCTGCTGCTGCAGATTCAATCTGTGCTTTTGTATAATCCTGTGTATTTAGTAAATCCGTACCAGCATTTACAGCTGCCTGTAATGCTGCATATGAATCTTCTATATAGGTATCAGCTGTATATTCACGTGCTTTTTCAATTGCTTTTGTTAAAGGTGTAATATTGATACCTTCTTTAACAGTCAATGTATAAGAAGTGCTAATATTCTTATCCGCAGCGGATGTAACTGTAATAACAGTTTCTCCTGCAGCTAATGCATGTACCTTATAAACTGGAAGATTGTTTTCATCTGCTAATGTAATAATGGATGCAACCTCTCCATTAGAGCTACTTACTGTGTAATAAGGATTTGGTTCATTTGGTGTTACCAATGCTTTGATATCACTAATATCCCCAACATAAAGTTCTTTTGCATTGTCATTAGCTTCAATCTTTTCAATTTTAACTGTTTTAATGTAAGAGAATTCCATTTCTTCTAATGTTAACATACGGTTTTCTCTTGGATCATTATTCTCATTTGCTAAACCATTAGAAGTTTTCGCTATGACATCAACACGAATAACATTTTTATCCGCATTCTCTAAAGAAGCATCAAATGAGAATACCTGCTGTTTTTCATCAATAGATACTGTTTCAGATGTGCCATCTTCATAATAGAAAATTGCATCTGCTGATAATAAATATCCATTTCCTTCATTAGAATTATAAACTTTTACATTATTTAAAGGCTTAGCCTCTTTCAATGTAAAGTGGAATGTTGTTGGCAATTTAACTTCAGGTGCTAAAACATTTTTACCTGTATCCCAAACAAATTCAAATTGTCTTCCTGATTTCTTACCATCAAATAACAGATCATAACTTTCCTGAGATCCACCATTAATGATTTTTTCAACATTAGTTCCTTCTTTATCCTCAGTTAACACATCATTTGTCATCGTGATATCAAATTCTTCACGACCATATTCTGCTGCTGTGCTTACTAGTGGAATTTCTGGAATTGTAATATCGTTTTTAATTGCTGATTCAATATAACTATAATCAGGTCCAATCAACGTAACTGTGCTCAAATCAATGACATCTGCTACATTACAATCTGCTTTGGCTTTTACAGTAATTGTCGCAATACTTCCTTCACCACTAAACAATTTCTTATCTCCACGATTGACAAATGCTAAATCAACATATGCTGTATCATCATATCTTTGTTGAGAAGAAAGGTTTTCCATTTGTGCTACAAATGGAGTAGCTTGGATATCATTTTTACTAATTTCTAGCTTATTAGGATCATAATTAATAACCTGTCCAAAAGCATTTAAGTTATTTACATCAGTAGCATATACATCTATTGTAAATGTTTCTCCTGCCTTAACCGTGTTTTTGCTAGGAAGTAATAATGCATTACCTGCAACAGAACCAGATTTTTTAGTTCCACCATCAAGTTTGAACATTGTAAATGCATAATCATATACATCATATACACCATTCATATTGATATCTAAGCCATAATTTGCTACCTGGTTTTCAAATGTTTTATCTTTATTTGAAATACCTAGATAACTTCTTAAGTTTTGATAATCTGCATCATCTGGTGTATCTTTACCTTGTTGCGCAATACTTCCGATTGCAAATCCATTAGTATTTTCAACTTTATAAACTTTTATTTCACTTGCAGCGAAGAAGTTTCCAACAGATTCTCTAGGAATAAATTTAATATAACGAGCTGTAGTTTTTAAAGGAATTTCCTTCATATCTGCACTACGTTCCCAAGTAAAGCTCTTAGCATCACTCCAGTTTTTACCATCAAGACTTGTATATACATCCATTTTTGTCACGGTGCCATTACTAGCATCATCACGTGGATAATATTCTACTTTATCTAACTGATAGCCTTTTCCATAATCAACAGTTAATGCTTGTCCAATAGAGTTTCCATCTGAATGGAAGCCTCCATCACCTGATTGGAAGAAATTATCAAATGCTAAATCTGGAGTATGAGATCCATAAATATCGCCTTCCCATGTAATATTTTCTGGTGTAGGTGTATCTTTCCATGGATCTTCTAATGATATAGATTCATATTCTTTACTCCATTCAGAATATCCCTTGATATTTCTTGAACGTACACGATAAGTATGTGTAGAATGATATGGTAAATCTTCATGAGTGAAAGTTGTATTATTTCCAATATTGTAAATAATACCATCTGCTTCTACATCATAACTTGTTGCATCTTCTACTTCATCCCATGTTAATGTAATGCTTGTTGGTGTCTTTGTTTCTTCTGCAGCCGTTAAGTTTGCAGGTGTACTCAGATCTTTATTTAAAGTTTCTTCACCTAAATCAGCATCATTTTTAAAGCCTTCGATCACCAATGTCTGTGCTTGTTCATTAACATTTGTCTTTGTAAATGATACATATAATTTTGGAGTTGTAATGATTGCTGTATCTTTAAATCCTTCATCATCTTTTGCATATTTGTTCAAATTTGGAGATTCATCATAGAACCATACAGCCTCATTGTTTTTTGCTGCTTTTTCAAATGCTTCATAAGAAGTTACTTCTTTTGCATTAATATCTGTAGAACCATTTATAGCAGTAACCTTAGAAGGTTTTTCAGATACATTTACAACAAATGTAGAATGTCTGTTTGCATCATATCCCTGATAGCCACCTTCAGATTTGTTTGCGGTCAATGTTGCTGTTGTACCTTTTACACTTGAAGTATAATGTGTCTTCACATTACTACCATAATCAACTGTTCCATCACTGTTCTGTGTCATAGAAATTCCATCGTCTTCAATTGCATC
The DNA here is from genome assembly GCA_014337235.1 of [Eubacterium] hominis. Classification (GTDB taxonomy): domain Bacteria; phylum Bacillota_I; class Bacilli_A; order Erysipelotrichales; family Erysipelotrichaceae; genus Hoskinsella; species Hoskinsella hominis. Next base: position 2,249,362 of record CP060636.1, on the reverse strand, counting down.
GTAAGAAGAATCTTGATAAGGATAGAATTCAACTATTCTTCTTGATTTATCCAGACCTTCTGTATTTGTCTTAGAAATTGCAGATGGATTGTTGTGATTTTCATACATTGGAATAATAGAACCATTCTTTACAAATAAAGGAAGTTTCCATAATGGTGCATCAAAGTTGTTAATAACCTGTCCACCACGATACTGTTCACCTGTAAAGTAGTCAATCCATGTATCAGCTGTAGATGGAAGATAGATATTATTTCTGATATCATTTCCCTGATCATCTGCATTTGTATCCTGATAAATAGGCGCAACTAAGAAATTATCTCCATACATATACTGATACTGTGTTGCTGTACCTAATGTATAAGCATTTTCTTCTTCTAAGAACATTGCACGGATCATTGGAAGTCCATCAACTGCTTTATGTGCTTCTGTATATAGATATGGCATTAACTGTGCCTTCAATTTCAAATACATACGGTTAATACCTGTATAAGGATCACCATTATAATATGGTTTTTTAGCTAGAGATCCCCAGCCATCCATATCTAACATAACAGATGTAAATGTTTTCCATTCATAATCTCTTGTAGAAGTAATTGAATCTCCAGAGAAGATACCATCCATATCACTTGCTACGTTAGGATTACCTGACAAACTCTGTCCAATATATGTAGGGATATGGAAACGAATATATTCCCATTGACCACCATACTGGTCACCAGTCCACATACTTGTATAACGCTGTGAACCAGCCCATCCATCTAATGAAACCAACATAGGACGTGTGTTTGTTTTTGCTAAGACATCATATCCAGTTTTCACTGAGTTTAAGGCCATAGAATAACCTTCGCCAACCCATGCTACGTCTGTCTTTAATGCTCTTACGCCTCCAGTGTTTACTTCTTTATTAAAATCACGTAAAGTCTGGAATCCCTGATACATTCCATCTAATTCAGAATCTTCTGGATTTAAAGCTGCCTGTGTCCATAGACCAACTTGGATACCATGTTGATTTGCAAAATCAGTAAAATCCTTTAAATTGTTCACATTCGCATCAACAGCCTGCGTAGCACGTGTCCAATCGTTATTTGCTTTTTCTTCATCTGTTCTTTCCTCGTGGTAACCATTTTGACCATAGCCACAGCCATAACCATCATTTGGCAAGAACCAGCCTAATGGCATATCATTTGCTTCATGGCCTTCAATAACAGCCTGTGCTGTAAATTTCTTTGTACTATCATCAATTACACCTTTAAAATTATCAATCAATGTTGATGGAGGTGTATTATTCAATGACTCTACTTTTGTACCTTCTGGTATAACATAATCATAGGACTGTCCTAATTCTTCATACCATTTTCCATCTTCCAGCTTCCATTCTTTTCCACCTTCTTGCCAACCATCACGATTGTAGCAATTTAGATGAGCTAAATAATAACCATATTCAGGTAATAATACTGGGTTACCAGTTACTTCATAATACTCATTTAAAATATTATTGGCAGTCGTAGAAATATCACTACTGTCACTTATAAAGTAATATGCATCAAATTCATTTTCATCATGACTTGTTGTGATATTCGCACTATCTGATTTAGCAAAATCATATTTACCTTCTTTAAAAGTATTACGTAATACACCATAACCTTTATTTGACCAGTAGAATGGATTTGGAGATGAAACTTGTCCATCCGTCCATCCACCTTCATTTTTTATATTAATTGATTTTCCTTTATGTGAAAAACGTCCGTTCTGAGTACCTCCACCATAGAAATATTCATCATCAGATGTTGCTAATGTCTGTGTCGTTGATCCTGAACCAATAGAAAGTGGCTTGCTTTCTTTGAATACAATTGTTCCATCTGTACGTTTTGCTGACATCATACCTGTAGTTTTATCAAATTCAATTATCGTATTACCTGCACTTAATTGAATGAATCCATTTTCATCGTTTAACGAAGCTTCAGGCTTAGAATAATCATCAGATTCATCAGATTTTGTCTGTATTGTTGCTTTATGAGATTTACTATTAGGTGTTGCATATTGTTCAAATTTACCACTTGGATCAACATTGAAACGGAAAATCCCATTCTCTAGAAATGTAACTCTTCCTTTATATCCATTTTGGTATGTAATTTCAACAATATTCTTTTCTACTTTTTTAACATCAATAATAGAACCTAGTTGTGTTTCTGCGTCTTCTGCTGCGTGTACCTGTACTAGCGGTGTTGCATATCCATAAATACCCGTTAAGGACATGACAGTCGCCAAAGATACTGGACCAATTTTCTTTAGAATCGCTTTATTTTTCATGTTCCCTCCAAAATTTCTTTATCTTTTTTCACAATTAAATCAAACAAAATTTTAGCTTTTCATCGCCTGCCTTTCTTATTAATTAATCATCGTTTGTGTGTCATAATGTATACTATTTTATATATACTAAAGAAAGTCTTAAACCCTTCTTTTTTCAGTATAAAGGCATAAAAAAAGACTGATTTTCATCTGAAATCAGCCGTCTCATATAGTATACTATTTTAAACACTTTTGATGATCTGCAAAAATCCTCATCACTATCAGAATATCCTTTTTCCTTTCTGACATATACATTTTAATGTGGATACGGTTACATGTAAACCCTTTCCGTTTGTGTTTTTCATTTTTATTTTTACACTTTTTAGTATTATTGCTTTTTTCTGCAACATAATATATCGATTATTTGAAGATATCCTGATTTACCACAGTTATCCATCATATATAATCATTTTTTGTGTACAAAAAAACATCTTTCATCAATACGAAAGATGTTTTTTAAAATTAAGCTACTTCTTTTTCAAGTTTTTCAATACCGTAAGCAATACGTTTTAATGTTTCTTCTTTACCTAGGATATGTGCTATTTCGATTGCACCACCAGGTGTGAACTGTTTACCAGTAATGGCAGTACGTACTGGCCATAATACCTGACCATTCTTCATGCCTAAGGTTGCTGGAAGGGCTAATAAGATTTCATGAATCTTTTCTTCACTAGACCAATCCTGAAGCTCTTCTAATACTTTTGTGGCTTCTTTTAATGCTGTTAATGCGATTTCGTATGTTGTTTTCATCTTTTTGTGAATATACATTGCATTATCATATTCAGGAAGCTCATCTATAAAGTCGATTGCTTCTGGAATTGTTGTTAATACATCTGTACGAGGCTGTAAGATTTTCGCAACAGAACGCAAATCTACATTTTTATGTACACCTTCTTCGATATAAGGTTTTGCTGTTTCAAAGAATTCTTCCTCAGACATGGCACGTAAATACATACCATTCATCCATGTCAGTTTATCAATGTCAAAGATTGCTGGTGATTTACTGATACGTTTGATATCAAATACTTTGATTAGTTCCTCTAATGTATAGATTTCCTGTTCTGTTTCAGGTGACCATCCAAGTAATGCAATGTAGTTTAAGATTGCCTGTGGCAGATATCCTTTTTTCACAAGATCCTGGAAACTTGCATCTCCATTACGTTTACTTAATTTATGCTGTTCATCCTTCATAACAGGTGGAACGTGTACATAAGTAGGAATATCCCATCCATATGCCTGATAAATCAGGTTATATTTTGGTGTAGATGATAAGTATTCGTTACCACGTACAACATGTGTAATATTCATTTGGTGATCATCAATAATATTGGCGAAGTTATAAGTTGGATAGCCATCAGATTTTAATAATACAGATTCATCAAGAATGCTGTTATCTACTTCGATTCTTCCATAAACTTCATCATCAAAATAAGTTTCTCCACCATGTTTAATAGTCTGTCTTACAACATATTTTTCACCTTTTGCGATACGTTCTCTTGCTTCCTCTACACTGATGTGTTTACAAGGGTCATCGTATTTAAATGAAATACCTAAGCTTTCTGCTTCTTTTCTTTGTCTTTCAATTTCTTCTTCCCCACAGAAACAATAGTGGGCACCACCTAAATCAACCAATTCATCTGCGTATTTTTTATACATTGGCAAACGCTCAGATTGTACATATGGTCCAAAGTCACCACCAATGTCTGGTCCTTCATCGTGTGTTAATCCGACTTCTTTCATCGTATCATAAATAATATCTACAGCACCTTCTACCAAACGTTCCTGGTCAGTGTCTTCAATACGTAAAATGAAGTCGCCTCCCTCATGTTTTGCGATCAGATATTCAAACAGCGCTGTTCTTAAGTTTCCTATATGCATATAGCCTGTTGGACTAGGTGCAAATCTTGTTCTTACCTTTTTCATATCGTCATCCTTTCAATTTTGCATATCTATCATACCTTAAACCCTCTTGTTTCGCAAGGCAGAATGCGTTTTTTCGACGTATTTCAGCGTAAAAAAAGCAGGTTTTCCTCTATATTGTAAAAGGAAAAGCCCTGCTGATTTGCTTCTATTCTTCAATACCTAATTCACGCTCTAAATATTCATCATAGCTCATACGACGATCGATGATGCCATCTTCTGTAATTTCGATAATACGATTGGCAATTGTCTGGATAAACTGGTGGTCATGGGATGTAAAAATCATTTCTCCCTTAAAGCTTACCAGTCCATTATTCAAGGCCTGAATACTTTCCAAATCAAGATGATTGGTTGGATCATCCAACAGCAACAGGTTTGGTGCTTCCAGCATACTTTTCGATAACATACAGCGTGCACGTTCTCCTCCGGATAATACATTTACCGGCTTTAATGCTTCCTCTCCACTAAACAGCATTCTTCCAAGGAATCCTCTAATATATGCCATATCTTCAATATTCGTATACTGACTTAACCAGTCACAGATACTTTGCTCACCTTCAAAATATTCTGTATTATCATCCGGGATATAGGATGGTGTGATCGTCTGTCCGATTTCAATACTTCCTTCATCTGGTTTTACAACGCCTGCGATAATCTTCAACAACAATGATGTTTGTAAAGGATTTCCAATCAATGCGACTTTATCCCCTTTCATCATGGAAAAGCTGATGTTATGTAACAGCTCGTTGCCTTCTACACTTTTACCGATATTTTCTAAAAACAGAATAGATTTCCCTGATTCTCTTTCTGATTTAAAATCAATGAAGGGATATTTTCTGGTAGATGGCTGTAAATCATCCAATACGATCTTATCCAGAATCTTTTTACGTGATGTTGCCTGTTTACTCTTGGCAGCATTTGCTGAGAATCTTGCGATAAAGGCTTCCAGTTCTTTGATTTTATCTTCTTTCTTTTTATTCGCATCTTTTAACTGTTTACTTAATAACTGGCTAGATTCATACCAGAAGTCATAGTTTCCAGTAAAGATTTTGATTTTTCCATAATCCACATCAGCGATATGGGTACATACTTTATTCAAAAAATGACGGTCATGGGATACGACAATGACAGTACTTTCATAATTGATTAGAAAGTTTTCTAACCAAGCGACTGCTTTTAAATCTAAACCATTGGTCGGCTCATCTAATAATAATGTTGTTGGTTTTCCAAACAACGCCTGTGCCAATAATACTTTCACTTTCTGTGCAGGTGTAATATCCTTCATTAAGGATGTATGCAAATCTACTGGAATATCTAGTCCTGATAGTAACATAGCAGCATCACTTTCCGCATTCCAGCCATCCATATCCGCAAATGCTTCTTCCAATTCTCCGGCACGCTGTCCATCTTCCTCTGTAAATTCGCCTTCCTTTGTATATAAGGCTTCTTTTTCCTTCATGATTTGATACAGCTTTTCATTTCCCATCAATACAGTTTCCAATACGGGATATTCATCAAACTGAAAGTGGTCCTGTTTTAAGGTATACAGCGTATCATGTGGTCCCATGTATACATCTCCGGTATCCGGTGCCAGTTCGCCTGCCAGTACCTTTAAAAATGTGGATTTACCAGCACCATTGGCACCAATCAATCCATAGCAGTTTCCATCTGTGAATTTCAGATTTACATCTTTATATAATGTTCTAGCGCCAAAACGAACGCTTAGATTGTTTGTTCCTATCATTTTCTTTACCTCCAAAGTCACATGTTGCATTATAACATTTCATAGATAGAAATACAAACAACATTTGTAGAATACGAAAAAAACCGCTTTTTCCACACTTTTTTACATGGATCAAGCAGTTTTTCCTCACAATCCTTTGATGATATGATACATTTCTACATAAACTTGTTCGCGTTCTTCCTCCAATAGATTTTCTAATTGATGTTGGACATCTTCATGTTCCGATATGAAATCTACCAATACATCAGAATAGCTGGTTCCTTTTAACATCTGAAACTCTTTTAATACAGTTTGAAAGCTTTTAGGAGCCGCATACAAACGACCGAAGGTATCTGTGGCAGCATCTAAACTATCACATATCCTGATAAGATCAATTAATATACGCTGTGGGGATGCTGTATTATCAAATTCTTTTGGATATCCAAATGTTCCATCAAAACTTTTATGATGCCCAATAGCAATATCATGGTAGATGGATAAGGAGGGAATATCTGATAGTATAGTCGAGCTGCTGTTCGGATGGAATTTAATTGTTTCATATTCAATATCAATCAATCGACGATACTGCATATTAATCACCTGTGTACAAAGCAGTTTTCCTACATCATGTACAAGTGATGCTTTTGATACAAAGGAAAGCAGTTCTTCTTTATTTGTTTTCACTTCTTTAATTGTTGAAAAAAGCTTGGCATCTACTAATATATGAGGCTGTTTATCAATGATACACTGCATGATCAGATTTGCACTTCTTCCTACCATCAAGGAATGAATCGCTGTCTGCAGCTGACGAAAGACTGTTATATTCAATAATGATTTAAAGATATCATCTACATCATCCATATATTTCATCAATGGCACAATATAATGATAGATGGTCTGATTAATCTGCTGTGCCATCCCTTTACTGTATGGCTGTTTTAATAAATATTCAAGATAGTCATTCCAACATTGCATCGTGGATTTTACACTCTCTGGATCTTCTTCCCCAAGGGTTTGTAAAGCAAGTGAGAAAGCCTCCATGGTTTCCATCAGCTGTTTGATATCTAATTGCTCCTCTACCTGATGGCTTGCGTTCAGATTACGGATACCATCCATAAATATTTCCACAAGTTCTTCACTGGTATAATTAGTTTCAAAACGATGTGCCATATAAAAACATATCAGATTTTCAACCTGTCCATTGATATCAATATCTTCTTGTAGATATACCAATTCTTCTGCGATATTTTTCACAATTTCCATTTGATCTTTACGCAGAGTTTGTTTATGTAATCGAAAGGATATCTCCGCAAACCTGCGTTTGACGTTTAAAATCATATATGGAACAATTTGATTTAATGGCTGATTCATATCCGCTTCCTTCATGAACCGTTCCATCATTTCAATTGATTCTAAATAATCAGGATACAGTACCTGATCAAATACATCTTTAAAGTCATCACCAATGACCAGATTGGTATAACGTACATAATTTAAAATATCATATATCGATAATCCCATGCTTTTATCTTCTTCGCTCAGTTCATCATAATGTTTGATATATAGCGCTCTTAATTCTTTACAAAGGGATATACAGATATCATGAAAATGTGCTTCATCCAGATAGGTGTAACAATATAGTAAAACAGCCTTACACTTCATGATTGCGATTTCATCATTTTTTGTTTCATAATATGTCTGTAAAGACTGAGCAATCGCATAGATTGCTTCTACATCTTCCATTCTGGACCAGTAACGATAGATATACGCTAATAATGAATCTGCGACTTCCTCTGTCCAGTTTTCCGGCTGATTTACAAAATAATGAATATGTTGTTGTTTAAATTGATCATTTTTCAGATACAGCGCTCTGATTTCATTAGATTGTCGCTTAAAATCCTCAATCCATTCATCACAGCTTAAACTGGTATTCATGAGGGTATGTGTTTTATCATCAATTTCGATTATTTTTGTGAAATACACTTGAAAAGCATCAAACCAGGCTTCTCTTGTTGTAAATCCATGCTTAATTTCTTCCATATGCGCCCTCTTTTTTCTCTATCTTATATTTTAACATAGTTTACTTCAAAAGTGTAAAACTTATGATGATTATAAGACATTTGTATGCTTTTCCATATAAAATCACAGAGATGAAAAAAACACAAGACCTTTTATATCTTATGTTTTCTTTTGCCTAATCGTTGGGTTTGATTAGTTTCAATAATGTTTTGACCGCATCCATTGGAAAATCCGGATCTTTGATTTTCAAGAAAGATCCTAACATTGCATGTGTTTGATGGCTTTGTGGAAGCATATAGCCTGCTTCCCGATATAAATCTTCACTCATAAAACGATTAGATTTTTTTAAAGCCAAAGCAAACTGTTTTGTCATGGCATCATCACTAGTTTTCCACAGATAATCCAGGATGGCTTCCTGTTTAACTTTATGATTAATCAACGCATACAGGGCATCCACAACGTTTTGATCTTTCTTTTGTTGAGGTGCATATTTTTCTGGCACCATAGAAATCGCATGGGATGGGCAGGCATTTGCACAAAGGCCGCAACCGATACATTTCTCCCAGTCAATCTGTCCATTCTCTGTATCTGACGCTCCTGTCGGACAAACATATAAACATAAACAATCTTTTGTACATAGACGTATGGTTCTTACCGCAAACATATCATTCAGCTCCTTTCTACTTTCTGAAGCTTAAAACTTGGAACTTTACAAATCGGACAAATATCTGGAGGTGTATCCCCTATGTAAATGAATCCACAGATTTCACATACATACACACTGGTATTTTCCAGCATCGCTCCTTTTTCATTTTCATATCGCTCAATTAATGATGCTTGTAGACGTGTTACCTTTTCACTCCATGTTAAAACACGTTTTGCTCCACGATCATTTGCTTCTATTGCCATTTGATTTGCAATCGGATATAACGAATTCATATCTTCTTTCAAGAGTACCGATAACGCTGCCATATTGCCTGCAACAGCTGTTGCTTTACTTTCAAAATAAACAGAAAGTTCATGAAAAAGCTTTGCTTCTTCATTTAAACACTGCTTTTCACAGCCTTTTTCAAGATTTGAACAAAGGGCACTCAATGATAACACATCCCAATTTTCATAATCCATTGTCACCTCTTTGTTTACCTTTGTTGATTCGATTGTTTCTTCTTTAAGTTCAAATGCAGATTTTGGTGCACCACAGATAGGACATACCCAATCATCAGGCAAATCCTTCCATAACGTACCCGCAGCAATATTGCTTTGTGGACTTCCAGCAGCTTCATCATAAATATAGCCACATATTGTACAAATATATTTCATATGGAAATCCTCCTTTCATGTAAACGTTAACATTTACCTATCTTCAATATAACAGATTCCCATGTCCTTGTCACGTTATATTATTAATTATTTAATTCACAATATTTTAAATGCTTTTATATAGATTTTAATATATCATTTTATGCATTATACATCATTACTTTATTGAAAATAATGATGCACCATCTTCGGACATCCAAGTCCCCCCAGCCAAACGCATATACACAAAAAAACGAACTATATAATCATAGTTCGTAAGTTTTCATATGGCTGGGGTACTTGGATTCGAACCAAGGAAATGCCAGATTCAGAGTCTGGTGCCTTACCGCTTGGCTATACCCCAATTTCGGCAACACGTATATTCTACTTATTTTCACTATATTTGTCAATAGGAAATTTCAATTTTTTTATAATTTTGTCAAAACTTATTTTTCCTATGAAAAGTGCTTAAAGTAAACATAAAAATCTGATACAATACAAACAAATAGAAGGGTGGTATCCTATGTATATTAAAGAAAGCGAAATTCAAAGGATTTTTAATGATCGAAACTGGGCAGTCGCAAAAGCTTATCAGCGTAAAGATGTCATTGAACATTTAGATATCGAAGAGAATCAAATGCGTGAATGGTACGAAGTGAGTGCTGATGTAGAAGTGTTCACTTACAATAATCATGTAGAGCTTATTTTATCAAAAACAGGCGATATCATCTCCTTCTCATGTGAATGCCGTTATTGTGAAGATGAAGTGGCTTGTGGACATATTGGTGTCGTTTTATTATTTCTGCATGATCTGAAACCAACTGGTTATCCTTATCATTATGATGCCAGTATCAAACGTGAAGATGAATTAAAAAACTGGATGTTACAGCGCCAGCTGGAACAATCCAAGAGCTTCTTAAATGCCTATAAACGAATCAGCGACAGTGAATTTCAGGCAAATCTAATCGCAAATAAAATCCGTTTGATTGCCTATCTGAATCATGAATACCAAAGCCTTCATGTGACGTTCAAAGTTGGTAATGATAAATTTTATGTAGTAAAAAATATTCTTACCTTCTTAGAAGCAGTTGAACATCGCAGTCAAGTATATTATGGAAAAAGCTTAAGCTTTGTTCACCATCCCGATGCTTTTGATGATACGACAAAACAAATGATTAATTTCCTTATGAAATACCGTCAGGAACATATCAGTGAACTTGAATATGGTTATCTTGATAAACGCAGTATCACATTAGACAAGCGAAGTTTAGATGACTTCTATGATTTCTTTAGTGAAGAAGGAGCTTGTAGTATTGACTGTAATTTTGCATATGATGAAATTGAAACGATTCCCCTCCATATCCAAAAAGATAGTATTGGCTATGTCATTACCACATCATTAGATTTAGATACTCTCTATGAAGGAAAAGCTTATTGGTATTGTTTCAAGGATAAATGTTTATCCCGCTTCATAAAAGAAATCCATGATACCTGTACCTACCTTTTACAGCAGTTACACAAAGACAGGCAAATTGTAATTGCCCATCAGGATATGCATGAATTTTGTCAGTATGTTTATTCCCAGATAGAAGATTATGTAGAATTAAGCGGGGATCCTATTGATGAATTTATGGATGATGAACCAGATTTAAGCTGTTATATCGATATGGAAGATAATGGCGATATCAGTGTTCAAATCTATGCAATGAAAAACGGTTTAAAACAATCCATCTTTGATCAGGAGGGACATGCGGGTTTACGCATAGAACGTGCCATCATGTTAATAAAAAACTATGCGGATGTGATTGACTATGATGCAAAAACTGCATATATCGCCAATGACTCTCATCAAATCATGAGCTTTTTAAAGGATGGACTCGCTTATTTAGATAGTTTCTGTGATGTATTTGTCAGTGATGCCATCAAGCAGTTAAACAGTCCCAAACCAGTGAATTTCAAAGTTGGTGTACGAATGGAAAACAACCTGCTTCAGGTTGATGTAAAATCTGTGAATATTCCTCAGGATGAAATCTATGCTGTATTAAAAAGTTATCGCAAAAAGAAAAAATATCATCGTTTGAAAAATGGTGATTTGATTTATCTAGAACAGGAAAGCATTCAGGAAATAGATGATATGATGCAGGATTTGCATGTTAGTGCAACTGATTTTGCGAATGGTTCTATTCAATTACCTGTTTATCACAGCTTTGAAGTAGATGATTTAAGCAATAATATCCAACATGCGCAAATGAAACGCAGTAAAAACTTTGAAGATACACTACATCGCTTACGTCATATCAAACATGATTCTTTCAAATTACCGGATGGATATGAAAACATATTGCGAGATTATCAGGTGTTTGGATATCAATGGTTAAAAACCATGAGTGCTTATGGCTTTGGGGCGATCTTAGCTGATGACATGGGACTTGGAAAAACAGTACAGATGATCGCAGTATTAGAAGATGAAAAGCTACAGAATCCAGACAGCATTTCTTTAATTGTCACACCAGCTTCCCTAATCTTTAACTGGCAGGATGAAATCCATAAATTTTCCAACAACCTGCATTGTTTATGTATACATGGCAGCGTAGCACAACGTCAAAATAAAATCTTGTCTATGAGTGAATATGATGTCATAGTTACCAGCTATGATTATCTTAGAAGAGATCATGAATATTATGAAAAACATGTCTTTAACTATATCATTTTAGATGAAGCGCAATATATCAAAAATCATACAACTAAAAATGCCAGTGTGGTAAAAGCATTAAAAGGAAATCATCGTTTTGCGATGACAGGTACACCTATTGAAAACTCACTTGCGGAACTATGGAGTATTTTTGATTTCCTGATGCCGGGTTATCTATATAACTATAATTTCTTCCGTAAATTTTATGAGAAAGAAGTTGTAAAGTTCCAAAATAAAGAAGTGATTGCGAAATTAAAACGTATGGTAGAACCATTTATATTACGAAGATTGAAAAAAGATGTATTAAAAGAACTACCAGATAAAATTGAACGTGTACAATATCTGGAATTCAATGAAGAAGAAGAAAAACTGTATATGGCAAACCTTGTGCAAATCAATAAAGAGTTACAGGCAAAACTGCATGTGGAAGTTTTTGATAAGTTTCAGATTCTAGCAATGATGACACGGCTTCGTCAAATCTGTTGTGATCCAAGGCTGTTATATGAGAATATTGATACGGTTTCCAGCAAAATCGAAGGTTGTATGGAATTGATACAATCCGCAAAAGCTACGGATAAAAAAGTATTGGTTTTCTCCAGTTTTACCTCTTTATTAGAATTGCTGGAAAAGGAATTTTATAAAGAAGATATTTCTTATGTAAAACTAACTGGTGAAACAAGCAAGGAAAAACGACGGAAATATGTTCAAATATTCCAGGATAAACAAGTGGATGTCTTTTTAATATCCTTAAAGGCTGGTGGAACCGGACTAAATCTTACTTCTGCGGAAGTCGTGATTCATGTGGATCCATGGTGGAATATGTCTGCGCAAAATCAAGCAACAGATCGTGCATATCGTATTGGTCAAACAGAAAATGTACAAGTTTATAAAATGATTATGAAAAACAGTATTGAAGAAAAAATCCTGAAGCTGCAGGAAATGAAAAAAGATTTAAGTGATACCTTTACACAAGGTAGTGAAGGCAGTATCACTTCCATGAATCAGGAAGAAATTTTGTCATTATTTCAATAAAAACTGCGAATGATTTATTCGCAGTTTTTCATTTACTCTTGTTTATTATTCCACAACATATCTGCCACAGGTGCCCAGTTTGCGGCATAGTTTTTACACTTTCCACATAAATGATCTACTGGTTCTTCTGACAATAAATCTGTAGAATGAGCACCAGTCGCATGTACCATAGCCATTAATTTTTCTGGATTCTCCAACATTGGACATGGTCTTAAATGATTCTGGTTAAATGGCTGTCCCTTCTTATATGCCATGAATAATGGGGAACAAAGTGCTTCTAATAATGTTTTTTCTCTTATATTAGAATCCGAATAATGGATGAAAGCACATGGCTCTACATCGCCGTTTGGATTGATATGCAAATAGTTACGACCACCTGCAATACATCCGCCAACATATTCTCCATCGTTTTGAAAATCAATGGTAAATATTGGTTTATTCCCACGAAAATGCCGAATACTGTGATACATTTTTTCTCTTTGCGGTGGTGTACATAACAAATCTAATACTGCATCATTGCCAATTGGCATGTAATGGAAAAACCATGCGAATTTAGCCCCAAAATCAACCAGGGAATCTATAAATTCCTCACTACTGATAGAATTGACATTCATACTTGTGTAACAGCAGGATGCCCCAAAAGGCAGTCGTTTTGCCTTTAGGATATGCATTGCTTTTACAACCTTTTGATAAGTACCTTTTCCTCTTCGATGATCCGTTGCCGTTTCATCTCCCTCAATACTAATTGCGGGAATGAAATTTTTAACCTGCAGCATCTCATCCGCAAATGCTTCATCTATCAATGTTCCATTCGTAAATGCTAAAAATACACAATCCGGATGCCGTCTACATAGTTCAATTAAATCATGTTTTCTTACCATTGGTTCTCCACCGGTATATAAATACATATATACACCCAATTGTTTTCCCTGTGTAATGATATCGTCTAATTCTTCTAATGACAGACTTAACTGTTTTCCATATTCACTTGCCCAACAGCCAATACATTTTAAATTACATGCACTGGTAGGATCTAACAAGATCGCCCATGGAACATTACAGTGGTATTTCTTAACAACTTCCTGTTTTTGTTTATCACTGATAATGACAGAATTGATCACAAAGTTTTCAAACATCGTTTTTCTGACCTCTGTATCAATATCGGTATACAGACTCTTTACCAGTTTCACCCAGTTGTTATCAGGATCAGCAAGTGCTTTTCTTGCGGTCTTTAACTGCTTTGTAATGCTTCCCTCTGTATCAAAATGATCCAGCCAGTCCAAAATCTTAACCATATTTTTATCTGGGTCTTTCTCAACATACTGAATCATTTTCTTCACTGCCATCGCAGTTGCTTTATCTTTGATTGAGATCATATATATTACCTCCTTGCAAAAAGTGCACAGATATGACTTTCTCTCTATGATATAATCTTTGACAAATGGATTACACGTATATCATATTCTTATTATTTTGACTTTTAAACAAAGGATAATCAATATTTTATATATAATCTATACAATTATATCAAAATGTCTAAACTATAAAAAAAAGATAAGATTTATTCATCTTATCTCTTCTTTGTTTATTTTTTGATTTCTTTATACAAATCAACGAATTCTCTACTCAGAATACCAAATGCTTCCGCACTCATCAGCTGATCTTCTGCGTGAGTCAACAACAATGTCATCGTTGTCGCTTCTCCACTTGCTTCCTGCTGAATAAGTTTCCCATGGGCCGCATGTCCTTCTGTAAAGGATGCTTCTCCTTCTTTGATCAATTCTTCTGCTTTTTCAAAGTCACCAGCTTTTGCTGCCTGAATTGCTTCAATGTAAAGACTTCTTGCATTTCCTACTGTAGAAATGATTTGAAAACAAATTAATTCAATACCTTCCATAATTAATCTCCCAGTGTTTTCTTAACGGTAGCGATAACTTTCTTGCCGTCCATCATTCCATAAGCAGCCATGTCGATTGATTCTACAGGGATGTCAGGGAATTTTTCCTTAACGCTCTTTAATTGGAAACGAACCTGTGGTCCAAGTAAGATGATATCAGCACCTTTACCAGCTGTATCAACTTCGCCGATAGGGTATGCAGCAATATCTGTTTCGTAGTTGTCAGCAGCTGCAGCTTCCTGCATCTTCTTTACCAACATACTTGTAGACATACCAGCAGCACATACCAAAACAATTTTTCTCATTTTCTTTTACCTCTTTTCTTTAAGAACAATGTTATTTTACCACTTTTTTAGTATTCTTGTCTATTTACTTTTGTATTTTTCTAAAACTTTTGCAAGCGTTTTACTTTTTATCTTTATTTCCCAGGTAATTTTTTACAAATGCGATTACTGCCTGCCCATTTCCCTGCTTGAAATCCTGTGCATCTATACAGGAAACTTCTTTTTCAGGAAACAGACTCTTGATTTTTGAAAGGTTAAAGCGTACCTGTGGTGTCAGTAAAATGACATCCGCATCCTTTCCTGTTAAAGATGCCTCACTCAATGCACTGACCGAAATCGTATAATCCAGTTGCTCTTCTTCAATCTGTTGAAGCATACGCTTTTTCAACACATCCACAGATACGCCAAAACAACATAACAATAATATCTTCATATTATCCCTGTATGATTATCAGTGCATCTTCATCGAATGGATGCATTTCAATCACACTTTGTCCTTTCTCAATACATACCTCAGGAATCGTGATATTTTTATGCTTCATATCCAGGATATAAACTTCTTTATCCTGCAAATCTAAGTTGATACGAAGTGCAATATTGCTAGGTAAATAGATTAAGAAACATGCTTCATCTGTTGTTTTTGCGCAACGAATCTCTTCATTTTGTTTTGTAAGAAGCTCACATGGTATCAGTTCATTGATTTTTAAGCTATGCAGGATATGGGAAATAAAGCCATAATCCCATGCACCAGGAAACTGAATTGCTTCATTCCATGGTTTTGGTGTCGCAAATCCCTCTCCTGTACCAGTTCCAAATTTTGCACCAGTTTTATGCCAGGAATAGATCCCTGCCGCACCATACGTAATGCCAGCACAGGCACCGGATAAAATACTTTGCCATGCCGCTTTTCTTACATCGTATTGTGACCATCTACCATAAAGTCCTCCAGAGCTTCCCATCTGTTCGTAACATGGTTCACTGTTGAAAATCGGTTTTATTGGATATTCATGATAGAAGATCTGTGCCAGCTGATATGGCATTCCTTTATTTTCAGGCAATGCATTATGTCCGGATTGATACATATAAAAGTCCATCAGATCGATAAAGCATGCGGGAATCTTTGAAAAACGTCCTTTGATATGCATAGAGAACAGGCAATCTTTGGCTTTTTCCTTAAGTAATGTAAAAGCTTTATGATAATAAGAAATACATTGCTCACTTGGAAAATCACTATCTCCACTGATGATATACATTGGATGTAAATCAGAGAAGGTATCATGTACGATATCGATATAAGAATCAATGAAATCATACGGCATGGTATTGGCATCATTCATACGATTTGCCCATGTATCCGGAATATAATTACACCATAATACCACAAGTGCTAATTCAAATCCCTGTTGTTTCGCCTGTTCACACATTGCTCTTGCACGTGTAAAATACGCTTGATTCCATGTGGTAAACGCAAAAGTTTTTTTATCTTCTGTAGGTAAAGGATAGTAATGGTATGGTGTTTCACTAGCATCCCATTGTGGCAGGATATTGATTTGAATCGTATTAAAGCCCTGCTGTTTTCGACGTTTTAAATAATATGTCCATTCTTCATCACTAATATTTGTAAAAGCACTCCAGCAGGTATCTGCCAGATAAAAGAATGGTTTTCCGTCTTTTTCAAATGTTCGTTTGTTTTCACTGATTCTTAACATCGTTTATTCACCTCTTATGATTGACTTGATTCTTTCTTCACTTGAATCATATACATCTGCCTGTAAGCCATTCAGATACTTACAAGCTTCATATACCTGTGGCAATACATCTTCATGAATACCTACACAATGATGTACATATGGTCCACATACCAGTTTTTCTTCTAACTGTTTTAAATTTTCTACTTCAATCCACACATAGGTTCCCTGATTGAATGGTCCTTCAATACCTTTTGCATGACCCATCAACAGTTGATATTCCCCATTATCACCATCAAAGCGTAGGATACTCATATCTCCTCCAACAATCTCTCCATGTAATGCTCCTGGATGGGAATGATGGAACGCAAATGGTGAGCCAAAGGTTGGCTTTTCTTTCATCAGGGATGGTGCCCATGGCCCACAATGCTGTAACAGTTCTCCATTTTCATTGGTTGGATGTGGTACTGTCCAATCTGCGAAGAAGCTTTTTTTATTTGATAAACTTGCAGCATTTGCGATAATAGATGTAATTGCACCATGAATATCTGTTTCACAAGTGACAGGGAAACCTTCATCCGCTAATAATGCGTTGGCAACACATGGGAACAGCCCTAAATCATCCTGCATGGCATTCCAGCACTGTATCGCTGCTGCACGGCATCCATAGCGTTTTGCTAATGTTTCTATCGCAAGTTTTAAGGCAGCTGTATTGCGAACATCCTCCTTTTTCACTTCTACCTTCATGATATCATAAATATACTTTTCTAATGCATCAATATCTTCACTTCTTTGTTCCTTGATATGATTCATTTCCATCTTTACTTCTGCCAATGTGACTGGATGGATACGAATATCAAATTTTTCTAGCAGTTCCCCTTCATTGACCATCATGGTCCAAAAGCCTGCCGGACGTGTCGCAATTTGTAAGATGGTTGCCTGTTTTACCTGTTTAACAATATTAGCAGTAGCTAAAAAGCGCATGATACCATCAGAAAACTGTGAATCATCTATTCGACACATCGTCAAATATGTAAACCTGCGTTGAAATCTGCGTAAGATCTTTCCTGTCGCAAACAAGCCGCATTGAGAATCTCTTAAACGTGATCCATCCGCAAGTGGTGCCTCATCTCTTGGTCCCCATAACAGTATAGGAAGATTGAAACGACGTGCCACTTTTGCGACCAGATCTTCTGTCCCAAAGTTGCAATGTGGGAAAAACAATGCATCAATTTTTGCCTTCTGCATTTTATCCACAATTGCTTCTACATCCTGTTCATCAAACAACAGACCTTCTTCATTGATATCCTCAATATCAACATAGTCTATCTTCATTTCTGTTAGTTTATCTAAAATCATTTGTTTATAATGCAACGCATCTTCTTTACTGAAAATTTCACGTCTTGTGCAAATGACACCTAACTTTACATCCATTTCCATCCACCATCCTTATCTATATATGCCTGCATCCATTCTTCACATAAGTCAAACCAATGAATCACATGATCATTATGATGACTTGCTTTTCTTGCGGTTGTACGATCACACAAAGCTAATCCATGTTCTCCTTTTTCAAAGATATGCAATTCAAATGGCACATGATGTTCTCTAAGTTTCATTCCTAACATTAAAGAATTATTGACATCAACCAATACATCTTCATAAGTATGCCATACAAACATCGGCGGTGTATCTTCGCTCACAAAATTTAATAAATTATACTCATCAAGTTCTTTTTCTGTTGGTCGTTTTACCCCAAAGAATCGCTCATTGGCCGTATTTGGTTCTTTGATCAAAGAGCTTGCAAAGCCAAAATCATCTTCATCAAATACCTTTTCCACCATTGTTGCCGGATATCCCAGTATACAAAGATTTACCTTCAACTGCTCACTTGTTGTATGTAAAGCTTCACATAACCATGACTGGTTCCATTTTACTGCCAATGATAACGCCAAATGTCCACCTGCAGAGAAGCCACAAATAATGATCTGATCATGATCCACCAGCCATTCTTCACTATGTTCTCTTACGTATTTTACGCATGCTGCCGCCTCCACAAGAGCATTTTTTGGTACATTTTTTACCTGGTCATATACGGTATACCATAAAACTACCGCATGCATGCCAATACTGTTGAACTTTAAGGCAATCGGTTCTGCTTCACGATCTGAAGTAAACGCATAGCCACCCCCTGGACATACAATGACCAAAGGGCGTTTTTTTCCAACATTATATTCTTTTGAATTATGTAGCAAATATGTATCCATATATGCTGTATCATTGATTTTTATTCTTTCATTTATCATAGCGCACCTCTTTTATCCGCATCATATACCACAACATCTACTGCCTGTTTCCAGCCTTCGATGTATCGCATACGGGTTTCTTTATCCATCTTTGGATGATAAATTTGATCAATCTTTTGTAAGTCATCACAAGCATATCCCAGCTTCTGTAGTCCCAGCAGATAAACCCCAAAAGCTGAAAAAGCACTTTGTTTGTATGTGATGATATCTTTATCACATATATCCGCTAAAAACTGCATCAAAGCCGGATTTTTAGAAGCCCCACCATCCGCACTGATTCTAGTTGCGGATATATCCGCATTCTCTTCCAATGCACAAATCGCATCATAAATCTGATAAGCAATTGATTGCATTCCCGCTACAACGATATCTGTTTTGGTTGTATTTCTGGAAATACCTGAAATACATGCTTTCGCACGTGACATCCAATAAGGAATACCTAGTCCCACAAAAGCCGGTACTAGATAAACACCATGTGCATTCATAGATATATCATTTAACATTTGATCCTTCTCATATAAACCAAGATCATCTCGCAGCCAGTTTAATGTATCTGCACTGGCATTGATGATTGCTTCCCCAGCATACGCATCTTTCTTTGTCGTGTGATAAGCTAGTGCTCCAACAACACCGCCGTGATGTTCTGGTAATTGTTTTCCAAGATTCATCATCACACTGCTGCCAGTACCCATCGTCACTTTCACATCCCCCAGCTTAAAAGCCTGATGTGCATACAAAGCGCTTTGACTATCTCCAATCACACTTAATATTGGAATCACTCTGCCATCGATTTCCACACTTCCAAAATTGCCATCACTATAAACGATTTCTGGCAGAATACACTTAGGTATATCAAATATCTTTAACAATTCATCATCCCATTTTTTATCCTTTAAATGATAAAGCAATGTCCTGCTGGCATTGGTATGATCACAAACATGTTTCCCACATAGTTTATATAACAGCCAGCTGTCCATCGTGCCTGCCATAATCTTTTCTACTGGTGTATCCACATGATTTAATAACCATTTCAGCTTTGTCGCAGAAAAATATGGATCTATTTTTAATCCTGTCTTTTCTTCGACAATTGTTTCATATGCTTTCAATGATTCACAAATGGGTATTGTACGACGACATTGCCATACAATCGCATGGTATAGTGGCAAACCACTGTCCATATCCCAAATGACAGTGGTTTCCCTTTGATTCGTCAAACAGATTCCTAATACTTCATCCTCTTGATTAATCGTATGAAGTATCTGATGCAGGCAATCCATCATATTCTGATAGATTTCCATTGCATCATGCTCCACCCATCCATTTTCCGGATAGATCTGTTTATGTTTTTTTGCCGTTTCCTTTATGATATTTCCTTTCGTATCCATCAAAAACACTTTGGTGCTCGTAGTGCTTTGATCAATACTGATCACATAGGTTTTCATAACATTTCATTTGCGACTTTCACAACGTTTTCCACAGAAAGTCCATAGTAATCAAATAATTCCTGAGCAGTTCCTGATGTTGTGATTTCATCAGGGAATGCCAGCACACGCACCTTGATTGGATGATTTTGCGCAATACACTCACAAACCATAGCACCTAAGCCGCCATAGACACTGTGTTCTTCCATTGTGATGATGCCTTTTGTATTTTTTGCGGCATCTATGATAGCTTCTTCATCAAATGGTTTGATGGTATGCATATTGATCACACGTGCGTGAATGCCTTGTTTCTGCAACTCATCACTGGCATGACATGCAATCGATACCATATCCCCGCATGCCACAATCGCAAGATCATCTCCTTCACGCAAAGTAATCGCTTTTCCTATTTCATAATCAAAATTTTCATTTTCATGTACATCTTCTACCGGATTACGGCTTACACGAATATAGGTAGGATGTGTATCATTCTGTAAAGCAGTCATCATTTTACGTGTTTCATATTGATCCGCAGGTACAATGATCTGCATATTAGGAATTGCGGTCAATACCGCTAAATCCTGTAAAGAATGATGTGTCATACCCAATGCCCCATAACTAACACCAGCACTGATGCCAATCAATTTCACATTCGCATTAGAATAAGCAACATCTACTTTGACCTGTTCAATACTTCTCATTGTTAGAAAACTTGCCGGACTTGCCGCATAAGGCTTTTTCCCAGCACTTGCAAGTCCTGCACTGATGCCAACCAAATCTTGTTCCGCAATACCAACTTCTATTGTTCTTTCAGGATATGCCTTTGTGAAAGGTGTTAAGGAAGCACTTCCTCTGGAATCACTTACGACAACACAAATATCCTGATCATTTTTTGCTTCTTCTAATAAACACTCACAAATAACTGCACGATTCGCCATCTTTCCCATTAGACAGCACCTCCCAGCTCGCTCATCGCCTGATGATATTGTTCATCATTTAATACCCCATGATGCCATGCGACTTCATTTTCCATAAAAGAAACACCTTTACCTTTGATCGTATGCGCAAGAATCAGGGTTGGTTTTCCTTTGATTGTTTTCGCTTTATCAAAAGCATCTAAAATTTCATCATAATCATTTCCATTGATTTCAATAACTTCAAAGCCAAAACCAGTCCATTTCGCTTTGATATCTTTTAATGACATCACATCTTCTGTTGTTCCTGAAATCTGTAGACCATTTCGATCTAATATCGCAACCAGATTATCTAAATTGTAATGAGATGCAGCCATAGCAGCTTCCCAGATACTGCCTTCTGCCTGTTCTCCATCACCCATCATGACATACGTACGATAATCTTTATGATCCATCTTTGCGGCAATCGCCATACCAACACCAAGTGCCAATCCATGTCCCAATGCACCGGTATTCATTTCTACGCCATTGATTTTATTATTGGGATGTCCGATATATTTAGATCCCGCACAAGAGAACGTTTCCAGCTCTGATGCATCGAAGAATCCACGATTAGAAAGTGTCACAAACAATGCTTCAGCGATATGACCTTTACTTAAAATGAAACGATCACGATCATCTTTCTTTGGCTCTTTTGGATCAATATTCATCTCATGATTATATAAGACATTCAGGATGTCGATGCCAGATAAACTGCCACCGACATGTCCTGCTTTACTGCGATAACATACATCTACAATATGTTTACGTAATGTTACTGCGTTTTTTACCAGCTCTGTTTTATTCATATGTCAATCCTTTCCTTCACGTAATGAATGATTATTCTTCTGTACTAATTTCTCCCATTTCCTGTGCAACAGCTTGTTTATCTGAAATCTTGAAGAATGGATAATATATTGCAATACCAATCAATACCAGTACTACCTGTAATACAGCAATTTTCCATCCACCAGCAATGAAACCACCTACTACAACAGGCATACCAAATGGAACCTGAACACCACTTAATCTTGGACAGATACCTACAGCAATAGAAGCATATGCAACAATCACCTGAATCAAAGGTACTGTGATAAATGGAATTGCCATAATCGGATTTAAAATCAATGGATAACCAAATACAATTGGTTCATTAATTGTAAAGCATCCAGGTACAATTGCTAAATTTGCAAGTGCTTTATTTTTCTTACTTTTTGACATGATGAACATCAGGATAACAAGTGATAAGGTACCACCTGCACCACCAATACCAGCAAAGCAGCTATAGAAGGTTTTACCTAAAATATTTGGTAATTCAGAATTTGTAACACCAGCTGCTAAAGCATCCATATTTGCAGTATCCATTGGCAGATATAATGCAGTGATAAAGCTTTGTACAACCAAAGATCCATGTAAACCAAAGAACCATAAAATCATCTGGATAAATACGATAAATACCATAGACCACATACTGCTTGATAAATGTTCTAAAGGCATTGAGATTACAGAATAAATAAACTGTGCCATTGATCCATAAGAAGTAAAGCTGAATCCCCATGCAACTAACATGAATAAGATAGCAACCACGATGGCAGGTAACAACCCAGCAAATGAGTTAGCAATTACTGGTGGTACTCCAGCAGGCATTTTAATTGTCAGTTTTTTGCCTTCCATAAAGTAACAATATAGACGACAAGAAATTAAAGAAACAATCATTGCGGTAAACAAACCTTTTGCGCCAAGCATATTTGTATCT
This sequence comes from [Eubacterium] hominis, assembly GCA_014337235.1. Classification (GTDB taxonomy): domain Bacteria; phylum Bacillota_I; class Bacilli_A; order Erysipelotrichales; family Erysipelotrichaceae; genus Hoskinsella; species Hoskinsella hominis. The sequence continues at coordinate 2,226,023 of CP060636.1, read as the reverse complement.
AAATAGCTTCCAGCTACACCATTTACTTCCGCAGATACCATTGGTGTAATCATAAAGAAACACAATACTGCTAAAACACCTGGAATCATTGGTTCTACTTTAAACTTTTCCGCAAGGCGATATGCAATCGCAAATGAAGAATATAATGCGATAATACTTGTTGTTAATGTAGAAGTAAGCATTAAGAAGCTTCTTAATCCAATATTCGTAATAAACTCTTTATAAGCGTCAATTGGTAATACTGCCAGCAATAAAGCAATTGACCCAATCATCAAAATTGGCAGTGTCCCCATTAAACCTGTTGAAATTGCTGATAGATATTTGTTTTGTTGAACTTTCATCGCAAAGCTCATTACTTTTTCCATCATTTGATCCTTTTTCATTTTTGAAATTTCCTCCTATTGTAATGAAGTTACATTGTGCGCGCCCTCTCATGTAACCCCTTCCTTACACTGATAGTATAATACAACAAAAACACAAAATCAATGCTTTTAGCTAAATTTATTTATTTATTTGCTAAATATTTACTAAATAAATATTTATATAAATTTTAGTTATTGTGCAAAAAAAAATCCCATCAGTTATTCACCAATGGAATTTCTTTATATCCTATGTAATATATTATGCTATCCGTTTTACACTTTCTCTTTCTACTAGCTTGGTACCAACTAATATTTGAAGCTTACTATGATCTTTTTCCGTTATTTTGGATACCAAGCGCTGAACTGCTTTACTGCCTAAGTTTATTTTATCTACCTGTACAGTTGTAAGTGGTGGGTCACAATAACCGCATAATGGAAGATCATCAAAACCTACAATGGATACATCTAAGCCAAACTCTTTAAAGGCTTTCATAGCACCTAGTGCTATATTATCATTTACCGCGAAATAAGCGGTTGGTAAAGGTTCTCCTTCTTGAAGAAAACTTTTCAAATATTCTTTCATATCCGCATATGCACCGTCAAGACTAGGTTCCACCAATGCTTCATTCTGTGGATAACATGCCAATTGATGATCACTCATCGCTTGTTCATATCCATGTTTACGTTCACGGAAATTATTAATTTGATAAGCTGAATTGATTAAGCCTATGTTTTTATGTCCATGTTTTATCAGATGAGATACTATTTCATATGTGCCATCGATATTGTTAATTGCCACAAAATCAAACTTCTGCGTTCTAAACACGGTATCCACAACCACAATAGGAATACTTAATGCTTCAAATGCCATTAAATCCTCATAATTCATTTCCGTACCTAATAATAAGATACCATCTACTAAATCTTGTTTTAAAACATCATCGATATCTACATTTTTATCTTCATCTACTGTAATATGAGAAACTAATAAATCAAAGCCTAAAGCACTGCTTTCTGTTTCGATTCCTCTGATTAATTCTGAGAAAAACGGTGTATCCCCAATGACATGTTTTGTTTTATTTAATACCACAAAGCGAAGGGCTTTATTATCTTTTATAGATTTTTTAAAATACCCCATTTCTCTTGCGACTTTCAATATCTGTTCACGCTTTTCATCACTGATGCCCTTACGATTGTTTAATGCATTTGATACAGAGCCATCAGATACGCCAGCTTTCACAGCAATATCATGTACTGTCACTTTCATACCATCGCCCACCTTTCAGCTAAATTATAACATACATTTTAGTTTTTATTTAGTAAAATTTACCATTTTCATTCATCTTCTTCTAAAATACGTTGTATCATTGCAGGATCATTCAGAAAACGATGATATAATGCAAAGTTCATTGTGTCACGATAACTTTTTTCATGGATTCCTTCTTCATCAAATTCATAGATTTTCGCATGTGGACATGCCAGTAAGATAGGAGAATGTGTCGCAATTATAAATTGAGAATTTTCTTGATTAGCCAAATCATAAATTTTTTTCAACAATGTAAACTGCCCAGTTGGCGATAATGCTGCTTCTGGTTCATCCAATATATATAATCCATTTCCCCAAAACCGGTTTAAAACAAGATTTAAAAAGCTTTCTCCATGAGATACACTATGTAAAGATTTTCCTCCATAATATTGATGGATTCCACCAATTTCATCAATCTTACTTGCCATATTATAAAAACTTTCCGCACGTAAGAAAAAGCCATCCTCTGCATGATGTATCCCACGGTTCATGCGTATATATTCATATAAATCAGAATGTGTATTTCTTGTGGAAAACTGTATATTTTTATTTCCACCTTCCGGATTAAATCCATATGCTGTCGCTATCGCTTCTATCAGAGTAGATTTACCTGAACCATTTTCCCCAGAGAAAAGTGTAATATCATGATCAAAATCCAAGTTCTGCATGTGCTTTAAACTTTCTATATTGAATGGATAGATATCTTCATTGGGAATATCTTTCCTCATAATTTGAACACTTTCAATATATCGCATAATTAGTCCTCCTTTGATACAATCCGTTCTACCATAGTAGCATCATTTAAAAAGCGATGATATAATGCATAGTTTGAGGTTTCCTGATATAACTTTTCCTCTATACCATCATCATTAAATTCATAAATGCATCCATAGGGATATGATAACAAGATTGGTGAATGCGTTGCAATGATGAATTGAGAATATCCGTTGATAGAAAGATCATGTATTCTTTTTAATAAGGTGAATTGGCCTGTTGGCGATAATGCTGCTTCTGGTTCATCCAAAAGATATAAACTGCTTTCTCCAAAGCGATAAATGATTAGATTTAAAAAGCTTTCACCATGGGATATTGTATGTAGAGATTTTCCACCATAACTTTCAATGATTTTTCTACCCATTATATTTTCAGGATCTGTATCTAAATCATCTATGCAACTAGAAAGATTATAAAAGCTTTCCGCTCGTAAAAAGAACCCGTCTTTAGCACGTGTAGTACCTTTTACTAATGTGATATCCTGCCAAAGTCCTGAGTGAGTTTCTAATGTGGAAAAATCAAAATTTCTAGTGCCGCCTTCTGGATTAAAGCCATATGCAATGGCAATTGCTTCTAAAAGGGTAGATTTTCCTGAGCCATTTTCTCCAGAAAAGAAGGTTACAGACTTTTTGAAATCTAATTGTGATAAGTCTTTGAAAGAAGGCAGATCATATGGATAGATATCAAGTAGATGTTTAAGTTTTACCTGTCTTAAATAGATCATCGTGTGTTCTCCTTTATAATTCTATATCATTATGATACCTATTCCTTATAAGAAAGTAAATGAAAAGAGGTCATCTTTTGACAACCTCTTTATCGTATTATGCTTTTTTCAAGAATGCTTTATAACCTTGTGTAGCTTCCCAGATATCAATCTTACTTGCTACTTCCCAAGGTGCATGCATGTTATGTAATGCGATACCACTATCGATAACTTCCATGTTATATTGAGCCAAAATGAAGGCGATAGTTCCTCCGCCTCCCTGGTCTACTTTACCAAGTTCAGCTGTTTGATATGTTACATTTTCACTATCCATAATGTTTCTTAATTCAGCCATGAATTCTGCGTTGGCATCATTACATCCACCTTTACCACGGCTTCCAGTATATTTCGCAAATACTAAACCATGTCCCATAAAGGCAGCGTTCTTTTCTTCATTAACACTTGCATAGTTTGGATCATATGCCGCAGATACATCACTAGATAACATTTTAGAGTTCTTTAAAGCTCTGCGTACATTTAATTCATTGTATTCCCCAGCACAGTTCATAACTTCTGCCACTGTATTTTCGAAGAATTTAGATTGTTGTCCTGTAGCACCAATGCTTCCAACTTCTTCTTTATCTACTAATAAGCAGATAGAAGTACGATCAACACTTTCTAATTCCATCTGTGCCATTAATGAAGTATAAGCACAGATACGATCATCGTGACCATATCCCAATATCATACTGCGATCTAAACCATAATCTCTTGCTTTACCAGCAGGTACAACTTCGATTTCAGCTGATACAAAATCATCTTCTTCAAAGTCATATTTTTCTTTCAACATTTTTAAGATGTTTGCTTTGACAGCATCTTTTTCTTCACCAGCTAAAGGCATGCTTCCAAATGTAACATTCAGATCTTCACCTTCAATTACATTGGTTGCTTTTTTCTGCATCTGATCACCAGCTAAGTGCACAAGTAAATCAGAAATACCAACTACAGGATCATTATCATCTTCACCAATTGACAAATTGATCACAGTACCATCTTTTTTCACTACAACACCATGTAATGCAAGTGGTAAAGTTACCCACTGATATTTTTTGATACCACCATAATAGTGTGTATCTAACATCGCAAATTCTTTATCTTCATATAAAGGATTTTGTTTTAAGTCAAGACGTGGACTATCAATATGTGCCCCTAAAATATTGAATCCATTTACCATTGGCTCTTTCCCAATCAAAAACAATGCCACACCTTTGCCCATATTATTTGCATAGACTTTATCTCCTGCTTTTAGTGTTTCATTGTTTTTAATTACATCCTCCAAATTGCGATAACCATAGCTTTCCGCAATACGGATACCTTCTGTTGTACATTCACGTTCTGTTTTACAGTCAGAAATATATTTCTTATAGCCTTCGCAATAAGCAAAGATTTCTTCTAACTGCTTCTCATCATACTTTTTCCAAGCATTTTCTCTCATTGAAATACCTCCATTCATACGCATTTATTATATATTTTTCGCAAAAGAAAGACAACTATAATCACTTTTTTCTTCCAAATTAAAGAAAAACAGGTCTGAAATCAACTATTTCAAATCCTGTTCTAATAATTTTTCTGATAATTCTAAGTAATAAGGCTCATTTGATGAATTATAAATTTCTACTTCTCCATCCATGTCATCTCGTTGTTCGCCTTTATCCTTTAATATCTTTTCCACATGTCTGGCAGTTCCCTCATTGCCATCTACTACAAGAATCTGTTCACCAACGATTTGTTTGATTTTTTCTTTATAGAATACAAAGTGTGTACAGCCAAGAACAATACTGTGAACGGTTTTGTTCATATATGGATCTAGATATTCATGTAATGTTTCATCCACAAGCACATCATCCTGTAATTTATTTTGTTCAACGATTTCAACCAATTTTGGAGTTGGCAGTTTAATAATTGTATTCTCGTTGCTGTATCTTGCCATGAGATCATGAAATTTCTTTTCTTTTAATGTGAAATGTGTTGCCATGACGATGATGGTATGATCTTTTTTTCCATCTGCCACGACCTTTAAAGCTGGTTCCATACCAATAATTGGTAACTCAGGATAAGCTTTCCTTAAATCATTCACACAAGCGCTGGTTGCCGTATTGCAGGCAATCACAACTGCCTTTACACCATGTTGAATGAAAAACTCCATAATTTCAAAACAGTGCTTGGTAATCTCTTCTTTGCTTTTCTCACCATAAGGTGCAAAAGCTGAATCTCCATAATAGATATAGTGTTCGTTTGGCATCTGATGTTTTAACTGTCTTAAGACACTGATTCCACCTAATCCTGAATCAAATACACCAATTGCTTTCTCGTTATTTGACAAAATCATCAACCTCCCAGAAGTTCCTTCATCATTATACCCTTTTTTTTGATTTCATGCATCATTTAAATATATTCCAATTGAAAGTTATAGTAATATTTTACAAATTAGATTGACAAATTATGGAATACCATGTAAACTAAAATTAAGAATTATTCTTAATTTAGGAGGAAAAATCATGAGTAAACATTTAGATGTTAATGTACGTGTGCCAATTGAAAAAGGCAATCCAGCAATACTTCGCTATGATAGTTTATGTATTAAATGTGGACAGTGCAGAGATGTTTGTCAAAAGCAGATCAGTGTTGGGCAGCACTATGATTTGTTAAAGACAAATGATACTGCCATTTGTATCCATTGTGGTCAATGTGCGAATGTATGTCCAACACATGCCATAAAAGAGCGTCAGGATTTTATGCAGGCAAAGGATGCCATGCGACAAGGTAAAAAGACTGTATTTATCACTTCTCCAAGTGTTCGTGTCGCAATAGGTGAAGAATTTGGCATGGAGCCTGGAAGCTATGTAGAAGAAAAAATGGTTGCGGCTTTACGTGCATTAGGCGCTGACTATGTATTTGATACAACCTTTGCGGCTGACTTAACCATTATGGAAGAAGCCAGTGAGTTAATTGATCGTATCCAAAACAACAAGCCTTTGCCTCAATTCACAAGCTGTTGTCCTGCATGGGTAAAATTTGTGGAAACATATTATCCATCTTACATTCCAAATATTTCAACCAGCAAATCTCCAATCAGTATGTTTGCGCCAACCATTAAAACTTATTTTGCGAAAAAAGAAGGCCTTGATCCAAGAGATATTTATATTGTGGCTATCACGCCTTGTACTGCTAAAAAATTTGAAATTCTGCGTGAAGAATTCCATGATGCCAGCGATTATCATGAAATGGAAGCTTTCCAAGATTGTGATCTTGTAGTCACAACCCGTGAATTAGGAAACTGGCTGAAAGCAGAGAATATCGTATTTGATGAGTTAGAAGATAGTAACTATGATACATTAATGCCAAGAGGTAGTGGTGCCGGTATCATCTTTGGAAACACTGGTGGTGTTATGGAAGCTGCATTACGTAGTGCATATTACTTTATCACAGGCAATGAACCAGGCGATGATTTATTAAAACTGGAAGTTGTTCGTGGTATGAATGGTGTAAAAGAAGCCTCTTTAGAAATCAATGGCATCCCATTACGTGTTGCTGTAGTACATGGTACAGATAATGCAAGAGCATTTATTGATCATATGGAAACAAGTGGCACTCATTATGACTTTGTGGAAGTTATGACATGTCGTGGTGGATGTATTGGCGGTGGTGGACAACCGCTTCATCCTGGTGAAGATATGGATGTTATACGTGAAAAACGAATTCAGGCACTATATGATAAAGATGCTTCCATCACTTTAAGAAACTCTCATGATAATCCACAAATCAAACAAATCTATGAAGAATTCTTTGACGCTCCATTAAGCCCTCTTGCGGAAAAACTGTTACATACAAGTTATCATGAACGTAAAGATCTAAATGAAAATCCAGATGTTTATCGTAGGGATTATCAGAAAGTATCTAAAGAAACGAATGAAACATCTAACGCTTCAGGTGTTCGTTATAAATGCAGTATCTGTGGCTATATTTATGAAGGCGATATCACAAAGGAACCTGATACATATACCTGTCCGGTTTGTTTTGTGCCAAAAGCTATGTTTGAAAAGATGGAAGATACTGTAGAAGAAGTAAAAGAGACATCTACTGGTGTTCGTTATAAATGCAGTATCTGTGGTTATATCTATGAAGGTGATATCACAAAGGAACCTGATACATATACCTGTCCGGTTTGCTTTGTACCAAAAGCAATGTTTGAAAAAATGGAAGATACTGTAGAAGAAGTAAAAGAAACATCTACTGGTGTTCGTTATAAATGTAGTATCTGCGGTTATATCTATGAAGGCGACATCACAAAGGAACCTGATACATATACCTGCCCTGTTTGTTTCGTGCCAAAAGCTATGTTTGAAAAAATGGAATAATATAGAAAAGAATAGAAATCTAGAAAAAGATTCCTATTCTTTTTTTGGATATACCTATCAAAATCTGTACAATATGAACAGTTTTTTATCTCAATTTCTACTTTTTCCCAAAAAGCTAGAACTATTCGCTATCTTATCGTATGATTGTTAGTGCAAAAGAAAGGATGGTTCCATGCTGGTATTGCTGTACATTATGTTATTTATGCTATATGCTTTATGTTTGTTTACTCTCCAGCTATGCTTTACTGGTGTAAATATTGGATTAACAATGACAATTTCTCTTATTTGTACATTTATCACTTATCTTGTTATTCGTCATTACATTTACACTCCGGTAAAATCCGAATCAAAAAGCTATCATACTGAACAAAAAGCATTATTTCATATCCTTCGTTATGATAATGACGAGGAAGAAAGAATACTGACACATTAAGGAAAAGCAAATCGCTTTTCCTTTTATTTTCTTCTTAATGTAGTTTTATATCCATGATAGGTAACGATGAAATATATACCATAAATTGCCACAATGATTGCGCCTGTCATAAGATTAGATTTCCACATACTGCTGACGCCAAACATATAGCCAAATGCGCCTGATACTGCTGGTACACCAATGAAAGAGTGAATAATCGCTAGCCCCATTGGTAATAAGAAATAGATTCCAATCTGTAGTAAAACAGAGCGATTCATCATTTTCTCCGGTGTTCCTATTTTCCTTAAAATCTCATAATTTGCACGAGAGTCCTCTGCTTCACTTAACTGCTGCAACGCTAATATTGCCGCACTGGAAATCATAAATACAATACCTAAATATAATCCGATATAAGTAAATAACATACCGATTCCCATGACATTATCTTCTACTTCTTTTTGAGAAGTACCTGAAAAACGATAGTGTTCAATCTTATGTTCATCAGCATAGGTATACATATTTTTCTCGATTTTTTCTATATATGGTTGTAGTTTCGCATCATCTACTTCAATATTCCAGTAACGAACCTGTGAAGTCTGGCCTGCCAGCACCTGATCTGGCACAACCATTGTGACTATGACATCCGGTGAAAAATTAGTTCCTAAAATTGTAATATCTTCTTTTTTATTTGAAATCTTCAAATCATGTCCAAACAACTGATAATCTATATGTTTATCCCCTGCTTCATTTAGATAGGATAATATTTCATCAAACCCACTAATGAAGAATCCTTCATTATCTTTTAACATCATCGTTTCTTTTCCCTGTGAACGCATGGCTTCGTTATAATCACTTAGAGAAATATATTCAACTTTTGCATCTCGATACATTTTATCTTTTGCGTCACGGCTGTCAATATATGGCAGAATATCATTTATTGTATGTTCATCTTTATATATTGTGACTGTATTATAGTAATCCACATCTGATAGTATCAACAAATTCTTCATATCTTCTTCAGATATTGGTTCATTCTGATGGTAAGTAAAAGGATAGGCACTTGCCTGCTCATATACTTTTGTAATGGAAGCATTTAAGGATAACCCACATGATAATGCGCCAATACTCAATAACAGCATCAAACATACAACACCCATAGAAATACTAGTCGTATTTATTTTCGCATTGATCTGACGTAATACATAGATATTTAGTTTTTTATAATAAACCTTTTTGCTGAGTTTCATGAACTGTAGCAGGAAACCAGACAATGATACGAAGAATAGAATCGTACCAATGGAGCCTAACAGCATAATCTGAGCCAGACTCAACGCAAAACTTTCTAATGAATAGGTTGTTAACCAATAAGCAATACCTAAACAAATCAAAGAAATAATTAACAGAATCACTGCGACAAATGGATTATTGATTCTGATTTTTTCTACTTTCTTCTTTGCCTGCAATAAATCAATCAATTTAACCTTTGCGATAACTCTTGTATTCAACAACATCAAAATAAAGAAAATTGCGGAGAAGGATAGAATCGTTGCCAACATTGCGCCAAAAGAGAAGATGATATGATAATCCACTGTGATTCCAAAACCTTTTGCGGTAACGATACCAAGAATCTGAGAACATCCAATTCCTAATATCAATCCAGTAATCAAAGATAATGATCCAACAAATAACGTTTCATATATCAGTATTTTAGAGATATCTCTTTTCTCCATTCCCAGCATCATATAAATTCCAAATTCTTTTTTTCTTCTGCGAATCAGAAAGTTATTTGCATATAGAATCAAAAATGCTAAAACAAATACCACAAAGAATGATAACATATTCATAAACAATCCAACCATCTGTAAGGACATAGCCTGTGATTCACTTAATTCCATAATATTTTTCTGTGAAGAAAAGGAATTAAAGGTATAAAACAAACATACTGAGAACATCAGTGTTAAAAAATAGATAAAGTAATCTTTATAGCTTTTCTTTACATTTTCAAAAGCCAGTTTTGATAATTTCATAAACGCTCACACCTCATTTCACACCATTATTATAATAAAGGTGTCATCCTTCTTCCATGGATGTTACTTACAATCACCTTTCAAATTTGTAAGATAAGAAAAACCGGCTGTCATTTGCGACTTCCGGTTGCTTCTTATTTGTTCATTTCTTTCATTTCTTCTAATAAGATTGGTAATTTTTCTTCCATTACCTCATCAGAGAACTGGCAGGTACCAACCACATGGTGACCGCCGCCGCCATATTTCAACATCAATTCTCCCACATCAATCTTACATGTACGATTCAGCACACTGTAGCCAACAGCGACACTGCATCCTTTGCCACCCTTTCCATTTACTATCCAGGCAGATATATTTGCTTCTGGATATAAACTGTAAATCAAAAATCTATTCCCAGAATAAATTGTTTCTAAACCACGCATATCAGAAATGATAATCTTATTTTCTACACGGGAGTGTGCCTTTACCATTTCAATAAATTTATCATTTTGTTCCCAATATAATTCAATACGTTCTTTTGTATCTGGCATTGCCAGTATTTCATCAATATTGTAGGTGCTGCACCAGTCAATCATTTTTTCCATTAACTGATAGTTACTGATGGTAAAGTTACGGAAACGTCCCAAGCCAGTCCTTGGATCCATTAAAAAGCCTAATAAAATCCATCCTGTTGGATGTAAGACTTCATCAATTGTAAGATTTGCACTATCCACTTTATCTACTGCCCATAATAAATCATCATATTGTGGAAATCTTTCTTTTCCACCATAATAATCATAGACAATATGTGCACAACTAGGACTTTGTCTACTCTCCCCTATATATTTTCCTTTATATGCGTTTCTTTCATCTTCACTGGAATGGTGATCAAACCAAAGGCCACAGCCTTCCACAAACGGAACATTCGCCAAACAATCATCTTCACTGACTTCCACTAAGCCATCCTGCAAGTCTTTGGGATGCACGAACTTCCAATGATCAATAATGCCAGCTTCCTTCAAAAAAACAGCACATGCCAAACCATCAAAATCTGATCTTGTAAGTAATCTCATGGTTCTCCTCCTTTGATATATATCATAAGTGTATCACACTTTGTAGTTCAAAGCAATGTGTCCGCTTACATTCCGATGATAATAAGATTAAAAAGGCATCATTTACTGCCATTTCATAATGAAAAGGCCATCATTTGATGGCCCCAACTTCATTAAGCTTGATACATTTGTGTCCAAAGATCAATCAACTTCTGGTTGGTTGTTTCTTTTTCCTTCACAATATTCATGACAGCTGTGATACGTTGTTCTACCAATTCTTTATCCATATCTGTTGGTATTTTTTCAATCGTATCCAATGCCATTTTAAAGTAATCCTGATTCTTTAACATTAATTCTATTTCTTTTAACATTTCTTCTTTTGTCATCTGTTCCATATAGGGTTCCTTTCCAGAAGCACTTCCCATACAAATTGTACATTCATTTATATAGGATGCTCTGCCTTTTTTCACAAGTCCCTTTGCACGTCTTTCATATGTATCATGCAAATAGTTACCTTGTACATCTATTACCTTTATCATAAGTTCATCCTTTGTATCGCTGTTTGTTTTGATGGGTGCCATCCCCTGATACATGTTAAGCATACGCTATTTACTTTGATTATACAAGTATTATTTAATCATTTACACAAACAAAGAATTTAAAAACTTTTTTTGCAGTCTATTTATACTTTAAGTATAAATATGGATACTTATATATCAAAAAAGAATGCGAATCAACACATTCTTTCTTGTTTTATCTTCTATTGTCCAAAGTGTTCCAATAACATCTTTTCTGCTTTGGCACTCCATAAGCCTTTGTTGTTTTTACATACTTCATCTAGTTCTTTGAAGAATGGATCATTTTCACCAAGTTTGCCAAAATCCTCAATAGCAGTCATTGGCATGTTGATGTGGGTATAGACAAGTTTCTTTCCACCAGGTACATCTGGCAGGTTCTTGGTTGTTTCCACTACTGAATCTAGTCCTCCAACATGTGTAATCATGACAGCGGATTGAATTAATCCTTTGGCATCTTTTTCAATCGCTTCTTTCATATCATCAATGGTTCCTCCTGTTGAACCGATGATTTTACTTCTTGAATAATGGCAGTCGTATAAATTGACCATCGCAGAGAATTTCATATCGGTTGGTCCAGCGAATAGATTCATACATCCATCATATGCCATAATCTGATTTCCCATTTCACATACACCACGATTTGGGATATATACAAAGACATCATCATAACCTTTGCCATCTGTCAATGCCATTAATTCTTGAACCTGATCTTCCATATTTGCCGTATTGACATAGATTAATTCTATGCCATGTTTTGCGGCATCTGCTTCTGATATCACTTCTCTTGCACGATGAATTCTATCATCATTGATTTCTGTGACAACGATACGTTTTGGCTTGTTTTCAAATGTTAAGCCAAAGCTTACGGCACCAAGGCCCATAGGTCCACATCCTCCAAGGATAATGATATTTCCACCTTCTTTGGTTCCCATCACATGCTGATAAGTACCTGGAATCGTATGATAGTTAGTATGATATCCACCAATGACACAGCTAACTGGTTCAGCTACAGAGCTGGCGAAATAGCTGTCGCCTTCAAATGTCCATAAACATCCTGCTTCAATGATATCATTTGGGAAAATACAGTATTGTGTATCTCCTCCACACCACTTGTAAGAATAGCCTGGGCTTTCCATCTGGCCTGGAATAGCTGGCTGTTGGGCAAATTTTTGTCCTGGCTGGAATTTGTCTTGCCATTTTTTACCTACCTGAACGATATCTCCCGCAAATTCATGTCCAATAATAATAGGATGATCATAAACATCATTTGGTACACGTTTGTGATTAGCTCCCTGTTTTACTGTTTTCCATGTGGACATACAAATACTATCAGATACAACTTTTACTAGTATTTCATCATCTTTGATTTCTGGTAATTCAAATTCATCTAAACGAATATCATCAACGCCATATAAGCGTACTGCTTTTGTTTTCATTTAATTTTCCTCCAATGTTGTTAATACAACTTTATTTTTTAATTCCTTCACAACCTCCATAGATGCCGGTTGTGTTCCCTTGGTCATCACAGCGCCTGCACTTGCGGCTACCGCAAAGCGAATCATTTCTTCTAAAGAATAGCCTTGTTCGATGGCATACGTGATACCTGCGACCATTGCATCTCCTGCACCTACGCTAGAATGTGCTTCTACTTTTAATGCCTCTGCCAAAATAACCTGATCCTGGGTAATAAAGATAGCTCCCTGTTTTCCCATGGATACGACAACATACTTCGTATCTTCATTTAACAGTGTCTTTGCCAAAGAGATGATTTCTTTATTATCTACATCCTGTGATACACCAAAGTAAGTAGCTAATTCATATTTATTAGGTTTGATTACAAGTGGTTTTGCCTGAATCCCTTTCGCAAATAATTCTCCGTCTGCATCAAAAACAACACGACTTCCGGATTTTTTGATTTCATTAATCAATTCATAATAGATGTTAGTATCTACACCTTTACTGACATTTCCAGATAATACGACAATACTATCATTTTTACATAATTCACAGATTTTTTGTTTTAACTGTTCTACTTCCACTTCTCCAATAAGCGGTCCTGCTTCATTTAATTCTGTTAACTCCATATCCTTATCCAATACTTTTAAATTGGTACGTGTCATGCCTTCTACCCATACGAAATTTGTATTGATATGCAAATCTTTCAAGGTATGATCAATATATTCACCAGCAGAGCCAGCTAAAAATCCAGTACATAAAGTTTCTCCGCCAAATGCTTTGATTGTTTTTGATACATTGACACCTTTTCCACCTGCATCCTGCATCACATTGCTTAATCGGTTTAATCCGCCAACTTTTAGTTCTTCTACTTCTGCTGTTTTATCAATGGCAGGATTAAAGGTAACGGTAATGATCATTATGCTTCCTCCTTCGTTAAGATATCATAGATGGTATCGACATCTCCTGCGACAACTTGTTCAACAGTTTCCATTTCTCCAAGTTTACTTGCGATATTGGCAAGAATGCTCATATGATCATCGTTTTTAGCAGCAATACCAATCACGATTCTTGCGTTTCCCTGTGCCCATGGAATGCCATCAGGATAAATCATTACAGCGATACCAGTTTTCTTTACACAGTCCTTTACTTCATATTCTCCATGAGGAATAGCGATATCATTTCCAATATAAGTTGTTAGGCTATGATCACGATTTAACATTCCCTGAATGTATCCTTCTTCAATATATCCGGCAGATAATAATAAATTTCCCATTTGCATGATGGCATCATCACTGTTTTTAGCATGACAATTTAGACGAATGTTCTGTTTTTCCAGAATTTCATTTTTTTCTTTTTTCTTCTTAAATAACATAATTTCCTTCACGATCCTTTCGTAAGCTTTCTGATCCATAAAACTTTCCACACCATAGTACACAGCGTTTGGAAATGCTTGTTCGATTTGGTGTTTAAAATTGATATGTGAAACAAGAATATCTACATCATCAGGTACTGCCGCAATGGAACAGTTTTTCACTTTATCATGACAGCCTGCTTTTTTTAAACGTTTCTGTAATAAACCGGCACCTAATGCGCTGCTTCCCATTCCAGCATCACATACAAAGTATATTTTTAAGTTTTCCTGCATGATGCACCTCCTATTCTTCTATACATTCTTTCACATACTGTTCTTCTATCATCTGCAGGTGTTTTACGATATCTTCCCGATTTCCTTTTTGCATATATGTTAGAAATACATCATCTTCGATAATAGAACGGTTGATATAGCTGCATAATTCCTGTTCGATTTCACTAGCATCTTTTCGCATCAGCATCACCTGTACAAAACAGATATTAGGATAATGTTGAAAATGCTGTTTGGGATATAAGCACATCATCATGGGCTTCTTTATATCTGGCACAAGTGCGTGTAATAAGATAAAGTGAAAGTCCTCCATAATGACGGAACCCATTTGTTCACGTTTCATTAACGCTGTATACACACTTTCTGATTCCCTGCAGTGTGATGAAACAAAGTGAATCATATCATTGATCTTTAATGTATCATCAATGGTATATGTTTGAAATTCTTCTAAAATATCTACAGCCAAATGACTTGCTTCTTTGATACGATAAAGCAGATTGCTTTGTTTATTTAATGGTTTTATCCCTTCTTTTTCCCATAAGGGATGCAGCTTCATCAATAACTGGTGTAAATCTTCATCATTTAGAAGTGGTGTTACCATTAAGACTTCTGTATCATCAAGCTGTAAATCAAAGGTAGAAATCAAGAGCTCCATATCTTCATAGTGATGACGTGTAATATCTTCCATGGATAAAGTTTTTAATTTGATACCTTCTGGTATCGCTTTGGATATTCTGGCAGATAATAGTGCACTGACCCCAATGCCACTGGCACATACAACGCCGCACATGACTTCACGTTTCTTTAATTTTTTCTGTTGATTTCGTTCAATACTTGCGCCTACATGCATGGTGATAAAGGCAATTTCATCATCACTGACCTTGCAGTCATAGCATTTTTCTATATATTGACATGCTTGTTTTGTTTGTTCATAAAGGTCATGATACATTGTGGAAATGGTTTCCTTTAAAGGATTATAGATTGGTAAATTGTTTTTTAATCGTATAATGGTAGGCTCCAAGTGCGTCAATAAACCATTCATGAATTCTTCATCTGATAACAGAATGACACGTTTTGCTTCATCGAAGCTTTTCAACATTTCATATACCTGTTGTTTTAAGGTCGTCGCATGTGCTTTATCTTCTGGTCTAGTAATTTTTGCGCCTTTGATATGCAAGGCAATAAATGCGATTTCTACATCTGGGATATCAATATCAAATTCTATTTCCAGATAATATGCCATTTTTCTGGCCTGCTGGAAAGCCGGGTCCATGTGAACCATGGAAAGCACTTCATTGCTTTCTTCAATCGCCTCATGTTTTTGAATGCGGTCAATGGCAATGACCAGATGGATGATCAATCCTATATATCCTACACTGGCATAGCGATCAAGTGACAGTTCATGTTGATAAGTTTCAAATACATGTAATACTCTAGTTAAGATATCCTGATCTAACAGCTTTAAGATACTTTGTGAGCCGGTATCTATAAAAATCTGATGCAATAAACTAGATGAATCTAAGAAATTGATACGTTGTAATTGTTCATTTTGAACAATGCTCTGATTTACAATAGAAGTGATTGCCCTTCTGAAATTTTCTTCTTTTCCAATAAGCTGTACACCAAAGCCAGGCTTACGCAGTAAGGATAAATCATATGTTTGAAGCCATGGTTCAATCGCATCCAGATCATTGGATATAGTCGCTTCACTGACCTGAAACATACCCGCATAATGTATGAGCTTTTCTAAATCTTCACTATGCAGCAGTTCAAAAATCAACATGTTTCTTCGTTCTGTTTTATCCAGATAAGCAATTCCCTGTACTTTCAATTCTTTTAAGAGGAAAGCTTTGTTTTCTTCTTTTCCTTCGATACACAATCCGGCTTTTGTTTTCGTTAACTGCAAATCATATGCTTTTAAATCCTGATCGATATCTTTAATTTCACGAAAGATGGTTCTGGTGCTTGTCTTGCATATATTTGCTAAGGTGTCCACGCTGACATACGCATCCATCTCAAGACAGTATTCTAATATCTTTTTTAATCTGGGTGAGTATATCATCGCGTGTTCCTCCTTATTGATTCTTTAATTTTTCTACGATATCATCGTATTCTTTACCACCCATAAAGTTGGTGATAGGGAAAATCGTTGCATTTGGACAATGATCTTTTGCACGTTCCACAAGAGATTGGTGGGTAACAATGACTTCTGTATCCATCGGTACATCATCAATCGCAAAGTGTTTGACATCGACATTGATACCATTTGCTTTTAACTTCTTGGTTAATGTTGTTGCGCCCATGGCAGAGCTACCCATACCAGCATCACATGCAAATACGATTTTTGATACGCTGATGGTTTTGGCTTTGCCTTTGGCTTCACTTTTCATATTAGATACTGCCGCAGATGCTTCTTCTAAATCCATGTCATCACCTTTATTGCTGAATTTTAAGATGACCATAGAAATTAAGAAGGATACCACAGCTGCCACAATCACACTTAAGATAACGCCTAGATAGCTGTCTTTTGCACACATGCCAAGGATGGCGATAATACTTCCTGGTGATGCTGCAGATACAAGTCCTGAGCCCATGATACTGTTCACAAAGACACCAGACATTCCACCAGCAATAACAGCAAGTAGTGTTAATGGGTTCATTAATACGTATGGGAAATAGATTTCATGGATTCCACCAAGGAAGTGAATGATGACAGCTCCTGGCGCAGAGCTTTTTGCACTGCCTTTGCCAAAGATGCAATATGCCAATAATAATCCTAAACCAGGTCCTGGATTAGCTTCAATCAAGAAGAAGATAGATTTTCCAGCTTCTGCGACCTGATCCATGCCAAGTGGTGTAAATACACCATGATTAATGGCATTATTCAAGAACAATACCTTCGCAGGTTCTACCAGAATAGATGTTAATGGCAATAAGCCATGACCTACCAGATAATTGACACAAGTGACCATGACATCTTTGATGCCAACACATACTGGTTCAATCGCAAGACATCCAAAGATGGCTAATAATGCACCAAGTATTCCTGCGGAGAAGTTGTTGATCAACATTTCAAATCCTGCAGGTATATGTCCTTCTAAAACACTGTCTATTTTTTTAATCAGATAACCGCCAAGTGGACCCATAATCATCGCACCAATAAACATTGGATCTTCTGTACCTGCCATAACCCCCATAGCCGCAGCAGCACCGACGATTCCTCCTCTTGTATCATAAATCATTTTACCACCTGAATAAGCAATCAGCGTTGGTAACAGGAATCTTTGCATTGGTCCTACGATTCCCGCAAGTGTTTCATTTGGCAGCCAGCCATCTGCGATAAACAATGCCGTTATGATACCCCACGCAATGAACACGGCAATGTTTGGCATGACCATTCCACTAAGGAAACGGCCAAACTTTTGAACTGATTCTTTCATAAATTCCCTTCTTTCTGTAAGTGTTTACCTCTTTACACTTTCAGTATAATTTCCACTTGGCAAAAAAACAATCAAATGAAATTCAGCTTTGTCACCACGTTTTTTGACAGAATTAAACAGCCTTAGTTTATGGGCTTTTTCTTACTTTTATTATAACTTTTATCACTGACGAATGTAAATGAAAGAACGAAAAAAAAGCGATTTCATATGCAAACCGCTTCTCACATTTTATTTACTATTTAAGGCACAGGCATACGCATAGATACTATCTTCCGCACCATTTTGATATCGTTTAACAGCTCGTTGTATTGGCCAGATGATCGTTCCATCAAGCAACCTGATACTTGCGTTGACTTCTCCCATAGGATCCTTATCATCACAAATCCATTCTCCACCATATGTTGAAATGATCACTTCTCCAATATAGGCGCCAATGGCA
This sequence comes from [Eubacterium] hominis, assembly GCA_014337235.1. Lineage (GTDB taxonomy): Bacteria > Bacillota_I > Bacilli_A > Erysipelotrichales > Erysipelotrichaceae > Hoskinsella > Hoskinsella hominis. The sequence goes on along the minus strand of CP060636.1, from coordinate 2,207,433 downwards.
AATAATCGATTGCCTCGCTGTTCACTCAGTAATCCATTTGGACCACATTGTTCATCAAAAAAACGGTCAATTTCTTTTAAGCTTTCTAATGTTGTATCCACAGGATATCCCGATGAACAAAGCGCTAATATGATCCAGTCTTTTGCCTTGATAATATCCATTTTTAATGCCGATTCCTGCTTTTCTTTTACTTTCTTTTTAAATAGTCCCATACATTGCCTCCTGATTTCTAATCTATAGTATACCATATAAAAAGACCATTGTACGTATACAATGATCAATTTTACTGTTATGCTGTTTTTACTTCATCGTCAAAGACGCCTAATTCATCCCCTGCTTCATTCGCAATTTGTACATCCAGTTTCTTCATTTCATGATGAATAAAGAAGAATACAATGATTGCACTGGAGATATCCGCAACAGGACCTGCGTATAAGATACCATCTAATCCAAAAGACATTGGAAGTATGATAATTAATGGAATTAAAAGTAATAGCTGACGAAGGGAAGATAAAATACTTGCCTTCATTGGCTGTCCAGTTGCCTGGAAATAAGATGTACTGGTAATCTGGAATCCGGCAGTAAATACACCTAAATCATAAATACGCATCGCTTTAATGGCGAAATTTGTAAAGTTTTCATCCGCACTTCCAAACAACATTAAGATAATATGAGGAATCAACATAAACATCGCCCATCCCAAAGCTGTTACACCAGTGGCAACATTACTTGCGATACGATACGTCTTTTTGATACGTTTTGGCTGATTTGCCCCTTTATTAAAGCCTAAAATAGGCTGGGCACCAATACCGATTCCAATACATATAGAAATAATAATCATAGAAACCTTCATAACGATTCCCATCGCAGATAATGCAACATCTCCGGTTACACTTGTCTGATCTCCATAATATACAAGAGAGTTATTTAATACAATTTGAAGAATCGTGGAAGATAACTGTGTAATACAACTGGAAATACCAAGGGAAAATGCAGCTTTGATAATGATACCATTTGGCTTCATATGATCAAAACGTAAACGCATATTTCCTTTCTTCATGAAATAATATACTAAAATAATGGTTGCGATAATCTGTGATGTAATGGTTGCGATTGCGGCACCTTTTACTCCCCAGTGGAACACAAAAATATAGACAGGGTCAAGCACACAGTTTAATAATGCGCCTGTGACCATACTCATCATTGCAATATTTGGACTTCCATCCGTTCTCGCCATATTACTTAATCCAATACCTAATAAGTTAAATACCGTACCAATTAAAATGATGCCTGCATAATCTCTTGCATATCCCATATTCTTTGGTGTAGCGCCAAAAATGGTTAAAATTGGATCAAGGAATACCAGACCGATAACAGTTAACACAATTCCTATAACAACCAGCAATATAAAAACATTCCCCAATGTATTTTCTGCTTCATCATCCTTTTTTTCACCAAGCTTGATGGCAGCATAAGCGCTTCCTCCAGCACCTAGCATGGTTCCTACCGCAAGGATAATCGTAACGATAGGAAAAGCAACGGTTGTTGCGGCATTTCCTAAATAACCAACACCCTGTCCGATAAATATCTGGTCAACGATATTATATACCGCATTTACCAACATGGATATGACGGAAGGAATTGCAAATTTCATTAATAATCTACCAATTGGCTGATAACCCAATGGATTTTTCGTTCTAGCTTTTTTCTCTACTGCTTCCATAACCTACCCTCTTTCTTTTACCTTTCGCATGAGCTTTTGCATTTTGAGCGATTCTCTGCATACCTTTTTCGATTTCATCTGCTTCTTCTTTACTCATACCCTCTGTGATGATTCCACGCCAGTCGGCAATCACCTGATCAATGATGGGCATCAGCGATTCACCCTTCTGTGTCACATATAAACGAATGATACGCTTATCATTTTCATCTGCTTTTCTTATGATATAGTTTTCCTGTTCCAGTTTTTTAACTGCTCTAGCGGTAGTGCCTTTATCATAAAAACCTTTCTCCGCAAGTTCTTGTTGGGATATCCCTGGATGTTTATGAATTCGCATAAGAAAAAACTGCTGTCCACTGCCGATGTGGTACGGTGCCAGCTGTTCATCATAATATATTTGTGATATTCGATATAAGATAGAAGCATATTTATTGATTCCAGGCATATGCCTATCACCTCTTTGATTTCGTTGCGCCTGCAACCGTTATATTATAGCCCAATCTTCAGGCATTCGCAAGAAAGGGGTTAAAATTTTTTACATTCAATTTTAAAAAGCTGTTGAAATCTCTTACAACCCTGGGTATTCCCCATGTTTTAGACAGTCCCCAAGCTTTGTATATCGCAATAACTTTTATGCGTATTATAATGAAAGCAGATAAAGAAAGTGGGATGTTTATGAAAATCTATTTTGATATGGACAGTTTTGATTATCCACAGGAATTACGAAATAACTGGAACAAACGTCTTCGTTCTATGCGTATCATTGCATTGTTGTTGTCAATACTGATGATGATTCTTGGTGTGGTATGTTTTCTGTATCCAGTAAAAACCATGGGCGTGTTGGAAAAGAGTGCTGCTTTTCTGATTCTGGTTGCTGGCGTTTATGAAATTATCAATTACTTCAAAACTCCAGTATACTTTCGTCAGGCATTTGAATTGTTCACTGGTATCTGTAATATCCTTCTGGGATGCTTATTGTTGTTTTCTCCAGCATCACTTGGCTTATCCACCTTCAGCTGGTTATTTGCGATGATTTCATTCATCACAGGTATTGGTCTATTACATTTTTCTAGTCAACTTCGATTTTTTGGTATCATTGGCACAAGCTGGATGGTTGTAGATGGTATATTGGCAATTCTTCTTGCGCTACTGTTGATTATGATGCCTATGGCTGGTCCTTTGATGATTAGTTACTTACTGGCATGTTACTTATGTATCGGTGGTATCATTCTCCTCATTGAAACTATCAATTTAAAAGATCTTAAAATATAAGAGAAAAGCTTCAGGAGTTCCCCTGAAGCTTTATTTTGCCCGATAGATTATGTTTCCTTCTTTTATCGTACACAATACTTTAATATCCGCCAGATCCTTTGTATTTACAGTAAGAGGATTATGATCAAGGATCACAAAATCTGCCAGTTTTCCTTCTTCTATACTGCCTTTGCGAGCTTCTTCAAAGTACTGATACGCACCATATATAGTATTTGCTTTCAATGCATCCCAAACACTCACAGCCTGCTCTTTCCCAATAGATATACCCGTTCTGGTTTTACGATTCACTGCGCACCAGATACTCTTCATGATATCGCATGGTACCACAGGACTGTCCTGATGAAAGGTATAAGGAAGTCCTTCCTCTACAGCTGTTTTCACAGGGGATATCTGACATGCACGCTCATATCCAAAGTTTTCTATATGAATATCTCCCCAATACCATGTATGTGCCACAAAGAAAGATGGCATCATACCGATCGCTTTCATGCGTTTTAATTCCTCTTTTCGTACCAGTTGTGCATGAATCATGACTGCACGTATATCCTTTGCCTTTGGATATTTCTCCATGACCTTTTCAAACTGATCCACATATTGTTTAGCAGCTGCATCTCCATTACAATGTGCAATGATTTGATGATGTTGTTTCACACTTGTTTCTATATACTGATATAATTGATCATCCTGTAATGCGGGATATCCACATTGATGATCGCCTTTATATGGTGTTAACATCCATGCCGTTTTTCCCTGAGGGGAACCATCCAGAAAGACTTTGTATCCCCCTAATTTGAAGTGATGATGATAATCTTCAAAATATGGCCGACAACTTTCTTCTAAATCACCAGCTTTTGCTAGATCCAGATATCCAATTATATCCTGATGAAAAATCCCCTGATCTGCGGCTGCCTTTAATAGCGCAAATAATTCTCTTGTGACCATGCCATCCTGAATGGTGGTAATGCCATAACTTGCATAAATATCCTGTGCCTGTTTCATTAAATCAAATAACTGAGAAATATCGGGCATTGGCACACGCTTTTGAAAAGTCAAAAAAGCATTTTCTTCCATATAGCCACTAAACTTGTCTTTTGCATCTCTACCATAACGCCCACCCTGTGGATCAATCATATCCTCTTTGATATCTAACAGCTTCAAAGCTTTAGAATTCGCAACACCCATGTGAGAAGAAATATGTGTGATATAGATAGGAGTATCCTGACTGATTTCATCCAGCACATAGCGATCAGGATGTTTCTTTTCTTTCAAAAAGTTATGATCATATCCTGTACCAATCAACCATTCATTTTCCTTTAAACCATGTTTTTCTTGAAAAATCTTCATGAGCTTTACGATATCCGCAAAACTTTTAGCATTTGCTAAATCACATAAACGAAGGGAATTCGCTACAGAAACAAAGTGACTGTGCCCATCAATAAAACCTGGCAGCATGCATGTTCCCTGTAAATCAATCACCCTGCTGTCTTTTCTTTGATATGTAAATGCTTTTTGCTTATCTCCCACAAAAACAATCTTGCCATTTTCCTCAACAACAGCCTCTGCGCTGTCCTGACCTTCCTTCATGGTAAGAATATCTCCATTTATATATATGACATTCATAGTCTTCCTCCTTGGATCAGGTATACCCTGTTCTTATGATGCCAGATTTTGACGTTTTTATGAATCACTTGATTTCTTTGATTTGAATATGTTTCTCTTGTATACAATATTGACGATGAAAGACTTCCTGTATAAGCTTTCGATCATGAGATACTGCAATGATACATCCATCAAATGTAGATAAAATCCTTCGAATGGTTGGATTGGTAAGCGGTGAAAGATTTCGTGTAGGCTCATCCAATAATAAAACATTGCTTTTCTTTTTGATTGCCTGAATGAGATAAAGCTTTGCCTTTTGTCCTTCACTCAACTCATGAACACAGTGCTCCATTTCATCTCTGGTAAATTTCATCCTGCCTAATAATTCACGAACCATTGTGATTTCTTCCCAATCGCCTTCTTCTGATAAAAAGGATACTGGTGTATCATCTGGATGGAATAAATCAGCATAATTTTGGGGCATATAGCACAAGCGTATATCCTGACGACTTTGTAGTAATTGATAAATCTGTTTCATCAACACACTTTTTCCACAGCCGTTATTACCCGTTATCACGATTTTATCTTTTCCATAGATTTGTAAAGGCACATCATAAATCAGTACCTTATTTTCTATCTGAATATCTTTGATCATCGTATCTAATATGACTTTTGTGGCTGGCAGCCCACATGGTGGAAAATAAACATCAATCGCTTCTTCCACACTATCCACATGCGAATAGCTTTCTGTATCAAAACGACGTTCTAATGCTTTGATATTTTTCATTTTCTTTTTCAGCAGTCTTGCCTGTCCAGGATTTCTTACCGTATCATTTAATGCGTCATGAACAGCATTCATCTGATCATTCAGCCTGATTTTCTTTTTCATATATTCCTGTTTTTCTTTATGCGCTATCTGAAGCTCTTTTTCTCGTTTCTGATAACGTTCTTCTACATATGTCGAATATTTTCCACGATAAATATTTGCTTTTGCTTTTGTTTTCTTATTCAGCTGTTCTAGATGAATCAATACGTCTGCACATTCTTCTAATAATGTTTCATCATGTGAGATAAACATCACTGGTATTGTTAATGACTTAATAAACTGCTCCAGCCATTTTAATGTTTCCATATCTAAATCATTCGTTGGTTCATCCAGCAATAATAAATCCATTGGTTCATGCATCAGCTTCAACAATTGAAGCTTTACCTTTTCTCCACCGCTTAATGATCCTACACACTGATTTCTTTGTATAAAATCCCCAGGGAGAAACAAACGCTGACACATTTTTTCATATGCTAATAATTCATTATACTGGTGTGGTTCAATTTCATCTTCCACATCCTTTTTCAACAGATATTCATAAAGCTGTACATCCTTCCATTTGGGATGTATGTGTTGTTCAAAATATGCGATATTTTGAAAATCTGTTACAATGTCACCTTCGATAACCGTATAGTCTTCTATTAATATTTTATCTTTGATTGCTTTTAAAAGCGTTGATTTCCCATTCCCTTCTTCACCGATAATTCCTACTTTATCGTTATTTCCCAGGGAATAATTAAAATTTTCAATTAATATATGATTTTTTAAATCCTTAATGGTTAAATTTTTTATTTGCAGCATAAGATGCACCTCCTGTTAGAGGCTATCGATAACAATGACATTGGATACAACGAAAAAAACAGCTATGATATTTTCGTGATCTGTTGAATAATCATTGGTTATCTATACATCTTATCACTCCTCACTCTAATGAGTAGTTTAACAAAACTCACTTCATTTGTCTACCATTTTTGGAATAAAATCACATAGAAAAGACATAACACACGGTTATGTCCTATCATGGAATAGTAGATGAATATATAAAATATCCTTTTTATAATTTGCATATATTTCCCCATGCATTTGTTCACATAAGCTTTTCGCTATAGATAAACCAAGCCCTGTGGACTTCATCCCATTTTCTACTGTATAAAAACGGTCAAACAACTTGCCTACCGTTGTCTCATCAAGTGCTGGCGCATGATTGGAAAAAATCATTTCTCCAGTATTAAGTAACACTATTTTAAAATCTCCAGTGCTGTATTTGATCACATTGCTCACGATATTATTTAAGATACGAGAAAGCGCATTTTGATTGATATGCACTTTGATTTCCTGTTCACAAAACACAATTTCCGGTGTAATATGACATCCCTTCAAAGATACATAATTGGCAGATAAACATTCCTCAATCGCCCGTTTTAATTCCACTACTTCAAAACTTTCTTTCGCTTCACTTAGAAAAACAGAATAATGAAACAATTCTTCTGTTAACTGCTTCAATGCATCCATGCGTCCTTTTATGATATGGATATAACGTGCTGCATCCTCAGACTTATCCTCTTTCTCTAATAAATCCAAATATCCATATACCGCAGTTAATGGTGTACGAAGATCATGAGAGATATTTGTAACAGCATCTTTTAATTCTAAATCGCCCTGTTGATAGCGCTGGCGTAATTCACGTAAATGAACCAGCTCCACATTTAAACAAACAGCCAGTTCCTCTATTTTTTTATCATGGGAAGATATCGAAATTAAAGTATTGGTATCATGATGAAGCTTATCCATGACGCCTGTTTGTATCTCTTTCATTGATTGACGCATCCAATGGATTTTATAGCACAATAACAAAATTATGATGATACATAGCAATAATAGATATATCATGATACCACCTCGTTTCTATTTTAAATCTTTTTGTTTAAACAGATATATACCAATTCCACTAGTAATGATACAAATCATGCCAGAATATATCATCAACACAACTGGTTTTTCTATCTGCATAGAAGCACACTGAACCACCTGATCACCAGGTAAAAAATCATTTAAGAACGCATATACATCACGTTTTGCACCTTCTAGATAATTAGGATTCAATTCTTCTTTTTCTTCCATTTCTCCATCTTGTAAAACATTATAAGCAGGATACATTTTTGGTTCTTCTAAACGGGCGTTGATATATATTCCAATCATGATCAAAATAAACACACTCATCATACATACAATCGAAGATATTGCTTTACTTGAACTAATCATGGACACCGCTGTATAGATACAGGTGAATGCCAGACAAAGTATATAAGCCAGACAAACAATCTGTAAAACATAGGAAACATCTGATTTAAAAAAGCCTAGCAAAGGTATTCCTACACATAAATAAACTATTAAGAATATGGTACAAAGCAAAAACATCACAATCGCATTGGTTATCAGATTCGACAGATAAATATCTAATCGCTTATGTCCAATCATGATTTTATTGCGAATAGTGCCATCACTGTATTCTCTTCCCACAAATAAGCTACAAAAAATTGCCAGTAAGATGGGCACAAATATTGCATATACACTAAATCCACCTTCTAAATAAGTGATATATCCTGTATGCTTCATTCCAACATATCGTATGATGGGATATATAACTGCGACAACGATCATATAGATGACACAGCCCCAAAAACATGTGTTTTTTCTAAGACGCAGGAAATTTGCGGACAACAGTTTATTCATGTCGGCCACCTCCCACCAGATTAATATAATAATTTTCTAGACTTTCATCATGTTCATTGATTCTATCGATGATACAGCCTTCCTCCAAAAGCTTTAATGTTAATTCTGTGACATTAATTTTTCCATAAATATCTGCTTCTTTTGTGGATAATATTTTATAGTCCATACGCATATCATCCAGAATACGGGAAAGAATCGCTGTATCTGATACCTGTATACGTACACATTTTCTACAGGCAGCTTCCAAATCTTTTGCACTGATTTCCTTTACAATCATTCCATGATCTATAAAGCCATAATGTGTAGCAAGTCTGGATAATTCATCAAGAATATGACTGGATATCAAAATTGTGATTTGATATTCTTTATTTAATTTTAAAATCAATTCTCTGATTTCAATGATACCCTCCGGATCAAGACCATTCACTGGCTCATCTAAAACTAGAAAGTCTGGGTTGCCCGCAAGTGCAATCGCAATGCCCAGTCGTTGACGCATGCCTAAAGAAAAATTTTTCGCTTTCTTTTTTTCTGTCTGATCTAATCCTACCAGATGAAGCAGCTTGTTTATGCCATCATCTGATGGCAAACCTAAGATGCGATATTGTTCCTTTAGATTATCCCTTGCACTCATATCTAAATATATGGAGGGTGTTTCCACAACTGCGCCAATTCTTTTTCGTACATCATGAATTTTCGCATCATCATGTGCTACGCCATATAAAGAAAAACTTCCCTTGGTTGGTTTTTGTAAACCACATAATAAACGAATCAACGTTGTTTTTCCTGCTCCATTCTTTCCCACAAACCCATAAATAGAACCCTTTGGGACATGCATATTCAAATGATTTAACGCATCAAAATGCTTATAGGTTTTCTCTAATGCATTGGTTGTAAATATATATTCCATTTCTTATACCTCCTTGTTTTCACAGCCTTATTATATAAATAAAAGGTTAAGGAAGCAGTTAAGAAAAACGTTAAGAAATCGTAAAGAATCAGTTTTCTTTCATTTTAAATCCAATTCCCCATACTGCCTCTATATATTCTTGATCACTTACACTCCGTAATTTCCTGCGCAAATTGCTGATGTGTACTTTCAAAGAACTTTCTACACAATCCAAAGTATCCATACGAATTTCATCTAATATATTTGATTTCGTATATACCTGGGATGGATTCTGCATTAACAATTTTAAAATGGCATATTCTGTTTTCGTAAGCTTGATTTCCTGTTTAAGTTCATATACTTTGTGTGTCTGTAAATCTAGTGTAATATCATGAAAATGAAGAATATGAGATGTTGGAGATTTTATCTTTCTTAGCTGTACAGTGATTCTTGCAAGTAATTCTGCCATATCAAATGGCTTTGTGATATAATCATTTGCACCTTGTAGTAATAGATTTACTTTATCAGATGTATCCACTTTAGCACTCACAACAATGACCGGAATCGAAGCCATCTTTGGCAGGATTTCCTCCCCATTTAAACCTGGCAGCATTAGATCCAATAATATCAAATCAGGATGCTGTTTAGATAAATAAAGAAGTGCTTCCGTACCAGAATATGCTCTTGCGACATCATATCCTTCCCTCACTAAAGTTTCCTCTATTACATTTCCAATATGTATATCATCATCAATGACTAAAATCTGCTTCACAGAATACCACCTCGTTATTCATTACATAAAGTATATCGGTTTCATTATGATAATTCAACTATATTATCTATTATAAAATCTGTGAAAAAGGCCATACTGTGAGCAGAGGTGATTTCATGAAAGAATCCTATTGGATCAAACACACAAAATGTGATAAACATTATCCTAAAGTCGAACAAGATTTATATACCAATATTGCGATTGTTGGTGCTGGATTAACCGGCCTTACAACTGCTTATTACACCAGTAAAGCTACATCAGAAATCATGATTTTTGAATCTGATCAAATTGGTTATGGAGCGAGCGGAAGAAATACTGGCAAAATAACGTTCCAACATGGACTGTTATACCATACATTAATTGAAAAGTATGATCGTATCTTTGCGAAACGCTATTATAAAGCACAACATGATGCGATGATTTCCATTGACGCAATAATTAAGGAGCATCATATTGATTGTGAATATCAGAAAAGCGATGCCATTGTTTATACCAATGATGCCGCAAAAGTTGCGGATATCCAAGATGAATACCAAGCATATCTTGATTTAGATATCCCTTGTGAATACGTTCGCTGTAAAGATGAACCAACTTATATGGAAGCTGGTCTTTTAATCAAAGATCAAGCGAAATTCAATCCATATGCATACTGTTTAGGATTAAGCGATATATTGGATGAACAACAGATACAGATATATGAGCATAGTGCTTTAAGAGATATGAAGCAAAAGGATGATGGTTATGAATTATCTATTAATGGATGTATTGTTCATGCCAACAAAGTTGTATTCACATGTCAATTTCCTTTTATTGATCACATGCATTTATACTTTGCCCGTATGCGCCCGATTCAGGAATCATTATGTGCCGCAAAAATCACACAGAAACAGTCAAATCTAATGATCATTAATGCAGAAAAGCCAATGCATAGTGCCAATATTTTTGAAGAAAATATCGTCATGGCTGGTAATCAGCATAAATCAGGTCAAGGTACATCGCAACAACATGAGGACTTTGAAAAAAGCTTATATGCACTATATCCAATACACGAAATCAGTGAAGAATGGTCAAATGAAGATTACTTTACTTTTGATTATTTGCCATTAATTGGAAAGCTGGATAAGCACAATGCGGATTTATTATTTGCTAGTGGTTATAATGCATGGGGCAATACCACCAGCAATATGGCTGCCAAAATACTGAGTGCTTATTTATTAGATCAATATAGTAATTATGCAATGTTAACATCTCCACAACGTACTTCATTCTTTTCTTTGCCTTTCTTAAAAGAGAATATGAATACCGCTGTTCATTTTATAAAAAGCAAACTTCAAAAGGGAGAATTTGATTATCCTTTGAAAAAAGAAGCAAAGCAAATGGAGATTGATGGGCATTTATATGGTGTATATCGTGATGAACAGGATGAATTATTTATTGTGGATATTACTTGCCCACATATGGGATGTATCTGTAGTTTTAATCATGTGGATAAAACCTGGGATTGTCCATGTCATGGGTCACGCTTTTCCTACACAGGTGAGGTCATTAAAGGACCTGCAGGATATCATTTACATGCCATTGGCGATGATTTAAATACTGTAGATCCTCATGTCACAAAAAATCGAAACTAAATTTTCTTAAGCAGCAGGGCTCTCATTTAACGAGAGTCCTGTTTTATTGACTTTATGTATCAATTGCCTTACCATGTACTTGGAGGGGTATTATGGAAAACTTTGGCATTATTATAAAAAGAAATCGAGAAGAAAAAGGGTGGACACAAAAAGAACTTGCGCAAAAACTTCATGTTTCAGATAAAGCTATATCTCGTTATGAAACTGGTAAAGGATATCCTGACATCACCATGCTGCCTGCCATCGCGAGAATATTAGAACTAAATTATAATGAATTATTAGATGGTAATGAATATATTATCAAACGTAAAAAGAAACGCTTATTTATACTGAAAATAATAATTTTATCGCTTGTGTTTATTTGCCTGCTGTTCGTAATTTCAAATATGGCTACACCACACGATAGGAAATATACAATAAAAGAACAATTGATTCAAGCTGATGAATTATCAATAAATTATCTATCGCTAAAATTTTATTCTAGTCTAGGTGAACTACTCCCAGCTATAGAGCAGGGAGCTTCTGGCTTATCCATTATTTGTACAAGCTAGAATTTTTCGTATCTGTATCTGATCGTGTTTACAATTAGATACACATGACTGGTACGTTCACTGTACCTCTATACCATCGCTCTTTGAGTTTTGGCTTACATGGATATACTTTTCTTATGATATTGCTTGCGCCATTGATATCTGCATTTATCAAGATACCTTCTTTACTTCTGTACAAGCCTCGTTTTATTCGTTTCCCACTAAATGTATATTCCTTTTCTTCTTCGCCATAACAAGGTATTTGATCCTCGTCTATACTACTGGCTTTGGATGTATAGCTTTCTTCTGTTATCATTACTTTGATGCCGGCTGCTTCTGCTTTATACTTGATCATTTTGATGAATTTCTGAAATGGCATCTGCACAAAATTCTGATTGTTCTTCTTGCCTAGATTGATGTTCTGTTTCCAATCCTTATTGTTGCCGATCACGATGACTTCAACGTTTTCTTCCATACATGTATCAACGATCTTTCTTAATTTCTTATGCATGAAATCATCCATTTGATTGTTGCGTCTTCTTGTTTCACGTTTCATCCTTTTCGTTCTGATATGAGTTTCTTGTTTCTTGCCTTTTAAGTGCTCAGATTGTAAATGCGCCATGACTTTATTGTATCTTTGATTTACCGACTTTGCTTTCCTTCCTTTTACGATGACTGGCTGATGCCCTGTAGTGAAAGCAATACTTGCCAAGTTGTTGACACCGATATCGATACCAGCGATCCTTTCTGTTGTTTCTACATCTACAGTATCTTCTACAGCTTTGATCTCATATACGATCTCCATAACGATATGATCTTCTTCTGGCACCAAACGTATTTGTTTAAAGTCCTTATCCATCATATCTAATTTTCCGATATAGAATCTATCACTTGGAAATCCATGCTTCTTCACTATTTTAGGGAATTGGACATAACCACCTTTCTTATCTTTTCTGATATCACAAGATAGATTGGTAAAAGTCGCAGTTTTATAACCATTTTTGTCTGCATAATTTGGGATATGTGGTGCAGCTTTTAAGCTTGTTGGATCGTTACGATATTTCTTTAGAATTTTGAAAAAGCTATCCCAGTCACGCATCAACATCCTCAATACCTGTTGAGCTACATGAGAGTGCAATGCACGATAGTCAACTTGATTCATTACTTTGAACAGACCATCCAAAAGCTCATAGGAAACGAATCTGTTTTCTTCATTGATTTTTGAGAACATTTTACCTGGCTTTTTCTTCTTCTGTTTTGTTTTCTTATCATACAATCGTATTTCATTTAATTGATCAATGACACCATTGAGATCGTTGATCACATTCGCTTCATTAAGAAATCTATCCTGTGGAGATTTGATAGCACCACTATAAGCATTACGGATATAGAACATCCCAATATTATAGAGGTTTTTCGCAAGATGAGTCACAAGTAGAAATGGTTCATAAAACGTATGAGTAGGCTTTATAATACAGCGAAAGACACGGTAATTCTTATCATCAGGTTCTTTTTCTTTAACCATGTAAGCACCTCTTTTCTATTTTGTAATTAAGTTAATGATAGCACAGAAAGAGAGGAAATGCTTACAAAGATTATGTGGAATATTGTGATAGAAAAAATAGAAACAAGAAGAAAGAAAAGACAAGAAATTTTCATATTGCTGCATTCACGCCCAAAGGGTGCACAGCGTGTATTCCAACTTACTTGTCGCCGTTGAAGTCGGAGTCTTCTGCCTGTTTTTGGATAAAAGTAATGATAGATACTATCTAATTATTTGTAGTAATACGAATGATATCACCCAGATGTCTTTAAAAGATCATATCATACAGCTTGAAGGTGAAAAAGCCTTATATTTGACACCATACATTCATATCATAGAGATTCCAAAAAAATATGCCGATAATACTTTCTATTACAATGGAAATACGATAGATCCACTGAATTTTACAACAATTCTATATCCAGAAAGATAAGAAAAATCAACCGCTATGAGATATTTAAAAGGTTGCTTTTTCTTATAATATTCCTTAAAGAATTTAAGGGATGGAGTGCCACTTACACTCCATCCCTTTTACATAAGCTAGCATCTTTTGATGCCACCTAATACTAGCATTCTTATTATAGCTTGATGTCTTTCACCATTCAACTATAAATTCATATTTTTTGTTGTTTACTTTATATAATATTTATGCTTATTAATTTTTTATAAGTTATTTTAACTTTTTTATAGAAAATTTAGGATTTTCATACCTTTTTTACGTATATGTATAATTGAGGAGGTTAAGTATATGGTACTTGAATTACAACGTGCCAGAACTTTAGGAAGGAAGGTCATGTGTATAATGGATTATTTGGTTATGTTATACTTATTGCTTAATATGACGTATGTCTTATTAGTAACTGTATACACAATCATTTCTTCAATACACGAGAACAAAAAGCAATAGCTTTCCTCTTGTAGAAGAATGTTTTGGGGGAACACCCCAGTAAGGTGTACATAATGGGTGAGTGGCGTTGCTTTGAAGTTTCTGCCTTTGCCTAATACTGGTACTCCTTAAAGAATTTAAGGGATGGAGTGACTACAACACTCCATCCCTTTTACATAAGCTAGCATCTTTCGATGCAACCTAATACTGGCATCCTTATTATAACTTGATGTCATTCATTATTCAACTATAAATTCATATTTTTTTGTTAATTTTATGATTCGAATATGATAATGTCTTAATGAAACCAAATTGATTTTGTCTTTAAAATCATTTATGATATGACCTTACTATGAAAGTGAGGTCTTTATGAGAAAGGTAAATTTAAGAATGAATGAACAATACAAATATGAGGTTATTAAAAAATTAGTTGATACACATGGAAACAAAAAGAACGCTGCTATCAAATTAAACTGCTCTGTTCGCACTATTGACAGATTGATTGTCAGATATAAAGCTGAAGGTAAGACTGGTTTTATCCACAAGAACAGAAACAGACAGCCTATCTCCACTTTCCCTGTCGAGGTCAAAAATAAAGTCATTGACCTTTATCGCACGAAATATTCTGGTGCCAATCTTCTTCATTTCTCACAGCTGCTTGCGAAGAAAGAGGATATCCATGTCAGTGACACCACCATCAATTATTGGCTCCGCAGTTGTGACATACTTTCTCCTAAGGCTAGACGCAAAACTGTCAATACTCTTAACGCTGAGCTGAGAAAACGTAAGAAAGCTGCCAAGACAAAAAAAGAAGCTGCTTCTATAGAAAACAAACTTGATCTACTTGATCGCTTCGATGCACATCCCAGACGCCCTAGATGCGCTTATTTTGGCGAGTTAGTCCAAATGGATGCTTCTCCTCATCTTTGGTTCGGTACCTCCATCACTCATCTCCATCTGGCCATTGATGACGCCACTGGTAAGATACTTGGTGCTTATTTTGATACACAGGAAACGCTTAATGCGTATTATCAAATCACTCATCAAATCCTGATAGATTATGGCATCCCTGCCAAGTTTCTTACGGACCGCCGCACTGTGTTTGAGTACAAAAGAAAAAACGCATCCTCTGATGAAGAAGATACGTTTACGCAATTCTCTTATGCCTGCCATCAGTTAGGCATTGAATTGGAATGTACGAGCGTCCCGCAGGCGAAAGGTCGCGTAGAGCGTCTTAATCAGACCCTACAATCAAGATTGGTCATTGAACTTAGGCTTGCGGGTATTACAACCATAGAGGAAGCCAATGAATTCTTAAAATCCTACCTAAAAGAATTCAACGCTATGTTCTCTCTACCAATCAATGATACTAAAACTGTGTTTGAAAAGCAACCGTCAAAGCAAAAAATCAATCAGACGCTTGCCATTTTAAGCAACCGAAAACTTGATTCAGGTCATTGTATCCGCTATAAGAACAAGTATTTTATTCCTATAACGAAATCTGGTAGTAAAGCATATCTGAAAAAAGGTATGAATGTGATGGTGATCGAAGCATTTGATAGAAAGCTATATGCCAACATCCTAGATCATCTATTCGCTTTAGAAGAGATCCTAGAACGTGAGGCTACATCAAAGAACTTCGACACGCTTCCTATCGAGGTGAAACAGAAAAAGCCTTATATTCCCCCTATGTCACATCCTTGGAAACAGGCTTCTTATCTTGCTTATGTGGCAAAGCAAAAGCACCGTCAATCCGGTGCTAATGTTTAATTATTTTTAAGACATTTTCATTTTTGCTTGACACTATAAATTCATATTTTTTTGTTAATTTTAAATTATTTAAAATTCTTGTATACACAATCATTTCTTCAATACACGAGAACAAAAAGCAATAGCTTTCCTCTTGTAGAAGAATGTTTTGGGGGAACACCCCAGTAAGGTGTACATAATGGGTGAGTGGCGTTGCTTTGAAGTTTCTGCCTTTGCCTAATACTGGTACTCCTTAAACGTTTTTAAGGGATGGAGTGTTACAGTCACTCCATCCCTTTTACATAAGCTAGCATCTTTCGATGCAACCTAATACTGGCATCCTTATTATAGCTTGATGTCATTCATTATTCAACTATAAAATTGATGTTTATTTAAATAATCAAGTATTTCCTGTTCTATCTGTTGAATAACTCTTTTCGTATTCGGATTTTCAAATTCAAAACGACGTAATAAATCATGTATCCATGAATGTTGTAAAAGTACTTTAAAACATATTGGATAATTAAAATCATAAATCAAAGCTATATGTGATACTAAAATATCTCCTGGTGTTTTACGTTTTTCACTTAATATAGAAGTATGTGTCATAAAATCTTGAAAAACTTCTTTAGATATTAATGTATTTTTCATTTCATCTTCCCTGCACATAAACAATGTTTCACAGCTATGTGTACTGTTTACCCGAAAGATATCAATTTTATCTGCATCACGAATGATTTTTGCCTGTATCAATGTATCTCCTGTAAGGCTTTCATCTATACGAAATTTGTTATGATTAGCAATGGCAGTAAAAATTATATCATCATATCCTTCTTCTACAAAAGTACGTATAAAATCCTTTTCTTTTAATATTTCAACGCCAAGCATTGCGTGATTTACACTATCGCGGTCAATAAATGTATGATATCTTCGGATTTGTTCAAAGCGTCCAATATCGTGTAATAGACCAATAAGAGAAGCAAGCTTTATTTGTTCATCTGATAATGCTAAATCACTCGCTATCATTTCACTGTAGCGCATAACTTCATATGTATGTTTGATTTTCAATTGAATTTGTTCATCATGTACATCAAATTGTTTTACATAGGCTGCAAATGCCTGCTTTGCTTTTTCTAAATTGATCATGCCAGCAATCTTCCTTTCTTGATGATCATAACTGCAGTCATTAATGCAAATAATTCTGCTGCAGTTACACTTAACCAGATAGCATCAATACCAAATAAGAAAATCAGGATTGCCATACTGACTACAATAAATACAAAACCTTTTAATACCGCAAGCATTGTGGATAGCTTTCCCATTTCAATAGACTGGAAATAATACATAATCATAGTGATCATCGCAGTGAATAACAAAGATGAGAAATATAAACGAATGCCTGTAGCGGATTGTGTAATCAGCTCGCCATCACCATTCGCAAATAACGCAGCGACACCTTGTGGAAATATCAAAAAAATCAAATATACGATAATAGCGAAGGCAGATGCGAAACAAATACATACCTTTAATGCTTCTTTGACACGTTCACGATTGCCAGCACCAAAATTTGCGGATATGATTGGCTGGATTCCCTGTGCAAAACCATTCAACAGACCTTTACAAACATAAGCAATATTGGTCACAATCGCATAACTTGCTAAAAATAATTCATCAGCCATATGCAAAATTACCACATTGAATAATAGTATGATTGCCCCTGCACTGATTTCCATGATTCCACTGCCTAATCCATTGCTGCAAATACGTTTTAATAGATTTTTATGAAAACAATCCTTTGTAAAATGCACTGTATTCTTCTTTAGTATAAAATGAAAGGATACACCGATAATCGTTAAAAATGGTGAGATACATGTCGCAATTGCGGCTCCCTGTAGTCCCATACCAAACAACATTACAAATACGTAATCCAATATCATATTACTGATATTTCCAAGCAACATGGCATTCATCGCAAGCTTTGGCGCATGGTCTGCACGTATTAAAATACTTGCGGCATACATTAACACAAAAGCAAAAGCACTGATATTAACAGGTAGCATATATTGTTTTACATAAGGCAATAATGCTTCACTGCTGCCTAGTGCATAGGCAAAAGGTTCTAAAAAAACAGTACCGGCAATGCTGATAAAAATCCCAATGATGAGCATACATGCCACACTTAATGTGAACGCCTGATTTCTTTCCTTTAAATGATGTGAGCCTTCCGCAACTGCCATAACCGTTGCTCCACCAACACCAAATAATAAGCCGATTGCTGAATATAGTGTAAAGATTGGCATGGCAATATTTAATGCCGCAAGACCAACACTGCCAGCCCCTTTAGAGATAAAATAAACATCTACCAGACAATATAAAGAATTAGATAACATTGCGATTAATGTTGGCAATAAATATGAAAGATACAGCTTAGGAATCGGTGCTGTTAATAATGTTTTGGTATTCATTGACATAGGCCCATCACCTGTTTGATTACTTCTCTGCTTGTCTGTTCGTCTTCATCGTTCAATATACAGATAAAATGTTGTATTCCTGCTTTTTTCAGCTCTTGAATATCCTCTAAACGATTCCATGCAGTTTCTTCTAATAAATGCATACGGCAGTTTTCATCCATCATCAAAGGAAACTGACGTTTTTTCTTATCGATTAATAAATAATCATGTTTACGGCATAAGCCACAGTTTTTCTTATCACTGTCTTTTTCCACTGCGTTGATTGGACAATATTCACTTACCATAAGTTCTCGTTTTCCATATACTACATACGCAAAGCTTCCACCATGATAACGCTGTTTTGCCTGCTTCATAATCTTTATACATTCATCTTTATCTGTTTCTAATGAGAAAACAACACTTTGTGCCTGATGTTCAAATAAGAACTGTGCGCTATAGGAATTGGATACATTTAAAGATGTTCCATAAATATAATTTTTTTCCTGATATAATCCACCAATATCTTGTATCATACCCTGATCTGGATAGGCTGTTTTCATAATACGTGGTGTTATCGGCTTTACTTCTGGATTTTCTTGTTTGATTTTTTCATATAATGGCAAAGAATCAATATAGATGGTAACATCCTGATCAACACATGCACGATATTGTTCATAGGTATGAAGGATGATACTGCATTCTTTCTTTTGTGTTAAAGATATGATTTGATCTTTTTTATCATTTTTCCTGCGATTTGGATGTTGTAGGACACGTTTTTCATTCAATGCCGCTAAAGCATCTCGTCGCATCTGATTGATTTCTTTGATTGGCATGATTGCATCTTCATCCATATCAAATTCGATATTTTGAAAAGTATATGGGGTATCTTTGGTTTTCATCAGCTGTGCTTCTAAACGTTCTTTGGATAATGGTGTTTTCATAGCTTTTTCCACAATACACTCACTGATGATTTCTACTTGATTGCCTTGCTCATCATATACAGAAAGTGATGGATGTTGATCTTTTTTCATCGTGAATCTGCCATAAATATCAACTCTTCGCTGATATCCCTGATAGCTTTCTTGCAGCTGTTTTAATTGGTGAACAGCACTGGTTTTTAGAATCATCGCATGTTCTTTTACACCATAAATACGATCTAATTCAATGATACTTCCCGCATCGCCATGATTGACAAGCAAGCCATCTTTATATATTTTATTCACACGAAATCCTTCATCTTCATCACCTAAAATACGTACACCATCTCCCTGATCAAGATCACGGCTTAATTTCACACGCATTTTATCTTTTTTCAAACCAATGATTTTACCAACTTCCACGCCCATATGATTAGGACGAATTGGATTCATTAATGCACTGCCTTTTTGATGAAAAATATGCCCTGTTGTAAATCCACGATGAAATAATTTCTGCATATCTTCTATCATTTCTTTACTAACTTTGAATTTACGATGTGCTAAATGTGCATCAATTGCCTGACGATACAGTGATACCATATAAGCTACATATTCTGGTCGTTTCATTCTTCCTTCAATTTTAAAAGAAGCAACGCCAGCATCTATTAATTCTGGCAAACGTTCTAGGGTATTTAAGTCCTTTGGGCTTAACAGATAATCTCCTTTACTTTTAATTGGCACCAGACAATCTTCTTCTTTTCGATAGAAGCCATATTGCATACGACAAGGTTGTGCACATGCGCCACGATTTCCACTTCGATCAAATAAAACAGAACTCATCAAACACTGCCCAGAATAGGACACACATAAAGCACCTTGTACAAATACTTCTAAATCCACGCCAAGTTTTGCGTATGCTTCTATTTCTTCGATGGTTGTTTCTCTTGGGACAACGACTCGTTTTACACCTTGATTTTTCAAGAATAAAATACCATCTGGATTATGTACATGCATTTGAGTAGAAGCATGTACTTCCATATCCGGGAACATATTTCTAACAACATGAAGTAATCCTAAGTCCTGTATGATCAATGCATCTACATCAATATCTTGTAAATAAGAAACATAATCAATGGCCGCATGCATTTCATCTTCTTTGATTAATGTATTAACTGTGATATAAACACTTACACCATACATATGAGCATAGCGTATTGCTCCTTTTAAATCATCTCTTGAAAAGTTTTGCGCAAATGCTCTTGCACCAAACATTTCTCCGCCAAGATACACAGCATCACAACCATTCTGTACAGCTGCATATAATGCTTCCATTGATCCTGCGGGTGCTAATAGTTCTACTTTTTTCATGCTTTCACCTCTGTTTTTTTACGTTTTGTGATTGCTTTCATAATCGTGGACACAAGTAATATCCCAAGTACAAGTGCCCCTGCAATCGTTATCGTATCTAAGCCCATTGTTAAAGCTTTCATAATATCTCCTTGTATTGCGGCAAGCATCGTACGATACATGCCACCTCCTGGTACTAAGGGAATTAATGCACAAATGATAAATGTTGTAACCGGGGTATGGGCAGTTCTTGCCAATATCTCAGAATAAAGTGAAAAACAAATGGATGCGATAAACATTGCACTTAATTCACTTGCGCCAAAATCTAAGCATAATTGATAAACAACACCACCCAAAGAACCGCCAATTGCTGCCAGCAACAGCTTTTTTCCTTTGATATTAAATAATATTCCAAAGCCTAAAGAAGCGATAAAAGAGCCAATTAATATTTCCAGCATCTTATAATCCTCCTTTCAAACGAATAGACATGCTTAACACAAAACCTATGCCTACTGCGATTGCTACAGCAATTAAAAATGCTTCGGTTGCACGAGCCACTCCTGATAAATAATCTCCTGCCATGGTATCTCGAACAGCATTGGTAATCGCAAGTCCTGGAACCAAAAGCATGATACTGCTGATAATCACGATATCACTATTAATACCATGATCCATATATTGAAAACCAAGTGCCGCAACCGCTGCCAAGCCTGCTGATAATGCATTGGTAAAGAATACATTCCATTCCCGCTTCTCTAGTAAAAAGCTTACAGTTTTAATTAACATTCCAATCAAAAAAGATACGAATGCTTCCTTCCATGTCCCATGAAAAAATATCGCAAAACCCAAGGCACTTAGTGCCCCAAATAATAAAGTAGTCCAAAAGCCATAGCGCTTTTCATTGGCGATATCCTGTAACTCTTTCCATATTTCATCTATAGAATACGCATGTTGTGTCGCACGTCTTGATAAATCATTTATTTTATCAATACAGTTTAAATCAGTTCCACGACTTTTCACGCGTAATACTTTTGTTAGTGTTTGTTGCCCTACAGTGATAGAGAACATGATACCCGTGGGTGTCACAAAACTTTGTGCATCTTCTACTTCATGAAAACAGGTACATAAACGTACCATAGTTTCTTCTACACGATATATTTCTGCGCCGCTTTCTATTAACAGTTTCCCTGCAAAAGCCGCCATATCCAATAAACGATTGGTATCCATATTATCCCTACTTCCTGCCACCTCAATAGTATAGAGCATTTACGCAAAAAAAGAAATGAAGAACATAAAAAATTTTATGAAAAGCATGTATCGCAAATACTGAATGTAAAAGATTTGAAGTTCACTCATTCACAGTTTTTGTCATTTTGTTTTACCTTTTACAAGCTTTGGTTTATAATAATAAAAATGATGGGGTGATACAATGAATCGAAATGTAATGATCATTATGAATCCAAAAGCCGGTAAAGGCAATGGAAAGAGTGCTTTATTTACGATATGCGATCGGTTTAGTAAGGCACAAGATCATGTTCATGTGTACATTACACAATCAAAAGGCCATGCGATTACCTTAAGTAAAGAGCTTGGGCCAAGTCATGATATTTTATTATGTATTGGTGGAGATGGAACATGGAATGAAGTTATTAATGGAGTACTTCCTTTATCCACACAACCACATCTTGCCTATCTTCCTTCTGGTACAGTCAATGATTTCGCATCTACTCTAAAAATCAGTAAAAGTCCTGAGAAATTAATGGATACCATTGAACGATGGAATCCTTTTGCCTGTGATATCGGTTTATTCAATACCCGCTATTTCACATATGTTGCTGCATTTGGCATTTTTACTGATGTATCCTATTCCACACCACAACAATCAAAAAACATGTTTGGAAAAGTTGCTTATTATCTGGAAGGTATGAAACAATTGGCAAATATTCCCCGCTATCATATAAAATTACATGTTAATGGTGAAACGATTGAAGATGATTATATGTTTGGTTGCATCACCAATTCTAAATATGTCGCTGGATTTACAACTGTTTCCACAAAACATGCGCAGCTGGATGATGGTCTGTTTGAAATTCTGATGATTAGAACACCCAATAATCCCCTTGATGCCCAGGTAATTATTGCCGCATTGTTAAAACGTGAAGTCAACCATGACTGGATGTATTTTACCACTGCCAGCAGTTTAGATATCGAATCTATAGAAGATATCCCTTGGACACTTGATGGTGAGGATGGTGGAAGTACAACACTAGCACATATTGAAAATAAAAATAAAGCTGTTACGATTTTGGTATAGTAAACAGCCATATCTTAGATTAGATTCATAGATATTTAGGTATAATATCTCTACCCAACTATCACAAAAAAATGCTGAAACCTCATCAGCATTTTTTCTTATCCGTTAAAATTTACTTTGCCAAATTTCGCACCATTTTTCTTCTTGCCTAATTTTTTCTGTAATGCTTTGGTTGGTGTATTTGCTTTTGCAGCTCTGCTTTTTTCTAACAATGCTTTTGTATCTAATTTCTTATCTGCCATATGTATCTCCTTTCCCGACAATATCATATAATTCGCGTAAGTCTTTTATTTCATGATCAATTCGTAAGTGATGTTTATGTGGATGAGCTTTTGGATTAAACCAGCAGGTCGCAATACCTGCATTGTTGCCCCCTTGTATATCACTGGATAAACTATCTCCAATGATCAATACTTCTTCTTTTGATTTTGGTTTGATTGCCTCAAAAACAACATCAAAATATTCTTTTGATGGTTTTTGATAACCACATTCTTCAGATACAAAAATCTGCTTAAAGTGTTGATACAGACCACTGTCTTTTAGACGAGAATATTGTGTTGCGATTACCCCATTGGTTACGATATATAAGTCGTAATCATGTTTTAAGGTTGTGACAACTTCCATTGCATGATTAATTAATTCATGTCCTTCTCCAAGGGCTAATTGATAGTCATCTTCAAATTTCACGCCATCTGCGTCAAAATGATAAATATCAAATAGCTTTCCAAAACGAGTGTAGATCAGTGTATTACGATCAATTTCACCTCGTTCATGCGCTTTCCATAGGTCTTGGTTTAATTTAGTATATGTTTGTTCGATTTCTTCATTAAATGGTAACTGATATTTCGCAAATGTATTGCGCAATGCACTTTTTTCTGCGGCCTCAAAATCCAATAATGTTCCATCTGCATCAAATAGTAAACTTCGATATTTCTTCATAACGACTCCTTTTATCATGATTGCGTTCTTATTCTAACATGAAACCAGAGAAAAAAACAGCATTTCTGCTGTTCTTACTCTTTGATCTATCTTGTGAATAATTTCAATTTATGTGTTTTTATGAATATTAGATTCTATTCCTGAATACACTTTTCTTGTATACAAACTCACATTAACATAAAGCTTGTCCACTTAAAATCTCACTATTTGAAACAGGATTCAGTGGTATTTTATCTGTGTTTAAGAAAATTATAGAAGTTGTTGTATCATATTTTTCACTAATTTTGTCTTGATTGAACGTCAATAGAACCTGCCCTTGTTTTACTTTGTCCCCTTGTTTCACTTTTGCTTCAAAGTATTCTCCATTTAATTCAACTGTATCAATTCCTACATGAATCAATATTTCTTCACCAGAATCAGAAGTAATTCCAATCGCATGTTTTGTAGGAAATAAAGTTGTAATTGATCCATCAAATGGTGCCATTACTTCGCCAACACTTGGAATAATTGCAAATCCTTTTCCCATTGTTTCGCTTGCAAAAGTTGGATCATTCACTTCTGATAAAGTAATCATCTTCCCTGTAAGTGGAGCTATAAATTTCGCATTTGAAGTACATACCTCATCTTCTGTCTTAACGCTTATCATTGTGATAATAAAGGCCGAAATCATACTGATTGCAAAAGCAATGATGACATTAGGAACATTTACCTGTAGATAAATAGGTAAGCTTACAATACTGCTAGATGCAAATGCAGGTAATTCAAATCCAGTCATAGAAATAAATGCCCCACCTAATGCGCCACCAAAGCACGCTGATAATAATGCTTTACGATTATAAATCAACACTGTATATAATGCAGGTTCTGTAATTCCTAAGATAGCAGAAACACTTGCAGATGTTGCAACTGCTTTCTTTTCTTTATTACGATATTTAAATATCATTGCTGCTACAGCACCAAATTGTCCCATTGTAGACATCATCATTGTTGGTAATAAGAAATCACTTCCTCTTTCAGCTAGATTTTGGAAAATCACTGGTGTAAAGGCTTGATGCATACCTGTTATAACAAGCAAAGGTCGAATAAAGGATAAGATGAATCCTCCTATAAAACGATTGAAAGAAAATAACTGACCTACCGTATAAGAAATGATTGTACCTACATAATTTCCTAAAGGACCTAAGATAACTAACATGAAAGGAACCATAATCAATAATGTAATTGTTGGTGTGAAAATGACTTTTAAAGCATTTGGCATATATTTATCAACATATTTATAAACATAAGACAACACCCAGACAGATAAAATAATTGGTACAACTGAGCTTGCATAATTAATCAATGGAACTGGTATTCCAAATATTGTCAATGATGCCTGTGTATCAGCTACAAGTGCTGTAAAGGTAGGATGGATTAAAGTTGCTGCTAATACAATTGCAATCATGCGATTTGTATGAAATATCTTTAAGGCAGATGCTGCAAGTAAAATCGGTAAGAAATAGAAGGCAACATCGGCCATCATATTAAATAGTACAAAGATATCATTATCTAGTGGAATAATTTCAAATGCTTTAATCAAGGCGATTATTGCTTTTAACATACCCGCACTGGCAATAGCAGGAATCACAGGTACAAAAACACTTGATAATACATTCAGGAAACGCTTAAAGATTCCTTGTTTTTCTTTTACTTCTTCCTTCGTATCACCAAAATTATATTTACTTTCTATTGCCTGAAATATTTCAGCGACCTGTGGCCCAATCACTACTTGTAGCTGATCATTTTTAAACTGGACTTTTAATACATCTTTTAATGCTTCTAATTTTTCTACTTCTACTTTATCATTATCTTTCAAATTCATACGTAAACGTGTCATACAATGCATGATATTCTCTATATTCTCACTGCCGCCAACAAGTTCAATAATCTGTTCGCCCAATTCTTTTTTATTCATATTTTTTCCCTCTTTCATCTTTTATCACTAAATTATTTCCATTTGATTGAATAAATTCTTTCATCCAATAATAGGAAGCTTTAGGATATCTGTTTTTTGTTCCATTTCCTTTATCATCCATATCAACATATATCCAGCCATAGCGTTTTTTCATTTCACCAGTACTTAAAGATACAAGATCAATACCACCCCACATTGTATAACCTAACACTTCAACATGATCGATTTCAACAGCTTTTTTTATCTCTAAGAAATGATCATTTAAATACGCGATTCGATATGTATCATTGACATAATGATTTTCATCGGGTTGATCTACTTCACCTAATCCATTTTCCACAATAAACAATGGCTTTTGATAGCGATCATATACTTCATTTAATACATAACGTATGCTTACTGGATCAATTGGCCATCCCCATGGCGTTGATTTTAGATAAGGATTCTTGCCAAAAGGTAAAGCGATAATTCCTAATTTGTCATTTCGATCAACCGTTGTAGATCGATAACAGCTAAATGAATAAAAATCCAATGTTCCTTCTTTTAATATATCTACATCTTCTTCTTTCATTTTTATAACAACATCATATTCATTCCAAATACTTTGTGCATAGCTAGGATAATAACCTCTCAACATTACATCTGAGAAATAGAACAATCTTCTTCTTTGCGCCATCCAAGCCATTTGATCATCTGGATGACATGTACTAGGATACGCAGGACTTGTCGCAAACATTGCGCCAAGCATTGCATCTGGCATCATTTCTTTAGCTAAGATTTTAGCTTTTGCGCTAGCAATGAATACATGATGTATTGCCTGCCAAGTTGTCTGAGCATCAGAATTTCGTGTCCCTAAATGGGAGAATCCTTGTAGTACATTTAATTCATTAAATGTCAGCCAATATTTAACTTTTCCTTTGAATCTTTCAAATAGAGCTTTACATAATTTAACATAACAGTCAATCAATATTCGATCAGACCAACCATCGTATGTATTAGCCAAATAAAGTGGAAGTTCATCATGACAAATGGTAATCATAGGCTCAATTCCATACTTCAAGCATTCATCAACGACATTCTCATAAAACTGTAACCCTTCTTCATTAGGTTTTTCTTCTAATCCTGTTGGAAATATTCTTGTCCAGCAAATACCAAATCGCATCATGCTTAATCCCATATCAGCTAAAAGCTTAATATCTTCTTTATAATGATGATAAAAGTCTACAGCATGATGACTTGGATAATATACATCTTCATGAACACAGCCTATTGCATTTGCAGGTATTGGATCACGATAAGCAGATGATCCTAATGTGCCATCTGGCATCTGATAAGTAATCCTTCTAGGTCTTTCATGAGAGCCATCCGTAACGATATCATGCGTTATTAGACCTCTATTGCCTTCATGAAATCCTCCTTCATATTGGAAGTCAGCACTCGCACTTCCCCAAAACATTTTAAATGGGTAATTCATATTTTTTCCTCCTTGGCTTGTCTTGTTTACATTGTCAGTATACTAAAAAAAATCACGCATTTCGTGATTTTTCAAAACATGATTTTCTGTTTCAGAATATGAAACAGCTTTTAACAAGTCACTAGCTATCGGAATACTTTTTCCTATATATCAAGGATATTAAATTGGAATACATATCTAGTATGATAGGTGATGTATAGTTAAAACTATCCTTCAATTCAATGTATTTATACACAAAAGAAAGATGTTTGGTTTTATTGGCAGTAATTATGTATATTTTAGGAAGATGCTTTCGATTCATCACATTCATTCGATCAAGTACACGCTCAATAAATTTACCTCCTGCAGAAAAAATGATAATAAGATTTCTATCATCCAGTGTTTCTAACATTTCTTTTTGTTCATTAAGATCCTGTGTAGAATAAACAAACTTATGTAAGATTGTTAAATAATGTTGTAAAGAAAATGCTGGAAAACTTGATTGAACATGTCCCATCAAGGCAACTCTTTCATAATCATGGATATCTTTCACAAGTTCTTCTAGCACTTCAACTTCAAGGGATTGATCTAAATGATTTATAATTTCTTTTATATCTAAAAAATAATTTTGAATGAGCGCGTGCGTATTTTCACCTTTTAAATCAGTAAATCTTTCTTCGATAAAAGAATTATAACTTCCAATTGCGATTTGTAGTTCTAAGAAATCCTCATATCCAAGTTTTCTACAAAACCGACTAATTGATGATTTTGATACTTTACATTCATCCGCAAGCTCTTTTGTGGAAACTACTTTTTTACGTTCTAAGTTTTCAAGAATGTATTGAGCAATGATAAAATTCATAGAATCAGGGGACTCTCTATTTATGATATTCAATAATTGAATACGTATATTACTCATGATTTTCTCCTTTATGATGTGTTTGATTAACGTCAATTGATATTTTGTAAATGTATGAGTACTTCATTTTTATTTTATCATGAAATTTAAGAAAAAAACAGCATTTCTGCTGTTCTTACATACCATGACCACCTGGGCCGCCCATTTCTTTATCTCCACCTGGCTTTCCTTGTGGCTGATTCATACCTGCCTGTACACTTGTACCATCCTGCGAAATACTTGTGGCCATATCAGACAAAGTAAAGCTGCCAAGGGTAGAAGCATTGTTGATTGTACCTTCTGTGATTGCTTTTTTGCTTTCTAAGCCACTGATGGTACCACCACTTTGAATCGAATATGTTTTATCTTTTGTTAGAGATGGCGTGGATATAACGATATTATTAAACTTCTTTGATGGTGCATAGGCAATGATCAAATCATTATCCTGCATGAGTGATATCAGTGTATTTTCACTTTGTGTTTGATCAAAGGTGATCATCACACTTGCCTGAGAACTTGTATCTGATGGCATTTGCGCCATGCCACTCATACCAGCCGCAATCAATGTTCCACCTGTAATTTCACATGTTCCATCATAATCTAATGCACCATTTCCACTATCTTGGGGTCCATCCACAATCACACTGCCACCTTTGATATATAAATTGCCATTAGAATCTAAACCATCTCCGGATGCATTGACATAGATATTTCCACCCGTAATCGTGATAGATACATCACTGTCAGATGAGCTAAATGTATTTTGTCCAGGACGCCCATTCATCGAACTTCCATCATTTCCTCCAGCTGCATTTAAACCATCATCACTTGACACGACCTGAATATCTCCACCCTGTATCACTATTTGATTTCCTTCTATTCCTTCATAACTTTTTTTGATATCCATACTGCCTTTTTCCACTGTCAGTGTTTCATCTGCATGTATGCCATCATCTCCACTTTGTATGGTGTAAGTACCATCTTTGATATCCATAGATGCGTTGGTATGTATCGCATCATCACTTGTATCAAACGTATAGGTACCCTTGGATATGATCATATCTTTTCCAGACTTTATACCTTTAGCACTGGTAGTATCTTCACTTGTGGATGTTTGATCCTGTGGTCCCCATC
This sequence comes from [Eubacterium] hominis, assembly GCA_014337235.1. Classification (GTDB taxonomy): domain Bacteria; phylum Bacillota_I; class Bacilli_A; order Erysipelotrichales; family Erysipelotrichaceae; genus Hoskinsella; species Hoskinsella hominis. The sequence continues at coordinate 2,177,880 of CP060636.1, read as the reverse complement.
TTCCCCAATCAGATTTTATGGAAGCATTTTGACTGCCTCCTCCAGTTGTGATATCAAAGGTTCCATCACTAATTTCTAAATTTGTTTCTGCCTGTATTCCATCCCCTTGGGATGTGATATGAAAAGTACCTGCCTCAATATATACCCAGCCTTTACTTTCCTCTTGTGATTCACTTGCCTGCATACCATCACCCTGAGCGTTGATGGTAAATGTACCATCCGCAATCGCAATACCGTCTTTTCCTTTTAATCCATCATTTTGACTTGTGATATCAAAACTACCACTCGTAATGACCAGTTGATTTTTTGAGAAAATGCCATGATTGAAATTTGCATTTACAATAAGTTTTCCACTACCAGTGATACTTAAATCATCTTTTGAAAAGATTGCGGCATTGGGTTCTTCTTTTTCTGCATCCTCATAGGTATAATCTTTCGCATCACTGATTGTATTTTCACTATCTTTCGCTAAAATCAATACTGTCTTTTTTGCTTGTTTTACATAGATTGCACTGCTTGTATCACTTGTGATATTGGCATTATTTAATACGATACGAACTAGGTCTTCTTTGCCTGCATCCACAATGATAGAACCATTTTTTAGCGTTCCGCTGCATACGTAAGTACCTGCCTTGGATATGGTAATACTTCCATTCTTGATAGAAACACCATCAGCTTTCAAAGATGTATCCGATAAGCCAATGGATATCGCCTGTTCATCATAGGAATCATCAAAATCTTCATCCGCAAAAGTGAAATCGATCTTGGATGTTGTGGCAGTCTTTACCGTTGTGGATTGAGCTTGTGATGTATTGGTGGTAGATTCCTCTTTCTTTTGACATCCATTAATTAATAAAGCCATACTGAGTATAAAAGCAATTATTGTTTGTTTCCGCATATCCTCATCTCCTAAAGTTCTTCTTTATTTACAGGTAGTCTGCCGCATATGATATTCAGATTGCCATTTCTACACCGTAATTCATCAATCATTTCTTTTTCCACAATACCTTTTCGTAAACAGATATGATAATGTAATTCGTATAAACTTCCCATATTGGTCGTTTTCACCTTCAACAATTCGTTTTTTGTGGTATATTGTTGGAAAATATCATCAAAGATGCCTTCATAATCCAAAGATTCTGGTATTGTTATTTTTAATTCTTTTTCCATTACATTCGCTTCCGCAAATGAACTGCCATATAAAATCATACTGGTAATACCAATCAACAGCGCAAAGACGATTGCGAACATAACATAACCCATACCTGTCGCAAGACCAATTGCCATTGATAAAAATATAGTAGATATTTCTCGTGCACCGCCGGCAACACTACGAAAACGTACCAGTGAAAATGCTCCGACAACAGCGACGCCGGTTCCTAAATTGCCATTGACCATCATAATGACTACCTGCACGATGACAGGCATCAATACCACACTGACCACAAAACCTTTATGATATACATTTTTAAACATATATACATAACCAATAAATAATCCACAAATAATGGATACCCCACTGCAAATCAACATATCTATGACATTCATCGATGTAAAAATACTATCAAACATAAACAAATCCTCCTATTTTTTCTTGTGCAAATATATGTTCCCGATAACATGTTCCATATTTAGAAAAGGAACATGGATATATTTCTAATTCGTTTAAGATATTCGATAACCATAAAGGCATCGCTAATGGCATTTTGATTTCCATTAGTATATCATTATGATCAAGAATCGGTGCGCCATCATCTTTAAAACGCAAATCACAGTGGTCTAATCGATAGCGTAAATCAAAGTCAAAAGTGATACGAAGATCATGATTCTCTTTACCAAAATACGCCATACGATCATATGCGATATATGTCTGTTTTGATAAATCATAACGCTGGATAAACCATCCAATTTCTTTTAGAATCTGGTCATTTTTTGGCATAATACACCGATTCATATAATCCATAGCGATTGCACAAGGCAGAATCGTTCTTCGTTTATATACAATACCATTTACCTTTTTCTTTAATTCTATAAATACCGAATCCTCATCATGTGGTGTACCATAACTGCGTATTCTCAGTTTTTCTTTATAAGAAGGTTTATCCAGAGAATGGCGAATTAATTCGTAACTGTCGGTATCATAATAAATATTACAAATCGTATATTTTCCATATTCGTCTAATGCCATATACGGCGTTATTTTTTCTATTAGTTTTGCATATTTTTTAGATGATACCACATATTTTTTCTCATAGCGTGCAAACACGGTTTGTGTTTTTGCCATATTTCCACCTGCTTTCCTTTTACACTTACATGATATAACAGAAACCTTAAATCAAACTGAAAGACAAGTTTCAGCTTATTTTCAGCTTTCTTTGTGAAAGTTTGTGTATAATGGAGGTAGAAATGAGGTGATGTTATGCAGGTATTGATTGTAGAAGATGAAAGAAATTTAGCCGATGCACTTCGTCAGATATTAGAGGAAGAAAAATTTCAGACAACCATTGCATATGATGGCGAGGAGGGTTTGTCTTATGCCATGAGTGATCTCTTTGATATGATCATACTAGATGTCATGCTGCCAAAGAAAAATGGATTTGAGATCGTACAGACGTTACGAGAAATGAACCATCATACGCCAGTGCTGATGTTGACCGCATTAGATGAAATCCCCGATAAAGTAAAAGGTTTAACGCTTGGGGCAGATGATTATATGACCAAACCATTTGCGCCGGCTGAGCTATTAGCAAGAATCTATGCTCTTACACGAAGAAAAGGTGAAATGATCCTTCATGAATTAAGCTTTCATGACTTGCGTCTTCAATTAGATACATGTGAATTACTGTGTGCACAAAAACATATCACCCTTGGATATAAAGAATTTGAAATCATGAAGTTATTTATGCAGCATCCATCCATGATCATCAGTAAAGAAGAACTGATCACAAAAGTATGGGGTTGTGACAGTGAGGCTGTAGATAATAATGTAGAAGCGTACATTTCCTTTTTAAGAAAGAAACTATTTTATCTTGAAAGCAAGGTAGAGATTAAAGCTCATCGAAAACTTGGTTATCGTTTGGAGTGTGATGCTTTATGATAAAAAAACTTCGTAAAAAGTTTATTTGGATCACCATGTCCTGTGTTACTTTGATATTGATCATTGTATTTGGTATCCTTTGTTTCAGTAATTATCATCATATGCAGCAAGAGATAGATGATAATTTGTCACGTACGTTGATGATGCAACAGAAAGAAGAAATTCCAAAGTTTGAGTTTAATGATCATAAAGATGATAAAGCTTTTGGCATGCATAATGCTTTTCGTGTAGAAACAGATCTCAATGGTACGATCATTTCCATACATGCCATGAATCTGGATGTAGATCAAGAAAGCCTGCAGAACATTCTTTCCACTATGGATATTAAGGATAAACAAAAAGGTATCTTACAATCACAAAGTCTGGCTTATCAGATCAAACAGACATCTTCCAACTATCAAATTGCGTTTGTTGATATTAGCGCCAATCTTAAAGATATGAAAAATTTGATTATTACATCGATGATTGTGGGTACTTTTGCTTTTCTGGCTTTCTTACTATTGAGTTTTATTTTGTCTAACTGGGCATTACGACCAGTACAGCATGCATGGGATCAACAGAAACAGTTTGTTGCGGATGCTTCGCATGAACTAAAAACACCTTTGACTGTGATCTTAGCAGATAGCGATATCTTGCTTGCCCATGCAAACGATACTATTGATCATCAGGTGAAGTGGATCAACAGCATACAAAGTGAAGCCCAACGTATGAAAAAGCTGGTAGAAAGTTTGTTATTTCTTGCGAAAAGTGACGCAAACCGTCTGCCTGTGGAATTTCAAAACATAAACTTTAGTGATATCGTATGGAACTGTATCCTGCCCTTTGAAAGTATTGCTTATGAACACGGCATCCATTTACACAGCGAAATAGAAAACGATTTATATGTAAGCGGCAATGAAGCACAGCTAAAACAAGTCATGCTGATTTTTCTTGATAATGCCTGTAAATATACACCCGCAAAAGGAAAGATATCGATTCATTTAAAAAAGAATAATGAAAAACTAGTCTGTAAGATTCACAATACCGGCAGTTATATTTCTAAGGAGGAACAAGCCCATATCTTTGAACGTTTTTATCGTTGTGATAAAGCAAGAGTACATGAGGGTGGTTATGGTTTAGGCTTACCAATTGCGAAAAGCATCATGGATGCCCATCATGGTCAGATACAGGTAGAAAGCAATGAAGTAGAAGGATGCTGTTTTCAATTGATACTTCCGCTTAAAAATGGTTGAAGTCCTGTCAAGCAAAAATGAAAATGTCTTAAAAATAATTAAACATTAGCACCGGATTGACGGTGCTTTTGCTTTGCCACATAAGCAAGATAAGAAGCCTGTTTCCAAGGATGTGACATAGGGGGAATATAAGGCTTTTTCTGTTTCACCTCAATAGGAAGCGTGTCGAAGTTCTTTGATGTAGCCTCACGTTCTAGGATTTCTTCTAAAGCGAATAGATGATCTAGGATGTTGGCATATAGCTTTCCATCAAATGCTTCGATCACCATCACATTCATACCTTTTTTCAGATATGCTTTACTACCAGATTTCGTTATAGGAATAAAATACTTGTTCTTATAACGGATACAATGACCTGAATCAAGTTTTCGGTTGCTTAAAATGGCAAGCGTCTGATTGATTTTTTGCTTTGACGGTTGCTTTTCAAACACAGTTTTAGTATCATTGATTGGTAGAGAGAACATAGCGTTGAATTCTTTTAGGTAGGATTTTAAGAATTCATTGGCTTCCTCTATGGTTGTAATGCCCGCAAGCCTAAGTTCAATGACCAATCTTGATTGTAGGGTCTGATTAAGACGCTCTACGCGACCTTTCGCCTGCGGGACGCTCGTACATTCCAATTCAATGCCTAACTGATGGCAGGCATAAGAGAATTGCGTGAACGTATCTTCTTCATCAGAGGATGCGTTTTTTCTTTTGTACTCAAACACAGTGCGGCGGTCCGTAAGAAACTTGGCAGGGATGCCATAATCTATCAGGATTTGATGAGTGATTTGATAATACGCATTAAGCGTTTCCTGCGTATCAAAATAAGCACCAAGTATCTTACCAGTGGCGTCATCAATGGCCAGATGGAGATGAGTGATGGAGGTACCGAACCAAAGATGAGGAGAAGCATCCATTTGGACTAACTCGCCAAAATAAGCGCATCTAGGGCGTCTGGGATGTGCATCGAAGCGATCAAGTAGATCGAGTTTGTTTTCTATAGAAGCAGCTTCTTTTTTTGTCTTGGCAGCTTTCTTACGTTTTCTCAGTTCAGCGTTAAGAGTATTGACAGTTTTGCGTCTAGCCTTAGGAGAAAGGATGTCGCAACTGCGGAGCCAATAATTGATAGTAGTGTCACTGACATGGATATCCTCTTTCTTCGCAAGCAGCTGTGAGAAATGAAGAAGATTGGCACCAGAATATTTCGTGCGATAAAGGTCAATGACTTTATTTTTGACCTCGACAGGGAAAGTGGAGATAGGCTGTCTGTTTCTGTTCTTGTGGATAAAACCAGTCTTACCTTCAGCTTTATATCTGACAATCAATCTGTCAATAGTGCGAACAGAGCAGTTTAATTTGATAGCAGCATTCTTTTTGTTTCCATGTGTATCAACTAATTTTTTAATAACCTCATATTTGTATTGTTCATTCATTCTTAAATTTACCTTTCTCATAAAGACCTCACTTTCATAGTAAGGTCATATCATAAATGATTTTAAAGACAAAATCAATTTGGTTTCATTAAGACATTATCATATTCGAATCATATACTTCCGCTTAAAAATGGTTGAAGTCCTTTTGTTTATGAGATGTTTCTGTTATAATGGAAACGCATAAAATGAGGAAAATTCTATGAAGATTATAAATGACAGTGAACTTTTACATATTATCCACAATACGCTAAATGAAATTGATGAAAGACTGATCGACCATGGATTTCGTGTAGCGTATTTATTACGTGAAATGATGATACAAGATGGAAGCTATTCTGAAGAAGAAATCAGAGATATGAGTATGGTTGCCATCCTGCATGATATCGGCGCATATAAAACCGATGAAATTGATGCGATGTTAGGTTTTGAATCCAGGCATATATGGAAGCATGCTGTTTATGGGTATTTGTTTTTAAAATATTTATCTCCGTTAAAACAACTGTCTTCCGTGGTACTTTATCATCATGTTCCATTTCAGGATTATGGACTGTATGATATCCCCTATCCTAAATTAACACAAATGCTGCATCTGGTAGATCATTGTGATCTGTATCTGATACGTAAGGAAAAATTTCCTGATGATTTCCATGATCGTTTATCAACCGAAGAATATGATCCTGAATTAACTGCCTTATTGAAAAAAACTGTTCAAAAAAGTAATGTTGTGGAAGTCATTACCCATGAACATCATGAAAACAGATTGATGGAGGAATTACATTTTAATGAACAGGAGATTCTGCAGTATATATCATTGATCAGTTATTCTATCGACTTTCAAAGTAAACATATGGTTGCACATACGATAACCACAACCAGTATCTCTAAAACACTGGGCACACTTTTAAAACTTTCGGATATACAGATACAAAAGCTTATGTATGGTGCCCTTCTTCATGATATTGGAAAAGTCGCAACACCTGTGAGCATACTAGAAAAACCAGGCAGATTAACTGCCAGTGAAATGAAAATTATGCGGGAACATGTTACACACTCTATTCATATTCTGAAAGGTACCATGGATAATGAAATCGTACAGATTGCTGTCAGACATCATGAAAAATTAAATGGAAAAGGCTATCCTTATGGTTTATCAGAAAAAGATTTAACCTTAGAACAGCGTATTCTTGCGGTCGCGGATATCTTTAGTGCTTTAAGTGGTAAACGAAGTTATAAAGAAGCATTCGATAAACAACAAATGATGCATATTTTATACCAGATGGCTGATGAAGGTGCCATTGATTCCACAATTGTGGATATATGCCATGAACATTTTCATACCATTATGGAGAATATTGAAACAGATTGTATTCCTTTGTTGTCAACATATCATCATATCGAATATGAGTATGAACATATTTTACAAGTAATTGGAAAGAAGGGCTGATATGAAAGCATTTTTATATGTAGGATTGGGTGGTGCCATTGGCGCAATGGCTCGTTATGGATTTTCTATGATTTCCATGAAAGCTGCCATTCCCATCAACACACTCCTCATTAATATATTAGGTTCTATTCTCATTGGTTTTATTGCACAACTTGCCTTATCATCTCATGTATCCCCACAACTTGTGTTACTGATTAAAACAGGTATCTGTGGTGGTTTTACAACGTTTTCCACATTCTCTTTAGAAACCTTTCAACTAATTGAGAAAAAAGCATGGCTACCAGCTGTTTCCTACATCTTCACTAGTGTCATGTTATGTGTGATTGGGGTATCTTTGGGAATGTATGGTGCCAGTTTACTGACAAGGAAATTTTCGCTTTAACTATGTACATTGATTTTGCATTGTGCTATAATAAATTCGCTTTCAAAAGCGATAGGCCGACTTAGCTCAGCTGGTAGAGCAACGCACTCGTAACGCGTAGGTCGGGGGTTCAAGTCCCTTAGTCGGCACCATATAAGAAAATGAATCAGTACCCATATCAAGTACTGATTTTTTTATATATTATGATACCTTTGTGAATTTCGCTGATAATACAATTTTAGCATCTTCATAATGCTCTTGCGTTAATACACGTTCATGTATCCATCCACCATCTCCACAAGAATACTTATTTATAATAAGCTCTTTTGTGTAGGGCTGTACCTTTGAAAAAATTGTATCAAACTGATTATTTGATAATCTTACCATCACTGTAAAAGCATTTCGTTCAGGAAATACGTTACAGATGAGTTTCTTTTTGATACGATGGGCAATACACCAGCCATAATGATTTCCATATGGATAGGATAATTCTTGCCGAGTATGGTAGGTTGTTGATAACCACTCATTAAACAACATAAACAATGCTCCACAATCGCCACAATACGCCTCCATTTCTTCAATAGCTGGTTGTTTACTTTTCTCAAGCATTCTTTCATACATAATCATGTTCTCCTTTATGTATCGTGAATTTCATACGTATTTCTGTATAAGTTGTGCCATCATAGGTATAGGAAAATACTTCCTGTTTTTTCTACTTCGGCAATGGTATGGATATCTTTTTTATTGATGTACCAATATGTTTTTCTTTTCGCCATAAAGGAGGTTCACCATCATCTCCCCAATACTCGTCAATGCATTCAATTTTATCATCTTTTACTTTTATAAAGGAAGTTACATGAAAAGACAGCTCTGTGGAAAACACATGTGTCACTGTGATAATCACTTGATCTATCCTTTCTATTCTTTCAATCTTGCCATCCCATTTGCCCGGATATTCACAATTCGCCTGTATGAATTCATTCAGTGTAAATTCTTCATTGGTATTATGCCATCGAATGACTGCATTTTCATGAAAGTATGAGCGCATGAGTACAGGATTTTGTTGAAGTGTTGCTTTCCAATAATTTTGTATATCCATATGGTTCACCCCTCTATCGTTAAATCATATAAATCATCAAAGATATCTGAAAATTCAAAAGAAATAATATGCGTATCATCTAATGTTTGATTACAATAGGAACATTGTCCATCATTATTTGACAACAGCAAAATAGAAGGTGTTCCCAGTGCAGGCAACAGTGTTTCTTTATTTTGATCAGGGAATATGCCATCATCACGAAAGGCTTCATCCTCTAATAAAAAATCCATAATTTTTGATAAATACAGGTGATAAGCAGATGCAAGCTTCATCGCATATTCTGCATTTTCATCTGTGTATTCATCCATCATAAAATCAATATTCTGAATGGTTGCTTTATACAATTGACTGTCATTATCATATTGAAAACCATCAATGGTTTCCGATTTATGTTCTGTATGTTTCATAATGTCTCCTTTTTATTTATGTATTATATGTCATTATACCATGACTATCGTGTTTCTATAAATGAAATATGCATATTTTCTCTTGTTTCTTCTGTAAGATATACAGTAAATTTTTTTAGAAATGTATCATTTAGACTTTACGAATTCCTGTCTTTTATGGTATAAAGAATACGCACTGGTTCCTTACCTCCCAGTATAATCATAGGCAAACGAAATGAAATAATAGATTTATAATTTTTTTATAAATGCTTTTTTTCATGACCTTGCTTATTGGTAAGGTCTTTTTTTTGAATGGAGGAGTATTTATGAAAAGAAAAGTAATCATCGATTGTGATCCGGGTATTGATGACAGTCTTGCACTCATGCTGGCGTTATCATCGGATGAGATTGAAGTTATAGGCATTACCATTGTTTGTGGTAATTCGCCTGTTGAAATGGGTTTTGAAAATGCTAAAAAGATATTAGCACATATGCAGCGTCTGGATATACCGATATTTGTGGGCGCTGATAAACCCTTAAAGAAAACTTTCTGTGATGCTTTAGATACACATGGAGCCGATGGTCTTGGTGAAAGCTTCTTAAAGGATATTCCTGGATATCATCAAACAATGGATGCTGTCACCTTTTTATCAAAAACCTTAAAGAAACAATCCTGTTCCATCATCGCTTTAGGACCTTTGACCAATTTAGCTCAGCTTATTTCACAGGATGTGGAAGCTTTTGATAAAATAGAACAGCTTGTTTCCATGGGTGGCAGCTATAAATCTCATGGTAATTGTTCTCCTGTCGCTGAATACAATTATTGGGAAGATCCTGAAGCTGCCCGTCTTGTTTATCAACAAATGGCAAAAACAAAGAAACAAATACATATGGTGGGTTTAGATGTCACACGCAAAATCGTTCTTACGCCAAACCTTCTTTCCTATATGGAACGATTGCATCCTGAGAAGGGAGCATTTATAAGAAAAATCACCAAGTTCTATTTTGATTTTCATTGGACACAAGAACATTTGATTGGCTGTGTGATCAATGATCCCCTTGCTGTCGCTTATTTTCTTTTTCCTGAATTATGTTCTGGATTTTCATCTTATGTACAAATTGAAACAGATGGCATATCAAGAGGACAAAGTGTTGTGGATGCCTTTCATTTTTATCGCAAAGAGGCTAATGCAGTCATTTTGACACAAGTGGATGTAAAAGCCTTTTTCCAATTATTTATATCCCGTATATTACATCTGGATCTTGCACAGATTGATCTTTTGGACACACTCATATAAAGAAAGGGGTTTTTATTTATGAAGTCAAAAATTACAGTATATCATATCAGCATGATTGCTTTTGCGATTGTTATAAATCTGGTTGGTGGTCAAATTGCTTTAATGCTAAAACTTCCAATATATTTAGACAGTATGGGCACTATCTTTATCGCAGCTGTTTATGGTCCTTTTTATGGTGCTATGCCAAGTATCTTAAGTGGCTTGATTTTAGGAATGACATCAGACATCTATGCTTTGTATTATGCTCCTGTTGGTATCCTTTTAGGAATGTTAGTCGGCATTGTCTGGAAAAAGAAAAAAGATAATCTTGCATGGGCATTTCTCAGTGCGCTTTTTGTGACAATTCCAACTTCTCTGATATCAGCCTGTATCACCGCATACCTTTTTGGAGGCATTACATCTTCAGGCTCCACATTTATCGTACAATTATTAGCCAAAACACCATTAGGATTAACACTGAGTTGTTTTATCGTACAGCTATTTACAGATTATTTAGACCGTATCATCAGTATCCTGTTGATTAGTTCCCTATTACATAAACTTCCACAAAGCTTTATTTATAAGATAAAACGACAAGCGGATTAATGCAAGGTTTTTATGTACAACCATTGCACGTTTGTATCTTTTCGATTATAATACGCATAGTTATAAAAGGAGTGATACGATGCGCTACTATATCGCTGATTGCCATTTTTTCCATGCTTCTTTAAATACCAAGATGGATAAACGTGGATTTGAAAGTGTAGAAGAAATGAATGAATATATGATTCAGCAATGGAATAAAAAAGTAAGAAAAAATGATGAAGTTGTTATTTTGGGGGATTTATCCTGGGGAAAAGATGATGAAACAAATGAACTGTTAAATCGATTAAATGGGCGTTTATTTCTGATTATAGGAAACCATGATCGATATCTGAAAAGTAAAGATTTCCATACAGAGCGCTTTGAATGGATCAAATCATATGAAGAATTGTCAGACAATAATCGTAAAGTGATTTTAAGTCATTATCCTATCATGTTTTATAACATGCAATATCGTTTAAATAAAGAAGGTCAGCCAAAGACTTATATGTTGTATGGACACGTGCATGATACCCATGACCAGCGCTTGATAGAACAATTTCAAGATATTACAACCTCTACGATCGTACAAAATCCTGGAGGTGAAGAAGTACATATCCCATGCAATATGATCAATTGTTTCTGTATGTATTCTGATTATACACCTTTGACATTAGATGAGTGGATTGCATGTGATCAAAAAAGAAAAGCAGTAAGCACAAAGTTAAGTAAATAACTTCATGCTTGCTGCATTTCTTTATTAACCATGTGAGGGCGTACCAATTCTTTTCAACAATTGGTAATCAATCATCAATCATACAAATTACAGAACCATAACCAACTTCAACTTTTAAATACGAATATTTATTTTCTTCTTTTTTAAGTGGCTTTCATACATCGAAATTTATAATTGCTTTTTTACCTAGAGTTTTAGATTTTTTGATTTCTATAGGATGAATTTTCCCATTTGTTTTAGTCAAAGTTTTAAATAAAACCCAATCGTATAGATTGGGTAATGCTTTTACTCTGTACGCAGAGCTTCCACAGGATCCTTCTTTGATGCGATTCTTGAAGGAATCAATCCTGCGATGGTTGTTAGTAACAGGGAAATCAAAATCAGAATGACACCACCTGCAACTGGTAAAGATGCGATATTGGTTACACCAGTTAAGTTTTCCACAATGATACTGATTGGAATATCTAAAAGTACTGTAACACCGATACCAATACATCCAGATATCAATCCAATGATAAATGCTTCCGCATTAAATACATGAGAAATATCTTTCTTGCTGGCACCAATACTTCTTAAAATACCAATTTCCTTTGTTCTTTCTAATACAGAAATATAGGTGATAATACCAATCATAATACTAGAAACGATCAAAGACACACTGACAAAGGCAATTAATACATAAGAAATCATATCTATAACGGTTGTGACAGATTCCATCATAGTGCCAACGATATCATTATAACTGATAACATTTGCATCTTTTCCATCAGCCTTCTGTTTTTCATTATAGTCGTTGATTAAATCTGCGACGGCTTCCTTATCATCAAAACTTTTTGCGTAAATATTCACACTGCTTGGAGAATCCAGATCAATTGCGCCAAGTTTTTTCAGGTTGCCATCATAGGTAGAATTTAATGCATCATTATAACTGTTGATAAACTGAAGACGTTCCTCCTCACTCATCGTCATTAACTGCATTTTTTGTTCATCACTTAAGGTAGAAAAATCCATTTTCTTATCATCTGAGAATGCTGTTCCGGTAAAGACATTGATTTTCTTATCAGCCTTTTGTTCCTTAACGATATCCGTATTTTCCACATGAGAAATCACATATTCCTGAAGTTCATCTGTATAATAAATACCACCTTGTTCAGACTTGCTTAAAGCACCTTCTTTCGGCTGTATGATACCAACGACTTTGATATCCTGTCCATTATCCACAACCTTCTTCAAATATGCTTCATCATCGCTGCGATCAACCCAGATTCCGTTTACTTTTTCATATAAATCTGTGTTTAGAATTAATTTAAACTTCATATCCAGTAGTTCTTTTGTTGTATAAGAGCGTTGTTTCCCAGCTTCTATTTCTTCTTTGTTTTGTAATGCCTTGAAGTTTTTCGCAAGCTCTTCCTGATCCATCAAGCCTAATGAATATAAAGTATAATCACTGATTTCTTTATTAGAATCAACTGCCAGTACCACTTCGTTATATGCTTTTGGCCATGTCCCATCGACAAGTTTATATTCATCATCACGCATTGTTTTTTCACTAGGCAGTTTTGCCCACACTTCATTGCCCATACCCATACTGGAATCACTGGATCCCATGAAGCTGCTGGCATCCATTGCTTCTTGCAGACCTAATGTTTTCATCAACTGATTAGGGGATACCTGCACAAGTCCAGCTGCCCCATTTTCATTAAATACATTTAGTGTCAATGGATATCCATATTCAATCGCTTTGGTATGCTCCTGAAACTTAGAATCTGTGCTTTCTAGATATTCTTTAAATGCCGCAAGATTGTTGTTGGTCATCTTATCAGACATGGTTTCCAGGATATCATTGATCATTTGACGGGAATAGATTTTATCATCATTGTGTGTTGTTTCTTTTTCATGCATTCCCATCATGGTTTCCATCATGACACTCATATCCATGGAGTTATCCTGAATCGTGATTGGATAAGAAGATAAGGTATCTTTTTCCACACCATCAATATAGCTTTGTACCCCATTGGATAAGGATAAAATCAATGCGATACCAATGATACCGATACTGCCTGCGAATGCTGTTAAGAAAGTTCTTGCTTTTTTGGTCATTAAGTTATTTTTACTTAAGGATAAGGCTGTCGCAAATGACATGGAGGTATATTTAATTTTATCCACAGCAGCTTGTATTTTGCTTTCTTTTAATGCATAAGGATGACTGTCATCCACAATTTTACCATCTAATAAACGGATGATACGCGTAGAATATTGTTTTGCCAAGTCCGGATTGTGAGTTACCATGATTACTAAGCGATCCTGTGCAACTTCCTTCAACAGATCCATAATCTGAATACTCGTCGCAGAATCTAATGCTCCGGTAGGCTCATCTGCCAATAAGATATCAGGGTTATTAACCAGCGCACGAGCAATCGCCACACGCTGCATTTGTCCTCCACTCATCTGGTTTGGTTTCTTATATATTTGATCCTTTAGACCTACTTTTTCAAGTGCTTCTATTGCACGCTGTTTTCTTTCTGCTTTGGATACACCAGATAATGTCAGTGCAAGTTCTACGTTGGATAATACATTTTGATGTGGTATCAGATTATAGCTTTGGAATACAAAGCCGATGGAATGATTACGATAAGCATCCCAATCCTTATCTTTAAAATCCTTTGTGGATTTTCCATTGATGATCAAATCACCGCTGGTATATTGATCTAAGCCACCTATGATATTCAACATGGTTGTTTTTCCACAACCGCTTTGTCCTAAAATAGATACAAATTCATTTTCCCTGAAGGTTAAGGATACACCTTTTAATGCGTGAACAGTTTCATCCCCACTCACATAATCTTTTACTATATTTTTTAACTGTAACATAAATGCTCCTTTCTTTTATTTGCAGTTTTTCCACATATCACTCAGATAGCGAAACAATTGTTTTCTTTTTATTTCATTTGCCATACAACTATCTTTACCTGTTATGACCTCTGCCAGCAGATGACTCATCAACAAGGACATCAAAACTTCTGATGCACTCTCACAATCCATTGCCTTTAGTTCACCTGAATCTATACGTTTTTGAAATAAGGCAGGCAGCCAGTGTTTTCGCTCTTCCAAGATATCGATTAATTCCTGTCGCTCAATCAGTTTCATCGCTTCTCCATCTTTAATCAAAATTTTGATGATATCCACATGCTCTAATACCACACTGTGTAAATGATGATACAGCTGTTCAAGGACTTCTTCGATAGACATTTCATCATAGATTTCAATATCTTTTGTTAATGCAGTACTCATCGCCAGCACATGTTCTTTTACCATTACCTGAAGAATTTCCTGTTTTCCACCTGGAAAATAGTGATACAATAAACCATCTGCCATATGAATCTGTTGATTGATCATACGAACAGATGTTCCTTCATAGCCTTTGGACGCGAATAGCGTCTGTGCTGAGGCAAGTAGCTTTTTCCTTGTTTCTAAAGCCTGTTCCTTTCTTGTATTTGATGATGTCAATGGGACACCTCCATTCATTCAACAATTGTTCAATCAAATTATACACGCATTCCTGATAGAAATACCCGCATGAATATGTGAAAACAAAAAAACAGAACAAATGTTCTGCTTTAATCCAGTTTCAAATCTTTAAAATCATGATTGATGATTTCCTCAAGTGTAAAAGTATCATTTTCAAACGCAAACTTCAATATACAACAATTGTATAAACGCTCTTTGACATTGACAGAAGATGTATGCTCCCAAGCACGCATAAACTGACGACAGCTGGCACCATGTGATACAGCAAGTACACAGTTATGATCATCCTTACGCATAATATCGAGCAGTGTTTTAGATACTCTTTCACGCAACTGCATTTCTCCTTCTCCTCCATATGCCACAAAGAAATCACCATAAGGAAGCTTTGGATTTAAATCCTCACTTTCTCCTTCAAATGTCCCAAAGTTCCATTCCTTCAGACCTTTGACACGTGTATAAGGTTGTGATGTGATAATTTCAAGGGTATCACATGCACGCTCTGATGTAGAAGCATATGCATGATCAAATGTAATATCGTGATCCTTAAAATAAGCCGCTGCTACCTTAGCCTGGGCAATGCCCAGTGGTGTTAATGGTGAATCACACCATCCCTGAATCTTTCTTCTTACATTAAACTGTGTCTGACCATGACGCATCAAATATAATATCTTTTTCATTTATATCCCCTTTCTTAAAATGTAGTTGTATCAAGTATGAAATCTGCTTGATTTCTAATATCAAATGTTTCAAAATAAGTATTTTCCATTGGAATCCATTCATGAACAAATCGTTCATATAGATTAGGAGAACGCTGTTTTAAACGCTGTAACTGTACCTCGCGTTCACAATATAAAAAGATTTTTATCGCATCCATTTGAAAATAAGGATGGTGGGCATAACTGCCTTCAATCACGGAATAAGGCGAATACTTAACTTTCACCTCTTCCTTTAATGATTGACTCATGCAATCGTATGGCTGGTAAATGACATCCTTTTGATGTCGCAAAGATGAAAGAATTTCTTTATCAAAGCGTTCGTAATCGACATTGCCACCAGGTTTTGATAAACGTTCTCCACTTTTTTGTTCCGGGCGAAGAAAATAATCATCCATGTGAAATATATGAACTGGGAATAACTGGGCAAGGGTATGCGCAAGTGTTGATTTCCCACTTGCACAACAACCATCAATCATAAAACAGGCATGTGCTTGTTTATGAAGCGTATCATGGATTTGCTTGTATACAGGAAAAAAATCCACATAAACTTTTGGCAGTATTCGATAATGAGGATGATATGCATTGGCATATGCAACACTGTGATGCATACTGTTTTCAAGTGCATCTTCTATTTGTGCTGTGGAAAAATATGTAGATAATTCATTTTTTTCAATCAGTGCACGCACAAGGGATACATCCTTTTTGATATGCTTTGTTGCCGTCACAAACATATGATTCCATAAGGATAGATCCCGTTCTTTCATCATGGCTAGTGGTACCCGCACATAGCCATTGCCAATTGGTTGAAGCTGCTCACTTGTACACGTACACGCTGCCTTTTTTTCTTCTTTTAAATATTGTAATGTTTGTATTTCATCTTCCACCATATGTTCCCCACCCATACCTGCCTGTATGATCAACTTTAATATATCCTGGGGCTGCGTATGGGGATGAAGCTTTTTCTCTAATGTTATTGCGTCTAATATATCAAACATATTACACCTTTTGTTCAAGATATTTATTATTTACCTTTCGTAAGAGTACCACAATCGATGGTAAAAATACCAGTTGAATCACAATACCTGGTAATGCTGTCACAAATGCTGCGGATATAAATACCTGTAAAGAGTACTTACCAGCCGCAAAAATCAAACCATTCAATATTCCATAAAACAACCGGCCTGAAATCATGGCAATGATCAATTGCACATAAGTACTTGTTAATTCATTTTTCAAATGTACTTTCTTTGACATCCATCCTGTCATAAAGCCATACATTGCTAATTCACAAATCATCCCCGGAAGGATTGGCGCAGATGGCATTCCAGTTAAAACACTGGATAAAACAGGCACCAGCAACCCACATAATAAACCATAATAAGACCCACACAACAGTCCACATAACAAGACTGGAATATGCATTGGTAAAAAGATACTTCCCGCATTTGGTATCACATGTAATGCCATTGGCAAAATCAGTCCTATCGCAATACATAATGCACAGAATACCATATTTCGAATATTTTTCGTCATAATCATCGCTCCTCTTTTCTTTAAGTATAAAGTAAATCACAATCTATGTAAATCATTTTACAATTGCTTCCATAGTGTAACAGTTGAAGTGCACTCCAAGTCAAGTAAAAAATATTTTTTTAAATTCCTTGACCTGGAGTTTACTCCAGGTGTTAAGCTTAATACAGACAGATATATACCACAAAAGGCTTCTATGAATATCTGTTTTTACATATTCTATTTAAGGATACCTTCACAATTATACATAGAAAATCATGTTATAATAGCTATGCGAAAGGAAGTGATGTTATTTGAAACGTAAATTCTTTATATTTATGATGATCCTGATCATTGTGATACCCTGCTTTTTCTTATGGCGGCAGCATTGTCGTAACTATACGCTTCAATATACAACACCTTCTTCTCAAGCAGGGATGCCTGATCAATTGCGTGTGGCAACCTATAATGTAAAATTATTAAATCATGGAGAGGATTTAGATAAGTTCGCCAAGGAAATCAAAGCTCTACAGCCTGATATCTTATGCCTTCAGGAAGTAGATCAAAATGCTTTACGCAGTGGCAATATGGATATGGTAAAAGAAATGGCAGAAGCATGTGACATGCCTTACTATCATTTTTTTCAAACGATGTGGATCATCGATGGATACTATGGCATTGGGATTTTAAGTCGCTATCCAATCACAGAAGTATCCTCTACACAATTACCCAATGAATTATTAAAAGAACCAAGAGTATTAGGAAAAGCAAAAGTGGAAATTCATCATCGTATCATTCAAGTCTATCTTTCTCATTTAAGTTTTAAAGAGCGTGAAGCCAGAAAAAAACAGATTGCATTTATTTCCAAGGAAATACAAAATACGACAGATACTTTGTTTCTGGGTGATTTCAATACTTTCCAAGAATCTGATTTCTTTTCCATAGATGGTATGCAGGCAGTAAATCATTTTAAAAATCCTTTCATCACCTTTCGGGATTTTGGTTTTCCAGACAATATATATTATTCCAATAACTTTACGCTAACACATGCGGATACCATTCCCTCCTCATTCTCTGACCACAACATATTATACTGCGATTTAAAAATAAAGGAGTGATCTATATGACAATTGCAGAAGTAAGTAAATTAGTTGATTTATCAAATGACACCCTGCGTTATTATGAACGTATCGGACTAATTCCACCTGTTCACCGTAATAAAAGCGGTATCCGTGATTATGATGAAGAAGATATTCGATGGGTAGAATTTATTAAATGTATGCGTAGTGCTGGCTTACCAATTGAAGCATTGATTGAATATGTTAGCTTATTTCGACAAGGGGATGACACTGCGGATGCTAGAAAAGCGTTACTGATAGAACAGCGTTCCCTGTTAATTAAACGTATGGAAGATATGCAGGCTACCCTTGATCGTTTAGATAAAAAAATTGAACATTATGAACATATCACAGCGATAGAAAAAAGCTTAAAATAAAGGTACGAGTAGAATTTTCGTACCTTTATCTTTAAATATTCAAATATGCTATAACCTGAGCTAATGAACCTGCATCTGTATCAAGACCACTTTCATCACCAATTTGATAATCTTTTACAAGATAGGTTGGTATTTGTAAAGAGGATGCTGGAACAATATCTTCTTTTACATCATTTCCAATCATCACACATTCTGCAGGCTGTAAATTACAGTTCTCTAGAATTTCTTTATAATAATCAGGATTTGGTTTACAATAATGAGATATTTCATATGTCGTGATATAATCAAAATCATCCTGTGTTAAATCAATCCAGCTTAATCTAGATAAAACAGCTTCTCTTGGAAAGATTGGATTGGTAGCAAGAATTACCTTATGCCCTGCCTGTTTCACTTTTTCCACAATATCCTTAGCGATATGAGAAGGTGCTGTGGCAGCTTTCGCATCATGAAATTCATTCTGATAAAATCCTAATAATAAAGTATTTAACTGTGCTCGATCATGGTTCAGATCACTTGCCATCACCTGATCAAAACCTTTCCAGAAGGCTTCTTCATTACTTTTGGTACCATTATTTCCAACCATATGTTTTAAGCCATTCCAAACACCTTTGATGGCTTTTTCTCCATCATAGCCAAGTTCATAAAACTTTTTGCCCAACAATTTCAGATAACATTTTGTGAAATAATCGTTATCCATTGGCAATAAAGTACCATCTAAATCAAATAATACTGCTTTTACCATGTTAATTCCTCCATACATATAGAGATAAGGATATCACTTTTTCCTAATTTTCGCAATGTGGTTTAAGCGATATAAGTATCTACAAATTTTAAAATACGTGTTTCTGTCTGCGTAAAAACTTCTTCAGGAATTTCTTTTACGCTTTTTTTCTTTTCCTGATAATAAACACCACGTAAATTACCACGGATGAAATATCCTTTATATGAAAACATGAATTTAGCATAAATCCCTGTTTGACCGTTTTCCTCCACACCTTTATAAATCACTTTGATGATTTTACCATCATGCTCTAACTGTTTACGTATCGTTTTTTCTCTAGGCTTCTTATTATGAAACATCAAGCGTTGACGCTCTTTTGTGATTTTTACACGTATGCCATTAACTGAAAACTCTAAAATATGATTATCTTGTAGAAGTTTTGAAGAGATACTACATTCATTTGCATGTCTTTCAAACATTTGTTTATTCAAAGGATAATCGGCATAAGAAAAAGTCTGAGCACATGCGATCTCAGTAGTTTTTGTTCTGGTAATTTCAAAGCATCCAACACCTGCTAATAAAATAATCATGAACCAAATCAAATACTTCTTTTTCATTACAAACCACCCTTCACTATATAATCATAACATACTTTTGATATATAAATGGTATAAAATAACAAAACTGTCATTTATTTTTTTACAACCCTGTATTTTTACTATTTTAGACAAATTAAAAAAAGTGTATAGATGAATTTGAATGTAAGCGCATAGCATTTATTGACTGTTGGTCATTTTTGCAATATCCTAAAGTACGTCAAGAAAATGACTGTTAGTCAATTTAAAGAGGTGATTCGTATATGCAAAGTAAGGTTTCGTTAAATAAAACGGAAAAGAAAAGACGCATAGAAGAAGCTGCAATCAATTTGTTTGAACATGATGACTTCAATAAAATTTCTATTGATCAAATCGTCAAAAAAGCCAGAGTTGCGAAAGGTACTTTCTATTTATATTTCAAAGATAAAGTACAGCTAACCAACCATCTGATTATCAAATACAGTTCCCTGCTGATTGATGAAGCTTTAGAAAAAGCCAAAGAGGCGAATATTGATGATCGTGTAGAAGAATTGATTTTCCTGATTGATTATGTTGTGGAATTTTTTAAGAAGAATCCCGCAAGAATCAAGGTCATACAGAAAAATCTATCTTGGAGTCTTATCTCTGACAAATTAAAAGACAGTGACACCTATGAAGTCAGCAATCATTTAGAATGCTACAGTGATTTTCTGGTCAGTCTTGGTTATACCAAAGACGAAGCATTTCAACTGATATTCATGATCATAGAACTGGTATCCACCCTTTGCTATTCCAGCATCGTGTTAAAACAGCCAGATGATATCGATCATGTGAAACCATTGCTTTACGATACCATTCGTAAAATGATTCAAAGATAAAGGAGGAGAAATGATGAAAAGCAAATTAAGTCAATTCATCGTAAAAAAGCGTAATCTGATTCTTGTAATCGCCATTTTACTGCTGATTCCAAGTGCAATCGGATACGCCAGAACCAAAGTCAATTATGACTTATTAAGTTATCTGCCTGCGGATGCAGAATCCATGATTGGACAAAAATCCTTAGGAGATGATTTCCAGTTAGCAAGTACAGGTATGCTGGTTGTTGAAAATATGCCAGATAAAAATGTTGAGAATTTAAAAAAACAAATTGAAAAAATTGATGGTGTGAAAGATGTATTATGGCGTGGAGATGTCTTAGATATCGCTATACCAAAAGAAGTACTTCCCAAAGATATAAAAGAAATGCTGTATTCTGATAAAGGAACCTTAATGATTATCACCTTTGAAGAAGACAGTGCTTCTGAAAGAACCATGAATGCGATTCATGAAATCAAAGGATATAGCGAAAAAGAATGTTACCTTGGCGGATTCTCAGCTGTATCTGAAGATATCAAAGACTTATCAGAAAAAGAAACCCCATTATATGGAATAACCGCAATTATCTTATGTATGATTGTTTTATTTATGGGACTTGAATCAACGATAGCTCCTTTCATCTTCGTTGCTGGTATAGCCTTCCCTGTTGCATATAACTTTGGTACCAACGTATTTTTAGGGGAGATATCTTATATTACCAAAGCACTTGCCTTAGTCTTGCAGCTTGGTGTAACAATGGACTACTCCATCTTCCTGTTGCATCGATACCAAGAAGAAAAGAAGAAAACAGATGATCGTGATGAAGCAATGTCAAATGCCATTCAGGCAACATTTACCTCTATCACTTCCTCATCCATCACAACCATTGCCGGTTTCTTAGCATTA
Organism: [Eubacterium] hominis; assembly: GCA_014337235.1. GTDB lineage: Bacteria > Bacillota_I > Bacilli_A > Erysipelotrichales > Erysipelotrichaceae > Hoskinsella > Hoskinsella hominis. Next base: position 2,155,943 of record CP060636.1, on the reverse strand, counting down.
TGTGCAATGCAGTTAACCCTTGGTAAAGATATTGGTATCGTTATGGCAAAAGGCGTTATATTTGGCGTATTGTCCACAATCATCATTCTGCCATCCTTATTGATGCGCTTTGATAAATATATTGAAAAATGGAAACACCCAATCATCTTAAAAGAACCAAAGATGTTACCAGGTTTCCTTACAAAACACTATAAATCCATTTTGGTCATCTTCTTAGTTTTATTTATTCCTATGGGTTACGCACAAAATCATACAAGTGTTTACTATGATCTAAGTGCAAATATGCCACAAGATTTCGCAAGTATTATTGGCACAAATAAATTAAAAGATCAATTCCATATGACAACGACCCACTTCTTGCTGGTAGATGAAAATCTGGAGAGTTATAAGATCAAAGATATCTGCGATCAGGTAGAACAATTAGATGGGGTATACAATGTTGTATCCTACGAAAGTCTGATTGGTGGAGGTATTCCTCAACAATTTGAACCAGATGCTATCAAAGATATATTAAATAACGGTGGTAAGAAAATGATATTGGTAAACTCTACGTATACTGCCGCAACAGATGAAGAAAATGAGCAATTAGACAAGATTGATCAGATTATGCATCAATATGATAAACATGCGGTTATCGCTGGTGAAGGCTCCTTAACAAGAGATTTGATTACAACAACCGATATCGACTTTAAGATGGTAAACATCTTATCTGTTTTAGCAATCTTCTTAATTATTGTCATTACCTTTAAATCATTTGCATTACCGGTTATTCTGGTCGCTTCCATAGAATTTGCTATTTGTATCAATATGGGTATTCCATATTTCACAGGAAGTGTGCTGCCATTCATAGCTAGTATTGTCATTGGCACTATCCAATTAGGAGCTACCGTCGATTATGCAATTTTAATGACCACCCGATACAAAGAAGAACTATTAAATGGTAAATCCGTCATAGAAGCCGCAAAAGAAGCTGCCGCAAAATCTGCGCCAAGTATCATCACATCTGGTTTATCCTTCTTTGCTGCATGTATTGGGGTATCCTTTATTGCGAAAATGGACTTGATCAAGAGTTTATGTACCTTGATTTCACGAGGCGCAATTATTTCTATGCTGGTCATCTTGCTGGTACTTCCTGCATTATTGATCGTATGTCACAAATTTATTGAAAAAACAACAAAAGACTGGCCAAAAGCCAATTTAAAATAAGAGAGGTAGAGGAAAATGAAGAAAAATGTAAAAGTATTAACTTGTACAATGTTAAGTATGATGCTGGCAAACTCTGGTCTTGCTGTCTACGCAAAAGATGGTGATGATACAGATACTACAAAAGATGAAACCATCTATGCGATTCTAAACAGTGATGGCACTGTGGAAGAACAAATTGTCAGCAGCTGGCTGCACAATGATCATGGAATCAAGAATATTAAAGAAAATCTGGATATCAAAGATGTTAAGAATGTAAAAAGTGATGAGAAGCCAAATATTTCTGGAAATACCTATACATGGGATTCAGAAAGCAACGATATCTATTATGAAGGAACTACAACGAAAAAACTGCCTGTAAACGTAAACGTCACTTACAAATTAGATGGCAAAGAAATCAAAGGTAAAGATTTAATTGGAAAAAGTGGAAAACTAGAAATCCATATCCAAATGAAAAATACACAGACAAAAGTAGTAAATATCAATGGGAAAAATACTAATATTCACCCTTTATATGTAGGTGCAGGGGTTGTTGATTTAAGTAGTGACCATTTCAAAAATGTAAAAATTAATCATGGAACTGTTTTATCTGAAGGTAATAATCAGGTAGTAGGTTTTGTAAGCATTCCTGGTCTTGAAGATACTTTAAAAAGTAGCAATATTGATCCTGAAGCTGTAAATTATAGTGATGAATATGTTATCGAATGTGAAACAAACGATTTTGAACTAGGACCAATTATGGTAACTTTCACACCAGAAGTTCCTTTAGATAAATTGAAAGATATTGATTCTTTTGATGATTTAACAAAAGGTTTAAATGACTTAACAAGTGCAAGTGAACAGCTGTTAGATGGTACAACACAGCTTGCGGATGGTACAAATACGTTCAATTCCAAGATGAAAGAATTAGTAGATGGTGTCCCTACCCTGACAAATGGTGTGGATACATTGAAAAATGGTACAGGACAGCTGGTTAGTGGTTCTACTGCATTATCTTCTAATTTAAATGTGTTACAGAATGGATTATCACAGGCAAAGGAAGGCACATCTGCCTTGGTGAGTGCAACTGGTTCTATGAATGAGCTGGTGGATGGAATCAAACAAGTCAATGGCGGAAATACTGCTTTGGCAGCTGGTTTAAAAGATGGTAGTGCTCAATTAAACAGTTTATTAACAAGTGATATTTATCAATCAGTAGCAAGCAGCTTATCTGGTTTACCAGATGAAATAAATAGCTTGGAAGCTGGTTTATCCCAGTTAGCAAATGGTGTTGGACAACTACAAGCTGGATTAAGTACCGTAGATGCTAATGGAAACAAAACAGATTTGGCTGTTGCAGAAGAAACTGTAAATCAAGTCGCTGCGCAATACGCTCAAGCTTGTGAACTTGATGCTAATAGCCAAGAATGTGGTATTTATAAATCATTAAAAGGTGTTACCGGTGCTTTAGATAATACAAGAGATGGAGTCAATACATTAGCAGAAGGTGTACAAGGATTAGCATCTAAACAGCAAGAATTGGAAAATTTAAAATCACTAGCAACAAATGCCTCAGGTTTATTAAGTAAGGTAAATGATCTTTCTAACAATCTGAATACAGCTGCTCAATCTGCAGAAACTTTAGCTGCCGGCACAAATCAATTAAATGAAAAAGCTGGTGCATTGTTACAATTAAATCCTTCTTTACAAAAACTAGATGGTGCTTTAGGACAATTACAGAATGGTTCTTCTCAATTATATACAGGCAGCCAGACATTAACACAAGGTATTCAAAGTGCAGATCAAGGTGTTGCACAGTTACAGGGTGGTGCGAAAACAATAACAAATGGTGCTGGACAGTTATATGATGCAAGCAGCTTATTGGCAAGTAAAACAAAAGAATTAAACAATGGTATGAGTACATTCAAAACAAGTGGTATTGATGAAATGAACCGCCGTGTAACTTTAACAGTTGATGATATTAATCAGATTCTTGCGATCAAAGATGAAATCATCAAAGAAAATGAAACACAACATACCTTTACAGGCGCTCCAGAAAACAGTGAATCAAAAGTAAAATTCATTTATAAAACTGAAGAATTGGAAAAAACAAAAAAAGCTGATACAGAAAAAACCACAACAACAGAAAGTAAAAAAGAAAACTTCCTTGATAAAATCGGCGATTTCTTTAAAAATCTATTCTAAACATTAGACACAGAAGTTAAAAAGCTTCTGTGTTTTTTTTCGCAAAAGATATCTTGTCAACAAAAGATAGCATGATATAATTAACCTACCATAACAAGGAGGTACCTCATGGCTAAACAACAATATATTTGTCCAAAATGTGGCAATACGCACTATGAAAGTGATCAGTTTCAAGCAACTGGAGGAAATTTTTCAAAAATATTTGACGTACAAAACAAAAAATTTGTGACAATTTCTTGTACAAGATGTGGTTATACGGAATTATATAAACGTGAAACTGATGCAGGTTGGAATATTTTAGACTTTTTGACAAACTAAAAGGGCATATGCCCTTTTTCATTGATAAATCGCAGTATCATCATTTGTTTCTTCCAATAACTCTCTAGCCTTTTGAAACTTTAAAACCCATGGTATGAGCTGTAATAAAAAAATTGAAAACGCTAAAACTTGAAAATGCTTTGTATAAACAGAAAAAACATTACAGATGAAAGGAAACATTGGTAAAAATGCACTCGCCTCGATCATTAGTAATATCGCTGCTATTTTTATTTTAGAATATTTTTTTACTATTTTTCTTGCATCCGCAATATTTATGTGTAATACATAATGAATTATAAGAAAAATTACTGCTGGAAAAATAATAGATAATGCTTCCGTAATCTGCCATAGTACTACATAATAAAATATCAGCATCTTTTTCTCCTTTTCAAAAAACGCCATGGAAATAATCCAATGGCGTTTTATTTTATTGTTTTAATTCAACCAGTTTTCGATTGATTTTTAAATAAACTCTGCTATAGATTGCGAAAATCAACAAAATGATAATGCTGATTGTGATACTAATAATCAAAAATATAGAATCTACACGTCCTGTTTTTGAGTTTAAGAAGAATAAGAACACACCCATACATACAAGACATGCAATCATCATCGCAAGCAGAGAACGCCAGGAACTCAGCAAACGACTATATAATGCTACACGTGATACACGGTCACTAAAAATATGTGGTTCTATTTCATCTTCTTTGACTTCTGTACGGAAATAATTCCACATACCATCAAATTCACCTTTTTCACTATAGATTTTTTCCCAGCCAGCATCTTTATAATTGGTTTCATAACGAGAACCTTCTCGTTTATCTTTTTCATAATATCCTAAATGATAGAAGTAATTTTTACTTTCACCAGTCTGGAAAACATATTGAATTCCAGCTTTCTTTACGAAATGCATCCCTTTTAATGACATTTCATGCAGATATTTAGCTTCTTCTTCCATATCGGACACAAAAAATAATTTATATTTTTTGACTTCTCCTGGAGCTAATACAACCTTTTCAGGCTTAAATTCATCCTTTTCTGCTTTCTTTTCTTTGAGCTGTGTGTGAACTTTTTTCACAACAGCGCCGCCTTTTTCTTTGATCTGGTCAACAGAAACAACCGGTTTCTTTCCTGATGCTTCTCTATTTTTGACCCATGTTTCTTTTTTCTCTAACAGGTCTTTACCTGCAGCTGCTGTTTTATTTTTCAATAATGATGCTTTTTCTTTCACTGATTTTAAAGCATCATTCACTTTTGCTTTATTTTTTTCTGATTTTATTTGTGTATTCGTGACTTCCTGAACTGGTTCCTGTTTTTCATCATCAGCATCGTCCAGTAGTTGTGTTTCTGCTCTTAATTCTTCTATTAATGTATCGCCATCCACAAGTTCTTCTGTGAACTGATCCTTCTCTAATTCATTTTTATTCATAACAGGACCTCCTAAATCGTACCTTTTAAATTTATCATGTAAAAGTTTTGATGTCAATGATTAAAAAGTCCTTATTCATACGTTCATAGTATTATTTTCATTCTTTTTAAAGCATTGATTTTCAAACATTCTTAGATTAGAATATCTTACCTTGTTGTATTTTTTAGTGCAAAAGGCATTCCTATTAAAGACCACATCAGCATTTTAAGAAATGATCCTCTATTATCTTCTCCTATATAAAACGTTTTCTTATATTCAGGAAAATCTTTTTCTTAATAACCTTTTTCTTTTATTTTCCTGTCCAGTGTAAAACGCGAACACATAACATGCCTTTTTAAGTAAATCGTGGGGAGGGTCCATCTTGGTCCGCCAACCTTATTAAGATGGTAGAACAAACCTTGCCTTTTATATTCCCCTCATCTGCAACAAAAAAGACCTTTGCAGGTCTTTGTATAAGTTTAATTTTAATGGAGCAGATGAGGGGAATTGAACCCCCGTATCAGCCTTGGCAAGGCTGTGTTCTACCATTGAACTACATCTGCATGGCGGTCCAGATGGGACTCGAACCCACGATCTCCTCCGTGACAGGGAGGCATGTTAACCACTACACCACTGGACCATCATTTAGTTTTTCGTTCACGCCTTATTTCCTTAGCGCTCGTATATAATACCATGGGTTTAAAATTTTGACAACCCCTTTTTTGAAATTTTTTTAAATTTTTTTGATTTTTTATTTTTGTTCAATCATAGACACGAAAACGATGGATTAATCACATTGTGAAAAATTGTCTTTCCTTCATCTAAGGCATATTTTTTGCGATAAGCAAAAAATGGTTGCATGTGATTGATTTTCAACTTTATGTATATAGCAACAAATTCTAAAGAAACCTATATACAAAAAAAACTGCCAAAATTGTATGTTTTATGAACTACATATAGGTTTTTTTAATTTTTTTTACGATTTTTTAGGATTTTCAGAATTTTTTACGTATGTATATAAGTGTAAGGAGGTGAATCTAATGTATCTAACGATCAAGACAAATTTAAAAATTACCCCATGGGCCATGGATGTTATTCAACGATATGGAATTATCTATCATAAAGAATTTGAGCGATTAATTCATCTATATCAACAAGCCGGCAAAATCATTTTCATAGGATATCGTGAAATCAATAGCGAAATTGCATTTCATTCTAAAGAACAATTAATACGCCTTGCGCAAACATTCTATGAGATACGTAAAAAACATGCTACTGCACAATATCATCGATTATTTGTACTATCGGCCAGATCATTTCAATTGAAAGATGATGAAGTACTTATGGAATTTGGCAGAGGCTTTATGAAATATCCATTGCGATGCACAATTCTTTTGAATGATCATCAAAAACAAATGCTGCGACAACACGAAGTTCTGCGCATGGATGTCTGTAAGGAAAACAAATATTACGTTGTACGCTTTATTCTCAAAACTGAAAGTATCTTGTCACAACACACACAGGAAAATGAAATTTCCATGGGAATTGATCTTGGGATGAAATGTCCTGCCGTATGTTATACAAGTGATGGAAAAATTAAATTTGTAGGAAATGGAAGGCAAATGAAATATGAATTTCGCAGAATCAATTTACGATATCGTAAACTGCAAAAATCAAACAATCCTGTAAAACTAAAAAATTATGGACACAAATTACATAACTACAAAAAGCATATCGATCATTGTATATCAAAAGATATTGTAATGTATGCAAAGCAACAAAATGTCACTGTTATTCGTTTAGAAAAATTGTTAAATCTTCAACAGAAATTCCATCGACACGATATGATTTGCTGGTCCTATCAGCGATTAGCTAATTACATTGAATATAAAGCCAATCTAGAAGGAATTCGCGTTGAATATGTAAATCCTTATCTGACAACAAAAAGATGCCCCAAATGCGGCAAAATCAATAATGTCAAAGGTCGTGATTACATTTGCAACTGTGGTTTTCACAAACACCGTGATTTAGTCGGTGCCATGAATATTCTTCATGCACCTAAGGCCTGATGGCCTGCCCCAAAAGCTAATATGCTCTGTTTGGGGATTGGTTAGTACGCACCTGAGTTCACGCGTGGCTCATAAAAAGCGTTCCGGGGTTTGAACTCATGTGCTTCGGCACGGTGAAGATTTCATCTTCACTAACACAGAGCTGCCATTTTTAAAACGGCAGCTCTGATGTATTTATTTTAAAATTGATTTTATTGTTTATAACAGCGATACAAAAACAGGTATTGCTGAAGTCAACAGGGCGCGAAACGTTTTAAGGTGCGAGAGATTGTACGTTTGTTACTCCGCATGAAAAAAACATCCTTGCGGATGTTATTTGTTCATTGGCGGAGTAGGAGAGATTTGAACTCTCGCGCCAGTTTCCCGACCTATACCCTTAGCAGGGGCACCTCTTCAGCCTCTTGAGTACTACTCCAGTGTTGACCAGTAGAGCAACGACAAAACGTCTGATTTCCTACTGCCATAAAAGTATAACATAGACATTTTTAAAAGTCTAGCTTAATTTTCAATAAATCGCAAAAAAATATGATTCGAATATGATAATGTCTTAATGAAACCAAATTGATTTTGTCTTTAAAATCATTTATGATATGACCTTACTATGAAAGTGAGGTCTTTATGAGAAAGGTAAATTTTAGAATGAATGAACAATACAAATATGAGGTTATTAAAAAATTAGTTGATACACATGGAAACAAAAAGAATGCTGCTATCAAATTAAACTGCTCTGTTCGCACTATTGACAGATTGATTATCAGATATAAAGCTGAAGGTAAGACTGGTTTTATCCACAAGAACAGAAACAGACAGCCTATCTCCGCTTTCCCTGTCGAGGTCAAAAATAAAGTCATTGACCTTTATCGCACGAAATATTCTGGTGCCAATCTTCTTCATTTCTCACAGCTGCTTGCGAAGAAAGAGAATATCCATGTCAGTGACACCACCATCAATTATTGGCTCCGCAGTTGCGACATCCTTTCTCCTAAGGCTAGACGCAAAACTGTCAATACTCTTAACGCTGAACTGAGAAAACGTAAGAAAGCTGCCAAGACAAAAAAAGAAGCTGTTTCTATAGAAAATAAGCTTGATCTACTTGATCGCTTCGATGCACATCCCAGACGCCCTAGATGCGCTTATTTTGGCGAGTTAGTCCAAATGGATGCTTCTCCTCATCTTTGGTTCGGTACCTCCATCACTCATCTCCATCTGGCCATTGATGACGCCACTGGTAAGATACTTGGTGCTTATTTTGATACGCAGGAAACGCTTAATGCGTATTATCAAATCACTCATCAAATCCTGATAGATTATGGCATCCCTGCCAAGTTTCTTACGGACCGCCGCACTGTGTTTGAGTACAAAAGAAAAAACGCATCCTCTGATGAAGAAGATACGTTCACGCAATTCTCTTATGCCTGCCATCAGTTAGGCATTGAATTGGAATGTACGAGCGTCCCGCAGGCGAAAGGTCGCGTAGAGCGTCTTAATCAGACCCTACAATCAAGATTGGTCATTGAACTTAGGCTTGCGGGCATTACAACCATAGAGGAAGCCAATGAATTCTTAAAATCCTACCTAAAAGAATTCAACGCTATGTTCTCTCTACCAATCAATGATACTAAAACTGTGTTTGAAAAGCAACCGTCAAAGCAAAAAATCAATCAGACGCTTGCCATTTTAAGCAACCGAAAACTTGATTCAGGTCATTGTATCCGCTATAAGAACAAGTATTTTATTCCTATAACGAAATCTGGTAGTAAAGCATATCTGAAAAAAGGGATGAATGTGATGGTGATCGAAGCATTTGATGGAAAGCTATAATCCGGTACTAATGTTTAATTATTTTTAAGACATTTCCATTTTTGTTTGACAGCTTAATTTTCAATAAATCGCAAAAAAATTGTCCAAAATTTGTTAAAAAAACGAATATTTATGAATTCATGAAAAAGAAAGAAGATGACCACTATGTATTACACTGTACAAATAAAACTAAGGACTGATGAAGAACAACACGAAATTCTTCAACAATATGAATACATATATTTATCTGAATTACAACGTCTAATCACAAAAATGGTGAACCTAAAAAAGAAACAACGCTTCTCCAGTTTCCAATATTCTCCATGCATTGAAAAATCATGTCGCTGGATGCTTTATACAGTTGCCACAAAAATAGCCACTGCCAAAATAGAAAACAGAACTGGTACTTACAACAAAAGCGGCACATGGTCCACCAACGCCTTTAAAATCATACATAACGATTTATTCCTATCCTGTGGCGAAGGCTTCCCATGCAAAGAAATCATTATCCCACTTGCCATGAACAGTAAAATTGAACGCCGCCTAAACAAAGGCAAAAAAATGCGTTTAGATCTGGTACATGACGAAAATCTCTGGTACTGTAATATTTTAATGCAAGCAGAAGATCAATAGAAAATATCCTCAAAATATGATACCATAATAGCGCATAAACAAAAAGAAAACAGGAGAAGGATATGATTTCAAAAAATTTAATATTTGATATTGATGGTACGCTATGGGATGCGACACATCAGATTTGTGAAGCTTACAACGAAATTATCACAAAAGAAAACAAAAACTACCCACTCATTACAGACGATATGATGGCAGGTGTAATGGGACTACTGATTCCTGATATTGCTGATCAGTTTTTTCCATACCTATCAAAAAGTGAACGTCTGACATTTATTCAAAAATGCTGCGACAACGAAAACAATCACTTAAAAACACATGGCGGTATTTTATATCCAAACGTAAAAGAAGTGTTATCACAACTATCTAAAACATACAATCTATTTATCGTCAGCAACTGTCAAGATGGCTATATCGATGCCTTATTTACTGCCCATCCAATTGGCCAGTATTTCAAAGATAGCGAATGCAGTGGCCGCACCAGTCTACCAAAAGGAAAAAACATACGCCTTTTAATGGAACGAAACAATCTAAAAGATGCTATTTATATTGGAGATACTCAAAAAGACAAAGAAGCCTGCGAAGACGCACAAATTCCATTCATATACGCCACTTATGGATTTGGCACTGTTGATTCATATGACGCAAAAATCGATTCCTTTGATGAACTTTTAACCTTATTTTCCAACTAAACGCCCAAAAAGGATGCCTTTTTACATTTTTTTCAAAAAGACATCCTTTTTATATACGCAAATTATATATTCAAGCTCACTCGAATTGCCTGATCTATTTTATCAATTGTTTTATCATCCAGCGTACATATCCATTGTCCCAAACGTTTCTTATCAATTGTTCGTAACTGCTCACATAAAATCATGGATACATAACTCAAAGACGAATCAGAAAAAATCACATGTGTCGGAATTGGCGGTTTACTCATTTTCTTTGAAATTGGCGCTATAATGATCGTTTTACTATATTTATTGCCCTTGTCATTTTGTACCACAACAACAGGACGCACACCTCCCTGCTCACTTCCTACAACCGGAGAAAGATCTGCATAATAAACATCTCCTCGTCTTACCATTATTTCATCACAGCCACCTGCATACTGTTGATCACCTGCATCATTTCCTCAGGACCCAATTCCTCAGAATATACACTGTATTCCACCCCATTATGAATCACACTCATATGATTGCCATCATAAAACCCCACCACATCTAGACTATCTACCATTTCCCCTGGCATCAACACCGTCTGGGTTTCTGGCACTGCCTTGCGCATTGACTCTACAACTGTGAAATTCTTTTCTCCTGCATATTCTAACACATGTTTCATCTGTGCTCCGGTATTCATTTTAGATACTTTCTGTAAATCAGCGTCAAATACCTGCACAGGATATAGTGGTAAATCTTCCTCACTGATTCCATTTGTACTCGTCTTACTATCTAATGCTTCTGGTGTCTTAAAATAATCTTTTTTCATTTTTGAATCATACGTACATTTATTGAATACAATTTTTAACTGTACTGCATGATCTGAATTATAGATTTGTATCCATTTCAAATTGGCATCTTTATCAAACATGATTTCTTCTTGATTAAAATTCTTATTATTTGGATATGTGACCTTACTGCTTACCAAATAACCATCATCTTTCTTCGTGATTTCTGCTTTATCGGATTTCACGATTTCTGCGATACTCTGCAACAGATATGGCTTTGGAGAATTTAATGGCCAGTCACCTTCAAACTTGAAAACCTGATTCAGACTTGGCGTTACCACAAACACCCCGCCATCATTCCTCAATATCACCTGTTCCTGATTTAACTCCTTGTCAACTAAGGATACCTTAAATAAATCTTTTTCATCTTTCTGATATCCCACTTCTAAAGCGTATGTTTTTACGTCCTCACCTTTGGTGATTTCCATATCGCCACTTAAGATGTACGAATCCATATCGTTCATTTTACTTTCAAATTGTTCATCAAACGGCTTTGGCTTCATAGAGAATGCCAATGCAGCGACAAGCACAACGATTCCGATACCCGCTATGATTTTTGCTTTCATTTCTTTTCCTCCCTGACATTCTACTTTATGCCCACCTTTGGAAAATCATTCATAAATCCAATGAACTTTCATAGAATAAAACAGGTGAAAAAAATGAGTAAAATACAAAAAACTGCACTTGTGTGCAGTATTGCTTTTTGTTTACATTATGCTTTATATAAACTATTAAACTTCACATTCTTTATGTCATTCTTTGCGAACCATCTGTGGCTTGATAAATTACTGGCCTTTTTGATAGGAGCTGCTGCTTTTCTTGATATTTTGATATTCAAGAAAGATGAATGATATATTTTTACTTATTTCCAAGTAAAAGTCTTTGTCATTTAAAGAACCTTTTTCATCAATACATGGGGAACATGTTCATCTAAATGTTGTTCTCCACATATTACATATCCTTGTTTTTCATAAAATCCAGCCACCCTGCATTGGGCATCTAGATATACTTCCCGATAATCACTTTTTCTGATTTCACGCTCTGCAAGTTCTAACAGATATGCACCTAGATGTTTTTTTCTCGCCTGTTTTAACACTGCCAGACGACCAATACGCATTTTGTCATTTTCTACATAAAAGCGAACACAGCCAAGTGCTTTTCCATCTTCATATATACAGATATGCGTTGCGAAATCATCGATGTCATCAAATTCATTTTGAAATCCCTGTTCTTTCACAAAGACTTCTTCCCTGATCATATGCCAATCGTTTTGATTTTGATCTTTCTTCCACGTCAACATTTTTCATACCTTAAATAATCATAAATCCATGATCAGAAACAACTTTTCTGGCAATTGCCACCATATCGCTGTTGCCTTCCACAATCACACATTTTTTATCCAAATTGATATCAAAATCAACTCTTGTTTCACTTAATGCTTTTCTTAAAGTTTCTACCTGATCATTGTCATTCAGGTTTTTTACTAAAATGATATTTTTCATAGAATTCACCTCACAAAGCTATTATATCATAAATCCATGTACGTGTTATGTGAAATTATGTCACTTTTATTGAGAAATAATTGTTCCTGCACTGCAGGAAAATGTTCCCTTTAAATGAATGGTGATTTGATGTTCTTTAGCATATGTGACGCAGCGATCATGTAGAACTCTTGATTTCATATTCAACATTTCATCATAACTTAACTGATCATATTTCATCGCATACGTATGCATTTTGGGATCCATCGTATATACACCATCCACATCTGTATAAATTTCCACTTCATTTAGTCCCAGCATATCCGCAAATAACACTGCACTATAATCACTACCGCCTCTGCCAAGGGTTGTGACCTTTCCTTCATCATTGATACCAATAAAGCCGCCACTCACCACTACATCGTAATCTCGTAAACGACGTTTTACCATATGATCATCTAAATCCAACACTCTTGCGTAATCATACGTATCATCTGTGATAATTCCTGCATCGCAAAAGGGAATAGAATAGGAATCAATGCCCATTTCCTGTAATTCTGAACTAATGGTAAGGGCAGACAGCTGCTCTCCAATTGACACAAGTCTTGCGCTCTCTTCTTTACTGATATGATCATTGCCAAGTGATAGCAGTGTATCTGTTGCATAGGCATCCGGATATCTTCCCATTGCGGAAACTACCATCAACACTTTGCTTGTTTTACTGGCTTCTATTACATGCCGGTACACATAGGTTCTTGTCTTTCGATTACGTAAAGATGTACCGCCAAATTTCATCACACGTATTTTCATCATATACCCCCATACTCTCTATACCATATGTGAAAACATACCGGTTTGTGAAAGAAATCGTCCTTCAAATAAAAAAGACATATTCATTTTAGAACATGTCCTCATAGTATTTCGCTTTCTTTAACAGCTTTTCATATACCGGTTTCATATCTTCTTCACTTACATAAGTGTTAATTTTATCTATTGGTATCCACGCCACACCACTATTTTCATCCGGTTTTATGGTGATGGCTTCCCCTTCATCTGCACTGCATAAATATGTGACATTTAAATGCACATGGGCACTGACAAATTTTCCACGCTTTGTATGTGGTGGTACAGGCAATATATCAATTGCCAGAATATCTTTACTGACAAGTTTTAGATGTTGTAATCCTGTTTCTTCTTTTCCCTCTTTTAATGCCACATGAATACTATCATGATCTCCATCACAATGACCACCGCACCATCCCCATGATCGATAAATATTATGATAAATCATCAACACTTTATCTTTTGTATGATTCATGATCCAGGGACTGCTTGTCATATGAGCAAAGACGTTTTCCCGATTATAGATATCAGGGAATTGTTCCATATATGCAAGCATGACACGTTGATCAGCCGCTTCTTGTTCATTCCATGGCTGAAATGTCTTTAATTTCTGATATAATGCATCATTTACATATGTTTCATCCATTCTATCAATCCCTCCTTATACGCTTTGTATGCTGAAGGTATCGCATAATGCTCTTCCAAATCCTGCATACTGACTAAGTTGCCTTTTATCTTTTTCCGTATGAATACAAGTTTTCCACTCATATGCCATTCTTTATGTGTAAAAATATGTTTACTATCTTTTAAAGGTACGATTTTTTCGATATCCAGCGTGGATAAGAACAGTTCTTCCTCCTGGGGATAATCAAAGGTATTAAATTCATATAGTCCCGCCAGCAATCCATCTTTTTCTCTTTGTTGAAGCAATATTTTGTCTTCATATACAACCACATCGATATACTTCTTTTCAATCGTACGTTTTTTCTTTCCCGCTTTCACTGGCAGTTTGTGTGTAACACCTGTTTGATATCCTTTGCAATGAGGGGCAAGTGGACAAATATGGCATTTGGGTGCAGCATTTGGTACACATACCATTGCTCCGATTTCCATTACCGCCTGATTGAATGCATCCGGACGCTCTTTTGGAATTACCTCCATTAACAGCTTCTGGAATTTCTTTTTTGTGCTTTCCTTTAAGATATCATCTTCGATTACCCATACACGACTAAATACACGCAATACATTTCCATCAACTGCTGGTACCGGTTGATGAAACGCAATACTAGCGATTGCACCTGCGCTATATGCGCCAATACCAGATAAGCTTAACAATTCATCATATGTAGATGGTAATTGCCCATTAAATCGTTCCATACATTGAATGGCTGCTTTTTTCATATTGCTTACTCGATGGTAGTAGCCCAATCCTTCCCATAACTTTCTTAATGTATCTTCACTTGCATGTGCCAGCGCTGAAATATCAGGCAATGCATGGATAAAACGCTCAAAATATGGTTTTACTGCTTCCACACGGGTTTGCTGCAGCATAATTTCAGATACCCATACACGATAAGGTGTTGCTTCTTCTCTCCATGGCAATATTCTTGCATTGGCGTCATACCATGCCAATAAATCTTCTACGAGTTGTTTGTTATTTATCTTTTCCATGGGGTTATTTTACCACATTCTGTTTGATTACACACATAAATTGCTTAAAAAAAAACGACCATATTTCATGATCGTTTTCAGCTTATATGCCTAATAAACTTTCCGGACGGACTGCACAAGGTTCTCCTGTCACATCACATCTTGCGGAACTTACATAATATTTTCCATAGAAATAATCTTTGCCATAATTATAGAACATCTGTACGCCTTCTTTCATAGACATTTTGCCTAATCGCATTACCTCAAAATGTAAATGTGGTCCCCAGCTGTTTCCTGCATTGCCACTTCGTGCAATCATAGTACCCTGTGTTACGATATCGCCTTCTTTGACGGTAAATGAACCAGTTGTTAAATGATAAAATGATAAGCCATAACATATGCCATTCACGTTGACAATCATATGCATGCCATTTCCTGCACCATATGGATATCCTGCCATCTGTTCCGCTTCGGATGGGGCTGCATCCCAAGGATGATTTGCCACACCACCATCATTTACTGCCACAACAATACCAGTTGCTGGCGCAATGATTGGCAACCCCGTATTCTGATAGGTTCCAAAATCAATTCCTCTGTGTGGAGAACCATCGGTATATGCCCATGTTCCCTGAGAATAATAGAAATTCCCCTGTATTGGATATACCCAGCCAGAGCTTAAATCCGGTCCTGAACTTCCACCAGAGCTGTTTCCACCACTATGATTTCCATCAGCGTTACCATTGTTAGAGCTACCGCCATTGTTTTGATTAGAACCACTCTGATTACTTGAACCATTATCGCCTTTGCCATCATTCGTATTTGATCCTTGATTGTTGTTATTTCCCTGATTCTTATCACCATTATCTGATGGAGTTTCTTCTTTTCCTGTATCACTACCCCAGTTATCTGGTATGATACTTAAATCAATATTTGGAATACTGGAAGCATATTGCCCACTGGAAACCTGCGCCGCTACCTTTTGTGCAGTGATGCTTTCTTGTTGTTTACGATAAACTGACATCAGCTTTTCATTCGCCTCTTTGATTGCGGATACTTCTTCCTTTTGTGCTTTCGCATCTTTTTTCTGTGCCTCTAATAATTCTTTTTTTAAAGTCACATCATCCTGTTTCAATTTCAGCTCTTTCTTTTCTTTATTTAATAATTCAATCTGTTCCTGTTCATAACTGTTTAATTCGCCAACTATGCTTGTTCTTCTTAAAAGATCCGTAAAGCTTGAGGCGCCCATAAGGAAATCAATAAAGTTATTACTGCCGACATATGGCTGCATTTCTACTAAACGTGCCTTCATTAACTGGTCACGCTCTTTGATACTATCCTCTTTTTCTTTGATCTGTACCTTTAATTTCTCAATGGATGCATTGGTCTGTTGCACAGAGCTTTCAATACTGTCCAATACTTTTTGCGCAGATGCTAATTCTGCATTATTTTGTTCAATCACAGAACCTAATTTTGTGATATCCCCTTCAACTGCCGCAATTTGTTTTGACAGTTCTTTAACACGCTTATCCGCATCACTCTTTTTATTCACCAGATAATCTTTATATGCCGAACATTCGCTTTGGGTTTTTTCATCATAGATTGCAGAACATCGCTTATTCATTTCATCTTCTTTGCCCTCAAAGCTTTCCGCCTGTAATGGGTATGATTGTGATAATATCATCGCCAACGCTACACATGAAATCATGACACTTTTTCTCATACAACAACCCTCCTAACGTTTCCAACGTAGATATTTTGTTGTGGATAAAAAACTTCCCACAAGTCCAACGACCATACCTATGCCTATCAATATCAAAGATATCTGAATTGTCATAGGATATACCGCCTGTAATTGAAACATATCGCTTAAAAATACACCATGGAACACCTGATATAAATATTGATATCCAAATATCGTTAATACGACAGGTATGATAGAACCAAAAAATCCAATCAACATACCTTCCAGCATCATTGGTGCTTTGATAAACCAGTTGCTGGCACCCACATTACGCATCACGGCAATTTCTTCTCTTCTTGTATAAATACTCATTTTGATCTTATTGCCAATTAGTAAAGCCGCAATCAATACCAAAAATACGATAAAAATCATACTACCAGATCGAATAGAAGCAAATACAGAAATCATCTCATCTGTATGATCTCCTCCATAATCCGCTGAAATTACATTCTTCTTTGTGGATATTTCTTTACATGCGGCATCGATTTGATTGGCATTTTCCATATCTACAATAAGTGCATCACGAATAGGACTGCTTTTCCCATCATACATATCAAACAAATGATTGGAATCTTTATATTCTTTCTTATACTCTTCCAATTCTTTTTTTCCACTGCTAAAGGTAACTTTTTTTACACCATCCATCTTTTTGATATCTGCCATTAAGGCCTCTTTTTCTTTTTGGGTCGCAACATTATCAATACTGACACGAATCGTTAATTGCTTTTCAATGTGATAGGTAAATGTTTTTAAATTATCCCCAATCAGCATAAACATCGAAATCAAAATCAGTGTAATAGAAACTGCCATGGCAGCTGATAAAGTCATGCCAATATGACGGCGTATGCTTTTTAAGGATGTTTTGATATAAAATTTTACATGTCGATATATTTTCTTCATAGCATCATCTCTTTATTTCCAGCTATTTTCAGCTTTTGTTGTCTTTTCCCTCTTATTGTAACACGATTTTATCCCATTGAAAATAATGATAAAAAATAACGATTGGCAATTCTTTCAAAATAGCGTATAATTTGTTCATATGGATTGAGGAGTGATGGCATGTTCAACAGAAAAAAAGAAAGGATTTTAGGCCTGATTGGTGCCCTGCTTGCGGCAGCATTGATAGGTTTTACTTTGTATTTATGCATTCAGATCACATTGGAGCCTGGTAAATATGATGAAATCGGTATCCATTTCACAAGCAGCGATATTCAAGCGATGTATATGATGTATATTCCTGCCTTTATCGCATCAATTATTTCAGCTTTCGCAGCACTGAATACAGATAAAAACCCTAAAATCTGCGGCATTATCATGATTGTAACGGCAATTATCATTATATTTTCCAACATCATCAATATCATCAGCTTTATCTTATTGATGTGTGCAGGCGTCATGTGTCTTGTTCGCAAAGAAAAGAAATCATTTATTTAGAAAGTAGGGAAACCTACTTTTTTTCTTTACAGAAAACCATATCTACTGCTATACTTGTAAAGGTTTTAGGCCATACTAGGAAGTATAAGGAGTGTATATTAATGAATATCAAGAAAAGTAAAGTTGTGATCATCGGTGCTGGCAACGTTGGTGTCAGTACTGCATTCTGCCTTGTAAATCAGGGAATCTGTGATGAAATCGCATTAATCGATTTAAATGAAGAAAAAGTTGTAGGAGAAGTATTAGACTTAACACATTGCATGGAATACATGCATCGTAATGTAAGTGTACATGCTGGTACATATGATGATTGTAAAGATGCAAACATTATCGTCATTACAGCCAGTGCACCTATGCCAAAAGATAAAAATGATCGTTTGATTATGTTGGATTCTTCAAAGAAAATCATGAAATCTATTGTAGGAAGTATTATGAAAACCGGATTTGATGGGCATTTGATCGTTGTCAGCAATCCTGTGGATATCATGAGTTATTATGCTTATAAATTAAGTGGGCTGCCAGCTAATCAAGTAATTGGAAGTGGTACTACATTAGATACTGCACGTTTAAAATGTAATATCGCTAAACGTATTGATGTAGATCCTAGAAGTGTGAATGCCCTTGTAATTGGAGAACATGGAGATAGTGAAATGATTCCATGGAGTACGATAACCATTGGCGGTAAGGATATTTATAGTGTTGTGCATGACAATGAAGATCGTATTGGAAAACATCCTTATGATGAAATTAAAGAAGCAACCATCAAAGGTGGGTGGGAAATCTTTAATCGTAAAGGCAATACATGTTATGGCATTGCGGCATCAACGGTTGGTATTATCAAAACCATTTTATATAATGAAAACAAGATTCTGCCTGTATCCACATTATTGAATGGAGAATATGGAGAAACTGATTTATATATCAGCGTTCCTACCATCATGGATCGCAGTGGCGCAAAAGAAATTGTGGAATTACGTTTGAATGAACAGGAAATGACTGAATTTAAGGCATCTTGTGCACATCTTCGCTCTTTCTATAAAGATTTAGATATCTAGGCTGACTTCATTGTCAGCTTTTTTTCTTTTCCAAAACATGCTATCATGTAAAAAAAGGTGTGATAAAATGTATCCAGCATTAGAACTAGATTTATTAGAAGCATTAGATTTATCCATAAGACAACCTGTGTTATATTTTCAATTGCGTATACAACCATGCATATGTATCAACAAATTATCACAGGCTGTTTCACAATGTATTGATTTCATGCCACAATGGGCATGCCGATATGATGAATCATCACATGCATGGCTTCCCTTAACATCTTATACCATCATTGATGAAGTAGACGACTTCGATTTTTCTTCATGGGATATTACCAAACACCCCCAGTTACAGATTCAGATTCAACATGCGCAAGGTTATGATGATTTGCGTATAGGATGCAGTCATGTTTTATGTGATGGAAATGGTGCTATGCAGCTCTTATATCTTTTATGTCACTTTTACAATAAGGATTCTATTACGGTTCAAAATGAGCGAAATCTATCCTCACTTTCTTTCATAAAGACCAAAAAGCCTATACATAAAAAGCCAAAGGCTGTGCCGATAAAACTAAATATCATAGATAATGAATACACATGAGCGTATTCTTACTCAAAAAATTCCAATCGCAGAAATTCAACATATCGTAAACAATCATCAGGTCACAATTAATGATGTCTGCATGTGTGCCTATCTGCTAGCACTTTATGATTTATATCATCAATCATCTATTACGATACCATGCCCTGTCAATCTACGACCTTTTTTATTACATTGTCCTGATACAAGTATCACGAATTTTACTGGTGATTATGCAATTACCATTCATGATATTGCGCATAAAAACTGGATGGAGATCCTTCAGGAAATACACATCCAAATGAAAGAAGAACGTTTGCGAAACAGCAGTTTAAAAGAAATCAAATGGTATCATACCTTTTATCACCTTTTGCCACTATCCTGGATACGACTTCTTGCGTGTAAAGTTTTCCACAATCCCACGATATCCTACACCAATCTTGGTATATTAGATGATACGCAAATGCGCCTTGATGATTGTAAAATCATGGATGCATATGTGATTACTGCGCTGCGTACCTATCCATCTTTTCAATTATCCATTTCAACATATAAAGATATTTGTACTTTCACTGCCCATGTACAAGCAGATCAAAACGCCTTATCCAAAGCACAAATGCTATTATGCAATATCATCAACAAATTAAAAAGCTTTATAGATGCATAAAGACCTTGAAATCAAGGTCTTTGTTTTATATTCATGCAGTGGGAACGCATCTCTTCTTCTGCCCTCTTTCACATAAAAAAAAGCGCTGATATAGAGCGCTCAACACGTAACCTGGTGCAGAAGAAGAGATTTGAACTCTCACGGGATTGCTCCCACTGCCGCCTGAAGACAGCGTGTCTGCCGTTCCACCACTTCTGCAAGTTTTTGTGCTTTATAATAATACAACATTTTTTGATGTTCGTCTAGTCCCTTTTCCAAAAATATAATAAACCTATATTTTTTTGATAAGAAAAGAGCTTAAAATTAAGCTCTTTTCAACCAGTCTTCTTTACGTAAGCACATCACATGCTCAGTTCTTACCTCATGAATCAATGGACAAGAAACATTCTCCACGCTGTGGTGATATGTAAATCCACATTTTTCCATAACCCGTCGTGATTTTTCATTTCCATCATAATAAGCACACCACAGTGTATGCATATGAACTTCTTCAAACGCATATTCCTGCATTTTTCTAACGGCTTCCGGTATCAGCCCCATTCCCCAATAAGGAACACCAATCCAATAACCAATTTCGCCTTCATGATCCTCAATGCTCAAATTACTGTTTTCTTTTCTCATCAAACCGATGCTTCCAACTGCTTTTCCACTTTCTTTCAAGACAACGGCATACGTATCTGGCGCAGATAGTGCCGTTTTTATGATTTCTCTACTGTTTTCCACACTCGTATGCACCGGCCATCCTGCCGCAGGACCAACTTTTGGATCTTTTGCGTATTGATATAAATCCTGTGCGTCACTTTCTTCCCATGGCCGTAATATTAAACGTTTTGTTTCTAATATCATCTATCTCACTCCCTTTCTCATGATATTGTTTACTATGATACCATAATTCATAATCATAAGATAGAAAAAGTATATGATTTTAAGACAATCCAATAATTACAGGTTCCCATGTGTATCCTAACCCAAAACTTTTTCTTACATATACAACAAGATCATTATTATCATTTACATACATTGCAGTATCCGGCATATGTTCATCATTTCTAAAAATTTCAGGTTCATAATAGCATTCTGCCATTTCTGTACCACAGATTTCATAATTATTTTCTTCATAGATAGCTTTTAATTTATTCACAACATCCTCATCACTTAAATGCAATTCCTTCAGCATATCCTCTTGAGATATTAACGTTCCATCATCTTTTTTAAATACATACACCTGATAGGTTGGAGAAACGCCTTCTGACTGCCATATGAAAGGCTGACGTTTTACCAGAATAGAAATATATGAATCACTTACCATTGCGCCTCCACTTAATGAAGTAAAACGAGCTACATAGCCATCATCCCCAATGCTCATTTCCTCCTGTAAAGATTTTGCGCTTTTTTCTAGTTCCTGACTCACCTTTTTAGCATCCTCACTATTGATATTTACCACCAGCGTATCGATTGCTTTATCGCGCTTTTCAAAGTAAGGCTTTTGTTCATCTGATAATTTTGCCTCTACAGATGATGCAACATACACATAGTCCTTGGCTTCATCCAGCTTCAAGGAAGTATTCTCCTTTGGAGCTGTTGTATCCGTAGTTGGCGTTTCTTTTTCCACTTTCTTTTCTTCAGTTTTCTGACAGCCACATACAAGCAGTAATAAACAACACAGCATTATGATTTTTTTCATACCTTTCACCTTTGCTTTCCTAACTTCATTATACTCGTAAAAAAGAAAAAAGTCCCTAAAATGGGACGAAATTTTTCTATTGGTGCAGCCGGCGGGACTTGAACCCGCACGAGATTACTCTCACTACCCCCTCAAAGTAGCGTGTCTGCCATTCCACCACGACTGCATGGCACATTTGCCCTACTATCATACAATATTTTTAAGAAATATTCTAGCTTTCTTTAGCTCTTCTTATAAAATTCTTCAATTTTTCACACACAACACATCTTTATCACACATTTTTATATGATAATTAACCCCGTGCAAAGAAAGGTTGGACTTATGAAGAATAAAACGAAGAAAATCTCAAAGGCTAGTATACTATTTTATGTATTAGCGGTATTATTTCTATTAGCGACATTATTATTTGCGAAGCTGACTCATGATTATATTTCCGCAAGTGCAGAAAACTCTGGCACGATCACACTGGAAACAACAATCAGTATCTATTTATCAAATTGCGGTTCTTATCTTGCTTATTCCTTTATCTTCTATGGCATTGGAATGATTTTAAGCAAATTCTCATTTATGACGCACACCCTTGCGGACTGCATGGTAGAAGAAGTAGAAGAAAAAGAATCTGAAAATGAAACAGATACAGAAGATGATTATTTCTCTATTGACGCAAAGGATAAAACAGAAGAACCTGCAGAAACAAAAGACTAATAAAAAGCTCATTCTCTCCATTATAGAAAGAATGAGTTTTTTTCTACATATTCTGAATCACTAATTCCGCAATCTGTACAGCGTTTGTCGCAGCACCTTTACGAACCTGATCACCACAGCACCAGAAACTCAATGCATTTTCATGACCACTCATATCCTTACGGATACGTCCAACATATACCAAATCTTGATCTGTAGTATCTAATGGCATTGGATATACTTTATTCACAGGATCATCTACCAGTTTTACACCAGCTGCGTCTTTTAATAATACTTTTGCTTTTTCTACATCAATCGGTTTTTCAAATTCTACCATGATAGATTCTGAATGTGAGCGGAATACTGGAACACGTACACATGTACAGTTGACACTTAATTCAGGATTACTCTGAATTTTTCTGCCTTCAAACTGCATTTTCATTTCTTCACTGGAATATCCTTCTTCATTAAATCCACCAATTTGAGGAATCAGGTTATATGCAATCTGATACTGGAAGTTTTTCACTTCTACTGGTTTATTATCATGAATTGCTTCTACCTGTTGCTGCAGCTCACGGATACCGCCAACACCAGCACCACTGACTGCCTGATACGTAGATACGACCATACGTTTCGCATGTGCATATGCATGTAATGGCTGTAAAGCTACAAGTGCAATAATTGTAGCACAGTTAGGATTTGCGATAATACCTTTATGTTTTTTCACATCATTAGGATTTACTTCAGGAATAACCAAAGGTACATTGTCATCTAAACGATATGCACTACTATTATCCACAACTACTGCGCCTTTTTCCACAGCGATGGGCAGGTATTTCTTCGCAATATCATTTTCTGCGGCACCTAATACAATATCGATACCATCAAAGCTGTTTTCTGTTGTTTCTTCTACTGTATATTCTTTTTCATTGACCCACATTTTTTTACCAGCACTTCTTGCGCTTGCAAGCAGATGCAGTTCTTTGATAGGAAAATTACGCTCCATCAGGATTTTAATCATTTCCTGACCAACGGCTCCTGTTGCCCCTAAGATTGCTACGTTATATGTCTTCATTTTCGTTTCCTCCCTGTTTATAGTATTAGTCTTTCACAAAGCTGTGATAAATCGCATCAATTGTCTTTTCAAAGTCTTTATCTTCTACACCGACAACAATGTTGATTTCATCACTACCCTGTGCAATCATACGAATATTAATATCATTTTCTCCAAGTACTGAGAAGATTTTTCCACTCATACCTGGTTTATACATCATCTTACGACCAACTGTCGCAATTAATGCGATATGATCGATTACCTTGATACTGTCTGGATTACATGCACGTTTGATATCCGATACGATATCATAAATTACATCATTTACTTCATCACCACTAACAACGATACTGAAAGAATCAATACCACTTGGAATATGTTCGATATTCACACGATAGTTTTCAAATACTTCAAGCGCACGGCGGATAATACCAACTTCATCTGACATATGGTTCTTGTAAATTGCCACAACGGTAAAGTTTTTCTTACCAGCGATACCGGTAATCATTTCACCACTTTCCCCATCATCTTCTTCTACGATGATGGTTCCACCTTCTTCTGGATGGTTGGTATTTAAGATATTAATAGGAATATTCTTTTCTTTTACAGGAAAGATTGCTTCTTCATGAAGTACACTTGCGCCCATATAAGACAATTCTCTTAATTCACTGTATGTGATTTTATCAATACGTTTTGGATGATGTACGATTCTTGGGTCAGCCATTAAAATACCAGAAACATCTGTCCAGTTTTCATACATATCCGCATTTAAGATACGTGCCAAAATAGAACCAGTAATATCACTGCCACCACGTGACATCGTCTTGATCATACCATCAGGAAGTGCTCCATAGAAGCCTGGCATAACGAAACGATCATGGTTTTTCATAAAGCCATCTAA
Source organism: [Eubacterium] hominis (assembly GCA_014337235.1). Lineage (GTDB taxonomy): Bacteria > Bacillota_I > Bacilli_A > Erysipelotrichales > Erysipelotrichaceae > Hoskinsella > Hoskinsella hominis. The sequence continues at coordinate 2,131,062 of CP060636.1, read as the reverse complement.
GCGATATTTTGTCGCATCAAAATCAATTTTTCCATCATAATGGAATGTGATAATATCCTTTGCGTCCACAAATGGAAATCCTAAATATTCTGCCATCAGCTTCGCAGTTAAATATTCTCCACGTGATACTAAATAATCAGTAGACATGGACTTGCTTAACTGTCCTTTTAATTCTTCCAGATCTTTTTCAATTGGATATTGCAGGTTTAAATCCTTCTTAATGGTTAGAAAACGTTCTTCAATCAATTGAAACAAAGATAAATAATCAACACTGTATTTCAAATGTGCTTCAATCAAATATAATAAATCTGTAACTTTATTGTCGTCCTTATGTTCACGACCGCTTGCGGAAACTACAACAAACTTTCTGGCAGGGTCTGCTTCTATAATGTTTTTAACTTTTGTGAATTGTTGTGCATTTGCGACACTAGAGCCGCCAAATTTTGTTATTTTAATCATAAGTCCTCCCTTTCGTAGATACTTGCCATAAAGGCTGTAGGATCTACTTCTAATACTTTTTTCATTAATTCATGCATTTTCATAACTTCGATATCCTTGATCAGCATATACTTATCAAAGGTACTTGTTTCATACTTAATGCCTTTGAAGTACACACGACATGCTTTATCTGCACGCAAGACATAATCACGACGACAAATCGTTGTATCGTATTTCATCTTGTTTTCATATTTACGCTCCATGTGTTCTTTGCCTTCCAGAATATCTAAAATATCCTGAACAACCGCATTGGCTGTCGCAAGTTTTCCTGCACCCTGTCCATAGAATTTTAAATCCCCAATGGTTTTTCCATGCATACTGATCAAATTGTAGTTATCCTGTGTATTTGCTTCCAGATCACTTTCTTTGAAAAGAATAGGTTCTACTACACAGCTATAACGATCGCCGTCACGTTTGGTTTTCGCAATAAAACGAACAGAACGATTCATGCTTTTGAAATACATAACATCTTCTTTGGTAATGTTACGGATACCAAAGACCGGGAAGTTATCAGGTACATGATAGTCATATGCAATACTTGCAGAAATTCTCAGTTTGTTACATACATCATATCCATCGATATCAGCGCTAGGATCAGCTTCTGCATAACCTAAACGTTGTGCTTCTTTTAATACTTCTTCAAAGCTTGTGCCATAACGCTGCATGTGATCTAAGATAAAATTGCTGGTTCCATTGAAAATCCCATGTATTTCATCCACTTCATCAATACGAAGTGCTTTTTCCAGTCCGGCGATACAAGGAATCCCGCCACCAGTACTAGCTTCATAATAAAATTTTACATTGTTTTCTTTGGCACACTCATTAAAATCTTTTAAGTAAGCTGCCACAACTGCTTTGTTGGCAGTCACAACATGTTTGCCATGTTCTAATGCTTTTAATATATACGTGTGGGCTGGCTCAATGCCTCCCATTGTTTCAACGACTAAATCCACTGCAGGATCATTTACAATGTCGTCTATATCATCACACATATAAGGAAGCGTTTTTTCTTTCCCCTTACGAATCAATATACGTGTTACATGTAAGCTCTTGGTCAAAAGTGTAGCTCCTTCTTCAACGATCTGGTGTACACCACTTCCAATCGTTCCATATCCAAGTATCGCAATATTCATGTTTTTCCTCCTTTTCATAAAAAATGTGTCTTTTCAACAAAAACACTTGTTTTTAGATTGCGAACATTGTATCATAGTATACAAAGAATTGCAAGATAGAAAAAAAGGAGAATGAAAAAAATGAAAGAAATATATACAAGCACGAGAAACTCAAGCAAAGCATTTACACCAAAACAAGCAATTTTGAAAGGAATTGCAGACGATGGAGGCCTATATGTATATGATGGCTTAGACAACCTGCGCCTTCCTTTAGAGGATATGATGCAGATGGATTACATGCAGATGGCAGAAACGATATTACATATGCTGCTTCCTGATTTCAGCGATGAAGAAGTGAAACGTTGTGTAAACGATGCCTATGCAGGAAAATTCCGCAATGAAGACATTACCCCATTACACATGGTAGACGATGAAGCAATTCTTGAATTATTCCATGGTCCAACATGTGCATTTAAAGATGTAGGATTGCGTATGCTGCCTCAGTTGATGCGCGTATCTTTAGAAACCCACACAGATGAAAATGTCATGATTTTGACTGCAACAAGTGGGGATACAGGAAAAGCGGCACTGGAAGGATTTAAAGATGTGCCACGTACTGGTATTACTGTATTCTATCCAGATGCTGGGGTATCCAATATCCAAAAGCTTCAAATGGTCACTACAACAGGAAATAACACCTGCGTATGTGCTATTAAAGGAAACTTTGATGATGCACAATCCAATGTGAAAAAGATTTTCAACAATCAGGCACTATCTGATGAATTAGCAAAACAACATGTAACATTGTCCAGTGCCAATTCCATCAATATCGGCCGTTTGATTCCACAGATCGTATATTATATCTTTGCATATAAGGAAATGGTAAAAAACAATAAGATCAAATTCGGTGAGGAAATCAACTATTGTGTTCCTACAGGAAACTATGGCAATGTACTAGCTGGTTATTATGCGAAATGTATGGGGCTGCCTGTTCATAAATTCATTGTTGCAAGCAACGCCAACAACGTCTTATTTGATTTCTTAAAAGATGGTGTATATGATCGTAATCGTCCATTCTATAAGACCATCTCCCCTAGTATGGATATCCTGATTAGTTCAAATCTGGAGCGTTTATTATATTATAAGAGTGGTAAAGATGCTGCTTATATTGCGTCTTTGATGAAAGACTTAGAAACAAAAGGAAGTTATCAGGTCAAGGAAGAAATATTTGAAAGTGTAAAAGCTGATTTTACTGGCGGTTATTGTGATGATGAAGCTTGTGCACAAGCAATCAAAGAAATGTATGAACAGCATGGATATGTAATGGATCCACATACAGCAGTAGCCTATAAAGTAATGAAAGATTATGAAAAAGAAGACAGTGAACATAAATGTGTATTATTATCTACAGCATCTCCTTACAAATTTGCGCCAGCCGTATATGAAGCTATCTTTGGCAAAGGTGATGAAGATGAATTTGCATGTATGAAGCAGCTGGAAGAAAAAACCGGTGCACAGATTCCTGCGCCTTTAAAAGAACTTTCCACAATGGAAATCCGTCACAATGCATTGGTTGATAAAGATGATATGGAAGCCTTCGTTCAAAAAACTGTGGAGGAAATGTTCCATGATTAAGGTACAGGTACCAGCTACCTCTGCCAATTTAGGGCCAGGATATGACTGCCTTGGAATCGCACTGGATGAATACTGTACAGTAAGTTTTGAAGTAATTGAAGAAGGCTTAGAAATCACAGGCTGTGAAGCTGCATATTGTAACGAAGACAATCTGATTTATCAGGCCTTTTTAAAGGGATTAGAATATTTAAACGAGAAAGTCAGTGGTTTACGTATGCATGTGGAAACCAATATTCCTTATGCCCGTGGTATGGGAAGCAGTGCTACGTGTATCGTCGCAGGATTAACAGGTGCCAACGCCCTGTTTCACCATAAAATGAATAAATATGAAATATTTGATTTAGCTACCCAGATGGAAGGACACCCAGATAATGTTGCTCCTGCTATTTTTGGTGGATTGACTGTTTCTTTTATGGATCAGGGAAAACCAAATATGATTCGTTATGGTGTAAAAAAGGATTTAATTTTTGTAACAATGATTCCCGATTTTGAAGTCAGCACAAAAAAAGCCCGTGAAGTGTTGCCAAATCAAATGAGCTATGCCCAGGCTGTTTATCAAATGGGGCGTACCGCAGCCCTTGCCAAAGCAATAGAAATTGGTAACGGACTCATTATTTCAAAGGCTTGTAACGATCAGATGCAAGAGCCATATCGTAAAAAACTGATACCTGCATATGATGAAGTAAAAACATTATCAAAGGATTGTGGTGCCCTGACGATGTTTATATCTGGCAGTGGTTCAACAATGATGGCTTTAACACAGCAGGAAGAAGTCGCTGATGATTTGATAGCACAGCTAAAACAGCGTTATCCTTCATGGGATTATCGTAAATTACATGCCACCTATGATGGCAGCAGTGATGAGGTGATGTAATGGAAAAATATTATATTGTAGATAGCACCATCCTTCCAGATGTTCTGGATAAAGTAATAGAAGCAAGAACACTCTTACAGAATGGTGAAGTTAAACAAGTGAGTGAAGCTGTAAAAAAAGTGGGTATTTCACGAGGTACTTATTATAAATACAAAGATTACGTATTCCTTCCTGCACAGGGCATGAGTGCTAGAAAAGCAGTCATCTCATTGATGTTGCATCATGATAAAGGAATCTTAAGTGAAGTACTAAATACCATGTCTAAAGTAAATGCGAATATTTTAACCATTAACCAGAATATCCCTATTCATGACTGGGCCAGTGTGGTAATTTCCTTTGACTTATGTGAGATGATGGTATCCATAGACCAGCTGCTTGAACAGTTAAACACTTGCCGTGGTGTGAGTAATTTACATTTGATTGCGGTAGAATAAATGTATAACTTTACATGCAACATTTCTTTTTTCGTAAATTTATGATACGATATACAATGCCTTTCAGAAAAGGAGTAATTGTATGAAACAAATATTTGAAAAACTTAATGCAATCGCAGCATATGCAATTGCCATCAGTGCAGTTTTGATTATGCTCATCACCAGTATTGACTATAACTGCTTTGATAAAGGCTTCTATGCGAAAGAATATAAAGATTTAAATACAGCCCAGTCCCTTGGGATGACAGAAAAAGATTTAAACAAAGCCACTTATACTTTGTTAGATTATCTTAAAAATGAACGGGACGATATTCAAGTGGAAATTTCATTAAAAGGCACCAAAACAGAAGCCTTTAATGAAAAAGAAGCTAGTCATATGGTTGATGTAAGAAATCTTTATCATTTTGCATTGATCTTACGTAAGGGATGTATCGTCGCCTTACTTGTATCTTTGGTATATTTAATATTCCAATATCGTGGTGGTATTTATACACATTTAAGTATCGCTTATATGAAAACGGCGATTTTATTCTTTGTCTTTTTTGCTCTGGTAGGATTCTGGGCTTATGCTGATTTTGATGCTTTTTGGACTGCTTTTCATCGTTTAGCATTTAGAAACGATCTCTGGCTGCTGGATCCATCAACGGATTTGATGATCAACTTGTTCCCTAGTGATTTCTTCTTTAAACTGGTATTTAAGATTATTACCTGGTTTGCGGCAGGATTTGCAGGTTTATTCGCTGTTAGCTATGTTTATTTAAGACATCAGCTACATAAAGTACATAAGGAGTTGATGGGGAATGATGAATTACCACAATCTGATACTGGCAAGTAAGTCCCCTCGAAGAAAAGAACTTATGCAGGACTGTGGTTTTGCTTTTCGTTCTATCTCATGTGATTGTGATGAAGTATTTGATAAAGATATACCAGTAGAAAAAGCAATTGAAAAAATAGCATATCAGAAAGCCAAAACGGTATGGGATGCGTTTCCTGATCAATTGGTGTTAGGCTGTGATACGATGGTCATTTTAGATGGTGAACCACTTGGCAAACCAAAAAATCGCGAGGATGCAAGTCGAATGTTAAAACAGCTGTCTGGTAGCACACATCGTGTAATTAGTGGTGTAGCAATTCTTGGTAAGGATGTCCACATTGTATTTCATGATATCACAGAAGTTACATTCTATAATATTGAGGAGGATGATTTACAACAATATCTGGATAGTGATGAGCCTTATGACAAGGCTGGTGCTTATGGCATCCAGGGAAAAGGTAAATTGTTTGTGAAGGAAATTCATGGTGATTATTATAATGTGATGGGTCTTCCAATTGCGAAAGTCTACCGTGAATTGAAAAAGCTCTTAAAAAATCAATAAACTTTGCGAAAGCTGTTGAAAAAATATAGAAATATATTATAATATAATAGCTTTCCAAAGAAAGCTGCCGACATAGTATAGTGGTAATACAGAGCAATGGTAATGCTCAGCGCGCAGTTCAATTCTGCGTGTCGGCACCATCTGAAAATGAAAGTCTTCCAAGTGGAAGGCTTTTTTTATATAGAAAAACAAGGAAACTATTCATTTCCTTGTTCTTTTTCTAATAGCTTATCAAATTCATTTTTTGGCAATGGTTTAGAGAAATAATATCCCTGAGCGATATCACAACCAATGCCCCTTAAAAACTCTAATTGTGCTTTTGTTTCTACGCCTTCCGCAACTGTACGGACATTTAATGATTTATTCAATTCTATAATGTATTGAATAATCTTTTTTTGTTTCTCATGATCTACACCCATATCCTTAACGAAGAAACGATCTAATTTCAGTTCATCAAATGGCAGTGCCTGTAAAACATTCAAAGATGAATAGCCACTTCCAAAATCATCCATCGACACTTCAAAGCCTAATTGATGAACACTTTGAATTGTTTCCTTTAAGATCTCCATATCTTCCAACGCAACACTTTCAGTTACCTCCAGCACGATTGCGGAAGTATCAACATGATGTCGTTTTATGATTTTCTTTATATCTTCCATATAATTACTGCGATACATCAACATTCTTGACTGATTTACATTTATCTGTTTTATACAATATCCTTTAGACTGCCATTCTTCCATGTATGAGAATGCATGATCTAATACATACATATCCAGTTTTGTGATAAATCCATTTTCTTCAAATAAAGGAATGAATTCATCCGGCATAATGATTTTACCATCCATATTCCAACGGACAAGCGCTTCTGCGCCAACAATCTTTTCAGTCACAATATCATGTTTGGGTTGAAGATATACTTCAAATTCATGATTCTGTAGTGCTGTTTCCATTCTTGATTCTATTAAACTTTGATGTTGGGAAGCATTATATAATTTATCATCATAAATATAGATATCACTATTGCTATGCTTTTTACATTCTTTTAATGCCATCATAGCCCGATTGATCACAAGATCAATCGCCTGATTTTGTTCACGTTCATCAAAAATCTTTATTCCACAGGAGCATTGGATATAATAATGCTGTTGCGGATGTAGTTCATAACTGCATATCTTCGCTTTTAGTTTTTCCATGCGTTTTATCAGTGTTTGTTTATCTTGTTCATGCAGCATCAGACCAAAACAATCCGCATGATGACGATAATATAATTCATCTGTCTGGATTTCCTCTTTCAAACATTTTGCGAAATATTTCAAAAAAGCATCTCCAGCCTGATATCCAAATAATTCGTTAATCATCTTAAAGTTTAAAATATCAAGCTCAACGATACTATAATATCGACTTTTCTCTAATAACGCATTTGCCTCCAGTAAAAATTTACTCTTGGTATAAGAATTGGTAAGTTCATCAAAATATGCGATATTTTCTAATATTTTTCGACTACCTAAAATGATTTTATTGATATATTTTAATAAGGCGCTTAATAGAATAATAATTGCGATAATCGCCATGATAGATAATTTGGAAACCATACGTAAATTAGAGGTCAGTACAGAGTTAGGTACCATACTTACAATTAACCAGTCATTAATTCCCAAAGAAGTAAAATGCGCCAGATATGTATTGCCTTGCTGATGATACATGAAAGATCCATCTTCTTTATTTTTCAACGCCTGTTTTGCTTCTTCTAATTCATCCTGACGATCAAAACTTAATTGATATATATTATCATAAGTCTGATTGGGGTCTTCTTTACTTCGTATAACAAGTGCGCCATCACTTTTCACAATTCCCGCAAAACCATTACCTAATGAAGGCAGATCAACAATACTGCGATATATTTCTGAATCATTTACTGCACATAATGCCCCAATAATTTTACCTTTATGATAAATTGGCACTGCATAAATATTAATATATCCATCACCAAAAGAATCTTTAATTGTATCTGTGATGACTTCTTCACCATGTAATGCCTTTTTTACATAATCCATTTGACTTAAATCAACATTTTCTATTCTCTGTCCGCTAATATCCACCATTGTGGTCATACCATCGGTTCTAATAAACCCCATACGCATAAAACGATTCGCATTATTTATTTCTTCAAGAATTCGATACAGATGTTCTGTTTCCACAGCTTCTTCTTCCCCTAAAATTGTGGCCATCCCATCTAAAGTTTCTATATCTCCATGTATTTGACGAAGGATAGAAGCTTTATATTGTGTGGTCATCTGAGCTAAAAATTCATTTGTTTTTGCATTTTGCTGGTCATTGATAAACCACAAACCACTTAAACATAAAGAAATAAGTACAAACGTAATCGTTGCCACCACAAGAATGGAATGTCTGATTTGATTGTCTACCCGTTTCATTTTCTTCCTCCATGTACCTCCCTATTATACCATTTAATTTATCTGAAATGTAGAAAAAAAATATCCTTTTCTATGAATAAAACACATAGAAAAAGGAAAAAGTGAAAATATTCCATATCCTCAACAATTTCCTTTATACACGTAATTTAAATTCATTCTCGCAATATGACATAAATGTTCTATTTGATCAACATCAGTAGGTGGAATATGACAATGATATCGTGGAAAATATCGACTGATATGTAATGGTATATCTTTACTGATTGACGCAATCCATTTTGTCATTTGTTGCATTTCTTCTTCTCCATCATTTCTTCCGGGAATGATCAGCGTTGTTAGTTCTACATGTGTATACGCACTACAAAGTATGATATTTTCTTTGACCAGTTCAAGATTTCCACCTATTTTCTCATAGAATCCAGAAGTAAATGCTTTTAGATCAATATTCATCGCATCAATGTATGGCAATAAATCCATTAGATATTTTGATGTAATCGCACCATTTGTTACCAATACATTTTTAAGACCATGCGCATGTGCAAGTTTTGCACAGTCATAGATAAATTCATAGCCAATAAGTGGTTCATTATATGTATAGGCAATCCCAATATTTCCTTGTTCATCTGCTAAACGCAAAGCTAGATTTACGACTTCTTCTGGTGTCAGTTTTTCATATTCTACATGATTTTCTTGTGAAATGATTGCATTTTGACAAAAATCACAATGAAAGTTACAACCAAAACTACCAATGGATAAAATACTAGAGCCTGAATGAAATTGTGCAAGTGGCTTCTTCTCAATAGGATCTAATGCAAGTGATGTCATACAACCATAATTTAAAGATACAATTTTCCCATCTCTCATACCTCTGGCTTTACAAAATCCTGTTTTTCCTTCTGTTAATTCACATTGATGAAAACACAAATCACATTTCATGATGGCGAATCACCTCAAATCTTTGAATCCTGAAATCATCAGCTTCATCGATACCTGCTTTTGACAAAGCAATGCGTAATTGCTGATCAAATGTATCTACACCTTCTAAATCAGGCAACAATACTCCTCGACGTAATCCATCATCCACAATCACACCATATCGTTTCACATCTAAATCATCATCACAACTTGCTGGTTCAGGATCACCAAGTATGTCCACACTATATTCTATCAAATGCAGTTCTTCTTTTCTGACCGCATGAAAACGCGGATCTCTTGTTCCTGCAGAGATTGCATTTGCGATAATCTCTTCTCCAACATTCTTTTTCATTGGTGCCAAAGTTCCAATACAGCCTCTAAGACGATTATTTATATGTAGAGATACAAATACTGCCTTCGGCATATTCATCTTTTCTGGAATAAAAGCAGATGATAATACCGTATGATAACGAACATAGTGTTCTAAAGACATTTTCGCAAGCGCCACAAAGGGGTCTTTTTCTATATCGATTGCGCAAATACCATATCCCACACCAAAGGTTCCCTCATATGATAAAAACCTTGTACGATAAGCATATTGAGATAAAATACCCGTTAGCATCAGAAAAGAAGGAAGCCCACATTGTGCACATTCTTTTAATACGGATTGATTGATTGTCTGTAATGCATCAAAATCATTTTCTTTCATAATTCGAACGATTTCTTTATCAAACACTGGACCTTCTTCACAATATCCATAAGGACCATCTGCTTTTAATCGATGAGATAAATCCCCACTTGCGATTACAACGATTTTTTGATTCATTTCTTTTATCGCTTTTGCGATGCATTTCCCAAAAGTGACTTGTATATCGATATCCAAATCGCTGACTCCAATTCGTACGATTTCAAAATCATGATATTCTTTTTCAATGAAATACAGAGGTACCATCGTACCATGATCCAGCAGCTGTGCATCATCACCCAATGTTCCCGCTGGTATCTTTGCTATTTGTGCCTCTTTTTCTATTTTCTCAATCAATTTTTTATCATATCTTTCATGAAAACTTACTTGTGATGCATGAAACTGTGAGAAATCTCCTTTTGCTTCATCACCAGATGATATCGCGATATAATTACGGTAACTTGGCGCATGTGGAGAAAATATCAATATAGTATCTGGTCGCAGTTTTGCGATTTCTTTTGCGATTTGTTCATATGCTTGTTTTGTTTTATTAATCTTTTGTTCCTCGCCTTTTCCTATTTCATTTAAAAGAATTGGTGGATGGGGAACCATATATGCAGCTAGTAGCATTGTGATCACCTCTACGCTCATTATAACACTTTCACACAAGTGAAACAGACAAGTTGAAGTTTTATGTCATAAGTTAAGGAGAAATTTTAAGAAAGTAGATATGAAGCACTTGCCTGTTTCATTGCAAAGGATAACATATTTTTTCCCATATGTCATAAAAGTGAAAAATAATTGTTTTTTTTGCGAAAATATTAAAAAAAACTTTAAGAATCTATTAAAAAAAGGTACAAATCGTACCTTATAAATTCTCTAACATAATCTGGCAGCCATCAACTACACAACTCAGTGCATTTTCAGCTACATACACTGGAATTTTTAATTCATCACGCATCAACTGATCCAGGTTCTTTAATAAAGCGCCTCCTCCAGTCAATACCAAACCATGCTGTACAATATCAGAAGCAAGTTCTGGAGGTGTTACTTCCAAAATCGTTTTTGTCGCATGTACGATTTCTCTTAAACTCTGGTGAATATAAGATTCAACCTCATTAGAGTTGATTTCAATTGCATGTGGTAATCCTGTTTCCACATCACGTCCACTGATACTAATTGTTTCCACATTATCACCAGGAATAGCTGTCGCAATCTGTTTTTTGATTTCTTCTGCTGTCTGTTCACCAATATACATTTTCTTCTGTACACGAACATTTTCAATAATATCATGTGTTAAATGATTTCCAGCTGTTTTAATTGATGTAGAACATACAATATCACCTAAAGACAATACTGCGATATCACTGGTACCACCACCAATATCTAAGACCATATGTCCACTGGCTTTGCCAATATCAAGTCCGGCTCCTAATGCCGCAACCTTTGGTTCTTCTTCCATGAACACTTTTTTTGCGCCTGCTCGATATGCACAATCACGAATTGCGTTCTTTTCCACAGATGTAATTTTGGTTGGATGACAAATTAATATCACGTTCTTTTGAAACATTCCTTTTAAATCACATTTCTTAAGGAAATAATTCAACATCATATCTGTTGCTTCAAAATCTGCAACAACCCCGTCCTTCAATGGACGTAAACAAATCATGTTTTTTGGTGTACGTCCTAGCATATCTTTCGCATCAAGTCCTGCGGCAATACATTTCTTTGATTGCGCATCTACTGTAATAATTGATGGTTCATTCACAACAACACCTTTGTTATCTACACAGATCAACAGGTTCGTCGTACCTAAGTCGATTCCGATTTTTCTTGCCATTACTCATCCTTCTTTCTGCTGTTTCCTAAAATTTGCCAATATAAATATACCACAGAAAAAGGGATAAAACTATTACTATTTACTTTTTTGGCATATTCATCCTTATATAAACTTCACAGCTGTACCATATGCAATGACTTCTGCGGCACCACCCATAATAGCACTGGAAGCATAACGGATATTCACAACAGCATCCGCACCCATCGCTTCTGCCTCTTCTACCATACGTTTCGTCGCAAGTGCTCTTGCCTCATTCATCATTTCATTATAAGCTTTTAATTCTCCACCCACTAAAGTCTTAAACCCCTGTGAAATATCTTTTCCGATATTCTTTGTTTGAATGGTACTTCCTTTCACCAAACCTAACATTTCCAACTCTTTTCCTGTAATGTAATCAGTATTTACTAAGATCATCTTCTTCTCCACTCCTTATCTCGTCAATACGTTCTCTCACGATATATACCCAAAGAAACAATAACGCAATCAAAGGCAACCCAATGATAGACGCTACAAATAAGTTGACTTCAATACAAAACACCATGGCGATCCACATCAAAAAGTACCCCGATACAATCACCCCTATCACAATTGGTGCTATCATTTTCTTATTCATAATCGTTTCTCCTCGTCTATATCTTTATGCTTTTATTATGACATGAGTTATTAGAGGAACACAAGCATTATTTGAAAAAGATAGTTACTTTCATCCCTGTTTGTTTATCACCTGTTACTATGGTAGCATATTCTATCAAAAATGCAAAAAAAAGATGACTCCCAAAGGAATCATCTATCTTTATAATTATAAATATAATTATTTGTTCATTGCTTCAGCGATAGCTACAGCAACTGCAACAGAAGCACCAACCATAGGGTTGTTACCCATACCGATTAGACCCATCATTTCTACGTGAGCAGGAACTGATGAAGAACCAGCGAACTGAGCATCTGAGTGCATACGTCCCATAGTATCAGTCATACCATAAGAAGCAGGACCAGCAGCCATGTTATCTGGGTGTAATGTACGTCCAGTACCACCACCAGAAGCTACTGAGAAGTATTTCTTACCTTGTTCGATACATTCTTTCTTGTATGTACCTGCAACTGGGTGCTGGAAACGAGTTGGGTTAGTAGAGTTACCAGTAATAGAAACGTCTACACCTTCGTGATGCATGATTGCAACACCTTCACGTACGTCATCTGCACCATAGCAGTTAACTGCTGCTCTTTCTCCCTGAGAATAAGCAGTTCTTGAAACTTCTTTTAATTCACCTGTGAAATAATCAAACTGAGTTTCTACATAAGTAAATCCGTTGATACGAGAAATAATTTTCGCAGCATCTTTACCTAAACCGTTTAAGATTACACGTAATGGTTCTTTACGAGCTTTGTTAGCGTTACGAGCGATACCGATTGCACCTTCAGCAGCAGCGAAAGATTCGTGTCCTGCTAAGAATGCGAAACATTTTGTATCATTGTCAAGTAACATAGCAGCTAAATTACCATGACCTAAACCAACTTTACGATCATCAGCAACAGATCCAGGAATACAGAATGCCTGTAAACCTTCACCTAAAGATTTAGCTACTTCATATGCAGTTTTTTCACCTTTTTTGATTGCGATAGCTGCACCAGCAATATATGCCCAGCATGCGTTTTCAAAACAGATTGGCTGAATGCCTTTTACGATGTTGTAAACATCAACACCTTTTTCATCACATAGTTTTTTTGCTTCTTCGATGGAAGAAATACCATATGAATTTAATACTTCATTGATTTTATCAATACGTCTTTCGTATCCTTCAAATAATGCCATGATTTTTCCTCCTATTCGTGTCTTGGGTCGATATATTTAACAGCATCTGCATAACGACCGTAAGTTTTCTTAGCGTTGTTTAATGCTTCTTCAGGGTTAGTACCTTTCTTAACAGCATCCATGAAAACACCCATGTTTACATATTCGTAACCAATGATTTCGTTGTTTTCATCTAATCCCATCTGAGTGATATAACCTTCAGCAAGTTCAAGGTAACGAGGACCTTTTAATTTTGTTGAATAAACTGTACCAACCTGAGAACGAGTACCTTTACCTAAGTCTTCAAGACCAGCACCTACAGGTAAACCGTTTTCAGAGAATGCAGACTGTGTACGACCATAAACGATCTGTAAGAACAATTCACGCATTGCAGTGTTGATAGCATCACAAACCAAGTCTGTGTTTACAGCTTCTAATAAAGTCTTACCAACGATAGCTTCACTAGCCATTGCAGCTGAGTGAGTCATACCTGAACAACCTAATGTTTCGATTAATGCTTCCTCGATAATACCTTCTTTAACGTTTAATGTCAGTTTGCAGGCACCCTGCTGTGGAGCACACCATCCGATACCGTGTGTCAAACCAGAGATGTCTTTGATTTCTCTTGAGTAAACCCATTTTCCTTCTTCAGGAATAGGAGCACATCCGTGACTAGCGCCACATTTTACTGTGCACATGTTTTCAACTTCTTTTGAATAAATCATGTCATTTCTCCTTTCTCGTGTCATCCATGATTTTACCAATGTATGCTACTTTCTAAGAAAAAGTTGTAGCCTTGGTCATGCGTATATCTCTACCCTCTATAAATAGAAATATCAGTTTGGGAACTTTTTCACAAGCATTGTAAAATAAGAGTTTTCCCACTTCTTAATTTTAAATCTTTTCCTAGTTCCTGTCAATGCTAAAGGTGTCTTTTATTCCTACAAAAAGCCCAAATGAAAAGGGATTTTCATCCCTTTCCTACTTTACTTTTACCTTACTTTCCCTTTGAGCGACCTCACAATTTTTCAGAATCAGGGAAATCAAGTCTTTCTTTCGGTTTTCTTCATCAAAATAACATTGAAATGGAATGCTCACACCACCATGTGCTACCACTAATATATTTTGATGCATTGCTTCCTCCATAATATCATCGAGAAAGTCATAAACTCTGTGAAAAACCTCATCAATACTTTCCATACCATACTGTACCGGCTTTTCCCATTTCCAGAAATCTTCAAACACAATATCTTTTCGTTTGGCACCTTCAACTTCTCCAAAATAACGTTCTATAATACGTTTATCTTCATGTATTTCCAATCCATAATTTTCATTTATAATACTTGCTGTATGTCTTGTACGCTGTAATGGGGAACATATAATCTTATCGATATGCACTTGTTTCATCGCATCACGTACCTGTTTCGCCTGTTTGATGCCTTCTTCATTTAATGCGATATCACTTTGTCCTTGTAAATAACCAAGCTTATTCCAATCTGTCTGTCCATGTCTTACATAATAAATACTCATTATGAAATCTCCTTGATCAGTTTGCCAACATCTTCTGGCTTATGTGCATCGCTGGCAGTCATAATTTTTACCCCATTGCTTTTTAAAATATCCAGGAAAACTGGGTTTGTGCCCATATCTTCATGACCATAACGATAATGAATACCTGTATTATTTTCCATATATACATCATGTTCTTTCGCAAGCTTTGCCAGACGTTGATACGTTGGTATTAAATCATACGTTGGTTCATAATGAAATAATTTCAATTGATCTGGATGACCAATCTGAGTAAATAAATCACTACAGATCATATCTTCCATAATCTCATAATAACGCTGATATATTGTATTAGTATCATATTTATCCCATAATATTTCGCGTGAAAAACTATTCATATCATATAGTAATGCATCAATGGAATGGATACTTCCTATCACAAAATCATAAGGATACTTCGATAATACTTCTTTAATCAGTGCTTTATCCTTAGGTGCATAACATACTTCCAAACCAAAGCGTACTTCAATTGGCAGATTCATTGCTTTTACTTGACTGATTAGTTCGTGATATGTGCTTAATGGCTCCAGCTTTTTCTTTTCAAACCATTCTTTCTGTTCATTTGAAGCTTCTTTTAATGCGTCATACATAGGCGCAAATTCTATAAACCGATGCGTATGATCAAGGATTTGGATGGTATCCATTCCTGCCTTTACTCCCGCATTCACAAATTCCATAACATAATCTACCGTTAAAGGTCCATTTTCTAAATGCATATGTCCATCAATCATTTGCTTATCCTCCCTTTTTTGCATTTATTATACCATTATATTAACAGTTTATGTTCAATTTGATATAAATTAAAATATCGTTCATATTTCACCAAGCATATTTAAATGTTTTCTTTTCTACATACAAAAAAAAGCTATAGAAAAAAATCTATAGCTTTATGCGATTCTACATCTTATCTTCATGTTTTCCCTTATTTAACAAAAACATTCCATCTGTATCATCCATAGAATCATGGTGTTTTTTATTAAATCTAAAAAACCGGTAGATAAGTAATAATATAATGATGATAACAATCAAAAGTGCTACTGTAATCCATAAATCCATATTATTCGCCTCATTCCAATATATTGAAAACAAGTGCTCACAAACTTACCTAGTGACTACATTCCCTTTTTTATCAGACAATTTTCCAATTGGTTTATATCCGCAATCATTCACCTCCTATATCAGCATCCAACCCCTGGATCTGATTTTTGATATTATCATTTTACTCTTTGATAACTTCAATGTAAATAACATTATCCTTACATTTTTATAACATTTATTTCACAATGTAATATCATAAAATAAAAAGCACAGGTTTATTTTCCTGTACTTCTTTACAAGCCCATGAAACCGCTAGGCTTTTTTGGCATACCAATCAAAGGATTTTCCATCAGATCAATATCATCATTTTCTGTTAATTCTTCTTTTTCTAAAGGAATTGCAATTCCTTCACTAATCAAACCAGCATCAATCATAGAACCGATCATATCTGTATATTCCATAATATCTTTATAACTTGTACGGATAACACCATCTTTATCCTGTAGTAAAGAAACACGAATTTTATTTTCAAATTGGCCATTCGCAATGGTAACAATCATGTTTCCTATGGTTTTATTATAACGAATAAATCCTGTATCTGTACGTTCATAACAGCGAAATCCAAAACTGCGTAAAAAAGACAAAGCATCATCATTTTTGATTTTCATTCAAATTTCCTCCATTATCTTATGCTTTATGTTACGATATGCATTTAAAAAAATATGGTGATTCATCATCATCCAAAAATAGAATTTACCTTCTATATGTTTATTATACATAAAGTATTGACGTTTTTAAAGGATTTTGACAAAATCTCTTAAAAAGGATGAAAAAATATCATTTTATACATATATTCCCCAAAGAAAAGGCTGATTATTCAGATATTTTCTAAAGATAACCAGTCTTTTTCTTTATTTATTATTTATTTTCCAACTGTTGTTGTAAGTCTTTGAATGTATCACAAGTTAAGATAAGTTCAATGATTTTATCCAATTGTGAAGGTGTTATAGATGATAACCATGCAGAGGCATCGTGATTATATTTTTTTATGATCAGTTGTTTTACAATCTTTAATTGACCTTCCAGAAGTCCTTCTTTCTTACCTTCTTCTCGCCCTTCTTCTAGAGCTTTTTTTCTATCTTCTTCATTTTTGATTCTTGCCGTTTTTTCAAGATACTTCTCACGTAATTCTGCTTCTTCAATTCGTTGTGCCATTGTCCATACTTCTTCATTTTGTTTCATATCATCATATTTTTTCATAATCGCATCCACCAACTTTCCTGTGTTTATTGTATCACAAGGTTCGTTGTGTTTAAATAGGTAACATAACTTTTCGAAATCATTTAAGTTTTCTACACCTTTTTCCTCTACAATGCGGTCAATCACATTCAAATTGACATATGTACGATTGATCAATGCATTCTCCTGTTCTACTTCACCTTTCTCATTGCGCATCACATAATGATTGATTAACTCGTTATTCCTTTCTGCCGCTTCACCTGTAAAGAATGTTAAGATAATCTGATATTCAGGTTGAATGACATCATAGTAATTTCCTGATTTCAACTGCATACTTAAATTTCGTGCGCCATAAAATTCCCAGCGATTAAAATCTACATCTTTGTATTGATTTTGAATTTCAATATTATGGCGTCTGCCTTGATCATCCGTTGCCACAACATCCATAACGATACGCTTTAAGCCAAATTGTTCAGGAAGGATTTCTGAATTTACTACTTCAGTATGCACGATATTAAATCTGTAATGTGTTGCGACAGTACAGAAAAAATTACGCAGAAGATTAGAAGTAGCATCTTCACCCGTTAAACTAAATTTTATAAATACATCATTGGTAAATGAAACAGGTGAATTTTTATTCACATCCACATCTTTCTTTTCAGCTAAAACATTTAACATTTCTTTCTTTTCCAAATTTGTTATAGTAGCTTTTGTTTTCTTTAATTTTTCTTTTCCCATAGAGGTCCTCATCTTTCCTAGGCATAAGTGCCTACATGTATACATACGTATTTTTCATATGAAAATCCTAAATTATTTTCGAAAAAGTAAAAATAACCTATTTATAGTATATAGCAGTATAATATTCATTCATATTATATATAACTAGTAAACTTTTTTGATCAAGTTTTACTAAAATATTCGTTTTATTTTACTAAATTCATTGACATTTACTAAACTGACGATTATATTAATGGTAGAGCTTACATCAAAAAGGAGAGATTAACTATGATCGATAAACTAACAAAACAGTTTCAAGAATTATTCCACACGGATGGAGAAGCTTTCTTTTCTCCAGGACGTGTCAATCTGATTGGCGAACACACAGATTACAACGGCGGCATGGTATTCCCATGTGCCATCACTTATGGTACTTATGCGATTGCCTCAATGCGTGATGATGAAGAAGTCCATTTCTTCTCCAACAATTTTAAAGATTTAGGTGAAATCGTATGTAATATCAACGATTTACATTATGATCAACAGGATGATTGGACAAATTATGCGAAAGGCGTCATCTTTTATATCCAGGATAAAGGCCATACCTTCACAAAAGGATGCAATATCTTAGTCGAAGGAAACATACCAAATGGTGCTGGATTAAGCAGTTCAGCTTCTTTGGAAGTTTTGACAGGTACGATTATTAATGAACTATATCATCTGAATATTCCTATGCTCGATATTGTGAAAATTGGTCAGGAAGCAGAGAATAAGTTTGTTGGCATGAATTGTGGCATTATGGATCAATTCATTATTGGTATGGGGAAAAAAGATCATGCGATTGCCCTGGATACTGCGACTTTAAACTATACGTATGCCCCTGTTCGTTTAAACGATGCCAGCATTGTAATTATGAATACATGCAAACGCCGTGGACTTGCGGATTCTAAATATAACGAAAGAAGAAGTGAATGTGAAACAGCTTTAAAAGAATTACAGAGCAGAGTCGATATTAAAAATCTATGCGATTTAAATGTTGAACAATTTGATAAAGTAAAAGATGCAATCCAAAGTGAAGTTAGAATGCGTCGTGCTAAACATGCTATTAGTGAAAATCAGCGTGTAAAAGAAGCCATTACTGCACTTGAAAAAGATGATATCACAACCTTTGGTAAATTAATGAATGCCTCTCATATATCCCTACGTGATGATTATGAAGTAACTGGTATAGAGCTTGATACTTTAGTCGAAGCCTCATGGAAACAGGATGGCTGTATTGGTGCCCGTATGACAGGTGCTGGTTTTGGCGGATGTGCTATCGCTATTGTAAAAAATGATGCCATTGATGCCTTCCAAAACAATGTCAAAGCGGAATATTTGGAAAAAGTCGGATATCCTTGTGAATTCTATATCGCATCTATTGGAGATGGCGCAGGAAAAATGGTAAAATAAAGCTATAAAGAAAGCAGGTAAAAAATATGAACAAAGCTATTAAACGTTTAGTAAACTTCGGCCTGGCACACCAGCTGTTAAAAGAAGAGGATGTCATCTATGTTACCAATCAACTGTTAGACATTTTACAGTTACATGATTATGAGGATGTTGATGTTGAAAGTGAACAATTAACAACACCACAGCCAATTCTAGATGATATGCTTGCGTATGCTATCGAAAAAGGTATCATTGAGGATACAATCGTATCCAAGGACTTATTTGACACACGTATCATGAATGCATTAATGCCACGCCCAAGCGAAGTTATCGCAAAATTTAGAACACTTTATAAAGAGAGTCCAAAGAAAGCCACAGATTATTATTATGACTTATCTCGTGCCAGCAATTATATGCGTACGGATCGTATCGCAAAAGATCTTCACTGGGTCACGGAAACCAAATATGGCCCTATTGATATTACAATCAATCTAAGCAAGCCAGAAAAAGATCCAAAGGATATCGCAAAAGCAAAATTGCTGCCACCAAGCAAATATCCAAAATGTTTGTTATGTAAAGAGAATGAAGGCTATGCAGGTACCCTTTCCCACCCTGCCAGAAATAATCACCGTATCATTCCTGTGATGTTGAATGGTAAACGTTACTTCTTACAATATTCTCCATATTCTTACTATAATGAGCACTGTATCGTATTTAATGAAGATCATATTCCTATGGTGATCAATGAAAATACTTTCCGTTGTCTGCTTGATTTTGTAAGACAATTCCCACATTACTTTATCGGTTCTAATGCCGATCTTCCAATTGTTGGCGGCAGTATTTTAACACATGATCATTTCCAGGGTGGTAATTATACCTTTGCGATGGAGCGTGCTTCAATGCTGGAAGAAATCAAAAGTGAAAAATATCCAGGTGTCAGCTATGGTCGTGTCATGTGGCCATTAAGTGTTCTTCGTTTACGCAGCAGGGAAATAGAACCATTAATACATTGTGCAACGGATGTATTATCTAACTGGAAAAACTATAGTGATGAGTGTGTAGGTATCTTATCTCATAGTGAAGATACACCACACAATACCATTACACCAATTGCCCGTAAAAAAGGTGAATTCTATGAACTGGATCTGACATTAAGAAACAATCGTACAACAGAAGAATATCCAATGGGTATCTTCCATCCTCACGCTAATCTTCACCATATCAAAAAAGAAAACATTGGTCTGATTGAAGTTATGGGACTTGCGGTATTACCTGCAAGATTAAAAGGTGAACTTGCACAGATTGAAGAATGTCTACAAAATCAGAAAGCATTACCAGAAGCTTTACAAATTCATCAAGACTGGTACAATCACCTTTCAGCCACCTATCAAGATACGCCAAAGGAAGAACTTCATACAATCATTCAGAATGAAGTTGGTCATATCTTTGAACAGGTATTAGAAGATGCCGGCGTCTTTAAACAGGATGAACAGGGACAACAGGCATTTGAAAGATTTATGCATACAATTGAGGAAGCATAATGAAACAAGTCGCAAGTTATCACGAAGCACCGGTTTATGAATATACAATTGAAAATAAGGTACTAAAAATCCATGTATTAAACTTTGGAGGAACCATCTCTGGCATTTATTTTAAGGAAGATCATACCAATATGGTTGCCTCTTTCCTAAACAAACAGGACTATATCGATCAGGGCGGGCCATATTTAAATGCTCTGGTTGGTCCTGTGGCAGGAAGAATCGCTTATGGAAAATATGAAATCAATGGTGTAACACATCAGTTAAGTATCAATAATGGTGTCCATCATTTACATGGTGGTGAAAGTGGAGTCAGTAAAAAATTATTTGATATTATACAGCTTAATGATACCAGCTTACATCTTCATTTAGAAACCAGTCATGAAGAGGATGGTTATCCTTTTGGCACCTATATATATGATATTGATTATATATTAAACGATCATGATTTTACTATCAAATATCACTGTACTCCACCAGATGTATCTTTACTAAATATGACCAATCATCTATATTTTAATTTAGGTGGGATGAAGGAAGATATTACCCATCATCTATTGAAATTACCTTCCACAAAAAAATGCCGTATTGAAAAGGAATGCCACCCTAGTTGTATTGAGCCAATCATCAAGGGCAGTGCATTTGATTTTTCTTCGCTTTCAGAAATCGAACAGAATCTAATCATAAATGATCCTGAATTTGAAAACACAAAATATTATGATACTCCCTTCTTGCTTGATGAAGGTCATATCATCTTAAAAGATCCTCACATCGCGCATCGTTTAGATATCCTAACAGATCAAAGCAGCGTAGTTGTATATACTGCCAACTGGTTTGATGAAAATCAAATATTTGAGAGTGGGATGAAGGGGCATGCTTTATGCAGCATCGCTTTAGAAACGCAGGATATTCCTAATGGTATCAACATTGAAGGATGTCATCCTCATCAAATCTATGATCCACAACATCCTTATACACAAACAACGACATATCGTTTCACAAAAGAATAGACAGGGGTGAAGTAAATGGCAACAATCAAAGATATTGCACAAAAAGCAAATGTGTCCAGTGCTACGGTTTCCAGAATATTGAATGAAGATGATACATTAAACGTTCCAGAATCAACACGTAATCGCGTCTTTCAGATTGCCAGTGAACTTCATTATGTAAAAAAAGGCAAAAGCAAACGAACGGAGAAAGCATTGACCTTTGCCATTGTACAATGGTATTCATTAAAACAAGAATTAGAAGATAGTTATTATTTTACCATTCGTATGGGTGTGGAACAGTATTGCAGTCGTCATGGCATCGCATTAAAACGAATCTTTAAGGATGATTTGAATATTGAAGAAAACCTGAAGGATGTGGATGGTATCGTATGTATTGGAAAGTTTTCCACAGCACAAATCAAAAAGCTATCTCATTATCAAGAAAATATCATCTTTGTGGATATGGAAGTACAGCCACTAAAAGAAAATTGTATTGTCTTAGATTTTTCCACAGCGATTTATGATGTCTTATCCCATCTTCATGATTTAAAACATCAGCATATCGCCTATCTTAGTGGCAAGGAATATACACAGGATGGCAGTCTATTTGAAGATCCAAGAAAAAAAGCCTTCCTACAATATGCAGAAAGCTTTCATTTCAAAACAACCATCCTCGAAGAACAGTTTTCTATCGAAAGCGGTTATCAAATGGCTAATCAATTATGCGAGCATTTAGATGATATCACAGCAATTGTATGTGCAAGTGATCCAATCGCATTGGGTGTTCTTCGCTCATTAGAAGAACATAGCATCAAAGTTCCCCAGGATATGAGTGTTACCGGATTTAACGATATTAGTGCTTCTGCCTACAGCAATCCTCCACTTACCAGTGTTCATGCGCCAAGTGAAACCATGGGAGAATATGCAGGAGAATATTTACATCATCAAGCTGGTAAATTAAAACGCCTTCCTGTGAAAATCGTATTACCATGTACCCTAATCAAACGAGCAAGTACAACGCATCGTTAAACAAATGCACAGCCCATTCAGACTGTGCATTTCTTATTTATTTTGTTTCTTTTGAATAATCAATATCTTTATTTAATTCATATTTATCTACCCAGGCATTAAAATCTTCTTCCTTAGATAAATCGTTCTTATCAATATCGAAATGATCTACAATTTTTCCATCTTTTACATAATATAGATCTGGTGTCGCTGTCATATCTGGGAAATAAACCCGAATATCTGCTAGTAGTTTTTTTAATTCTTCATCCGTCAAGATTTCTTTATCAATAGATAAATCATATATTGTCACATCATGATCTGGAAGATATGTATCTAACATCGTTTTAAATGCTTTACAATATCCACATTCTGGCTGCGTAAATACTAATACAAATGTTTCTTTATTTTTCATTTTTTCCTGCATCTGTTGCAGATTTATATCAATTAATCTTTCCTTTGGTGAACACCCTGTCATAAGCAGTGTCAACACACACATTGCGATACACAAATATTTCTTCATATCGTTACCTCCAATAATACGTTAAGTATACGACATTTCTTCTCAAATTACAATTTCAAATCCGTTGAGAATCCTTGTAAAGGATATTAATTTTCTATCCATGGATGATCCAGCAGATCACATGCCATCATAACACATGAGCGACAACATTTTTTCTTGCCATTGATCAACGTTTGATCACCCTTCTCTAAAATATCTTTACAATTCACAGCTTTAATTTCCTTTTGAAATGCCTGAATAATCGGCTGAATATGAGCATATGTTTCTAGCTTGCCATTTGGCATATGCTTCATATCTCTGCATTTTCGATAACTTTCCACTATCGTTAATCCACTTAATGTTCCACACATATACCCCATATGTGCAAAACCTCCACCAAAGCCTTCCGTTAAACGAAATAACAATTCTTCATCAATGCCTAAATCATCCGCATATGCACAAGCAACTGCCTGCGCACAATTATACCCCTTTTCAAAATTTGTTATTGCCTGTATTTTGTGATTCATCCCTATTTTCCTTTCATCCTCAATGATTCAATATTATCCACAGCATGTTCCACACAATGGATACAACATAAACGTTTTCCATCTTCTGTACCTGGTTCTCCATGTTTTAAAATATCAAAACAGTCAATATATCCGTTTTCTTCTTTAAACGCTTCAATCATTGGTTTAATCACCGGATACGTATCATTTTTTACCGCATTGATTGTTTTCATATCTGGTGTACACAAATAGCTTGATACAAGTACCATTGCACTACAAGCACCACATGTATGACCATAAAAACTCATGCCTTTACCGAAGCCTTCCATCAAACGAAATGCCTGTTCCTCACTCATATTTAATTCTTCCGCATACGCACAAGCAATTGCCTGCGCACAATTATAACCACTTTTATATTTGTTTACTGCCAATTCTTTTTTATCCATAGTCATCCTTCTTTCTTATATTTTTACCTTTCTTATCATATCACATATCCACCACATAGAAATTGTAAAATTTTGTGATATTTAAAACTACAATGAAACATTGAAAAAGATCCTATACTAAAGGACCTTTTCTTCTTATATAAATGTGTAATTTTTCTTTGGATCTAATATCTCATTAATTTAAAAAGACGCATGCATTGATAACATAGAAATGGAATATATAAAGGTAAGATACACGTGACAATATTTACAGTTACACTGATATATGTCCAAAAATAATCACCTTGCGCAAATGTATTTTCTATCTCATTCCATGGTGTATAAAGCCCTGCAAGTAATGGTATATTTTTCGTCACTGAACAATATATTGAAAATAAAACAGTAATGAAAAACAAAATCAAAATATACAATCTCAGTTTAAACAACTGCTTATACATCTCATGTTTTCTTTTGATATCACTTTCAATACAATAATCAAAGTTATAGGGAATAAAATAGTAACACCATTTCCCTTTTAGCTGATCTGTGCGATAAAAAGAATTTTTTAATTGTTTCACCATACGACAGACACTATGAAAATCTTCATTCTTTATTTCTGTGATTTCATCAGCCATTTCATCCAGCTCTTGTTTTTGTTTCTCATCCGTAATATAAGCAATATAATACTGACCTTTCAAAGATGTTTCTTCAAATTCATATGCATGGATGCTTGTACTTGTTAGAAGATAGCCTTGATTTAGTTGTTCATTTAGAAATTGCATTTCTTTTTCCACATCAAAATAATTTTTATTTTTTCGTTTGATCATCATATATACCACCTGCCTTCATCTATAATTTATATCTTTTTTTCATAGATTGCATAAATTTGGCGTAACTGGTAAATTATTCGCCTATCGGGAAGAAAAATTCTATTTGGAATCGATTTGAAGTTTTATGAATTTGATATTTCCCATGATTACGCTGTGTGATATCTTCTATAATAGATAATCCCCAACCATCATGTCCCTGTTTTTTATAACCAGGTTGATAGTCATTTTCACAACTGATATATAATTTTTGATATCGTTGTTTCATCATAAGATGTATTTTGGGATGATCAATTGGAAAGGAAGCCTCTACTGCATTTTTTAAGATATTAATACAAAGCGTGGATATATCATAATCAGAAATAGAAAGTTTTAAAAAATGATCACAATCATAGGTGATGTCTATTTGTGGATAATTATAATGATAATAAGATAGTACACTGTCAATCGCAATTATGGTAGTATATTCTTCTAAACGTATAGATGATATTTGATTACTCATATCCATAAGCTGTTGGTGTAATGCTTCATATTCCTGATTTTTTTCTAATAGATATAATATTTCCAGCCTTGCTAGTAAATCATGTTTCTGCTTATGGAAATTATTCATTTCCTGTTTTTGTTTATCCATATATTGTTGCTGGATTGAAATTGTTTGTTCAATTGTTTGAAGCTTTAAAGAATCTAGGTGTAACTGGTTCAGATATTTTATAAGATACAAAATCGACGCGTATAAACAACTTAATAAAACAGTTAATACAATGGATGGATAATCAAAAATCATATAGGAACTAAGTGCGTATATTGTCGTTAATATGATGATAATGATTTTTGAAATGTGTAATGTCGTAAGATATGAAATCTCCCATAAAATAAGTAACAGATAAATACCTTCTATTATTAGAATCTGAAAATATATGGATACTGGAATACAGGTAATACAAAGGTATACAAGATTCCTTGAAACAGATAGTATTAAGGTATAATATAAGGCTTCTTTCCATGATATTCTATAGAAAAACAAGAATAGTATCAAATATAATAATCCAATGAAAAGAGTTGTGTCAAACCATATATATTTTCTTAATATCACAAAGGCAAAGCTTGCAATCAGACAATATCCCAGTTGCGTATCTGGTATTTTACGTCTTGTTTCATAATAAGAAGAGATTGCAT
Source organism: [Eubacterium] hominis (assembly GCA_014337235.1). Classification (GTDB taxonomy): domain Bacteria; phylum Bacillota_I; class Bacilli_A; order Erysipelotrichales; family Erysipelotrichaceae; genus Hoskinsella; species Hoskinsella hominis. The sequence continues at coordinate 2,104,501 of CP060636.1, read as the reverse complement.
GTCCAATGACCACCATATCAATAAATAGTATGATAATCATAAATACAGATCGATTCATCGATATATCTCCTTAAGAAAATTATTCTTTTCATTTCTTGAAATAAATAAGGTTTCCTCTATACATTCTAATCGAACGGTGGAATTATTCACTTCTTTTACATATGCTTTATGTATGGCTTGGGATTGATTGATTTTGATAAATTGATCACTTAGAGAAATAAATTTAGATAGTGTCATATTCATAATCCGCATGGTTCTTTTATTTCTTAAATGAATGAGAAACGTTTTGTTGTTAACTTCTCCATAAAGGATATGTGACAACAAAATATCCATATATCCGTCTTCTGTATGTAAGTGTAAACTAATGTGATGCTGCTTGATTTGATACATATATTCCACAAGGTGTTCTTCTAATTCTTGATTTTTTAAGACAAAACCAATCGCCATAGGACAATATCCTAACATAGCTGTTTCTTCATGAGAGGTTACATAGCAGACATAACAATTTTTTGACGTGATGTTCTTTGCTATTTCATAACCTTTTTCATCTATAAGGTCCATATCAAGGAATACACCTTCAAATTCTTCTTGTTTTTCCAAAAAAGCTTTTCCTGTGGAAAACATTATAAAATGATCATGAGGGAAATGCTTTTTCAAGGTGATACTAATCCAATTACGTATTTTTTCTTCATCATCCACAATTGCAAAATTCATAAGTACTCCCACCTTTATTAAAAATATCATAACATATTCATTTGAAATAGTAAATTTGAAAAAGTTTTATACTTGTAAATCTTATTTTCACCTCATACTTAAGTTTTATGTCAGTATGAGGTGAAAATCAATCATTTTATACAAAAAAAGAGATCTTATCGATCCCGTATTTCATTTATCTTATCCACAATTGCCTGTGCTAGCTTTGCATGATCTTCTTTTTCCATATGCATACCATCTATAGAACTTGCTTTCGCAAACTTTGAAGCATCCATAAAATCACAATCATATGCATCTGCGATATCCTTCAAATACTTCGCAAGCTGCGTACTTTTTTCATATTCTTCTTTTCCATAATCAAACCATGAACCTTCTAACTCTCCGATTTCTTCATGTAAATGAATGGGTGATACCAGCAAGATTTTAGGTACTGGATATTTCTCATTCAGATATGGATTTTTAATCATACGAATCAGAACTTTCGCACCTCTAGAAATTGCTTCTGCTGATAATTGGAACTGATGTTTTAAATCATTGGTACCAAGCATGATCACAATCAAATCCAAAGGCATATGTGATTTCAATAAATATGGCAATGCTGCCTCTCCACTTGCATAATCACAATAAGGATCATGCAATACAAAGGTACGGCCATTTAAACCCTCTTCTATAATTTCATCATCTGGTAGTTTTTGTTTTAAGATACCAGTAAATCGTTCATCAGAATCATAACGCAAGCCGTTATCCGGGCGATATCCCCATGTATTGGAATCCCCAAAACACATAATTCTCATAAGTTTCACATCCTTGTTGTTCATATATATTATGCATCACTTTATATATTATAACACAGTCATTCTCCAACAGAAAAAAGAACCACATTTCTGTGATTCTTCAAGTGTTATTTCTTAGCACTTTTCTTATGCATACCTGGAATACCTGCTTTGGTCATTTCATTGATATCCAATACTTCTTCCAGTTTTTCTTTTGTCATTAAGTTATGTTCCAAAATCAATTCTTTTAATTTACGATTTTCTTTTAATGCCTGTTTTGCAATCTTGCTGGCATTTGCATAACCGATATGTGGCGCAAGTGCTGTTGCTGTTCCTAAAGAGTTTTCCATGACTTCACGGCAGTGTTCTTTATTTGCCACGATTCCTACAATACAGTTATCTCTTAAGGTATAACATGCATGTGTTAATAAATCGATAGACTGGAACAGGTTAAAGAATAATACTGGCTCAAATACGTTTAATTCCATCTGTCCTGCTTCTGCGGCTTTGGTGATGGTAATGTCGTTTCCAAATACCTGGAAACATACCTGGTTACATACTTCAGGAATAACCGGGTTGACTTTACCTGGCATGATAGAACTGCCCGGCTGACGTGGTGGAAGCATGATTTCTGAAAGTCCTGTCTTTGGTCCTGATGCCATTAAACGAAGGTCATTACACATTTTAGACAAGTTGACACAGAATGTTTTTAATGCTCCATGAGCAAATACGAATGGATCGACATTTCTTGTTCCATCGATCAAATCTTTAGCACTAGTCAATTCAATCTGTGAGATTTCTGATAGATAACGTACGGCAATTTTCTTGTAACGTTCATCCGTATTAATACCTGTACCTACTGCAGTCGCACCGATATTAATACTCTTTAAGTTCATAAATGCTGTACGGATTCTTCTGATATCACGGACTAATGCAGTCGCAAATGCATGGAATTCCTGTCCCATACGGATAGGTACGGCATCTTGTAAGTGAGTTCTTCCAAGTTTGATAACATCATTGAATTCCAAGCTTTTATCTAGTAAAGACTCTTCTAATAAAGTAATTTCTTCAATCAGACCATCTACCAGAAATAAACATGTTAATTTACCGGCAGTTGGAAATACGTCATTTGTGGATTGTCCAAAGTTTACATTGTCATTTGGATGGATATAGTCATATGTGCCAAGTGGTTTGCCCGCAAGCTGCGCTGCACGATTTGCGATTACCTCATTGGCATTCATATTGGTACTTGTTCCTGCACCACCTTGGATAACATCTGTCACAAACCATTGATTCAGTTTCCCCTCAATTACCTCATCACAGGCCTGTACGATATATTTACATTTTTCATCATCCAGATGTCCACACTCATTGTTGGCAAGCGCACATGCTTTTTTTACCATACCCAATGATTTTACCATCATAGGATGTGTTTTTTGATATGTAATTGGAAAGTTTCTTGTTGCACGTACTGTCTGCACACCATATAAGGCATCAATCGGTACTTCAACTTCTCCCAATGAATCTCTTTCAATACGATATAGTTGTTTTTCTTCCATATGTGATTCCTCCTCGATACTATCTTACACCTAATCGTCAGAGAAACACAGAAATCTTTTTCCTAAGAGAGTGTAAGTTTTTACTGTTTTTTTCCTAAGTGTTAGGAACTTTGAATTTTGTAATAATTTTAGTCCATGCAGGTAAATTCTTTCATTTAGATCCCTTGTTTTCAATACATTTCACAAGGTATCGATAATAAATATTTAAAAAATCCTGATTTTTGGCGGTTTTTTACATTTTTCGTTTTGATTCGTTTATAATTAATACAAGAAGTGTTATCTTATTGTGACTTTCTCATATATATGTTTGTTTATATGACGAATGACTGATCATAAGATATATTTATTCTTTATGTCACTTCGAAAATACCAACTGGTATTTTTTCATGTAGTATCTACCTCCACATTCACTATTATGATTTTTATAACGTTTATGTGTACGTATAAGCAACTACCTGTATCAAACGGGAGAATGGAGGATTTATGAAACCTGAATTTAATGAAATTGGAATTGAATATGAAGAATTAATGGGGCGCTTTGCGAATAATGCGTCCATGGCAAATCGTTTCTTAAAAGCTTTTTTGAATGATCAAACATTTATACAGTTACAACAGCATTACACTAATCATGATCAGGAAGAATTAATGAAAGATATACATACGTTAAAGGGGTTATCTGGTAATTTAAGTATGATGCAGCTTTATCATATCACGAATACATGGTTATGCGATTTACGCAGCAATAATCTTCAAACAAGTGAACAATATTATCAACAGTGCCTGAAAGAATATACAAACATTACGCAGGGATTAAAAGAAATATTCAGTGAATAGCACCATGAAGAAGAATATAATTTTAATTGTTGATGATATTGCTATCAATCGTGACATACTGCGTATGGCCTTTGAAGAGAAATATGAAATCATGGAAGCAGAGAATGGATTAGAAGCATTAGAAATTATTAAACATTATAAAGATCGTTTATTAGCGGTTCTTTTAGATATCATCATGCCAAAAATGGATGGTTTTGAAGTAATGCATGAATTAAATCGTTTAAAGCTGATGGATACTATTCCTGTTTTTTTGATTACCTCTGAAAGTGATCCTACTTTTCTTCAAAAGGGATTTGACTTAGGTGCTGTGGATGTTATCACAAAACCTTTTGCGATTTTATTTATTAAACGAAGAATTGAAAACATCATTGAATTATATCGCCATCGTTATTCTCTACAGAAGATTGTGAACCAGCAGATTCATCGTATCCAGCGACAAGAGCGTGAATTATATGAAGCAACCAGATCCATTATCAACACGTTATCCACAGCAATTGAATTTCGTGATTGTGAATCTGGAGATCATGTATATCGTATCCGTGATATCACCTGTGCTTTACTGGAAGAACTCGTAAAAAATAATGAATATCATTTTTCCAGCCAGCAAATCGAATTGATTGGAGATGCATCGGTTATGCATGATGTTGGAAAGATTTCCACACCTGACTATATATTGAATAAACCTGGCAAATTGACACAGGAAGAATTTGAAATTATGAAGCAGCATACCATTCAGGGATGTGAATTGTTGAAAAGTATAAATCAGTTAAGAAACAGTGATCTATATGAGTATTGTTACGACATCTGCCGACATCATCATGAACGCTATGATGGAAAAGGATATCCGGATGGCTTAAAGGGTGATGAGATATCTTTATGGGCACAGATTGTTTCCATTGCGGATGTATTTGATGCGCTGATCTCTAAGCGTGTATATAAACCGGCTTATTGTTTTGAGGAAACAATGAAGCTGATCAATGAGGGAGAATGTGGTATGTTTAACCCTTTGTTACTGAAATATTTCAACAATATCGCCTATGATATTTATCAAAAGTATTATGCAAAGGCAGGTATGACGCATGAAGAAAAATAGACGTATCGTTTTCATTGCGATAATTTCCTTTACCATAGTGATTATACTCATGGGATTTACCATTATCAATATCAAGGATAAAATGGATAATAACGCCATTGATCTTACTCAGAATCTATTAGACAACATGTCAGATAAAATTGCCACTTATCATGAAAAAGATGAAGATTTTATCAAGCAAAACAGTACAAAATTTAAGAATTTAAACCATGCGGAGATCGTGCATGAATTAAACACGATTGTAGAACACCATGATTATTTAAATGCGATATATTTAAAAGATGGAGTAGGTGTTGACGCAAATGGTAAATCCATTACTTATGAACAACTTCCTTATCATGATTTTAAAACTGATGAACAGGCTATTTCTCCTGCTATCAACGGACCTTATGGCGTATGGGAAATGGTATATCAAATGCCTTGTGATGATCAGGCAATGCTGTATGTAGAAATCCCGTTCTCTCATTATTCACAGGGCAATGATTTGACCTTCTATAATAAATATGGCTTTGCGGCACTTATCGACGCAAGCTCTAAGAAAATCGTATTGACTTCTAAAACGCCAAATGTCATCTGGAATTATATGCAGGATGCCAATGAACTGTTATCTGAAGTAGGTTTTGATGAAGATACCCAGAAAAAGATTTATGAAAACATAAACAATGATGAATCTATTATTATCAAAGGCAATGTACAGGGAGAAGAGGTTTACTTATCTTTACGTGCTGTAGAAGCCAATGCACAATGGTATCTGTGTGGTATCATACCAGTCGATGTTATTCAACAGGAATCTGGCCTTGTATTAAAGATGCTTGTCTATGTCTTTATCTGGATGATTGTTAGCTTGATGATTGTATTGTTCTTAATTGGACATGAAATTTATCATAATATCAAAAAAGAAAAGAAACGTTATGAAAAATCTCAACTAGAGAATGCGATTTATACCGCAATTGCGGAAGCCAGTGATCAATTTATCTGTCTATATGATAAAACAGAGGGAACACTGGAAAAATCCTTCTACAATCATGCTGTATTATTAGGCCTTGAACAAGATATTCTAATGAAGCAGCCGATGGTTTTCCATGAACTGTTAGACAGTTTTTCTCCTGATTTATCCAAACGTATCAAACGCAAAGAGATTATTGAAACTTGTAGCTATGAAACAAATCGTATCAACCCGATGACACATGAAAAGCAATATCTTAGATTGATTGTGAAAAACATCAGTATTGTTGGAAAGGATAAATATATTTTCTTCATCGCAGATATCAGTCATGATATCATGGTGCAGGAATCTTTGAAGATGGCAGCATTGGATGCCAAACAGGCAAATCAGGCGAAGTCTGATTTCTTATCAAAAATGAGTCATGAAATCCGTACACCGATGAATGCGATCATGGGAATGAGTGAACTTGCTTTGCATAATCTTGATCACCCGGATAAACTAAAAGATTATCTAAGAAAAATCACACAGTCCTCCACTCATTTATTAGGTTTGATCAATGATATACTGGATCTGTCAAAAATCGAAAGTGGAAAAATGGCTCTGTATGAAGAAAAATTCATATTATCCGATTGTATCAGTGAAGTATACAATATCATCAGCTTACAGGCTGAAAATAAGCATCAAAGCTTTCATATATCATCACAAAATGTTATTCATGATGCCTTATATGGAGATATGTTAAAGCTGAAACAAATATTGATCAATTTGTTGAATAATGCTGTAAAATATACTCCAGAGCAAGGACATATTGATTTAATTATCACAGAAAAGCAACATACCAATGAGCATCTATTACAATACGAATTTCAAATCATAGATGATGGCATCGGTATGAGTAAAGAATTTTTAAACCGTATCGGTCAACCATTTGAACAGGAGAAAAACCAGTTCTATGGAAAAGAAAGTGGAACCGGACTGGGCTTATCCATCGTTAAAAATATCGTTTCTATTATGGGTGGTGTGATAGACATTAAAAGTGAGCTGCAGCAAGGCACAACCATTTGTGTACAGCTTGCGTTTAAAGAATCAGAAAATGATTTCTATAAAGAAAAAGACCAGCTGGCTGGCATGCGTGTGTTCCTGGTAGATGATGATCCATTCATACTAAATGATGTCAGTGTCATTTTAAATGAATTTGGCATAGAAGTAGATACCTCCCTGTTAGGTATTGAAGCCTTCCATCAGATTGAAGATGCACATCACAGTGAACATCCTTATGATATCATCATCATTGACTGGAAACTGCCGGATATCGACGGTGTACAGCTTGCCCAATTGATACGTGAACGTATCGGCTCTAAGATTCCGATTGTATTTATCACGGCTTATGATTATAGCGAAATAGAAGAAAAAGCATATGCTGTCGGTGTCAATGATTTTATTGAAAAGCCTTTATTTAAATCTCGCTTATATTATGCCTTGATTGCGAATAAAGCACAGGATATGAAGAAGGATTATGATGATGCACTGTTAAAAGATAAACATATTTTGCTTGTGGAAGATAATGAATTGAATCTTGAAATTGCCAAAGAATTGTTGGAAATGAAACAAGTACGTGTTGATGTTGCCCATAATGGACAAGAGGCTGTAGATATATTTAACAGCCAGCCACCATTCACTTATGATGTAATTTTAATGGATATTCAGATGCCTGTGATGAATGGATATGAAGCAACGTCCATGATTCGTCAATCCAAACGTGAGGATGCCATTTGTGTACCAATCATTGCGATGAGTGCCAATACCTATGCGGATGATATACAGACATGCTTAAATAAAGGCATGAATGCACATATCGCAAAACCTATCAGTTTAGATGGAATATCTAAAACCATTATCTCATTATGGAATCAAACAAAGGACACTTCTAATGAGGAAGGGAGAAAATCATGAAAATGAAAAGAGTCTGTACGATCCTGCTATGTTTTCTTCTAATCGCCGGATGTACTTCTAATAAGCCTACAATCATTCAAAAAGAAAAAGCCAATAATACTGTCACAATTAATTTCTTGACAGGCAGTCTTAACAAAAATGTACTAAAATATATGAATGAAATCATGACCGATTTCCATAAAAAATATCCTGATATTGATGTTGCTTATGAAGGTTATCAACAAAATCAGAATACAGATAAAAAACTGGTGGATGTCATAGAAGAACGTCTGAAAAATGATGAAGCCACAGATGTAGCCTGTATGGATGTAAAAAATATCTTTGATTTTGTGGATGAAGGAAAACTGGTGGATCTAAGTGATATGCCATTTGCGAATCAAATGGTTGATATCGCCAAGAAAGATTCTACTGTAAATGGAAAAGTGTATTCTGTGCCAGCTGCTCTAGTAAGCTATTGTATGGTAATAAACATGGATATGTTAAATGATTGCGGCTTATCAAAGCCAACCAACTGGGATGAATTTTTACACTGTTGTGAAGTATTAAAACAAAAAGGATACCGCCCAATTGTTGGTACAAGGAAGTTCATGAAGCTGATCATCTATGCTGGCGGACTTTCACAGATATATTTAAGTGAACAAAGTGAGGAATACATAAAGAAACTGAATAATGGTGAAATACCGATTTCTGATTTCACAAGACCCGGCTTTGAAATGCTTCAGACATTAATAGATAAAGGCTATTTAGATCCAGAAGAAGCATTAAAATATGATCCAAGCGAGCTTTCAGATATCTACACAAAGGATGCTGGATGCTTTGCCTTCACCTATTCTTCTTATCTGAATACAGATCAATTAGACTTTAATTTCGCATTAACTGGTCTGCCTATGAAGGATGGCAATATCGCTTTAATTGCTTCTGATCGCAGAATGTCAGTTTTCTCAAAAAGCAAACATATTGAAGAATGTAAGAAATTTGTGGATTATTTTTCTGATAAGAATGTTCAGAAAAAAACCATGGAAACCTTTGGAAAGTTTCCTGCTTATACCAATGCGAATATTCCATTAGATGAACGTTTAAATGACTTACAGGAAATCATTACCCATGGCAATACCATGCTGATACAGGATTACAACCTGAAATTTGAACAATGGGCCAATCTTGATACTTTATGTGATGACTTACTTGCAGGTAAAACAGTAGATGAACAGCTGGCAGCCTTTGATGCCATCCAGCAAAAGGCTATAAAATAGCTAAAAAAAAGCCCGATTTGGGCTTTTTTTTACTTGATATCTTTGATATTTTTTATACCTTCACTATCCACATAACGGATGGTCAGCTTATCCTTTGGTTTTAAGAATACCAGCTGATTTTCATATTTTGTGCTAAAGGTAATTTTAAATACTTCATCTGTATCACTTTGGATATAATAAATCGTATTACCATCCACATTCACTGTTTGTACATTCTTAACATTTATTGTGGCATCCTTTAAAGATTCATCACTAATATCACCACTATTTCCCAGCATACTTAAAGTTTTCTTCAACAGATCATTTAAAGACTCATCACTGGAAACCGTTGTGACCTTTTGATAATCAATGGCAGATACCATCGCATACATCTTAATCAGACCATTATCCTTTAATGCCATCATATAAATTGGATTGCCTTTGACATTGATCAATAATGGGAACGTGGCTTCATATCCATAATTCTTTACTTCTGATTGTGCACTCTTCATGGCACTTATTTCATTGGCACCTGCTGTCGCAATCTTCATTGCTTCATGTGTTCGCATATTCACTAACACAAAGCCTAAATTCGACTCATCCGCATTGGCACTTGTAATACCACTGTATAGCCAGATATCTCCATTCTTTTCCAAATAGTTATATCCCTGACTTGTGACAGTTACACCATTTTGTCCAAACTTACTATTCCAATATCCACCAGTCAAAGAACCATTATCATCCAGCTCTTCAATCAATAAACTCTCTGGATAAATACGATCTGCCCAGGAAGGAATATCCTTTACTGCATATTTCGTCGTATCTCCACTGATTGGATCAAGGAATACAGCGCCTGTCACCTTTTTCTTTGTGCCTACACCTGCATACGTATAGGTTGTACAAATATACCATGGATGCCCTTTTTCATCAATCTCAAAGCTTGGAGAGCCAAAGATTTCAAATGGATAAGAGAAACGCAAATGACGCATCAGATTTTTATTCAAATACGCACTAGGCACATACTTCATACCATCTAAACCTAAGTCTTTTAATTTCACTAGTTCTGTTTTACCAGTTGTACTATCAACGGTAATATATGCAGGAATTCCTTCCTTCATATTCTTTATATATTTGATGACACCATTATACGTCAATGGTGTGACACGATATACACTGTCTTTATAAGATATCTGTGTATATTCTTCACTCACATCAAACTGTGAAACCCACTCTGTAGCATTTCCCATGACTTTATCACCTAAACGAAGACTGCTGTCACGATCAATGATCGGTGTTTTGGTAAAATCAACTTCAGGAATTTCTGTGAATGAAACATCCTGTACCTTAATACGCTGTGCATATGCTTTTGCGTGGAACACACGACTAGTCACAAAACCTGTCACACTTGGGAAAACGATCATAATCACAAGCAGAAGGATACATCCTTTACATATTTTTGACCACTTTTTCTGTTTCGTTGTATAAACACCTTGATCATATACATTCGGATTCTTTGAAAACCTCTGCCAGCCTTTAAACAACTGTACTTTCGTCTTGCTGGAAAATGCATAAACGATACAAAGGATTAAAATCGGTCCTACAGTTATCACCAAAAACTCCCAAAACTCTGGCGCATGCCAGTTTAATGCTGGAAGCATAATATAATACACAACAAATACATAAATCAGATATGGTATTGCCAGAAACGGTATACTTTTTTTCATTTTTATCACCTCAAATGGAAACTGGTTTTACTATACCATACTTTTCTATAGAATGCACCTTATATTCTTATTTAAAATATAGAATTCCTACATTTTATCATATACATTTTCATGAAATTACGATACAATTAAAGAGAACGATATGACATAAACATGATATATAGAAAGGAGCTGGTGATTATGTATCCCATTCATTCCATTGATGATGAAATAAAAAATATGATACCAAGTACACTTCATCAGTTTTATAGAATTGTTGATTTACAAACACATGATGTATACGATTACCATAATCATGAACTAATCCCTTTAGATAAAAAATGCTTCAGTATCTGGGAACAGGAGGATCCTTGTACAAACTGTACTTCTTGTCGTGCACTACTCAATGGTAAACGTATTGTGAAACTGGGATATCAGGAAAACATCATTTATCTGATTGATTCCCTGCCCATCAATATCAAGGGGAAGCCTTATGCCTTAGAACTGATACAGGATGTCAGTGACAGCTTTATGTTAAATACAGACATTACCTCAGATACCAATGATATCTGTTCCGTTGTATCTGCCTTTAATGATTTGGTCATGAAAGATACCTTTACCCTTTTATATAATAAACAATATCTGAATGAACGTCTGCCGGTATTTATCCAAAAAGCACAGGAATCACACTATCCTTTATCCTTAGCACTAATGGATATCGATCTTTTTAAGAATGTAAATGATACCTTTGGACATTTATTTGGAGATAAAGTCATCCTTGCGTTTGCACAACAGTTAAAACAGTTAATGAATCATGATACTTTCTGTGCAAGAATTGGCGGTGATGAATTTATGATCATCTTTGAAAATCGCAGTGAACAGGAAAGTGAACAGATATGTGAACAGTTAATGTGTAGTCTTTCTGATATCAGATTTGAAGAACATCCTGATTATCATTTAGCAATCAGCTATGGTATTTCTACTTTACAGGAAAATGATAGTATTGACAATTTTATCAATCGTGCAGATGAATGCATGTATGAAATGAAGAAAAATCATCATATTTTATCTCGTTAATCGAACAGATATCCACAAAGGGTATCTGTTTTTTTCATAAAGAAAAGCCCTGTGTCAACACACAGAGCCTTCATGCTTATTTATCTTACACTTGATTTCTTTTTCAACACAAATATAGCCGCAGCCAATAATACGATACCTCCAGCAATAAAGAACAATGGATGCATACTGCTTTCCATATCATTTGCGGTATCTTTGATCACTCCTGATGGCTTTGTGCCATTGCCATAATTCTTCACATGATCAATAGATGCCACCTTATCTTTTGGTACATAAACAACCGCTACCGGAGATAAATCAGGGAATGTTACTGTAATTGATTTTGTTGTCGGATCAACAGCATCCGGTATCAACAATTCCCAAATCGATCAATTCTAGTATTATTATCAGATAATGCTTTCTCTTTTTATTTATATTTTTCAATAATACAATCATGATGTTTATGCTCATCTGCATCTATTGAATAATTAATACCAACATACAGTATCTCTTTAAAATTTCTTACTCGATCTACATAGTTTTTCCTTTTAATCTGATCGATTGCTTCTTGGGCTGTCTTATTATACTTAAGTTCTAATATGATTGCTGGATATCCTTTTTTCTTTGGTGTAAACAAATAATCTACAAAACCTTTACCTGACTTATCTTCCCTTGTGACTTCATAATAATTTCTCGCATAAAGATAACATAAAGTGATTACACATGATAGACTGTTTTCATTATTATATTGTAAGAATGGTATTTCTCGATCATGCGCTTCTTCTATATATTGCGCTACTCTTTTGGCATCCAATTCGATTGTCGCATCTAATACATTTTTTGAATTATTGACGATATCTGCGACGCCTCCCATACTACTTCTTTTCAATACTGTTTGAAACTTTTCCATTAATTCATGATTTGGTATTCTCAAGAAACCATCATGATAGGACAAGAACCCAAAGACCACCATGGCGGATAATATCTCATCCCGACTGTCTAAGCGTAACTGTTCTGCACCATATCCTTCCAATTCTACTTCTATAGGAATACCTGCCACCATTTTCACAATGTCTTCTCTTACTGCATCTACATTATGTTCTATATATTCAGCTATTTCATTCATTGGCCCTGTTTCGGTCCAATAGTTAAGACAAACACCATCTATTAATGCTGATGAAACAGATCGTGGATTAAATAAACTTGAACCATCTGATTTGTAATATCCATCATACCATTTTCTTAATGTTTCAAATGATGGCTTCGTGTATTTCTTAGTTAATTCAATAATTTCCTCTTCATTAAATCCAAAATAATCTTCATAAGTCCTATCATTCATAAAATTATATTCTTTAAACATATTCAACTCAGATCCGCCAGAGTATTTTGCGATTGGTAATACTCCTGTCATATATGCCAATTCTACGTAAGGTTGATCTTTTAATAATCCTTTTAAAAATTCTAGATAAGCTTTTTTATCCTTTTCTTGCATAAAATCTTTATAAAAGATACTGTCCCACTCATCCATAATAAAAATAAAAGAATCATTTGTGTCTAAAAACATTTGATATAAATAATCATAGCTTTTTTCTGAAAGTTTTGGATATATGTTCATCAAATCCTCTTTTATTGTTTTCATAATACTGTCAATATAAGTACGATATGAATCACAATAATCTGGCATTCTGCTAAAATCAATATAAAACACATGGTGTTTATTGATATGTTTCTCATAAGATGTTGTTTGTGCTATTTTTAAATTTTTGAACAAATCATGTGCATCATATCCTTGCGTATAATATGCGCCTAGCATTGTTGCATTCATGGTTTTACCAAATCTTCTAGGTCGTGTGATGCAGATAAAACGATTCCTTGTTCTTATAAATGAATTTAATTTATCAATCAGCAAACTTTTATCCACATATGGCTCACTTGCGATATCCATTTTAAATTGTTTCAAAGGAATATTTGTATCCAAATAATACATATATATCACCTCATCTCTTTTTATATTATAGACTATTTCATCTTCTTTTACTATGAAAAAAATACTATCTAATATTCTTTTCTTGATACCATAAACAATCCTACAATTTAAGATAATCTTATCAATGATCACACTGTCTTTTATCTTTCTTATTTGCTTCCTGCTTCTCTTGTTCTTCTATAAACTTGAATGAAAAAACATGTACATTAGGCAAAGATTTTTTAAATAAAAAAAGCCAGAACACTTTCGTTCTAGCTTTCCTTCTTCTGCATAATATTTAAAAGCTGTTTCATTAGTTCTATTACATCATGAAACTCGTATAACATCTCAAATTGTTCATTCATCACACAGCCCTGCCAATTGGAATACTGTCTTGTATCTACCATAATAATACCAGTAAACAACTTTCCATGATGCTGAATGATTTCATCATGTTTTCGTTTTTCATTTGTATGTATTTGTGCATTATAAATTTGATGTTCCTCTTCCACAAAAGAACGTTTATTTTGAAAAGCCTGTGGAAAAGCAATCTTATCCATAAATGCATCTGCCTTCAAAACCATCTGGTTAAAGTCATGAAAGACGATATCTTCTTCATCAGCGGTAGAATATAACGTACCATGCATACTGTCATTATCCATATCGTCAATACATGTCCAAAACATATTTGCGCTTAACTTTCTTATCATATCACTACCTCAGATCCATTTCTTTCAAATCACAACGAAGTCGAGCATGATACCTTGTCGCAATACGATAAAAGTTTTCTTCTATTCTTTCTAACGCAACCAATCCACCTTCATAGTCACAGGTTGGAAGCAGCATGATAAACTGTGTTGCACTATAACGAGCAATGACATCACCAGAACATAAGGATGAAACAATCGTTGCCTTTAATGTTTCCATTGTACCATCACGAAACTTACGATAAGCATTACTATCAAGTGGTAAATCCAGATTAGATTCAATCGTAATCAATCCACAATATACTGCGATTCCTAAACGCTTTGCCTGTCGCTGCTGTAAGGCATAAATTTCTTTAAATACACCATAATCACAGAAATACGCTCCATTCGTATTCTCTTTCGCATTTGCTATTTCATCCTGAATCATCGCAAGATTCATTTCTTCATTCTTGATTTCACGCATGATTTCTTTGTAAAGATTCTGCATTTCTTTTGAAGGAGTTGTGCCTAATTGTGAATATAACAGTTCACTTGTCTGTTTATAATGCTCTTTCGCCTGAGAATTCTTTCTTTGTTTAATATAAGCTTTCATTAATAAACAATGAATCGTTTCATCCAGATTCTCGTATTTCAAAGCATTAATGCACAAAATCTCCATCTTCTCATAATTCTGAACTTCTTCATATGTCTGTGCCAGTAGTTTTACGATAGATATGTACAGGCTGTGATAATAGGTCGTCTGTCGAAATATCCAGTGTTCACTAGTAAACTTTGGTAGAAAATCGCCTGTATATAACGTCAGTGCTTCTTCCAACACATCAATTTTTTTATTTACATCATCTAATAGTTTTGCTTCATTATATTTACTTTCAAATTCTTCTGCATCAATGATAACTTTTACATCATTATTCCAGGCATAGGCCCCTCTTAATGTTTTGATAAAATCATTATAGCCGAATGTCTTTTTTAATATGGTACGTAAACGGTACAACAGATTTTTTAATGCGCCAATCGGATTATCACTTTCATCTTCTCTCCACAATACATCACACAGATCATTTGCACTGATAATCGCCTTTCTGTTACACAGTATATACACAATAAGTTTCACAAGCATATTAGAATGTAAAGTTTCGTCACTTAATGTTTTGCCATCGATTTCCATCTCAAAATAGGAAAACATTTTTACATGTATAATTTTATCTTCCTCATTCATATACCTGTCACCTGTATCCTTTCTTTCCAACTTCATTTTACCATATATTTTAATTCTTGTTTTTTTGCTTTTTCAGAAATCCACATAATAATATAGCAGAATCTAACAGTTTTGAGGAGTTTTTTTCAAAAAAATTGTAAATTTCTAAGATTTCCCTCTTTTTTTTATCCAATATTTTTAAAATATCTAATTTTTACTTTTTCATTTGGTTTTATCGCATTAATAATGCATATTAAGATTAATTTATGCCTTTATTATAGCACAAACCACAATATTAATATAGTATATCTTAATCGTTTTCTATTTCAATTTTTACAAATCACAAAAACTATATTTTCATCCAATAGAAAAGGAATGTTTAATTCTCACCAAACATTCCTTTAAAATCTATTTTTTTATACCAAGTTCTTTTTTCCACTTTGCGACATGAAGCCACAATGTAATCACCATAATCAATGTAAATGTACACGTTGCTACACCAAACATTGATACTAGCCATAAGTATATATTACCCAGCATTGGTACACATAAAACAACCTTTCCAAGTAATCGTTCATATGCGACTGCAGTTGCATCCACATCATCATTATGATCTCCTTTGGTCACAAAAGATCTTTTCTTTGCATCATTGATCATTACTCTGTGTGTTGCGACACTATCATTTACCACACTCGTTTTAAATGTAATAACATCACCTTTCATGATGGATTCCGGTGATTGTGATTTCACATAGACTACACTGCCTACTGGATAATCTGGTTCCATACTATTACTTAAAATACCATAAGGTTCATAACCAAAAAGCTTCGGTACTACAAAAGGTGATACAACAAGAATCAAGGCAATCAGCATAACATAAGCAAGGATATTACAATACTTAATCTTCTTCATCATTCGATACCGCAGAATCCATGATTTTCATCAATTCCAAAGCACTACGAAAACTCGTTGTCTGATTTTTTTCAACCCATGTTAATCTACCTTGCCAGCTTTGATTTTTACAACTTTTTATCTCTACTAGAAAAGTAGGTGTATTTGTTAGATTTTCCTTTTCTATATTCTTCATTTTTTATCACCATTCCAAGTATACTTTATGATAGTAACATATTGGTAACGCCAAATATTCTGTCAAACAAATATAAGACATTTTTACTATATACTGGCTTTCAAGCTTAGTATAACACAACACTTTTCTTGAAAATCAAAAGTTTTCTTAATTCCAAAAATGAGTGATCTGATTGACCACTCATTTCTTGTAATTCTTTATTTGTTATAAGTTTCAGCAGTTACGTCATTCCATCCAATGATGTTAGTTCCATCCATTTGTGGAGTGAAATTATCTGCCTGAATACCTTCAGCAACGATATCAATTGTTAATACTGTATCAGCATATGCATTTCCCCAACTCATAGGAATTTCTACTGTATACTTATTTTCACCTTCACCTTTTACTTTAAACAAACTTACTGTTGTAGGTGCAGATACTTTCGTATTGTAATAGTAATATCCATCAGCATCTGGTGTTGGATTCCAACCATCATTGATATCAACAACTTCACTTAATGCAGGTAACAACTGTTCACCATCAACCATGACATCATTTCCATTTTTGTCTTTCAATGTAACAGTTACTTTTGCTCTTAAATAAGCATCCTCTGATCCATCAACAACACTGATCTGTGGATCTTTCAGATATTTATTACCAGGTTGTACGTTATTAGGATTTTCCCATCCTGGTTCTTCTAAATCAACATCAACATGTCCCATAGTGATCACATTGGTTTTGTTATCACTATCTGTGAAATATGCCAGTGTGCCACCAGCAATAGCTCCAATTCCCAGTACACCTGCAATAGCTAATGCAATAAGTTTTTTATTTTTCATAAGTTATCTCCTCACTATTATTTTGCATTCATTAGGTTTGTTAATTCTTCAGCAGCGTTAATTCCTTCTGTACTCTGAACTAAATAACCTTGAACATGAATTTCAAAAGGCATCATATCTTTAATATCAATATCTTTTACAATCTTCACTTCTTTAAAAATTGGTTCAGTTAACATTCCATGTTCAACAGCTAATGCTTTACCATTATCTCCTACATACATATATGAATTTGGAACAGTGACATCTCCATTTTTTAATGGTACCCAATAACCTTCAACTTCTTTTCCGTTTTTTGTAGTTGCTGCAGTAAATTTATCAAGAGTTAAATTAAATTCTGTTTCAGCAGTTAAAGCTTTAATATATTCTTCTTCATTATTATATCCTAAATCTTTTAATACTTCTGCATTACTTTTATACTGCTTATCATTGTTATTACTATAAGTCACATATGCATCTTTAGGTAAAGAATATCTCAGCTGAATACCAATATAAGCACTTTCAGCATCACTGTTATTTTTAATCTGTGGATCTTTTGAAATAGTGCTATCTGGTCTGTATTCTACACCCTTTTCTTCTGTACCTTCCCAATTTGGTTCAAAGATTTCTCCATCAATTCCTGTACCAATTGTAAAGATATTATTCCTTTCAACTGTTTTATCTGAGAAAATTGCATAAGTTCCTGCACCAATTGCCAATACTCCTGCCATTGCAAGGCATGCTAATAATTTACTTTTTTTCATTTTATTTCACCTTTCCAAATTTATTTATCTTTTAATTGAAGTAGCTTCGGCCAATTTAACTAATTCATCAATTGCCTCTTCCTGACTTACTTCATCATTTCCTTGTACAGCATAACCTGTTACTTTAATTTCAAATTTTGGTAATGTATAAGCATCGCCTTCGATTGGAACATATTTATCTCCAATTTTTTCATATAAAACTCTTGAGCTATTTGTTGAATCTGTTTTATCAATAATTTCTGGTTCTTTATCGTTTCCATTTTCGTCTTTATCAATGCGATATAATGTTTTACTAGAATATTCAGTTTTGATAACTTCTTTAATACCAGTTATAACTTTAATATCAGTAAAGATAGGATCGCTGCTAGCTCCTGGTTGAACGACGTTCTTAAAAACATAAAATTCTGAACCATCATTATAAGTACCAAATTCTTTCCACAAATTATTAAATCCTTCTTCGCCATTATTCATGATTTCAGCATAATTTTCGATAAATTCTTCTCTTGAAATATGCTTACCATTATTATCAATATACTCTAATTTAACACCAACATAAATTGGAAGTCCTTCATTTTTTTCTGCATCATTTTTCATAACAGGATCTTTTGCAATTACCTGTCCTGGAATGTAATTTTCTGCAATTTCTTCATCAAAGTTTTCTTCTACTAATTCAGTACTGATATCCTTAGATGATGTAAACGTATTTGTCTTCGTTTCTGTAACTTTGTTCAAAAATGCCCATGTTCCTGTTACTGCGATAGCTCCTGTTAATACCATTGCGCCTAATGTTGTAAATAATCTTTTCTTTTCCATTTCTCTCACCTTTCAATTTTACCTTTCTTAATTTTTTTTCGCTAAATTTAATAAAGACTCTTTTGCTTTATCTATTGTTACATTTGTTTCCTGCACTGCATATGCTTTTACTTTAATATTGAAGCTCGGTAATTTATTTCCATCTGGTTCTATATCAAGTTTGATAACAAATCTATCAAACAATGCAGGAGTAGTAGTATTTGAATTTAATACTTTTTTATAAATATAAAGGTCAAATTCTTCATCTGTATCAACTAATTCAAATTCATTATTCATACCATTCTGATATGAACTATTCAAATGCTGAAACTTGCCATATAAATTTTCAAATTCAGTTTTTGAAATAGGAACACCCTGACTATTCTCATAAACTACTTTAATGGCAACATATTCATTTTCATCACTAGTGTTCATCACAATTGGATTCTTAGGAATCGCATCTCCTGGATGATAATTCTTCGCAATATTAAATCCTAATATTTCTTTATTGGTTTCCTTATCATCAATTACTGTTCCAGGTATTGCTCCATCTGGATAGCTTTCATTAAAATCAAAGCCATCCCATTTATCTTCACGAAGCTTTAATGAAATACTTCTATCAGAGCTAAATGTATTCGTTGCTGTCTCTGTTACTTTTGACAGAAGTGCATATGTTACACCAGCTGTTATCAAACAACAAATAGAAGCGACTACCAGCAGTGACTTCTTTACTGGTTTCATAATTTGCCT
Organism: [Eubacterium] hominis; assembly: GCA_014337235.1. Lineage (GTDB taxonomy): Bacteria > Bacillota_I > Bacilli_A > Erysipelotrichales > Erysipelotrichaceae > Hoskinsella > Hoskinsella hominis. The sequence continues at coordinate 2,084,583 of CP060636.1, read as the reverse complement.
CCCTTCTTCTCTTTCTTTTTACACATATATTATCTAACTGAATAGTCACATGGCGGTAACAAAAAAATAAAATGCCATAATCAGTACATATTTATTTGTGACCTTATTTTTCTTATAATTTCAAGCAAAAAAAAAGTGTAGTAACAGAAATTTATGTTTCTTATTACTACACCTTATTATTTTATTTCTTTTCTTTATCATCCTTTGAAAGCTGATCTACGATGAATGATAACAACATCATGATTAATATAAAAGCTACTAAAATGATGATACCACTTGTTGAATTTAAATAAACAGCAAGGAAACCTAAATAAGGAATGGTGAATCCTAACGCTCTTCCCTTAACATTATTAAATGCAACGCTTCCGCCATCTTCATTATCGTTAGCATCCCCCTTGGTTTTAAAAGATTGTTCTTCTTTATTTACCTCTATTACTCTATGTGTTACTACAGTATCATTTCCAATAGTGAACGTGATAGAATCTCCTACTTCTACATCAGATGGGTCTACTTTTTGTACAAAGACTAATCCACCTACATGATATGTTGGCTCCATACTACCACTTAATACCGCCATTGGGGTTATACCAAACAATCGTGGCACAAAAAATATACAAGCTAACAAAATAACCAAAATTACAACAATTGTTGTAATAATATTCCAAACTTTCTTAATCATATTGTTCTCCTTTTTATTTATGCTTATATTTTACTACTATTCTTTAACAAAGGACAATATTATTCCTAATTTAAATAGAAAAAAGCAGCGAATATCCACTGCTTTATCTATTACTTCAATTTACTGGGTTAAAACCTGTAAAATAATTACCATCACTATTTGCTGTTAATTTCCAAGCATCAGTAAGGTTTGTAACTGGATGTGCGCTAATTGCGTCAGCCATTACCTGTAATTCTAAATGTGTATTTTTTGGTAAATCTTGATTTAATGTTATAGATTCAAGCAATACATCTGTTTCATTATTCGGTGCAACAGCTTCAGTATAATAATAAGTATCAGAATTTTGATCATAAACCCATTTATTTGAATTTCCATTAAAGTTATACTTCAAATCTACAGATTGACCAATGGAATCACCATCCTGGTTTTTAATCATAGGTACAAATTTTACACGGATATAACAATCTGTAGTAGGATAATTTGAATCATAAATATTCTTTATTTTAACCACCTTAGATATAGTATCATTTTTGTTGATTTTGCTATATTCTTCTTCATCATTTGTACTATCTTCATGGTTTTTATTATTCTCAATTACTGAAATATTTACTTTAGCTGCAGCTCCCTCAAACTTATTTAAATTCTCTTGAGAAGATGATGAGAGCAACGCATATGTAATGCCAACTGCAGATAATGCTACAATTAAAGCCCCGACGATCATAGCTTTCTTTTTAATTTTTGTAAAATTCATCATGCTAATTTACCTCCCATCATTTCGATTTTTTTGTTGGAGTTAAGCAAGAATTTAAGTTCTTGCTTAACTCTTAATTTACTTCTATCTTTCATATAATTCACCAAATCACTTGTTAATAAATTGATTAATTGCAGAAGCTACATCACCAAATAAATTAGATAAAGCTTGTATAAACTCATTTTCAAAATTTGTGTTTGCTGGATTGCTATACTCTACACTCAATTTTGTAGTATCTTCTTCTACTCCATAATAAGGTTTATTTCTTGTATACGCAGTAGTATCGTCTCCAATGTAAATATTAGATGTTGTATTCTCAGCATTTCCACTATAGTCATCTGCTTGAGATTTTAATTCATACTTCCAAGACCAATCTGTTATTTCAGTAACTGTATAATATCCTTTTTTCAAACCTTTAATTTTCACTGTCTTTTCTTTTGTATTCTGATTAGCTGAGAAATCAATGGTTTGATAGAATGTATCTAAAACATTACCATCTTTGTCTTTTCTCTCAATTTTGTATAGAAAACTCTGATTTGCTTTAATAAATTCATCGTCTCCACCTACATATTGCTGATTTATTTTTTTGGTAATATTTAATTGACCTTTCACAACATAGATTGTAAAATCATGAGAATCATCTTTATCAGAATTAGGTGTTTTATTTGTTATACCTGTGTTAGCAGTAATATCTTTATTGGTATCAGTACGCTTAACATTTAATTTAAATTGAGTATCTTCTGACAATTCAACATCTATATTGTTATCAATAGTTTCTTCACGATTGACAACTTGAGCATTTAAATTTAAACTTGGTTGATTTGTTAAAGGTTTTGGAGCTTCAGAATTAGCTTTGCATTTCCATTCAACTTCATCTGAATTATATCTTTCTTTAACTTTTGTTAAATCCCCATAGAATATAACTTTATCAGTTACATTTAAATCAGGAGTAAACACATATAAATGAGACATTTTATCAGTTATATCTTTAGATCCGTAACTTCCATTTTGGGTTGGTTTCACAACAGCGCTAATACTAAAGTTATGAGTTGTACTATAGTCTGTAGTATCAAAGTTATCATTCACTTCCAATGATCCCTTATTTTCTCCAGCATTTACTGTGAATGTTCCAATTACAGTATCACCATCTTTAATGGTATATTCTATTCCGGCGAAATCATTTCTGTTTCCACCCCATTCAAAATTTTTACCATTAATCAGATAACCATTTTGTAAGAATTCATCTACACTCTTCCAGTTATCTCCAATATAAATACTTGCATCTTTAACTTGGAAATCATACTTCAATGGGACATCAACATCAGGTGTATCAAAATTTTCAACTACTTTATTATTTTTATCATAAATACCGGAATCATCCTTATTTGTAGGAACCTCGTTTCCTCCAACAAATCCATCAATAGGTTCTACGTCTTTGATAACTACAACTAATTTATAGCCAACAGGTGTTCCATCTTCCAAATAAACAAAATTTTTAGAATAATCATAGCCAGTAACTGTAATAGTATCTCCTTCAGTTTTTATTGTTACTTCATTTGTAATGTTTATTTTTTCACCCCAGCTATTAGAATCGCCTAATTCTCCACCATTGTAAGGCTGTTTATAGACAGTTATATTTTCTTTTGGGATATCACCTTTAAAATATTTTGAAATTTTATCGATCAGCATTGTATCTGAATCTAACTCTATTTTTGGTACAACTTGAGAGAATATATTTTCAAAAATTTCCTTTAAACTATCAGCATCGTTAGCTGCTAAATAATATCCTAAATTATTAGGTTTCCCATACCCAGGCCAAAGATTGGCAACTATTGCATCCATATTTAAATATTGATTGCCAACATAATTATTTGAAATTAAATGCAAGAACTTATTTATAATATTTTTATCACTAGTAGGCGTATTATAAATGTCAGCAGATGGATCAGCTTCAGTAACTACACCTATACTATAACATGTTGCGTGATTTTCAATCTTAATATCGTTTGCTGTTTTTATTGCATCATTAGCTATATTTTCACTATAACCACTATATTTTGTCGGCAACCCATCAGTAAAAGTGATTACGACTTTATCTCTGTTTTCCGTTTTATTATAATCTAAGATTTTTTTTGCCATTTCCATTCCTAAATCTATATTTGTTGCTCCAGAGGCAGAAATAGAATTTACAGCTTGATTAAGAATGTTTCTGCCATCTGCTTCAAGTGTATTTTGTAATGCATTACCATATACATTTTTTTCGTTATATTGATTAATATTTTTATAATTCATTGGATTATTTAAACTTAACACCTCTGTATTCTTATATGCAGGGTAGCTATTAGAATTCTCTGTATATTCTCCCATTGCAAATCCCACCATAGCAATTCTATGATTGAAATTAGAGTCTTTTGCGTTTTTCTCAACTAAATCAATAAAATTGCTAACACTTTTCTTTAATGCTACTTTTTTTGTATATATCGCATAAAATTGCGTATGTTCAGAATCATTTTCATTCACTTTAGGTGTGCAATAAACTTTCCTATTATTTCTACTATAATACCATCTATTACTATTACTTTCATATGTTAATTTAGTGTAATAATTGTTTACATAAACATAATATTTTGTTCCGTCTAAAGACAATTCATCTCCATAAACTTTGTAATAGCTATTTTTTTCAAATGGATCATCCATACTTCCGGATTGATCTAATACCAATACAAAATCTATTGGATTTCCTGACATTGACACTTCTCCTGTCAAATAGGTTTCCAAAGTAATATTGGCAGTATTACTATTAGGATCAAATTCTGCTATTTTAGATGTTTCAATATTAGAATTTTTTGTAGGAGTAAAATTAGTTGGTACACCACTTAAACGAGCGCTTCTATACATCACACTATTTTTTGAATAATCATAGAGTGGTGCTGCATCTAATAATGGAACAATTGTTGATGGATCAAATGTAGCTGGGGCTTCTTTTACACCGCTTTCTCTAGAATCTTCTTCATTTTCTGCTTTAGGTTGTTCTAAAGTTTTTGCTTCTAATTCAATCCAGCCAGTTGTCTTGAAAGTTTGTTTTACAATACCGTTTTCCAAATTCTTATCAGCTTTTGCAGTCACTACTTTTTCTGTAGTTTCTGTAGCAGATGTTACATCATAGTAGAAAGGATTATCTTCACTAGGAGTAAACTGTGCTTCAGCTTTTCCGTTTGTATAATATGTTCCGCTTTCTTTTGCAGAATATTTTACTTTGAAAGATACTGTTTTAATTACTGGTCCATTTGCATCAGCTGTTAACTGATCTGATTTTAATGTCCAAGTTGCTGTACCATTTGCAAGGGTCATATCTGCTGGCAAAGTACCTTCAACTTCAAAACCATTACCAATTACATCTGTAAATGTCAAAGATGTCTCTTCTTTTAAAGGAGCCTTTATAGTCTCACCATCTTGATAGTTATTTGCCATTGCACTTAATGTAATTGTAAATGTACCATCACCATGGTCTACTACGTCTTTATTAGTCCAGACTTGTCCTGCATCTAATGTAGCTGGTTTCTCTACAGCATTATTCACACCATGATTTTTGATAGTGATATCTGTATCCTCCGCTTTTATATACTTAGTATCAACATTTAGACAAATCATCACAAAGCTTAAAACTAAAGCCATTGTCTTCATTAATTTTTTTCTCATAGGAAGTCCTCCTCATTTCATATAGTTTAAATATTAGAATCTTTTCTTTATCGTCTATATCTTACCAATGTCAAGTCACATAGTGGTAACAAAAAAGTTTTTCGTGTGACCATTGATTGGAAAGAAAACATAGCCACACTGCATCAGGATGGCTATGTTCTGTTATTTATTTATGAATTGGCTTCATTGTTTTGTCTTTTTTTATTCCAATACATGAAGATAATTGCGATACCTGCGACAACCAGAATACCCAAACCGCCAGCTAACATTGCATAATCATTGCCTTTACCATCGCCTTCTGGTGTTTCCTGATCATTGATATCTGTCTGGTCTTTATCTTTATCTGTGTCCTTATCGTTATTACCATCACCATTTGGCTGATTATCATCAGGGATAACAACATCAGGATTAGGTGCTGGAGTAGGATTTGGATTAGGAGTAGGTGTTACATTGTTCTGGTTGCCATTTTCCTGTGGAACAACCTGATTAACTACTTCTTCCTGTGTTATCGTTTCATAACGAATAACTTCGTTAGGATTTGTTAATGTATAAACAAATTGAATTTCCATTCCATCTTTTAATGTAAATGTCTGTTCAGCTTGCTGATAGGTATAACCTGGAACTGTTTTTGCACGTTCCACAATCTGTGTACCACGTTCCCCTAACATTGTTTTAGGTGTAGCGATATCCGTTTTATTTTCATCAACATAGCGTACAGTGTATGATACACCATCGATCAATACGCCATATTTTGCGACATATACTTGTTTACCTGTTACCTTTGAACCAACAGAAGGAAGCTGTTTGCTCCATCCTTTAAAGACATAACCTTCTTCTGCTGATACTGTAGGTTCATTAGGGAATACATCATTTGTACTTAAATGATAAGATACTTCTTTTTGACCATCTACACTGCCGTGTGAACCAGCCTTAAATACGATTTCATATTCTGCTGCTTTAATATCTGTAGTGGAAATAGGTAAAAGGAATAAGCATGCCATCACAATGCCTGATAAAGCTGTTAAAAATCTATTACGCTTTTTCATTTCTTTCACCCTTTCTGTTTCTAACCCTCATTACAATAATCACGATAATCAATGCTAAACTTGCCACAAACATTCCAAGAATTGTTCCAATAACCGTTGTATCACCAGTCTGTACGCCAGGAATCTTATTGATCACTGGGACTTTTTTAATGACTGTCACAACTTTTTCCACTGGTGTGTTATCTTCATGTTCTACTGAGAATATCAGATTTAAGTATCCTTCTGTATTCTGGTATGTGTTATCCATGGAATCTCCATCTACTTTGATTTTCATCAATACAGTTGTAGATTCACCTTTTTTCAATGTTTTTAATAAATAATTCTGATCTAATGAATCCATATTGCTTTGTGTCATACCACCAATTTTACCAGTATAGAATGTTTCTCCATCATTAGAGAATTCAATATCATAGGCAATCTGGTTATTTGCGACACCTTCACCTAATGGATTGGTATATTCACTTCTAACATAGAACTTTAATTCACGATAATCATCATTAGATAATGTAATTTGTTGAATTCTTTCTTCACCAGGTGCCATATTTTCATAAGCACTGCTTTGTTCATATGTTATAAATTTTTCACTGTCACCTTCAAATGTCAATCCCATATCGCCATCAGCGGCATGAATGGATGCACTCCCCATCATCATTGCTAACAAAGCGGAACATAGGAATATTTTTTTTATTTTCATAAAGGTTTCCTCCTTCTTTATACGCTAATCTTCAACAGAGATGATGTTTCCATTTTCATCAAATTCAATTTCTGCGCCCCATTCTGACAATACAGCATCTTTCCCTGAAATACTCTGTACAGCTTCGGCATCAAAAGATAAATGTACTTGATATGTAGAATAGTTTGTATCCTTTAATTCAGGACTGATCTGAATTGCATCCATCAGATTCGTAGATACTTCATCAGATTTCATTGGTTTTCTATAATAGAAATAAACGTTTTCTGAATTAGAATTTGCTGCATCATCCATAATGATCCAGTTTGCAGGATCTTTGGTAACCAGCTTAATCAAAGATGCATCAGCATCTGGCAGTTTATTTCCATTTCCATCTTCCCAATATTTGGTTGCTGTTACACGAACATATAAAGTATGTTCTTTTACATTTTCCACATGTACGCTGCTTTTGATTTCTGCGCCTGGCAGAACTGACATAAATTTATATCCATTTTCTGTTTTTTCAGCATTTGTTTCATTAGTGCTTTCAATCAAGTCTATACCCAGGCTTCCAGCACTGATTTTAGCACCAACCTGTGTTTCCGCATGAAAGAATGCCATTGATCCTTGATATACTAAGAAGCCAAGTAAAACAGCTGCTGTTAATACCATCACTATTTTTTTCATACGATCATTCCTCTCATCATAAAGATTCTAATTTCATCCTACTCAAAGTATATAGAAGTGAAGTAACAAAATAGTCACACGGTTACAATTTGAATTTCCATGGATGTGACCATTTTCTCTTTGATAATTAAATATCCATATATGATAGAGTTATATATTTGCCTATGCGTTGTTATAAAAGAATATGTTTATACGATTTATCTAGCATATATCATGGCAAGAAATGATTATACAATGGTAAGAGAATTTCCAAGTGGAAAAGAGTTTGCGGATGTCGTTTTTATTCCACGATATGATAAGCCAGCGATGATTATTGAACTGAAATATGATAAAGATGCTGATACTGCGATTAAACAGATTAAAGAAAAGAAATATTTCTTTGGCTTAGAAAAGTATTTAGATAATTTGTTGTTGGTAGGTATCAACTATGATAAGGAAACAAAGAAACATACCTGTGTGATAGAAAAATATAAATAAATTAATGAAAAAAGTATATGGGTTGTTCTCATATACTTTTTTTACTTTTTAAATTGTACACTGTCTTTGATAATCAAGTGTGGCTCTAAACGAACATCTTCACATGGTAAATCTTCATTTTCTATGTGGGATAACAAGACCTTACAAGATTCAATCGCAAGTTTTTTTACATTCTGATCAACAGAGGTGATTTCTGAACCCTGCATATAAGGGTATAACAAGTTGTCATAACTGATAATAGAATAATCTTCTGGAATACGCAATTGATGTTCACTCAGGCATTTGATCAAGCCTAAGGTCATCATATCATTACTGACAAAGATAGCTTCTGCATCTGTCTGAATCAGCTTCTGTCCTGCTTCATAGCCACTATGGTAACGATAATCTCCGATTTCTATATATTCTGGTTTGATTGGCAAATGGAAGTACTGCATAGCTTTTTTATAACCGATAGTTCTAGAAGAGCCGTTTTTACTGCTTTCCGGACCACCAATACAGGCAATTTTGGTATGCCCACGTTCTACAAAGTGCTGTATGGCAAGAAAAACACCTTTTTCATTATCGAAATATACCCGATTACTATTTATTTCTGGATAGAAACGATCTATCATCACATAAGGTATCGTTAAATTTTTTAATGCCTCCTGCATCTGTTTTGCATCTTCAAAGGATTCATTACTGACGGTGATAAATAAGCCATCTACACCACGTGATACGAGCAAGTCTAACAACATTAGATCATCAGAAGCTTTATCATTAGTATTCATGATCATTAAGGCATAACCTTTTTTACGGCAGTATTCTTCAATGTTTTTTGATAAGGAAGAAAAGAATATGTTTTCAATATCAGGAATAATTAGACCTAGCAGCTTGGATTCTTTAGTGACCAGACTTCTAGCGGACTGATTAACACGATAATGATGTTTTTTCGCTATCGCCATGATATTATCTCTTGTTTCCTGTGCTACACGACATGGTTTATGGTTTAAGACAAGGGATACCGTGGTAACACTGACATTTGCCTCTTTGGCAATATCTTTGATTGTGATTTTCATACGTTACATCCCCTTTATTGATTTCTTTATATAGCATATTGTAACATGAATGAATTATTTCTTACAATGAATTTTTCAATTTCTAAAAGTAAGTACAAAAAACAGTCCTTCGACTGTTATTTTGTTTGTTTAATTTTTTCCACAATACTTTCTGCATCTAATCCATAAGCTTTTAATAATTCTTGTGGGGTTCCACTTTCCCCAAATTGGTCTTGCATACCAATCATGATTTGTCTACAGGATAATCCAAGTGGTGCCAATACTTCCGCCACAGCACTACCAAGACCTGCCATGACATTGTGTTCTTCTATGGTATATATCACATTATGATTTTTTGCAGTTTCCACAATCAGCTCCTGATCGATTGGTTTGATACAATCGATATCAATCACTGTGACTTCTTCCTCCAGCATATCCGCTGCTTTTAATGCTTCCTGCACCATCAGTCCACTTGCAATCAATGCGATATGTTTTCCCTTGCGAAGAACATGTCCTTTGCCAAGTGTAAAGGTGTAATCCTGATATATCGATTCTACTGCACAACGTCCCAGTCTTACATAACATGGTCCATCGATATCCGCAATCGCCGCAATAATAGCTTTGGTACTTGCTTCATCACATGGCTGAAATACTTTCATTCCTGGTATGACACGCATTAATGCGATATCTTCAATACATTGATGAGATGCGCCATCTTCGCCTACACTGATTCCTGCATGTGTCGCACATATTTTTACATTGCGTTTTGGATATGCAATACTGTTTCGTATCTGTTCATAAGCCCTTCCTGCCGCAAACATCGCAAAACTTGATGCATATACAACTTTTCCACTTGAGGCTAGTCCTGCGGCTACACCCATCATATTGCCTTCCGCAATACCGATATTATAATGTTGGTTTGGTGCTGCTTTTTTGGCATCTGCTGTTTTTGTGGATTTACTGAGGTCTGCGTCTAATACAATGACATCTTTTCGTTTCTCTACTAACTGTGCTAAAGCCTTCCCATAGGCTTCTCTTGTGGCCATCTTACTCATACGCTTTCCTCCTTTAATTCATTCATTGCCTGTATGTATTGTTCATCATTTGGTACACTGCCATGCCATGCATAGTTGTTTTCCATAAAGGAAACCCCTTTTCCTTTGATGGTATGGGCAAGTATCATTGTTGGTTTGCCTTTGTTTTCTCTGGCTTTTGTGAAAGCTTTTGATAATTCATCAAAATCATGTCCATTGACATGCTCCACATACCAGCCAAATGCTTCAAATTTTTGATCGATCGGTGTAGGATCAATGACATCACGTACATCTCCATCAATCTGAAGACCATTAAAATCTACGATTGCACACAGATTATCTAAATGATAATGTGCCGCAAACATAGCAGCTTCCCAAACTTCCCCTTCTTCACATTCTCCATCACCTAATAGTGTATATATACGATAGGGTGTTTCATCTATCTTTCCTGCAAGTGCCATACCAGCAGCTGCGGAAATCCCCTGTCCTAAAGATCCTGTGGACATATCCACACCATCTATATAATTCATATTCGGATGTCCCTGCAGACGGGAATGGATTTTACGAAAACCTGATAATTCTTCTTCCTGCAACAATCCTTTTTCTGATAATACAGCATATAATAAAGGACTGGCATGCCCTTTGGATAACACAAAACGATCACGCTTTATTCCACTTACATTTTTTTCATTGATATCCATTTCTTCAAAATATAGATATGTTAAGATATCTGTCGCTGATAAAGAACCGCCAGGATGTCCTGATTTGGCTTCATATACCATACGAACAATATTTTGACGAATATGATTGGCTCTTTTTTCTAACATTTCTTTATTCATATACGTTTGTTCTCCTTTACAACAGAATCATCATAGAAAAGATAAACATAAAGATGATTCCAGATAACATTGGGACACTCGTTCTTTTGACTAGGTCCAATGGATTTACTTTGATAAAACCTGCGACGATGACTGTTACAGCAGCTACTGGCGATACAGCTCTCATCAGGTTGCCAGCTAATGCCATCGGTACAGATATTGCGGTCGCATTAATTCCTGCTGCAATTGCAAGTGGCATCATCAATGGTACCATAGCATAAAACAGCGCTGTCCCACTTCCACTTAAGAATACGATCAATAAGGATAATCCTACTAAGATGAGTGGCAGAATAAATCCTAGACCATTACCTTTGATGCTTGTCATCATATTTTGAAGGGTTGAAATAAGTCCAATAGAATTTAAACCTAATACAAATACAGATGCACTGACTAATAATGCCACAATAGACATAGAATTCCCCATTCCTTTAAAGAATTCTTCTGTTTGTGCCAGTACGCTGGATGTTCCTTTTTTACGAATCAATTCACAGAAAATAGCGATAATGAGTGAGAAGATAGAAGCAACTTCTACACTGATATTGATTTGCATGTGCAGCATTGTCTGCATGATATAGATCGCAATCAACAATAAAATCGGAAATACTGGTAAAATGGCATATACGATTTTAAACAGTTTACTGCCTTCAATCGCCTGTACTTCGGCATTTGCCACAGGCAGCCCTTCTTCTTTTGGCATATGTTTATCCATATGCTTTTGCCAGAAGAAATGAGCGATTGCCATTACCAGCAGGGTAGGCACAGAAATAATCGCATGGTATTGAATGACATAATCTGTGACAGTTAATCCAGCATATTGTGGATAATTTGCTAATTCATTGGCAATGGCAACATTATCTCCGCCTAGTGGTGTTGGCATAACAGTTGCGGCAGTTGCGATAATTGCGGCAGCTGTCATAGAGGACATACCAGCACTTCTTAATACCGGATATAAAGTTGCAAGAAGGATAATCGCAAGATTAGAAGCACTTGGTATAACAAGGGATAATACATTGACCAATACAAAGACAAATGGTACCAGAATATAAACGGATTTAATCTTCATAACCGGTTTGGTTAATACATGAACCGTAACATCGTTGGCTCCAATGCTAGACATGTAGGAAGAATAACCACCTAATACCAAAATAATCAATCCTGCACCTGATATGGTTGTTTTGAATTGTGAAATTACGGCAGCCAGAGGATCTAACCATTTGACTCCGGTAGATGTAAAGTCTTTGATTGCAATATCATTCCCCATAAATATCGCAACATACATTAAAACAATTCCCATTGCAAACAGTGTTGTCTTAATATCCATTTTTTTAATCAGCATATAGATCACAATACCAAACACCAAAACGGTTGTGATCAGCATAACAACTGTATTCATACATTCACCTCAAATTTTATAACAGAAAGAATCTGAGCCTCCAGATTCTTTTCTGTTTCTTTTCATTATAATAATACGACAGCAAGTACCATACAGGCAACGCATCCAACTAATACTGGAACACTTGTTCGTTTAATCAGCTGCATTGGTGTAACACCCATTGTAGAACATACAATCATGATACACGCCGCTACTGGAGAAATAGAACGTACCAGGTTGGCAATCATCTGCATAGGAAGTGCAATCATAGGTCCGGTTACTGATGCTGCATGTGCAATACCAGGAAGCATATCTACGGTAGCATAGAATACGCTTAAACCACCACCAGAAATCAAACCAATCAAGAATGTAACACCAGAGAATGCAAGCATCATCAGGGTACCAGCACCTTCAATACCAGTAACTGAGTTTGTTAACATATCTACAACACCTAATACTTTTAAACCTTCAATTAACAGGTTGGCAGCAACCAATAAGGATACAACCATAGCAAGACCATTTCCCATACCCTTGAAGAATTCCTGGATATCGTGTGTAATCTGTGTAAATTCATGTTTACGAATTAATTCTACAATAATAGATGCAATCAAAGAAATAAAGGTAATCGTTACAAGTCCGATGTTCAAGTTTAAACCTTTTAATGCTAAATTGAATACCAGTACCAGAATCAATGGTAAGATTGGAAGAATAGCGTAATAAGCAGGTGGCAGATTTGTATTCAGTTCTGCGATCTTACTCTTATCAATTTCAGCATTTGTGCCATCTTTTTTATCCAGATATTTCTGCCAGAAATAGTGTGCAACTGCCATTAACAACAATGCAGGAATAGAAATCTTCGCATGTGCAATAACATAATCCATGATATTCATACCAAATGTATTGGCAGCAATAACGTTATCAGCACCAAGTGGTGTTGGCATAATTGTCGCAGTCGTTGCGATAACAGCACCAGCCGCAAGTGGTGATACATCAATTCTTGTAAGAATTGGGAATAAGGTAGCCATCAATAATACAGCTAGAGAGCTTGCACTAGGTACAACCAAAGATAACAAGTTACCTAATAAGAAGATAATAGGAATCAGGATATATTTACTTTTGATTCTACCAAGTGGTTTTGTCATGATATTGACAGTCACTTCATTTGCGCCAATCAAATTCATATAGCTGGAATAACCGAATAATACCATGATGGTTAAACCAATGTTGCCTAAATTACTTAAGAATGATAATTCAATTTTTTTGAATGGATCCAACCAGATAATACCAGTTGTTTCCTCTGGTGATAAGATTGGATGACCAAGTGCTGCAGCTGCAAATAACAGTGCGATACCACCTAACGCCAAAGCGATAGTTGCATTGTACTTTTTGGTAATCAAATATACAACCGCAAGTACAACGACTAATGAAATAATAACTTCTAACATTTTAATTTCCTCCTCTTTTGATTAAATACACTTCTGTATAGAGTCCACAAACCATTGACGGAATGCATCCTGGTTAATATCCAGACATACGGTTGCATTCGCATCTTGGTGTAAGTACCCTTTCAAATCTACTACTGTACATCCAGCTGTCATACTGCCCGCAAGCTCAACATCCAGATATGTTTCTTCAGCGGTAAACATTTCCGGTGCCAACAGATAAGCAATCGCACTGCTGTCATACATTTTTAATCCCGTATTGAAACTTCCCCCACGATATTTCTTAAACAGACAATATGCCATCGCACCTGTCTTATTCATATCTTTAATACGTTCACTATCCTGTGGCAATACCAATGCCTTTAATCCAACATCCAAACCTACCATGGTAAGTTTTACTCCACTGTGGAAAACCATATGTGCAGCTTCAGGATCCAGTGCTACATTAAATTCAGACATAACCCCTTTATTTCCTCTGCTGGCACTTCCACCCATCATAACGATTTCACGAATGTTTTTCTTTACTTCTGGGTATGTTTTCAACAATAATGCAATATTGGTAAGTGGGGCAATCGGTACTAGTGTCACTGGTTCAGCACTTTCCATAATGACTTTACGCATTGCATCTACCGCATTTTCTTTGATAGCGCTTATCGTTGGTTCTTCAAAATCAAAGCCTTCCATACCGCTCTTTCCATGTACGTTGCTGGCATCCTCATAAGGACGAATCAATGGACTATCCGCACCCATTGCGACAGGAATATCTTCTCTTTCAAAATATTTCAATAAACGTAATGCATTATAGGTTACTTTATCCAGGCCTACATTACCTGCCACGGTCGTGATCAGTTTCACATCCAGTTCATCAGAGAATAATGCAATTGCGATTGCTAAAGCATCATCAATACCTGGGTCTGTGTCAATAATTATCGGTCTTTTATTCATGTGTTTTCTCCTCCTTGAAATATGACTCAACTTCTTCTGTATACGGAATGGATACCTGCGCGCCACGTCTTGTGACTGTGATGGCAGCTACCTTTGTCGAAAATTCCAGTGCTTCTTTTACTGGCATATCCTTCGCAAGACATGCACACAAAGCACCGATATAAGAATCGCCTGCGCCTGTGGTGTCCACTGTTTCAACTTTACGGCTATCCACAAATACTGGCGTATCTTCCATTTGGGTGATACTTCCATGAGCACCTAATGTGATAATTGCTTTAGCACCTCTGTTTTCAAATGCTTGTAAACCTTTGATGCAGGACTCATCATCATTAGGATAAATACCAGTTAATAACTGACATTCACTTTGATTTACCACGATCAGATCTAAGTAGTTATATAAATCTTCTTCCAATACTCTTGCCGGTGCTGGATTTAAAATCGTATATAAACCTTTTTTCTTCGCATAGCGAATAGAAGCATCTACTACCTGAAAATCATTTTCCAACTGTGTTAAGAAGATATCTCCTTCTTCTGCGATTGCATCTAAACGTTCCTTTACCATAGAAAAGGTTAAAGTATGATTCGCACCATTTCCTAAGATGATACGATTATCATGATCACAACAGATAATCACCGCAACGCCTGTAGAATCAAATTTAGAAATACTGATATCGTCTGTACACACACCATATTCCTTTAATTTATTTAAAATCTCCTGACCAAAGATATCATTTCCAACATTCGCAATCATTCTTGTATCTGCGCCAAGTTTTGCGGCTGCGACTGCCTGGTTGCCACCTTTTCCACCTGGATTGATCAAGAAATCATATCCGTTGATGGTTTCCCCTTTCTTTGGCATATAATCACTGTTGATACTTAAATCCATATTTAAACTTCCAAGTACGATTACCTTTTTCATGCGATCACCTCATTCTTATCAAAATATTTTAACATGCCTGGTCCTAAGCCTTCACTTGGTCTTTTCACAAATCCATATTTTTCATAAAATTCCACACAGCATGGCGTAGACATCAGACCAATGTATGCCCCCTGACATGCCTTCTTTGCGATGTACTGAAACATGCTTTTCATCAAAAGCTTTCCAATCTTCATCTTCTGATAGTCTGGATCAACAACCACATCTTTAATGAAGAAAACGATACGATCATCCCCAACAATTCTTGAAATTGCGATTGGTTTGTCATCATCATAAATGACAACTGTATAGATAGAGTTATGAAGTGCTACAACAACATCATCATACGCATATTCTTTAAAGTCTACTTTTTTTCTTAAGCTGATATAGATATCTGGTGTTAAAGCGTTATCTCTTATTTCTAAATTCATGTTCTCACCTCAGTTTGATAAAACGTTTTATCTATCTTGCACAATTATCCTAACACGTGATGAAAGCGTTGTCAATACTTTTTGACAAAACGTTTTATCATTTCTTTGTAAGCTTTTACAAAAACTGTTGGCACTCCAACAGTTTTACAATTTTTCAATCAAAAAAAAGCAATGAGGATGATTCATTGCTTTTTTCGTTCTAAAAATATTGTTCTTGAAATAGTAGTTTTTGATATCTTTTTTTTCGTAATTAAATCATTAATACATTCTTTAAATGTTTTTGATGGATTTCCTGTATATCCTAAACTCTTATAAAGTTCTTTTAAAGACATAATATCCGTACCTAATTCTTTTAATATTGCTTTTTCTAATTCTTCTCTGGTTCTTTTCGTTTTTGCAATTTGCACACCATTATCTAAAGCATCCGATTTTCTTTCTTTAAAAGTTTCATGTATTGGTAAAATCACGGAAAAAAATGATCGTTCTTTATCGGTTAGGAAAATCGGCAATGGCGATTTATTCGCTTTTATCGCCTTTAATGCTGTAGGAATACCAGTATTTCTTCCCTCAATCAAATGCAATTCCTTTAAAAAATCTCCTATTCGCCTATTTCGATATCTACGTGTTCGCATATGAAATGTTTTTATGTCTTTATCACTAATTGACCTATCGGGACCAGGAGCATTTGTTATTTCAATCGATTCTTTTTCAATCCTCACAGTAACCGGTTCATTTATTTGATATGATTTATGATATACTGCATTTGAAAGAAATTCTTCAATCGCTGAGTAGCTATAATTGGTATATCGTTCTGCTTCAGCTTTATCTTCAACCTTAAACACCTTTTCAGCAATAACATTATTTTTTATGTATGCCAAAGCACTTTTTAATTGTTGATGTATTGGTCCTTTAAAAATCCTTTCCTCCATACCTTGTCCTGTTGGATCAGGTATGTTTACTACCTCGATTTGTGTATAGGGAAAAAATCTCTCTGGTGCATCATTAAAAAATAACAAGCCAACATTTAAGGGTCTATAATACTCTTTAGGCCCGTTTGCAATTCTCAAATCATTTGCTAACTTCTCTAATTCCATAGTATCAACCGTTTCTATTAAAGAACTTTCTACTTCTCTTAAATAGTCTTTAATAATTTCACGTTTTAAATCGCTTATCTCAGCATTCATATTCATACGATCATCAAAGGGAACGTTATGGGATAATGATATTAATTCTTTTACATCAGCATTAGAAGCAACAATTGTACTAGATAATTTTCTAATATAATATAATTTTTCACTGTTTTTTGATGTAGGAACTTTGGGACATTGGTATGGTCTTTCATAACCACCAGGTACCCAAATAAGTAAAAGCAAAGCATTTTCATAATAGACTGGTTGCGTGACAGGAATATAAACAGGTCTTATATATTTACAAAATTGTAAAATACTTTTTTGAATTGAATCAATAGAATCTGGATTCAATCCTTTAATTGGTCTTTTAATTACACCATTTTTTTCTTCAATTCCTATAATAATATAGCCTCCACCCCAATTATCTATATCATTAGCAAATGCACTTATAGTTTTTAAGGTTGTGTCTGGATTCCAGCCTTCCTTAAATTCAATCCTGGCCCATTCAACAATATTTCTCTCCATTAAAGAATCAATTGTAATTGGTATTGACATAATTTCCTCCCATCCGTTTTTAATTTCTTTAAACGATTTATCGACGACTTATCGACGACTTATCGACGACTTATCGACGACTTATCGACGACTTATCGACGACTTATCAACGACTATTTTTTATCAAAATACGCTATTTTAAAGGCTTTTTGACCGATAACCATATTTTTTAATCGACGACTTATCGACGACTTATCGACGACTTATCGACGACTTATCGACGACTTTCATTATATTCAATAGTATAACACGTTTAATCATAAAAAAAATGATTAATTCAAATATTTTAATTCACTTCTCTATAACATCCTATAGAAAAACATCGCCGAAATCGACGATGTTTTCTCATTATTCTTCTTCCATGATATCCACGTTTTCCCCATTTAGTATCTTATTCATATTACGAATTGCACACATTTTTCCACACATTGTACATGTATCTTCTCTTTCTGGTGTGCTGTCTTTACGATATCGTCTTGCTTTTTCAGGATCAATCGCTGTTTCAAACATGGTTTCCCAATCCAGATTTCTTCTTGCCATTGCCATCTTGTGATCCCAGTCAATCGCACCTTTAACACCTTTGGCAACATCTGCCGCATGTGCTGCGATTTTACTTGCGATAATACCTTCTTTTACATCATTCACATCTGGTAGACGCAGGTGTTCAGCCGGTGTTACATAACATAGGAAACTTGCACCATAAGTAGCCGCAATGGCACCACCAATCGCTGCCGTGATATGATCATAACCTGGTGCAACATCTGTAACAATAGGTCCTAATACGTAGAATGGTGCGCCTTTACAAATGGTATTCTGAATTTCCATATTTGCCTGAATCTGATTTAAAGGCATATGACCTGGTCCTTCAATCATGACCTGAACATCTTTTTCCCATGCCCGTTTTGTTAGTTCCCCTAATGTCACAAGTTCTTCGATCTGAGAAATATCAGAACCATCTTCAATACAGCCAGGGCGACATGCATCGCCTAAACTTAAAGTAACATCATATTTCTGGCAGATATCCAGCACTTCATCAAATCGTTCATAGAATGGATTTTCATTTCCTGTAATTTCCATCCATGCGAAAATGATAGAGCCGCCTCTGGATACAATGTTTGTGATACGTTTATTGTCTTTAAAGCGTTGTGCTGTACGTTTGTTTATTCCACAATGGATAGTCATAAAATCTACACCATCTTCTGCATGCATACGAAATACATCCATCCATTCCTGTGTTGTGATATCTTTTAATGCCTTATTGTAGTAAACGACTGCATCATAAATTGGCACAGTTCCTAATATTGCTGGACATTCTTTTGTCAGCTTTCTTCTAAATGTTTGTGTATCCCCAAAAGAGCTTAAATCCATGATAGCTTCTGCGCCCATGTTTACGGCACTTTTGACTTTTTCCATTTCCATATCCAAATCTAAACAGTCTTTACTTGTGCCCAGATTAACATTAATTTTTGTTTTTAGCATTCTGCCAATCCCATAAGGTTTTAAACAGGTATGGTTTTTATTTGCCGGAATGACAATTTGTCCTTTCGCAACATAATCGCGTACCTCTTCTACATCCATCTGTTCATAGGCTGCGACAGCTTTCATTTCTTTTGTGATCACGTTGTTTCTAGCAGCGTTCATTTGTGTTGTGTATTCCATTTTCTTCCTCCTAAAAAAAGCTGAACGCCTGCTACGGTGTCAGCTTTTGCTTAGTAAATTTATATCGTGGATTACACTTTCGTCACAATAAAATCCCTTCGCCGGCATTACCCGTATCAGGTTCAGTGGGTCAGGATCTTTATTGATCCAATCTCAGCCATCATTGGCACCCCATTTTTTGTACGTATTTATTAGACCATACATAAACCAATAAGTCAATGTAAATTTTACAATATACTATTCTGCGTAAATATAATATTGATTCTTTCCATTTAATTTTGCACGATATAAAGCTTTATCTGCTTTCTCATATAAGACTTGCAGATTCATTCCATGCATTGGTGCTGTGGCAACGCCAATGGATATATAAACATTTTCATTTCCCTGAAGGGTACAGCATTTCGCAAGACTGTTTTGAATAGCATTGATTTTTTGTTTGATGGCATCTAATTGTTGATATTTCATCAGAACTAAGAATTCATCTCCACCATAACGGCAGAAGATATCTCCATTACCCATATGCGTCATAATCACGGAGGCGATTTCACGTAATACACGATCTCCCTGTAAATGTCCATATTGGTCGTTGATTTGTTTGAAATCATCAAGATCAATCATCATCAATGCATATTTCTGCTTACTGCTGCATAACGCAAGTGCATTACGCATCATTAATTCACCCATACGACGATTATAAATACCTGTCAAAGAATCAAACTGTGCATATTTCTTTTCTTCTTTTGCCAGTGTTTCCTTTTCTACCTGTTTACTGATATTTTGAAGATATCCTATTACTTTGATCAATTCACCATTTTCATCAAAGATAGGCTCACAGGTTAATTTTACCCAGCGATGAAGATTGCTAAATAACATGACTTCAATAATTTCTTCGTTGAATTTATGTTTTAAGATTTTATTTTTCAACAATTCCAGGCTTTTACATCCAGAATATCGATTATAATCACGTTTTAAGAAATCACTCAGTATATAGTTATTATAGTTCTTTACTGCGTTATTGGGATTCATTGTACAGATTTGTTTTAATCCATCTTCATTGATTGTCAGAATATCTCGTTTTGCTTCATATTCCCAAACACTTAGATTTGCCTGATGGATAATGCTTTCATACATCTGCTGGGTAATATTTAATTCTTGTTCCTTATTGATAAGTGCTGTCGCATCCATCATAATTCCATAATACAAAAGATCTCCTTCATATAATCCTCTGTTCATCGCAATCATATGAATATAGCGGGTTTCTTTGTTTTTCGTGATACTGCGAAACATCAGATCAATATCCTGTTTGGTTTTTCTTGCGTTGAAAATGGCTTCATGAACCATCTTTTTATCTCTTGGATCTGTAAAGCAGGTACCTTTGGTTTCTATGATCTGCTGTTTATACTCTTCATGGGAATAACCCATTGTTTTTGAAAGGTTAAAACTATAGAAATATATTTCGTTATTCTCTATACAGAAAACATCTCCCGGTGTATTTGCGACAATGGTTTCCAGTTTCTGTTTCATATTGATAATGTCTGTGATATCTTCAATGATACCTGCAAAGAAACATTCGTTATCTTCTATGATGATCCGTGTTTGATCACGCACCCAGATAATTCCATTGGCTGTATATAATCGGTATTCTCCCGTAAATAATCCTTGATTGCCACGAGAGTAACGTACTGTTTCACGCATGAGCTCTCGATCGGCAGGATATATCAGGTTGATGTATTTATTATCAAAGTTTAGCTCCAGTTCTTCTTTGGTGTATCCAATCATATCAAGGAATCGATCAGATACATGTTTAATTGGAAAATCTGGTTTATCGTAACATTGATGATAGCCTCCTGGTACCAGAGAATTTAAAAGGTTGATATCCTCCTGGGCTTTTCTTAATTCCATCTGTGTATTCATTTTTTCACTGATATCGATACAATAAGAAATTACCGCAAGCTGATCATTTTCAGCCTTAATCACCCTTCCTCTGTTAATGACCCATAATAAGGAATTGTTTTTACGTACCATACGATAGTTTACTGTATATTCGTAGCCCTCATAAAAGTTATCCCCAATATCTCTTTTTACTCGGTTGCGATCTTCTATATAGATTGTGTTCATTAATTTACCATTGATCCCATCATAAAAATCCTGATAAGAATCAAATCCCAGTAAACTGATGATTTCATCATTTGCGAAATACAGGGTAAAGCCTTCATCACAATAACCAGCGATAATACCACCACTCATAGAATTTGCGAACAGATAAGCTGCATATTCTTTATTTTTCATTGCTAAGGATACTTTAGAGCCTTTTGCATTGGAAATACCCAGAATACTTTGAAGTACATTTTGTGAATCCAACAGTTCTTTTTCCTGCTTCTTAATGGCTGTCACATCTGTACACAGGGTATCATAGATATCCACACCTTCTTCAGAGCCAGCATAGTGTACACTGATTTCCAGCCATAGAATACTTCCATCTTTTGCGACATCTCTAAATTCTATGCCTTCATGTTCCGCCCATTTCATAGGGTTTGTCATGATATCCATTACCCGTTTACGATCTTCTTCATAAATCAGGGTATGACTGCCATCTACCGCAATCAGTTCTCGATACTCTGCTTTGTCATAGCCATGTTGCGCTGCTAAGCCCGCACATACCACATGACGGGAAACAATCTTATTGTCTTTGACTTTGAATTCAAGCACATCGCCTGGAATCGTATCTAAAAGACGCAGCATTCCATTTTTCAGATTTACCATTTCACTGTAATCAGAGATTGCACCATAAAATAACTTACTGTTGCCCTGGGTACGCAGGAAGAATAAGCGCATATGCATCCACATGAGTTCACCATTTAAGCGATAACGGCGGAATACGCCGCTTGCGCCCAGCATTGGTGATTTTTCCGCATTATGGAATATTTCCATCACCATTGGCACATCATCAGGATGAATCTGTTTTAAGATATTTTCTTTCCGTTCATTTAAATCAACGGAATTACAACCGGTAATATGATAATACGTATTATTGACCATACGAATTTCCAGCTTATCTCCATCAATCAGTTCATATAAAGCAATACCACCCAGTAAATTATTTAACATCGCTTCGCTGGTAATATCCTTATGAAACAGATCATCCAGCTGTATCGTAGGCAGCTTCTTTGCTAATATGCCACGTGTATCTATTTTATCTTTTTGATTTAATAAGCTGATAAAATCTTTGGTAGACATAGGTTTATAGTAATAATAGCCTTGTACATATTCACAATCCAAACTTAATAGATTCTCAATTTGTTTTTGTGTTTCCACACCCTCTGCAATTAAACGTAGACCAAGCCATTTTCCCATTTGAACGATAGATTCCAATATGCCAGAACCTTTCATTTCACTAATTTCATTCATCTCCAAAAATTTCATATCAATTTTTAAGACATCTACTTCCATATCCTTCAACATATTCAAGGAAGAATAACCACTGCCAAAATCATCCATTAATACAATGAAGCCTGCTTTTCTTAATTCTGTCACTGATTCAATCAGAGAATCATAATTCTCTGTATATGCACTTTCTGTTATTTCTATTTCTAAAATATTGGCTGGCAATTCATATTTTTTTATTAATTCTAAAAATACTTCCGTAATATGATATTGATAAATATCCATACGGGAAACATTGACAGATATTGGCACTACTTCCAGATTAGCCTTGATACGCTCATGCAGCAGCTTACAGACATGTTCCCACACATAATAGTCCAGCTTGGATATAAAGCCGCTGGATTCTAATATTGGAATAAATGATAATGGCGCAAGCATTCCTTTTTGAGGATGATTCCATCTGACTAAGGCTTCCGCACCAATGATTTTATTGGTTCTTGCATTACATTGCGGCTGATAATAGACTTCAAATTCTTCATTTTCTAAGCCATGTTTTACCCCAAACAAAATCTCTTGTTCATTTTCTAGTTTCTGTTTCATCGTTCCATTATAAAAAGCTACACGTGTTGCATAATTGCCTTTAACACTGTTCAATGCCAAAGTAGCCCGATCACACATTAATGTGACAGATATATCATGATCTTCGATGATATAGATGCCACCTGTAGGAAGGAATTTTACATCACTTGCATATCCCTGCATCCATGCAAAGATTTCTTTTTCTATCACTTTCACATTACAATATTTTTCAGGCAGTAACATCATAAAATCATCGCCGCCAAAGCGTGCCCCAATTCCACGACAGGTTCCTGTTTTACTTTTAATTTTTTCTGCGATATAAATCAACAGCTTATCGCCTTCTTCTGTACCATACCAATCGTTGAATAATTTGAAATGTTCAATATCGATATTCACGATACCATAGGATTGATCTTTTTCTTCTTTTAAACGTTCTCTTACCATTTTGTGAAATGTAGATGCATTATAAAGACCTGTTAATGGATCTAGCATCTGATATAAAGCATTTTCTGCAGTTGTTTGTTCAACGACATATTGCCTTTCCGCATCAATCACAAATAATAAGCACATCTGTTGTTCTAACAGCTTTGTCACCGGTGTGATATAAAAAGACATCCAGCGATATTCATCTTTATTGTATAAAACACGGAATTCTTTATTGATAAAGCCCATATGTTCTAAGCGCTGGTTCATTGTGGCAAGATAAAAAAAGTCCATAAACTCCTTTTGGTCATGTGGATGTATAGATTTATAGCATATCGTCTGAATAAAGTTATCCAGATTTCCTTCCGTAGCGATTTTATTATCTTCTTCTAAATATAAAGACGTATATGTATGCTTCTTTAAATTTAATTCAAAAGCTTCCTCGTAATTGGCTTCTTTATTCATTTTCAGATTTACGATATGCTGTGCATTTAATACGGATTTTAACGAGATTAAAACACAGTTCCCCTCTTTTGGCCATTGTACATGAATCATATTATAGATCAGCCAGCGTTTTAATTCAGGATAGTACAACATAAAATTACTGGTTGTCTGTGTACGAATGAGATGATTTAGATGAATTGGACAATCCCGACAAGGCGTATGCTGCATACGTAAAGAGCTAAAGCATTGTTCCCCCATTCTACAAAGAGGAAAATTATATTTTATCCCCTCATCCATATACACGATATGGTAATCTTCATTGATTACAAAAACACCCTCTTGAAAATCCTTGTACTGCTGCTTACCCATAATATAGGCCTCCGTTCTGGTCTTTAATTCTAGATTATGATTTGCTTACAACTCCCTATGTCACATTTACATCACTGTTTCTTATTATAATAATTTTACCACTATTTTGAGTGGTGTGTATAAATTTAAAAAAGTTTTTTGAAGATTTTACTATAAACTTTTTTATTCTATATGTTTTCGTTCAAATGAGGAGAAATGTAACAATGAAAATTTATTTTTTATTTACTTTCTGGGTGTTTGCCCGCTCACTTAGGAAATCTGGTTCATATCATAGATTGAAATAAATGAGGTGAAAATATGAATTTTGATGATGCATATTATGATGAAAATGCTTCGCAATGTTGTGAACCATGTGCAGTACGTAATGATGATTATTGCGGCTGTTGTCGAGGACCAAGAGGATTTCGAGGAGCAACAGGTGCCACAGGAGCAACCGGTGCGACTGGCGCAACGGGACCTGGTGTAGGTGCTACGGGGCCTACAGGAAACACTGGTGCCACTGGAGCGACTGGGCCTACGGGAGCTGATGGAGCAACGGGACCAACAGGGCCTAGAGGAAGCACGGGTGCAACTGGTGCCACTGGAGCTTCTGGTATCACTGGGGCAACAGGGGCAACGGGCGCAAATGGTGCGACTGGGCCTACGGGTGTTCAAGGAATTCAGGGTAACATTGGACCAACGGGTGCCACAGGTAATACTGGGGCGACTGGTATCCAAGGTGCCACGGGTCCAACGGGGGCTAGAGGAAATACCGGCGCAGATGGTTTGCCAGGAATCACGGGTGCAACAGGGGCAACCGGAGTAACGGGAGCAACTGGTGCCACAGGACCAACAGGTGCCACAGGTAGTACAGGGGCAGATGGCAATACTGGGGCAACAGGACCAGCTGGCTTAATTGGGCCTACAGGTGCCACAGGGCTTGCGGGTGAAATCGGGCCTACCGGAAACACGGGCGCAACGGGGCCTACTGGACTTACAGGTAGTACAGGGGCAACCGGTGCCACTGGTTTAACAGGTGCCACAGGGCCTACAGGTAATACTGGATCTACCGGATTAACTGGTGATACAGGACCAACAGGTGCCACTGGTTTAACGGGAGCGACAGGCCCTACTGGAAATACTGGGGCGACTGGTTTAGATGGGGCAACAGGGCCTACAGGCATCACAGGTGCTACAGGAATTACGGGTGCAACAGGTGCCACAGGTGCTACTGGGCCGGCAGGAGCAGGTGGTGGTTTATTGGCATATGGTGGAAAATACAATGCTACACCACAGACCTTAAGTCTGATTGTTGGTTCTGCTACAACCCTTCCATTACCTGTGACGATGCCAGCAAACAATGTAACAACATCAACTGTGAATGCCTTAACCATCAACGAAACCGGAGTTTATGAAATCAACTACATGTTTAATGCATCTGCTTCTTTAGGGGCGGCAGTTACTTTAGCTGTAAGAAGAAATGGTGCTGCCATTGCCAGTACACAGGAAACACATTTACTTGCTGTGGGTATAGAATCCATTTACTCTGGCAGTGTTATTGAAAGCTTGAATGCAGGAGATGTCATTACGATGACTGTTTCTGCCTTATTAGCATTAACATTAACGCTGGGAACAGGTGTAAGTGTCACCTTAACAGTAAAGCGATTAGATGATGCAGGCATAGAATAAAAACAGGCTGAATATTCAGTCTGTTTTCTTACATATATTATTTTGATTTCAAGGTAACATCTCCATTATGTGAAGGATCAAAGTCATAAAAAACATGTTCCAACAAGCTGCATACAAGTACCGTTACAATGGCTTCTATGATATACATGTATTCAAAATTTGGTATGACAAGCCATTTTTTTACTATATAATCCATCGCACAATATATAACAAAGCAACCAATACAAAATATCAAAGTCCGTACATATTTGTTTATTTTCATTTGAATCCCTCCCTGTATTAGGCTTTTTCTAACTCTATAGTAACATATAGTTCATTGAAATAACTACATTAATCAAAAAATTCTGATAGATTTCACTTTTCCACCATTTATATCTGGATTATTTTACAAATTTCATCCAAATTACGATATAATATAATATAATATATATGTCACAGGATAGGGGGGATTGTCATGCAGAAACTGTTTACACGTTATATCAGTATTGTAATTATGATTTCCAGTGTGATCATCTCGATCATCGCATGGCAGTCTTTAGAAAGTATCGAAATCGTTACAGCTGAAAATACCATGAAACAGCGTTTAACTCAGTTATGTGAAAAATTTGACAGCAACAAGAATGAACTGGAAACTTTAACAAATAATCTACATAAAGATTATCTTACCCGTGCGTATGCTTTTGCCTATATCGTTCAAAAAAATCCTGAGGTCATTAACAGTTTATCGGAATTAGAAAAAATCAAAGATTTACTTCAGGTGGATGAATTACATGTCATAGATAAAAACGGAATTCTGATAGCAGGAAGCATTCCAAAATATATCGGGATGGATTTTCGCAGTACCAAGCAAACAAGTGAATTTCTTCAGATATTAGATCATAAAACAGATGAGTTAATCCAAAAGATACAGCCCAATGGCGCTGAAAAGAAAGTCTTTCAATATATCGGTGTTAGACGACAGGATGAAGAAGGAATCATACAGATTGGGATATCTCCTACCACATTGCTGGAAGCACAAAAGCGTAATGAAATCTCTTATGTTCTTGACAATCTACAATTAGGACATGATTTGAATATCGTTTGCGTAAATAAAGATAATGAAAAAATTGCTTATACTGGAATGGATGAAAAAGAAGCCTCCACATGGAAGCTTACTTATGACGCACATGAACAATTCAATGATGGAGGTACCTATACATGGAATAATGAAAAACATTATGTTATGAGTACCACTTATGATGATATGGCAATTTTTGCGATGATGCCCCAACATGAAGTATTTGCGGACAGAAACTCTCAAATGGGGATCATTGTTATTTGTATGGTTGTTGTTTCTATCATTACCATCCTTGTATTAAATTTATTGATAAAAAAGAATATTACTAATGGAATTAAAGAATTATCCTCAAACCTTCACCGTATCAGTAATGGTGAACTGGATACCGTAGTCAGCGTTGATACCACACCAGAATTTCAACAGATCAGCAGTGATATCAATAAAATGGTACAAAGTATTTTGAATACCACCGTCAAAGTATCAAAAATCATTGATATCATTGATATGCCTATCGGTGTTTTTGAAATGCGAAAAGAAGGCGACATCGTGCTTGTGAACGATCGTTTGAAGCATATTATGTTGTGGAGTGATGAAGAAGCTGAAGCATACTTTAAAGATAAGGCACTCTTTTTATCAAAGCTGAAAGAAATCACAAACCATGAACAACTGGATGATGCTTATCGTATACATAAATCTCCAGAGCTTTGGGTCAGATTGTATTTCAGCAGTGATGATGACAGCTTCTATGGGATTATTACGGATGTGACAAAAGAAATCAAAGAAAAGAAAAATATCGAATATCAGCGTGATCATGATAATCTAACAGGATTAAATAATATGCATCATTTTAAAGAAATGATTTCACGTATTACGTATCAAAAGCACCATCAACAAGCACTTATTATGCTGGATTTGGATCATTTCAAAAATATCAATGATACCTTTGGACATGATTGGGGCGATATTTATTTACAAAAAATTGCTATGGCATTGAATGCATTAGAGAATGATCACTGCATAACTGCACGTCGTTCGGGAGATGAATTCTGTATCTTCTTTTATCATTTTGAGAATCAGGCAATGATTCGAGAAATTATGCATCAATTCTATCATGATTTATCTATGAAACTGATTACCTTTCCTGATGGCACAAAAAAAGCAATCAGTATTTCCGCAGGACTGTCCTGGTGTAATCAAAACGATACGATAGATGTATGGTTAAAACAGGCAGATATTGCTTTATATGATTCTAAGCATCGAAAACGCGGGGCATTAAGTGAATTCAAAGAAGATGGTCTTTGCAAGTAGGATTCTCTCCTGTATAATGAAGATTAGGTGATGTTATGAAAATTTCTACAAAAGGACGTTATGCTTTACGTATCATGCTGGAGCTGGCAAAGAAAGACCCTGATGTATATGTTCCGTTGAAACAAATATCTAAAAATCAATGTTTATCTGAGAAGTATTTAGAAAGCATTATCAAGAAACTTGTGGATGCGGGATATGTACAGGGAATACGTGGAAAAGGCGGCGGTTATCGTCTAACAATGACACCGGATCATTACACAGCAGGGATGATTTTAAGACTTGTGGAAGGCAGTCTTGCTCCTGTATCCTGTCTGGAAAGTAAAGAAAACACCTGTCCCCGTGCAAAGTCTTGTGAAACCCTTCCCATGTGGGAAGAGCTTTATCAAATGATAAATTCCTACTTTGATGGTATTACACTACAAAGTCTGTTAGATCAGCGAAATGATATTGATGCATTGTCAGATACCATGGATGATTATCCTTGTGAAAAGCTATGAGATTCCTATGAAATATATAGGAATCTTTATTTTTTCTTTAATTGCCTATTGACTTGGTGGGTTGATAGGAATATAATTCCAATAACCTATAGAAATAGTAGGATAAATAGAAAGTGAGGGGCTTATATATGAAAAATACCTATCGATTTGAAACTATACAGATTCACGCAGGACAAGAACATCCTGATCCTTATACCGATGCCAGAGCGGTACCTATCTACGCCACAACCTCTTATGTTTTTAAAGATTCTCATCAGGCAGCCGCAAGATTTAATCTGAAGGAGGAGGGAAATATTTATACCCGTTTAATGAATCCAACTTCCAGTGTCTTTGAGGAAAGAATGGCAGCGTTAGAAGGTGGAAAAGCAGCCTTGGCAACGGCTTCTGGTTCTGCGGCAATTGATCTTGCGATAAGAAACATCGCAAAAGCAGGTGATCATATCGTTTCCAGTAATACGGTATATGGTGGTACCTTCAACCTGTTTGCCAACACCTTAACCGAAGGTGGTATCACCACAACTTTTGTGGATGGTCAACAGCCGGATAACTTTGAAAAGGCAATTCAAGAAAACACAAAAGCAATCTTTTTGGAATCCCTTGGAAATCCAAATTCTGATATCATTGATTTAGAAGCCGTAAGTGAGATTGCACATACACATGGTATTCCCGTAATTGTGGACAACACTTTTGCGACTCCATATCTTTTTCAGCCATTAAAACATGGCGCAGACATTGTTGTACATTCTGCCACTAAATTTATTGGCGGTCATGGCACAGTCATGGGTGGTGTCATCATTGATGGTGGTCACTTTGACTGGAGTCAAAATGATAAATTTCCTGGTATTACACAACCAAATCCATCTTATCATGGTGTGATCTTTCATGAAGCTTGTGGAGATATTGCTTATATTATGAAAATCCGTACAACCTTAATGCGTGATCAGGGTGCTTGTATATCACCTTTTCATTCCTTTTTATTGTTGCAAGGATTAGAAACATTGTCATTAAGAGTGGAACGTCATGTGGAAAATGCATGCAAGGTGGTAAACTATCTTTCTCAACATCCAATGGTTAAAAAAATACATCATCCTTCCCAATCTACAGGATATCAAAAAGCATTATATGAGCGGTATTATCCACAGGGTGGCGCATCTATTTTTACTTTTGAAATTAACGGTACTGAGGAACAGGCAAAAAAATTCAGTGAATCATTGAAGCTGTTTTCCCTGTTAGCCAATGTCGCAGATGTGAAATCGCTTGTGGTTCATCCTGCCTCTACCACGCATTCCCAGATGAGTAAAGAAGACTTAAAGAAAGCAGGAATAACGCCAACAACCATTCGTTTATCCATTGGTACAGAACACATTGATGATATTATCGAAGATCTGCATCAGGCCTTTGAACAAATATAGTTTTTCACACTATACGCTGGTTGTTTTTCTTTCATATCTTACAATGGAGATGATAGAATGACAACATGTTATCGTGACTGCTGGTGCTGTACCCCATGTTGTATCACAGGTCCAACCGGGCCAACTGGTCCAATGGGCAATACTGGTCCTACTGGAAATACAGGGGCTACTGGTGCTGATGGGCAACGAGGTGCTACAGGTAATACTGGTGCGACAGGTGCTACTGGAAGAGATGGAATCACTGGTGCAACCGGAGTCACTGGTGCTACTGGAAGAGATGGAAATACTGGCCCTACTGGTCCAATGGGAAATACAGGGCCAACAGGAAATACAGGTCCTACTGGAAATACAGGTGTAACGGGTGCGACAGGTGCCCTTCCCCAACAAAGCTTTGCTTCATATTTTGATATTCAGGATTTATATACCGATGGTGCTTTGATTCCCATGCGACCATTAGTAACTGATATCACAGACAATATCACACAGACTTCCGATACAACACTTGTATTACAGCCTGGATATTATCTGATCAATTATCATGTGTCTGCGATTCTTGCGACCCCGGGATTTATGCAGATCACACCTTCTTATAACGGTCAATCCCATATTGAAACTGGGTTTTATTTTAAGACAACAGACAACGCACAAACTGCAATCGGCTCTGCTTCATTAATTGCTTTTGTTTCACAACCATCAAATTTTACGCTCACTTACAACAGTAATGTGAATAGTACGGAAGGTACCTTGACGATTTCATTATTAAAGCTTGCACGTTAGTAAATACAATGCGCATATATCCAATCAAAAAAACTTCCTCTTACAAAAAACATATAAAAATGTTACAATGAAGACAGGGCTTCATTTAAAAAATAAAGCAGGAGGTGGATGTATGTTTCAAATTGGCGATGAAATATCTTATACAAACAAAGGCATTTTCCAAGTAAAAGAGATTATAAACAAACGCAATCGAAAAAGAGAAGTAGAAAGCTGGTATGTATTGCACAGTATCAATAACGATGTAGAAACAAGTATTACAACCCCTGTCACAAATCCAAACCTTCGATTGATGATGAGTAAAGAAGACATTCTGCAGTTAATCGAAGATATGCCCACATTAGAAACGGTCTGGAGTGATGATCGACATGTTCGTGAAGATCGTTTTGAAAAGATGTTAAATAGTGGAGATATCAGACAATGGGCCACAATGTCCAAAACGATATACGAAATGAAAAAACAGAAAGAAATAAATAAGAAAAACATTTCCGAACGTGATAAGTTCTTCTTTGATCGAGGAGAAAATTTATTATTTGATGAAATATCTTTATGTCTTCATATTAAACGTGATGACGTTCATGATTTTATATATTCTAAACACCCTGTATCATAAAAAATACTGTATACATATCAACGTATACAGTATTTTTTTCTTAGGAATTCATATTTTGTAAATTCTTTTTTGCGTTTTCTATTTCTTCAGATAAAGCATCATCATACAATGTTTCCAATGTGTTTTGATGTTCTACCAAATATTCAAAATGTTCTTTTGCTGATGCATAATCTTCTAGTTCACAATATACTTCCCCTAAAATACCATGTGCTCTTGCACAGGCAAGCATATTTTCACCAGCCTGCTCGATACAGTTTTTTAAACAGGTGATTGCATCATTTTCTCTTCCTTTATCCATAAGGATCATCGCTTTATATATTTGTTGATCAAAATTCATAATATTCTCCTTTTAAAATTACCAGCCATGGCTTCCACCACCGCCGCTTCCTCCACCAACAGAACCACCATGAAATCCAGATGAACCAGAAGTAACTCCTGTGGATGAGGAATGCATTGTCTTTTTCATATCATACTCCATATTTTGTACAATATGTGCTATCGCCATATAATGGAATGCCTGTGTACCTTCATACCAATCAGGCTTTGGCAAGGTAAGATCTTTAAACTTATCCATCCAGATATCACTCACGTGTAATACCTGTGCATAAGGCAATACGTGGTAATAATATGCAGGATCTTCCTGCAGCATCATTTCCAATTGATCTTTTTGCGCTGTTTCTATGAACTCTTTAAATCCCAGCAAAGAAGATAACAGCTGTTTACGATACGTACTATCCTTATGGATACCATTTGCGATAAACCATAAGATCAGGGTCGCAAGACACATAATCAAAAGCATCATATTTATTTCCACAGCAAGACTCCATATCAATAATACAATCATAAAGATAAATAATGCGAAAAAGAATCTTCTATGTAATGGTTTATGATTTTTCTTTGCCCTTCGACTTAATAGATAAAAGCTCAATAATAAAGGAAGTATTACCATAAATGGTATTAATGTCTGTATAACCTTTGAAATATCTCCATATACATCATAGATCTTAAAAAACAAATAGATGATAAGCGGCACAAAGGATAAACAAATACACAGTTTTCTTACTACCTCTATTTTAGGATCACGCAAGGCATATTTCCCCTGATAATACTTTATAATTTCATCATTTGCGTTCATGATATCATCATAGAAATGATAAGTCAGATCTTCTTTTTTCACATATCCATCATGTCCATGTGAGAACATACGCTGAAACAGTTTCTGTTCATAAGGCAAGGCCCGTGCATCTATATCTTTTACTTTTTCAAATGCATAGGAATTCTTCGTTTGATAGATTTTTATATATCCTCGATCTGCCCAATAAAATATAAGAGAGGTAATATCTTTTTCTGAGAGCTTCATATCAATTACATATCCTGCCTGGGCACTGTTTAAACCAACAGGGGGATGAAAGTTTATCGGGGTAATCAGGTTTCTTGTTTTACATATAAAACGTAAGAT
Organism: [Eubacterium] hominis; assembly: GCA_014337235.1. GTDB lineage: Bacteria > Bacillota_I > Bacilli_A > Erysipelotrichales > Erysipelotrichaceae > Hoskinsella > Hoskinsella hominis. The sequence goes on along the minus strand of CP060636.1, from coordinate 2,051,191 downwards.
AATCATACCTATCAATAATGGAATTGTAAGATATAATCCCATATTAGAAGTAAAGGTATCTCTGTGAAAATATGTTGTATTCATAGGTACCAGCACTGTATATAAATCGTTGTTTTTGAGTGGTTGGGTTGTTGTTAGAATTAAGGTACCATCTTTTTCTTCTTTTTGAATCATATCAGCCTTATTTCCTGACCCATTATGCTGGATGCGCATAGAAATATCTGGAATATATGGCATATCCAATATACATATATATTCATCAATACGGGTATGCATATCCTGATCGTTCATGGTGAGTGTTTGCGCATTTTTCATCAAATGGTAAGGATGTACTTGATAACGTATCGTAATGGTATGTGTTCCCTTTTCTAAATAAAGGTCTATCTGATTTATAAAGTCACTATACTTTCCACCCTCGACACTTAAATCTTTTATACTATACGTATTGTTTTTCCATTTCTGATGAATAAGTGGCATACGATATGTTTGATGATCAATAATGCTTTCATAAGTAAATGTCTGTGTTACATTAAAATCCTGTGCTTCATCTACTTTCACTTCTGTTTTCATTTGTTGAATGGTGAAAGGATATGGATAAACAGGGGCTTTAGAAAATGTAGCTTCCTGAAATCTTAAATGGGCAGTAATACCCATATGATCATCCAGCTTTTGTGATGCATCAATGATTAATTGATTACCTGATGTCGTTGCTGTGGTGTAAGGATTACTTGTAGAGCCACGCTTTCCAGATGTAACGTGGAACTCCTCTAGCTGTTCTTTTTTAGGGAAACTGATCTGGGCATGAAATTTCTTCACTTCTGTATCATAATTATCTCCCAATACATTTATATATGCATCATCATATAGAGGATCATCATCCTGATAATGTGTTAATGTATAACTTAATACAATTTCTTTTTTCCCCTTTACCAGTTGTTCACGATCCCCAATCGTTACCTGCATAAGATCTGAGCTTTGCTGTATATGATAAGGCATTCCTTCCACTTTTACATCTTTGATTCTAACATCTTCTACTTGACTTTCTTTCGGTATATCACGAATGATTCCATGCATTTCTTTTTGAAAATCAATCACCATATGTTCTTCTACATGATATTCTTTTTCTTCATTAATCGTAACGATAACATTTAATTCATCATATACATATCCAGCTTCTTCGTTTGCTTCTATGATTGGAAATTCAATAGAGAAAAGACATAATAGAAAACAAATGATAATACGATATAATTTCTTACCAGCCATGGCTTCCTCCACCACCGCTTCCACTTCCGGTACCAGAACCACCTGATGAAGAAGATGTAGAAGAAGTATGATTATTTTCAGGGCTTGCACATGCATCTTTCATATCGGATTGTATATCTTTCATGATATCATACATCATACGATGCTCATATCGTTCATCCCCATCATACCATGTTGGTGATGGCACAACGATATTTTCAAACTTATGAATCCACATATCACTGACATGCAATACCTGTGCGTATGGAAGAATATGATAGTAATATTCTGAATCTTCTTCCAATAACATTTCCAATCGGTCTTTTTCTGTGGTCTTTAAGAATTCCTGGAAACCAAGAAGTGAAGATAACATTTCTGAACGATAATCGCTGTTTTTACGAATACCTTTCGCAATCATGAATAAAACAATAGATAAAATAGGCGCTGCCAGCATCATCATGTCAAAATCATAAACGATCACAAAGAAAATACCACCAATCACATAAATAAACAATTCTAGCCAATATGTCATTACAGGAACATCTATTTTATATGGCTTATGCGGTTTTTTACTAATCAACACCATCAATAACGACAAAATCCATGGAATCACACTGATCGCAAGAATACCCATTGCCAATGTATGATTTTCACTTATCTGCTTAACACAATCATAAAGATATAAACTTAATGGAAAAATGCTTGTGGTAATACATAAAGAACGAACAGCATATGCTTTTGGATCATCCAATCCTTTCTTTCCATCATAGATATCCATAAGTTCCCTGCTTGCTTGTTCCACATCACGATAAAAACGATATTTCAGATCACTCTTTCCTACAAGTCCGCCTTTTCCATAAGAGAACATTTTCTCAAATAATTTTGCTTCATAAAATGGCGCACTTGTGGATGGGGCAGCGTTTCTTTCAAACAAATAGCCATGTTCACTATAATGGATGCTTAAATACCCTTTATCTGCCCAATAAAATATTAACGATGCGACATCATTATAGGTTAATTTCTCATCAATGACATAACCAGCTTCCGCACTGTTCATACCCTTTGGTGGATAGAAATTTACAGGAGCGATTGGTGTTTCTTTACGATATTTCACAAAACGGAGGAATAAATATAAAATCAATAAACCTGCGGATAATCCAAGCATGAGAATACGCATCATAGAAGATGTACGCTGATATACGCCATCGTTTATTTTCAACATAATACCATAACTTGCCCCATGTTTGATTACATCTGTTGTTTCTACATCCATTGTATGATCGTTTACACTTGTTTTGATAAATGAAGTATCCAAATCAGAACCATCTCGTTTTAATAGGATGGTTGCATTCGGTGTATCCGGTGTTGTAATCGCAATTTTAGAATGCTCAATATATGTATCCTGTTCCTCATTGTTCAGCTTCAGATATAGCTCATTTTTATATACACGATGTGGATGAATACGATAAGATAGCTTCACCGTGCCACTACTTTTCTGTGTTCTGATCCATGCACCACTATCTGTATAATCATAATCCCCATCTGTTTCTATTTTTACATCTGTGACATCATAGTCTGCCACCTCCCAGTCATCACAAATAAACGGTATCTGTATATTTGCAAGGGATTTTGATGTGTCATATGTTAATTGTTCCTCCACCTGTATATTCTGTTTTTCATCTATGGTAATATGTTTTGATTGATCACGTATCACATAAGAATACTCATATTGTGGAGCATTTGGAAAGATTCCATTTTCAAAATGAAGTTTTGCGCTAATGCCGATGCCACTTCCAACATATCGCTGACTATCCACAATCAGGTGATTTCCCTGCTGAGTAAATGTGGTATATTCATTATCCGTACTGCCATTTTCCCCTGATGTTACCTGAATATCTTTCAGCTTTTCTTTATTTGGGAATTCAATATCTCCATGAAATGCTTTAACATCTGCATCATAATCGGTTCCCAACAAATTGATATGTATGAAATCTTCCTTGGGATCATCATCCTGATAATGTGCAAGTGTATAGGTAAGTGTAATTTCTTTTGTTCCCTGAATTTCATTATCTGGATCCCCAATTTTTATCGCAAAACCATCCGCAGTGATTTCCTTCGTAAATGGCATCCCTGTAACGGATATATCTTTTACATTCCATGCTTCATATCCATTGTTCATAGGAATATCACGAATAATTCCATGCATTGGGCTCATAAAATGAATGACCATCTTCTCACTCACTTTATATTCTCGACGATCATTTACTTCTACATGTACATCTAAAGATTCATATTCATATCCCGCTGATGCTTTGACAGGCATGACAAAAGAACATAACATCATCGCAACCAGACAGATACAACTACATATTTGTATAAACTTTTTCATATTGATCACCCATTCACCTTTATGATTTTAAATTGTTCTGCTTCATAACTGATTTTCATTATAGCTAAATTATTGATATGAAAACCTGGTCCCTGTGCTTCCATATAGCCAGACTTTAAATCATCTAATAACGACATCATGACCACACCATGTGTCACAATTAAGACATTGCCATTTTGATGTTTTTCTGCGATTTCCTTCAAGATACGATAAACTCTTGCTCTTATCATATCCATATTTTCACCGCCTTCATCTACCCAGCCATACTCTCGATGATGTTGTTGTTTGGCAATTCTTCCAACGAATTCATTTTCGCCTTCCATTATACCAAAATTGATTTCTTTTAATTCATCACACAGCTGCACATCATTAGGATGACGATCCTCCATTATATATTTTGCACTGCGCCATGCACGTTCACTGCTGGAAGTATATACACCTTCAAATTTAATATTCTGAAGTCTTTTCCCTAATGCTCTTGCGTTTTCTATTGCTTGATTGGTTAATGGAGAATCACACCACCCTTGCATCAAATGTTTTTGGTTAAATAAAGTTTCGCCATGACGAACGATATAAAACGTAATCATATATTATCTCCCCTTTTGTTAAGCTATATTGTATCACAATTTTTCAAAATACTTATAATTTTCTAAATATTTTATAAAGTGCTTCTTACAAAACTGTCACGCAATCGTTAGGAAATCACAAGGATTCTTTTTGATTTTTTGGATATGATATAGACAGGAAGTGATAAACATGAAAAAATTAAATAAACAACAATGGAAAACGATACTGATTTTAGGTGGGGTATTACTGGTATTTGCCTTATTGACATTAAAGATTGGAATGCCACTTGTGAAATTCTGTAACAATCCTCAACAATTCCGTGCATGGCTAAATGATCAGGGCATCTTTTCCTTTCTATATATGATTGCCATTATCTTTCTTCAAATCGTTGTGGCTTTTATACCTGGAGAACCATTTGAAATCGCAGCTGGCTATGCTTTTGGTTTCTGGCAGGGAACCCTATTATGTTTAATTGGTTCTGCATTAGCGTCTGCCCTGGTCATGGTGCTTGTGAAAAAATGGGGTACCAAGTTAATCTATGTGTTCTTTTCAAAAGATAAACTGGATGAATTATGGTTATTAAAAGATGAAAAAAAACTTAACTTCTGGACCTTCATTGCGTTCTTTATTCCCGGTAGTCCAAAAGATGTTATGACATATGCGATAGGCTTAACGAATATGAAGCTAACCACATTTATACTGATTTCTACTATTGCACGTATTCCCAGTGTGATTACATCTACATTTAGTGGACATGCCTTAGGTGAAGAAAATTATTGGGTTGCCATTGCTTCATTCATCTTCACTCTTGTCATTAGTGTCATTGGTTTATGGTGTTATGCAATGATATCTAAAAAGAAAACAAACGCAACAAAGACCGCATAATGATAAAAAGACGAGAAAATCAAATCTCGTCTTTTGTATATCATAGCTAATCCATGACATTATCTAAAATATCAGTAATTTGTTTTTGTAATGTATGCTCGTAGGAGCCTTCTTTCATATCTTCCACTTTACCAGGAAAATCTGTGGAAACCCCTATGTAGCTTGAGTAAACATGAACATCATCGATAAGATAATCAAATACAGCATAAATAGATAAAAGTGCTAAGGTTTCCCCATTATCCGCTGATTTCGTACCATCATAAGCAAAATATTGAATCTTCAGATCATGTTGATGATATGGAATGGTTTCCGTTTTGATACAATCTTTCTTATGATGTTTACTGGTCAGAATATTTTCATATGACGTGTTTTTTGTGAAATATAAATAATTCATATTTTCATCCATAACTCTAATTGCATATAAATTTCCATCATTGTCATCTTCACGTGTACATGTCATATGATCCTTTACATGTATACCATATGTATCGGATACCATCGAACAAGCAACTTGTCCTGCATCGTGATAATAATGATTTATTGAGGAGGAGATGTAAATGGCTATACCTGCAATCGCGACAATCAATAAAACACAGATACCTGTGAAAACACTTATTATGATTTTGATAATTCTGCCTTTATGTTTCATTTTCTGATACCTCTTCAAACAAAGTATAACATCGCATCGTGAAAATACAATAAAGATATTAAAAAATATATTCACAGGTATTTTAAAACTACATATAGCGTTTTTTATTATTTACACATTTTTAGGATTTTCATATGAATAACATCATAATAATTGAAAAAAGACTGGTATATTTAGGGCAATTCCCTAGTTACCAGTCATTTTTATACTAATCTAAATCTTCACCATTGCTGGCGATAACTTTCTTATACCAGTCAAAAGATTTTTTCTTATAACGTTTTAAATTACCGTGTCCAGCATCGTCTTTATCCACATAGATAAAGCCATAACGTTTACTCATTTCCCCAGTAGAAGCACTTACTAAATCAATGCATCCCCATGAAGTATAACCTAATAAATCTACACCATCGATTTCTACAGCATCTTTCATTGCTTTAATATGTTCACGAAGATAATCTATACGATAATCATCTTCTACAAAACCATTTACTAATTCATCTTTTGCGCCAAGGCCGTTTTCAACGATAAACAATGGTTTTTGGTAACGATCATATAAAGCATTCATTGTAATACGAAGTCCTAATGGATCAATCTGCCATCCCCATTCACTAGCTTTCAAGTATGGGTTTTTTAATGTTGCAAATACATTGCCGGCAGTTTCTTTATTTACTTCTGGATCAGCACTGGTAAGTCTTGATGAATAATAAGAGAATGAGATAAAGTCTACAGTGTAGTTTTTCAACATTTCTTTGTCATCTTCCGCAAAAGGAATTTCAATGCCTTTACGCTCTAATTCTTTTATTGCATATGCTGGATAAGCACCACGTGATTGTACATCAATAAAGAAATAGTTTTCACGATCTTTTTCCATAGATTTCCATACATCTTCTGGTGCACAGGTGTTTGCATATGTATTACCTGCCGCAAGCATGCATCCTACCATGTTTTCTGGATCAATTTCATGTGCAATTTTTGTAGCCCAGGCACTTGCGACTAATTCATGATGTGCTGCTGTATATTTTACAGCTTCTTCATTTTCGCCTTCTTCAATAATCAAGCCGGCACCCATAAATGGCAAATGCAGAATCATATTGATTTCATTAAATGTCAGCCAGTATTTTACCAGACCTTTATATCTTGTGAATAATACCGTTACTAAACGTTTATAAAAATCAATTAGTTTACGATTTTTCCATCCACCATATTCTGTAATCAAATGCATTGGACAATCAAAATGTGTAATCGTTACAAGTGGTTCAATACCATATTTATGACATTCTTTAAATACATCTTCATAGAATTTTAAGCCTTCTTCATTTGGTTCTTCTTCATCTCCATTAGGGAAGATTCTACTCCATGCGATAGACATACGATATGTCTTAAATCCCATTTCTCCAAACAATGCGATATCTTCTTTATAATGATGATAAAAATCAATAGCTTCTAATGCAGGATAGTAGTGTTCATTGTCTAATTCTGTCATTTTTAGTTTTCCCATACTTACTGGAAAACGATCCTTTCCATGTGGCACAACATCCACATTTGCAAGGCCTCTACCTCCTTCTTGATATGCACCTTCACATTGGTTGGCTGCAGTTGCCCCACCCCATAAAAAATCTTTTCTAAATGGCATAAAATACCTCCTTTTTCCTCTACCTTTTTATTGTAACATAACAAATCATTTTTGTTTTTACAAAAGGATGAAACTTTCATACAAGCTATTTTTCATAAAGGAAACGTTCATTTAATGTCACATGAAATTCTTTTGCCAATTGACGAAAATCATCTGGTGTAATGCTTTGTGCTTTTTTTGTTTGTACGCTATGTACTTTGATATAAATCTCTGCGCTTTTTTCAATTGTATGCATTAATCCAAAGGTACTGTCAAAATCTATTCCACTACAAAACAACCCATGATGTGCCCAGATCACTGCACGATAGTTTTCCATTTTTTTACTTGTCGCAACTGCAATATCTTTTCCACCTGGTACCATCCATTTCACAACGCCAACACCTTCTGGAAAAATCACAGGGCATTCTGTCATCATTTCCCATAATTCTCTTGTGAATACCTCATCCTTTAAAGGCAATAAAAACGTTAGCGCAATCAAATTCGGGCAATGTGCATGATAGATTACACGTTCTTCACTGTTTGTCATGTTTTTTCTTACTTCCAGATTCATTAAATGCGTTGGCATCTCACTGGTTGGTTTTCCACCATCTAATAATCCCCAACAAATACGATACTGTTCTCCTGTTTCATCAATCTCAATAATTCCTACCGTATGCATGGGATCTTTTTTCATATTGTGAAAATATTTGCCTGTACCCGAAATCAAAAAATATTCCTTTGCTAAATCTTTTACACAAGTACCAATTGGCATCCATTTTCCTTCTTTTGATAATTCATCCCTGATACTTTCTATTTCTTCTTGCTTGATCCAATAAGTAAAATTCCCACCATTTCTTTCATGCCATCCCATTCGATCTCCATCATCTGCCATATCTATATATTTCTTAAAAAAATCTGTATCCATTACATTCATGTTATACTCCTCGCTTTCTTAATACGTTTTTTTCATAAGCCTGTACTTCTTCATACCAGCATTCATCCATATCATATGTATTTAAAAACTGCTGCCAAATATCATAGAATGGCATGCTCTTCATTTGTTCCTGTAATACCATCAATCCAGTAAAATCTTCTTTATCCTGCATTTTCTTCATCAAATCATGTGGCATCAGTAAAGCCTGAAGCAATGCTTTCTGCATATTTTGCATACCAATTACCCACGCTGCTATACGATTAATGCTAGCGTCAAAATAATCTAAAGCAATAAATACACGATCTAGTGCTCCATTTCTTATAATTTCTTTAGCAATTTCTTTTGTTTCATCATCTAATAAAACAACATGATCACTATCCCAGCGCACAGGGCGTGTCACATGCAAAGCAAGATGTTCATGGAAAAGCAGCATTGCACTTATTTTATCAGAAACATATTCCATAGGATGATAATGTCCATTATCCATGAGTGGTGTTAAATGTTTTTCATTTACATAATTGATACAGAATTCTGATGATCCCACTGTATAGGATTCCATGCCTATGCCAAATACTTTTGATTCAAGTGTTACATACACAAGTTCATGATCATAAGGGATGGAAAGTATTTCATCTAGGGAATCTTTAAAACGTTTTCTTGGTCCTAAACGATCTGCAGGTATATCTTTTAAACCATCCGGAATCCAGATATTCATCACACATGGCTGTCCTGTTTCTTGTGCAAAATACTCAGATATACGAATACATACCTGACAGTGCTGTATCCAGAATTTTCTAATATCTTCATCTATAGATGACAATGTGGCTTTTTCTGCTTTTGGATGAGAAAACAAGGTTGGATTAAAATCAATACCTAATTGATGTTTCTTCGCAAAATCCACCCACTTTTGGAAATGTTTTGGTTTGATTGCATCCCGATCCACTATCTCTCCATCTTCAAAAATCGCATAACTGGCGTGTAAATTAATTTTGTGTTTGCCTGGTATCAAAGATAATGCCATCTCCATATCCTGCATTAATTCTTCAGAAGTAGTTGCTCTTCCAGGATAATTACCAGTTGTCGCAATCCCTCCACTAAGTGGTCCACTCTGATCGAATCCATGTACATCATCTCCTTGCCAACAATGCATACTAATTTTTATATTTTCTAATATTTTTAATGCTTTTTCTACATCTACACCATAAGATGCATATGTTTGTTTTGCTCTTTCATAAGCTTCATTCATTTTATTTTCCTCCCATTTGTATCATGATATTTCCTAATACACTTGCCTCATCCGGGCCTGTGATTACGGTTGTTTTTGTATATTCTTCAATCAATTCATTTAACAAGGTATTCTTACATCCGCCACCAACAATATGAATTGTATCAAACTTTTTTCCACATAAAGAAGATAGTTCTTCTAATGCCTCACGATAGGAAACAGCTAAAGAATGATACACACACTTCGCGATTTCACCAGGCGTTTTTGGAATATTCTCATGATGCTTCTCACAATAGTTTTGTATTGCCTTTATCATATTTTCAGGATGCAGAAAACAAGTATCATTCACGTTAATAATAGATGGTTCACAATCACTGGCTTTTGCCAAATCAACCAATTCCTGAAATGTATATTCATCATTTAGACAATGGCGTACTTCCTGAATCATCCATAATCCCATAATATTTTTCAAAAAACGATAGCATCCATCATATGCACCTTCATTGGTGAAATTAAGTTCCATTGCTTGTACACAAGTCATTGGTTTATCTAAAATAGTTCCAAGAAGGCTCCATGTTCCACTTGATAAAATCGCCTCATTACGCCTTTTTACCACACTATATGCACTTGCAGTATCATGTGTTGCACAGGCAATCACATTCATATTACAACCAACTTCTTTTTGTATATCTTCACATAATCCACCAATAACCTGTCCAGGTTTCATAAACTCATGGAAGATATCACTTGGTAAATGAAATGTATGTAATATTTCCTTATCCCATGTCTGTGTATGTACATTAACCATTTGTGTTGTCGATGCATTGGTATATTCATTGGTAAATACGCTTGTTAAACGATAAACCAAATAATCAGGTACCATCAAAAAGTGTTTCGCTTTTTTTAAGATATTTGGATTTTCTTTCTGTAATGCCATTAATTGATATAATGTATTGAATTTCTGAAATTGGATGCCTGTTTTTTCATAAAGAGTTCTTTTATCCATTTTTGTGAAAGCTTCTTCCATCATACCTTCTACCCAATCATCACGATAACTGACACAATCACACAAACGATTGCCTTTATCATCTACCAATACAAAATCACATGCCCAGGTATCAATAGACAAAGAAACTGGTACCTTTCCTATTCTCACACATTCTTTGATTCCTTTTACTACTTCATTGAATAAATAATCAATGTCCCAGCAATCCTTTTCATGTATCCTACATATTTTATTTTCAAACCGATAGATTTCTTCTAACACAATCTTGTTGTTTTCCATATGTCCAAGCATATGTCTGCCACTACTTGCGCCTATATCAATGCCCAAATAATATTGCATATTCTTCACCTCAATCCTACATTCAGTATAAAAGAAAAGTACCATCAAATGAATAACGGTACTTGTTAATTTGTTTATCCTAATTTGCGTTTATAATATCTATAAAAATTACAAAAGTTTAAAATGTAATTTAAAAAGTGCTCTAAAATAGTAAAAGTTTAAAGTGTAATTTAAAAAGTACTCTAAAATAGTAAAAGTTTAAAATGCATTTTAAAAAAAATACATTGTTTACACAAAATTCAGATAAGTAATAAAGGTTTAGTATATTGACAATAGTCAGAAAATTATCATATAGTAAATTTAATAAAAGAAAGAGATGATATTCATGCGTTTATTCACAATGTTAAAAAATCAGAAAAAGGAAACAATTTCAAAAAATCATTGGGAAGATGATTTTGTTCTAGCATTGCCTGAAAATATAAAAGAATATATCTTAATAATCTTGGCTTTTGATAGTACTATCCCTGTTTTATTTGAAATAAATTATAAAACGTTTCATTTATCTAAAGCTTTATCTAATGATTTATGTGAATCATTTATGCCTTATTTTTCATCATTAAAAAGATCTGGGCTACATATTTATAAATATCACACCCAAATATTGGTGGATTCAAAATATATCGAGATGGATAAATTGCCACTACATTATCATCAAACTTGTAAGCTTATTATATCAAAGGAATACAATTTAATGTATTATGATAAAGAAATTGAAAAAAAGAAAAGAGATATTTTAAAGCAATCATTGGTATATGCTTGTTATTTAAATGACACCAGTAAAATTTTAAAATTATTAGACAAAGCCTCTAACAAGCAACTAAATATGAAATATGAATGTCATGGAACACCCCTTGGCTTATGTGCAGAAAACGATAATCTGATTGCTTTTAAAGCAATATGTGAAAAAGGAGCAGATCTTAATAAAAAATCTTTAATATCGACTCCTTTAGAAATAGCATTCGATACTTCGCCAGATATAGTACATCATATCTATGAGCATCATTATCATCAATTTGTTAGCGAAGTTAAAAGAAAAGGTTTTCCTATAGCAAGAAGGAATAAAGATATCAGTATATTTAATTACATAAAAAATCTTGGTTGTGATATGGTATGTGAAAATTCTGAATATCCACCATTACATCTATTTGTAGAATGTGATAACACAATAGGTATTCAATATCTTGCTGATGAAGGAATCAATCTTAATTTAAAAAACAAAAAGAATCAAACTGCCTTGGATAGGGCAAAACAATTAGATAGAAAAAAGTCTGTAGCATTATTAGAAAAGTTATTAAATACAAGCAAATAATTAACTTAAGGCAGATAATGAAAATAAAGATGATAAAATAATCATCTTTATTTTCTTATCTCTACAGTACCTATAATACCACTTGGCTCTTGTGTTTCTGTTAGTGAAAACATATCATGAATTTCCTTATCTAATGTATTTGTGACTTCGATTGCTAAATGATGTATACCTTCTGAAAGTGCCTCAATTGGAAATTGATAAGGTGGCGTAATGCGATATCCTAAATCCTTTTGATCTAAGAATACCTGTACAGTTTCATAAGCATCTTCAATATACAACAAGGCATCATCTAATTCTTCCTCACAGATAAAATCCTTCTCATATCGGAATGTTCCACATTTATATGGATACAATGTTTTTGATACATCCCTAAATTCAGTAATTTCTTTTTCATCTGTGAATATTGGATACTGTTTACTGGAAGCATAACTGATTTTCCATGTACCATCCAATACCTTGTAGGAATGTTTATCCATATATGTTTTATCTGATTGTCCTTCCACAATGATGATAGATCCATAGGAAGGTAAAGATAAGGTTTCATCGAATGCCTTGCTTTCATTGGTATAAAAATCAATCTGACGTCCTTTTAATCCTGGTATTTTTGTCTGAATATTAAGTTTTGGATGCTCGTTCACAAACATATAATATTCTTCTCCGTTTTTTGTATAATGATAAAAGCGAAGCCATGGTTCATATGTTTCAGTTTTTATATCATACAGATTTTCTTTATGAAGTTTTTCACATAACTCATCCAGTTTTACAACATGTATATGGTTCAATTCCATTACCGGCTCTTTACAATCATACATATATGCCGGCAACTGAGCAATGACATATACAGGATATTGATAATTTTTTGTTTGGTTAAGGAACTCATTTAAAGCCTTTCCTATGTATTCTTGATAAGGCATAATGAAACACGCATAGGTTATCCCATTTACATGCAGTCCAACTTCATCTAACACTGTATGATAGCGTGTTTTGTCTGTAAAGATATCCACAGGCACAAAATCAAAATCTATCTGATGTCTGCTTAATTCTTTCGCAACCTTTTGGATTGGCATATAATTTCCACACCATTCTCCATCTGCGTGATATAAGATAGCAGCAGTAGGATGTGTGGTTCCCTCGCTTAATAAGCTTCCCATTTGATTTAGATAACGCATAAGAGAACCAAAAAAGCGAAATTGTGGATTATATCCATGTGCATAGAAGTGTGGTGGACAATCTATATCTGGAAATTCTGCTTGTGAAAAAGCATGTGGCACAAAGTAATTTACACCTCGTACTAGAAAATGATCTGCAATCCATTTCATTTCTTTTAAGCCTTCATGCCATCCAAAAGCACCAAATACTTCAGCCATGCATCTTCCTTTTTTGACAGGATCAATATGAGCTAAAGAACTTCCAAGTTTGGCAAGTACATAATTGAAAAATTCAATATCCCATTTTCCTCTTCCATAGCTATGATAGCCTTCATCCATTCCTGGTACAAGCTGATTAATCACAATATCTACACCAGCCATATCCTGTCCAGCTAAAGCACGAAAATAATGTCCAGCACCTACACCCAAACGAGCATGAGAATCTTTATCTTCAATAACATGGCCAATGTGCATCACACCATGTTCTCTGCACCATGTTCCTAAATTTTCATCAAAGCATTCTTTGTACAGGGTTGTGGCGATATCCATATAGGTATGACGTACACACGCTGCATCTTTATGTTCCATCCATAAAAGAGGAAGCAATGTTATATAATCTTCTTTAAAAGCATCTTTCAATCTTCTTTCTAATTCTTTAGACCATGGCAGTACCATATTTTCTTTTCCTATGATACTATCTGCATTAATTCCCTTTTCATTCATAAAGCCTGGTTCATCACTGAAAAAGCCTAATATCGTTTTACCGAATTCTTCTTTAAAATGCTCATAATGTGGTTCATATACAGCTTGAATTAACACATTACAAGAATTTTTATCTACCATATTGATATATTCATCACGAAAACCGCTTTGTCTGCTTGTGAAGATCACACAGATTTGTGAATGTCCTTTTGGAGCATCAAAGTAAATCGTATCTTCATCTTTTGTATAGGAGAGATGTTTTACTTCATTATCTTGTATCCATACAGCATCATAAAATATTTCTGTAGGATCAAACATATTTTTTAGATATATAGAGGCCTGCTTCTGGGGTCCGATTATATCAAATATACGATGTGTTAATACTGTCTTTCGATATTGGGGATACTTTTCTTTAATCCATCCATTGGCATAACCTGTTGGAAAGTGACTATCGTCCAATAACCAGATTTTCATATCCAATTCTTTGCATTTTTCAATGATGAAAGCTAAATCATTCCACCAACCTTCTTCACAGAATTCAGGATGTGGGCGTGATTCTAAACAGACTTCATGTATGTCACTTTCTTTCATTTTGATTAAATACTCTTCTATAATTTCTTTTGATTCTCCTTTTTGCCAAAGAAAAGGCAATACGTGATTTTGATAAGTACCATTCATAACTTTTTGATAATAATTTTCCATAAATCAGACCTCCTTATATATCGCATGGAAGCCATCTTATTCAGATGGCTGCTTGTTATTTTATTTATTTGGATCAGCTAAGATGTATGATAGAGCTGCCGCAACACCAAATGCTACAAGTGCACAAGCAATAAATCCATAGAAACTAATATCCATACCAGCTGGATTGATCATAGATGGTATACGGAATAAACCATCTCCACCCATGGAATACATTTTAGCGCCTAATGCCGCAAGTATACCACCAGAGATTCCTCCACCGATCCATGCTGCCGCAAAACATTTGATTTGAGGTAATGCAATGGTATAAATAGTTGGTTCAGTTACACCACACAGACATGATGCCATACCACTGAAACCAACAGCACGCTTTTCTGCATCCTTTACTTTTAAAGCATATCCTAAAGATACACCTGCAAGTGCCCAAACAGTAAGTCCTAATACTGCGTTGATTGGATCAGCGCCTAATGTAACAATATTATTGATTAATACAGGAACAAATGCTGCATGTAATCCTAGTAATACCATCAACTGCCAGAATGCCCCAAACAAAATACCACCTAGCAATGGACTGAAATTGAAGATACCTAATACAGTTGAACTTAATACTTCAGATACCATATTCATTACAGGACCAATAGCCAACCAACTCAATGGTACAGTGATTGCTAATACAATTAAAGGAACGATCATCAACTGAATCATTTGTGGTATAATCCTTTTTGCGCCTTTTTCAATCAGACTGGCAACATAAGAAGCCAACAGTATTGGGAATAATGTATTAGAATATGTTGCTGCTGTAATAGGTAGACCTAGAAACGTTAAAGCTGTTTCACCTGATACTGCTGTAACTAAGCTTGGATATACCAAAGCAGCTCCGATTGTTGCTGTTACATATGGATTACAGCCAAACACTTTACCAGCACTGAATCCTACAACGATCGGCATGAAATATAATAATGCATCTGCTGCCGCATAGAGTAATTGATATGTACCACTGTCTTTTGTTAACATCCCAACTGTCACAAAAATCGTCAAAATACCCTTTAAAATACCTCCTGCAATCATTGGCCCAATCATTGGCATAATGCATCCACTAATTGTCTTAAAGAATCTATTAAACAAGGTATCTTTTTTACCATCATCAGTTTTTACCGGTGCTTCATCACCTAAACCAGCAACCATTTTTACATCTTTAATTACTTCACAAACATGTGTTCCAATGATCACCTGATATTGACCACCTTTATTCATCACACCTTTGACACCTTTAATTGCTTTGACTTGTTCTTCTGAAGGAATGTTGTCATCCTTTAACACAAAACGTAAACGTGTCATACAATTAGTAACACTTATGATATTTTCTTTTCCACCAACTGCTTCCACCACTTCTTTTGCAAGCTGTGTATAATCCTGTTTCTTTGCCATAAAATTTCTCCTCTTTTCTTTCATATGTTTATGTCAGCGGTACCTTGTTGACATTTATAGTATAACAAGCTGTAAGGACTTTCATAATATCGCTATTTGACATAAGTTTTATCTTATTTTGCATATTCTTATTTTATTTTATCGTTTCTTGCAAAGTAGATTAACCTAGTTTGTTTGATAATGCTCTTGTTCAATCATTTTACGATACTCATGTGGTGTCATTGTATATTTCTCTTTGAAAATCTTATAGAAATACGTGATATTTTCATATCCAACCGCCTGCATAATATCCGTAACCGCCAAACTTGTTCGCATTAATAAATCAGCAGCTTTATTTAATCTTGTTTCCTGTACCAGTTGTTTAAACGTAACACCAGTATATTTTTTTACTATTCTACAGATCTTGTAATCTGGCTGGTTCAATTGTTCACTGATTGCCGCAAGACTACCCTCTTCATAATGTTCATCAATATACTTTAAGATATCCAGGCTTAATTTCTTTTCATAATTATCTGCAGAATATACTTCGATATCATCACTATGTTTAATGAGGTTAACCAACAACAATCCAACTAATAGTTTTATGGAAATACTGCTTGTAATATTTGGTTCATATAATTCCATGATGATTTTTTCCATATTTGCTTTGATAGAACCCTTATCTGATACTTTATAATACAAGTACTCGCCTTTAGTAGAATTGGAATAGATGGTACTCATAATAAAATTAAAAATAACATTGTCAATATCTGCCAAAGAAAAGATATACTGAAAGAATTCTGGTTTCACAATAAAATTGATAATGATATCATCTTCCCCTGCTGCTTTTATTTCATGAGAGATGACTTGATTTAGCATCATCAATTCCCCCTCTTTCATTGTGATTTCTTTTCCATCAATCACCTGTGTTAAATTACCTTTATAGACATATTGCAATTCAATATAATTATGTTTATGTAGAGGAAAATCAATAAAACGTGTATGTTTTCTAACACTGATCATTTGTTCTGGTAATAGAAATTTATCTCGATCGATTACAAAGTTTTTATCATCCGTATAAATATTTTGATCTACAGTATTCCTTCCATTCAAAATATCAGTTTCTTCTTCTGTGTGTGCGTATAATTTCTTTAGTATTTCTTTTTTCATCATTTACACCCCATATCTTTTGTGTAGATATTCATGATTTCATTTAAGACATTGTTTGTATTAAGTGATGCGTAATCAAAATTATTGATTTGAATCAAATGTGCCTCATCTTCTACATATACTTGTAATTGTCTTTTCGCATAGGCAACCTGTGGACTCAACAAGAGAATATCTGTATTGGTTACACTTGATAAACTGCATGCCTTCAATTGAAACTTTATCTTTTTTTCTTCAGCCATCTGTTTTAACTTTTTCATAAAAATTGATGCACTGACACCACCACTGCATACTAATAATACATTCATATGGTAACACCTCTTTTTCATCTTTTCTATCCTAATTATAAGTAAGATTATCCTTTTTTGCATTAACCTGTTTCATCAAAAGCATTATCCTATTTTGCACAAAAAAAAGCATTGTCTATTCGACAATGCTTAGTAATCTAATCAGCTTTCTTTTCTCCAATGTACCAGATACATCCTTCTATCATGGAATCTATGATCATCACACTTCCAATGAGTCGTAAATCATTTCCACGGCTCATCATGGTGTAAATAATCATAATGATTGCAAATGCAATGGTCACAATAGCTAAATTCAGAAAATATCGCCAGAAAGGGTTGTTCTGCCGATGGATATAAAAAACCATCAATATTTCTTTAAAGCCATGAATTAATGTCATACAGGATACAATCAAAGGAAGCCATAGTTCTGCTTCTTCGATTGTTTTGATTTCCAACACACCAAAAATACATGTAAAGAAACCAAAAACAAGCATCATGAAGCTATATAAATATCTTTTTCTTTCAAGTATAAAAAATATCAGCTGGGGAAATCCCTGCACAATCAATACAATCCCTAAAACCGTACAGTATACTCTGCCTGTCGCATGATTTGTGATAAACAATACCAGTCCCATAATCAGCCATAAGGTCATTTGAACGATCGTATTGATACGATTCTTACGAAAAACATCCATATCTTTTACCTCTTTTTCATTCCTATTCCCAATAGTCTGATACTATGATACGCCATTGTTTAATGAAAGTCTATCTAATTTTTCACTTTATGTTATCCTTAAGCACTGTTCTTCTGATATACTGTTATTTTATTTTTGCCCTCTTTCTTTGACTGATACATTGCCAAATCAGCCTTTTCCACAAGTGATACCGCATTATCTGCATTGGATGTCAATTCCACAAGACCTACGCTAAAAGTAATACGTGTGGATGGCATTTCCGCAAATTCAATATGTGAAAAATCTAAACGCATTTTTTCCATAAAACTATACGCATCATGTAATTGTGTATTTTCAAATAATATACAAAACTCTTCTCCGCCATATCTTGCTAGCATCATATTATCTTGTTTATATGCTTTCATCAGATTGCTTAACTCAAGTAAAACTTTATCGCCTTTCACATGTCCAAACGTATCATTTACACGTTTGAAATCGTCAATATCAATAATCGCAAGCACCAGTGGCTGATGATTTAATCGTGTTTTTTGAATCTGTTCATTTAATTCATTATAAAATGTTTGATGATTATACAGCTGTGTTAAGGAATCCTTTTTCAATTCTTCAATCATAATTTTTTGACGTTCATTGAAGGAAATCAACACATCATGATTTTTCTTTTGATAAATAATCGTATTTTTTGCGATTAAATAACCTGCACACACCAATATAGCGCCTGCGGTATAGTTTAAATAGACCATTGTGGTTAGCTGTTTAGTATAATAGATTCCCACAGAAGATGTAATGATATAAGATATAAAAGATAACCAGAAAGAACGATCTGTCATCCTTTTGTTTCCAAATATAGCACTTAAAAATATTGGTAAAATAAAGCTTAAACTGATTAATGGCAACGCATTATGTACAAGTGATGTACTTAAACAAAATGTATTAAACACAAGAATCAAAAAATAATTTTTTTTACTTTCTGAGAATGTTGTTTTAAATTCAATATAATGATAAACTGCTGCACATTCCATATTGATAAGTGTTGGTAAAACAACATAGGAAAGACTATATTCTAATGGCGTTTGATTTACATCCAGAAGTTGTTCATTTATCATCAAAACAGCCACAATTACTTCTATGATGAAGATTAACAATATTAGAATCCACGCAGATTTTTCCACTGTTCGACGAAATTGTTGATACAATCGCTGGCTCTCCATTTTCATAACTCCTTTCTTATACATTAAGTATATCACTTCCTTTGTAAGAGGTAAAAAGGATTTTTTTGTTAAGAAAGATTATCCGCAAATAAAACATGAAGAAATCTTACAATATTCTAAAATCAGGCTGTTTACAGGCTTTTTTATGCTATAATAAAAACAAATTCTGGAGGTAGCTCATGAAAATATTAGATACATTGGGAAAAACAAAAAAAGCCATTGGTGGAATTGTAGCCATTTTGATTGTCTGTGCCCTGATCTTTTTTGCCGGCATGCATTTTGGTGGAAAAAGTGGTGAGCCAACTATTACATCAACAGCATTAACACAACAGTTACAGGAAGTAAATGATCTTGTGACAATGGAATACAATTATACAAAAGTAGGTAAATTTGAAAATTCTTTACAGCTGAATGGCTGGGATATCCCTTTAACAACAAAAAGCTTTTTATTGACATATTCCGGTAAATTATCTGCTGGTGTAGATATGAGTAAAGCCGAAGTCAATGTAAAGGATCATACTATTTCTGTAAAGATTCCTGAAGTTGCCATCTTCTCTAATGTGATAGATGAAAAAAGTATTGAAGTATATGATGAAACCAAAAATATCTTTAATCCAATCAGTATCAAAGACTACACAACATTTGCCACACAACAAAAAGATAAGGTAGAAGAGGAAGCGATTGAAAATGGTTTCTTAAGTGAAGCTGCAACAAAAGCACAGTCTGCGATTAGGAAATTTCTGGAAATGATTCCGGAATTAAAGGATAATTATACGATAGAAGTATCTTTTCTAGACAAATAATCATTTGTTTTCAGGCAACTTCCTGTGCTTATTTCATAAACCATGCTATGATATTGACGATATAAGGAGTGAGTCATCGTGAAAAGAATATTTGTGTATGGGACGCTTAGAACAGATATGTACAATTATGAAAAATATTTAAAAGACAAGATTATACAAAGCGAGCTTGCCTATGTGAAAGGTAGTCTGCATGAAATCAAAGGTGTGATTTATCCTGCTTTGATTGAAGGTGATGATATGATTGCCGGGGAGATCATGGAAGTGGATGATGATCAGATATTTGATGAACTGGATGAATTGGAAGGATATCTTGGGGAGTTACATATGGACAATGAATATGATAAAATCATTTGTCCGATTTATGATGATCAGGGTAATGAAATTGATCGTTTACCTGTTTATATGTACAATATCCGTAATGAAAAACAGAAAAACCGTTTATCCAGCCGTATTATGGAGCGTGATTATGTCGCCTTTATGTGTAAAAAAGGTAATTGCCGTATACGATTATAAGCCAGTTGTTAGAGATATGACTGGCTTTTTTCTTTCTGCTGCGGTATCATGAAATTAAGAAACTGAGGTGACCTTATGAAAGAAACAATTCAATTAAAAGATTTTTTAGATTTTTCCTATCTGTCAAACCTTCAAGATAATGGAAAAGATATCGCTTATGTTGTGTCCAGATGTAATGAAAAAGATAATTCTTATGATCAAAAACTGCACATGTGGAAAAACGACCAAGACGTAACACTGACACAAAGTGGAAAGGAAAGCTTATATCTATGGGAAGATGAGCATACCCTGTTATTTGCGAATATGCGAGATCCACAAGATCAAAAAGCAGTAGAAAATGGTGAAGAAAAAACTGTATTCTATCGTTTAGATACACGTGGTGGTGAAGCAGTCAAAGCATTTGAAATTCCTTTAACAGTTTTGGATATCAAAATGGTAAGTACACATGTGTTTGCTCTTTGTGTAAATTTTGATCTGCGTTATTCTAGTATGCCATTTGAAACGGAAGAGATAAAGAAAAAACGCGTAAGAGAAAAAATGGAAATGCTGGATTATGAAGTACTGGATGAATTACCATTTTATTTTAATGGTGCTGGTTATACGAATAAAACACGTCGTTCCTTGTTTTTGTTTGAAGAAACAAGCGGTAAATTAAAACGAATCAGTCTTCCCCTTTTCCAAATGGATACCTTTATCATCAATGATGATAAAACAAAGATCTATTTTACTGGTGTATCCTATGCGCAGGTTCAGCCAATGAAAAATGGTCTGTTTATGTATGATATCAAAAAAGATAGTTTATCCACATGTATCAACACAGAAACTTATAGTATCATGCATTTGGAGAACTGGGGCAATGATATATTGTTTGCCGCTAGTAAACAGGAAAGATATGGAATCAATGAAAATCCTAAGTTTTACTTAATGCATCAGGAAACATGGGAAGTTTCTAAATTATATGATTTTGATGAAGCTATTGGCAATACTGTGGGAAGTGATTGTCGCTTTGGAAAGACACGCTCTGTGATGGTTTATGAGGATGCTTGTTACTTTATCGCAACGATCTTAAATTCTTCTATTCTGTATCGCTTAGATAAATCAGGCAACCTTTCTACAGTGATTGAAAAAGAAGGCAGCATTGATGATTTTACTATAGTCAATGGTACTATTTATTATATTGCAATGCATGATATGCGTTTACAGGAATTATATGCTTATTGTTTCAAAGATCATTCTTCCACAAGATTAACTGGCTTTCATGATGATTTCTATCAATCTAAAGATATTCGCATGCCAGAGCCTGTCACAATCACACAGGGAGAAGAAACCATTTATGGCTGGGTATTAACACCTCATGATTTTAATCCACATTCCTATTATCCGGCAATTCTGGATATACATGGTGGACCGAAAACGGTTTATGGGCAGGTCTATTATCATGAAATGCAGGTATGGGCAAATATGGGATATGTTGTTTTCTTCGCAAACCCAAGAGGTGGAGATGGTAGAGGCAATGCATTTGCGGATATCCGTGGAAAGTATGGCACCATCGATTATGATGATCTGATGAAGTTTACAGATACTGTTTTAGAAAAGTATCCTTGTATTGATATTGCCAGATTAGGAGTAACCGGAGGAAGTTATGGTGGATTTATGACCAATTGGATCATTACTCATACCAATCGATTTGCGGCTGCAGCTTCTCAACGTTCTATTGCCAACTGGATCAGTTTTATGACAACCTCCGATATTGGTGAGGAATTTACGAAGGATCAGCAATCTGGCGATATCTGGCAAAATCATGAAAAACTTTGGTGGCATTCTCCTTTGCGTTATGTGGACAGTTGTAAGACACCAACCCTGTTTATCCACAGCAATGAGGATTATCGTTGCCCATATAGTGAAGGATTACAGATGTATAGTGCTTTATGTATGCATGGCATTGATACCCGTTTATGTATGTTTAAAGGAGAAAATCACGAATTAAGTCGTGGAGGTAAACCAAAACATCGTATCAAACGCTTGGAAGAAATCACAAACTGGATGAATCAGCATTTATAGAAAATGATAAATTGATGAAAAAAAATGGAATATTTTGATTGATTAATACAATCATTATTCCATCTTTTTATTTACCCACATTTGAGTAAAAACCGTTACGTCTGTAAATTTTAGTACTCTTCTACGTTTCCGTTTTTCACAAAGATTGCGGTAATATTCATTTTTTTACGTAAAACAGGAGAAATATGTTCCCACTGTCTACGATTTTCTTTACTGTCATTCATACAGACAGAATACTTATCCGTTTTCTCATCTGCATATTTCAATAAAGAATAGACAACATCATCTAAATCAAATGGCCTTCTGCCTCTTGGCACTGCGACTTTGATTTTCCAGATTCCATAAGTTCCTTGTACATCAAAGGTTCCCTTATTTTCTGTGAAGCTCAATGGTATCTTAGCCAGCCATTCTTCCAATGTTATCTGAACACTGCTTTTTGCTTCTTCTTTCTTTTTCATTTGTACGCCCTTTTTACGACCACGTTGTTTTGGTCTTAATAAAGGTAGACGATGTTCCAGATCATGAAGCTGATATTTGATGGTTAAATTTGCACTTGCGCCACTCTTGTTTTCTGGATTTTTCAGAAATTCGTCATCTTCCAGCATCATTTTCTTCATTGCCATACAGCATGTAACCAGTGTAGGAGTTCCCTTATTGACCTGGCTGTGCAGGTCCCCGGCACGAATAATCAGTTCAGTTTTATTCTGATTGCCAGCTTCCAGTTTCATTTTCTGTATCGCCTTTACATAATCACTTACTCTTGCAGACATTAAAAAACACCCCTTTTATCTTATGATTATCATATCACAAATCTGTTTATAATGGGCATTTTTCCTGTTTTATTTTAAAATATTTACAAAAATTCAAAGGATTTTCTTTGATTTTTACATAAAACAGGGACTTTATCTTAAAAGCGATGATAAAATCCCTGTTTGCCTATACTAATAATCCTGATATTGATCACATTGTAATATCTTGCGTGCCTTCTCAATGGAAGCCTGATCTGGAGATTCCACACCTTCTAACTCATATGGAATTCCTAACTCTTTCCATTTATAAACTCCTAAAGTATGATATGGCAGGATTTCTACACGTTTTACATTATGCAGCTGTTGAATAAATTTAGATAAATTCATCAGGTAAATTTCCTGATCATTGATTCCTGGCACCAATACATGACGAATCCACACTGGCTTCTGTATTTCATCCAGATATTTCAACATATCCAGAATATTTGTATTATGCTGTTTCGTCAAAGCAAGATGGCATGCATCATCTATATGTTTGATATCCACCAGCAATAAATCTGTGACTTCCATCAACTGCTGGAATTTAGAAAAGAAAGGTTCTTCTCTGGTAAATGGATTTCCACTAGTATCAATGGTTGTATGAATACCTAGTTTTTTCGCTCTGGTAAATAAATCAATCACAAAATCTATCTGAAGCAAAGGTTCTCCACCACTCACTGTGATGCCACCTTTTTCACCCCAGTAACTACGATATCGCAATGCTTTTTTCAACAATTCTTCACTGCTTGTATCAGCCGTTGTCATCTCCCATGTATCTGGATTATGGCAATATTTACAACGCATTGCACAGCCTTTTAAAAATATCACAAAACGTACACCTGGTCCATCCACAGAACCAAAGGTTTCAACTGAATGAATACTTCCTTTTACTGGTGACATAGTATAACCTCCTTAAATGAAAAGGCCTGCGTAAACAGACCTTTCTTTATTTCTATAGACTTTCGTGGCAAGTTCTAGAAATAACATCTAACTGTTGTTCACGAGTTAAGTCAATGAATTTTACAGCATATCCAGAAACACGAATTGTGAAGTTCGCATATTCTTCTTTTTCAGGGTGTTCCATTGCATCTTTTAATTTTTCGATACCGAAAACATTAACGTTCAAGTGGTGAGCGCCCTGATCAAAGTAGCCATCTAATACATGTACTAAATTATTTACTCGTTCTGCTTCGTCATGTCCAAGTGCACCTGGATTGATCGTCTGTGTATTAGAAATACCATCTAATGCATATTCATAAGGTAATTTTGCCACAGAGTTCAATGAAGCTAATAAACCGTTTGTTTCTGCACCATATGCAGGATTTGCACCTGGTGACAATGGTTCTCCAGCTTTACGTCCATCAGGAAGTGCTCCAGTAGCTTTACCATAAACAACATTACTTGTGATTGTTAAGATAGATGTTGTTGGTTCAGAATTACGATATGTGTGACGTTTTTCAATCTTGCCCATGAATGTTTTCAACAACCATACTGCGATATCATCCGCACGATCATCATCGTTTCCATAACGAGGGAAATCTCCTTCGATTTCATAATCGACAACCAATCCATCTTCATCACGGATAGTTTTTACTTTAGCATATTTGATAGCACTCAATGAATCTACTACATGAGAGAAACCAGCAATACCAGTTGCGAATGTTCTACGTACATTTGTATCGATCAATGCCATCTGGCTTGCTTCATAGTAATATTTATCATGCATGTACTGAATCAGATTTAATATATTTACATAAAGATCTGCTAACCATTCCATCATGATATCATATTTATGCATAACTTCATCATAATCTAGGTACTCAGAAGTGATACCTCTCATTTCAGGACCAACCTGTGTTTTGGTTTTTTCATCGATACCACCATTGATAGCATATAATAAACATTTTGCTAAGTTTGCACGAGCACCAAAGAACTGCATTTCTTTACCCGTCTGTGTTGCACTTACACAACAGCAAACTGCATAATCATCACCCCATACAGGGCGCATAACATCATCGTTTTCGTACTGTACAGAACTTGTATCAATAGAGATACGTGCAGAATATTTCTTAAAGTTTTCTGGTAAGTGACTAGAATATAATACTGTTAAGTTTGGTTCTGGCGCAGGTCCCATATTTTCTAATGTGTGTAAGAAACGATAATCAGATTTTGTGACCATGTGACGTCCATCCATTCCTAATCCTGCCAAATCAAGTGTTGCCCATACAGGATCACCTGAGAATAACTGGTTATAAGAAGGGATACGTGCAAATTTTACCATACGGAATTTCATTGTCATGTGGTCAATTAATTCCTGTGCTTCTACTTCTGTCAATGTACCGTTTTCTAAATCTCTTTCAATATAGATATCAAGGAATGTGGAAACACGTCCAACAGACATTGCCGCACCATTCTGTGTTTTAATAGCCGCCAAATATCCGAAGTATAACCATTGTACAGCTTCTTTTGCATTTTTCGCAGGACCTGAAATATCATAGCCATAACTTTCCGCCATTTTTTTCATTCCTTTTAATGCTTTGATCTGTTCAGCTAATTCTTCACGCTGGCGAATGATATCATCTGTCATAGTACCACAGCCACAGTTTGCTTTATCAGCTTCTTTCATTTCAATTAAATAATCGATACCATATAAAGCAACACGGCGATAATCACCAACAATACGTCCACGGCCATATGTATCAGGCAAACCTGTTACGATTTTATTACGACGTGCTAAACGCATTTCTGGTGTATAACAGTCAAATACTGCATCATTGTGAGTTTTGTGGTAATCGTGGAAGATTTCATGTAGTTTTTCGCTTGGTTCATAACCATATGTAGTACAAGCTTCTTCACTCATTTTGATACCACCATAAGGCATGAAGGCACGTTTTAAAGGTTTATCTGTCTGAATACCAACAACCTTTTCTAAATCCTTCAATGCTTCATCAATATATCCAGGACCATATGAAGTTAATGAAGAAACAACTTCTGTTTCCATATCCAGAACGCCGCCTTTTGCACGTTCTTCTTTTTGAAGCTTCTGTAATGCATCCCATAATTTGTTTGTAGCTTCTGTAGGTTGCGCTAAAAAGCTTTCATCCCCATCATAAGGCTTGTAGTTGTTTTGAATAAAATCGCGGACATTTACTTCTTCTTTCCAGATTCTTCCGCTGAATCCTTCCCATTCTTTGCGTTCATTGCTCATAATCCTTACCTCCTGTTCACATGTTAAGTATAGCGAATGTTATCGTCCTGTGCAATTAAAACCATTTATAATCCATGTACGGATAAGCACAAGAAAAGAGCCTATACCAATCCAGACTCTATGCCCAGACGGTCGGCTCTTTTACATTATACTTCATGTGGTCAATTCCACTTCCGTCAGTCGTATAACTGCTTACACTTTATCATTTTTTATTTTACTCGTCAATAAGTGTTTTAAATTTTTTTATAAAACTGAATCTTATGTTTCTGACTTCGCTTTGCACGATACATCGCTTCATCACTATGACGGTATAATTCATCTACATTATGGCTGTCATTTGGATAACATGCCACACCAAAACTTGCGACGATTTCACGATCATCCATACAATTTAAAATGGCTAAACGGATTGCTTCAATTCTTGGCAGTATATCATAGTCACAAGATAAATTACGTAAGAATATCACAAATTCATCTCCACCGATTCTGCCACAATAATCTTCACTTCGACAAGCGCTACGCATACTTTTTGCGACATTGATTAAAACATCATCTCCGTATTGATGTCCATAGGTATCATTTAATAATTTAAAATTATCTAAATCTATCAATACCAGAACATGCAGCACGTGTTTTCCACTATGTTGTAATGTGGATTCTATGCGATGAAATAAGGTTGAGCGATTATATAACCCAGTTAATGCATCTGTTTCTGATAAACGTTTCATACGTATCTTATCTTTTTTCTCATTATCGATATCATGCAATAAGACACTTGCACGAACAAGGGAAGCATAAGGATCCCATACAAGCTGTATTTCTCCATAAGCCCAAAATTCATTGCCCTGACTGTCTATACGACGATGCTGTAAAGTGAAGTGATGTCTGCCTTTTTGATATTGATCAAGCAGATATTCCCGGGAGAATACCTTCAAATATTTTTTACGATCTTTTGGTGATACAAAATGTTCTGCTGCATAATGCGCAATGTAAGTGAACGAATTTCTTGCATTTTTTGGCAGTTCATCATTTAATGCACCTTCCAGCTTTTCAAAAACATCGTGTGTCAGATCATATTCATAATATGCAATACTATCCTTTTTTCTTCGCTCAAAATCTTGTTTCCATCGTTCATAAGCAAGTTCTCGCTCATAGGCCTCCGAATAATCCTGATAAGAGATGATTGCGGTGGTTGGCTCTGATTTTTCATTGTAAATCATGGTAAATTTGCCTTTGATCCAGATATATTTCTGAGAGGTGGAATTTCTTCTTAAAAATACAGCCTCACCTTTTGGTTTCCCTTCCAGCATACTTGAGAAAAAACCTAAATATTCTTTTTGTGTTTCTTCTTTTATCAAATGTTGTTCAATTGCGGATTGTGGGATATTTTCCATCATCTTCTTTGGTTCTGTGGTTTTCTTTCCATCATTTGTATAATATAAAACTTTATTTTTCACATCATATCGAAGTATGACTATATTTCCTTGTTCTAATGCAATTTTCTTTTCTTCTTCACTAATACGAAGATCATGCATCATCTGTTTCATTTTTGTACTGTCAAATGCAACAGCAACATATTGGTGTTCTATTGTATCTGGCACAATACGTGCTGACATCCAGCGTACTTTTCCATCTTTTCGTTTCACACGATATTCTACTTCAAACAAGATGCTTTCCTGCTGGATATAATTTGTGATTTCTTTTTTTATTCTAATGAGATCCTCACGATCGACTATTTTTTCTTCAATAATATCCTGTAGTTGTAACTCTTCTTTTTTATACCCTAAAAACTGGTATATATAACTGTTCGTATATAATAATTCAAATGCACCATTTTGCATTCTGATACAAAACAGTCCACAAGGGATTCCTTCTGTGCGGAGTTTATTCACCTGAGAAGCAAGTTTTGTTTCCATCAGATCATTGATATTGCGTAAGTATATCAGCATAACTTCTTTGTTTTCAAGTTGAATCTTTTTATGGGATATATGAAACCATGTATCGAATAGATACACTTCTTTCATCTGTGTTTCACAAGCTTTTCTCAATGTTGCCATCGCAAAAATATCAATTTCTTTGACATTTCCATGTTGCATAATATCCTGCAATATGGTACTAATCCAAGCAATATCCCATTGTTTTCCGATATAAATACATAGAAATCCATCTGGAGAAAAGTCTTCTAACGTTTTAAGATCCATTAGATGATATTGTTTCATGCTCATAACTTCGCCTCTTTCACATATTGCTTTCATTATATCTTATAATTTTTATATTTAGAAAAAATATGCGAATTTATTTATTCTTTTGATATCGATCATTATCTAAGAAAAACATGGTAAATGTTGCTCTTGATAAAAGTACTTCTGCATCGTTGAAAATAAACACTTCATAAACTCCTGTAGTTCTTCCTGCACTAATCTCCTGAGCAATTCCAATAAGTTTTCCACCTTTTCCAGGCTTGATATAATTTATCGTTCCTGACAAGGTAACGCTATCTCTTCCAGTCGCAAAACTTGCGGCGCCAGCTGCTGTATCAGCTAAAGAATATAATGCACCGCCATGTACAAAGCCATGTACATTTAAAATTTGTTCATCAATAATCATTTCTACCTTTGCATATCTTTCTTTTACTTCTACAACGTGCATATCGTTGCTTTGTAGATACATAGATGAGGAATTTAATCTTGCTTTCAATTGTTCCATCGTTTCATTTTTCATATACACCCTCCGTTTTCTCTTATTATACCTTAATTCAGGAAAATGTTGAAATTATACCGTTATATGATTAATTTTCTTTATCCTGGCAATACTATGAAAGTACTTTAATTTCTTGGATTTTTTTGAATGAAAGCCTTTAAAATTGAAATCATTATGGTATAATGTTTAATGCGTGTGCGAAGTCGCAATTAACTTGCCCTCTTGGTGAAATGGATATCACGGAATCCTCCTAAGCGGCAGATTGTTCGATTCCTTCGAGCAATGAAAATTGCATAAATCTTAAAAATGTCTCAGTAGCTCAGCTGGATAGAGCACACGCCTCCTAAGCGGCAGATTGTTCGATTCCTTCGAGCAATGAAAATTGCATAAATCTTAAAAATGTCTCAGTAGCTCAGCTGGATAGAGCACACGCCTCCTAAGCGTGGGGTCGGAGGTTCAAATCCTCTCTGGGACGCCAGAAAGCACCGCTGCAAGCCTTTTTTCGGGGTTTGCAGCGTTTTTTTGTTCCTCCTTCTCCCGGTAATTTCACTTCCGTTACCGGGAGATTTTTATGCGCCGCATGATGTATATTTGCTAATTGGACTCGAACGCTTTTCAGAAATTTGCTAAGAAAATTCTGCGTTTTGCTAATTCGATTTTTCGGATCACTTTGCCGGGGCTTGCGCCGCTATCAGGGCTGCGAGCGCACTTGCCAGCTCCGGCGACTTCTGAAGCTGCTCCACAAGGCTTTCAAGGTCAAGGGTCGCAGGCTCCGATTTTGCCGGTTCTTCCGGTGGACGGACATTGCGAAGATCAGGCTTGGCATAGAAAGCAGTCTCAAATTTCTGAGCATTGACCTTTCTATCCTCGTCCAGAATATGAGCATAGATACTGGTTATCATGTCGATCTCGGCATGGCCCGTATCGCCCTGGGTAGCTTTCAGATCGCCGTGGTTCAGTTTCAGTTTGTAGGTGGTACTGGAATGACGGAGAGAATGAAAGACCACCTTCGGCAGCCCTGCGTCCTCACGGAGCTTTGCAAATTCTTTGAGGATGATCCGATCTTCGCAGGGCCGTCCATTGGGAAGTGCCACAACCAGATCGAAGTCCTGATACTCGTCGCCCAGGAAGCCTTTCAGCTCGTCCTGGGACTTCTTCCATTCCCGCAGAATGTAGGCAAGCGTTTTCGGAAGCCACACCTTACGGATGCTGGAATCGGTTTTCGGCTTTTTCAGAATAATTCTTGTGCTGGTGTTCGGCATGAGCGGAGTGAAGATGTAATAGATATCCTTCTCACCCAGCGTTTCAATCGCCCGTTTGGAAGCTCTCGTCAGCTCCTTGTCGATGTAGACATAGGCATTATCCGCAGCAATATCTTCATCGGAAATATGGACGTTCTCCCAGGTCAGCCCCAGGATTTCACCCATACGCAGAGAGCAGGCAAAGGAAAGGTTCATTGCCACATAGAGCTTGCTGTCCGTGCATTTGTCCAGAGCAAGACGAATCATATCCGCTGTCCAGATATCCCGTTTCGCATACTCCGTTTTAGGGAGGATCACATTGTCAAAGGGATTTCTTGCAATGATTTCCCATCGTACCGCCTGCTTAAACGCACACCGCAGGAGCTTGATGATCTTTTCAATGGTCTTGTCGCTGACATAGGTGGTAACGGCCTTTCGGGTCTTGGTAGACACCGACTTGGTTTTCTGCAAGGTCTGGATATAACCGTCAACCGCACGGGGAGTAACCGCCTGTACCTCCATATCACCGATAATCGGATTTATATAATTTGCAATCAGCGCCGTTTGGCTGTCATACATAGACACGCCCCATTTCTTTTCTCCGTAAAGAGATACGAAGTCATAAAGAAACTCGGTGATTGTCTGATTGCTTGGAGGGAGAAAAGTTCCCGTGTGCTGCTGATTTTCGATTTCCGCCTTGCGCTTCAAGGCCTCTTTGTGGGTATGCCAGGTTTCCCACTTCTGTTTGGTTTCTCCGTTTTCATCCACATAGTTGTAAACAACGGAATAGTTTTTCTTTCGCTTGATTATAGATGCCATATCGTTCTTCCTTTCTTGGATCACAGGTCGAGGGAGTCAAGCCACTCGTCAAATGACCGCTTGGAAATGCGTATGGCGTTACCAATTCGCACGATTTTGAAGTGCCCTTCTTTTACAAGGATATATGCGGAAGTTCTTCCGATGCCCAGAATTTGAGCAATATCGTCAACCGTATACGTCCTTCTTTCAGGGGTTTCTTTCTTCGTGCCGTTCCATGTTTGAGACATGAGAACCCCCTTTCAGTTATGAAAAGGAACAGCACGAATATGTGTGGGTAATATAACTTCCACCATCATTTTACCGTGCTGCTCCGTGTTTGTCTGCTGCTAATTGAAAAGTTTACGATCTATCCATAAACTTTCAAAAAAGAAAAGTAGGCTTACGGACGGCTGCTGGCACAGCTCCACGGGAGTCTAACCCCGGCCCATGCTGATGGGTGCGGCGCACAATGCTTTGTGGGCGTTCAATGCGCGAGTATCTTTGACCCTGCCCGTGTGTCATCGCCTGCAAGCCGCCACGCTTACTTTGCGGCCTGGTGCTGTTCGCTCGCCCGTTACAGTGGTCCCGTCCTGCGGACTTGAAACGAGGTCATGGCGCACCGGCCGTATGGCTCGGCACAAACAGGAATGTATCCGTTTGCCTTATACTGCGGCGTTGGCCTCCCAACGGGCTTTCTTTGTCAAGGTGCGGGGCACCGCGCGGAAAGGGGAACACGCAGCGCCCCATTCCCGGATCAGTTCAGGTCAAAATCCAGGATGGCGATAATCAGCTTCGTTTCCAGCCTGCGGCGCAATTCTTCATCCACATAGGAATAAGGGCAGCCATGGACGTCATAGCTTGTCCTGGTGGAAAGCGCTGCTATGTAGCCGGAATAGTGGCGGATCACCGTGTTTACCGCGTCCGGCTCTCCCCGGACAGCGGCGGCGATGATAGGGTAAGGAAGCAGGGCCGCCCGTGTGCTTGCAGATTTAACCATCTACATCACCTCCCATCAGCTCCTTTAGCAGCCGATAGGCTTTCTGCCTGCGGGCGTTGACCGTCCGGCGTGCCATGTTCATACGCTCGGCGATCTCGCGGTCTGCCATGTCCAGGAAGAAGTACATCAGGAGGATGTCCCTTCCATCCTGGGGCAGCGCGTTCAGCGCCTCGGCCAGCCGGTCATCCTCGATCAGGATCACATCTCCCCCGACAGGGAAGAAAGTGTATTCCCAGGGATACCGGTCATAGGACGCAAGCTGCTCCATCGAATCCTCCGGCAGCTCGCTGAAAGCGACTTCGCGCGACTGCCTGCGGCTGATCTCCCGATAACCGTTGTAGGCCTCGCACTTCAACACTTTCTTGCAGAAGCTGTCAAAGGTGTGCTGCTTGTGTTCGTAGTGGCGGTCAGGTGTCATTGTCTCACCTCCCTTCTTGCCGGGAGGCAGGTCATTACTTCCCCTTTCGCCCACTACTCGTCTGCCGGAGGCACCTTTTGGCTGGTTCCCCTGGAAAAATTTCAAAAAAATATTTTTGCTGCTCATGGTATGTGCTCCTTTCGTTTCGTTCGGGTTGACAGGACCGGATCAAAACGGAAGGGGCGGGGAGCGGCACCGGGGTAACAAAAAAGCACCCGGACAGCACAAAGCTATTCGAGCGCAAAAAGTACGATATTCAGTTAAAAAGCAGCGATTTTCGCATCCATCGTTAGACTGTACCCACTGGACAGCCTGGATTTTTTTGACGGTTGCGAAAATACAGTCAGAATTTGTCGGCGGTCAGATCGCATCATGGCAGCTCCCTCCTGTAAGCCGCCGTATCTGCCAGCGCCAGCGCGTCATCTCTTTTGAGGGCAAAAAGAACGGCGGCCTTGAAATGTCCTTCAAAACCGCCGATGGGGAATCAAACCTTAAAATAGGCGCACGAAATTATCTGCCCCGGTCAACGGTTTTTTTCTTTCCCCGGACGGGGCAGATAACTTATTATGCAGAGCGGAGCCGGTGTGCGCTAATCGGTTTCCCGCATTTTTTCCTTTAACTTCTGAAAGGATGTATCACTGATTACATGTTCTATCCGGCAAGCGTCCTGCTCCGCCGTTTCTCTGTCTACGCCAGCAGCCACAAGCTGCTCCGTAAAGAATTGATGGCGTTCATAGATTTTCTCTGCCACCTCCCGGCCTATATCGGTCAGGTGGAGAAATCCATCCTCGTCCATTGTCAGAAAGCCGCCATCCCGCAGAACGCCCACCGCATGACTGATACTCGGCTTTGAAAAGCCCATGTGCCGGGCAAGATCAATGGAGCGGACCATGCCCTGCTTCTTTTGAAGAATCAGCACAGCCTCCAGATAATCCTCCCCGGACGCATGAATCTTCATATAGTACCTCTTTTCTGCTTATTGTTGAATCCTCCAGCCCTCAGCCTGTTCCCGAATCCTGATAAAGTCCTGATAAGTTCCCCTCTGTTTCAATAGTTCCTTATGGGTTCCTTTCTGTACGACGGTTCCGCCATCAATGACAAGAATCTGATCCGCATTTTCAATCGTCGCCAGTCTATGGGCAATCGTTATGATCGTTTTCCCATGTGTCAGCGCGGAAATAGCCTCTTGAATCAAATGCTCGTTCTCCGGGTCAATGCTGGCCGTGGCCTCGTCCAGAATCACAATCGGCGCGTCTTTCAGCATGGCTCTGGCAATCGAAATTCGCTGCTTTTCACCGCCGGAAAGAGAAGAGCCGCCCTCACCGATTACGGTATCATATCCATCTGGCAAGGCCATGATAAAATCGTGGCAGCGGGCTTTTTTCGCGGCGGCGATTATCTGTTCCTCCGAAGCATCCGGGCTACCGAATTTAATATTGTTGCGGATCGTATCCCGGAACAGATATACATTCTGGAATACCATACTGATATTTTTTAGTAAGCTGTCACAGGTAAATTCACGAATGTCTGTTCCTCCAAAAGTGATTTTTCCGGCGTCAACATCATAAAAGCGAGCAATCAGGCTGCACAGGGTAGATTTGCCGCTCCCGGAAGGACCTACAATCGCTGTTGTTGTATTCTGTGGGATTGTGAAATTCACATCATGCAACACAGTCCGTTTATCGTAACCAAAGGATACATCCTGGAAAGTAATATCATACGAGGCCGGTGTAATATCTTTTCCGTCCTGGTCGATATACTCCGCATTTTCCAAAGATTCCAGCTTATTCATAGCAGAATCTATAAGGCCCAGCATGTGCGCCGCGTCGTTGATGTTTTCCACACTTCCAAAGATTACGAAAGAAAACAGAACGAACATCAGAAAATAAGCAAGGCTCATTTGTCCGTTAAGTGTCTGCCATGCACAGATAAACACAATCCCCATAGATGCCAGTTTTAAGGAGAACAGGTGCAGGCAGTTAAATGGCGTATAGCCCTTTTCTACTTTGATATGAATATTTTTCAAATCTTTATTTGCCTTGCGAAAACTCTCGATAGAAGCCCCTTCCTGTCCAAACGACTTAACGATGGACAGCCCGCGGATATATTCAATCGCAGAGCCAGACATATCCTCCATGGCCTGGTGCGTAATAGCAGCGGTCTTTTCACTGTGCCTGCTGATACCATGTAAAGCTAATGCGGAAAAGGCAACACCGACAACAGAAACCACTGCCGCGGCTGGACTCAGGAAAAGGAAGCACAGGAGAATTGCAATAAACTTTGCATATCCGTTGATGATGATGTCAACCATCTTCATTCCCTGTAATTCGAGTGTGGATAGCTCTGTAGTAACACCTGTCAGAATATCGCCCACGCTGTTTTTAGAAAAATATCCCAGAGGAACCCTTTTTAGCACATCGCCCAAATGGATTCGCTGCCCTGCGGCTACTTCATAGCCAATGCTTTCCTGCAACACCGCCCGCAAATAAGAGAGTAGAAAGTTAAGCGCAATCGAGCCAACAATAATCCAAAGCGTCTGCCAGATCAGGGAGGATTCTATTGTGTTGCCTGCCCAATAAGCTGCGATTGCTTTATCAAGGGCATAAGCGGCAGCCATTGTAGGGATCGCCGTAGACAGGCTGCTGAAAAAGGAAAAAACAGAGCCAAGATAGAGGCGTCCCTTATATTTCCCCGCCCATTTAATGATCCGTTTCATAGACTTAAACATGAGCGGCCACCTCCTTCTTTTCACTCACAGACCAATTCTTCGCCCCGATGTGGGCTTTCCACATATCCGCATAAAGCGGACACCGCTTCAACAATTCTTCCTGCTTTCCGCAATCCACAATCCGGCCTTTTTTCAACACGACAATCTGATCTGCGTTCTGAATGGTGGAAAGGCGGTGGGCGATCACAAGAAGAGTTTTACCCTTTGATAACGCCATGATAGATTTCTGAATTTTATCTTCGTTCTGCGGGTCAGTAAATGCTGTCGCTTCATCCAAAATAACAATCGGGGCATTTTTTAGGATCGCCCTCGCAATCGCAATTCGCTGTTTTTCGCCGCCGGACAGCCTCTTTCCGGCATCACCGGCAGGGGTATCATATCCTTTGTCCAAACGCACAATAAATTCATCACAGCAGGCCGCTTTCGCCGCCGCATATACTTCTTCATCTGTGGCGTTTGGATTTCCAAGACGGATGTTTTCTTTCAGGGAGCAATTAAACAGGAAGTTATCCTGCGTCACAAAACTGACCAGTTCGGAAAGCTGGCGTATAGACAACTCTTTGATATTCTTCCCCCCAATGGTAATGTTGCCGCCTGTCACGTCCCAAAACCTTGCAATCAGACGGGCAATCGTTGATTTACCGCCGCCAGACGGTCCTACAAGTGCCGTAAAACTTCCCTCTGGCAATTCCAGGTTCACATCATGCAACACTTCATTTTGCTCGGAACCGTCATAGGAAAAGGTTACATGCTTCAACGCAATATCATTGTGAGAAATAGATACGATTTTCCCTGAATCCGGCAGTACAGGCAGGTTCAAAAGTTCATTTGCCGCCTCTACTGCATATTCCATAGACTTTGCTTCGTTAATGAAAGTGGTTGCTTTCATCAACGGTCCAACAATGCTGAGGGAAAGGATAATCCCCATTGCAAGCTCCGCAGGGGAGATACTTCCATTCTGCACCAGCAAAAGGCCGACAGGAAGAACCCCCAGGAGCGTTGTGGGCATAATCGCCATCATAAGGTTCATCGATTTCCATGTACTCTTAAACCATGCCAAGGTAAACTCTTTGAACGACTGGACAGCATTAACAAATTTTTCATAGGAGCTTGTGCTTTGGTTAAAGGCCTTTACAACCTCGATACCTTCCACATACTCGATAATAATACTGTTGACGTGGTTATTTGCCTCCATATAAGCGGCGTACTGGCTGTTATAGTTCCTCATAAGGAAAAACATAGGAATCATGGCCAGCACCGGAGCAATCAGAACCGCCAATCCCATGCGCCAGTCAATGACCATCATCCAGGTAAAAATTGCAACAGGGAGTAGGAGGTTAGAAGTCAATTCCGGGATCATGTGTGCCAAAGGCGGCTCTAAATCCTCCACCTTATCCATGATGATATTTTTCAGATAGCCGATTCGCCGCCCCATCACTTCGCCGAGAGGCGCTTTCATCAGCCGGTCCGCAATTTTAAGCCGGATTCCTTCCAAAATGGTATAGGCTGAAATATGCGCCAGGATCGTAGAGATTCCATGGCAGGCAACCCGCAGCAGGTAGCCCGCTGCTCCAACCAGACACCAAATCAGAATGCCATTCAGGGTCACATTCTGATTGATAAATGCCAGCAGGATTTCATATACAGCCCAAAAAGGAATAAACCCTCCTGCAACGCTCAGAATGGCGCAGAATACCGAAAGAGCCATTTTCCCCTTGCATGGTGCGGCGAAGGAAAACAGAATTTTCACCCAATTATCTTTTTGCTGCTTCATTACAATCACCTTCCTTCTTTTTAGTCAGCAAAGAAAAAAGGATGGGTAGTCTTTGCTAACCATCCTTATTGTAGCAGTATTCAATTCTTCTTTCCTCTCCAAAACGGCATTTATGCACCGTTTAGAAAAAAGATTTTCGATATTCCATCGGCGTCTGCCCTATCACCTGCCGGAAAGCTGTTGCAAATTTACTGGGGCTTTCATATCCCACAGCTCCGGCAATTTCCGCAATCCCTTTTTTGGAATCCTGCCGGAGCATTGTGGCAGCAACGTTCATCCGATAACGGCGAAGATAGGAATACATGGAATCTCCGTATATTTCCTTAAAGCAGGTTTTCATCCCCGTCAACGAAATCTGGAATCGTTCAGCTAATTCATCCATCGTGTAATGCTCCTGCAAATTTGCCGTAATAAGATCATGGATCGCTTTGATTTTTTCTACCTGACCTTTATAGAAATAAGGGCGATCTTCTTTGGAATCAGAAAACTGCAAAGCGTCCAGATATAAAAGCAGCTCCAGGGCTTTTACTTTATAGTAGTCACTTTTGATCTGCTGCGGGACAAAGTAAAGCTCTGAAAAAATATGTTCAATTCCTGGCTCATTATGAATCACAAACGGTTTCTTGTCATTGCAATACTTTTTTTGAAGCTCGTACAAATCAACAGAAAATCCGCCAAAAAAGTCTTTCAGCGCCGGCACAGCAATGTCCAGATCAAATCCCAGGGTCATCCCATGATAGTGGCAGAGTGGAAAGCAGAACCGTCCCGAATGGGAACGCCGGTCATCCACACGCATCTCATTCTCTTGCAAATAGCTATACGCATGATTGTCAATCTCGCTTTCGATCCGTCCCTCCCTGCAATGGTCTATATAGAGAAGCGAACTGTCCGTACTACTCTGAAAGTAGGAGGTACATTCTTTCAGGTGCATATCGCTATACATCACAAAAGCGCCATCAAAAATTTTGTGGGCTGTCATGGTTCCCTCGCCGCTCTCGTCAAAAAGCTGCAGGACAACGCAATCCTCAGTTTCAATGACATTTTTAACATTTGAGCCGCAGTTTATTTTACCATCAAACAGTTTGATTTCCGCCGCCTCCTTCCATCATAAAGAAATTAAATAACCGTTCCCGTCCTTCCGTATCCTGGAGGAAATAGCTTTCCTCCAATCTGCCGTTTTCCAGATGGATCACATAATTGCAGCACCTGAGTATAAATTCAGGATCATGGGTCACAATCACAATGGTTTTTCCTGAATCGGCAAGTCCTTTGACCGAATCGGCCACCTGCCTCATATGAAAGAGATCAAGGCCGCTGGTAGGTTCGTCAAATAGTATAACCGGACGTTCAGAGGCAATCGCAGAAGCAATCGCCACACGTTGTTTTTGCCCTCCCGAAAGCCCCATCGGATGGCAGGCTTTGTACGGGAGCAAATCCATTTCTGTCAAGATAGCCTCTGCCTTTGCCACATTTTCAGGCGATTCATCGGAATCTTTCCCCGGCATACTTAACAGGACTTCCTCTAAAACGCTCTCCGTAAAAAGCTGATGATTTACATCCTGCATGACCATATAGCATAGCTTCAGCCGCTGTTTGCTTGAATAGGAAGTACCATCTTTTTCGAGGATACCTTTACATCTTTTTTCCAATCCGCATAAGCAACGAGATAGTGTCGTTTTTCCGGCTCCATTGTGCCCGATGACCGCCGTTACATTTCCGGCAGGAAGCTCTATATTTTCCAGAGAAAGCGTTTCCGGCTGTTTCTTGTATGCGAAATGGAAGTGGTTCAGTTTCCATATCCCCTGCCCTGAATGTAGACTGGCAGGCTCAATGTCTGCAAACTCACCCAGGCCAAGAGGCCGTAATCCCATTTTAGCTTTTTCCGCCGCCGGAATCAACTGAAATTCCGGCAAAGTATAATCCCCTTGTATTTCCCCGTCGCTTAAATATATGATCCTGTCTGCCAGATCATAAAGATAGTAGAGCCGGTGCTCCGCAATAATAATTGTTTTGCCCTGTGACTTCAATATTTTTAACAGTTTCCGAAAATCAGCGATGGAATAGGCGTCAAGGTTGGAAGATGGCTCGTCCAAAACAAATACATCCGGTTCCACAGCGGCGGCAGATCCACAGGCGATTTTTTGCTTTTCCCCACCGGAAAGGGAGAAAACACTTCTGTCCAGCAGATTTGTAAGGTTCAACTGCTCTGAGACCAGCTTTACCCGCTTTCGGATTTCTGCTTCTTCCAATCCATGGTTTTCACATCCAAAGGCAATTTCGCTGGTCGTATCCACATTAAAAAATTGAGAACGTGGATTCTGAAAAACAGAACCCACTTTTTTTGATATATCAAACAGGGAAAGCCCGCTCATATCTTCTCCATCAAGCATGACAGTGCCTTCCAGCTTTCCATCGTAATAATGAGGAATCAGTCCGTTAAACAGCCGTGTCAGTGTAGTTTTACCGCAGCCCGATGTTCCGCAGAGCAGTACAAAATCCCCGTCGTTAATAGACAGGTCAATATTTCTTAATGTTCCGTGTCCTTTCCTGTCCCCAATGTCAGTTTCATTTGGAGGGTAGGAAAAAGAAACTTTTTTACATTCGATCATAGGCCTACCTCCCTGTAATCATCGTGACAATAGGAATTGCAAAAGCCACCACACATAGCAGCAGAAAAAAAACATCCTGCACATGAAAGCCGATTTCGCAGATGTTTGTCCTCTTGACCGGACCGCCCAATCCTCTTGTCAGGGCTGCCGCATTTAATTCTTCCCCGATCTTGACGGAACACATGATAACAGGGACAAGCCTGTATTCCAGCATTGCACTGGCTTTGCCCCCGCCAAAACGGATTCCTCTCATTTTCATAGCGTCCCCTATGGCATTATATTCTTCTACAACAGTAGGGAAAAATCGGAATATCACGGACATAGGAATGATGATCTGCTCCGGTAAATGCAGCTTCTTCATGGCGGCAACAAACTCGCTGACCGTCGTCGTCCTGACCGTGATGTATCCCATCATAATCCCCGGCACAAACCGCATAAAGAAACCGCAGATTGCAACAACAAGAAAGTTAGGAAGGCCGGACAGGTGGGGGAGCGCCCATAGTTGCAATATATAGCTGCCGCCATATAAAACAAAATAGATAACCGATCCCTTCCACGATTTTTCCGTGAGCAGCAGGATCAATGGAACAGCAGCCAAAATAGGAGCAAACTGTTTAGAAGCAGCCCCACCTCCGCCGCTCAAGACAAAGAGGGCAATCGTGATAAGCAATGCCAACTTTGTCCGAGGGTCTAACGACAGGCCGGTTTCCTTTTTTTTGCTTGCTAACAATTCACGGCGCATTATGCAATACCCGCACGCTTAAAGTGCTTTTTGAAAATTTTCTGGCCGATCACACCGCCGATCACGCCGCAAACGAATCCGGCAATCAAAAGAAGGGGGAGCGTATATGCCGAGATATAGCTCATAATGGAATCTGCATACTCTTGTCCATAACCGCTGATTAGCTGCTGATAGTAGCTGTCCCGTGTTGCAACAATGGGAATGTAGTTTCCGATGATCCACATGGAAAAAACACCATGCGATATGATTCCTTTTTTTGCACTCTTATAATCGCCGGATTTCAAAACAAGATCAGCCAGGACACCGAACACGGCACCGGTAATAATGCTCCAATACCCCATGCCGGTCAGCAACATTAAAATACCGCAGATCAGTCCTGTCAGCGATACCATTCCAAACTTCTGGACTTTAGAATAATACAGCATCATTACGATTCCGCCAATCAGCGGAACCAGCACGATCAGAAGCGGAAGAAAAATAGGGATAAATCCCAGCATGGCAATCGCCATCATCACCACAAAATAGATCGCAGTGAAGATTCCAACATTGATAAGGTCTTTTCCTTGTAGTTTATTCATTATTTGGTCCTCCTGTTTGCTTTTGTGTTAGCACGAACTAACCGCATTTCAGTATAGCAGATATGTCTGTATGTTTCTTCTCCAAAAAGGCATTTTCGCTCCAAATAGACAATTACTTTGCTTTTGTTATCTTTACGGGGAGTGATTGCCTGCGTGTGTGCGTGAACATAGAACTATTCAACATTGAACAGAGGCGGTTCTTGCATAATTTGAAATGGAAACAGCCAAAATCACCGCTTCAAATTGTAGTATTAGTAGAGGGAGAAATAGAAGGTAGGGTTTCGATAGCAAGCACAGCAAGCGAGTACCCGCTTGCGAATTTTGAGATTTTCAGGTCCCTTACCCGAAAATTCAAAATTGCTTGTTGGGATAGTCCCAAACCCTTATGAGGAACGGAGGCGGCGCATGGCAAACCGAAAGCGAAATATTCAAATAAAATTCTATGTCACGGAGGACGAAAAACGGCTCATAGACGAAAAAATGAGCCAGTTACCCACACGCAGATATGGCGCTTACCTCCGCAAGATGGCGATTGACGGATATATCATCTATACGGACACCGCAGATATCAAGGCATTTACCAAAGAGCTTTCCGCCATTGGTCGGAATATCAACCAGATTGCCAAGCGGATCAACGCCGGAGGTCCTGCGTATCAGGCCGACATGGACGAGATACGGGAAAGGCTGGATGAGATATGGCAGTTACAAAGACACATCCTATCAAGTCAACGCTGAAAGCCGCCATTGACTATATCTGTAACCCGGAAAAGACGGACGGAAAGCTGCTTGTTTCTTCCTATGGTTGTGCCGCCGAAACTGCGGATATCGAATTTTCCTGGACCCGCCGCCATGCCATCGACAAGGGAACGAACCTGGGCCGTCACCTGATCCAAGCCTTTCAGCCTGGGGAGGTTACGCCGGAACAGGCCCATGAGATCGGCATGGAGCTTGCAAAAGAAATCCTGGGCGGCAAGTATGAATTTGTACTTACTACCCATATAGACAAAGATCATGTTCATAACCACCTGATTTTCAATGCGGTCAGCTTTGCGGATCACAAGCACTATCATTCCAACAAGCGGAGTTATCACTATATCCGCCGCACCTCCGACCGGCTTTGCAAGGAACACGGTCTGTCCGTCATCATCCCAGGACAGGA
The DNA here is from genome assembly GCA_014337235.1 of [Eubacterium] hominis. Taxonomy (GTDB): domain Bacteria; phylum Bacillota_I; class Bacilli_A; order Erysipelotrichales; family Erysipelotrichaceae; genus Hoskinsella; species Hoskinsella hominis. Next base: position 2,008,601 of record CP060636.1, on the reverse strand, counting down.
CAAGGGCAAGAGCTATATTGAACATCAGGCCACGCAGAACGGCACCAGCTATAAGGCAAAGTTGAAAGCGGTCATCGACCGGCTCCTGCCAGCCTGTTCCAACCTGGAAGAACTGCTTCGCCGCCTGCAGAGGGAAGGTTATGAGATCAAGCGCGGCAAGTATATCTCCGCCAGAGCGCCGGATCAGGAACGATTCACCCGTCTGAAAACCCTGGGTGCGGACTACACCGAAGAAGCCCTTGCTGCCCGGATCGCCGGACACGCCAGACCTTCCCGCCAGTCGAAACAGCAGGACGGAAAGATCAGCCTGCTCATTGATATTCAGAACAACATCAAGGCGCAGCAGAGCGCAGGCTTCACCCATTGGGCGAAGCTGAACAATCTGAAACAGGCCGCTAAAACCATGAACTTCTTGACGGAGCATGGCATCGGCAGCTATGAGGAACTGGAATGCAAGGTGGACGCCGTGTCTGCGCGCAGAGATACCACTCATACGGAGATTAAGCGGATAGAAAGCAGAAGTGCCGAACTTACCCTTGTGATGAAGCACGCTACCACCTATCGCCAGTTGAAACCGATCTACGACCGTTACCGTAAATCCGGCGATAAGGAAAAGTTTCTGCGGGGGCATGAGAGCGAAATCATCCTTTTTGAAGCGGCCGCCAGAGAATTGAAACGGCTGGGGGCTGTGCCGCTGCCGACAACGGAAAGCATGAAAACGGAGCTTGCTAAGCTCAACGCAGAAAAGGAACGACTCCTTACAGAGTACAAAACCGCAAGAACCGAAGCCCAGAAATACGAGACCGTCAAGCAAAATGTGGATGCACTGCTGGCCGTTCCAATGGAACAGGAACAACAGCGGCGGCATGAACTTGAATAAATTTCTTTGAAAGACGCTGGGCGCAGCTCCCGGCATCCTGTATAATGGAACTGCGGAAGGAGGTTTTACCGATGACAAGAAGCGAAGCAATCAAAGCATTATTCTTCAAAAGTGTACTGCCCGTGACCGTGGCACTGATTCTGTATTGTATCTTCAAATCCGCCTGCATGAAGAACGGAGAGCTTGACTATGTATGGCTCTGGATACTCTGCGGGCTGCCGTTTGGCCTCCATCGGATGTGCCTCTGGATCGTGCCGGGCGGCGGCTCCCTGGGTGGAGGGATCGCCCTGTTTGCATTGAACTTTATTATCGGTGGTGTGATCGGTGGTTTCATTCTGGCATGGCGGTTGATCGTGGCGGTGTGGTATGTGCCGCTGACGGTGTACCGGCTGATCGTTGGATGATTTTCTTGCGTCATGGAAATATGGAAAACTGCCGCTCGTGCCGATGGAAAAACCATTCACAACCTGATGGAAAAAGACAAGCCTTTTCCCACAGGCCTGCAAACAGCTTTCCCACAGCCTCGCAATTCTGACAGTTTACGCACATTCCCACAACGCCTACTGCGGCGGCTATCCATCCTTTCCTATCCAATCCTAATGAGAAAATACTATGGAAATTCCTTTTCAACGGAGGTACAATTTGTACCCCTGTTCAAACAACAGAACCGTGTTAAAGTAATTTGATGATAGCAAAAAGAAAAAGCGGGAGTACAGCCAATCGGATGAACCGAAAAGCTGTACTCCCGTTTTGTGTATCAGAAAGTGTTTGGAATCGAGCCATTTTCTCTATGTGCCAGCAAGCAGACCGACACATGAGAAATCATAAAGGCTCTCTTTGAAAGTACGGATACAGGGAATTATTCTGCGGTTTTTCTACCCTTATCCTCACAGATTTTAGATCGTTTGGAACTGTAATGCGGACAAGCGACCAGACACGCCCGGAAACTCTGCTTGCAGCCGTGAACACATTTTTTGCAGATATGGTTATACTGCCGCCTGCCGTTCTCACCCAGGAAGAACGCCCATTCCAGCCGCCACTTCTTGCTTCGGCTCATAGGCAGTCCTGCTCCGGCACATCACGGCCGGACTTCTTGCCCTCCGGGGGCTTATGCTCAGCACATTCCCGTTTGGCATCCTCCAACCGCTCACGGATGGAAGGCTTCTCCGGCGTTGTCCGTTCTGCGTACTCCTGGGCTTTTTCCAATTCTTCGCCGCGTCTGCCGTTGTTGATAACGCCGTCGATCATGCCGTAGTCATCCTCCAGCGTCATTTCAGCGGTGCGGAGAGGATTGTCCTTTTCCGGCTGCTCCGCTGCCACGGCAAAGGCCCGTGTGCCGTTTCCCATGATAAGGTACTTTCCATCATCGGAAATATGGTGGATGCCATAACCGGCTGCCTCCATCTGCTCCCGGCTCATAGCCGTCACCTGAAAGCTGCCCCTCGGTGTCTGCACACGTTCGCCAGTTTCAAAACGGTCTGGCAGATAAGCGAGGTCTTGCTTCTCTGCCGGGACAGGGAGAACAACGATATTGCCATTGATCTGCATAAATCGTTCCGGCGTTTTGAACTGTTCCGTGTATTTCTGGATCAGTTCCGGGGACAGGGACGCAAAATCTTCCTCACCAAGTCCAACCACCAGGAAAGTCCCTGCTACGATATCATAAATTTCTCCATTTTCATCCCGCAGCCCACGGTTCAGATCAAGCCCTATGAGCTTTCCTTCATCATTGCAAACCAGCGCCACCGGGTCAGAATAGGGATAGGTTGCCCCAATATCACCGCCAACCTCTGCCTGCAGGGAATGAAGGTCGGGGTCGATCTCCTTCACATAGGGTTCCTTCATAGGTTCCACTACAAGCACAGTCATCTTTTCCGAGGCAACCTTCTCCGCAGCGGACAGCATTTCATCCGCATGGGACTTCTCCGGGTCCTCCAAACCTGCCTTGACCTCCGCCGGGTCAAAATCAAGAAATTCCTCATAGCCCGTGGCGTCCTTGAATTTTTCGATCTCCGAAGGAAGATAGTCCTCCTGCGTCTGCCCCAGCGCCGCCAGCTTTTCATCCAGAGCGGAAATGCGCCCTGCCATCAGGTTTTCGTAAAGTTCTTCCTTTGCGGCGTGCGCCTCCGGGTGCTCCGCTGCGTACTGAGGATCGTTCTGACGGAAAAACTCGTCCATGTCAAAGGCGATATCCATAGCCCACTCGGATTTTTCTTCTTCGGGAAGATCGTCCTGGAAGGTCATCACCCGGTACTCGTCGGGGATACTGCCGCGCTCACCGTCGTAATACTCATGGAAACTGTCACCCGTATCACGCACATAGCCCTGATCCGTGAAGGTGCCGTTTTCCTCCAACGCAACGTCCCGGCCGTAGGCCTCATAGTCGATGTAATTCTGCAAATGCTCTGGTACCTGCATAACGTCCAGTTCTTCGATGTAATAGCGGCCCAGATCGTCATAGTCATGGATATCGGGGTAAACCTCATAGCAATCCAGATTCTCGGTGAGGTTGATGATCTCCTGCAGGCTGCCGCAATGGTCGCCCATTTCCATACCGGCCTGAAACTGTGCGTATTCGCTTTCGCTCATTTCATCCAGCTTCGATGCCAGATAATTCAGCTCGTCCAGATTTTCATATTCACCCAGCTTACTGTAAAGACCGTCCACATAGCAGTCATAGTCCGTGATGAACCATTCCTCATAGGGCTGGCCGAAGTCATCCTTCTGGCCGATCCCGATCCGCTTAAACACTTCCTTCAATTCCTCGGCGGTGGTGGGAAACTTCACCCACTCGCCCACAAGCTCGCCCCCATTGTACTTCCCAAGATTGGTGATAAAGGCGGCAAAGGGATAATCCTTGTCGTGATCGTAATATGGCATATCAGCACCTCCTTACAGTTCCGGCGCAGATTTTTCCTTATGGGGCTGCGCCTTGTTTTTCTCCGCACATTCCTTCTTGCCCTGTTCCAGCCGTTCCCGGATGGAGGGCTTTTTCTCCGGCTCCGCAGGGCGTTCATGGTTCCACTCGTCGCCGGAGAGAGAAATATATCCGTGTTTCGTAAAATGGCCCTGTTCCTCCTGCATGGCGTACTTGCCAAACGGAACAGGGTCGATCGCTTTCAGAAGTTCCGGGGGCAGCAGCATATCCATGTGCTGTGCCAGATACCGCCACCCCAGATCATTCAGATCGTGGATATTGGGCTCAAATACGAAATAGTCGATGTTGGCCGCAAACTCCTTGAACTGCTCCGGCGCTGTCAGCTTGAAGGGCGAGGTCTGCACCGCCGCCAGCACCTCCCGGTCCTCCGGGGAGAGGGCAGCCACCGCCGCCCTCACTTCGGGTAAATGTTCCAAAGTCTTATTTTCTGCCATTGACACCTTCCTTTCTTTTTGGAAATTCCAGCTTGAAATTGATGTACTTGCCGCCCGTGTCGTTCAGGATCACCGCAGCGTCATAAGTGGCCTGTTTCTTTTCAGACCACATTCCCTTGACATTGGTGCGACCCTTTTTCAGAAGGTCCGTTGCCATCTTCTTTGTCAGCTCCTTCTTGCGGCTCGTCCAGAAGCGGTCATTTTTCCAGAGGACGAAACCGCAGGACCGATCCGAACACGCAAAGTTCTTCTTGCCCTCATAAACCGGCTGGCCGCAGCGGGGGCAGGTACCGATCACTTCCTTCTCCGGGGCAAACAGCTTTTTGCCATCCTCGGAAATGCAGGAATAGGTGGACACGATCTCTTGAACCATCGTGCGGATACCATCCATGAAGGTATCCGGGTCAGCGCCGCCTTTTGCGATCTCCGTCAATTTCTGTTCCCACTCCGCTGTCAGCATGGGAGAGGTCAGCGGCTCCGGCAGGACGGTGACAAGGTTGATACCTGCTTTCGTGGGGATCAGGCTCTTGCCCTTGCGCTCCACAAATCCGGCTGTCACCAGCTTTTCGATAATGGCCGCCCTGGTCGCTGGCGTGCCAAGCCCCTTTCTCTCTGCTTCATCGGGGATATCATCCTTGCCTGCGTTCTCCATCGCGGACAGGAGGGTATCTTCGGTATAGGTCTTCGGCGGCTGGGTGAAATGCTCGGTAACAGCAATTTCCGCACTGTCAAAAATTTGCCCTTCGGTGAAGTCCGGGAGCGTGCCGCCGTCCCCATCCGCAGGCTTTTCTTTCAGAAAGGCACGGAAAATGCGGTCGATCTCCCGCCAGCCTTCGGAGAGGATGCGCTTGCCCTTTGCGGTGAAGGAATAGCCGCCGCAATCAAAGGTGGCCGTGACCGCCTCATACACATACAGCTCCGCCGATGCACACAGCAGCTTGCAGCAGACTAACAGCAGAAGGTTTCGTTCACCAACGGGGAGCAATTTCAAATCCGCTTTTTCAATCTCCATAGTCGGGATGATAGCATGGTGGTCAGATACATCCTTGTCGGAGATCATGGTCTCCACCAGCGGGAAGAAGTTGGAGCAGCCATCAAAGGGCGGCAGCTTTGCCGCCAAGTGGATCACGCAGGAAGCCGTTTCTGCCATGTCGGAGGTCAGATACCGGCTGTCCGTGCGGGGATAGGTCAGCAGCTTCTTTTCGTAGAGGCTCTGGGCGTAGTCGAGGGTCTGCTTCGCCGTGTATCCGAACTGGCGGTTTGCCTCACGCTGCAAGGTGGTAAGGTCATAGAGCTTCGGCGGCTGTTCCTTCTTCTGCTCCTTCGTGACAGAGGTACAGGTGACGACCGCACCCTTGCACATGGCCGCTGCCTGTTCCGCCTCCGCCGGATTGGTAAACTTCTCCGACACCGCCTCGGCTCCATCCAGTGTCAGGCGCAGCAGATGATATTTTTCCTTGTGGAACAGTGTGATCTTTGCGTCACGCTCCGCCAGCATTGCCAGCGTGGGCGTCTGAACACGGCCCACATTCAAGGTGCGGTGATAGAGGACGGAAAAAAGGCGTGTGGCGTTGATCCCTACCAGCCAATCCGCTTTCTGGCGGCAGAGGGCAGATTGATACAGGGCTTCATAATCGGCGTCGGGGCGCAGATCAGAAAAACCCTCCCGGATAGCGCTGTCCTCCATCGAAGAAATCCAGAGACGAAGAATTGGCTTGCGGCATCCAGCCATTTCATACATCAGACGGAAGATCAGCTCGCCTTCACGCCCAGCGTCACAGGCATTGACGATGGTATCCACGTCGGAGCGATTCATCAGAGCACGGAGATTTTCAAAGGCATCCTCTTTGCCGGGTGCCAGCACATAGCGGAACGGCTCCGGCAGAATAGGAAGATCGTCATAGCGCCATTTCTTGAAACGTTCGTCATAGCCGCCCGCGTCCAGCGGGGATACCAGGTGCCCCACGCACCAGGAAACGATCAGGCCGTTGCCCTCATAAAAGCCATTGGCCCTGGATGAAGCACCCAGGGCCGACGCAATAGATTTTGCTACACTCGGTTTTTCTGCGATAATCAGTTTACTCATTCTTTTCCTCCGTTTCCTCATCCTCGGTCAGGTATTCTTCTTCATCCTCCAGGTCGAAATCATCCAGATCAGCGGGAACTTTCTTGCCCTGCTTCGGTTTCAGCACCAGGAAATAGACCGCCGCGCCGCCTCCGGCTGCAAGGATCAGCAGCACCGCCAGGATCGCCCCGGTATTGCTTTTCTTTTCAGGCTCCGGATTCTCCGGCTCGGTGGGCTCCGCAGCTTTCTGTTCTGTGCCAACACATTCACTGAGATTCTTTACGCAGACCGGGCAAGCGGTATTGACCGCTCCGGCCTGGCACTTCTCCGTACAGGTGCAGACAATAGGTGTTTCCGCCTTTTCTCCATCCTCCGTGAGCGCCATGAGATCGGCTTCATCCACCTGGTTCAGAAAATGCACGGTTTCCTCGCCCTCGTCGTCACGGTCAATAATAAGATAGAACACGTTGCCGTTCTTCGTTTCCACTGTGATAAACTGCTTGCCACTGGTGGTAGGGCTGCCAATATCGTCGATCAGCGACAGGTTCCCGTCCGGCGTCAAAGCGGCACCGCCATTCAGACCGCCGCCCAGCATCCCCAGCAGATTTTCCAGCGTTTCCGCGTCCAGAGAGAAAGAACCTTCCCCGGAACCAGCCTCGCCGTCACTTACCGTCATGTAGCCGGAATAGACATAGCCGACCTTCTCCGGCAGGATGACCTTCAGCCAGTCGCCGTCTGTGCCGATCACCTTTACGGTCGTTCCGTTTGGAAGCTGGGTGAAGGCGGTATAATCCATTCCGGCGCCCGTGCGGACATTCAGATTGCCGCCGCCCGTGGTGACGGTGCCGGTCTGCTCAGAGTCATTTTCGCCGGAACTGAACTGGATACCATCCTCGGTGACGGATACCGTGACCTGGCTGCCTGCCAGAGCGGAAAGCAGATCAGAGACATCCCCAGTCGTTTCCTGTTCAGCCACAGACTCCGTGCTTTCCTCGCCGCCGCTGGCAAAGGCGGTGACAGAAAAAGCGGCAGTGCTGAGCACTACCGCCAAAAGAGCCGATACCATTTTTGTCATAAAGTTATGCTTCATCCTCATATCCCTCCGTTTCCTCATTCTCGGTGTCTCCCTCCTGCAGCATACCTTCCGGCAGGGAGATCATACCGCTGGCATAGGCTTTCAGGAAGGCAGTCAGTTCCTTGTTGTCCATCTTCACGGCTTTCACCATGCGGACGATTTCCAGATTTTCTTCCTCCGCAAGCTGAGCCTCCAGCGCACGAAGGCGTTTCTGCTGCTCCGCGATCTTTTCTTTAGTTTTCGCAATGTCATTGCGGATCTTCTGTGTCGTTGCCATAAATCAAATTACCTCCATATCGTTTTTTAGTTGTAGGGCGGTCGCCCGAAAGCGTAAAAGTGGGATTGCCAGTAGCTTGTGTTGATATCTGCATACTGGATGGGGTCGCCGCAATGCAGCATTTTTCCACCGCCCACATAGATGCCCACATGGGAAACGCCCGGCGTATCGTAAGTGCCGACGAAAAAGATCAAGTCGCCGGGTCTTGCGTTGGCAGAGGATACCGGGGTGGAAATATTGTAGAGCCCCTGGGCTCCCAGCCTGCCCGTATTGCAGACGCCGCTTTGCGTCAGCGCCCAGGACACGAAGCCGGAGCAATCAAAAGAAGTGTTCGGATTGCTGCCTCCCCAGACATAGGGATAGCCGATGTACTTCTCCGCCTCGGTAATGAGCGCTGCAAAGGTTTCATCTTCCATTGCGGAAGGCGGAATATCATAGGTGGTGGGTGGTTTGGTGTACTTGTCTACATAGCCGGAGCCGGGGAACAAATCTTCCCGGTTTCCCAGCGTTGCCATATAGACCGCATACAGGGAAAGCGTTTCTTCGTCCATGATGTAGACCGGCACATGGGAAAGATCGAAGTTTTCCAGCTTCACCTTGCAGATATAGTAGTTGTACGGTACTTCCACGTCATAGTCATTTCCCTCGCTGTCTGTCCGTGTCTCCGTCCGATAGCGCACCTCCACTTCCACGGTCTGCGTCAGGATGTACTGCTTTTCAAAGAGCATTTGCAATTCCGCCTGAACCTCGTCGATGGTGAACACCCCTTCATGGAATGCCGTGAGAATGGAAATCAGCACATAAGGGTCATGTTCGATCTCGTCCAGATCAAAACGGTATTCGTCATATCCGGGGTGCAGAGCCTCATAGTGGTCCAGCTCATATTGAAGCTCCTGCTCCAGTTCGCAGTAGGCCGCCTCCGCAGCCAGCATATCCGTGTCCTCGGAGAGATAAGAGGAAGTAAATACACCGCCCACACCGGAGCCCGCCATCATGGAACAGGAAGATACCCCGCCAAACAGCAGAGCAACACAGGCGCCAATGCCGATCACCAACAGAACCGCCCGGCTATGATGCTTGATGTAGAGAAAGGTTTCCTTGAATGCGTCCTTTGCTTTCTGTGCCGCACTTTTCGCCGTGGCCGCTGTGTTCTTTGCGGTTTTCTCTGCCTGTCGCAGCTCCTTTGCATAGTTCCGCTTGATCCGCTGTTTCTGCAGAAAGCGGGATACCGGGTTAGAAGCCGCCAATACAGGATCATCATGCAGTGCCTTTTGGTAAAGGTAGTCGGCGTTTGCCTTGACCGAAGCCTGCTCTGCCTTCGCCGCGTCACGCCAGGGCTTTGTGCGGTGATGGTGGACGGCGGCACGGACTTTGCCTTTTCCGTAGGCAAGCCCGCATTCCGTCAGCACCTCGCCCTTGTGTCCAGCCTCAACACCCACATTTTCCTGTTCCACCTCATGCACCTTCGCATGGGCGGCATGGACGATCTCATGGACCGGCCGGGAAAGTGGATTGTGCCGTAGGCGTCCATTGGGGCGTTTCTCCACTTCTTCAAAGTGAAGCTGCGTTTTGCCTTTTCCGACTGTCTCGTCAAAAACACGCTCGATACGGAGAACTTTCTTTGTGGGGATAGCGGCCGTTGCCGCATCCAGCCGATCCGCCGCACGGTCGGAACGGTCAATGTATTTCCCCAGTGCGGGATCGGCACGTTCTTCCTCGGTGAATTGCAGACGGGAGGACGGGCGCTGCCTTGCAGCAGAACCATCCCGCACCGCCTGGGTGTCAGCCTTTTCCGCCTTTCGTGCGCTTTTCTTCTCATGGTGTTCCGCCGCACGCAGGGCAAGGTCAGCCGCAGCGCCAGCGGATTCTTCCGAAGAAGCGGACAGTTCCGTTTCCGGCTCCCGGCTGCTGATATGTTCCACCTCTCCCGTGGCAAGGTTTTCCGATACTGCGCCGTCACGGGTCATTTTCTGCGTGATCTTATCGGTCGCTTTCAGTTCCCTCATAGGCAGTCACCTTCCTTTCCATAGGGGCAGAAGTTACCGCAGGTGCCATTCTCGATCATGGCGATATAGCGAAAAATGGGATAGGCCTGGGGCGGGCAGACCGCATTTCCCAATGTTTTCAGCCGCAGTGCCCGGTCATCCATGCGCTCGGTCATGCGGGGGATTCCTTCTGGCTCGGCGGCCCAGAGGATACGTCCGTCCATCCTTTCGGGAAGCCCATGAGCCATTCCACCCAATCCGGGTTCAGTGCTGCCGTTTCGGACACCGGCTGTTCCTGGGAGATGATCTGCGCCGACAGGTTCCCGTCCTTCTTCGCCGGATCGAAGGCCGACGGCTTCAAGGTCGAGCGGAAACCGTCCGACGCCACCGGGGTCAGATAGAATACCGCCGCCGACAGGCTGAGGCTCCAGATCGCCCCGTTTCGGTTCCTCTTGCGGAATATTCCATTGTCCGACAGGAACACATCCAGGCTTGCCGCATCCCTGGCGGTGTTGTTGTCGGAGGCAAGGGGTGTGGGAAACATCAGCCGCGACGATAAAAGTTCGCTGGCGCTCATGCCATGCGCCGACACCGCAAGCCGGAAATACGAATGGGAGAACAGCGTATCCCGCTTTTGCCAGGTCAAAGATCGTTTTGTCGAGCCCCATATTGATGAAGCCAGCAACATTTTCCCCAAGCACCCAACGGGGCCGCAGCTCGGTAATAATGCGGCACATTTCCGGCCACAGGTAGCGTTCATCCGCAAAGCCCTTCCGTTTTCCGGCGGTGGAGAAGGGCTGACAGGGAAAGCCGCCTGAGATAACGGTAACTGTTTCAAGTCCTGTTTTATCAAAAAACGCCTCCTTCGTGAAAGTAGTGATATCCCGGAACCTGGGAACATCCGGCCATCGTGCGGAGAGGACGGAGTGCGGAAAATCCGCCCACTCACACTGGCAGACGGTTTCAAACCCGGCAGCCTCCGCCGCCAGGTCCAGACCGCCAATGCCGGAAAACAGGCTCACATGGGTCAGTTTATTCATGGTTCTTCGGCGCACGGAACGGTTCGATCTCACTTTCCAGCTCCGCAAGGACCGCCTCCATATCCGCCGTGATCGCCTTGCTTCTGGCAATCAGTCGGTTCATCACATCAAAGAAGGTTTCGCCCTCCTGCTTTTCTTCCGTATGCAAATAGCGGGGATCATTCATGTTCGTTTTCTCCTTTCCCGGTTTCACCAAGTTTTGTTGTCATAATGCTGTAAAGCTCGTTGTCCTTCGGGAAGTCATCCACAAAAGGCAGGATCACATTGCCGAAGAAGATCAGCCCCTCGCCGGGGCCTGCGTTGCTGATATGCGCCGCCTGCTGGTTGGAGATATTCAGGCGCTCGCAGAGGATTTTTCTGTCTCCGCTGGCCTGGTTCAGAAGGTACACAAAATCGCTGTTTTCAAAAATGTTCTCGATCTCCGGGGAGGAAAGCAGGTCCTTGATGTTCTGCGTGATTCCCGTGGGGATACCGCCCCATTTACGAAAGCGTTTCCAAATCTCCACGCTCCAGGAACCAACCTCGCCGCGCAGCAGAAGGTGGAACTCGTCCACGAAATACCAGGTGGATTTACCCTGATCCCGGTTTTGGGAAACACGGTTCCATACCTGATCCTGGATCACCAGCATACCCAGACTTTTGAGCTGCTTTCCCAGCTCCTTGATATCGAAGCAGACAATGCGGTTGTTGATATCCACGTTGGTACGGTGATTAAAAACATTCAGGCTGCCATGCACATACAGTTCCAGTGCAGCCGCGATCCGCTGTGCCTCTGGCTCCGGCTGCCGCTTGATCTCGTCATACAAATCTTCCAACAGCGGCATATTCTCCGGGCGAGGGTCTGCAATATAGGGGCGGTACACGATCCGCACAGCACGGTCAATGACCGTTTTCTCCACCGGCTCCAGACCGTTCCGTCCGCCTGCCGCCAGTTCGCAGAATGACAGGATAAAGTCGGATTTCAGCGCCAGCGGGTTATCGTCCTCGCTGTAATTGAGGTTGATATCCATAGGATTCACATACTGCGTGCTGGTAGGTGAGATTTTGATGACCTGTCCTTCCAGACGGTTCACCAACGGAAAATATTCAGCCTCCGGGTCGCAGATCAAGATATCGTCCTTTGTATTCAGGAACACACCCACGATGGAACGCTTTGCGGAAAAACTCTTGCCGCTGCCGGGCGTACCTAAGATCATGCCGTTGGGCGTTTTCAGCTTTTTGCGGTCAGCAAGGATCATGTTGCCGGAAGTGGCATTGAGCCCGTAGTAGAGGGCTTCGCCGCCGTGGAAAATCTCCTGTGTGGTGAAGGGAACGAACACCGCCACCGCCGAAGTGGTAAGTCCGCGCTGTATCTTAATGCGGTTGACACCCAGGGGCAGAGCCGACACGAAGCCGTCCTCCTGCTGAAAGTCCAGTCGCACCAGGGAGCAGGTATATTTCTGCGCCACGCTTGCCGCACGGAGCAGGTCATTCTCCAACTTTTGCTTGCTGTCCGCAAAGTTCACCACCAGGAAGGTCATTAGGAACATTCGTTCATTTCTGCTTTGCAGATCACGGAGGATATTCTTTGCCTCGCCTGCGTAGGTGGCAAGGTCAGTGGGGATGATATCCATATCGAAACCTTCCCGCACCGCCTTTTTCTGCGCGTCGATCTTCATACTGTCAATGTCAGTGATCTTCCGCTTGACCGTTTTGATCGCCTCGTTCTGGTCCATGCTGCGGATATGGAGGCTGACAAGCAGCCCGCTGTCCGTATCCAGCAGCTCGGTGAGCATACGGTCATCCATTTCCGGTGCACTGATCTGCAGAAAGGACACGGCACAGAATTTATCCGCCATCGTGAACTTCCGTGCTTCACTGAAGCGGAAGGAAGAAGGTGCGATAAAATCCTGGACCGACAGGCCGGAAGGGGCAAGCCAGCTCCATTCAAAGGCAAACCGTTCCCCGTCCGGGTGCAGGATGCCGTGGAGCATTTCCAGCCACTCCTTGCCGCCAAGCTCCTTTGCCAGAGCGCCCATGACCTTGAAATGGTTGAGGGCGTCCATGACGATTCGGGAAAATCGTGCCCGTGCGGTTTTGCTGTCCCGTGCCTCGATGGTGAGGGTCAGGTACTTTGTTTTGATAAGACCGTTGTTGCCCCGTTCAAGCTGCTTGCGGAGCATTTGCGTGTAAAGCTCACGGATATGGTCGAAGTGATCTCCCTGCGCCGCGATCTCGATACGCTTCACAAAATCCTCCCGGTTCATGCGGCGGCTCACAAGGGAGAGCTGCATCCCGATAGAAGCGTCATGGGCGTTATACATATCGCAGAGGGCTTCAAAGATCGCTGTCTGGTCGTCAGGCTTTGCAAGCTGATAATTCACATCCTCGAACTCGATACACTTCGACCAGGTGTGGTCGTCCAGCTTGCACAGACCGTCCGGGTACATCTGGCGGAACGGTAAGGTATCCTGTGCGGAATGTATCTTGCCGTCGCCTCTGGCAGTTTCCAGGATACGGCTGATCTCACGCTTTTCCGCAGCGGTCAGCTTTACCGTAGGTTTTGCCGCCTGCCGTGCCTGCGGCTCTGGCTTTCGCTTTCTGAACAATGGCTTTCACCTCCTTTTCCGCCTGGGCCTGCCGCTCCAGGGCTGCGTAGAAATTGTTTGTCTGGTAAGGCCGCTCCTTCGTCCGCAGGAACATACAGCGGATGACCTGTCCGGCCACCACCTCCAGGGGTTGACCATGCCGCTCATACATGGCAAGTAGAAAGAACGGGAGCATGACGATAATCATGCAGAACGCGGCGGCGCTGTTGCTGGCCGTGCGTCTGAGCAAAAAGAAAAGCGGTACTCCGATGAGTGCCGCCACTCCGAAACATATAAGCTGCCGTTTGGTAAGCCCAAACAGCACTTTGGATTTTACTTTCGTCAAATCCTTTGGAATGGTTACATACGCCAATTTATCAAGCCTCCTTAATGCGCTCCGAACAGGCTCTTAGAGAGGCTGCCGGTCTTGAACAGGGCGAAGCACAGCAGGACCGTGTAGCCCATGCAGGCCCATATCGCGCCTGAGATATTTCCGTCCGTGGCGATACTCTGTACCAAAACAGAGTAGATTCCCACGCACACCATGATTAGAAATGCCTGGAACGCCAATGCAAACAGGGATTTCAAGTAGTTCTGTCCTGTATGGCTCCAATCCCGGTTTGTCATAGTGGCAAGCGGAATCGGTCCAACGGAAGTTGTCAAATACACCTCGATCATGCGGCCGTAGATGACAAGCATGATACAGATGGAAAGGGCGTTCATGGTAAGTCCCACAAAAAGGGACTGGAACCACAGCCCGAACAGTTCTCCCGTGCCCAGGGCTTCAAGCTGCGCCTCCATATCCGTGATGACGCTGCTGATATCAATGGAGGTATTCCCGATGATGACGCCTGCGCTGCTGTTCACAACGCTTTGCCCGACATCGAAGATACCCATGACGATATTCCATGTGTTCGTCACAATGAGAACGGCACAGAAGGTCTTGAAAATCCACTTGAAGAACATCCAGGTGTCCACATCGTGCAGATTATTTTTCTCTGTCACAAGCTGGATCAGCTCATAACACATTACGAATGTCAGGATAACCCCGGCGATTGGAACGATCACCGTTTCAGAGAGGTTTCGGATCATAGAAAAGACGCCGCTGTTCCATGCCAGCGGCGTCTGTCCCACTTCACCGGCAATCTCGCCTACTTTGGTATTGACCGTATCGAACATGCCCGACAGGTTTCCCGTGATTCCCTCGATGAGCAGCCCTCGGAGCCATTCATCGAGTTTGTCGAGTATGCCGCCCATAAGCGATCACCGCCGGACGATCAACCGAACAGGCCGGAGAGCAGAGGTACAAGAGTGATGCCGATGAGGGCGACACCGCCGCCAGCCATCAACTGTTTCATACCCTGGCTTTTGGAAGCAGGGTTGTCCTGGCCGTAACCTTCCAGAAGGTTGATAACGCCCCAGATACCAAGACCTGCGCCCAGGGCCACTACGAGAGTCTGCAAAACACCAACTGCACTGTTGAAAAATGCCATAAAATAATCCTCCTAAAAAATGTTTTTGATTTGGGTTTAAGTAGTTGCGTCAATCTCGTACACATCGAAGGTATCCGTGGGCTTTACCACGGCACGCTGCTTCTTCATGTACCGTTCCATGTCAAAGACATTTTTAGGGTCGGCGTCGGCCGTGTATCTGTAATTCGGGTGCTGGGTGAGATCGTACTTGTCCGAAAGGAACGGGCGCACGCCCCGCAGCATGAAGATACACTTGCCGCCGTCCATCACTGCCAATTCGTCCTGGGTCATCAACTCCTTTCCTAATTTCTGATAACTGAGGCCATGGGAAACCTGACTGCCCCGGTTTTCGGACTGGTTATAGAGATCAATGGTCTCTTTCCCCAGCAGCTCCGAAATTTCCTTGAGCGTGGATTTCTCTTTGCCTCCCAAAAACAAGGTGCTGTCACAGTTACCGACAATGGTATCTGCCGCGTCCTTGTAGATGGTCTTTAACTGACTCTGCGACTGCAAAATAATAGAGGCCGATATTTCACGGCTTCGGATGGTGGCAATCAGCTTATCGAAGTTCGGTATCTGGCCGATGTTGGCAAACTCGTCCAGGATCAAACGGACATGGACAGGCAGCCGCCCGCCGTAGAAGTCATCCGCCTTGTCGCAGAGCAGATTGAAAAGCTGACTATACATGAGGGCGGCCACGAAATTGAAAGTGCTGTCCGTATCTGACAGGATCACAAACAGCGCCGTCTTTTGGTCGCCCAGGGTATCCAGTTCCAGTTCGTCATATTCCATCAGGTCCCGGAGCTCTTTGATATCGAAAGGGGCGAGACGGGCGCCGCAGCTAATTAAAATGCTTTTGAGTGTCTTGCCCGCCGCCATCTTGAATTTGCGGTACTGCTTGACAGCAAAGTGGTCCGGCTCCCGTTCCTCCAACTGAGAAAAAAGCAGGTCCACCGGGCTTTGATAAGTCTCGTCGTCCTCTCTGGCTTCACTGGCATTGATAAGGTCCAGAAGTGTGATGAAGTTCTTTTCTTCCTCCGTGGCCTCGTACCAGATGTAGCCAATCAGTGCGGAATAATAGAGGCGTTCCGCTTTGACCCAGAAATCTTCCGAAGATTTTTCGCCTTCGCCCTTCGTGTTCATAATCAGGGCGTTCACCAGCTTTAAGATATCTTTCTCTGATCGGATATAAGCCAGCGGATTGTATTTCATGGATTTTCGGAAGTTTATCAGGTTGAGGCACTTGATACGGTATTTCTTCCGTTCCAGGAAAGCGCCGATCTCCGGCAGCAAGGTCCCTTTCGGATCGGTGCAGACATAGGATGAATGAGCTTGCAGCAGCGACGGCTTGCAGAAGAACCGCGTCTTGCCGCTGCCGGAACCGCCGATCACCAGAATGTTTTTATTTCTGGCATACTTCGGCTGCTTTGGACGGCTCGCCATTGTGATTCGCTCCGTCTGCGTCATAAGAATGTTCTGGAAAAAGTCCTTGTCCATGTAGGGAGCGATATCTGCCGCCGTACCCCAGCGGGCAGAACCATACTCGATTCCGTGACGGTACTTCTTAGCGTTCTTGCCTTTCAGGTAGACCGCCATGCGAAGGACCACCGCACCGACTATGCCGATCAGCAGGTCCGTGGGATGGAAACTGAGCCACGGGGAGGAAAGCGCTGCCGTGAAGCCGTCCCCAATGGAGAGCAGCTTGCCGGAGAGGTCAGCACCGGGCGCAAGCCGGAAAGCCTGTGCCAGCTTATCGAAGGGATACACGAACAGAAGATACGGGAGATTCAGCAAAAACAGTTTTTTCATGTTCATCTCTGCACGCTCCGATCTTTGACCTTTACTTTCTCCCGGTCAATGGTGCGGTGTTCCACTTTCTCCGCCGCCTGTTCCTTCGCCTGGGTCAGCCGTTCCCGGATGGAGGGCTTTTCCTCACGGCTCATTTTCCGGCTGGCAAACTCCTGAAATGCCGCTGTGATGGCATCCGCGTCCCGGCTTTTGAAAAAGACCAGGTAACGGGGCTGCTCTGCGGCGGTGTCTTTCTTCAAGGCAAAATCCACATGGTATTTCTTCGCCACGCGGGAGAAAGCCTTGATATTCTTGTCACTGATCTCGATATTGGCAAGACCGGCGTTCTGGCTGGCAAGCTGTTTAAGGCTCTGCCTGCCGCGGTAGATTTTGGGCTTCTGGCTTTTCTGGATTTCCTCCAGGAATTTTTTGACGGCCTTTTCAAAGACCTGCTCGCTTAGCTTGGCTCCGTCAACAATGAGCGTTACGGCGCCCCGCGTTACTTCCTCCTGCATTTAGCCTCGCCCCCTTTGCCCGTCCCCGTACATATCGTGCTGCACCAGGGAAGAATAGTAGCTGTTGATGGTGGTCGGGGCGTTATACAGCGCCGCCAGAAGGTATTTCTTGATATTGCGGACATAGGTGGTGTTGTCCTTCATACAGTCCATGACATACTGAACATGTGAACTGTCCAGCTTCATAAACCGGGACTTTACCACCTCCGCCGGATAATCGTCTCCGGCAATGCGGATGACTTTGCGGGCAGAACATACGGTATCCACGATCAGGTCAACGATTTCGTCAAGCTGCTCACGGTCGATATGGCTGTCCTGCACCAGATAGCTGTACTCGATGTTATCCAAAATCACTTCACGATAACATTCTCTGGCTCCCATCCGATCCGTTCCCATCCTTGCCCCTGCGGGGGTAGGGGGATTTGATTGGATAGGATTTGATATCTCCGTACTTGATAAATCAGTCTTTGGTTGATTAGTATTTAATTGCGCGGGGTTTTCCGTACACGGGTCCGCCGTATCCGGGATACCCATATCCGGGTTTTCCGTATATGGCTTTGCCGTACCCGGTAAAGGCGTACCTGGGCTTGACGACGGCTCGCACTGAGGCATTTCGTAAATGACATACTCGGTATCCGTGATCTTGCCTTTTTCATCCCGAAGCTGGGTGCGCCGGATATACCCGTGGTTTTCCAGCTCCTTCAATGCCGCGCCGATGCTGTCCACACCTTCCCGGCAGATCGCCGCAAGACCTCTGGTGGTGTAATTCCACTCGTCAGGGAGCGACAACATCATGGACAGCAGCCCCTTGGATTTCAGGGTCAGCGTCCGATCTTTCAAGTGATGGTTCGACATGACCGTATAATCACGGGTCTTTTCAATACGAAAAACAGCCATCTTCGCACCTCCTTCCTGTGAAAATAAAAAGTGTTGATTTTGAGCGGTTTACCCGTCTGTATGCCTCCATAGCCTCCCGAATGGGAAAACATCCACGCTCTGTTCAGAACGCAAGCCACGGAGGAAGAAACAGAAGATTTTCCGCTGATTTTGATACATTTTGGGGCGGCTACCTCTCACGGTCTTTATGGTCATAGTGGAGATCGCCGGAAAGCACCTTCGCATGGTTACGGATTTTGATATGTCCCTTTTCCTGATTTTCCAAAGCCTTGCTGTATCCGGTGTCGGTCAGGAACAGGCGCATTTTCTCACCCTTCCAGCCAACAGGCGAGTCATGGGTAAGAACATCAAAGACGATCATGTGTCTGGTCGCCGGGTCGAAACGCTCCAAAGCCATAATGTCATGGCCGGATAACTTCTGCGCCCCGGATTTCTGTCTGGCCTCTGCCAGCATTTCCCCGATGGTGCGGGCTTTCTCCGGCAGACGGTATTCGGCCTGCACCTTGCGGATCAAATCCATGCACTCCTGATCCGACAGTGGACGGAGCTTGTCCAGAAGGCTTTCTGCCGTTTCTTTTACTGCCTGGTTCGGCGCGTAGCGCCATGTCATGTAAATTTCATTCAGGGCGGCGTTCTGATTGGTACTTTCAATCTGAAACACCATCCTCATTTCTGCTTCTGTCAGTTTCATCTCCAGCCTCCTTCAAAATGGGTATAAAAAAACGCCATAGGTTTTTTGAGCCTACGGCGTTTCTTGCGATATTCACAATTCCAAACTTTCCAGCCACTCGTCAAAAGATTTCTTGGAAACGCGGATTGCATTTCCTATGCGGACGATCCTGAACTCCTCCTGCTTGACGAGCTGATATGCGGTTGTGCGGCCGATGTTGAGCATGGCTGCAATCTGTTCCACGGTGTATGTGCGCGGTTCCGGCAGTGACTTTTTCTCTTTCTTGTCCATAGTAACCTCCATGTATTTGCCTTGTCATTTTAACTAAGGGAGTGAAGAATGGCAGTAGCAATCAGCTTTGGCGGGATGTCCTCTTGCTAAGAATTTGCTAATAGGACCACTCAACGGACACATAAAACTGCGTCAGAATAGGTGTTTTGCACCATAAAGTTCGTTTACTACAAGTCATTCTGCGTAAGGGATGATATTGGAAGTTACATCCGAACCGTGTATCACATGGTAAGCCATACTCCTAAGCAGTAGAGTGATGGTTCGAGTCCATTCGAGGACGCCAATTTTGTCGATAAATAGGGCGTTTTCTTGAGTTTTCAAAAAATAGATTTTGAAGTGATAAACTCATACCTTTTAAGGCTTTGCTCTATCTATTTTATAGTCAATCAGTTTTATCGCTGATTGCTTTTTTAATGTGAGTCGAACTTTTTCGCCCTTATTTTTGCTAATGAAAATAGGTGTTTTGCTAATTTGATTTTAAGTGCTCATTTTTCATAAAAGAAAACACTCATTTTATTTGAGAAAACGATCTCTTTAAAATAAGTGTTTTTTTTATTTACTGGCGTACCCGACAGGACTTGAACCTGCAACCTTTTGAATCGGAATCAAATACTCTATCCAATTGAGCTACGGGCACTTACATATTCAGTAAATAGTATATAACATAATTGAAAATATTAAATGACGAAACTGTTATAATTGTAAACTATTTCAATGCATCAATCAGTTGCGACATAAGGTCTGGATTTGACTTCAATGCATTGACAAGCGAATCAACATCAACTTCTTGAGGTTTTACTGTTTGTTGATCAACTCCAACTCCTGAATTTTTATAAAATGTTTCATCGAATTTTTGAGCATTTACCTTACGATCTTCATCTAGGATATGACTATATACTTCTGTTATCATATCTGCTTGAGAATGACCTGTATCACCTTGTGTGGCTTTTATATCACCATGATTGAGTTTTAACTTATAAGTGGTACTAGAATGTCGAAAAGAGTGAAATACAACGCTAGGAAGTCCTGCTGCTTTTGTAACTTCTTTTAGTTGACTTCGTATTACACTATGTGAACATTGTCTACCGTCCTCAAAACAAACTACAAGATCATAATCGGTATATTCACAACCAAAGTATTCTTTGTATTTTTCTTGTTCTTCTTTCCAATCACGAAGCATAAGTGCTAATGTTTTTGGTTTCTTTAAAACAGTGGCTGTTTGATATGATCTATGAGGTGAACGTGGTGGAAATGTAAAGATAACATCTTTATCATTTAAAACTTTTAATGCGTTTGTAGATACTTGTTCTAATTCACAAGTAACAAAGATATGTGCATCGTCATTGGCAATATCATTATCACTGATGGCTACATCTTTCCATCTTAATCCTAATACTTCTCCTAAACGCAAAGAACAGGCAAACGATAAATGAATTGCAATCGCTAGCTTAGGATCTGTACAATGCTCTAATGCTTGAATAATCATATCTGAAGTCCATATTTCTCGTTTCTTATAAACATGCTTAGGCGGTTCTACGGATGAGAATGGATTTTTTGCGATTAGATCCCATTTTACTGCCATTCCAAAAGCACATTTTAAATGCTTATTGATAGTTTTGATTGTGCCTGTTGTAACTTTTCGTTTTGTCTTATGAATTTTATTTACTGCACTATCCATGTTTTGTAAATCACGATAATACTTTTCAATCACTAAAGGTGTGATGTCTTGTAGTGCCATGTTTCCTAAAATTGGACGAACATAATTGTCAAAATCTCTCACTGTTTTTTCATAGGTACTCATTGACCATTTCTTTACACCATATAAATCAATAAATAAATCTAAAAATTCATTCATTGTCTGAGAACTAGGTGGTATAAAGATGTTTTTATCTTTTTGGCTTTCTACTTCTGATTTTCTCATTCTTGCTTCATTATAAGAATCAAATGCTTCCCATTTCTGTTTTCTATTACCTTGACTATCTTCATAAGTGTAAACAACTGCATATTTTTTATTTCTCTTTTGTATTGATGCCATAATTTTCTCTCCTTTCCTTGTTTACAGGACAATTCTAAGCAAAATTAAAAATAAAAGCGAATGTGCGATTTTCTAAAAACGCAAAAAGCGAAACACTAAAGTTCCGCTTTGAGTTTAGCAATCAATTTCATTTTTAATTCAGGATTATCCTTGATTTGTTGTATTAGCAAATTCATATCTTCATTTTTTTGTTGTGGCAAGACTGCTTGAATCTTACTATTGATACTTTTTTGATTTAATTGAATGACATGAGTTGTTGATATTTTTGGTTTTGGAAGTGATAATTCATGTTTTAATGTTGCATAGAAATAATCTGCATTACTCATGCCTTGATTTTGACTTTCCTTTTTAGAAAAAGACTTAAACTTTGTGAGTGTAAGTTCTTTAAGGTTTGCCTCTGCACAAGTCTTGTGATACAGCTTTGTCATATTACGATCATCACAAGGTTTTCCGTTAATCAGTGTAATTAACAATGCATAAGGATTTTCTTCAACCATGAATTCTTTTTGTCTTTCTTTCCATATTCTTAACAATAACGCAACTTGTTTATGAATATGTACGGTCTTTTGAGGAACATCTTTATAAAACAAGATTAAACTTGTATTGGTTTGTGTAAATCCAGCACATTCAAATTGTTTGATAATTCTTTGAGGATTCATCATTTGAACTGTGTTTTTATTTAAACGGTCTAATATTTTATTGGAACAAAGGTAACATTGATCTTGAGCAATCAACTCATCGCTAATATGAATATCATGCCACGATAATCCACCGATTTCTCTTATATCTAAACCGGTAGAAAACATAATATGCAAGAAAATAAATAATCGCATATCATCAACCGATTCAAATAAATGTTGAACAAATTCTAAATTCCATTCTTTATATGGTTTATTTTTATGATATTTAGGTGCAACTTGCTCATGAAATGGATTGTTTTCAATCAACTGTTCTGATACTAGATAATCAAATGATGTTTTTAATAGCATATAGCAGGAACGTAACATACTGTTAGGGATATATTCCGTTTTTATTTGATTCCTTTTTCCGATTGCAGGAGTTTTCTCTAATTGATTCATTGTTTTGATAGCAAAATTAGGTTTTATATCTTTGATTTTCTTACTTCCAACAACTTGAGATATATAATTGTTGATCACTCCCATATTGCTTTCATACCTTGAACTGCTCCATTGATTGCGTCCAATCTTAGTCGCATATTGAACTAAAAAGTTAAGTATTGTCGTGTTAGGTTTGATATTCATCTTTATATGAATACCTTCGTTTTCAATTTCTCTTTTTCTAACAAGTGCTGATGAATAGTCATAATAAGTTTCCCATATTTGCTTTGTTACGCCATTCTCATCAACTTTTTGATAAACCACAGAATATGCTTTTCTTCGTTTTGTAATAATCGCCATTGAATTATCCTCCTAATATTAAAGATTTTCATTGAGCCACTTATCAAATGACTCTTTTGAGATTCTAATAGATGAGCCAATTCTTACGGATTTGAATTTGTTTTCTGCTACTAATTGATAAGCGGCATTTTTTCCAACACCTAAGATTTTCATAATTTCTTGAACGGTGTAGGTTTTCTTTTCATATAAAATAGGTTTCATCTTTATTATCTCCTCTCCATCTTATCTTTAATAAATGAGTAAAACAAATGTGCGATTTTCAATTCAATAGCGATTTTACATACTTGACATTAGTTGTTTTTATGATAGTTATGCTTCATACCTAAACTAATTAAAATTCGGTTATCTAATAATTTCATAAATCTGGGCGTTACACTTCCTATATATTTGATAATTCTGCTTTTATCAATGACTTTGATCTGTTCCATCATTACAATAGACGGATACTTTAATCCAACCGTCGTAGGAATACTATAATGAGTAGGTAAGTGATGCTTTTCATACACTTTGCTTGTCAAACAAGCAACAATAATCGTAGGACTATATTTATTTCCTTTATTGTTTTGTACAACAAGAACCGGTCTTACACCACCTTGTTCAGAGCCAAAGCCATTACTTAAATCAACTAGATAGATTTGTCCTCTTTTGATCTTCATTCAAATTACCTCCTATGTAAAACCAGACTCAAAATAGAATCTGGTTATTTATCATATGAATCGTTGTTTTCCATTTTTCCCTGAATACCTGAAAACATTAAGGATACTATTAGACAAGCAGTAGCATTGCTTTCACTGGAATTTCACCATCGTGTGGTATCTCACACAACTGCAGTACAGGAGTATCATTATACCTAATAAATTTCATTGCCGAACATTTGCTAGATGTTTTTACAGTTCAATTTTATTCGCTCGCATATCACTGGTCATGGCGTATTGACTGAAAGGCTCATTTACTAGGAACGTATCTAATAGCTGTTATTTTGTTTTCAAGGATCAGTGAATCCTACTTTTTAAGTGGGTTCACTATATATGCCACGAAAACGTCTTTTTTTCTCACATTTTTAAAAGTTCTTTTATTTTTTTTATTTTTCGATAGATAGAACTCATAGAAAGACCTAAAATTTGAGAAATTTCCCGAACATTATATCCATGCTGCTTTAAGATAATAATATCTAATACAATTGAATCTGTGTATTTTAAATACTCAAATAATGTTTCATTTTCAATTTGATCCAATAAATCTTCTATCGAATAAGATTCTTTTTTGTCATGCACTGGTTGCATATAAAAGAAAATATCTTTTGTAACATTTTGATTTCGTCTAAATCTTCGCTCGGCATTAAACTGTTCTAAGTCAAATTCATGTAATTCTTCTATTTTTTGTTCATTGAAATGATGTTGTCTTAAAATTTTTTCTTCTCTATCTTTCCATTCTTTCCATCGTATATATTCTTTTTTATAATCATAACCCATATGATAATCCTCCATTTACTAAAAAGGTAAAACAATTTGGAGTAGGGAGGGCTACGACACCTAATTTCCGGTTTCATATCATAAATAATGAAACAAGTACATCATGAACATGACAATACATTTCAAATTCATCATAAGTAGCTGGAAACATTGAAATTCTACTAGAATAATTTACAAAAATAACAGTGATTTCTTTTTTTACTAGAGAAATTATCAATCTTCTCATTTCAAATGAATTTAACCATTTTTCAGTAGAGATTTTTTTTATTACACCAATAATATCCATATGATTTTGAATTACAGAAACTTTTAGTTGATCTACTAAATAATCTAATAAGTTTCTCGATAATTGTTCTCCTATTCTACAATAAATCAAGATTTTAATTTTCTTTTGCATAATCATTGCCTCCCGAAAAGTTCTTTTCACCCATATATGTGAAAGTTACTTATCAAGTGGTAGAAACTTTTTTATCTTTTTTTGAATTATTTGTTGAATTTGCTTTTTATGATAAATAATAGTTGAGTTTTTTACTCCTAGTACCTTTGCAACATTTCTTATTGACATATTTTCAATAAAAATAAGATTTGCTATTGTTTTATTTGGTTCATTTAACATTGATATTTCATGTAATATTTTCACATACAAGTCGTGTATAATAATTTTGTCTAGGAGTTCGATTTCCTTCTTATATACAAAAAAAGTAGCTAAATCAATATCTTCAAAATACAAGACTGATTTAGCTACTTCCATATGATGCATATGTCGAATTTGATCATAACTACTTCTAATAGTTTTAAACACCTCCTCACTTACTTCAACATACTCTTTATTCACTTTTATGTAATACTGTCTATGTTCCTTATTGCCATAAGTTTTAAAACTATTTTTATTGTAATCATATTTATAATTTTTCATCGCTATTTCCTCCTCATATTTAAAAAATAAAAATAAGAAATAGGAGGATCACGATTATGTTTCATAACTTTTCTCTCCCTTATAGTTATGAATTCGTTATTTAAGGCTAAAATATTTTAGCTCTTAAATAATTAGAAATAGATTTATGGGATATACTATGTCTAATCATGGTATATCTTTAAACATTTTTCTATACTTCATCTATTATCAAAAAATTTCTTTATAAAATATCTCCATATATTTCAGTTTTTCATATATAAAAAGGGTAATGCTATTATTTAAAGCAACTACCCTTAATTAAAACTATTGAGTTATTTTCTTTGTTTTCTTGTAACACTTAATAAAGCTAATCCTGAAACTAATAACAATACTATCCATAGTATTACATTTGTGTTATCCCCTGTTTCTACTGAACTATCAGGAATAGTAGGGGAGGTAGGGATTTCATTTTCATCTTTTTCAATAAATTTTGGCTTAGAATAGACATTAAATATTTCATTACTATCTTCAATCATAGGTATAGAGATTAAAAAAGGTTCCGAGTAATATTTAATATCATCTCTTTCTTTTTGAGATACTAAATATAAACCTAAATCTAGATCAAAAAATTGAACAATTCCATTTTTGTTAGTATTTTTTTCATCAGTAAATGAAATATTTTTACCTTTCATATACGCTTGTAATGCATAACTCATTTCTTTCATTTGTGATGCATTCATATTTGTAGAAATATTCTTGAAGTCTTTAAAATCTCCCACATTTACAAATTGTCCATTAACAATATCTGCGACTTTAACAATTTGAAATGGCATATCAACAAATTCGACGATTTTACCATCGTCAAGATAATGAGCATACAGAGAAATTGATCCTGTATTTTCTTTCGCTAAAACTGTTTTGGTAGGCAAAAAGATAAATAGCATACAAATGATTATGATTTTTAAATGATTCTTATTTGCTAACCACTTCATGATTTTTCCTCCTTACCTTCAATAACAAAAATATTAACATTAAAACTGTAAATCCAATTAAAAGAATTTGAATTTCAAAAGGTACATGAATTCCATTATCAACTTCATTGGCTTGTTCTTCAATTGCTTTTTGATAATCAATCCTTATTCCTCTTACAAGCAATCGATGCGTGTTTACTGAATAAGGTGTACAAGTAATCAATGTGACATAATCTTTACCATCTACAATTTCAAGATCTTTTGTTTCAGTTGGTAAGACTATCTTGATTTGATCAATTTTATAAGCACTCGTATTTCCTAACACTTCCATATAGAAAATATCTCCAATTTCTAACAAATCTAAATCAGTAAATAGATTGGAACTAGGCAAACCCCTATGCCCTGACAAAGCAGCATGCGTGCTCTTTCCACCTATTGGTAATGATGTTCCTTGAAGATGCCCTACACCCTTTTGTAAAACTTTCTCTGAAGTAGTGTGGTAGATTGGTAATTTAACGTCAATTCTAGGAATTTGAATATATCCCATAACTCCATCACCATTAGAATTTAATAAACTCATGTAATATTTATCTACTTTTTCAATACTCATAAATGGATCATACAATTCCTCTTTTCCTATCAAAGAGGAATTGTATGTTTGTGCATCTTTAAGCATTGTATCTTTTGTTTCTTGGTCTAAACCAATCACTGATTTTTCATATGACTGAATCACTTGAGAACTATGAATTCTTGATAAATAATCACTAATTGTTGGATAAAGTAAAACCCCAATGAAAAACAATAATACTACAATTCTTATTCCATCAAAAATTCTTTTTTTTATGTTCATAGAGATTAACTATTTATTTTCATTTAATTTATTCTTTTTATTTGATTTCATAAATGAATATAACACTGCTAAGATTCCAGCAGTACCTACTACTGTAAATAACACTGTACCCATACCACCAGTTTCAGGTAATAAAGAACCTTTGTTGTTTTTTACTGTTACATCGTTACCAGTTACTGTAACATCAGTTCCATCATTATTAGAAGATGCTCCAATTGTGATAGTTGTAGGATCTTTTAAGATGTTATATCCATCTGGTGCTTTTGTTTCCACTAATGTATATTTTCCATCATCTAATCCCTTAACAATAATTTTACCGTTAGTTGGTGATACTAATGTAGATGTTTTAGTTAATTGATTATCTGCTTTATCTGTATCAGTAGCAACTCTATATTCACCATTTCCTAAATCAACAAATTCAATTGGATCACCATTTGTATCAGTTCCTCTATATAATTTGAATTCTGCTCCTGCTAATGTTTCAGTTCCATCTCCATTTTTCTTTGTAATAGTCAAATTATGTGTTCTTACAATTACTTTATCTGGAGTTCCCTGAGTTAAATGATCAGGATCATTCCCATATTCAACATTTGCTGTATTGGTTTCTTTACCGGCAGTAACTGCGTTTTCATTTAACACTGCATCATATTCAAATACGATAGCTTCATTTGCTTGATCTTTATATTTAATAAAGTCATTAATTTCGATAGTAATTTCTTGTCCTTTAACTGTTACTGTATACTCAGTGTCTGTAAGTTGTTTATTACCGATTGTAACTTTTTCATTTAATGTTTCTTTTGTTACTGTTAATCCTGAACTCATAGTATCTGTTAATTTAAAAGTATATTTATCAAATCCTGTCATGTTTGGAACCATAGACTCAACTTTGAATCGAATAGTATCTCCGACTTGTGCAGAAGTCCAATTATTTCCATCAATAGTTTTATCTACACCAGGTTCTTTTCCTTTTAAATATACATCTTGGCTTGCTTTTGAAACTGTAGTGAACATTGGCGTAAATGCTTCATTACTTGGGATAATAACATAATATCCTGCATCTAAATCTTTTGTAGTATATTCTTTCTTACTAGCTTCACCAGTTAAAGTTTCAGCTGGTGTTAAACTTTTAGTTTTAACATATTCTTTTACTTTGTTTTGAAATTCTTCACTTTTTACATTATTTTTAATGTAGTTATATGCTTCATCATCAGTAGCAGGTGTACTTTGAGTAGCATTTGCATTAAAGAAATCTTTAAAATCATCTGCAATTGTATAAGCTGCTGATTTTTCATCTGCTGTTACAGTCGCATTCATCATCTTATAAATATCAAATGTTACGCTAGTAACATCGTGTTTCCCTGTGTGAATCGTAATTTTTCCTGTGCTTGCTGCAAATACACTTGTTACCATAGAAAACATTACCATAAGTGTAAGTGCAAATGTTCCTAATTTTTTAAACATGTTTCTCATTTCTCTTTTTTCCTTTCTTCATACTGTAAATCGTTGCTAATATACCTATCATTCCAATAAAGGTAAATACATAGGTTCCTATTCCTCCTACATCAGGTAAGAATGGAATATGTGAATTGGTTATCGTAATAGTAAATCCATCTTCTGAACTTTCTATTGTTGTCGAATAACCATCAACCTCTTTTTCGGCTACATGATATGTATAATAAGCATGTGTACCATCATCTAATACTATATATGCATCCAATCCCTTGACAATTGTTTGCCATACATTTTTCATATCATCTGATGGTTTCACTTTAATCGTCTGTGCAAATTGATCATCTTTAACAATATCACCATTACTATTTGTATATGTTCTTGTTAAATAAAGTTCAATTTCATCTGGACGAATACCTTCAAAATTGCCAAAATCTTTCCATACCTTGTTGATCGTTAAATTTATTAACTCATCACAAGGGTCTTGCATATCAGATGGAGGTGGGGTTAAATTTTCCTCATTATCTGATGTTTTGGTATTTTTCATCAATACTGCTTTTGCTGATGAAATATACACATCTGCATCTTTATTTATATCAACGCTAGAAAGTTTAGCTTTTTTGAACTTATCAAATGTCTCAACATCTTTGATATGTGAGATCACAAACTCATTCCAATCACTATTAGATAATTCTGCTTGAATTGTTTTATCTTGAACAATAAGAGAAGTTAACTCATCATGATCACGATAAACACGATATATATTTTTGTTTCCTTCAATATTTTCAACTGTATTAAAATCATATACCGAATCTAAAGAGGTAACTCCTGCAAAAGGACCAACTTTATCTTTCGTACCTCGAATGGTATCCGCATAATACATTTGATTATTCTCAAACAATCCTTCATCGTTAAATCCTACAAATCCACCGGCATAACCATTTTTATCAGTGCCATCTTTGTCATCATTAGCACCGCCACCAAATACATCATAACCAATAGAAATTCCGGTAATTGAAGAATTTTTAATACTTGTACGATTGGATTTAATCAATCCGATATTGATGTTTTTAACATCATCTTTATTAATATGATCTCCTGTTGTATCTGTACAAGGCACTTCAATATAACTATCTCCAATATGGATTTGAGCTACATCGCTTGTTCCATTTCCATTGTTTTTTTCTAATGCAACAGAAATCGGTAATCCTAGAAGTGTTACAGAAAGTGTTTTTCCATCACTTAACAATTTAACCTCTAAAAGTTTTCCTAGACCAATGTCAATGGCACCCAGATCTTGTAAATCACCGATATATAAAATATCTAGTAATGCATTTACAATTCCCAAAATAGGATCTAATAATGTAGTTGATCCTGCATCAATATCTGCTAAGTAGGAGAATGTTGTTCTTCCAACAAATCCACCAGCAATTTGATCACTGTTTACTTTTTTAATATTAGTAACATGACTATTATCTATTTTCGCAAGGTCAGCAAATCCTGCAAATCCACCTGAAATCGGTTCTTTTCCATTTTGTGAATTTACAATAAAGCCTTCTTTGATACCATCAACGTTACAGTTATCACAATGTGAACCAAAGTTATCTAAAACACCTGCAGTGGCATTTAATAAACCATCAAGTGCTCCTCCAGTTTCTGCTTTATCTAAATCAACAACACCACTTTTTCCAAGATGACCAATAAATCCACCTGCATAATTTAAGGCATTGACTTGATTTAATTTCGTTACTTTTGAATTCTTTACAGAACCATTTAATAAGCTTCCACCAAATCCACCTGCATTTCCTGTCTGAACTTTGTTTTCAAATGCACCTGATTCATTTTGTGTATTAGCACTAACGATTAGTCCTTGATCATTTGAACCATTCACTAATCCATGATAAATATATGATCTAAATGCATCTAGTACATCTAATTCTCCTATTTTTATAAGACCTAATATTCCATTGGACTCATTATCACCAACTTCAGCAACCGCAGCCACATCAGCTAGTCCAAAGAATCCACCAACGTGTTCTCCACCAATGACTTTTCTTATGTTGTTGACAATTAACGAATCGCTATTGCTATCTTTATCTCCTAGAACTGCACCACTCATACTTCCTACAAATCCACCCGTTGCATAAGCATATTGAATATTGGGACTGTTATCAATTTGATATCTTCCATCAATTGTAATACCCCAATTATTCCATGCATCTACTTTGGCGTATTTAACAGTAGATACAGTAGCATTTAATAAAGAAGCTAACTTATCTGGATTACCTAAAATAGGTTTTAACAATATTGGAAGTAATCCACTATTGGAACCAACATTCACTTCAGCGGCACTTCCTGAAATAATACTTCCTGCAAAGCCACCAACGGTATTCGTTCCTTTAATCGTTTTTAACTTCTCAATCGAACAGAATTCATTTTCATTTCCTTCGATTTGTCCACCAATAATAATACCAGCAAATCCTCCGGCATTTCCTTGTTGATTTTTCAAATCAGTACCACTTGCGATAACACTCGCTCCTGATTGATAACCACGAGCAGATGATGTTTTAATGACTGGTACAAATGTTTGTAATACTGGTAAAGATCCTACAACATCAAGATCTCCTATTGTAATACCTCCAACATTGGCAACACCAGCACTTGTCATTTCTCCGACAAATCCGCCGCTACTTCGATATGCTGTTACTAACTTTATGTCATAAGCATGAGCAGAAGTAACAACTCCTCCATCCATTCTACCAACATAACCACCAGCTGCACTACCTTGTGTTGCTAATGTACCAACTTCTTCTCTAGCAGCTTTAACATCATATCCATAAGCATATTTCTCAATAATTTCATTCAGTTGTTCTTGTGTTTCTACTTTTCCTAATTCTTGTAGTTGTTGACCATAAGCACCATTGATACCAACTGCGCCAACCCAAGAATTCCATACATCAACTGTTAATTTTCTTAATGGTCCATATACTGCTGTATTCGTTTCTGTTGAATAAACAGCTCCAAGAGCAGATAATGGATTACTTATCGTAATGACATCAAATAAGATATTTAAGTTTCCTGTATCTGCAACATTTGCATTTTCTGTTCTACCACTAAATCCACCTGCAAATTCATATCCATAAACATTTCGAATACGCACTGCTGCATTTTCTTTTAAAACAGTAGGGGGCTCGTTATTCCATTCTCTTTCTGATTTTCCTTCTATTCTTCCACCAATGTTATGACCTACATAACCACCAGCTAATCCTCTTTCTCTTGTTGCATCACTTGCTGCATCAGCACGAACTGCACCACCACAAGGAACAGATGTCGTTTCTGAATTATATATCATTGGGATAAATGATTGAAGAACAGATAACAAGTTTCCTTCAACATTCAATAATCCGCCTAATACATCAGCATTTCCTACAACACTTGCAACATTACCAGGTTGCATTCTACCAACATATCCACCAGCACTTTCTTGTCCAATAATGTACTCAAAATTGTAAGCATTACAGTTTTGAAGTGCTGAACCATCAATCGTTCCTGCATATCCACCTGCATGACCTTGTAAATCACTACCATCTTTGTAATTAGCAAGTACAGAATATCCACCTACTGCACCAGTAACATCTGAATTTTCAATTTCTGAAGCAACGACATCTAATGCTTGTGTTACATCATTTAATCCAATAATATCTCCTAAAACACCTAAACCTGAACCTAATGAAGCAGAACTTCCAATATCCAACTTACCAACATATCCCCCAGCATATCGTAATCCTTTTACAGCATAATTAGATTCATTTCCAAAATAAGAAGAACCATCATTACTGCTTAAATCACTTGGTGCTTTGACTGTTGTATGCCTTAATTTATCAACATGTGAATTGCTGATTTTTAATCCACTACCATATCCGACATATCCTCCAGCACTACCAGAATTACTATCATCCTTATTTGTTGAAGTAACTTCAACAATAAGTCCTTTTGAAGAAACCCCTGCTGAATTAATAACTGGGATATAGACATTTAAAACACTTAATAAATCACTTGCACTAATATTTAATAGTCCATTTAAAATGGATAAATCACCAGCAGTTGCTAAACCACCAGAATAAATCTTACCTGCAAAACCACCGGCATAATACGATCCTTTTACATTTAATATATTAGATACTGCATATGGATTATCTAATTCCTTATTATTAATATATCCACTTTGCATTTCTCCAATGAAACCACCTGCATATGCTGCACTAACTTGAGAAACATCGGCAGATTCTGGTTGATAATCAACTGTCGTATTTTTAAAGTCAGAAACTAAATACGGAACAGCATTCAACAATCCATTAATTCCTAAAAGTTCTAATGCATCTGTATCTCCATTCGCTGCATCGGCTAAACCACCAGTTTCAGTTGCACCTGCAAATCCACCTGCATAGCCACTTGTTTCATCGGCTGTAACATCTTTTATTCTTTTTACTTGAGAATTACGAATGTGTACGCTTGTTGATTTTCCAATAAACCCACCAGCATAATATTTTGTTACATCAACATCAGTCGATTGTGTTCCGAATGCTTTTACTGTAAATCCACTTGTTGTTCCTTGTACATCACATTCACTCATATCCAAGACAAGTCCTTGTGCTAGGTTAAGCAAGTTTGATATTTTAACTAAATTTAATCCAAGTATATCTAGTGCTTCGGTTTCAGCTAAACTTCCAGTTCCACCATAACCTACGAAACCACCTGCATAATTGTTTGCGTCTACTTTTTGAAGTTCACTAATATGTACATTTGAAACAGTACCACCCATTGCCTTACCAGCAAAACCTCCGGCATAATCTTGGGTTGCGTGAATAATTCCCGGTGTATCAATACTTGATACTGATGTATTTGCAATTTCAAACCCTAAGAAATTTCCAATTCCTAAAGTTTTATTCAATATTCCAGCAGCACTTGCTGTTTTAACTTCTCCAATCACACCTCCAATGTGAGATTGACCGGAAATTTCTTTTAAATTAGAGATTGTATTTTTTCTTCCTAATATTGCATAATTTAGTTTTCCAATTACATTTTTCCAAACATAAGATTTTGATTCTAAATCAGATGAAGAAATTATTTTGACTCCATCTCCTTGACCTATCATACCTCCGGCATACTTATCCTTAACTGTAACAGTTAAGGAACCTGTTATTTCATTTCCGGCAAGGACACTTGGACTAATACCAGTTAAAGATAGTAAGACATTTTCTTGGTCTTGCGATAAAACTCCACTTAATAAACTTCCTAATAATCCTGTTAAGTCTTTTCTACCATCATAAAAATCTTTTAAAGAGATAGATTGCCCTAAGGCTGCAATTCCACTCATTCCACCAGCATAAGAATCAGCTGTAATATTTGTTGTACCAGATATACTAGAATCAACGATAAAACTGTTTGCAAGTGCACCGCTCATTCCACCACTATATTTTTCTATTGCTTGAACGTTTAAACTTGTTGTTTCTACTTCACAATTCAATAAAAATGTATTAAGTTGAAATGCATTAAACAATTCAATACCTAAACCACTTAACACACCAACTAACTCAGCATTCGCACTATATCCTGTAAATCCACCTGCCATATTTTTAGCAGTTACATTCAAGTTATTTGCTTTTACTGTACTGTTTTTTATCAGTGTTCCCACTGCTTTTCCAGCAAATCCACCTTGAAAATTATGTGTTTCATTTTCAATAGATAAATCAGATCCTGTATTGTCTACAAGACTATTAGAAATTGTTGGACTTTTATAGCCGGTTGGAATAAGTTTATTTAAATCGATAATATTCCCGTCTAAAAGCACTTCTATTAATGTTCCTAAATCTACAAAAGGAATAATATTTAAAACATTTTCCAAGATGGTTGTAAGATTACCTAACGCATCTTGTAGACCACCATATTCAGTTACACCTTCTACATGACCAACAAAACCACCAGTTAAATCATTTACATTACTAATTTTTGTTACATTTTCAACAACACAATCCTCAACAGTAACATCTCCACTAATTCTTCCAGCAAATGCTCCTGTCGCGAAGACACTTGGATCTCCTTCACCATTAGGATTCAATAAATCTCCCAATACCTCTCCAAGATTTCCTAATAAGCCCCCTAAAATTGGTTTTAAAAGATCTAATAGACCTTGAATCAATCCAGTATTATCTTTAATTTCACTAGTTGAATTCGTTACTGAAACATTTTGAAGTTTTATGTTCTTTACAGCAACTTGTTGGTCTACAGTTCCTAAATTCTTAGTAGATTTTGACATAATACTTCCAAAGAATCCTACTCCGGATTGTTCTTTGGTATCGATTGGAGCGGTTTGATTAACTGTAACATTAGAAATAACAGGTCGAGTAGTGTTATTATCAATTCCATTATCATTCCATAAACTATTTCCTTCATTAGAAACAGCTCCCAACATTGTTCCACTAAACATCAGTGGTTTCCAATCAACATTACTTAAATCAATATCTCTAAAAATAATATAATTCGCATCACTTGAATATTTTAAATTTGAATATTCGGTTTTTAAATCAGATTCTGAAATATAAGTTCCACTTTGACTATCATATCCTAAAATCTCATAATTTCCTGTTAATAAGCTACCTAATATATTTCCTAAAATATCATTAACACTTCCTAGTAAACCTTTTGAAAAATTTACATTCATCAATTCAGTTGTACTTTGTTCGAAATATTTAAAATTTTTACTGTCAGATTTATCTAAAGTTAATGCTATATCCGTTTTGAAATCTGCATCTCCTGGATAAAGAGGTGTATATTTGTTCGTAGGATTTAAAAGCCCTGGTTTTTTGTGGAGAACTAATGTTGGTGTCACCTGCATTAGATTACCATCTTTATCTTTACGACCAATAGCAGCCAACTGTTGTTTGTTCCCTATTAAAATATATTTAACACCATCTAATTCTTTATAAACTTGTCCTATGTAGTCTCTACCAGATAACTCTGCATTTTCCCATTTAGAATCTGCTAAAGCTTCTATTTCTTGTTTCTTTGCTTCTTGTACTTTTTGTACTTTTATTGCTTCTGTCACTGGACGCTCTGCTGTAAAACTTTTAGATAGTACATAATGATGTTCATTACTATAAGTTAAATAGTCTTGTGATTCATTTGGGTAGATAAGTTGTCCTTGTCCAAATTGAGTGACATCATAATCTAGTGTTAATACAGGCTCTAGTGAAGATTTATCACTTTGCATTAAATCTAACTGATATGAATTATAAACATAAATCGTATCTGTATCTTTATCATACAATGGAGAAGACTCACTTTCTTGCTTGTTAATAAACGAACCTGTAAATCTTTCTGGTAAATTCCATTTTTCTCCATTTAATGCAATATCGTTTTCTAAAACATAATTAGCATCTAAAGAATAAGTAATAGTTTCATCATCTACTACAACATCTTTTCCTAAACCAAAACTTTCTTTTGTTTCGTCTAAATCTTTAACTTTTTGATTAGTACCAATTGCTTTTAATTGTTCAAGATTATAAATGTGAATTGTTTCTTCCTTATATATATGGGAATAGTTCTCTGATATTTCAACCGGAATTACATAGTTTTCATTTTCATTTACTTCAGCATATATTTTTTTATCTGAAATTCCATATACAGTAAATGAAGAGAAAGTTACTACTAAACTTAGCACCACCAATAATAATCTCGTCGCTCTTGTCTTTTTCATTTTTTAATACTCCTTATAATGCACTATTGATCCAATATTTCTTTAACAGTAATTGAAGATAATCTTTCTTCCATCATTCTTTGTAGAAAACAATAAGTCTTTCTAACAGGACAATAATCTGTTGCGCGTTGACTACAATATTTATCCGGCTCTAAACACCGATTAATTTTAGTAGTAGGTTCCATCGTACCTATAATATCCAATAAACTAATTTCAGATTTATCCTTAGCAATAGAAAAACCTCCATTTTTTCCATTATATGTATGAATTAATTGAGCATTTTCTAATTTCTTTGTTATTTTTAATATATAGTGTTGAGGGATACATAGATTTTCTGATAATTCTTTTGATGTAATCTTTTTTTGTTTTGTAGATAGATATAAAATAATTCTAATTGCATAGTCTGTTGTAATGTTTAATTGCATTGACTTCCCCCTTTATATAACCTGATAAGGTAAGGTGTGTTTAAATTTAAAAATAAAAAGATTTCTCAACCTTTTATTTAATGGTTCATAATGTACACAATTTTTACCAAATTATTGTTTTTTGGAAAATTATGTATTATCATATTAAATGACTTAATAAGCCATATATTTAAGCTTAGAAGATACTGGTAAAAAATGTGTACTTTTATTTACAAAAAATGTTATAATTTATAATTTTTTTCATGTTTTTTTATCCACTTAGTTAAAGTATTATGATTTGTATGTAACAGTCTTGCACCTTCACGTTTACTGATTTTATTATTTTTCCATAACTGATAAATTTCATCAAATTCTTTTGGAATAGGAAGCGGTGGTCGACCAAGCTGAACGCCTTTTTCTTTTGCTATTCGTATTCCTTCTGCTTGTCGTTGTTTTATATTTTCACGCTCTACTTGTGCTACATAAGAGAGAATTTGCAACACTAAATCCGCAATAAATTTACCCGTTATTCCATTCACTTGATTTCTCGTATCTAACAATGGTAAATCTAAAACAATGATATCGATATTTTTTACTTTTGTAAGGTATCGCCATTGTTCCTGTATCTCATCATAATCTCTTCCTAATCGGTCTATCGATTTAATATACAGTTCATCATTTGAATTTAATTTTTTTAATAACGATTGATATTTCTTGCGATTAAAATTTTTACCTGATTGTCTATCAATATACATGTTTTTCTCTAAAATCCCTATATTACGCATTGCTTCTACTTGTCTATCAATATTTTGATCCTTACTTGAAACTCGAATATATGCATATTTATTTGTCATAACAATTCCTCCTAAATGTTAATTTTATAGGAGAAATTATAAATTCACTTGTACTATATAAGACTACAAATATCATAAAACGAAAATATTTCTACACAATAGAGTAGACACTTTACAATTTGATGTTAAATCCTCTTTTTATACATACTATTTTAAAGAAAACTTTCGACAGGCTTTACTATTTACTGTTTTGTTCTTTCAAACTTTATAATACCAAACCTGATACTATGTAATAATTCTAGGCACATTCCTAGAACTATTTTTTTATGGTTCCATAGCCCATAATGACATTGCTATTAACTGAATAAGTGTTTCTTCTTACTTCATCATTAGAGTTGCCTTCCACAGTATAAACAATACCATTTTCTGCTTTTTCGACCATACCTACATGATCACAATGATTATCATTGTTCCAATCAAAGAAAATAATCATTCCTTCATTTGGTACAGTTCCTCGTGGTAACCATTGATTTCTTTCTTTAAACCAGTTCATACCAACAGTAACATTTTCAAACTTAGGCATCGAACCATCTTGAAGCATTCCACATTGTTCAGAACACCAACTCACAAAGATCGCACACCATTCTACTCGTGATGAATAACCCCACCAAGACCAATAAGGAATACCACCTTTATTACCTAACTGTGTTAAAGCAATATTGACTAACTGACTATTTCCCGTTCCAAGTTGTGCGAACTGATAATAACGCATGACATGAGGAACATATTCAGGATCACCATAACTGCTCCAACCATGTTTTGCGGCTTGTTCTTCAGAGAATACTTGTGCGTTGGCTTGCGAATACCCACCAAAGTTTTTAACTGCCCATTCGATATAGCCATTGCCATAATTATATCCCTGCCATGCTAAAGAAAGATTTTCTATATCAAATGGATCTTTACACTTTGCTCGTTTTATACAGTCCGCAAAATTTTCGATTCCAACCTTGATTGAATATTCCGGATCAGTAATTCCGTTTGGTGTATTTGGATATTTTTTATTAAATGCACATTCCGATGACTGCATAGGATCATTTCCTTTACCACCAGATTCTTGCATCATGATAGCTTGAATGGCATTGACATATAAAGGAATTTCAAATTCATCTGCATACTTTTGAATAAGAGGTGTATAGGCAATGACTTCTTGTGATAATTGAGCATTACCAGAAGATGAATTTCCTCTACTCATAAAAATCCCACCGATAAGTGCAATCACTAAGATAAACAAACAGGCAACGCTGCCAATAGCCGATAAAAATAGATATACTTCTTTAGCACTTTCTATCATCTTCTTTAATGCTGAAGTTGTTGCTTTGCTTATCTTCTTTGCATAATTTGATGATTTCATGGCAACCTGTTTCATAGCAGAAGCAGATTCTTTTGATTTCTTCATAGACTGTATTGCATATTGTTTGGCTACATTTTTATTTTGAGAGGGTATCTTTACCGATACTTTTCTATCTTTTTTTGGTGCTTTGATAAATTGCTTAATTCCTTTGCTATCTGTTGTCTTAATATCTTTTTTATTTATTCGTCTAGTTTTGATAATACGATTCTTTGTAAAAACAGATTGTGTTTTATGTGCTTTGTTTTTGATTTGCTTATCTTGTTGCATAACAGGTGAAACACTGTTTTGATATTCTTTTTGTAGTGCTTTTATCGTATTCTTTTCTTTTTTGTGATTTCGATAGCATTTTTCATTAACCCTCGCATTGATAACGATATTTTTTGTATATCGTGGCACTTTTTCACTCGTTTTATTCACTGCATAATCGTGCGGTGTATGTTCTTTTTGCGAAGTATGTTCTTCATACTGTTCTTTTGATTTTATTGTTGCATGATGAATATGTTCAGATGCTATTTTTGCTTTATCGATCGTTTTGACATCTTTAAAAACTGTTCTTGTCTTGATATCTTTTGACATAATTATCGTTCTTCTCTTAATTGATTTTGATGTTCACGACAATACTCAGGATACCTTACTTTGACTGCCTCAAAATAAAAAGTACAATCCTCTGATTGAAACAAATCATAAGGTGTACTTTCTACCGTATTTTCTAATGTAAAACCATTCCAAAGATTAAAAGCAAGCAGTGTGGTACGCATAGAACCTGATGTTTGCCAATCTTGATGAAGTCCATCAAGTACAATCTTATCATTATGAACATCATATAAATCCTGTATATGTTTTCGACAATCTTGACTAATACCCAGTGTATAGAATAAAGAACGATGATAAGAATCGTTTTTTGAACATTGCTTCATCATGTTTTCATAAAACATTTTATGTTCTTTTGATTTAAACTGTATTTTCATGTTGTATTCCTCCTAAAAAATAGGGGAGAGCATAAGCTCTACCCTCGTTCATGATTGATTTCTTTGTATGATGATTTGGCAGATGTCATATTTTTCTTGATTTCATGCAAGGATTGTTTCACTGAATATTTTTCTTTGAACTCTGTTTCTCGTTTTTCTATCTTTTCAATTCCATGTTGTGTTTTTTGAGATAGGGTTGTCATTT
The DNA here is from genome assembly GCA_014337235.1 of [Eubacterium] hominis. Lineage (GTDB taxonomy): Bacteria > Bacillota_I > Bacilli_A > Erysipelotrichales > Erysipelotrichaceae > Hoskinsella > Hoskinsella hominis. Next base: position 1,969,079 of record CP060636.1, on the reverse strand, counting down.
TATCCATGACATGAAACAAAGCATTTTGAACATGACTGATCATACCTTTGTTGCTATCTCTAGGATTTACACTAGGAACTTGTTTTCCCATAATCACATGACCAATATTTTTAAAATGATGATTGACCGCATGAATTTCATCACCCAACTTTGTAAGATGATCGATTTCTTTATCTGCCTGTTGATTGATATGATCAAAACTGTTTTTCATCGTTTGCAGCATACCTTTGATATTTAACTTTTTCATTGTTGAAGTGAGAGCGTCTTTGCCTTTTTCTTTAAATTCTTTTAGTCCTTTATCAATGGTATTTTTAATTTGGTGTTTCATATCAAGCAATGTATTTTTAGCCGACTTAACTTTATCGGTTATATTGTCCACTGCTCGTATTGCAGTTGCCTTGATCGTTTTACTTTGAATCGTATTGAGTTCATTTCTAACATCTTTTAATTCTTGTAAAACTTCATTGAATTGTCTTTCAGCACTGTCCACATATTCAATAATAAATTCTAACTGCTTCTTTTCATTGTTCATGCCATGATAATCAAGAAGTTCTAAGAACTCCTTGATATTTTCATATTCGGCTAATGATTTATTTTCCATAGATTATTTCACTCCTTTGTTTTGATGATGGGTATCTGTTGGCTTGGTTGTCATTAACTGATAGAGTAGCGTATCTTTAGGGAAACGATTGATAAATGGGACTAATGAGCTTCCGTACTTAATCAGTCCACAACCTGCATCGGCATTGGTAATATACGACATCTGCTCATCAGATATATTTAACAGTTTCGCAAGTTTTTGACGGTCTTGTGGTGCTTGATTTAACATCACAACAAATTCACTGTTCGATAACATCGTACTTGCTAATACGGAATCTAATAAATACTCAACATTTTGTGTAATGGCTGTTGGATATGCATTTCGTTTTCTAAATCTTCGCCATGCACTATTGAAGAATGCACCTGAATATTCATTTTCAAAAACAACATGAAATTCATCAATAAACAAGTGAGTACGAATCCCTTTACGCCAGTTATCTGTTACACGATTGATCATCGCATCAGTAATGACCAATAATCCCATTGTCTTTAACTGTTTACCTAAGTCCATGATGTCATATACGATGATACGATTGTTCGTATCAACATTCGTTTTATGAGCAAACGCATTTAATGATCCGTTCGTAAATAATTCTAAAGATAAAGCTAGACTTTCTGCTTCCTTTTCCGGTTGTTCTAACAATTTTTCTCTTAAAACACATAAAGTTGGAAGTTTTCCACCATTTTGATAATCTTCGTAGACATAAGCTACACAACGGTCGATGATTGATTTTTCTTTTGATCCAAGTCCTTTTTTATCTAACTGCTCAAATAAAGATAAAACAAATTCAGACTTATCGACGATTGGATTTCCTCCATCACCATAGCCTTCTACCATATCCAAAGCATTGATATGATCATCACTTCCAGCGGCAATATGAATTACTTCTCCACCTAATGCTTTTATTAAAGAACTATACTCATTTTCGGGATCGCAGACTAAGATGTCATCATTGGTCGCAAGGGCTAAAAAGACGATCAGTTCTTTTGCACTGAATGATTTTCCGGCACCGGGAACACCAAGTAAAAAGGCCGATTGATTTAATAAATTTTCTTTATTAACCATAATCAAATTATGAGAAATGGCATTTTCACCGTAATAAATTCCATTCTTATCCATAATTTCCTGTACCCTAAAAGGGCATAGCACCGCTAAACTTTCTGTTGTTAAAGTACGAAGGGCATGAATTTTTCTCACTCCGATTGGTAATACCGTATTCAAACCGTCCATTTGTTGAAAATGCAACGGTACGATTTGGCAAAGATGTTTTCGTGCAATCGTTTGTAGAGTTTCGGTATCAGTATCAAGTTGTTTCTTTGTATCCGCAGTTAATACAAAGGTTAAAACTGCAAACATCATTCTTTGATCTCTTGTGGTTAAATCGTCTAAAAATTCTTTCGTTTCTTTTCTTTGTTGTTCTAAATCATAAGGAAGCACAGCACTGAAGTTATTATTTGCATTTTGTCGTCTTTGCCAATTTGTCGCATTTGTTTCTACACCTAATATACGATTTTCAACTTCTCGTACTGCTTCATCGGTAGGAATTGGAATCACATCAATGGACATCATCATATTGTGATTCATATCCGTTAGTTCCGCAATCATATTATCTTTGATATAACTAGCATAATCTTTTAAAAATAAAACTCGTCCATAACGATTTCCCATTTTAAAATGATCTTTTTTAAATTCAAAACTATCAGGACAGATATAATCTTTAAAATCATGTCCTCGTTTCATGAGCCTTGCTAAATCCATTGTATAATTGACTTCTTCACCTAAACGGTAAAAATCATGTAAGATACGAAGTCGTTCAGTGGTATCTAGTGGGGTACATCTGGCACCCAATCGTGCAAAATGAGAAGTTAAATCTGTTGTTACTCGACGAAAGTAAGTTCTTGCATCTTCATAACTCTTTTTAAATACAGATATAGTTACATACATTTCACGCACCATACCATTTGTTCCCATCGCTTTATCTAGTAACATTTGATTATACTCTTTGCGATAAATATCAAAACGATCCTCTTTTAAAGGCAGTAAGATTTCTTTTTCAAAATCTATCTGATTTAATCGTCTAAGGGCAATCGTAATCTTAGTTGTAGCGCCACTATCAAACGAATTTAACAATTCTGAATATTCCAAAAACATGGCTTCCTTGTCCTCACGAGAAGCGGTCGCATAGTTAATATCCGTAAATTTATAAGTCATAGAAAACTTGTTTTTGCCTACTTTGAATATGCCATCTTTCCATATGGTTTCAATAAGGATAATATGTTGTACCTTTTTCGGTATTTTAAATTTTTCTTTTTCTTGTTTGTTAATTGAAGAAAGCGTCTTAATCATGTTTCAACTCCTCCTTGCGTTTTTCTTCTAAAAATGGTTGGATACATTCCCAATAATAATTATTGCTTTCAAATTTGATTTGTTTAGGGATCAGGACTTCTGACTTTAACCATACCCATATAAATTTTTCGGCAGTCATACCGTTATAGCTAATAAATCCAAGTGCCGCAAAAGGAGCAGCACTTAGAATACATAACCATGACAATGTTTCCAAACCAAAATAAGGTTTAAAGATAAAATAAAAACCTACGGCACATACGCAGGCTAATATTGAAAAAATAAATTGTCTTAAGGAAAGTCCAAAATACATGGACTCTGTATAATTTCGTATTTCTTTATTTACTTTTACTTCCATAAACTCCTCCATAATAAGAAAAAGAACTACCCTAGAGTAATTCCTTGATAAGTTTGTTGTTGATTTTTAATGAATCATTCCTAACTAGAAAATTAAATCTTACGCACATTGCATACTGTTATATAAAGAATCTTATCTTTTGGAATAGAGGCAAAACCATCTATTCCTACAACAATATTAAGAAAGCAATTTTTTGTATTTCTAAATTCATGAAATATCGTTTTGTTTTCTGGTAGATCTTCATTTTCCAAAGTTGTTAATATTTCGCCATTTACAAGATGAATATGAACATCATGGTAAAATTCACCATATTTTATAAAACCAAAATCTTCTATATTGATTTCATTTTTATTATTCTTCATGATATAAACTCCTTTTCTAAATTATATTCCCATCATTTCTCTAACAACTCGATCGCTCATCTTCACTGCACCAACAAGCACAAGCATATTAAACGCAATTTCACCTATATAACTCCATACTTGCGTAATAGCTGCTGCACTTGTATCTACTACTGGTGGTGAGGTTGCAAATAAAGAAAAGATGATACACGCTAATACAACGATCGCACCTTCTAAACATACAGCAGTGTATGATTTTAAAAATGATTTTCCAACATTTTGCGTTGGCTCTCCAGCAAAGCTGGAAAGAGGAATCGGTGCGATTGCTGTATAAAGATACAAACGAAAAAAGCGTCCGTAAACGCTCATGATCATGACAAAACTTAATACTGTAATAAATAATCCACCAATGAGCGTTACTGCCCATAACGGAATACTATCAAAAAATCCTACATCTTCAATCGCACTTACCATTTCCTGTGGTAGCACTGTTTGTGTAGCACCACCAAAACCGGCAGCATTCATAATCGTTGATACAACGCCTTGCACAATATTGAATACTGCCATCATCAGTTCTAGTCCATAGGTTACGACTGCTTTAGCCAACACAAAACGAATGAATATTTTAAGGGCGTGTTCAGGCTTCTTTACTTCCGCAAAAGAGCCACAGGTTTTCATAACACCAATCACAAAAAATAAAACAAGCAGTGCAAGTCCGATTGCCATCAATGCACCATTGATCTGTACGATAACGTCCCATATGCCACCACCTTTAAAATTTTCAGGGGATTGCGTAATGATCTGCCATATTTCTGCTAGTTTTTCGTTCCATGTATCTAGTGCATTTTGCAGGTTTTGTACAATCCAATTATCCGATTCCAATTTCATCATCTCCATTCTCTTTGTCAAATGCAATATCACTTTGTACTTCATTTCCCCATGCGTCCCAACCTTCATATGTCTGACGAGCAAACAATTCAATGCGTGGCACATCACCGGTCAATTCAACAATTCGGTTTCTCACTTCATTTGGTTTTTTGCTGTGTTCTTCGATATGAGATATGACAACTTGATGTACTCTTTTGGATACTCGCTTAGGGTGTCCTTTGGTTGCAAGCAAGCATATTTCTGCATTTGCTCTTGTCCAATAGCCCATACCCCAAAATAAACCATCACTTTTTTTGTTTTGTTTGATCCAAACAAAAGCAACTGTTTTATATTGAAATCCCCAAGCACGAATGACTTCAAAAGATTCTAAAAGAGTAGGGAAAGTTACCCATAAAAAAAGCATACAGTCTTTCTCTGCAATCTCTTGAATGGGCAACTTTTTAATTTCATCAATCGACATCGTAGGGTAATGATGTTCTGCACTTCTTCCTAGTCCTTTTTTGGAATAGACATAATATTTCCAAGGTGGATCAGCATAAATGACTTGATATTTCTTTTGTTTTTCCACTTTCTTATCCGCCTGTGATGATATTTAAGATTTCTTTTGCAAAGGTAATAATTACACCTCCTGCAAGTGTTAAAAACCCATTCGCCCTTTGACTGGCATCGTGGCTCTTTAAAGAAAGACCAATTTGTACGATTCCAAAACCTAATAAAATCATGCCCACTGCACGAATCAATCCAAAGATAAAATCACTTAGATTATTGACTACGGTAAGTGGATCATCTGCTGCATAGACAGGTAATGCACCAAATGTCATGCAACAAACCAAAACTGCATAAACAGTAAAAAGACATTTCATCTTTTTTGACATTTTTAAATGTTTCATTTTCATTAGTTCCTCCATATTTCTATTGTTTTCATAAATAAAAAGTGGAGTTATCTTGTATATCTATACTTGCCAACTCCACCTGATAAAGCAATTTTTTATAAAGAAGTTAATTGCTGTTTGATTGTCTATTTTGTATTTCTTCAATTTCTTCATCACTCAAAAGAATGTACGTTTCTTCTGTTTCTATTTCTTTTGCAGATGAGAGATCTTTTGTAAAAGTTATTGCTGCGACTGCTTCACTTACAACACCATGATGATATTCCTTTCCATGTCCATCTGGAGTCATATCAATATGAGGGTGTTTCATAATGTCATATTTTTTATCTATGATCGGTCGTTCGCCACGAATAAATAAAATTGCCAGTTCATTATCCAACATACGCACTTCATCAGGCGTTAATAGTTCACGTCCTGTATTTTGATAATTGGTTGAATAATTGCCACTATGTCCTGTACTTTTCCCATAGGTATTCGTATCAATCGTAGATTTTCCTAACAACTCAGATACATATTTATGGGTGCTTTGCTCATTTCCCCCTAAATATAAAAACTCATCACAATTGCCTGCTATGCTTTCCCATTGTTTTTCAAATAAAGCCTTTAACTGTGCCATATTTTGAAGAATGATGGATACGGATACTTCTCTTGAACGCATGACAGAAAGTATCTTATCAAAGTCATCAGGTAAACTCACATTGGCAAATTCGTCCATAAGCAGATGAACATGAACAGGCAATGTCCCTTGATAAACGGTATCTGCTAACCAAAACAACTGTTGAAACAGTTGGGTATATAGCATACTGATAAGAAAATTAAAGGAAGTATCGTTATCTGGGATAATCGCAAACAATGCAACTTTTCGTTCTCCTAAGGAAGTAAAGTCAAGTTCATCGGTTGCGGTCAGTTTAGCGACTGCTTCAAGATTGAATTTTTCTAATCGAGCCGCAAGTGTGATTTGAATACTTTTTAAAGTTTTCGCTGAACCGGAATGATAGTCTTTATAATACTTCACTGCGATATGATCAGGCTCTCGCATTTCCAAACGATAAAACAACTGATCTAGTGGAGATTGATAATAGTCATCATCTTCGTGGACTTCGCCAGCACGAAGCATTTCCATAACCATCGGAAAATTTTGTTCATCTTCAGGTGCTTCATATTTAAGATAAAAGATCAACGATAACAGTAACATACTAGCAGCTGTATCCCAAAACGGATCTTGGCTTTGCGAACCTTTGGGAGTTGTTGCCTTAAAGAGATTTGTTACTAATTTCTGTACATCATTATCTGTTCTAAGATAAGCAAAGGGATTGTAACAGTATGACTTATCCATGTTGATTAAATCAAGAACACGAATTTCATATCCTAGATTTTCCAACATATAAGCAGTATCACGAGTGAGTTCTCCTTTTGGATCTAGTACGACAAAAGAAGTGTTAGCTTGCAGTAAATTAGGCTTGGCATAAAATCTTGTCTTACCAGCACCAGAACCACCCACTACCATAGAAAGCAAATTTCTTCGATGTTTTCTGCTGTTGTAACTGACACGAACATTTTGGGTAAAAATTTTATCATCACTTGTTTTTGAACTGGCATATTTTTGATTGACCTTTTTCACCGATCCCCATTTTGCAGATCCATGTTCTTCTCCACGTCGGTAATTTTTCTTAGTGGAGTAGTATATGGCAATCCCCATTGCATAAATTCCCAAAAAGAAAAGGATAGTGCGGGGACTATCCTTAACCCATTGAATTTGAAAAGGGTGATTAAGTGCAAATGTGAGTTGTGAAAAGTTATTAGATAAACCACCATAAAGATAAGGTGCAAATAACAATGCTAACCAAACAACAGGAATCACTCCGGCAAGAAAAAGAACAAGATATGTTTCATTCTTATCTTCCTTCACTGCGATCACGACTTTTGCATCGTTCTTTGGCTTCAATAACTTTCAATAATGCGTTATCAACAAGTTCTGTATCTTGTTCATTAGCAATAAGTTCATTTCGTTTATCATTCAGTGAATTGAATATAGCACCATATTCAAACCGATTTAATCGAAGTGTATAGATAGGCTCTTTCATAACAAATACCTATCTTGCTTCATGTGATTTTTCAATCGGTGCTTTTTGACGCTTTAAATCTTTATCTAATTTTTGAACAAGATCATTGGCAGTTCTTTTAATCGTATAAAGTTCTTGCTTGATTTCATTGGGTTCCATATCCGGAAAAATAGAATTCATTTCACTAAGATGATAGGCTTTGGTATCAACACCATATTTTTTACAAAGCATATAAGATGATGCAAAAGCAGTAAGTGCATTGACATTTCTGTCATAGTCAGGATTTCCTTGTGCAAGTAATGCATGGGATAGTTCCATCGTAACAACTTGAAAAATTGCAGTCCCATTTTCCATTCCTTGTCTTAAGTTGATCACGCCAATTTGTGGATCGTAGAGAGCGCCTTTGCCTTCTGGTAATTCAGCTGCACCAACTTGGTTAAATGGAATAGGGGAGTTTTTCGCAATCGCTGTAATCAGTTCATTGATGTCATAAGAACGATCTTGACGATTGATATATTTAGCGGTTGTTTGCGTAATATCATAATTCTTTTTCGCATTATAATACGTTCCTACACTGTTATCTTCTCTTGTATATTTTTCCCCCGGTTCCATAATGAGAATAGGATTTCCTAGTTCTTCTTTTTTTACAAAAAGATGTTTTTCTTTCCAATATTTCGAATCACCGATTTGGATTGCATCTGGTCGTTGTTGCATGATCAGTAAGACATTGTTAGGTGTGTGCATAGGAAATTTTACCTGAGTATCTAAATAGGCTTGTAACTGTGTACCGCTTGTCGCAATTTCTTTGGCTTTATCATCTGCCATTTGATAGCATTTCTCACGATTTTCCTTGCTTTCTTTAATAAAATTCTCTTTTTCTTCTTCACGCTGTTTTGCAGCAGCCATAAAAATATCATCAAAATTACTCATATGTTATCTCTCCTTTGTTCTTTTCTTTTTGATTTTGGGTTGTTGATGTTTCGGGAGCATTTGTTTCTTGTTCACTTTCACATTGTCTTTGTCTTTGAGTGTCGTTTCTTTTTCTAATTCCTTTTTGATTTGTTTTAACTCAGCACGTACACTGGGCTTTTCTTGTTTGTCATTAGTACCCTCCACGACAGGATTGAAGATAGGCTCGGACGGACGGGATTTTGTCGTCTTTGCCACTTTGGGGTTTACACTGTTTTCCTCTTTTTGCAGTGATGACAGTTCTTGTTCTTCCTTTTGAATCGTTTGTGGTGATTTGGTTGGACGGACAATTTCCTGTTCTGCTTTTTGTTTTTTCGTAGCTCTTGTTTTTTCAATATCTGTCTTAACTTGAGCCGTTTGACTGACATCAGATAATTTAAAGCGTTCAACAATACGATTGATACGTGATGAATCTTCGGTTTTTACCATAATATCCACCATGCCATCAAAGTTGGAACGTTGATTACGCACTGCATAATACAAGATTCCATACTTCTTGGCTTCTTTTTTGAAAACTAGCAAGATCACTAGATTTTAAAGTAAACACTGATAAAGGTTTTCCTGTACTAATCAGGTTTTCTAATCTTGTCTTGCCTTTGGTTTTCTTTTGATCTTTCATTACTGCATAGAGCATATTGGCAATTTCAAGTGCTGCTTTTCCACTTATTTTAGCCGCAACTTCCATTCCATTTAAAGAAATACGAATGACTTGATCAGCTGCTTCTCCGCCTGTGTTCATTGACTTTTTCCTCCTTTCTTTTTGGTTGTTCATTTTGTTGGATAATTTCTATTTTTTCTTTGATCACTTGCGAACGATCGGCAATATCGTCGCACAGTATCACCTCCTTTCGTAATGCTTCAATCTGTTTAGAAAGATCTGCAATCTCATGTTTTAACTCTTGCTTTTCTTCTTCAGTTAGTGTTTTTCTTCTTAAACGATAACGAAGATGTTTGCGAGTTGTCATAAGGTCTTGCATTTCTTCTTTCTTTTGTGATTGATATGAAAAAAGCTGCTCAGAAGTATCAATTTTATTGACACAAAGCAGCTTTGTTTCCTGACTGATATTTTCCATTTTCCGTATATCTTCTTTTAATAAGAAGTGCATTCTTGCAGGGGAAATGGAATTGTTTTTAGGTAAAATTCCTAACTTAAAACAGTAATAAAGATAACGACCTCTCAGACCACCGATTTTCCTTTGTTTTGACAAAGTGCCATGCAGTCTTAGTACATGGACAGATTTTTTCATACTTGGTGTTTTTCTTTGAGTAGGCAGTGGATTGGCTAATATTCTTTGACAAATAGCTTGATAAGTGTATGCTTCACCAAAATGACGAGCAATCTTGATTCCTCTTTCTTTTCCAATAGGACGAACGGTAATGTCTTTTCCTTGTTTAATGTAATAACCTTTTTCTCTTAGCTTATAGAAAAATTGTTTATCACTAATGGAAGTCGCAATTGCTTCATCTATATCATTTTTAATCATACCTCGTGCAGTAAGAACACCATCATTTTCAGCTTTCCATTCAGCATAATGTTTTGACTGTTTTCTTTTTGGATCTTCAATGACAGATAAATTGTATTCTTTGCATAATCGATCTGAAGTATCACGCATTTTTTGATAGGTAGCTTTACAATCGTTGTATCGGTATCCGTCAATGAAAGAAACTGAATTTAAGACAAAATGATTATGCAAATGCTTTTCTTTATCTAAGTGTGTTGCGACAATTACTTGGAAACGATCTCCCCATAATTCATTGGCTAACCTTACACCAATTTCATGTGCCATTTCTGGAGTGATTTCATTTTCTGCGAAAGATTGATACCCATGAAATGCAACGATACCTTCGTTTTTCCCATAACGATTTTTTACTGCGAGCATTTCTTCTCTTGCGGTGTTTGGTGAACAATTCACACCACTGACAAATCGTTCTTGTAGAGTAGTGGAAGTGGTTGCTTCCTCTCTCATTGCATAATGGATAACATCATGCAGTCCTTGTTTTTCCTCTTGGGTTAAATTATCATTTTGGTAAAAAGCAGGATTATCTGTCTTTTCAGGATTTTCTGCATAGATCAAAACTTTTCCTAACCAGCCTTTCACTTTCCAAATTGCAGTAGTAGCCATATCAATATTTTCTAGGTGTGATAACAGCGTTCGTAATATCTTTTACTGTTTTTTCAAACAGACGAACTGCTTTGTCATATTCCTGAACATCAATCACATTTAAGCGATGTGCTTTCGATGCAATCTGATTTAAGTTATTACCAATCGCATGAAGTTCTTTCATCATACTAAAATAATCAGGTGATGGAGCATCGTTAGGAATGACACCATTTATCAGATGACGAATATAGGCTTCTTGAGATAAACCAGATCTTTTGACCATCGCTTTTAAATGTTGTTGTTCTTTTTTATTCAGTCTAGTGATAACTGAAATGTTTCTTTTTCTCATTTTGTTTCCTCCATTGTTTCTTGATTTAAAAATTTTTTAATATCTTCATAACTATGAATTTCTATTTGAAATACATATTGAAAAAAGTCTTTTAAGTTAAGCAGTGTATAGTTTTCATAATTGCTTGTTTTTAGTTTTTGAAATACTTGTATGTCTTTAAAATGTAAATCTGATAGATATTCACATTTCAAAAGATCAAACATATCTTCAAAAATATCATTGTTCATCAAGGATCAACCTCGCTTTCTTTTGCATAGCGTATTTAATTACCACAACACACATAAACATCACTCATAATGTCAATGCGTGAATAACGTAAAAAAGAGCCGAATATAGTTCCGGCTCATATAAATCAATTATTTTGTTATTTTTGAGTCAATAAATTTTTCGGCTCACTTTTCGGCTCATTTTTGGGCTCAATTTTTGGCTCATTTTTTCGATTGTTTTTTTAGAAGTTCTTTTCTTTAACATTACATTTCTTTTTTTTAAGAAAAAGCCACTCAATTTGAGCGACTTCCTTATAACTTTACTTAATAATTTCTATTCAAAGTTCATTGATCCAACAATACGTTTTGCAAGCCATCTAGGACCTTTGTGGGCTAAAGGACTGTCATCAGAAAAATCAGTTAAACGTAACTTTTTATTTGCTATGTTGTTAGCTTCATCTTCTGATATTCTACCATTAGAAAAATTTATAAGTGCTTGAATAAAATCATTTCTAAAGAATTCACTTCTTATTGTAGTCATCGACGTTCAACTCCTCTCTTATATTTATGAGTTTCTTTTTTTAGATTACTTTTCTGTTACTTTACTAAATTTTTGCTAATGATATTTTAAATTATTTTTTGATAATCCATTGACCGAAGCGTTTTCCTCCAATTCGTTCAATAGTTTTATCCTTACTTAACTTCTTAAAAATTCTTTGAACTGTACGCTCTGTTACTGATAAATGTATAGCAATTTCTTTTTGTGTTATTTGAGGGTTTGAGCGAATAATACTTAATATTTTATTTTCCAAACCGACATCCAAACCGACATCTAAACCGACATCTAGACCGACATCTCGTTTTTTATTATTAAGAGCTTTTAGACTGATTGTAATGAACTCAGACGTAATTTCGTATTCAGGCATAGGTGCTCCAAGTTCACCACATGCTTCACATATTTTCTGAATACCTCTTCCCCAAACTTCCACATAGCCCGCTCTAAAAAATGTATTAGCAATATTTGGATTATATGGTCTTGATGCATGGCGACGCATTAGGTTGTCTTTTGTCCAATCACTTGGAAAGACGCAATCATTACTTATATACATAGCATCATCTTCAACACGAATTTGAATAGGAATAGATGAAGGATAAAATTTGTGTAAGATAGCATTGTAAACTGTTTTAGCCTCGTTATGTTTGTTTTAATTTTCTTCTTTTTGGGAAATAAACTGTGTCAAATAAATTGGTAGGCATAAAATATCCTTATCTTTAGATACATCTTTGGTATGAATAATATAGCGATTTAATATTCGATCAGAAAATTTCTCATAAAATACATCAAGAGAAGCATGAACTTTGTATCTTGAGGATTTTACCTCAATTGGACATATCTTATTTCTTTTTGAAATTACAAAATCTATCTCATAATTTCTTTTTTGTTCTTGTTGGTAAAAAGTATAATAAAATAAATCATTTCCTGTTGCGGTTAAAATTTGTGCAACTGCATTTTCATAAAGATAGCCTAAATTTGTTGCTAACTTATCATTCAATAATTTTTCATAAATGATATTCTCTGTAAAATCCTTATCTTTAAATTGTAAAGTTACAAATAAGCCAGTATCTGCCATATACAATTTAAATTGATTTAAATCTTTATATGCCGATAAACCAATATCTGGATTATTTGCATGATATGCAACCGATACTACTTTAGAGTCTTTTAATTCTGATACTAAACTTAAAATAGTGGTATCTGTTGTTTTATAAGAATTTAATACTTTTTTAGTTTGAAAACCTTTTGCATTTTTATTTAACTGTGAGGGGATTGCTTCAAATAGCATTGCTAATCGTCCTGTTGAATCAATCTTTCTAAAATCATCTTCATATAAATTGATAATATCTCTTTTTACATCATCTACTTTTTTGAAGTTATTTGTGGTTATAAATTCGTGCACTGCTTGTGGCATACCTCCAACAAGCATGTAAAGTCTAAAATCTCGTAATAACTTTCTGTTTAATTGATCGCCAAATGACTTTTTAGATTCAAAGACACCTTTTAATAATTTCATTGTCGTTGAATCACCAAGAGCCCATAAAAATTCCTCATAATCCATTGGGTGCATCTGAAGTTTTCTTTCCTCACTTGGAATTAAAATATCCTTTACATTCTTTTTTATAGAGATCAAAGATCCGGTTTCTATATAATCGTATCTTCCATCTTTAACTAATGCCTTAATTGCTTGTCTTGCTTTTGGACATAATTGAACTTCATCAAAGATGATAACTGATTTTCTCGTTTCCAATTCAACATGATATTGTAACTGAAGTTGTAGAAAAAAATAATTTAGATCGGACATATCTTCAAATAATTCTTTTATAGTATTTGAAGCTGTCGAAAAATCAATTAGAATATAAGTTGCGTATTCATTTTTTGCAAATTCTTCTACAACTGTTGATTTTCCTACACGTCTTGCCCCTTCGATCAATAATGCTGTTTTCCCATCAGAACTACTTTTCCATTCCTTAATTTTTGAATATATTTTTCTTTTAAACATATAGGTTTAACACCTCCACAAAAATATTATACCCAAAAAATAAAATAACAGCAATAATATATGTCCAATTTCCGCAATAAAAAAATCACAAAAACCTCCAATTTCCGCAATGAAAAAAGTTCTCATATATCCAATTTCCGCAATATAAATAAGAAAGGGTACTAGGGATTATCCCTAGAAAAAGGATAGGAGTAGCCTTGTGGCTATCCGTATCCAGTGCTTGCTGGTATAGTGTATAGCACAATCCCTCTACACGAATGTAAGGGCATGTGCATATGACCACCTCAAAAAGAAATCAGCTTGTTTCACTTTTTTCAAAGAAGTGAAGTGTACTATTTTGCAGTTTTTCATACTGATTTTTTAATGAATAAAGTTCTTTTAACTGCGTTGTTATCTCTGATAATTCTTCATCAAGTTGGTTTCGTTTGTTTATTTTTTGTTCTTTCAATATTTCCAATTTTTTAATTTCTTTTTCGATTTTCTTTATCATTGTAGCACCTCCCATCATCGTTCTTGCATCATTCTTTGTTGATTTTTCGATTGAATTTGTTTTCCTAATCGCACGATCAACTCATCATTTACATCTTTTCCATAACAAGAAATACAATCTTTTATATCCATGTACCATAATTTTTTCTGAATATTTTTCGCAGAAAGTCGTCCTGCTTTATCATTATCAAGATGAAGTACAAGACTTTTTATTTCTGGAAAATCTTCAAGATACTGTGTCAAGGCAACCGGTAATTTTAAATCCTCTGTTGTATCTTTTCGTGGAATCGCAACCCCACCTAATGATAAAAGATGAATACTTCGATAATCCTTTCCATTCATTTTTAATAATGTTGCGTAAGATAAAGTATCAATGGCTGACTCAAAAATATGCAACTCTTTTGATAAAATATGAGGTTGAATAGAGAAACAAAACCGTTTATCACTGCCATAGACATCGCCTTTAAAATCATTTTCAACACTTCGTATATTGGCATACTTTGGGATATGATTTTGTTTATCGTAGCCAATAAAAGTTACATGTGTATATATGATTTTAGTATTTGGATTGATATATTTGCTTTCATAAATGACATGATTATTGATACAGTCTTGAATGATTTCTTCATCAATTCCACGTTCTACAAGATAACAAATTGCTTTTTCATTGGTAGAAGATGGAGTAGGAAGGTGAAGTTTTTTATTTTCTTCCTTTGCTGAATAGGCAACATAAACAGGCTCTTTTGCTTTTGTTTTTTGTAATAAGATCTCAGCTGCATCTAAAAAAGAGTAGTTATCCACCTTCATTAAAAAGTCCAATGCACTTCGTCCTCCGATGCCCATTGACTGCCAGTGCCATAAGCCATTTGAAATATGCAGGCTCTCATGGTCTTTAATACAGTAGGTATCATGTGATATTTTCTTTAATCGATCGGGTTGATAATTGCCTAAATAGGTCAACAGATCTATCTTTTTTATTTCTGCTAAATCCTTTGGTTTGATATGTTTTATCATAAACACCTCCATAAAATTGAAAAATCACAAATGTTTTTTCACTTGTGATCTTTCGTTTATTGTTCTTCTGTTTTTTGAAACATTGATTCTTTTTCATTTTTAAATTCATGAAATATGCTTTGCAATATCGTTGTATCATGACAACCTAGCAAATAGATGACTGCATTTTCTAAAGTATAAAGGTAATTTTCTAATCCCATATATCTTATAAATAATTTGTGTTCTTCTTCAGTTAGATAGATACTATCCTCATTGATAAGGAAATTTTTGATTGCAGTGTGTTCTAAGATTTCATTCATTTTTTGTTCGGTTTCTACATATTTTTTTGAATGCTTTCTTAAAAAAGTTACGCAGTCATTATCAAAATGTTCTAGTCTAGTACAAAGATAGGCAAGCAGTTGATCATAATTTTCCATGATACCATTCCTCCTTGCCATCATTATAAAAAGATATTTTGATGGAAACAAATGTGCGATAGACATTCATTTATCGTGCTAATGCTCTTTCTGTAATCTTTTCTTTTGCTGGATCGATCTCTGTATCATCTATAATATCAGGATCTTTTTCATCTAATTTTAATTCCATCGTTAATTGTGCCAAGCGTTTTGTTTTTTCATTTAATTCATTTTCATAAATAAAAGGTTTCTCAAATTCAATTTTTGAAGTTCTTAATTCATTTGTTAAGCGTTGGAGTTCATGCTCAGCTTCAACTAATCTTTTATCAAGATTTTTCAAAGCATTATTCATACGAGAAAAATTTCCTAGTTTATCTGTTCCTAAAGTAATCGTTGTACTAGACTTGTTTTTTATCGTCAAACAACATTCCTTTGCTAACATAGAAAAATGAGTGTAGAGTGAAAAATCACGATACTTTCCAATATAGACAAGATTTTCCGTTGGATTTTGTCGTGCTAGTTCAATGAGCATGGTTCCTGCTTCTGCTTTATCTTTATACGAAACACCGTCCAACTCGATTCCGATAAACTCATCATTTTCTGATAATGGATTCTGATTTTTCAAGATAATATCTTCTTTTAATCCTGAAATTTCTTCTTGTATTCGTGTCATTTCACGTGGCAATCTTTTTAAAATATTATCTTGTAATTCATATTTTTGATTTAGATAATTAGATTTCAAGTCATTGAGCTTATTAACTTCTATATCTAAATTACATCGTTCCATAATCTTAGGATCACCGCAAGCGATTGCTTTGATTTCAGCATAACGCATAGACATATCATCAACTTCGTCCATCGAACGCTGCACAACTCTCCCTGTAATGACTTGTGAAATAAAGGATTGTTTCTTTTCTATTGTTTGGAACATATAAGCATCAAAGGTTCCTTCGGTAACATATCGAATGATATTGACTTCGGGATTGATGTTTCCTTGACGAATTGCACGACCAGAGCGTTGCTCTAAATCTCGTGGACGCCAAGGACAATCAAGATCATGAAGTGAAATAATTCTATCTTGCATATTAGAACCTGCACCCATTTTGCTTGTTGATCCAATCAAAATTCGCACCTTTCCAGAGCGTACATTCGCAAACAATTCTTTTCGTAAAACTTCATTATTATTTGTATCATGAATGAATGCTATCTCATGACTTGGAATGCCACGCTCTACAAGTTTACGTTTTATATCTTCATATACACTTGTAAATATCGGCTCTGTTTCGTTAGTAATGCTTTCTTCATTGATATTTTTTGAACTGTTTTTTGGAGTAGACATATCACAAAAAATCAGTTGAGTAGAAAGATTTTCTTTCGTATCTTTCCAAGTTTCATACACATTATTGACACAAGCCATTACTTTGCTCTCTTTATTTTCTGGTAATAAGGTATTGATCAATCGCTGCTCAAGGGCTAGTTTCTTTCCATCAGAAGTGATTTTTAACATATTATCAATATGTGGATCAACATTACCGCCTTTGATTTGTTCCGCTCTTTCACCTAAAGACTGAATCATTTCTTTTTGTTCGGGACTAGCAGGTACAGATATAACTTTATAATTTGCCTTTGGAGTTGGAAGATCAAGCATATCGGCAGTTTGTATGTCTGCAACTTCTCGAAACATGGTCATCAGTTCAGGAAGATTAAAGAACTTGGCAAAGCGAGTTTTTAATTGAAATTTTGTGCCATCAGGTGTTAATTCCATTGCAGTGGTTGTTTCTCCAAATGTGGAAGCCCATGCGTCAAAAGACTCTAATCCTTTTGCTTTTAATAAATCATATTGAAGATAACGCTGCATTGTATAAAGCTCAGCCATACTGTTAGAAACAGGTGTTCCTGTCGCAAAGACAACACCTCGATTATTTGTAATCTCATTGAGATATTGTGTTTTGGCAAATAAGTCGGAAGCTCTTTGTGAATCGGTTTGCGAAATACCAGATACGTTTGTCATCTTGGAATAGATAAATAAATTCTTAAAAATATCAGCCTCATCAATAAACATCATATCAATCCCTAACTGTTCAAAGCATAAAATATCATCTTTATTTGATTGATCATTGAGCTTTTTCAATCGTTCTTCCATCTTTTTTCGCATTGCTTCTAACTGCTTGATGGTGAAATTTTCACCGTTATCGTTTTTTACTTGGCGTATTCCTTCACTAATATCCTTGATTTGTTGTTCAATCAAAACCTGTTGACGTTCAAGGGAAATGGGCATCTTGGTAAACTGACTATGGGCAATGATGATTCCGTCCCACTCACAAGTTGAGATTTTAGAGAAAAATTTATGACGATTGGCTTTTGAAAATGTATCTTTGGTAGATACTAAAATATTCGCACTTGGGTACAAGCGATAGAAATCAGAAGCAAAATCACCAATGATATTGTTTGGCACTACATAGATGGGTTTCTTACACAAACCTAACCGTTTGCTTTCCATTCCAGATGCAATCATTTCAAAACTTTTACCTGCACCAACACAGTGGGCAAGCAATGTATTACCATGATATAGCACACGAGCAATCGCATTTAACTGATGTGGTCTTAATTGAATATCCGTATTCATTCCTGCAAGTGTTAAATGACTTCCATCATATGTTCTATTTCGAATGGAATTGAATTGTTCATTGTAAATTTGGCATAAATCTTCACGACGCTCAGGATTTTTCCATATCCACTCATTAAAGTTTCGTTTGATGATTTCTTGTTTATCTTGAGCGATAGCAGTTTCTCTTTTGTTCAGTACACGCTTTTCCTTTCCATCGTCATCTAACACCTTATCAAATATTTTACAAGGTCTAAGATTAAGCGTATTTTCTATGATCTTATATGCGTTGATTCGATTTGTTCCATAAGTTTTATTTGATTTTATACTAGAATCTAATCCTTTTCTTGTAATTGTCCATTCTTGGGTAGCAGCAACATAAAGTATTTTAATATTTTTCTGTTTCCATTGAGGAGTATCCAAGAGTTGATACATAAATTCTTCGTAATAATGCTTTGGTATCCATGTACTTCCCAAACGTACACTAATATCTCCGGCTTTGATAGGTTCAGGCTGCACTTGTTCTAAGGCTTTGACATTGATCGTATAAAGCTCAGGATTTTGTTTTGCGACGTGTCTTGCAAAGACTAACTTTTCACGCACATTTCCACTTAAATATTCATCAGCAGTTTCATATACAGGATTGCCATCTTGATCAAGAAGTCTAGGATTACGGAAAATCACGCCTTTTAAGTTTTCAATCAATTGTTTTTCAGACAGTTTTGATAAATCTGACATATACTTTAAATCAACACGTCCTTTTTCCGCCATGCTGACTGTTAGTGCTTCATCGGCGTTTTCCACAGAATGAATTTCTTTGTTAGGTCGTATCGTCTGTTTATCAAAAATATCGGCTTTTCGTTTTAATGTTTTATCTTCATTTAACACTTCCAATGAGCATAACAGTCCATAAGAAGCATCTTCTTGAAACACACGCTTATTAGCATTGTCATTGATCAGTCCATACTTTAAAGTAAACATATCATAGTGCATATGGAGTTCTTTTTGTAATGCTGCAATATCTTCATGACGAAAACCTTTGGTCTGCATTTCAATCAATTCGTGCAAACAATCACGAATTTGAATCAGTCCTCGTATTCGATTTTCAGCTGTTCTGTTTGTTTCATGCGGATACATTCGACTGTTTTCTCGATAATACAATTTTCCATCAGATACACAGAAACTAAAGTTTCGTACATTTGGATCAGCTGGAATAGAGTGATCTTCTTCATCAACAAAAAGAACAGATCGTTGGTCAATTTGAGCAGTGATATGTGAAAATGCTTGTTCAAGTTGAGTCGATAAAGATTGTCCTTCTATGGCTTTACAGGTAAATGCTTTTCCATAAGGGGAACTTTCTTCTACCATTTTACCAAGTATCATGTGTGGGTGATTGACAAAATAAGCGTTCATTGTCAAACCATTGTCATTGCTTTCTACATTCAACCACTCGGGTTCATGCACATAAGGTCTTTCTCGTTTCTGCAAAACTAAAATATCACTGGTTACTTTTGTTCCCGCATTGGCAGTAAAAGTGTTGTCTGGTAAACGAATTGCCCCTAACAGATCTGCTCGTTGAGCAATATATCTTCTTACATTGCTGTTTTTCTTATCCATTGTAAAATGAGAAGTAATGAAGATCACGACACCACCGACTTTGACTTTGTCTAATGCCTTAGCAAAGAAATAATCATGAATCATAAAATTATTTTGTTTGTACTGTGGATCAAAGATTGGAATTTGCCCAAAAGGGACGTTTCCTATGACTGCATCAAAGATATGATTAGGAATATCTAAATCTTGAAATCCTTGGATTGCAACGATTTCTTTTTGGTAAAGCTGTTTTGCGATCTGTCCGGAGATCGTATCAAGTTCAACACCATAGAAATTGCAATTCATTTCCTTCGGCTGCATACCAATAAAGTTACCGATACCACATGATGGTTCTAAAATATTTCCTTCGACAAGTCCCATATCATTGAGTTTCTTGTAAATGGCTTGTATCACGATAGGCGGTGTAAAAAAAGCAGTCAAAGTTGATTCTCTGGCTGCTTTGTATTCTTCATCTGTTAATAGTTCTTTCAATTCTTGATATTCCTGTTTCCAATTTTCTTTTGTTTCATCAAAGGCATCGGCAAGCGATCCCCAACCAACATATTGGGACAAGATTTCTTGTTCTTCTGTTGTTGCTAAACGACCTTCATTTTCCAACTGTTTTAATAAGCGAATAGCATGGATATTAGCTTGATATTTTGCTTTTGGACCTCCAACTCCCAATTCCATGTTGGTAATGTGAAAATTGTTTCGCTCATGATCTTCATACTGAGGAAGTAATTTATGAGAAGAAAACTGTGATGTCGATTGAGGTGGCTCTTGTTTAACTTTCAGCTCTGTTTCTTTTTGAGCAGGTAAAATCTCAACTGTTTTTGTTGTTTCCTTATCTTTATCAGAAACTAAATCATCACTTTCTTGTTCAACTTCTGTATAAGAATTTGATGTGTCTATCTTTTGAATTTCTAATGTTTCTTTTGGAATGAGTGAGGAAAGAGAGGAGAGTGGAGTTTTTAAATACCGTTGTTTAAATTGTTCTAACTGTATATCACTTCCACTAAAACTTACCATATTTCCATGTTTATCAAATTCAAAATCAATTTGAATACCATTATCATCAATTCTTCCTTTTGAAAAGCGATAGTTTTGGTAGTTCAATGTTTGTATATAATTTTGAACCATTTCATTAAGTTGTAGTTCTTCTTCGTAATCGTCAGGCTCACCATCAGTTAATGCTAACTGATAAGATTTCCCGTCAATGATATATTCACGAATATTTAATAGATGATCGACATCGTCGATTGCTAGTGTATAACTTGATAACAAAACATCATCATGATTATGTTCTTCCATCACAAGTTGATTGTTTTCAATAAAAAATTCCAACAGTCTATTTTCTTTTGTATGTTGAAAAGCCATGTAATCACTTTGATGTTCGAAAAGAAGGGGAGCGATTTTATGAAGCTGTTCATAGTTTTCTATTGCCACTGTTTGATAAATAAGAATACTGCTTTCAACTTCTTGAACAGTTTCAAAGTGATCGTTTTGATACATGACTTTATCTTTATCATATAGATATTGATTTCTCAGATCCTGACGAATTACAGTATCAAGCCATTTTCTTTCAAGTGTTACATCAATTGGATCGATCGTTTCTGTTCCTTGATATAGATTCAAAACAATATTTTCATCATCAATCAGTTCGATCGTACCATAGTATGTTTCATCATAGGAAGAAAAGAAAACCATATCACCTGTGTTGTATCGTGGGGTACTTGAAAAATTGTTTCTTGCAAAAGAGAAGTTGATTTCATTTTTATCGATCAGTTCATTTTCGTGTCGAAAAGTATAAAGCATGGACAATTCTTCACGAAGCATAATTGCAGAGCCTTTTTCTTCTATATCATCACTTTCATCAATCAAAAGGTTTAAGTGTTTTATGGTATCGACCAACGCACCAACATCATGAAAAGAATCTATGAAGTTTTGGATATTTTCTTCTTCATTTGAATGACTGTTATCATTGTATTCATAAGGATCATGCTCCTTATAAAATGAATTTAAACGAACTGCAAGGCTAAATTGTGTATCTAGGATAGGGGTATAAACTTTATTTTGTGTTTCTTTTCTTTCATTAAAAGCACTGTAAGTACCTAAATAATACTGTTGAACCTTTTGAAAAATATCTTTCATGTTTTGATAATTTTCATCAATATCTGCTGTATTTTCTAATGCTATATTCATTAAATCTAAGATATGCTTTACATTATCATCGTTGCGTAATGCTATTGCTAAGTTATCTGAATCAAAGTGATAAAATTCATTTACCATATATGGTCTAAGATTAGAAAACGGGAGTCGATAAAAGAAAGAGTGAATAGCATTTGCAATTTGTTGTCTTTCATAATGACTTTTTCCTAATTCTTCTTCCGGTGTTAAAAATTGATTGCGACGGATAAGGTAAGAAATTCTTTGTTCAACCTCTTTCCATTTCATAAAGAAGAAAGCTTTTGGTTTTGTTACTGAATCTCCATAGAGTATCTTGATACCTTTTCCATCGGCAGAGTAGGAATTTGAACCACTGATTCCCCATTCATTTTTAATAAACTGAACACGTTCTTTTACATCAGTATGTTGGCTAAAATAAGATAATAATTTGTATTTAGCATCTGTATGTCGGCAAATCACATGATCAATATAGTCCTGTGTAATAAAGTAATTAGATTCTAATAATTGATATTGTGGTGCGCTAAAGGATAAGCGATGATCATCTAAATGTTCAATAAATGATAATACTTTGATTGGATTATACAATTTAAATCGCATGAGTTCATGGTCATGACGATAGGCATTACTAAACTCTTTTAAATATTCAATGGTACGTTGTAAAAAATCGTTGTCATGCAGTAATGCAGCAAGTTCTTTTGTATCATTAGGAAAACCATGTTGAAAATGATATTCTTTTGGCAGCATATACTTTTCATCGGCTTCATCG
The DNA here is from genome assembly GCA_014337235.1 of [Eubacterium] hominis. Taxonomy (GTDB): domain Bacteria; phylum Bacillota_I; class Bacilli_A; order Erysipelotrichales; family Erysipelotrichaceae; genus Hoskinsella; species Hoskinsella hominis. The sequence continues at coordinate 1,946,362 of CP060636.1, read as the reverse complement.
CTCATGTCTTGTGCCATATACCAAAGCATTTGGGCACCTTGACGATATTCATATTCAGATAACTGGTTTAATTCTTCTTGAGGTAAATAACGTCCGGTATCTAACAATCGGCGAATTCCTTTTGCGACTTCTTCCCAAGAAAATAACTGATGTTCAAAGGAGTTGATAATACCTTTTCCCCAAGTCATCATCATTCCTGTTTGATCCCATTGTACTGAAATATGACGATTTTGTTGAATAAAACCTGCATATCCTTTACGGTACATTTCTTTTATAAATGCCGCATTTTCTTCTAAAGGTCGATCGTGAGAAAGGAATGCTGCAACTCGAATCTTTAAATCTCTTATATTCATATCATCGCTAAGCACCGTATCAATGGCTGATTGTGGCATTTGGAAAATCTTAGGCGTATGTTCTTTTTGAGCAGGTTCAATTGGTTCTAAATCAAAAAGATTTAATTGTTGTTCATCAGAAGAAAGTAACGGTTTTAATGGAATGGATAAAAATACATTTCTGTCGATCATATCCTCTATAAATCGGGTTACATCTTCCCATGATAGATCGGCTTTAAATTCAGTATTGCTGTAATTACCTTTCCATACTCTTAATACATCTTTCTCAGTATCATTGTAATAACCGTAACGAGTATCTGAAATGATTTCTTCTATATACATCTTTTTAAAAGATTCTTTCACATAAGCGATACGTTTTTCTTGGTTTTCAAATAACTCAAATACAGCAATAATGTCTTTGTTTTTATGAGCATGAAATTTATCCCTCTTTAATAATTTTTCAAAGGTTTCTTGAGATAAAAAAGCAGGTATTCCAAATGGATTACCTGTACTTTGTGTTTCTTCTAATCGTAAATCAGTTCTTGACGGAGAATTTCGTGAATCGTTTCCTCGATACTGTTCATCTTTTGAATCCATTCCATCTGATTGGATTCTTTCAACGCTTCGTTCACTCCTTGTTGTTTCATCATCTGTTCGAGCAGTAGATCGTGTCGTTGTGTGGCGATCTGGTCGATCTCCATCAAGTGTTGATTGAGTGTCTGTGTTGTCAAATAATTTGTGAATTGTATCGGACGATGTTCTTTGAGATAATGTTTTCTCATCAAGGCGTATTTCCCAAGCGTGATTTTCCCTTCGTCCTTGAGTGTTAAGTTGGGAATCAATTGTTCTCCCATTGGAATGTATTCTAGTTTCATTTTCCTGACTCCTTTCTATGTTTGGTATTTTTTGTTCAGGCTCATTGTATAACGGTAATTGATCCAATTCAAATGTGCGATTTTGATTTCGGATACATTCTAATACAGTTTTTCTAATCTCACCAATGAGCATTTGTGCCATATCTCGTGTAGGAACACCAATTGCATTGAGTGCTTGTTGAGAGTTAAATTGTGCTACCAATCGTAATGCGTCATCACTGATATAGTCATCTGCTTCAATGCCACATCGAGTAAGAGCAGCATAAGAAATACTGCTTTTTAAAAGGCTTGTATAGACCAACTGTAAATTGAGTTCATCTAATTCCTCTAGAAAAGTATCTTTGACATAATACTTTAATTCTGAAAAGTAATCTCCAATTCCTTCTTCAACAATCGTATCAGCGGCTTGAATAATTGCGTCTGCTAAAGATAAATTATTTGTTTCTTCTACACCAAAATGGTTCACCAATGTGTCAATAACATCTTTTTCATATTCTGATTTCATTGACCATATAGGAACCGGACGATATTTATTTGTTTTTCTTGTATCACTTATATCAAAATAATAACGAAGTCTTGCGTATCCGTCATGATGTGGATCAAATACTGCAATTCCTTTTGATTTTGGTTTGATCCATAATCCATACTTTTTATTCCAATCTTCCATCTCTAAGACTGCGATTGCGTCTGGTCTTTGAGCATAAATCATAACCATATCATCAAAGGATAGACGATAATTTTTACATGAAGATGTTAAGAATTGTTTCCAAGTAAATTCGTTTTTGGAAATATCTTTGAGTGTTTGTTCGTAAAGTTTCGTTGCTTGATAATAACTGATTGCCATATAGATAACACCTCCTTAAATTGCTTTTTACATGAGCAGTTTATTATCTTGCATACTCTTTGTGTTTTGTTTGATTAAGTTGTTGCAGGAACTGTGGAACTTCTTTAAAGCCAAAACTATCAACATAATAGGCTTTGCTTTTTCCATGATCGTTTACAACAATAACATTACTCACACTAAGAGAACGCATTTTACGAGCAAAAGGGCGATAATCAAGATTGTGCTTATAAAATATCGATTCTAATGAAGTCTGTTCTGACATCATGCCCATATAAACCTTTGTATAGTGCTTAGCATGAAATTGATGTTTTGCATAAGAGTAGTGCATAAATTTATAATCATGTTCCTTATCTGAATGAATTTGATAAATTTCATATGTTTTTGCAGTTCCATGTTCAGGATAAAAAATACAACTGTTTTGTTCTACCAGTTCGGCAAATTCTTTAAATGAAAAACGAGCGTTCTTTAAATAAAAACTGCGTTCATCAATATATCGACAAGTGATGCTTACAGGTTTATTATCAAGTGCTTGCAACATAATAGAAGATCCATTTTTGATTTTAAACAGTGATGATCCTCTTGTATCTTTAAAATTGATTTCTTTCATATTGACCTCCTTATATTTGGTGTTTAAAAAATAAAAATACTTGACCTCCTTCCTATGTAAAAAGGACAGAAAACAAAGTTCTGCCCATTTTAATCTATTTATCTTCTTTCATATCTTTTCGTTTTTTCAACATTATCGCTGCTGCTAAAACAGCACCTGTACTAAGTGCTAAGGTTGCCCATAATCTAACATTGGTTTCATCGCCTGTTTGTGGAGTTTTTGGTTTTAATTTATCTTTCATGACAATCTTATTTCCGTCTTTTGCAGTAAATGTAATACTTTCTGCTATTTCGTATTCTTTTGGTGCTATTTTTTCAGTAAGGATATATTCTTTTCCTTCAACAAGATATTTGATTTGATGTGGTTCTTTTGTAGATACCCACTCATCAATGACTTTTCCTGTTTCTTTCTCTGTAACACTCATATGAGCGCCTTCTAATTCTTTACCGGTAGTGAAATCTTGTTTGCTGAATACCATTTCGGTCGGTTTGTTCACACAAGTAACTTCTAATATATCTCTATCTTTTGTAACGATTACTTTATAGATATGATCATTTAGTACATACCCATCAACTTGTTTGGCTTCTTGAATGTAGTAAACGCCTAGTTCTAGATCATCAAAAGTCGCAATACCATTATCATCTGTTTTTACGGTTTGAATGATTTCGCTCATATCATCTTTTACAGAAATATTAAAATCTATTCCTGACAAGATTTTTTCTACATCGTTACTGTCTGCTTTTTTCACTTGGATCGTTCCTCGTGCAAGTTCGTTATTGATGGTTCCATTTACACCAATCATGACAGTATATTTAGAAACATCTTCACCATGATAGGCAATTTCAAAATCATATTCCGTATCGTTTAGAACATACTGTCCATTCGTAGATAATTCTTTGAGATAATAAACACCGTTCGGTAAATCAAAAGAATCTGCTAAAGATAAATGTCCATCTTCATTGATTCCTGAAGTGTAAATCATGGTATCGTGTTGAATTGCAATTTCACCTTTATAGTTATAAATATCTTCACGAGCAAAAATACCAAACACGACATCTTTGTATGCATTTGGATTTTTAAAATTCTTTTGTTCTTCTAATACTTTTGTCATATCAATATCAACCGTAGGGCGTTTGTTTTCTAAAGTTGATTCTATTGTTTGAAGTTCATTGATTTGATTGTCTTTGACTTCAAAATAATGTTTGCTTGTATCTTTGATATAACCATGTGGTGTTTTGGTTTCAAGATAATAATAACGACCAACTGGAAGTTTCTTGCTTAATACAGATTCTAAATCACTTTCTAAAGTTTCAATCTTTTCATCTGCTTTATAGATAGTATGGTTGCCAATCGTAATATCTTGAGCAGCATAAATCGTGATTTCTGCACCTAATAAATTTGATTTTTCCCATACCGGACTTTCCGTTTTACCAAATTCATTTTGTCCTGTTACAGTAGACATAAAGATTTCACCAGATTTGTTCCATTTTACTTGACCAAAGACCATTTCGTCTTTCATTTCTACACCTTGTACTTTGCCTGTATCTTTAACAGTAAATTCAATTTCATTGGCAATTGCATATCCATAAGGGGAACTGATTTCTTTTAAAATATATTTTTTGCCAACTTCTAAACCTTTTATCATATGCGGTTTGATTGTCCCATCTTCATTTTTACCATCTTGTCCACTGATCCATGAATCAAAAATTGCACCTTTATCATCTTTTGGATACACGCACATAAATGCACCTTCGATTTCTTCATCGTTGGTAATATCTTTTTTCGATACTTCGATTTTTGTGATTTCGTTTTTGAATACAGGTTCAAATTCAATCACTTCTTTATCTTGTCCTTGATACTTGGTATCAATAGAAATGACAGTATCACTGCTTGCATAACCAATCGGTGCTTTTATTTCTTTGATTTCAAAGGTCGCATTGATTGGTAAGTCTGCATGGAATACAGCTTTTCCATTTTCATCAGTAGTTGCTGTTTCAATCAATGTTCCTTTTTCAATCAGTAATGTCATTGAACGTGTGGCGTTTTCAATACCATAAATATCTTCACTGGCATATAAACCAAAAACTGCACCTTTTAATAAGGTATCTGTTTCTTTATCTTTTTTGATAACATTCAAATCTACTTTTTGTCTTTGATTTTCATAATCAATATTTTCAAAGACAATCGGAATGTTTTCATTCTCATATTTCAACTCAATGTGTTTGACTTCTTTATTTAATACGAAACCATCACCAGCAGTTTTTTCATAGATACTATATTTACCTAGAGGAAGATCTTTAGATATTGCATAACCGTTTTCTGTGGTAAGTTCTTCAATCTTTTGTCTTTTTGAATAAATCAAATCTTTTTGATTATCCGCTGAGTAAATATCTTCATCTGCTTCAAGGATAAATGTAGCACCATCAACCGGAAGTTTATCATACACAAATTGAATGTTTCCTTGTTCATCGGTTTTTGTACCAACTAATTGCTCACCGATCTTAAATACCTCGATGTTTCCTTTGACAGATCTATTTTCTTTTGTAACCATGATGATTGGTGTTTTTCCATCTTCAGCCATTTGATATGGAGTCGATGTAGATACTTTAAATTTAATAGGTTCACTATTTAAGACATACCCATAAGGAGCGTGAATTTCTTCTAATTGATATTCTCCGACCTCTAGAGTATTTGGTGTCGTTACTGTACCACTTTCATCAGTTTTAAACTCAGTTACATAATGAGGAATAGGGAACCAAACCCATTGACCGACATATTCATTTGTTTGTAAGTTTTTGATTTTAAATGTTGTATCAGGAAGCAAAACCGTTTTTCCTGTTTCTTCATCAACTTTGACTGCTTTGATCAGTGCTTTAAAAGGCGCATCGTTGAATACACGCCATACCTGAGGTTCACGATTATCTTCATCAACAATGACTGTAAAATCATCAACTGGCATCATTTCATTTGGAACTTTTGTTTCTTTGACTGTATATGTTCCATAAGGAAGTTCGATTGATTTAGCATATCCTTTATTGTTTGTTGTTAAAACATCATAAACTCTTGCTTTGTCCCAACCAACTTGATTGACTTCGCTTGTTAGTTTTACTGTAAATTCAGCACCTGCAACTAAATCAGATTCTTCACTGCCTTCTGTCGAAACTTTAATGATTTGGAATGCTTGTTTTTTGACTTGTTCTTTTGATGTTTGATTTCTTAAAACAACTTCAACATTTTGTCCTTCGTAATCGCAGTGAATATCATAAATCGTAGGATCAATTAAATATCCATTGCTTGCTTTTGTTTCTTTGAATTGGTAAAAACCTAATGGCAATCCTTTCACATCGCTCATATTTCCTTTTTCATCAGTAATACGAGTCGCAACGACTTCACCTTTAGAATAAAATTTCTTTGTATGTGCTTTATTGTAAATATCTTCTCCGGCAATAAGTTGATATTCAGCACCTTGGAGTGTCGCATCGCCTTGTGGTGTTTTACCTGTTTCGTTATCCTCTTTTTTCAAAGAAATGCTTGCTGTCGGTTCTTTATTGATTTGTTCTGTTGAAGCTGTAATGATTGCAGTATGTTGATCTTTATAAGATAGAGTTACTGTGATAGGCTCTCCATTTAACAAGTACCCATCAGCAGCATGAGTTTCAACAAAAGTATAAGTTCCTAATTTTAATCCGGTTAAATGAATTTTTCCACTTTCATTCGTTGTTACATCATTCACATAGCCTGTATTACTTGTTACATGATAAGTTGTACCTGCAACAGTTGCACTTTTATCATCATTGTATTTTGTGAGCGTAATTTCTCCAGTAGGTGCTTTATTTGTTACGACTAAAACATTTTCGCTTGCTTTTTGTCCTGCTTTGACTTCTACCGTTCTGACTGAACTATCCAATAAATATCCTTGAATCGTTGATTTTTCTTTTACTGTATAAGTTCCAACTTCTAAACGAACACCAGCTTCATCACTATCCCAAATACCGCTGCTGTTTGTTGTTACATCTTTTTTTGTACCATTAGGCATGGTAATTTCAAATACAACGCCTGCAAGTGGTTGTCCATCTTCATTAACTTTTTTAATTCGCATTCCACCGTCTTGTGGAAAGACACGATAGACTTTATAGGTAACAATGCTTGTACCATGTTTTGTTCCTAGTTCATCAACACCGCTAATCATAACTTGATCTTGAGGACCACTAGGCATACTTGCTGCACAATGAATAATTTGTCCATTTCCCATATAAATTCCCATATGAATAGCCTCACCACTTGCATCAAAATAGAAAATTAAATCTCCTTTTTTAGCGTTCTTTGGATTGGCTTCATTGGTAGGATACTGATAAGCAGTAACTCCTTTTCCATTTAAAAATGAAATAGCACTAGAGGTTGTAATACGGTCTGCACCTAAAGATAATCCCGTTTGTTTTAATACATAACTAACATATCCTGAACAGTCGAAACTGTTTGGACCGCTTGCACCCCATACATATGGTTTACCAATATGTTTCTTTGCTTCGTTAATCACTTCATCTGCTTTGTTTACTTCAAAAAACGTTGTTTCACTTGCTGCATAAACAGGTGTTGCAATATTTGAAAAAACAGAAGTAAACATTAAGACAAAAGTCGCAAAACAAAGCGTGAGTTTTCTTATCATTTTTTTCATGTTGTTTTTCTCCTTTCACAAAAAAAAGACACGATGTTATTTCGTGCCTTGATTGATCATATATTTTTTTGTTTTATTACCAATAAGTTCTAAATACAGAATAATAATATCCATCTACATAATAGATTGCGACAACACCAACGGTATTGTTTGGAGTAAGGACAATATTTTTATGTTCAGATGAATTGATCCAAGCAGTAAATGGATCAGGCGAGTTGGTAATACACTCACCATTATCTTCATGCCATAATGCTCTTTTTTCTGCCATTGCATATGCATGAGCATTGGCTTTTTCTTGATAATACTGAGAACTGCTTAAAGGTTGTAATCCGTTATCTGCCCTGTAATTGTTGATTTTGTTTAAAACTTCCACTTCCATTGCAGACTGTTTGACAGGTGTATTCTTAACTTCCTCTTTTGGTGGAGTTTCAGGAATATCCTGTTTAGGTGGATTACTTGGTTTGTTTGTTGGTTTTGAAGTATCTTTTGTATTCTCCTTGCTAGGTTGATTCACTTGAGGCACTTCTGTTTTAGGGGAAGATTTTTTTGTATTAGATGAAGATTGTTGCTTAGTTGATGATGGCTGTTCTTCTTTCTTTGTATCATCGTTATCCTCATTTTTTGTTTCTTCTTTTTCTTGTTGCGTTGTTTTATCTTCTTTTGTTTGATTTGTTACTGTAACTTTGTCTTTTACTGTTTCTTTGTTTGGATGATCTTTTTCTTGAGCATTGGAACAACCTGCACTGCATAACAGAATTAAAGCAATAACATAAAGAATTTTCTTTTTCATACACACACCTCGTTTCTTGCATTCAGTTTATCAATGAATGAAATTGAAAACAAATGTACTATTTACTATATTACATCTCTATATAGTATTAAGATATATCCCCATATTTCTTTTTGAGTTGGTAATAAGAGTTGGTATAGGGGGTTAGGTGTGGAAAGGGGGAGAAGCAAAAAAGTGGCTATCATCTATCATCGACACTAACCCCTTGTACGTCATAATTTTATCTCTCGCCTCTGTTTTTATTGCGATTTTTATATCGTTGATAATATTCAAGTGCTTTTATAATCTCGTTTTCCATTTCTTTAGCTGACGTCGAAGGCTTAAAGAACTTTTCAATTCGATTTTTAGTAATTCTGAATTTCTCAACTTGATTTGGTTTTTCTTCTTCCATGATGTTACGAATTGTATCATCAGTAAGTGTGTCATCATCGTGCATTTTACGCATTCTGATTGTTTGATCATGTGAAGGTGTGCAATCATTTAATTGAATGTAGTAGAGTAAAGATTGTTGTTCTTCTTGTGTTAAATAAGAGATTTCAACTGCTGGACGAAGTGCAATTTTGTTGTTGTCTACATACTCTAACAATTCTTTTGATAGGTAGGTTAGGCGAATATATCTTTTAATTTGTGTTTGACTTTCTTTTACTTTTTGAGCAAGTTCTTCATTTGCTCTTAACTTCGGACCCAGTGGGACCGAAGTTAAATCATTGCGTTTTCCTTGATGAGTTAATGCATCTAACATCATTTTATATGAAAATGCTTTTTCTGACGGAAGTATATTTTGTCTTTGACGTAAATTCGTATCCACCATTATAATGGTTGCTTCATCATCAGTTAAACTTCTTACTAAAGCAGGCATAGTTGCTTTATCGTTCTTTTCACTCGCATACTTTCGTCTATGTCCTGCAATCATTTGATATTTGCCATCTTCTGTTGGGCGAACAATCGCAGGCATAAGTACACCGTTTCTACCGACAGAATCAATCAATTCTAACATTTCTTCATCTTCTCTCACTTGAAAAGGGTGGTTAGGAAAATCAACAATCTTATTTAATTTGATTTCAATTACCTTTTCTGCTTGATCTAATGCTTTCTTGTCATCACTTTCAAACACATCATCATCGAGCGATGGAATCTCTATGCCGTTTAATCTCTCTCTTGGCATTTAAGTCCACCTCCCTTGCAAGTACATGATAGGCATTTGCACCATCACTTTTAGAATCATACTTAAAAATACTTTTTCCTACTGCTGAACTTTCTGCAATGGATACACGACGAGGTATTTTATTTGTGAATACATGAAAATGTTTTCCATAATTCTCATGAATCTGTCTGTTGATTTCTTTTCCCAATAATGTTCTTTCATCAGTCATCGTTATTAAGATTCCTTCAACTTCTAATTGAGGATTTTGATCATTTTTCGTCTTTTGTATTCTACTCAATAACTGTTGTGTTCCTGTTGCGGATAAATATTCAGGCTGTGTGGGGATAATTACGCTATCTGCACAAGTAAAGGCATTGATGGTAAGCATACCTAAAGATGGTCTACAATCAATAATAATAAAATCATACTTGTCTTTAACTGGTTTCAAAACATCTTTTAAAACCGTTTCTTTATCTTCAATGTTTTCTAGCGTCTTTTCAATATTTGACAGTTTTTCATTAGCAGGAATTAAATCAAATCCTTCTTCTGTATGAATAATTCGATTTTCAATATCACATTCATCAGAAACAATCATTTCAAGCATGATGTTAGATATTGTATCTTTCATCTTATTAGGCTCTGTATAACCCAACGCTTTTGCAGAATCACCCTGTGGATCAAAATCAATTAAAAGAACTTTCTTTTTTCTTAATGATAATCCTGCAGATAGATTAACAGATGTTGTGGTCTTACCGACACCGCCTTTTTGATTTGCGATAGCAATAATTTTTCCATATGGCATAAAAAAACCTCCTTTCTACATAACCAATCGCATGGAATGGATATGTAAAAAGGTCTTATTTCATGTAGTTTTACACAAAATTTTTAAAAAAGTACCCGATTTGCTAATTTCGTTTTTTAAAAGTGCTAAAAAACACTGATGGTTACTGAATAGTTTTGCTAATGACTTGCTAATTTGACCTTAAAAAATAGCTAATATTTAAAGGAAAATTAGGAAAGAAAAAAGTGTTCACCAATTCAAAAAAAGCCCATAAATAAAGGATAATTCGTGATTTTAGACGAAAAGGGAAGATGAGGTAAAATCGTGATTTTTTCCCTCCTAAGATTTAATTGCAGGTTCGATTCCTGCAGAGGGCGCCAATTTAGATAAGAATATCAGGAATGGCTGAAAAAGCCTCTTTTTTTATATATAAACAACGATTATAAACGTATTATTTTCTATTTAGTAAAAACATTGAATATCTAAGCGTCTTTTATAATTTTGTTCCAACATTTTCACATGAGATAAAAATGCTTCATCATCAAAATATTTTGCATGAGTAGGACATTTTTTTATACATGCCTGACATTTGATACAAGTGCCAGGAACATCTATAAAGTTATCAAAGGATATTGCACCCATTGGACAATTATTTGCGCAAATTCCACAGGATGTACAACTTTCTACCTTTGTCTTTGGTTTGGCTTTTAAAAATTTTGCTGGCTTTCCATCAATACCTAATGGTGTATAATAAGCATCAATTATATCATCTCCAGGTATAGAAAGTGATGCAGGAAGATTCTTTGATGTTTTTAACTTCATCACTACTTCTTCAACAAAAGACTCTAAACATTTTAAATCATCCTTGTTAGGGCGATTTGTTGCGATTTGAGATGAAAAAGCATGTTCACATGGCACAGCTAAAGCAGCAATACTATAAAAACCATGTGCTGTTAATTCATTGGAAAGTTCCTTTAATGCATTATCAAATGAGCGATTGCCATAAGTTACAACAGGCATCACTAAAGTCTTATTTCCTTTTAGCTTTGTTTGAATAAATGGCAATAGTTTATTAGGAATTCTTCCCGCATATACAGGAATTCCTATGATTATAAAATCGTCTGATGAAAAACTGTATTCCATATTGCGTTGCTGAGGTGATGTAAAATCCACATATTCGATAGTGACATTTAATTCTTTGCCTGTTTGATTAGTACAAGTTTTCACTACTGTTTCTGTATTTCCTGTTGGGCTGAAAAATAAACCATAGACTTTTCTTATGTTCATATGTATCCTCCATAGTATCTTTATTTCTTTTATTATAGCCAAACATAAACAAAAAAGCTATGATGATACCAAGCATTAATTTTTATAAATAAGCCACATGAATGATCAAGGATATGATGAAATTTTTAATATCCTTTTAAATCCAAACAAAATAATGTAGTATTGTTGAAAAGTTTAGTACGTTTTCTTTTCAATAATATTGGGAATTTGTGTTCTACAAAATTTATTTTTTACAGGGTAGATTGCTATGATATTAAAGGCAAGCAGTACTTGAAAACTGGTGATAAATACTATGCAGCAGATATCGGTCTACGTTATAGATAAGGGTGAGGTTAACTTTATTGCCATCAATGATGAAGTTGAAGAATATTATCAAGTGGCTTACACTGTGAAAGATGCAGCTGGTAAAATCCTAGAACGTGATAGCGACTGTTATGATACAGTTTAGAAATAATTATATTAGCTAAGATGATGGAAAATCATCTTTTTCTTTGTCGTATGAAATATTCATCTACTTTTTTCGTTGTATAAATGAAGGCGGTGAAGCGTATGAAATTCAAATTGGTAAGTATCATAATCATCATTGTGATTGGCTGCACTTTCTACTATATAAATGAGTCTGATCAGAAGCAAAAGGATCATCCAATTGAAAATAAACAAGATCAACAAACACCTGATAAAGATGATAAAACAAATAAAGATGATCATACAAACACACAAACAATTATTACAGACCCTAATCAGCAAGATGAGCAGCCACAACATAAGGAACAGGATAAACAAAAAGTTATAAAACTTGATGTTCCACAAAGTGTACAAGAGAATAATTATTTTTGTGTTCCTGCGTGCGTGCAAATGGTTTTACGTTATCATGATATAGAAGTCAGTCAGACACAGTTATCAAAAGAAATGCATACAGATACGGTTACAGGTACAGAATACATTGATTTAGCAAATACCTTAAATGCATATCTTTTCCACAAACAGCATATTGAAGGAAACGAACCAGGCTATCGTGTACAGACACTTGCGATTAATGACCAAAGTTCTCAAAGCCAGGCCTTATTTGAACAACGTGTGAAATCAGATATTGCTTCTCATGATCCGGTATTTACCGCAATTGACGTAATGGGACTTTATCCTGATTTATATCATGGCAATCATATGATTATTGTGATTGGTTATGCATCTACGAATGATGTCATTGATTATTACTATATCATTGATTCCTCCTATACAGTACAAGATCAAATATATGGTGGCTTAAAAATCGTTGGTCGTCATGAGCTTTATCAGGCAATTATTCATAATGAAGAACCTGCCTATATCTGGTAAAAGCTATAAGATTTTTTCCACAATATCTTTCCCACTGATTTCCACAATATCTTTCACAAGGATATTATTATCCACAATTCTGATTGTTTTTGTAAATTCTAAATCAATTTTAGTGACCATCCCCTCAACTTCAATGGCTTGTTTACCTTCATAATAAATAACTTTTATCATCATTCCTTTTTTTACCTGAAGAATTTTCCTATTTAATTCTTCATATTCATCATTAGAAAGCTGTTTTCTTTCCACAACAATCCTTTCTTTGCTTTTCAAATACTCATGAAAACCTTTTAAAGATTCAAATGGCAAAAACTGTTTTGCCCGCATCGCTTTATCTGCTTTATTCTGCATTATGACCACCTACTAATTTATTTCTTTTCATCGTTGTCGCTGCATCACATAAATTCATTCCTTTTAAGATTGCATTTTTCCCATACTTCTGTTTGATTTCCACAAGTGTATTTTGAAGCTTTCGTTCTTCTTTGATATCTTCATAATCCGTAAATATATCATAAGCTTCATGTGTTTCATCTACAACATTACCAAATGTTATACCAATCTGACGTATCAGTTCATCTTTGTTTGTGGTTTCTTCAAATAACTTTAAAAATTCCTTCAACAAAATTTGATATGAGTTTGTCACAACAGATAACTTCCGCATGCCTCCGGTTGAGGAAACGTCATCTTCAGCATAGCCAACATATAACCCAATATGATCACAAACCACATGTTTTTCTACTAAATCTAAAACATTCAATTCCACCATTTCTTTTATCACAAGATAAGCATCTTCATATTCATAATTTTCAAAAAGAATCTGATTATTAGAAATTGAATTCGTTTTGGGAATATATTTTTTTATATCTGCGATGGTGGTTGGCTCTATACCATGTGCATGATCTATCAAATATTCTGCATTAACCCCAAATTCATTGTATAAAACCTTTTCTGGTGCGTGGGCAACATCATACATATCTACAAATCCATATTTCTCCAACCGTTTAGAAATCCCTCTGCCTACCTGCCAAAAATCAGTTAGTGGCCGATGATGCCACAGCGTTCTTTTATACGTTTCCTCATCCAGATATCCCATATGATCAGGGGTATGTTTAGCAGTGATATCTAAAGCTATTTTGGCCAAATATAAGTTTGTGCCAATACCAACAGTTGCAGTGATTCCTGTTGTATCAAATACATCATCTGTCAGTTTTCTCGCAAGCCTTTTCGCATCCATTTCATATAATTTCAGATACTCTGTCACATCCAGAAATGCTTCATCAATGGAATATACATGAATGTCATCTTTAGATATATATTTTAAGTAGATTCCATAGATATCTGCGGCATATTGCATATATAATTTCATTCTGGGAAGTGCTGTGATATATTCGATTGTATCTGGAATTTCAAAAATACGGCATCTATTGCGTACACCCTGCTGTTTTAATTTTGGTGATATTGCCAGACAAATAGCACCTTTGCCTCTGGATGGATCTGCCACAACAAGATTCGTTTGAAAAGGATCAAGTCCACGTTCCACGCATTCCACCGATGCATAAAATGTTTTTAAATCAATGCATAGATAGATTCGTTCCATTCCTGCCACCTCCGTAATGGTATTTTAACACTAAAAATATACATAATCAACAAAATTATGTATACTATGTTTCCTTTTTCTGGTAAAATTGCTTTTCAATTGAAATAAAATACGGTATAATCAAAATAGAGGTGGTAACTATGGAATTAAAAGACATCATATTAGATTACAAAAATCGTTATCAGCTGTCTAATAAAGAAATTGCACAACAGTTTCATGTGACACATATCACAGTTGGACGATGGCTGCGTGGTGAGGTTAAAACAATACAAGAAGAAACCGCACAAAATATGAGTCGTGTGCTTGGTTATGATGTGCAATCTGTTTTGCAGGGAACCGCCATCACTTTGAAAAAGCCAGTTCTTGGCATGGCGAAGGCTGGTTATGATATGTTTCTTGAAAATGATTATCTAGGTGAAGAAAGTGTATCTCTAGAAGAATATCAACGTGGAGATTATTTTCTAAAAGTTGAAGGTGATTCCATGATCAATGCTGGTATTGTGGATGGCTCTTATATTTATGTCCATCAATGTGAAACGGTAAAAAATGGTGATATCGCATTAATTCGTATTGGTGATGAAGTCACGATAAAACGTTATTATAAAGACAGAACAAAGGTAGAACTGGTTGCGGAAAACCCTACAGTTGAACCACGAGTATTCACTAGTAAAGAAGCAGAAATGCTGCCTGTTAAAGTCATCGGCAAAGTTTTATTTGTGAAGCATTATCTCTAACATATTTTTACTTTTTTTGATTTCTTCATGGTACCATAAAGAAAAGAGGTGTTCTTTATGAAAAAGAAACGCATCATCATCTATATTTTACTCATAATCATTGCTTGTGCACTGGCTGTTATGGGATATCTATATTTCACTACACCAAATATCATCTTCTCTCATGAGCCGGAAATTATTGAAATCAATTCTAAATATGATGCGATGTCCTTTATTAAAAAGGTAGAACACAGTGATATTAAACAAGTATCTGTTAAAGATGACAAAGTAAACAATAAAAAGCTGGGCACCTATCAAATATTATATGCAATCAAAGATCAAACTTTTGCATTAGATGTACAGGTAAAAGACACGAAAAAGCCAGAAGTCACAACAAAACCTGTTTCTATTGAAATTGGAGAATCTTTTGATTTAAAAGATGGTATCAAAGAAATAAAAGATGATACAAAAACAACGGTTGTATTGAAAAATAAAGATGAAGCTTTTGATAAAACTGGTAAGAAAAATGTCGATATCATCGTAAAAGATGAAGGCGGAAATGAAACAATCGCCACTATACCATTAACAATACAAGAAAAAGATAAAACGCCCCCTGTCATCAAAGCAGAAAATATCACTTTACAGGCAGGTGATTCTTTTGATGCATTATATGGGGTAAGTGCCAATGATGCGCGCGATGGTAAAGTGAAAGTCACTGTCATAAAAAATGATGTAGATACTGAAAAAGCTGGTACGTATCATGTGACATATGAATCAAAAGATAAACATCATAATCGATCTGAAAAAACAATCACTGTCACAGTCACAAAACCACAACCAGTTTCAGGAAAAGTGATTTATTTAACGATTGATGATGGTCCCAGCGCAAATACACCTGCAATCTTAGATATCCTTGATCAATACAATGTAAAAGCAACATTCTTCGTGACAGCACAATCCCCTAATTATCTTGATTATATCCGGATTGCGCATGAGAAAGGACATTCGATTGGCCTACATACCTATTCTCATAATTATGCGCAAGTTTATGCAAATGAAGCTGCATATTTTAGTGATTTACAGGCAATTAGTGACGTTGTTTATGAGAAAACAGGTGTACGTTCTCATATCATTCGTTTCCCAGGCGGTTCTTCTAATACTGTTTCCGCCAATTATAATTCCGGCATCATGAGTCGTTTGTCAAAAGAAGTCCAGAATAAAGGTTATCAATATTTTGACTGGAATGCGGCAAGTGGTGATGGCAACAGTGCTCTGCCAGCATCCACTTTGATACAAACTGCAAAATCATATGGAAATTATCCTTCAGTCATGATGCTGACACATGATCATTCAGGAAGTCATTCTTCCGTTGAAACTCTTCCAGAAATTATTTCATATTATCAAAATTTAGGATATACATTTGAAACGGTTGATGTAAATACAAACGGATATCATCATGGTATCAATAACTAGGCATGGGAAACCACGCCTTTTTGTAAGCGTATGCATAAATAACTTGTGAATCAAACTAAAATGTGATATCGTTATTGTGGCTAAAGTTTTTTTTACTAGGAGGAGAGAGATTTATGGAAATCTTAAGGTTCGCTTACGATAATCTGAAGCGCAATCCCAAAAATGCGTATTTTTTTGCGTTCTCGATTATCGTAGCATCCGCTGTGATTACCTTGTTTTTTTCAATATTAGGTAATCCTTATTATGGTATAAGTTCCATGTCTGATTATGTGACTTATGCGATTGGCTCAGCAGATTTTGATGGAGGAATTGGAAACGGTATTTTCGCAATGATATTATCCCTCATGATGATATCTATTTGTGTAATTACGGTATTCTTTTCCAACAAATTCTTTTTGATATCAAAAGTTGAAGATATCAGTGTTATGATGATTAGTGGCTGTAACGTCATACGTTTGGGATATTTTCTAATCGTTCAAAATTTTATTGTGCTTTTGATATCTGCACCTATTGGTGCTCTTGTCGGGTTTGGCTTACACCCCATGATTAATTATTTGATCTATAAAGAAATGGCTATATCGGCACCATTATTTGCATTTAGTATGGACGCAATGGTATATTGTGTGACTACCTTGTTCATGGTTGGATTCTGGTTGATTTTAGTCGATGCTGGATTTGTATATCGTATGGATTTAAATTCATTACTAAAAGCAAAAAAAGCAATGAATCCGATTGGTAAATCAAAAAGTGTTTATTTTAAAATATTTTATGTTGTCGTTTATGCATATATTCTATATTTTTTATGCACACTGGACTTCACACATGTGAACTTCTTTTTCATGATTTATGTGTCCGTTGGTATTGCATGTGGACCTGCCAACATTTTTAAATATATCTATCCAGAAGCAGTCACATGGGTGAAAAACAAATTATTTCCGACAGATCATCATCGTGTAATATCTACGGGCAACCTGCGTTATAGCATTATTACCAGTGGTATGCTTGTGACGATTATATTAATTGATGTATCTATTTTATTCTTCTATTTATGTAAATTTCGACATGATGCAGCTACCTTTATGGTTGTGCTTCTGTCTTATATTGTATCGTTGGTATTGATTTGTGTATGTATTGGTTATAAATTATCTTCCGATGCTTTAAATAAGAAATTAATATTCCACAATATGATTTCTATTGGATATCTTAAATCGGATATCAAAACAATTATCCTTCAGGAAATGGCAGGATTCTTCTTTTTGATTATCCTTACATGTTTCCCATTATTGTTTATTATATCTTTCATGTTTGTATTATTCGATACCATTACTCCGGCATTTATGGCTGGAATGCTGTTGATATTTGTGGCAATGATTTCCTTTGCAGGTGTTGTCATGTATCGCATTTATGTGAATCTGATATTTAAAGAAGCAATAGATAAACCAATCGTAAATGAAGAATAGGAAGGAACCATTATGAAAAAAATATTAGAAGCAAAAAATATTGTGAAAACATATAATCGCAATACAAAAAATGAATTTGAAGTTTTACACGGTATATCTTTAGAAGTTTATGAAGGAGATTTCATTTGTATCATGGGACCTTCTGGTTCCGGTAAATCTACTTTGATCAATAATCTTTCCACCATTGATACCCCAACAAAAGGTTCTGTATTCATCAATGGGAAAAGTGTAAATAAAATGATGGAAACAGAAACCGGAAAATTTCGTTATGAGAATTTGGGATTTGTTTTCCAGTCTTTCAATTTGATGGATACACTGACCATACGTGAAAACATTGCGGTACCTTTGACACTTGCGAAAGTGGGAAAAGATGAAATCAAAGAACGTGTAGAAGCAATCGCAAACAAGCTTGAAATAAATGCCTTGTTAGATAAATATCCTGCGGAATGTTCTGGTGGGCAATGTCAGCGATGTGCTGTTGCTAGAGCCCTTGTGACCAATCCAAAACTAATTGTGGCAGATGAGCCAACAGGTAATCTTGACTCTAAAAACTCTCATGATTTGTTAGCCTTATTAAAAAATTTAAATGAACAAGACCATGTGACGATTATTATGGTTACTCATGATGCGATGATTGCCAGCTACTCTAAACGTTTATTGTTTATCCGTGATGGCGTCATTGATGAAGTCATTGAACGAGAAGGCCTTGATCAAAAGGAATATTTCTACAAAATCGTTCAGGCTAACAGCAAGGAATCCATGGAACTGTTGTTTCAATAAATGAAATATCGCCCTGTTCATCTTCAGGGCTTTTTTGCTATAATAAACAAAAGGCGGTGAAATTATGTGGCAGCATCCTTGTTGGAAAATCCTTGGCATAGAAGCAACTGATCATATCAAAGAAATCAAACGAGCATACGCAAAACGTTCTAAAGAAATACATCCAGAAGATCATCCGGAAGAATTTATGCAGCTTCATGATGCATATGAACAAGCGATGGCAATTGCGAAACATCAGGATACACAAACTTTCTTTGTTCCATCGGATATCATCAAGGTATCCCCTGTGGAAACCAATGAAGATGCATCAAATGAATTTGATTTTGAAGCTTTGTTTGAAGAAGGGAATCATTTGAATGAACAACAAAAAGAGAACCTTAGAACATGTGTATTAGAAAAAATCAGTGGATTATTGACTAAAATGACCTCCTATACCAAATGGCTGGCATTCACACAAGAAACTGATTTTATACATATTGCTGAGGACCCCATATTTGTTGATGACTTATATTATTTTATATCGAAACGTATCATATCTTCTGAAGCCAATACAGCTTTCTATAAATTCTATACAGAAATAGAAGAACCTTCCCAAGAAATAAATCAGCTATTAGAATTGTTAAATGAACAGATGCAAAAAAGAACAGTTAAAAACAATAAGAATTTCCACAAAGTTTGTGTGATAATCGCCATTGTCGTTGCATTATTCTTTATTTATTTATCCTCGCTTTGGAAGTCCAGGGTTCCTTTATATTGCATCATAATCATTGCGATTTTGCTAAGTTACTTATCTTTAGCATCTAAAAATAAGAATAAAGAAATCAAAATGTCTACCTTTGTCATTTTATTCATCGTATCACTAATGGTTTTCGGAAGTATTGATGTCTATGTATTCGGTAATAATAACATTCGTACGATTCCTCAAGTTATACATGAGCGCTATGGCGATTATGTAACATTAGAAGAGGAAGTAAATACTGATAATCCTTTATATCAAGATATTTCAATCTATAAATGCTATGATGAAGAAAATGATGTGAGCTTTTATATGAAAGAATCATTGGATGAAAATGGAAAAAGCATTTTTGAAGACACTTTACCAGGTGCTTTTGTTTCTTCGTTAAACATCAATTTTACAGTTCATCAGAAGGATATTTATCCTATCAGCCGCATGTATGATAACGCAGAAGGTTTTGATATTAAAGTTACTGCCGAAAATGGTGATGCGATGGCGAAGGAATTGTATTTGCTAGTACAAAAAGTATGTGCTTCCCCTTTGTATGAAATATGTAAAGATATCCGGTTTTATGGATTGCCAGAACATGCGAAATTTGCACATTATGCCAGATATTCAAAAACCATCGAAGAATTATCAAAGCTGAATGAAAAAGAAATTAAAGACTGGTTGTTTTTCAGTATCACTGCTTATCGTTTAGATTTTACACTGTGGCAGCCTGAAAAATATCAAGAGGATGTACAAAAATATCTTCATGATGCTTCCGGCATTGATATATTAGGTAAACATTACAATGATATACATGTCGAGAATGATAAGCTTTCTATTGGCAATTTCTATCGTTTGGCTTTACATTTAGATTTGAATATCCAAAAACTGTATGATGATAGCTTGATATGGTATACAAAAAACACGACGCAAATGATAGGAAATGGCGTCACTACCCCTTATATTGATGTATCTTTGGTAAAGGAATTATTGTAAATGAAAAGTCGCGATTTGCGACTTTTTATGCTTTATTCATCAAGTTCCAGCAATGATTTAAAGGTCCACTGCCTTTTCCTAAATCCATGCCATCTTTTAATGCACCTGTGATATATGCCTTTGCATTTTTTACACTGCTTACCATGTCATAACCCAATGCTAAATTACTGGCAATTGCACTGGATAAGGTACAGCCGGTTCCATGGGTATTAGGATTTTGTATCTTAACACAAGGCAGCCAGATTTCTTCTCCATCATGATACAATAAATCATCTGCACAATCCTCAAAATGTCCACCTTTAATCAAAATATAGCCATGATAATTTGTGGCAATCTTTTGTGCTGCTTTTACCATATCATCTTTGGACTCAATAGAAAATTCACATAATACTTCTGCTTCTGGAATATTTGGTGTAATAATCTGTGCCAGTGGAAGCAACTCTTTTTGCAGCATCGTTAACGCTTTTTGCGCTAATAGCCGATCGCCACTGGTGGATACCATCACTGGATCTACCACGATATTTTTAGGTTGATATTGTTTCAGCTTTTCCACAATGACTTCGATTAATTCTGGTTGTGATACCATCCCGATTTTTACTGCATCTGGGAAAATATCTTCAAATACACAATCAAACTGTTCCTTTAAAAAGGCAGGTGTTACATTCATAATATCACGTACACCACATGTATTTTGTGCAACCAATGCGGTGATCACACTCATTCCATATACCTTATGTGCCATAAAGGTCTTTAAATCTGCCTGTGCCCCTGCCCCACCACTTGGGTCTGTGCCTGCAATTGTTAAAACTTTCTGCATAATATCTCCTCCAGTTCCTGCATATCCTCTATGTATGCATCTGCCATACTTCTGATTTTTTCTTCATCTTTCTGCTGGCTTTTTTCTTTCACGGCTACCACATAGCATCCTGCTTTTTTTGCACCTGATACAGCGTGCAATGCATCTTCAATGACGATACACTCCGCTGGTTTTAATTGCATCTTTTCACAGGCGTAATAGAAACAAGCCGGATCATCTTTGGATAAATGGATATCTTCACAACTTAAGATATAGGAGAATTTATTTGATAGTCCATGTTTTTTCAAGGCTGTTTCACACACTTCTTTATGATTGGCACTTAATACGCATAAAGTCACTGGCATTGTAGAAAGCTTCTGTATGCATTCCTTTACACCAGGTTTTAACTCCATATGGATATATCGTTTTTTCAATAAAGCATAAACTTCATCATGTACTGTTTCTAATGATTCCTTTTGTACATAATGTTTTTGAAGATATGCGACTGCCTCTTCCATGCGTAAAGTAGAAAATACTTCATCTAAATTTTCATTTGTCTGTATTCCTTTACTGATTAAATAAGAAAATGCAAAATCATCCCATACATGCATACTATCTAACAGTGTGCCATCTAAATCAAAAATACATCCTTTTATCATAGACCCTCCAAAAAAAAGAATATCCCCAACATGAGAATATTCCAATAACTAATGATTATTCCCTACGTTGGCATTATCCAAATCAGGTATCGGTCGAAGTTTTCAACTTCCTCTCAGCCGGTCATACCAACTCCCGTGATTTCCATGGTAATCATAGCATAAAGGGACGAAAAATGAAAGCAGATATGTTACAATATTCGCATAGAGGTGAACATTATGGTAGAAACATTAAGAAAAGCTTTTCAAGAATATAAGGATATCCAAAAGGCCTACACACTCGCATTGAGTACAATGTATTATGATATCGCAACGATTGCGCCAAAGAAAGGAATTGCCAAACGTAATGAAGCTATGGCATATTTAAGTGGTGAAGCATTCAGTAAGGCAACCGATAAGGAAGCTCTTGCGATGATTGAAGAATTAGGAAAAATCACAAATGACACAGAAGAAAAAAGAGAAATCACGTTGTTTCTAAAAGGAATGGAATATGATCGGGTATTGCCAAAAGATGTATATGTCGCAATGCAGAAAAGCATCAATGACAGTGAAGCCGCATGGCATATCGCAAAAGATCAGGATGATTATGCATCTTTCGCACCTTATTTAAAAGATGTGATTCTAAAACAAAAAGAAGCATTGACGTATGTACAAAAAGAAAGTACAGACTATGATTATTTATTAGATCGCTACGAAGATGGTATGAGTGTGAAACAATATGATGCATTTTTTAATTCCATCAAAGAACAACTGGTACCTTTCATCAAAAAAATCAATGAACAGAAGGAACAAATCGATGATTCCGTATTACATCAAAGTTTTGATATTGATCAGCAGGCAAAATACAATGCGCAATTACTAGATTATTTAGGAATAGATCGAGAAAAGTGCGTTATGGGATTAACGGAACATCCATTTACTGATTTCTTTAGTGAAAATGAAGCACGTATTACCACACATTATTATGAACATGATGTTATGTCGGGCATCTTTTCCACAATGCATGAATATGGTCATGCTTTATATTCGTTACAGGTAAAACCAGAATATGATGGAACTGCTTTAAAAGATAATATTGGTTACGCCATGCATGAAAGTCAATCCCGCTTTATGGAAAATCATATCGGGCGTCATCCAGCTTTCTGGCAGGTACAATACCCTATCCTTCAAAGCTATTTCCCAAAACAACTTTCCCATGTATCCTTTGAAGATTTCATGCGTATGATCAATATCACACGACCTTCTTTTATACGAACAGAAGCAGATGAATTAACCTATCCATTACATATTTTAATTCGTTATGAATTAGAAAAAGAAATTTTCAATGGTTCTATTCCTCTTGATCAGTTAGAAACCATGTGGAATGATAAATATGAACAATATCTGGGGCTTCGTCCACGTAATCATCGTGAAGGAATTTTACAGGATATGCACTGGGGTGGTGGCAATTTTGGATATTTTCCAACATACGCCTTAGGAAGTGCTTATGCAGCACAGTTTTATAGTTCAATGGAAAAACAGCTGCCAGTGGCAGATTATTTAAGAAACAATCAATTTGATAAAATCGCGGCATGGTTAAAAGACAATATCCACTATGTTGGTGCCTATCAAAACGCTAATGAAGTATTAAAACAAGCAACAGGTGACACCTTTCATGCCCAATACTACATCGATTATTTAATGAATAAATATCGCACATTATATCAACTTTAGGAGAATTTTTATGATAGAAACAAAACGATTAATTTTACGCCCATTTCATGAACAAGACACAGAAGCTTTATTAGAAATTATGAAAGATAAAGAAGTAAATACCTTTTTACCTTGGTTTCCTTTTAAAAGTCTTGAAGAAACAAAGAAATATTTAAAGAGCTTTTATTTAGATTATCAGGGGGAAGGCTTTCGCTATGCGATCTGTTTAAAAGATGACAACAAGCCCATTGGATATATTCATGTTGGTGATGGTGACAGCTTTGATTTTGGTTATGCATTACGCAAAGAATTCTGGCGTCAAGGCATCGTTTCAGAAGCCGCAAACGCTTTTATAGAAATGTTGAAAACAACAGATATTCCTTATATCACAGCGACACATGATGTCTTGAATCCAAGAAGTGGTCATGTGATGAAAGCGATTGGCATGAAGTATTGTTATACGTATGCAGAACACTGGATGCCAAAAGATATAGATGTAAACTTTCGTATGTATCAAATGAACTTTGATGGAAGTGATTTCGTTTATCAAAAATATTGGAATATGTATCCTCATAGAATCGAAAATCTGGAAGATGATAGTGATTCTACCACAGGTCGAGTGCAATAAAAAGAAAACCTCTGTATACTGATATCAGGAGGTGCACAAATGGAGCATAAAGACATTGGAAATTTTATCGCAGAACGAAGAAAAGCAAAGGGACTTACACAAAAACAGCTTGCGGAAAAACTTTATGTATCAGATAAAGCCATCAGTAAATGGGAACGTAATATTTGTTTATTTGATATATCGTTGATCCAGCCACTTGCGGATATATTAGATGTAAGCATAAATGAACTATTGGAAGGAAAGCTTCTTGATTCTAAACAGGATGATGAAGTTATTCAGAAAATCAAACAGATTTCCCAAAATAAGCGAAAGCATTGGCGTATGATTTATATACTCACAACTGCCTTTTGCCTACTTGCTACAGCGTATTTAATACATATATATACCATGGATACTTTACAACAGATAGATTATTTTACCTACATTGTGATTGCGATTGTCATAGGAGGCTACTTCGTATTTTTCACACCAAAACAGCTTCCGGATTATTATGACAAAAATCAAATTCATTTTATATCCACTGGTATCATGCGTATGAATATGCCAGGTATTCATTTCAACAATAATAACTGGTTTCGCATCAGTATGACGATTGTTATCTGGTCCATCCTCATGATGATCATTTGCCCTTTCTTTTTTGGAATATCTTTAAACACTTCATTTTCAGATATCCTGATTACACAAAAAACACTGATCTGTATCATCGTATTATCAACATTTTTTATTCCCATCATCGTATGTGCAAAACGATATGAATAACAGGACATGCCATATGCCCTGTTTTTTGTTTGTATCCTACTGATCTATTTCACAGCGTTTCTCAAATGATTTCACTGAAATGATATATAGAATGAAAAATAATACTGCTAAAACTGAAATACTGATTATTGTGATCAATCGTAAAGGATCACTTTTCATCAGATTCTGTAAAGCACTCATAATAAAATAACTGGAGAATGCCGTTATCACAATCGGCAGAATATATGTGAATGCTACTTCCTTTTGAATCGCATGATGCATACTGCGTTTAGAGATACCTACATTCTTCAATATAATATATCGCTGGCGATCATCACTAGCATCATTATAAGTTTTCATAAACAATACCCCGCCGCAAGAGAACGCAAATACCGCAAACATGAAGATACATAAGGAATAAATAACACGGATAAAGACAATTTCTCCACTATCTAAATCTGCGATCATCACTTGTGTATGCTCACTATTGAACGCCTTAAGCTCTTCAATACCTGCCTTATAATTTTTTTGATCCGCAATGTTTACCACATATAAATCCATCATCATTTTACCTTTTGAAAGTGACGCAAAAGTTTTATCATTTACAATCAATGCATTCATATTATATTGCATCATACCAAAGTAAGCTGTATCCTCAGCCGCAATAATTTTTAATTCTTTTTGATCTATAGGAACACTTCCCAATGTATCATCTGATAAAGATATTAGGTATTTTTTATGAAGCTCTATTGCTTCTAAGTCCTGTGGTTTTGCTTTTAATGGTGTTAACCCGACTTCTTTACAGAAATTGATATAATCTGAATAGGATACCACAAAAGCAAGCTGATCATTTGTATATTTCTCAACACGATATTGATGGAAAAAGAATGGAATCGATGCTTTCTGTTTCATCGTATTATTTTTTTCAATCGTTTGATTGATTTTATCAATTGGTATTTGATCCCCCATAAATGAATATACATATTGAGATTGAGAATGATTCATTGCATCATAGCGTTGTTTCATCGCAAGACCAGCGCCCAATGCACTCACACAGCATAACATCATAATGGTGACAATGGCATAGGTACGATAGTTCTTTTTCACACGAAAAATCAAATGATTGATCCACAAATTTCGTTCTTTTTTATATAGAAACGTTTTCTTATCAGAAAGCTTTGTAAGGACAAAGGGCATTAGGGAATCATATAAGCCATAGATACCAACGATTACAAAAACAGTCGCTAAAAGCATGTAAATGAAACTTGATATAT
Source organism: [Eubacterium] hominis (assembly GCA_014337235.1). Taxonomy (GTDB): domain Bacteria; phylum Bacillota_I; class Bacilli_A; order Erysipelotrichales; family Erysipelotrichaceae; genus Hoskinsella; species Hoskinsella hominis. The sequence goes on along the minus strand of CP060636.1, from coordinate 1,920,168 downwards.
CTCCAATCTGTAATGCAAAATAGTATCCAGCACACAATATCAGTAAAGATATCAATGCCTTAAAAAAAGTCATAAAGCCATTGGCTTTCTTAAATTCACTTTGTCTGTTTGCGGAAAGCATATCTTTTACACTGGTGCGTACGATATTAAAATATCCTTTTCCCATCAAAAACGCATACAATACCAGAAAGATCAAAGCGGTTTTTATTGCCGTGATAAATTGAAAATCAAAAGGAATAGATGCTTCAATATCACTTAATTTAAAAAACAACATACCAAACAGTTTTGAAAAGGCAATACCTGTCAAAATCCCTGAAACAATGGATATCATACCTACCATCATCATTTCAAAGAAATACATTTTACCTAGTTGTTTGTTATCTAAACCCATAAAGATAAAGGTACCCATTTCCTTTTTTCTTTGCCCAAGGAATACATTAGAAGCATACCATATGAAACAGAAAACAAAGAATACCAATACAACAGAGATTGCCGCAATGATGATTTCACTGAATTCCTGATTTTTTTACCCAGGATATCCAATGCTCCTGAATCCATAAGATTTAAAAAGTTATATAAAATAAAGCTGCAAAAGGATAATGAGAATATAAAAGCCAGATAAGAAGTGAAATTTCGCTTCAGATTTTGAAGGCTTAATCGCATGACACGCATGCTACTCACCTCCTAAGGATGCCATTAGTTGTAAGATACGATCATAGAATTCTTTACGGGAATCGCCTGCATTCAACTTACATGAAATTTCCCCATCCTTTAATAAATATACCTGTTTGGCATAACTTGCGGAAAAGGCATCATGTGTAACCATTAAAATCGTCGCATTCTTTTGTTCATTAATTTTCTTCAAACTCATCAACAGTTCTTTACTGGATTTAGAATCAAGTGCACCCGTAGGTTCATCCGCAAACACGATATCCGGATCACTGATCAAAGCTCTGGCCGCAGCACCTCTTTGTTTCTGTCCACCGCTTAATTGGTATGGATACTTCTCTAAATGCTCTTTGATGCCAAATAAATCCGCCAATTGTTTAACTTTTTCCACAATTTGTTTAGGATTTTTCCCATTAATGGAAAGTGGTAGTGCAATGTTATCCATCAATGTCATATTATCCAACAAATTATAATCCTGAAAAATAAATCCTATATGCTTCTTTCTGATATTACTCAATTTATCATTTTTAATTTTTGTGATATCCACACCTTCCATAAGGATAGAGCCATGTGTTGGCTTATCAATGGTACTTAATAAATTCAGAAGTGTACTTTTCCCAGCACCACTTGGTCCCATAATTGCGATAAAATCCCCTTCATAAATCTCTAAGCTCACATTGTTTAATACCCTTGTTTTGACTCCTTTTTTGCCATATTCCTTACTAATATTTTTTACCTGCATGATTTCTTTCATTTACTGATACCTCCTTGACACCTATAGCATACCTTAGATGAAAGCCAAAATCCTTTCATCCACCTTACAGATACCATGATATCCTTACAATTCAGTAATATTGAAAAAATCTAGATGATGATCAAAAATAATACATACATCTGTGTACTTTTGAGGTATGGATACTATTTCAATCTGATGTTCTAACATACGGGCAATTTGTCTTACAAAGTATAGTCCCATTCCCGTGGATTTATATTCACCATTTCTAACATTATTACCTGTATATCCCTTTTCAAAAACACTTAATATATCTTCTTTACATATCCCGATTCCATTATCACGAATATGTAAAATCGTACGATTTCCTTTCATTTCTGTATATAAAGATAACTTTGGTTGCTCCTTGTGATATTTTATTGCATTGTGAATGATTTGATCTAACATATAGACCAGCCATTGTTCATCGCTTAACACCTTTTCATCCGTTATTTGATTATCAATTTCAAAATGTTCTTTGATTAGAAAAAACGATTGATGGCGAATACTTTTATCCACAATTCCTTTTAAACTTAACAATTCTATCTTTTTGTCATAATGAGAGTTCCATGTTTTACAGCCTGTCAGCATCGTATGTAATAATTGTTCCATCTTTTCACACTGTTCCTTGATTTCCATACGCAATGTGACATCATCATTGCGCTCATTCATCATATGAAGTGCGGCAAGTGGCAATTTTATCTCATGTGACCAGCGGGAAATATACTCCTGTAATTCGCAAAGCTTTTGATAGCTGTCTTCAATATCCTGATGATAAATCTGTTCATTATGTATAAATAACGCCTCATGATCATATAAAGGCTGATGCAAATCATCACAAACGATATACTCCTGACATTCTAAAAGGTCATCGATTTCTTTATGATGTTTCCATGTTCTATAATAATCAATAACTATAAGTCCTAAGATTATGATTGCTATTAAAAAATCCATATAATATATATCACTTTGCTGAATATGCACAGGACTCAAATAAACATAATATACACGATTCATCATCCAGACAATCACAATGCCAAGTAACAACATCCATTTTTGTTTAATATATGATTTCATGGTATTAAATATCCTTGTCCTTTCTTTGTGATAATGATATCCTCAACACCAGTTTCCTGTCGTATCTTTGATTTTAGGCGTGAAATACTGGTTGTTAAAGAGCCATCAGAAATAAATTCATCTGTACTCCATATCTGCATCATCAATTCTTCACGACTAACGATTTTCCCTCTGCTCTTTAAAAGAATCGCAAGTATACGGTTTTCCATCTTTGTTAATTCAATCACTTCATGATGATAACGTAAAAGCCCCTGTGAGAAATCATACTGCAGATCATTGGATAACTGCATCTGTACATGGTCCTGATATTCATAGGTTCTTCTTAGCATTGCCTGAATTTTTGCCATGAGATAATCTAACGCAAATGGTTTTTGGATATAGTCATCCCCGCCAGTTGTGATGGCCATGATTTTATCCTGATTGCCATCTCTGCTAGATATAAATAAAATTGGAACTGTGGAATTTTTACGTATTTTTTCACACCAGTAAAAGCCGTCAAAATATGGCAAATTGATATCTAATAAAATCAAATGTGGTTGTAGCACCTCTACCTCTTTGCATAAGTCATGAAATTTTGTGGCGCATACGACTTCTAGTCCCCATTTTTCGCAATAAAGTTTTATCTCATTTCCTAATACTCGATCATCTTCAATTATCATTATCCGCATATTATCACCCTCTATTATAATTATAAAGTATGTTTGCTTACTTGTATCTAACATTTTTGTGAGAAATACATAAGATAATACTATTAAAAAAGTCAATCTAAGGAAATCCTTGTTGATTGACTCTAAATATGATAATCCATAATCACAGGATAATTTTTATCTTTATCGTAATGAAGCTGTGCTTTGATTCCATATAATTCTTGCAAATGTGCTTCATTGATTACTTCTTTTGGATGACCTTCAAATACGATTTTACCTTCTTTCATTCCGATGATATGATCAGCATAGCGACATGCAAGCTGTAATTCATGGAGTACCATAATAATGGTTTGCTTCTTTTTTTGATTGAGTGTTTTCAATAGTTCTAATATTTCTAATTGATAAGATATATCGAGATAGGTTGTAGGTTCATCTAATACCAGTATATCTCCTTGTTGTGCTAATGCCATGGCAATCCATACTCGCTGGCGTTGTCCGCCGGATAAGTTTTCCACAAATTGTTCTCTTTGATCATATACACCTGTTTCCTTCATTGCCCAGTTGATGATTTCATAATCTTCTTTTGAAAGTGAGCCTAAAGGTTTTTGATATGGAAAACGCCCATAAGCTACTAATTCTTTTACTAATAATCCTGTTGGTGTGACAGGACTTTGGGGCAGCATTGCTAGTTTTTTCGCAATCTGCTTAGAATGCATTTTCTGTATATCCTCCTGATATAAGAAAATCTGACCTTTTTTAGGCTTCTGGATACGGGCAATGTTTTTTAGAAGTGTGGATTTTCCACATCCGTTAGGACCAATCATCACAGTGATTTTTCCTTCTGGTATATCCACATGAATATCTTCTAAAATTATACGATACTCATATCCGGCTGTTAATGATTTTACAGATATTGCATTCATAATGACTTCTCCTTTAACATCAAATATATAAAGTAAGGCACACCAATCAATGATATGGTAATACCTGCTGGTATTTCTATTGGGGAAAACAAATTTCTGGATACACTATCTGCGACAACAATGATGATCATAGAAATCAGTATGGACACAGGAAGATAATGTTTATGCTTTGTGCCAACCATAGATTTTGCGATATGAGGACCCAACAATCCCAAAAAGCTGATATTTCCTGCAACAGCTGTTGCACCTCCTGCAAGTATGATTGCATAACATAAGAATCGCTTTCGTTCTTTTTCCACAGAAACCCCTAAACTAATCGCAAGCTCATCTTTCAACTGCAAAATATCTAATGTCTTATGATGATACATGACAAGTCCTGTCACAATTATCACAATTGGTAAAATAGATAATGCATATATCCATCCACTTCCCCATAAACTTCCACTTGTCCAAACCAATACACGGTTATAATCCTGTGTACTGCCTTGAAATGTTAGAAACATAATACAGGCATTGATGGCGATATTCACACCAATCCCAGTTAATAACAGTCTTTGTGGATGAATGTCACGTGAGGAAGATATGAAATAAATCAATCCTGCGGATAGAAAGGCACCAAGTAATGCGATGATTGGCAATATCATGATGGATGCATTTCCCATCGCCTGATAATATAAGCTTCCTTGGGAAAAGATAAATAACACAGCAGCAAGGGATGCGCCGGCATTGATACCTATGATTCCTGCATCTGCCAAATCATTTTTCGTGATACCTTGAAGTAATGCACCAGCGATAGATAAGGCTGTAGCTACCAGCATTGCTGTTATTATTCTTGGTAATCGTAAGGTAAATACTGCAATATTCTGCATTTTAGTACCTTGTCCGACAAGTATTTTCCATATATCTGAAAACGCTATTTGGTAGCTTCCCCAGCCAAGGGATAAAACAATCGTAATCAATAAGATTACAGACAAGATGATCCATGTATATTTTATTTTCTTTTTCATTGGCTTCGCTCCTTTCTAACAAGATATAGAAAGAATGGAATCCCCATTAAAGATGTAAAGATACCAATTGGTGTTTCATAGGGACTTAACAGCATACGTGCTAATATATCCGCAAATACCAGTAAAACTCCACCTGCCAAAAAACTTAAAGGTAATAGAAAACGCATATCTTTTTTTATGATACGTGATATCACCTGTGGTATGATAAGCCCAACAAAGCTGATATTTTTCGCAACTGCGACACAGATCGCACTTATGGGAATAATCAACAATAGTGTAAAAAAGCGAATATGAGATGGCTTTTCACCTAAAGAGATGCATACATCATCCCCTAGGGATAATACATTGATTTTTGTGGATAACAACATTGCGCAGATCATACCAATCGTTGTAGCGATCATTAATTGTATGACATGATGCCAGCCGGTATTACGAAAACCACCCCCAACCAGAAAAGCAATCATTTGTGAATTGTTTGTGAGTAAGGAAATCACCGTGGAAAGGGATAGGAAAAATGTACTGAGGGCTGTTCCGGCTAACAATAGTTTTCCCATAGATGTGCGAGAAGGATTCTTCATAGTGAACATCACAAGCAAGCCACTTAATAAAGCGCCAATGAAAGATGCAATTACGATATTGTTTGTCGTTACCCATGCTGCATGGATATATAACAGACTAATTGCCAGCGTCGCCCCCTGTGATATGCCAAGAATGGATGGCTCTGCGATAGGATTACGTGTTACTGCCTGCATCATCGCACCACATATTCCCAATAGTCCTCCGACCAAAATAGTAGCAATTACCCGTGGCAAGCGGACATCCCGAATCAATTGATGATCTAACACATCTTCATAATGGAATAAAGCATTCCATATCGTTTCCTGATTCATGGTTTTAGCGCCTGATTTTAAGGCAAGATAAGTACCAGTGATCAATAAGAAGATCGATATCAGGATACATATCCAAAATCTTTTATTTTGCTTCATTTAGCATCCCTTCTATTTCAGCTAATAATTTTTCACGTCCAATAGGACTGTATCCTTGATTGAAATATGGTGAGGATGGAAGTGTGATCACATGTTTATTTTTTACTGCTGGTAGATTATTCCAGACACGGTTGCTTTCTAGTTCTTTCTGCATTTCATCCGTTGTAATCAAAAAGATGTAATCCGCATCAATTTCAGCCAAACCTTCATAAGTCACAACTGGTAAAGATATATCACTTTGTTTTGGCATGCCTTTTGGTTTTACAAGGCCTAAATCGTTATATAGCACATCTCCAAATCCTGCATCAGAGAACACAAAGAACTGTCCACCACTTGCCAGAAATGATAGATAACTGGTATCTTTTCCATATTTATTTTTGATGCTTTGAGATAGTTTTTCTGCTTTTGTTTCATAAGCAGATAACCAAGTTTCTGCCTGTTTTGTACGCTGGAAGATTTCCGCCATGTGATGAATATTTTCTTTCCAATCCAAGGCTTCATTTTGAATCATAATCGTAGGTGCAATTTTTGTTAATTGTTCATACATTTTTTCCTGTACGGTAGAAATCACAATAACATCTGGTTCTAAATTCATCACTGCCTCAATATCCATGGTATCCTGCATACTGTATCCAAGAATCTTTGCGCCTTTTAAAGTATCTTTTAGATAACTTGGAAATTTCGTATAATCATAGGCATCGCTATTCGCTGTGCCAATTACCTGATATCCAAGGATAGATAGAATATCACTATTTCCACTTAAATCTACTATTCGTTTGGCTTCTTTTGGTATTTCAACTTCGCCTCTTACATCTTTTACTGTTATCATTTCTGTATTAGAATGGTTATTTGTACTGCCACACGCAGTTAATGTTAATAAAGAAATCATCATACATAATGTAAATATTGTCTTTTTCATATGTCCTCCTAATAAGTTAGCTTAAGCTAATACTTTAAGATATTACCATATCCTGTTTTATGCTGTCAACCATTATGTTAGCCAAAACTAATCCATAAGATAGTTTTCCCCTTTTCTCACTTATTAAACATAAAAAAAGGCTTAAATATGGAATAATTATCCAATTAAGCCTTTTATAACTTATGCGTGTTTTTTATTTCTTTTCCATAAACTGATACATACGCCACCACTAATTAACAATGCCATAAATGCCATCCATGGATTACTGTGATCTGAAGTATCAGGTGTATTCTGTATAGCTGTTTTTACTTCAAGATTGTTGATTGCTTTTTGTAGATTTTTTGCATAAGCATCAATTTGATTCTGTTCCAGAATATTTTTATGATAATCAATATCATGGATTACACTATTTAGATATTTTACAGAATCACTTGTATAGTTATTTAAATCAGATGGTACTTGATCCATCAATTGATGTACTTTGGTATAATCGCCATCCAGATAAACCAAGCCTTTTACAGCACTTTCTATACTTTCTGCGAAATGATCTACCTTGTTTTGATCCTGAATCATATATCCATAATGTACAGCATCGATTGCTTTTTGTAAAGCTGCGACACTTTGTTTTGTGTAAACACTTAAATTTGTTGGAACTTTTTGTATTGCGGCATCTACTTTTTGATAATCTGCCTGTTTAAATGCCAGATTAGAATAAGCAGTTTCATAAGCATCTTTTGCATTTAAGAACGTTATAATATTTGTATTCTCTGCATCAAGTGCCATAAGTTTTTGATAAGCTTGTGCATATAATTGATATGTACTTTCTGTATAAACATCCGCTTTTTCTTTTGTTAGAGCTGTGCGATAAGATTCTAAATCTTTTGCTAAAGGATCTAATGCTTTTAATGCATTCTGAATATCCTGACAAGCTTTTTCTACTTCCGCAGCTGTTGCTTTTTGCTTAACGATTGCAGTGTCATGCAATACTTTTTGTAAAGCATTAAAGGAATCTTTCGTATAATCTGCTTTTTGATAAGCTGTTGTTGTTTCTACAACATGTAGATAATTTCTGATATCCACCAATTGTTTTTGTGCTTCTTTTAACTTTTGAATATGTGCCTGGATAATATCAGCATTAGAATTATTCACATCAGCTTTTGCAAGTTCAATTTCATTGCTTAATACTTCAAATGAAGCTTTTGTATAATCCGCTGGACTAATTTTCTCTAATTCTTTGATCATATCTATCATCATTACATTACCCTTAAACAATAGTCCTGCTTTTGCTTCCTGTAAACGATCAATTGCTTTCTTTACAGTATCAATGGTTCCCGTGTTAAACAGTTCTTTTGTGTCATTGACTGCTTTTTCATATGCCTGATATGTTGTTGTTTCATATAAATCTTTATTCAAGTTATTGAAATCATGATGTAGATTTTGTAGTTCTGTGATATCCGCAAGCTGATTAACGCTTTCTTTATATGCAATTCTTGCCTTAGCCATATTGACTGGATCTGTACTGTTTTGAATATCATTTGTCATATCTTCTTTAGCTTTTTGATATGCTTGGTAAGTCATAACAGAATAATTTGCTTCTATAAACTTTCCTTCATCATTCGCTAATGTATTCTCTGCTAATTCTGATTGCATGGTAGAATACACCAGATGTTCTTTCGCATCTTTGATGGCTGTTTCCAATGTTTGCGCATCCTCTTCGCTGATATTCTTTTCATCATTTAAAGCATCTTTGATATTGTTTAATGCTGATTTATAACGATCATAAGATGTTCCTGTATAGACTTGTACATCATCTATCATAAATGGTTTTTCTTCTTTGACATAAGCTTTTAAGGCCGTTGTATCTGCCTGAATCAAAGCATTTTTTATTACGCTTTGTAATGCATTGACAGCCATATCAATACTATTTTGAGATACGTATGTATTTTCATATATTGCGCTAGCATTTACTTTAGCATCTTCAAATTTTTGTTTTGTGTCAGATGTCCACTTCTCATTTAAAGATACCTGTAGTACTTTTTGCAGTTCTGTTTTATCAATAGCCTCTGTTTTATCTAATGTTAATATTTCAGATATTTCAGGAAGCTTGTCTGTCCATTGTACCTGTATACTCAAAAGATACTGATCATCTGGAATAACAAATTCATTTAATGGCAGGTTCAATGTTCCTAGTGTTACAGTTGTCGTTTTACTCAAATCATTTTTATTAGCAAGTATCGCACGCACAACAGCATTTGACATTTCACCAGATTGCACAATACGAATGGTTTTTACATTTTCAGGTTTTGATAAACGATAGGTAAATTCACCATTTTTTTCACTTGGTTTGTATGTGGTAGATAAATTACCATCAAACATATTGCTTGGGATTTTACCTTTTTCTTCAACTACGCTTGCTACAACATCTCTGTTATTTTCTGGTGATACATAAACACCACCATTGATCAATAATTCATTCATGTATACTGCACGATGATTATTAGAGGCTGTAAAACGTAAACGAAGATAACGACCTGATGCCTGCAGATTGGTTGCTTCTTTATACATATTGCCCGGATGACTGCTGTCATGTGTTAATTCAGAATAATTCTTGGCAGTATTGCTGGCATCTTCTGGCTCTGTATTTTCTTTGCCATCCCCAACGCTCAATAATTCTGTCCATTCATCATCCTTTGCATCAGGAGCTGCAGCGATTTCAAAAACACCATCCCGCAGGTAGTTTGGCTGTGTTTCCACAACATAATAACGGAAATCATGAATATCATATGTTTGCCCTAAATCAAAGATTGCATATTGTCCAGCTTGTGGAAAACCGCCGATTTCTGCGCCTGTGTTTATATTCTGATCGAATATATTAAAATCATTGCCTAAGGAACGCATATCTTCAGCTGGTCCCCATCCACCCGCAATTGGTGTATTGCATTCTAATAATTTTGCTTTAGGAGCTGTATACAATGTTACATAAAAATCTTTTAATTCCATTGTTACGGTATCTTTTGTATTTCTTAAACGGATATATTTCGCATCGAAGGAATCTTTTGTATTTTCTACTGGTGTCCATTGGATACCATTTAAAGAAGTTTCCAATACTACATTGGTTGGAACCTGTTCGATATGGATATCTGTAATATGCTTAATATTATCTAGTTGTAATCCTATATAGTCTTGATTTTTCAATACGAGCGAACCATCATTCAAAGCCGCTTTTTGTGGTGTTATTATTGATGAAATATGATTATCTGTTATATTTGTATACACATGTTTTAAATCCCCTGTCTGATTCTCTTTTACTGTAAATTCAGAAAATTTTAACCATGCCTTTTTATCTTTTAAATTCACAACACGAATATACTTTGCTTTCGTATTATGTAAATCAATATCTAAAACATCTTTTCCACTTGCGACACCCTGATAATTATCATATCCTTCTACACTTTCCCATGTATTGCCATCTAATGATGTTTCAATTTTATAATTGTCAAGTTTATCTCCGTCTGGTTTATTGCCATTATCATTTCCGACGACTAAATGTAAACTCTTTAGTTCAATGACTTTACCAAAATTATATCCAAGATAATCACCTGCATATGTGGTATCTCCTGGTTCAGAATACCAGACAAATGTATTGTCATTACCATCATACAATGCACTTTCCGCAGCACTACCTGCATATACACTCCAGCTTGAAGACTTAATTACATGATAACCCCATACATCTGAATTTTCATGTTCATCATTGATTTCTATTTCATTCACATTTAAATAAGCATCATTTAGATTATCTTTGGTGGCAATCAAGCGAATACCCATGGCTTCTATATCTAAATTTTCAACATATATTTCCTGCAGCTTATTTAAAACACCTGTATATGTTTGATTATTTAAATCTACCCACGTTTTTCCATCTTGTGTATATTGAAGCTTACATTCCTCAAAATGATTCTTTCCACCGCCCAAGATAAACTTCATGGATGTGATAGATATCTTTTTAGAGAACATTGCGCCAACGTAATCTCCCTGATAGATAAGATTTGGATGTTGATAACTTATACTGGTATCTACATTGCCATCAAACACATTATTTATATTTCCTATCGGTGTATCTTGACGGCTTGTGATAAAGCGCTTTGTGACGATAGATGGATCCACAGCACTTTTTGTATAATTGCTTAAGTATGAATCCAGATATTCGATAAATGGAACGATATGTTGAACGCCTATTTCAGCATATTCTGTATGATCTACATAGTGGAACCCATAGGATTTAGATTTTTCAAATGCCTTTTTTCCAGCTGCCATATTCTCCATGACACTTGCGGTATCATTTTGTAATGTAGCTTTTACACCATTTAAATATGCGATTGCTGCAGCTGTTGTATCATCAAAACTGTTTAACCAATAGATCATCTGATCTTTTATAGCTTCATTCCCTGCATGATTTCTATAAGTTTTTGAGGCTTTTGCCAGCTTCTCAAATTCTTGAATCAAAGCATTTGTTTCTTCGATACTGACTGGTTTTTGTTTATCTAATTTTTCCTTAAATGGTGCTAACAATTTGTTTAATTCTACAGATTCCTGTAAAGGTTTTACCCTTGTATCCATATTTTGATTCATCATATGTTTACTCAGTTCCTTTAAAGCATTGGAAGCATCGTTTGCTAAAGCATTATTATGATCTACAAAAGAGAAAGAATCTTCCCATGCTTCATTTGCTTTTTCTTTAGATTGCCAGATATTCCAAGAATATTCTGCATTTCCAAAGATGGCTACTTTACTTGGTTCTGATTGCTGCATTGGATTTAATACAATTCCCTGAATGTTATCAGGATTTACACCTGGTTCTAAGAATGTATCATATCCGCCCATAATCAAGTGTTTTTTAGAATTATCGGTACATGGCCAGTTGATCCATAAGTATGGTCCACGACCTGCATTCTTTGTGAAGGTCTGTGTAAAGTTATTAGATACTTCGCCCCAGACTTTACCACCAGTCATAACGATTTGAACATTGTCTGGAAAATTATGATAATAGTTTTCCCCATAGTGCATATATTCCGCAGTTACAAATGGCAGTGTAAGTTTTAAATCCGGATAGGTTTTCTGCATTTCTTTTAACCATGCTGTCATATCTTTTAGAAGTCTTGTATAGTTTTCTGCACCAGAATTACCTGCATCATCTGCCAGGATTGCAATTTGACGTACACCAACTTCGATGGTTTGTTTAAATTTATCCTGTAGCACCTTTAAATCTGCATTATAATTTTCATCTGTATTAAAGCGAATAGGGTCTGATTGAAATGGATGCAAGGCAAAAACAAAACGACATTTTGAAGCATTTCCTGCCTCGGCTAATGGTTTAATTTTTGTATTGATTTCTTCATCACTATATAGTTCTCTCCACATTTTATTATGCTTAAGATCATCCTTTGGCGCATAAAAATATGAATTCAATTTATAATATCCACTCCAATTCATTAAATTTATACGATCCTGTGTTGACCATGGATTACCATAATAGCCTTCGATAAAGCCTCTACTGACAATATCTGCATAATCATTGATTGTGAAATTTCTAATGTGATAACTTTCCATTTGTGCAAATATATGGTACAACGTTGTCAAACCATAAAAAGCAGAATCACTATCCTTACCCAAAATAGCAATTGTCTGTTGATTGCTTTTCAAAAAATATGCATCATTCTTCTCAAATAATGATGGATCTATTTCATTATTTTGACGGATATATGCATCAGCGAAGCCTTTAGAACCATAAACACCAACATAGATATTCGTCATACCAGATTTTGCCTGATCCGATGTTTGAATGGTTAAATTTTTTAAAGCCGCCACCTCATTCATTCGAGCTTTTGTGGCATCATCAATCTCCTTATCATAAATCACATTTACATTTTCTTGAAGGTTATATCCACCATCCTGATATTCTATGGAATGAACAGTAGGATATATTTTATATGCTTCATCATTCGTAGCTTCTTCTGCGAATACATGCACAGAAAAAGGCAGCGTGCCTGTAAATGCCATCATGAATGATATAAAACATGCAGCAAATTTTTTTAACATAGTTTTCTCCTTTCCATACTATTAATCTTTATATTCTTTAAATAATTGCTGTATCACATCCTTTTTTAATATTGTGATAAGAAAGCGCTCTCTTTCTACTTTATTAGTATTTATTTCATCCATCATTTCGTCTTTGCACTTTTTAGTATTGTTTGTGCACCTTTTAGTAATTTTATAATATATAATTAAATCAGCTTATTTTGTTATATATTAATAGCCACATATTGATAATTATATATATAAAAAGGTATCCGGTTAAGGATACCAAATATTTAAATGATTAACATTATAAATCATATTTCAAACGTATTCTTTCAATTTTCTTATGCATAATGGGATATAATATTTCCACAAATAACACATTTGAAATCATATAAATAACCATAAAAGGCAATGATGTTATCAATAGGGCGATGTAGCGTTGAAATTCAAAACTTCCTGTGGCCATTGTGGAATAAATATCCATAAACACACTAAAGAATACTCCAGAAAATAATGCGTAAACAATTCGTATGGTACGTTTTTTAAAACATTTATGTATGAATCCTGCACCTAGTCCAATGATCCCCCATGCAAGCATTTGAAAAAATGTCCATGGACCGATTCCGAAAAATAAATCCGACAGTAATGCAGATAAACTGCCACATAAAAATCCATTCCATCCGCCTAATAAGGCTCCTGCGATAATGGCGATTCCAGTAAGCGGTTTAAAGCCGGGTGCCCACAAAAATAAAACACGTCCAGCGACAGCCATTGTGATCATACATGCACATAATACAAGTTCACTTAATCTTGGACTTCTTTTATCATATTGATTCCAGCATGAAAACAAGATACAAATTGCCCCAAGATTAGCATAGAATAAAAAATGTTCCTCAAACCCATATAAAAGAAAAAGCATAAATGTACATAGCAATCCCAGAAAACCTATTCTTCTTTTCCACACATGCGTCATGATATCATATCCTCATATGTGATTGCACAAGGCGTCAGATGACGTGTACATCTTCTCCAATAGGTCGTATAAAAGTTATTATCCATCATAAATGAGCGAACAGGCTTTAATGCTGTGATGGTGCCATCAAATAAGAAGCCACAACGATCTGCACATAATGCCGCAAATTCTACATCATGAGATACCATAATGATTGTATGTTTTTCTGTTAATGTTTTTAAAATCTTCGCTAATTGTTCTCGATAATACATATCTAAGCCCTTGCTTGGTTCATCCAGCAATAAAATACATTCATCATCACAATGCATCAATAATAAAGCAAGTGCTGCACGCTGCAGTTCTCCTCCTGATAGATCATAAGGATGCATAAGCAACAGCTTTTCCAAGTCAAAGCATTTGATCCATGTATCACGATTAGAAAACATTGCATATTCTTCCTTTAAGCTGTCCTTCACAAATAATATTCTGGGATCTTGTGGAAGATATAATAATCTTTTTTTGATATCTACTTTGCCAAATTTATTCGCATATTTGCTACCTAACATTTTTAGGAATGTTGTTTTCCCACTGCCGTTTCCTCCAAATAAACATAAAATCTCATGCTCCTTTACCTCAATAGAAAAATCACGCAATACATCCGGACTATCTTTTTGATAACGCAGATAAACATGTTCACATCGTAATACGGTATTTGTATCTTCTTTTATTTTTGATGAAGCTATATTTACCATCTTTATCATTTGACGCATTTGTTTTTCTGTCACTGGATTTTCTTTTTCTTCGGGATACATCTGCTGTATATAACGTGCAGGATAAGGTAATAAGGCATCATAAGTAATATGTCCTTTACATAAATAATTTGGTTTTCCATCATATGCAATCGTACCCTCCTCAAGATAGATTATACGTTCACATACATCCAATAGGCTTTCTAACTGATGTTCCACCATAATGATTCCAATATCAAACTCTTTATGAATACGTATCAAAAGATCATAGAATCGCTGTTTTGCGATAGGGTCCAGCTGACTGGTCGGTTCATCTAATAAAATTACTTTTGGTTTCATCGCTAATACTGCCGCTAGCTGAACAATTTGTTTCTGACCACCGCTTAAATGCGAAATAGGAGTATGATAAATATCCTCCAATCCTAGAAATGATACAACTTCCGCAAGCTGTTGATGGATATCTTCACTTTTCATACCCAGATTCTCTAATCCAAATGCCAGCTCATGCCAGACCTGATCACTTACAAGCTGTAAATCTGGCTGCTGGGATACATAGCCAATGGATGCGGCACTTTCTAAATCGTTCATTTCTTCAATTAAAGTCTTTGTTTGATTTTCCCATATGATTGTTCCTTTTACATCCATTTTAGGGCGAAGCTGTTTTTTCAACATTCTCAACAGTGTTGTTTTTCCACATCCGCTTTTACCAGCAATCACCACAAAGCTGTCAATGGGTAATGTGATATGGATATCATGCAATACTGGCTGTTTTGCGTTGATATAAGAAAGTGAATCTATATCGATTCGATATCTTCCCATGCCGGCACCTCCTTTTGAAATAAGCATAATGGTAATGCACATAAACCTATACATGCGATAAAAAATAAAGCCGCCTGCAGAATGGATAATTCTTGATAAAAACTTGGATACCACCAGAAAGATATGCCATGCATTCCAATCACACTCAAAATGATACAGACAACGTTAAAAAGTAACACCCTTCGATCTCTTTTCTCTATAGGATATCTTTGATATATACTGCGTTTTCGTTCTCCATAGCCACGTGATCGCATAGATAAAGATGTTTCTACACCTGATTCCATTAACCAGGTAATGAGCATGGATACAACCGCAATGTTTTCTCTAATGGATGAAAACCAGTTATGCTTCGTTATCATCAGACTTCTTGCATAACGAATATCCTCATATTGTTTTTTGATGCTGGTTAATTGACGTAAACTTAAGGAGCATAAGATTGCGGCATTACAAGATATCTTTGTGATCATATACAAAATCTGATCCGTATAAATCATATGGGAATATATACGAAATAAATTCATGATACCTGCAAGCATAATTCCTAAATCAAGGCCATATAAAATAGATTCCCACGTTATTGGGGTATTCCAGATAAAGCATAAGATATAAATGCCACGATGTTGAAAAAACGGATTGCTGACTGCCATCAGAATCATCAAAAATATATTTTGTTTTAGGATACTTTTTACTTTCATATTTGGAAATTCCAGTATGTATATCCAGCTCATGATAAACAAAAGTACATGAATCAAGGGATGTGAAATAATGGTATCCCATGCAATTAGTGTAAACACAAATAGGGTAATGACAAAAGGATGATATCGTTTCAGTTCAAGCATCAGATATCACCCACTTTGACTGTATAACGCCACTCTATCACATCACCGGCTTTTACTTTGTACTGTGTACTGCTTATCGTACAAACTGTCCCATTCACTGCATACAGCCATCCAGAACTTTTCCCTGCATCAAATTCTCCTATATTATTTATATATTTTACATATCCATTGCTTGCATCTAAAGGGATGCCTTGTTGTGCACATACCCTGGAAAGAAGATCATAGACGGTATCACCATCCTGTATTTCTACACTTACAGGTGCAACCAGTACACCATCTGCTGGTATAAAATTTTGAAAACGGGAATCTACTTCGCCTTTATGATCTAAAATATTTTTCATATCAATAGAAAAGGTCACAGTCTGAATTTCAGGCTGTTTTACTGGTGTTTCTTCTTTATTTGTTTGTGGTTTCTGAGTAGAGGTTTCCTGTTTAGGTTTTTCTTCTTTTTTATCTTCTGAAGGGTTCTGTTTATCAGGTACTTTATTACTTTGTTTATCTGATGTTACTTCTTCTTGCTTTTCCTTTTTTGTATCTTCCTTTGAAGATTTCTTTTCTATATTCGTATGCTTTGATTCCAGATATAATTTATTCTCTATGGAAGATATACCAACAGGTGTTTTTTTATTATCCTGCTTTGCATATATAAACAGAAAAGAAAAGGATATGAGGGCTATCACACCTAATAATATTCCTTGTATGTAACGTTTTTTCTTTTTATCGCTCAACATATCCTTACCTTCTTTCTTAAGCTTTTTTTCTTACAAGCACCAGGCCGGCACTCGCACATAATGCCAATACAAATAAAGAACTGTTCATACCTTTACTGGTATCTTTGATAACCGGTTCCTGTTTATTACCATTTTGTATTTCTTTATCTGGTGTATTCACATCATCTTTTTCATTTATAGTTTCATCAACGGTTGGTTGATTCACCTGAAAACGATTTTCATTCAGTTTTACTCCAGCCTGATATAAATAATATGGCACTCCTACTTTCGCATTCTTATAAGCAATCAATGCACGAACAGCCTGTTCCGTACCATAACCATCCAAATCATTCTTATCTGTACTACCAAAACCTTTTTTATCTTCCAAAGCAAAATTCATTAATCCATCTATCAATGTATTACCATTTACCACAAATTCTGTATTCATATCTTTTCCATATGCTGCCATAGTGACAATCATCATTGCGGTTGTGTTAGAATTGCCATTTGACCAAACACTTTTCATCGCACCATTTTCTTCTTGGAAATCTTTTAGATATGTGAAGCCTTCTTCGACTGCCTGTTTTACAGCATCCTTGGTTTCCTTAGAAATACCTGTTTCACTTTCTGGCAGGTTATAATATGGCGCAAGTGCCGTTAATACCATTGCGGTCGTGTCTGTATCAGAAGATCCCCAAGTCCCTGTATAATCTCCAGTGTAATTCCATGCGTGATCTGCTGGATTTCTTAATGCGATCAAATCCTTGATTAACTGGTCTTTATCCAGTTTACTGTCCTTTGCAGGTGAATAATTTCCACTATGTAAGGCTTCTAATGCAAATACATAATCGTTTGTGAAGGATAATTCAAATTCAGATAACATATCATAAAGATTGACAATCTTACCATTCATTTCATATGCGGATGCATCGTATCCATAAGCTTCTACAAGCATAATCATCTTTTCAACATCATTAGCCGTTGCTCTTGGATTTTCTATTTTTTTCTGTGTTAAAGGAATAAATTTTGCTTCACTTTTCTGCAGCTGTTCCTCATTCATTCCATAAGCTGTCTGAGATAATGCGATAAATGCATCATCTCCTGTATATAATGGAATACTGCCATCTTGCAAGGAAGTAAAACTACCTTCAATCCAATCAATTGGATTGCTTGTTGCTTCATTCACTACATTTGTTTCCTGTGCATTTACTGGCATACATAAACTTCCAAAGGCAAGTGCTGCCGCAAATGCGATACTCATTAATTTCTTCATTTTCTTTCTCCTCTTTTCTTACACAAGAAAAAGATAAGGATACTGAATAAAAAAACTCTTTTACCATGATGAAAAGAGTTTCTTATCTTTCTCAATCATGGTGTGCTTAATCTCTCGTTAATCACATCCATATAGATAATGGCAAGTATTCCGGCTCTAGTTCAACATCTTAATTCGTCTTCCCATAAGTTATACAGTGACAATTGAATAAGACTCCCTATTACGGCGGCGGGACCGCGCAGGTCTTTCACCTGCTTCCTTTTTCATCACTAAATTGTGAACCATTATCCTTATCATTTTTCAATGAGCATGTGTATTGTATCATGTTTATCTTTATTGCGCCATCGTTTATCACATGACTTCCATAAGAAAGTTTTATTTTGTTATTATTTTTTTATGATTGACAAAAAATCGTTACTCTTCTATGATTATAATAGAAAAAGGGGCAAGGAAGGAGTATGTTGTATGAATAATCGTAGAATTGCGTTAATATTCAAGGCTTTCTGTGATGAAAATCGTGTGGAAATACTTGAAATATTAAAAGAGGGAGAACATTGTGCATGTGAGTTATTAGATAAAATGCAAATCAGTCAGTCTACTTTATCCCATCATATGAAAATTTTGATTGACAGTGGAATCGTTGAATCTAAAAAAGATGGAAAATGGATGCATTATCGCATCAATAAAACAGGCTG
Source organism: [Eubacterium] hominis (assembly GCA_014337235.1). Taxonomy (GTDB): domain Bacteria; phylum Bacillota_I; class Bacilli_A; order Erysipelotrichales; family Erysipelotrichaceae; genus Hoskinsella; species Hoskinsella hominis. The sequence continues at coordinate 1,901,050 of CP060636.1, read as the reverse complement.
TGAAGAAGCAATCGAGCTGATTCATTATTTTGAAGATACTAAAGAACGTATCCCATCCTGCTGCAAGTAAATTTTTCAAGAAAATTCATTTTTGATATTGTCAAAATGAAAAAGATATGATATTATAACAAGGCATTCAGAAAGATGCCTTAATAGCTCAGTAGGTAGAGCATCCGGCTGTTAACCGGCAGGTCACAAGTTCGAGTCTTGTTTAAGGCGCCATTGAAAGACAAAACCATTGAAATAAATATTTCAATGGTTTTTTTGTATAATCCTAGACAATGTGACAATGTATCAATATCTCTCATATAAATGATTTCTGAAGAAACATGAAAAGAAAAACATTATGTTTTCTTACGCCTGTATGCCAAGTATGTCGCAAATGAAATCACTTCATTCATTTCCTCCGCACTAAGATTTCTGCATAATTCAATCAACATCATTTCCTGATTAGAAACCTTTGCGTCATATATGCCATAAAACGCATTCAGATTAAGATTCAATATAGAACATATTTTCACCATATTCTGGTAAGGGATATCATTTTGCCCATTTAAATAATGTGATACTTGCATTTTACTGACATTTAATTTCTCAGCAAGCTTCGCCTGTGTCATGTTTTTTTCTTTTAATTTTTTTCTTATCAGCTTACCAAAATCTTTTGTATTCATATTCTAATCTACCTCAATTTTATTATAGGATGTACCAAAAGATTAAGATATATACATAACTTGATAAGTTACTAAGAAAAATAAAAGTAAATTTATACTTTACCAATACATCAAAAAAGAGTGAAAAATCATTTCTTATTTTGATGGAAATCATTTTTCTCTCTTTGTTTATAAAGTAAATAATTCATGTAGTCAGCAAGCTCTTGTCTGTTTGCTTCGTTTAGATATCTCATCAGTTCAACCATACGCATTTCATCATCATTCATACTGCCATCGTATATTCCATATAATTTATTTAAATTCAGATTTAATATTTTACATATCTTTGCGACATTTTGAAAAGGCACTTCATTATGCCCACTGATATAATGCGATATTTGACTTTTACTAACGCCAAGCTTATAAGCTAGCTTTGATTGTGTCATATTCAGCTCTTTTAATCTTTGACGTATTAACTCTCCAAAATTTTCCATATTTTACCTCATGATAAAATTATAGAGTTATCAGAAAATTTTAGATATACGATTTTAGTGATAATATACATTTTTGTATATAGTTTTCGTAACGCTAAACTTCATGGTCAAAAAAAATCATTTGTTTTGATATCTTTCATCTCTGATCTTCAAATAGTTTATTTTCTCTTTAGCGAAGTATTCTTTTTCTTCACCTTGCAAGATTTTTATTTCTTTATGAATTTTCAGAAATAAATCCTCTACACTCATCTGGTAATACTCTGCAATCTTTTCTAAATCTTCTTGTGACAGCTTTCCTCTTGCGTTTTCTATACGATTGTATTTGTGTAAACTCATCTGTATTTCATCCGCAAATTGATATTGTTTTAAACCTTTTGCGCTACGCAAACGTTTTAATATCAGTGCTGTCGCCCACGCTTCAACATCAGATTTATGATTCATAATAACCTCCTTTTTTTTAAGGATATCACATAATTTAAAATTTGCAAGTTACTTTTTCTTCACAAAAAAAGAATAACCCTTAAAAGAGTTATTCTTCCGTTTTTTCTTCTGGTTGAATGATTAATCGTATTTTCTCAATATGTTTATCTTCTACTTCTAATATATCAAAATGAAGATTTTTATAATCCACACTTGTTTTTGAACCATCTTCCAAAATTTTTCCTAATAAATCCAACAGGAAGCCTGAAATGGTATCATGATCTTCACTTTCTAAATCTAAAGATAATTCTTCATTTAAATCATCTACATTCATGAAGCCGTCAATCAGATACGTATGTTCATCCAGTTTCTTTAACTGGGGTTCTTCGATTTCATCATATTCATCCTCGATATCACCCATGATTTCTTCAACTAAATCTTCAATTGTGGCAATACCAGAAAAGCCACCATATTCATCCACCAGAATTGCTAAATGCTGGCGTTTCTTCTGCATTTCTTTAAACAGTTCATCTATATTTTTCGTTTCTAATACAAAATATGGTTTTCTTAAAATCTTTCGGATATCCACTTTTGTATAATCATAATGATATTTATGTGCTTCTATTAGGAAATCTTTAATATGTAGAATACCAATAATATCATCTACCGTATCTTCATAAACAGGAATACGTGTATAATGCATTTCCATTAAATCATCTAAATAAGAATCTAATGGGTCATTGATATCAATACAGAAAACCTCTGTTCTTGGTGTCATGACATCTTCTGCCTGAATATCATCAAATTCAAAGATACTGTTGATCATCTCTGTTTCTGTTTCATTAAACACACCGTTTTCCTGTCCACTTTCTACCATGGAACGAATTTCTTCACGTGATAAAGATTCTTCTACATTTTCATCATGCATACCAAATAAGCGCAAGACAAACTTTGTGGACCATGACAATATTTTAATAAATGGTGATGCGATTTTTGATACCACAACAATTGGCTTCGCACACATCATTGAGAATTTCTCTGCATTTTGAAGGGCGATACGCTTTGGTACCAATTCACCAAAAATCAAAGTCACAAAGGATAATAAAATAGTAATCACAACGATTGCGATTGTTTCTCCATATGGCACTTGCCATTGCTTTAAAACCGTCGCAAAGCGAAGGGAAATCCCTGTCGCAGCACTGGCAGAGTTAAAGAAACCCGCTAATGTGATTGCCACCTGAATAGTAGACAAAAAGGCAGTTGGTTCTTGTAGAAGTTTTTCTACCAGCTCCGCTTTCTTATTGCCTTCCTCCACCAAACGGTGAATCTTTGTTTTACTAACGGATACGATTGCCATTTCACTTGCGGCAAAGTATGCGTTAATCATCGTCAATATAACGATAAGTAATAATTGTACCATGATCGATGAACCTTGGGGGTCATCCATAAATCATCTCTCCTTTTTTCATTTTGAATGAATTTTATCAGATTTCAATATAAAAGTAAAGTACCTTAACAACAGTCCCACTGATACATCACTTCTGAAAAATCACATTTCCTTAAAGCTTCCCATGTCATAAAGAATTTTGCTACTCCACAATCTCCCCACATGATGTCTTCTACACTATCTAATTGAAATAACAAAACATCATATTCCGGCATGCCTGCACGATGATCATATTGTGTAAAATACGGATATCCACCCATCTGACAATTGCAGGTTTCTAACATATCATACAGCTGGTCCAAAGTGTCATCATCTAAATCATAATATCTTGTGACATCTTCAGGCAAGATATCTTTACAGCTTTCTTTTAAAACATCATTAAAACGATAATCACTCAAACTAATCACCTGTTCATCCAGATAAGGCGTTAGTACATAGGTATTAGAAGGTGAAAAAGGCAGTGATATATCTGAATCATCGCAATTGGTGTGATGTACATCTTTCAGGATATCCGGATGTTCCACATTTTCATAATATCGTATACACCATGTCGTTTGATCAAATGGATCATCACAATTCATACCTGCCATATCATTATCCCCAGCAATAAATATTTGAAGAATACCTTTCTGCGGAAAGTCCTGTATATGCGGTATTTTAGAAAAATCTAATTGTGCCAATAGATACAATTCTTTTCCTGTTTCTATATTCACTGGTGGCTTCTCACCTTCTGGAAGATAATATGCACCACCAATCTTCATATCAAATGGACTTATCTCATTTTTCTTTTCAACTTCAAAGCGTATGATAGGGCGTACACTTGCCTGTTTTAAATGCTCATAAATCTGTTTTGCATCAAATGCTTCTTCTCTTTTTTCCATATTTGTTTCCTCTAATTGAAAAAGGTCATTTCTGACCTTAGTATCCGCCTTCACTTGTTTTTCTTTGCATTAGTGTTACTCCAGCACTCGTGCCAATACGATCGGCTCCTGCTTCAATCATTTTTTCCATATCTTCAAATGTACGTACACCACCAGCTGCTTTGACTTTACATGCATCTTTTACTGTATCTTTCATTAATCGTACATCTTCTACAGTCGCACCACTTGTAGAAAAACCAGTGGAGGTTTTCACAAATGCTGCGCCAGCTTCTACACAAAGCTTACATGCCTTTACGATTTCTTCTTTGCTTAACAAACAGTTCTCTAAGATCACCTTTACTGTATGTCCCTGCGCTGCTTCTACAACCGCTTTTATATCTTCAAGTACAGCATCATAGTGTCCAGCTTTCATCTCGCCAATATTTAATACCATATCGACTTCGTTGGCACCATGATTAATGGCATCTCTTGTTTCAAATGCTTTCGCATCGCTGCTCATTGCACCTAATGGAAAACCAATGACAGTACATACCATAACATCACTTCCTGCCAATAATTCCTTACAGGCTGATACCCAATATCCATTCACACAAACACTTGCGAAATCATACTCTTTTGCTTCTTCACATAGCACTTTTATTTTGTCATACGTCGCATCTGCCTTCAACAATGTATGATCAATATATTTATTCATTTTCATTATAAAAATCCTCCTGTTTACTACTATCAGTATAGCATTATCTTACGCAATCATCCATAATGAAATTGTTTTTCTTATTCATATGGTTCCTTTGTTTTAAAGCGCCCAGACCAATAGGCATGAATGAAGGGATCTTTTAATAAACGCATGGTTAAGCGATAGAAACAAAGATATCGTGCAGCTTCCATAATCAATAATAAAATAATACATAACATAGAATATTTTTGTGATATACATGTCTGCATAATTTCTGGCAGCATTGCCACCTGACGTACCAACTCACACAGCCATGCGATAAATATTAAAGGCTTTGTGATACGATGATAGAAAAACATGGTTACCATAGGAAACATCCAGATCAAAATAGAATACAAGGTAGACAGCATCAACATACGCTGAATATATGGAATACCAGCATCATGACGATTATTTAAATGCATCAGATATAGAAACAAATAACAAAACAGAAATCCACCAAAGCATAACATCACAAGCAGGAATGCATTGATACGTATGCGTTTTTTCGCTCTTATAATCAAAGGGCTTCGCTGCGGCAGTCGTAATATCAACGGGATCGCTTCATCATTTTGAAACGGTATTCCCTGCATAGGATTTTCTTCCTCATCATCATTAGGTAGTTGTTCGTCTTCATCCAAGGCATCTTCATAGATGATATATCTGCTCCAGATACAGCGCATTGTAGGGTCTGTACGCATTTTTAACATACAGCTACACGTTAAAATAGTTTTCAACACAAGCAATATAGCAAATAAGTAACGCAATATATTATCTGTTTTATCAACGATTGGATATTCTAATACCTGTAACATATCGACCAGTGTATATAAAGAAATGATAGTAAATGCCGCAAACAGTGTCCTTCCAACCTTACGAAAGCGCCAAAGCATGCGAATGATGATACCCCATATGACAAGCATACTGATTGTTTTCACCATAAATATCAGCATTGCGTCCTTTTCTTTTGGCACAAATAACATTTTTACCATAAAATAATTGATTACACTATAACATAATAAGAACATATAAAAGAGAATCAGCAGCACTTTTAAATTCTGCCGACCTTTTCTTTGCATATATCGGTAATTTTCTTTTGTGACTTTCTTTCTCATGACTCTATTATACATGAATTACTTTCTGATATATATAATATTTCCCAGGTAATAATACAAAAAAAATAAACAGTCACCATGGACCAATGCCAATAAGTTAAAGGTATTGACAAAAACAAAAATCAGGAATATAGCTATTGAATGGAAATCAAAGGCTAATTCCTCTTTTTTTTGCGTTTTTTCTGATATATAGATAGATTTATGGCATTATGAAAACAACATTTTGATTCTTGATAAAAATTAGACTAATACGTGCTTTTATAAGACATTGAAGAAGGCGTTGTTGTTCGCTTTCGTTCATAGGCACGTCCTTTTTTAATCCATACTAAATTGCCTGCTATATTATCCTTTATTACTGATAATGCATAATCATTTGTATCTTCATCCATGCTGATTAATGCCCTTATAAATAACTTCTTCATAATTCCTATTGCTTTATTGAAATTTCGCTTTAGTATGTATTCTCCCTCCTGTTTCTGTTCTATCGCTACTTGATCATTCGCATACAAGATTTCTAATGATATGATATTATATAGCCAGATATCTGCGTATATATCCTGATAAATAAGTGTTGATTTGTATCCACTGAAATTCTCCAGTTTCATCCTGTTTTTTAATCTGTTATAAGATGTTTCAATCGTCCAACGTAAATGATATAGTTCTTTTAAATCATCCTTACTATATTCATCTTCTGGTAAGTTTGACATTAGTAATTCAACGATATCTTGGTCGTCTTTGTCCTGTCCTATAATCAATTTAGTGAATCGTAGGGTATACGTGGTATTCATCAGATGCTGTCGAAACTGAATGTCATCTCGATATTGATTCGTACTTTCTCTATCAAAGGTAATGTGTATGACCTTGTCTTCTCCCGCCTTTATTTGATTTGTATATGCTTTCAAAAAACTACTAGGTAATCTGAATACGAAATATTGCTTACTGTTTATCAGTTGATCTACAAGTCTCATAGATGGATATCCTCTATCCAAGGTGAAAATGGCACTATCAATGAAGTTTTCGCAGTATGTTGTGATATGCTTCGAAGCGAAATACTTCTCACTTGATGAACATGGACCAAACTTTACATCAAGAAACGTATCGTTCAAACAATCATGAAGGGTAGATAAAAGACCACTAACAGGTTTGGAATCAAAATCTTTGGATGTAGGCTTCGCATTTATACGACCGAAGATGGCTTCATTCTCTTTTGTATTAGGTAGGATGATCTTGGAACCATCAACGGATAGTACTAGATGGTTTTTCCATTTTTTCATTTCATCGGCATTGTTGTCATAAAAATTGGCAATAAACTCATTGCTCATGACACGCAATGCCTCAGGATTGAATTTTTTTCTGGCAAGGTAAAAGCCAGTTTCTGTTATTGTTTGTTTTTTATTGAGGTCATCGTAAAAGTTCATAATATCACTCCATTGTGAGCACCCTTTTCGATCAAACATTTGATAAATAATATCAAGAACAGATAGTTTCCGTAATCTGGTAAAAGAATCAGGATTATCGCCTTTGATAAGTTCTAAAAAATGCAGGGATGCATCGGGTAGATAATCATGTACGGCATGAATAGCACTATCTACCATATAAGTTACCTCCATTATAACCTAAAACCAGGCTTAGCGAATAGTAAATAAAGAATAGAAACAAAGAAAAAAAGAATATACATGAGAATGAAACATGAATCGTATTCAAATGAAAAGTGTCAAATGAATTCTGTTTATAAATGAATAACATAAATGAAGTCCTCCTTTGTGTGCATTCACTTATAAACAAAGCCGCGTAAGCGGCCAAATTTTGATTCTTTTGTCAATAGTGAAAAATAAAAAGTGGTACCTAGTGGGAAATTCACTAGATATCACTTTTCATTGTTGTCAATACCCTTAACTTATTGGCATTGACCATGGACCATTTATTTTTTATCAGGGGACAAGAAATAAGGATTGGGTTTATCGAAATAATTTCCGGTATCTAAATCCCATGATTCATGGGTATCGCCTTCACCAAATTCTTTCAATTCTGTATGGGTTGTTAAGATATTTAACGTATTTTTTAAAATATCAATTGATTTCATCGTACTATCAATCAAATGAGCGAATACTTTTTTTGCGCCTTCATCATTTAGTTTTTTATCTAATTCTTCATACAGCTCTTTTCGCATATTTTCAAATTCTAAATCACGCATCATCGCTGCTGTTAAATCATTATTCACATGATGCTCAACTTCATGCTCCTTCATGATTTCTGCTTTTCGCTCATCACTCATAATATATTCAAAAACTGGCGTATCATCATTAGATTCATCATAATAGCGATCATCTTCTCCATGTTCTAAATGAATGAGTTTAGCAAGTATTTCCATATCTGTAATCTGTTTCGCCGCAAGTCGCATCAATATTTTAGAAAACGTTTCATTATGAATCATAAATGCCTGTCGTATATATACCATAGCCTGCGTCAATCCCACATGAGTACCATGTAAGGTTGAATCTAATAGAAAATAGCTTTGTGGATCAGGTCGATCAATTCTCACATCAATCGGCAACTTTTCATTATATAAAAACATATCTATTACCTCCATTCTCTTATAGTATGCACATGATGGGTTGTTCTATATCTTATTTTCTAAATTTTCTTTTTCTCACCATATACATCGAAACTTTTCCTATGATATAATGTAACAGACTTATGGAGGTAGTTTATGAAAGAGATAAAAATCGGGAGTGTTCTTACAAAGGAGATAACTGTTACAGATGATTTATTAGCATGCCATGTTGGCAGTGGCATTGTGAACGTTTATGCCACACCTATGATGATTGCATTAATGGAAAATACCGCTTGTGAATGTTTAAATCCATTTTTAGATGAAGGTGAAACAAGTGTGGGTGTGATGATGAATACGACACATGATGCCGCAACACCTGCAGGTATGAAGGTCAGTGTTACTGCAGAAATAACTGCAGTAGATCGTAAAAAAGTAAGTTTTTCAATTATCGCAAAGGATGAGAAAGATGTAATTGGTAAAGCAAGTCACGATCGTTTTGTGGTTGTAAAAGAAAAATTTGAAACAAAAGCACAATCAAAACTACAATAAGAAAATGAGTCTGTCCATAATTTTGGGCAGGCTCTTATTTTAAGATGAATCAATGTCTTATGATGTAAATCATTCAGAAAGATATCGATCATGGTCCATTGGTTCATGTTTATATACACGTTTATTTTTTGTTCTGCCAAGTAGATAATCTGTGGATACTTGAAAATAATCAGCGATTTTGATCAAAATCTCTAATGGCATTGTATGATCTCCATTTTCATAATATCGTAATACTCTTTCTGAAATATCCAACTCTCGTGCAAGTTTAGCACAACTCATATCTCTATCTTGGCGTAATTCTCTTAACCTATCTAACCTCACACGCTCACCACCTATAAAACCATTATAAAAGAGGCCTTCTATTCAGACTATAAAACGGAATAAAATATTCCGATTTTTATTGTATTTTGAAGTGCATTGCTCTATAATAGTATTAGATTTTGTCAACTATTTATGAAACAAAACAAAAAGATTTAATATCTGCTTCATATCTATATAAAATTCCATCATAAAACACTTATTTTAAGATTAAGCTTGTCCAATACAGAAGAGAGATGAGATTATGAAGCTGAAGTCATCGTTGCTAAACAAAGATAAGATTAATGATGTTGTTTTGTTTTTATTTGACGCAAAGATTGTGAGCATAGAATGTATGGATAAGCATTATCAATTAAGCGTCATCATGAATATTGATGATGAATGGCTTGCGACGTTTTATCTGATAATTGATAAAGAATGTAATATTACATATGCCCAATTGCATCCTGTAAATATTAGAATTGAGATTAAATTAAGGAAATGCATCGATATGTTGAAAAAGTATTTAAAAGAAGAAATTGTTTATTAAAAGAGTATCCCAGCTCAATCGGAATACTCTTTGTTTTTTTTACTTTATACCAAGAATAAAAATCAAATAAAGTTTTTGATAAAACTTCAAAGATTTATAGATTCTGTATACACCATTCATCATCTCAGAATACACAACCTGATATTCTTTTTGTGTTAAATCATGTTGGGAATATCTAGCTTTATCAATGATATCTTTACTTCTGGATGAGATATGCATACCATATGGCATCCATTTTTGATAATATGTATCACAGGCTTTTACTGCTGCTTTATAATTATGCTGTGTCATCGCCTTCATCCATCTGTGATAGCGTATTTTATGAATCAATAAGATCAGGATTGCCAAAACAATCGTACTAAAGCCAAACAAGATCACATTCCAGTTCATATGAATTACTTGTGTTTTTTCCACTTCAGTTTTTTCTTTTACAGGCTCTTCCTGCTTCGTCTGTTCTTTGGGTGTTTCTTGTTTTTGTGTATTCTGTGGCTTATTTTGTTCATTGCCCTCTGTTTTTGGTGTTGTGGTAGAAGTCTGGCTACTAGCAGGTGTTACTTCAACAGGTACCCAGCCTTTGTTTATGTCAAAAATTTCTACCCATGCATGTGCTTCACGATCTGTGATAGCTGCTTCGTTTCCTTCATCAAACTTTGTTTTATCCACATGGAATCCTTCCACATAACGTGCTGGTATTCCCATATAGCGAAGCATCAAAGTCGCAGAACTGGCATAATGTACGCAATATCCCTTTTTATTGGTTCCTAAAAAGTATGTCACAAAATCTTCATCCGTTGGTGTTGCCCCAGGCTTTAATGTATAAGAGGTATTGTGTGATAAATAATCTTTTACATGCTCTACAATTTCATTTACATCATTTCCTTCAAGATTAATATATATACTTTTTTTCTGAAAGAATCGTGTTACATTTGGTGGCACCTGTAAATATTCAGCATTCACAAATGCCACATAATCCATTGGAATATCAATATATGAAGATGCTTCATATGAATTCCAGACATCATATATATAACTATCTTTTTTACCAATTCCATAAGCATCATACTGGTTAGAAAAGCCTGCTGGTAATACTGCTGTATTGTATGGTATTGGGGCATAATCATTAGCTTCCCGTTTATCTTCAATCTTCAATGTATATATTTCATTGCTGTGCATAGATGGGTTAAGTTGATGAATTCTTGTATACCATGTAAAGGTATCCAGCCAATTTAAATTACGTTCATGATAGCTGCTTTCCTCTAACAGCTTCCATGTATTATCTTCATAAACAGAACCACTAAAGGTCTTGATATAATAATCATCCGGCTGTTCACTGTACAGATTCATTTGCAAGGTATCAAAATAGTAACGATCTTTGGCGTTATTCAAATTAACTTCCCCTGTTTTATCACTAAATGCTTTTTGAATCTTCTGGCGATATTTGGTTTCTAAATCCAGTCTTGCCTGTTCAATTGCAGCATTTTTCACGAATTTTGATTGTGGATATACCAATTGAAAACTAAATACAAATAACAGTAATACAATCATCAATCGCACGATAAATGTTTGATTCAGCTGTATCTGTACACCTTTTTTCTGCATCGTGTGATGAAAGAAAAGCAGAATCCAATAGATAAAGATCAGAGCATCAATAATAAAATTCTGGGGTATATGATACATAATCGTAGGTATGAATAATACAAAACTTAATAAGAAATTCAATAAATATCCTTTGTGTTCAAAGATGGTGATACATGATGCAAGAATATAAATGGTAAACACAGATAATATACACCACTGTGTACTCATTTGATAATTGGTATATCTATCTAAATTATATTTCTGAAAATAATAGTTATCATAAGTAGAATAAATCTCTGTCATCTGGTTATATAAATTTTGAAAACCAATGACCAGCGAATCACGGGTAATTACCAGAAACACAATAAACAGTATCAAAAAGGCATAAAATGCTTTCTTATTGCCACTTTTGATGATCCACGACAATAATAGAAATACAACCATCACACCAACAAGTAGAAATATAATATCTATCGTAAATGGAAAAGCAAAGGCATAACATAATAAAATAGAAATGATGCCAAACAGAATCAGCAGCATATCATAAGGTACGTTTTTCTTATTCATAAGCAACCCCCTTATCTTCTATTTTCTGACAATTCACACCATAAATCTGATAAACAACATCTTCCTGCGTATGCCAGTTTCCTTTTTCCTGAGATCTAGGATAAGAAAGAATTTCCTTCATCACCTGTTGCAGCATCAAGGGTGTCATGATTTCCTGAATCGTGGCATGTCGTTTTGCCATATATCCACATTTGATGATTACTCCCTGTTTAAGCATTGTTTTTGCGATAGAATAAAAGGTCTGCAATGTCTGTTCAACAGTATCAATATCGCCTTGTAAATCCAAAATCATCAACATGTGCGCCTGTTGTAAAGACGCAAACTGACGTACCATTGGTTTATCCAGTTTATAACTCATTTTATGATGTAGATATTTTAAAGAATCACCTTCCTGATAATCCCGTATTTCATAACTGTCATTTGACATGAGTCCAGTTTTTTTCCATGTTTCTGTTTCTTTTTCAAGACCATCACTTATCGTTTTCATCAGTGAAGTATCTTCTTTATAAACGGGTAATACATATAGCTTACAGCTTCCCTCACACTTACACTTCTTCTTCCATAAACCCAAAATATCAAATAATGTAACCTGCGTAATGTTTGCACTATAACAACCGCAATATGGTAATGTAATTGCTTTTTTCACTTTTTGTTTTGATGTACATAACAAGCTGTTTGTATATACCTTTTTACTTTCATAGAATATGTTTTCAATTTGATAATCTACTTTCAATATACCAAAAGGTGTATTCTCTGATTGTATTTTCATAATAAATTCACTACGCATATTCTGTGTGATTTCCTGCTTTGTAAATGATAAATCCAGATAAAGACGAGATGAATTATACAACATTAAAAGAAGTGACAAGATTGGCAGACATGTTACAATCACAAACAGATATAAGGTTAAATAACTTTGATAGAAAAAGTAGAATACAAAAGCTGCCAGCCACAGAAACAACCAACGGATTCTGGCAAATGCCAGTCCGTTTTTATTTCGATTTTTTGATTTTCGTTTCATGTAGAATTCCCATCAATACATCTTTGGTTTCTGAAGCACTCGTGCCCATGATCACACGATGTCCAATCACATCAAAGAAAATATCCTGTACATCCTTTGGCACAACATAATCTCGATCATGCAGGTAGGCATTGGCCTTTGATAACTGCATTAAGGAAATACTTGCACGGGGACTGGCACCTTGTAAAATGGAAGTATGATGTCTTGTCGCATCAATCAGCGCAACAATGTAATCTAAAATATCTTCATGCACATAAACCTGTTCTACCTCTTTGCTCATTTGGATGATATCTTCACGACTTGCTGCCGCATGTACCTCCAGCATTGGATCTCTTTCACTTTTTCTTTTTAATATATCCTTTTCATCCGCAAGGCTGGGATATCCAATACTTAAACGTATCATAAAACGATCCAGCTGACTTTCTGGCAACAGCTGTGTTCCCGCAGAACCAAAAGGATTCTGTGTCGCAATGACACAAAAAGGATCTTTCGCCTTTTGTGTATATCCATCTACTGTGATATTGCCTTCTTCCATAACTTCTAATAAGGCGGCCTGTGTTTTAGAGCTGGTACGATTGATTTCATCCGCTAGAAAGATATTACAAAATACTGCTCCAGGATGTAAGCGCAGCTTTCCCGTTTCATGATCAATACTTGTAAATCCCACAACATCACTTGGTAAAACATCCACAGTAAACTGAATTCTTCTTGTTTCCAAAGACATCGCTTTACTGAATGCTACCGCAATGGTTGTCTTGCCAACACCTGGGATATCCTCCAGCAGAATATGCCCTTTGGATAAAATCACCATTAATATTTTCTCTAATACTTCATCTTTTCCCACAACTGCCTTTTTTACTTCCGTTAAAATCTGATTTGCCAGATTCATGCCTTCACACCTCGTTTTCTATTTGATGGATACGACCACACATCCATAAGGACGTAAATGCAACCCTCCATCAATCTTGTCATCATTGCTTAATAACACTTGAATATCTCCATCCAGCTTCACACTTTGCGATGTATTTGAATAATTACAAATAACCTCTACAACATGCCCCTCGTAACTTCTTTGATAAGCTAGTATTTCATCCTGGTACTTCATTCCTTTAAAATCACCATATGTCAATATATCACTATATTCACTATTTTGACGTAGTTGAATCATCGCCTGATAGAACTTAAAAATGCTATGCACATCTTGTCTGTCTTTTTCCACATTGATCATATGATAGTTATCGTTTAACGCAAGCCATGGTGCTGTATCACTAAATCCAGCATATGTTGCATCATTCCACTGCATTGGTGTTCTTGCATTATCTCTGCTTCGCATATTCACAAAATGAAGGGCTTCTTTTTCAGTAAAACCTTCTTCTAATGCTCTGTGATATTGATTGATACTGCTACAGTCATCAAATTCTTCTATACTATGGCGACAAGCATTTTCCATACCGATTTCCTGTCCTTGATAAATGAAAGGCACGCCTCGTAAAAAGAAATACATTGCCCCCAACATCGTTTTACTATAGTAATTACGTTCTTCATCTATCGGTATTAATTTATTTACACTTCTTGGCTGATCATGGTTCTCTAAAAAGCTTGCGACCCATCCTAATGCATTTACTTCCTGCTGGCTTAAAAACAACATATCGCGATATTCTTTTGGTGTCCATGTTTTACGTATAAACCATTCTTCATGATCTCCAATATCAAAATCACAATAATTAAAATCAAACATCATAGAGAAACATCCATCTTTTTCATCAATAAATGGAGCCAATTGTCGATATGGTACACCACATGCTTCCGCTACGCTCATACATTCATGTCGATCAAAGGTATGCTTACGTAATTCCTGAAAGAACACTTCTATACCTTCCTGATTACGGCTATAATCGATACAGCTGCATAATCCATCAGTACCATCTGCTATGCCATCAGGATATGCCTGATTCTTCTTGATAAAATTAATCGCATCTACACGAAAACCGGCAATTCCTTTATCCAGCCACCAATTGATCATATCATAGATTGCCTGGCGCATCTTTGGATTTTCCCAGTTTAAATCCGGTTGTTTCTTCTGAAAGGCATGGAAATAATACATGTTATCTTCATTCGGCACCTTCTCCCATACACTGCCACCAAAGATACTACGCCAGTTTGTTGGCGCATGACCCTCTTTTCCTTCTTTGAATATGTAAAAATCACGATATGGGCTATCTGGATTCTTTATTGCTTCTTGAAACCATGCATGCTCATCACTGGTATGATTAACAACCAAATCCATAATGATCTTGATTCCCATTGCCTTCGCCTTTTGAATTAATTCTTCTACATCTTCCATTGTCCCAAATTGAGGATGAATCGCATAATAATCCGATATATCATAGCCATTATCATCCATGGGAGATGCATATATTGGACATATCCAAAGCATTGTTACACCTAATTCTTTTAAATAATCCAGTTTTTGAATAATCCCTTGAACATCACCAATGCCATCATGATTACTGTCATAAAAGCTCTTAGGATATATTTGATATACGACTTCTTTTTGCCACCATTGTTTCATTTTACTTACCCCTTTTCTTTAGTTTTCTTCATTGTATCATGTTTTCTATATAATATACATTAGAAATATTGCTTTTTTAAAAGCTTACCAAAAAGAAAAAGAACGCATATCCAACGTTCTTTCACTTAATCATTTTCTTGATTTCATCACTGATGATACGATATCCACTAGCATTAGGATGCAATCCATCATATGCGTATGCATGCTTTAGATTACCATTTTCATCACTTAATAAAGGATTGATATTGAGAAATGTAATATCGTGCTTCTTTGCCAACGCTTCTAAAAGTTCATTGGTTTTCTGTACACTTTCATTGCCATTCCCTTTCATCATTAATTTCTCATAAAATGAATCACGATCCTGTTCATTGATTGGATAAATCGCCTGTAAGATCAATCGTGTTTCCGGACTTTTTTCTTTCATCATCACAATCATTTCTTCTATATGATGAGCGATTTCTTCTGGTTTGATGCCATCAAATATATCATTGATGCCCATCAGCATAATGAGATGTTTTGCATGTAAGGGTATAATTTCTTTTTCTAATCGAGCAAGCATGCTTGCTGTTTTTTCTGAGCTAATGCCACGATTCAGAACTGGTGTTTTTGTTTCTATCACATAATCGGAATAGAAATCTTCTAATGGATATAGTTCCGTAATAGAATCTCCAAAGAATACAGTCGCATGCCTTGGGGATGTGCTTGTCAATGTATTGTAGTTTTTTACCTTCGTTTGTATCTGTTCACTTCCCATATGCATCACTGCCTGAAATGTTACATAAGCCAACGTCATAAATATTACGGTGGGAATCAGGATACTAATTACGACGATACGTATAGTTTTTTTATGCTTCATGATTTCTTAGATATTGGTATACAGCACCAATCAAATTAGCGTCTGCTTGATGACACATTTGTTTTACCTGAATAGGAGGTAACGCAAATGGTATTTTTTCTAGTAATCCATCAACCGCCTGTTGGATCAATGATATAAACGCTGGCTGTGCAGATATCCCTCCACCGATATAGAAGATATCCGGATCAAAACAGCATTGGAAGTTGAATAATTGTAGCGCAAGCGTACGACTATATGCCAGCATTTCTGCTTTCACTACTTCATTTCCTTCCCTTAATAATTGGAAAGCTTTTTCTCCTTCGATATGTTCTAAATGTAGTTTTTCTGCGATTCTATCCATAAGATTTGGTATACTAAATCGATTTCCCAGTGTTGCTTGTAGGCCTTGCGTTGCGATATCCCCCTGTATGATACAGGATAATTCCATTGCCATAAAATGACTGCCATCATATAGTTGTCCTTGTTGAATTAAGGCACCGCCAACACCTGTGCCAAATACTAAGACAACCGCATTTTCATTTATCTGATTCCCTTTCCATATTTGCGCAAGGGCTGCACACTTGGCATCATTTTGTATGGATACAGGAAGTTTCATATGGGCTTCCATATCTTTCACAAAGTGACAGTTATCATGATATCGAAGAGAACCGCCGACAGATATATATCCTTGTTTTGCGTCAATGAAGCCCGGAAGGGAGAAGGCTAATCCTTCTACCGCTCCCAGTTTGTTGATGATTTCTTCCACTACATCATAGAAAGCTTCTCTACTTTGTGGTGTTTTTATTTTTCCTTTATGTGACAGGTTGCCCTGTTCATCGCTACATGCATATTTGATGTATGTTCCTCCTACATCAAAAACTGCAATTTTCATAATCTGATATCCTTTCTATTAATCTCCACCTAGTTTTGTATGAAGTTCTTCTGTACCATCTTTCATCATACGAATCCCTTCATATAGGGTAGACATTCCTTCTTTTAATCCATTGTTTCCATCTTTGACAGCTTTTCCTGCATTTACCAGACCACTCTTTAGTTCAATTAATTTATCCACACCCGTTTTTAAAACATGGATGCCTTCCATCATTGGCGTACTGGAAGCATCTAAGGCATTGGCACCATCTTTTAATGCTTTTGCGCCGGTTTGTAAGGTTTCATTATTCTCAGTTAATGCGCCAGCACCATGAATCAAAGCACTAGTCCCTGATTTTAAATCTGTGCTGCCTTTGGATAATGTTGTCGTACCTGATTTTATTGCGATCGAACCTTGATATAATGCCTGTGCTCCTTCATGGACACTATTCACGCCGGATACATAGGTTGTAATGCCTGTTTTTAAATCATTTTGAATCAGATCGATCATTTGATCCAATCCAGTTTGAATGGCTTGTACGCCCTGTGGTAATACGGAAAACATCTGAATACCTTCATTTAGTGTTTGATAATTGGTATTTAACTTATTGGCACCATCCGCAAGCGTTGAGGATAATAGTTTCATTTGATCAACACCCTTCGATGCTTCATCAAGAGCGGCATCTGTGGCAAGATAGGCACCTGATACAAATTTTAATGCGTTCATGGTATCATCAGGTTTTAATGCCAATGCCAGTTTTAATTGTGCTGGCGTTGCATTTAATAAAACTTCTACTGCACTTTTGATATCCTCATTACTATAGAATGTTGTATTTAACGTTTGTAGCTGTTCTTGTAAAACCCCGACACTTTGATCAAGACCAGTCGTTCCCTGACTTAACATATCCACAGCCTGCAAGACACCATGAGAACCATCTGTTAATAACTGGATTTGTTCCTCATTTGGTACGGCAGTTAAACCATCTTTGATTTGATTCAGACCATCACTTAACATATCTGGTGCCTCTACCAATAATGAAGAGTTTTCATTTAACTGATTGGTACCATCCGCAAGCTGTTTTGAGCCATCGACCATTTGATTCATGCTTTGATCTAATGTTTGCGCACCACTTGATAATGCACCAGCACCATCATCCAGTTGCTTTGCGCCATCTGCTAATGCGGATACCCCATTGGTATAGCCATTGACACCTTCATATAAGACATTGGTACCATCAGAAAGTGCTTTAACACCAGCTGTATATTGCCCAGCACCTTCTTCTAATACTTGAACACCTTCACCAACCTTGCTAATCCCATCTGTATATTGTACAAGTCCTGTGTATAATCCAGAACTGATTTTTTCTACACCAGTACTGCCAGCTACCAGTTTATCTGCACCTTCATGCAAGGTGATCGCACCACTTTTTAATTGTCCTGTTCCTTCATGTACCGCAGAAAGTACTGTATTGCCTCCTGTAATGGCACAACCAGCCAAGATGACAGCCGCACCACCAGCCGCCACTACCTTTTTCTTCCTATTGAATTTCATGTTTAAATTTCTCCTTTTTCTTTCTTTTCTTATGTTAAATCTTCACCATTAGATGAGATGACTTTTTGATACCATGCGAAAGAATCTTTCTTCTTTCGTTGATTGGTGCCATTCCCAGCATCATCTCGATCTACATAGATCATGCCATATCGTTTTTTCATTTCTCCGGTACCAGCGGAAACGATATCAATACAGCCCCATGCTGTATATCCCAATAAATCGATATGTTCATGTTCTACAACTTCTTTCATTGCCTGTATGTGAGAACGTAAATATGCGATACGATAATCATCATGAATCTTTCCATCTTCACTGATTTCATCCGCATATCCAAGACCATTTTCCACAATAAACAATGGTTTTTCATAACGTTCATAAAGTGTACGCATGAGATATTTTAATCCATCCGGATCAATCTGCCAGCCCCATGCACTCGCTTCTAAATAAGGATTTTTCAATCCTTTCACGATGTTACCATCGCATAATTCCCCTTCCATATGATGTGCCACCACATTGGATGAATAATAAGAGAACCCAATATAATCTACACAGCCTTCCTTTAATATCTGTGTATCGTTTTCTTCCATTTGAATATCTATTCCATAACTGTGGAAATAGGATGGATATGCGCCTCTTACCTGAACATCACAAAAGAATAATGTGCCATCTCGTAAGTATTGCTGGGCTGCCTCTACATCTAATGGATGCGATGTTTTGGGATAGCCTACGGTTGTCATGACCATACATCCAACTTTATTATCTGAATCTATGTCATGTGCCGCTTTGACTGCCAGCGCACTTGCGATAAATTGATGATGTAAAGCCTGATAACTTACTTGTTTTTTATCTTCTTTTTCTGAAATGATCACCCCTGCAATGGCAGGAACGTGGATTGTGGAATTTATTTCATTAAAGGTCATCCAGTATCTTACTTTTCCACGATATCTTTGAAATAATGTTTTGGCATATTTCACATAGAAATCAATCAATTTTCTATTTCTCCATCCACCATACGCTTTTACTAGATGTAATGGCATTTCATAATGTGATATTGTGATTATTGGCTCTATATGATAACGTTTTAATTCATCAAATAATCGATCATAAAATGCAAGTCCTTCTTCATTTGGTTCTTCTTCATCTCCATTTGGAAAGATACGGCTCCATGCAATCGATGTACGAAAACAACGAAATCCCATTTCCGCAAACATTGCGATATCTTCCTTATAATGATGATAAAAGTCGATTGCCTCATGATTGGGATAATAAGCATCACTTTCTAAATTTAGCGTAAAACGGCGTGGATGATTTTTATCTCCAGCAGTAACGATATCCATGATAGATAAACCTTTTCCACCTTCTAAATAAGCACCTTCACACTGGTTGGCCGCAACAGCACCACCCCATAAAAAATCCTTTTTTAACATGTCTATTTCCTTTCTATATCCTCCATAAATGCACAGCTGTTTTCAAATACCTCCATTGCTTCTTTGGGATATTTAACATAATCAAATTGAAATTCATGTGGCATATCCTCATAGAAGTCAGATTTCACATACACCTGCATGTCAGATAGTTTTTCTGCCAGCTTTTTTCCCTGCCATAAGAATGAATATTTTCTTCCATCACATAGATATGTAGCAGGAAATTTTTGATTAACCTGATGATAAGGGGAAGCCAGATATTTTTCTTCATGTTTTGCCCAGCTTTTTTTACCAAGATAAGCCCAGCCAAGGTAATGAAACATCTTCACAAAGTCTTTTAGTTTTGGATTTGTTAAATCTTCTGCGAAATCATATGGCCCACAATATAGTAATAAGCCATTGATATCAAACAAGGATTGTAGCTGTACATGGCTTTTTTCACATAGTAAGGCATCATATTTCATACAGGTATATTCTGCGACCATATTCGCTCCAGCGGAATCTCCTCCAAGATATAGATGAGATGGCATAGGTAGTCCTTCTTTTGATAATAATTGCGGTAATGCCTTTAGAAATTCATCAATTTGAAGGATCTGATCAGGAAAATGATGCGCAGGTGCAAGTGCATAATTGATGGCGTAAAAGATCGTTCCTTGTTTTGCCATCATTGGCCCAAAATTCTTTGTGCCACGACTATCCCCTGCGATAAATGCTCCACCATGCACCCATACCAGTATTCGTTTCGCTGGTGTTTTTGGATCATAATATACATCATATGTTGCACTTGGATAAGAGGAAGGATATGGCAGCCCTTTTTTTATCGTCAGATGTTCCTCGATTTGTTTTTGATCACTTCTACCTTTTTCTCTAGGTTCTTCTTTTTTATGACGCAACAGCAAGACAAACGGCCATGGTGTCATACATACAAACCATAAAATGGCAATGATCAATGCGCCGATACATAGCCAGATCATAGAAGTTTCTCCAATTGTTGATATATTTTATTCGCCATTTTCTTACCTCCATATGCATTAGGGTGTAGATGATCTCCGATATGGACATCATCAAATAACACATGATTTGTATCACATAAGATATCATCGAATGCCACAAAGCCATCCGGCAATGTACTTTGTTTCATCCATTCATTTAACGCTAATCGCATCATTTCTTTTTCTGTGCTGGCACCATCCGATGCTAAAAATGAAGTAATGCCTACTACCAATAGATCACATTCAGAATCTTTGATTTGTTGCCATATATTGGTATACGCTTGTTGCATTTCTTCCAATGTTGGTAGTTCTAATAATTCTGCGCAAAAGGTTCCCGGTTGGTATAAATCATTGATACCAATTGCACAAATGATCGCTTTCATATGATTATGTGTATCTAAAATCTCTTGTTTTAATCGTTTAATGCCAGGTTTTCCAAAGCATTGCTTGGTGATGGGAATATGTTGAAATATTTTTGGTTCTTCTATCTTTTGTTGAGCAGTTGTGCCTTCTAAGATATAGGCATGGGATGCATCCATTTGGATATGTTGTAAATCCTTCAACAACCGATTTCCACTGATTCCCTGATTGATCAATACATAACCTTTTTCCTTTAACATTTCTTTTAACACATTTGTCCATTGCGCCATTTCTACGATAGAATCCCCAAATGCACAGATACATCCTTTGATATCTTTGGATATGATATCTATACCATGAAACAAATAGATCACTACCCCATCTGTTTGGATATCTTGATCATTTGAAACATCGATTCCCGAGGTACAGGCTTGTTGTGTGATGATATCATAGTCTAATATCAAGGTATCCTTTGCCATACAATGGATATCCACAGGATCACTGAGGATTGTTTCATCCTGATGTAAGATATAGGTAGATGCTTTTTGAAAAGTGATTGGGAATTCCTGATCATGATAGGTTAGTGTCACATTGGTGATTTCTACATCCTGTGTATCATAGAAATTAGAAAAGCGAAAGCGAATAGCGGATGCTTCTGGTAAACGATGAATATTTACACATTGATGTGTTGGCTGTTGTTGATTTATCAGACCACAGCCTCTTTGCGCATGACTCCACCATGTAACCCATGGATCAGTTTTCATTATCCTCACCTTCATCTAATGCTTTTTGTGCCTGCTGTTCCAGCTCATATTCACGAAGATCCGCAACCTTTAAGAATGGATACCAGATCAAAATAGAAATAGCGAAACAGATAATCATAATAATCGTGAAGTTGATACCGCCTAGAAGTGGCATTTTAATAAAGGTTGGTGTTGTCCATGGCATCAATGACATATATGGATTCATTGTGATGGGAAGAATGGTAGATGCCAGTCCCCATGTCACAAAACCTGCGATCAATTGAGGGAATACCTGAGGAATAAAGAAGATCGGATTCATAATGATCGGCATACCAAACATGATCGGTTCCGTAATATTGAATAAAGATGGAATAAAGGATAACTTCGCAATTTGTTTATACTTCTGTGATTTTGATTTAAACATCATTCCAACAATGATTCCCATAAATCCAGCTGATGTCATTCCTGCATATACAACCGCCGGCATCAGATAAGGTAATGGTTCGCCATTTTGAAATGCCGTAATATTACCCGCTAACATGGTCAAAGATATAGCACCTAAAGGTCCCTGTAAAACCGCATTGTGAATACCAAAGAACCATAACAATCCCATGAAAGAGATAATCAAAATAATCGTTAAAGGATTGGCAACCACAGAATTTAATGGTGCATTGATTACCTGAATAAAGAAGTTAATGATATCCCCTGCGGAAGTATAGGAGAATGCTACGCGTACAATGAATGCCAAAACGAAGATGATCGTTACAACAAATACTGGAGATAATGATTGTGATACCATGGCAGGTACACTTGGTGGAAGTTTAAAAGACAGGTTTTTACTTGATAAATATGCATATAATCTTGTGATGACTAAGGCAATGATCATACCAATAAATAACCCCTGTCCACCCAGATAATCTAATTTCAATGCATTGATTACTGTTTCTTTTCCTGCCGCATCCATTGTGGTAATGGTTTGTGGCATAATCATAATGAAGAACGCTAAAGAGATCAATGCGGAATTTCGTTCATTGACTTCAATACGTTTCGCATAAGCCATGGATAAGGAATAAATTACATACAGTGTCAACACGCCTGTGGCACCATTGGTAATGGCAGATACATGCTGCATCAAGCCTATTTCGGTTAACCATTTGGTCCATGCTGGAATCGGAAAGTTTCCGATAATGGTAATAAATGCGATACCTAGTGTGATGGGAGAGCATCGGATAAAGCCTTCCATCAATGCGCCCAAAATTTTGTTTTGTGTTAATTTTTCTGCTAGTGGCATTAACTTGTCATTTAGCAATTGTTCAAAACGTTTCATACAAACATCCTTTCTCTTTTTCAATTCGTAACCTTGGCCAAAGGTTGTAACCGCTTTACTTTGTTACAATGCTATTATATAATGATTTACACAACGGTTTTATCATAATTTTAATATTTATGTTAAATTATTAACACAGGAGGAATTTATGAATCAATCTGAACTTATTCATGCTATTGACACCTTATATCATCGTACCTATGTTCCCATCACCTTATTAGATGATGAAGCAGGCAGTCTTGTCTTTCCCAGATATGCGCCAATCATGTCCTTAAAAGAAAAATTTGAATATTTATTTGTTGATGATGAATTCCCTTTACATATCGTCAACACCTATGAAATGCTGGGTGCTTCCTTTTTATATACCAGTGATCAAAAACGTTATCGTATTTTGATTGGTCCCTGTGCATTGTTAAATACATCCATTACATCTAAATTTTCCTATGATATCAAAGCGTATATCTCCAGTGAAACATTAGAAAGCTTTAAAGATTATTGTGTCATGTTTTATGACTTGATCATGCAGTGCTCTTTAGATGCACATCAGATTCCAATCAAATATCTTCATAAAGAAAAGCTGGAAAAACTGCCTGAGGAAACCTTTGAAGAAAACCTGTATGAGCGAAGAAGTCATGATGCTACCAGTGATTCTTATCAATTTGAACTACGGTTTTTAGAATATGTAAAAAAAGGGCAAAAAGAAAAAATAGACTGGATCTTTTCTAAAATCAATAAAACGTATGAAGTCCATCTAGCAGATGATTTTTTTGAAAGTACCAAATTAAAGTTTGTGACCATTGTGACATTATTGACCAGACAGGCGATTGCCTGTGGTGTTCCTTTAGACAGCGCTTTTAGTTTATCGGATGCTTTGATTCAGGGATTAAAGAATATTCATACGGTACCAGAATGTATCCGTTATATGAAATATGCCAGTTATCAATTTTGTGATTTGATTCAATCACAGGCAAAACAGTGCTCTACCCTGATCAATCAATGTCTGCGATATATCGATGCCCATTTATATGAAAAGATCACATTAGAAGATTTAAGTTGTACAACAGGTAAATCTGCCGTATATATTTCCTCACGTTTTAAAAAAGAAGTTGGAGAATCATTAAGTGATTATGTATTAAAAAAGAAAATAGAAGAAGCCAAACAACTATTGTTGTTTACGGATTATAGTTTTCAGGAAATCAGCTCTTTATTAAACTTTACCAGTCAAAGCCATTTCACCCAGCGTTTTAAACAGATCTGTGGACAAACACCAAAAGGATTCCGCGATAAGAACTTCCAATATTAATAATCTGATACAAAGATAAAATTCATGATAACAAAGTTTCTTTGTTTTTCTTATATTATAGGAAAAAAGGAGGCTCTTATGAAAAAGAAATTATGGACAATCACAAAGCTTCTGATTGTCATCATCATCTTATTCATGGCAGGGTGTTTGATCATGATACAGTTTACCTGTGTTCCTGTCACAAAACTTACAAGAATGGGATTTTCTGGTGGTAAAGAAGGTGTGCAATATACCCATCATCCAGAATATGAACAACGCATACAAACGATAGAAGAAAAACTAGATGTATCCTATGCTTCTGCATATGATTTACATACTTATGATATCTACTATCCAAAAGAAAAAGGCAGCTATCCATTGCTGTTATGGGTACATGGAGGAGCATTTGTTGGTGGGGATAAAGCTGATACTCGTACGTATATGGAAATGGTTGCATCCTATGGATATACTGTTATTTCTATGAATTATGCCTTAGCGCCTGAACAAAAATATCCAACCCCTGTTTATCAAATGATGGAATTATTAGAAGATATTCAAACAAAAGATTACCCTATAGATTTTCAAAACATCTTTATCGGTGGAGATTCGGCTGGTGCACATATTGCAGGAGAGTTTACCACATTACAAATAAATCCTCAATATCAAGAGTTCACTGGAATCAAGGCTTGTTTAAAGCCACAACAGATCAAAGGTTTTCTATCCTTCTGTGGATTATTAGATATCAAAGCATACGATGATACAGACAGCTGGCTTTCAAATTTCTTATTTGATCAAAGTGCCTGGGCGTATTTTGATGATAAACACTGGGAAACATCCTCAAATATGAAACAAGCCGACTTTATGCCATGGATCACATCATCCTTTCCACCGACCTTATTAACAGATGGAAATACCAATTCCTTTATGAAACAGGCAGAAGCTATGGATAAATGTTTAAAAGATCTCCATGTTTCATCAAAATTATTGACCTATGACAACGATCTTCCACATGAATATCAGTTTCAATTAGAACGAACACAGGCTATAGAAACCTTTCAAGAAGTCATATCTTTCTTAAACAAACAAGCTATGTAAAGAAGCGTCTATTTGACGCTTCCTTTTATTTATTACCAGTTGCAGTTGTTGTTGATGCTTCTCATACAGCGAACAAACTGACGAGCGCAACGGTTTTCTCTGCCTCTACGACGTGCTACCTGATTGATAATACGCTGTGCTTCTTCAAATGCACGATCATCATATCCTGAATCGCCACATCCGTTGTTGCATCCACAGTTGCAGTTACAATTACAGTTACAGCTGCATCCTTTGTGACCGCGATCAAATCCGCGTCCTTCAAAACCTCTGTTGTCAAAATCGTTATACTCCAATCCTTCATTGTTTAAATATACATGATTACACATAAGTTATCCCTCATCTTTCTAAGATACGCTGTTGTCGTATCTCAATAATAAGGTATGTAGAAAATCAAAGCCCATCTGGACGTTTTTTCTATATTACATAAAAAAAGATCTTTTTTAATTAGATCTTTTCTTTCATTAACATCAATTTCCGTGCTGCGCCAATCATTCCGGCTTCATTCTTCAATTTACAAGCTAAGATTTTTGGCATTTCCACAAGACTTAATACATGATAGTCTTGTATGATTTCTTCATAAGCAGAAATGATTCCATGCATTGCTTCTTCATTTGCACTGATGCCTCCACCTATCAAAATAGCATCTGGTGCTATAATGACAGCAGTATTGATTAACAACAACGCTACATCATGATAAAATTGTTCAATACACGCTATTGCATCCTGATCATTTTCATGCGCACGACGATAAATTTCTTTCGCATCCAATACACGCTCTTTCACACGATAGCTGTAATTACGGCATAATCCTGCCACCACTGCTGCACTGTAAGAAAAAGACTGTTCATTATAATTACCTTTTTCCTTTCCACATAACGCAATCCCAAATTCACCTGCCATACCACCAAGGCCACGTACAAGCTTTCCATCCATATAGATTGCTCCGCCAACAGCTGTTCCAAGTGTTAAACATACAAAATTATCTAAATCTTTTGCTTCGCCTATCCATTTTTCCGCAATTGATGCTGATTTACTATCGTTTTCAATCACAACAGGTAATTTTAAATATGCTTCCATTTCCTGTTTCATATTGTGTTTTAAAAAGCATTTGATTGCCCCACTCGTTTGCATAAAGCCATCATCTTTCGCAATGCCTGGCATACTAATGCCTACACCTTCCATCGTATATTCCTGATGTTGTTTGATAAAATCCCCAATCTGTTTCATCAAATCAGAACGTGTTGATTGGGTTGCTTCATTTTCCTGTACACAAACATGCCCTGTTTCATCGATGATCCCCATCTTGATTCTGGTGCCACCGATATCAATTCCTGCATAATATTTCATTTCTTAATTTCCTCCTTTAACTGAAACTTTTGAAATGGGCACATGGCATCTAACAATATCATTTCATCCTCCACAATATGTCCCACAACATTTATTTTAGAATCTGCTAAACGATCACATAAAGCAATCTGTAATTCAGCTTTATATTGGCCATAAGCTTCATTTAGTATCAAAATGTCACCTTTATGAATATCCCTTGTCACAGCATGCGCCGGTAAACTGTATGTATGATATTTTGCTCGGTTTTTACTTGATCTGATTACATATGCAGAAGCATCTCCACGATATTCATATACACCCTGAAATAACAATTCTTTTTCTAATGGTGTTGTTTCCTCATGCAGATGAATATGAAGTTCATCTATTGATGTATCAAACACCTGTTTCACTTCACCTAGTTCTTCTTTTAATGCAAACGCATTTCCTATGATAATATCATCCACAGCATTTAACATCTTCATGTGTTGTGCCTGTACACGTAATGGTAAATCACGATGACACTCTAACGTACATAAGCCTTCAGATATTGGCCATGGAGATATAGAAGCGTGCTTTGAAGTGATAAACGCTGCGCTATGTATATGATGACGATGAAACATCTCACTACATGTTTGAAATGTGGATAAAGAAAGAGCGGTAAAACGCTGTGGATAAAAATTATGAGAACCACACAGATGCTCTGTATCTGGTTGATGATCCAGAATACGTTGCAGATAATGTGTATGATTACTCATGTTTACCTCAATCATGATACCATATGGATTATGACTCATCATGGCTTCTGTATAACCATCATATCCTTTATCCAAACGTAATACATCAATTCCCATAGCATGAAAATATGATAAATCATCTTCCTTACATTTCAAATATGTAAATACCATAGGATGAATATCCAAAGTTACAGAAAACCCCATATCATGTGCAAGTTTCGCACTTTCTTTGATACGTTGAATGGAACGCATGGGATTATTTACATCAATTTGTAGAAAACTCATGAATACTCTTTCATATCCGATGTCTTTTGCCATCTTCAGATATGCCTGATCTTCAATTAACTCGGTTTTATCAGGATACAATGCTATGCCTAATTTTCTCATAAAACATCCTCGCTTTCTTTCTATATACAGTATAAAAAAGAAAGCGTTTTTACTTTATCATAATTTTAATCTTTATGTTAAGAAATTAAGAAAAAATGATATCTACAGAAGCTTTCGCACTCTTATAGATATCATATTTTTTACATCATAACTTTATCAATCAGCGTTTCTTCACGTTTACAATTGATCTCATCTTCTGATAAGCCACAGCGTACATAACTGATTTCGTTTTTCTTTGGACATGGCATTGGCTGAATCATAAAGGAACATAATGCACAATATCCGTTGGACTCATTACGTCGAATACATTCGTATTCACATTTCTTAATACAGTTTTCATCAATCCATTTCGCTAATGACAATAAAGACTGGCTGGCAAGCTGTTGTGCTGTTTCTGCCTTGATCCCACAATCCATCAAATAACGAAACATAATATCCCCATACGCTGTACAATAAGCGATAATAAAGAAGTTTTCTCCATTGTTTTTCTGAATATGCTTTGGCCATAAGGAAACATTGATATGTGCATTTACATAACGTGCTTCCTCCACATGTCCTCTAGGATTCTTTAAACTTGTTTCTTCCTGTTCCCGGCATGTTTCAATGAATTCGCTCATTGTTTTCAACAACTGGAATTTGAAAGTAGGGAAATCAATGGTTGTCTGAAATTCTTCTTCCATTTTTGGGAAGGCATTGGCACACATGATCAATGCGGCATCTACTGTTTCTGCGACAAAAACAGATAATCTTGTCACAGGAGGTTTTAAAAACATTAATAATTCATTTGCATTTACATATTTCATAATATCACCATGTTTTATTTTACACTATTTTCATCGATAATGATACAAAAAGAAACAGCAATCACTGTTCCTTTTTGTTTATACTAAGCTTTTCTTTTCTTCATCAAAACTACGATAGCGCCTGCGCTAAGTAATAAGAAGCCAAATAGCAATCCTGCATGTGTATGATCTGCTGTATCTGTATTGTTGTTTATAGTTGAGGTATCCTTTGACAGAAGTGCGAATGTGCCATTACGAGAAGTATCAAATTCAATATAATCTTTGCCTTTGCGTGCAGGCAGTTCACTGACATTTCCATCTTTGTCAATCAAGATTGCCTTTACATCTTTCTTCAATAATTTCGCATCCACTTGTACACGGATTGTCATCTTGCCATCTGGTTTTACGTTTACACCATTTTTTAAGAAATCTAATGTAAATGCTTTTTGAATGGTATAATCTTTTAACAAGCTCTTATCGTTCATTTGATCGATTAGTTTTTGAATCTCATTCTGTGTGAATTCTTTTGTGATCAGCTGTGTACCTTCTTCAAATTTACCACTTGCGCTGATGGTTTCTGTATGATTTTTAATCGTCATATCTTTCACAACTGGTTTTGTGTCCGGTTTTTCATCTGGTTTTGTATCAGGCTTCGTGTCTGGTTTTGTTTCTGGTTCTACAATTACAAGTGCTTCTTTTGCGTCATGTAGTTTTATGACTGCCTGATTGACAGCTTCCTGTGTTGCATTTTTATCATCTAAGACTGATTTTGCGTCTGTGAGTACCTGCAACATGGCTTTCCATGATGCTTCCGTATAATCTTTTGCGTTTAATGCTTCTACTTCTTTGATTGTGGATTGTAATACTGTTGTATCTGCGATATGTACTAATGCATTCATTGCATTGCTTAATGATGTATACATATCATCCAGTTTGCTTTGTGTAGAAGAAGCATCTGTCACAGCTTTTTGTGCATCCTTTAATACGCTCATGAATAAAGACCATGATTTTGGTGTATAATCATTTTCTTTATAGTCTTTTGCTTCATTGATCAATGCGGATAATTTTGATGTATCTGCGACTACTGTCACAACTGCCTCTGAATGTAATCCAACTGCATTACGCATAGTGATTGTCGCAACACCTTCATGTACTCCGGTAATAATACCATCTTGAGAAACAATCGCAACATTTTCATCAGATGATGACCATACAATACCCTTTAATACTGTATTGTCAGGAATTTCAACATCCATTTTTTTCGTTTCGTTTACCATAACTGTTGTATCTTTTAATGTAGCTGTTTCTGCTACAGAAACGATACGTACAGGACGAATTTCTGCTAAGGAAGCAAACTTATTATGACCTTCTTCAATAGTTAATTCAATTGTCTTAGCCTTTACATTCTTATCTAATGTAACGGTAATAACAGACTTATTTCCCTGCAAATCCTTTGGTACTTGTATGTGTTCACCACTTGCTAAAACACTGCCATCTTCACCAAGGATACGATAACTGTATTGATGTACCAAGCCATTTTCATTTGCAGCTCTTTGTACAAATTCAAATGCATTGATTGTAGAAGGATTTTCCATCGTTACAGAAATGATTGCTGGATGATCAACACTTACCTCAAAGCCTTCACCGCTCCAATTAGAATGCCAATAAGTATTCAAATCACCATCAACAACAGCTTCTTTGATACCAGAACCTTTACCTTCTCCTGTTAATTCTTCTGTATTTGCGCTAACTGATAAAGAACCATATGTATCTTTATCAAGATGTTCAATTACTTTATCTGTTACAGTGATGTTAAAATTCGTCTTACTTCCATCAGATAATGTCGCAGTGATGATAGCTGTACCTTCACTTAATGCGATAACCTGCATGGTATTTGTATCTACTTTCGCAATCTCTGGATGATCACTTGACCATGTAATCTTATCTAAATGATTGCCAGTGATAGCACTTGTTTCACCTTTATATAGATCCGTATTAGCGATTTCCGCAAATTCTACATTCTGGTTTTCATAGATTTTCAGATTATCTAAAATGAAATCCATTTCACCATTACTGCCTTTTGTGACTTTATTTCCATTCTCATATAATCCAATCCAAGTCTGTCCACTATCAGATGCCATAAGGTCCATTGTCACATGTTGCGTCGTGCCACGTGCCTGTGCAAGGTATTGTGTACTTGTTGGTACTTTATACTCTTTATCATCTCCAACTACCATCGCAAATGCTTTATCTGCACCTGCCTGATAATCAAATTCTACCGTATACATCTTACCTGGTTCAAAACGATAGTTCTGAGGTAATGTCTGATAAATAATACCAGTATTTACACCATGATGTTTCAATGACCAATCGCCACCTAATACATCACTTGTAAGTTTACCATTCCATCCAGCTTGTGTATAAGGATCATGCAATTGAGATAAATGTGTCACAGGATCTGTGATTCCTTGTGCTGGTCCTAATACAAATGGATATAATCCTTGTACGACAGATTCAAAATCCTGCGTAAAACTGCCATCTTTCTGGAAGTTGTCTAATTTTTGTTTTACGATACGAATATCATCCATATATGTAGAACCTTCTCCGGCATCTCTTGATAGTGTCAGTTTTGCTGTATCAGATTCAGCTTTGAAGGCAACCTGCATACGCTGCATATTCGTACCATGTTTATTATCACATTGTACATAGTTTTTCGCTATAGAACGCAAAGTGTAATTTGTGACAGCGTCTTTTCCTGTATTTACAGTAATTGCGGCTTTCGCATCACTTTCATTATCAACATATACTTCTGCGACATAATCACTTCCAGGTGTTAATCCTGAAATCGTTGTTGTTACTTCTGAATTTGTATCAACAGAATTGAACGCAAGACGCTGATCGCCAGTATTTGCTATTTCCACCTGTACACCTTTTTGATCAATACTGCCACTCCATACTTCTGGAGATAATTTTGATGTATTGGCATACGCATTAAAGCCTGGATCTTTTACATAATCGCCTTCACCAAATGCTTTTACTGTTTTCGTACTTGCGCCTTTTGTCATAACATAAGCAGTCGCTGCTTTCGCATTTAATGTCACTTTGTTATTTACAACAGGAACATTGATTGCTTCTCCACGACCCTGATCAGATAATGGATACATGACAACATTGTCTAATCCTTGCCAACCATTTGGCAAATCCCAAGTTGTTGTGCCACCATCTAAATTCCAGTGATATAATTTTACACTGCCGTCTTCATCTGTCCATGGTAGTAAGTATGTAACATCATTCAATACTGTTTTACCATTTAATGTAATATTACGTTCAATATTAGAATCTTTACGTTGTTTTTCATTACGTTTTACGATAACCGTATCACCTGCTTTATTCTTTAAAGTGATTTGTTTTTCGTGATTTCCTACAGGAGATTCACCAGGTGCATAATTTTCCCAATCTGTTACCTGATAATGCTGAAGGAATTTTGTAGGAAGATTTTCATTAAATGTCTGTTTGATATAATTATTAAAGTCATTATTTCCACTCCAGCCTTCAAAGCCGTATAAACGATATCCACCTAATAATGGGTTATCTGCTGTACCGCCAAATTTTGGATAATTTAATACTTGTGAATCTCTTTGATCATTACGGATAAAACGTATAATATCACTATTGTATCCTTTTGCACTTGCTCCACCATATGTAGCATCTGTAGACCAGTGCTGCCATGTAGAATCATATTCTCCTTCATAACTGAATTCTGTAGAGAATCTCCATCCCAAAGAATTGATTTCTTTCGCAATTTGTCTTGTTTCCCATGCATCCTGATACCATACATCCAGATAAATGAAATCCATGTTGTCCTTTAGACTTTCTGCTTCCTTTTGAATCGTTTCTTTATCAGCATCTACGCTGCCTTGAGAATTTCCTACAGCATTTGGCCATATACGATCGTAATGATGTGTATTATTGATACGATCATATAGTTGTACGAAACGTTTCCATCTTGCCTGTGTAGCAAGATCCCATTGCTTATCAATTACCTGAGATTGGTCAAGCCATCCCCAGCCACCTGCAAATGGTTTTTGAAGCATGTTTTCATTAAATGATTTAGCTTCTGGATATGCTTCCTGTGCGTTTACATGAATACCAATTTCTGCGTCATTCTCATGTGCAATTTTGATTAATTTCTGGAAATCTTCAACACCACCTTCACGCTCTGCGATATCTGCATATTCAGAGTTTGCGGAATCATGTCCTTCATTGCCATAACCTTTCAACAATAAAGCCTGAGGCAATCCATCTGTTGCTAGTGAAACTTTTTTAATATTGTCAGCTGTTTTCAAAAATGGGTTTGGTGCCATACTTGCAAAATTCATAACAATACGATAGTTTACAAGATTTTTGATATCTTCAGAACCATAAGGCACATTCATGATATCACGGAATGCGATAGCACCATCATTCCAATCTACATCATTATCCCCATTGATATCTCCAGCGATTGCAACTTTCATGACTGGTAATTCACTGGTTGGATACGCAGGAAGATTTTTACGTTTTGCTCCACCTTTGTCGCCTGCTTCATAATAATATGGAGCGCTTGTCAAACTCATAGTATCCGCACCATTATTTAAGATGATACGTTTGTCGCCTTCAATTTCAGAGTTGCTGAATAAAGCAGCACTTAATTTATCATTTGTTAAGATACCATATAAATAACCATCACTTTGGGAAGGAATAAATCCCTCATCAAAACTTATAAAACGATCTCCTGTATCTGTTGTTAAATTAGAAGCTTTTGCCCCTGCAAAGTTAGCACTCTTATCTACTGCATCTACACTTAATAAATTCAAATCAGGAATATCAATCGTTTCAATTCTTAATTCAGTATCTCTTTTATTAACATTTAGAATCTGCCATGTCAATGTGTTTTTATCTAGACTGATTTTTACATCCATTGTAAGATTAACACCATCTTGGTTTACATCTAAAGAATATGTTCTGGATGTATCTGTTGTTTCTTTTACAGTTACCGTTGGTGTAAGTTTTTTGCCATTGATCATGATACTGTTTAATGCCGTTTCATTACCACGGAATATTGAACCATCATTCATGATATAACGTGCTACATATGGGAACTGTTTGCCAATATAAGCTGTCATATCACTTGTCTTTAATTGATCATAATCATCTAAGTTAATCTCTTCTTTTAAACTTAAATCTACATTTAATACCGTTGCTTCTTCTTTGACTGTAACACTTTGAGAATATGCTTGATATCCTGGTTTTGTGACTGCCATATTATAAGCTCCTGGTTCAATTGCTTCAAAGCTGTAATTACCTTGATCATCGGTTTTTGTCTGATTCAGATTCAGGCGTACAACAGCACCAGAAATTGGTTTTTTTGTATTTTTATCAACAACAGTTCCGTTTACAGGAAATAGTTCTGTATGTTTCTTTTCTACTTTTTGTCCATCACGTTCTGCACAGAATACCCAGTTATCTTCCATACAATCTTTGCCGTTTAATGTCATATCCGCAAAAGAAATTGTAGAATACCCATTGGTCTTAACACCAAATCTACTTTTATCCTGTACTAATTGCGCAAGTTTCATAAGGTTCTGATCATTCTTTGTGACTTTCGTACCATTCACAATTACTGTTAATGCTTCACGATCAAGTGAAATGCTTAAATTTAATTCCTCTCCAGGGATTAGTTCTGGCAACCCAGAAATATTAGGATAATTTCCTTTTCCATTCACGCTATATTGATAATACCATTTACTTGTTGGATCATAACCCACATACAGCCAATTACTATCATCTAAATAAATTGGGAATACACCCCAGTTATCACTTGGCTTTAATGTTAACGATAAAACTGAGCCATCTGTAAAGTGTTTGTCATTATCCAGCAATAAGATTGGCGCTTTCGCAGAAGAATTTCCATATGCATGTCCTCCGCCATTGTTTGCGCCGCCAGTAATGCTATACCATGTTCTGCCTTGCTGAGAAGGTTCTGGTTCAGGTTTTCCATCGTTAATCAAAACATCAATGGATGTTTCCCATTTTTGTCCCTCGGTAGTTTTATACAGCTTCCATGTATCATAATCACCATCTTGATATGTTTTATCACCAATTGTTACATCGCAAAAATCAATATCCGTGTATGATGTTCCATAGGTACCAGCACCGAATCCAATTTGTCCGGCCTGTTTTGCTAGATCTAAGAAGTCAGTATTTGATACCAATACTTCTTTTGTTTCCTTTGTTGTTGTATTTTCCACAGAAACAGTAAGACTCTGATCGGTATAAACACCCTTTACATTGATGATATCGTTTTTATTTACAGCAGGTAAATCTAAACCTGGATATCCTGATTTATTACCATTTTTAAATTCATAAAACCATCCAGTTGCGCCATCATATGCAACATAACCCCAATGGGTATCATCCACATATTTTGTTACAAAACGCAATCGGGTATCCGCCTTTTCACTTTCAAGTTTTAATTGAAAGCTAAAATTCTCGTTTGTGATATCTTTTTTATCAGATAAAACAAATGCCTCAGGTTTTACACTGCCAAAGTGTCCATTTGCATCGTTAGCGCCAGATACTAAATGTGCCATTTTCTTTGTAGATGATGCCGCAAAAACATTTGCTACACCACTCGTAAAAAAAGCACTAAATGCGACAGCCATGACAAGAAACACTTTGGATACTCTCGTTACAACTTTTTTCATAACTTTCCTCCTTTTCTAAAACCTTTCCAATAACAAATGGATAAGTTCCATCACTACAGAGTGTAGTCCTGAAAAATAGTGTTGTAAACGTTTCCAAACCATATCCTTAAGATTACTATAAATTTCTGCAAGATTGTTACAAAATAAAAACCATTATTATATAAATCAAAACAATATATATAAAACGATATTTTAATAAATTAATATATATTATTGAAAATTAATACTTAAAAAAGCAAAAAAACACTTATTTAAAATTTGCCATAAAAAGTTTAGAAAATCTATAGTATATCATTTACGAAGATTTGTTCAATTCTTTAATAACTACTTCTTTAATGTTCTCTGGAAGTTCAAGTATGTCTAATGCTTTGTTTACATCAACATCACAATTCTTCATTATTTTTTCTGTATGTTCGATTGCAGATTTGATTTCTCCTTGCTCGATGCCTTGCTTTAAACCTTGTTCTAAGCCTTGTTCTAAACCTTGCTCAAATCCTTCTTTCAAAATGCTCTCGCCAAGATTACACATAAACGTGTACCTCCTTATTTATCTTCTGTATCATCATTGTATCAAATCTTATTTTTTTGTCCATCACATTATAATGTATATCTTTTGACATCATATAGTAAACAAAAAATGACGTAACCCTTTAACTACTGGATTACGTCATTTATATTATCCCTTCTTTAATTCCTTGATGACTACTTCTTTGATGTTCTCTGGAAGTTTCAGCATATTCATCGCTTTATTTATGTCAATATTTGCTGATTCCATTAAGTTTTTTGTATGTTCGATTGCAGATTTGATTTCTCCTTGCTCGATGCCTTGTTCAAGTCCTTCTTTCAAAACGCTCTCGCTTAGATTACACATAAACTCCACCTCCTGATCCATCTTCTCTGTCATTATTATAGCATATTTTTCCTCTAATAATCGCTTTTTTTCTTCTGCTTTCATCTTTGTTGTAAACAATATATTCAACATCTCTAATACACTGTGACTTTTATCTTCATAATTGTACTCATTTCCTGGATACATCATGATTACTTCCATCAGATCATAATCTTCTACCTGATTGTGCCATTCATTTTTTAAACATTCTTCTTTGATATGATATACATTGATCACATCATTTTTTTCTTTTGTATGCTTTGGACATATCCATATCGAATATACTTTTTGTAGATCATTAAATTCTGATGACGCAAAACCGTCTTCTGCATTTTTCTGTCTTGATATCAGTCTGCTTGCATAATAGATCCCTCTTGTGACTAAAGGATATCCTGGTGTTTCATCTTTTTGTATCTCAAAATTGATAAAGATGCCCACACTTTCTTTTTTTCCTTTTTTTGTCGGCAGCGTTGCTTTAAACAATATATCATATCTTACACAGGCGCCTATGACGGATTGATCTTCTACATTCATTCCAACGATTTGATCATGATCATTGATGGTCATATTAATCCTTGGATCATTTTCTATGCTGTTAATGATTTCTTCTATCGTCAGATCCTTACATTCCTTCATTGCGAACTTCATAATGTTTGCTAAGATCTGCTTATTGCTCATGATCATTTTACATAAGTGATCATAGGCATCCGTATTCTTATCAAACATTTTTAAACTTTCATACAATACCATATTGTTTTTTACGTTTTTTAATGCGATTTCTAAAATACTTGGACTTAACTTTCTCTTTTTTACGATTTTCTTTTCCTTATGGGTTGTTTTTTCGATTATGCTCATTTGCATACCTCCTTGTCTTTAAGTAGTTACCATTATACACAAAAGATAAGGGTTTGTTATAAAAAGCATAAATTCTTATATTTTTTTCTGAAATCTTAAAATAAATCATTACTTTTCGCAAAAAAAAGATAGTCATTCACTATCTTTCCTTGTCTAGTTTTCTGTTTTACATTTACCTGCGTCATCTTTTTGTAAATCCATTTTTAGTAACGTACCAGGTTTTGGATAACTTCGATAATCATTTTTCCCACTTTTCACAATGATTCTTTCATTTGAATTTTTCTTATTACTATCCTTCTTTTTAAACAAACTCATAATTCCCTCTCGATTTACTCCTTTCAACAGTTTTTAGCTGTATACTTTCTCCTTTTTTATATATCTAAAGCGACTCTTTTATTATACCTTAAAAGAATATAGAATGGTATTTTAAAGACAAAATTTCAGCCTTTTTTCATAAGAAAACAGCATGGCTATCGCACATTTTAGCTCATGCTGTTTATTTAAATATGTATTTATATACTGCTTACTAATTTTTCTACCAGTTCTTTACTAACGACATCATAATCATCAGCGTGTTCACCTTCTGCATAGGAGTAGCTTACATCCCCTAATGAAGTAGTTGAATCATGTAACCAGTCTTTACAAGAAGAGTGTACTTGATAAATGCCTGTATAATCCATCATTTCTTTTGCATTACCTGCATTCATTCCACTTCCTGCTAATAATTCAATTTTATCACCATATTTTTCCTGTAGTTCTTTGATTAAATCCTTACCCTGCATTGCTTTAGGTTTTAAACCACTGGTCAATACACGATCTACGCCTAATGCAATCAATGTTTCCATTGCTTTATAAGGATCGCTTGTACAGTCAAATGCACGATGGAAAACAACTTCTCCTCCTGCTTTTTTGATAATATCAATAATTTTCTTTGTCTGTTCTATATGGATGTTTCCCGCTTCATCCAGACAACCAAATGCAATACCATCTGCACCGTTTTCCAGCATGACTTCTGTATCCATAACCATAGCTGCAAAGTCTTCTTCGTTGTAACAGAAGCCTGCACCACGTGGTCTTACCATTGTGATGACTTTAACATCTGTATTTTCTTTTGTTAAACGTAAAGCTGCCACACTTGGTGTTAACCCGCCTAAGTGTAAAGCACTGTTTAATTCTACTCTTTTTGCGCCGCCTTTATATGCCTGTAATGCATCATAATAGCTTCCGCAACAGATTTCTATCATTCTTTCCATAATTTACCTCGCTATTTTGCCAGTTTATAGATACCTAAAGCATAGATTTTGGCATTTGTCATCAAATCTTCGATATCCATCCATTCATTTGGATTATGTCCAATTCCCTTTTGTCCAGGGAAGCTTGGACCGAATGGTACGATATTTGGCATCATTTTTGCGTAAGTTCCACCAGTGGTTGTCACTGGTGTACCATCCATACCGGTTACTTCTTCATAAGCATCTTGTAAACATTTTACCATGAAGCAGTCTTTTTCAAAATGTACCGGATTCATATTGCTTGTTAAGCTTACTTCCAGATTTCCTGCTTTGCTTTGTATCTGCGTAATAATTTCATCGATTGTCACAACACCTGGATAGCTTAATGTCACATCAAAACACACTTTATTTTCTTCCTTATGCAACTTGTATCCACGCATCTGCATAACACCAAATTCTTTATCTTCATAATTGATGCCCAAACGATCTCCATTATCTTTACTCTGTAAGAAATATGTATTCACAAAGTCAAAGAATTCTTTCATTTGTGTATCATCTGTAGAGATCATAACGGTTGCACGACCTCTTTCTCCATACACGACAGGATATTTACAGTCTGGTGTCCATCCCATAACAGGAGGTTTTTCTTTACTTAAATAATAT
Source organism: [Eubacterium] hominis (assembly GCA_014337235.1). Lineage (GTDB taxonomy): Bacteria > Bacillota_I > Bacilli_A > Erysipelotrichales > Erysipelotrichaceae > Hoskinsella > Hoskinsella hominis. The sequence continues at coordinate 1,861,546 of CP060636.1, read as the reverse complement.
TCCAGATCTTTAAATCCTGTTTCTTCATCTGTACCAAACAGAATTCGTACAGGTTTTGATAATTTGATTTGTAATTGTTTAATTGCATATAATGCATATAAACAGCTCATGACAGGGCCTTTATTATCGAGGATTCCTCTTGAGAAAATGCGGCCGTTCTCATCTACGTATCCGCTGAAAGGTGGCTGTTTCCAACCATCCCCGACTGGTACAACATCTAAATGTCCAATGATTCCTACATAGTCTTCCCCTTCACCATATTGTGCATATCCCATGTAGCCATCGATATTCTTTGTTTCAAATCCTAATGTATCCGCAATCGATAGTGCCATGTCTAAAGCTGCAGCCACGCCTTCTCCAAATGGCTTGCCGGGTAATGCTTCACTTTCCACACTATCAATACGAACAACTTTCAGGATATCTTCAATCATAGAATCACGATTAGATTCTACCTGAGCAATAATCTTTTGTTCCATTATTTTTCCACCAATGGTGCAGTACGTGTAGCCATATAGTTGTCCATCCATTCTTTGCTAGCTACTTCAAAGTGGTTCTTTCCGTTTTCATCACGAGTTACAAGATAAACTGTTGGCGCTTCTTTTTCTGTCGCAACAACAAATGAGAATCCCTCAATGTTTGTTGCACATCCCCATTCACCTTTATTGTTCATAGCAATTAATGATAAGTCACCAGCTTTTCCACGACGACGAATCAATTCTTTGTCTAATTTGTTTACAGCTGTTTCACAAGCTTCTTGTGGATGCATTCCTTCGCCCATTAAACGAACGATTTCATAAGAAATACAGCCTTTCATTAAGTCTTCTCCAAGACCTGTTGCACTTGCACCACCGATTTCACTATCTACATAGAAACCTGAACCACTGATTGGAGAGTCACCAACTCTACCTTTTTTCTTCATGAATAAACCACTTGTACTTGTTGCAGCAGTCATATGTACATTGCTATCTAATGCAACCATACCAACTGTATCATGTCCACTATATGGTTTTAATTCCAATTCTTGTACTTCTTTTACACGGTTTTTATAGTGGATTTTTGCACGGTCAGTTAACATATTTTTACGTTCAAAGCCTTCTTTGTGTGCAAATTTTTCAGCACCTTCTCCAACTAACAGATTGTTTACTTTTTCTTTACTTAAACGACGTGCAATACTGATTGGATTAGCAAAATCCTTTACAGCAGCAACTGCACCTAAATCAAATGTTGTTCCATCCATATAAGCAGCATCCAATTCAACTTCCATTTCTTCATTTGGAAGTCCACCATATCCTACTGATTTATAGAATGGAAAGTCCTCTACCTCTTTAATTGCTGTTTCAATAGCATCACCTGCATCACCATTTTCTTTCAGCAAGTCACATCCTTTTGTAACTCCTTCTAAAGCCATTCTCCAAGTTGCGATCATACCCCACATAGTAAATACCTACCTTTCTTTTATACAGGACATATTCCTGCCTTTACTTACATTGTTATTATAACGCATTTTTCTATGCACCTGTTGAAAAGCATTTCCTAGTCTTAGGAAATGAAGGATAATGATTGTAATATTTATGATCAGCTGATACACTAAAGCTAAGAGGTGTTTTATGGAAATAGAAAAAATCATACAAGAAAATCAAGCTTATCTGTATCGCTATGCAATGTATTTATCTGCGCATCCTGATATTGCGAAGGACCTTGTTCAACAAACATGGCTACAGGTGATGAAGCATCAGGATCAATTGGTTGATGTGACCTATCTACATGCCTATTTGAAAAAAATCTGTATCAATGAATATCGTATGATGATGCGTAAAGAAAAGCCAATGGAATCTATTGAGGAACTAGAGGCAGATGGCATATATTTTCATGAGGAAGAAATTGATGGCGTCATGGAAGTTAGTGTATCTAAAGAAATAGAGAACCTTCGTAATGGATGTTTTTTGAGTATGGTAAGGAAATTAACCTTATTACAGCGCATGGCTTTTTCTTTATCGGATATGTTTGGCTGTACAATTGAAGAAACAGCATTATTAATGGATATAAGTGAGTCTGCGGTAAAAGGTTTACGCTATCGTGCCAGAATGAATTTATCTTCTTTTTTTGCGAATCATTGTATGTTTATGAAAGAAGAAAACCCTTGTCATTGTCAGGCATGGATTGATTTTGCGCAAAAGCGTTTAAAACTACAGCATCAGTTAAAGATGTCCTTCTCTGCTCAGGAATTTCGAGAAAAGGATCACTCCTATCAAAAAGATATTCATGAAAAACTTTTGGCTTATTATCGTCAAATGCCGGTACAATATCCTGAAGATTCCTGGTATACAAATTTGATAGATTTTGTAAAAAACAAATAATTTACTAACTACCCGCATCTTTTTAGCTTCTCAATCATCTAAGTATTGAGGAGGTGAGCATATGTTTTCATCAAGATGTGGCGTTCGTTGTGATTTATGTGAACGTAAAGAAGCTGTACATTGTCGAGGATGTATCCATATGGACAAGCCATTTTGGGGCGGTGTTTGTGAAGTGAAATCCTGTGTTGAATCTAAACATCTTGATCATTGTGGTCAATGTGATGTATTTCCATGCCCGTTTATTGTCAAACATGGGTGTAAAAGAAGGCTTTGATCCAAGAATCAAGATTGCACAATGTCGTGTATGGCGTAATGAAGAATTGAAGTAACAAAAAAAGGAAGAAAACTTTTGGCTCAATAAAAAATGTTTCTTCCTTTTTTAGTACCTTATTTGAAAAATGTTTTTAATGTTTCTTCCATACGATGTAAAGCTTCTGTAAGAATGGCTCTTTGTGTTCCTACATTTAAACGTACCCATCCTTCTCCATCTGCCACAAAATAACTTCCTACGACCATAGTAAGATTGCTGGCAACAAAGAATTCCTTCATTTCTTTTTCGTCTTTGAATACTTCGCGCATATTAATCCACGCTAGAAAGCTTGAATCTGCCTTCATTACTTTTGCTTTTGGCATATGCTTTTCAAACCATGCATATAAAACTTCAAAGTTTTCTTCAATATAGTCTGTTAACTGATCTAGCCAATCCTCAGATTCATTATATGCTGCGATAATCGCTGGAACTGCAAATACATGCGGACTGGTAATATAAACGCGCTGTAAATATGTTAATAGTTTTTCTCTAATTTCAGGATTTTTAACAACGATATAACTTGATTTTAATCCTCCTAAATTGAAGCCTTTATTTGGTGATACACATAAAATCGAATGGTCAATAATTTTATCATTTGCTAAGAACAGAGTAGTAAATGGTTTAAATGTGATATCACGATGAATTTCATCGCATACAAGTAAAACATTGTATTTCATGCATAACTGTGCAAGCTGATTTAACTCCTCTTTTTCCCATATACGTCCACTTGGATTTTGTGGAGAACACAAGATAAACAGCTTTACCTTTTCTTCGATAATTTGTTTTTCCATTAATTCAAAATCAAAATAATATCGCATGTTTTCCAGTTTCAAAGGATTTGCAATCAAACGACAACCACCTCGTTCGATAGCTTCCGCAAAAGGATCATAAGCTGGCGTATTGATCATGACACCATCGCCTGGTTCACAGAAACATTGTACAATATAGTGTAATGTTCCACATGTGCCGAATGTCAATTTGATCCATTCTTTTTCAAACTTTGTGCCATATCGTCGTTCATTCCAATTGATAAGCGCATCATAATATTCATCATAAGTATAAGTATATCCATAATCTCCTAAAGCTGCACGATCAATCATTGCTTGTTTAATTGCTGGTGCACATTCAAAATCAAGGTCAGCCAAATCCATAGGGATAGCATCTTCATTGACGTTAAACTTTTCTTTTAAGATTTTATTATCCCATTTTCTACAGTGACTTAATTTACGGTTGATCTGATGATCAAAATCATATTTCATCTTACTTTACCTCCAATTGAATCAGAGTTTTTGGTGTATGATTTAATGCGACGCCAACACCATTTCTAATCAATACATCATCTTCGATTCTTACACCGCCAATACCTGGCACATAAATACCTGGTTCGCATGACATGATCATACCTTCCTCTAAAATCGTTTCACTTCTTTGGTTAAGAACTGGAAGTTCTCCATCTCCCATTCCCATACCATGACCTAAGCCATGCGTGAAATATTCACCATAGCCATGATTTGAAATGATAGATCTTACATAATCATCTACATCTTTCCCACGTATGCCTGCTTTGATAAATTCTACACCTGCACATTGCGCTTCAAATACGATATCATAAATCTTTTTAACTTCTGGATCAGGTGTTCCAATACATACAGTTCGTGTCATATCGGATTGATATCCTTGATATACAATACCAAAATCAATGGTGATAAATTCATGTTCCGCAAATGGTTTATCTGTTGGACGTCCATGTGGCATCGCCCCACGTTGTCCACTAGCCACGATAGTATCAAAAGCCATACCACTAGCACCATTTTTTAGCGCAAGATATTGTAGAAATGCGGATAATTCATATTCTTTCATACCTATATGTATTGTAGAAATAGCTTCCATGAATATCTGATCTGTGATATCACATGCTTTTTGTACAAGTGCAATTTCTTCTTCATCTTTATTTTTACGTGCGATTTCTAATTCATTATCTAATAATACCAAAGGGATACCGCTTTCCTGAAGTTTGATATATTCTTTCGCTAAAATCTGATTAGATTCAATCGCCAATGGTTTCCCATTTATGATTTTTTTCACTGTAGGCAGATATCCATCCCCTTGTGTATATACCATATTTTCAAAACCCTGTGTGGTTTCATTCGCTTCATTGATATAGCGGCCATCCATTAATTGATATATGTTTGTTTTTGTGATTAACACCTGTACTCCACTGCCAGTTAATGCGCCAACATATCGTTTATTCGTTTTGCTTTTGATTAAAATCGCTTCTGCGTTTACATCATTTAATATCTGACGTATATTATTGACTCTGTTTTCTTTCATACCTTTACCTCACTTAATGTAAACACCCTGAAATCAGGGTGCTACATTATTCTTTTTTAGAAGTCTAAGTCCATACCATCCAACAGTTGAGCTTCATCATCTGAGAAGATGGTTTTCTTATTTCCACTTTCTTTTCTAGCAATACGTTCAGCTTCTTCTCTAAGTTCCTGACGTTCCATAATTTTAAAGAATGGCCAGTAAATTAGAATTGCTAATACAAGCTGAATCAGGTTTGCAACAATAGACATATAATCTCCATTTGTTAAGAAACCTTCCAAGAATACCCCAACGTATGGAGGTGTAAAGAATTCTGGTGTGATCCATCCCCAGTGAATCATGAATAATGGAAGTGTACCTACCACTGTACCAGTAAATACAAATGGTATAAACATAATTGGATTCAGAATGATTGGTGCACCAAACAAGATTGGTTCATTGATTCCAAATAAGGATGGGAAGAAAGAAATCTTACCGATTTTCTTATATCGTTCAGATTTTGAGAAGATACACGCTACAACAAGCCCCATGGTAATTCCACAACCAGTAAATCCAAAGAATGCGCTTAATGCTCCTGGTGTATAGAAGTGAGTCATGGTCTGACCTGCTGCATGAGCTGCAATGTTTTCTGCGATAAAGATGGTATAAATTGGTCTTGTGATTGGTGAGAATACACCAGAGTGAATACCAAAGAAGAATACCACACAAATACAGAAGTTTAAGAATAATACAGACCATGGATTATCCATAGAACCAACAAGTGGTGACAATAATTGTGAAATCAGAAGAGGTGGCAATACATCAAAGAATGCTACAGATGCTAATCTGATTCCTAAAAATACTGCCGCAATAATCATTGTAATAGGAATAAATTCAAATGACTTTGATACGAAATCAGGAACACCTTCTGGTAAACGTACTGTTAAATTCTTTTCTTTACAGAAACGATATATTTCTACAGCCAGCAATCCGGTTAACATAGAACAGAATTACCCTTTTGCGCCAAAGTTTCCATATGCTAAATTGCCTTCCACAAATTCAGCAGAGATAACAAAGAATGAGAATGTTGCTAATGCGATACATCCGGGAATATATAATTTATAATGATTTCCCAAGTTATATGCAATACACATAACAACATAAATACTTAACATACCGATTGATAAAGTAACAGGCAGACTTAATAATTCTTCATTACTGGTAATAAAATTTGATACAGGTGATAACCAGCTTAATGCGTTTCCTCCTTTTTCAATCATATTTGGTAAAGCAGGTAGAATAGAGAAGATACTTCCCAGTATTGTGAATGGTGTCAATGCGACCATGGATGACTTAATTGCAGACAAATGTGGTTGCTTATCAACCTTGTGAGCAATCGGCATCAGCCATTTATTCATAAAGGCTTCAAATTTTTTAAACATATATACTTTTCCTTTCTCAAAATTAAATATTATTTATTTGCCATCGCTAATTGATGTTTTTTATATGTTACAAGTGCAAGTTTCATAACGGTAGCACCATCCATCTGACCATATACATCTTTGTCAATGACAACATATGGTTTATTTCTTGGCTCACAGATTGCAGCTATGAAATCGGTTTTATGAGATACCTGTGGCCCAATCATAACAATATCCCAATTATCAATTTCCTGTTCCAATAAATCAGCAGCAATTGCAGTAAATGCAAAGTCTTCCTCTTTTAATTTTGCACTTTCTTTTACTACTTTTTTCATGTTCTGCATTAACATGTTTGTGGAGAATCCTCCAGCACAGCACAATAAGATACGCATTTTATTTTCCTCCTTCTTTTGATTCGAATACTTCGATCAATGTTTCAATTAAATCGCGAGCCAACTGGCTTGTCATATAATGATCCTGTGCATGAACCATTAATAATGTGATTGGTGTTTTATCAGCTTCTGGATCCATTTCCTGCTGGATCAGTTTTGTCTGTTCTTTATGCGCCTCTAAATCCACCTTATATGATTCCGCCAATAATTCTCTGGCTTTATCATATTCTCCAGTCTTTACTGCCTTCAAAGCTTCAAATGCTTTTGCCTTACTATCACCAGCACTTGAGATCAGCGATATAACGCTCATTTCTAAATCTGTCATTTCAATTTCCTCCTAAAAAATTAATAGTTGATTTATATGTTTCATTATCAAAATGCTTGATAATGTCAACAAAGATTTCAATTGCATCTTCTATATCTTGATAATTAGCGATAGAATATGCACAATGTCCATAACGTACTGGTAAACAGCTCACTGCTGTTGGTTTCCCTTCACGAATCTTGTGAACTTCTCCACCATCTGTTCCTCCACCATTAAACATATCTAACTGAAGAGGTTTTCCTAAACGCTTGGCGCTTTCTCTAACTAGCTGGATCATACGGCGATTTGGTGCCAATGTACGATCAAAATTAGTTTGCATCATGCCTTTTCCAATCTGTCGTTTATTAGAGTGATCTCTAACAAACTCATTATTGAAGCATGCAACATCTAGTGGGAATACAACATCAGGATTTACTTTATAGGCTGCTGTTCTTGCACCTCTAATGCCGACTTCTTCACTGCTTGTTCCCACCATCACAACAGTATTTGGATGATCAATATCTTTTAAACGTTTTAATACTTCACCCATGATATAGCATCCTAAACGATCATCAAATGCTTTACCAACAACGATATTCTCTAAATCAAAACTTTCAAATTCTGTTGTATAAGTGACCATATCGCCAACTTCTATACCCAATGCATACACATCTTCAGCACATTGTGCGCCTAAATCAACATACATATTAACTGCTTTTCCATCTTGATATTCACTTTGAATAATACCATGAATTTTTCTGCCAGCTTGTGTTGTGATTCTTACTTTCTGCATCATTTGAGCAAGTGGTTTTACACCACCAACATTCATTAAAATGATTTGTCCCTGAGATGTAATACTTCTAACGATGAATCCAATTTCATCCATATGTGCACACAGCATGATTTTTGGTCCATCAACCTGACCTTTTTTCTCAAAGATAATACTTCCCATACCATCACAATCCACATGATCACAATATGGTTTTAATTCTTCTAACATCACATCTCTAACTTCTTGTTCATTGGATGCAATCCCATCTGCATTCGATAGTTTTGCTAAAAATTCTAAGCTCATCAGTTTCCTCCTTTACTAATATTCAGCCTTCTTATAAAATCTTCATAAGAAGTAGAATTAACTAGTTCATTTACTGTTTTTTCATCCTGCATAATATCTAATAACGTCATGGTAATTTGTTCATGCAGTTTTAAATTTTCTTTTCGCAAGGATACCATAAATACCAAATTTAAGGGTTTTATCGCATCTATTGCTTCACTTTGTACAATAGCAACACTTACCAGATTTTTGGTACCGCACATGTTGATGGGGTGTGGTATTGCTACACCATTCGCATAAATCGTACTCATGAATTGTTCTCTTTGCAAAACGTATTTACAATATCCCTTTTCTGCATAGCCTTCTTCTTCAATCTGGGTCGCCATTTCACTTAATAATGTTTCATAACTTATTGGCTCTTTTACAATACGGAAAGCCTCCTTATGCAAGACAGAAAATAAATCATTTTCTGTTAATTCATTTCTAAGCAAATGATGAATTCTCATCATTTCATCATCATCCATCAACTCATTGATTTTAATAACAGGTACATCTACATCATCCATTAAATCACTAATTGTGAAAATCACATCTGGTTTAAAATTATGTAATTCCTCCATCTCTAGCAATGAAAATGATTGAATAATGCTATCTGCAAACAATGTTTCCAGTTTCAGCTTAATCAAAAATGCACTTCCACCACCTGAAGAACATACGACCGCAATGCGTTTATATAAATGAATCTGTTTTTGTGAAATTCGTTCCATATAAACCGCAAAGTGTGTTGCGATAAAGCCTATTTCATCTTGATGCATCTTCACATGATATTGATCTTCCAATAATTTTGCGAATCGAATGGATATATCCACAGTAACGGGATACTTCACACAAATCGTATCAATCAAAGGATTACGGAAGGTGATATTTTGATGAAGGCGATCTAGCAGCATGATAATATGAGAAGTCAGATTTTTAATAAATTGTTCATCCTCAAAGAAATCCAAATCAAATTCTTCATGCAGCTGCATCAAACATTTTTTCACAAAACTGCTGATATCATCATTTTGATCTTTTTCTTTTATTTGATTACCTTGTGTATGTTGCTTCAGATAAACGGCGAAATCGTCCAACTCTGACGGATATAATTCTATATGATACAAATTTTGTATCTGGCTGGATAATTCCAAAGCAATTTCATAATACAGATCATCCCCATGTTCCCATGCTTCTTCTTCAAATAATTCACGTACATGTGTACAGATCAACACTTTCAAGAAAGTATCCAATAGATGAAGTTCTGTATAATTGGTTGCTAGACCATATTCTTTCAACAGCTTTAACAGCATTTTTTCTACTTCCTGAAATTCCTCGCCTACTGTTTTGTTACAGCGATTTAGAATAAGACGATTGCCTCTTTCATATAACTTTGTTAATAACACTCTTCTATGAAAACTTCTGGCAATAACACGAATTCCATAATGTGCTTTGGAATCTAATGCAGCACAATTTTCCTCCAGCACTTTTCTTACTTCTGTCATATCCCTTTTTACGGTAAGCTTTGATATTTGAAATATATCCGCAAGTTCTTCATACGTGATATAATCATTTTCCAACAACAGTACAACTGCAATGTCTTCGATACGATGTTTACTGTCTACATACATATCCTGTTTTACATTATCGTTATAATATTGTTGATACAAAGCCTTGTCATTAATTTTCAGATAATAGCCTTGTCCTCTTTTTAAAAGAATAGAAAACCCATTTCTTTGTCCTTCATAATTCAAGCACTTGATATCATTGATAATCGTTCTTGACGAAACATGAAGAAGAGTCGCAAGGTTATTTGCACTGAAAAATAACTTCTCATCTTGTAAAGCCTCTAGTATTTTGCGTTGCCTCATTTTCTGTATCACTTCCTTGTCTGTCCGCGTTACACCTATCATTTTATACGAATATCAGTAAAAGAAAATATTCAATTTTTCAAACACAACTCGCAATTTTGAATATTTTCTTTCTAAGCACGATTGATTATGATAATTACGGTTATCAGAATAGTATAAAAAAACTAACAGGAGGTATATATGCAGAAAGAAAAAAGAAAGATTGTTTTAGTGGGAACAGGATTTGTTGGAATGAGTTTTGCCTATTCTATGTTGTTATCTGGTGGATGCGACCAACTTGTATTAATTGATGTAAATAAAGAAAAAGCCATAGGCGAAGCTATGGATTTACAACATGGATTGCCTTATGCACAACATAAAATTGATATTAAGGCTGGAGATTATGATGAATGTAAAGATGCCGATATTGTTGTAATTACAGCTGGCGCAACACAAAAGCCTGGAGAAACACGTCTAGATTTGACAATCACAGATACAAAAATTGTAAAGAGTGTTACTGAAAATATTATGTCTAGCGGATTTCAAGGTATTATCGTTGTCGCAAGCAATCCAGTTGATTTAATGACTTACGTTGCGCAAAAAGTGTCTGGACTACCAAAACATCGTGTTATAGGTACGGGTACATTATTAGATACTGCAAGACTTCGTTATATGATGAGTGAGTACCTTGGTATTTCCAGTAAAAATATTCACGCATATATTATGGGAGAACATGGTGATTCCAGCTTCGTACCTTGGACACATGCATATGTTGGTTGTAAAAAACTATTGGCAATATTGGATGAAACCCATCGTGATCTTAATGATTTGCAAAATATATATGTACAAGTGCAGCAAGCTGGTTATGAAATCGTAAATCGTAAAAAATCTACATATTATGGTATTGGTCTTTCTTTAAATCGTTTATGTCAGGCAATACTAAAGGATGAACATGTCATACTCACAATAGCCGCTTATCAAAATGATGAATATGGTCAAAAAGGCCTTTATATAGGGGTACCTGCATTAATATCTGCACATGGTGTAGAAGAAATCGTTACACTTGATTTAAATGAAGTAGATCAACAGAAATTCAACAACAGTTGTGAAACCTTACGTGCTATTATCAAGGATACAATTGATCCATTATTATAAACTAAAAAAGCGTACGAATTGTCAATGCCAATAAGTTAAAGGTATTGACAAAAACAAAAATCAGGAATATAGCTATTGAATGGAAATCAAAGGCTAATTCCTCTTTTTTTTGCGTTTTTTCTGATATATAGATAGATTTATGGCATTATGAAAACAACATTTTGATTCTTGATAAAAATTAGACTAATACGTGCTTTTATAAGACATTGAAGAAGGCGTTGTTGTTCGCTTTCGTTCATAGGCACGTCCTTTTTTAATCCATACTAAATTGCCTGCTATATTATCCTTTATTACTGATAATGCATAATCATTTGTATCTTCATCCATGCTGATTAATGCCCTTATAAATAACTTCTTCATAATTCCTATTGCTTTATTGAAATTTCGCTTTAGTATGTATTCTCCCTCCTGTTTCTGTTCTATCGCTACTTGATCATTCGCATACAAGATTTCTAATGATATGATATTATATAGCCAGATATCTGCGTATATATCCTGATAAATAAGTGTTGATTTGTATCCACTGAAATTCTCCAGTTTCATCCTGTTTTTTAATCTGTTATAAGATGTTTCAATCGTCCAACGTAAATGATATAGTTCTTTTAAATCATCCTTACTATATTCATCTTCTGGTAAGTTTGACATTAGTAATTCAACGATATCTTGGTCGTCTTTGTCCTGTCCTATAATCAATTTAGTGAATCGTAGGGTATACGTGGTATTCATCAGATGCTGTCGAAACTGAATGTCATCTCGATATTGATTCGTACTTTCTCTATCAAAGGTAATGTGTATGACCTTGTCTTCTCCCGCCTTTATTTGATTTGTATATGCTTTCAAAAAACTACTAGGTAATCTGAATACGAAATATTGCTTACTGTTTATCAGTTGATCTACAAGTCTCATAGATGGATATCCTCTATCCAAGGTGAAAATGGCACTATCAATGAAGTTTTCGCAGTATGTTGTGATATGCTTCGAAGCGAAATACTTCTCACTTGATGAACATGGACCAAACTTTACATCAAGAAACGTATCGTTCAAACAATCATGAAGGGTAGATAAAAGACCACTAACAGGTTTGGAATCAAAATCTTTGGATGTAGGCTTCGCATTTATACGACCGAAGATGGCTTCATTCTCTTTTGTATTAGGTAGGATGATCTTGGAACCATCAACGGATAGTACTAGATGGTTTTTCCATTTTTTCATTTCATCGGCATTGTTGTCATAAAAATTGGCAATAAACTCATTGCTCATGACACGCAATGCCTCAGGATTGAATTTTTTTCTGGCAAGGTAAAAGCCAGTTTCTGTTATTGTTTGTTTTTTATTGAGGTCATCGTAAAAGTTCATAATATCACTCCATTGTGAGCACCCTTTTCGATCAAACATTTGATAAATAATATCAAGAACAGATAGTTTCCGTAATCTGGTAAAAGAATCAGGATTATCGCCTTTGATAAGTTCTAAAAAATGCAGGGATGCATCGGGTAGATAATCATGTACGGCATGAATAGCACTATCTACCATATAAGTTACCTCCATTATAACCTAAAACCAGGCTTAGCGAATAGTAAATAAAGAATAGAAACAAAGAAAAAAAGAATATACATGAGAATGAAACATGAATCGTATTCAAATGAAAAGTGTCAAATGAATTCTGTTTATAAATGAATAACATAAATGAAGTCCTCCTTTGTGTGCATTCACTTATAAACAAAGCCGCGTAAGCGGCCAAATTTTGATTCTTTTGTCAATAGTGAAAAATAAAAAGTGGTACCTAGTGGGAAATTCACTAGATATCACTTTTCATTGTTGTCAATACCCTTAACTTATTGGCATTGACGAATTGTACACTTTTTTTCATTTATAAGGATGCGCAGTAATGATTGTATAAGCACTGGCATTGATTGTAAGAATACCTAATTTGATATAAACATACCAGTTTTTTCCTTTTCTTTCAAATATGGTATCTGTTTTCATTATTTGCTGTTTACACCACTCCACAGTATCATCACAGGATATCTGTAAATTCTTTTTGATACGTACTTCTCCCATAGGGGTGGTATGTATCATTTCCAAATGCTCTATCAGTTCATTGTTCATGATCATTACTAATCCTTTCTTCTTATAAATTCAAAGAACGCAAAAATAATAGAAATCACAGTTAATACAGATACAATTAATTCAGACATATTATCCGCATAATCCGCAAGTTCAGGTTTCATCATTGCCAATACAAGGAAATATGCACACCATATCAATCCCAATGCCAAGCATGTCAATGTTACATATTTTAAAGTTTGTAGCATGAAAGCTGACATTCGCTTCGCTTTTTCTAAACGCTCTGGTGTATAATGCTTATATCTTGTTTTTCTAAATAATCCAATACAAATACCAATGCATGTCCCAATACTTAAACCCATACATATATCATATACTAGCTTCATTTTTTCTATCTCCCTTTAAGTTTTCCACAATCTCTAAATAATGCTTTGTCGCAAGTTCACTTATTTTACCTTTTTGACAAAAAGATAGCTTTGCCAGTTTTGGTACTACTCGCTGAACAACGATTTTTCCATCTTGTAATGTTGATGACAATGCCTCAAATGCTTCTTTAAAACGCGAATCTTTAATAGCCGTTTCATAAAAAGATAAAATATATACATAATAGAATATATTATATCCACGAAATGGATACTCTACCTGCATAAATAATGTACCAATCCCATAATGACATGGGCTAATTGGTCTTTTTATTTTCCAATGATTTAATAAGAAATCAACTGCTCTATTTACCACCAAAGAATCTATATCATAAAAACGAAGTGCATCTAACACCAAAAGAGTTGTATAAGGCGTAGAAAACATTGTTTCCTCACCTTTGCCAAAGCTGTATTTCTTACAAATCCAACCACCATCATCCTCTTGTGTATTTAGGAAATATGTACAAGTTCTTATTAAACGTTCATCACTTGCATATCCCATTCTGCATAATACCTGCCAGGCTAACGCACTTTGACATGGATAGATACCCCCATTAGGCGAAATACGAAATCGGCCATCGTCTTTCCATACAGAAAAAATCAATTCCGCAAGTTGTTTTATGATTTCATCATTCTGTGACATACCTAATTCAATAAGATATGTTGCACATTCCAAGGTTGTAAATGGCGCTCCTTTTAATAATTTATGATCTGGTGTTGTCCATAGATCTGCTCCCTGATCATAGCGATGTGACAAGATAGCATTTATATCCTCTTGAAAAATCACATGCATCACCTGCCTTACTCTCATAATATCATGGATAGTAAGAAAAAGAAAAAGTTTTTGACATAGAGAATCAAAAACCTTTTATATAAATTATAAAAACATTGCCATGTAAATCGGTAGGTGTACTACGCCATCTCTAACCATAAGATCTTTTTGATATAAAATATATGATGTTCCTATACGCTTACCAAACTTAGTTTTAAATTTATCTAATGAACTATGTTTTTTATATATGGAAGATTTTACTTCTATAGGATATATTTTTCTTCCATCACTAATTACAAAATCAATTTCCATATGATTTTCTCGATGATCTACATCCACTCTTGAATAAAAGTATAATTTATGACCATTCGTTCTTAATATTTGAGCAACAACATTTTCCATGAGCATGCCCTCATTGATATTCAATCTATTAAATAAGACAGCTTTATACAAATCATTACTCGTATAATCGTTATCCATGAATGTTTGACTTATCAGCAATCCGGTATCGGCCATATAACATTTTCTTGTTGTAAAATCACTGCTTAATGCAAACCCCACATTAGGATCTGTACAATTATAACAAGAGTTCACAATCATTGCATCATTTAACCACATAAAAGCATTTTCATAATCGCGAAATCTTGCGCCTTTACGAATAGAAGATATCTTATATTTTTTCTCCTTTTTTGATAATTGACCAGGAATATCATCAAAAATCATCAGTACTTTATTTTCATAACCAGTAGCAAACTTACTTACATCATTTCTATATAAGGTCAAGATATTTTTTTTGATTTTATCTACGTTTGCGAAATTTTTTGATTTCACATATTCATTAACAGCCTGGGGCATTCCACCAACTAATATATATTGTCTAAAATCAATCATAACTTTCCTATGCATAGCCTGTCCTAATGGCTTTTTTTCTTGAAAACAGAGTTTTAAAAATGGAGTGGTCGTTTTATCACCTAATGCCCACAAAAATTCCTCGAAATCTAATGGATATAATCGAATGTGTTCTTCTTCTGATGGTATTATAATGTCTTTCACATTTCGTTTTAATGACAATAAAGAACCTGTTTCAATATAATCATATCGCCCATCTTTTACTAAATATTTAATCAATTGTCTAGCGCGTGGAAATTGTTGTACTTCATCAAATACAATTAGTGTATCTCTTTCGTAAAATTGAATACCATAATATGCTGATAGCTTAATAAAGAAAAAATCCAAATTACTACTTTCATTTTCAAATAAATCAATAATTTCATTTGATACATTACCAAAGTCTATTATTAGATAACTTTTATATTCATGTTTATTGTGTTTCGCACATAACTGCAAGTTGTTCAAGTTATTTATAGATCATTCAAATTATCATAGATGAAAAAGGACATTATTGCCTTTTGCCCATTGATATGAAATGCATGTTCCTTTTCTCCTCTGCGAATCAATCCTTGATGTTCATAGAAAGGATAGTTGCAGCTTGTATCCGTGTACAGAAAGTACTTTTCCACATTTGCGTTTTTCATATATTCTTGAAGTGCAATAAACAATTGTTTACCAATACCTTTTCCACGATATGCTTCATCCATAACAAAAAAAGCAATTTCTCCATCATATTCCATTTTACTTTCTTTCAATAATTCACTGTCAATTACGCTGATATCTTTAAACATCATAGCAATTCTTCTTCCTTCTTTATGTAGAAACAAAGACAAGATAGATTGTATCTGTCGGATACGATATTTCAAAGGACAATGATGATGTTTTCTATCATTTCCCATAATAACACCAATTGCCTGATCCTGTGCATTCACAGCAACAGCTGTAAATGTCTGATTACATAAACAACTGCTTAAAAATGCTTTTGCCATATGATCTGCTGTTTTAGGGCTGCTCATTTCTTCGTATTTCCATGCCTGCTTAATCATTTTCTGGATTCTTGAAAAATCTTTTTTCTGTATTGTTCGTAATGTAATTTTGTTCATAAACATACTCCTTTTCTTACATGAAATTATCATGTATACTTATCTTAAAGTATACAGTTACTGTAAAGTCAAGGAGGTACTTTCATGTATCATTCAAACACCTATTATACAACAGCGCAATTTGCGAAACTACATGGCATTAATAAACGCACACTGCATTATTATGATGATATTGGCTTATTTTCTCCAAAACATAAAGGAGATAATCAGTACCGTTATTATACAGAATCGCAAAGTATTGAGCTTCAATTTATATTAATGTTGAAAGATTTACATATGAGTCTTGATGAAATTGCTGATTATCTAAAACACCCTAGTAGTGAAGGATTTAAATCCATCGCTATTGAAAAAATAGCCATGATTGATCAACAGATCCAGCAATTAAAACAAACACGGGAAATACTACAAAAACGCTTAAAAATGCTTCAAATCAGTGAACAGATTCATAACAGAGAGATCCGCGTGGAACAAAGAAACAAAGAAATCATACTCACAACACCTTTTTCCTTTCGTGACGACCAATTGGATATGATTGCGCAAAAATTATTAGAGTTGAATATTTCTGAAGGAAATTCTATTGGATATGGCAGTTATATTGCATTAGATAAAATAAGAAATCATGAATACGATGCATATGATGGACTTTATCTTCCTATTAAGAAATCCTTAAAATCCAAGTCTGTAATGATTCGTCCTAAAGGATATTATCTTTGTGCTTATATCAAAGGTGATTGGAATCAAATTCCAGCTTTTTATGAAGATATCATTGCTTATGCGGATGCTCATCATATCAAACTTGGTAAATATGCTTTTGAAACTGGATTAAATGACTTCGCTATTCATACAATCGAGGACTATGTTAGCGAAATAACCATTGAAATTGAAGATTAATCTTGACTCTACAGTAACTGTATCGTTTATAATAGATATCAATAAGGAAGTGATTTTATGATACGTTTATGTTTTTTGATGCTTATTTTTATGATACTGACGCGCTTTTTATTAATTGGCTTTATATTACTGTCATTTTATATAAAGAAAGGTTTGTCCCATATGGATGAAAAAAGCTGGGACCTTTATTTTCAATCTATCACTAATCAAGGTTATTTTTTTAGATTTTTCCTCATTGCGGTAATTACATCCATGATCATATCATGTATTAGTTATTTTGTTTTTACTGCTTTGAATATTTCTCAAGCTTTTTCCATAAGCATTATATTATTCATATTGAATATGCTATTTCTTTATGTGGATATGCGTAAGAATAAAGATGTTTTGATACATAAAATAGAGCGTATAAGAATGGTAAGTGAGTAATGAAAAGCTGATATCAATTAGACATCAGCTTTATTTTATGACTTAATAAACCATCGTATTGAAATATCGTCTGTACGCCTTCAACTGTTTCCGATGTTAACACAATATCATTTATTCCTTGTATTACATCAAAAGATATAGATACAGTTTTTACCTGTTGATGTGTTGTTTTATCATAAATCACACATACACCATTTATATCCTGTGTATAAATGTAGAAATCATTGACTGCTATCAAACGTACATTTTCTTTTATGATATGTTCAATTTTTCCATCATGATATGTAAAGACACCTTTTTTATTTAATGTCGTGAAATATAATGTATTATTGTATGACGATACTTGTGATACAAAATCTTTTGATATGATCGTCGACTTTCTTTCAGATAAATCATATTTTTTTAAATCCAATGTCGTACTGATGTAATAAAAATTATCACCATCTAAAATTCCATTGCCAGAGTAATCTGAAAGCACAACATTTATATTTTTAGTATCATTTATATCCACATTCATTAAATGGTTTTCTTCATCAAAGTAATATAACTGGTTATGATATATAAAGATTCCTCTCATACCAGTTAAACGAGGTGCATCTTCTAATCCAACATGGTATTGTTTTATTAATCCAAACAACATTTCTGATTGATAATCTTTACGACTTGTATAGATTGTTTTCACTTTATGCTTGTCTATATCATAACAATCCACATCATATCCCTGACGAATAGAAGAATTTTGTTGGTTCATATAACAGACAACATTTTCTTGCACAATCATTTTTTCTTTTTGTCCTTCAAATACCTGTGGAGAAATATCTTTGATAAAATCTTCTATTTCTTGGTTCTTTAAATTTATATATTTGATTTTGTTTTGGTCAATAAACAATACGCCATCTCGATAAGGTAAGAATGTATCATTAATATTCATCCTTGTCGTATCTTTTATTGATACTTTGTTACTACATCCACTCAATAAGCAAATGATGAATAAAGCTATTACCTTTTTCTTAAATTTTATTTTTTTATGTATATTACAAAAGCTTTGATATACCTTGTATAAAGCATATACTATCACAAATATCCATATGATTGCCATGATGATTTCTAATAATTTATTGCCTCCTACATAGGTCTGTACAATGAATTCCCCATCACTGCCTTTATTCAATACAATCTGTTCATTTCCTCTAAAAAAACCAGTAGCTTTCATGAAAGATAGCGAAAATGGCACATAATAGATATATGGTAATGAAATACAAAAGTTCATTAATAAAATTGTGGACAGTAAAATAGAAAATACAGAGATAAACTTTTTCAGACAAATAGATATAATCCATATCAAAACACTAAAGGATAAATAACCAATGACTTTCATCAATTGTATGATGAGCAGTATTTGTATACAACTAATATTTAAGCTCATGTGCGCAAACGCAGGTACACTGTGAATGGGCGCAAAGATATCTGAAAAATCATAGTGTAAAAAATATGGGATATCATGTAGAAACAAAGCGATTAGAATACATAGGAAACTGCATAATAATCCTGCATAGCATTTACTTCTAAACGTATATTTCTTGCCTTTTTTTGTACTAATGGTAAGGCTATGCATTTCATTTTCATATTCCATTGTGAAAAGCGTGATATTGATCAATAACAGACAAATGATCAAGGGATAGGATAGGCCATCATCTTGTATAACACTCTTCCAACCAATGGGATCGATAACTTCTCTTTCTTTTGGATTTTCTTTTACATAATCTATTTCATCTTTGAGCGTCTGGTATGCTTCCATCTTTAGTAAACCAGAATTTACCTGTTCTAAGTTCTGCTTCATTTCTTTCACTGATGCATCAGATAATTCATAAGATTTTTGATGGATAGTATCATATAAATCATCACGTTTTGTTTTTAAATCTATGATTTTCATATACTCCTGATGAAACTGGTTCTTTTTATCTTCTGTCAGTTTTCCACGATATACAGCCAATTGTTCTTCATATATCTCTTGGCTGTTTGACTGTGTAAATCGATGTATTGGATGAAAGGTGATACTTTGTATGAGCATCACAAAAAACATTAAAACCAATAATATCATCATTAATTTCTGTTTACATATTTTTCTTATTTCGTATATCATAGGCTTTTCCTCCTACGTGTGTATCGCGTATATAGGAATATCATAAGTAATATACATACGTCCAATAGCAGTGTGATTTGATATGTATAAAAGCTGTGATGGAAAATCGTGATACACGTGACATCATTTACTGTTTTATTCAGATATAATAATCCACAGGGATTCCATGTTGTAAAGCCTGTTTCCCCCAGCAGCAACAATCCTGATACAAACGCAAATGTAATCATAATTGACATCATAGGATTCTTTATTCTTCTGGATATTGTCAAAATAATAACGCCCATACAGCATAATGCTATTAATTGAAACAAAACACGATATAACCAATAACCAAGCATTGTGACATTCATTGTGGAAAAGTGATATGCCGCATTTGTATAAACAGGCAGTTGTGCACCATCAAAACCATATATACTAAGTGTAAGGATCGCATCCATCAAAGAAAACAAAACAACCAATACTATCACAAAGCTGATTGTAAAATAAAGCTTCCCTTTCTGAATCTGCTGATTTCCAATCTTTGTGGAATAAAGAATCAGTTCCATATCACTTTCTTTTTCACGTGAGTAAACCATAGGCAATGTGATCATCATGATGAGTAAGATAAAAATAACTGATGTTTGATTATCTAATAACTTATCCCATCCTTTATGATTATCGTAATAAGACAGTGTTCTTCCTTCATATGTTTGATATAACTTTTCATACTTTAAGACCTGTCTTTTTTCATGATGTGTTTCTAAATACACGATATTATCTTTGATATTCTGACAATAATCTTTCATTTGCTGGCTATAGTCAAGTTGATTATTTATTTCTGATTCAATCACATTTAGATAGATTTTATCAGCTTGCGCTTCATTATTTTCACCTTGTTTATTGGTATCTTGCTTGAGTGCATTTATTTTTTCAAATGTATCATTTGTAATCGGTCCACTTACTTTTTGTTTTAAATTTTTTTCTATCTGAAGAACCTCTCCATTATTATGATAATCCATTACATATGGCACAAAACTATACAACAAATGCACACCAAATAATACAATAAACGAGAAAATAAATAGTTTGCTTTTTAATAATTTCTTCCATTCATATCGTAATAGTATCATACATGTTCACCTGATTGAAAGTAGTATAAATATACTTCTTCTAATTTTGGTTCTACAGATAACGCACCTGTTTCTTCTTGATCACTGATATATCGAATGGAAACATATTCATTTTCATGTATGATACTACTAATCATATACTTGTTTTCATAATCTGATAAAGATGATTGCAAGATTTTTCTCAACCATACTTTTCCTTTGATTTCTTCCAGCATATCCTCTGTACGTTTTACACCCAGCAATTTTCCTTTTTGTATCAGAATTACCTCATTTGCGATACTTTCTACATCTTCCATGATATGAGTTGCTAGAATAACGATACGATCAGTAGATAAATTAGATATCACATTACGAAACCGTATACGCTCTTTGGGATCTAAACCAGCTGTGGGCTCATCTAAAATCAATAATTTAGGATCATTTAAGATTGCCTGTGCAATGCCTAAACGCTGTCGCATACCGCCTGAGAATTCTTTGATTTTTCTATTTTGTACATCCTCTAAATTGCATAACTGCAGGACTTTCTTAACTTTAGAAGCTATTTTACTTTTTTTAATATCTTTTAATACACACATATATTTTAAAAATTCCGCACATGTAAAATCACCATAAAACTTTGGATATTGTGGGAGATACCCTACCTGATCAAGGTAACTTTCTATATCATCTTTGATATTTTTTCCATCATAAAAGATATTCCCACCAGAAGGATCTAATACATTTACCAGGATATTGATTAAAGTCGTTTTCCCTGCCCCATTTGGTCCTACAAAGCCATAGACACCATGATGCAAACACAAATTCACATGATCTAAAGCCATATGCTTTTTATAATATTTCGTTATATCTTTAATTTCTACTTCCATATGAAAGCCTCCAGTCATGGGATAAATTTACTCAATTTGTACCAAACGCTCATCTGAGATCTTAAACGCATATACTCCACCAGATCCTTGTGCTTCTTCTGTTTGTGCAATGATTGCATAAAAAGCGTAGTTACCTTTTTCTATATCATCTGGTATTATTAAATCAAAATCCGCTATTCCATAATCATCATTTGGATAAGTCAGTATTGCCGCATCATATCCTCCCACAAGCTTTAAAGGTTTATGATTTAGATAAAAGGAAATCGTTCCATTCGGCGCAAGGCCATTTTTTGTTAAGCTGATATGTAATGTTTTACCTTTTTTCGTTTGTATTACTTTTCCAGAATTATATGATTTACCGCTGAACATGTCATCAAATACTTTTTTATCCGTATCTAAAAGATAGGATGGCATTAGATTTTTTTCATCTTTTTTACCTGTACTTGTCCATTTTAGATTATTCATTACTTTCGTATCTATATTCTGATTTTGATAATCCTGATCTGCGATAAAGTCTTTTCCATACGCCTGAATCATGGAATCATTAAACATAATAAAATTTGATACTTCAGGTAAATAATCTGCATTTATCACGATTCCAAAGCCTAAATTAATTTTTTCACCTTTTTTAAAATCCTTTGTTTTCATATACAATGTGATTTGATTTTTTTCATTAGCTGGTTTTATTGTCTGAACAAAAGAAGGCTTTTGAGATTCTTCTAAAGAAAACTCCACAGGAATACCATTTTGAAATGCATATAGTTTATGATTTACATTTGTTGGCCCTACTTCCAAATTTACATGTAAAGCTACACTATCATTTTTTATCTCTATATTTTGAATTTCTGATGTTAAAAATGGTCCCTGATCATTTGTTTCATCTTTTATCTTATTTCCTACATCATCTTCTACATTCTCTTTTTTTACACTACATCCACCTATTATCAATACCAGACTTAATAATATTGTTGCTGTTTTTAGATATGTATTCATAATCTTACGCCTCTTTTCCTTATGCCACATTCATAAACTAGCTATTCAACTTCCAAAACCCGCGGTTCTGTATTTTCATAATGCTTTCTATTATTACTGTTCGTAAAAATCATTGCATAAAATGTATGATTTCCTTCTTTTACATCCTGAGGTATCTCTAATTCAAAACTTGTCATACCAAATGTTTCATTGGTATAATCTAGTTTACCTGCCACATAATCACCTTTTATCATGACTGGCTTATGGTCAATATAAAATGTTATGATTGCATTTGCATCTAATCCATCCTTAACGAAAAATATCTTAAACAATTTCCCTTTTTTCGCATGCATCACCATAAGATTATTCACAGGTTCATTACGCACCACCTGTTCAAGTATTTTTTCATTTGTATCCAGTGCATATGAGCTTATTATATTTTTATCATCCGTGACTTTCATATCCGTCCACTCTAAATTATCTAATATTTTTTTATCTGATTGATTTCCAATAAAATCTTTATCAACATTAAAATCACGGCAAATAGCACTTACATTAGATTTCATAATATCAAACCTTGTAAACTCTATTATCTCAGGAAAATAATCAGGATTTACGACAACTCCATAACCAAAATTCACTGTATCTCCTTTTTTAAAGCTCCTCGCATTCATATAAAATGTATAACTATTCTTTTCTTTTGTTAATGTTATCTCCTGCGTAATTCTTTTATCTCCATCTTTATCAAAAGAGAATTCTATTGGGACCCCGTTTTGATATGCATGAAAATAATATTTTGTGTTAATTGGTCCCATTGATATATCGGCAGACAAAACAACACTATCTTTTAAAATCTTAATGTCCTTAATTTCACTTTCAATAAATGGTCCATGACTTTCTTCAGCATCTTCTTTAGGATTCTCTACTACTTTATCTATATTATCTTTTTTTACACTGCATCCACTCAAAACCACCATGATCATAAGTATACTCACCATTAGTTTTTTCATATGAAAAGACCTCCATCTATCATCATTATTCATCTGATTTCCATTCTTTTCAATTTAAAAACAGTAAGTGGTCAATATTTACAGTAAGCGGTCAATAAAATAATAAAATCCTGCATTCATAAGAATCCTTCAACACCTGATTCATCACACCATGATACTTTTCCACAATCTCATTTATATATTGTAATTCAAAATTTTCTTTTACTAAATTTTCTCTTTCACATTCCATAATAATAGATAATTCATTTTCATGAAGTATCCCCTCTTCCTATAAGTAGCTAATATTCAATACAAATTAAAAAAATAAAACAACCTTTTATAAACACAAGATATATAAAAAAACAACTGATTCAAATTGAATCAGCTGTATTTTCATTATTTTAAGAATCCAAAGATATGATCAGGATGCAATTCCATCTGATCAAGAATCATCATTTCATCTTCTGGGATACGTCCAACAAAGTTTCTTTCGCCATCGTTTTCAATATCCTGTAAGATAATTTCACATTCACCTAAATAGTGTTTTAGATTATCATTTACAATAACTACATCACCTCTGTGGAACATGTGATCATCATGATTTCTTACAGGAATGCTCTTTCCTCTGCACGCGAAACGAGGTAAACTGCTTCTGATATAATAATCACTCGCATCACTTCTTCCAGCATGTGGCATTTCAAATAAAATCTGTTTTTCAAGATCACTTAAGCCATCTACTGTATCAATACGAATGGTGGTCTTTGTGAAATCTACTTCTGACATTGCCTTTAATTCTTCTTCCGTTGCATATGCATTGCCAATTAAAATATCATCAATGACTTCACATGATAAGAAGTGACGTACCTGTAAATCAATAGGTTTTCCACGATGTAATTCTACAGTTGGCAATCCTTTATATACTGGCCAAGGACCAAATGTATTGGTATTATTACTGGTAACAAATGCCGCAATAGGTAATCCTAAAGCTGTCCATTTTTTGTTAAAGTTCATGAATACATTCCAGCCTAAACCACTATAACGTTCTGGATAGAAGTTATGACAAATTGTCATATTGTGCTTATCAGCCCCATGTCTTAATAAATGATCTACACTTGCATCACTGCTTCCATTAAATTCAATTTTAATTTGATATGGATTGTGTGTTAATAATGCATCCTGGAAATCATCAAAATGTCCATCTAAACGGATAATATCCACACCAATTTCATGGAATACAGAAACATCCATAGGTGTAGCACCTAAGTGTTTGAATACCTGTGGATTTGTATCCACACTAACAATAAAGCCTAATTCATGTGCTTTATCCATAAATGTTTTAAATTCTTTTACAATTTCATCCTTCTCTTTATCTACAGATAACAAACATGTAAATATACGAGTAAAGCCATATTTAGCGGCAAGCTCCATATAAGCGAAATCTTTTTCCTGTGTAGAATGTTCTGGATAAATACTAATACCTAATCTATGCATAAAATGCCTCCTTGTTTCATGGGATTTCTCCCATTTCCTATGACTCTATTATACTCTGTTTCTATATGTTTTGTTTACGGAAATATTTCCTAGTGTTTAGGAAAGTTTCCTATTTATATAAACTTATGTAGTTTAGGACGTTCACCTATATTTCTTTCCCATGTTTTTTTCTGTTGTTGAAGTATTAGTTGTTTTAATGGTTTCAATGTATCATTTTGATCAAAAGCTTCTAATGCTTGATAATACTGTTTCTTATCTTCATCATAAATAATGACTGGCGCTATCTCATGTATCATAAAATAATAATTCATTAAGCTTCTTCCCACGCGACCATTGCCATTCGCAAAAGCATGAATATTTTCAAACATGGCATGGAAATATACACCAACAGTAAAAAAATCATCCCCTTGATATTCATTGACTTCATTTAATAAATCTTGTAAATCAACCTCTACATTTTCAGGATAACTTCCTACTTCATATACTCCTGTAACATAATCATGTTTTTTAAATTCACCAGGTCTTTCATTATTTATGTGATATCTTCTATCATCATAAGTCCCTTTTGTCAATTTATAATGTACTTCTTTTATAAAAGATATATCCATAGGATATTTTTTGATGATAAATTGTTTTAAATATTCAAAACAGTGTACTTGATTTTCTATTTCAAACAATGTTTTCAAATCACCTGTATATCCTGTCACACTACCCTTTTCAAATATTTCTCTTGTAATATCAAGATTTACTTTTTCATTCTCTATTTTGTTTGAATGATATGCAAAGAGTATTTTAAATTCATATAACTGTTTATCCATTTCTTCTTGTGTATCAAGTTTTAGTCTATACATATTTCCTTTACACCTCTTTTAAAATTCATTATAGCACGCTCCTTATGCAAAAAAAGAAAAAGAAGCAAAGATGCTTCTCAAATTTAGATATCTAAAGAATTCTGATCTAATAGGAATTGCTCAATACCAATATATAAGATTCCAAAATCATCGTACCATGGTATCATTTTATCTTTCACAACAACAATTTTCTTAAAAGAATCATTCACTTTAAGGAAGGAATTGATTTCCTGTTGCCGCTTTTCTTCTAATCCTACAGTTAGCGCTGATTGTATATAATATCGCTTACTGTTTTTACTTGCGACAAAATCAATTTCCAATTGTTGCCGTTTCCTTTTTCCCTGTTCATCATTTGTATAAGCTTCTACCATTCCAACATCCACATCAAATTCTCTGCGCACAAGTTCATTGAAAATGATGTTTTCCATGATATGATTTTCTTCTGTTTGCCTAAAATTCAATCGGGCATTGCGCAATCCTATATCTGTAAAATAATACTTTAGTGGTGTATCTATATATTTTTTTCCTTTTACATCATATCGTATTGCTTTTTCTAAAACAAACGCATCTATGAAATAATCTAAGTATTTACTTATTGTATGATTACCAATAGAAACATGTTTTACACTCCTGAACGTATTCGATAGTTTATTGGGATTTGTAAGTGACCCTACACTTGATGAAACAATGTTTAGTAAATCATCTAAAACATCAATATCATTTGATATTTGATTTCGTTCCACTACATCGCTAATATACGTCTTAGAAAAAAGCTCTTTTAGATATTTACTTTTTTCTTCATGTGTATGAAAGCTCAATAATCGCGGCATTCCTCCATATGTAAAATAATTCATCCATGCCTCTTCTTTTTTATCAAAAGCATTATAAAATTCCTGATAAGATAGTGGAAAAACGCGTACTTCATCACCTCTATCCTTAAATTGCGTTAATATATCTGAAGAAAGCATTTTTGAATTACTGCCTGTTACATAAATATCTAAATTTTCTATTTTCATTAAACCCAATAATACATCCACAAATGTAATTTTAGCTTCTTCATCATCTACATAAGGGTTTTGGATTGCGCTAACCAACTGGATTTCATCTATGAAGATATAATATTTTTCGTTTTGATTCTCACATAAACTGCGTATATATTTATCTAGTTCAAAAGGATTACGGTATTGCATATTACTTAATTCATCTAGTGCTATTTTAATGATTTGATTTTCGTTTACACCTATACTTTTTAGATATTTATAATAGATATGAAATAATAAATATGATTTTCCAGACCTTCTTATTCCCGTTATTATTTTAATATAGCCATTATCCTTTTTAGATATTAGCTTATTCAAGTATTTATCTCTTTGAATTTCCATATGTCACCTCGTTACAAAACTGTGCATTTGCACATTTTTCTTTCTTACATATATTATATTCCTAAAACTGAATTTCATCAATCAAAAAAAAGATGAACGATTCAATCTTCGCTCATCCTTTTCTATGTATTAGAAGCAAACGTCTTCTTTTAATTTTGTTGTATCAGCTTTCTCATGCAGTGCTTTTGCAAGTGTACACATGTTTTTCAATGCTTCATTCAAGCCAGTACCACCTTTTTTAGGTGTTTTTACAATCATGACTTTATCTTTGTATTCATTGATTGTAGCTTCATTTTCGACTGACATTGCGGCAAATGCTGGAACACTTGTATTCGCATTGATTTCAGTAGCAATATGAGCAGCCATACCTGCATAATCAGCATAGTTGAAAGCAGGTCCGCACATAACCACATCCGGCTGCAGTTTGTTGACCATTGCAACAAGCTTTCTTGTTACTTCTTCTTTGTTTTCCAGATAGTAACCATTACCACAGTATAGACATGCAACTACACGTCCATCGATTTCTTTCAGGAAAGGCTCCATCATAACTGCTGGACCTACTGGTTCTTTCTTTGCAGCAAGTGGTACCATCTTGTCGTCTTTTGTTCCTGCACCAGCCTGAATCTGGTCATAAATCATAATAATTTTCATTTACGAAACACCTCTTTCAACTGTATTATACTACAATTTTAATCTTACAGATCGTCAAATGACAGATCGTCTAAGCTAATATCGTCTTCTTCTTGAGCAGCAACTGCTTTTGCTTCATCTTCCAAGTACTGTTTGTCCATTGTTTTGATGAATGGCATGTAAATGAATACACCAAGTACAAGTAAGAATGCCTGGAATGCAGCACCAACCCAGTTAGTAGCCAAGAAACCAGAAATGATAACTGGAGTTGTCCAAGGAATATTTACACCGTTACATGGTGGGAATAAACCGAAGTCCATAGCGAAATAAGATAAGATAATGTTTACTGTAGGAACCAATACAAATGGAATAACAATTGTTGGGTTCAATACGATTGGTAAACCGAATACGATTGGTTCGTTGATACCGAAGATACCTGGAACTAATGCTAATTTACCTAATTCTGTAATACGTTTAGATTTACAGAATAATAACATTGCGATCAATAATGATAATGTAGAACCACATCCACCGAATGTTGCGAATAAGTCCTGGAACTGCTGAGAGATAACGTGAGCACCATTTGCTACTGTATATCCACCTGTTGCACCAACTTCTTTAAACAGATTCAAGTTTTCAAGAGATAATGTCTGAAGGATTGGGTTGAATACAGCACCAACAACAGAACCACCGTTAACACCGAAGAACCAGAATAAGTGTAAGAAGATGTATGCGATAATCATAGCACCTAATGTATCACCTAATCCAAGTAATGGAGTCTGTAAGAATGTGAAGATGAATGTAAATGCATCTGTACCACATCCAACGAAAATCATATTTACTACAAAGAATACTGTCATAACGATACCTGCTGGAATTAAAGCAGCGAATGACTGTACAACTGTTGGAGGTACACCAGCTGGCATCTTGATGATCCAACCTTTACGTTCTACCCAAGCATAAATATGAACACTAACTAATGCACAAATGATACCCATGAAGATACCTTTGGCACCTAACCATCCCAAATCAATACCACTAACTGTAGCTTTCATGCCTTCAGCTACTTCCATTGCTGCACCATTTGCATCAAATAATGCTTTGATTGAGTTAGTTAAAGCATATGGCATTAAGATGAACCAAGACATCAATGAAACAGCAGCACCGAAAATTGGTGTAGTTTTCATTTCTTTTGCGAATGAGTAACCAATACCCATAGTTGCAAAGATTGCCATAATTGTAAATGTTGCATCAGATTGTTTTCCTAATAATGCACCTAATGACTGTGATCCAATCATGAAGTTATTGATGAAATCTGTCCATGCATTAATAGGGAAGTTAGCAATCAACAAGAAGATAGAACCTACGATCAACAATGGAGTTGATACTAGGAAACCATCACGAATAGCAATTAAGTACTTGTTTCTGCCAATCATCTCTGCAAGAGGCATCAAGTATTTTTCTAATGTTTTTAACATCTCTTTCTCTCCTTTTTCGTTAGAATCATTATACCCTCTTATGATTCTTCTTTTTTGTTACTTTTCTGCTGTATCAATTTGATAGCCATTGCGAGAACCTTGTTTCCATTCATCATGCCATATGCTTCTGAGTCAATGACTGCCATTGGGATCCCTTCATGGCCAAACTGATCTAACATTTCTTTGTATAAGTGTTTAGATTGTGGACCAAGTAATATGCAGTCAGGACGATCATATTTTATGATGTCACCCATTTGATTGATTGGAAATGCTTCCACGGTGATTGGCAAATCACGTATATCTGCCTCCATCTGCATACTGCTTGCTAACATACTTGTAGACATTCCAGCACTGCAGAACAGGTAGATTTTTCTCATACGACTATCT
Organism: [Eubacterium] hominis; assembly: GCA_014337235.1. Taxonomy (GTDB): domain Bacteria; phylum Bacillota_I; class Bacilli_A; order Erysipelotrichales; family Erysipelotrichaceae; genus Hoskinsella; species Hoskinsella hominis. The sequence continues at coordinate 1,831,493 of CP060636.1, read as the reverse complement.
CCTTTCATAGCATACTCATTATATCTTCTTTCGAAAATGATAATCTTGAAGCGTTTTCCTAGTACTAGGAATTATTTCAATTTCGCTTCTAATTCTGCAATGCGTTTGTAATTATCGATCATTTCCTGAGCAATGATTTTGAATGCTTCTGCACTCATTAGCTGGTCTTCAGCGTGAATCAGCAACAGGTTTGGCTGTACAGGATTTCCACTTGCTTCCTGCTGAATCATGGATGCGTGTGCCTGGTGTCCCTGATTGAAGTTTTGTTCTCCTTCTTTGATCAGTTCCTCAGCACGTTTGAAATCTCCACGTTTTGCCTCCTGAATTGCTTCAATGTAGGTACTTCTTGCTGTTCCTACGGCTGAAATAATCTGAAAGCACTGTAATTCTAAGCCTTCCATAAAAGCGCCCTCCTTTTCTTACAATATCATTATATCGTTTATCTTATATAATTACATGGAAGTATTTACCTAGTCCTAGGAAATTTAAATGCTTTTATTTTCTCCCATATATTCTTCATATTCTACAACTTTTGTTTTCGCAAGGTAATCATGGAACATTCTGCGACTGTTTATTTTAAGAATCATAAAACCACTCAGGATACCTACAGCAAGTCCTGCATACATTAAAATTCCTACCAGATTCAGGTTTAATGCCAAAGATAACATGGAATGCCATACACCAGATACGGTATAAAGACTTCCTTCAATGATCATGACACCAATCACTTCTCTGATCAACAGTGTTTTTAAATCTGCTTTTGAATCATCTTTTTTTACAATTTTAAAGCCCATGGCACGTTTTCCAGGTGTTTGTCCCGGATAGATTTTTAAAGGTATGTATACATAATAGAATAACGCAAACAAAATACTTAAGGTGCCTGCAAGATATGCTTTTCCATCTCCTAGCCTACCTGCAATAACCAATACATTAACGCCTGCCATTGTTTCCATATCTTTTGTCCACATCATCCATAGTAAACACATTGGAAGCAGTGTACAAAGACTTCCTAAAAACCAGTCAATAATATAAGCAAATAATCGCTTTCCATTTGCGACATTGCATTCACTGTGATCTAATTTCATATATAAATTAAAGAAAATATTCATGTTTTCCTCCTTATGATTCTTCTTGAATCTGCATGATAAACTCTTTTTGATTCTTAGCCTCCAACAGACTTGCGAACTTGCTGGAATTGATAACGATACTGCTTAACCAGTCGAAGAATACCCGTAATAATTTTCGATCTTCATTACGTATTGCGAGCAATATGACTAGCTGTACATCAAAATCTCCCCATTTGATTGGATTTTTCAATATGGCAACGGATAAACAAGAGTAGTTTGCGGCAACATTGAAGGTGTGTGGAAGAGCAAATCCATAGGTGAATGATGTCGATGACATAGATTCTCTTTGTAGAACGCTATCCTTAAAACCAACTGGTGTATATCCTTCATTGTCTAATTGTTCACACATATAACTGATTAGTTCTTCTGGTGTAGATACATTTAAATCCGTATAGAAGAATTGTGGTTTAATTAAATGTACAATGCGTTCTTTAAATTCCTTTTTACTCTTTACCTTATCCAATTGATTCAAGGCATGAAAGATTCTGCTTTCATCTTCAAAATTCACGAATAGTGATATTTGAATAGTGGGAATACCAAGGCTGTGCATCAATGGAAGGGTTGTCAGAATCATATCCGGTTGTAAGGCTTCCACCTGTGCTTCTTCAAAGAAACTCATATGATCAATGATTTCCATACGCTCAGAAAACCTTGTTTCTACTTTCTGGGCACACAGTTTACTTAATGCCTGATCATCCGGATATATCATCAATACTTTGTATTTGCCAGAAGCTGAGCTACGATCGTATGCACTTCCCAGATGTAACGCAAAGAAACCTATTTCATTTTCATTAATTTCAAGATTTGTTTGTTCACTTAGGAAATTGCCTGCACGTACACCCATTTCAAATACCAGTGGATATTTCTTTTTGATTTCTTCCAGATACACATTGTCTACTTCTACATTACGTGATTGCCGTTCAATTAAAGATTGTAAATGCATTTGTAAACCCACTTTTAAATCCGTATCATTACGGAAGTCAATATCGAACATGGTATAGATATCTGCCAACAAATCTTCTACAAGTTTTTTCACATTGTAATCGCGATTTTCTATTTTAATATTATCCCCGGTATAATCACTGCTTCGTTTCCCCAGCAGCAATAATGCCAGTAATGCGATTTCATCTTCTACCACTTCAATACGGATTTTTCCAGCAACCTTATGGAAGAATTCTTCTGCGATAATATATTCTACACTTTTTGCCAGTTCCGGATTTTTACGGTCTGTGACAATAAAGTTACGATGAATAATACGTTCAATTGCGATACCTACATGCATCATTAATAATGGCATTGCCATTTCACGAATATGGAAATCATATTTTTGTAAAGTATCATCCAGTATCTGCTTAACTTCCAGTAAATCAAAGTCTTTATATAAGGAAGCAAGCTTGTTCATGTTTAAGAAGTTTCCCTTAGTTTCTTCTGCCAGCATGTCCTTATATAATTTACGTTTGCTTTCTTCGCTTCCTTCTAAATGAATAAAGCTTTTTGATCGCACCAGTTTTAAATCATCATAGGGTTCTACCATCTTTTTGATACGTTTAATATCATTATCGATGGAATATCCACTGACATATACTTTATTCTGCAGGTCTATGATATTTAATTCATTTCTTTGAAATAACAATTCCTGAATAATATATACACAGCGTTCCTGCGGTGTCTGTGGAATTGTATCTTCAATTTTGATATCCAGTGTACGAAATATACTCTGATTCAGATGATATCCATAACGAAGATTACTCTCAATCAATTCATTCTCATATGTACGATTAATGACATCTACATCAGAGCGAATGGTACGATCACTGACATTTAAGAGTTTGCTTAATTCTTTTCCAGTAATCCATTCATTCATATCATTCATCATCGCAATGATTTTCTCCTGCCGCTTGTTTAATGCCATATTCTCACACCCTCTCTATGTACCATTATAAAGTGTTGTCGTAGGATTTATTTGCATAGTTTTTCCTAACTGCTAGGAAATTTTACCATATTTATATATCAATTGAAAAGCAAAGCATTATAATTTAACTATATTAGGAAGAAAATCAATTAGAATATGGAATAATATTTCCTAAAGTATTTATAAACAAAAGGATGATAAGCTTTTTTTATTTATCATCCTTCTATGCCTTATTTATTTACTTTTTTCCACAGCTTTCTTTTATAAGCTAATATCCCAAGAATGCCGATAGACACAAAACATGCCGCAAGCAATAATTCACTTTGTGTTGTATCACTTGTTTGTGCTGTAGTGTTGTTAGTTTTCTTATCATCTGTAGAAGCGTTGTTTTGACTTTCTCCATTTGGTGTTACCGCATCATTTTTCTGATTATCATCATCGGGATTGGCGTCATCATGATGATTTTGATCATTTGTAGTTTCCCCATTGTTTCCTTCTGGATCATCCTTTGGCGTTACACCTGTTTGTGCTAATACATAAGTAGAGAAATGATTGGTTTTAAATTGCGCCATGCCATTTATGACTTCTACCTGAAATACTTCTACTTCCTCCTGATCAACACAATAAACCGCAAGTTTATCATGATCGTATCCTCTTGGTATCGGTAGGCGAACACTTACCAATTTGCCATCTTTTGGCTGAATCAATGTTTGATTATGCGTTAAAGTAATGTCATACACTGTAAACTTTTCACTTAATTCACTTAGCTTTTTCTTAATCGTTTCCAGCTTCTTTTCATCTTTCATTTGTGATATGTTTGCGTTTGTACCTTTAGGAAGAATACCTTCTTCTGCTTCAATTGTTACATTTGTTGTTTTATCAATTACCTGTGCAGCTGGATAACTTACTTCTTCTTTATCGGGTATTTCTTCTTCTGTTTTACTACCAGATACTGATAATTGTGAAGCTGTAAATACCAAACCATTTGATTCATTTAGGGTTTGCGCAAAGGTATCATATACCAGCTTTAGACCTGCTTTATCTGGATTCAAGGAAAGCTTTACGGAAGTATTTTCTTCATTTTCAAAATGTAGATAGGCAAGTGGAAGTTTTTGATCATATGCAAATGCTTGTTTCCCTGTTATATACAGATTTAACGCTTTTGTATCTTCATGATATCGATAGTTAAATTTTGCGCCCTGTTTTAATAAGTCCTCATTTGGTACCACTTCTATCAATTTTGCGTTCGTATCTAGCGTGATATTTAAAGAAAGTGCATTTACGGATTCAATATTTTCAATAGAAAGCACTCCTTCATTCTTATTGTCTGTTGCCTCAAAGCTAACAGTAACTGTATCATTGGCTTTTACTGGCATCATAAACATACTGCATACCATAAACGCCGCAATAAATATTTTCATCTTTTTCATAATCTTACTCCCCATATGCCTGATTGTTTAACGTGATACTTGGAAGCTTTTTTGGCAATGTGACATATAATGTATCACTTACCAATCGTTGTCCTTCACTATTTAGTGCATCATCTACACGATATAATTCTACTTTTACTTTCTCAGGTAATTGTTGTGGCAGGTTTTCTGGTTCTATCCAATAGATCCATGTGCCTTTTGCGATTTCATTCAATGGTGCATTTTCAGGAATCTTTGCCAGCAGGATTGCATCTGCGTTACCATTTTCACCTGTTCCTGCGACAACTTTATTGTTTTCATCAATCACAAGTACAGAATTAAATGCTGGATTTCCACGATATTCTCCTGTGAACAACAAAGAACCTTTTGGAATACTCTTACCTGGTGCGTATGTATACGCTTCTTTTAAAATACCAATTCCAGAATCAGTTAAATCAACGTTATCTCCTGGAGGCGCTAAGATATCAATTTCAGCGGCACTTAACGTTTTCTGTTTCGCAATGATTTTTACATAACGTGCATCAAAGATTTCCAGTTTATTGCTTGTGTAATCTTTATCACTGGAAAAGAACACGGTTTGTGTGATTGGACTTGCCTGTAAACTGCCCAAAGCTACGGTTGTCCACTCTTTACCATCATCGGATAATGCAATTTCATAATTTTTTAGATTATCTTTTGCGTTTTCTACTCCTGTATATTTGAATCCTACAACCTGTTGAGAGGCATTCATATTCAGAATGAATTCTATATTCTTATTCGTTTCACCATGATAAACAGAGGAATAATCCTGATCAATCAAAGTTTTTAATGTGTTGTTGTCCTGTTCATCACCTTCCATGATTTGATCATCGGCAACGTTACTGGAAATTTCCCAGTTGTTTTTCACAATGCTTCCATCATGGCTGATTTTTACCTGATCAAGTGTTACCTTGTTGGTTGGATTTAAATTATAATCGTATGCGATGACTTCATATGTGAATACACGATTGTTTGTTGTGGTAATGGTATCGGTATACGTATCATCATTGGTAAAGGCGATAACTTTTCCATTACGGATAATTTCATATCCTAAAATCTTATCTTGATCTTTATTCACAGACATATGTAAAACTGCACGTTTATCATCATTACCATGCGCAGTATCATGTGTTAATTCAGCGGATAGTACTGTATCTTCTGCCATATCTGCCTGATGCTCGATACGTTTTCTTCTTGCTGTTTCATTCAGATAATAGATTGGTTTTGTTTCAGGTTCTAGTTTTTGTGCCTTTAACCAAGCTTTTGTTTCATCACTTGCACTTAATCCCCAGTGTTCAAAATAGTCCGTTAAATCTTTTTCAGCTGCCAAAGAAGCCATACGAATCAAGAGATTTTGATAATCTACATTTGTTCTGTCCGCATGACGATATGCTTGATACATGCGGGATGTAAACATATTGGTATCATCTGGGCGAATCCATGCATCATCATATGCCAGATGTAACTGCCAATACATGCCTAAAGTTGTAAATACACTTGATGCATAGCCTTTACTGCCACTGGTTACTTTTTGATAAATATTTGTATAGTCGTCTTTATATCCACCGATTCTTGAAAATCTTTCTTCATCCAATGTCATCGCAAACTGTGCCACAACATTGTTGGATACTTCCGCATAAGCACCACCCTGCTGATCTAATTCATGACCAATTTCATGGGCAATACCCCAGCCATATAAAGCACCTGTACTGCATTTTTCACTTGTATCTACAGGACATTTTGCAGGTTTTCCTTTCATCAGACCTGCACCTGAACCAAAAGGAATCCCCACGTGACCGCCGCCTGCGTACATAAATGCATTTTGTACATCCATATAACGGATATTGATTCTTGTATGTGGTTTTTGATCAACTGCATCTTTGGCGTTATCTGAAAAACCTTTTTGCGCATAGGTTAAATCCATCAACTGCTCTGCCGCAAGTTCGTTCTGATATAGATTTTCTATCCATTCTGCTTTTGTGGCTGTCCCATTTTTGATACCAGAAAGTGCCTGCGTTGCTGGTATAGAGAACAGCATTTGATCAGATGCAATCTCTGTGACATTTAATGCCTGATGAGCTGCACTGTATGCACTGTCTTTATATTCCTTATCCAGATATGAAACATAGTTATTTAAATCATCAATATAATCAGATATAAGAGCCTTCATTTCACTTTCTTTATGGATTCCATCAAGTTTTAAATAAGGAATCTTAATGCCTCCACTGACACGTACTCGAATCGGATTCTTTTCCATATCATAGCCTGGTTCTTTTCCTACATACCTTAAATATAAAGAACCTCCATGTTCAATATCCTTAGACGTAATATCTGGAATTGTGATGTCATTTTTACCCGGCTGTAATGTTGAAACAACACTCCATTTATTTGGCGTTGCATATGGCTGTGTCATAACCAGCTGTACATTTCCTGTCGCATTTTTACTTTTACCAAGATATACTGCGATTTGATCACCTGCTCTGGCAGCAATGCCTAATGGTTGTAAATCGCTAATGTTATAAGAGAAACCTTTTCCCACATCATTTTTTGTGGACATTTTTTGATCAACCGTTGTGATTTCCTTACTTAAGTCTTTATCTTGCAGAATCTGTTGGGCATAATCTAAATCTTTCTTCAATGACACATAATCAGGATGTAATTCACTTTGATCCTTTGTTTCTAATCTTTCTGATAATTCATCAATTGTTTTCTGCGTTACATTTTCTTTTAATGTAATTTGTAAATCATCCCCAAACAAATTTTGTATATCTTCTGCTAGTGTATCGTATGTATAATATTTCAATTCACTGATTTTGATATCATTATTACCAGACCAATACTGGGCAAGATTGATTTGAATTTTATCAGATGTGATCGGTGTTTTCAGTTTGATACGATAATAAAGATTCTTATTTGTATCATAACATTTCTGTATCTGCGCATCATTTACAAGTATACCTTTTCCATTTTCATCCCAATACTGAACCTTGACATAGGTCAGATCCCCTACAAAATTATAACTAGGAATCACTACAAATTCTCCAAAGGTATGTGCTTCTTTAAATGTTACGATAGGACTTGGTTTTCCTTTATTGTATCCTCCAGCATCCCAGCTGTTGAACTGCCAATAACTAGTTTGATCATTATCTACGATATCAAATTTGTCATAGCCTTCTGGATTGGCAGATGGATAAGTCACATCTTTGATACCGGCTGTTGTTTTATCTTCGCCTAATGAGAAATTAATTAAATGATAATTAGGTGTAATCGTTGGCGCAAGATTGGTTGTCGTGCCAATAGATACAGCCGATTTTCCACCTTCACCTAAATCATTACTACCACTGACACATACCTGATATGTTGTCGCATCCGCTAAATCATCTATCTTAATAGTTTTATCCTTAATACCTGAAATCTTTTTATAATCTTCTGTACCTTTTATACGATAATATACATTATAGGTTAATGCGTTTTCTGATTTTCCCCATGATACTGTAATATTTCGATATCCACCTTTTACATTCACATTTTCTACCGTTTTCGGTACGCTGGTAGGCTTTGGCATACCAATTACGCTTTCTCCATAGCCACTTGACCAGCCATCATCCGTAATGGATTGTACAGAGATGGTATAACTCATAAAGTTTGTAAGATTGGATAATGTCGTATGATTATCGGTTACATTTACTATTTTTTCTGCAATATCTTTCGTTTTGCTATCATAACCAACATATTTAACTTGATACCCATTCACATTTACAACGTTATCCCAAGCAACATCCAGCGAACTGTCTTTAGATGTTACAGAAACATTTTTTGGATAAGCTGCTTCTGGTACTGGAATCGTATCATATACATCATTTAAAAATTCTACTTTTGTAATTTCCGCTAAATGACGATTTGTTCTGGTTCCTGTAACCTTGATTTTGATATGCTTGACTGCGACTTGTCCACCTAAATCGATCACAATATTTGAATCTTGTGCACGAGCAGAACGATATTGCTTCATCCCAAATGGTTTTTCTATGACAATTTCCGCACCACTTTGTTCATCTATAATCGTAACATCTGCTGTTCCTGATGTGATTGCTGATTCACCCTCACCTGCATCAATTTCAATTTTATTCATTTTCACTGGTGTCGTAAGTGCTAAAGGTATTTCTATTGGGGTATCTTTACTTATGGTTTGTGTTTCATCCTTAAAGCCAAAGGTTAGTGGTTCTTCATTCTCTGGATTTATCAGATTTTCCACAGTACCCTGCAAGGTTACTTCTGGCGTTGTTTCTATTGTGATATTTTCTGGTTTTAATATCGCATTGCCTAAAGATTCTAAAGCATCTTCTGCTTTCATACTTAAAGTCTTATGAATATAGCTTAAATCTAAAATATCCACAATGCCATCCCCATTGATATCATAAGTTAAATCTGTGGAATCCTGATCAATTTGATCTAATTCTAAATTATAGTCCATATCATTGACCATACCATCATCATTTAGATCTCCACATAAAAATACAGAACTGGTATCAATGTATAAATATTTACTGTAGTCCTTAATCTCTACGTCCTGTTCGACAGTATGAAAACCATTTCCTTTCAACTGGAAATGATAAGTATTTAAAGGAAGCCCATCAAATACGATAGAAATACGCCTGATATCATCCTGATCAGTAGTGACCCTTGTATATCCTGTGACTTTTTGATTCTGGATAATACCTTCAAATGTAGTATCCTCACCACCCAAATTCACAGAAACCACTTCATCACCAACATGAATTGAGGCGCTTATGCCTTGTTTTGTTTTCTTGATTGGCTGATGAAATACGATATCCGCACGCAAAGAACCGCTTGTTGTTGTGGTTGTGGTCACATCTTCTGCGGAAATGCTTTTGCTTTTCTGAAATGTATTGATTGGCAATAACATTGCGGCTGCCACCAGCAAACTAACTATTTTTTTCATAAAGTTTCTCCTTCATCCCTCATAAGGTAGGTTACATCTCACAAACTACTTATACCATATTTTACCATATTCTTCCAGAAAGATGCATTTTCGTGTGACAAATTTATGATGTTTTATATCTTTATAATAATTTATGTTGTTATATATGAGGTGAAACTTTATTTTTTCTTTTTTTAAACCAAAAACTGAGAACCTATCTAGTCCTCAGTTTCATACCTAACAATTTTTTGAAGCTTGTATAATCATCAATCTACAATTTCATTACAAACGCATTCATCTTTTGAAAAAATCAAAATCCATTTCACGATATCTTGATTAGCAAACTCTTTTGCTTCTCCATATTTTTTTAACTGAAGATATGCTTCTTTACGTTTTTCCTCTAGCGTAGCTTGATTTAAGTTTTCTTTCTTAATATACTTTAATTCAAACAATGCCGTTATTCCTTGCGTATGATATGGGAATAATACGATATCTACATAGCCTTCCTCTACTGGGTATTCGCTTTTCAATAAGACATACTTATTAGATTGCGCAATTGCTGCAGCTGCTATTTTTACTTTAGATTCTGAAAATCCTCTAAAATCTCGATTATCCAAACTCTTTAAGATACCTTCTATATTAGAAACGAAAAGACTATTATCTTTTTGGTCTATGATTCGATTTATGGATTCTGCATAATTAGAAGTATTCACATGAAAATCCAATTGTATCATTTTTCTAAAATAATCAAAATATATCTTTTTTATGAATGTATTAGGAACTGTAAATTCAATCATATCTCTATATACACTATGAATTGTCAAATATCCTAAATAGTACAAAAGAGAAATGAAATCATCTCTTGTAAACGCAACATCTAAACAAAATGAAGTAGTCAATTCACAGGTTATTTTTTCTTTTGACAAAATTTCAAGTAATATATCCTTATGTTTTTGATCCGAATTTATCATAAGCAAGCTTTCTAACTTGTTATAATCTGAAAGCATATTCGAATCAATCATATCAATAGGTGCTTCGTGATAAATTTGCCGTTGATCAAAATAGTAAAATACCATATTAGGATTAAATAAGCATTCCTTTTTTTTCTTTGTAAAACAATAGCCATCATACATGATTTTCATGTCTTGTAATACTGCCTGTTTGTTTACAATTTCATCAATTTCAAGAATTAATTTATACATTTCATCTTTATCAAATCCCATCATACTATGGTATCGTGGATCTAAAGAAAGATTGGTACTAATATTAAATCCTGAAGTCATAGAATCTAAGGTAATTGGAGAAACACCTGTCATAAAGATACGTTTCACAACACCTTTTGATGTTCCAATTTTCAATGTTTCATAAAACTTCCTAACATATCCGTTTTTTGAAACAATATTTTTAAACCCTTTTAAATCAAATGATATTAACTCATTAGAAAACTGGTCATATTCATCAATGATAGCATAAATCGGAATATCAGTTTTGCTAGGCAATTCATATAGTAATTGAGAAATAATTCCTGCTGCAGATCTTTTTTCCAATTCTATATCAATTTTATATTTGTTTAAAAATTCTTTGCATTGGTCTTCTATCCTTTGTGTAAACTCTCTTTCTAACATATCTGATGATGTATCATTTAAACCCGAAAAATCAAAAGGTAAAATTAGATAACTATTTTTTTCTACTGTTGGATGTTCATGTATATATGTATCCTTGAAATAAACATCAAAATTATCTTTTGTTAAAATATCGTAATAACAAGAAAGCATGGATATAAATAAAGTTTTTCCAAATCTTCTAGGACGAAGAAAATGAACAAACTTGTCATTTCCATTTTCTAACATTTCTATATACTTCGTCTTATCTACATAGACAAACCCTTTTGTAACAATATCGACAAAATTCGAATTTCCTTTTGGTAGTTTCAGCATAAAACTACCTTCTTTCTGTACTTTATTATACCATAAACCATTGCTCATTCATTTGAATCGTGAAATATTTAGTAATTATCTTCTTACTATATCATTTTCTAATTTGCAGTGGTATCAATTATAAAAAGATGTGCACGAAACACATCTTTATTCATAAACTTCTTGTATCATCTTTTCGATAATACAGGTATGTTCCTTATTCTTTTTGTCGTAATTGATTCCTACAAGCAAACACTCTCTTACATTTTTTACTTTTTCAATATAGTTTTTTTCCTTAATTTGATTTATAGCTTCTTGGGCATTTTTGTCATATTTCAGCTCTAATATGATTGCTGGATCACCATAATTCTTTGGTTTAAATAAGAAATCTACATATCCTTTGCCTGATTTATCTTCCCTTGTGACTTCATAATCATCTCTTGCTTTCAAATAACATAATGTTATTAGGCATGACATACTATTTTCATCATTATACTGTATAAACGGTATTTCTTTATCATGCGCTAATTCAATCATTTCAGCAACCTTTTCTGCATTGCCATTTATGGTTTCTTCCAATATTTTCTCAGAGTTTTCTACAACTTCCGCAACACCACCCATACTCTTTCTTTCTAGTGTTGCTTCAAATTTTTCCATCAATTCAAAATTAGGGATACGCAAGTAACCATTATGATAGGACAAAAAGCCAAATACTACCATGGCAGATAATATTTCATCTCGACTGTTTAATCTTAAGTCTGAAGCACTGTATCCTTTTAATTTTACTCTTATTGGAATACCTGCCACCATTTTCACAATGTCTTCTCTTACCGCACCTACATTATGTTCAATATATTCTGCGATTTCATTCATTGGTCCTGTTTCTGTCCAATAATTCTTACATACTCCATCTCTTAATGCGAAGGATACAGAACGTGGATTAAATAAGCTAGTATCATCAGATTTATAGTAACCATCATACCATTCTTTTAATACTTCATATGATGGTTTTGAAAAATGCTGTGTTAATTCTTTTACTTCTTTTTCATCAAAGCCAAAATAATCTTCATAAGTGCTATCATTCATGAAATTATATTCTTTAAACATATTTAATTCTGAACCTGTTGAATATTTTGCGATTGGCAAAACACCCGTCATGTATACTAATTCAACATATGTCTTACTTTTTAATAATCTCTTCAAAAATTTCAGATATTCAAATTTATCTTTTTCCTGCATAAAATCTTCGTAAAAGATACTATCCCATTCATCTATGATGAAGATAAATTTTTCTTGGCTTGCAAGAAAAAAATCACTTAAAGAATCATCAGTTTCATGAACTTCGATATGAAAATAATCTATTAAATCTTTTCTCATTTTTTTATAAATACTATCAATATACTGTTCATAAGAATTACAATTTTGTGGAACATTACTAAAATCAATATAAATCACATGGTGTTTATTGATATGTTCTTCATAAGAGGCTGTTTGTACTATCTTTAAATCTTTAAATAAATCGTGTGTATCATAACCTTGTGTATAATATGCGCCTAGCATATTTGCATTGATTGTTTTTCCAAATCTTCTAGGACGTGTAATACAAAAATAACAATCTTCACTACCAATGAAATCATTCAGTTTATTAATTAACATACTCTTATCAACATAGATTTTATTTTTCAAGACACGTTTAAATAATTCTACAGGATTATTTGTATCCAGGTAATACATATATAAGCACCTCATTTCTTCTCTTTCATTATACCCTAAATTCTTTTATAAAACAGTATAAAAGTTGCTTTTTATACTGTTGCTGGAATGCTCTGATATCATTGATTTGTAATCACACCCCCTACTCGATATGCATACCTTTTTACAAAAAGAAAAGGATGCCGAAGCATCCATGATTTCTTATTTACCGAAAGTTTTGATTAGTTTGATAGCTGTCTTTAAAACTTTTTCTCCATCCATCATACCATAAGCAGCAGAATCAATTACTGCAACTGGAGTCTTGTCACCAAATTTTTTGTTAGTTTCTTCGAACAGGTATTTTACCTGTGGTCCAAGAAGGATGCAGTCAGGGTGTAATTCATCAACGATGTCCTGGATTTTTGCATGAGAGAATGCTTTTACTTCAACTGGAAGCTGATGAGCATCTCCTACTTCCTGCATTTTCTGTGCTAACATACTTGTTGACATTCCGGCGCTACAAAACAAATAAATTCTTTTCATTTTAAACTCTCCTCTCTAGTTTTTTTTTATTACTTGCTCTTTGCTTCAAGAGCTGTAATTCTTTCATAATTTGCGATCATTTCTTCCGCAATAATCTTGAATCCTTCAGCACTCATTAGCTGGTCTTCTGCATGAATCAACAATAAACATGGTTCTACTTTCTGACCGCTTGCCTCCTGCTGAATCATAGAAGCATGCACTTCATGTCCCTGAAGAAAACTTTTTTCTCCTTCAGCAATCATGTTCTTTGCTTCTTCAAAATTCCCTTTCTTTGCTTCCTGTATTGCTTCAATATAGCTGGAACGTGCCATTCCAACCGCAGATATGATTTGAAAGCACTGCAGTTCTAAGCCTTCCATTATGTACCCTCCTATCAGTGACCTCTCTATCACGCACTATCATTATACGTTGAAATGAAAGATTTTGTTTTTAACACAACTTCCTAGCCATTAGGAAAAATCTTATGAGTGTCAGTTTATGGAAAACATCTTCCTAATCGCCTAGGAAAGGAATTTGTATTCCAGCAGCCAAGTTTCTCTCTATAATGAGTATAGATAAGAAAGAGGGTAAAGAAATGTTAGAACATACTTGGTCATTGGATTCCTTATATAAAGGATTTCATGATGACAAATTTCAGAAAGATCTAAACGACCTACATCTATTATACGACAATTTTCAGCATTTTTGTAAAGAATTGTCTACATATGATGAACAAATTCAGGTAATTGAAAGTGTAAAGCTGTTAGAAAAGGAATATGATTTATCTTACCGTTTACGTTTATACTGTATTTTACGTCAATCCGTTGATACTACAGATAAAGAAACCTTAAGCTATTTGAATATTGTGAATACACGTATCTCAAGCTTTTCCGTATACAAAGCGCAATTAAAGGATGTGATTGCACATGCAAAACATCTGGATGATATTATCAAAGGAAACGATATGCTGAAAGGTTATTCTTTTATTCTTCATGAAATGCAGGATAAAGCAAGTCACAGTTTAAGTAAAGAAGCAGAAGGTATTTTAGCAAATGTTGCGACAACCAGTGTAAAAGCTTTCTCTGATATGTATTATCACTTAACTTCACATGTGAATGTAGAATGCCTTGGTAAAACAATGACATTAACAGAAGTAAAAAACTTATGTCATTCTACCAGCAAAGAAGTTCGTAAGGAAGCTTTCCTTTGTGAAATGAAAGCTTATGAACAAATCAAAGAACCATTAGCCTTCTCTGTGAATAATATCAAACGTCAGCAGTTGATGGAAGCAAAACTTCGCGGCTACGCTGATCCTTTAGAAAAGATGTTGATAGATTCCCGTATGCAAAGAGAAACACTAGATGCAATGTATGGTGCAGTGGATAAATATCTGCCTAAATTCCATGAATATTTACGTACAAAAGCAAGCATGCTGGGATATGACAATGGTCTTCCATGGTATGATATTTACGCAACCATTGGTGAAAGCAATATGACGTTTACAATAGATGATTGTGAAGCTTATATTTTAAAACATTTCAAAAACTTCTC
The DNA here is from genome assembly GCA_014337235.1 of [Eubacterium] hominis. Taxonomy (GTDB): domain Bacteria; phylum Bacillota_I; class Bacilli_A; order Erysipelotrichales; family Erysipelotrichaceae; genus Hoskinsella; species Hoskinsella hominis. Next base: position 1,816,386 of record CP060636.1, on the reverse strand, counting down.
TGATGATTTATATGGAATGGCAAAACAGGCAATGGATGAACACTGGATTGATTATCCAAGTCACACGGGCAAACAAAGTGGTGCGTTCTGTGAAAATTTAGGATGGATTAAACAAAGCCGTATAATCACAAATTATGCTGATACGTTAAGTGATGTCATCACGGTTGCTCATGAACTTGGACATGCTTACCATGGTATGATGATTGAAGATCAACAGCCTTTGAATCGTGAATATTGTATGCCACTTGCGGAAACTGCGTCTACATTCAATGAAAATATTATGTATAATGCATTGATCAATGATGCTGATCCAAAAAATAAATTATTCCTAATGGATACACAGCTTGCGGCATTATGTCAGAATATCTGTGATATTTATACACGATTTACTTTTGAAAAATCAATCTTCGATAACTGTGAAAGTCGCTTTATGTTCGCTACAGATTTAGAAGAGCTAATGTTAGATGCAGAAAAGAAATGTTTTGGAAATGGTATGGATCATGATTGGTTACACCCATTCCGTTGGATTACCAAAGTGCATTATTACATTCCAGATATCGCATATTACAACTTCCCATATACCTTTGGCGCATTGTTCTCTCGTGGCTTGTATGCAATGTATGAAAAAGAAGGCAAAGACTTCTTACCAAAATATCGTGCGTTGTTAAAAGCATCCACAACCAATACGGTAGAAGATACTGCGATGGTAGCTGGCATTGATCTTACAAAACCTGATTTCTGGGAAGCTTCCTTACAATCTATTACAAATCAGATGGATGCCTTCTTAAACCTGGTAAAGGAGATGAAATAAATGGTAAAGTTTTTTAATCTGCATGATGATATTGGTACAGATATCTTTGATCATCGTGATAGTAAACCAAATCGTTTAGATGATTATCATTATCCAAAAATGAAACAGGGTGGTATTGATACAACTGCGATTGTATGTTGCTTTGCGGATGCAGAAACTACATGGCAAGATATGGTAGATCAGGTGCTTTATGTAAATGAAAAAATCAAAGAAAGCAAACATTATGCCTTCGATTATTCTAAAGATATCCGCGTGTTTATCGCCATAGAAGGGATGTGCGGCATCAAAGAAGGTGCCCGTGAAAAAATACATTGGCTGTATGAGCATAATGTAAGATGTGCAAGTTTATGCTGGAATGATCACAATGCCCTTGCATGTGGTGCAAAAAGTGGAAATATGCCATTAACACCCCTTGGAATTGAATGTGTAAAGGCAATGAATGAAGTACATATGGCTGTGGATGTTTCTCATTGCTGTGAATGGAATTTTTATGATATCCAGCGTATTTCCACAACACCAATCTTAGCAACACACAGTAATGTGAAAGGCTTATTTAATCACTATCGCAACTTAAGTGATCCTCAAATTCAAATGATTATGGAACATGGTGGTGTGATTGGTGGTTTGCCTGTTCGCTGGTTTGTGACAAGAGATGAAAGTAAACAAACATTAGATGAATTTATCAATATCATTGATTATATAAAAGAGAAATATGGCACAAAACAGATTGCCCTAGGATTTGATTTTATGGATTACATGGATGATCCTACCTGCATGGTAAAAGGATTAGACAGTGTTGCCCATATACAAAATCTTGCGAACAGACTTATTGAGCGTGGATATAGTCAGGAAGAAGTTGAAGATATTTGTTTCTATAATGCAAATCGTTATATGGAAACATATCTTAAATATTAGAAATGAACCAGAAGTAATACACAGATATCGCTTCTGGTTTTTTCTATCAAGTTTTTTTAAATAACAACGGAAAAGTCGTTGTTATTTTTCAAATTATCGTCTACACTGCTCATATTTGATAATTATTAACATGATATCTGTAGATAATCACAAAAAGGTGTATTCAAATGTTTTAAAAATAAAATTACATTATAAGGATTTTAGAAAAAAAACAAATATAATGAATATAAGAAATCAGGAAAGAAACGCAGTATTTTCTGCAAAGATTTTTTAAAATTAAAAAACGTGAAAAGCTATGATTTCGTATATAATTATTTCCAAAATTCTGAGGATTTGATACGTTCTATAAAAGAGTATACAAGAATTTCTAAAATTAGTTCTAATGAATATACATTGAATGACCTACTGAAGTAGAAAAAGAGCAGAAATTTAAATCTGCTCTTTTTATGTGCTTTTTCATCCTTTTGCATCCTTACGATATACACTGATTCTAGGAAGATCCAAATCATATTTTTTAGCAATTTCTCGATAATGTTCATTCATATATTGGTAGTATCCATCTTCTTCTTTTATCGTTTTCAACAAAATTTGAACAATTCCATATGGATCATCAATGGCGATTCCTTTTTTATGAATTGCAGATATTAAGTAAAGCACATAATCTGTATCCTTTGTTTCGATTAGCATATCCAAAACTTTTGTTTTCAAATGTAAAACAATCAATTGCTGTACATGTGGAATACTATATATTCGTTCACATGCACTCACTTTTACATACGTCAATTCTTTATAATCTATAGTCGCATACGTTTCATTGCTAAAAAAATCAGATATCACCATTTCATCTTGGTCAAAAACAATATTCACTTTGATATTATGGGTAATCGTTGTCAAAGAATATTGTATAAACAAAGGATTTTGATATATTTTATGTTCTCCTTTAGGCAGAATATTTGCGAGAATAATACTGCGTTTCGCTTCTTGTATAAATTCATTGATGTTCATCATCATTTCCTCCCTTCGATACGCTCTATATACATATCAAAGCGTATATAATTTTGAAGCAAACATAAATAAATTTGATATGGATCGTTTACATATTTCATTTTTTCATTCAATATTCTTAATAATTCCCGCATTTTTGTTTCACTTAATTTTGCAGGATTTAATACTATAATCTTTGATCTATTTTCCAGATATAGTATTAATTGTACACTATATCCATATTTAGATTTTTTATGATTTCTACAATATCCGATATCACACTTCACGATATCTTTGTAAGGTATCATTTCTATTTCATTTCTATAATCAAAATACAGCCAATCTGAGTATTTTATGAATTTGATTTTCTCTTCATCAAATTCATATATCACTTTATTTTGCCGATGCTGTTTAATTAAAACGCCTCCTATCATAACACTTATGAAAAGTATCCAGAAACAATAGATTGGAAGCGGAAATACGAGGCTGTAAAATACATAGAACATCGATAAAGCTAGTATTTCAATTCCACTTTGCATTAAAATATCACTATGTATTTTTTTCTTAGATGGTACAGTTCCATAAATGATGGGTCTCATTTCTTCCACCTCCTGGCACATTCATCACTAATTTGTTTCTTTCGTCTTCTTGATAAAGTGACTTTTTTCTGATTGGATAATGTGATACTAACAGCATCAATTGCAGTAATGAATCCTACTTGTATAATCGTATTACGGTTTGCGAAAAGAAAGCTGTCATCCAACTGCTTCTTTATTTTTTCTAATGATGTATATTGTGTAGTATAGCGTTCATGTTCCATATCAATATAGACGATTCCATCTTCATATTGGATATCATAGATTTCTTTAATTTTGATATACATGATTTCTCCATGTTGGTGTACACATATGGTAGAAACATTCATTAGAAAGGCTGAGATACTTTCTAAACAGGAAGGAAGCCTTTGTTCTATCTGATCATGTAGGATATATTGATATACATATAAACCCATTATATCCAAAAGTTTTGCGCTATCATCAGCAAAAAGTATATATATCGTTTTTCCATTTAATTTTTCTAAAATTGGAAGAACTTGATTTGGCGTATGTGTGGTATCCGCAATATCTACCAGTAAAACATCACACCTTTTATCGGAATCTAGTACTCGAAATATTTCAATGGATGATATAATTTTTCTCATTTGTTGATAGCGTTCCTTATGGTCACACCAAATCCTTATGGTAAACATATAGCCTCCCTCCTTTCTTCTACAGAAAGTATAACAGAAATATAGAAAGATAACGCATAAAATACCTATCAGTGGTAGATAATTTCCAACAAGTGGTTTCTATTGTATCTTGTACATCCCGCCTGTATTTTGTACAATCGCTATTTTAAATATAAAACATATAGTGTAAGATACTTATAGAAGTACTTCAAACACAAGATATAAAGCTTATTACAAAAGAGATTTAAAAGAAATGAAAAGGTGAACAACATGAAAAAACATAAAAAGTATATCCTGATCATTGGGATCATTATCATTTTAATAGGTGGAACGGGTGGCTATTATGTATGGTGTGCATATCATCCGGAAATTGATATTCAGGTCACTGATTTTGGCAAAGGCGATGAGTATAAAATTCAAATGCCTTCTATTGTAATTGCGCCGCGAGGAACACCTAAAATCGCATCTGCTGTAGATGTGAAGTTGCTTCAATTTAAAAGTCAATACGAAAAGATTTATCATGATATCATTGAGAACTACAAAGGTTCTGATGTAAAACTAGCAATAGAAGTAACAGACAAGCAAACAATTTTAAAATACACAGGTACCGTTACAACATTTGAGGGAGAAACAATTGCTTTTGATAGAGATATCGCTTGTGATTTTGTACTAGATGCGAATATAATAAATTAACAACATGGGGAGTGGTATGAATGCTAAGAATTGCGATTTGTGATGATGAAATCAAAGATATAAAAATCATAAAAGAACTGACAGTAAATTTGTTAGACGCTTTACAATTGACATATGAAATTGAAGAGTTTTTAGATGGTTCTCTTTTATTAGATTCTGTCATCAGCTTTGATATCATTTTATTAGATATCGAAATGGAAAAGATGAATGGCATTGAAGTCGCTCGTAAATTAAGAGTATATAATCGTGATTCTAAGATTATTTTCATTACCAATTCCCCGAAATATATGCGCACTGGATATAGTGTGAAAGCAGATGGTTATTTCTTAAAACCAATAGATAAAATTGAATTTAATTATGAACTAACAAACATTCTAAAAGAGGATATGATAGATAGTAAGTTTATTTTAGATAAACGAATTAGTCCTTATAAAATATATATCAATGCAATTTTATATATTGAATATCGTGATAGAAAAACCATCATTCACTTCAAAGATCATGAAATCGCTACGACTTTAACTTTAAAGGAATGGGAATCTTTATTGGGTAATTATTATTTTTCTCAATGCCATAAAGCTTATATTGTTAATCTTCGCATGATTCGTAAACTAAATAGTGATTCAATCATTCTATCTAATGATGAAGAACTAATATTAAGTAGAAAATATAAAATAGAATTTAAAGCGGATTATTTTAATTCTATTGGAGAGAGGTTTTAATTATGTTAATCACGAATTTCATAGACAATTTACTGTTCGCATTGATATTTTATTGGTACGGTAAAAAATTATTTACACAGGTATCTTCAAATAAAACAGATTATGTATTTCTTATTGCGTTTGTATTGTTAAAGACTTTTGCGGGTATATTTCATTTAACACTCGTCAATTTTGTATTTAGTATTTTGACTTATATAGGTATTATTTATCTTTTCTTTCATGATACCTTAAAAAAAGAAATATTTTTCATTATTTTATTCTTAATCTCAACTTTCCTTGCAGATATCAATTCTTATGTTTTAATAGAGATATCTTACAAATTCATCAGTTCTTATAATGATATCTTACAATCGCTCTTGATCATCGTTTATAATAAAACGATACTTGGCGTACTAGCTTATTTAATTGCGAAATTAAGCAATGTGAAGAGGAACGATGATAAGATTCATTATGGATATTTTCTATCTATTCCTACCATATCTGTATTTATCATCTATACGATGATGCAATCTAATCTATTTGATATGGAACCAATGCTTTCTATTATCTGTAGAATTATTTCTTGTATTATCGTTGTCCTCAATGTTTTAATCAGTATCAAATTCACGCATGTAATGCAATCTAAAGATCGACAAATTAAAGATGAAGAACAAAAAAGTCAGGAATTACATTATATGTTATTGGAAGAGAAAGTAGAAAGCTCAAAGAAATTTATTCATGATTTTAAGAAACATATCAATATGATCAATGCATATGTGTATGATGAAGATTGGGATAAATTAAAAGTATATCTGAATGAGTTATCCACAGAAATAAAAAAAGATGAAAGTTTCGTTTTAACAGGCAATAAGTTAATCGATTTATGTTTACATGCAAATAAGGATGCATTGACAACAAACACAATAGAAATTAAGCATGATATAAAGATTAAGGATGTATCTCCAGTTACTGAATTTGATTTCAACATTGTATTTTCTAACATATTGGACAATGCTATAGAAAGCTGTATCCGTACAAATGGTCATTTTATCAAAATCAAGCTTGATAAAACCAATGATCTGGTTGTGTTAAAAGTCATCAATCCCTGCCTTGAAGTAAAAGAAAACTTTGAAACATTAAAGGATGAAAACGAACATGGTTATGGTATTTCAAATATAAAGAAAATTGTAGAAAAATATGATGGAAGTGCTACATTTAAATTTGATAAAGAGCAGAGTGTATTCATATCTACAATCATCTTCAACAATAGCTAAAGAAAAGCAACATTCGTTGCTTTTTCTTTTCGTCTATTCTTGCTTATTGAACTTTCTAGCTTTCCTTGTAATATCAATTGTTGGATTTTCCAAGCCATATGTTTTTGCCATTTCCGTGAAATGTTTTATCATATAATTATAAAACCCATGGTTCTCATCTTTTGTCATCATCATGATTTTCACAATCTTATATGGATCCACAATTGGAATATCCCTGCTATGTATGTAATGAAGGATCTGTAAAGCGTGATCTTCATCACATGTTTCTATTTCAAAATCCCCCTGATCACATATAATTCTTAATACAACATGAAACTGTTGCCCAGGTAAGTGTCCAGTATTCACGATTCTTGCTGTCGCAAAAACACCGACTTTTTTGATTTCAGAATAATCAATTGTGATATATGGTTCTTTTCCACCATAATCATATAAAATCATTTCCTGTTCATCATATGTAATCCTTGACATCAAAACAAAGCGCATCGTATTTACTGTATATTGAATCATAAGTGGCGTCGTATACAAACGATGTTGCCCTTTTGGCAAAATATTAGCATAGATAATATATTTCTTTGCTTTTTGTAAAAAATCTGTAGTTTTCATGCGAATTCCTCCTCAATCCGATGGATATATGTATCAATCTGTACATGCTCTTGTGTTAGACATAATTGTAACTGATAAGGATCTTCAAAATTTTTATTCTTGCTTGATAGTAACAGCAGTAAATATTTCAGATTGGTTTTTGATAAATATCCTGGCAATAACCGTATAGGTTGTTTACCCTCAAATTCAATACGAATGCTGTAATCATTATGATGATGGTTGTCTGCTTTTTCATAAGATAATTTACAATACGTACTCTCATCATAACGATGATATTCTTGCTTCGGTTCTCTCTTTTGGAATATCGCTAAATACAATTGATTAGGATATCGATAAATGGTATACCCTTCTTCATCAAATTCAATCACCTGTTTATTTTCTTTATGCTGTTTATAGAAATATATAAATGGACATCCAATCACAATAAGCAATGCCAATGCACTTGAATATGGAAAATAGTTTTCAAATAATCCCCAGATCAATATCAAGAACATATCACCTACAAATAATAATATCGCAGTTGAAACGAATAAACTATGACGTATTTTTTCTTTTGTTGGTATCTCACCATATGAAATCTTTTTCATTTAAGCTCACCTCTTTTTTCCCATTGCGCAATCACTTGTGATTTTCTTCTTCTACTTAAACCAAATGATTCTCCATTGTTTAATATCACACGATCTTTTTGAATCAAATCTATTTTTGGCAGTGATACAATTGTCTGCCGGCTGACAAATACGAAATCACTATTCAATAGATTCATGGCTTTTTCCAAAGAAGTAAATTGTGTTGATATTTTTTTATTTTGAAGATAAAGATAGACGAATCCCTCTTCATATGTAAATGCATAAATATCATGAATTGCGATATATTGTTTTCCCTGTGCATGATGTATACAAACAGACGTAATATTCATCAGATAGGATTGAATGCTGTTTAAACAGGAAGGAAGCCGTTCGACAAGCTGTTCATGGAGGATATATTGATATACATATAAACCCATAATATCTAATAATGGTGCGCTGTCTTTTGCTAGTAACACCAAAATCGTTTTACCATTCATTTCTTGAAGAATCGAGGAAATCTTCGCTAATGAATAGTTTTCATCAGATATATTAATGATGAGAATATCAAAACGTGCTGTTTCATTTTGAATACGAAAATCTTCAAATGCTTCCACCTGTGCGTTGATTTCAGCTTTTAAATTTTCATCATCACACCATATCCCTATATCAAACATGGTATCCTCCTCCCTTCCTGACTTAAGTATATCAGATTTTTAAGCTTGTAAATATATTTTCTAATGAGCGGTATTTTCTTGTACCTGAATGGCAAAAAAATAATGGCAAATCGCCATTATTAATCTCTTAAACAACCAATTGGTATCACGTAAACACCATCTTCTCTCTTGTATGCATACTTTCCACCTGTCAACACCATACAAACACTTGGTGGTGTTAATCCATTATCATTTATTAGTGTTGAAAGTTTTAATAAATGTGAAGCCCCTTCCTCAATCTCACGACTTCCTAATTTCATTTCAATTAATATATATCTTCCATCACGCATATGAATAACAGCATCACATTCTAAACCATATCGATCATGATAATAAGATATTTCTCCTCCTAGCTTTTGTGAATAAATTCGTAAATCTCTAATACATAATGATTCAAACATAAAGCCAAGTGTATTCATATCATTCAATAATTGATCAGGAGATAACCCCAATGCAGCTACTGCCAATGATGGATCCACAAAACCCTTCTTTGTATTAGAACGTATAGCAGTTTTTGAACGTATTGAAGGACACCATGCCTCAATATCCTTTATGATATATAGTCGTTGTAATGCTGTTATATAATTAAAAAATGTTGTTTCTGAAATGTTTATATCATTCGCAATTACATCTTTTCTTATAGAGGTTTTAGATGCCAATGTTGATATATTCCTTGCATATGAGCGTAAAATCGCCCGTATCCTTGTAGGATTTTTTAATTCTTCTTGTATTCTTGAAACATCACTTTCACATACAGCATCAATATATGCTTGAGGTATTAACAATGCAGCTTGTTTTGATATACCCATGGATGCAGGCCATCCTCCCCGACATATCGCATAAACCAAACTTTCAATATCTAATTGTGATTCAATACCATTCACATCGATATTTCCATTCAGTAAATTTACTAATGAAATTTTACCATTTGATTCTTTTGATTCAAATAAACTCATAGGATGCATGACAATCCTTGCAATTCTTCCTGTACCAGTATGATGCATGCCATCATCTTTAGGTACTGCCGATCCTGTTAATATAAATTGACCTGGTTCTCCTCTGGCATCTACTTCATTTCTTACTGCATCCCATAAAACCGGAGCCATTTGCCATTCATCAATCAAATGTGGAGGTTCTCCAGCTAGCAGTCTTTTTGGTGCTAATTCAGCTAACTTCAAGTAATCGTTTGACTTCTCCACATCTTGCATTTTGATATCACTTTTCGCAAATCGCATTGCTGTTGTTGTCTTCCCACACCATTTTGGGCCTACAATTAAAACTGCACCAAAAGCCTCAAGGTAATTAGGAAGAATATCGTCAATTATTCTTGGTAAATATACTTTTTCTTTCATGATGATATCCTCCATTCTTAGCTTTATTTTATTCTTTTATTAAAGGCATGTCAACAGTAATCAAAGTACTTTGTGGCATTTCATTAAAGTACTTTGTGGTATTTCACTAAAGTATTTTGTGGCATTTCATTAAAGTACTTTGTGGTATTTCATTAAAGTGTTTTGTGGTATTTCACTAAAGTACTTTGTGATGTTTCATTAAAACATGCAAAATCGTGAATATGAATACTATATCAGAAGATGATTTAAATTCAGAATCAGAAATAGGCTATAAAGATATGATCGAAGGTCGAACAAAACCAGCGAAAGATGCTTTTGATAAAAACGATTACAACATATGATTCCTATATAAAGCCAAAAGGTGACAAACTTCATTGCCACCTTTTCTTTTATTCTATTTAACGAATGCCCTGATTCATTTCTTTGATTTTATCCCAGTTGACTCTGCGACAGAATTCTGCGATTGCTTCTACTGTCTGCACATAGTCTTTACGATGGATAATCAAACGATGAGAGTGCATATAACGTGTTGGAATACTCAAAGTCATTGTAATGATTCCAGCATGTGCTTTATGAATATTATCCGCATCTGTACCACCAACAGTCATCATATCATAATTGATATCTAAATTTAAATCACGGCAGATATCTTCCATTTCATGAAGTAATGCTTTATGTCCAATAATACCGGCGTCCATAACACTTAATACAACACCGCCGCCAAGTTTGATATCGCCTTGATCTACTGGTGTATCCATAGCCGTTGTGACATCTAATGCAATCGCAACATCAGGATGAATCATATTACCCGCTGTTCTTGCGCCACGCAAACCAACTTCCTCCTGCACAGTACCTACCGCATATACATTGGCATCATGTGCATCCTTTTGAATACGATATAATACATCTACAGCAAGTGCTGCACACAAGCGGTCATCCCATGCTTTTCCCATCAGATAGTTTGGATTATTCATGACTTCAAATTTGGTATCTGGTGTGATCATATCACCAATCTGAATACCTAATTCTAATACTTCCTCACGGCTTTCTACACCTAGATCTAAGAACATATCGATTGGTTTGATGACCTTTTCTTTTACTTCCGCAGGTAATCCATGAGGTGCACTAGAACCTACCACACCATGGTATCGTTTACCTTCTTTGGTGGTAACATATAATGTTTGTGCAGGTAATACATGTCCCCACCAGCCACCAACTGGAAGCATTCTGATAAAGCCGTTTTCATCAATTTCTCTTACCAGGAACCCTACTTCATCCATGTGTCCACAAATCATTACTTTTGGTCCATTTTCTTTTCCTTTTTGTAGACCAATGATAGAACCAATGTTATCATAAGTGATTTCATCTGCGACAGGCTCCAGCCATTTTTTCATAACACGGCTGACTTCTTTTTCACATCCAGAAATACCATGAGCTTCGCTCAGCTCTTTGATCATTTCTAGATTCATTTCTCCATAAGCTTCTTTCATTGCACTCACCTCTTATCGGTTTTCTGCTTTGAACGCATTGATTTTTTCTTCATCCAAAGATTTGATGATAGAAAGTACAGCAGCTTTTGCACTTTCATAATCACGTACATCAATCATAGAGTTTCCTGTATGTACATTTCTTCCACAGATACATGCACTTAAAGTAGGGCATCCTGCAAATAATTTGTGTACCCATGCAGCATCCGTTTGTCCCATATTATAGAAGTACTGATATGGCAGATTTTCTTTTTCACATGTTTCTACCAATGTATCCAACAACATACGATTTGGCATCATTCCTTTATCATAATAACGAACAAGGATACCTTTACCCATTTGTCCAACGGCATTTTCTTTACCTGTTACATCATTAGCAAAGGAGCAATCCATCACAATTCCCATATCTGGATGAATTAATCCAGTAGCAGTTGTTCCTCCACGCATACCTACTTCTTCCATAACGGTAGCACCGATATATAAATCAACATCTAATTCTACATCTTTTAATGCCTGTAGCAGCTCAATTGCCATAATGCAGCCATAACGATCATCCCATGCTTTAGAAAGGATACGATTACCACCAGGCAACACAGTGAAAGGTCCATCTAATACTGCACTATCTCCTACATGGATTCCCCATTCACTTACCATTTCATCACTTTCTGCGCCTAAATCAATCAGCATTTTCTTGATATCACATGCTTTAATATCATCATTATCCGCAACGATGGTACCTACATATTCTTTTCCATTGCTTGCTTTGATTCTTACTCTTTGTGAGTGAAGACTTTGGGCATCAATTCCACCAATGGTGATAAAACCAAGCAGCCCGTTTTTCTTGATGCTTGTGATCATAAATCCTACTTCATCCATATGTCCACATACCATTACTTTTGGTGCGTTTGTTTTCTTAGATTTTTTTATTGCGAATATTGATCCTAAATTATCATAAATGATTTCATCTGCATATGCCTCCATATGTTTTTTCATTGCCTGAGATACTGCTCTTTCATCCCCTGCAATACCAATCAGTTGTGTTAATTCTTCCATTAAATCCAGTGTTTGTTTTTCTAACATATCATGTTACCTTCTTTCCTTTTACATATGTATTATACGACCTTTTTCAGGGGCGTATTTGAATATCGTTTCCTAAAGATTAGGAAGTGAAAACAAAAAGAAAAACAGCTTTTAGCAGCTGTCCTTCCTTGGTTAAATTGGATACGATTAGTGATATGCGTGTTCTGCGATAATTGCACTTGTATCTGTTTTTTCTACTAATGCTTTTGCTAATTCACACATTACTGTTAATGCCTGAGGCAAGCCTGTGCCACCTTTTTTAGGCATTTTCAGAATTGTTACTTTATCTTTAAATTCGTTGATTGCTTTTTCACATTCCTGTGACATGATTGCAAATGCAGGAACATCTAAGTGAGCATTGATGGTTTCAGCTGTTTTTGCTGCCATCATTGCATAATTACCATAGTTGAAGCAAGGTCCACAGATAACAACATCTGGGTTGATTTTCTTAACCATTGCGGCAAATTTCTTAGCATTTGTGTCTGGATCTTCCGCAAAAGTTCCATCTCCACACCATAATGTTGCACAGATTGTACCACCCATATCTTTTAAAGTTTTTTCAAACATGTTGCAAGAACCGATAGGCATTGGTTTACCACCCATTTTTAGATCTGGACTTTCTTTTCCACCTAATCCAGCCTGTGTCTGGTCAAATATCATTAATACTTTCATTTTTCCTGTTCTCCTTGTTCTTTTCTCTTTTTCAATAGAAGCAATGCCTTCTTCAGCACTTTTTCTCCATCCATCATGCCATAATCATCCTGATCAATCAGCATAACTGGCGTTTCTTTGTCATATTTATCAACAACCTGCTGAAACATGTATTTTACCTGCGGTCCAAGTAAAATAACATCTGGATGTTTTTCATCCACAATCTTTTGTATTTTCTTATTGGAAAATGCTAAGATTTCAATTGGCAGCAAATGTGTATTTGCGACATCCTGCATACGACTGGCCAATAGGCTTGTTGACATTCCCTGATCACAGAATAGATAGATACGTTTCATGTGATGAGGCACCTCCTTTTTACATTATCATTATAACCCTTTTTTTAAGGGATAACTTCAATTATGTTTCCTAATACTTAGGAAGTCATATTTTACATCAAAACGATGTACTTTCATAAGAAAGACAGGCAGCAAGCACTACCTGTCTCATAAAGTATAGGTTTGTATACACGTTCATTTTTCAGATAAATGGATGTTTTTTTTACTTAAACGCACATTTTTAAGCAAATTTCCAAAATTTATCGATAACTCAAATCGTATACGTTTTTATCTTATAGATCGTCTAGTGACAGATCATCAAATGAGAAGTCATCTTCTTCTTCAGTATTTTCCATTTCAGCTTCTTCAGCAAGGTATGTCTTATCAAGTGCCTTGATGAATGGATAGTAGATACAGCATCCTAAGAATAACAGAATGAACTGCCATACAGATGCGATCCAGCTACCTGTTGATAACCATCCAGAGAATCCAATTGGAGTAGTCCAAGGAAGGTTAACACCAGTTGTCTTAGGTACGATACCCCAGCTGACAACTAAGTAAGATAAGATCAGGTTCATCATTGGAACAACGATGAATGGTACGATAATAACTGGGTTTAATACGATAGGAAGACCGAAGATGATTGGTTCATTGATACCGAAAATACCAGGAACGATACTTAATTTTCCAAGTTTTGTGATACGTTCTGATTTACAGAACAACAACATACAGATAACTAGTGACAAGGTACTTCCTCCACCACCGAAGTTACAGAAGAAGTTAGAGAATGGGTTTGTAAAGATATATGGTAATTTTTCATTTGGTACACCAGCTTCAAATGCTAATAACTGATCAGCAGTTAATACGTTACCAATGAAGTATACAGAGTTCATTACAGCTGGACCATTGATACCGAAGAACCATAAGAATGTACACATGAAGGAATATAATGCGTTCGCACCTAATGTGTCACCTAAGCCCTTCATAGGTGTCTGTAATACTGTAAATACAAATCCCTGAACAGTTTCAAATGGAGTCATTTCGAATAAGATACGTACTAAGAAGCATACGATCATAACAACAGCACTTGGAACTAAAGCAGCAAATGAATCAGCTACTGCAGGTGGTACACCTTTTGGCATTTTGATTGTCCATCCCTTTTTGTATACCCAGATGAACAATAATACACACAGAATAGAACATACCAGTGCCATGAAGATTCCATCAGGTCCGATGTAATCAAATGACAGACCAGCGAAAGCACCTTCTAATACAACTTTTCCATCGTCATTTACAGCATCTAATACAGTAGGCATCATGATGAAGTAAGATACTAAGGCAACAGCAGCACCCTGAATTTTATCTCCACCAAATTCTCTGGCCATAGCATAACCAGTACCTAAACATGTTAATAAACCAGTACAGTTGAATGTTGCACGTGATACGGCTTTAAACCACTGTTCCCAACCAGCACCCAATACGCCATTCCAGAAGTTTTCCCATCCTGGAATTGGGAAGTTAGCAATCAGCAAGAAGATAGAACCAACGATCAATAATGGAGTAGCAATCAAGAAACCATCACGGATAGCGATCAGGACACGATTCTTACTCAAAACATCGGACATTGGCATTAATAGTTTTTCTAGCTTGTCGAACATTTTATTTCCTCCTCGTTTTGTTTGTTTAAAAAATTTATTTACGCGCGTTAAATTTTTTACACTCCTATTATAATCGGTAAATACCTTCCGTGGGATGAAAAACATTTCCTAACTTATAGGAAATCATTTTTTCTTTCTTATTATATATTTTATATACCTATTTTATCGGTTATATATGAAATCATATAATATAAGGCTGCCAAAAATTTTCCTAATAAAAAGACAGCACGGAAATGCTGCCTTAGGATTAAAATGCTTTATAGTTTCCTGTTTTATGCTCTAACTGATAGACTTTTGTACCGCCGATAAAATCATGCAGCATTCTACGGTTAGGATTTGTCCATGTTACAACAATAGATAACAATGTCATGAAGTAACATACATAAGAAATAAATTTAGGATAATCGATACCAGCAGTCAAAACTACCAGCTGGATCACATAAGTTGTGGTAAATGCAGCACCTTCGACAAATGTCATAGCGAATACATTACGTAATAACAATGCTTTTAATGTGACATCACTACCATCCATCATCACAATTTTATAATTCAATAAACGTTTTGCGGGTGTCTGGCCTGGCCATACCTTTAAAGGAATGACAACATAATACAGGATATACAATAAGAATACCAATGCAGTTATCAGATAAACGTATGGTAATGGCAACCCAGCAAGTACCTGTGTGGTTTCTGTAGAGCCTGTTACTCTTGATTCAATAAATACAAGAGGAATAACAGCCAGTACATTCGCTAAAAAGAAATCCATCAGATAGCCAAAGAAACGGCGAAGATTACCAACAGGTGGAAAGTTTTCATCCAGT
Source organism: [Eubacterium] hominis (assembly GCA_014337235.1). Taxonomy (GTDB): domain Bacteria; phylum Bacillota_I; class Bacilli_A; order Erysipelotrichales; family Erysipelotrichaceae; genus Hoskinsella; species Hoskinsella hominis. The sequence goes on along the minus strand of CP060636.1, from coordinate 1,800,514 downwards.
TTAGAGCCTTGTTTACTCATTAACTTTACAGTTAAACGATCAATGAAGCCCAGCTTTGGTTCATTATATACTTTCTTGCTTTTGCCTTTTGGCTCGTTATATATTTTGTTTGCTTTCTTTGTATTTGTCATCATCGCATATCCTCCTTATTCTACGATACGATTGATAAAATCATTGTAGTCTTTACTTTCTAACAGTGTCGCAAAGCGATTGGCATCTGATACTGCATTAGACAGCCAGTCGAAAAACATCTTTAACATATAGCGGTCTTCTTCATTGATTGCCAACAGAATAACCAGTTTCACATCAAATGCACCCCATGGTATCGGTTTTTTCAGTACCGCTACGGAGATATTTGATTTTTTACTCAAGACATCAAAGCTGTGTGGTACCGCAAAGGAATAGGTAAAGGAAGTTGGTGACATAGATTCCCTTTTTAATACGGATTCTTTAAAATCCTTTGGTGTATAGCCTGCTTCATATAAGTTATCACACATAAAATTGATGACATCTTCACTGCTGGCTGCTTCTAAATCAGTATAAAAGAACTTTGGATCGATCATACCTTTGATTCCTTCCTGAAATTCTTTTTGGAATCGTTTTTTATCTAATAAGTTTAATGCCTGAAAAATACGACTTTCATCTTCTAGATTCACGAATAGTGAAATCTGAATGGTTGTGATATCTAAGTCATGTTTTAATGGCAGGGTGGTTAAAATCAAATCTGGTTTGATACGCAGAATGGCTTTTTCTTCAAAGAAATTCAAGCATTCCACAATTCCCATTCGTTCCCCAAAGCGAGTTTCTACCTTACGCACACACATATTGCTAAGTGCCTGATCATGTGGATATATCATAACAACACGGTATTTCCCTGATAAGTTTGCTCTTTCAAAAGCAGAACCTAAATGCAAAGATAAGAAACCAATTTCATTTTCATTAATTTCTTCACCCAGCTGTTCTTCCAGATAACGGGCAACACGTACCCCCATTTCAAATACCAGAGGATATTTACGTTTGATTTCCTGTAAATATACATTGGATACTTCCACATGCTTCATCTGGCGTTCCATCAATGACTGCATATGCATTTTTAAGCCTATCTTTAAATCTGAATCCTGACAAAAATCGATGTCAAAATCATTATGGATAATCTCCAACATACCTTCTACGATTTCATCACTGCTCATAGAATGACTCATGGAAACCAAGTCTTTGGTATAATTGGTTCCTTTCTTTCCCATCAGTAATAATGCCAATAAGGCAACTTCATCATCTACGATTTCTATACGGATTTTCTTAGCCACACTGTGGAAAAATTCTTCTGCAATTTTGTATTCTTGACTTTGTTTTAATTCTTCATTTTTGCGATCCGTCTGTATGTAGTTTCTTCGGATAATTCGTTCTATCGCAATGCCTACATGAATCATCAACATTGGAAATGCCATTTCTCTGACATGATAGTTATGTTTATCTAATGTCTGTTCTAGGATATCTTTGATCAATAATAAATCAAAATCCTTATATAATGCCGCAAGGTTATTTAAATTCAGGAAATTTCCCTGTGTTTCTTCTGCCAGCAAGTCTTTATATAATTTACGTTTACTTTCCTCCGCACCTTCTAAATGGATAAAATTCTTGCTTCTTACCAATTTCAGCTGTGGATATGGTTCTATCATTTTTTTGATACGTTTAATGTCATTATCAATCGAGTATTCACTCACAAAAACTTTATCTTGTAACGATGTGATATTTAATTCATTCTTTTCAAACAACAACTCCTGTATGATATATACACAGCGTTCATGCGGTGTTTGAGGAATGGGTTCAGCTAATTCAATATCTAATGTACGAAATACTTCTGTGTTCAGATGATATCCATAGCGTAAATTGCTTTCTATCAGGTTTTCATCATAGTATCGGTTGATAGCGTCCATGTCACTGCGAATGGTACGATCACTTACATTCAAAAGTTTACTCAATTCTTTTCCTGTAATCCATTCATTCGCGTCATTCATCATCGCAATGATTCTCTCTTGTCGTTTATTCAATGCCATTGTATGCACGCCCCTTCCATTTATATTATAATGAAATTTAAAAGGGAAAAGCCCAACTTGGTTTCCTAACTGCTAGGAAATTTCCGTAGTAAGAATTTCCTAGGACTAGGAAGATGTTTTCGACTTGTTTTGCGTTTCAACGATTATAATGGTACATGAAAAAGAAGAGGAGAATAGAAGATGAAAAATAAAAAAATTCGATTTCTGCTGTGTTTAGGAGGGGTATTGCTGAGTTCTCTGCTTCAGACATATGTCATCAAAGCATTCATTCAGCCCAGCAATTTACTAAGCAGCGGTTTCACAGGTGTAGCGATCCTGATTGATAAAATAGCAAGCTTATACGGACATTCTATTTCTACATCTGTATGTATTCTGGTACTAAATATCCCAGTTGCGCTGGCTTGTTATAAAAGTATATCCAAGAAGTTTACTTTATTATCCACAATACAGTTCTTTATGACATCTTTATTATTGAAAGTATGTGAATTTAATCCTTTGTTCAATGATTTGATTCTAAATGTTGTATTCGGTGGATTCTTATATGGTATCAGTGTAGTACTGGCATTAAAATCCAATGCAAGTACCGGGGGTACTGACTTTATCGCACTTTATGTATCCAATAAGATCAATCGTTCTATCTGGGAACAGGTATTTATCTTCAATGCCTTGATTCTGTGTATCTTTGGCTATATGTTTGGATGGATTTATGCTGGTTATTCTATCGTATTCCAGTTTATTTCCACTAAGACGATTTCTACCTTCCATCACCGTTATGAACGTGTAACCTTGCAGATTACAACACAAGATCCTGAAAATGTTGTGGATAACTATGTTGACCATTTCCGTCATGGTATCTCTTGTATCCAGGGATATGGTGGGTTTAGTAAGAAAAAAATGTACCTATTGATTACCGTTATTTCTTCTTATGAAATATCTGATGCTGTTCATTGTATACAGGAAGTAGATCCACACGCAATCGTCAATGTCTTACGTACAGAACAGTTCTATGGAGGATTTTATCAACAGCCAATGGATTAGAAACAGCAAATCGCTGTTTCTTTTTTTATAACGGAAAAGGGCAGTTTTTCTGCCCTATCGTTTCTTCTGTATTTGATTTATAAAATCTTCATTTCTTTTAAGGACACATAGAAATCCATACCCTTTGTGATAATAGGAATACGGTCTAAAGAATTTGCGGAGGAAGCGATCGCACTTCTGCTTTTTTCTATCTTTTGATATTTGAAATCTGAATGACTAGTTTAGAAAATCCATAATAGAAAATTATATGTGTCATATAATTCTATCCGGTTTCTGTTGAAAGTATCCAAAAGATATTCAATGCATAAATCAAAACCAGCATAACAACGCAAAAAAGGTGTAATTTTTATATGTGTCAATCATAGTAAAAGATTATAAACAAGAAAAATAAGTATCAACCACCATGCTGTTTTTCCCTGATAGATTTTCATATGTCATTACTCCTAAAGATATGAAAAATCTTTTTTCATACATTCCACACCCAATTTTTACCTTCTTTGATATTATCTGAATGTGTAGTTGTTCGTTTATCTTCTTCATACATATGAATCCAAATATCTTCCACTTCTTCAAGTGGCATATGCATTTGTTCACTGATTTCATAAGCTCCCATTTCCTTTTGTAGAAGCGTTCTTACCTGGTCGATTTTTCCATGCAGCCAGTCATGTGCCATCATCCATTGCTTCACATTCTTCATGAATGCTTCCTGTTGGTGTGTAGTTGCGACCTTGGGATATTTCTTTATGCTTTCTTCCATATAAGAGAAGATGCGCCTGCCTAAATATTCCCGTTGTTCATTTTTAGACATCACACGAAATAATTCATCTTCTTCACGTATATCCAAAGTAAGGACCTGATCTTTATTCTCAAAACGTTGAAATGTTTTCCCAACATTTTTTCCACATCTGATACAAATCATGATATTGTATGGAAAATCCCAGGATTGTGCTTGTTTTTCTAATGGTGATAATTCATGTATCAAAGAGGATACACAATTGGTGCCCTGTGCTGTAACACTTGTGATAAAAAGCTTCATACAACTATATTTCCTCTCCTTCTAATTTTATTTTCCTTCATTTATCATTTTTTTGCGCTAATGAATTCATAAATATGTCATATAACTGGTTTAATTCATCTATTTTATTTGAAATCATTTTCAAATAAGTTTCCTGTGTATATCCTTCTTCTAAATTTTTTTGTGAGCATTTTTGAAATTGTGACAACATATGGACAATCGTTGGAATATTCTGCATATACGATATCAATTCGTGATCATATGGCTTATCTTCGTATTCTTGCATGATAGCATAAATCAATTGTTTTAATTTAGAAAAAGATGCTTCATTCCATTCCGCATGCATACGAATATCATACATCAATTCTTCATCTGATGATAGGTAATCGTAAAATTCTTTTAAGCTGTCTTTTTCATCCTTCCATATTTGAAGCTCTGTAGCACACCATCCAACTACATAATCCATCAAATCACATATAAAATCATAGGAAAGACCATCCTTTAATACTGCCTGACAGGAAAGCAGTGCCTGATAGACTTCATCTTTTGTATATCCTGCATCATGAAGCTTTCTTATTAAATCATATGCTTGCTTCATTGACTTCTCATAAGTATGTTTTACAACTGATAAACAAATTGTCTTGATTTGATTTATGATATTTTCAAATTCATCCATATTGTATTCTCTATCTTCTATAAAATGGTCAGGGTTCCTACAGGGCATAAAACGGTTTTTCCTTTCGTGCGTGTTTCTTCTGAAATCGTAAATGTACTACCACTTTTCAACAATTCATCATATACATATTTATATAGAACGCTTACTCGACAATACTTGTGTGAGGAATCAAATTCTACATATAAATGACATATGCTTCCATCATCTAATTCGATTAGCGGATAATATTCTTTGCCTATTTTTTGAGCTTGTATTTCATTCTCCCACTTAATTTTCGCTTGTTTTGATCTGGTAAGATAGCCAATATTGAAATTGTATCGTTCATCATTTCTTGGATCCTGAGCCATCTTAAAGACCTCTACTTGATTGAGTGTAAATAAGAATCCATATTCTGGATTTTGATAGGTGGAAGCATGTCCATTCGCCTCTTTTCGCACATATCCTTCTACACGTAATTGATATTTACCTGAAGCTGTTTCATATGTATGCCCTTTGTATAAGATATTGCCTTCCATATCTTGATAACGCATTTCCTGATTTGTTTGAAATGGCTCTAGCAAATGGATATCCCCAATACAAAGTGTATCTTTGATTTCTATTTGAAATTCTTCATACGAAAACTTCTGTATCCATGTATCATCAAATGGTTCATCAACACCGTTCAATTTTATCACATAACTGCCTGCGTCAATTTTCACAATTGGCATCCAGATTCCTTCTTTTAGAGTTTTCAGATACACATCTTTATCCTTTTCAAATTTACTCAGCAATTTCTTTGATCTGATTTTTTCTTTCTTCAGGAAATTCTGCAGAATTGTTGGCGAAAATAAAGCAATGCCATAGTTTGTGATGTCCAATACGTTATTCATATCTTATGCCTCCAATCACCTTACATCAATATCTCCATAAAACCATAATTCGTTTTGATATATATCTTCATCTCGAATGGTTTGTTGATAGCCAGCTTCCTTCAGCGGTGTTTGTATCTGTTTACGTTTAAGAAAAGAATCGTTTTTAATTTTTATCCACGTTTGATAAGCACAATCACGTTTAAAAAAAGCTTCATAATACTCCTGATCATAGAAAATGATGATTTCTGAACACCATACATCAGGGATAGATATCATTCCTACAATTTTACAAAACACGATATCCTGTGGCTTTTCTTTCATCAATCTTTCCACAGTCGCAAGCCATTTTTCATAAAACTTTTTCTTATTTTGATTTGTAGTTTTTTCACTTTCGATAAACGGATCACTTGGCACATGAAAATGTTCATATCGCTCATCGTTATTCCAATCTGGTTGAAATTTATCAATATCATCGAACATACGTTTTAATTTTCTATTTTGCCCACGTTGCTTTTTTCTGATTGTATCCATTCTGATTCCTCTTTTCTAATTGATAAATGTTGTTGAAAATCATTTTCCATATTTGACCAATGAATATCTCCATAATCCAAAACGAATGTATGTTCAATTCTTGTAATGATATCCACATATTTGATCTTTGATACCTCAAAAATTCTTGAACGATCCAGCTTTAATGCTTTGATGATAGACTCCACATCATCACGCATACTCATAGATATTCTCCAAAATATTCATTCACTGCCACTTGATCATAGCCATCTTCTCCACGCCAGTATTCCACAAATGTCCAGTCGTTTTTCCCTTGAATTTTACGTTCATATGATTGGGGTTTTAATACCCCAATGCATGCGAGAATCTCAACCAGCGAGGACCTTTCATTTTTGTTTGATTTAAAATCAGGAATATCTTTGAATCTATCGCATAATATACCTGGATGATCATTGGCTGCACTGCTCATAATTATCTTTAATATATCTTTTAAAATATGTATATCCGCATCTGTTGGTTCTGGTATTTCCTCTTTGATGAATTGTTGAAGATCAAATAAGATATAAATTAATTCACCATGGCGTACACCACCCCATTTAATACGTTCAAAGTTTAATATATTGACATCCACATCTTTATAATCTTCTTTCCCAATCACACCGTATTTCAAATCTTTGCATATAGAACAGGTACATGATGTATAAACCACCTTGCCGTTTTCATATGACTTTCCGGATATGACAGGTGTATAAGTATGCATTGGCAGCATTTTCGCTATGTAGTAAGAGCTGATACCTGAGCGCCAGTCTAAACGTCTGGTTGAAAGACTGCTTATAAAAGCTTTCACTATCTGTTGGGGCGTGATTTTTTCCACAATCGCTTTGATTTGTTTTACACATTCATCATGCGATATACTAACTGCATCAAACATCAAACCTTTTTCTTTCGCATAAGTAAAATCTTTCGGAGTAATTGTATATTCATCTTTCCAACCAGAAGCAGACCAATAGGTTTTCATTAATATATTTTTTGCTTTTTTATCCATACGACACCCCTTTTCTATTCTATGATGGTATCTGGCAATTCTTTTTGTAATGTTTCTAATCGATGATTGCGATAATAGCGTGGCAACATTGTTAGATATTTTAAATTTTTCAAAGATAATATTGGTGAAATATCATAGTTTTTATGTTCTACAGTCAACGCAAAATGTAAGTATTGTAATTGCTTTAGATTAGATAATGGCGCCATGCTTTTCACTGGCTTACCCACGCCGCTCATTCCCCCATTTGATAAAAACAATTCTTGTAAGTTTGTCATATTTGATAGAAAAGACAAATCATATAACTGTTTTACATCACGTAAATAAAGCGTTTTGAGATAATCTAATCCAAATAAGAAGCTAAAATCCGTGACCTTTGTGATATCAGATAGGATCAATACCTCCAAATGTCGTAATGGTGTTAAATCTAATATTGTTTCTTGTTTATTATTAGAAATTTTAAGATATTTTAAGTTAGGAAGCGTTGATAAAAGCTTTACGTTTTCCACATTTACTTCACTTAAACAAACACCTTCTATACATTTATTTCCATAAAGACTTTCATCATGAGAATATGTTAAATGATACTTTTTTAATGGCATGGTCAAGGATAATATCTGTGTATCTTTAGGGACAAGTGCTAAATCATAAATACCACTTACCATACCCTCCATAACGCCTAAATCCGCATAAGGATGATGAGGACTTTTTTCTTCCAACAAATAATGATTCCAATCCATATCGTATCACCTCTTAAGAAATCTTATACATTACAAACATTATCACATTTCATGGGTGTAATATCAAGTGCTTATAAATGAAGAAAAGACAGTTGATTATGTTTCAACTGTCGTATTACATCTTATGATTTGTTCTCTATTTCACCTAAATCAAAAAGTACCTTTTGATAATCTTTCACAAAATATTTTATATTTGTTCTGTGTTCTGCCTTTTTGTATAATGGTATGTCCTTCTGCTTCTAACTTCTCTTTTTGTGCTTCTATTCCGCCTGGATACTTCGCATTCAACTCCCCATTTGCCTTTAATGTTCGCCAATAGGGTGTTTCATCTTCTGTTCTTTGATAACTTGCCCACGCCGCAATAGACACAAAAATCCCAGCTGTGATTGGTTCTGTAAAATCAGCATGATGAATTCTCGCAAAATACTCGCGAATTTCTCCAATAGTAATTACCTTTCCATAAGGCACCTGTTTCATTACATGATCATAATCGATTGGTGGAGCGAAATACATATGATTTCCTCCATACTTTTCAATACTTTTTTGATCGGTAATGATTTGAATTTTTGGCATATCTTTAGCATCATGCAACATTGCGTTAAAGTCTTTCTTATCTTCATTAGCCATGTCTGCCACCTCCTACTTAAAGGATAGCTTGTTTCTATATACAATGCAATGAGGCTGTTTTCAAAAAAGTATTAAATTTTACTTATTTCTTTGAAGATCGTTCACGTTCTTCTAACATATCTTAACTTTCTTTATTCTTTTTCGTATCCATTACGTTTATATATCAAAACAAATAATGCTATGGAAACTACCGCCTCGATGATCATCGCAAGGATACCGCCAATATTTAACGCAGGTGATACTTGCTCTGCCATATGCATGACCATATCCATAATTGCTCCTGTGAAAATGAATGGAGATATCATCTTTAATTCTTCGATATAAGAAGAAAACATTGGTACCAGCATCATCAATAGTAAAATAGGCGAAGTGAGTGTACTGGTACTGACCTGATTTTTCGCAAAGATTCCCAACAGCATCCCAATAATACAGCTGATCAATGTCCCAATCATTGTGACAATACTAAACAATATAAGATTTGATCCTGTGATGGTATACCCACTGATTGGCATAAGTAAATAATTAACGATAACTGTCACAAGGAATACTGGCAGCACACTTCCGATAAAGAATTCCAAAGCATTCACGGAGGATGTCATCAACACGCGCAATGTCTTTTTTTCTTTTTCTTCCGCAAGCATTAAACTTGTACAATATAAGCCAGTCATACCAATATTCATGACCAATCCCATTGCTAATGCATACGCATTTAAATATTCTTCACTGGCTCCATCTCCTGACATATTTTGATATAGAAAACGCATCATCATTGTAAATCCTATCGCAAATATTGGCATAATGATACAGTTTTTTCCACATAGTGCACGAAACTTTACTTCCGCTATCGCCATTACTTTATGTATATGTAGTGTTTTCATAATAACCTTCCCTTCTCCTATAAAAAATATATTTTCCAAATGACAGCTCCTATCACAAATACTGGTATGATGATACAACAACTTCCAAATAATGCACAAACGGGTGCATTTCTCCACGTTATGATATGGGGAAGATGAAATATCTTCATGATAGTTTTCTTCCTGTCACTTCCAAAAAAAACGCTTTCTAGCGTTGGCTCACAAGAGTGAATTGTTTCTATCTGATCTTGTTTTAGCCATGCATTTATTTTCTCTACATTTTCATCATTCTGTTGTAAAAGATACTGTTTTCCATCACGTAATCGTATGTCATATTTTTTTACTTTATGATATTTTAAACATATATCGTTTGGTGTTCCATATTCTACAATCACACCTTCCTTTAATAATGCCACATGATCGCATAATTTTGTGGCTTCTTCCATATTGTGCGTTGTAAGAAAAATTGCCATGCCTTCTTCTTTTAATTGAAACAACATATTGTGTATCTGTAAAGCGGTCGATGGATCTAAACCAGAAGTTGGTTCATCTAGAAATAATACTTGTGGTTTATGCAGTACCGCTCTTGCGAGAATTAATCGCTGTGTCTGCCCTTTGGATAATTTTCCTGCCAGTTTTTTACGATGTTCATAAAGTCCTACCTGATGTAACACATCTTCGACCCTTTGTTTCTCCACTTTTAGGATTTTTGCGAAGTATTCCAGATTTTTTTCCACACTGAGATATTCATAAATACCACTGCTATCTGTGACAATACCTATTTGTTCATAGATGGTTTCATCAATTTGATTGGCGTTGATTCCCAAGATATAGGCCTCTCCTGATGATGGAAAAAGCTGTCCTGTAAGAATTTTAATCGTTGTTGTCTTGCCTGCGCCACTTGGTCCTAAAAAGCCAAGAATTTCTCCTTTTCTTAGAGTTGCGTGAATATCTTTTAACACGCAGACATTATCAAATGTTTTTGATATATGATCTAAACGTATGATTTCCTGCATCATATATGTATCCTCCTTTTTACGTTTTTCACTATAACATTTTAAGGATTGAAAATGGTGGCTTGTTCCTGAATGGTAAGGATTGTTTCCTAAATAACAAAAAATCTCATTTCTTGATTTTTTCAAGTAAACGAGATTTTTCTTTACGAGATATACTACATACCCCACCTCTTACAATTACTTCATTATGTTTAAGATCAATGGAATCGATTTTATCTAAGGCAATTAAATAAGAACGATGAATTTTTAAAAAGCCTTCTTTCAATTCTTTTTCTATATCTGTAAGGTTTCCCAGAAATTCTATCCGTTGATTTTTCCCATGTAAGATCACATGGTGAGAACGTGCTGATGTTTCAAAGTAATAAATATCATCGATGGGAATATGGCGCAGTTTATCTCCACTTTTACACGTAAAGCATGCAACAGGATCTTTTGTTTCATCTTTTAGACGTTGAATAATAGATTGCAGGCACTCACTGATGGATGTATGCAACTGTTCTTGTGTATCTTTCACAATATAATCAAAGGCTTCAATATGATATTGGAAGGTTTTATAAGCTAAATCTTTGAAACTCGTGATATAAACGATTGTGCCATTTGGATCAATTTTGCGTATTTCTCTCCCCAACAAAAAGCCATCATATTCTGGATGTTTTAGTTCAACATCTAAAAAATAAATATTACGTTTGGTTTGTTGCTTCGCTAACGCATCTAACATTGCACAAGGATCACGATATACCTGCTTTACTTTCATATCATATTCATGAATCAGAATTTGTTTTTCAATTGCCTGCTGTATAAAATTTAACGTCGAAACTTCATCATCACATACATATATTTCTAACATGTTATCACTTCCTATACAATGGTTATTTCCTGAATGAAACGATTATCCACAATTTGTGTAGCTATCGTCACATTTGAATATTTATCAATTATCTTTTGTAAAGAAATCAATCCCATCCCTCGCTGTGTACCTTTGGTGGAATATCCTTCTTGATAGATTTTTTCAATATCTACATCATGGAATAATGAATTTTCCACAATCATATGAAAGGCATCTTCCTGATTGGATAATACCAGGTTCATATCACCTTCATGATCTTTAACTTCATCTATTGCATTATCCAAAAGAATCCCCAAAACACGACATGCATCCATAATATTCATTTTTATTGTTTGCACTGGATATAATACTTCCATATGTAATGAGATATGCTGATGATTGATTTCTGTGATTTTTGAATATAAAAGGCTTTTCATTTCATTGATTTGGATATTTGCTAATTGATTGGTTAGATTCATTTTCTTATCAATATCTTCATCAAATTCATCCATTAATTTTGAAATTGTAGATTCTATTTCCTGCATGTTTCCTTCTTTGCTTTGTAGGTAAATACTGGACATCATATTCTTATAATCATGTTTGAAGGTACGCATATTTTGTTGTATTTTTTCTAAATCTTGAATATAAAGATTTTGTTGCTTCAATAACATATCACTGTATTTTTTCTTATCTTTTAAACTGACCATTTGAATGTAATATATCATAGTCAATATCATAATGAACATCAAAAAAAGTGGTATCAAGAATTGTTCTTTTGATTTTACAGGTATCATTTGTAAACAATAAGATAATAGATCATATATGAATAATACAATAATCGTCATTCCTAAAATTTGTATGAAAGAAAAATTTTTATACTCAAATTCTCGATAGATTCTGGCAATATTCAACTTTTCCACAATCAGATAAATCGTAAAAAACAACAGTGCTATCATTGGCAAATTTAATAAATAATAGATTTGTACATTTCCATTTGATAAAAACCAAAGCATTTCATTTAGAATAAAGAACGTCTGCTGGCATACTGAGCATATGCATGCGATGAGAAAAATTGAACGTTTTAGATTTTTGTCAAATAGTGTATATGCGATGATCCAGCACCAAACAAATATTTCAAGTTCCAAAAAAAAGAATATATCAATTCCAGTTAAATCTGATAAGTAATAAGGAATCTCTCCTGTATGCAATACTTCCTCAACAAGTCCTATCCCAAAGTAAAAAATGGCGACATAGCACATTTTTTTGAAACTGACTTTTTGATATATGATTTTCTGATAAGCCCAAAAGATGGACAAAACCCAACACAAGTTTCCAAATATAGATATAAAAACTTTCATTCATATCTCTCCTCCACTCGCTTTTAAAGCATATTAATTATACTATGGTTTTCATCGTATCGACATAAAAATGAACAGGTTTTTTCTTCATCCTGTTCACTTTATTTTTACATACTCCTCCATGCAATACAATCTGGTCTTTGTAAAGTATCAAAGAATAATCGCATACACTGTATTGCTTGATCAAGTGTGATTACAGCATTTTCTGGTGTAAAATCAGGGGCACCATTGCCACTTACAAAGCTTACTACTCTTTCGCAAGTTCCTACTGATTGCCAGAAATCACCATCACCATTTAGAAAATAATGCAAACAGGCATCTGCTCCATTTAATGTTATCGTCAAACATGGATACTCATATTCCCCAGAAAGCCAGATATCATCATATGGAATTTGGGTGCTTTGTCTTATGATTGTTTCAATTTCATCTTTACTACGACAATCAAATTCCCCTTGATTACTTACTACATGCATTAACATCACTATGATTTTTCTCCTTTCTTTGTCATTTTTCTTAATTATACCAGATTTTAAAAACTCTTTTCATCTTTTCTGGTCATCTGATATCTATACAAAAAAAATCCCGATAAGCGATAACCTATCGAGATTCGTTTTAAATTTTGGTGGAGCTTATCGGGATCGAACCGATGACCCCCTGCGTGCAAGGCAGGTGCTCTCCCAGCTGAGCTAAAACCCCATGTATATTTAAATTCGATGGTGGGCCTGAATGGACTTGAACCAACGACCTCACCCTTATCAGGGGTGCGCTCTAACCACCTGAGCTACAGGCCCATGTTCCATCGAATGCTTGATTATAATACCACGATGTTTTTTATATGTCAACACTATTTTTTTAATTTTAATAATTTTTTGAAAAATTTTATAATAAGCGATTTATCGTTCTATTTCAATGTCTGGTCATCGAATTATCGAACAAAAAAAATCCCGATAAGCGATAACCTATCGAGATTCGTTTTAAATTTGGTGGAGCTTATCGGGATCGAACCGATGACCCCCTGCGTGCAAGGCAGGTGCTCTCCCAGCTGAGCTAAAACCCCATGTATATTTAAATTCGATGGTGGGCCTGAATGGACTTGAACCAACGACCTCACCCTTATCAGGGGTGCGCTCTAACCACCTGAGCTACAGGCCCATTTCCACCGAATGCTTGTACATAATACCATAGGAGTTTTTGTTTGTCAACATTTATTTTTACTATTTTGAAATTTTAACTATTTTAGGTGAAGTTATTCTTTTATAAATTTTAAAAGTCCTTGTTCATCCATCACTAAATAGCCATCTTTATATTTTGTATAAATGTTACCCTCTATGGACACTTGTTGTTTCTTTTCTAAATCAACATATATTTCTTTTACAAACTTGTTATCTTTCACACATGTAATACGCATGAGTCCAAAAGGATCATTTACACCAGAATCCAATGTGCAACCATCTGTATGAGCCTGACAGACATCTGCTTCTTCCTTCGTTTTTAAATCTAATTTTTTAATTTGTTGATTATCATTACTATAAATACTTCCTTTGTACAAAAAAGCATTCAAAGTTGACATATTATCTAAAAATACCTTATTTTCTTTTCCATCTTCTGATAAGCTCATTAATACACCTTTCACATTATCGTTTTCTTCTTTTATTGTCATATACATCACTTGCTTATCCCAAACACCTTCAAAATTCACAATACTGTCTTCATCTAAATCTAATTGCGTGAGTTTTCCATTAGTTAAATCTCCAATATATGTAAGATAATTTTCTGCAAGTCTTCCGATTCTTCCATTTTCATCATGTTCAAATGTTTCTAAACAAATATAGGCTTTATTCTTATAAATCATCAAAGATGCAATCGCCCCATCTGTAAGTTTTAATATCTCTTTTCGATCACTTCCATCTTCTTCCATAGAACATAAATAATTATTTCCTGTCTGCATATTCATATAAACACCATAAAGTTTTCCTTCATAAGGCATTGGCGGATAATTCATGACTGTATCTTTATATTGTGTAATCAGGTATGCTTCACATTGATTATTATTATGGTCACAATTAGGTTTTGCGCAAAGTGGTACATCTTGATTCGTTTCTCCATCATAAAAATATAGTTGATTTCCTATTTTTCCTTTTACAATATGATAGACGCCTTGTTCAGATACAGAAGGAAATGCATCAATTACATAAGCTTCACTATCCTTCTTTTCCTTATTTGAACATCCACAGCAAACCAATAACAAACACAATACACATAATATTTTACGCATGAATATCCCTCACTTTCTTTATTCTGCATAGTATAAATACAATAAGTATGAATATATAAGCAATAAATGCTTTTTTAATATTTAAAAACGGATAAAAAAGGCACATGAACAGTGGTGCTTGATAAACCTCATTGATACAAAGCAATAATGGTACACTTAACAAAAGAAACAGTACAATCGCTGTGACTTTTTCAGATTTAATACGTGAAAACAAATATAAAACACAATACAGTAGTGCTTGAATTACAAGGATTTCTAATATAAATTGCATAACTAAATACTGCATAATCGTCATTGTAAATGGCGATGTAAAGAACTGTTGTAAATCATGCATTGCGACATTCAACATAACGTCTGGATACATTTGCTTATTATGCAGGAAGATCATTATACTGATGAAACACCATAGAAGTGTAAAGCCAACACTTAATTGTATATATTTTAACGTATGTGTTTTTCTAATACCAATCATTGTTGTTTTATAGTAAAGTGTAACTCCACTTTCTTTTTCCTTTGCGTATGTATGCATACACATCAGCACCATCATCAGTATATAGAATACCAGTAATTTTGCGAATTCTTTTGATTGATCAAAAAACATTCTAGTATGATCTTCTTTTAATACCTGTCTTGACTCATCATTTTTTATCATTTCTATTTTTTGACAATATTCTTGAAACGTACGCTGAGTGGAAAGTTCTTTAGAAAGAAGCGTTTTTTCTGTTTCGTTATTTGATAAAAGTAGTTTTTGTTCAATATCCGCAAAACGCTGTTTTTCTTTTTCGATGTTTTGATATGTTTCTTTTGTTGGTGATGCACCAAATTCATCAATATAGTAATTTATAATTCGATCATCTTGATAGGATAATGTATGTATATTAGAAAGATCAAATGATACAAGCATAAGCAGCAGGCATGCAAACAAGACGCCAGCGCCTTTTAGCCAAGACTTCTTTGCTTCATAAAATAACAAAGAATGAAAATGTTTATCATATACTGGTATCTCTATCATTTTTTGTTTATATTCTTTTGTAATATATGCATAATAAGAACCAGCAAAAATCAAACAAATCAATAGAGCTAAACAAATCAACAGCCAGGTGTAATATATTGCGTGTGAAAAAATAGAAATATAGCTCACACGAATAAAATCTAGTTCTGGATGTAAAATATGTGATAATGAAAGATATGCAAGTAAGCTGTTTTTATCTGCAGTAAAATTAGATAACAATGTGCTGATACATACACATATCGCAATCAAACCACTGCCAATCATTGTTTTTCTAAAGAACGTCGAAACACCAAGCAGTAACATTTCCACAAATGCAAATGCCAATATGCGCATGATCAACATCAGTAATAAAAACTGTATAATCGTACATTTGATTGGTGTTGTAGCGCACATCATAACACTTTGTATTGGCTGTTGTATATTCACAAACCCATATTGTATTCCACGAATCACATACATTCCAAGGTAGGAAAGTGCCATGAATACAATCATTGATATTGTCAAAGAAGCATATTTACTTAAGTAATTCCATAACCCTCCCTTAGAGGTAGCTTTGATATAAGACATCCTGCCTGACTGATATTCTTTATCTACTTGTATATATGTTATATAAATCATGAATACCGCGATGAAGATATCTACAAAATAATCATTTAATATTAATTCTATTCCATATGTTCCTTTTGTGGAAGTACCCGCCTCTAATTTCTTACCTTCATAACGTTTTTTGATTGCGACCTGCCGTTCTTTTATGAAATGATTATCCTTACGGAAAAGAGAGATTTCTTCTTTTTGATTCTGAACAATGCTTTGATAATATGCAGGATATCGTATTAGATAATTCACTTCATCCTGCAGTCGCTGGATTGTTCTTAAATCATATGTTTCTTTCCCTAATTGAGAAAGCACATCATTTCCATATTGTGACACTGCCTCTTTCCATTCTTGATCACTTATACGATCTCCATTCAGCTTTGACTGTAGTTCCATCTTTTTTAAATAATCAGCAGCATCTGACAAAGGCATGCCTTTTATATTTTCCTGTAGTGTCTGATAATCTTTCTGATAAATGGATGAGGATTGCTGAACAGTAACGAATAGTACAAATTGAAATATCAAAAGCAAACATATCAGACATAAACTTTTCTTATTCAGGAGTGTTTTCTTTAAATCATAATACAGCATCTTTTTCATCCCTGAACAAGTAAAAATATACATCACTGATTTCTGGTGTGATCACTTCTCCTGAATATTCATCATGATCGTCAATGATTCTGGCAAACAATTTATCATGACGATAATAGATAGAGCTGACGATATTTGCCTGTTTATATTTCTGATATTCTTCTATTGTTATTTCTCTTTCCTTTACCTTTTGATCTAAGCACTCTAATATACTAATACGATCTCCCTGTAAAATAATATGTCCTTCTTTTAGGAAGATGAATTTACTAGATATGAATTCTACATCACTGACAACATGCGTCGCAATTAAAACGATTTTATCTTTCGCAAAACTCGCAATCATATTTTGCATTTCCATTCGTTTCATTGGATCTAACCCAGCTGTTGGCTCATCTAGAATTAAAATCTTTGGGTCATTGATCAAGGTTGCCGCAAGCATTGCACGCTGTTTCATTCCTCCAGAAAAGGCTGATAGCTTTTTATAGAAAACATCTTCTAGTTTTACTTCTTTTACCAAATATTGACTACGGGAAATGATTTCCTGTTTCTTCATGCCTTTTAAATTGCCAATATAGTACATAAAATCCTTTAATGTAAAATCTTCGTATAAACATTGTTGTTGTGGCATATAGCCTAACATATTTAAAAAACTCTTTTTCTGTTTCACTAAAGGTTTTCCATCTAATATGATTTCTCCTTGTGTTTCTTTCAGCAGCATTGCCAGAATATTCATAAACGTCGATTTTCCTGCGCCATTTGGGCCTAGCAATGCATAAATTCCATTTTCAAAGGTATACGATATGTGATCCAATGCAGTAAATGATCCATAATTTTTTACCAATTGTTTAATTTCCAGTTTCATTTTGAAGCCATTCATCTAATTGTTTTTGTAGTTCTTGTATAACTTGATCAATTCCTGCATTCTTTAGTTTCTGATTTACTTCTTCTACATCCTTCATCAATGTATCTGTATCTTTTACAGTATCTCCCTTATTACATGCAATACATCCAATGACATCTGCATCTCCATCTGCTGTAGCCATTCTAATATTATCAAATTGATCCAGTTTATCACTAACATTTGATAAATCAAAGAAGCTTGGCAATAATTCTTCTTTGGTAATATTTGCCTCTTCTTCCAGTTTTTTAAAGTATTCTAATTTATTATCTACTTCATTTTCAGAAGATTCTATAATCATGTTATTACCAAAGTTATTCCAACTAATATTTGTATAATGTGCATGATCTATGATTTTTCCTGAAGCATTACGCTCTGGTTTTGTACCAAATTGTAAAATTGTTGAACACTCTTTATCTGTATTTAATATCGCCATTAATCGAAATGCATCTTCTTTTTGTTTACTGTCCTTTAATATAGAAAATCCTGATACGTATGCATAATATTCTTTTGTCATATCCAAACGAACATCTTTTTCTTTCTGTTTAAGGCGTTGTGTAAATCCACGAGAGCCATCCATAACAACTTGATCTTTTGATATAATATCGTTTAAATCCTCCTGTCTTAAATCTGCACCAGTAAAACCTTTCCATCTCATATCAGAAATCAATTTTATAGTATCTAAAATATATGGTTCTTCATAAGGATTCACAACTTTATGATCTTTTTTTCTTATAAATAGACCCGTATTATTAATATTTTGATATTTATCCGCGATATATGTTTCTAAATTAAAACGCTGACTTAATATCCAATCCTTTTTATTCTGATAATTTTCATTAAAATATTTTAACACTTCTAAAGGTTGATGTATGACATGATCTATCGCTTCTTTATGAGCTTGATAATAGTCTTTATTTATAAATAAGTAAAAGGTTTCCAAAGGGTAGACTATTTTCGGCACTAAATATATTTGATTATTAAGCTTTTCTGTATCTAACTGATTTTGTGAATAATATTGTGATAAATCCTTGCCTTCTTTTGTGTCAAATAAAGTATCTAATGGTTCTAGTGCTGAGATATATGTTTGATTAAAAGGTACGATATCCACATTTTCATCCTTAGATATTATATTACTTACTAACTTTTTCTGATTATTCAAAGAAAAACCTTCCAGACTTTCTGGTCTTGGATATTGCTTTATCACTAATTTCAAGCCTGTTTTCATTTCTTTTAATCGTTCATTAACAGCATCAATTCTCTCATTAGATATTGCTTTATATGTTTCTTCAGAATCAATCCATGATTCACTGCCTTGTTCTATGTACCATACGATTTCTTTTGTCTTATCTTTACCTGCACATCCATTCAGCGCTATTAAGATTAATAATATCAATAAGACTTTTCCTGCTTTTACAGTTTTCATAATATTCACCCTCTTCATACTGTCCCTATTATCAAAAGCTAGTAAATGAAACCTGTTTACTTTTATATTCAAACAGGCTTCATTTACAATTACACGTTGTGAGAGTTCATGATTAATAAAAGTATAAATCATTTAACACTTACAGTGTAACCTCTTTCATATACAGTATGACTCTTATCTATGAAAAAGTAAATATAATTTGTTGCTTAAATGATATATTATGCTAATAAAACTTAACATTTTTACGATAGAAAACTGAAATATTCTAAAACACTGTTGCATAAACATTCTGCAATATCTTGTTGATATTCATCAGTTACTAGTTTTGTTCGATCTTCATCATTCGATAGAAATCCACATTCCACAAGTGAACCGATTTTATTTGCATTATTCAGGATATAATAATCACCTGTTTTACTTGTCATATTAGTTCCTGTTAATTTTTTGAAATTCTTTTGTATGATATCTGCGAATACTTTGGATACTTCATTATCTTTTTCATAAAATGCCTGTGCCCCTTTTACGGATGTATTGGGATATGCATTTAAATGAATGCTTAGAAATAAGTCTGTTTTATCTGCATTGATGATTTCCATGCGTTTTTTCATATCTTCTCTTTTACGATTGGTGGCATTTGCACTGGCTAAATCATAGGCGCCAGTTCTTGTAAGAGTGACACTGGCACCGTTGTTTTTTAAGAGTGTTTCCAGTTTCTTTGCGATTTTTAGATTAATTTCCTGTTCCTTGACATTGCCTGCTCTAGCACCATCGTCTTTTCCACCGTGTCCGGGGTCCAAAATGATACTGACGCCTGATAAAGAATGATAGGTTCTTGATGCATTGATGCTTTGGATATGTGACAACATACAGGCTGATGCCAATATGGTTGCGATCATGGCGATGCCTAGGATATAATGTTTTCTTTTCATTTTCTCACCAGTTACAGTATATGAAATGCTTGTTTATATCATGCGATAAACAGAAGAAAATCCTGCTGAATCAGCAGGATTATTAGAAGGTATCAATTTGTGATTTGTTTAAGCGATTTACGATTTCATATGCCAGTTTTACACTGTTTTCAAAGTCTTGATAAGTGGTAAATCCATGGTGGGAATGGATATATCGAACAGGTACACCAATGATAATCGTAGGTGTGCCGTTATTTGACACATGCAACATAGCACCATTGGTACCGCCACCGCTTCTGACACTTTCCTGACATGGGATGCCTAATTGTTTCGCTAAGTCTAATGCATAGCGTTGAAATCTTGGATTGGTGATCATACTTTTATCAAAGTGACGTAGCATTGGCCCTTTACGAAGTGCTGTTTGTATCATCCAATCCTCCTGAAAGGTATCATCCGCAGGACAGCCTTCAAAACAAATGGCGATATCTGGATGAATGGTTTTTGTGACTAAATCCATGCCTCGTTCACCAACTTCTTCCTGAGCAGATAGTGTACCAATGACTTCTACATCATCATTTTGGATATGGGCTAATGTTTCCATCACACACGCACATCCTATACGACAATCAAATGCTTTACCTAAAAATAAGTCACGTTCTTCCTCATAGGTACAGCTGACATCTGGTACGACAGGAGCACCGATATGAATATGTAATTGATTAATCACTTCTTCTTTGCTTGTGGCGCCAACATCAATGACCATTTCCTGCATAGACAAGCTTTCTGGATGTTCCCGGTCTTTCATGAAATGTGGTGGTTTTGCGGCTACAATACCACTGATATATTTACCTTCTGCATTTTTTACACGTACTTTTGAGGCAGGAATGGTGTCTGGCACCCATCCTCCCAATGGTAAAAATACCATCGTACCATTGGGTTTTATCGCCTGTATGATAAAACCTACTTCATCACTATGTGCATCAATTAAGACAAGCGGTTTTTTCTGTGTTTGTTTTGTTTGATAGATATATGTGTTTCTTAAATGGTCTTCTTTTACAACACTGTTCTGTGGCGCATATTTTTTTGCGAGTGATACTACTTCATCTTCAAAGCCACTAACACCATTGGCATTTGAAAACTGTTTGATCATTTCAATATTTTCAGCTTTTGTTCTCATATTCCTTTTCCTTTCGATCTAATAAATAAAGCTTACCAGCTTTTTCTCCTCCTGTTTGTGGATGAAAGATCACATCCCGTTGATAATGAAATCCCATTTTTTCAATCAGTCGTTCTGATTGAGGATTGTCTTTGAAATGGCCACAACACATGTAATCACATTGTAGCTGTTGGAAACAATAATCAACCACCAAATCAGTAGCTTCTACCATAATGTTATTACCCCAGTAATCTTGATGCAGGATACATCCAACATCTTTTCCATAGGCATTTTTGTATGCTTCACCGAAATCAAATTGTGGCGTTTCTAAATCAAGTGAACCGATTACTTTGCCATTTTCTTTCCAGACAAGGGCAAATACTTTATTCATATCCTGAAACATCTTCATTAACGTCTGTGCTTCTTCCATGGAGGATATGGTGGGACATCCAGACATTTCTGAGATGGCAGGATCTGTGAATATCTGATATAAATCATCAAGATCTTCTTTTTGCCATCCTCTTAAGATCAATCGTTTGGATTCTAAAATGGTATTTTTTACATCTAATTCTTTTGGCATGTCATCCCCTCACATTCAGCAGTTTTATTTTAGCATACTATCACAATCAAATACATGTATATTTTTTATGTTGTAAAATGAAAAGCATCCCTTGTGGTACCTTATAAAAAGTTGTACCATAATAGTGTAGAAGGGCTTATTCATGATAAAAAGCATATAGATGTGATGACGTATGCCTTAAGTGCATATGTGTTGTGTATCTTAGGATTACATGATCAAAAGAAAGATGGTACACCAGATATGATGGTATATATTCATGCGATAAAAAAAGGATTTGGCATGATAGGACATATTGATTTCAGTATTGATCATAAGGTATACTCATATGGGAACTATGATTATCGTAGCTTTCAAATGATGGAGGCTATAGGAGATGGTGTGATGTTTATCTTTGATGAAGCTTTCTATCTGCCTTTTTGTATTGAACATGAAAAGAACACAATTTTTGCGTTTGGACTTTGATTAGAAGCACATCAGATTAAAGAAATACATGCCAGAATTTCAACACTTTATGAAAACAGCATTCCACGGTATCCTGATATTATAAATGATCCAGATCATGATGATTCTCAATTTACTAATCAATTGTATCTAGCGACAAAAGTTTCTTTCTATAAATATACAAAGGATTATCGTAAATATTTCATATTAGGCAGTAATTGTGTAAAATTCGTTGATCAGGTATTGGGTGCTTTTAGCAGTGATATCTTAAATTTAAGAGGATTTGTGACATCAGGTACGTATTTGGATTACCTGCAAAGGGAATATAAGAAAGTAAAGAAAGGAATCAAATGACATGAACGTATATAGTATTATTTTATGTATCCTATTGATATTTTTTATCATATGTATGGGGATCGGGTTATATTTTTTCCATCAGGCAATTGATGCGAAATCAGAAAAGCCTTTTATATCGGTGAACCCTCACGACACTTTAACAAGTGATGACCACTGGTATCTTCAAAATAAGTTTGTGCGTCATATCACAATGGAAAAAGATGGTTTAAAGCTTCATGCCAGCACCATCTCAAATAAAGGAAATGCATGGGTTGTCATTGTTCATGGCTATATGGGGCGTTTGGAAGATATGATTTCTCAGGCACGACAGTTTTATGAGCGTGGATATAATGTATTATTGCCAGATTTAAGAGGGCATGGAAGAAGTGATGGCAACATTATAGGATTTGGCTATTTGGATGGTTTGGATATTTTAGATTGGTGTAAAGAATTAGAGAAACAAGGCGCCAGCGATATTTTATTATATGGTGTTTCCATGGGTGCTGCCAGTGTAATGATGTGTGCGGATGTGGAAGGTTATCCGATTCGTGCCATTATCGAAGATTGTGGTTTTTCCACATTGAAAGGACAATTAACCCATATTGTGAAACGTATGGTCCCAAAAGTTCCCAGTGGATTTTTAATCTTTTGTTTATCCTTAGTGTTAAAAATCAAGGCGGGCTATCGTATATCTGATGTGGATTGTATGAAACATATATCACATGCAAGGGTACCGATGTTATTTTTACATGGGGATCATGACAGCTTTATTTCCATGCATATGATGGAGGATTTGTATGCTGTATGCCCGGGTCAAAAGGAAAAAATGATTATCAAAGGTGGTCGTCATGCGAGCAATGATAAACTACGCCCTGAAGAATATTGGCAATGCATAAATGATTTTTTAGATAAATATGTAAAAATATAAGGTGGTTTTCCTCATCAGAAAATCACTTTTTTCTTATGTGTTGGTGTATAATAAAATCATCAGAGAGGGGTCCTGGATATGAAAATCAATATTCGGTTTCATTTGTTTCTATGTCTGATTGGCGGTGTCGTTGGAGCTTGTGAAGCATACTTATTTTCTCAAAGTGCACCATATATGGATACGCTCACTATCTTAGATGTATTAGCGCCTGTCATTGTCATGGGTGGATTAGTGAATGGGTATTATCTATTCTTCAACTGGATACGTATCAGAGAATTTACTGGAAAATCTATTATGAGCGCATGCATTGCTTTTCTAGGATTTCCTGTCATTGTCTTTTTAGGTGTATTAAGCTTAGTTCCATTATTATTAGTGGATTTCTTTTTGATGCTGATTAGAAAATGGGATACGTATAAGATATCTACGATTGGTGGTGGCGGCATTATCAAGGCAGATGATGAGGCACTTGCTTTTGATGAGATTGAAGATCTCACATGTAAAGAAAAGATTCGTGGATATAGTCAATATGTCAATCGATTAAGAATCGTTTTATTACTTCTTTTTTTAGGGGTAAATATCCTTTGTTGGATGGTATTTGAAAATGACTTGTTGTCGCTTGGATTGGCGATGGTATCCATTATCCTGTATCGTTTTTTGTTTACGTTGAAAATCAATGCTTATATTCATCATATGGCACAGGATTTATTATATAAACGATGTGATCCTTATCGTATGACTTTGATTATGGATCATCTGTTGGATCATCATAAAATAGAAACGATGTTTGGAGAATATATATTAATGACTTCTTTACGTGAACAGGATAATCATGAAAGAATCAAAGATTTGATAAAGCATAAAAATACGTATTTAAATCATGCGAACTTACGAGTAGTCTATCATTATGCAAGTATGAGTAAACATGAACGTGAGGCATATTTCCCACAGTTTTATGAAGAGGATAAAGCTGTGATTGACGCCTATGCGAAAAAATATCCAAAGTATCAGGATGATGCGCAAAAACTGTTAATATCTTTAGAGGCAGATAAGTATATTCGTCGGATGGAATATGAAAAAGCATTAGCACAGATTCATTCTCTATCTATGAAAACAACACTGGATACCATTCGTTTAATAAGCAAGGAAGCGTATTGTTACTACATGTTGCAGGATGAGGAAAAGGCAAAAATGCTATTTGATGAAATCATTGAAAAGGGAAATAGTACGTATTATGTAGAAAGCGCAAGGGAATATTTAGAGGAAATGAACAAACAAAAAGGCTGAAATCAGCCTTTTCTTTTGTTCATAGGATGTGTAATCATCTGCGATGTGGATGTTCGCTATTAGAAATACTATGATTCACACAAGTTTTAATGAAAATGTTACTTATCCATCACATGAATTTCATGCTGGAAATATTTTTCCTGAAATTCTAATAATTTTTCTAATTCTTCTTTTGTATATTCACTGCCTGTTTGTGCGACAACCCATTTTTCTTCACAATCATTAAAGCGTTCTACTACCGCGATCACTTCTCCTGTGAATGAATCTAATGGTGTATCTACCCCAACGATATAGGCATCCTGTTCCTCACCATCACCACCCATGATTCCTTTGATATATCCATAATTGATGGGATAGATCATATCAAAGTGCGGGTGTTTGCTGCCTAGTTTTCGATCAATCGTAACGGTCACAATTTTTCTTTCCATATGTCCTCCTTAGCTGCTTTTCTGCCATGCGTGCTGATGTTTTGATAGTAACACATCTGCGGCTTGTGGTCCACTGCTGTAGGAAAGATAATCATATATTGGCAAGTTTTCTTTATGATATCGTTGTTTTAGTTCTTCAACATATTGCCAGCTTGCTTCAATCTGATCCCATTTAGAAAACCATGAGCTGTCTTGTTGCATTACAGCAAGCAACAGGCGTTCATAAGCTTCTGGTGTATTGATACGATTGATATCTAAACAACTCTGACAAAAATCCATACTGGCTGGCACGATGTCTTCACTATTGCCTGGCTTCTTGATATTAAATCTTACATAGACGCCTTCATTTGGCTGTATCTTAATGATTAATATATTAGGATCCACATCTGGCATAACACGCTTGAATGTGATGATGACTTCCATTTCTCTTCGATCCAGTTTCTTTCCCGTACGAATGTAGAAAGGTGTATCCTGCCAGCGTTGGTTATCAATAAATAAACGTAGTGCTGCATATGTTTCCGTTTGGGAATCACTTGCCACAGATGGTTCTTTCTGATAATCAAAATATTGTCCCAATACCATGGTATCTTCGATATTCAAGTTAGAAACAGGACGAAGGTGTTTTAATACTTGTAGCTGACGAGCATGCATTTCATCCCGTGTGTAAAGATTCATTGGCTCCATCGCAATGATACTCAAAATCTGAAAGAGATGATTTTGTACCATATCTTTTAAAGCACCGCTGTGATCATAATAGGATCCACGATTCTCCACACCAACTTCTTCCATGGCATTGATTTGTACATGTTCAATATATTCATGGCTCCATATATTTGAAAATATAGGATTCGTAAAACGAATGGCCTGAATATTTCGTACCATTTCTTTGCCCAGATAGTGATCGATATGATAGACACGATCCTTTGTGAAGAATGCTTCCAGCTCTTTATTTAAAGCTTTGGCAGAAATTAGATCTTCACCAAAAGGTTTTTCAATAACAACACTTCCCATATTTGCATTTGTGACATGGTGTAAGCCTTTTGCGATGATATCAAAGAAACGTGGTGCCACCGCAAGGTAGAAAATATGATGATTCATCTGATGTTTTTGATAAAACGCTTGTAAAGGCAGATATGCTTGTTCATCTGTGAAATCCATCTGATAATAGGAAAGCTGATCACAGAACATTTGAAATGCCTGGTCACGATATGGCAGACGAACAAACTGTTTGATCCATGGTTTTATCACTTCACAATAGCTCTCATGATCATACGCTCTTCTTCCAACAATGACAATTCGTATATTCACAACCTGTTTCGATACATATAGATTATATAATGCCGGCAGCAGTTTTCGATAGGTCAGATCTCCGGTTCCTCCAAAGATGGTAAGCGTCAGATCATTCATGATCATGTCCCCATGCATGGTGGAAAGATCCCACCTGATCAATTCTTTCATACGTATGTGCGCCAAAGTAATCACGCTGTGCCTGAATCAGATTAGCACCCAAATGTGTAGATGAAAACATATCCAGATAGGAAATTGCATTGCTCATAGCCGGTACTGCGATTCCTTTTTCTATCGCCAGTGAAGTGATACGTCGCAGACTTTCCTGATGCTTTTGTATCTGTGATGAGAAGAATTCATCCATCATTAAATGGGATAATTTTATATCTCTTGCGTATGCTTTCATAATATCATTTAAAAACTGTGCCCGAATGATACATCCTGCCCGAAATATCGATGCAATTTCACCAAAGGAAAGATTCCATTGATACGTGTTGGACGCATGTTTTAAAAGGTCAAAGCCTTGCGCATAAGCAATAATCTTAGCGGTATATAAGCCATCTTTTACATCATCCACAAAACTTTGATCATGCTGAATAGCAATCTTTTGTGATGGATATACAGCATGTGCCTGTTGGCGTTGTTTCAATTGATTCGACATGATTCGTGCATTACAGGATGCTGTAATCATTGAGATATCCACACCTTGTTTTAAAGCTTCTATGCTAGTCCATCGCCCCGTACCCTTTTGGGCTGCACTGTCAACGATTTTATCCAACAGCTCACCACTACCTAGATCATCTTTTTCCTTAAAGATATCCGCTGTGATCTGAATCAGGAAACTGTTTAATTCACTATCATTCCATGCTTCAAAGATTTGATGAATTTCTTTATTATCAAATCCACCTGCATGTTTCAATAACAAATAAGCCTCGGCAATCAGCTGCATATCTGCATATTCAATTCCATTGTGTACCATTTTCACATAATGACCTGCGCCATTTTCTCCGATATATGTACAACAGGCTTTGCCATCTTCTGCCTTTGCACAGATATCTTCTAATATATGTCGTATTTCTTCATATGCTTTCTGATTTCCTCCAGGCATGATACTTGGGCCAAAACGTGCACCATCTTCTCCACCAGAGATACCAACGCCAAAGAAATGCAGCCCTTTTTCTTTTAGATATGCTTCTCTTCGAATGGTATCCTCAAAGAAAGAATTACCACCATCAATGATGATATCGCCTTCCTCCAACAAGGGTATAAGTTGTTCAATCACCATATCCACTGGTTTTCCCGCTTTTACCATCAACATGACTTTACGCGGTTTCATAAGTGAATGGATACATTCTTTCAAATCCTGATAGGCATGTACATGTTCATGAGGATATTTTTCCATCATTTCCTGTGTTAAAGCATAGCTTCGATTATATGCGGCAACTTCATATCCATGGTCTGCCATATTTAAGGCAAGACTTCTACCCATGACCGCAAGTCCAATCATTGCGATATCATTCATACTGTTGCCTCCTGTTCTTCAAATACAATACTTACAGCTTCCACTGCTTTCATTTCATTCAAACAAAGCGTCAATAATCCAGATTCTTTATCACGTTTACATACCACCAAAGTGTTAGTAAAACGATTCGCAATGAACAGATAGGCATCATCAGGTGATAAAGCAATATCTCTTGGATGATCACCACGTGCTTCCATTCGCTGTATGACTGCGCCTTGTTTTATATCAAATACAAGAATCTGATTGATGTCCCGTATAGATATGTAAAGGAAACGTTCATCTTTACTCATACGAATGGCTGCCGCAGCCGCTTTTTCTTTTTCCGGCACTAAATCAATCGTCTTTAACAATTCCATATGGAGTTCCTCATCCAAATGGAAGATAAACAACTGATTGCTTAATTCACTGACCAAATATAAATGATTATTTGTATCCATCACTCCATGTCGTGGTCCACTGCCTTTTGGAAAATCTATTTCCTTTACAAGCTGATCATCATGAAGATGATCAAAAATCATTATCTTATCTAGCAACAGACATGGCACAAGCAAATACTGCTTATACAAAATCACCTGATGGCATCCTGCATGCTTCTTGATCAATATACGTTTTTGTAAGTGCAGATGCTCCTTTTTCGCATAGATAGAAAGTGTTCCTTCATGATAATTTGCTGTATAAATATAATCCTGATCCTGTGTCACATAACAAGAAGTGATTTCTTCATCCAAGACTTCTTCACTTTCTTTACAATCCATATGCCAAAGGCCAATTCCAGCCTTATCTTTCTTTAAAATTGACACAAAATCATTTCCTAGGACAGACAAATATTTACTGTCTTTCCATGGCAGGATATTTTTTATCTCTGTAAATGCTTCTGTTTGCTCATCAAAGGTAAAACGTATGACGCTTGTAGAATCCTTTGACGCATAGCTTCCAATATAACCGATCATTGTATCAGCACCTTTCTTTGAAAAACCAAATGGTTTTACATTCCTAGCTTAGCATGAACGAAGAAAAACTGTTAACTATTTGCCTCTATTTATTTATAGCTTTTCGCAATTTCGATTAAGGAATACATCGCATCATTGAGATGTTTATGCTTTAGATAAACGATATGATTGACATTCTCCAAGACAAAATCATCCACGATTACAGTTTCTAAGCGCTTTTGTTTTTGTTTCTTGTAAATCATCTTTTCTGGTAAAAAAGCCACACCAAAGCCTTCCACCGCTGCCTTTAGTAACACTGTGGAATTGGTAGATGTCCAACAAGGAGTGACATGTGTATCATGTAATAAAAAGGCACTGTCCACCACAGAGCGTATGGCACTTCCCTCTTCTCGTAAAAGTAATGGCTGTAGTGATAACTGTTGCACATTTTGAATCGGATGTTCTTTGAGAAATGCAGGACTTGCGACAGGTAAAATATGATAGGTAGATACAGGAATACATATCACATCCTCTTGCGCAATGACACCCTCCACAAATGCAATATCCAATTTTTGCTGTCTTACTTTCTCCATAATCTGTGCACTTGATGCAATCTCCACCTGTATCTGCATGTCAGGAAATCGCTTGTTTAATTCTTCAATCATGGCTGGTAAAGCATCATTTCCAACGGTGATGCCTGAGCCAATGCGTAAACAGGATGCCTCTTTGATGGTTGCGGCCTGTGTAATGACATCATCATAGTGGGTCAATAAGCCATTGATTCGTTCCAAGAATACTAAACCTTCTGGTGTCAATACAACCTTTTTAGGGAAACGTTCAAATAAGGGAGTTCCCAGTTCTTCCTCTAATTCCATAATAGCCTTTGAAACAGCAGGCTGTGTCATATACAATTCATTTGCGGCTTTTGTGAAGCTTTTCAATTCCGCTGCCTTTTGAAAAATACGAAAACGTCGGATATCCATAAGCACCTCCATAACCCATAGGTTATCTATCTAATAAAATATTATAATTTTATTTATGGATTGTCAAATGGTATCCTTATACTATAAGAGGTGATACTTATGAATAAAATGAAAGATCTGGTATGGCTGTTTGGCATCAATATGTTTATCAGTGCCTTTACCTTTGGTGGTGGATATGTTGTCATACCTATGATAAAAAAATATTATGTAGAAAAGAAAGGCTATTTTGATGAAGATGAATTAATGAAAATTGCGGCTATTTCTCAATCCTCTCCTGGTGCGATTGCCATTAATATGAGTGCTTTATCCGGCTATCGTGTTGCGGGCGTAAAAGGACTGCTGGTAAGTTGTATCGCAGCGATTTTACCACCATTATTTATCTTGGCGATTGTATCTGCTATCTATTCCCTGATTCGTGACAATGTGATTGTGAATGCGGTATTAAAAGGAATGGAAGCAGGTGTTGCGGCATTGATTGTGGATTTGATTGTGGATATGTATGCGATGATCATTAAAGAAAAACAATGGTTTTTCACCCTGATGACACCTGCGGTATTCTTATTAAATTATATCTTTAATATCAATGTTGCGATCTTGATTATTCTTTGTGCATTGATATGCGTTGGTAAAGTGTTGATAGAAAGAAGGCGGATCTCCTTATGATGTTACTACAATTATTCCTTGCGTTTTTCCAGATCGGATTGTTTAGTATAGGGGGAGGCTACGCCATCATTCCCATGATTTCTGATCAGGTGGTTGTGCATCAGCACTGGTTGACAGCACAGGAGTTCACAGATATCATTACCATTTCTCAAATGACACCAGGTCCTTTGGCCGTCAATACTTCTACCTTTGTGGGGATGCGTGTTGCTGGTATTGCCGGTGCCCTGTGTGCCACCATTGGCTGTATCTGTATGGGGGTGTTGATTGCTTATGGTATCTATCATATCTTTCAAAAGTTTTCCACATCGAAGATATTTATGGAAGTATTAAAAGGTTTAAAAGCCGGTTCTTTAGGTTTAATCATGGCCGCTGCTGCGATTATTTTATCACTTGCCTTCTTTAAGGAGGGTGTGATTTCCACATCAAATCTACAGATTCCCGCTGTCATTATCTTTACGATTATCTTATTTATCGCAAGAAAATGGAAAATCAATCCCATTGCGCTGATGGTATTATCAGGTGTTATGGGCGTATTCATCTATCGATAACAAAAAAAACGCGAATTTGCGTTTTTTTTATGCATAAATGATCAATAAGCCTACCATGACACCCAATATCGTAAAAAAGGCAGGTCGTTTACTGCGATACATAAGAATAGACTGTGGAAATATCTCCCCAAATACAACATACAGCATCGCACCACTCGCAAAACCAAGACTGATGGCCAGTCCTAAATCGCCAATATCACCTAACCAGTATCCAAATAATGCGCCAATAATTGTAGGAGCGCCACTTAAAGCGGTAATCAAAACCGCTTTTGTTTTATGCATGCCTCCACTAATTAATGGCACCGATACTGCCATTCCTTCTGGAATGTTATGTAGACCAATCAAAATTGCCAACATAAGTGCAGCACTTCCCATCACACCATCATTACTTGCATAAGATGCGCCAATTGTCATACCTTCTGGTACATTATGCAGCGCTATCGCACTGGCCATGACGATCCCTGCGATAAATAAAGAAAATCCTTTATCTTTCTTTTTATAATGCTGTTCCAGATGATCACTATGTATCAATTCATCCAGGTTGTCAGCTGTCTGTGGATGCTCCTTATTGATATGTGGAACTTCTGGATTGGTTCTTTTATCAATCAAATAATTTAATATATAGATAATGGCTACACCTGTCAAAATAGATGTAATAACGATAAAAATATGTGTACCTGTTGCGATTGCTTCCTGTATCAAATCAAAACAAACAACACTCAGCATGACACCACCCGCAAAACTCAATAATAAACTTACGGTCTTATTGGAGTCTTTGCGAAACAATGCGCCTATCAAACCACCAAGTCCTGTGCCAACAACACCGGAAATCGCCGTTGTTAAAATTAATGTTCCTAATATCCCCATAATAACATTGCTTCCTTCTTTCTATTTCTACAGCAAGTTTACCATTCCTTAGCGCTTTAATCAAGAAAAACACAAGTGAGAAAAAGCCATGCTTATCGCATGACCTGTTTATATATTGTTTCTGCCTCTTTTAAAATGGCGGTTTCATCTAATGTCAGAACTTCACGATTTTTCATGAGCCATTTCCCACGCACCATACTGTGCATCACATCATTTACATTTACACATTCCACAAGTGTATTGCGCATATTGCCACTTGGATAAAGATGTGGCTGATGATAATAGATAAAGATGGCATCCGCAAGTGCTCCTTCTTTGATATATCCCAAATCTTTTTCCATCATAAACGATGCGGTATTGCCTGTGGCCATCTGAAGCAGTTTCTTAGATGTAAGAATACGTGTATCTTGTAAAGCAATGCCATGTGTTACATTCATCATACAACGAAGATTTCGCATTTCATTCCAAATACTTAATCCTCCATGTGCTGCCCCATCACTGCCAATCGCAAGGGGAATATCCGCTTGTTTTAATTTGGGATATGGCGATAAAGCCTTGGCACAGTTACTAAATGGACATAACACGATATGACTGCCTGCTTCTTTGATCAATTGTATTTCATGCTCATCCACCAATAAGCTGTGTGCACCTAAGAAATGATCATCTAACACACCACATGCCTGAAGATATTCATAAGGGCGCATACCAAATTTTTGTATGACTCCTTCCACTTCTTTGGGATATTCATTCATATGTGCCTGTAAAATCGTATTTCTTTCATGGGCATGTTGATAAGCATTTTGGATGAGTGTTTCACTGACAGACAATAACGTTCTTAAAGAATATCCAACCTTGATATTTCCAACACCATGATAGTGATCATATAATTCATCATTATGTTTTAAGGCACTATCCCATGTATCTTGTATCTGATCAGGCAATGCAGGATCATCATCCATGGTTGAATATGTTAATAATCCACGTAAACCGCTTTGTACATATACACTAGCTGCTTCTTCCATAAAGTAGCTGCCAGCCTCCACAAATGAGGTGGTTCCACCTTTGATCATCTCCAAAGCCGCAAGCTGTGCATTGATACGCATAATATCTTTTGTGAGTGTACTCTCAAATGGCAACATGATTTCTTTCCAAATCATCCCTTGCGCATCTAATATCCGTCCTTTTAAAAGCTGTTGTCCCGTATGCATATGGGCATCACAAAGTCCCGGCATCATCAATAGAGAAGAACCATCCATCCATTCTTCATTTTCCACAGGATGTAAGGTCCCATGAGCTTTGATTTCTTTGATATAAGCACCTTCGATACGGATATCCTGATGATACACAACTTCCATGCTTTCATTGAGATATGCAATATCTTTTAGTAACATATTAAATGGCTCCTGTTAAGGATAACATCACCTGCGCAACCACTGCAGAACCTAAGAATGTACCTGTCATAACCAATAATCCTACAATGATCATTTTCCATCCCTGACTGGCAAATTCTTTTAACTGGTCACTGATAGAAATACCCGCAAATGCACCCACCATGGTAAGTGGTGCTGTAAAATTAATCTGATTTACTGATTGAATCACAAAGTCACGACATGGGGATAAGGGACATGCGGCAAACAGTCCCAATAAGGAGCAATATGCCACAATTGGTAAACGAAATGGCAATACTTTATTGATCAATACACCACATAAAGAAAGGATCAATAAGATGGCAATCCCTGGTAAAGACTGCATCAATCCTACTTGAAAACCTACAAAATTAGCCAGCGCAATTCCACATCCAGCTACAATAAATAAGAAAGCCCACTCACGTAATCTCATACCTTATTCTCCTCTTCTTCTGGATATACGAGGTTCCAGAACACTATATAATTTCTTCGTTAACGGAATACCGATAAATATCGCAACATAAATACCTGTGATTCCTGATATCGTTTCACTTGCACTTGCTAAAGCAGATATTTGATCTGCCATTGCTGGATAAATAGCGGATAAAGACGCTGTTGCACTTGCCATCATGATCCCAGCCCCAACACCGGATGCCATTCCTAACGCAAATGGATGAAAGATACCCGTCGCAGCACTCATAGATGCTAAAAAGCCAAAGTAGATCGTACCAATCATTCCACCAACAATATAAATCGATAGACTACCTCTTGTTTCAGGTGAATCCGGACCAAACATATCCGTTACCAATGCCAGATTGCTTTCACGGTTAATGGAATGTGTTGCGCCGATTGCTTCACGTTTTAAGCCTAATAATAATGCTACAGGAAGAGCTAAGAAAATAGTACCCAAGTTGCCGATTTCCTGAAACAACAAGGCCGGTCCTGCGGATATAACTGTTTCAATACTTGCCCCTGCATTGATACCAAGCTTTACGATAAATGGACAGATTGCCACAATTACCAATT
Source organism: [Eubacterium] hominis (assembly GCA_014337235.1). GTDB lineage: Bacteria > Bacillota_I > Bacilli_A > Erysipelotrichales > Erysipelotrichaceae > Hoskinsella > Hoskinsella hominis. Next base: position 1,765,813 of record CP060636.1, on the reverse strand, counting down.
TACTGGCAGCTTTTACTTCTTTACGTTTCACGATTTTCAATACATTTGGGCCACAACAGATCCCCATTAAAATCGCATAGAATATTGGAAACAGGATAAAGGTTCCCTTCCAGACAGGAATCTTGATTTGTCCGATACTGTCCGCAATCAGGATGAATACAAATGCCAACAGGTACAGTTTATATTCCCCTAAAATCCTTTCCTTTAACGAGTGATACACATACGTTTCTTTCTCTTTTTTCATAAAATCCTTCTTTCTCTCTTTTTGTTCAGTGTAATGGTACCAAAAGTATAAGCCTCAAAAAAAGGACAATTGGGCTATTTTCAAGGAAAATTTTACTAATTTCATGATACAATCAAAGTGGAGCGTGATACCATGACATTAGATGAAGTTTTAAAGAAGGTACCTGCCTTAAAAGACTACCTTCGCCATATGCCAGAAGAATATAAAAACAGGATGAACATCAAGGTGCATCCACCAGGATATATCATCCATCAAAAAGATAGTCCATTAGATTATTTTGGCATTGTCGCAAGTGGTGAACACCGTGTAATTAATGAATTTGAAAATGGTAATATTTTTATGATTGAAAAAAATGAACCCATTGATTTTATAGGTGAGGTAACCATTCTTGCCGGTATGCCTAAGACCAGTGTCACGATTGAAACAATTAGTGAAAGTATCATTTTATATATTTCAAGAGCTGACTTTGAAGCATGGATTGCACAGGATATTCATTTCTTACGTCTAGTATCCGCAAAAGTTGCGTTAAAATTATATCGTTCCTCTTATAATCGAGGGGCCAAGCTGTTTTATCCACCACAGTTCTTGTTGCTGGATTATTTAATCAGTTATGTGGAACCTTTACTCAGCCACACAAAAGAACCATTCATCACGGTAAAAAAGACACGAAATGATTTATATGAAGAAATTGGTATCAGTGTCAAAACATTGAACCGTACCATATCAAAGCTAAAAGACGAAGGTCTGATCAATATATATAAAGGAAAGATCACCATGAGTCAGCATCAATTAGATACCGCAAAACAGCGGATTGTTTATTATCGTCAAATGAGCGTAAAATCATCAGAATGATTGAAGCATCGTAATGAAATATACATAATTCATAACACTTCGTCAATGTTAGCTAACACATAGACATAACATTCTTGACATATTATTTTTTCATGCCTGCTTTCAACATGGAACATGCGGTATAAATAACAACCACAACGACACCCCAGCGAAGAACCTGTAAAGGTAATGATTTTACGATAAATGCGGCTAACAACACACCAACAGATCCTGCGATTGTTGATGATACTGCTGCTTTTCGATTATACATGCCACTTTTGATAAATTTTACACCACATACAGGCATTAAGAATGCACAAGATCCCATCATGATAGGAAAAGCAATGGTTGGGGACATGCCTAATAATGAAACAAGTGCCATACATGGTGAATATAATCCCACACCAACAGTCATGAGTGCGCCAAGTAAAAAATTGACTACTATGGCAATGATTAGTTTCATACCACTTAATCCATCAGCATTACCTCCAATATCCATAAGCCCAACTGCGCTTAGAAACATGAATAATGCGGTAATCAATAAGGCGACTCCCATGCTTAATCTGATTTTTTGCTCATCCATTTTTGAAACAATAGAAGCACCAAGATAAGAACCGATGACAGATGCCATAAGCATACTGACAAGCGTTATCGTATCTACCTTCACAAGATGGATAAAAATAAGTGCCTGAATAATGGTAGGAATTGCATTGCCCACATTTAAGGTACCAGGAATTAAATAATCTTTTACCTGATGAAATCGATGATAAAGGGTCGTATGAGGCGCAAAAGCTCCAATGCCAAGTACATCAAAAAATAAACAAATAAAGCCAAAGCATCCGGCTTTTACACAAGATGTTTCTGCTTCAAGTTCATCACGATGTGTGTATACATCATATCCATAATAAAGAATATATAATACCATAACAATAACCAGCAATAACAAAATCAATGTTGCGACCATAAACAATACCCCTTTTTTCCATCCTTTATATTACCATATCGATAAAATTTACATAAGCTATCCACAATTAAATCCTTGTATTAAACGATTAACAGCTAAAAAAGAATGGGATATCTTCATGTGGAAATATTCCCATTCTTATAATGATTATTTAAAATCTAATGCATATATTATGGATTCATCAGTTTTGGATTATTTTCAAGAAGTTCTTCAAAGCTTGAAATCGGTAATGGCTTAGAGAATACATATCCCTGCACAATATCGCATTTTAGAGCCTTTAATAACTCTACTTGCGGTATGGTTTCTACCCCCTCCGCAATGGTTTCCATGCCAAGATGATTAGCAAGATCTATGACGGATTCAATAATATATTCTGCTTTTTTATCATCTTCATATTCAAAGAATACTTTATCCAGTTTTAAAATATCCACAGGAATTTCTTTTAAAACATTCAAGGAAGAATAGCCACTGCCAAAATCATCCATAGAACATAAATATCCAAATTCATGAATTTCATCAATGACATTCTTCAAAAGCTCCAAGTTTTCAAATACAACGGTTTCTGTTAATTCGATTTCAATCAAATGTGAAGGAATATCATAACGTTCCTGAATATACTTATATTCTTTAAGGAAATTGTTGTAGCGTAAATGGTTACGTGATAAGTTCACAGAAATCGGTAATGCCTCTTTTCCACTATCTATCCATTCTTTTAGTGTTTGACAGACTTTTTCAAATACATATAAATCCAATTTGATAATAAAATCATTCTTTTCAAACAGTGGTATAAAATCATTTGGCAAGATCATACCATCTGTTGGACTATCCCAGCGGACAAGCGCTTCTGAACCAATCACATGACCGGTTTTCAAGCTTACTTTTGGTTGAAGATATACAACAAATTCTTCTTCCTTTAAAGCTTTTTCCATCATATTTTCCAAACGTTTTTCCTTAATCATCTGTTCATGTTCCATATCATTGTAAAAGTTGATTGTACATAAATGATGGGCACTGTTTTCCTTATCTTTCTTTCTGGCAATATTTGCTTTATCACGGATAACTACAATTTCCTGTGATTCATCTTTTACAACATAACAGCCGCAAGATATAGGCATATAGTAAGGTTTATCTGAATTTATGTTATAGACATTGATATTTTGTGCGATATCCTGTAGTCGTTCTTCAATTTCTTTTTCATCTGTGGAATTGAATACAATATTAAAATTATCTGCGTTGATTCTTGCGACAAACTCTCCAGCGTGCAACTTGTTTTGGATGGTTTTATAAACATGTGCCAACACTTGATTGCCTGCATCGGCGCCAAAGGTATCATTGATCAATTTGAATTTACGTAAGTCCAGCGAAACAAATGTATAAGGATGAAAATTCTTCAACTTCTTCTTTAATTCAATCTCCAGCATAATCTGTGAAATACCTTCGGTGACTGAATCTTTATATGCAAGATCTGAGATTTCTTTATTTGCTTTATAAGTACGATACGTTAAAATGAAAATGAATCCTATGAATAATACAAATAATGATCCTACTAATACAAAGATTGTCATGTTTATATATTCTAATAAATTTCGTGCATAGATGGTGGAAGGTACAATGGATAAAAGATACCAGCTTGTGCCTTCTAATGGCTTATATGTTAAAGTACGCTTTTTTTGTCCATCAACTCTGAACTCAAAACTGCCGCTTTTGCCATCTTTCATATCAGCTTTCATCTGTGCAAGGGAATAGCCAGACTCCATAACTGCCCGTTCTTCAAAACTTGTAAAGAAATTGGAACCATCTAGTAAGGCATTCTCATTAGTAGAACGCTTGATATAATTTCCTTCATAAGAAATGATATGTGAAAATCCCGTTCCTGAAAAGGTGTCGGTATTCATTAACAGTTTCATTGTATCCACAGGAATATATCCAATGATGGCTGTATAATCATCGTTATCAAGATAAGGAACTGCATATATCAGACCCTTTTCTCCCTTATATAATGAAACAAGTTCATCACTGATGTACACATCGCTTGTTTTCAATTTTTCTGTGATATGTAAGGCATCAATATGGATAGGCTCTCTCCCCTCAACATGCAGGATATCTTTGTTGTCCATAAATCCAAACCATTCAAACGCACTGCTTGATAGACTATCATTTACAAATGCTTCATATTTGGTTTCGCTTATATATTTTAATTCATTTGCGATATTACTGATGTAAGATACATTTGTTTCTACACGCTGTTCTACTTTAAAGGAAGTTTGTTGGGATAATTCATTTAGATAGCTGTTGACTTCTTTACCAACAATATTTTCTCCCTTTTTGATCAATCCCCATGAAAGTACGGATATAATCGCAATAATCATGCAGATCAGTCCTAAAAACAGGCGTTTCTGCTTTCCATCCATAAAAAACATTTGTTTCATAAATTTTTTCTCCTTATTGTGCCTAATATATTTATTTTACCATACTTTTTATGATATATGGCTTTTTCATCATACTTATTGTATAAATAAATGGATATTTTGCATAAAAATATCTTATATGAGAAAAACTTTAAAATATATTAGAAAATATATGAAAAATACTAGGAATAAAATATAAAAAGTATTAAAATTAACAGAAAAGAAGTACTTTTTATTATTTTTCTCAAATAAAATACTTTCTTCACAAATATTAGTGTAAGATATATATGTGACATAAAGGAGTCTTATATGAAAATAGAGCTGCAGAGAACATTTGATGAATATTTTAAACAATTTGAAGTTGATGAAGACGTCAATGTGAAATTAAAACGATTGATTCTGAATAATATAGGATTATCAGATGAACTATACCCTATCCTAAAACGTTTTTTAACGATCGCAAAAGAACAGCACTATGCCTATTCTACAGCTCTTGGCTACTCTATGATCTTTTATTTTTTATACTCTAATGATGTCGATCTGGCGATTGAATATAATGAAAAAGCCCGTACTCTTTTTAAACAGATTCCTGGATATGAGAACACCGAGGGTATCTTGACAGTTGCGAATAATGCGGTTCTTGGTAATATTTTAAAAGAAGATTATGGAGCTGCTTATGATGAAATCTTGCAGGCTATGCCAATGGCAGAAAAAAGCGAGCGCATGTCTTATTACTCTGCTTTCTTAAACAATGGCGCAATCATACTATCAGAATTTGGTCTGTATGGAAAAGCAATTCAACAGGTAGAAGAAACTCTACAAAAAAGAGAATTTATTGGAGAAAGCAATTTTATCGTTACCATATTCCTTTATGGCAATTTATGTGTCAGTTCAGGAAATATCGAGAAACTGCGTTCTATCATTGAAACTTATGCAAATCATATACAAACGACAGAGTTATTTGACACATCTCTGTTTAATAAATTCTATCTGGAAGCTGCCATGATGGAAAAAGATTATGAAGAAGCAAAACGGGCATTTCACTATTTACAAGATACCTACAATTTTGAAACCAACGATATGATTGATAATATGGAAGTATATCTTGCGTATGCACGTTACTTTATGTTTATCCATGCGTATGATCAAGCTGAAGTCTATTATGAAATCGTATTAAAAAACGTCAATAATATGCTGGGGCATAAACGTCAGATACATGAAGAAATCGCACTGTTAAAAGCTAGAAAAAAACAATACGAAGAGGCATATACTTCTTTGAAAGAAGCACATGATCGAAGTATTAAATATGTAAACTTCATTGATGATATGTATCGCCATGAAATTGAAGACGTATGGGAACGTAACCGTATGCTTTCCTATGAGGTATTGTATCAGCGTTTATTAGATATCACTACTTTTGGGAAAACGGTAACTTCTACACTTACAAGAAGCCAGCTGATTGAAATCATTCAAGAACGTCTGCCTCAGATATTTAAATTTGATGTTAGTAGACTGCTTCTGTATAATGAAAAGAAAAATCAATTCCAATCTTTAGATATGACCATTTTTCTATCTGCCACACACCCAGTACTTCAACAGTGTATCAATGACAAGGAAGCCATTGTCAATGCCAATATTCAGGAAGGCGATGCAATCTGTGGACAGCTTGGTTCTTTATATGAGAAAAGTTTACGTTCGATTTTATTACAACCTGTAACTTATCAGAATAATCTATTGGCAATTATCTATTTTGGTTCTTATCAGATTAATTTCTTTAGTCAAACCGATCAGGGATTACTACAGGTATTTGCTGATTATGTAGCAATTGCGTTACATAATATCTATCAATTTGAAAGTGCTTTGGATAAATCCAGTTATGATTATCTAACAGGAACATATAATCGAAGTGCATTGATGCAGCATGGAGAACAGATGCTTTTACAGGCTAAAGAAAATCATGAAGCTTTGGGTGCTTTGATGATCGATATCGATAACTTTAAAAATATCAATGATACCTATGGACATATTCAGGGGGATGAAGTCATTCGCCAGGTAACAAATGTTATGGATCAGTTTAAACAGCATGGCATCATTGCCCGATTTGGCGGCGAAGAATTCATCCTGTTGATTAACAATGTTTCTCAACAAGAGTTGTATCAAATAGCGGAGCATATCCGTTATACTTGTGAATCCTGTATAGTAAAATGTGGTGATAACCAGATCACATTTACCATCAGTATTGGATGTTGTCATCAGACACAAATCAATACTACTTTGAAAGCTATTTTTGAAGAAGCTGATCAGCGTTTATATGTCGCAAAACGAAATGGAAAGAACTGTGTACAAATGTAAAAGATGGAAACTGATTCCATCTTTTTTATATATGTGATAACTTATTACCTGAAATTATTCCTATCATACTTCACTCAATAGTCCACTAATTATAATTATATGTAGATGTTTCCACCATAACATTTTGTGATATAATACCACCATGAGCAATTTTAAAATGAAGCTTTTGATTTATTTCGCAGCGATTTCAGCTGGTACGCTGCTGATTTCAAACCTATCAGCTGTTAAGTTATGGAACCTTTTTGGCATTGCAGTAGATGGAGGTGTCGTCTTATTCCCAATCACCTATATTATGGGCGATTTGATTGTGGAATTTTATGGAAAGAAAATTGCCAAAAGTATTATATTTGCAGGTTTTTTCGTTAATATATTAGCGATTCTCGTGTTTTATATCGTCATCGCCTTACCAGCTTATGATGGCTGGAATATGCAAGAAGCTTACGCAAGTGTTCTTGGCTTTACACCACGAATCATTATTGGTTCGCTAATCGCCTATCTTTGTTCAAATATCTTTAATAACTTTATCTTCACAAAGCTGAAGAACGGTAATGGAATTTTCGCATCAAGCTTTATCGCAAGAGCACTTGGCTCTTCTGCATTTGCACATATTATTGATTCATTTATCTTTGAAACAATTGCCTTCTTTGGTGTACTGGCATTTCAGGAATTCCTAGCACAAGCAATTTTTGCTTATGTACTTGGCATTGGATTTGAAATAGTATTATCACCAATAGAAGCATTCATAGCAAAGAAATTAGGAGGAAAACTGGAACATGACAACATATAAAAACAACAACACATTCAGTTTTGAAATCACAAAAAGAATCCCAGGAAAACTTGGTCGTGCTGGAATTATCCACACCCCACATGGGGATATAAAAACACCAGCCTTCATGGCAGTAGGTACCAATGGCGCTGTGCGTTTTATGTCAATGGAAGATTTAAATGCAGTAAATGCACAGGCAATGTTAAGCAATGGTTATCACTTAAGAAATATATCTCCTGAAATTGCAGAAAAAGGCGGTCTTGCCGCATGGTCTGGCTGGGATGGTCCAACGCTTACTGATTCTGGTGGATTTCAGGTTATGTCTTTAGGATCTGGCTGTGGAAAAGTTGTCAGTATGAAACGGGAACAAGGGGTTGTGAATGCTGATCCAAAAGAGCGTTTGGCACATGTTAGTGAAGATGGCGTACAATTCCATGATCCTTTCACTGATCAGGAAGATTTCATTGGTCCAGAAGAATCTATGCAGATACAATGCAGAATTGGTGCAGATATTCATATGGCATATGATGAATTAACCTCACTTGCGGATAGCTATGAATATAATGTAGAAGCACTTGCACGTACAGAACGCTGGGCACAAAGGAGTTTGGATGAACATAAAAAACTATGTGATCAGCTGGGTTATCATCAATCTTTGTACGGAGTTTTACAAGGTGGTCGATGGGAAGATTTACGTCGATCTACAGCAAAAAAATTTGCGGAAATGGACTTTGATGGTTATGGACTTGGTGGTGCGTTCTTAAAGGAAAGTCTTGGAGAAATCTTACGCTGGTGTTGTGAAGAGTTACCTGAAAATAAACCACGCCATTTGCTTGGCCTTTCACATCCTGATGATATCTTAATAGGTACAGAAATGGGTGCTGATACATTTGATTGCGTAGCACCTACACGTGAGGCAAGACATGGAAAGTTATACACCAAATATGGCCCTTTCAATCTGGCAAAATTCTCTAATAGCACCGAATTAATTGATGAACATTGTGATTGTCCTACATGTAAAGCAGGATGGACACGTGGCGCATTGCGTGAACTTTGGAAATCCCCTGATTTAGAAAAGAAACGTCAATACTATAACTTGTCTTCTATACATAATCTACGATTTATCGTACGTCTAACTGAAGAAATACGTGCTGCGATTGAAAATGGAACATTTGAGGAATATAAAGCAGAATTCTTACAGAATTATTATCATACAAATGCAAAGTAAAGGATATATCCGTATAGGGTATATCCTTTTTGATACATAATAAAAAAATATCTTCTTATTCACTACATTATTTTATATAATAGAATTAATCAAGGTAAATAAGGTGATGACTATGAAAATACAATTGATGAAGTTTCTTTTGGAAGATAAAGATATCCTGCAGCAACATTTAGATAATATGGCAGATCAAGGATGGTATTTAGATAGCATATCTAACTCTTTTATAATATTTGAAAAGAGTGATACACCATATTACTATATTGTAGATTATAACTACAAAACTTTAAAAGAAAAAGGATATGTAGAAGCTAAAATAGCCGATGAAAACACTTCAAAAACCATTCAACATTGTAAAGAAGCCCATACAGCCTATTTTCATATTTATTACATGATGGAACGTCCTAGTGAGTTTTTTAATACGCTCATTCATGAAGATGCTTTAACAAAAGAGAGAAATCATTTACGCTGGAGATACTGCTGGCTTCCATTATTCATTATCTTTTGTTCTTTCACAATATGTTATGGTTATCCACAATTATTCTTAACTTTATTATCTTACAATATCTCAATTATTCTTAGTTTATTATTATTTATCACTCTTCCATTTTGTATAATTTCAACATTCAATCAACCATTGCACACATCAAGTTATAAAAAGAAAATACGGAAAATCAAAATTCGTTCTATTTTCACTTGGCTATTTGACTTTATAAGTTTGGTTTTAATCGTTAGTATTCTGATATTATTCAATCATAGCGATTCATCTAAAGGAACCTTATCATGGGCTGTTGTCTGTTTATTGATTGGTAAATTTATTTTTCAACAACTTGGTGAGAAAAAATCTTATATCAAACTAATACTAATTGCAGGATTGTTGTACTTTAGCCTAGACTTCTTTTATAGTCATTTTCTAACAGTTTATCATCCAACTGTTACTTCACCATGTACCTTTTCATCTGATGTAACCGAATTAAATCATAATACGTGTGAATCTAAAAACTATCAATCTATTCTAATAAAATATAAATCATGCATTTTAGAAAATGATGATAATTATTTTGATTACCAACAATATGATACGAAAAGCAATTTCATAACAGATTTAGCTATGAGATCCATAACAAAGAATCGTAAAGTCGTAAAAACTTATGAATATAAGGGTGTGGAAGTATATACTCCTGATCGAGATAACAGTTTCATGAGTCAGAAATATAAATGGCAGCCTTTTCTTGTATTGCGAAAGAATCATCATCTTATTGCCTTAACCTCAAACAATAATTTTCATAAGAATAGAATCATAGAAATCATTAATAAATTAAATTGGTAAAATCTTCAGTAAATCATTTTATTTTATTCTTTTTGTTTTTTATTTTTCTTAAAATCAAAAGCAGTATGAAAAAAAATATTCCTGCATTAAAGATATCAAAAAGCAATCCACCTAAATATTCTGCGCTACTTGCAAGCATAATAGTATTTAACATAATCATCATCTCCCTTCATTATAAATAAAGGTATCACAAATTCAAACTATTGTAAATAGTAAATAAGCTTATACCTTTATTTATCGCTTTTTGGTATAACGAGATCATGTTGAATTTCTAATTTTATTATTCTTCCTTTAATTTAGGCGCTTCTATATTACAATTAATATCCATTTGAATTGTTGTTGTGAAGAAAAGTATAAATATAATCATGAAATATCTACTATCCTGTTACTGTAATATTTTTCACATTCCTACTTTACCAACATAATATTTATTTGACTCAATACTTGTTCATCAAAATCAACATCACTTATATCTGATTTATTCAATTTCAAATATCTTTTTTCTATACTTTCAACTACTGTATGTTGAATAATTGACATTAGTATATCTAATTTTATATATTTTTCTACTATACTTTCAAAACATTCCTGTTCTTTTTTTTGTAATTTAGGCTTAACTTCATCCTTAAAGCCTAAAAACCACTTAACTAATTCAATATCGCTTTGTTCCCATTCATTAAAAGGTACTTCTGAATCTACATTAAAATTGCACCAAAAATATAGTATAGAAGGATAGTTTTGTTTTGCTATAATAGATGTAAAACATTTATCGCTATGAATACTATCCATAATGTAATCAGGGATTTCTTTTCTATTTGTATAAGAATGATGAGTCAAACAAGCACCAATATATGTTAGACCTTGAAAACAAAGAATAATTGTTGTAGTCACATTACTTATATAAAAACAGTTTTCTTTCCATTCTAACTTTATGTTATGAGGAAATAAATCTCTTTTTGATGCATATAGAATTGTCATATAAGCACAATATCTGTTTAAATATAAATAATCATACTTTATGTTTGTTTGTTCTATCCTTTTTTTGAGAGGTTTTTTAACCTTTTCTGGTAGCTTTATATCATGTTGAATTCCTAATTCATTTAAAGTTTCAACAAATTCTCTCAATCCATCATCTTGATAGGAATTAGGTAAGTCGGATATACTTAGTTTCAATCCCTTGAAACTTTTATTCTTTTTATAAAAATTCCACAGGGTATTAACGAAATCAAGTTCATTTTTATCTAAATCCTCATGATATTCTATCCAATAATTCATAATGTCCTTTTCATTAGAAATATGTGGCATGATCAGCTCTGCACTTTCTGTTTGGAATGTAGTTAAATCATCAAAAGAGTATGTTTTCCCATTGATATTCCAAATGAACGTGGTAATACTTGGTTGCACTACTCCATCTACATCTTCCAAAAGATATTGCAGTGTTTCACTTTCTGCAATTTCTCTATACTTTTCAGGCATTTCTTTCAATTTCTTTTCTATGTCAAATTCTTCTCTTAATCTTCTGCTTCCTTCAAATCTAAATGCAGCGATAAATCCATCATCAAGAAAGGTTATGGTTCCTCTTCCCTCATCATTGATTCTATGATAATGATTATCATTCCATGATTGCTCATATGAGAAAATAGGATCTTTTAATTCTCCCACTAAATGAAATAAAGTTGATAAAATACAAGCATCGTACAATGCTGCTTTATCTATTGGCAATTCAAAAATATTATTTGGTTTCTTTCTTTTAAATAATTTCATTTTATATCACCTATATCTTTCCTAGAGATGTAATCCTTTCTCATAGATTTAAAAAAATTGATTTTAATTTGTAAACATTAGACTATATCGCTGATTTTCTATCTAAATCAAATACATCAATATCTTTTCTTTCAAAAACATCCTCTAATACATCTGTGCCATATTCTTGCGCATATTTAAGCTCTTTATCTGAAATTGGAACAGCCATTAACCATGTAACATGATTTTTTTCATCATCTAATGGATGTAAATCATCCCATAAAAATGGTGTCGTTAATAAAATATGCTTCATATCAGAGTTTTTATAATATTCGCTGATCACAGAAGGATATATCACCCCTGGAAAACATGGATAATGTGTATTGATAATATTAAAAGCGCATGAACTTAATATATTTCCAAATTCAGGACGAGCACTTTCACAAGCAGCAATAAGTTCCACTCTTAATTCACGATTTCCATCCAATTTCAAGCCGAGAGAATAATCCGATAATCCAATCGTTCCATAAGTTGTGACCCCCTCTTGTGGAGAGTCTATGCCAAAATATATATCTATACTGGATTCTTCTGCTTCATCATAAAATCTATAAATTTTTTTATTTCCGCCAACGATATTTAATAGAGTATTTGCTATTTCTTTTTTCATCATTTTAGTATCCTTTCCATTAATTTAAGCGCTTCTATATTACAATTATTGCATTTAAGTTCTTGAATGACAAGAAAAATTACCATCATATATAGAAAAAGCTGTACTAGCCAATTTTGGATATCACAGCTTAATATTCATTTAAATCATTGTTGTGAAGAAAAGTATAAATCTTTCCCTTCTGGATCTTCTTCAATTACCAGCATGCCTTCCTTTTCTATAATCTTTCCAAAGAAATACGACCACATATTATCTTTTGTCATTTTCTTTACTGCTTCTTTAAATACCATTTTTCTTTCGACATCATCTTTGAAGTAAAAAACCAAATCATAATCTTTTGAAAGATTAGCTGTCGCAATCATGAAGTTTTCTCTAGCATTTGCTTCGATTTTTCTTACTTTTGTTATTGGATAATCTCCATAAGTGAAATACAAATCATTGATTGTTCTATCTGTCATATTACGTAACTGCAAATACTCTCCTGCTGGTACCATAAACGTGTTCATAGTTATTTCCTCCTGAATGCTTTTAAAAGCTTCTATGATTCTGTTTACATAAGGTGATCCTATGCGAAGAAAACAAGACCTAAAAAAAACTAAGCTATATAATCAAAGTGCCCTTATTAGTTGTTCGTATAATAACATCTCTTTATCGTTGATCGCTTTATTATCATGATAATGTCCAAAATACCAACGTTTAAAATCCGTATTTATTATGATTTTTTCTAAATAATCTATTAATAAACTATCTTTTTTAACAAAAGAATATATAGCATTTAAACTTACTAAACCACTCAAAATCATGGTGTAAATTGAATTAAATGGTATAAAGTGTATTCCTACACTAAATAAAATACCTGAAATTACATATTTTTCACCTTTATTACTCAATAAAATAAAAGATAACATGATACCTATCATAAGAATGATAAGAGAAGGAATAGAATAAAATCGACTATTTGATGATACATTCAAATATGTTTTTATAGGATTGTTAGTCATTAACATAAGTATTCCTAAAGTATAAAGGAAACCAAATGCCATCCATGCATATTTCATTTTACTTGTTTTATAATATACTAAACACATCAAAAACATTGATATACCCATAATGATTAAAAATAACCCTATCACTCCTTCTTTACCCTGCACCTTATTTTCCTCCACTTATTCCATTTATTTTATTATTAGCTCTATTATGACATCTTCTAAAATAGAAAACAAGATTAAAAAAACGGCATTCATATTTGAATACCTAAAATCGCATAAACTATAAGTTAAAAGCTAAAGCTCATACCTTGTTCCATGTGAGAGTAACAATCCGTCTGTTATTTCTACACATAAAATTATAGTATTTTCATCATCAAAATCATTATGCCCATTGTCTATCCACTCAGAAAATACATCTTTCAATTTCTCGGCAATTCGATAATTTTCATCTTTCCCGAAATATCCTAAATTTATACTCTTTCCATGTGCTATAAACCATTCACCAGCTATTGCAACAGTAGAGTTACTTTCTATATGCTTCATTTTATTTGAAAGTGCATATGTAATAATATAAAATGCACCATTCTCATAATAGGCATTTACATAACGCACAAAAGGCACCTCATTTTCTACAGTTGCTAATGCAATGATGGTATCTTTTCCAAAGCGTTCAATCATTATTTTTTCAGCGTCTTCACTCAATTTTTTCACAAGGTCATCTCCTCTACCAATTCTAATTTATTTCTCTGCATATGGACAAATATCTATTTTGGAATAGCATTCTTTTGAGATTTGTTTATTATCCCAAAAGCATAACTTATTTACTGTTGTAGTAACTTCGTTATCACATTTTCTATATTCCATGATAAGCATAGTCCCTCAATGCTTAAATCAAGCGCCCAAAGGGTGCACAGAATGCTCAACTACTTACTTATCACCATTGAAGTGGCGGACTTTTGCCTACTTTTGGTTAAAATATATATCTATAAATATAAGTCGTAAATAACGATTTTGTCTGTATATTCACCATCTACTATACTGTTGATGGCTAATGTTTTATTTTTATGACTATATGCTAGAAAATTTGTCGGTATAATATTATCAATAAAATTTATAGACATATCTTTCAAATCTAAATAGTAGAGCTTATCTTTAATACAATACAAAATTTTTTGTATATATTTATTATATGTATAGCTGTTAAATTCTTCATGTTCATCCTTGCAATAATCTGATATTTTTATTTCTTTTAATATAGATTTTAAGTCTTTAGATAGAACCATAAGCTTAGATTTTGTTAGAAAAATCAGCATATTCAATTCTTGAATGCATTGTATACTTCTATATGCATTAATATTTTCTTGGTTAAAATCAATTTCGCTTATTGAAAAATCTGAAATACGGATTAACCCCAATTTTTGAATATACTTATTTTTTTCAAGATAAGTTACGATAAATCTTTCTTCATCATATTCATGAATACTGTAAATATGATAATCTTTGAGATGATGATATTCTGTTTCTTTTGTAAGATACTCATAAATTACAAGCTCATTTGAATACGCTTCATGAAAACAAATATACTTCGAGGTAAAACAAATGGGATTTACAAGGGGCAATCTTAATTTCTTTGTTATCTTTTCAGCACTGAAATCTTTTAGATCAAGTTTATAGACATCATTATTTTCTGATGCAAGTATGGCGATATTCCAATCATCATTGAAATATACAAATAAACCAATTTTATAGGTTGTTTGTATTTCCGATAAATCCTCAAGATTAAATAATGCAAGTTTGCCTCTTTTTTTATAGGCTATATAATCCTCATGATGATTTCCTAAAATGATTCTTCCCTTTACAATTTTTTTGATTTTCATATGTGTTTTCCTTTTTATGATTAAATACGTAGCCTCAAATATGCAATCTATGATATTACAAACATACCGTAGTTTAGCTAAAAGGGTATTTGATTTTAGCGGTATTTATATAACTCCCCTACGTTTTGCTTCTTCGATTAATTTAGGTTGAATGAAAGGATAAGTCCAATCTTTCACTAAATCGTCTATTAAAATGATTTTTTCTATTTCACTATGTATTTCTTCAAATGAATAAATATCCGCATAATAAAGCATTCCGAATGTTTCATCATTCACATTCTCATTTACTCTGGTTTTTCCTTTCACAGAGTACACGCAAATAGGCTTCATCGTAAAATCTACGGCACCAGTTTCTTCTTTTAACTCACGTTTCGCAGTATCTAAAATCAGTTCATTTTTTTCTCTGTGTCCGCCAGGTACTTCATAAGTATTTCTATCCTTATGCTTACAAAATATCCATTGCCCATTTGACTTAGAAATAATAACTGCAAATTTTAATAATCTATCATCTACATTATCATAAAATTTAACTTCAATCATTTTTCTACCTCCAATAATTCTAATTTACCAAGTATACTGTCTTATTGTGCGTATTGCTTTTTGCCTGTCTTTAAAAATTAAATTCTGCATACTATCATCATATATTTTCTCATATTTTCCAATGCCTCAAGAATAACATCTATTAACTCCGGTTTATATTTTGCTATCATAACCACATCTTTAATACATTGTCTTGCTGTAATTGGTTTTTCATCTTCGATATGTTTAAGCCACTCATCAATAATATTATTCACTTTATTTTCAATATCCCATTTTGCATTATAAGCAATCAATCGTAATCCTCTTGTACGAATATATGATTTTGTACGATCATTCATCATCTCAACAAACTTATCGAAATATGGATATTCGTCATTACACTTCTCACTTATTTTCAACAGCTCTTTCAATATTTTATATGCTTGTTTATTATCTGTGCAAACAAGCTGTTCAACTTGTGCGTCTAAATTCATTTTTATCATCTCCTGGACTTTATAAAAATTCAAGTTCATCTTTCTTATACCATTATGACATTTCATGAATGAAAACACAAGATTTTAAAACAGTATTCATTTTTGAACACCTATAAACTATACAGCTTGCGGTTTGGCTATGGATAAACGGTTCTGATGAAGGCAAGGCTGTTATAAAAATAGTATCACTATTTTCTTAAAACCTAGCGTTTTGTTTCATACTGTGTCTCAACAGATGAAAGCTATGCTTGTTCAATATTGATCCTCACAAGGATAACTTGTATCATTTTTCATATCCTAAATTCAAAAATAGTTTAAAAAAAATAATTAAATCTTATGAATGAAACTTGAATACGTCTAATAAATCATCACATAATCTTACGTCAACTTTACATCACAAATTACTTTACTTTGTTAACAGTTTGTTAACTATTGGTGACCAACCTATAAACCACCACAAATTCTTCTATATGCTTTAAAGATTCATTTTACATTAAAAAAATCCGGGATCATTATCCTATCACAATTATAGTGAGCAAAGTCACTGTTGCTTTCTCTATGCGATTTTACGTAACTCGATGAATTAAGTTTCCTTTGACTCTATTTGATTTTCAAAAATATGTTTCTATTGGTGTTTTTAATTATCGCACTCCTTTGACTATAAAATAAAGAATGTTATAATTATGAAAACCAATCTAATTAGAATTTGTGGAGGTATGATATGCTTAAAACTGAATTCGGAATTGTAGAATATTTTGATAATGGTGAATATGTTATAGATGAATCCATCGAACTTATTTATATTGATGAAGATAAGTACATTAATGATTGGTGGAATAAACTTCTAACAATAAAAACTTATTTTCATAATTTGGATAGGCCAGCGCAAGCGCTTGCTAGGTGGGGGATCACTTTAATTCCGCCTGAGTCTTTACCAGCATTTCAAGATATTATTCTCTCAGATAAAAGAATAAATGAAGATACACATCTGGTAGAACTGGCAAATTTAATAAGTATGGCAATTGATAATAATAAATTTATAATACATTTTGGAGTATAAAAAGATGTAGACAAATTCCAGTTTATAGGTATAAACAAAATACTCATTTTTTTGGAAAGGAAGAACATGAATAACGAGATTATAATTTTTAAAAGATGGATAATTAGTATTAGAAGTCAATGTTAGCGAGAATAGAGAAACAGTTTGGTTAACACAGGATCAAATGACAGATTTATTTAAAGTAGACAGAACAAGAATCACAAGACGTATTTTATCTATAAAGATAATGAATTATCTATGGATTTAACATGTGCGGAAAACGCACTAGTTCAAGGCGAAGGTTCACGTAAAATCAAAAGAAAAATAAAATTCTATAATCTTGATATGATAATTTCTGTTGGATATCGTGTTTAATCTAAGCGTGGTATAACATTTAGAAAATGGGCTACTAGTATTTTAAAGGATTATATGATTCAAGATTACACTATTAATCAAAAACGTCTTGAAGCATTAAATAAAACTATAGAAATACAATCTCGAATTATTGCTAATGCCTTAGAAATCGATGAAAAAGATGTTTATGATGTTGTTATGGCATATACTGATGCTTTAAATCTTCTAGTTGATTATGATCATGGATGCATTAAAAAACCTGAAGGAATTCTTTCAACATACACACTAACCTACAAAAAATGTCGAGCGCTTATTGATCATATGAAAATTCATAAAATCACTGAATATGAAAAAAAGCCCTTAAATAAAGGCTTCTTCTCATTTTTGTAGTCTTCTTTAAGAAACAATAATGACTATCATCTGCATAGCTTTTCATAATCAAGACTTCCTTACTTATTCTTCAACTACTTTTTTCAATGCACAAGCTAACTGATCGGCACACGAAGTTCTTCGTATGTTAATGTTACAGTTAATTCTGCTGCATTTTGAGATAATCCATTCTGCCATCATACCTTTTATCTACTACTGAACAGGAGGAAATGGATTCTCTGCTGATGTGTATTCATCAGGAATCGCTTCGCCTTTGAATAAGGCATCACCGTTTCGTACTAAAATATCTTTTCCGATTTCCGTTGCCCAAACACTGTGTCCTGATTCGGGTGCAATTACAAATTTTACATCATCAAAGTATTTGCTGTACTGATGATGAATCTGCCACGGTACAACGCCAAATTCAGGCTGGACAACCAAAACAGGCGGCGTGTTCTTATTTTTAAGGCTCTCAGTGAAATCAGGTGAGCTTTCAAGTGAAGCTGTGTTAAGTATATTGGAAAGATAATTCATGTGCCGTGTGGGTTTTCCACCTTCTGCAAAAGAGTTTGTAGCGAAACTTGTCATAATGCTCATCATATAATCGTATTCCTCACAGCTTCCGTAAGGAATATCATTCTTGCCCATCAGTTTCATCAAATTCATTCCGTACAATATGCGTATCAACTGTCTCGGAGATGTATAGTCCGTTATCGGCGACGGCTCTACGTTTGACGGATTGCTGCGGACATCTTCTACGGTGTTCATAAATGCCGTGTCATTTTCCTGACCGGGACAATTGGCGTCCATAGAATAAATAGGGGCTGTATCAACAGAGAGATAGGCGTTTACCTGTTCAGGGTATTGTTCAATAAATCTCGCAACTACATTACCGCCGTAGGAGGAAGCTATAAGGCTCACCTGTTCCATATTGTAGTGCTTCATAATATCGTTTATAACTTCAACCTCGTGAGTCATTGAATAAGCAGAGGTTTCTTTCGGCAAAGGCGACTTGCCGCAGCCAATGGGATCATAGGTATAAACGGTATAGCCGAGTTTTGCGTATTCATCAAGATATAACTTTGTGCTGTGTGACGGATAACCACCCGGTCCGCCAGTAACAAAAAGGATTGGATCTTCACTGTTCGGAACATCAGGCTTATGCACATACACTGCAATTTCATCGCCGGTATGAATTTTAATGTATTCAGGCTCAAGTCCGTAACCGTTAACAACCGTCCTAGTGCTTTCAAATGTATCTACGGGAATCCAAAATACAACTATCATAGCTACCGCAAGAACTGCTGTTGTAACAGCAGCAAAAATCGGCTTTTTCACAGGGACAGATTTAAACATCTTTCTGCGCTGCCTGTTTAGAAAGAATGCCACGGCAAACGCAAGCGTAATGGAGAGGATTACGGCGATATATTCATTTGTGGGATAGACAAGCAGACTGAAGCAAAGAATCGCTGACAGCACGGTCAGAATTGCAAAAAATGCTCCAGTTAAAAAATTCAGAAAACCTTTTAAGTATTTCATTTCGTTACCTCCAAGTGATTTGTCAATTGCAGTTTACCGCATCATTCTTAAGACAGATTGTGAGTACTCTTAAGATTTCTTAGATTCTAAAAAAATCCGCTGATTTAGCGAATTTTCGCATTACTATACAATAGGTAATGTAATTTCAAAAGCAGTGCCGTCTGCCAATTCTCTCTCTAAAAGCGTAATGTTTCCGTTATGCGCTTCAATAATTTTCTTTGCGATAGAAAGTCCCAAGCCTGAACCGTAATTACTGCGTGAAGCTTCACCTACTACAAACGGTGCAAAAATTGTATCACGCAATTCTGCCGGTATGCCTGCGCCATTATCGGATAAAATAATGCAAACTTGCTTTTCATACGGCGTAAGACACACAGAAAATGTCGTGCCTTTCTGATTGTGCTTGATACAGTTATTTACGATATTATCAAGGGCACGCCGAAATGCTGCGGTGTCAATACCGCACATAATATGTGTTTCAGGTATATCAACCTTGACTGAAAATCCTGCCAATTCCAGCTCGGCATATCTGTCCGCTACATAGTCACGAAGCGTATTGCAGATGTCCTCCGAGACTAAATTAAGCACATAATCAGGATGCTCCATTTTGCTATACTCGTAAAAGGTATTAATCAATTCATTGAGATTGCCCGCTTTTTGCTCAATAATTTCTAAATACTGCGATTGCTGTTTGTGAGGAATCACACCATCGTGCAAAGCTTTGGAATATCCTTGAATGACCGAAATAGGTGTCCTTAAATCGTGGGAAATATCAGCAAGCATTTTCTGCCGTCCCAGTTCTAATTTCTGCCGTTCTTGTTCGCTTTGGTGCAGCCGTTCGGAAAGAGAATGAAAGCTGTCAAAGATTTCCACAAACTCTTTTGGACCTCTGTAAGAAGTATGCTGACTTTCTCCGTTTTCTAAATGATTCAGTTCTGAACACAGTAGCTTTAACGGCTTGCTTATTTTCTTTTTCAGAAAGATAACAAATACAAATATAATCAGACAATAGACCAAAAGGCATAACAAAATAAAGTCATAAACGGAACGCTCAAGCGCTTCTGCCGTTTCAGGGCGTGCAGGGTTGCCAAATAATAGCATTGTATATGTCTTGCCGTCCGTAGTTACGAAAGAATGCTTTTTAATGCTATATTCGGGAGTAAAACTGTCGGAGAGCAAACGAACTTGTTTTGCAGTAAGCGTATCCATCGGCAAATCGCCTGGCTGATAAAGAATGGTATTATCTTTATCTAAAATATATATTCTGAAAATATCCTTACCCTCATGCTTTTCCAAAATAGATATGGATACCTGCCGCTGTCCGTCGGCTGTAATCATTTCTTTGCTTATAATTTCAGGCGCAAGGCTGTATTCAGAAATGCAGGCAATATCATTTTTATCAAAGCTCGTTACAGGCAGAGCCTTACCATTTTGATAAATTGGCTGATACTGATCATCAACGATAAGAATTCCGCCTTTTATACCTAATATCTGTTTTATAGGAAAGTCATTAAACCGCTCTTGCTCTAAAACTTCATTGTATTCTAAAATCTGTGACGGTTCAATTCCTGCTACAATACCATTCATTTTTTGCAGCAAACCGATAAACAAACCTGTCAAAAACAGCAGCAAAATCAGCGTAAGTAAAATATAATTTTTAAGCAGAAGCGTAAAAACACTGCCACGCTTATTCGATTTTTTCAATCTTATATCCCACCCCTCTTACATTTTTGATATAACGGGGAGCTTTTGGGTCTTCCTCGATTTTCTCACGCAGATGAGAGATATGTACCATCATTGCATTTTCATAATTATCATAATACTCGCCGTTTATTGCCATACAAAGCTGTGACTTCGTGTAAACACGCCCAGGAGATTGCATTAAATATGCAAGGAGCTTGTATTCGTTCGGCGTTAAAATAATTTCTGTCCCGTTTTTTCGTAAAATCCATTTTTCTGTATCCAATGCAAGTTCTCCCAGCGTGATAACCGAAGAAACGGGTTCTTCCGACGACGCAGGATTCAACTGATAAAATCTGCGGAGATTTGCATTTACCCTTGCAACAACCTCCAGCGGATTAAACGGTTTTGTCATATAATCGTCTGCCCCGAGATTCAGTCCTAAAATCTTATCCGTATCCTCTGTTTTTGCAGTAAGCAACAAAATAGGCATATTATACTCGCTACGAATTTTTTGGGTAAGGGCAAAGCCGTCCATTTTCGGCATCATAATATCTAAAACAGCAAGGTCAATCTTCTCAGCTTGGAGTAGCTGCCAAGCAACTTCGCCGTTCTGTGCTGTCAAAACCTGAAATCCACTGCTTTCCAAGTAAATTTTCAACAGATTCAGAATATCGGCGTCATCTTCAGCTACCAGAATTTTACGATTCATATAGCTTCACCTCTTTGCCGTCAGCCTGTATTTTTCTTCGTCTGTCAACAGGCTTGCCAGCCACTTTGGGTATCAGCCAAGTATTGCCCATTTTGACTGCGCCCTCAATTCGATTACTGTTACAATACTGTAAAATCCGTCTATCTGATATGCCCCACTTAGCGGCGGCTTCTTTCGTGGTAATGTAATCCATATCGCACCTCCTGCATAATAATGTTATATTATACTTCGTTTCTCCGAAGTATGCAAGATGCTAATAAAAAACTATCGCTTTATATATAGGGGATTACACAGCACTTTACAGCCACTTTTTCTATTTCAGATATTTTTTCACCAATCCTATCTATTAAAAATACCCTCTACAAATTTCACACCTTTATGCTTTCTACACAATCATTCTATCGCACGGATAAAACAATGTCAGCGAGGAATTGAAATTTTACGTCAACTTTACGCCAAAAATTACGCCAGATTTTACGCCAAATTGTTGCTTATTTGCTGCTTATTTTCCACCAACTGAGCCACTTTTTCCAAATTTTATAGCACTTCTCCCACTTTTTATAAAAATTCATAAAATCACTGAATATGAAAAAAAGCCATTAAATAAAGGCTTTTTCTCGTTTTTGTAGTTTTCTTTTGCTCTCTTAAGAAACAATAATAACTATCTCTTAGAGAACTGTGGAGCACGACGTGCTGCTTTTAATCCGTATTTCTTACGTTCTTTCATACGAGAGTCACGTGTTACGAATCCAGCTGCTTTTAATGCAGGACGATAGTCTGCACTAGCTTCCATTAAAGCACGAGTGATACCATGGCGCATAGCTCCTGCCTGACCTGTGTATCCTCCACCTTGAACGTTGATTTTGATATCAAACTGATCTAAAGTTTCTGTTAATTCTAATGGTGAACGAACAACCATACGTAAAGTTTCTAAAGGTAAGTATTCTTCTAATGTTTTACCATTAACAACGATGTTACCTTTACCCGGAGTCATAAAGACACGAGCAACAGAAGTTTTACGGCGTCCTGTACCATTGTAAGTTACTGTATTTTTCTTAGCTGCCATTTCTTATTCCTCCTAACCTTTGATTTCCAGCTCAACTGGTTTCTGAGCTGCATGTGGATGTTCATTACCTGTGTAAACAAATAAGTGTTTACGCATTACGTCACCTAATTTAGTGTGAGGCAACATACCGTAAATAGCTTTTTCAACCCATTCAACAGTATAGTTTTCCTTCATTGTACGTGCAGTACGTGTACGAAGTCCTCCAGCGTAACCAGAGTGGTTGTAGTATTTTTTAGTATCAAGTTTGTTTCCTGTTAATTCGATTTTGTCAGCGTTGATAACGATAACGAAATCTCCACAGTCAACGTTTGGTGTGTAAGTAGGTTTGTTTTTTCCTCTTAACACAGATGCTACTTCAGTAGCTAAACGACCTAAAGTCTTTCCTGTTCCGTCTACAACGTACCAAGTACGTTCTACTTCAGCAGGTTTTGCAAATGTTGTTTGGCGCATGTTCTTTAAACTTCCTTTCCTATGTAGTTTCCGGGGCTACAAAGGCATAAGTGCCTATTTAATAGTTTATATTTAAATTGGCAAGAAGTCAACTAAAACTTTCAGTTTTTTCAATAAATTCATGTTTTTTTGTGAATTCTATGTATATATACAAAAGAAGCGCCGAGGGAATAGCGCTTCTTCTGTAAATTATAGTTTTAAAAAGGGAGAAAGTATGAATTTTTTGAGGGGAAATTATCATACCGCAAGTGGCTTTACCTCACTTGCTGACTATAGTATAACAAATACTTTACGTACAAGTTTGTAGGAATTATGTTAGATTATGTTGTTGTTAACTAACTTATTCAGACAATTATGTGAATACCTTTTTAACATAAACAAAAGAAGCACCTGAGGGGTGAGTGCTTCTTTTGTTCTATTATAATTTATTTTTTGAAAGGGAGAAAAGTATGAATTTTTTGAGGGGAAATTATCATACCTGCAAGTGGCTTTACCTCACTTGCTGACTATAGTATAACAAATACTTTGCGTATAAGTTTGTAGAAATTATGTTAGATTATGTTGAATGCAAATACAATTACATTTGAAATATGTGATAAGAAAAAGCACATAGATAAAACAAAAGAAGCATTGAGGGAAGTATGCTTCTTTTGCTTAAAATTATTATGTTTTTGAAAGGGAGAAAATATGAAATAATTTTTGAGGGGAAATTATCATATTTTAGCAAGTACCTTATCTCACTTGCTGACTATAGTATAAACTAGCGTTATAAGAGAATTTTGTAGAAAATATGTAGAAGTATGTGAAAAACAAAATTAATGTTTTTCTGGCAGCTTATCGATAATATTCATATCCAAAGATGTTAAATAAGCAATCGCTTCATCTCTGTATCGATCATTCATCATCGCTTTAGGTTCATGTGCATCAACACCAATGATTACATCATTTCCAACATGTGCAGCAATTTCCCAAAATTTAGGATGTGGATAATGTGTCACATTCATCACATCATTATATAATGCCCCATTCAGATTATATTCTAAAGGAATATGCAAATGTTTTGCTGCCTCACATAATCGCACACTTTTCTTTTCCGCAAGCTCATCGAACTTACGTCTACCATGCATAAATAAATCCGGGTGTGCAAGATATGCATATAATCCTGTTTCCATTCCCTGAATTGCTTCATCAATATAGGCTTTCAACATATGATCATATTCACATTCCGTGCCAAAATATATACGCTTTTCATCAGTCTTATAATAATGATTTCCAAATATAATATAATCTAAGCCTTTTGCTTCTTTAAATTCTTCTAACCATTTCATATACTTAGGAAAATATTCACATTCCAATCCGATTTTAATACTAATTTGATCTTTATATTTATCTCTCAATGCCGCAATGGATTGATAATAATCATCAAACTGGGATAATGGCATACGCATATGTGCCACAAAATCTGAATCATATTTCCATGGGCAATGATCAGAAAATCCAATTTCTTCATATCCTCCCTCAATGGCTGCTAATACATATTCTTCATCACTACCAGAAGCATGCATACAGCGTTTGGTATGCATATGATAATTTGTCTTTCGCATAATCTCACCTTATTCCTTCTTATCGGCTATTATTATATCACAAAAACGCAGAATCATTAGAAAAAAACTATCCTTTCAGATAGTCCTCTTCATTATAAAATACTTCTATTAAGTATAATCCCTGTGGGTCTGCTTTATATCGACAGGCATGTTTATCTTTGGCGTTCAGCATGTCCTGTATCTGTTGTTTTGTGATTCTGTGTTTTCCGGCTTCAATGAGAGTCTGTGCAATCATGCGTACCATATAACGCAAGAAACCTGTACCTATAAAAATCATCTGGATATGGTCTTGATGGGCAATGACTTCCAGCTTTCGTATGGTCTTGACTCTTGGTTTTCTAGGGTCGATTTTATTGCTGGTAAAGCTTGTGAAATCGTGTTCTCCCAAAAATACCTGTGCACATTCCTGCATCATGGATATATCCAGTGTTTTCCATTCTTTCCCCATGTAGCGCTCGTAAAAAGGATTTTTGATATCATTGGTTACCAAATAGTCATATCGCTTTCCAAAGGCGTCAAAACGCGCGTGAAAGTCATCTGATGTCTGATATACATGTTGTATACGGATATCTGATGGCAATAATGAATTCATTGCTCTGGTAAAATGGAAATCATCCAATATACGATCACTGTCAAAGTGAAACACCTGGCCTTTTGCATGTACTTTCGCATCTGTTCTGCCACTGGCGATAATTGGTGTATCATAACCGTTGATTTTTAATAACACATTTTCTATTTCTTCCTGTATCGCATTGGTATTGGTTTGTTTCTGCCAGCCTCCATAAGCGAAGCCATCATAACTTACAATTGCCTGATATCTCATAATAGAATATTTAAAGTAATCATAACTGCCAGAATTACCACGCTGCCGCATAACAGGATATAATCCTTCGCATACATCTTCAACTGCTGGTATCTGGTTCTTTCACGATCTGGTATATAGCCACGTGCTTCCATGGCATACGCTAAATCTTCAGCTCTTTGGAATGCAGAAACAAACAATGGTACGATCAGGGAAAGGATTGCACGAATTTTTTCCATTAATTTTCCTTCTTCGATATCTACACCACGACTTGCCTGGGCTTTCATGATTCGCTGTGTTTCTTCTATCAAAGTTGGAATAAAACGTAATGCAATGGATATCATCATAGCGATTTGATGCGCAGGTACATGAATAACCTGAAATGGTTTTAACAGGTCTTCGATTCCCAAGGTAAGCTGTAAAGGCTTGGTTGTTGCTGTTAAAATCGTGGTAACCATAATCATCAATGCCAGACGAATAACGATATATAATGTCTGGGACAAGGCACCACTATATATATGAAAGCTGCCAATGGAAAACAGAATACTTCCATCTTTGATCACCAACAAGTTGATGATTAACAAGAATACCAGCATGAATAACATTGGTTTCATACTTCTCCACAAAAAGCTTAACTTTAATTTTCCCATAAGCGCAATGGCAATGACAACTGCCCCAATGATCGCATAACCGATATATCCAGCATCAATAAAGATGGCAATCATCACAAACAGCATCGCCATGATTTTGGCACGGGGATCCATCTTATGAATGATAGAATCTAAGGGAAGGTATCTTCCTAATGCGATATTATCCACGAGCCTTCACCTCCTTTGCCACCGCTTCAGCTAATGCTTCGATATCCAGAATGGATGAATCGATTTGAAAGCCTTTGGCACGCAGTTCTTCACGTAAACGAATCACTGCCGGTGGGTTGATTCTTAACTCTTTTAATAAATTTATATTTTCAAAGAACGCTTGTACATCACAATGTTTTTTGATATATCCATCTTTTACGACTACCACACGGTCACAATAGTTTAATACATGCTCCATATCGTGTGTTACGATTAATACTGTTTTATGATATTTGGTATTCATATCCTGAAACAGCTGCATCATATCTTTTGCGCCTTGTGGGTCTAGTCCAGCTGTTGGTTCATCTAATACAAGGACACTTGGATCCATCGCCAAAATACCGGCAATTGCGATTCTTCGTTTTTGCCCTCCTGATAAATCAAATGGGCTTTTTTCCATATAGCTTTCATCTAAGCCAACAACTTTTAATACATCTTTTGTTCTTTGCAATGCTTCTTCTTCACTGACACCAAAGTTTTTTGGTCCAAAGCTGATATCTCTTGCGATAGTTTCTTCAAATAACTGGTATTCTGGAAATTGAAAAACCAATCCCACCTGTTTTCTTAAGGCCTTTAGATTTTTAGGTTTCTCTTTGGCGATAATTTTCTTATCTAATATCTCAATTTCTCCACCCGTTGGCAGCAATAAGGCGTTTAAATGCTGTACCAGTGTACTTTTTCCACTGCCTGTTTCTCCGATAATGGCAGTGACTTTTCCTTCCTGAATATCTAAATCTATACCTTTTAATGCCGCATATGAGAATGGTGAATCGGCTTGATAGGTATGTTCTACTTGTCGAAATGTAATCGGCATACTTCATCCACCAACCTTTCCATTGTTGTACAGGCCTCAATTTCTATGCCTTGTTTCTGTAATGCTTTTGTGAACTTTAATGAAAAAGGAATATCTAATTTTAAATCAATCAGTTTTTCTTCCTGTAATAAGATTTCTTCGGGTTTTCCATGCATGACAATTCTACCATCATCCATGACAATGACATCATCACTATGTGCAACTTCTTCTATATCATGTGTAATAGATATAATTGTCATTTTGCTTTCTTTATGAATTTCCTGAATCAGTTCATTAATTTCAGCCTTTCCTTGAGGATCCAGCATACTTGTGGATTCATCAAAAATAATGATTTGAGGTGACATTGCCAGCACACCAGCGATTGCGACACGCTGTTTCTGTCCGCCAGATAGTTTGGTAGGTTCACTGTTCATATAAGCACTCATGTTTACCTTTTGCGCAAAACGTTCAATAATTGGCTGCATCTTACTTGTTTCTACCTGATGATTTTCTAAACCGAACGCAATATCATCTGCCACGGTTGCGCCAATAAACTGGTTATCCGGATTTTGAAATACGATACCGATTTTATCACGGATATCATAAATATTTTCTTCAGTTAATGCCTGATCATCTACATATATATTGCCGCTTTCTTTTTCTAATAAACCAATCAGCAGCTTTGCAATCGTGGATTTTCCACTTCCGTTATGGCCGATAATCGTTGTATAGCTTCCATCTTCAACTGAAAAAGATACATGGTTGACTGCATTTCTTTCTCCATCATAAGAGAATGTTAAATCTTCTACGCGTATTTTATCCATATTGATCACCTCAACGTAATAGCTTTTTTATTATACAACGAAACATGGTGGAAAACAACAAACAGCCCCCTTTAAAATCAGGCGTTTTCTTAAATTGTCATCACAGCTGTCATGATAGCGTTACCAATACATTATATCAAAAAAATATAAGGAACTTATTCATTCCTTATATCTTACTTATCGCTTTCTTATGGGAAATTGTATCTCTGTGAGCCATAGAGATGGATCATCTTTATTCCATATCCCATCAATATAGGATTCTCTTTGGTATCCAATGATTTCATAACCATTTTCTTCAATATAGCGAACGATTGCTTCATAGGATTGTGGCAGGGTTTCATATGGTCCTTTATGCAGCACACAGGCAGCCATTTCTACTGGTGGCAGCTGTTTAAATTTTAAATCCCCATGGCTTGGCTTTTCTTCCACGACTGCCTGACAGATTTCTACCTGTATATCATTTTCCTTATATCCTTCATCACAATACATGGTAAAACAATAATCAGGCTCTACACATTCACATTCTGCGTTCTCCATTTCTACTCCCATTGCGGGCATAAAGTCAAATAGCTGCGCATAGCCGGATAATCGTACAGACATATAAGCTATGGTTACAGCAGGCAGCGGTTTCAAGACCACATGGGCAGGTTTCCTTGTATCTTCCTTCATCAGATAGCTTTCGATACTGGCAATACGATCTGTCATATGACTGATTTCTTTCAACAGCTCATGTTTCTTTTTCTGAAGATACAGCTGCTCATTTCCTCCTTGCAGGATAGCATGAATTTCTTCTAATGAAAATCCTATATCCTTGAGTGCAATGATCTGATGTAAATGAGGCAGCTGCTTTGATGTATAATAGCGATATCCATTCGTATCATCTACAAATTCTGGTTTTAATAAGCCTATTTCATCATAGTGTCGAAGGGTTTTAATGGTGACACGATTCATTTGCGCAAATACGCCAATGCGATAATACTGTGGTGGTTCTTTTTGGATACATTTTTTTTGAATACTCATAAAGGCCTCCTTATTCCCAACGGAAGTGTTTGACAGCTAAAACCAATGATATCACAGTTAATATCATTATAAAACATATAGAATAGATGGTTTGTGTGGTTATGGTATCAAAAGCAATCGCTTTTAATATTTTGATTCCGTGTGTTAATGGCAGTACATTAGATATCTTTTGCAGGATGGATGGAAAGATTTCATAAGGGATACTTGCGCCAGATAGAAACAGCATAGGAAAATAAACAATACTGCATAATACATTGGTTGTTTTTATGTTTGGCGATAATGCTGAAATCAATAATCCAATACTGTACATGCTGAATAAAACAACAAGATATGCAAGGATGAATAACAGGATATTGCCTTCCATTCGATAATGGAAAAATATAATAGCACATATAGTTATGATACAGGCAGAAATGATTGCTGTCAATGCGGATAATAATGCTTGTGCTAATAATAAAAGTTTCGGACTGATAGGCGTCACAAAGAAATGCTTTAAGATTTTTTTATCGCGATAATCTGATAGTACAGTTGGAAGTCCCATAAACGCTGTAGCGCATATGCCTATCGTCAAAATTGATGAAAAAACACTGTCTAAAAAAGTATAATTCCCAGTTTGTACTTGTTTATCGCCGGCTATCCAGGCAATCAGAAAGAAAATCCCTACTGGCATGATGATGCCAAAGAAGATAGGATCCGGGCAGCGAAAGCCTAATTTTCCTTCAATTTTCAAAAGTGTCATAAAACGTTTCATTTTGATTCCTCCTTCATATAATATAGATAAGCTTCTTCCAGATTAGGCTTTCCACTATCTTGTATAATTGTATCAACAGTTCCTTCTTTCACCATTTTTCCATGTGCTAATAATAAAACACGATCACAAAGATATTGTGCTTCTTCCATATAATGAGTTGTTAATATCATTGTCATTCCTTGTTGCTTCAATGTTTTTAAAGTTTCCCATACTTCACGTCTTGCTTCTACATCCAGACCTGTTGTTAATTCATCTAAAAACAATACTTGTGGATCTGGTATTAAAGCAATCACAATGGATAGTTTTTGACGTTCTCCTCCAGACAGCTTTTCCACAAACTGATTGTCATATGAGGAAAGATGAAACTGGTCTAATAATGCACGATAATCTTGTGGTCGCTTATATAAAGCTGCTGTTTCTTCACATACCTCCTGTACTTTGATATTGTTTTGATAAGATGAGGATTGTAATTGTACACCAATTCGTTCAAATAGCTGTTTTCGATGCTGACAGGCATTCTTTCCAAATATTGTGGCATTTCCTTTTTCTGGACGATGTAATCCCAGTATACATTCAATGGTTGTGGTTTTTCCAGCTCCATTATGTCCTAAGATTCCATAAACCTCGCCTTGTTTTACCTCAAAAGAAAGATGGTCTACGACAATACGATTCTGGTATTGTTTTGTTAAGTCATGTACTTCTATCACATTTTTCATAATTATTTCTCCTTACAGTTACAGATTACAGCCTCCTGTAAGGGGAGAGTCAAGTGTTTGTAAAAAGAAAAAGATGAAGTTATTTTTCATCTTTTGATTCAAATAAAACTGCATCTTTTTTACGATATAATTTTCTAGAAACGACAAAGCCTTTATTACTTTTAAATTCATTGTTTAAGAAGTCATAATATGCGCCAGGTGAAATAATGCCACTAAGGTCCACTAGATGCAGACCAATTACTTTTAATATATTGGATAAGAAATACACACAGTTGCTGGATACTACGAAGAATGTTTTTAGCTTTCCTGATTTGATTTTGTAAAATTTGGCATCTGGAGAGGTTCTGGTCACGCGGCTCAGATAATCATCACACTCTCCTTTGTAAGGCATGCCCATGCGTTTTAATTCTTCATCGCTGTGGAAGTCATAGAATGTAGAGAATACTTCCAAAAGGCGTTCGTTTAATTTTTCTTTTTGTATTTTGGTTAATGCGATTCCAAAACTAATCAGGATTTTATTTTCATTTTCTAAACAATTATGCAAATAGGTATCTTTGGGCGCGATAATGACTACGCCATCCCCCATTGTGCCAAATAAATGACGATTATTAGGATCGTAACAGCCATAACTAATGACCAATCCTCGATAAATCATATCCGCATGTCCCATCATCGCAGGACCACTAGGTGCCAGATGAATCATGACTTCCATATCCACAGGAATATCTTCTTTGATAGCATCAAAATGTTCTTTGATTTGATCTTCTTTATCCTTATTTAATAATGTTCGCATAAGATGTGGTGGAATAATGACAGACATTGCCGGAGGAACGCTTAAACGAATTTTATTATCCAGTTTATCTCCACTGCCGCTTGGCAAAATTTCACGGATAAAATCTAATATGGCATTTCCTCCATAAATCAAGAAATATCCACCCATACAAATAGAGATTACTTCTTCATGTTTGACTGGAGAAATGATCAGGAAAAAGCTCATAATCAAATCGCCAAGTAAATAGAAAACACTGTGGGCAGGAATTGGCAGATGATCTTGTTTTTTTATCCACATAACAATGATTTTCACAATCGCATGTAATAAAATCCAGGCCCCTACGAAACGCGGCAGCATCATGAAGAATGTCTGTGGATAGCTTAAAGAAATCACCACAGCGATAATCCATGCGATAATATCGATTGTTTGATGCAGACGGCTGTCTACTTTACGGAAGTTGATTATCAAGTTGCATAAACGAATAATGCCTATGATCGCAACACCAATCACAAAGGTCGTATATAACCAGTTCCAGACAGCTATAGAATCAAAAATAAAAGAAAAACCAAGTACACAGAAAAATGTACCTGTCGCAAACATCGTAAAATAATTCATATTCTTCTTAAACATGCCGCTCCCTCTTTCATCCTTGTAATACTATATATTATAACGGAATTATGAATAGAAAGGAATATTCAATATAAAATTAAAAAATTACAGGATTGAAAGAATTTATCCCTGTAATTCTTGAATATATGTATCTAACACTTTTTAATCTGTAAATGGGCATGCGATTTTCATAAATGCCATCCTTTATGAAAAAGGATACTTTTCAGTATCCTTCAACTCATTAATAAACGACTTTACTTGTCCATCCTTCATAAACACCATGATACATTGCCGCGATATCAGCAAGATAGAACATGTTGTCATATAGTTTTTCTTTATTGATTGCCGTTATGTGTAATACCATTAATTGGTATTCTTCATCGCCATTGGTAATGACAAACCCTTTATTAATCACTGTATTTTTAAATCCTTCTAAATCTTCCATATTCGTGAAATTGATTCTATGCTGTACAGGACGTTCATGATTATGCACATCGCCATCTTTTTCTAATTCTTCGATAACTGCATCAGCATTTGCACGAATTTCTTCTAATTGTGAACCATTCAAATGTGGATAACGTTCATCTTTTGCTTCTTCTACATCATCTTTTGGTTCTTTTAATGCTTCTTTTACATCCTCTGCTTTTTCCTGAGCAGTATCTACAGCATCTTCAATATGAATTTTAAAAGCTTTTGCAGCATCTTCTACATGCTCTTCAATATTGTCACTTACATCCTCCATCAATTCTTCTGTACGTTCTTCTAAATTTTTTGCTTTTTCTTCTACATTTTCTTTTACTTCTTCTGCTTTTTCCATGACATTTTCACAGCAGCTTGCAGGATCACTGATTGGGCCTTCTTCTAATGTTTCTTCTTCATCTTCTAACAGGCCTTGATCTAAATCAATAATCTGCTTTTGTTCTTCCTTTTTCATTTTGTATGCAACAAATGCAGCTGCTCCAGCCACGACACCCAGAATCGGTAGTATTTTTTTCATTATGGTCACCACTTTCTTTTCTTCTATTGTATCACAAAAAGTTTAAAATGATACATAAAAACCGAAGAAAAATCTTCGGTTATTTCTTTTTACTGATTCCAATGCCATCCCCTTGTTCAAGGAATGTCGTATCAAAATCATCTCTTGATTTCAGATAATTGATAAATCTTGATATTTTACCTACCAACTGACGCAGATTACGACTGGTTGCCGTTTCTGGATGTTCCACAAAACCATGAAATTTCAGATTATCTGTGATAATGTATCCACCCTGGATCAATAATGGCTCATAACGTTCAAAGAAACGAATGTATTGTGCTTTTGCGGCATCAATGAAAATCATATCATAGCTGCCTTGGATATCAGCTTCCAAAGCATCCCCATACAATAAAGTGATCTGATCTTTATATTCACTTCTTGCGATATATTCTTTTGCTTTTTGATATCGTTCTTCATCTCGTTCTATGGTTGTGATATGAATATTTTTATCTAACATTGCCATACGAATTGCGGAATATCCGATTGCACTTCCAATCTCAAGGATACTTTTTAATTGATGTTCTTTTATGAATGAACACATGAATGTGATACCTTCCTGCAGCATGATGGGTACATCTTTTTCTAATGCATATTGTTCCATTTCTTCTAATAATGTCATATTTACACCTTACTTTATAATTTCAATATCTTTGATGATTTTACTTGTACGATCATATAAGTCCTGAATTGTTACTTTCTGCCCATCTACACCATTTAGTCCATGTTTAGCGGCTAGCTCATCTGTATAATCACTGAGTTTATATACTGTAAAATCTTTTCGTGTGTTTAAGATATCTTTCGCATCACCTGTATAGTGTGTGATTAATGGTTCCCATTTTACATCTTCGATTTGTATTTTTCCGCTTTTATTATCTTTCACAAAATTGAAACGGATCATTCCAGATAAAACATTGTTTACATCCAGCATACCACTTAAAAAATTTCCCAGGGAATAAATCACTAATGTATGATTACCATCTTTGCCATCTACCCAGTTTACAGGTTGTATGACATGCGGATGTTCACCAACGACAACATCAACGCCTAAATCAGCGAATAGCTGCGCATACTTTTTCTGGAAATCGGTAGGAGCACTTACATTTTCATCACCCCAGTGTGCAGACACGATTACAACATCGCTAACTTTTTTCGCTGCAGCTACATCTTTTTTTATTTGTTCTTCATCAAAATAAGCTACACTGTACTCATGTGGTGGTTCTATCCCATTGGTTCCATATGTATAAGCTAAAAATGAAAATTTTATTCCTTTTCGCTCGATTACTCTGATTTTGTTTCTATCTTCATTGGATGTGTATGTTCCTGCTGTTACGATACCTTTTTGTTCAGACCAGATTTTACTTGAATGATCAATACCTGCCTGATACATATCCAGACAATGATTGTTTGCAGTGTTGATTAAGTCAAATCCAGTTGCGGCAACATCACGAGCAACCTGATCTGGAGAATTAAAGGTAGGGTAACCGGAAATACCTAAATCATCTCCACCAATAATAGACTCTTGATCAATATAAGCAATATCTGCATTCTCTACATCTTTTTTTACATGTTCATACATAGGAGTAAAATCATATGTTCCATCATTTTCACTCCCTGCGGCTTTATCTGCCTGTATATAAATCATTTCATGGATCAGGTTGTCCCCAACTCCAATAAATGATACTTTGGTTTTTTCTTCATCTTTTTTCTCTGGTTCTTTCTCAGGCGCTGATGTCTGAGTGCTACAGGCAACCAGCATCAGGCTCATTAAAATCATCATTAATTTTCTCATATTATTTACCTGCTTTTCTTGCGATATATTCATCTAATGTCAATCCTTGTTTCGTAATCTCCTCTGCGGCATCTTTTCCTACATAACGTAAATGCCAGGACTCATAGTTATAGCCAGTAACTGGAACTTTATCCTCTTCATAACGAAGGATAAAACCATATGCATTGATATGATCTAAAAGCCATTGATAATGTGGAGATTTTTCAATTTCATTGAAGTTTTCATTATCTAGTGTTACATCCACTGCCAGCCCACTGTTATGTTCACTCTGCCCAGGTCTTGCATAATATTGATCTGCGTAATCCTTACCTTCTGTGTTTGCATAATAATCATATAGATTTTTTTGATATGCAAAACTGCGATAACTTGCAATTGCTTTGATATTGATACCTTCTTGTTTACCAGCTTCTACCAGTTTTTCAAAGGCTTCTGCGACTTCCTTTACCAAATATTGTGGTTCACTTTGACAAGAGTAATCTTCGCCAATCACACATGCATTAGGTGTTGGTGTTAAATCCACAGGTTCATAGCCATCTGGTAATTTATGATATTTGTTAATTAACATCAATGGATTTTTCGTATCCTGGATAGTATCCATATTCGTGAAATATGGCTGATCCAGACCAATGTTTACATATGTTACTACATCTTCTACAGATTTTTTTTGATCATCATAAGCAATATATCGATCGGTTAATTTATCTTGATAATAGGACAATTTCAGAAATTCATTAATACGTTCTGCCTGATAGCCTGCTTTCACAAATGCGGTTACCTGATCTAAGTGTGATAGATTTTCATCTACCGCACAATAGATGCTTCCTTTATCTTTAATCAAATCATCTTTATTGGCTTCCAGTATCAACGCATTGTCACATGATTTTGTGTCAGTAACACCATATTCTTTTGTTTTATCTGATGAGCTGCAAGCGCCTAGTAATAAAGCAATACAACTTAAATAGATCATTCTTTTTTTCATTTTATCTTACCTCGCGAATACTATTATACCAATAATTTGGCGGTTTTCTTTACAAAATCATTAATTTTTAATTAATCTGTAAAAATTCTTCCAACGTAAGACCACTTGCGTAAACCTGCTGTGCCACATCTTTTCCTAAATAACGAACGTGCCATGGTTCATACATATAGCCTGTGATACTTTCTTTTCCTTCTGGATATCGAATGATAAATCCATAGGTATGGGCATTTTGCGCCAGCCATTGTCCTGCTGGTGTATAACCATAATTGTTGTCAATACTGCCTATATCGAAAGCTAGGCCTGTTTGATGTTCAGAATAACCAGGACGTGCTGAATAGCGATCAGCGGCCTCTACACCATCACGTGCTACATATTGATTATATAAATCAGATTGATAATCATATGAGCGATAGCCGCTTAATAATGGAATTGAAAAACCATTATCTGCAGCAGCTTGTTGAAGCTGTAGCAATGCAGAATATGCAGTTTCATCATTACCATAACCATAATCTCGTGGTAAGGCATGGTGTTTATTAACAACGAGAATTCCATTTACATAATATGGTTGATTTGTTTCACTTGGCTCTTGTTGTTTATTGTTTGACTGTTTAGATGGGTATTCATCGATTTGTTTTTCTTCGATTATTACTTCAAAAGACTTCTCTGCCTTATTTCCATTTTTGTCCACAGCGATTACTTTGCATGGATATGTGCCGGCTTTCTCTGCATCAATATTTCCCTCAAACCAATAACTATTCTTTTCTTTATTTTCATTATATGGGATGTTTCCATCCACAACATCTTTTACTTGCTTGATATTAGAAGCCATATTAAAATCAGCTCCATAAGGAAGTGTGATTTTAGATTTCTTTAATATAATTTCTGGTCTTTTTGTGTCTTTGATTTCTATTTCTGTTTGTATTTCTTTGGTGATTTTGTTATCTTCTAATTGATATAAAAGTTTTTATTTACCAACTTTCATTACATCGATTTCTGGATATTTTAGGATAGCTCCCTTGACATTTTTCACTAGCTTTTTAGAGGTTGCATCCTTGTCGCCGTATTCAATTACTTTATTTTCTATGAATTGTATATTCATTTCTTCATAAATCTTTTTGTTTCTAAAATCGTAATAGAAATAAATTCCAAGTATCGCAATGATGATAAGAAAAATAAGTAAACAAATCATGATCTTTAGTTTTCTGTTTTTTGATCTTTTTCTCATACGCATACCTCTCTTTCATTTCTATCATACTATAATTTCAAAGGAAAAACTATAAAAAAAAGATGTGCATTTCATTATACACACCTTTTGATTACTATTTTACTAATTCAATGATTGCCATTGGAGCTGCGTCACCACGGCGAACTCTAGTCTTAACAACTCTAGTATATCCTCCGTTACGATCTTTGTATGCAGGTCCGATTTCATCAAACAGTTTCTGTAAAGCTGTCTGACCTGTAGCTTCATCAACTACAACATCACGAACGAATTTTGCAGCCTGACGACGAGCGTGCAAGTCGCCACGTTTTGCTAATGTAATCAGTTCATCAACAACACTACGAAGTTCTTTTGCCTTCATTTCAGTTGTTTCGATCTGTCCATATGCGATTACGGATGTAGCCATGTTACGAAGCAATGCTTTACGGTGGTCGGCTTTACGTCCTAATTTACGATTCCACATTGGTATTTAACCTCCTTAGCGATTCTTATTCATATGATTTGAAGCTTAAGCCTAAATCATAAATCTTATCTTTAACTTCTTTCAATGATTTCTTTCCTAAGTTTCTTACTCGCATCATTTCATCTTCTGTTTTCTGTGTCAGTTCTTCAACAGTCTGAATACCTGCACGTTTTAAACAGTTGTATGAACGTACGGATAAGTCAAGGTCTTCAATCATCATAACAAGTCCTTTATTCTGAACTTCTCCCTGTGCTTCTTTCATTACAGAGTCCATATCATTTACTGCTTCATCAACACTTGTTAATAACTCTAAGTGATCAATCAAGATTTTTGAAGCTAATGCTAAAGATTCTGCTGGAGAAATAGAACCATCAGTCCATACCTCCAAAATTACTTTATCGTAGTTTGCATTTTGACCTACACGAGTAGGTTCAACATTATAAGCTACTTTTTCAATTGGTGTATAGATAGAGTCAGTATAAATTACTCCTAAAGGCTGATTAGGTGTCTGGTACAGTTGTTTGTTCGTGTCTGCATTCACATATCCACGACCAATACGAGCCTGTAATTCCATTTCTAACATTCCACCTTCTTCAAGAGTACAAATGTGTAAGTCTTTACTTAAGATTTCTACTCCTTCAGGACAGATGATGTCAGCGCCAGTCACTTCACCAGGTCCCTGTTTGGAAATTCTCAGGGTGTAGATTTCATCATCCTGAATTTCCATAACAAGGGTTTTGATATTTAAAATGATTGTCGTTACATCTTCTACAATTCCAGGAATTGCAGTAAATTCGTGGTAAACACCATCAACTTTAATTGAAAATACAGCGCCTCCTGGTAAAGAGGAGAGCAAAACACGTCTTAGTGCATTCCCAATAGTTGTTCCAAAACCTCTTTCCAGAGGCTCAAATACAAACTTACCGTAATGTTCTGAATCAATATATTCTTTTACTTCAAAATGTGCACGTTCGAATTTTTGCATACGTTTACCTCCTCAAGTTTATAGGTCAATGATTAACCGCGTGGTCGTTTTGGTGGACGACAACCGTTGTGAGGAATTGGAGTTACATCGTTGATCATTGTAATTTCAAGTCCTGCTACCTGTAATGCTCTTACAGCTGCTTCACGTCCAGGTCCTGGACCTTTTACGTTTACAGAAATTGTTTTCATACCGTTTTCTATTGCTGCTTTACCTGCAGCTTCTCCAGCCATCTGTGCAGCAAAAGGAGTGGATTTACGAGAACCCTTGAATCCTAATGCTCCAGCACTTGACCATGCTACAGCGTTTCCATTTTCATCAGTAATAGTAACGATGGTATTGTTAAATGTTGAGTGGATATGAGCACATCCACGCGCAATATTCTTACGTGCCTTACGTTTACGAGCGCCGGCTTTTACATTCTTTGCCATATTTTACTTCCTCCTATCGTCCTATTTCTTTTTGTTTGCTACGGTACGAACTGGACCTTTACGCGTACGAGCATTTGTTTTAGTACGTTGACCGCGAACTGGTAAACCTTTTCTGTGACGAATTCCACGGTAGCATCCGATTTCCATTAAACGTTTGATGTTTAATGCTGTTTCACGACGCAAGTCACCTTCGACTTTGATTCCATCAATTTCGTTACGAATTGCATTTACTTGTTCTTCAGTTAAATCTTTTACACGGATATCTTCACTGATACCTGTTTTTGCCAGAATCTGTTCAGCTGTTGTGCGACCGATTCCGTAAATATACGTTAATGACACTACGACGCGCTTGTCGCGTGGTAAGTCAACACCTGCAATACGAGCCATTTTACATTACACCTCCATTAGTTTCCTTGTCTTTGTTTGTGTTTTGGATTTTCGCAAATAACCATGACACGGCCTTTACGTTTGATAATGCGGCACTTATCGCATATTGGTTTGACAGATGGTCTTACTTTCATGCGTTTTCCTCCTTCAATTCACGACTATTTGTGTCGGAATGTGATACGCCCACGTGTTAAATCATATGGTGAAATTTCTACGGTAACACGATCCCCTGGTAAAATGCGGATGTAGTGCATACGGATTTTACCAGAAACGTGAGCCAATATTTCGTGCCCGTTTGCTAATTCCACCTTAAACATTGCATTTGGCAGAGTATCTTTTACAACTCCGTCAATTTCAATAACATCTTGCTTACCCATTATCTGGACGTTCCTCCTTATTTAATGTTGTGAGTATTTCATACCCGTTTTTTGTTATGACAATCGTATGTTCATAATGAGCTGATAAGCTTCCATCTTTTGAGATGACACCCCAGCCGTCCGCTAATACTTTTGTCTGTGGTCTGCCCGCAAGAACCATTGGTTCAATCGCAAGAGTCATTCCTTCTTTTAACAGAATACCATGACCTGCCGGGCCAAAATTTGGAACTGTCGGATCTTCATGGACAGAAGTTCCAATACCATGTCCTGCGTAATCGCGTGGAACAGAAAACCCATGACGATACACGAATTCTCCAATTGCATGCGATATGTCAGTTAAATGATTCCCAGCTTTTGCTTGTTTTAAACCTTCATACAAAGATTCTTCACTAATGTGCAATAGAGTTTGTACTTCTTTGCTTACATTACCAACAGCATACGTCCATGCTGAGTCTCCATGGTACCCATGATAACAGGCACCGATATCTACTGAAACAATGTCTCCGTCCTGTAATACTGTATCATCTGGGATACCATGTACAAGAACGTTATTTACAGAGACACATGTAGCTGCCGGGAATCCATACAGATTTTTGAATGATGGATACGCATCATGTTCCATAATTACATTTTCCACAATCTCATTAATCTGCTTTGTTGAGATTCCCGCTTTGATTGCATCTTTTACTGCTTGATGTGCCAAAGCTACAATCTTTCCAGCTTCTCTCATGTACTCAAGTTCATTATCTGCTTTTGTACGAATCATTTATTTCTCCAAAGCAGCTAATACATCAGCCCAAACTTTATCGATAGATTGTCCAGCATCAATATGTTCTACAATTCCTTTTTCGTCATAGTAATCTAAGACAGGAGCTGTCTGAGAGCTGTATTCTTCTAATCGAACTTTCAGGCTTTCTTCTGTATCGTCTTTACGTTGATACAATTCTCCACCACATTTATCACAAACACCTTCTACTTGAGAAGGATGATTTGTAATGTGATAGATTTCACCACATTCCTTGCATAAACGACGTCCTGTAACTCGTGATGCAAGTTCATTGAAATCAATTTCCATAGCAATGACTTTGTCAATTGCTAAATCTGTTCCCTGACTCAAAGCATCAAATGCTTTTGCCTGATCTAAAGTTCTTGGATATCCGTCCAATAAGAAACCATTTTTCTTATCTTCCAGTTTATCTAAATAACTTTTTACCATGTTGTTAACAACTTCATCAGGAACTAACAATCCTTTGTCCATGTAGCTTTGAGCTAAATTTCCTAGTTCTGTTTTATTACTGATTTCACTACGGAAGATATCTCCTGTAGAAATGTGGTTGACGTTGAATTTTTCAACAATCTTGGATGACATGGTACCTTTACCAGCACCAGGTCCTCCCATAATCAGAATATTCATACGAGTTCACCTTCTATCGTTGTAAGAAAGAACTGTAGGATTTTTGTGTTAATCTTCCTTCAATCTGTTTTACCGTTTCCATAGCTACACCAACAACGATGATGATACCAGTACCACCAATACCCATAGAGGATGGCAGATTTAATCCTGGAATTAATGGAAGCGCATGTGGTAATACAGCGACGAATGATAATCCAATTGATCCTAACACAGTGATTCTATTTAATACTTTATTAATATATTGTTTTGTTTCTGTTCCTGGACGAATTCCTGGAATATAAGTTCCACTTTTTCCAAGATTTTCAGCTATTTTTTCAGGATCAATCTGTAAGTGCGTGTAGAAGAATGTGAATGCGATCGTTAATACCACATAGATAACCAAACTCACTGGAGTTCTCATACCTAGGAAATATTCAACCGTATTAACCCATTCTGCTGCCGTAAACATACGAATGATCTGTAAAGGTGCTACCATAATTGCAGAAGCAAAGATTACTGGAATAACACTTGCACTATTGATTTTCAAAGGAAGATATGTCATATCTTTCTTTCTTGCAGCAACAGTACTACTTGTGTATTGGATAGGAATCTTACGTTCAGCAGTTTGCATCCAAACAACGAATACAATAATGAATAGGTAAGCAATGATATATAATGCAAACATCAGTATGCCGTTAAATGTAGCGGAACTGCTGCTTGTATCAACCATTGTCTGCCATGCACTAGAGAACTGATGAGGCAGACGAGCGATAATACCAGCTGCAATCAGCATGGAAACACCATTACCGATTCCCTTCATTGATATTCTATCACCGATCCATAACAGGAACATACTACCAGCAGTTAATATTGTAGCAATATATAAGATGCTGGAAATGGAGCTTCCATTTATAATCAACGTGGAATATTGTTTTGAAAAGCCATAAACCATAGTTGATGCCTGGAAGAACCCTAATACAACAGCTAGATAACGTGTATATTTATCAATCTGTTTTCTGCCAGTTGCCCCACCCTTAGATAATTCAGTTAGAGCAGGAATAACATCCATAGAAAGCAACTGGATGATGATGGAAGCAGTAATGTATGGACCAACACCTAACGCAAAGATAGAAAGTTGTTCCAAACCGCCACCACCAAGCAGGTTAATCATAGCAAATAGGGAGTTGTCTTGCAATCCTGCAACCAGTTCTTTTGTATCTACGCCAGGAACTGTAATTGCAGTTCCAAAACGGAAGATAAATAACATTGCAAGAGTAAAGAGAATTCTTTTACGAATCTCTTTATTCTTCAACATGCCCTTTAAGGTGCTAAACATATTAGATGACCTCTGCTTTTCCGCCTGCTTGCTCAATTGTAGCTAAAGCTGATTTAGAGAATTTGTTAGCTTTAACAGTTAATTTCTTTTCTAATTCACCTTCACCTAAAATCTTAATTCCATCTAATTCTTTTCTAACTAATCCGCTTTCGATCAGCAATTCTGGAGTTACTTCTGTACCATCTTCAAAGCAGTTCAGACTAGCAACATTTACGATTGCGAATACTTTACGGTTGAAGTTTGTGAATCCTCTCTTTGGTAAACGTCTAGCTAAAGTAGTCTGTCCACCTTCAAAACCTAAACGAACTCCTCCGCCTGATCTTGCGTTCTGACCTTTATTACCTTTACCAGCAGTTTTACCATTGCCAGAACCGTGTCCACGTCCAATACGTTTCTTACTTGTTCTAGCACCTTCTGTATAAGTCATTTCATGTAATTTCATGTTTAATTCCTCCTATTAACCGCGAATTTCTTCTGGTTTTTTACCACGGAGACGAGCAATATCTTCGATCGTTTTCAGATCTTTCAATGCTGCAATCGTAGCACGCACCATGTTAATTGGCGTACGGCTTCCTAAACATTTAGAAAGAATATCGTTGATACCTGCAAGTTCTAATACTGCACGAACAGGTCCACCAGCGATAACTCC
The DNA here is from genome assembly GCA_014337235.1 of [Eubacterium] hominis. Taxonomy (GTDB): domain Bacteria; phylum Bacillota_I; class Bacilli_A; order Erysipelotrichales; family Erysipelotrichaceae; genus Hoskinsella; species Hoskinsella hominis. The sequence goes on along the minus strand of CP060636.1, from coordinate 1,722,403 downwards.
GGTACCTTCAGAAGCAGGGCGAAGGAAGATTTCTCCAGCACCATATCTACCAGTGATTTCATGAGGAATTGTTGTTCCAACAATAGGCACTGTGAAGACATTTTTCTTAGCATCTTCGATTGCTTTCTTGATAGCATCAGGAACTTCGTTTGCTTTTCCCGTACCAAAGCCTACACGGCCTTTTTTATCACCGATAACAACTAAGGCAGCAAAACGGAAACGACGTCCACCTTTTACTACTTTTGTTACACGGTTAATGGTTACAACGCGTTCTTCAAATTCTTTTTCAGCATCGCGATTTCTTCTTGGTTTACGTTCCATTCGCATAACCTCCTAAAATTTCAATCCGGCTTCTCTAGCCGCATCAGCTAATGCTTTTACTCTACCTGTGTATACATATCCACCACGGTCGAATACAACATTTGTGATGTTTGCTGCTAAAGCACGTTTAGCGATTTCAGCACCAACTGTTTTTGCAGCTTCTACATTACCACCGTTAGCAAGTTTCATATCAACACTGCTAGCAGCTACTAAAGTTTTTCCATTAACGTCGTCAATGATCTGCGCATGAATGTGCGTATTTGAACGGAAAACGTTCAGGCGGGGACATTCAGGAGTACCACTGATTTTGGTACGAACACGTACGTGACGACGAAGACGTTCGTCATTTCTAGATACTTTCTTAAGCATTGTTCAATTTCTCCTTTCCCACTATTTCTTACCTGCTGTTTTACCTTCCTTACGACGGACATGTTCGCCTTTATAGCGAATACCTTTTCCTTTGTAAGGTTCTGGTTTTCTTACAGCACGTACATTTGCAGCGAATTCACCAACACGTTGTTTGTCAATTCCTGTTACTTTGATATCAGTTGCAGAAGGACATTCAACTTTTAATCCTTCTTCAATTTCAAATTCAATAGGGTGAGAATAACCAACATTTAATGTTAATTTTTTACCACTTACAGCAGCACGGAAACCAATACCAACCAATTCCAAATCTTTTGTGAATTCGTTAGTTACACCTTCTACCATGTTGTTTAACAAAGCACGAGTTGTTCCATGTAACTGTTTTGTGTGTTTCTGCTCGTTTGGACGAGTTACTGTTAATACTTCCCCATCTAACTGGATTCCCAGATTAGGGTTAAATTGACGAGTTAAAGTTCCTTTAGGACCTTTAACAGTCACCTCATTCCCTTCAGCGATTGTTACTTCAACGCCTGCAGGAATGGTAATCGCTTTATTACCGATACGTGACATTTTCTTACCTCCGTATAATTACACTCTTACCAAACGTAGGCGATTACTTCACCGCCAACATGTTTAGCTTTAGCTTCTTTGTCAGTCATCAGACCGTGAGATGTTGAGATAATTGCAATACCTAATCCGTTTAATACACGAGGGATGCTATCCACTTTTGCATAAACACGTAAACCAGGTTTAGAAATTCTCTTTAATCCACTGATTACTTTTTCGTTATTTGGTCCATATTTCAATGTGATTGTGATAGTTTTCTTTGTATCTCCATCAACACTGTAATCTGTGATGAACCCTTCATTCTTTAAAATCTTTGCGATATCTTTCTTTTCTTTATTTGCAGGAATTTCTACTGTTTCGTGACGAGCTTGAACTGCGTTACGAATTCTAGTAAGCATATCTGCAATCGGATCTGTCATTATCATCATGACTGTATTCCTCCTATCTGATTACCAACTTGCCTTTTTTACGCCCGGGATCTGGCCTTTATAAGCTAGTTCGCGGAAGCAAATACGGCATAGTTTGTATTTACGTAAAACTGAGTGAGGACGGCCACAACGTTCACAACGTGTGTACTCACGCACTTGGAACTTTTGAGGACGTTTTGATTTGTTAATCATTGATTTTTTTGCCATATTTTAAGTCCTCCCTATTTTTTGAAAGGCATACCTAATTCTTCAAGTAGTGCCTTTGCTTCTTCGTTTGTTTTTGCGCTAGTAACGATAACTACGTCCATACCACGTACTTTGTTTACTTTATCGTAATTGATTTCTGGGAAGATCAACTGTTCTTTTACACCTAAAGTGTAATTTCCACGACCATCAAATGATGTAGCTGATACTCCACGGAAGTCACGTACACGTGGCAAAGAGATGTTCATAAGTTTATCTAAGAAATCATACATCTTTTCTTTTCTTAAAGTAACCTTACATCCAATTGGCATACCTTCACGTAATTTGAAGTTTGCAATTGATTTTTTTGCTCTTGTGATAACAGGCTGCTGACCAGTAATCTGTGCTAATTCAGCAACTGCTTCATCTAACAATTTAGGGTTAGCGATTGCTTCACCAATACCCATATTAATAACGATTTTTTCTACAGCAGGAACTTCCATAACTGATTTGTAGTTGAATTTTTTCATCAAGCTAGGTACTACTTCCTCTGTGTATCTTTTATTTAGGCGGTTCATCTTTTAACCTCCCCTACTTAACAGTAGCGCCAGTCTTTTTGTAGACGCGCACTTTTTCTGTATTGCCTTTTTTGTCAGTTTCGAATTTGAATCCGATACGACTAGCTTTTTTAGCTTTTGAATCGTAAGCCATAACATTAGATACATGGATAGGAGCTTCCTTCTCAATGATTCCACCGTCTGGATTCTGCTGAGTTGGTTTCAGGTGTTTTTTCACCATGTTAACTCCTTCTACGATTACTTTGTTTTCTTTAGGGAAAACTTTAATTACTTCAGCTACAGTGCCCTTGTAAGCACCTGTAATAACCTGAACTTTATCACCTTTTTTGATTTTCACAAAGACACCTCCTTATAGTACTTCTGGTGCCAAAGACACGATTTTCATGAAGTCTTTGTCACGAAGTTCTCTTGCCACAGGTCCAAAAATACGTGTACCACGTGGTGTTTTGTCATCCTTAATTAGGACAACTGCATTGTCATCAAATTTGATGTATGTTCCGTTGTCACGGCGAACCCCACGTTTTGTACGTACGATAACACCTTTTACAACGTCACCTTTTTTTACAGTTCCACCAGGAGCAGCCTGCTTAACAGCACAGACAACGATATCCCCGATGTTTGAAAACTTTCTAACGCTTCCACCTAAACAACGGATAACTAATACTTCTTTAGCACCTGTGTTGTCAGCGACGCGTAATCTACTTTCATTCTGGATCATGAATGTCTACCTCCTAGCGCCTACAGCTGTACAGCTTTTTCAACGATTTTAACTAGACGGAAACGTTTAGTTGCAGATAATGGACGAGTTTCCATAATTTCTACTCTATCTCCGATTCTAGCTTCATTGTTTTCGTCATGAGCTTTAAATTTCTTAGAATATTTTACACGTTTACCATATAATGGGTGTGTTTTCTTAGTTTCAACTACAACAGTAATTGTTTTATCCATTTTATCGGAAACTACTGTTCCACGATATACTTTACGGTTAGATCTTTCCATAACTTAGTGATCCTCCTTAATCCTGGTTACTAAGCTCACGCTCAGTCAACACGGTCTTCATACGGGCAATATCCTTTTTCACAGTTTTTAAACGAGCTGTGTCGGATAACTGTCCAGTTGCTTGTTGGAAACGAAGATTAAAAAGTTCATCTTTAAGCGCTTCGATCTCTTGTAAAATTTCTGTGTTGCTTTTTTCTCTGATCTCTTTCGCTAACATAATTACTTCTCTCCTTTTCTAACAACGAATTTCGTTTTAACTGGTAACTTGTGAGAAGCCAGACGGAATGCTTCACGTGCTACTTCTTCATCTACACCAGCAATTTCAAACATTACACGGCCTGGTTTAACTACTGCTACCCATCCTTCAGGAGCACCTTTACCAGAACCCATACGTACTTCAAGAGGTTTTTTCGTAACTGCCAAGTGAGGGAAGATACGAATCCAAACTTTACCACCACGTTTCATATAACGTGTCATGGCAATACGAGCTGCTTCGATCTGGCGGTTAGTAATATAAGCACCAGTATCAGCTACTAAACCATATTCACCAAAAGATACGTCACGACCAGCTTTAGCACGTCCTTCGTAACTTAAACGGTGAGGTCTTCTATATTTTGTTCTCTTAGGCATTAACATAATTTAGTTTCCTCCTTCCGCGTTGTTTTTAGGAGCCTGGCTCGCGTTTTCCTTTGCTGCATTAGCATCATTTCTGTTATTGTTTCTACGGTTTCCACGACGATTGTTTCTACGACGATCGTTCATGTTGTTCTTTGGTGCTTCTGGTTCAGTTACCATCTGTCCAGGTAATACTTCACCACGGCAGATCCAAACTTTAACACCTAAACGTCCGTAAGTTGTACTAGCTTCTTCCCAAGCATAATCGATATCAGCACGTAATGTATGCAAAGGAACTACACCTTCAGAGTAACCTTCAGTACGAGCCATATCAGCTCCTCCTAAACGTCCACTAACTGCAGTTTTGATACCTTTAGCACCAGCACGCATTGTTCTCTGGATTGCTTTTTTCTGAGCAGTACGGAAGCTTGCACGCTGTTCTAACTGATCAGCAATGCTTCTTGCTACTAACTTAGCATCTAAATCAGGGTTGGCAATTTCTAGCACTTTAATGTAGATGTTCTTGCCACCAGTCATTTTTTCTAATTTTTTCTTTAAACCTTCGATATTTTCACCGTTCTGTCCAATGACAACGCCTGGACGAGCTGTACGGATCATAATTTCAACACGGTTTTTAGAACGTTCAATTTCGATTCTTGAAACGCTTGCTGCTTTTAATTCAGCAAACAGGAATTCACGAATTTTTACATCTTCTAGCAATAAATCGGCATAATCCTTGTCAGCGTACCATCTTGACTCCCAGTCACGAATGACACCAACACGTAATCCGATCGGACTAACTTTCTGTCCCATGGGCTACCTCCTTAATCACGCTCGTCAACCACAACTGTAATGTGGCTGGTGCGTTTGTGGATTGCACTTGCAGATCCTTTAGCACGTGGCATAAAACGCTTTAAAGTTACACCTTCATTAGCGTAGCATGCTTTCACGTATAATTTTTCTTCATCCATATCATTGTTATTTACTGCGTTAGCTACTGCAGATTTCAACACTTTTCCGATTGCTTCAGCAGCAACGTTTGGTGTGAATTTTAAGATTGCAGCTGCTTCAGCAGCATCTTTCCCACGAATTAAATCGATAACAATACGAGCTTTTCTAGGTGGGATACGTAATGTTTTTGCTGTTGCTTTTACTTCCATTTTAACGTTTCCTCCTTATCGTTTTGCTTTCTTGTCATCATCGCCATGCCCACCATATTTGCGGGTTGGCACAAATTCACCAAGTTTGTGACCTACCATGTCTTCTGTAACATAAACAGGTAAGTGTTCTTTACCATTGTAAACGGCAAATGTATGTTCCACAAACTGAGGGAAAATCGTTGAACGACGTGACCAAGTTTTAATAACTTCTTTTTTGCCAGCTGCATTCAATGCTTCCACTTTTTTCATTAAGTGGTCATCACAGAATGGGCCTTTTTTCAAACTACGACTCATTTTTCATTTCCTCCTTTGCCTATTTGCCATTACGACGACGAACGATTAATTTCGTTGAAGCTTTCTTAGTGTTACGAGTCTTGACACCCATAGCTTTCTTGCCCCATGGAGTCATTGGAGATTTACGTCCTACAGGAGTACGTCCTTCACCACCACCATGAGGGTGATCGTTAGGGTTCATAACAGAACCACGAACTGTTGGGCGAACACCTTTCCAACGCATACGTCCAGCTTTACCATAGTTAACCAGACTGTGGTCTTCGTTACCTACGATACCGATTGTAGCACGGCAATTAGACAAAATCTTACGAACTTCACCAGAAGCTAAACGAACAGTAGCGTATTTTTCTTCAATACCCAAAATCTGTGCGCTAGTTCCAGCAGAACGAGCTAACTGTCCACCTTTACCAGGTTTTAATTCAATGTTGTGAATGAAAGTTCCTTCTGGGATATCTTTCAATTCTAATGCGTTACCAACTTTGATATCAGCACCTTTACCAGATACAACTGTTGTTCCAACAGTTAATCCTTTAGGAGCGATAATGTAACGTTTTTCACCATCTGCATAATTCAACAATGCGATATTTGCAGAACGGTTTGGATCGTATTCAATCGTTGCAACTTTAGCAGGGATACCATCTTTATTTCTCTTGAAATCGATGATACGGTAGCTTCTCTTGTGTCCGCCACCCTGGTGACGAGTTGTAATACGTCCGTTGTTGTTACGTCCACCTTTGCTTTTCAAAGGGGCTAACAAACTTTTTTCTGGCTTGTCGCAAGTGATTTCGTCACGTGACAAGCTTGTCATTCCACGACGACCTGGAGTGGTCGGTTTATACTTCTTAATTGGCATTTGTCAATTTCCTCCTTACGCAATATTTATTCAGGAAATAGCGTGCTTCTTCCTGATCTTACTTAGCTTCTTCGTCAGAGCCAAATAAATCGATGTCCTGTCCTTTAGCGATTTTCACATATGCTTTACGAACAGCTTTTGTTTTACCAACGTATCTACCCATTCTTTTTTCTTTAGGTTTTACGTTAACGATATTTACATTTTCAACATCCACACCGAAGATTTTTTCTACGGCCTGTTTTACAAGAACTTTGTTAGTTCCTTTTTTAACTTCAAATGTTACCACATTGTTTTCGTCCATGTATCTCATTGTCTTTTCAGTAATGATTGGGCGAACGATAATATCTTTATAGTTATCCATTATGCAAGTGCCTCCTCAACATCTTTTACAGCAGCTTCTGTAAAGACGATTTTGTTAGCATTTACGATATCGTAAACATTAATTCCATCAGCAGTCAACATCATCATTGTTGGGATGTTTCTCATGCTCAAGAATGCATTTTCAAAATCTTCACCTTCAGATACTACAAATAATGTTTTCTTAGGTGCGTTGATGTTAGCGATAATTTCATTGAAAGCTTTTGTCTTAGGAGCTTCTAATTCAAATTTATCTACAACGCTCATTGCGTTTTCAGCAACTTTTTCAGATAATACTGATTTTAATGCCAAACGACGAACTTTTTTGTTCAGTTTGTAGCTGTAGCTTCTAGGAGTTGGTCCGAATACGATACCTCCGCCTCTCCACTGTGTAGCACGGATAGAACCCTGACGAGCACGTCCAGTTCCTTTCTGACGCCATGGCTTACGTCCACCACCACGTACTTCTGTACGAGTCTTAGTGTCGTGAGTTCCCTGACGAGTTGATGCGCGCTGCATTACGATAGCATCGAAAATACATTGCTGATTTGGCTCGATGCCAAATACTGAATCGGCAAGAGTGATTTCGTGTAACTCTTGACCAGTTTGGCTTAATACGACCATCTTAGGCATCTTTTATTCCTCCTCTTTCGTGTAATCTACTAAAGTTACAGGTTCGCTGTTTCCTTTAGAAGTTTTTGCAGAACGTACCATTACCAATCCACGTTTTGGTCCAGGCACATTTCCTTTGATCAATAAGTAATTGTTTTCAACATCAACCTTAATAACTGTAAGGTTTTTGTTAGTGGTTCTGTATCCACCTTCTTGACCAGCCATAACTGTTCCCTTTAAGATTTTACCCTGTCTAGAAGTAATACCGTTTGTAGCAAGAGAACCGATGTGTCTGTGGTGTCCTGAACCGTGGCTCTTAGGACCAATTTTCGCATTGTTACGAACAATTGTACCCATGAACCCTTTACCTTTGCTGGTTCCGATTACGTCAACTGTTTCTCCAGCAGCGAAGATGTCTACTTTAACTTCATCGCCTAAATTCATTTCAGCAAATTCACTGTTGCGAACTTCTTTCATGAATCTTTTTGGAGCTGTATTTGCTTTCGCAGCGTGACCAGTGTTTGGTTTTGTACTGCGTGTTTCTTTAATGTCTTCAAAACCTAACTGAACAGCTTCGTATCCATCGTTTTCCACTGTCTTTTTCTGTAATACAACATTTGGGCAAGCTTCTACTACTGTGACTGGAATTAAAGTTCCGTCTTCAGTAAAAACCTGAGTCATACCAAGTTTACGTCCTAGAATACCTTTCATGATGTCACCTCCATTACAGCTTAATTTCGATGTCCACACCACTTGGCAGTTCCAGACGGCTCAGTGAGTCGATTGTTTCTGCTGTAGGTCCGACGATCTCAATTAAACGTTTGTGAGTTCTGATCTCGAATTGTTCACGAGAATCTTTGTACTTGTGTACCGCACGCAGGATAGTTACTACCTGCTTTTCAGTTGGAAGAGGTACAGGTCCAACAATTTTTTTAGCACCGTGAGCTTGTGCTGCCTGAACGATCTTTTCTGCTGATGCATCTAAGATTCTGTGTTCGTAGGCTTTTAAGCGAATTCTTACGCTATTTTTCTTTGCCATGAAATAATCTCCTTTCGTCTATATAGATTATAGACTCGCTCGATGCGAATTCCCTGACCGGCTGTTCATGACAACGCCTTTCAGTGGGTCAGCAACCTCGCATGTCCTCGCGGTCGTGATAATATTTTAACACATGCACACCTTGATTACAACCCCTAAAATAGGCTTTTTTTTGTGAATTTCCTTTATTTTATCAGCCTTTTTATTGTTTCTCTATTTTTATATATTTCATGGTTTTCTGTATACGCTTACATTTATTTTTGCGATAAAATTGCATAAAAAAATAGAAAAAATATGATGATTTCTTCTATTTTAGTCATCTATAGTTCGTGAAAATGTGGCTCCATACGTTCATATGTACAAAACTTAGTAAATCCTAATCTTTTTAATTCTTTTCTCATCTCTTTAATATGATATCCTACATGCTCCTCTTTATGTGTATCACTTCCAAACGTAATAATTTCTCCCCCTAATTGTTTATAAAGTAATAGGATATCCTTACATGAAGTGAAATCTGATAAACCATAACGTTCATTGCTAGTGTTTATTTCAATACCCTTTCCATCCTTAATAGCAAGCTTTAATATCTTCTCCAATATATCTTTTGTTTCTTTATAAGGGTAAACTCCCTCAAGATCATCGCGTTTGATTGCATCCAGATGCCCTAACACACTATAATTCTTATATTTATTCATTACTTGATAAATTTCTTCATAATAGGCTAGATTATATTCTTTTTGTGTTTTCCCTTTCTGAAAATCCTGTGTCCAAAATTCCATATCATTAATCTGATGGCAGGATAGTATAACAAAATCAAAATCATTGCGATAAAAGTCCTGTTGATATTGTTCAATTGTATGTGTTTGTATTCCATATTCAATTCCAAATTTTATTTTTATTTGATTTTGATACTTTCCTTTACATCTTAAAAACTCATCATGATAATCCTTATAAAAATCAGAATCATAGCTTTTAACTCCATGATCCACATGCTCAGTAAAACATATTTCATCTAAACCTATGGTAATTGCTTTTTTTATTATATCTTCCATAGGATATGTAGAGTCATCACTAAAACTTGAGTGTATATGATAGTCAGCATGCATATAACTTTCCTCCCTTACAAAAAGAAACAGGCGCCCTGTTTCTTATTTCAAATATTTCTTCAATTCCTGTGCTGGTGTTGTATCTTCCCATTTTACATTTAAATCATCTCTTCCAAAATGCCCATATGCGGCAAGTTGTTTATACTGAGGTTTTCTTAAATCTAAAGTTTTTATAATTGCGGTAGGACGTAAATCAAATTCTTTTCTAACAATTTCTGAAATTTCTTCATCTTTTAATTTTCCTGTGCCAAAGGTATCAACAAGAATACTTACAGGATGTGCAATACCAATTGCATATGCAAGTTGAATTTCGCATCGTTTAGCCAAGCCTGCAGCAACAATATTTTTTGCAACATAACGAGCGGCATAAGCAGCACTACGGTCTACTTTTGTAGGATCCTTTCCAGAAAATGCTCCACCACCATGACGTGCCATACCACCATATGTATCTACAATTATTTTTCTTCCTGTTAAACCACTATCCCCTTGAGGTCCACCTATTACAAAGCGTCCTGTTGGATTAATATAAATCTTTGTATCTTCATCTATCATTTTAGGATCTATGATGACATCTATCACATACTCCTTTAAATCTTTACGAATTGTATCTAAAGAAACTGTATCGGAATGTTGTGTTGAAATAACAATCGTATCTACACGTGTAGGTTTATCATCAATATATTCCACCGTAACCTGTGTTTTCCCATCAGGACGAAGATAGTCTACAATTCCATCCTTACGAATTTTTGTCAACTGTTTAGCAAGTCTGTGGGCAAGGGAAATAGACATTGGCATATATTCAGGTGTTTCATCGCAGGCATATCCAAACATCATTCCCTGATCCCCTGCGCCATTGTTTTCTTCTCCGCCTTCTTTTGTTTCTAGAGAGTGATCAACACCCATGGCAATATCAGAAGACTGTTCATCAATTGAAGTTAAAACAGAACAAGTCGTTCCATCAAAGCCATATTTCGCTCTATCATATCCAATTTCCAAAATCGTATTTCTTGCGATACTTGGAATGTCAACGTAACAATTTGTAGATATTTCTCCCATGATCATCACCATACCCGTTGTACAGCATGTTTCACAAGCAACTCGTGCCATTGGATCTTTTTCTAAAATTGCATCTAATACTGCATCTGAAATCTGATCACATATTTTATCAGGATGTCCTTCTGTTACAGACTCAGAAGTAAAAAATTGTCTATTTAGCATATTTATTATTTCCTTTCTCATGTTCCACTATATTATCGTTCATTCTAGCTCATAAAACAAGATTTAATATAAATGATTTCATGAATTCATGAAAAAAAGATTTACCCATTTTCTTGTTCATATGGGCAAATCTTTATAATTACGCTGTTTTTTCTTTGTTTAAATGCAGACGCTCTACTAAAATTGGCACAACGATCATTCCGACTATCGTTGTTGCAATCATATATGGCGCATTGTATATAATGGAACCCCACCATGTTGTTTCCCATACTATCACACCACCAATGGTATGACTTGCAAAACGCAGGAAATTGGTAATTAGAATTCCAGAATAGAAATACTTATAATTTGGAAATAAGCTAGCCAAACCATATACACTAAATGCGATTAAGTAATCCATTAGGAATCCCAATAACTGTGGGATATACATTGGACCTGTCACAAACTGAATCAATACAGAAACAAGTCCAACGATGGTTCCTTTGATCCATCCTAAATGATAACTGCAAACGATCAACGCAATTGTCGATACGCCAATAGAACCACCATTTGGCATCTTCAAGAAAGGAATCATATTTGTAAAATAATCAAGCACCATGAATAATGCAGCATAAAATGCCATATAAACCAAATCTAATGTTGTCAATTTTTTCATAAAAAAACACCTCCGTGAGGCGTAAGTCAACAAATCTAAGAATTCATAGATCTGACTCCCTACGCTAGTATTAACTAGATCAGGTCATAAGGGTGTTTCTCAGCCCGAAGGCACCCCTGTCATGACGTTATTTATTATACACACTTTATCTGAAATTGCAATAGATGTAAAAAAAGCATCAGTCATAGACCAATGCTTTTCATCATAAGTTTAAATTACTCGATGATTTCAGTAACGTTACCTGAACCTACTGTACGTCCACCTTCACGGATAGAGAATTTAGTGTTGTTTTCGATAGCGATTGGAGCAATCAATTCAACAGTCATTTCTACGTTATCTCCAGGCATACACATATCAGTTCCTTCTGGTAATGTGATAACACCAGTTACGTCAGTTGTACGGAAGTAGAACTGAGGACGGTAGTTAGATACGAATGGAGTGTGACGTCCACCTTCATCTTTGCTCAATACATAAACCTGAGCTTTGAATTTTGTGTGAGGGTGTACTGTTCCTGGTTTAGCAAGAACCTGTCCACGCTGGATTTCATCACGGTTGATACCACGTAACAATGCACCAATGTTGTCACCTGATTCAGCATATTCCAACTGTTTACGGAACATTTCCAATCCAGTGATAACTGTTTTACGAGTGTCGTGGATACCAACGATTTCAACTTCTTCACCCATCTTAACAACACCACGTTCAACACGGCCAGTAGCAACTGTACCACGTCCTGTGATAGTCATAACGTCTTCTACAGACATCAAGAATGGTTTATCAGTGTCACGAACTGGATCTGGGATATATTCGTCAACAGCATCCATTAATTCGTGGATAGCACCAACATATTTAGGATCTCCTTCAAGAGCCTTCAATGCAGAACCACGGATAACTGGAGCGTTATCTCCGTCGAATCCGTATTCGCTTAATAATTCACGAACTTCCATTTCAACAAGGTCGATTAATTCTTCATCATCAACCATGTCGCATTTGTTCAAGAATACAACGATGTAAGGAACACCTACCTGACGAGCAAGTAAGATGTGCTCACGAGTCTGAGGCATAGGACCATCAGATGCAGCAACTACAAGGATAGCACCATCCATCTGAGCAGCACCAGTGATCATGTTCTTAACGTAGTCAGCGTGACCTGGGCAGTCAACGTGTGCATAGTGACGTTTGTCTGTCTGATACTCAACGTGAGCAGTGTTAATTGTGATACCACGTTCTTTTTCTTCTGGAGCACCATCGATTGCATCGTAAGCTTTTGCTTCAGCCATACCGTCTTTTGCAAGTACGTTTGTGATTGCAGCAGTTAAAGTTGTTTTACCGTGGTCAACGTGTCCGATAGTTCCAATGTTAACATGTGTTTTGGAACGGTCAAATTTTTCTTTAGCCATTTTAATTTTCCTCCTAATTTATAGTTTTCATGTATATTCTAATTCAAAGTTTTTATAAAAGCAACAATTAATTTTCAGAACTGTTGTTTTTAACGATTTTTTCTGCAATACTCTTAGGAACTTCGCTATAATGATCGAATTTCATAGAGTAATTTCCACGTCCCTGAGTGAATGAACGAAGGTCAGTTACATAACCAAACATTTCAGATAATGGGATGTGTGCCTTAACAATGATCGCATTTCCTCTTTCTTCCTGGTCAATGATTGCACCACGACGAGAACTTACGTCACCCATAACGCTACCTAAATATTCATTAGGTGCAGTTACTTCAACTTCCATAACTGGTTCTAGGATAACTGGTTTACATTTCTTAGCAGCAGCTTTTAAAGCCATAGATGCAGCAATCTTATAAGCCATTTCACTAGAATCGACATCATGGTAAGATCCATCAAACAATGTAGCTTTGATATCGATTACTGGGTAACCAGCGATGATACCATTCTGCAATGCATCTTCCAGACCTTCAGCAGTTGGTTTGATATATTCACGAGGAACACTACCACCAACAGTTGCGTCAACGAATTCAAATCCTTTACCTTCTTCTTGAGGCTCAAATTTGATCCATACGTGACCATACTGACCACGTCCACCAGACTGTTTGATGTATTTTCCTTCACAATCAGCAGCTTCACGAATTGTTTCACGGTAAGCAACCATTGGCTGACCAACGTTAGCTTCTACCTTAAATTCACGACGCAGACGGTCAACGATAATATCCAGGTGAAGTTCACCAACACCAGCGATAATTGTCTGACCTGTTTCCTGATCAGTGTAAGTTTTGAATGTAGGGTCTTCTTCTGCAAGTTTTGCAAGAGCAAGTCCCATTTTATCCTGGTCAGCTTTTGTTTTTGGTTCCAGAGATAATTCAATAACTGGTTCTGGGAATTCCATGCTTTCCAGTACAACAGGATGATCTTCAGCACACAGAGAATCTCCGGTAGTAGTTACCTTTAAACCTACTGCTGCAGCAATATCACCTGCATAAACTTCTTCGATTTCTTTACGAGAGTTTGCATGCATCTGTACGATACGTCCAAAACGTTCTCTCTTACCTTTTGTTGAGTTTAAGATATAACTTCCTGATTTTGCAGTACCTGAGTATACACGGAAGTATGATAACTTACCAACGAATGGGTCAGTAGCAATTTTGAATGCCAATGCAGAGAATGGTTCTTCATCACTTGCATGACGTTCTACTTCTGTACCATCTTCCAAAGTACCCTTAATTGCAGGAATATCTAATGGAGAAGGCAAGTAGTCAACAACTGCATCCAGAACCATCTGAACACCTTTGTTCTTGTATGCTGATCCACATAATACAGGGAAGAAATCACCAGCACAAACAGCAATACGTAATACACGTTTGATTTCGTCAATGCTTGGTTCTTCACCTTCTAATACCTGCATCATGAATTCTTCGTCGTAATCTGCAAGGTATTCCAGCAGTTTACCACGATATTCTTCACACAGGTCTTTTAAATCTTCAGGTACTTCAGAAATCTGAATTTCTGTACCTAAATCATTTGTATAAATTTCAGCTTTACGTTCAATGATATCTACGATACCAGTGAATGTTGATTCTGCACCGATTGGCAACTGAATAGGGCAGCTCTTAGCACCTAAACGATCAACGATTGTTCTACAGCTCATCAAGAAGTCAGCACCAGTTGCATCCATCTTGTTACAGAATACGATTCTTGGAACACCATAAGTTGTTGCCTGACGCCAAACAGTTTCTGTCTGAGGTTCTACACCAGCTTTTGCATCCAATACAGTTACCGCACCATCTAATACACGCAGAGAACGTTCAACTTCTACAGTGAAGTCAACGTGGCCCGGAGTATCGATAATGTTGATACGGTGACCTTTCCATGCTGCAGTTGTTGCAGCAGATGTAATCGTAATACCACGTTCCTGTTCCTGTGCCATCCAGTCCATTGTTGAAGCTCCATCATGAGTTTCACCAATTTTGTGGTTAACACCTGTATAATACAGGATACGTTCTGTTGTTGTTGTTTTACCAGCATCGATATGAGCCATGATACCAATGTTACGAGTCTTTTCTAATGAATATTGACGTGGCATAATGGATCTCCTTTCTTACCAGCGGTAGTGAGCAAATGCTTTATTAGCTTCTGCCATTTTGTGAGTGTCTTCACGTTTTTTAACAGATGCTCCAGTTCCATTAGCAGCATCCATAATTTCTGCAGCTAATCTTTGCTCCATTGTCTTTTCGTTTCTTAAACGTGCGTAGTTAACGATCCAACGAAGACCTAATGTCAAACGTCTTTCAGCAGATACTTCTACTGGGACCTGGTAGTTAGCACCACCAACACGACGAACTTTTAGTTCTAACAATGGCATAACGTTTTCTAATGCTTTTTCGAAAACTTCCATTGGTTTTTCATTTGTTTTTACTTCAATAATATCAAACGCATTGTAAAGGATCTTCTGAGCAACCCCTCTTTTACCATCAATCATGATTTTGTTGATTAAACGAGTAACCAGCTTGGAGTTGTAAATTGGATCAACTAATACATCACGTTTCGCTACATGTCCTTTTCTAGGCATTCTTATTTCCTCCTTTCACAATTGACTATTTCTTTTTAGCTTCTTTTGGTTTTTTAGCACCGTACAGAGAACGACTCTGATTACGGTTTGCCACACCAGCACAGTCCAATGTACCACGAATAATATGGTAACGAACACCTGGCAGGTCCTTAACACGTCCTCCACGAATCATAACAACACTGTGTTCCTGTAAGTTATGACCGATACCTGGAATATAAGCTGTAACTTCCATTCCATTACTTAAACGAACACGGGCATATTTACGTAACGCAGAGTTTGGTTTCTTAGGTGTCATTGTTCCGACACGTGTACAAACACCACGTTTCTGAGGTGCGCTTAAGTTAGTAGGGCGTCTCTTTAAGGAGTTATATCCTCTATTCAGAGCTGGTGACTTAGAAAGCTTCACGCTCTGTTCACGACCTTTACGAATTAATTGGTTAATTGTTGGCATAATGTCCTCCTTTCACAAACACACATTTCCGGGTGTGTCATTTTGAAGTGTAAATTAAGTTCCCACTTCGGGGAACCCTAAAAATCCACTTGCTTATCAATGATAAATCATATGACAGCCTATTGTCAACACTTTTTTTTATTTTCTTTTTGATTTTATCAAATTATCTGTTTTTTATCATTAAATTAGTTAAAAAAGTCCATAAAACAAAGAAAAAACTATGCTGAATAGCAAATGTTATCCTACATAGTTTCTAACTGCTCATTATGTTTATTCATAAATTCAAAGATTGGTAAAAAGCCAAGTAGACTTCCAAACATAAACGGAATTATCCATCCTAAACTTAAATCATAAAAAGGAAGATGATGTACTGCATTGGATATAAAAGCAATTTGAATGCCTGCACTATCCAGACCATTGATAAATGAAGCAGCAAAAGTAAACAACATTCCTAGAATATACACAGACCTTTTTGTTTTAATCAATTTTTTACAAAAAGATAAAAGTATCAATGAAACAGTCACCGGATAGATCATAATCAGAATTGGCAAGCTGATTTCGATTAACTGGCTTAAGCCAACATTAGAAATGATAAAGCTAAATACGCAAACAATTGCGGCAATTTTCTTATAAGAAATATTTGGAAGGATAGTATGAAAGTAATCAGAAAATGAAGTAGTTAATCCTATGGAGGTTGTTAAACAAGCAAATAATACAGCTATCCCTAAAATAACGCCTCCCACACCGCCAAATAAATGACTTGTTACTGAATGTAATAATGCGCCACCATTATCAAAAGGTATCATTGTTCTTGCCCCTACATAAGTTAGCATAAAGTAGACAACAGCAAGAAAGAAAGCAGCTCCTAAACCTGATAATATTGTATATTTTGCAATATTCTTTTTCTCTTTTATACCATAGTTTTTAATAGCATTAATCACAATGATTGCAAATGCTAAACCAGCAGGGCCATCTAATGCATTATATCCTTCGATCATCCCTTGAAATAATGGAATAGCCGCATATTTATCTTTTGGCATTGCAGCATTTCCTAATACACTGCCTCCCCCATTTGTATTGATATTTACGATTGTGGCAATGAAAATAGCCAAAATGCTCAATAATAAAAATGGTGTCAGATATTTACCTACGATATCTACTATTTTGTTTGGATTACTGCTCAAATAATACGTAATGCCAAAAAAAGCGCCTGTAAATAAAAGCGAAAACAGCATTTTATAATCAGTATTTATGTAAGGCAGTGCTGCTAATTCAAATGAAACGCTACCCGTTCTTGGTAAAGCGAATAAAGGACCAATTAATAAATACACTCCCACAGATAAAATTAATGCAAATTTTTTACTGATTAATGCCCCTAAATCGCTCATAGAATTTCCAACCAATACAACAGCTGTTACTCCTAATATTGCGATTCCAGCATCTGTAAGTATAAAGCCTATTAATGCACTAAAGTAATTTGTTCCCGCAAGTTGCCCCATTGCTGGAGGAAAAATCATATTTCCTGCGCCAAAAAAAATCGCAAATAAAGTCAGTGAAACGGATAGTATTTGTTTTAAATTAAGTTTCTCCATAATGTCCTCCACTTAAGCATTAAAAAAGCCTCACAAATGTGAGGCAAACAGACCTGGCAACGTGCTATCTTCACTGGAGCTTGCCCAGCTATTGTCGCCGCTGAAGTGCTTAACTTCTGTGTTCGGGATGAGTACAGGTGTGTCCACTTCGCCTTCATCACCAGATCTTTTCTTTTGAGGTCGTTCCCTCAAAACTGAATAACAGTCGACTTGTGATTAAGTCCTCGACCTATTAGTATCAGTCAACTCCACGTATCACTACGTTTCCATCTCTGACCTATCTACCTCGTCGTCTTCAAGGGGTCTTACTTCCGAAGAATGGGAAATCTCATCTTGGAGGGGGCTTCGCGCTTAGATGCTTTCAGCGCTTATCCCTTCCCTACTTAGCTACCCAGCTATGCTCCTGGCGGAACAACTGGTGCACCAGCGGTAGGTCCATCCCGGTCCTCTCGTACTAAGGACAGCTCTCCTCAAATTTCCTTCGCCCACAACAGATAGGGACCGAACTGTCTCACGACGTTCTGAACCCAGCTCGCGTACCGCTTTAATGGGCGGACAGCCCAACCCTTGGAACCGAATTCAGCTCCAGGATGCGATGAGCCGACATCGAGGTGCCAAACCTCGCCGTCGATGTGAACTCTTGGGCGAGATCAGCCTGTTATCCCCAGGGTAGCTTTTATCCGTTGAGCGACGGCCCTTCCATTCGGCACCGCCGGATCACTAATCCCGACTTTCGTCCCTGCTCGAGTTGTTTCTCTCGCAGTCAAGCACGCTTCTGCATTTGCACTCGTCGATTGATTTCCATCCAATCTGAGCGTACCTTTGGGCGCCTCCGTTACTCTTTAGGAGGCGACCGCCCCAGTCAAACTGCCCACCTGACACGGTCCCTCATCCAGTTCATGGATGCAGGTTAGAATTTCAATCAAACAAGAGTGGTATCCCAACAGCGGCTCCTCGTATACTGGCGTACACGTCTCTTCGCCTCCCACCTATCCTGTACATCTTTGATCAAAACTCAATATCAGGCTACAGTAAAGCTCCATGGGGTCTTTCCGTCTAGTTGCGGGTAACCTGCATTTTCACAGGTACTAAGATTTCACCGAGTCTGCTGCCGAGACAGCGCCCAAATCGTTACGCCTTTCGTGCGGGTCAGAACTTACCTGACAAGGAATTTCGCTACCTTAGGACCGTTATAGTTACGGCCGCCGTTCACTGGGGCTTCAGTTCACTGCTTCCTCTTGCGATTCACAGATCCTTTTAACCTTCCAGCACCGGGCAGGCGTCACCCCCTATACTTCGTCTTGCGACTTTGCAGAGAGCTGTGTTTTAGTTAAACAGTCGCTTGGGCCTCTTCACTGCGGCTCTCTTTTACAAGAGCACTCCTTATCGCTAACTTACGGAGTCATTTTGCCGAGTTCCTTGGCAACAGTTCTCTCGCTCACCTCAGGATCCTCTCCTTGCCCACCTGTGTCGGTTTTGGTACGGGCCGCTATGGAATCAACGCTAGAAACTTTTCCTGGAAGCTGGCCTCATGTGCTTCGGTACTTGTCCGTAGACGTTCCCTTACCTGTCACGTTTTACATTCCGACGACGCATTTCACTGCCGTCCTGCTATTCGCTTCGCCCACAATCCATTCAGTGGGTCACACTAGCCTTCTCCGTCATTCCTTCACTTCCATCGCGGGTACAGGAATATCTGCCTGTTTTCCATCCACTACGCCTTTCGGCCTCGCGTTAGGTCCCGACTTACCCAGGGCGGACGAACCTTCCCCTGGAACCCTTGGGCTATCGGTGTGTAGGATTCTCACCTACATCTCGCTACTCACACCGGCATTCTCACTTCCATACACTCCATCAGTCCTT
Source organism: [Eubacterium] hominis (assembly GCA_014337235.1). Lineage (GTDB taxonomy): Bacteria > Bacillota_I > Bacilli_A > Erysipelotrichales > Erysipelotrichaceae > Hoskinsella > Hoskinsella hominis. Next base: position 1,703,114 of record CP060636.1, on the reverse strand, counting down.
ACGATCTGACTTCTACGCAGTATGGAACGCTCCCCTACCACTTGTATTACTACAAATCCGCAGCTTCGGTAGTATGCTTAGCCCCGGTACATTTTCGGCGCAGGGTCACTCGACTAGTGAGCTGTTACGCACTCTTTGAAGGGTGGCTGCTTCTGAGCCAACCTCCTAGTTGTCTGTGCATCCCCACATCCTTTTCCACTTAGCATACATTTTGGGACCTTAACTGGCGGTCTGGGCTGTTTCCCTTTTGACCATGGACCTTATCACCCACAGTCTGACTGCCGAGTATATATATTGGCATTCGGAGTTTGATTATACTCAGTACCCCGGGATGGGGCCATCGTACATTCAGTGCTCTACCTCCAATATACTCTTCCTCGACGCTAGCCCTAAAGCTATTTCGGGGAGAACCAGCTATATCCGTGTTCGATTGGAATTTCTCCCCTAGCCACAACTCATCCGCCAACTTTTCAACGGGGGTCGGTTCGGTCCTCCATTCAGTTTCACCTGAACTTCAACCTGGTCATGGCTAGATCACACGGTTTCGGGTCTACGTCATCGTACTGCCGCCCTATTAAGACTCGCTTTCGCTTCGGCTCCGTATCTTCTACTTAACCTCGCACGATAACGTAACTCGCCGGTTCATTCTACAAAAGGCACGCCATCACCCTTTAACGGGCTCTGACTTCTTGTAGGCATACGGTTTCAGGTTCTCTTTCACTCCGCTCCCGCGGTTCTTTTCACCTTTCCCTCACGGTACTGGTTCACTATCGGTCACTTGGGTATATTTAGCCTTGACGGATGGTCCCGCCTGCTTCCGACAAGATTTCTCGTGTCTCGCCGTACTCAGGATCCCACTAGACTTCACTACGATTTCGGTTACGGGACTTGCACCCTCTTTGGTCAGCCTTTCAATGCTGTTCTCCTATCGTCGTTCTTGTCTTGTCGTGGTCCTACAACCCCAGTTCGAGAACTGGTTTGGGCTCCTCCGCTTTCGCTCGCCGCTACTTACGGAATCATTCTTTATTTTCTTTTCCTCCGGGTACTTAGATGTTTCAGTTCCCCGGGTACCTCCCTCATGAGTTATGTATTCGCTCATGGGTGTCATCCTATTACAGATGACGGGTTTCCCCATTCGGATATCTGCGGATCTTTGCGTGCGTACCGCTCCCCGCAGCATTTCGCTGTTTGCTGCGTCCTTCTTCAGTTCCAAGTGCCTAGGCATCCACCGTACGCCCTTTCTTACTTAATCACTACTTTTCTTCGTGTTTTTGCTTTCTCAAAGGTTTACTGAGTTACTGTTAACTTTTTATTTAACTTTACTCGTGAATATCTATGTTTTTCTTACAACTTTCGTTATAGACCTTACATATGTCTTCTGTTATTCAGTTTTCAAAGATCGACTTCTCGGAAATCCTTCTCAGACTTCCAAAACTAAACAGGAAATATCTCTTACTTCTTTTTTGTACTTTCTCCTTAGAAAGGAGGTGATCCATCCCCACGTTCCCGTAGGGATACCTTGTTACGACTTAACCCCAGTCATCGGTCCTACCTTCGACGGCTCACTCCTTGCGGTTATGCCACCGGCTTCGGGTATTACCAACTCCCATGGTTTGACGGGCGGTGTGTACAAGGCCCGAGAACGTATTCACCGCAGCATGCTGATCTGCGATTACTAGCGATTCCGACTTCATGAAGTCGAGTTGCAGACTTCAATCCGAACTGAGACGTCCTTTATGAGATTTGCTTCACATCACTGTGTCGCTCCTCTTTGTAGACGCCATTGTAGTACGTGTGTAGCCCAGGCCATAAGGGGCATGATGATTTGACGTCATCCCCACCTTCCTCCGGTTTGTCACCGGCAGTCTCACATGAGTCCCCAACTGAATGCTGGTAACATGCGACAAGGGTTGCGCTCGTTGCGGGACTTAACCCAACATCTCACGACACGAGCTGACGACAACCATGCACCACCTGTGTGATATATAGCTATCTTTCTATCTCTAGAACATTTATATCCATATCAAGGCCTGGTAAGGTTCTTCGCGTTGCTTCGAATTAAACCACATACTCCACCGCTTGTGCGGGCCCCCGTCAATTCCTTTGAGTTTCACACTTGCGTGCATACTCCCCAGGCGGAGAACTTATTGCGTTAACTGCAGCACTGAATCTCTCCAACACTTAGTTCTCATCGTTTACGGCGTGGACTACTAGGGTATCTAATCCTATTTGCTCCCCACGCTTTCGTGCCTCAGTGTCAGTTACAGGCCAGGCGACCGCCTTCGCCACTGGTGTTCCTCCATATATCTACGCATTTTACCGCTACACATGGAATTCCATCGCCCTCTCCTGCACTCTAGTACACCAGTTTCCAAAGCTTACAGCAGTTGAGCTGCTGGCTTTTACTTCAGACTTAATGCACCACCTACGCACCCTTTACGCCCAATCATTCCGGATAACGCTTGCCACCTACGTATTACCGCGGCTGCTGGCACGTAGTTAGCCGTGGCTTTCTGGTAAGATACCATCACTTGGACATCATTTCCTATATCCATCGTTTTTCTCTTACAACAGAGCTTTACGATCCGAAGACCTTCTTCACTCACGCGGCATTGCTCGTTCAGAGTTCCCTCCATTGACGAAAATTCCCTACTGCTGCCTCCCGTAGGAGTTTGGGCCGTGTCTCAGTCCCAATGTGGCCGTTCACCCTCTCAGGTCGGCTACGCATCGTTGCCTTGGTGGGCCGTTACCCCGCCAACTAGCTAATGCGCCGCAGGTCCATCCATGTTCAGAGCTAGCGCTCTTTTAATATGAGGCTCATGCGATCCTCATACCTATCCGGTTTTAGCAGACGTTTCCATCTGTTATCCCAGGCACATGGGCAGGTTCCCTACGTGTTACTCACCCGTTCGCCACTAAGTCTTTTTGAAAAGCAAGCTTTTCTGAAGACTTCGTTCGACTTGCATGTATTAGGCATGCCGCCAGCGTTCATCCTGAGCCAGGATCAAACTCTCCATTTGATATGACTCAAAACGTTACTAACGTTATGATTTTTGTTTTTCTGGTTCGTTTTATTTCTTTCGAAATTGACGTTTCCTGTTTAGTTTTCAAAGACCGAAATGTTTTTCGTTTCCTGCGCCTCGTTCAGCGCTCGTATATAATACCAAACATCCTTCCTCCTGTCAACGCTTTTTTTATCTTTTTTTCGTTTTTTTATCGAAAAATTGTTAAAATCACTGATTTTACCTTGATATCGCGTAAATATTGGCTTTATTAACTTATATTCCGCTTATTTTATCACAATTATGTCTTATAAAATATATGATTTTTTCAATTTCATATCCATTATTTTGAATTAAAAACACAAAAAAGCTTCGTTTTTAATCACAAAAGTTCTTTATTTTGTATTAAACCGCACATTTTATTTTCTATTTATTGAGATTTTACGCTTGAATCCATAAAACATACTTTTATTTTATTCATTTAAGCTTTGTAAATGAAGTTATATGCTTTTAAATATCAAAATATATCTTGTTTCCACTATCATCTATATGCATGCTTCTCTTATAGGTTAAATGGATTAATCTTTCTAAAATCGCTTAAAAACGCTGTTTAACACAAAAAAAAGGGGTATCCAAAATCTTTAGGGGTCTGAAATTTAGGGGGCACTTTAGGGGTTATTTCAAATGAGAAATAGGTGAATCTATCTGTTTCTTTTTTTATAATATTTCATGGTTATGCTCTCTGTTAAAAGGAGGTAACTCATGGATTATTCTTATATTTTTAAATTGCTGAGCCTACCTGATGATGGCTCTATCAGTATCGATAATGTTGAAGTTGCTGGCGATACGAAATATGTCTATATTTCAAGACCGCCTATACCCACTTACTGCCCTAACTGCTCATGCAGGATGCATTCTGAAGGCATCTATAAGAGAAAAATCAAGCACCCTATTTTACAGGATTCTACCTGCATTATCTTTATTGTTAGCCTTATATCAATCTGGTGATGAAAAGCTATAAAAAGAAAGACCGTGAAGCTCTTGATCAGTCTAATTTTGAAACCAACCGTGATAATAAAACCATTAAGGAATCTCGGGAAGTTATATTGCTCAAAAAATATAGATGGGTTCTGCTTAAGAACCAGGATGATATTAATCATTCACACAGGAGATATTACCACAGATCTCTCGGTATCTATGCGGATACATATATGATCGAGAAGATGTTCCTTGAACTTGATCCCAGATTCCCTATGATCCTTGAAGCGAAAGAGAAATATATCAGTTTCAATAAAACATCTTTTGATTCTGAAGACGCTGCCATGTCTGAACTTAATAAATTGATAACTGAATTTAAGGCTTCCAGAAGCTATATCCCACGGGAATTTTCTGAATACCTTGATAAATACAAAAATGAAATTGTCCGCTCATTTACTGTTACAGAGGTATCATGGAGAAATGCCACAGACAGCGACCGTTATTACGCACGTCTATCCAATGGGCCAATGGAATCATTCAACCGGAAGCCGAAAGACTATAAGAGAAACTCTAGAGGCTTCTCTAATTTCGATTATACTAGAAACCGCATACTCTGGTCTACAAGAAATCATCCCGCAATAAGAAATATGCCAAAGCCTCAGGAAGAAATACACAGTTACAGAGGGAAAAAACGTGGCAACTATAAAGTAAAAAACAATTAATAGATTGATAAAAACAAATAGAGCATAACCTAAAAAGGAATCAGCACTGTTTTTGCTGATTCCTTTTCTTTTTAACTTTAGGGGTCTTAAATTCTTTGTTTGTTTCCTTCATCCCCCTAAAGTTGCCCCCTAAATTTCTGGCAAAAACCCCTAAAAAATTTGATTACCAAAAAAAGAAGGCATTCATTATAAACGCCTTCTCATTTATTAGTTTTCAGGTACAATGTGCAAATCAGAGCTGTCGTCAATAGACAATGCTGCTTCATCTGCCATGATTTTCTGAATATCTTCGCTAGTCAACTTCTCTGGACCAAGAACATAATTCATAAAGTCATCATCTTCATCACGATGATTTCTTTCTTCTCTTTGTTCTTTTAATTCCTGAGCTTTTATATCAATCAGTTTATTAGTTTCTCTATCAGCTTTACATCCTGTTCCAGCTGGAATCAATTTACCAATAATAACGTTTTCTTTCAATCCGATTAAGAAGTCTTTTTTACCCTTAATAGCAGCATCTGTCAGTACTTTTGTGGTTTCCTGGAATGATGCAGCAGATAAGAAGGAGTCTGTTTCTACTGACGCCTTAGAAATACCTAATAATACTGGTTTGAAAGTTGCTGGTACTTTACCAGACAATAATACATTACGGTTGATTTTTGTAATTTCTGTTAAAGAAATCTGTACACCTGGATTCAGATCTGTATCGTTGCCCTCTAATACTACAACTTTACGTAACATCTGACGAATCATAACTTCGATATGTTTATCGCTGATTTCAATACCCTGGCTAGCATAAACCTTCTTAACTTCTTTTAGAATGTAGTTTTGTACCTGACGTACACCAGCTACCTTCAATAATTCTTTTGGATCTACCTGACCTTCAGTAATCTTATCACCGGCTTCTACATGTGCACCGACTTTCATCCAAGGACGAATTGCCTGTACCAATGAAACCTTATGAGCGATACTTTCTTTATCGTTACTGATGACAACTTCAAATCCAGTACCATTTTCTAATGGTTCTACACTTGTAATTTCACCAGAAATCTGTGCTAAAACAGCAACACCTTTTGGACAACGTGCTTCGAAAAGTTCTTCGACACGAGGAAGACCCTGTGTGATATCTCCACCATCTGCACTCGCAACACCACCGGTATGGAATGTACGCATGGTCAGCTGTGTACCTGGTTCACCGATAGACTGGGCAGCCATAATACCTACAGCTTCTCCTACTTCTACGTCTTTTCCAGTTGCCATATTACGTCCGTAACATTTTTTACATACACCGTAAATAGATTTACATGTGAATGCACTACGGATATACATACCTTCAACACCAGCATCTACAATTTTCTGTGCGATTGCTTCTGTGATGAATTCATCTGATTCAATAATCAATTCATTTGTTTTTGGATCTCTGATTTCTTGTTTACTATAACGTCCAGCTAGACGATCATAGAAACTTTCGATAATAGAGTTTGTCTTACGATCAATGATTGCTTCTACCCAATATCCTTTATCTGTACCACAGTCTTCCTGTTTAACGATAACATCCTGTGCAACGTCAACCAGACGACGAGTCAGATAACCAGACTCTGCAGTCTTTAAGGCTGTATCGGTCAGACCTTTACGCACACCATGTGTGGAAATAAAGAACTCAGACACATTCAGACCTTCACGGAAACATGAGTAGATAGGAACCTCTATAATACTTGGAACATATTCACCTTTTGCGGATTTTGATTGTGATGGTTTTGCCATCAGACCACGCATACCTGCAAGCTGAGTAAAGTTAGAAGTATTACCACGGGCTCCGGAACGGGCCATCATATTGATTGGGTTTTTACGTGGAAGGTTACCTAATAGCTCTTCAGCGATATCATCTTTGACATCTGCCCAAAGTTTATTTAAGTGACGCTCCCATTCTTGCATTGTAAGTTTACCTTTCTTACGCAGCATTTTCAGTTCTTCGGCTTTTTCCTTACCATATTCTACATGATCTTCTTTATGAGGAGCAACCTCGATATCGCTTAGAGATACGGTAACACCTGCAACAGTGGAATATTTAAATCCATAGTCCTTGATCTGGTCTAGGATTTCACTTGTTTTTTCTGTTGAGTAGCGTTTAAACACTTCTCCGATAATTTTTCCTAAATCTTTCTTCTTGAATGCGGATGTGATTGGAAGTTTTTTGATTTCTTCTTTTACATCACTTCCCATTGGAATAAAGAATTTTTCAGGAGTTGCTTTAAAGTTAGCTTCGCTCACTTCATTCAGGAATGGGAAATCTTCTGGGAACATATTGTTAAAGATTACTTTACCAACCGTTGTTAAAAGATACATGTTTTCCTGTTCTTTTGTGAAGCATGTTTTTTTCAAATTTCTTGCAGGAATCGCAATTCTGGAGTGCAGATGGATTTGCTGTGTCTGATAAGCCATTAAAATTTCATCCAGGCTGCCATACACATGTCCTTCGTTATCTCCATAACGAGTCCATAATGCTGCTGATTTCGGGCAATCTACTGACATGTAACGTTCTGCTTCGGCATAGAATTCTTCTGCAGTTTCTTCCATTGTCAAATAGAAGTTACCCATAACCATATCCTGTCCAGGGGTAACGATTGGTTTACCATCCTTAGGACCAAGGATATTGTTGCTACCTAACATCATAATTAATGCTTCGGCACGTGCTTCTTCACTTAATGGAACGTGAACAGCCATCTGGTCACCATCGAAATCGGCGTTGAACGCAGTACATACCAGAGGGTGCAGACGCATAGCACGTCCTTCTACTAGTTTTGGTTTAAATGCCTGAATACCTAAACGGTGCAGTGTAGGTGCACGGTTCATCAATACAGGATAGCCATCGATAACATCTTCCACAATATCCCAGATACGTGGGTCCTGACGATCGATTAGTTTTTCTGCAGTTTTTGGATTGCTAGCAATTTCTCTATTTACAATTTCGTTGATAACGAATGGTTTGAATAATTGAATAGCCATTTCACGAGGGATACCACACTGATACATTTTCAAGTCTGGTCCTACCGCGATAACGGAACGTCCTGAGAAGTCAACACGTTTACCTAACAAGTTCTGACGGAAACGTCCCTGTTTACCTTTTAATGAGTGTGACAGAGATTTTAATGCACGTCCACCAGCGCCTGTGATTGGTTTACTTCTACGACCATTATCAATTAAGGCATCGACAGCTTCCTGTAACATACGTTTTTCGTTTTGAACGATGATTGCAGGAGTACCAAGTTCTAACAGCTTTTTCAAACGATTGTTACGAGTGATAACACGACGGTATAAGTCATTTAGATCACTTGTCGCAAAACGTCCACCATCCAGCTGCAGCATTGGTCTTAAATCAGGTGGAATAACTGGAATTACCGTTAATACCATCCATTCTGGATCGTTGTCTGAATTACGGAATGCCTGTACAGTATCCAAACGTTTGATTAATTTTTTACGTTTTTCTCCCTGTGCAGTTTCTAACTGTAACTGAATGTTTTTATATTCAGCTTCCAGATCTACTTCTTTCAACAGTGTCAAAGCAGCTTCTGCACCAGTTTGTGCTGTAAAGCTTCCTGGTCCATAAATTGCCATGTTTTCACGGTATTCTTTTTCTGAAAGAATCTGTTTGTATTCCAGTTTCGTATCCTTTGGATCTGTAACGATCCAGGATACGAAATATACTACTTCTTCTAACTGTTTTGGTGTTACGTCAAGTAACAATGCCATACGGCTAGGGATACCACGCAAGTACCAGATGTGTGCAACAGGAGCAGCAAGTTCGATGTGTCCCATACGCTCACGTCTAACGCTTGATTTTGTGATTTCTACCCCACAACGGTCACATACAACACCTTTGTAGCGTACTTTTTTATATTTACCACAGTAACATTCCCAGTCCTTGCTAGGGCCGAAAATTCTTTCACAGAATAAACCATCACGTTCTGGTTTCTGAGAACGGTAGTTGATCGTTTCTGGTTTTTTAACTTCTCCATGACTCCATTCATGGATACGATCTGGTGAAGCTAAACTTACCTGAATTGAGGCAAAATTATTAACACTCATCTACTTACGCCTCCTCTACATTTTCTTCATCTTCATCGTCTGTCAGAAGTTCTTCGTCTAAATCTTCTTCGCTTAGATCCAAATCTTCTTCTGCATCGATATCATCATCAACATCTTCATTTTCATCATCGATTGCTAAATCGTTGATGTCTTCTTCATTTTCTACTTTATCTTCTACAGGTGGAAGTGGTGCAGCAACTGCTTCATTTCCATCTTCTTTACTAATATCTACTTCGTTTCCATCTTCATCCAGCATCTTCACATCGATGGCAAGAGCCTGTAATTCGTGTGTTAATACACGGAATGATTCTGGGATACCTGGTTCTGGAATATCTTTACCTTTGATGATAGCTTCATAAGTTTTTGTACGACCTACGATATCATCTGATTTAATCGTTAAGATTTCCTGAAGTGTATGTGCAGCACCATATGCTTCTAGTGCCCAAACCTCCATTTCACCAAATCTCTGACCACCATTCTGTGCTTTACCACCTAATGGCTGCTGAGTAACAAGTGAGTAAGGTCCAGTTGCACGGGCATGCAGTTTATCGTCAACCATGTGGGCAAGCTTGATCATGTACATAACACCGACAGCGATACGTTCATCGAATGGTTCACCAGTACGTCCATCGTACAATACCTGTTTACCATCAACTGTCATGTCTGCTTCTTTCATGATGTCACTTAATTCCTGATTGTTGATACCATCGAATACTGGAGTCGAGAATTTTACACCTAATTTCTTAGCTGCATATCCTAAGTGGATTTCTAGTACCTGTCCGATGTTCATACGAGATGGCACACCGAATGGGTTCAACATGATATCTACTGGCGTTCCATCTGGCATATAAGGCATATCTTCTACTGGTAAAATCTTAGAGATGACACCCTTGTTACCATGACGTCCGGCCATTTTATCACCTTCAGAAATCTTACGTTTCTGAACGATATATACTTTTACTGTTTCATTTACTCCAGGTGGAAGTTCATGTCCTTCACTTCTCTTGAAGATACGGATACTATGAACAATACCAGCACCACCATGTGGTACCTTCAATGAGTTGTCACGTACTTCACGTGATTTTTCACCAAAGATTGCCAACAGCAGTTTTTCTTCTGGAGAAATTTCGCTTTGACCTTTTGGCGTAACCTTACCAACCAGAATGTCGCCTTCCATAACTTCCGCACCAACCATGATGATACCACGGCTGTCTAAGTTACGGCATGCATTCTCGCTAACATTTGGAATGTCACGTGTAATTTCTTCAGGTCCAAGCTTTGTTTCACGACAGTCAATGTCGTATTCTTCGATATGAATGGATGTATAAACGTCATCACGAACAAGACGTTCACTCATAATGATGGCATCCTCGTAGTTATAACCATACCATGTCATATAAGCAATGGTTACGTTTTGTCCAAGAGCAAGTTCACCATTTTCCATAGATGGTCCATCCGCTAAGATGTCACCTTTTTCAATACGTTCACCTTTTTTCACAATTGGGCTCTGGTTGATATTTGTCCCATTGTTAGAACGCTGGAATTTACGTAAACGGTATTCATGACGATCGCCATCATCTTTTGCGACAACGATACGCTGAGAATCAACGTATTCAATCACACCGTCTTCTTTCGCAACTACACCAACACCTGAGTCCTTGGCAATCTTATATTCGATACCAGTTCCTACATATGGTGAGTGAGGTTTTAATAAAGGTACGGCCTGACGCTGCATGTTCGCACCCATCAAGGCACGGGAAGCATCGTCATTTTCCAGGAAAGGAACGCAGGCAGTCGCTACAGATACGATCTGTTTTGGCGAAACGTCGGCCAATTCTACTTCTTCACGACGAGCGATGATGGTATCTCCGGCTTTACGGGCTACGACACGTTCATTTACCAAACGTCCATCGATGACCTCGTTGGCCTGAGCGATAACGTAATCTGCTTCTTCATCTGCGGACAGATAAATTGCCTCATCACGCACGGTTCCATCAGGATTTACGATACGATATGGTGTCTGAATGAAACCATATTCATTGATTTTTCCATAAGATGTTAAGTTGTTGATCAAACCGATGTTTGGACCTTCTGGTGTCTCGATTGGACAAATTCTACCATAGTGAGAACTGTGAACGTCACGTACTTCAAAACCAGCACGATCTCTTGTTAAACCACCAGGTCCTAATGCGGAAATACGACGTTTATTCGTAAGCTCTGCCAAAGGATTCTGCTGATCCATAAACTGTGACAACTGAGAACTTGAGAAGAACTCTTTAATTGCTGCAGTCAATGGACGGATATTCGTTAATTTTTTAGGTGTTAACGTAGCGATGTCCGCAATAGACATACGTTCTTTAACAACTCTTTCCATACGACTTAAACCGATACGGAACTGGTTCTGAATCAATTCACCAACGGAACGGATTCGACGGTTTCCTAACATATCGATATCATCTGTTTCACCGATATCTTCCATAACATTCAAGTTATAAGAATAAAGGGCGTACATATCGGAAATAGTAATGGTGTGCTTGTCAGCATATGGGTCATTACCCATAACTTTAATTATCTGGTTTTCTTCATCGTAAACCATGATTTCCTGTACAGCAGCACCAACTAACCATGCACTGATGACAGCTCCATTGTGTACACGGTTACGGATATCTTCTAATGCAGAAGCACTTAATACATCTGTTCTTTGTCTTGGTGTATAGCCTTCTACAAATAAATCATCTTCTTCATTTAATAAATCATTGCCTTGTGCATCTGTTAAACGTCCAAGTGCATATAAACGCTGTCCATAGTTTAATACAGCATTTACATTTTCTTTTGTTAAGACAACTTCTTTAGCGATGATGCCACCATGAACATTTACTTTATCCATAGAAGCAACCAGTTTTTCAACATCCTGTTTTGTCAGAATGCTGCCTTCAAACAATGTTTCATCAGGCAGTTCTACATCACTTGCAAGTACACGACCTACCAAACCTAAGTTATTTGATGTAGGTACACTTACTTTATCTGGATGGTTGAATAATGGATTGAATGGGAATGCATTGACATACATACCTTTTTCAAGTTCTCCACGTAAACTGTTTCTTTCATCACGGTGAATCATTGTTCCACTAGCCATATAAACACTGCCATCTGCTGCCAGAATATCCTGTGCAAGACGGTGTTTATCGATACGGTTGATTGCATTTAATTTTTTACGCAATTTATAACGTCCGGCTTTTGTTAAATCATAACGGCGTGGATCAAAGAATTTGGCATTCATTAATGTAATAGACCCATCTAATGTAGGAATTTCATCAGAACGCTGGTTTTCGTATATAGAAAGCAATGCTTCCTGTCTTGTTTTTACCTTATCTGCCAATAATGTATTTTCAATTTCTTCATACTTACCAAAATATGCGGCATATAGTGTAAGGTAAAGATCCATAAATTCACGGTTTTCATCATCCTGTGGTAAATCCTCCACAACTGTTCTTCCCATAGCGTTTAAGAAAGTTTTGATTGCAGTTGTATCATGTGGATCTTCACTACGATCTAAGTCAACGGACATACCAATTGCTTTAAACAAGATGGTTGACAGCATTTTACGTTTACGGTCAATGCTCATGTTTAAAAGACGTCCAGTTGACGCTTTTTTCATTTCAGTCATAAATTCCAGCCATGTACCACGACTTGGAATCAATTCACAAGAGAAGGATTCCTTTCCTGTTTTTTCATCATAACCAGTCGCAAAATATGCACCTGGTGATCGTACAATCTGTGATACAATGACACGTTCAGCACCATTAATAATAAAGGTACCTGTTTCCGTCATTAAAGGGAAATCTCCTAGGAAGACATCCTCCCATTTATTGATAACTTCCCCGGTGGTGTTATCGGTAATTTCAAGCTCCATGCGTGCTTTCAATGGTGCCGCAAAGTTACATTCACGATACATTGATTCTTCCGCATTGTACTTAGGTTCTCCAAATTCATAACCTGTGAACTTCAGCTTGATGTTTCCTCCATAGTTTTGAATCGGGTAGATTTCGTTAAATACTTCCTCGATTCCTTCGTTCTTGAACCACTCAAAAGAATCTGTTTGAATTTCAACCAGATTAGGAAGTTCTAGATGTCCACTAACTTTTGAGTAATCACGACGCTCTGCCTTTTTACCGGAAGCGACAATACGATAAGGCTGTTTTTTGTCCATGTACGCCATCCTTTCTACAAGTTTTTTCTACCAAAATAAGGCACAAAATCCCATTTTAATATTTTAGTATTATGCAATTTATTATAATAGCAATCAAACGTCAAATTGTCAATGCTTTTTCGCATTTAAAATAAAATAACCTTTTTCTTTGTTAATTATTTCACAATTTTCAAAGACTTCTTTAATCTTTTTCACGGCACTTTCTGCGCCCTGTTGTTTCCTGATCACAACCCATAAATTACCATTTTCTGCCAAATGATCATAAGCTTCTTCAAAGATTTTATAGATCACTTTTTTACCGGCACGAATTGGTGGATTGGTTATGATATCACTAAAAGTATTCCCTTTTACATTTTCGTATACATTAGATTCATGGATATCTGCTTCAATATTATTTTTCTTTGCATTATCTATGGCTAGTAACACAGCTCTTGGATTGACATCCACCATTTCCATTTGTGCCTTGGGGTAGATTTTTTTCAACGTAATGCCAATCACGCCATAGCCACAGCCCACATCCAGAATATGTTCCCCTAATTCATTTCTATCACATAACGTTTTCAATAATACACGTGTACCAAAATCCACACTATCTTTACTGAAAACACCATTATCAGTGATAAAGGTATAGGTAAAACACCAAAACCGGAAAGATATTTCCTTCCGGTTTTCTGCTAAATGACGATTATCTGTAAAATAATGATCCATCGTTATCCCGCCTTTTTAGGTGACAAAAAGCCCGAAGGCTTTCTGTAAATTTTTAGAGTTGTAAAGTTAATTATTTAACTTCTACTGTAGCACCAGCGTCCATCAATTTCTTCTTGATTTCTTCTGCTTCTTCAGGTTTGATGTTTTCTTTGATTACACTTGGGCATTTGTCAACGATACCTTTAGCGTCAACTAATCCTAATCCAGTGATTTCACGTACTGCTTTGATAACAGCAACTTTAGTTCCACCAACATCAGTTAATGTAACAGTTACTTCGCTTGGTCCAGCAGCAGCTTCTTCAGCAGGTGCAGCAGCAACAGCAACTGGTGCAGCAGCAGTTACGCCAAACTTTTCTTCGATTGCTTTTACTAATTCGTTCAGTTCTAAGATTGTAGCTTCTTCTAAATAAGCTAAAATGTCTTCCTGGTTTAATTTTGCCATTTTTCATGTCCTCCTATGTTTGATTAATGACTGCGCTTTGATTAAGCAGCAGCTTCTTCGCTAGCTTCTGCAGCTGGTGCAGCAGCTTCACCGTTTTCTTCTTTACTGTCAGCAACAGCTTTAACAGCACATGCAAAACTACGTACTGGTGACTGTAAGCAGCTTAACAGCATTGATAACATACCTTCGCGGTTTGGTAATGAAGCAAGTTCTTTGATCGTATCTACGCCAACAACTTTACCTTCAACGATTCCGCTCTTTAATACAAGTTTGTCGTGTTTCTTAGCGAATTTTGCTAATACACGTGCAGGAGCAACTGCGTCTGCTCCAAATGCGATTGCGTTAGGTCCAACTAAATCTTTTGTTAAGTCAGATGCCCCAACTTCTTCAGCAGCACGCTGTGCCAGAGAGTTCTTATAGATTTTGAAATCTACACCTTCTGCACGCAGATCTCTACGTAACTGAGTCATTTCAGCAACGGTTAACCCACGGTATTCCACAACGACTGTAGAATCAGACTCTTTCATTTTCTGAGCAATTTCAGAAACAACAGTCTTCTTGCTATCGATAATCGCCTGGTTCATTAACTTTACACCTCCTAAATTTATATGTAACAATATACCTTAAGAGTTTTATAAAAATCACCCGTATGCATAGACGTACGGGTGAAAGAAATGTATCTTAAACTTTCAACACCTCGGTAACATAATTAAGCCTTAACGGCCGTTACTGTCTATGGTATATTGATAACATAGCTATTTTATACAACTTTTACTTAAAAGTCAATTAGTATTTTTCAACAGCTACATGGATTCCAGGACCCATTGTTGTTGTTAATACAAGGTTCTTGATGTAAGTACCTTTTACTGCAGCTGGTCTAGCTTTCAGAATTGTCTTGTAGATTGCATTGAAGTTATCAACCAATTTTTCATCATCAAAGCTAACTTTTCCGATCATCAGGTTGATGTTACCTTCTTTATCTACACGGTATTCTACTTTACCTTTTTTGATGTCTTCGATTGCTTTCTTAACATCCATAGTTACTGTACCAGTCTTAGGGTTTGGCATTAAACCTTTAGGTCCTAAGATACGACCTAATTTACCAAGTTCACCCATCATGTTTGGTGTAGCAACGATAACGTCGAAATCGAACCATCCCTGCTGCATTTTGTCTAGCAGTTCTTTACCACCAACAAAATCTGCGCCAGCGTCGATTGCTTCTTGTTCTTTAGGTCCCTGAGCAATTACACACACTTTCTGAGTTTTACCAGTACCGTGTGGTAATACCATTGCTCCACGGATCTGCTGATCAGCATGACGTGGGTCTACATTTAATTTGAAGCTAACTTCAACAGAAGCGTCGAATTTAACTGTGTTTGTTTCTTTTGCTAATTGTACTGCTTCAGCTACAGGATAAGATTTAGAGCGATCAACTTTCTTAGCAGCTTCAGCGTATTTTTTTCCTACTTTTGCCATATTTAATTACCTCTCGCCTTTCTCTTAACCTTCAAAACCTTCAACTTCAACACCCATGTTTCTAGCTGTACCTGCAACAATGCGCATAGCAGCTTCAACATCATTAGCGTTTAAGTCTGGCATTTTGTATTCTGCAATTTCACGTAACTGGTCAACAGTAATTTTTCCAGCTTTTACTTTCTGATCTCCAGCAGCCTTTTTGATATTAGCAGCTTTCTTGATCATAATTGATGCTGGTGTTGTTTTTAATACGAAATCAAAACTTTTGTCTTCGTATGCAGTAATGATAACTGGAACCATATCTCCTGCACGGTCCTTCGTAGCATCGTTAAATGCTGAACAGAACTGTGGCATGTTGATACCTGCTGATGCAAGCGCTGGTCCTGGTCTAGCTCCTCCTGCTGGGAACTGTAGTTTACAAATCTTTGCAACTTTTTTACTCACAAGACACACCTCCTATAATTTGTTGTCTTATGCAGTGGTTGATGAAGGGTTGCTCCACCTTCTCCCACGCATGTAAAAGCGCCACGCTAAGCGGCACCTTTATAATATAATACACATAAAATCAAATTGCAACTTCTTTTTTGCTTTTTTTGTCAATTCTTACAGAAAAGTTCAACATTAAGACATTTTAAGAATTTTTTTATATATTCTTTCTTCATCTTTGTTATGATAAAGCCACACTATACTGGAGGTATCCATATGGAATTTCTACTTGAAATCATTTTAGAATTAGTATTAGAAGGCACCAGTGAGCTCATCAAAAGCAAAAAAGCATCTTTATGGGTACGTATCCCCGCCGCATGCCTTTTTCTTGCCATCTATATTGGCATCGCTGCCCTCTTTCTTTTTATCGCAGTTAAATTATGGAAAACATTGCTTCCACTCAGTCTAATTATGCTTTCTTTTATATGTATTTTCACACTATATCTAATTTATTTTATCCGTTGTTTCATAAAAACCCACGCTTAAGGTTTCCAAAAATTTTCATATTTGATACATGCCTGATAATAATCATCCATGACATTGATTTCCATTGCATAACGATTATCCACATGATGAACCACCATACGATCTGACAACAATGGCAATAATTCAGTTTCCAGTTCACCTTTATAATCACGAAGCTTCTTTTCTGTAATCGAAGTTTCATAATATTTTTTAATCATTTCACTATCTTCTTTTGTAAAATAACAAATCCCTAAAAAGGTTGTAATACGTTCATTCACACTACACATTTCTACTTGTTTTAAGCGGTATTGTTCGTCCTTGTGAATCTTCATCATCGGTACTCCCTTAGGATTCTTGAAAATGGTATATAAAGTAGAAGCATTCATCTGTCGCATAAAAAAGTTTTTAAAGAGTACCACATCTCCATGAATCACGAAAGTGTCCTCTAATTTATTCAATACCAGTTTTAGTGAATATAAGCTGTTGTATACAGAGTATTTTTTATTATATATCAGCTGAACTGCATATTTCTCTTTCAATGGCATAAACAGCTCTTTTTTATGACCTGTAACGACTGTGATATCCTCTATACCCGCCTGTTTCAAATACTGGATGGTTCTTTCTATCATTGGAACACCGCCAATTGGCAACAGCGTCTTGTTGGTCTGTTTTGTCAGATTGATCATTCTATGCCCTACACCAGCTGCTAGAATAATTGCATTCATACAAGTCCTCCCATTTTTTGCCTCTTTATCATACCCTTTTTTCATATCACTTACAATGTATAATATGTAAAGTTTCTGTAAGTAATTGCGCAAAAAAAGATACGCAAAGGTATCTTTCATTTGTTATCTTTTTGTTGTTTCTAAGAAATGCCATGCATCTTTACACATTTCTTCCAGATTCTTTTCTGCTTTCCAGCCTAATTCTTTGAATGCTTTATCTGTACTTGCATAACATTCAGCGATATCACCAGGTCTTCTTGGATCAATCTGATATGGTACTTCTACACCATTTGCTTTCACAAAGGCATTTACAACATCTAATACACTGTATCCAATACCTGTACCCAGATTATAAGCATCCACACCAATGTTTTCCATCACTTTATTCACAGCATTCACATGGCCTTTTGCTAAATCCACAACATGGATATAATCACGTACACCTGTGCCATCTGGTGTTGGATAATCGTTTCCATAAACATGTAAGTATGGTAATTCTTTATTTGCTACTTTTACGATATAAGGCATCAAATTATTTGGAATATCATTAGGGCTTTCTCCTAATAATCCACTTGCATGCGCACCAATTGGATTAAAGTAACGTAACAATGCAATATTCCATTCGTGATCTGAAATATATAAATCTTTTAAAATCTGTTCGATCATTAATTTTGTTGTTCCATAAGGATTTGTTGTAGGTCCTAATGGGAAATCTTCCTTAATTGGAACACTCTTTGGATTTCCATAAACTGTTGCACTTGATGAGAATACTAGACGTTTACATCCATGTTTTGCCATGACTTTACATAAAGCAAGGGTACTCATCAGGTTGTTTTGATAATACATAATTGGTTTTGCGACAGATTCTCCTACAGCTTTATATCCTGCAAAGTGAATAGCCGCATCAATCTTGTGTTCGTTAAAGATTGTTTCCAGTGCTTCTTCATCACAGCAGTCACTTTCATAAAAAGCAACATCTTTCCCTGTAATTGTTTTGATTTTATCGATAACGTCTGCCTGTGAATTATACAGGTTGTCAATGATGACAACGTCATGTCCAGCTTCTAATAATTCTACACATGTGTGGCTTCCGATGAACCCGGTACCACCAGTTACTAAAATTTTCATAATTTTGTATCCTCCCGTTTCTTAGCTGCATTTATTATATCACAACCTATCAAAAGTAAAAGTAAAACATTGGTAAACATTCCTTACTGTTCTTGAATTCCGCTATAATTCTAATATCTGATACAAGATACATAAACAAAGGCCATTGTGTACTTCACAACAGCCGCTTGTTCTACTTTTTATGTCTTAAGAAAACTTTTTCAATTTCCACAATCGGAATGATACTAAATGCCATTGCCATACTAATTGCAAATTCCATCAAGGATATATGCTGGAACTCAAATAAATCAGATAGTACTGGTACATAAATCACCAAAATCGTTAATAATAAAGAGCCAAGCATACTGCCCCATAAATACAGATTCTGTTTCTTAATGGTAAAGATGGAATGCTTTCTTGAACGCATATTGAAGGAGTGGAAAATTTCGGTCATAGACATCGTTAGGAAAGCCATAGTCATGCCATCCAGACTTTCCGTAATTTCAAATACCCCAGTTTCTATATAATGTCCTACAAAATATGCCACCAGCGTAATCACAGAAATCATGATACCCTGAAAGATAACATCAAATGCCATTTTATCCGCAAATAGTCCTTCTTCTTTGGGACGTGGGGGACGTGACATGATATCGTCTTCTTTATCTTCCATACCTAAAGCAAGTGCTGGGAAAGTATCTGTCAAAAGATTGACCCACAAGATATGTACAGGTTTTAAAATCGTAAAGCCAAGCATGGTAGCGGTAAAGATGGATACTACTTCACTGATATTGCTGGACAATAAGAACTGAATCGCTTTTTTGATATTATCATAAATTCTTCGTCCTTCGCCTACCGCAGAAACAATTGTCGCAAAGTTATCATCCGCAAGTACCATATCCGCAACATTCTTGGTAACATCTGTGCCTGTGATTCCCATACCAACACCAATATCTGCACGCTTGATACTTGGCGCATCATTCACACCATCACCTGACATGGAAACGACTTTTCCCTGTGCTTTCCATGCATCTACAATTCTTACTTTATGTTCTGGCTGTACACGTGCATATACACAGTATTGGGCAATTTTTTCTTTGAATTCTTCATCGCTCATTTCATCCAGCTGAGCTCCCGTGATTGCTTGTGATTTATCCTTCAGGATGCCCAATTGTTTCGCGATTGCCACTGCTGTATCAATGTGATCTCCGGTAATCATCACAGGACGAATACCTGCCTGTTTACATTCACTGATTGCGCCTTTGACTTCTTCACGGATAGGATCAATCATGCCACATAAGCCTATAAAAATCAAATGTTGCTCCATATCCAATACATTATCTTTTAACGCTTCTTTTGTATCATATATCTGATATCCTGCCGCAAGCACACGTAATGCCTGATCCGCAAAGGCTTTATTCTGTGCCATAATTTCCTGACGTTTTATATCATCTAATGGTTTTACCATATTATTCTCTATATAGTAATCACATCTGGATAATAGTACATCCGGTGCGCCTTTACTGAATTGGATATAGGTATGATTCCTCTGTTCATGAATCGTTGTCATCATTTTACGCATAGAATCAAATGGTGCTTCCTTGATCCTTGGCATTTCCTTCAGTTTATCATTTTTATGGAAGAATTTTTCTCCATATTCCACAAGTGCTACTTCCGTTGGTTCTCCTTTTACACCATCATCGCTTACCTGTGCATCACTACACAAGCTCATAGCACATGCCAGTAATTCTTCATCTTTTCCATAATGATCGACCACTGTCATTTTATTTTGTGTCAGAGTACCTGTTTTATCGGAACAGATGATCTGGGTACAGCCTAATGTTTCTACTGCAGTTAATTGTCGTATAACCGCATGTTGTTTTGACATACGGGTAACCCCAATCGCAAGTTGTACCGTTACCACCGCAGCTAATCCTTCAGGAATAGCCGCAACTGCCAGGGATACTGCCAGCATAAAGGTATCGATCAATACCGGCGCAGATACATCATGATTTCTCATTAATGCGAACACAAATATCAATACACAGATGCCCAGCACACCATAGCTAAGAATTTTAGACAGCTGATTTAATTTAAGCTGAAGCGGTGTCGCTTCTTCTTTGCTTTGATTAATTGCATCGGCGATTTTACCCATTTCGCTATCCATACCAATGGCAGTCACAACAGCCAGTCCTCTGCCATACACCACACTGCTTCCCATATACATCATATTTTTACGATCCCCTAATGGTATCGTTTTTTCATCATTGTTTAATACATGATCAAATTTTTCTACTGGTACGCTTTCACCAGTTAACGCAGATTCTTCTACTTTTAAGCTTGCGGCTTCTAAAACACGTACATCCGCAGGCAAAGCATCACCAGCTTCTAAAGCGATAACATCGCCTACGCATAATGCTTCGCTTGGCACAACACACAATTGCCCATCACGATATACTTTGCTTTTCGCAGCGCTCATTTTTTTCAAAGCTTCAATTGCTTTTTCTGCCTTGCTTTCCTGATACATGCCAAGAATCGCATTCACAATAACCACAAACAAGATGATAAATACATCCGCAAAGCTTTCATGTGCATAAGCAGATGTAATCGCAGACACCACAGCCGCAGCAATCAACACAATAATCATAGGATCCGACAGCTGTTTCATCAAACGTTTAAAAAAAGAATCTTTTTTCGCTTCTTTTAAGCGGTTATAGCCATGCTCCTGTAAACGTTTTTCTGCTTCTTCTTTACTTAATCCTTCATGACTGCTCAACAACTCTTTTAATACTTCTTCTTTAGATTTTAAGTATGGTTCCATGTTATCCTCCTTAATGAAAAAGACCCATACATAGTCTTTTTCTATATATGAGTCTCGGTATTTAAGATAAGCCAGACGTGAATAACGTCGAGGTTGTTGACTTACCGCGCTAATAATGATGAACGCTCCTACTCCCTCTTTCCTATTATTATACGTTACATTTTTATGAAACGCAATGTTTCTTTCTTATACAAATCATCAAAATTGTTGGCTTTTCATTTCTATTTTCGTTTGTTTTGTATATAATAATACCCGAATAATAAAGGAGAATCATATGAAACTACAAGAACTTTCAACATATAGAAAAAAGCTTTCTTCCACTGATTTTATATATCGTGCAGATTTATTTAGCAAAGCCATATGGGGTGATATGGGAGAGGATTGTGCATCCATCCATGTAAGTGCCCAAGATGATCACTGGCATTTGCATTTTATCCGTACCCAGAGTGGAGAACCATACCCGCTTGCGGACACTGTCTGCAATGTCATAGATGAATATGAAAAGGATTTGGATGATGAAGCATTATTTGATCTATTGTCCATGCATCAATTAATTCAGGATTTTCAGACAAGCATTCCCATGTGTCAAATAAAAAAATAAACTTTTTTTCTCCAATCATAGATATGTGTGAATTTCGGTGTTAAGATACAGGTAGAGATATTCATACGATTGTAAAGGAGGTATGAGGTATGTTAAAAGAACAGTTAGAACGCATGCAGCATGGTCTTGGCTTTATCGCAGCTCTTGATCAAAGCGGAGGCAGCACACCAAAAGCATTACGTCTGTATGGCATTAATGAAACACAATATCATAACGATGAGGAAATGTTTGATTTAATTCATGAAATGCGTACCCGCATCATTACGAGTCCTGTATTTACAAGCGAACACATTCTGGCAGCCATCTTATTTGAAAATACGATGGATCGTAAAATCTGTGGTGAATATAGCGCAGATTATTTATGGAATGTGAAAGGAATCCTGCCAATCTTAAAGGTGGATAAAGGGCTGGCACCACTTGAAAATGGTGTACAGTTAATGAAACCTATTACCAATCTGGATGAGTTATTGATCAAAGCAAAACAACGTCATATCTTCGGCACAAAGATGCGTTCTGTAATTAAGGAAGCCAATCCACAAGGCATCGCAGAAATTGTAGAGCAGCAGTTCGCAATTGCTCATCAAATTGCTCTGGCTGGCTTTATCCCAATTCTGGAACCAGAAGTTGATATTCATGCACCAGATAAAAAGGAATGTGAGGTATTATTGAAGGAAGAAATCATCAATCATTTATCTATGCTGGATGACAATATCCATATCATGTTTAAATTAACGATTCCAGATACACCAGATTTCTATCGTGCCTTAATGAGTGATCCTCATGTTGTACGTATTGTGGCTTTATCCGGCGGATATACCCGTCAGGAAGCAAATGATAAACTAGCACAGAATCATGGCTTAATCGCAAGTTTCTCCCGTGCATTAACACAAGGATTGCACATTGATCAAAGTGATGAAGATTTCAATGCATTATTAAAAACTTCTATCACTTCCATTTATGAAGCATCTATCTTATAATCTATGGGGTATCCAAATCGGATACCCTTTCTAAAGGAGCTAACATATGAAAAAAAATGAACAAAATGTCCATACCTATATACAAAGCTTTCCTGCTCATGTACAAGTAAAGCTACAGAAATTAAGAGAGATTATAAAACAGTGCGATCCTGATGTAGAGGAAAAAATCGCTTGGGGTGTTCCTACCTTTTATGACCATGGCTACCTTCTTCAGATTGCTGCTTATCAAACATATATTGGATTTTACACAAATCCTGAAGCCTTACAACACTTTGAAAAACGACTTGCCCCATATAAAACCAATCATAAAAACACAACGCATCTACCTTTAGATGTTGACATTGATGAAACACTTATCAAGGATATGGTCACGTATTGTGTACAGATGAATCGAAAGAAATCTAAGTAATGGCTATCATTTCTAAAATTGTAAATTTTCTATTGTAAAATGAAACACAATCGTCTATAATGCAATTGTACGCAGAGTAGAGATAAAAGCGTTAAGTACCCACGAACGGGGAGTTGTCGTGTGGGCGAAAAGGTTTCCTTGCGGTTTTTATCTCGCATCCCGCTGTTGCAATAGAAAATCAATACCTCTTTTTCTATATGCAATATGGAAAAGGAGGTATTTTTATATGAACTTTGCACATGAATGTTTATCAGTACCCAGTCTGATCAAAGAATCTATGAAGGAAAATAAAAAGGTAAAATCCATTTGTGGATGTGCCATGTTAACAGCATTAAATGTTTCCGTTGGTGCCTTGTATATCCCGATTTCCCCAACCCTTCGCATTGGCTTCTCCAGTGTATTTGCCGGTGTGAGCGGTATGGTTTATGGGCCAATGTTGACAGGTTTTGCCGGTGTGATCGCAGATACATTAAAGTATATGATCCGCCCAGATGGTCCTTATTTTCCTGGCTTTGCCATTAATGAATTTTTAACTGGCTTTATTTATGGATGTTTCTTTTATAAAAAGAAAATCACATTACCAAGAGTCATTATTGCACGTGCAGTAATTACCATCTTTATCAACCTGATTCTAACCTCCCTATGGTTGAATATCCTGTATCAATCCCCTTTATTCACAATGATTCGTTTAATCAAAAACATTGTGATGTTCCCTGTTGATGTCGCTATTTTATATTTTGCGTTAAAGGGTGCACAACGGGTAAACCTGAAATAGAAAAAGCATTGACGTCATCATTTTTTCAAACTATACTATACTTAGAAAATGTTTATTAAAGGAGATGAAATGATGCTACCATTATTGATTTTCATCGTTCTATGTTTCATTTTGGTATATCTCATTCAAATATTGAGTCAGCTAAAAGAAATGAAAGAAATGATGCGCACAAAGCAATTGACAGAATTAAATCAAGTATTAGACGATTATGAAGAAAAGGAATGACACATTCATTCCTTTTTTATCATCTTTTCCACATCTTCTAAAGCAGGAATTGCAACATTGCCACCCAGCTTTTCTGTGGATAATGCTGCTGTGGCACTGGCAACTTTTAAGATTTTTTCCATATCCCATTTCTTCATCACACCATAGGCATAGGCGCCATGAAAAATATCTCCCGCACCTGTTGTATCCAAAGCCTTTACTTTAAATGCCGGTAAATGTATGATTTCATTCCCTTTTCCATATAATAAGCCATCTTCTCCAAGGGTAACAACAATTTGTTTCTTATTTAATTTTCTCAAGCTCACAAAGGTATCCACAACACTTTGTGGGTTTTCTTTATCAATAGTGATGCCACTATATTGACGGGCAAAATCCTGTGAACAAACCAGATGATCTACCATAGCGCCTAATAAGCGTGTTTCTTCTTTGCACGTACCTGCATCAAGTACAGATATCGCATCAGGAAAACGTGTCAATGCCTCTAAGCTTGCCTCCATTTCATGACCATCTAATAAAATTACATCACAGGAAGAAGGATATTGAAATTCACATGGATGTAATTCACCCGGACAGTTAAAAATTGTACGACTGCCATTTTCCGCATGGGCAATAATCGTGGACACAGGTGTTTTAAAATCTTCTAGTTCCTTTATAAAACGAGTATCCACGCCCTGTGCTCTTAATGTCTGTAAAATCTTTTCTCCATAAAGATCGTTTCCTACTCTGGAAATTAACGCACTATCCTCCTGCCATTTCGCACAAAGACTGGCAGCATTGGTCGCAGGTGCTCCCACACATTCCATCGTTTCATAAATACGATACTTTTGGTTTTCTATCAAATCTTCATGAATCACATACGTAATATCATATGCACTCTGTCCTATACATAAAATCATAACAATTTCTCCCTTTTCTTATTTAAGCTCTTTATATATGTAATTTCTAACTTCACTAATAAAATACAATGAACCCGTCACAACACAATCTTTTCCCTGTGCCATGGCATCTTTAATTGCACATCGATAATCTTTTTCATATCGGATATGTCCACGCTTTTCCAGCACATGTACATCTAATGCACGTTCATTATAAAATGGAGTTACCACGATATCGCTTGTTAATGTTTCAAGTATATCCAGCATTTCTTCAAAGTTTTTATCTTTCAATACTGAAAAAATCACACGAATGTTTTCATGCCCCTGCAGACTTTCCACAAGTGCTTTGATACCATGTGCATTATGTGCCCCATCCAACAACAATAATGGTTTTTCCTGTATGATTTCAAAACGCCCGATCCAGTTTGCCTTTTTTAACCCTGAACGAAGCTGTGCTTCATTTACAGATATCCTTTGTTTACGATTCAGATAATCAATCACTTCTATACATAATGCCGCATTTTTACTTTGATAAGCCGCATGGCTTTGTAAATGTACTTGTGCGTAGCTTCCATAATCAAACACGATACCATCAGGATATTCCTTCAAATTGGTAATATCCCCTGTGATAAACATTTCACTTCCAGCATCTGTCACATGTTTTTGAAACACCGCAAGACAGCCTGCATCATGTTCTCCAGTAATCAAATCAATACCAGATTTTATAATACCCGCCTTTTCATTTGCGATTTTCTCTTTGGTATCCCCCAGAAACTCCATATGATCTAAGCCGATATTGGTAATGATGGATACCATCGGTCTTAAGATATTGGTAGAATCCAGTCTACCACCCATACCTACTTCAAATACACAATAATCCACCTGATGTTTCAAAAAATACAATATCGCAATACATGTGTCAATCTCAAACATGCTTAAATCCCATTTCATCCATTCTTCATAATGGGCATTGCTGATATCCAGAAACTCCTGTTCATCAATATATACATCGTTGATACGGATACGATCATAATGCGTAATCATATAGGGAGAAGTAAAACTGCCAACCGTATATCCTGCTTCTTGCAGCACACTGCGGATATCGTTGGTGGTAGATCCTTTTCCATTGGTTCCTGCGATATGAATCGTTTTTAACTGTCCCTGTGGATTTCCCAGAGTATCCATATATTTTTTAAAATGTTCTAATCCATATCCTCTGTTTTTACGCTGTTCAATTTGCGCTACAACCTCATCTGCACATGTAAACTTCATCATTCTTCAATCTTCCATTCTATCGGTGTTCTGCCCATTTCTTTTAAATACGCATTGGTTTTTGAAAAAGGACGGCTGCCAAAGAAACCTCGACTTGCGCTTAATGGTGATGGATGTGCAGAGGTGATGATCTTATGCTGGGGATTGGTAATCAGTTCTGCTTTCTTCTGTGCCCAGTTTCCCCACAATAAAAATACAATACCACTTTCATGTTCGTTCAACGCCTGAATTGCATGGTCTGTAAATGTTTCCCAGCCTTTTTTCTGATGGGAACCAGCTTTTCCTTCCACCACACTCATTACCGCATTCATCATAAACACACCCTGCTTCGCCCAGTCAATCAAATAGCCATGTGATGGCATATCGATATCCAAATCTGTTTTTAATTCTTTATACATATTTCGTAAACTTGGTGGTATCTTCACACCTTTTCTTACTGAAAAGCACAATCCATGGGCCTGCCCTACTTCATGATAGGGATCTTGTCCTAGCATCACAACTTTTACATCTTCATAAGGACATGCCTTGAAACAGGTAAATAAATCCTCCTTTGGTGGGAAGATTGTTTTTGTCTTATATTCTTCTTCCAGAAACTGCATCAACTGTTGATAATACGGCTGTGCTTCTTCCTGTGTAAAAAATTCATCCCATGATTTCATTCTATCAACTCCTAGCCTGTTTATTATATCATAACCATTTATGTATTGACATCCTGAAAGAGTAGGTCTATACTTTAGATTGTTCTAAATAGAACTAAATTGGAGGTGTCCTATGCAAAGTGAATTTCTTTTTAATATCTCTTTAATCAAGCATTTGTATGATCAGCATATGGAAACTGTTGTACAAGCTTACGATATCAAACGAAAAGAACTGGATATCCTGTTGTTTCTTGCCAATAATCCCGGTTATGATACTGCCAGCGATATCATTCATCGTCGTGGAATTGCGAAGTCCCATGTTTCCACATCCGTACAACATCTGATTGAAAAAGGCCTGATCTACACTGATAAACTAGAAGGTGATAAGAAAAAAATCCATCTTCATTTATTTCCTGATGCTGATGCAATCATACAGGAGGGACGAGAGGCGCAGAAGAAGTTTTATCATGTATTAATCAAAGATTTCACAAAAGAAGAAGTCATGACACTTCAAAAACTGTTTAAAAAGATTGAACATAATATGCAAAATGCGGGTAAATAAGAAAGAGGGAAGAATATGTTATTTAAGTTTGTAATTTGTTTTATCGCCGGTATTGGCGCTGGTTTAGGTACTGGTTTTGCGGGAATGAGTGCTGCGGCTGTCATTTCTCCCATGCTCATTGCATTTCTAGGAATGCCTGCCTATGAAGCCGTTGGTATCGCTTTGGCATCGGATGTCTTAGCCAGTGCAGTTTCTGCTTATACATATGGAAAGAATAAAAATTTAGATATCAAAAATGGTATCGTGATGATGATTACCGTATTGATTTTCACAATGGTAGGAAGTTATATTTCTTCCCTTGTGCCAAATGATGCCATGGGTGGTTTCTCTACCTTTATGACATTGTTGCTAGGTATTAAATTTATTGTACGACCAGTTATGACAACCAAAGAAGCCATGGGCGATGTTGATCCAAAGAAACGGTTTATACAATCTGTTTTATGTGGCATCCTGATTGGATTTATCTGTGGATTCATTGGCGCAGGCGGTGGTATGATGATGCTGTTGATTTTAACCAGTGTCCTTGGCTATGAATTAAAAACAGCAGTAGGTACCAGCGTATTCATTATGACATTTACCGCATTAACTGGAGCTGTTTCTCACTTTATGATTGGTGGAGCGCCTGATGTATGGGCACTTGTATTCTGTATTGCTTCTACACTGTTATGGGCAAGAATTGCGGCATTATTTGCGAATAAAGCCAAACCTATTACATTGAATCGTGCAACTGGTATCGTTTTAACAGTGTTAGGATTAGGTATCATTGCGGTAAATTATCTATAACAAAATGACATGGCGAATTGCCATGTTTTTTTGTATCTTATACAATTCATCTGTATTTTATA
The DNA here is from genome assembly GCA_014337235.1 of [Eubacterium] hominis. Classification (GTDB taxonomy): domain Bacteria; phylum Bacillota_I; class Bacilli_A; order Erysipelotrichales; family Erysipelotrichaceae; genus Hoskinsella; species Hoskinsella hominis. The sequence goes on along the minus strand of CP060636.1, from coordinate 1,674,713 downwards.
CAAAAAGTCTTTTCATATCGCTTCACAAAAGGTACACTATAGGTAGAAAGCGTATATATGAGGGAGAATCATCATGAACCATTACATCAAAATTAAAGTAAAATATCTTATATTATCACTTATTGTAGTAGTACTAGCTTGTGGCATTCATGTATTTTATATATGGTGTGCAGATCATCCAGAAATTTGTATCAGTGTAGGTGGAAGTAGTGCAGGTAGAAATTTAAAAATAGAAGCACCTTATATCTCATTTACAGGCAAAAATGGAATTGATTCTTCTGCTTCCGCAGAGTTAAAACTCTTTATGATACACTCGACGCATGAAGTTGTCTGTTCAAATTTAAAAGATGAATATAAAGCCTCTGATATTAAGTTGGATATCGAAGAACAGGACAAACAGTTGCTATTCAAATACCATGGAACGGCAACCACATTTGATGGAAAAACAGTAGATTTTGAAAAAGAAGAAACGGTTTACTTTGATTTAGATGCGGAAATTACTCGTCATAATTCATCATCTTAAAAAGACATGTTGATGTCTTTTTTTTCATCCTTATAACACAAAAAAGCGGATATCTTTTTATCCGCTAATTTTATATTAAATATCTTTTGCGATCTCATAACCACGATGGATTGCATCTTTGATATTACCAACTTTTTCTGCATCCCCAATGATATGATAGTGTGTATTTGCTTCCTCCAACATATTTTCCATTGCTGGATCAATTCGATATCCTGCCGCAAATACAAGGGTATCCGCATCGCAAATACAATGCTCCTGACCATCTTTTTCATACCAGATATTTGTTTCATCTACTTTGGTAACCTTGGCTTTACATACAACTTCTACACCTTTACTCATCATACGCTGTACCAACAGGCTTCTTCCCGGACCACTTTCATTCATGATAATTTCATCTGCCATTTCTAAAATGGTAATGGCTTTATTTCTTGGGAAGCGATCATTCACAAGTGGCGCAAGATAATCTGCTGTTTCACATCCAACAGAGCCTCCACCAATGATCACAACTTTACGACCTGATACTGCTTTACCCGCAAGGATATCATCTGCACTCATCCATTGTTTAAAACCAGTAAAGGCATTGATGATGATTGGTTTTGCGCCTGTTCCTGCAATAACTTCATAACCAGCAAATTCATTTTCCAGCATTTCTTTTGTGACTGGTGTAGATAAACGAATTTCCACGCCTGCATGCTGAAGTTTGCGACGCATATACTGTGTAACTTTAGTCAGGTCTTGTTTTGCGATTGGTACTGCCGCAATATTTAACTGTCCACCTAAATCGTTTTCAGCTTCACATAGAACCACATGATGTCCACGTTTTTTCGCAACATAAGCAGCTTCCATACCAGCAGGTCCACCACCAATGACCAAAACATTTTTCTTCTGGTTAGCTTCTGTAATGGTATCTTCATTTTCAAGCTCCAAGGATGGATTGATACTGCAGGCAACACGTTTTCCAAACATGATACCATTTAAACAACGAAGGCATCCAATACAAGGTCGTATATCCATTTCATTTCCTTCCATTGCCTTATTCACAAATTCTGGATCACATAGGTTGGCACGACCAATCATACAGATATCAGTTTTGCCATTGGCAATCAATTCATCCGCAATCCAAGGTTCTGTGATACGCCCAACACTGGCGATAGGAATATTTACATGCTTCTTGATTTCTTCCGCAAGCAATGCATGAGATCCCTGTTTTGTTCCAGGTGCTGGAATAGAGCTTCCACGTTTGATCGTTGTACCACCAGATACATGGATAAAATCAGCACCAGCGTTTTCTATCTGTTTAGCAATATAAATACCATCATTCAGGTTTAATCCACCATCACTGTATTCATCACCTGATATTCTTACATCAATGATGAAATCTGTGCCACAAACTTTTCTTACTTCTTCAATCACTTCTAACGTTAAACGTAAACGGCCATTGATATCTCCGCCATATTCATCTGTTCGTTTATTATACAAAGGTGATAAGAAGCCACCTAATAAGCCATGTGCATGTGCAGCGTGAATTTCTACACCATCGCCACCAGCCTGTTTGACTCTGGCAGCTGCTTCACCGAATTGTTTGATAATGACTTTCAATTCTTCAATCGTAACTGGTCGTGGTGCTTGTTTTAAATAACTTGGTCCTACAGTAGAAGGCGCAATCAACTGTGGTGTGCCTGGAAGTGGAAAAGCCATATAAGCTGGATGAAATAATTGTGGCATGATTTTAGCGCCATATGTATGTACTGCATCCGCAAGTTTTTTCCAGCCTGGAATATAAGAATCATCAGCGATAGAAATATCTCCTGGCAAATAGATATAGGTTGGCTCAACTGTTGTGACTTCTGTGATAATTAATCCTACACCACCTTTTGCTCTGGCAGCATAATGTGATACCAATTCATCTGTGATATAGCCTTTATTTGCTAGATTGGTAGATATCGGTGGCATAAAAACACGGTTTTTCACAACCGTTTCCCCGATTTGGATAGGTTCAAATAAATGTGGATATTTGTTCATAGTTTACATCTCCTTCATGTGTTAATTGTAACATATCAAGAAAATGTAATCGTTATCATAGGTTGATAAAAAAGGTTATTATTTGCTATTATTCAACTTTTCACAAGTTATAATACAACAAAATTTGACTGATTATTTCCGTTTTATGACGACTTCCAACATATTCTGTTGGGTAGATAACACACTTTGATATTCTGATGCATTTTTAATTTGACATATAATTCCCCCTTGCTGCTTGATAATTTTGACCTGCTCATCTTCATATACCACTTCTTTTATCTCCATCAAAAGATGGGCTAACAGCTTTTTCAGTGCATCATCAAATACCATTTCCTGTTCATGTAATTCATTTCCAACTTTCATATTGCGTTTAAAACGTTTACGATATACACTTGGCACAACCCCATACATCTCTTTAAACACACTCGTATAGGATTTTGAATTTGGCATGCCACATGCTGCTGCGATTTCTTCGATACTGTCTTTCCCCTCTAATAAAGCTTCTAATGAAGCACGTATTCTGACATAAGCCAGATACTTTACAAATGGTATGCCTGTATATTTCTTAAACAGACGTGATGTATAAGATACACTAAAAGATAAGGTATTTGCAACATCTTCTAAGTGTAAATCTTCTTCATAATGTTGATCAATATAACGAATTGCCTTCATATAATTTTCATGATGTGTAGACTGAAAGGGTAGGTTTTCCACAGGATATTTACGATTTGCGGCCACATTGACAAGCTCCATCATAATCGCATTTAATTCAAACAAATTATTCTGTTCTTCCATCAAATGAACAATTAATTGCGCAATCATGTGTCTTAACTTTCCATAAACTTTTGCGTTCTCAACATCTGTACAGATCATGGATTGAAAAGCATCCTTCACTATTGGTACCATTGCTTCAGAAAACCTTGAGAAGTCTACATGAATCGTTAAGATTACATGTTCCCCTTCACCTATTTTTCTTATCATATGAATATCATCCGGGGCAATCATCACAAGTTCATGTTCTTTGATGATTCTAGTAAAATGATCTGACAATGCTTCATATTCTCCCTTTAATACATAGGATATCTCTAAACTGCTTTGTCGTGAAAACACCTGTCGATCAAAACTATTAATACTAAGACTTAAAGGGTAATTAAACTTCTGCCCTGAAAAGTCATAATAGTAATTCATATTCTGCACAATATCACTTCCAATCCTACTAGAAGAAGTATATCATATTATTTTGATTCTAAGCGCACAAAAAAGCTTTTACTTCCCAAAGCATCAAACAATAATCATTGAGTTTTCAATGATATAGTTTATATACAAAAAAAAAACAGAGATTCAATTTCATCTCTGTTTCCTTCCAACTGAGGCTATGGTTCTCCGATTTTATACTTCATGGATAATTTAGCATCCATCTAAAGTCAATACTACAATCCTTACTCTTAAATTACTTCTTCAAACAACGGTTTGATTTTTTTCTTCGTTATAAAGAATGCAATTACCAAAATCAAATAGGTGATATCAAAGTTGCCCGGTGAAACAATCTTCACAACGATACAAGCAGCCAATGATGAAACATCCATCTGCATAAAGAAACTATCAAAATCATAACGTTTGATGATTCTTCTACGTATCATGAAGTTCTGGAAAGAAATACCACCAGCGATACATCCTACAATCACATCTACAATGTAATTTACCAAAAACTTCTGCATTAATAAATTCTTAAAGAAGAACAATACAATACAGGTTGCGAATACATACCAGATACTACTGATCTGAAACTTTTCCCAATCTTGATCACGAATCTTCTTTTTCATTTCTTTATACGCATGACCTTTGGAATTCTTTTGGATATAATCCTTTACATCCTTTGGAATGACCATGGTCACTTTTTTACCATCCTGCATACCTTTTAAACAATCTTCCAAAGCAATGTTTGCGATGATATTGATATCTGTATCACTTTTCTTGGATTTCATCAAACTATCATAAACACGATTAAATCCTGCAAGATATTCTTCATCCAGTTTTTTCATTAAATGCAGATTATCTACATGTATTTTCTTTTTTTTCTTTGCCATTATTAGTCTTGTACCTCAATACATTCACTATCTGTGATGTGAAGATTTGTATCATAGAAGCATGTCAAAGCATCAATCATATATTGAGAATCTTTAATACCAGCTGTTTCATATGAAGAATGCATTGCAAGCTGTGCAAGTCCGATATCCACTGTATGCATAGATACTTTTTGACTAGATAAATTTCCAAGTGTACTGCCACCTGCTGCATCACTTCTGTTGGCGAAATGTTGTACAGGTACACCAGCTTTTTCACAAATGCCACTAAATACTGCAGAGCTGATTGCATCTGTTGTATATTTCTGGTTTGCGCTATATTTGATGACGATTCCCTTATTCATGTAAGTACAGTTTTCTGCGTCTGTTTTTTCAGGATGGTTAGGATGTACAGCATGTGCATTATCACAAGACACCATAAAACTCTTCGCAACTGCACGATAGTAATCTTCCTTCGCAAAACCTAAGTTATCGTTGATTCTTTGCAATACATCAAACAAGAATGTTGAGCATGCGCCCTGTTTAGTACCTGAACCAACTTCTTCATTATCAAAACAAGCAAATACATTTACCGCATGATCATTCTTACTATTGATCATTGCCTTTAATGATGTAAATGCACATTGTAAATCATCCAGTTTCGGTGAAGAAATAAATTCTTCTTTTGCGCCCCAAATGCTAGGTGCCATACGATTATATAAATATAAATCAGTACCGAAAATATTTTCTTTGCTTGTGCCTAATGCTTCTGCGATCAATGCATAATAATCGCCTTCTCCACATTCTCCAGCAGAGAATAATGGTAGCATATCTACCTGATTGTTGTATTTCATTCCACTGTTTACTTCACGATTCATATGAATTGCGACATTAGGAATTAATACCAAATCTTTATCAAAAGATAACAGCTTGCTTACGAAACTGTTTCCTTCTTTCACAAGTACACGTCCAGCTAAAGACAATGGTCGATCCATCCATGTTGCACAAAGCATACCGCCATAGCCTTCTGTATTTAACTGTAAGTATCCGCCTTTTCCTTTTAATTCCGCAACTTCTTTTACTTTAAAAGTTGGAGAATCACTGTGAGATGATGTTACCTGATAGTGATAATCATCTAATGTATTACCAATCTGGAAAGCAATTAATGATGAACCATTTCTTGTAGTAAAATACTTTCCACCTTTTTCTAATTTCCAATTTTCACATTCTCTTAATTCTTCATATCCAGCTTCCTTCAACATCGCTTTCATACTGTCTACAGCATGAAAACAGCTAGGGCTTTTCTGAATAAATGTTAATAATTCTTTTGCTGTATCTTTATACATGATTTTACCTCCTGATAGACTTTTCCTGTTTTAGTATAACACAAAAGTTCATGATTATATAGTGAAAGACAAGATATCGCTATCTTGCCTTTTTTGTTTTAAGCATTTGTTTTTTCGCGTTTTTTGATCATTGGCAGAATCAATCCCAATGCAGTCAATACGATTGGTGTAATAACGTTCAACAATGTTGTAAATAAGTCGCCTTCTTTGTACATTCCAAGAATACAACAGAATGCTGTAACGAAGAAGCACCAGAATCCAAAGAAATAAGCAACTTTCTGGTTCTTCACAAACTTATACTCTGGATTAAATTTCTTAATCTTCTTACGCAACATAATGTAAGCTAAGAATACCCATAAATAACGCATTGGCATAGTGACAGAGTTTAACTGTGTCAACTGACGAAGTACTGTATCCGCACTAGGTACCAAAGCCTGAATCAGAATAATAGAACCTGATAAAATAACTACCATCCAAATACCGTTTACATAAGCTCCATATTTATTCTGTTTCAATAATTTTGTAGGAATGAACTGTCTAGCATCTTCATTGTCTAACAACATACGAAGTGGAGCGTCAATACTAATAACAAGTGTTGAGAACTGTCCAATTGCATTACATGCAGCATAGATGATCATTAAGATATTGCCCATACCATAATATTCACCTAACTTCTGGAATGCCCAATAGGAACCATTCGCATTGTAAGCATCAAAGTTGTTTGCGATATCCGCTGGATCAAACATCATACCCATCGCTACTGTACCAAGGATAGCACAAACCATAACCATGATTGCAAGTGCAATCATACCTTTAGGGAATCCTTTAGAAGGATTTTCTACCTTATTAACATAAGGTGAAATCTTTTCACATCCACCAACTGCAAATACTAGTATTGATAAAGATGTAAAATACTTCGTATCAAACTGAGGAATTAGATTACTCCAGCTGAAATCAGCATGCAGATATCCGCCACCCGGATTAATTGCAGGTGCTGCAAACATCATAATAATGTAAAGAATTGACATAACAAACATAGATGTACCAGCAAGTGTCGCAAGTTTCTTCAATGGATTTAATCCTTTACTTGCAATCCAACAGAACAGAAGGAACACGCCCAATGTTGCCAACTGAACCAAACGAGTATCAAAGCTAGCGTAAGTTTCACTATTCTGGAATACCATCCAGCTTAATGCTTTTAACCCTCCACTACCTTTACTTGCAATATATGTAACGTGACATGCCCAATATGTCCACCCTGCATAATATGCAAACTTTGGACTGATTGTTTCGTGAATCCAAGAACTCACGCCACCACCAGAATTTTTAAATGCGGATCCCAGCTCACCTACCATAAGTGCATAAGGCACGAAATATAGAGCGAACATCAGAACCCAGCTGAATATAACCTGTACACCGTTGAAGTACATGTAACCATTTAATACGTTACCGAAACCCCAAACAGTTGAGAACGCCATAAACGCAAGGTTATACCAGACGATCTTTTTTGAACTTTCCATTTTAAACCTCCTATATTTTAAAACGTACGGGGCAATCATACCATTTTTAGCTAATTATTGCTATTCATTTAACGTTATTTATTTATAGATAATGCTACAAAGTGCCAATTATGTCTATAATTATGCAAAACTTTCCATATACAGGTAAAAAAAATCTTAAAAAATCTTAATTCTGTATTACAAATTGGTAAGATATACCATTAAAAAAAGCATACATGATATAATATAATATATACAAGGGGTATACCCATCGCACCAGAGAGAAAGACAGGTGATGCTTAATGAAACAGAAAAACGGAACCAGCACAGTCATTGATCCAAAAGAAACCATTAGTGAGAATATCTTTAGTGTCAAAGGCATAATCATTGTTGCAGGAATCGTCTTATTATGGATTGTTTCCTTCTATTTATTTATGTAGTTTATACATCAAAAAGAAATGTGTATCCTTTGATCACATTTCTTTACTGTCTATTACCATTACAATAGGATTAATATTTTAATTTTTTTCTTACGATTCTATAAAAATCTGCGACTGTGATTCGCTTTTATGCTATAATACTCAAGTCCAGAAAGGAAGAAGTGTCTTAAAGGGGTGAAACAAATGGATGAAAAGAATCTGCATCAGCCGATTTTCGACGATGATGAGGGAAACGAAGAATTCTTTGATAAGCTATTAAGCTTTAAAAACGTATTGATATTAACAGCAGTTCTTGGCATCCTGTTGTTAATTTATCTGATGTAAAGGAAAAGGTCACTGACCTTTTTTTTAATCTTTTTTCATCTTTTTTGCATGTTCAATGTATTCAAAAATAGATGGCACAATTTTATAAAGCATCATAGCTACTGACACAATCATACAAATTTTAAACAATTTATCATCATTTCCACCATACGGAACAAATGATTTTAATGACAATTCCATGACAAACGTTAAAAATCCTAGTCCAAAATAGAAATCTCTCTTTTCCATAATTTTCTCCTTATCCTAAATATAGGCAAAGGGATTGCCACCAGCAACCCCTTTATTTTAGAATTCATTTGTATCCATGCAAATAATTTCAAATACGTTTTAGAAATAGGAATGATTTGTCATAAGAAATTTAGTTTTCTGAAATCATTTCATGTGTACTACTAGAACCCCTTAATTGAAAATCCTTTAACAGTATCAAACCAAGCTGTGAGCTGAATACCTGAAAGATGATGACACCAAGATTAGCCCGAAATATGATAAAAATGGCTATATATACGGTATAGAAGAATAACAATTTCTTTGTTACTTCTTCCTTTCTCAAGCATAATATCAATGCAATCATCATTAGCATTATGGTTAATGATGCAAATCCAAGGTATTTATATGCTATTAAATTAGTTAAAACTAATAGTAGATAACACATGCTACAAGTAAACCTGGTTTTACAATGGAAGCTTGTTAATCTTATCTTAATAACTGATAAAAATAGAATATAGAAAAATCCAAAATATGCCTCATGTAATAGGCAACAGATCAGGAAGGATAATCCTAAACATTCTACTGATGATACAATAGCTTCCAATCCATAAAGGAACACTTCTTTTTCTTCTTCATCAGAAGAATCACAAATGTAATCAGTGAATTTTTTTAACAGTCTATTTACCATGTTTCTTTAAGCTTTTTGGTTTTTTTGGTTCATATTCACCAAACCAAGTTACATTTGAAGAAGCTACGGATGCAGTTTTCACAACCACCTTTTTAATCATGTTTTTCATTTTCTAAATCCTCCTTTTTCTTTAATATATTCCTATAATATATGAACTTCAAGTTACAAGGGATATTTTGTGATGATAGGGACAAAGCGAATTCATTGTTTAAAAATAAATATACGTATTAAAATATTCGTTAATATCAATTACTATATTACCATTATATTTATTAATAATATTCTCTATATTCTTCATTCCAATACCATGATTTTTACCATCTGTTTTACTTGATATATACTCGCCATTTTCATATTTTAATGAATTTAAATCAAATGTATTTCTAAGATTTATAAAGACAACATCGTTATTCTTATCAATAATCAATTCAATAAAACGATTATTTACTTTTTCTACTGCCTCAATACAATTATCTAACAGATTCCCTAACAAGATACATAAATCAACATCATCCATAAAATCTAAATTATTATTTATATCAATAACATAACGTATATTTAATTCTTTCGTATTAAATAACTTTGAATCAATAATATAATTTAAAATTTCTCGTTCAGTTTTCACAGCTTTAAATGTACCAATTTTATGATAAATTCCTTGAATATAATCCATGGCTTCTTTTACTTGATTTTCTTCCAGCATAGTATAAATCAACGTAATATGATTTTTCAAATCATGCGACAATGCTTTATTCATATCATAATTTTTTTGGAAATCTTCATAATAACTTTTATTAAATTCTTGAGAAGCTCTTTTCATTTCTTCCTCAAAAACTTTTTTATTCGCTTTAATCAATAAAATATACTGATAAGAAAACAATAAGAAAATCATAGTTAACATAAGAATTAAGCATAGAAAAATCATAAATGAGATATTTTCTTTTACTACAAAGGATAGAAATAAAGTAATCATTGCATACATAACAATTTCTGTTAGAGAAAACATAAGCATTTGTTTATCCTTGATGGTAAAGTTATCAAAAAGCTTTCTCTTCTTTATGAAAAGATAGTAAATAAATATCAGAATAACTTTGTTAATTATCAATCCTATAGGATGGATAAAATATGATTGATAGATTTTATTTCCTAAATAGCTCATAAAGAAATTCTTAATAAATAAAATGAACATATCGACAATAGATAAAATAGTAAAAATGAATATAATATAAAACAAACTAATGCAAAAATGTTCCTTATAATTCAACCTGCAAAATGCAGCTAATATCAAAATTGGCACAACCATAAGAAAAGGATAATTCAATGTATCAAGATAAAAAGATGTCAATGTCAAAATTCCCATAAACACCCACTTCAGCCAGGGATACTTTTCTTTCACAAAGATGGCTGGAAAGCTAAGTGTTAAATAGTTCTCCAACAAAGACATGCAAATACTAAGCAATAACATAAATAATCCCTGTTCTAATCTAGCGTCTTGCTAAAGTAAAGGTACGGATGATCGGACCTATATTACGCTTATTGAATTTCACAATTCTTCCGGATTTTAATGTGATTTCTAAGCGTTTGCTATCTACATTTTTGATATAAATTGGATTGATCAATTCTCCACTGCTGCATTTCACTAAATTTGTTGGATGTTCTTCTAAGAAGTTTTTCATAGAATCCCGTTTTCTAAACAGATAGTTGTCTTTATCTAGAAAGTAAAGATAACTTCCACTTGAATAGATATACTGTATATTATTGATCATAATTCTACATTCAATATTATTACGATCTTCTTTTACATCAACATACGCCTGTCTGATACGCAAGATTTTGAATAGTGCTTCTAATGCTTCTGGCAGTTCTTTTTGATAGTATTGTTTCCTAATGAAACGAAGTGCACTATATTTATATCCTTCACATACCAGTTCATCATGAGAGCTGATAAAGATAATTGGAAATCCTAAATCTTTTTGCTTTAGTTTATTTGCGATTTCAAATCCTTCATGAACGCCCTTCAATTCGATATCCAGCAGGCAGCCATCAAAATCAAAATCATCAGGCATATCCGTAAAACAGTTAACTTTCCAAGAAGGATAAAGTTCTTCTATTTTGTTTTTTAGTAAACCTGAAAATAGTTCGTCATCATCGATAATTGCAATTTTACTCATTTTTTATATCTCCCTTTTGTTGTAGAAACATTGTCCTTATTTATTGTACTATTTTTTTTCTCCCTTAAATACATCAGTTTTAAGAAATAATTCTCTTATAAGAGATAACTTGTGACTTTTATGTATTTCCTAGTAATTTATCATACCAAATTATGCATAAAATATCAGCATTTACTCTTATAAGTGGTAAAAAATGGTCTTAACAGGAAATTATATATCATATGTTTAATATTTTGGAATATTCAAACGATGTTAGAGAAAACTATGATATGATGTAGATAACGCAGATCAAATTATAAATTTTTACAACATTGGAAATATTTTCTATTTATCACGCCAAAGTGTTGTAATTTACGTGCGTTAGTGGTATGATACTAACAAATTTGATAGAGGCGCGGATGCGACTATAACTTACAGAGCTGGCGAGCGATTGATGTATGTTAACAGCAAATCTGCCGAACTGTTTTCTTAGGCATAAGGAAATGGTGGGCTGATGGAGAATATCCATTGGACTGTCTGCGAATACGTAGATGTGCTATCTTATTGTCAGGAGATAAACACCATGTCAGTAAGAGCGAATCTACTGGCATTTTTTATTGCGAGAGGTAAATGATATGAACAAAAATGTGTTAGAAATTTCTGGAGTATCTGTAGAACAGCTGGCGGCTACCTGCAAAACTCCCCTATATGTATACGACGAAAACAAAATACGCCAGCAATTAAGTATGTATCATGAACTGTTTCAGTCTAAGGATTTCGATACAGAAGTTTTATATGCCAGTAAAGCATTCAGCTGTAAAGCAATGGTTGAGCTTGTGAAGACATATGGCTTAAGTCTAGATGTTGTGAGCGGTGGTGAACTGTTTACTGCATATCAGGCAGGATTTCCAATGGAACGTGTTTATTTCCATGGAAATAATAAATCATATGAAGAACTGGAAATGGCAGTTAAATATGGTGTAGGTACGATTATCATTGATAATGATATGGAGTGCGATGCATTAGTTTCTATTATGAAAAACGCAGGTACTTCTATAAAGACAATGCTGCGTGTAAATCCGGGTGTAGAAGCACATACTCATAAATATATTGTGACAGCACATGTGGACAGCAAGTTTGGTATTTCTATCTTGCGTGAACAGGAAATTGCGGATATGATTCATAAATTAACAAGTATTCCTAATATCACTTTTGAAGGCTTCCATTCTCATATCGGTTCTCAGATATTTGATAAGGAAGCGTATGTTGCGGAAATCGGCAATCTTTGTGAATTCATGAAAATCATGCAAGAACGATTTGGCATCACTTGTTCGTCTTTAAATCTTGGTGGTGGATTTGCGGCATATTATACGCAGGCTGACCATCCAATTCCTTTACAGGATGTTTGTAAGACGATTTTAGACACCTGCAAGGCGCAGAAAGAAGCTTGTGGTTTATCATTCCATAAGGTGATGATTGAACCAGGCAGAAGTATTGTGGCAGAAGCTGGTTCTACATTATATCGTATCGGTTATCAGAAACAGACAGAAAACAAAAAATATCTATTTGTGGATGGCGGTATGAGCGATAATATCCGTCCTGCTTTATATCAGGCAGAATATGCCTGTGATATCGCAAATCGTATGAATGAAGAAAAAACGGAAAAAGTGACGGTGGCCGGCAAGTGTTGTGAATCTGGAGATATACTGGTAGAGGATGTCATGCTGCCAGAAGCAAAACAGAATGATTTATTGATCATTTATACAACTGGTGCATATGGCTACAGCATGGCCAGCAACTACAACAAGCTTGGTAAACCTGCCGTTGTCTTTGTAAAAGATGGTGTGGTACGTGTCGTAGTAAAACGTGAAAGCTATCAGGATATGAACGCAATGGATTGTGATGAGGTTGTGAATGTATGAATGTAGTTGAGAAGTATGGAGGAACAAGTGTTGGTACGATTGATCAGATCCTTGCGATTGCTCAGCATGTCAAGGAAATGAAAGAAGCCGGTCACAATATTGTGATCGTTGCCAGCGCAATGGGGAAAACTACAAATAAACTGATTGAAATGACTAAGGCAATCAGTGACAAGGTAAATCAAAGAGAATTGGATTCTTTATTAAGTACAGGTGAACAAAGAACCATTACCTTACTTGCGATGGCAATTGATGCTCTGGGTATCCCTGCAATCTCTTTAACTGGATATCAGTGTGGATTCATTACCAGTCATCATCATGCCCATGCACGCATTAAAGATATAGACATCACCAATTTAAAGAAACATCTGGATGATGGAAAAGTCGTTGTCGTGGCAGGTTTTCAGGGTGCGACAGAAAATGGTGAAATCACAACCCTTGGAAGAGGTGGAAGTGATACAACCGCTGTGGCACTAGCTGCTAAACTTGGCTGGGAATGTCATATATATACAGATGTAAATGGTGTATATACGATTGATCCACGTTTATATCCACATGCAAAACGTTTAAAAGAGATCACTTATAACGAAATGATGCAGATGGCCTGTCTTGGCTCTGGTGTACTGGAAACAAGAAGTGTGGAATTAGCCAGCAAGTATCATGTAAAATTATTTTTAGGCAAGGCCTTAGAGAAAGATAAACGCAAGGGGACATATATTATGGAAACAATAAAGAATTTAGAAGATATGCCGATTACCGGTATCAGTATCAAAGACGACTATGCCATCATGCGTGTGAATGAGCTTCCTAATGATGGAAAATTCCTTGGGGAATTATTTGCGATGATTGCGAAATTAGATATCAATCTGGACACAATTTCCCAGCAGCTGACACATGATGGAAAGGTAAATTTCTCTTTCTATTGTAATAAGCAGCAATCCGATACGATTTTGGAACATTTGGATGAATTACATTCTAAATATCCAATCAGTCGTTTGTTAGGTTTTGTGAAACTGTCTGTGGTTGGTGTTGGTATTTCTACACATAGTGGTATCGCCGCAAAAGTATTGAATACATTAAGTGCACATGGCATCCGTTATTATATGATTACATCCAGTGAAATTTCTATTTCTTTAACGATTGAAGAAAAGGATAAACAAAAAGCCATTCAGGTACTTGGCGAAGCATTTGATTTATAAGAAAGGCTATAAAACAGTATAACTGTTGAAGATAAGTGATTCCAAGAGAACCACGAAAGGAGAAGCAATTATGATTAAGGGTAGTATTGTAGCATTGATTACACCGTTCCACGAAGATGGCAGTGTAAATTTTGAAAAACTTGAGGAATTATTGGAATGGCATGTTGCCAATCACACAGATGGTATTCTAGTATTGGGTACCACTGGTGAAAGTTCTACCATGACACATGAAGAAGATGATGCAGTTGTGGAATTCACATTAAAGGTTATCAACAAGCGTTTGCCAGTCATTGTTGGTGCAGGCAGCAACTGTACACAGACAGCTGTGGAAAAGAGTATAAAATACGAAAAAATGGGCGCAGATTATCTGTTGATTATTTCTCCATACTACAACAAGGCGAATAATCAGGGTATGATTGCACACTTTACTGCCGTTGCGGATGCTGTGAATATTCCAATTATCATGTATAACATTCCTGGAAGAACTGGTGTCGCAATCAGTGAAGATGCTGTGAAAGTATTAAGTAAACATCCGAATATCTGTGGCATCAAGGAAGCTAGTGGAAATATTTCATACGCTACCAACATTGCACGTTATTTAAATGATGATTTCGCAATGTACAGTGGAAATGATGATATGATTACTAGTATGTTATCTTTAGGTGCTAGTGGTGTCATTTCTGTACTTGCCAATGTATTGCCAAAGGAAACACATGATATGGTTATGGACTATCTGAATGGCGATGTTAAAAAATCATTAGAAGCTCAGTTAAAATATCTGGATTTGATTCACGCTTTATTTATTGAAGTCAACCCAATCCCAGTAAAAGAAGCATTGAATATTATGGGCAAAGGCGTTGGCGGTTATCGTCTACCTTTATGTGAAATGAGTGATGCGCATAAAGAAGTACTGGCACAGGCATTGCATGAGGTGGGACTATGAATATCGTAGTTGTCGGCTTTGGTAAAATGGGACAGCTGGTAAAGAAAACAGCAGAGGAGCATGGTCATCAGGTCGTCATGGTAGTGGATATTACCAACTGTCAGGATTTAGATGCTTTACAGGAAAAAGTGGATTGTGTCATTGATTTCTCTCATCCAGATAATCTATCATGGATGATTCCCTATGTGAAAAAAAGTGGTGCTGCCCTGGTTTGTGGTACTACAGGATTAAATGATTTACAGCGTAAACAGATTGAAGATTTAAAAGACAGTAATCGTGTGATCTATTCTGCGAACTATTCTTTTGGTATCGCTGTGTTTAAAGAAGTTCTTTCATTGATTACACCAATGCTGGAAGATGGTTTTGATATCGAAGTGATTGAAAAACATCATAACCAGAAACAGGATGCGCCAAGTGGAACTGCGAAATTATTAGTGGAAACCATGAATCCTGATCATGAATATAAAGAAGTACACGGTCGTAATGGCATGGTTGGAAAACGCCAGAAGGAAATTGGTATCCATGCAGTACGTGGTGGAACTGTTGCTGGTGAACATACCGTTATGTTTTTAGGGGATGATGAAAGTTTTGAAATCACCCATACAGCAACAAGTCGTCAAATCTTTGTGAATGGTGCAATTCGTGCAGCGGAATTTCTGATGAAACAGGAAAATGGCAGCTATACCATGAAAGATCTATTATTCAAAAACTAACAAGCAACCCTTATCATCATAGGTAAGGGTTTTTTATTGGTGTAAACACCACGCTTTACTATATGCATGAATTTCTTTTTGGATCGTTTTCGCAGATTTATTGGCGACGATCCCATTCTGTAAGATCGATACGATATTTGTTTTCAGATATAAATCTTTATAATGAATTGATGGTTTTTCTTTGATGGCTCCCATACTCCATAAACGACTGCCATTCATCGCCTGTATCATTTCTTTATTTAAAGCATCATAGATATGAAAGTCTGAAATATCTTCTTTCTGAAGCAATACCACCCCATCATTATGATCAAGATATGCTTGGATGCCTGCTTTACTGCGTACCATATTCATAAATGCTTTTGCGCAATTAGGATAGGGACAGTCTTTGTTTACCATAAATCCATAGGTATCCGCATAGGGCGAATAGCCCTGTTCATCAAGTGATGGCATTGGTTTGATATGTAACTGCTGACTGGCATAATATGGTTGTTTCTTTATCTCTTGTGAAGGTAACAAGCCACTAAAATAGCCTTGTGTAAAAAAGTTTGTCGCATGATATGGATCATCTTCTAATTGATGTTCATGATAAAAATCTTTCATTTGCTGGATACAGTCTAAAAATGCATCCTCCATAAATATATCCTCCATTGAAACCCCGCTGTCTGGATCATAATGAGAGAGCCATAATGGAAGAATCTGATCAGCATAATGATTATAGTAATACATATGTGGGTTACGATAATTCATAAAATCTGAGATTTCATCTTCTTTGATCGAATATGTATCCAGCATGGGTTGTGCATATACAAACAGCATCCCCTTCCCTTCTATTGGCTGAAAATAATCTTCTAAAGATGTACGTTTTAAACTTGATGGAACATCATAAGCAGAGGTTATATCAAAAGCCAAAGCATATGTACGTTTTGATAATGCATCACAATCATTTACCCATTCGATATCATGATAAAACTGCTGATGGAAGCAATTATCCGGACTTACGATATGAATGGCATCTTTTTGTTCAGGATACAGCGTATTCCATAAAGACACCAGTGCCTTACCATATGCTTTATTCGATACTTCCACCTGCAAAGATGCATGTTTTTCCAATTCCACAGAGGCATCCTTTGATAATGTACAAGAACTTAATGTCATACATAACAGAAGATACCATACGATTTTTTTCATTTTTATCACCTAATGAAAAAGTCTATCAGCGAAAAGGTGTAAAATTTGTAGAAGAATGTGGATTTCCACGGTATAATAAAGGTGATGCTAAAAACTGACGCAAACGACGAAAAGGGGGCATTTTATGAAATATTTACCATTACTCTTACAAAACCTGGAAAAAGAAGCTGAAATTCACGAAAAGGATATCTTTAATTATGCACTTCCCCAGTCCTGGAATTTATTCGGCTACTCCGACACAAGGATTTTAAGAAACAACGAAATACTTGTAAATCCTTATGCATTTTATCATTATTCTTTCCAACATCTGTTTTTTGATGAAAAAGGAAAACTGAAAAAAGCACAGTCACTTGTGAAAAAAGACTGGCTAAAAAAAGCAAACATCTATTCTTTACATATCCGCAGTGCGAGTGCATGGGATCATGACCGTGACGACAATTTAAATGAAAATTTATATGGTCTAAAGGATAATGGAACCTTTTTAAAGGCAATGCTGCTTTTACCATTTTATAAACGTATGGGTATCAATACCATCCTGCTTCATCAGATATTCAGTTTAGGAAAAACGCATACCACACATGATTATTCTAATAAAGAATGTGTTTTGGATTTCCGTTTGATTGACGATCAGCTAAAGGATCCTTTGGTACCACAGTTATCTGCCAAGCAACAGTGTATTGCCTTCATGGAAGCCTGTCATCTATTAGGATTTCATGTGATACTGGAATATTGTCCTGGTAAAATGTCTATCGATAATTTCTACGCAAGAGAGTGTCCAGAATACTTCTATTGGATCAAAGAAGAGGAATATAAAAACTATCATGCGCCAATCTGTCATGCTTTACCACAAAATACACTGCCTTTTTCTTATACTTTAAAGGATTTTTATCGCAGTGAGGATGTAAAGGAGCATATCCAAAAGTTTGTGAAACATGATGATCCTTGTAAGAAAGTATTAGCACCTGCTTTTTCTGATCAAATCAATGCCAATCTTCCTATTGATGAGGATACAACATATTTTCGCTTCTATGAAGATATTCATACACACGCACCTGCTGAGCTGAAAAAAGCCGGTATCCCTTATATGACACAGGATATCATCCGTGCAGATCTGCATCCTGCCAAAAAACCGTTCACAGCACTTTGGGATACTTTAACAGAGAATATCATCTGGTATCAGAATGAATTACAGGTGGATGGTATTTTCCTTGGTAAACCATTTTTGATTCCGGAAAAGCTTCAGAAACAAATGGCTGTACAAGCAAAGAAAAATAAAAAAGGCTTTGTGATGATTGCGGAAGATACCATTCATGAAAATGGTGCCTTATGGAAACGTAAAGGATATGATGCTATATCTGGAAACAGTGCTTATGAAGAAACCCAGATTGAACAATATCGCTTCCATAACTTTGCTTATCAGTTAAAAGGCTGCGTATGTCCAATGTTTGCTGCCAGTGAATTTTATGATTCCAGAAGAAGCAGCTGTTTAGAAAATGGCAAGACGTTGACAAATATGTTAAGTATCATGAATATGTTTTTACCAAATGGCATTCCAATGTATATGAATGGTGTGGAAAGCTATGAGGTACAGCCACTGCAGCTTAGTGAATACGGGGATCAAAAGTATTTGTACTCCCTTCCTAAATCAGATACCCGTTATCTGAAGCAGGCATATATTGATCGTTATTATTATAACTATCTTGCTCATGATTTAAATACATTGCCTACATTAATGGAGCACGCTAATCACATCCGTGAGGAGTATATAGAAGAAATCCATACACCACAGGCATGTATCCCTGTATGGTTTGATACACCAAGAGATGCTGGTATCGGCTTTACTTATGTAAAGGAAGATAAAGCTTTATTGGTGGTATGTAATACTAATGTACATCAAAGTGTTCATTTGCATATCCACACGGAGAATTTAATGAGTGAGCTGCCATTTCGTTATCAAAGCATCTTACAGATCTATTCCACAAATGATCCTTATATCCATGATGTATTCATGGATGATTTCCAGAATATCCCTATGGACTTTGCGCCGGGAGAAATTAAGTTTATTGAATTTAAGGCACAATAGTTAGATAAGAAGTGAAACCTCATTCACTTCTTTTTTTCCACAAAAAAAACATAAGGTCAAATGTGACTTTATGTTTTTCATTTCTTTTCTATCTGCATATAATAATCCAATGTAGGATGTTCACTTTTTATCTTTTCACTAAACAACAGATATTTTACACTTCCTGGTGTATAACCATTTTTATCTGCCCATTTTGTTTCCATGTAGCGCTCTGTAGAAGTAATCGCCTTTCTCCAGAAACGACCAAAAGCCGGCTCAACTTCCGCAGTCGCAAAATCGCCTTCCACAACCACCAGCTTTTCCAGATCAGGGTGATATTCCATTCTTCCAACAAACAGCTGAAATTCTCCTTCATCCTGATAAAAATCTTTGATCAACGCAACATAGGGAAGAACTGTATCACATTTACTGACACGTCTGATACGGTCAATCAATTCAAGCATGTCTTTCTTTGCTTCTTTTTCATTGGAAATTGTACTAAAGCCATAGAACATCTGTTCCTCTTTAAACTTCGTCTTAACTTCTTTCATATGGATACCCCTGTCAATTATGCATATTCATAACAGGTCTTTTGTATGGATTTAAAAGATTGCTTATGCCCTCCATCGCAATTTTTTTCATACCATGAAAGATCTGCATGAATCAGACAATCTATATTGCCCTTACCTTATCATGATACCATATTTTCTAAGCGCTAGGTATCTTTTTTTTACATACACAAACGAATTTTCTTTTTTTATATTTTCTTTTCCGATATAATAGATACGGTGATATTATGTACAGATTAAAAGAAGATCATATGGAAGAGCTAGATATCAAAAAAAGCCGCTTCCTGTGCTATTTACATAAAAGTTTTTGTGAAGAAGACGCAAAAGCGTTTATCTTAAAAATCAAGAAGGAACATCCCAATGCGACACATCATTGTTATGCCTTTGTGATTGGTGAACATAATGAATTACAACGAAGCAATGATGATGGGGAACCTTCTGGTACTGCCGGTGTACCCATGCTGGAATGTTTAATGCATTCTCAGATGCAGGATATCACAGCGGTTGTTGTTCGCTATTTTGGCGGTATTAAATTGGGTGCTGGTGGATTGATTCGGGCATATTCTAAAAGTGTATCCAATGCCCTGCAGCACGCTGTTATCACAAAAAAAGAAAATATGAAGAAATATTCTCTCACATTTTCTTATGACCTGATTGGAAAACTTGACCATTACCTGCGTATAAATCATATTATCATATTAGATAAGGTATATGATGAACAGGTAACTTATACATTTCTAGTAAAAGATGCAATCGATGAGGATATCAGTGAAATGAGCAATGGTGCTTTCCTTCCTGAATTTATTGAAGATGTTATAATAGATATGGATATCACATTAGAGGAATCATAACGATTCCTTTTTTGTATCTTTGACTTCCATCCAGCTGAAATCATAGCGGTTGTTTGCATCCTGCCATTTCTTAAAAAAATCAAATAAAAACCGCTGGGCTAAGGAACAAGGTTTTACCTCGTGTTTTGCCTCCTCAAAGCTGTACCACTTTGCCTCATCTACTTCCCAATCACTGACATGATCCAGACACTCATCATCAGCCACTACTGTAAAATTGCACATCAGGGTATTGGTATTGGGGAAATATTCACTGCGATTATATCGATAAGCTTTTACCTTCAGACCAATTTCTTCTTCCAGCTCACGAATTAATGTTTCTTCTAAAGATTCCTTTTGATTTACATATCCAGCGACCAGTACATTATGATCTCTGCCATATTGTTTAATTAATAATATTTTATCTTTTTCAGGGTTTAATACCACCATGGAAACAGCTGTACTAAATACAGGAAAACGATATTCTTGGCACTGTTCACAATAAGGTATCCTTCCTTCATGTTCATGTTCTTTTAAAATAAGTGGATGTCCACATGTACTGCAATACTTCATTACATCTACCTCCAATTGCTATTAGTATACGGCAAATCAGGGATGCTACGCAATACTTAACCATATTTTTACATTTCTTCATGAATTTTAGTGCTATACTAACAAAATAAGCATACGATAGTAAAGGAAGGAAGACATGTATGACAACAAACTGGAAAAAAACAATTGCGCAAATGATATTGTTGATAGGGCTCATTAGCTTTGCTTTCTGGTTTGCGCTTAAGGATGATTATCAAGAAGTTCTGCATAATCTAAAAAGCGTATCCCTTGTCTGGATTGGCATTATATTTCTTTTTGGTATTTTATATTATCTTTTACAGGGATATATGTTATATACGATCACAAAGCCATATAAAAAAGATGTAACTTTCAAGGATGGCTGCTACAACGCTTATATTGCCGCATTCTTTAACGGGGTGACACCTTTGGGTGGTGGACAGGTAGCACAGACTTATGCTTTTCGTAAACTTGCCATTTCTTATCAAGATATCGCAAGTATCTTGTGGAAAGAGTTTTTTCTTTACCAAAGTGTAGTGGTTGGCTTTGCATGTCTTTTGATTATGACACATTTCACTTTCTCTATTCATACCTTTTCTGGTTATTTCCTATTGGTTTTGGCAGGTCTATGCATCAATGCTTCCGTTATATTGATTCTGTGGACCATGTCGCATTTTCCTAAATTATATACCTGGATCAGTGAAAAAGTCGTTTCCCTTGGGGAAAAGTTTCATATCATTAAAAAGAAAGAGGAAATCTTAGAAAAGTGGAATCTTCAGGTAGAATATTTCACAAAGGAAATCAAACAGTTAAAAAAAGATAAGCGTCTGATTAAAAAAGGTGTGATTATTGATTTATTAAGACAAATTATTTATTACAGTATCCCTTATCTGGTTGGGATTGGATTAGGCCTGCCTTTAAGTTTTGAGGATATCATGACAATTTTACTATTGTCATGTTTTATTCATATGTTAAATGCTTTAACACCATTACCAGGAGATTCAGGCTGGACAGAAAGTGCCTTTATACTAATATTCAGCGTACCTTTTGGAAAGATATATGCCAGCAGTATCATGATCTTATGGCGATTTGCGACATATTATCTGAATATTTTGATTGGTGGATGTATCTTCTTTATCATAAAAACCAAAAATGCTTAAAAACGGTGAAGCATCATCGAATAGATGATATTCCACCGTTTATTTTAACGAACTTCTTTTGCTAATTTCCATAGTTCACTGAAAGACACAAAACCGATTGCATCGCTTTTTTCTTTCGCAACCTGGCGCTGACGTTTTACATTTCCTTCATGTACAGCATTCAGATTATTTTTATCCATCATGTATTGTACATAAGAGAATTTCTTCAAAAGGAACCAATTCGCAATAAAGGTATTGATACATGCTTCCTTGTTTTCACTGGCCGCAAGCGTTTCCCTTAAAGACGCTTCCTGTTCCTTACCCATCTGATTTGCCAAATCATACATTTCTGCATAACTTTCAAACATTTTAGAATCCAGATTACGCTGAACGATACCTGCTTTACTGTTTTGGAAGAAGAATGAATCAACTGCCTGAAGCATCAGCTCCACGTTTTCCTCATTCATACAGTCTGCGATAATCTCATTACGAGTTCCCTCATATTCATTTTCTGGTTCGCTCATTACATAATACAACGCTTTTGCTTTCACATATTCTTCTTTATCTCCTAATGCCAATATGATTGCCTTTTGGACGTCATCGAATTTCCCATATACTACGTAAGGACATACAATGCTTCCTTTAGGCAATTTGAATGCATCCTTATAACGGATGATTTGATTTGCGATTGCATCTTTATTGATATTTAATCTCAGACCTACACAAATCTTGAGATTACAGTCCTTTTCAAACAGTTTTGATAATAAAGTATAAACTTCCTCTTTGCCCTCTACTGTTTCTATCGTGGAAAGATAATCTTCTAAAAAGCCATTAAATTCACAAATTCCGGTATTCCCTTCTCTAGCATCTTGAACTTCACTCAAAATATCATAAATTGCCATAGTTTTCCTCCTTTCCTTGACGTATGTTTGACATTTGAAGATAAATGGAACTATGTCACTGTTGTATATGAATAGGTTCCCGATGATGAGTGGGAACCATAGCGCTTTCATTTTGTTGTTTTCCTAATTTTATTGTACAACCTTTTGAAAATAATTCAATCTTTATTTCATTTTTTTCACTTTTTCATTGTATTAATGTGCCTGTGCATAGTTATATAAAAGCACATTGATTTCACCCATTACATTTTTCCCTGCTTCCCCAAGAGAAGTATATACAGATACTGCATAAGGATGATCACTCATTACCAGTCCTGCGGCATTCCAAGCACTACCATAACAGCCATCCTTCTGCATAATTGGCACATCTAAATAACGCTTCAGACAATCTCCTGGCGCAACTCCATATAATCGCTGTGACAGCTCAGGAAAACTGTTTAGATGCTGATATAAATATACAAGTGCATCATTCATATAATGTACAGTAATATTGTTGGAATAATATGGCGTTTCATAATTAATGGAGCTATATTTTTTAATTGCTTCACGATAGCTTCCCCAGCCGCCTATGCCTTTAAACAGGATACGGGATGCTGTGTTGTCAGAGTAAACGATACTATAAAACTGCAGGTCTGCGATAGATATCTTATCTCCGGGTTTCTTTGTATCCCCGATTGGTCCACCTTCTTCAAAATCATCTTTCTCATAAAGCAGCAAATCACTTTGTAATATCTTTCCAGCATTTTCCTGTTCATAATAATACATATTCAAAGGCAATTTATAAGTACTTCCTGCCACCATCCATTGATTACCATTCACAAAATACTCTTCACCTGTCGTAAAACTATGAAAACTAATCGCAACCTGTGTGGTAAGACCTCTTTTTTTCATATAATCCTTTAAGATTGCTTCTAAACTCATATTCTTATAATCATAATCAAAGGATACCTTTGATACTACATCTACTTTTGGCGTGCTGTCTATCACATTGATAACTTGACACTTCTTTTCTGTATTGCCACTTTGATCTTTTGCACTTACACAAAATTCATGTTCCCCTACAGTAAAGTCCTCTTCTTTCATGTTGAGTGTCACATTTACTTTTGATTTTTCATCTTTTGCGGTATATAGATCTTTAATAGAAAATCCTTTATACAAGTCTACTTCCTTCACAGGGAGTGTGATTTTTGGTTTCACATGATCTTCCACGTGAAAAATCACTGGATAATCTTTATCTCTGAAATGTAAGGTAACTGTATAGTCTTTGATTTCATCAAACTTGAATAAAGAGGAATCAAATTCTTCATCACTTCGTTGTCCTTCAAAATAATAAGAACTGTTGGTTGGTGCTTTTTCATTATAATCTAACGTCACTTCTTTCACTTTTTGTGTAATATCTTCATATACCTGTGTGATATAATAAGCTGCACCAGCACAGCCAACCAATAAAATACTTAAACATAATAAAAGTATAATTTTTATCTTTCTTTTTAATTTTTTCTTTTTCTTCACTGCCATAATCATTTCCCCTTTGATATCTACAATGTAATATTATTTTATCACGTAATGCGACATAATGTATACGTGAATTGTATTTCCGATGTATTTCATAAATTTAACGTTTTTTCCTGATTTTAGGATACTGTTTTTTGATTTTTTCTAATTTTCAATTATTTTTCACGGCTTCTGTTTTGTGTAAGGATTCATATCTGCCAAACGCTCATAGGCATCACTTGTAATTGCGACAACATCACAAAAATAAATACCTTCCGCTTTTAGAATATAAAAGCGATATACAGGCAGACGATATGGTAAAAATGTTCGTATCCGCTTAAGTGTAGGATATAATAAATCATATCCAATGATGTCCTCTTTTGTGAACTCTGTATGATGGAAAAAGTAATAATAATCTCCTTGTAAGAGTTTTTCTTCAGCTTCTTCTTTACTAATCAAAGGCATTGTATCCACTTCTTCAATATTTTTTTGATAAGGAAGCACGATACAGGGATACGCTGCTTCTAATGTATCTATTATTGTAAAATGAATGGCATCTTTACCTTCCGCATATATTGGTGCGTTTTCACTTTTTTGAGTAATCAAAACTTCTAATGCATCAGGTCCTGTTTCAATCACATGATATATAGGTGATGTAATCTTTCTTGTTTGCGCATAAACTGATTGATATTGTTTCGCAAGTTGAAGCATTTTTTCACTATTGCTTATAGTACTTCTTTCTATTTCCTGTTTATATTGGATATGAATGGAGGCATCACGATATACAGAAACATTTTTTTCATCATCTTCTAAGTGATATTTTACATCATAATCATTTGATGATTGAATCTGTCCTTCCATTTGTAGCTGTTCTTTCGCAAGTTGCATACGTTCCTTTAAAAAATTGTCCTCAAAATCACCAATCTCTGCGGCTTGAAGATTTACATTTTGATATCGATATACAGGCAATGCTTTGATATCTTCATATGTGTTATCATAAACATCTTTGCGGTTTTTATCAAATAATGAATCAAATTTACCACCACCTAGCCAATCATAGCTTTGTGGTGTATAGGTCTTTTTTTCTATTTGTGGAATATTGGGCAGATAAGTGATCGCACCATAAGAAACATGTGACTTGGGAATTAAAAAGATGATGAGTATTGCGGTAATGATGACGATTCCCACTGGCAGATAAATTTTTTTTCTACGTTTTTTAACTGTCTGATTCGTTTTTACCTGATATTTCAGCTGAGCAATCTGTTGTTCATTTAATTTAAAATGATTCAGATCATCTTTATATTTCTTCATAGATATCACTTCCTTCCAACATCTCTTTTAAACATTTTCTTGCCCGCCTTAACCATGTTAATATCGTTGCTTCTTTCTTTCCTAGAATAGATGCGATTTCTTTTACGCTGTATTCTTCATAATAAAAAAGATAAACAACATCCCGATATTTCTGTGGCAGTTTTTTAACATATGGCAAAACCACAAGGGGTGTGTAGGTTTCCTCTTGTGCATATTGATCCTTTAATTCTACTGTTTTTCTGATACGTTCATGTTTCCAATGATCTTTACATGTATTGATTGCTATGCGTAGTACCCATGCTTTTTCTTTATAAACATTTTCAAATTCGGGTCGTTTTGCGTTCATGATTTTCACAAAACTATCCTGTAAAACATCCTGAGCATCTGCTTCATGCTGCATATGTTGTAGTACGACGCGATAAACCATATTTCCATAGCGGTCAATGAAATCATCTATCGTTTCACACAACATTTCCTCCTGTTTATCCATACTTCTTCCATTTCCTTTCATAAATATAACGCTTTGTTTTCATGTATTATTTCAAAATCTTAAGAATCCTATGAAAATTCCTGGTTTACTTCCTTTTGAATCCATTATACAATAGATACATATTATAGAAAAGGTGATGAAAAATGAAGACTGAATTACTATTATCTCTTCTGGAAACAAATGCCCGTTACTCTACAAGAGATTTGGCAGATGTTTTATTAGAAGACGAAGACAGTGTCATTCATACGATGAGTGATCTGGAAAAGAAAAAAATTATTTGTGGATACCACACGATCATTAACTGGGATAAGACAAATAAAGAAAAAGTGATGGCGTTGATTGAAGTAGGAGTCACACCGGAACGTGATTATGGCTATGACAAGATTGCGAAGAATATATACCGTTATCCTGAAGTAGATACTATGTATCTTATGAGTGGAAAAAGTGAATTCATCGTAATTATCTATGGAAAAACGATGCAGGAAGTCAGTAACTTTGTTGGCACAAAATTAGCGCCTACACAAAACGTGGTTTCCACATCTACTTTCTTCGTTTTAAAAGAATATAAAGTAAACGGCGTTATTTTTGACGAAGAAGAAAAACATAACGAAAGATTGGTTGTGACGCCATAATGTATGAAAAATTTCTAAGTGAAAAAGTACAGACGATTCGCCCCAGTGGCATCCGTAAGTTCTTCGATTTAGCTTCTCAAATGGAAGGAGTTATCTCTTTAGGTGTTGGTGAACCTGATTTTGATACTCCCTGGCATATTCGTGAAGCCGCAATCTATTCCATTGAAGAAGGCAGAACGCACTATACTGCAAATCAGGGATTATTAGAACTGCGAGAAGAAATCGTATCCTATGCAAAACGCCGTTTCAATCTGGATTATGATCCAAATGATAATGTCATTGTGACTGTTGGTGGCAGTGAAGCAATTGATATCGCCATGCGTGCACTTGTTAATCCAGGAGATGAAGTTATCTTAATGGAGCCATGTTATGTCGCATATACACCAAGTGTAGAATTATGTGGCGCAAAACCTGTGCATATCAAATTGGAGCATAAAGATGAATTTAAATTAACACCAGAAAAACTGGAAGCTGCCATTACTCCAAAAAGCAAGGTTATGCTGTTAAATTATCCTAGCAATCCTACTGGTGGTGTCATGACGAAAGAAGATTATGAAAAGCTTGTGCCAATCATCAAGAAACATGAATTAATCGTCATCAGTGATGAAATTTATGCTGAATTAACATATGATGGAGAGTTCTGTTCACTTGCGAACTTTGAGGAAATCAAAGATCAGGTCATTGTTATCAACGGTTTCTCAAAAGCCTTTGCGATGACTGGCTGGCGTTTAGGTTATACCCTTGCCAACAAAGAGTTCACTGCTGCTATGAATAAAATCCATCAGTACATTATTATGTCTGCCCCTACTGCTGCACAATATGGTGCGATTGAGGCACTTCATAATGGTGATATTCATGTTGCGGAAATGAAAGAAGCCTATGAATCAAGAAGAAACTTTATCACAAAAGGCTTTAATCGTATTGGCTTGCCAACACATCTGCCTCATGGTGCCTTCTATATCTTCCCAGATATTCGCTCTACCGGTTTAACAAGTGATGAATTCTGTGAAAAATTATTGGCAGAAGAAAAAGTAGCTTGTGTCCCAGGCACAGCCTTTGGTGATGCTGGTGAAGGCTTTGTCCGTGTATCTTATGCGTATAGCATTGAGCATATCAAAGAAGCAATCGAAAGAATCGATCACTTCATGCGTAATTATCGCTAATATTCAGGGTATATCGTATATTCGATATACCTTTTTCTTTGCCTTTTGCATATTTTATGTACATAAAAGTTGTTAATTTGCAATTTTTATGTACATGAAAATTGTTTTGATGCAAGAAATATGTACATAAAAGTTGCAACATGTGCTATGAATATAACCAGTGGCAGCCTACTGAAAGTAGCAATAGCTGTAAAAGTAAGAGAACGGCAACAGCAAAGCATGAAAGATTATTATGAGGATTTAGCAAAATATTTTTCTATATATAATATCAGTACACAAGGGTGCATCAAACAATTTCCACTTTATATGCTCATGTTTCTTGCGATATAATATTTACGCAAATATTTTATGACATGTGCAAAGCAAAACGAGAAGAATCTTATGATCATGATTCCTCTCGTTTGTTTTTTCTTTTCCATTTACGCAATAGTTCCTTCATACTAGATATATACACTCTGAGCAATCCATCTTGATCTGCAGAGCTTCTTACAAAAATATATAGCACATGCAGTACCATAATCAATCCCACAATCGGCAGCCAGTCTTTATCACAAAACAGTAAAAAGCATCCCATCATAAATTCCATAAAATATTTAGATGTGAATTGTTTATTATCTTCCTGCATTGTGATTTTGACACTATCCTGAAATTCGTATTCCTCCTTCAATTCCTGATCCATTCGGGCATAGGTTGAACATGTTTCATCTTTTTGATTATATACAGCTTTGATATACGCCTTTTGTATACGACATAGTGCCATTCGTTTATCAATTTCATTAAAATGGTCTTGAAAGATTTCTTCATCATGCTCCTTCTTTAAGATATTTTCGATTTCAGAAATAGAAAAGTCTAGTTGCCGCAATACTTTGATTTTCCATAAAATCAATAATTGATCTTCACGATACTCACGATAGCCGTTCTCATTGCGCAAAACTTCAATCAATCCCTTTTCTTCATAATATAATAACGCTTTTTTTGTGATACCTGTTTCTTTGATTACTTCATGAAATAACATAAATTACACCTTCTAACCATAACTTACAAATCTGTTATGAAACTGTAAGTTCAATCACACGCAGTTTTTTTCTACTTTGATTATACTATAGATGTCAATGATAGGAGGGATACATGATGGCAAAATTCTTACAAATCGCTAAAGCAATCTTCTGTATCGTATGTTTAGGATACGACGAATCTGCATTCATGTAATTATTTAATTGACACGCGTTCTATCACCTTTTTCTGTGTATAAACAAAGTAAAGAAAATAGATGATACACAAGTACGCACATAATCCAAATACAGGCTGTCCTTGATCAATCGCAAGCAACATGAAAAATAATGCGATACATAAGGGGTAGCCTTTTTGTTTTAGACTGACATCAATAATCGCAACCCATATCCAGTAATTCTTTCCTTTCCATGGAAAATGTTGAAATATATATTGTAATACTTTATCTATCCGCTGTTGCTGTTTTTGTTTTTTTCTTTCTATTGCAGTTGCCTGTTTTCCACAAAATAATCTTTCCACCATAAGTTCACGATGCTGTTTCATAATCATAAGATAAGGCAGATGCCAAAATAGTCTTAATAAAAACAGTAAACAGATGCATAAGATAATGAACTGATATTTGGTGATAAAAGATATCCAGTTACCAATATTTAAAATACAAAACATCAAAAATATTGGCATTAATTCTCTTAATGGATTTACGATATTTACACTGATTCCTTCCCCAAAATAACCACTTTTTGTCGCAAAGGTAGCGTAAAAAAATGACACATAATAAACAATTTGTAAAACAAGCATAAAGCTTATAAAGGAAAGCGAAATCGTTGAAGATAATATATAATATATCAACTGTGATAATAAGAATGGTATCAGTTGCGCTATAAAAGCAAATGGCAGAAGCCCTGCGACATACTTTCGTATTTGGATTGGAAATGCTAATAATGTTTTCCATCGTCCTTCGGTTTCGTGATGTGCCATAATCCGGTAAAACAGAAATAATAAAGCAAATGCCGGAAAAGCAGATATCGACATCATTAGCTGTTCATGTGTCATTGGCTCTAAGATTCCTACAACGATTGTTAAGGAATCTTCATTATAAGTACCAAACGCATAAAGAAACGCTAGAATCATCACGATTGCAAGATATTTCCAGTCTTGATCTTTACAAATCATTTTCCATCTCATAAAACATCACCTTTGAAATATGCATGTAACTGATTTTTATCTTTTGTATCTATTGCTATACCTTTTTCATTTAATAAAATCAGGCGGTCCGCTAATGGCTCTAATTGATCAATCGTATGAGTGGTTAATAAAAAAGTTGTATGTTCTTTCATTTCTTGCAAAAGTTCAATCAAGTTAATGACACTTTTTGAATCAATTGCCACAAATGGTTCATCCATCACGATCATATCTGCACCACTTAATAAAATCATCGCAATCCCTGCCTTTTGTTTTTGCCCAGAACTGCATTTGTTTACACGTTGATTTAAATAGTCTACTGACAAGGCTTGTAATACTTTTTGAACAAACGGACTCTGTAAATCGAAATCCTGATGATGAAAACAGCGATAGAAATATCGTAAGTTATCTAGTACACTTAATTGTTCTATCAAAGGAGAATCAAAAGGTAAATAACCTATATGTATACCATTTCGCTCAACACTTCCTTCATATGGCAAAAGACTGCCACATAATAGGTTTAATAGTGTGCTTTTACCGCTGCCATTTCTTCCTGCCAATAGCACACAACCTTCTTCTCCTATTTCTAAGGAAAAGTCATGTAATACATCCACCTCATCATATGCAAATGATAGATGTTCAATTTTTATAGAATTCATTTGAATGCCTCCTGTCTATGCGATGAATTATATGCTCTACCCTAAGGGGAAAGTCAATATTTCTTAAGAATTTTTTACAAAAAAATTAAAAGGACAGCTTTGTACTGTCCTCAAATAATTGATTATGGAGCGCATTGGAGCGTATTTGGCACCCTTTGGAGCGTATTTGGCACCCTTTGGAGCGTATTTGGAGCGTATTGGAGCGCATTGGAGCATATCGGAGCGTATCGGAGCGTATTTGGAGCGCATTGGTTTATATCAAAATAATAACAATCATATTTTTCGAAATAATTTGGATGCATAATCACTAATATAATATATATTTCAATAGTAAAGATAATTAAAATATCATTTTTTTACATAATCAATATCCCCTTAAAATTTTTCTCGTTCATGATTAAAAAAAGCGATATATTTCAATCGCTAATCTTTCGCCTTTTGAACCTTCAATTGTTTTCCTTTGATAGTTTTCTTTTGTAATGCTTTCAAAACGATTTTTCCTTTCCCATGTAGGATATCTACATATGATTGACGATCCTGTATCTGAATGACACCAATATCATCACCTGTGACACCTTCAATTTCACAGATTGCACCAACGATATCGCCAGCACGAATTTTCTTACTTTTTCCACCATTTAAATAAATCTTCATTGTATCCTTACGAAGTTCTTTGCCTTTTTCTTCTTTAATTTCGATTGGATGACGCAAACCTTCTAATGCCTGTTCATCAACGATAACCTCTAAGATTTCTTTCGTATCCTTGATATCTAATGATTCATTTAAAAATTCTTCTAATGCCGCAACACGTGCACCATCATATTGTGCAATAAGTGAAATCGCAACACCACTTGCATTTACACGTCCACTTCTACCTAATCGATGTACATAGGTTTCCGCCTGATTTGGCATATCATAGTTTATAATATGAGAAACATCCTTGATATCAATTCCTCTTGCGGCAACATCTGTCGCTACAAGAATTCTCAATTTACCTTTCTTAAAATCATTCAAATTATCCATACGATCTTCTTGAAGCATGCCACCATGGATTTTATCAACACTTAAATCAAGTTTATATAATGCATCACACACTTCTTTTACATGCTCCTGCGTTTTCGCAAAAATAATACAACTTGCTGGCTGTAACTGGCAAAGCAGCTTGATTAAAAAATCAAGTTTTTCATGTTCTTTCATACGATATGCATAATGTGTCACAAGTTCTGTAACTGCATGAGTACTTGCGATTTCCACCATATTTGCATTTGGAATAAAGCTGGTTGCTAATTCCTGTATCGCTGGTGGATAAGTAGCACTAAATAAACAGGTAGTTAAATTTCCAGGGAAATAACCCATGATTTCTTTTACATTATCAATAAACCCCATATTCAGCATTTCATCAGCTTCATCAATAATACATGTTTTTATATTGTTTAATTTTAGCGTGCCTCTTTGCAAGTGATCTAAAATTCTACCTGGTGTTCCTACAACAACATGACAGCGCTGTTTTAAATCCTGTACCTGAAAACGATACGGCTGTTTCCCAAAGATTGCGGCACTTTTTAAACGTTTATATGCACCTATATTATCAAATTCCTCTTTGATCTGCAAGGCAAGTTCTCTTGTAGGTGTTAATACCAAGCATTGTGGATCACGTTCGTCCCATATAATATTCTCAATAATCGGAATCGCAAAAGATGCTGTTTTTCCACTTCCGGTTTTGGATTTGACGATGACGTTTTTCCCTTCTAAAATTAAAGGAATAACTTCTTCCTGTACTGGTAATGGTTCTTCGTATCCTAATTTGTCTAATGCTTCTAAAATTGTTGTATCTAATTGAAAATCTTCAAATTTCATTTTATTCACTCTCATTTCCATTCCCTATTATACAGGAAGTAGATAGAAATTGCACAGTTTAAAAAATTAATCAAACATCATTAAGCAATCAAACTAGAAATCATCTTCATAAACAATATAAAAAGCGTTATTTATCACTATGATTATTTAATATTTTATAATTTTTCCACAAAAAATAAAGTGTAAATAATATATGGACTGCACAATAACATAATCAATAACTGTAATTCTGTTTTAATAAAGATATTAGATGAAGAACCAATTTCCGTCAAATAAAATAAATAATGATAATTCATGAATTTTTGTGATAAATAAATTAAACCATAACTGAAGATAATTAGATACAGCCATAGAGAATAGGCTTTCCCTTTTATCAAAGCTTTGTGGGCAAATATCATTATAAAAAAGGGAAGGATATAAATGATATCATCTTGATATATGATTGGTTCGTGAAGCTGTTTTAAAACAAGTATATAAATAAAGTTAGATAATAATATAAAAAAGATAATTACGATGTCCAAAACTACTGCATTTTTATTGGTATTTTTCATAAGATTATTTCCTCCATTTTTATATTCATAGTTTACCATTACATGATTTCCAAATTATGAAGAAACACTTATGTTTTTCTTATTAAATTATCAACTGATAGCAACAGGCAGTTTTCAAAACTTACAAAACTGTAATCCTAATGTCACCAAAATGACAAGACAAATACAATATTACCCATTATAATAGGAGTGTAGAAACAAGGAGGGCACTGATTATGAAGAAAGTCTTACAAATCATTGGCGCAGCTTTATGTATAATGTTATTTGGCTGTGAAGAATCTACTTTCTCAAAATAAGGTCCTTTGTGTAAGGCATGGCGATGAAGCTATGCCTTTTTTAATTAATAATCAATTTTCTTAACCAATTCTATAACAAACGTTCAATTGTGTACTATTTTAATATCTGATAGAATGAAAGTAACTTAGGAGCGTGTCTTATGAAAATAAATGAAATTATAAAAACAAAACGTATTGAAAAAGGATTAACACAGGAACAGGTCGCCAACTCGCTTGGAGTTTCTACTCCTGCGGTAAATAAATGGGAAAAGGCAGTTTCTTATCCTGATATTACCTTACTTCCTGCTTTAGCCAGATTATTAGATACTGATTTAAATACCTTGTTATGTTTCAAAGAAGAATTGTGTGATCAGGAAATAGGTGAGTTTGTAAATGAATTAGCTAATTTTGCACGTAAGCATACTTTAGATGAATGCTTTACACTGGCACAAAAAAAGCTTCAGGAATATCCAAACAGTGATAAACTAAAGCTGAATATCACAATCACATTAGATGGCCTTGGTATGTTTACCAATGAGAAAAAAACAGTTGCTCATATCAATCAGATACAAGCTTACTATCATGATTTAAAAAATAGTAAAGATACACAAATTACGCAGTATGCGACAACGAGAATTATCTATTATGAGATGGAACAAGCGCATTATGAGAAAGCTGAACAATTATTAAAGGAATTGCCTGATGAGTTACAATTTGATCGTCAACAGATTCATGCGACAATCGAAAAGCAGAAAGGTAATCTGGATGAAGCTTGTAAGTTGATGGAACAAAAATTGCTTCGTATAACTAATGATCTTCACGCTTGTTTTTCTTTTTTGATGAATATCGCATGGCAACAAGGTCGTATAAATGATTGTGATATGCTCGCAGATAAATTTCAAACTATCGCAAAAATTCTTGATTTATGGGAATATACCAGTCGTGTTTTACCATTTGAACTTGCGGTAAAAAAGAAAGATATAGATACATCCATTGATTATTTAAGAAATATTATGAAAGCAAGTATTACCCCTTGGCAAATACAATCCTCTGTTTTGTATCAACATATTCCAAATAAAACTGGTACAACACAAATGGGGCAGAAGACATCTAAACAAATTCTTGATGACTTGGCGAATCCTGAATATGAAGAATATGCTTTTATACAACAGGATGAACGTTTTCAGGATATCATAAAACAATACAAGGAAAAAGGAATCGATAGATTCTTAGAAGATTTATAATGGAAAACAGAACATATAAATGGAGAAGCTTGTTACACTTCTTCTAAAATTAAAAGAGTACCCTGGGCCACATTACTTGCGACAGTAAGAGGTGCGGGTACTACGGTCATTCATATTATATATCTTTTACCTAAAAATGCAATGCTAAAATTACATATATGATTTACTTTTTAAATCAATAATTTTCATGACATCTTATGAAAACGCGATATTATCATTGATATACCTTTTTGACTTTTTTCTTTGATTTCCTTATCAAAAAACTTTCTTATAAAAAACGTGAATTGCTCACGTTTTTTATATAATCTGAAAGATATAAAATTTTAAATAAGATGTTTCTTCCATCGTCCAAAGGATTGGATGATCATGATTTTGTTGTGTCACAGATACCTGTTTCAAAGTAACACCTGTTTCTTTCGCAGACTCTCTTAACATTTTTTCAAAGTTTGCTGTTTCCATAAAGCGTGAACAACTGCAGGTAATCAGATAACCGCCTCTGCCTAATAGCTTCATTGCTTGTTTATTGATTTTTTTATAACCTTGATAAGCATGATCAATGGTTCTACGAGATTTTGTGAAAGCAGGTGGATCTAGAATGATAATATCATATTTCCCTGGTTCACATGTTTCCAAAAAATCAAATACATCTGCTTTGATAAAAGACATACGTTCTTCCAAATGATTCAGTTTGGCATTTTCATAAGCCTGATCAAGAGCTGTTTGCGATACATCAACGGCATCTACATGTAGTGCATTTCCATAGGCTGCATTTAACGCAAAGCCACCTGTATGTGTAAAACAATCTAAGACCTTTTTGCCTTCAGCCATATTTCTTAATAACACACGATTGCTTTTCTGATCTAAGAAATAGCCGGTTTTCTGTCCATTTTCAACGTCAACATGAATACGTAGACCATTTTCATTGATAATTGTCTGTGTTGGTAAATCAGCATTTCGCCAATACCCTTTTTCCAATGGCAAGCCTTCTTTTGTACGAATTTTTACATCATTTCGCTCATAAATGCCTTTGACATCCTGACCATCTTCGCTTAATACTTCTAGTAGGATTTCATATAACATATCTTTGATTTGTTCCATACCATAAGTACTGATTTGCGCGACCAGAATATCATTATAACGATCTACTGTTAATCCTGGAAGTTCATCAGCTTCTCCAAAGATCAAGCGACAGTTTGTAATGTTTTCTTTTTCTAATGTCTTACGGAAATCATAGGCGAATTTGATACGTTTTTTAAAGAAATCACGATCAAATACTTCATCAGGATTTTTTGATAAAATACGCACTGTGATATGACTGTTTCTGGATAGAAAACCAGTGCCTAAGTATTTTCCTTTTTCGCTGATGATATCCACAAGTGTTCCATTTTCTGCATCCTCATCAATGGATTCCAGATTATTTTTATACATCCACATCTGACCTTTTTCAAGCCATGATGCGCCTTCTTCTGATATGATGACCACAGGATATTTTCTTTTCATATACATACCTCTCATTCACAAATACACCTCATTTTACCACAATGTTTTCATAACATACAATGCTTATGATAAAGATTTGATAAAAATTGGTGTGATAATAATGGAAACACAAAAAAACACAGAAGAACCATTTGAACCCTGGCTATTCTGTGTTTTTTGTTACTTTAAAATACTTTGAATTTTTGCTTTCAGTTCTCTTGCGGCTGTTTCACAATCATCTTGTTTCATAATCGCTGATACAACACAGAGTCCATCAATATCTGTGCCTTTTAAAATATCGCAGTTATCTTTATTTAATCCTCCAATTGCGCCAACGGGAATGGATACATGTTCACAAATGTCTTGTAAAGTTTCTACCTTTGTAAGAACTGTTTTTACTTTTGTAGTTGTAGGATAAATTGCGCCAACACCCAGGTAGTCTGCGCCATCTGCTTGCGCTATCATGGCAGCTTCTACAGTTTTTGCGGTCGCACCAACGATCTTATCTGGTCCCAATAGTTTTCTTGCGAGTGCCACTGGCATATCATCTGCGCCTACATGAACTCCTGCGGCATCCACTGCCATCGCAACATCTAATCGATCATCAATCAGTAAAGGTAAATCATAACGATCACTAATCGCTTTTACTTTATTTGCTAAATCTATATATTCCTTCGTTGTCCGATTCTTTTCACGTAATTGGATAAGTGTGACACCACCTCTACATGCAGCTTCTACTTTTGATAAAAACTCATCTTCTGTCATATTTGTAGAATCTGTGACCAGATATAATGTTAAATCTAATTTGCTCATAGCACTACCTCACTTATTTTTGCATATTTTAAATACTCTTCTTTTTCTAATGCATACAGCCAATCAAATAATTTATAATGGAAACTTCCCGGCATCGTTGTTACTTTCAAACACTTTTCAGCGACAACGCCAAAAAAGCTACATGCCAGCATACAAGCTTTTATAGGCTCCATACAGGATAAAAAAGTCGCAGTGATTACATTTAACATACAGCCTGTGCCAGTACATAAAGTCAATAATTCACAGCCGTTTTCTACTTTATAGGTATGTATCCCATCGCTGATGATATCTACAGCTCCACTGCATAAGATACAACAGCCTATTTGTTTCGCAAACTCCTGAATCCAGATGGCACTGTCTTCTACACGTTCGATATCAGAATCTCCAACATCAATGCCAAGTGCATGTGCAGGTTTTCCTGCCATTGCACGAATCTCTGAAAGATTTCCTTTGATTACATCGATATGGTAAGCATCCATCATTGATTTTGCATAATTATAACGCAAGTCGCTACAGCCAACACCTACCAAATCTAAAACAACTGGTATGTGGTTTTCGTTAGCAGTTTTTATGGATACTATCATTGCTTCATTTCGGATATCATCAAAGTTTCCCAGATTTAAGGCAAGTGCTTTCGCGGTTTTGGTGATTTGTGCTACTTCATCCGGGTGTTGTGCCATAATTGGTTTTCCACCTAACACAAGAACTGCATTAGCACAATCATTCATAGATATGGGATTAGTGATACAATGAATCAGATTATGCGTCAAGTGCAGCTTCGCTTTGTCCTGCCACAACTCCTCTTGTATATTCATAAGTCTTACCTCCAAGCTTTCTCTGCATTTTCGCAAGCATGCCATTATGCTGCAGTTTCAACAGGAATGCGAAAGCAATACTTCCTCCAATGATGGTTCCCATCAGGAAACTTGGCACATAGAACATCCATGTTAATCCATTTTTACCCCATAGATATGCCATAACAGGATAGGATACGATAGCACCAATAATCCCTGTACCGATAATTTCTCCAAGCACAGCGGCCCAGATTTTTCCATTGCTTGCTCGATATAGTATGCCAGATAATGCTGCGCCAAAGACAGCTCCTGTTAATGCAAGTGGTGGAATTCCCATACATGCCATACGAATAATACCGATAGCTACAGCACACCCCAAAGAATACCATGGTCCCATCAATACTGCCATTGTGATATTGATCAAGTGAGCCATCGGACACATTCCTTCTACTCGAAGAATGGGTGATATTACCACACCTACCGCTACCATCATCGCAAAAAATACGCTACGAAAAATTTGATTTTGTTTGTTCATAAAAAACACCCTCCTATTTGTTCGCTGGAAATGCTGAACCAAATAAAAGGATACAAATAAAAATCAGCGCCGTTTATCGGGTTCAGTTTCCAGATATGGTACGGTCGAAACGCTTGCCAGTTTCCTCTCAGCCTGTCTGCAGGCTCCCTCGCTGATTATCTTTTAATGTAAGGCGCTCCCCTTCCATTAGCAGTAATAAAAAAGAGATATATCCACGTAAAGACATATCTCAGATTACCTCTGTTATACTCCCTACGCCGGCATTACCCGTATCAGGTTCACAGGGTCGAAACGTAATGTTTCCTCTCAGCACACATTGGCTCCCCTTTTTATTACATTAGTATGGTACCACTTTGAAATAAGGATTGCAAGAGCTTTTTTTCATAGTGATTTACATTAGAAATAAGATATATTCAGACTTTTTATGCAGTCACACTGCTTCCCTGCAGCTCCTTTTGTACAAGCGTTGTTTTAACCCATCGATTTTGTTGATAGATCCATTGCCCTACAATACATTCTAAAATATTACTTAACAGCATCGCAAGCCATATACCGGTGATACCCAATTCCGTGAACTTATGAAACAGGATAATCATAGGAATACGAAAGCCCCATAGCCGCAACATTGAAAGAATAAAGGTAGTATTGGTATGCCCGGATCCATTGAAAACACTGTTTAAATTCATATACCAGCCCATAAAAACACCTGTCAGTAATGCGAAGAAATTGTACTCAAATGCAATAGACAGTAACTCTTCACTGGCATCTGGAACAAATATACGGGTAAATGGATTGATCAACAGCATGCCGATAATCGTTAACGCAATGGCACTGATCACGGATATACGCATGGTCACCCAATAACATTTTCTTGCCCTTTCGATATTACCGGCACCTAAATTCTGACCAATAAATGTCGCAAGTATGGAACCGAAGGATACAATCGGTATATACATCAAATTCACAAGTTTACCACCAACACCATACGCAGATATCGCCACTGCTCCATAGAACACGATATATTTATTCATAATCACAAAGCCTAAACTTTCTAAGAACTGACCACTCGCTGCTGGTATACATAGACGTAGAATTGTTTTCCCATCAGATAACTGAAAAGGATATTTACGAAACGCCACATAAACTTCATTGTCTTTTGAGCGAATAGATCGATAAGCAAGTGGTAGTACAAGAATCTTTGATAATACTGTCGCTACTGCTGCCCCCATGATGCCCATATGGAACATAAAGATAAATAATGGATCTAAGAATACATTTAATATTGACGCAATCGCATTTAATTTTACACCGCTTTTACTATCCCCGGCACTTTGACGAATTGCCATATATAGATTTAATAAGATCAATCCCAGATAATCAAATGATATTCCAATCAGATAATCATGAGAATCCTGATATATTTCGGCTGGTGTATCCAGATATCCTAATATTGTATTTGAAAATAAGATTGTGCCAACGCTTAATATAATCGCAAATATAAACGCAAAGTATACCAGGGCTGTCGCAAAACGGTTAGCTTCATCTTTTTGTTTTGCGCCTAGTTTGGTAGATATGATTGCAATCGCTGCCGCACTTAATCCAGATGCCACACTTTGTGCACACCACATAATTGGTCCAACAAGTGATACAGCCCCGACCTGTAGTTCACCAATCTGACCTACCCAGAACGTATCAATTACGTTATATAATGAGTTTAAAAAATTAAGTAAAAATAAAGGAACCGCCATACGAAACAGTGCCTTTGTCAGATTTCCCTCTAAAATCCCTGTTTGATCCATAATCTCCCTCTTCTCTAAAATCTTGTTACCATTATACCACGTCATAAACGCCCTTGGAATGCGTAGTTTGGTTATCTTTTACGTGTTTTATATATTTCATTTCTTTTCTTAATCTTACACTGTTTTTTTCTCGTAAAAAGGATATAATAATCAATAGAGATACACTTTGAAAGGAGCTTATATGGACAAGAAAGTTGTTGTTTGTGATATTGATAATACCTTAATTGTAAAACATACGACCTTGACACCACGTGCAAAAGCAGTCATTCAAACGTTACAAAAGCATGGCATTTATTTTGGCATTGCTTCTGGGCGATCATTGATTGAAGTGAAGCGAATGATCCATGCATGGGGATTTGAGGATTTAGATTTATTGATTTCTTTAAATGGATCTATTTTATGGGATGGTATTGTAAAGAAAGAATATCAGTATTATCTAATGAAAAAGGAATGGATCAAAGAAGTCATTGCATTCATGAGCCAGTTTGATACCAATCCGATGATGTATAAAGGGAATCATTTGTTATGTGGAAAACTGGATGAAATGGTACGTTTGTCCACATCTTCTTCTAAAATGGAGCCTGTGGTTGTGGATTCTATGGCAGATTTTTATACTGAAGATAATGCGAAAATCATGTTTCGTACAAGTGAAGAGGATACCAAAAAGGTGGAAGCTTATTTTAAGGAACATCCAAATGGTAAATATCGTGCATTTAAGACACAGTCTACATTAATAGAATTTTCAGATGATCGTGTATCCAAGGCTTATACGTTACAGAAGTTTTGTGATCTGCATGATTTATCTTTAGATGATGTGATTGCTTTTGGAGATACTTCTAATGATAACGATATGTTAATGGCGAGTGGATGGGGCGTCTGTTTACGTAATGGCAGTGAGGATACTAAGGCAATTGCAGATGAGATCACAGAGAAAACCTGTGCAGAAGATGGATGGGCAGATTATATGGAAACGCATGTGATTCAGCCAAAAGGATGGTAAAAGAAAAGGTTTGATTTGAAGTCAAGCCTTTTTATTAGTATGAAATTCATGAAAATCCTCTTTTATATTCACCGTGTGTTAAAACTACAGCTTAGTACCAATTATTCCTCAAATAATTCCTTTACAATCAAGTCACGATTATGTAAAACGTGCTGTTTATTCATTAAAAGATTCTCAAAGAAGCGAATTAAATATTCATTTGTCGCATAAACTTTTTTTGCATAATTTGAATAATTTGCTCTCACTAATGCATTTCTAAAATACAAAGAATGTTCTTTAAATATTTCATTTGTCACTAGATAACCCTTTGATCTAAGATATTTTTCTATAAATACTGCTGTTGTTCTTGTATTTCCTTTATCAAATGCATGTATTTGCCAAATAGATGAAGTAAATTCTGTAATTCTTTCTAATTGTTCTTTTAGTGTTTTATTCGCATAATCAAATTTCTTTTCTTCCTTAAAATCATAATCTAATGCATTTTCAATCATCATATGATTTGCATAATTTACAGTATCATTGTTTAAAATAACTTCTTCCTTTGTAATATTATATGTTCTAAATTTACCCGCAAAATCATATACATCTTGAAATAGATACTTATGGATCAATTTTAACGTGACTGGTGAAAATACAAAGCTTTCATCCTCTAATAACTCCTTAATTCTAAGTGAAACCATATCACATTCTAATTCACTTTCTAAAACTTGTTGTCTAGCTTCCTTTTCCTTATAGTAGGCTTTAATTGCTAATTCAATTTCATAATTACTTTTATTTCCTTCTACATTTTCTTTAATTAGTTCTTTGAAATATTGTGACGGTTTTAAATTATCAACATTATTTAAACCAATAGCGATATCCCAATATAGCTGTCTGGTTTTTTTGTCATATTTTATCTTTTCTTCATCTATTTTATTATACTGTTTTTCTTCATCAAGATTAATGTCATTTATATTCATTGTCATTTTCCTATCATTCTTTTATGGTACCATTCAACTCGTACTTTAACATACACACTCATTAATTTCAACCGTTTTAATATAAACAATTGATAAAAAAGCATGTTAAAAAAGAGTGGCTTTCACACCACTCTTACACATTATAAACTAGCACTTACATAATAACCATCATGAGTAGCTTCTGCTACTGTTGCTGGTCGATTTGCATCTCCTATGATATTAGTATCTTGTACAATACCATAAAATTCATTAGCGATATCACGACGAGATTTCATGCCAACAGATATAATTACAGTATCTGCATAGATTGTTTTTATTCCATCTTTTGTTTCTACAATAATCATATTTGAATGAATTTCTTTACATTCACTTTCTAATAAAATATCTATATCTCCACTCATGGATAGCTGCTGAAGCAACCCCATTCGCACATGTTCATTTAAGTTAGAACATAATTGCTTTTGATATTCCACAATGGTGACCTTCTTCTTTTGCTTTGCCAATAGTTTCGCAAGTTCAGTCCCTACAGAACCACCTCCAACAATCACAACATGTTCTTTTATTTCAGTTTGATGTTCATAAGCATATAAAGCATTCATAACATGAGGTTGATCAATCCCTTTGATATGTGGTACTACTGGTTGTGCCCCTACAGCCACGATTATAGAATCAGCATGTTTTAATTCTTCTTTACATTTTGTAGCGTCACAATGATAACGTACTTCAATATCTGATTTTTCAATCTGTCTAATCAGATAATCTTTATAACGTTTTAGATCCTGTTTCGATTCATCAAATTCACTACAGTATAATTGGCCCCCAAGATGATCTTCCTTTTCCATTATAATAACATCATGTCCACGCTCATAAGCTGTCAACGCTGCTTTACATCCTGCTGGCCCTCCACCGATTACATATACTTTTTTCTTATGCTCTGCCTTTGAAAGTTTCACAGGTACTCGATCCTCATGAAGATAACGTGGATTTACAGAACAACAGGTAATACTTTTCATACCATAATGTTTATCTTTTTCTCTTGCGTACATATTATAACAGTTTAAACATCGTAAACATGGCACGATATCTTCTGTTTTATCTTCCCATACTTTCTTTGTCCAGAAAGGATCCGCAATGATTTGTCTGCCAACAACTATTGCATCGGCTTCTTTATTTGCGATGATTCCTTCTGCTTCTTCTGGTGTCATGATAGCACCAACCACTGCGACAGGAATATGTACAGCTTCTTTCACAATCTTTGAATACTTTGTATTTACCATATGTGGAAAATAAGGAGATGTTGTCATCTTCGTCATTGCGGATAATTCTCTTTCCAATCCACATGATACATGTACCATGTCAATCTTATCTTCAATATGTTGAATAAATCTTATAATCTCTTGTGTATCAGTTCCATCTTCAATATATTCGTTTAAGCTGATACGCATATCTAAAGGATAATCTGGTCCTACCGCTTTTCTAACACGTTCCACAATCATTTTTGGAAATTTAATTCTGTTTTCAAAGCTTCCTCCATAGGCATCTGTTCGTTTATTAAAATGTGGAGATAAAAATTGTGTAGGCAACCATCCATGTCCAAAATGCAGCATTACCATATCAAAATCATATTCTTTCGCATCCATTGCGCCCTTC
Source organism: [Eubacterium] hominis (assembly GCA_014337235.1). Taxonomy (GTDB): domain Bacteria; phylum Bacillota_I; class Bacilli_A; order Erysipelotrichales; family Erysipelotrichaceae; genus Hoskinsella; species Hoskinsella hominis. Next base: position 1,630,525 of record CP060636.1, on the reverse strand, counting down.
GCAAAAGCATCTGCGACCTCATTCATCATTGTTTCATCCATGGCTTTTACTTCTGTACCATCTTCTCTAATAAATCCTACAGGGCCAATTGCATAATCCCCAGGTGCTACTTTCGCATATTGACCAACATGGCATAATTCAAATTCTGCTTTGGCGCCACGTTGACGTATAATGGATACCTGTTCTCTAACTTTTGTGCTTTGTATCATATCTTCAAAACAATAAGGCCCTGGAGCCATACGTGATCTACCATCTGGTACACAACCACTTGTTCCTCTGATAATCATACCAATTCCACTGATAGATTTATCAGTAAGACTGCCAAGCGGTGCAGATATGATTCGGTTTTTTATGATCATTTGATTTACCTTTAACGGTTCAAATAAATGTGGATATTTCATAATTTATACCTCTATTCTTCAGGGATATCCTTAAATTCCAAGAAATAAGTAATAGCGGCAGAACCAAAATATGCGACTAACATTAAGACACACCACATAACAAATGTATCACCTAAGAATAAAGGTATACCACCTAATCCACATAGTCCCAAGCCATAGGCTTTTACCATGAATACAAGGGATAAAGCCCCACATATTCCTGACATAATACCAACAGCGATAAACGGTTTCTTTGTTGGTAATAAGACACCATATAATGCTGGTTCTGTAATACCAACAGCACCTATTACTGCAGAACTTAAACCTTCACCTCTTAAGTTTTTATTTTTAGTTTTTAAAGCAACACCTAGCGCTGCTCCGGCAACAGAAGCATTTCCAAATCCAAGAATCGGAAAGACAACAGAATATCCAACAGTTGCCAGCTCATTTAATACAATAGGGATTGCAGTCGCCTGGTGAATTCCTGTTAATACAAAGAATGGACAAGTTGCCCCAATAATGAGCCCACCGAAGATTGCAAAATTAGAATAGATATATGTAATACCTTTACCTAATAATTCTGAAATGATCTGTGCCAGTGGTCCTGTCACGGATAACATAATTGGCAATGCAACAAGGATTGTAATCGCAGGAACTAAAACGGATTTCAAAACCGTTGGTGATATTTTCTTTGCGATTTTTTCAATCCAATATACCACTGGCATAGTTAACATAATAGGTGTTAATGTTGATGAATAAGCAACAAGTTTCACTGGAATACCATAAAAAGATGCATAACTTTCACCAGAAGAAGCCAATGTTAATACAGAAGGATAAACCAATACACCGCCTAATACAGCCCCAATGTATGGATTCACACCTAATTTTTTCGCTGAGCTGAATCCTAATAAGATTGGCAAGAAATAGTAGCCCGCAGTTCCAGCAGCACTTACAATCTGATATCCATAGGTTGTCGCATCTACATTTAAATAAGATAACATCGCGATAATACCTTGAATTAATCCACAACCAATCAATACCGGGATAATTGGCTGAATGGTACCTGTGATATAATCAATAATCATTTGCCATGAAAACTTCTTATTTGTTTGATTCTCATAATTCTTTTCTTCTTTGATATCCGCAATCTTCATTAGTGCATCGTAGACATCATTACATTTTCCACCAAATACAATTTGATAGGTCATGTTGAAGAAAGAGGCACCTTTTACACCTTCTAAATGACTGATAGCATCCTCATTTACCAATTCTTTATTTCTGACTTCAATTCTAACTCGTGTAAAGCAACTGATGATGCTGACAATATTATGGTTACCGCCAACGTTGTCTAAAATCTGTTTTGCAATTTCTTCATAGTTCATTTTAATTTTCTCTCCTTTCATGGCTATTGGCAGATTTGAGTTTTATCTTTTTTCGCCTCTCTTTCTAAAAAAACTCAAGTCCACAGTCTTTTACCATGTCTTGAGTTTAGCCTAATTAAATAGTAACTATCTCAGTGTCTATTTCAAATCCTTACAATTACGTAAATGAAGGATTAAATAGTTTTTCTCAGGGTTTTTAATTTCCCTTCCAAACGTTTTTTTCAAATGCTCACTTAACCGCTCAACACATTCATATTCTTTGATGAATACTTCTGTAATCGTCTTAGATAGTAATTGGTCATCTACATCATTCTCACTATCTTCTATATAGCGTTTCGCGAAATGTTTTACATGGTTTACTAATCGTGTATATGCAAGACTGTTTTCATCAATTGAAGTTAGATAATCTTCTTTGATAAAAGTGATTGTAGCATCTACAACATCTAATGTTTTACTTACATACCGTTTGCCCTGATTATGTGTATTTTCTATCAGATGTAATGCGATATAACCAATTTCTTCATCGGGAATATCCACACTATACATCTCATGTATCAGCTTTTTCGCATAGCATCCTATCTTAAATTCATCTTTGTAAAACTCTTTTACTTCTATCAAAAATGGATTATCTATATCCGTTTCTTCCTTGATTCGTTTTAATGCGAAGTAGATATGATCCGTTAGAGATAAATAAATATTTTCACTTAATATCATTTCATAATTATTTTTTGAATAATCTACAATCTTTTCTGTTAGTTCTAAATATGAAGCAGGAATTTGTGAAATAAGTTCTCCAAGTTTTGTGTTTTCATTCAATACAAATACCTTCTGGATTTTATCATGACGTACATGATCACCAGCTTTTGCCTGAAAACCAATCCCTGTTCCCATCACGACAACTTCCCCTTTTCGACGATCCTTCGCAATCACAACATTGTTATTTAAGAGCTTTATAATTTTCATAATTACACCCTTTCTACTTCCAACACCTGCATACCAGGCTCCACTTCCCCCATTCTTTTATTTATGAAATGAAATTCCTCACTATTTTCAATTACCATCATCGTCGTTGCTTGATAATTTTTTGTAATTGTATGTAGATTAATTTTCATTATGAAACTTCCTGCATGTACTTTATCCCCAACATGTACATATGATTGGAATCCTTCACCATTTAATTCTACGGTGTCAATTCCTATGTGCAATATTACACGCATACCACTATCACTCTCTATACCAACTACATGCCCTGTAGGAAATACAACACTGATTTTACCATCAACAGGACTATATATTTTTCCATCTATTGGTTCAATTGCGATACCATCTCCCATCATCTTACTACTGAAAACCATATCATCTACTAATTCAATCGGCTTTAACACCCCTTTTACAGGTGCATATAACGTATACGGATTTACGTTTTTAATATCAATCTTCTTTTCTTTTCTAAACAATGCCATATTATTCCTCCAAATAAACAAAAAACCAAAACTCACCGCATATCTCGGTCAGCTTTGGTTTCGCCTGCATTACCAGTGACAATCCAAATCAATACATCACATTCATCTTTTACATTTTCAGTTTACCATTCTAAATTCTAAAAGTCAACACATAGAATAAAAAGTACACTTGAAAATAATTTTCATTTCATTCTTTATTTTCGTTTTAATATTAATAGATCTAAAATCTGAACAGTAATAATTCCGTCATCAAAATAAACTAAATGAAGTTTTATGCTTGCTGTTAAGGTATAGATTTGCTAAGAAATGAATACAATAAAAATGTCATATGGCATATATAGTTTGGCTTGTTCATAATGATCTGGGCCACCGTAGACAGGGACATCTCCTGTCATTTTTTATAAGGAGGGGTCATGAAAGAGTTAAGTATATTTATTGATGAATCAGGTGACTTTGGTGTAGAAGATAGTAAATCGCCTTATTATTAGATTAAGCTCTTGCTGATTGTTATCATAATAAATAATGATTTTATCAAAACTTTGAAAGTAAGAAAGATTTGATAAAATCTTATTACAATTAGCTGGTTTTGTATGCACATTAGAACTACTGAACATTAAATTCAAAGAAAAACAACTTAGTAAGAGTGAAAAATCTTTTTTCTATAAACCACAAGACCTTAAAAAATCTTTTTTAAAACTATTGGATAAGAAAAAGATTGGCTCACTTTGATTTTAAATGCGATTGAATAATATGATTAAATTCATAACTGTATTTTGATATTTGTCAAAAAGTTTATCATTTTTTATTAAACTTTCTGAATTTTTAGAAAAGTTTATCAATTTTTGATAAACTTCTAAAACATAAATTATGAAATATTCATAAATTTATACATAAATTTAAGTCCTTCGTAAGACTTGTCACACGCCATTTTTGTTACACTATATATGTATAAGGAATGAGGGATACTTTATGAAAAAACGTATTTTCTTTTTATTGTTATGTTTAGGATATATACTTACCACCATGGATATATTCAATAGACCTATAGCACCTAAATTAAGCGATGCGCAAGAAACCTTAATCCATGATACGTTGGTTGATTATATGAAACATGATGATGTGGAATTAGTAGTAGTGGAACGTCATAAAGTATTGCGCAAAGAAGAAACACTGAAACATTTAAAAATTTATTTGCGTGCTTATGCTAGTTCATATACCAAAGATTTAAATGCTTATGAAGGCTTCCAGTCACCTACTATTTTGACGTATACAAAAGAAAACAACAAATGGAAACTAAAAGACATCTGGTTTCCAAAAGATGGTAGCGAGTATGAAAGCAGTATAAGAAAAGCTTTTCCACCAAATTGCGTGAAAGAAGCAATGAATTTAGATGGTTATGATGAAGAAAAACATCAGGCTGAGCTTGAAGAAGTAAAAGCCTTATTTGATCAAGCATAAGAAAAGGATAGCAATCAATCACTTAGACTGACACTGCTATCCTTTTATAAAATCTATGCTGCTTTCAAAAGCGCTTTTCTTCTTACTACCAAGTAACATATCACATGCGCACTAAAAGTTAATATCCATGATATTGGATAAGATATATATAATGAGAATAATGTATGTTCCATCTGGAAAATCGTGAATATCCAAATCACACGGAATAAACATGCACCTGTTAAAGATACCAACATTGGCATGATGGAATACCCCATCCCCCTTAAACTGCCTACCATGACATCCATAATACCGCATAAGAAATATGAGGCACTCACGACACTTAAACGCGATATCCCATGCGTAATAACATCCTCACTGGAGGAATAAATACCTAATAATGTATGTCCACAAAGGAATGCACCTACGCCTAAGACAAGTCCAACGGCTGTCACAACACCCAGACATTGTAGTAAGATCTTATCAATGCGATGATATTGTTTTGCGCCCATATTCTGTGATGTAAAGCTTAATGAAGTCTGATAAATTGCATTCATGGATGTATAAACAAATCCCTCTATATTACTGGCAGCTGTATTTCCAGCCATCACGACAGAACCAAAGGAATTAACAGATGATTGTATCAATACATTTGAAATATTGAAAATCATACCTTGTAGACCTGCAGGCAAACCAATTTTTAGCATACCGGCTACCTTATCTTTATGAAACTTCATTTCCTTTAAATGAAGCCGCAAGATACCATCTGACTGCATCAGACTTAATATAATTAATCCAGCACTAATGGTTTCTGATATAATCGTTGCCAAAGCAACACCAGCAACTCCCATTTTGAATACAATAACAAATAACAGGTTAAACAATACATTGACGACACCGGCAACTGTTAAGAAATATAATGGTCGTTTTGTATCCCCAACAGCACGAAGTATGGCAGCACCAAAGTTATATATCATAAAAGCAGGCATTCCAATAAAGTATATGCGCATATATAATACAGATAAATCAATAACATCCATTGGTGTTCCCATGAGTTCTAATAGTGGTCTTGCCAGTATTAATCCAGCAAAAATCATGATGACACCACCCCAAATAGCGATATAGATAGCTGTATGAACAGTTTCTGATGCGTTTTTATAATCCTGAGCACCGCAGAATTTTCCCAATAAAACATTGGCTCCTACGGAAACTCCAATGAATAAATTCACCAGCAGGTTAATCAAAGAGCTGGTAGAACCAACCGCAGCCAATGCATGACTCCCAGTAAAACGCCCAACCACAACAATATCTGCTGCATTAAACAGCAGCTGCAATACACCTGATAGTATCAAAGGTATCGCAAACATAATAATCTTGGAAAACAATGGACCATGACACATGTCCATCTCATAACTTCTTTTCAATCTTTTCATCCCTTTTCTTTTTTTGCTTTCCTATTATAGCAAGTTCTTATAAAGATGTTAATTTAATTTTTACATTTTTTTGCAAAAGAAAAGGATAAAGCGTTATATTCGCCTTATCCGAACCATTTATTTATCATTTGGTAGTGGAAACTGTTCCGTTAATGCACAAACTTCTTTACGTACCTTCTGAATTACAGCCTCATCATCAGCGTGTTTTAATACTTCAGAAATCCATAAACCAACCTGTTTAAATTCTTCTTCTTTAAAACCTCTTGTTGTCATTGCAGCTGTTCCTAAACGAATACCGCTTGTCACAAATGGTTTTTCTGTTTCAAATGGGATGGTGTTTTTATTACATGTGATACAAGCTTCATCTAATAATTTTTCTGCCTGTTTTCCACTCATACCAATAGATTTTTTCACATCAACTAAAATCAAATGATTATTTGTACCGCCACTTACAATTCTAAAACCTTCTGCCTTTAATGTATCGCTTAATACTTTACAGTTTTTAATGATTTGTGCAGCATAGTCTTTAAATTCTGGCTGTAATGCTTCATAGAAACAAACTGCTTTTGCGGCAATAATATGCATCAAAGGACCCCCTTGCATACCTGGGAATACTTTTTTATCTAGCAATGCTGCGTATTTTTCTTTACATAATATCATACCGCCTCGTGGGCCTCTTAATGTTTTATGCGTTGTTGTTGTCACAAAATCTGCATAAGGTACAGGACTTGGATGTAAACCAGCTGCAACCAAACCAGCAATATGTGCCATATCTACCATAAAATATGCGCCTACTTCATCTGCGATTTCTCTGAATTTCGCAAAATCAATAATTCTTGGATAGGCACTGGCACCAGCAACAATCAGCTTTGGCTTGTTTTCTAAAGCAACGCGTCGCACATCTTCATAATCAATTGTTTCATCATCTTCACGAACGCCATAATCCACAAAATTATATAATGTACCTGAGAAGTTTAATGGGTGCCCATGTGTTAAATGACCACCTGCTGTCAGGTTCATACCTAAAACCGTATCACCTGGTTCAAGGATTGCCATATACACACCCATGTTTGCCTGAGAACCAGAGTGTGGCTGTACATTGACATGTTCCGCATGGAACAATTCCTTCGCACGTGCTCTTGCGATATCTTCCACTTCATCGACATTGACGCATCCACCGTAATAGCGTTTTCCAGGATAACCTTCTGCATATTTATTCGTAAGAATACTTCCAGCTGCCTGTAATACATCTTTTGATACATAGTTTTCTGATGCAATCAATTCAATATTATACAACTGCCTTTTTGCTTCTTTTTCTATTGCTGCTTCAATCATTTGATCTTTCATACTGCACCTCCATCGTTATTTTGTTTTTTATCATTTAATAAATATTTTTGAATCATAAAGATTACGGCAATTGCCGTTACACCAATCAAGTTATCTAAAGAACTGTCATGCGTGATGACAATCTGTCTTGCGACTGCATATAACAGCACTTCAATCACACTTTGTGGTGTATGTAAAATCAACATTCGCACAAATTCAATACCAACAACCAGTGTCAGAATATTTTCCATAAATTCATTTAGCTGGAAAGAACCCTCCACAAATGCGCCTAACGCATGACATACGCATATCACGGTAGATACGCCAATGGCAATCATGGATATTACCGCAATTGCGATTTCCATATATTTTACGACTTTTACCATCCATTCATTACTCATACTTGTTCTCCTTTATAAAATCACGGGGAATCTGTGCATCTACATTAATACATGCTTTTCTCGCCTGTTGATGCTGATATTTTCGTTGTATGCGATACAATCTGCCATTTTTGATAAATCTGGCTCCTGTCTGTTTAAAGTAAAATGATATTCCTTTTTCTATACATTGTTCACGGATATGTAAAATCCATGCATAATCACATGCACGTGCTTCATTACCGCTTTCTCCACCTGCTGTAATCTGTTCTATACTTTCATCTAGCATGCCATGAAAATCAATATCACTTAACAACGGTTCACAAATCAATTGTTTATGTCTGATTGGCATCTTGAGATAGATTGGCAAGCGGATATCTGCCTGTTTCTGATTTTCCATGGTACAACAAATCGTGACATTCTCATAACCATCGCCCCAATCTTCAGGTATACATTCCATAAAGCGGTGAATTCGTTTGGTTATCATAAAGAAATGTAAATCACTTCTTTCTTTTATGATCGCCCAGGCTTCTTTTCGCCATTCATCTGCTTCTTCGACAAAGAAGTCACTGGTAAAGCACGTATACAGCACTTCACCTGAAGGTATTTTATAGCTTCCATCCCGTTTTTTTGCGATTGGCAGATACATCGTTTTCAGTTTTGTCACAACACTGGCATCTTTACCATGTCGCTCATCCATACGATAGACATAACAATGCTCACAGCCTTCAGAGAACTTATGGCAGCCGTGCCATGGATTCCATTGTGGCATTATTTTTCTAAAGCCATTACTTTATCGATACGTCTTTGGTGGCGAGCATCATGACTGAATTCGGTACCCATCCATACACGTACGATTTCTTTCATTAATTCTACACCGATGATTCTTTGACCCATTGCTAAAACGTTTGAATCATTGTGTTCTCTTGTAAGTTTTGCACTTACTGGGTCGCTGCATAACGCACAACGAATTCCTTTGATTTTATTGGCAGTGATACTTACACCAATACCAGTACCACAAATAACGATACCACGATCGTTCTTGCCATCCGCAACACTTTGTGCAGCAGGTCCTGCATAATCAGGATAATCTACACTTTCTGTGCTATAACAGCCGAAATCTTCAACGATATGTCCTTCTTTAGTCAACATTTCCTTTACTATTTCCTTGTATTCAAATGCTCCATGATCACAAGCTAATGCTATTTTCATATGTATTTTTCCTCCTATTGTTTATATGGAACCATTATACCATAGGATAAGAAAAAACGAACAGAGAACTGCTCGTTTTATATTAAAGTATTGGTTTCATCTGATAGCTGACACTGACACAATCCTCTGTCTTGATTTGTTCATATTTTTCAAGAATACGGTTGATTGCTTTCTGGCAGCCTTCTTTTCTAGGTGTTGCGATAATCACAGAGTACTGTGTTAGATTACATTTAGAGAATACATCGTTTTTACGCAACATAGAATAGATAATATCTTTTAGTAAATCGCTTTCCTTCAATAAACGTTTTTCACTTAACTTGCCACTATCATCTTTTACAGTGATCAGTACTAAGAATCTTGCACGTGTAGAACGTTGTGCAGCACGTACATTGATACGATATATGTTTTTAAATACGTCAAAGTCACAATAGAATGTTCCCTGATCTTTTGTGGATTCATTCATTTCTCTTTCCAGTTCTTCTACACTGACTGGTGTTTTTGCGCTGGTTTCTTGAATCATTGCGTAGATTTCTTTCATACGTTCGCTGACTTCAATCCCCAGACGGCTGTAATATAAATCAATGACTTTGTGATAGTATGACATTGCCATCGCAATCATGTCTAGTTTATAATAAGCAAACAGCTTTAATTCATGTACTTTGGTATTAGTAAATTCCTGATAATCTAATAAATCACATAAATTAATGATATCCTCATAACGTCCTAAATCACCTAAACATTCTGCGACTTTACTGATGCATTCCAGTTTTAGATTGTTATAGTAGGTTCTCTGTAATACAATCCAGTTTTCATTTGGGAACTCAAACATGAATTCTTCCTTATATTCAGTAAGCATTTGACGGCATAATTCTAATGCCTTATCAATGTCTTCTTCCTCTTTGATTTTTTCTGCCAGATTTTCAAATTTCACAATGTCAAGATCACATTCTAATTCACTGTTCCAAATATAAGAATTACTCTTTGAAAGGATACATTCTACATTTTCTCCAGGAAAGAATTTCTTTAGTTCTAAACGGGCACGATAAACCAGATTACGCAATGCTCCTTCTGGATTATCTGCGCTATTGTTTGGCCAAAGGATTTCCATTAATCTGGCCTTGTTTGTAAGTGTAGTACGATTAACGATTAAATAGGCAATCAGCATGATGACCTGCATGCTTTTTTTAGTTTCCTGTGGAAATTTATTGAATTCGTTACGGATAGAAAATTCACCTAACATCTCGATTTGTAAAGTATCTTCATATTTCATAATGTAACCTCTTTCTCTGCGTGAACATCACTGTCACAAATTTGCAGACTTTTTCCTACTTTAAATTTTAATGGGATGTTGGTGTGATGTCAACGAATCTTAAAAAATTAGAAATTTGTCTTAAATATATCGCAAAAAAGCAAAATTCATGGTCCTTTTTCCAAATTTCCATGAATTTTTTTCGCTATTTTAATGTATTCAAAATGGTTTCTTCATCAATTGGTCCACTTCTGATGATATTGATTTCCTCTTTGCTCATATCCACAATCGTACTTGCGACTTTTCCACCAGCTTCACCCAGCACAATTGCATCAATTCTGCCATCCAGTTGTGACAATACCTGTTCATCATTTACACCAGTTTCTTCACCGGATAAATTGGCACTTGTTACTAACAATGGCTTCTCACATTTTTCAATCATTTCCAGTACAAATGGATCATCTGGCATACGAATACCTACTGTATCAAATCCGTTTGTAATGTAATCTGGTAATGTATCTTTCTTTTTTAAAATGATAGTAAATGCCCCTGGCATAAATGCATTCACAAGCTTTCTTGCACGATCATCTACTTCTGCAATAGTTTCTATTTGTTCAAGACTTGCCACCATCGTTGGAATTGGCTTATTTTCTGGTCTGCCTTTGGCTTCTTTTAGAGCTTCTAATGCTTCTTCATTTTCATAAATGACGCCTAATCCATAAACTGTATCTGTAGGGAATGCGACAACGTTTCCTTCTTTCAACAGTTCTACAACTGCTTCTAAATCTTCTTTTTCAAAACGGATGGTATTCATCAAGCGTTCCTCCTTGCGTTTTTTTAACGTCATCATTCTACCACATTCTGTTTTTGATAGGAAGAAAAATCCCATTGCAATATAAAAATTATGTTTTCGCAATGGAAGGAATTATTGCTTATAAGCTAATTTTATCTATACATTCTTTTGCTTCTTCAGTTAAATATTCAAAATTGTGAAAAAAGAAAAGACAAAAATTAGAGTACTTTAGTAGAGAATTTAAATCCTGTTTTATATGGCTCCATGATTGATCATATTTGCATTTTGGAAACAAATTATCATCACTAATGTAATTTATAAATTTACTCTCACACCCCTCATATTGATCAGCAAATGCTTCCGCATATACTACTTTATTTTCCTGTTTCATATTTCGCTCATCATGTAAAACATGATCTAAGTTACAAGAAAAATAATATACTTCAATTGGAAAATGATAAACCTCCTGTGTAGAGTTTATGATATTTAAATTTCTTGATTTTAATCTATTTCTCTCTATTGCAGTTTCTGGTCTATTCGTATAAATCCCATCATCTTCATATCGAAAACAATTATCACATTCTGAATAAAAAACATAATCAGAAGCGATATAACAACCATCAATATCTGTTAAATATATTAATTTTTCGATATCTGCTTTTCTAATTCCGCGATTCATCTCAAGAAACTCATCTATAACAATTTTAATACGTTCTTTCATATTATGATGATAAAAACGTCTATCTAAGGCTGCAGTTAAATCGCATCGCAATATTTTAAAATATATTTTTTTATCATTCAATAATTCTGATACAATTGGTTCTAATGCTTCTTTATCACTTAACCCCTCTACGATGAACAAAAAAACTTTTTTCTTATTCATATAATTTTCCTGCTTTTCTAAATGCCCTCTTTATTTCATAGTTTTTTGTTTCCTCATACAATTGCTCACTTTGTCCACCTAACATAATATTTGTATAATAATAATCACGAATATTATTGTTTGGTTTTACTCCTGTTAAACGTATAAATCTGTTAGTTGGATTTACTGTTGTAAATATAATTGATTTATATGATAATTTTTCTAATGGTCTTAAATTATGTGAAGTAAATACAAATTGACCTTTGGCAGATTCATTCATGATTTCCAACAATTCTCCTAACAAGTATTCATAAATGCCCGAATCAAATTCATCGATCATTAAACATAGTGAATTGTTATTATAGGCAGCAATTAAGGAGCTTGTTACTGAAATTATTCTCTTTATCCCCTCTGATTCATATTTTAGTGGTATAAATTTTGCATTTCTAACACTAACAACTTCAAAATTCATGCCCATAGAACCATCTTTTAAAAGCTGCTCTTTCTTGTGTATGATTTGTATATTCAAGGAAGGAATAATAGCTGATATTACTAGATCTATTTGCTGAATAATTTTTTCCATATCATGAAATAGTGCTAATGGCATCTCGTTAGGTTCTAAGATATTTACTGGAATTTCTCCAAGCTTTAATGAATCTTTTACAGGCAAGTAAACACTGATTGGCATAAATGTATTCATATTGATACTGCCCATCACATCATTCTCAATAATGATTAAACCAGTTTGCGCAAAGATATTTAATACTTCAATTGTTTTGATTAGATAATCTTCATTTTTATCTTTCAATTCAGAAATTAATGAATTCCTATTTCTTTCATAAAAAATAAAAGAAGCATCCTTTTGCATATCTTTCACAACCCTTAGTTCTATTAATAGATCCTTGGATATTTTATTTTTTAATTTTTTTAAAGTAATATCTCCAAAATCTGTTTGAATTAAAATAACTTGTGGTTTCCATTTCTTCTTATCTTTATCGTATGATTTAGATAGTAGCTTTTCTGATGTTATATTAAAGTTACCATCTTCTAATTCTATTTTCACATGATATTCCACCAGCTGCATATTTGTTTCATGAATAAACAAAAATGTATATATAAGATTGGCTTCATGATTTTCATTATTGATATACTGATCAATATTCTTTGGCAGGCACTCCCCTGACATGATTGTTTTAAGAATTTTAGTGGTCTCTAAAACGGCACTTTTTCCAGAACCATTTTGTCCATATATGCCAAGTACAGGGTGAAATGTGGATCTAATATCATCAAAGTCTCCTTTTAATATTTCACTATACTCCTGAAAAGCCACTTCACCATGAAGAATATTTTTAATGCCATTTATTTCAATTTGTTCAATTCTTACAAGATTATTCATATATGACACCTCCATGTTCATTGTAACACATGAGTATAATTTGTCAATTAAATTACGATTTCGTAACATTTTGTATCAAAATATATTTTTATAATGAATTTATTGGTAAAAAATATAATATAAAAAAGATACAAAAATGTTTTCATTCCTGTATCTCTACAAACTTTATAATTATCGTCTGTATCATTCTGCAAAAAATCAGATCATTAACAGCTTCTATTTTTAATTCAACAATCCCAAACGTTGAAATTCTTCTTCAGGCGCCTGATACTGTTTCAGTAATTCTTTTAATTTATTATCATATATTTGTGTATCTACTTTTCCCACAAGATTATATTTTTGATATTCATCTTCTTTGATATTAAACAATTGATCTCCAAAGATAGAAGCATCATAAAATGTTTTTATTGGAATTTTCAAATAAGATACCCCATTAGAATAAGCATCTCCTTTTACTAATTCTGCCTTATTGATTGCTTCACAAGGAATAAATCCTCTCATTTGGGTTGGCATTAATGTACACTCAACCAATGGATTTTCTGAATCAATATTGGCTTTCATATAAACATAAGATCCATCACTCATGCATGTAAAGCTTCCATGAACGCCATATAATATAACATCTCTAGTATTTTGGTTATTCCTCATACATGTGATTAATGAAGAACCATCACATACACTATAATCAATATTAAAAAAGTCCAATAAAGTAGGAGCCACATCAATGGTCTGTGCTATAGCTTCACAGCTTTTATGCCCTTGATGATTTGGATCATATAGAAAAAAAGGTATATGTATAACTTCATCATACATTGGTCCAAAATTTTTGCCCATCATGCCATGTTCCCCCAGCAAAAATCCATGATCTGTATTCACAATAAACATTGTATCTTTCCATAAATCGTATTGATCCATTAAATCCAGCACTTTTCCTAGATAATGATCACACATTGTGATTAAAGAGGCATATTCTTTTCTAACTTCTTTTAAATTTTCCCCATGCAACTGTTCATCAATAGGACCATAAGCTGGCCAGTTGAATTCTGGTGCATTTTCAAGCTCATATAAATCACGATATCTTTGTGGAACATAAAATGGTTCATGTGGATCAAAACTTTCTATTTGAAGAAACCAGTTATCTTTATCAGCATGTTTTTTAATGAAATCTAGACCAGCATGAAATGTTTTTACACTGGACATATCTTCTTCTTTTTGTTGTCTTGTAATATTTGCATAATGTTGCTGAACTGAAATACCCTTTTTTGACAAAGCATTCCGTTGAGAAGGAAGCATTCCTTCATCTTGTGGTATCCAGCGATCACCTTCCTGTCCACGAAATCCTTCCCAAGTATTGTATCGATTATGATAGGTTGCACCTCCATCTTCGAAATAATGAGAATGATCTGTACATAAATGTGTATAAATTCCAGCTTTTTTTAACTCTTCAATCACAGAAAAATCAAATGGCTCTAATGGCCCCCAGCTTCTGTGAAGAAAATTATATTTTCCTGTATGCAATTCTCTTCTGGCAGGCATACATGGCATACTGCCTCCATAAAAATTATCAAAACGACAGCAATGTTCCTCTAGCCGTTTGAAATTTGGCGTTTTCACCCAGTCATTTCCATAGTTTTCTAAAAATCTTCTGCTCAGGGTATCAAACATGACCATGATCGCCTTCATAGTTTATTCTCCTTCTTATTTTTCCTTTACAGTTTCCCTTTCTACAACGTGTTCAATATCATTTTTACGATGATCTTTTGCTTTTTGAATTTCATCATATTCTTTATTTAATGCATGCATTAAGCAGTCAACTGCAAAATATGCACCCTTTTCCACCTGTAGATCAACTGTAGTTAATGCAGGACTTACAAGAGAAGATTCAGGAAGATTATTGCTTCCTATAATCGATATATCATCGGGAACTTGAATATTTCTATGTTGTAACGCACGCATGCCTCCCAAAGCAATATCGTCATTAGAATAATAGATAGCATCAATATTTTCTATTTGATCTATGATATTCATTGTTGCATCATATCCCCCAGCAAAGGTATTGCTACCAGCATCAAATACAAGTTCTTCACGATATGGAATACCAAATTTCAATAATGTGTTTTTGTATCCAGATAATCTTCTTGGTGTTCCCAAAGTTTTCATAGAGCCTTTGACAAAGGCGATACGTTTATGCCCTTTTGCGATTAAATATTCTACTGCTGCACTATAATCTGAAGCATATCTTTGAATATCATCGCTAAAGATATAATCCCCTTCTACATGATGTCCCATAATATACATAGGAAAATCTTCTCTTGCATAAGCCTGAATAAATTCATCTTCAATCTGATTGGTATAAATGATAACGCCATCTGCACGATGCTCTGATATAAACCTTTTCGCTGTACGTGAAGAGCTTTGTGTTGTCGCTATCAATAGATCATAACCATAAGATGCTACTCGTTCTTGGATTGCATGTAATGTTTTTGAGAAAAAAGAACGTGAAGCATCTGTTACTACAAACAATATAATATTGGTACATTTCTTTTGTAAATCTACCGCAATCCCATTTTTTACATATCCTAATTCTCTCGCTTTGTCCAAAACCATTTGTTTTGTTTGCTGCGAAATTCTTGAATTATCATTTAAAGCCATGGATACAGTCGAAACTCCCAGATTTAATTCTCTTGCTATATCCTTGATTGTTGCCATATCATCACCTTCTACCACATATTACTATTTTACTATAATAGGATGATGATAAGCAAATAGATAATCTTTAACTATTCATTTTCTTTCTTATTTTCATCAGCTAAAAGCTGTTTATCATATATTTTAATAAATGGCATTAAAATAATGATATCTAAAGCAAACAGTACTGCCCATAAGATGATAGTACGTATATCTCCACCTGTAGATAAGAATAAATTAAATACTCCAGGTATTGTAAATGGAAGCACAATATGAATACTGTTTACCAGCTCAGCACTCATTGCGATATATCCAATCGTACATGTGATTACGTTTGCTATCATAATTGGTAAAGCTACTGTTACATTCATTACAATTGGTACACCAAAGGTTAGTGGTTCATTGATATTAAAAATATCTGGAACCAAGGCTACTTTGCGAATAGATTTCAAAGTTGCACTTTTTGCAACTAGGAAGAAGCATACCATCATAGCAGGATAAGACATCCAATTACCGAAAATTGTAAGGAATGCACCTGATAATGGTGTTGGTGTTCCCTGTCCTGTAATATAATACTGTGCATTTAATGCGATATTTGCAGTTGTGATTGGTGTTAATACTCCACCAATCATGTTGTTTCCGTGGATACCAAAGAACCAGAATAAGCTTAATAAAATACTTAACAAAATTACTGCAGGCAGTGAAGATGACGCAAACATCAATGGTTTGATAACTGTGAAAATTAATGCACAAAGATTATTACCACTTAAAGATGTACAAATTGCATTTAGTATAATCATTCCAATTGTTAATACTGCAGCAGGAATCAATGCTTCGAATGGAGCTGTTACATTAGGTGGAACAGAATCTGGCATTTTGATTTTAATGTTTTTCTTCATAAAGAAACGCATAACTTCTACAGTTACAAAGGCAACAATGATTGCGTAAAACATACCAACAGCTCCCAGGTTGTTCATCTGTGATACTAATCCAAGTTTTTCATCTGTAATTGGTGCAGCACTTGTTAACCAGAATACAAATAGTGCAATCAATGCGCTGGACATTCCATTCATTTTGTATTCTTTTGCTAATGCATAGGCTACAGCAAATACAACATAAACAGATATAGCTCCAATAGTTAAGTTATAAGGCGCCATTAGAATTGCATTATTTGAAACTGCCCATGACTGCCATGCAAGTAAGAATTGGTTAAAGATATTAGTTGGTTGTAAGCCAGCTGATACAGGTGGTACAGCCAATAACATTGCAAATCCTCCGATAATCGTCAAAGGAATCGTAATTGTCATACCATCTTTTAAAGCAGATAAGTGTGGTTCAGCGTTTAGTTTTGTAGCAATTGGAAACAAAATTTCTTGAAGCCTATCTTGAAATTTTTCTACAAAGTGGTTCATAATTTTCTCCTTTTTCTTTTTCTTCATTTACTCTTAAATCTTTTGTTGAAACGTTTCACATCATCATTATAACATCGTTGTAAGCGTTGTCAATATTTGTTTACAATTTTTTTATTTTTTTTAACGATTGCTTTTCTTTAAAATTCAGCAAAAAAAAAGACTGCATATATAGAAAATAAAGTTCTAAAATACAATCTTTTTCACCCATATTTTTTACTTCAAAATTATTTCCTCCAACGTTTTTCTAGGACGTGGTGATGGTTGTTCATCCGCATATCCAACAGCAATACCAGACACCAGTAAATCATCAGTTCTCCCTAATTCTTCGCATATTCCTTCTCTTGTATAAACCGTATCCGCAATCCATACAGAACCTAAACCTTCATTCACTGCCTTTAAACAAATATGTTCTATGGCTGCACCTACAGATAACAAGTCACTTTGTATCCATTCTTCATCTTTTGGGATAAATACCAATATCAATACTGGCGCATTCTTGATGATATTTGCGGAATTTCTAGAACTGTTCATATAGCCATGTAGTTCTACATCATTTTGTTCAAAAAGGTTTAACATAATATCCGCAACACGATTTTTTCTATCTTCTGTAAGTACCATGAACCTCCATGGTTGACGATTTTTCGCTGATTGGCATAACCTTGCACAGTCTAATATCGCTGTAATTTTCTCTGTTTCCACTGCTTGTTGGTGAAACTTGCGTATACTTCTTCGATTTTTTATTACCTGATCAAATTCCATATGCTTATCCTCTCTTTTTCACTGGTATCCAGATTTCACTTTGGTAATCACTCGCTGACATATCACCTTTAGAATACCATTCTAGATTCATACATCCTTCAAATACATATTCTGGATGTTGTGGCAGCCATTCTTTATAAATTTGTGTATTCACAGATTGTAAGGCAGCAGGTAATGGTCCACTGCATCGAAACTTCACATAAGTTGATTCTGGTATATTATAAACGATCATTCCTCGTGGTACTTCTTCCCCATGATATCGTCCTGCCATCAGATATTGAAAACCATCTTTTACACTTCCATCATCGATACAGATACCAAATTCTCCGACAAAACATGTCTTTTTTAGTTCTGTAAATTCATTTGGTTGTTCACAATATATTTTCGTTAATTCATTCCATGCTTGCGGGATATCCTGATAAGCTGTTTCCTGCTTGATATCTTTGATAAAACCAATCACTTTCATTGCCTCCATGTGTTCTATCGTGTAGTCCATTTCATTTCCTCCTTGTATTGTAATGGATATTCTTAGAGGCAGGAATGGTTTCAGTTTGCGATTATCTTTTTTCAATTGCATTGGTGATATACCATGAAAACGGGTAAATGCTTTTGTGAAGCTTTCTGGTGTATCATAATGATATTTATATGCCAGATCAATTACTTTATCATTACCATCAATAATATCTAATGCGGCCAGATATAGTCTTCTACATCTGATATATTCTCCAATAGAATAACCGGTAATGATTTTAAAACCCTTCTGAAAATAAAAGGATGACATATAAACGATATCTGTAAGATCATCTGCATGGATATCTTCATAGATATGATCTTCTATATATTTCAATGCTGTTGCTAAACTTTCTGTCCATTCCATATCCTTACCTCCTGATTACATTCTAATCCTTGGGATGATTTGTTTCCTGTTATTTTTTGTTTCTTTTTGTCGCTTCTATCTTATTGTACCTTTATCTTTTCATGATTTATATATTTAAATAAAAAAACTTGTTTGACTTTCTTTTGTTTACATCATAAAATGAAGAAAATATGGTCCAATAAAAGGATAGAAAAGAGAGGAACTTATCATATGATGTCTTATGAAGAATTTGTTGAAAAAGCAGAAAAAGATGAAGAATGGGCACCTGGATGGGAAGCGATTGATGAAGTATTTGATCATCTGTATCCAAATCAACAGCCAAAGCATTTTGCCACAAATATGACAGCCCGTGCAATGTTTGGTGGTAATGAATATCTGGATGGATATTCTATTTACACTTCCGCCAATGGTTATCAGCATATCGTTACTTATGGAATGACAAATCTTTATTTTGAAAAGGATAAATATGGGCAGGAATGGAATCGATGGGGTTATGAAATGACAATGAAACTGCCTGTAGAAGATGTTCAGGATTGTATGTGGGCACTAGATGTGCTATCTAATATGGCTCGATATACATACACAACCAATCGTTTCTTTGAACCTTATCAATTAATTGGAAATAAAGGGCAGCCTATCAAATTACATACCGATACTGCCATTACAGCACTACTTACCATCGCAGATACGGAGGCTCATGGTGTAGATACCGTTTATGGTAGAACGGATTTCATTCAATTGGTTGGGATTACACAACCTGAATATGAAATGCTAAGCAACAATGTGCCAAGAATCAAAGAATTTGTGGAGAAATTACGTAAAAAATATCCTAATCTGGAAACTGATTTGAATCGAACAGAATCTATAGTATTTTAATAATACATGATTCTTATAATATATCACTATTTATTTAATATTCCAGATACAAACTACAGGCTTATCATTGCTTGTAGTTTTTTAGATAGAAAAAAGCGTAATTGCTTACGCCTTTGTAGATATTATTTTTGCGATTTCTTCCATATGATGCTCATTTGTACCACAACATCCACCAAAGATCTGTAGTCCTAAGCTTTTTAAACGAGCCATGGATTTTGCCAATGCTTCTGGATCACTGCTTTGTAGTTCTTCACTTTGATCTAATAGATCATAATCTAATGGAGAGGTATTTGCCTGAATTCCTTTAAAACGCTCTGTTACGAGTTCATTTTGATTACATGGTTGTGTCAATGCTTCATAAACGATATCTGGATGAACACAATTACTCATATAACAAGCAGGTTTTCTCAATGTATATGCATCAATATAAGCAATCGCATCATGAATGGTAGTACCATCTATCAGTTTCCCATCTTTACGAATTGTAAAACTAATAATATATGGTAATTCGGTGTCTGATAATGCTTGTGCCATACCACATGCTTCAGGTAAAGTTGGCATAATACCAGCATATAAGAAATCAACACCTGCCACTTTTAATACATTCGCCTGCCAGCTGTGGAATGCTTTTGCTTCTTCTTGAGATAATGCGCCTTCCCCAGTATAAGCATCCCCTTTGCATCCCATTAAACCGCCAATATACGACTTTGCTTTCGCATCCTTTGCGACTTCTTTTAAGAACTTTACATTTTCCACAAGTAATTGTTCATCATATGCAGCTTTTTCAATACGTTCTTTATTGGCTCTACGCGTCGGTGTCGTCAGTAAAATTTCTAAATTATAACGTCTTGCGATATCAAGATATTGATTCCATAACACCTTCAATGCTTGTTTGCTTTTGGTATCATAGATCAAAGCTCCCATATCCACAAATTCGTTGAATTCTATTTGATACTCCCTTTTTAAGCGTTCTTTTAATGCGCCTTCCATTAATACACATCGTTCCATTTCTATCTCCTTCTTATTTACTTTGTATATGCTTCTTTATTCAAAACCCCTTGATCATATAAATACTGTTTCACTTCATCTGTGGCACGTTCTGCCTCAAACGCATATGTTTTTTCATAAATCTGCGTTGTGATCCCAACGGTATCATATAATTTTTTTAAGATACGAGAAAATTCTTCCTGATCAATGTGATTACTTACTTCCAAAAAGTAAAAATCTTTCCATTCATCACTAACAATATCAAAGATTTCTTCTACACTTTGACATGCATCAATGGCATCTTTTACTTCTTGAGTACCGCATGATGCAAAATCGGTTTCTATAATTTTGTTCAAAAATGGATATACCTGTTTTTCAGGATCATCTTTCTTTGGTCTGGTTTCTCCATAAGATAATTTATACTTCCATAAAAATTCTTTGTGACTTTGTAAATCCATCTGCTATTCCTCTTTTCTTTTACATCATATACTCATATGGATCATGACTTAAACATACAGCAATAATTAAACATGCTTCTACTTTGATATATCTTCAGGTGATATCCAGCCAAAGTGTAAACATGCTTTTTGGATACCATCCTCATCACTTCGATCTGTTACATAAGATGCTAGTGCTTTTAATTCATCAATCGCATTGCCTACTGCTATCGATATTGGTGCCTGTTGAAACATTTTGATATCATTTTCTCCATCCCCAAATACCACAACATCCTCAATTGGTTCTTTTAAAATTTCCATCATTTTTTTGATACCCTTGAATTTATCATCTGGTTCTATCATAACATAGGCATCATCATATCGCTGTGGTACCAAATCAGGGAAAGAAGTTAACTTTTTCTGTTCTTCCTTATTTACATAGATCATTAAACGTTTCACCTGTGTTAAGTGTTCAGGATCAAAATCTGCTTCTTGTATAAACTGACTTAAAAAGTCATTATCTAATTTAGGCAGTGCCTTCATATCTTTTGTTAGGAAGAAGAAATCATCTGCCTGAGATATACAATAAGGAAATCCAAATGCAATGCATTCTCTTAATAACTCTTTTACATGAGCCTGATCCAAAGGCTCATTGTATATCTTTTCACCTTCATAAACAACGGTGTTTCCACCATTACAAACGAAGGAATCTATTTCTAAATCTTTTGCGACATCCTTACTCATCGCATATGGTCTTCCAGTCGCAATTGCCACTACATGACCGTTCTTTTTTAAAGCTTTTAATGTATTTCTGGCAGAATCAGGAATAAAGCTTCCCATACCTCCTGTTGTTAATGTGTCATCAATATCAAAAAATAAAAATTTCTTTTCCATACCAATACCTCTTTCTTCATCCACTATTATACAGGATTTTTTCCAGTTTCTTACAAGATAAAGAAAAAGAAACAGTTTTTTACTGTTCCTTCGTACTTATAATTTTGGTTTTTCCTACATAATCATGAATCATACGTCTGGAATCGGTTTTCAGTGCAATCAAAATAGATATGATACATAAAACGGAACTGACACATTTTAATGGTAAAATAATATTTACCTGTGCAATCAAAACAACAATCTGGAAAATATAATTTCCTACTGCCACAAGACTTGCTTCTAAAAGAAATCTTCCTAATACTTCTCTTTTCAGCATTGTCTTAAAATCAACATCGCTTCCATCAAGTTTTACAACTTTCACATCCATAAATTTCTTACCATAGGTCTGTCCTTTATGAACTTTTACTGGAATATACACATAATAAATCATCGCAAACAGAAGGCTCAATCCACCTGCGATCAGTGCATAAGTGATAGTAGGGAAAGTTAGTAGATTTTGATTTAATTCTGTAGATTTCGTGTAAGACATATACATAAATACCGTTGGGAATGCAGTCACAAAGCTGCCAAGTACCCAGTCAATGATATATGCGAATGCTCTTGTTGTCATATCTACGTTTGTTTGTTCATTATCCAATTTAGAAAATAGCTTGAAATACCATTTTACACGAATGGACTGTGTGTCTTTCATTGATTGTTCCATATATTGAACATCTCCTTTAAATAACCTGTATTTTTTAGTGGTCTATACCACTTGCAACTACAGTATACCACAGATGAAAGCGCATTCCAAGTCCTTTTTTTATAATTTGTGATACCGCTATGATTTCTTTAAAGCGTAACTTCGATACCCTTCTTTCACGTCCACGATATTACGAAGTGGTTCTTCATTTTTAAAAGCTTCCAGATTTTCACAAAGAATATCCACAAAGATATCTTTGGTTTTCGGTAATTGGAATGTTCCTGAAATATGTGGTGTGATAATGATATTTTCCTCTTTCCAGATAGGATGATCTGCAGGAATTGGCTCTGTATCACATACATCCAGCACAGCACCTAAAATTTTCTTTTCTTTTACTGCATTTACCACATCCATTGTTTCCACAACATCACCTCGACCAACGTTTGCCCAGATGGCTGTTTCTTTCATTAAATCAAAATATTCTCCATGAAAGCTTTTTCTGGTTTCTTCTGTACTAGGTAATGCCATAACGACAACATCAGCTTTTGGTAATACATCTTTGATTTGATCCATGGTATATAATTGATCAATGTATTCTACAGATTGTTCTATGTGTTTTTTGATTCCTATCGTATAACCACCCAGTGCTTTGATTCGTTTCGCAAATTCTATTCCAAGATTGCCCAATCCCACAATTAAGAATGTTGATCCATAGATAGAATAAATGGGTCCTTCTATCTGCCATTTTGCCTGTTCTTGATTTCTAACATATAAATTCATATTGCGCATCAGCATTAAAATCGTACAAATCAAATACTCGCTGATGGTCAAACCGAAGCTGCCTGTTGCATTGGTTAGTACACAGCCTTCTGGTAATAATCCTGCTTTACAATAGTGTTCACTTCCTGCACTATCTAGCTGTAGCCATTTTAAATTCTTTGCATATGGCAAAAGTTCAAAAGGCGGGCGTCCTACGATTACCTCTACATCTTTGATTTCTTCTTTGTTCAATTCTTTTGAGAATACATACTCGTATCCCTTTGGTAAGCGTTCTTTTTGTGCCTGTGTTAATTCTGTTAATACCCATGTTTTCATATTGATCATTCCTCTCTATTCGTTTTCTAAAAATCCTGTCATATATAATGGTAAATATAACAACTTACCATCTTTTTCTATATTACCTTTACAAAAAACGATTGCCTGATCCATATCCGCATATTGCGACATAAATCGATCAAGCGATGGATGCTTTTTATAATCATCCCCTGATTTTACCTTAATAGGCAATATGCCTCCTTGATATTGTATCAAAAAATCAATCTCCATTTGTAATGGCTTTTTACAATCATAATAGTAAATATCGAATCCCTTTTTTAATATTCCAGCAGCAACATCATTTTCCACAACAGCTCCATTGTTTATTGTTAATTCTCCTTTTAAAATATTAGGCTGTATCCTGCCATAACTCATTGCGGTTAAAAATCCTGAATCGCATATGAATAATTTAAACAAATTACGTTTTTGATTAAACGATAATGGTAATTGTGGCTGCGTAACATTACAACACATGCTTGCAATACCAGCATCATTCAGCCATGTGATGGCACCTTCATAGCTTCGTAAAGCTGGTTCCGCTGTTAAGCTGCTGAAGTAAAATCTTTGATTTTTTTTATTTAATTGTTCTGGAATCGCCTCAAAAATTTCTTTAACTTTGGCTTTTTTTCCTTCTGCATACTTTGATATATTATCGCGATAAGAAGCGATAATATCCTTTTGTATGCGAATGACTTCATTAATGTCATATGTTTCAATAAATTCATTCACAACATTAGGCATACCACCAACGATGAGATATTGATAATATAACTTCATCATTTTATCATGTATAAACGCTGGGATTGGACATTGATCTTTGAAGCACTGTTTTAATTCTTGGATAACATCTTCACTGATATGATTTGCCCACATAAACTCTTCAAAATCCAGAGAGTACATCCTTATATGTTCTTCAAAGCCAACGGGATAAGATGATACATCTTTATAATTGATTCCAAGTAAGGAGCCTGATTCTATAAAATCATAACGTCCATCCTCCACAAGAAATTTTATTGCGGTTCTTGCTTGTGGACATGATTGGATTTCGTCAAAAAATATTAGCGTCTTGCCAGGTTTCATTGGACCTAGTCCCATTGCGGACATATTCATATAAATTGTCTTAGGCTCTAAATCATCCATGAAGATATCTTTTAATTTTGGATTTCGCTCAAAGTTTAATTCTATAAATGATTCATAATGTTGTTTTGCGAATGAGCGAATGGAAGTTGTTTTCCCTACCTGTCTGGCACCTTCTACCAATAAAGCTTGTTTATGTCTACGGTTTTTCCATTGTATTAAATCACTCTCAATTTTCCTTTTTAGCATGATTTATCATCTCTTTTCTATTTAAAGTATACCCTTATTCCATGTTTTTCTCAATCATCATAGATATAAATTACATGTTATTCTAATATTTTTATTTATTTTCCCCATGTTTTTCTGATGCTTTATCATCCTTTTCACCATTTTTTCTATAACATAAAAAGGAAGGGCTTTGCCTTCCTGATCATTATGCTTCTAATTTTATTTCCATTAACGCTTCTCTTGCATTTACAATACTTTGTGCAATTAATTGATCAATATCCTCTGTATAATCTTTAGATAGTGCAATTTCCATTAATACTGGAAAATTGATTCCGGTCAATGCCTTTACATGATCGTATTGAAAGGTTGCCAAAGCTGCGGCTTTAAATGGAGAACCACCAGGTAAATCTGTTAAGATAATCACTTTATCATTTTCAAACTTATCAATTTCTTTATTTAATTGTTCGCAAAGATCTTCAAAAGATGTTCCTTCTTGAAAGTCAATACTTACCAGTCCTTCACATTCTCCATTTAATAATCGAAGTGCACTATGCATACCACTCGCAAAATTTCCATGTCCTACTAAAATCAGTCCTGTCATATTAACCTTCTTTCTTTGCTCTTGCGCACTTTACTCCATTCATAAAGATTTCTGCACGTTTTGGGTCAATTGGATTTTTCATATCACCATTTTTTACCCATGTCGCCACCGATACACCATCATAATATTCTAGTAATTCTGTGATATTATCTCCAGTAGCTCCACCGCCTAAAATAACAGGTGTATCAGGTAGTTTTTTTCTAACTGCCTGTATCATTTCTAGACTTTCTTGTTTTGTTTTACCTGAAACAAATAATCCATCCGCAAATGCTTCATGTACTGCTTCCCATGCTGCAGCATCAATTGGTTTGCCACCTAGAGGTACGCCATGCACCTCCTGAATATCTGCATATACAGGAACTTTTGAACGTATTCTTTTTCTTAATTGTGCAATTTCTACACACTGGCCTTCCAAGATACCTGCACTTGTCACATTCGCTCCAGTAAATAGATGTTCCACTCTGACAAAATCTGCATTTACAGCATCCGCAACTGCAAGACTTGCGACACCATCCCAATTTACAAGAATACCTAGAACCAGATCAGGGTAATGCTGTTTAATTTCAAACGCGATCCTTGTCATATAGGCGATTGCTTCAGGTGGTGCAATTTGTTTAATCGGCATATCATTCATATTTTGTAGAATTACACCATCAAAGCCATTATCTACAACCATCTGCGTTTCATCTAAAACTTCTTTGACAATATCATCAATGGTTTTATCTACATGACGATAACTACCAGGTAATGGACTTGGCTGTATCATCGCAAATGCAGTACAATTTGGTTTAAACATCTTCTTCACCTCTTAATTCTTTTATATATTGCATAGCAGTATCATATAACTGTATACTTGGAATTACCCCCTTTTCAGTGATAAAACCTTTGATATGTTCTGGACAAACACCAAGTAATTCTGGTGTATAATAATCAATATCTTTGTGATTATCAGGATCTGCCACATCTTGTAACTTATCCTTTAAATCATTGATTACAATCGTTTTTTCTTTTCCATATACTGGTCTTACATCTAGTTTTATGAGCGGTGATATAAAATATAATGGTTTTTTATAATAATCACATATCAACCCTACAATGTCTGACCCAGTTGTATTAAATCCAGTGCCATCGGGATAAATGGATTCAGCACCCATGAATGCGCCATCACATTCTTTCATGTAATACATTAAACTTGCATCAGGTATGAAGTGAATCTGATGCCCTGCTTCTATACAAGGTTTTACAAACGGCTTTCCTCCATTGATGACGCGGCTTTCTGCGATATAGATTGTCTTACCAGCCTGCAATCCTCTTAAAAATGCTTCAACAGTACTTGAATAATCGTATACTAAAATATTCTGCATACGATTTCCTATTTCCACAGCATAGGATACTGCCTGATCAATTGCCTTTTTATTACTTTTCGCATATGAATCTTTCACATCAATAATTGCTTGTACAACTTCAGATGACTGTTCATGATTTGTATGACGATGAATACCTTTTATCATCTGATAGATTGCATTGGTAATTGCCTGACTTGCTTCACCTCTTGTTGCGATAAAAAAGTTACATACTTCATCGATTCTTTGAATCATTTCTTCTATATTGCCATTTGTTTTATACTCTAAAGCAATCTGCTCAATCATATTGCCAATCATTTTGATATGGGTGCTTGCTCCTAATACTTTTTGTGTTACAATATCATCAAAATCCTGCACCACACTTTTTGGTAAAGCGGCTCTCGCCTTTTCTTTATCTACAACATACATATCTTCACCCCTGTCTTAAAAGTTGTTTTGCATTATCATGAAAATAAGCCTGTCTTGTATCTTTATTTAATGGGAATAAATCAAATATTTCAATTGCATTTCTCGTAAATCGTTCAGGATAACTACTTCCAAACAGAATTTTATTTTCCGGCAATTGTTGAAATGCTTTTCTTAGTATCTGCATTTCATATTGATTACTGGTTTCAATCCATGCATTATCATTTCGTTTTACAATATCAACACAGCTATAACCATAATCAAAGCACCCCATATGAAGAAAGATAAATGGAATATCTGGATATCTTTTTACATAGATTTCCCATTGATGAGGAAGTGCTTTGGCACCAATACCAGAAAATACTTTTACTGGAAGTTTTCTTTCTTGAATCAATGAAAATACTTCATTTAAAACAGGACAATCATCTGGCGCATATCCATGTTCATAAGAATTAAATTCTATCATTTGTATTTCTGGTGTTGCACATGCTAATTTTGTATCTTCAATAATTGTAGATAGAGAAGGATTCAATAAAGCACATCCAATCAAACGCGCAGGATAGGTTTTTACTGCTTCCGCAATCTGTTGTATTCCTTCCTGTATACCATCTACCCGTAAATCTGAAATTACTCGTTTTTGTATCTGAAAGCGATCCATATCTGCTAGAAGTTTTTCCAGCAGATATACGCCATTTTCTTTTTCGATATGAGAATGAATATCAATCATTCCTATACGCCTCCTTTATTATCCTAAGATACCCGCATATACTCCAAGAATTGCGACAACCATCGTAATAAAAATTAATTTAACTGCAGAAATCTTTTTCTTTGTGACGAAATAATACATTAAAAATGTGTAAGCTAATCCCAGAACACCTGGCATTAAACCATCTAATGTTTCCTGAATTTTGATGACTGTATCACCTGATGCTATTTCAATAGGTATATTCATAACAACTAAAGCTGGAATAAATCCTCCGACAATGGTATATGCCGCAATTGCTGCGATATCTGTTATTTTTGAAATTAATCCACTTGAATTAATCTTTTCTACTAGTTTAATTCCTTGTTTATATCCCTGGAAAACACCTAAATATCGAATACCCAAAGATACAATACTCATACCAATAACGAAGAAGATTGGGCCAATCCAGCCTAGTTTTGCATTCACTAAGGAAATCGCAAGACTTGCTAAAATTGGACGAGCTGTACCATTTAATAAGGAATCTCCCAAGCCAGCAAGTGGACCCATCAGGGCTGTTTTTACTGCATTGATTGCACCTGGATCCATATCAGGATCATTGGCGTGCATTTCTTCCATTGCTGCTGCGATACCTACAGGAATGGCACTGGTAATATCATTAGTTAAGAAGTACTCCATATGACGTTCATAAGCTTCCAGTTTTTCTTCATCTGTATCATAAACTTTTTCAATAACTGGCATCATTGCTTGGGTAAAACCAGCATTTTGTTGACGTTCATAGTTATTCGCTCCACGAATGGTCAATTGTCCAAAGAATACTTTCCATAAATCTTTCTTTGTTAATTTTTTATTATTTTCCATATGATTTACTCCTCTCCCTCACTTTGATCAGCTAATTTAAAGTAAAAGTATAATGCCGCAAAAACCACAGCTAATAATGCGATACCGACCATATTGATCTTTAAATATGCTGCAAAGAAGAAGCCTAAGAATAAGAACGGCCACATTGTTCGATTTTTAATAGAACTTAATAACAATGCAAATCCCACTGCGCCAACCATGTTGCCACCAACGGATAAACCTGTGATGATCTTATCAGGAATGGCCTTGATAATTGCTGCTACAAAATCAGCACCATAATATACTGCTAGGAACGTTGGCACGCCATATAACAAGGCATTCATTGCCATGGTATAGACAATATTATTCATTACCAGACCTCTGGTATTTAATTTTTCTATTGAATTTTCTGCACGATGCATAAACCATACATTAATAACAGAGTTCTGTACAGTTTCAGCAATCTGACCGATAAATGATACAGGAAGAGCAGTAGCGACAGCTAAATCTGTACCACCACCTCCAAGAATTGCAACTGCGGTAGCGATTGCTGTAGAAATAGTTGGGTTTGGTGGAACTGCTGTACCAACAAAGATAACAGCAAGAAACATCAATTCTACTGTAACACCAACTTGAAGTCCTGTTTGAAAATCACCCATAATTGCCCCTACAACCGGTCCTATAAATATTGGACGGAAAATATGTGTCTGTGTTGTATGTGCATCAATAAATGCAATCGTTACAGCAACTGCCACAAGCAATGCCTGTAAAAATAAACTCATAATTTTATCCCTTTCCTTTCTTTTATAGTAAATGAACTAGAATTTTTTTCTGTTCATTAGGTACTGCACGAACTTCTACTTCAACTTTTTCTGCCAGTTTGCGGATATCAGCTTCTTCTTCCTCATTCAACCAGCAGTTGCCAAGAATTTTTCTTTTTCCTTTTTTCATATTGATATTTCCAACATTAATACTCTTCACATCTTTACAACTATCAATCAGATATAGTGCCTGTTTTGGCCCTCTTACTAATAATAAAGTTTTTGTATCTGATGTATCTGTTTCAATCATCTGCTTTGCTTCTTCTAAATTTTTAATGATCAGCTTCACGTTTTTAGGTGTTGCCATCTTCAATAATGATTGTTGAAGTGTATCTTTTGCTGCAGCATCATCACATACCAAAATCTGTTTTGCATCAGAATGAGCAATCCATGCAGTAACAACCTGTCCATGAATTAAACGATCATCAATACGGAATGTAGTAATATTCATAAAATGTTCCTCCTTATTTTTTTGTCCATAGATATTCAGCATTTTTATAGAAGATATCTTCCAGCTGTTCTTCACTTAAGCCTAATTCTTCAAACTTGCTGATTTCTATATTTACTGGTTTATATGGCCAGTCTGTTCCAAAACATACTCGTTTTGAACCTAATACATCAATTGCTGTTTTTAACACTCTTGTATCCATTTGACCACTTGTTTCTACCCATACATTATCTAAATCTTTAACTGCCATAATCGTAGACATACCAAATTCATAATATCCGATATGTGTAAATACAAAGCGCAGATTTGGATGTTTTTTTGCATATTCTGCCCAGACGTATGGATTAGAAATCGGTGCAGTTCCTACATGTGTCTGCACATGAACGCCATATGTTTCAATTTTATCAAGAAGTCCATCTAAAGCAGGCGAGTTATCAGGATAATACCCATGCTTCCATGAGTGAAACTTTACTGCTTTCATATGATAAGTTCCTAAACACAAATCAATTTCTTCCAATGCTTTTGGATCTTTTGGATTGATGAAAGCATATCCTTCAATGATGTCTGGATACTCACACATTGCTTTATAGATAAAATCATTTTGATACCGTGTGGATATACCAGATAAACAGCTGATACCAACTTTTGTGATTCCATGTTTTTTCAAATCTTCAACCAGCTCTGTTGGCGTATTTTCTTCTCCAGAACTAGTTTTTCCCAAATGAGAATGAATGTCATAATATTTCAAATTATCTCCTCCTATCAGCATTTCATCTTGATATAACATGTTACACCTGTATAATAACTTATCATATCAAGTTTGTCAACATAATATATCATATTTTTACATATTTTATTAAAATTGATAACGTTTTCTTAAAATTTCACCATTATAAGGTATAAACTTGTTATAAAAAAACTATCTAGGTTGTATTACTAGATAGCTTTTATAATTCTTCTTTTTTTAAAGTGATTACATATTTATACTCATCAGCTTTATAGGAATTAATAGATAATTCTAATGGTCTATTCAAATAATCATAAGTAATTCTCTCTCTTCGGAAAAGCGGTTCTCCTTCATCCATATACAGTTCTTTTCTTAAATTAGGCGTAGGCATTACAGCTTCTATGGTTTCTACTGCACGTTCGATATGTAATCCCTGTTCCTCATACAACGCATAAATAGATGTTTTCTCGTTTAATTCTTCACCATGTATGACAACACCAGTATCACGGGATATAAACTGCTCATTCATACCTATAATTCGGCCATTTTTCAACCTTAGTCGTTTTAGTCGATATATATCAGCACCTTCCTCAAGCTGAAGATAATCACATACAATACCAGTTGCTTTTGTTTCCTCAAATTCCAAAATAATAGATGATGGACGTTCACCAGCTTCTCTTGCTTCCTGAGAGAAACTGCTTACGCCAACTAAGTCAGAGTATTTTCTCATTGGCTGTACGATCGCCCCTTTTCCTTTTCTGATTTTTATGAAACCAGCTAGTTCAAGATCTTGCAAAGATCTGCGAATTGTTATACGACTGACATTAAATTCAGCCTGTAGAGAGGATTCAGAAGGTATTAATTCATTTTCTTTATACACACCATTTTCAATGCGTTTTTGCAGTTCTTTATAAATCTGTAAATATAATGGCGCATCTTTTTTCTGTTTCTGCATAAAAGCTTTCCCCTTTCCATATGACACTTACACTATAACATAACATGTCATAAAAATAAACACTACATGATATAACAACTTGTTAAATAAACAGAACTGCATATAAAAAAACAGTAATCAACAAAAAAAGCCATAGCATATAAAACACCTGCTATGACTTATTTTATAATCTAGTACTTTAAATCAATAATCTTTTCCCATGTAAATTCTGGTCTTCCAAAGTGACCATAACATGCTGTTTGTTTGTAGATTGGTTTCTTTAAATCTAGTTCATCAATGATATCTTTTACTTCAAAGCTAAAGTTTTCTTTGATGATATCTAAGATTTCCGCATCACTCTTTGTGCCAGTTCCAAATGTATCCACCATAATAGATACTGGTTTTACTTTACCGATTGCATATGCTACCTGTACTTCACATTTGCTGGCAAGTCCTGCCGCAACAATATTCTTTGCCACATAACGACAATAATATGCTGCACTACGATCTACCTTACTAGGGTCTTTACTTGAGAAGCATCCTCCACCGATTCTTCCCATACCACCATATGTATCACATACGATTTTTCTTCCTGTTGTACCACTGTCACCAAAAGATCCACCTACGACAAATGATCCACTTGGATTGATTAGATAAATTGTATCTTCATCGACTAAATCATCATTAATGACTGGATTGATAACTTCTTTCATTACTAATTCTGCGATTTCTTCCTGAGTCGCACTTGCGACATGCTGTGTAGATACAACGATTGTATCAATACGTTTGATTTTATCATCTTCATATTCTACTGTTACCTGCGTTTTTCCATCTGGTAATAAGATATCACTTTTTCTTCTTACATCACTTAAACGTTTTGCTAACTGGTGTGCATAATCAATAGCGGCAGGCATGTAGTTTTCTGTATCATCACATGCATATCCAAACATGATACCCTGATCTCCTGCACCAATTTCACCATCTTCCCATACAACTGCATGGTTAATTTCAGATGACTGTTTGTTTACTTTTGTCATAACCGTATAATCTTCGGTATAGCCAATTTCTTTGATCACATCTTTCGCAATCTTTTCATAATCAATAACAGCTTTTGTATTTGCTTCTCCATAAACCAATACAAAATCATCTTTAATGGTTGCTTCTACTGCCATTTTACTTTCTGGATCCTGACGTAATGCTTCATCTAAAATACTGTCCGCAATCTGATCACAGATTTTATCTGGGTGTCCTTCTGTAATACTTTCACTTGTAAATAAATAATCCTTCATGTTTTAATCTCCTTTACACATATAAAAAGCCTCCTCAATAAGAGAAGGCAATCTTAGTTGAACTATTCTCTTATCGTTGTTAGCAGTACCACCTTATATGATGCTTCATACAGGTTGGCGTGGGCTGCGAGCTAACTCTCTAACCCAACTCTTGATAAAAAGGCTCTTATATTAAAACACACGCCAAGCTATTTGGCAACTCTTTTCGCAAAAAATATTACAATCATTTATGCTCTTTTCGCAAAAAATATTACAATCATTTTGAAAACACCGATTGTCTGATTTTCAACTTGCAGGATAATCATTGGTTTTCAACTAGTTCACAGCTTTCAATCTATTGATGAAAAGCTGAAAATTCATTTACTTTACGTTCTCTCATGATTTTTATATAACCATTATCTTTATATTCCTCTAACTGGGATTTTTCTAAAAGCCCATCATTCCATATCATCATTTCACAATATTTTCTAAATCTGATGATGTCATTGACAGATTAAGTAGAGGATGTATATAATCTATAAATACTTCATTAATATCGTCTGATTCTATATTATCCTCTTAGCTTATATCCACCAAATAAGGATTTCTTAAATTTCTTTAATTGTGCATCTGTGTAATCACTCTTACCAGATACTGCCTGATAATAACGTACGGCCTCATTGTAGTTTACTTCCGTACCAAGCCCTAACATATAAGCATCACCAAGTCCATTAAACATTTCTACCATAACAACAGTAGAGAATGGTGAAATATTATTTTGAATATTTTCTTTATGATACTGATAAGCTTCTTGTAAATACTGGAAACCTTTATTTGGATCTGCGGCAGTTCCAATGCCTCTTAAAAGACATCTTCCATAATGTGGATATGCGGACATATGTTTGTTTTCAGCCGCTTTTTTTACCCATGTAAAACCTGTTGTTTCATCTTTTGTGATATCACGATTGCCATTTAACAACATAATTCCCAATAAACATGCGGATACATTAGAACCATCCTTAGCGGCGATTTCATAGGCTTCTGCGGCTTTTTTCATATCAATAGGAACACCACGTCCATGTTCATATGCATATCCTACATCATAGTATGCTTTTAGATATCCATGCTGGGCAGAACGTAAGAAATATTGGAAAGATGTATCATAATCTTCTAATTCATCATAATATTCTCCATAATCCTGTTCCCATTTTGGATTACCTTTTTCTACACAGAATTTAATAATCTGAACCTGTGCATCCCTGTTTTTTGGCAATCCTTCAGAACCACTGAATAAATTGTATAAATTATTTGCGCAATGTGTATATCCAGCACCTACGGCTTTTGCCAGCCATGGTAATGCCAGTTGTGCGGATTTTGTGTCTAAATCTTCCTGAGAACTGAATGTATTTAATACATCTATCTCATCGATATCTATATAATCCTGAAAATAATATGTATTACCTATCACGTATTGCGCAAACGGATGCCCTGCTTGGGCCCATTCCAATACTTGATCACGTGCTTCTTTTAAGGTATATGGCATTCTTGCCTCGATTTCCTCATTCATTAATCCACAACGTTTTGCTATCAAAATACATAACATACTGCCTCTAGAAATACCTTCCAACAATAATGCATCTGCTTTTTCATCAGATTCTTCAAATCCTGCATATTCCCATACATACTGAAATCCCATGTAGGTTCTGGCAAGAAAACAATATGCTTCCGGATCACCTTCAGCGACTGCCTCTTCCAACAAACGTTTTCCTTCCTGTTGTTTTGTTTTATCAAATTGCATCCAGATCAAATCGAATGCCTGTTCGGTTTTATCTGAAAAAAAATGTCCCATTTCATTCTCCTCCTTTATCCTATACATTTACCTTTTTCTTGTTTACATTATATAAAAAAAAATGATAAAAGTCAGCTTTTCTAACATATTTGTTAGATTTTCAGTTTTTTTCTTAAATCCCCTTAATTTTAAATATAAAATCGCAAAAAAGAAGTATAATTTAAGTGTAGAATGCGTGGTGTTGTTTATGATGAGAAAATTCGTCAGATATTTATTTTTTATCGCCTTATGTTTTCCGTTAAGTTTATTTTTTATTCATCAACATATCGAAACAAAATCAGATGAAGATTTAAAAAATGGATTATCCAAGCTTCATGCTGTAAGTCATAAAGATTTAAATGATGTTACTTCACATGTGCAAAAGGTGGGGAAACAAATAGAAGAAAAGAAAAGACAAAGTGCTATAAAGTCCAATCTTCCAATGTCTAGCCGATTCAAAAACACGGTAATTCTGGGAGATTCTTTATCTGAAGCATTTTTAGACTACCGTCTTTTGCCACAAAACATCGTACTTGCTTCACGAGGAAAACGTACAGATAATTGTGATACAGAAATACAATCCGCAATCTCTCTTTCACCAGATAAAGTATTTTTAAGCTTTGGCATGAATGATCTGCTTTATTGTAGAGGAAATGCACAGCGCTTTATCAATCAATATAAAAAACTTGTGACAACAATTCAGAAACAACTTCCGGATACAAAGATATACATTAATTCCATTATTCCCATGAATGAAAATGGTTACGCAACAGATAACAATATGCGAAAAGATAAGGCATTTAACACAGCTTTAAAATCTATGTGTAAAGAAATGCATATCACTTATATCAGTAATGATTCTTTAATTGATGGCAGCGGGGATCGTTATGAAAGAGATGGAATACATCCCAAATATGCATTTTATCCACTATGGCTTTCCCATATGGCAGAAACGGCAGGAATATAATATGTTGAATAAATTTCGATTATTGTTAGAATTTGGATGTATGATTTTATTGTTAATTTTACCTTTTACACATGTAGATAAAACAGTATCCATGAAACAAGTTTCTTCCGTTATAGAATCCTATAGCAAAACATCAAAGTATGAACACGAGGATACAAAGTTTATACGAAAGTATTACCATTTAAATAAAGAAGATTATCAGAGTGCTGTTATCTATAAACATCCTTCCACAATGGAAGCTGAAGAACTTAGTGTATTTTATGAAACAGACGAGAATAAACAAAAAGCTATTTATGATAAACTGGAAAAACGTATGCAAGATAAACTGCAAAGTTTTAAGGGATATGGACAGCGACAAAGTGATTTGATACAAAAGGGCTTTATTTTTCAAAAAGGACCATTCATCTTTTTGATGGTAGATGAACAGGCAGCAACTTTAAAAAATAAGATTTATCAATTATTTTAGGAGGGAAATTATGGCATTTCAAAATTATATATTTATCTTTTTCCTTCTACCCTGTCTATTGATTCTCTATACCATTACACCAAAAAAATATAAATCTATCTTACTCATTGTGGCCAGTTTGATCTTTTATGCCTGGGGGGAGCCTGTATATATTATACTATTGATATTGCTTACGATATTTAACTATATCATGGCTTTATATATGCAAAGGAAACAAGACAGAAAACGTAAGTATATACTTGTGGAAATCATTGTGATCAATTTGTTTCTATTGTTTTATTTTAAATATTATAACTTTTTTCTACAAGAACTTTCTCATATCCTGCCAATACCAAAGCATAATGATATTTCCTCCATGCCTCTAGGTATTTCCTTTTATCTATTTACGATTTTATCATATCAATTTGATGTATATCGCAGACATATCAATGCAGAAAGTCATTTTATTACATATGCATTATACGTTACATGGTTTCCTAAATTAATTATGGGACCTATTATGCGTTATGAAGATTTCAAGAAACAGCTTCCCCTCATGAAAATTGATCGTAAACACTTAGAATCTGGTTTGACGCACTTTATCATCGGGCTTGTGCAAAAGGTATGGATTGCGGATTCTTTATCCATCGTTTTCTCACAAGCAAATGCATCTTTATCCTCCACCGGCATGTTCTGGCTGGGGATTCTGGCTTATACTTTACAGATATATTTCGATTTTCAGGGATACACGCAAATGGCCATTGGTATCTCAAAGATTTTCCATATCCGGCTTTGTGAAAACTTTCATTACCCTTATATTGCGACCTCTGTCACAGACTTCTGGCGTCGCTGGCATATATCTTTATCCTTGTGGTTTCGTGATTATGTATATATTCCTTTAGGTGGTAATCGTAAAGGCATATGCATACAAATACGTAATTTAATGATTGTATGGATCTTAACTGGTATCTGGCATGGTGCTAACTGGACATTTCTTTCATGGGGTATTTATTATGGATGTCTGTTAATTTTTGAAAAGTTTATATGGTGTCATGTGCAATCTAAATTACCTGTTATTTTGAACTGGTTTCTTACCATGATCTGCATTATGATTGGCTGGGTATTCTTCTCTAGTGAAAGCATCTCACAAGCCTTTCAGTATTTACAAGGAATGTTCTTCTTTAAACAGTTACCCCTTATGAATGAAGAATTTTTATTTATCTTACATTCCTGCTGGTGGATTCTAATTATAGCTATGATATGGGCCAGTCCGCTATTCCATTATATTGGTAGATTGGTATCTAAACAAAAAGATTATGTTTGGATATTAAAACCTTTAGGTATCTTATGCTTATGGTTGTTGGCATTATTATATAGTGTTGGCGGTCATGTACAATCATTTCTATATTTTCAATTTTAAAGGATGCGGTGTCAAATGAAAACAATGAAAGAAATTATTCAGTCTTATGGTACAAGCATGGTATCCTTATGCTTTATTATAGGGGTTCCCTTATGTTATGTGCTCATACCCGATCAAGTAAATTCAATAGAAGAAAACCGAACTCTGCAGCAAATGCCAAAGTTGCATATTGCGGATATCTTACAAAAACAATACCAGGATGATATGTCCTCTTATCTAAATGATCAATTCCCCAAACGTTTTGCGTTACATAAACAAAAGGTTTCATTGGAACATGCTTTAGGAAATAATGAATTCTCTTCTGTCTTAATTGGTAAAAACGATATGCTTTTTCAAGATATTCCAGCTATAGAGGATACGAAAATCAAGCAATTGAGTGATACCATTAACAGTTTTGTGAAACAGTATCATAAAATAAATATCCATATGTTGATAGCAGTTAATAAAGCCGAAATCTATCCTGAAAATCTCCCTGCGCATATCACACTTCCCAGTCAGAAAAAAACACTTTCCAGCTTTTATAAAACATTGAATAAAAAGATAAAAATCACAGATATTGAGGATCATTTTCTTGATCAAAAAAAGGAAAACTTATATTATCGAAGTGATCATCACTGGACAACCAAGGGGGCATATGAAGCTTTTCAGGTCTATTTAAAAAATGATTTAAAAGCAAAAAACACTTTACATTATGAACCTTATGTTATTCATCAAACATTTCAGGGTGCTTTAGCGAATACCAGTGGTTATTATAGTAAGAAAGATGATCAGGTTGAAATCTATGTACCAGATAAAAATGATCCGGATGTATTAGTTGAATATGTGAATGAGAAAGAAAAGGCAGCCAGTGTTTATGTGGAAAGCAAAGCCTCATCCTCTAATCCTTATGAAGTATTCTTTGGTGGCAATCATGCGTTGATTCAAATGACCACAAGTAGTGATACAGATAAACGTTTACTTGTCATTAAGGATTCTTATGCGAATGCTTTTCTTCCATTCTTAACTCCTTATTATCATGAAATTACAGTGATTGATCCACGTTATTATATGGACGATGTAAATGATCTGATGAAAAATAGAAATATTACAGATGTATTATTTCTATATAATTTTAATACCTTTTTCACAGATTCTTCTTTAGTAAATTTACTACAGTGAAGGATTTTTAACAAAATCGTGATATATGCTATTCTAGTACATAATCTTTATTCTCTTATCATTATTATTTAATATGATATATATTATTTATCATATTTTATTAAATTTTTTAATATATATTTCTCACAAAGATTTCTATCATCATTTAGATATTGCCCTTTTTATATTTTCTATCATATAATCCCTTTAATTTCTTTAAAATTTAGCTATTATTTATTGACTTCTTGTAGTACGAGTGTTAATATATTAACGGATAGATTAGATACGGCTTGTAAAAGCCAAAGAAAAGAGAGTGTTGTGAGCACTCTCTTTTTTTCGTTGAGGAATTCGGATAGATTAGATGCTGATATCAAAAATCAATACTCAGTATCTGATAGGTTCACTATCTAGAATTCGTGAATTGAGTTATATTTCTTTTCCAAAAAGGATGCAAATATATTAAACATCCCCATATATTAGATTATATAATATCAATTATATATCATATATATTATATTTTTTTAATATAAAGTATTTCATTAGTAATCATATGATAATTCAATATGCTCCATCTAGTCTTTTTCTTCAGATTATATTCAATAATTCCTAAAAATTTAGCTATTATTTGTTGACTTCTTGTAGTACTAGTGTTAATATAATAGCGGATGGAGTCTATGGCTTGTAAAAGCCGAAGAAAAGAGAGTGCTGCTAACACTCTCTTTTTTTGTTGAGGAATTCGGATGGAGTTGACATTGATATCAAAAAACAATATTCAATATCAAATAGTTTCACTATCTAGAATTCGTGAACTGAGTTATATTTCTTTTCCAAACAGGATACAAATATATCTCAGGGTAACATTTGCTTCTGCAATGATTTTCCACACCAGAAACAGTGTAAAAATATCTTGCATAGCTTTTTACCTCCTATGTAATCTTCGTCCGAAATCCCCTATTTGGAAATTCCAATAGACAAGTTCCTCCTTCTCTCAACACCCTTTCCATCATATACGTTTCTGAAAAGTTAAGCTTATTATAGCACTAAACAACATAATTAGATATAGTATTTAGTTATCTTTTAATAATTAGAAATCAGATATTAAAATTGGTCGATTTAGCACATTTACTTTATATATTTCTATTTTTTAATTATTTACATATGATTGTATTAAAATAAAAAATACTAGATAAATGATGCATCTAGTATTTAAACTTATAAAGGATTTCAGCTATGATAATAAGCTTGCGGCTTCTTCATCCATGATTAATGTAAAGTGTGGATGTAATGTTAAGACTGTAGCTGGTTTATTTTCATCGACAATGCCTTCCATTAATGTTTTTATAATCTCAGCTTTTTTTACACCACTGGCAATCATGATGATATGTCTAGCACACATAATGCTTCTAGGTCCCATCGTAATATAATAATCAGGCACATCTTCTTCCACATCATTAAATTCTGGGAGAATACGGTCTTTTAATCGACGATCACATTCCACACGTGTTGTAAGGTCACCAAATTTTGTTGTTTGAGGTAAGTTCCCACAGAAATGTCCATCAGCACCAACACCTAAAATTACCATATCCAAACCACCATCTTTTTCAATACGCTCATCCTGCGTTTGATAATTAAATTGATCCAGTTTATGAATTCTTTCTTCTGGTATGCCTGCTGGTGTAAAGAACGCCTCTCTCAATCCTGAAATAGTAACTCCTTCGCGATCTTCTTTACGATAAGGAATTTCATCAAAGTTATAAAAGTGTACATGATCAAAACGATTGGTATCTTTTACTTGTGGAACTAATAATTCATACATACGCTTTGGTGTAGATCCTCCTGTAATGGATAAGTTCACACGCTGCTTTTCCTGATACATATAACTCATAACATAATCTGCGGCAATTTTGCTCATTTCTTCTACATCTTTTCCAATTAAAACTTTCATTTTACGTCCTCCTATTGAATCACTGTCAGGATATCCATATCCTTTGTGACTGTTTCTATTTTTTGATTTGAAAATATATCTAAATAATCATCTGAATTTGTAATTACCATTATTACATGTGTATCGTAATGTTCTTCAGCTACTTTTTGATAATCAAAGACAATCAACGTTTGCCCCTGAACCACTGTATCACCAATATTCACCTTTGCTTCAAAGTATTTACCATTCAAATTTACGGTATCAATGCCTATATGAATCAACACTTCTAAACCATCTTTTGTTTTCATACCAATGGCATGTTTGGTTGGAAATAAAGCTGTAATGATACCATCAGCAGGTGCACAGATTTGATTATCCTGTGGTAAAATAGCGATACCTTTTCCCATCATTTCTTTTGCGAATGTTTCATCTGATAAATCTTGTAAAGCACAGATTTCACCTTTTGTGGGAGCATTTAGTTTTAATAATTTATCATCCATATTCACACTAATTTTTGGTTTTATCATTTCTTCTGCTTTTGATGTATCGACACCTTGATCTTCTTCAATCACTTTATTCTTAAACACAAAGATGATAGCCATTGTAATGATAATGGATGCTGGTAAACCAATGATGATACCCATAAATCCATTACCAAATGTTGCTGGAATCGTGATTAAAGATGACATAACCATCGCATATTCTGCGGATCCAAATACTGATGATATCGCACCACCAATTCCACCGCCAATCATCGTTGCGATAAATGCGACTTTATATTTCACAATAATTCCATATAATCCTGGTTCTGTAACACCAAGGAATCCTGAAACAGCTGCAGATAGTGATAAATTCTTCATTTTTTCATTGTGTTTTCTTAATACAAAATAAATAGCAAGTGGTGCAGCGGCCTGTGCCATGGTACTCATATAATTCATAGCGCCTATTGTAGTATATCCATAAGTTGCTAACTGCTGAGATACAATTGCACGGACTGCATGATGTGTTCCAGTTAATACTGTAAATGGGCGGATAGCTCCAATTACAAATCCTGCCACAATTGGTGAGAAATCAATTAATACCTGAACGCCCTGTGCAATATATTCGCCAATATAATAACCCAATGGACAAATCATGATCATACATACAGGAATGACGATAACCAATGTTAACATGGGTGTAAAAATCACACTTACAATGTCTGGTATTTTTTTCTCAAAGAATCGATATACATAACTCATC
Organism: [Eubacterium] hominis; assembly: GCA_014337235.1. Lineage (GTDB taxonomy): Bacteria > Bacillota_I > Bacilli_A > Erysipelotrichales > Erysipelotrichaceae > Hoskinsella > Hoskinsella hominis. The sequence continues at coordinate 1,588,129 of CP060636.1, read as the reverse complement.
ACCCATACAGATAATATAATCGGGATAACAGAGGAATTATAATCAAGATATGGTACACCAATAGAACCTATTACTTTTAAACTTTTTAATCCAGCATTAATGCCTTCATAAATGGTCGGATGCATCATAGATCCGGCAATCGCAAGTGCCATATATGGATTTGTTTTAAAACGTTTTGCGGCACTGACTGCTAACAGGAATGGATAAAAATAGAACATTCCATCAGAAATAATATTTAATAGATTAAAGATATCACTTCCCCATTCAATCCATCCAAACTCCCAGAACATAAATAGGAAACCTTTGATCATACCTCCGCCAATTACTGGTGGTAAGCTTGGAATCAATATAGAAGATATCGTTTCCAATATATTAGAAATCACTGATTTTTTCTTTCCCGTTTCTTTTGGACCATCCTCAGATAAAGCTAATTGTGGATTGCCGATTAATTCCTGGTAAACTTTATTCACTTTACTTCCTACAATGACCTGAAATTGTCCTCCCTGCTCTTGTACTCCCAGAACACCATCTAAATTCTCAATGGTTTTTTTATTTGCTTTTTTATCATCATATAACGTAAAACGTAATCTTGTAACACAATGTGTTAGATTTTTTATATTTTTCGCACCGCCAACATTTTCTAGAATCAGCTTAGCCAGTTCCTCATTTTTCATAAATCTTCTCCTTATTTTTTATTTAACAATCGGTTAATATGTAATGTTAGATATAACTTTTCACTATCTGCAGACTTACTTTGATATAAATGATCTAAATGATCGGTAATCATTTGTGCACAATGAAATGCTTCAGGATATTTCTCTTTCACAATATCCAACAGCTCATCATTGATAGAATCATCAATTTCAAATTTCAGCTGACGAATCAAATAATATCGTAAGTGTGTAATGAACCTGGAAAATGAAGTACTGTCCTGATCGATGGTACAATGGAAATAATTCTCAATAAATGAAATTATTTTTGACATCATCTCTGTTAATTCTGCCACGTCATATGCTTCACTTAATCCACCTGCTGCATTTACGATATGCATTGTCATAAAGACGGCTTCCCCTTTTGGCAGTTTGATATTCATCTCTTTTTCTATTAACTGGATTGCATATCTGCCTACTTCCATTTCATTAGGGTAAAACTGTTTGATTTCATTTGCCAAAGGATGATCAATCAACATATTTTTAGATGATCGATCCAACGCAAAGTTTAAGTGGTCCGCTAAGGAAAATATCAGATTATCTGACAATGGTTTTCCTAACAGTTCCCTGCCTTTTTCCACAATCTTCTCACATACCTTTATTTGTTCTAATGGTATATTCTTTAACATTTTTACGTAATAATCTTCATCACTGTTTTCCTGAAGGATAAAACGTTGTTCAATTAGACGTTCATTAATGCTATCCCCTGGATAAACCTTAAATCCCAATCCTTTTCCAGTGACGATTTTCTTTTGTGTACCATCTTTTACTAATACGACATTGTTATTGATTCGATTGATAACTCTCATAGTCACACCTCATTTTTTCGCAATTGCTAAATTAAACACAAGAATAAAAAAGACCCAAATGATTATAAAAAATCACTTAGGTCATGCCGGCTTATTCCGTAACAAATCCTGATACGTTTGTATTTAATTCGTTTATATCTTAACAGACAGTTTTACCATTGTCAATGGTTTTTATTTACATTATGTAAGCGTTTTAATATAGTTATGTGCATTGTGTTTATGCTACTCGTTTTTATTTTCTTATTAAACATCTCCATATATTAGATTATATAATATCGATTATATATCATATATATTATATTTTTTTAATATAAATTATTTTGTTAATAATCATATGATAATTCAATATGCTTCTTCTAATCTTTTTCTTCAGATTATATTCAATAATTCCTAAAATTTCCTAAAAATTTAGCTATTATTTGTTGACTTCTTGTAGTACTAATGTTAATATAATAGCGGATGGAGTCTATGGCTTGTAAAAGCCAAAGAAAAGAGAGTGCTGCTAACACTCTCTTTTTTTGTTGAGGAATTCGGATGGAGTTGACATTGATATCAAAAAACAATATTCAATATCAAATAGTTTCACTATCTAGAATTCGTGAACTGAGATATATTTCTTTTCCAAAAAGGATACAAATATATCTCAGGGTAACATTTGCTTCTGCAATGATTTTCCACACTAGAAACAGTGTAAAAATATCTTGCATAGCTTTCTACCCCCTATATACTCTTCGTCCGAAATCCCTTAAATGCAAATTTCATTAAGACAGTTTCCTCCTTCTCTCAACTAACTTTTCTTTTGTGCACTTATGAAAAGTTAGGCTAATTATAGCACGATATAAACTGATTAGATATAATATCAAGTTAATTTCTCATAATTAGAAATATGATACATAATCTATGTAATTTTGTACAAAATTGAAGCTATTTTCTAATTTTATTTTTTTAGAGAATAAAAAAGAGTTTAATTTATCAAATTAGATATTTTAAACTCTTTTTAATATTTATACTTTTACTAACAATTTTCAATTTCTATTGACTTTAACGACCAATATTTTCCTTTTGCGTTTACAACTTTCATTTGTTTTATATCATTTAAATAGAATCTCGAGGTAAACACTGTTTTTCCCTCATCCGCAAATATTTCAATGCTGGAATGATCAACAAATATCCTGATTTTTTGATTTTCTTTGATTAGTCTTTTAGCATAGCGTCTAGTTCCATACTTCTCATTATACATAAATGTCATATGACTACGATCTAAAATATAATCTTTTTCATTCATCTCAAAAGATATATAGTTTTCTTTACTTTCTAAAATCTCAATTTTAAAATAATCATTTACTTCCAATTCCAATTCAAATGCCGCTTGTTTTAAACTCATGCATGTATCTATTTGACGTTCTTCATCACGTAACGATTTTAACTCTTCTAATGGTTCTTGCACAAGTCGATCACCATCAACAATAATTTCTCTAGGTATTGTAAGCATATGTGCCCAGTTATTTTTATCTGATGGATAAATACATTTTGAATTGCCTAGCCATCCAAATAGTATATATCTTCCACTCTCATCTTTGAAAATTTGTGGGGCATAAAAATCAAATCCTTTATCCATTTCATAATATGTCTGTGCGTTAAAATTTAAATCATTTTGAATAGGATCCCCGATCCCATAGGTGACAGAAAAAACATTTTGATAATCATAATGATTAGAACTTTTTATTCCTTGTGGGGAAAAGAATAAAATTCCTTTCCCGTCTTGTTCAAAATAATTAGGACATTCTAACATATAACCAAAATTATGATTTTGCAAATTTAAATTTCCCTGATAGGTGAATGTGTGAAAAGTATCTCCATGATATACTGGCAATATTCCTATTCCATTTACTGATTCTCCTCCAACAAGCATCCAATATGTATCCTGTTTTTTGAAAACACATGGATCGCGAAAATTATCAGATGTAATTTTTTTATCCAAAGATACTATAACTCCTTGTTTATCAATCTTATCTTGTTTTAAAAGACCATAACATACATTTGCCTTGTCATCCTGATCAATTCCAGTGTAATATACATGACACTGTTTTCCTTCCTTAAAAACCATGCCACTATAACATCCATGTAAATCATATGAATCATCTGGATACATTGCACATCCGTAATCATCAAAGTGGATAAAGTCTTTTGTGGTTAAATGCCTCCAATGTTTTAATCCATGTACTGGTCCTAATGGAAACCATTGATAAAAAATATGATATGTTCCCTCTATTTGACATAATCCATTTGGATCATTCAATAGCCCATGTGGTGGTGCAATATGAAAAGATGGATACCACTGATCTTCGATAGTTGTTTGATGAATATAATTTATATATTCATCTGAAACATCCTCCATACGAACAAGTCTGTTTTGATGATTTGAAAAATCAATTAATTTCATACTATCACCAATTTATTCTACTTTTCCTTTCATAACGATTCTCGTTAACAAATATGCAACACCTATAGAGATAACAAGTACTAGTAGATATTGGATCATACCTCCTTGTAAATATAATAATGTACCTGGCAGCATACTTGCGCCTGTTCCTTTTGCCGCTAAAGATACAATTCCAGCAAATGCACCACCAGCTGCACCACCAATACATCCCATTAAAAATGGTTTAATCAGTGGGAAAGTTATCCCATACATAACAGGTTCAGATATACCAAATAATGCTGGAATTAAAGCTGGAATCATATTTGCCCGTTTTTGTTTATTTCTCGTCATCATTACAATCGCAAGCCCTGCACCAAGTTGACCTGCAATCGCTGCACTTCCCATAGGATTGATGAAATCTAGACCAGTTTCAGCATAAATAGACACAATTATTGGTGTAACAGTATGATGCATACCTACAGAACATAATAATTGGATTCCACCACCATATACAATACCACCGATACCAAATGGTAATTGTAGCATACTTAAAATAATATCTGTAAGTCCTTTCTCAATTGCACTTAATACAGGTCCCACAATAAATAATCCCAATAACAAAGATATTAATAATGTTAAAAATGGTACTAATAACATATCCACAATATCAGGGATAATCTTATGTAATTTTTTCTCTAAAGTTGCTGCAAACCAGCCTAAACAAATTGCTGGAATAACAGAACTTTGATATCCCGTAACATTTAAAGTTATTGGCCCAAGAGCAAACTTCAATGGTTCTGCCAGACCATTCACAACATTCCATTTATCTGGAAGATTAGGTGAAACAAGCATTAAACCTAAAACGATACCTAAAATAGGTGATCCTCCAAATTTTTTACAAGCTGACCATGTGACTAATACTGGGATAAAAGTATAGGCAGTTCCTGTAAGAACATTAAACAAAGTATTTAAATTATCATCAAATTCGATATGAAGTCCATTTGTCATAAAACTTTGTAATCCCATTAAAATACCTGTCGCTAATAATACAGGAATAATAGGGATAAATATATCTGAAATCATCTTTGTCAATTGTTGGAATTTACCTGTAGTTTCATTTGTACTTACTTCTTGACAATCTTGTTCATCATAAATACCAGTTATCTTTTGTACTTCATCACATACTTTATTCACAAAACCAGTACCTAAAATGATTTGATGTTGTCCACTTTTTTCAAAGTAACCAGCAACTCCAGGTGCTTTTTTAATATTTTCAATATCTATTTTAGACGTATTTTTCAATGATAAACGTAGACGGGTTGCGCAGTGCATAACACTTACAATGTTTTCTTTTCCACCAACTGCTGCAATAATTTGCTCAGCTGTGACTCTTGGATCTTTTTTCATATGTTTTCTCCTCTCGTATCAAACCGGTTTTATATTTTTTGAAAAATAAACGTCCAATATCATGATATGCATGCTTTATTATGATATCGAACCGGTTTTACACATTAATGATATACTGCAAAATTCACTTTGTCAATAGAAACAGCAAAATTTATGTATGCCTTTACATAAACTTTGCTGTTTTTCATAACGTAGTATCTCCTAATTGTACTTCTACATCTAATATGATTTCTTTCTTTGCAGTTATTTTTCCTTCTATCATTTGAACAATTGTATCAACACTAGCATTTGCCAGCTTTTCAATTGGTTGCTTTATCGCAGTTAATGTACGCTCACCAATTCTTGTAATATATGTACCATCAAACGCAATTAATTTTAAATCATTTGGTACATGAATATTCCGTTCTTTAGCAATTGCAAGACATTCCATAATTGCCATATCTACACCAATAATGGCATCAACATCTGGATATAAATGAAATGCCATTTCTGCTGCTTTTTTATATTTTTCTGTTGTAAAAGTGTTATGTCCTACTTCCACCTGATGAACTTGTATTCCATGCTTCAAAAACAATTCATGACAACATGATGCATAATCATTTTCCGCTTTCACAAGTATCATACTTCCTACCAATTGTATAACATGACGGCATTTATTATTTAATAAAATCTCTAATGTTTTTTCTGCTGCCTGATAATGATTAGAACTAACAACTGGTATATGTTCCCCAATAAACCTGTCCAAGGCCACAATAGGTTGTTTAGTTTTTTTATATCGATCAATATCCAGTGTATGCGCCCCCATAATAATCCCATCCATCGCTTTTCGATCTAACATATCAAGATAACTTTCCTCAATTTGTTCTCGACCAATCGTGCCACATACCATAGTCATATAACCATAATGAAATAATTTTAATTCTGCATATTTTATAAATGTTGCAAAGAATGGATGCATCACATCTGGCATTACAATACCGACAATATTACTTCTTCTGCTTGAAAGATTTTTAGCTAATTGACTGGGTACATAATTAAGTTCTCTCATCGCTTCTTCTACTTTAGCTCTTGTTTTAGCAGAAACATATCCACTATTATTTACGACTAATGAAACTGTACTTTTCGCAACATTCGCTTTTTTTGCAACATCATTGATACTTGCCATGATAACACCCCATTTTCTTTTATAATAATATCATTCTTTCCAATACTTTTCTACTTCAATCTCATTAAAAAGAAAAGCAGCTTTCGCTGCTTACTTATTTCACTTCAATCAATTCATATTCTCTTGTACCTAAACCAATCTTTTCCGCATGTTCCAAGCATACCTTCCAGTTTGTTTCAGGTGTTGTATTCGTAAAGTGATCATGATGATCATGGAATCCTTCCTCATGCATATGATCATTTAACAAACTGTTTGGCATTGGTGTCTGTGCATTGCAGGCATCTGCGCAAGCCTGATCTAATGCAACAGGATCAAAACTAGCAAACATACCAACATCAGGTAAAATTGGCGCATCATTTTCCGCATGACAATCACAATATGGTGAAATATCAATAACTAAATTAATATGGAAGTTAGGTCTGCCATCCACAACGGCTTTGCTATATTCCGCAATTTTTTTATTTAAATCATCATTTGCACTATCATTTTCGTTATAAATAGCATCATAATTACAAGCACCCATACAACGGCCACAACCAACACATTTATCATGATCAATAGAAGCGTGATTATTTTCATCAAAACTGATTGCACCATGTGCACAATTTTTAAAGCACATATGACAACCCGTACAGATAGATTTATCTACACTTGGCTTACCAGATTTATGTTGATCCATTTTTCCTGCGCGTGAACCACATCCCATACCAATATTCTTTAAAGTTCCTCCAAATCCAGTACATTCATGTCCTTTAAAGTGGCTTAATGAAATAAATACATCCGCATCCATAATCGCACGGCCAATTTTTGCACTCTTACATAATTCTCCATTCACAACAGGTACCTCTACATCATCAGTACCTTTTAAACCATCACCAATGATCACATGGCATCCAGTACTAAATGGTGAAAAGCCATTTTCATATGCTGCTTCCAAATGATCTAATGCATTCTTTCTACGACCAACATAAAGTGTATTACAATCAGTCAAAAAAGGCATACCACCTAATGACTTCACAACATCAACGATAACTTTTGCATAGTTTGGGCGCAGATAAGAAAGATTTCCCGGTTCTCCAAAATGAATTTTTATCGCAACCATCTTTTTCTCAAAATCAATATTTCCGATACCAGCTACTCTGACTAACTTATTCAATTTCTGAGGCAGGTTTGTACCAGGCAATGCACGCATATCTGTAAAATAAACCTTTGATTTTTCCATATCCTATTTCCTCCTTATATTTACTAAATCCATTTTATACCAAATAAATTCACATAGCAATATTTAATCAGAATCACTTTTTAGAATATTTAAAAAATACTGTTATTTAAACAGTATTTTCGTAAAAATTTATATTTTAATACGCCAAATCCAACAAGCCATCGAGATTACCACAATAGCATAAATCAAGCTCTTTTATATCCATAAAATCATCTGGTAAAAATAAAGAACTGGATTTTTTTGAAGATATTACCTGACTGCTTTGTAGAATTTCTGCCACAAACTGGGAACAGAAATAACGATGGTTGATTTTATGTCCGATATGCAAAAGACATAAAGCCACTCCCAATTTACTATACTTATAATGTTTAGATCTAGCCTCATGTCGTTTTAAGATGATACAAATTTCTTCATATACCTCATCGCTAACATGAATTTTATATAACCGGCATGGCGTTTCTAACCTGCGTTCTTTAGAGAATCTATGGAATTGTTCCCTGCGAAATCCTTTGGTCACAATACTATAAAATTCTTCGTATTTCTCATCAATACCAATAGAAGCATGCGTATAAGAAGATCTTGTCAATCCTCTGATGGCTTTAGAAGCTCTATCAGAAAATTTTGTTAATAATACATAAACGTATTTATCATTTGGTTGAATGGACATAGCTGCATCCTTTCTTATTTTTTTTAAAGTCCAGTCCATTGTACCATAAACTTTATGTTTTCGCATAGTATTTTAGAACAAATCACATTTACTATTTTTTACAATTTATAAAAATACCATTTCCTGCCCATTGGAAACGGTATTTTTCTTCTACAATAAATATTTTTCCACAAACTCCGCAATACCATCATGGTCACAATCGCCTGTGATATAATCCGCAACACTCTTTGTCAACTCACTGCCATTTTCCATGACAACACCAACACCAGCGTTTAACGTCATGTCATGATCATTATCAGCATCCCCAAAGGTACAAAGATTATCCATTGTCCAGCCGTGTAATCCCATAATTTCCTCCAAGCCATATGTCTTTGTGACTCTTGGATCCATATATTCATACAATACACTTGCCGTAATTAATCCTGATGATTTATAGTTATCATTATGGAATGTCTTACTTCTTTCAATTACTGTATCCATGTATTCTGGCTCAAATACCAACATTACTTTTGGTTTTGGCTCCGCTAAAAATTCATCAAAATCTACGACACGATAATCAATACCATCTGCCTTAGAAAGCATTTTAATTAAATCATCATCCTTTGGCGCAAACAATAATCCATCATATGGAATCGCAAAGTTTACATTTAAATCTTCATAATGCGCAATAATTTCTTTGATCAATGCACCATCTAAAGGAAAACTTGCTTTATCAAAATCCAACGTCGCATCAAAAACTTCACCGCCACCACTTCCAACAATGGCATCTACCAGACCTTCAATTCCCCATTCACCAAGCTGATTTCTTACACTCTTTACATCACGCCCTGTACATAAACCAAAAAGAATACCTTTTTCTTTTAACTTTTTGATTGCTTTGACTGTCTTTTCAGTCACAACTCCAGCATTACCCAATATTGTACCATCTACATCACACATAACTGCTTTTATATCTTTTCCATTTACCATGTACCTTAACCTCCTAGCCTTTTTCTCATACACAATCGTACCTTATTTTGGAGTTACATACAATGGATTACGTTTTCATAGAATAGAAAATTTCGTACAAATTCACAAAACCCTTTAAAATGGGCATTTAAAGCAGATAAATCACGTTTTTAGGGGGACTTTTTCAAGAAAAATCACATTTTTTGGACGAGTTTTATGCAAATCATCACGTTTTTAGGGGGACTTTTATGAAAATTATCACGTTTTCCTGGGAAATAAAGAAAGAAAAGCCGTATGCATCGCATACGACTCGCTTATTAAATCAAATGATATCGCTGTAATAATTCTTCGATAACAGTTCCCTGAATCTTCTTTAAGCCTTTCTTTTCAATGACTTTCATCATCCAAGGCAATTCAATTTCTGATAGTTTTTTACCATCCATCATCTTATACGTACTATCCAATAATACACGAACGTCGTAACAAGAATTAAATACTTCAGGAACACCACGATCAACATCTAATAATGTATATACAGCTTCCATTGCAGTTCTTACAGAATACTCTGTTGTAAAGACTGTATCACGAACTGTATCCGCAAACTGACCGATAAATGCAAAGTTTACACATCCATCAGGCACAACCTTTGGTCGATCACCTTTGGTACGAGGCATAAAGAATGCGGTAATATAAGGCATCATACATGGGATACAACGTGCAGAATTGACTGCCATATCATGGATTTCATCTTCTGGAACACCTAAGTGATATAACCATTCTTCTGTGATTTCTATACCTGTACATTCTCTCATCGGTTTCTTAATATAGTTTCCTGGCACATCGCCAAATAATCCATAGAACCAGATGACTAGCTGATCTTTTGGCTGATCTTTGAAGTGTGGCTGACGGTTGATTGTCCAACTTAATAACCAGTTAGAATCTTTTGCGGTCACAATACCACCGGTTGTGACTTTCCCTGCGAATGGATCACGTTTACAAATCTTCTCCAAATATGGTGGAATCTTATCATCTAATGTCGTGATGGTTGCGGATTCCCAATATGTTTTATCTGTGTCTGTACAGAATTTATCCGGATGTCCAAAGCTTGGATCCTGTGCTGCGATATTTCTCCATAACTGCCAACAGCCGCCATTTTCTGTTTTAAATTCAGGCGCATGGTTTTCATCACCCAAACTAGAATTTTCTGTACAGCTGCCATTTGTCACAAATACCAAATCATCTTCGATTAAATCAATCGTTTCTTCTTTTCCACCATGGATACAAACAATTTGTTTTGCGACTTTTTTATCTTTTGTGATATCAAAAATTACATTTGTGACTTTTGTATCATACTGGAAATTCACATGATGTGCTTCCAAGTATTTGATCATAGGCAGAATCAAAGACTCATATTGATTATATTTTGTGAACTTTAATGCAGAGAAATCTGGTAAACCACCAATATGGTGAATAAAACGCTGGATATATAACTTCATTTCCAAAGCACTGTGCCATTGTTCAAAGGCAAACATGGTTCTCCAATATAACCAGAAATTACTCTTAAAAAATTCTTCATCAAATACATCATTGATAGTCTTATCATATAAATCTTCATCCTTCGTAAAGAACAATTTCATGATTTCCATAGCAGCTTCATCACTTAGCGCAAATTTTCCATCTGTATGAGCATCTTCTCCACGATTAATTGTCGCACGCATTAAAGAATAGTTAGGATCTGCTTTATTTAACCAATAATATTCATCTAAAACAGATACACCCTCTGTTTCAATAGAAGGAATAGAACGGAACAAATCCCATAAACATTCAAAATGGTTTTCCATTTCACGACCACCACGGATAATAAATCCTTTGGTTGGATCTTTGATACCATCACAAGCACCACCTGCGATATTTAATTCTTCTAAAATATGTATATGTTCCCCTTTCATCTGTCCATCACGAACTAGGAAACATGCGGCTGCCAATGATGCTAAACCAGAACCAACAAGATACGCTGATTTACGGTCAACTCCAGCTGGTTTTAAAGGACGTGCAAATGCTTCATAATTACCATTACTATAATACATATCAATTACCTCCGTTTGTTTTTACACCTATAGGATAACGTGAATTTTAAGTTGCCACCATAGACACGACTTTGTCCGTGTTGAAAGTTTTCACACTTGCCTGAATCTGTCTAAAATTTTGACATAACCCCTTTGGTGTCTAGTTTCTTTATTTAAGTATATCTGTTTGAATTGCGAAATTTGGAGATATCTGGAAGGCTTTTCTATTTTGTGCGAAACCCTGTATAATTATTTTATGAAATATATGAAACTATTTTTTTATATCTAGTGTTATATGGGTGAAGGAGGGGAAAAATGAATGAGAAAGCTTATCTAAAGGAAATCAGAAAAGGGAATCAAGAAGCTTTAAATGCATTTATTGAAACATTATATCCTTCCGTATATCGCTATGTTTTCTGCAAAGTATCAGGAAAAGAGGAAGCAAAAGATATTACACAGGAAGTCTTTCTACGTTTTATCAAACAGATTCACAATTATCAAAGTAATGGAAAAGTGCTGGCATATTTATACACCATTGCGATGAATTGTTGTCACACCTATTATCGAAAAGAAAAACGCTTTGATTACACAGAATTAAATGATGAGATATCAAAAGATGATTACAATCTGTCAGAAGATGTCCTTCACACATTGACCTTTGAAGAATTAAGATTATGCTTACAAAAACTGCCAGATAAAGATCAGGATATTTTAATCTTTCATTATCTGAAACAAATGACATTCAAAGAGATCTCACAAATCACAAATGAAAGTGAAAACACATTAAAAACCAGACATTATCGTGCCCTTGCCAAAATGAAAAAAATAATAAAGGATGGTGATCAACATGTATCATGACTTTGATGAGATTGATATTCCAGAAGAAGGTTTGGAAACGACCAAGCAACAATGCTACAACGTATTAAAAGAAACGATACCGCCTACAAAGCTATCCACCATATTTCAGCTTTATATGTTAGATACTGCTTATTATATCAAAAGTGCATGCTTGGGTATCGTGATGCTTCTTTCTATTGGCTTCTTTTTCCCAGATATGTTTCTTGCGAGTTCTACTATTTATTTTATGATATTAGGAGCGCTCTCTGCTTATGAAACACATAAACATCACATCTATGAAATGAACGAATTATTAGATGTCACCTATTTGAATTCTGGAAGGACCTTTCTTTATAAGAGCATTTTGATTTCCACATTACAAATCATTGGGTTTATATTTATTCTTTTGATTCAATTAAATTTACCAAATGCAAACATCAGCTTATTAATATTAAATACAATTTTACCAATTTATTTGATACAGTGCATTTCTATGGTATTTGAAAGATTTATTCATACAAAGTTCAGTGCCATTATTTTATATGCATCTTGTTATGGTATTTATACAACATTAAAAGAGGTTATTATTTACCAATTAATGAGCATTCCTATGCTTTATGTCTATACTGTATTTGGTATCATTACAATTTTATTAATCATTTTATTATTTATATTTTACAAAAACACCGAAAAGGAGGAAACGTTTTATGGAATTAGTAATGAAGGATATTAGTAAATCATTTAAAGAAAAAAAAGCAGTCGATCACATTTCACTTACATTAAACAATGGAATTCATGCGTTACTTGGCGCAAATGGCAGTGGGAAAACAACACTGATACGTATGATCTGCGGGTTATTACCAAGTAGTGAAGGTGAAATTTATGCCGATGGGGTTTCCATCAAAAAACAATATGACATCTTTTGCGATATGTTAGGTTATATGCCTCAACATTTTGGTTTTTATCCAAATTATACGATTGATGAATTTTTAAACTATATGGCCATTGTAAAACGTATTCCAAAAAAAGATGCCCAGATACGGATTGATCATTGGATCAAGGAATTAAACCTGCAAGAACATCGTCGTAAAAAAATGAAGAACTTGTCAGGTGGTATGTTGAAAAGAGTTGGAATCATTCAGGCATTATTAAATGAACCAAAGATTTTAATTTTGGATGAACCAACTGCTGGTTTAGATCCAAAAGAACGTATTGTATTTAGAAATCTGATTGCGTCTTTATCAAAAAAATGTTTGGTATTATTATCTACACATATTGTCAGTGATATTGAAACCATTGCGGATGATATTATCGTTATGAAACAAGGAACTGTAATTATGCATGATACCTGCGAAAATCTATTGAAAAGTATGGAGCATAAGGTATGGAATGTTCATGTAAGCGATCAAGAGGCAACACAATTGATGAATCAATACATCATCGTAAAAAGCCATCAAGTTGCGGATGGGGTAGATTTACGTATGGTATCGGATGTGAAGCCAAATGCACAAGCCATAGAAGTTGAAAGTGATTTAGATGATTTATATTTATATCATTTTAATGAAGAAGGTGATGAAGCATGATGCGCCTGATTCTCAATGAAGTCAAAAAGATCTTAAAGAATAAGCTTAATTTATTCGTCATTCTTGCGATGATCATAGGAATGGGGATTGTTAGTTATCTTAACTTATCACCAGAAGACATACCACTTTATCTTGATCAAACACCAATTGTTTTAAAAACGTTTGATGGCAAAGAATTAAAAAATATAGAAGAAGTAAAAGCCTATAAGCATGAGATATTATCCAAATATCATAAAAAGGCAGATGCGTCTTTGTGGGAACAATACAAAAAAGATTACAACAATTACTACAAAGAATTTACAAAACAATATAATGATGCCATGATGAAAAAAACGTATGGCAAAGATTATTTGGACATATTCAATAAAATAAAAGGTCAGGTTTCAGAAGAAGATGCAAATAAGTATATGAGTATGGAAAGAAATAGCCCTTATTCAATTAGTCCATCGAGTATTAGTGATTACAACGCCGAAACAAAAACAGTGATCCTTCCTGCCTTTTATGAAAAGCAAGGCGAGCTATATATGTTAAATTATATCTATCGAGGAACTTATGATGCATCTTATGTATCTCAAGCACAAGGTAGCGGCGATGCTTTACTAACTGATTATGATGAATTTTATAATAATCCTTTATACTATATGTCACACAAAGATAAGCTTGAAGAAAGTGCCTTATCTTCTATTGAAATGAAAAATAGTGCGCTAAAAACATTGAACCTGAATCAAATCAAACAAACGATCAAAAACAATGATTTTGTATTTGGTGATACCAGTGATATGGAACAGTTTATCGGATTATTAACTAAATTTACATTCTTCACATTACTTGTTTCTGCGATTGTTTTGGCAAATTCATTTTCTATTGAAAATCATAACAAAACAGACCAAGTGATTGTCCCATCAAAAACAGGGTATAAAAATATTACAATTGCGAAATTGACTGCAGGTTTTCTTGTGGCTTTCACAACCGTTTTACTACAACTACTGGTAGTGTTTATGATCGCAAATTTAAAGTTAAATTTAGATAGTTGGGATTGCAGTATGACGGAGGAAATATTTTTAAGCATGTATTCCTATAAAGAATATACACTCCTATTTATTGGCTTATTATTACTGGCAACCTTTGTCATTTCCATGCTTACGATGGCATTATCTTTCTTCACAAAAAATCAATTTATCACCATTATCATCATGTTCCTATTTGTTATGACTCCTTATTTCGCAACACTATTTCTGCCTGTAGATATATTAAGATTTACACCTAGTATTATGTTGGAACCAAACCATTACCTAATTCCAAATGTGTACTATGGATTCCCTTATTTGTCTGTTTTCTCTCATGCCCTTATGTGGAAAAATTTCATTACGATGTTCTGGTTATTATGTGGAGTTGTCCTCATTGCAGTCATGCTAGTGAAAGCAAAAAGGCATTATGTAGAAAATCGTTAGGGGTTTTTATGATACGTTTAATTTTAAGTGAAGTGAAGAAAGTATTTAAAAATAAAATAAATATATTAATGATTTTATGTGTTTGTGGATTCATGACCTATACAACATGGGATTGTTATCATGAAGAACCAATAATTCCTTTGAAAACTTTTGAAGGAAAAAAACTTACAAAGATGAATGATGTATATCGCTATACAGATAAAATCATATCAAAATATGAAGGTGTTGCAACCGAAGAAACATGGAATCAGTTTTGTGATGATTATAATGCCTATTATGATCAATTCACAAAAGAAGTTGATGATGAAATCATGATAAAAATATACGGTAATAATTATAAAGAACTATTCGAAGAAGTTTCAAAAAATTTGAATGAAGATCGATATTTTGCAATTGAGAATCAATATGGTGAAAACATTCATAAATATATGGGAACATATGCTGGAATAGATTATGATTCAGAAACAAAAACTGCAGCTCTACCTATTGTCTATAAGCATCAAGACGAATTAAATATGTTAAATTTTATATATTTAGATTCATATGAAACTATATCTTATAAGAAGCCTGATATCCGGTCTTATAAAGCTTTACCATTATATGTTTTATCACATAAAGAGGATAATATTAAAAGTTTAGAAGATGCAAAAAAAGTGTATTTATCACAAAATGAAAATGCATTGATAGATATAGAAAGCTATAACAAATTTATTGAGGATAAAATACATCATACAACTTTTTACTTTGGTGGTACGGCATCCCTAAATCCTTTATATACCTCATTATCACGATTTAGTTTTCTTAATCTTATTCCTATCGCAATTATTCTCGCAAATATTTTTTCCATTGAGAAAAAAACTAAAGTGGATCAGATCATCGTTCCTACAAGAGAAGGGCCTATAAAAATAGCAATTGCGAAAGTCTGTGCTGGACTTACAATCGGATTATTTACAACTTTGCTTCAGTTATTTTGTATTTTTGCAATTGCTTATCTTACATTAAAGCCTACAGGAATGCATCTACCAGAATATGCTTTAGGCACAGGATATAGTTTTAATCCATCCATGATTAGCGGTATTTATACAAACAATGCATTTATTATTGGAAGTCAAATCCAAATGCTTCTATTAGGAACCTTTGCAATTATTATATTCACTGTTTTTCTTTCTTCTATAACAAAAAACCAGTTTGTCACAATCATTATTGTATTATTATTTATTTATGTGCCTTTCTACTTCCAAAGTGGTGAATTTGATATAAACCAAATCATCTATCCTTGTTTTTATATGTATACTTCAGGAACTAGCCCTATTTCCATAGGTAGTCAGATATTTTATTTAAAAGATATTTCTACGATATTATGATTGAGTATTGCTGTTATTTTTTCCATTATCATATTCATACAAGCCAAAATCAAATATGTTAGTAATAGGTAAAGACAGATAGATTTAAAAAAAATACGATATCCTATTTATATTAAATATAGAAAAAACATCTACATTGCATTTTGTAGATGCTTTTTTACTATTCTGGAATCCTATAAATATTCATCTTCTAAATCGCCATATTCATCCCCTGAATACTTCCATAAAAACTCACTAAATGATTCACTTACCAAATGATTGTCCAATGTGTAAAATAATCATATACAAGAAGTAAACATTCTAAATCTTCTAGCTTCGCTTTTTTGAAAAAAAGGATTTTTTTCATTCTCTTTCACACCATTCTTTTCAAAAACCATCTTAAGACGTTTCATTACATCATCATAATTCATTTAGGATTCATTTTCAATATCTCCTTGCATAATATTTTATTATCTTTAATTTCCAAAATACGTTCTATATACTTTTTTCTCTAAGGCATGCTAATCACATCGTTATCGATTATAGTCGATAAACACATTGATTTTGTTTGCTGTATCTATTGTAGTCGATGAACGAAGATTCTTTTGTGATTCATCGTTTTCTAGCGGACACCAATAACATCATGGGTCTGCGCATTTCATCTTTCATACCAGGAAGATCTAACATATCCTGTGGTGGTTGTGGTTCAATGATATGTTCAATCACAAAATCATTCACTAGCAATGTATTCAAGTAAGTAGTCAATGTTCTATGATATTTTGTGACCTTTTCACCCAGAAATATCGCATCCCTTTTTCCTTCATAATAATAGCGATCGACTGGAAAATGTAAGATATTTCCATCATCATCATAATACCAGTCCTGTGTTCCAAATGATGTAAAGACCGGATGTTCTACAGAAAAAACAAATGTTCCATCTTTTTCTATCCAATGACTGATATGCTCTACCAGTGTTGTAAAATCTTTCACATAATGAAATGCCAGTGAGCTTAATACAACATCAAAAGAGTTTTCAGGAAAATCTAAATCTTCCATCGCTTTTTGTTCATATGTGATGACATCTGCACTGTTTTTCTCTTTTGCAACTTCCAGCATCTTTTCTGAGATATCAATACCGTGAACAAGCTTTGCGCCATGATTTGCGGCATATAAACAATGCCAACCATAGCCACAACCTAAATCTAAAACACGTTTTCCTTCAAAATCAGGTAACAGTTTTTGTAGCTCTGACCATTCGCCAGCCCCCTGTAAACCTTTTTTTGAACGTTCCATTTCACTATATTTCTTAAAAAATACTTCATCATCATATTTATTTTCTTTCATTATCCTTTACCTCCCATGCAAAAAATGATATATGTTCTGACTTCTGCATGGGTCTATGCTCTTTTATGACCAATAATTCCTTTTCTCATAACACCCATCCTTTCTTCTCAAACATAATAGATTTCCTATATCTATACAATATGTTGAAATCCTTTTAACGCCTTATCAATATCTCCATGAATCACGATATCTAATCGATCAATAATTTTCTTAGGAGAATCTTTCATTCCTTTTCCAATCCACTCCAGAATTAATCCAACAAATCCATATTTATAAAAGTTCGCAATGAATGCTTTATCTTCCTCTCGCACAGATTTATCCTTTGCCTGTTCTTCCACCACATCCATCAACAAACGATAGGTTTCCTGGTATAAAAAATTTTCTAAATGTTCTCTTGAAACAGAATGATAGGTACTCATCACAAAATCACGATTGTTTTCTATGTATTCAAAGATATGAAAGAATCCTTCCTGCCAAGTCGCATACGTCTTTTTATCACCAATCACCTTTAAAGCTTCACTGGTATAGATCCATTCAATTAAATCATAAATATCTTGAAAGTGATAATAAAAAGTTTGACGATTAACTTCACAATCTTCCACAATATCCACGATGGTGATTTTATCAAGTGGTTTCGTTTTCAATAATGTTTTCAGTGACATCGCTAATGCTTTTTTCGTTGTTTGTGACATGTTCCTTCCCCCTATCCATTAGTTTTAATTTATCTTGTCGATTCATTTGTTTTATCTCATATTCTCTTTTTCGCGCTGTAGTCGCATCTTTACATACTTCATAATAATAAACTTCCATTGGTGGATGTGCTTTCGTATATTTTGCGCCTTTACCATTCACATGTTTTTCGTAACGTTTTAATAAATTTGTTGTCCAGCCACAATATAATGTTTCATCTATACATCGCAGCAGATAAACATAATATCCATCAGCTTTCGGCAGTTCATTTAATAGCATTTATCCACCAGCTTTCTATTCATCATTTTACCATATTTTAAGTATCATGAGAAAGAAGGATTGACAAAAATGTTACAATAGAATTAGAAAGAAGGTTGATTGGTTATGAAGGTTATTTTATTCAATGGAAGTCCTAATATTCATGGTTGTACGTATACTGCATTACATGAAATTGAGGAAACGTTACAAAAAAATGGTATTGAAACAGAAGTATTTCAGGTAGGCTCCAAAAATGTCCGTGGATGTATCGGGTGTGGTAAATGCCGTGAAAGTGGAAAATGCATTTTTGATGATATCGTGAATGAAGCAATTGATAAAATCAAAGAAGCAGATGGTGTAGTCTTTGGTTCCCCGGTATATTATGCAAGTGCCAATGGTACCATGATTTCATTCTTGGATCGTTTATTCTATGCGGCATCACAACATTTGGCTTATAAACCAGGTGCCGTTGTAGTAAGTGCAAGGCGTGCTGGAACAACCGCTACTTATGATGAACTGAATAAATATCTAGGCATTAGCAATATGTTAATTGTTCCTGCCCCATATTGGAATATGGTACATGGAAATACTGCAGAAGAAGTTAAGCAGGATAGAGAAGGTTTGTATATCATGCGTCAGATTGGTGAAAATATGACATGGATGTTAAAGATGTTAGAAAATGCCAAAGCAAATGGTATTGCCCCTGCAATACTTGAAAAAGAAAGAACAAATTTCATTCGATAAATCAAAGGATAATTTTATAAATAACGATAAAAAGAAGAATCGTCAAAATAAATGAGGATTCTTCCTTTTTTATGATTAATGAAGTTTACTATATGTTTTCTTCAACTCTAATAAGACATCTACATGTTGAAAATCTTTTGGATATACCAAGTTAATTTCACGAATCATAGTGGAATTCATAATCGGAATCGTTTTTAATCTGCCTTTTTGTTCATCCTCTTTACAAGCATTATGTGACATGATCGACACACCCATATTACTCATAACCAGTTCTTTGATTGTCGCAAGGGAATCTGTTTCAATTAATATACGATAATTCCTGATAGAATCACGTTGAGATTCTAAGTAGCTTTCAAATATCTCTCGTGTTCCTGCTTCTTTTGATCGAAGTATAAATTTTTCATCCCGTAATTCACTCATTTTCACACTAGAGCGCTTTGCCAAAGGATGCTTAGGTGAAATAATCAGACATAAATAATCAGTATCCAATAAGATAGAATGATATCGATCAGAAGTGAGTCGTCCATCTATAATCGCAAAATCTGCTTCATATAATTTCAGTTTATTATAAATATTATTTATAGAGTCCGTAATCAGATTTATACGAACATCACTATGTTCGCTGCAATATGCCGCAAGTAACTGTGGGATATAGTATTCCCCTGCTGTTGGTGTTGTCGCTATCACAAAGCGGCGAAGATGATTTTTTGCGTCCTCTAAAGCTTGATGTGTACTATTATATACAGACATCATTCGATGTGCATACTTTTCTAAAATCTCTCCTTCAGGCGTTAAAATTAGGCTTTTTTTACTCTTGTGAAAAATTTTTACCTGAAACTCTTCTTCAAGCTGGCGTATCTGATGACTAATTGCTGGCTGTGTTAGATGTAGCTGTTGAGCAGCCTTTGTATAACTTTTACATTCAATAAGTGTCAAAAAGGAAACAATTCTAGTATCTATCATATGATAGCACCTCCTTATTATAAATTATTTTCATAAACCTCTAAATAATTATAATTAGATTTTATCATTAATCCACACTATAATCAATCATGGGGAGGCGGTTATATGATAGCAGAATTCTTAGATACGCAAGGAAACGCAGGCATTATTATCTCTATTTCCATAATATTACTTGCTGGTTTTCTTTGTACCCGTATCACAAAAAAACTTCACTTTCCAAATGTAAGTGGTTATATCATTTCAGGAATATTTATTGGTCCATGTGTGCTTCATCTGATTCCTTCTGATATTATTCAGGGCATGGATTTTATGACAGATATTGCACTCGCTTTTATTGCTTTTGGTGTTGGTAAATATTTTAAGAAAGAAACATTGATGAAACAAGGTGGCAAAGTTATGATCATTACAATTTTTGAAGCGTTGACAGCTGGCTTATGTATCACTTTATCCATGGTGTTATTATTTCATCTGCCTTGGTCTTTTTCCCTTCTACTTGGCGCAATTGGTTGTGCAACTGCACCAGCATCTACGATTATGACGATACGACAATATCATGCGAAAGGAAATTTTGTGGATACCATTCTACAGGTCACTGCTCTGGATGATGCTGTGGCACTCATTGCTTTCAGTATTTGTACAGCTTTAGTTGAATTTATGCATGCAGATCAAACACTACAGCTTTCTATCATTTTACTTCCTGTGGTATGGAATATCCTTGCGGTTTTTATTGGCATTAGCTTTGCCTATATCCTAAATCATATCATCACGGAGCATCGTTCAGATGATCATCGTTTGGTAATCACAATTGCTATGATTCTTCTATTGACAGGAGTATGCAGCTGTTTCAATATTTCTCCATTGTTATCATGCATGGTACTTGGTGGAGTATATATTAATCTATCGGGAAATAAAGATGTTTTCCGTCAGGTAAATAATTTTACACCACCAATTACATTAACATTTTTTGTGCTATCAGGTATGCGCTTAGACTTACATGCTTTGGTATCCTGTGGATTGATTGGGATAGTTTATTTCTTTGTTAGGATCATGGGAAAAGCTTCCGGTGCATGGGCTGGCGCAAAACTTTCACATGCCAGTACGAATGTGCAGCTATATCTTGGCTTAGCTTTGATTCCACAAGCAGGTGTATCCATTGGACTTGCCATATTAGGTCAACGCATCCTTCCAACATATGAAGGAACCATGTTATCTTTGATCATATTGTCCAGTGCAGTTTTATATGAAATGATTGGTCCAGCATGTGCAAAGCTTTCTTTGAAATTATCTGGTAGTATACAAAGTGAACAACAGCATAAACCTTCACATGCCATCACTGCTCATTCTTAATCTAATCATAGCGTATTATTAGAAGGATCATCATCCTTCTTTTCATATTTTTGTGAAAAAAGTAAAGTTGACGTAATACTTTTGATAAATATCTGTGTCTTTATGACTTCATCGTATATGATTAAGAAAAGAAAGAGGCATAACATTATGACAAAACATATGACAGATATCGGAACTAAACTAAAACTACTTCGTGAAAATGCTAACCTGACACAGAAACAAATCGCTAAATATTTATCAATTGATCGAAGTCTTGTATCAAAAATTGAAAAAGGAGAATGTTCAATTAACTCAGATACCTTAAATCAATTATCCACATTATATGGTTGTCCAGTGTCATTATTAATTTCAAATGATGCTTCATCTCCAGCTTTTTCGCAAGCATTTAAAGCAGCATCGCTTGACTTTACAGAGCAACAAGCATTATCCATCCTAAATAAAATTGCATTAAATCAATTTACAATGGATCAATTAGACGAACTTATCAAAGATGATAAAAATAAACTGAGTTTCAAAAAATAAGCCAGAGGAACAAATCCTTTGGCTTATCATTTTATCATTATTCTTTCATAATCAGTTTATAATTTGCTAATGCTCCCATTAGATTAGAATCATTAAAGTATTTACAATTCACGATTTGAACACGTGGAATATTAAATGGTATTGCTGCATAAATTTCATCTAATGACTTTTGAATATATTCAAATAATATTGGCTGTTTACTGATACCACCACCAATTGCGATTTTTTCAGGATCAACACATGCTTGTAAGTTATATAATCCAGCAGCTAGATAATCTGTAAATTCTTTTAGGCAGCTAAGTGCTACTTCATCTTTTTGATTACATAATTCAAATACAGCTTTTCCATCTAACTGATCTTTATCCAATTGTTTTTTAGCAGCAACATTTGCAATGAGTGCATAAACACTATTTACGGCGCCCCATTTTTCATTAAAACCACAGCAGTTTTTCCAATCTGAGCTTAAGTAGCTAAATTCTCCCGCAAAGCCATGTACACCTGTCAATACATTGTTTCCAATGGTCACAGCACCACCTATGCCACTGCCAATGATACAAACAGCGCCAACTCCAGTATCTTTCAAGCTGCCCAAAGTCACTTCACATAAAGCAGCACATTTGGCATCATTTGCGATTGTTAATTGATTGGTTGTGACAGATTTTAGCTCTGCCTCAATATCTACGCCATCATTATATAACAAGAATCCTGGAATCTGCATTTTATTCGTTTTCTTGTTAATCATACCAGGTAAAGATATCGCAATACCTTCTACTTCATCTTGATATTTTACATAGATATCATGAATTGCCTTTTTGAAACTGTCTAAAGCATCAAGTGGTGTTGGTACACTGTCCTTTTCTAGTAATTCATATACATCATTCATCAACGCATATTTAATTGCACTTCCACCAACATCAAATACTAAATATTTCATAATCCTTTTCCTCCTGTAGATAACATATTAGTTACCAGCCATATGCTATCTATATTATATACCTATGCTTCTTTATTTTCATTAGCTAATGCTTGTTTATCAGCAATTCTGAAGAATGGATAGTAAATAACCATTGAAATTATTACAATTACCAGTTCAAGGATGACACCCTGGAAACCACAGTTGATAAATCCTCTAAATAATGCAGGTACATAAGATAAGTTCATAATACCAAGTGGTGCAGGTACAATCTGTAGTACCACAATTGCGAAGTATGCGATAACAACTGCTAATACTGGAGCTAAGATAAATGGAATAATGAATAAAGGATTCAACATCAAAGGCATAGAGAATACCATAGGTTCATTGATATTAAACAATCCACAAGGCAAGAATAATTTACCATATGTTTTATTCTGTTTAGATTTAGAGAACAAGCATAATAGAATAGATAAGCCAAGTGTACAACCACATCCACCAATTGTAGTGAAGTCAAAGAATGTAACGTTAATAGGATTCAATACTGGTCCACCAGCTGCTACAGAAGCACTGTTTTCTGCATACATTGCAATCCACAAAGGGAAGATAACACCTAATACAGTCATAGATCCATGAATACCGAAGAACCATAAAATCTGACATAAAATAACAATAATAATCATAGAGAACATATTGCCTGCTAATGATTGTAAAGGTGCTTGTAATAGAGAATATAAACATGAGAAGATATTTCCATAAGGAGTTAATGTTAATAAGAAATTTACAAGTAAGAAAATAACTGCGACAACAAGTGCTGGAATGATACCTGTAAATGAATTTGCGACATTCATAGGTACTCCATCAGGAAGTTTTATTGTAATATCTTTATCCAATACCCATCCATAAATTAATGAAGTGAAGTATCCTGTCACAATACCTACAAACATTCCCATAGAGCCTAAATATGTAAATTCAAAGAACTTTGTGCCTGCTTCATTTACCCCAAATGGTAATAAAATGAAGAAACATGCCACTGCCAACATACCAATTGTAGAAGATTGATCTTTATGTATTCTACTAGAGAAGCTTTTTGCGATAAAATATGTCATATAGATAGAAATCAAATCCGTCGTCATTGTTGTTCCAAGGGCAAAGAATTTTGCCAGACCAATATCTGCGATAAATGTTTTATATGCGTCAATTGGCAGATTTGTCAGAATTGAAAAGATTGCGCCAATCATCATGATTGGTAGAACAGACATCATCCCTCCACTCAATGCCTGCATAAATTTACTGCTAGATAATTTTGTTGAAATTGGAATTAATGTTTTCTCCAACCATGCTTGTACTTTTTCCATTTTAAATTTCCCTTCCTTTTTCTTTTATTTGTTTTTGATACCAGTAAAATGATTGTTTCTTGATACGTTGTAATGTACCTTTATTTCCTTCTTGATGATCAATATAGACCAAACCATAACGCTTTTTATATCCCTGAGAACCACTTAACAAGTCAATAAAAGACCAAAGATGATATCCTATTACAGGAATTCCCTCACTAATTGTTTCTTTGATTGCATGTAAGTGATCTTTAAGATATGTAATGCGTTCTGTATCATTGATGATACCATTTACTGGCTCCTCAGTTTGTGGATATCCATTTTCTGTAATCATTAATGGCAGCTGATATCGATCATATAGTTTCCTTAATGCTAATTTAAATCCGAGTGGATCATAGCTTCCTCTTAGCCATGTCGTTGTTTTAATGATTGGGTTGTTTACGATTGTGTAATTCTCTGTATTGAAGAAAAACAAATCAGCTTTTGGATCTGGATCTCCAGGTTTACGTACCGTCAATGAAGCGTAATAATTAACACCGATAAAATCAGGTCTTTCTTTTTTCAACAGCTTCTGTTCCTCTTCACTGATTACAGGGTATGCTTGTTCCTGTTTCAAATACGCTTTTAATGTTGCCGGAAATTCTCCACGAACACTTAAATCTAAAACTAAATAGCTTAAGAATTCTTCCGCATCCATCGCTGCCTGAACATCCATTGCATCACATGTTAATGGGTAACATAGCTGATAGGCACTTGATGGTCCGATTTTCGCATCTGGGATAATTTCATGACATAACTGAAACGCTTTTTTCTCTGCCAGTGACATATTTACACATGCCTGCATATTGTATTTCAGCCCTTCTTTATATGAAATTTTCTTGCCTTTTCCCAACAACATTTCAGTATTCATTACCATCATCATCTGTTCATTAATGGATATCCAGTATTTTACCCGGTCGCCATATGCTTCAAATACTGTTCTTGCATATCGTTCAAAGTGATGAATTGTTTCCTTCCCAAGCCATCCATGGTATGCTTCTTCTAAATGATTTGGTAAATCAAAATGCCATAATGTCGCAATTGGCGTAATATCATTTTTGATTAATTCATCAATCAAATCACTATAAAACTGAATTCCTTTAGGATTTGGTTGTTCATCATCCCCATTTGGATAAATACGTGTCCATGCGATGGAAAATCGATAAGATTTTAAACCTGCCTCTTTCATCAAAGCGATATCTTCTTTGTATCGATGATAATGATCAGCCGCAATGGATGCATCTGATAAACCGGCAGGTACTGGTCTTACATCCTGAGTAGATAATCCTTTGCCATCTTCTGTATTAGCTCCCTCTACTTGAAACGCGCTTGTACTGGCTCCCCATAAAAAATCATCTGGAAATGTTTGTATCGTTTCTATTTTCACCATTGGTCCTCCTTTTCTTGACACAAACAGTATATCAGTGAAAATGCGAATGTAAGCGTTCTTATTATGAAACTAAAAATTATTTTAGAAATTAGTTTCAATATCTGAAACTACTTGTTAAAATATAAGATGAAAGAAGGTGCTTCATGATGGATATGATATTACATAAGCTCATGTTGTTTATCAATGGTGCGCAAGAAGGCAGTACACATCGCAATTTAGCGATTGAATTAGTTAAACATATTGATGAATTAAAAGACTTAAACATTTATGAAATTGCAGAATTATGCTTTGTATCTACTTCTACACTCAGTCGGTTTTGTCGTATATTAGGCTATAAAAATTTCAATAGTTTTAAAGAAGCTTTAGAAAAATCCTATGGTTTTGAGATTGATTATGATAAAGATTACCTCCAAGTAAAAGATGATATAGATCATGGGATCACGTATATGAAACAGATATATGCCCATTCCATAAATGATATGAATGAGCACTTTCAAAAAGAAAAACTTATAGAACTTGCGAAACAGATACATGAACATGAAAGCATCTATATCTTTGGGAATATCGGATATCAGTTTTTAGCAATGTATCTGCAAGAACGGTTGGGATTATTTAAGAAAATCATTCATGTTTCTGCGGATATTTTACAACAAGATAAAGTTGCTTCCCGATTAAAAGAGAATGATCTTGCGATCGTTGTATCTCCTAGAGGAAGCAGTACTGTTCAATCTATTACATTACCTTTCTTATACAAAAAAGGAGCATATACTGTGTTGATAACGCAGAATGATCACTCAATATATAAAGAGCGCTATCATTTATTAATCCAAATCGGAGGAACATTTGATAATAATCTTGGTATGATTTCTTTCATGTATTTTATTGATCAGCTTGTTATGATCTATTACGCATTGTATCATGATGATTTGATTGTATAAAAAAGAATACATGCTTGTATTCCTTTTTAATGTAGTCCATTTAAATCAAGTTTATAAATAGGATTTTCTAATTTCATATTTTCGATAAACATAATCATATAGATTGGCAGATAGACTTTTTTATCTTTTACTTCAACATTTCCATTCGATAAGATATAGGCTCTATGAATATCAAATATCGCCTCATGTAATACATTTTCTAAAGCACTGTGTTTTTTATAATCCTTCCCTGATTTGACTTCGATTGGGACGACCTCACCATCTAATTCGCACACAAAATCAAGTTCACCAAATTTTTTACTATTATAATAATATAAATCAACATGGTGTGCAGCTAATTCCTGAGCAATTACATTTTCAAATAAAGCGCCATTATTGATATCTTTATCTTTATTTAAAATTTTCATTTTCACGATATCGGAATACAAACTTGTCAATAATCCAACATCGGAATAGAATAATTTAAACAGGCTTCTTTGCGTATTCAATAACAATGGCTGTTTGGGTTCTTCTATATTATAAACAGGTAATGCAACACCTGCATCTTTTAGCCATAAAAAATCATTTTTTATACGATCATAACTTATTCCAGTTTTAACGGAATTCAATTTGAACCGTTTATTTCGTTTATTTAATTCACTAGCCATCGTTGTGTATATTTCTTTTAACATTAAACGATATTTATCTTCATATTTAGTGAAATCTTGTTCATATAAATGGATAATATTTTTATGAGTTTGTGATACGTTTTAAATATTATTTGTTTCTATATAATTTACGACTGCTTCTGGCATACCTCCAACAATAAGATATAGGTAGAGTATATCTAACATCTTTTTATGGATGAATTCATCGACAGGGTTTCTATTTTCAAAGCATTCTTTTAGCTTTTGTATTACATTTTCTCCAATACCATTCGCAAGTAAAAATTCTTCAAAATCTAAAGGAAACATATCAAGAATTTCTACATAACCAACAGGTGCTGAACGAAGATTGTGTAATTCTACACCTAGCAAAGAGCCACTCATGATAAAGCGATAGGTTCCACCATCTACTAAAAATTTGATTCTCGTCATGATATCTTTAAATTCCTGAATTTCATCAAAAAGATTACTGTTTTACCTTTTATTAAAGGCTCTTTAGATACAACACTTAATCTTAATAACAAATCTTGTGTAGAGGTTGCCTTTTCAAATAATTCTATTAGTTCTGGCTGTTTTTTAAAGTTCAATTCTATAAAACTGTGATGTGTTGATTTTAAACATTCCTGAATGATTGTCGTTTTTCCAATACGATCTGTACCTGATACAAGAAGTGCTTTCTTTCCTGTATGTAGCCATTCCATAATATCATTTGATATTTTACGATAAAGCATATGACCACCTCTATTTCATTTTTCCATCCCTATTATGCTGCTATTATGCAACTTTTCCAACCTTTTTTTATATGAATTCTTCCATTTATCCAACTTTTTTACGATTTATCCCACAAAAATATATATAAAAACCTTATCAAATATTTTCTATAAGATAAGGCTTTTCATTATCTATTCTATTTTCTATTACATTTCAATACTTCTGTATCACCTGCAATAACCGAATCATTGTATGTTGGTGCCAAATGATATTGATCTGTATTGGTAATGATCATTGGTGTTGTTAGATCCATACCTTTTTCCTTCATCAACTTATGATCAATTTGTAAAATAGCTTCACCTTTTTTTACATGATCTCCTTGATTTATCGATGCTTTGAATCCTTCACCATTTAAACTGACAGTATCTAAACCAACATGAATCAATACTTCTACACCATCATCTCCCTGA
Source organism: [Eubacterium] hominis (assembly GCA_014337235.1). GTDB lineage: Bacteria > Bacillota_I > Bacilli_A > Erysipelotrichales > Erysipelotrichaceae > Hoskinsella > Hoskinsella hominis. The sequence goes on along the minus strand of CP060636.1, from coordinate 1,559,189 downwards.
ATACCAATAGCATGTTTTGTGGCTGCAATCATCACAATTGTTCCATCACATGGCGAAACAACAGTATCACCATCAAATGTAAATGCTACACCATCCCCCATCATCTTATTCGCAAAAACTTCATCTTTTACTTCTGTTAAAGGTATACATGATCCAGTGACTGGTGCATATAATACTGCTTGATCAGTATACTTTTCTTCTACATTTGTTGTTTCAAAATTTTCTTCCTCTTCTCGCACATCACTATCTTTAATCCATAATTTTGTGACGATAAATCCTCCAATATAAGCTATTATCAAGCCAATCAAGAAGTTTAACATCCCTGTAGCTCCTTGCATTAAAGGAATTGCGACTAAACCACTTGGTCCCCATGCATTCGCCATTACCTGTGTAAACATAATATAAGCACCGCCAAATCCTGCACCAATACCAGCAGTAATAAATGGTTTTCCCATTGGTAGTGTTACACCATAAATCAATGGCTCTCCAACACCTAAGAAACCAGCAGGTAAAGCTCCTGTAATAATTCCCTGCATTTTTTTATTTCCAACTTTTCTTGCGACTAGATAGATAGCAATTGCCGCACCTACCTGACCTGCACCACCCATAGATAATACAGGGAATAAGGAAACTCCACCCATCTGTTCTAATTGAACAGCATAAATTGGAATCAATCCATGATGTAATCCTAATAATACCATTGGCAAGAATAATGCAGATAATAGGAAACCACTAATGACACGAATCACCGGATTTGTTGAATTGATGATAATCGTCAATAAAGAAACTAAACCATCACTGACAAAACCTGCAACTGGCATAATGATAAAGATAAAAATCACACCTGAAACTAACAATGATACAAATGGGGTTATGATTAAATCTAATACATCTGGAATACGTTTACGAATATTTTTTTCAATGACTGACAATACCCATACGCCAAATATAACACCAATGATGCCGCCTTTTCCTGTTGTTAATACTGATTCTAATGGTACTGTTTCATTATATAATCCAATCATTTTCGCAATTTCTATGATGTTTGCGCCAATACTGATACCACCAATCATACCACCAAATGCTGGTGTAGCACCAAATACTTCTGCGGCACGAATACCTGTATAAATTGCAAAGTAGCTAAGGAATGCGCCACCCAATAAACTCAAGATCAATTGAAGCATCTGGAAGAATGAACCAGTCACTACACCATCGGCAATCAGCTGGCTTAATAAACTCCCAAAGCCATTGAATAATCCTGCTGCGATAATGGCAGGGATAATTGGAACGAAGATTTCTGAAATTAGTTTTAAGAATTGCTTTAGTTTACTTTGTTTTTGTTGCCCTTTAATTTTCGCTTTATTCTCTTCCCAATTAGAATCATTTCCAGCAGCCTTTGGTAAACCAAGTTCATCTGTACAAATATCGGTGACTTTTTTTACTTTCCCAGGACCTAAGACAATTTGATAACTACTGCCATCAATGACAAGTCCCAAAACACCTTCTGTTGCTTTGATTGCTTTATCATCAACACGTGTTGTATCTTTACAAGTCACACGTAATCTTGTCATACAGTGTGTTGCCTTTTCTACATTATTTTTACCACCAAGTAATTCTACAAGGCGTTTCGCAAGTTCTAAATTCGTCATAAAACTTCCTCCTAGCCCACTAAGTCCTGGATTCTACCATGAACATTTTCAAGGGCTGCACAAGCTGTTTCTTTATCACAGTTTAATAAAATCATAACGATTGCAATTCTTACACCACCATTTGATTTATCCAATGCAGCTTTTGCGGTTTCACTATCACAACCAGTTACACTACATACAATATTCGTACCACGTGTTACTAATTTCTCATTAGACATTTTTACATCAACCATATAGTTCTTATAAATTTTTCCAATACGAATCATACTGATTGTAGAAATCATGTTACATACCAGTTTTGTCGCTGTTCCTGCTTTCAATCGTGTTGAGCCTGTTAATACTTCAGGTCCTGGTTCTACTTCGATTGTGAATGGACATACTTTTTTAATTTCACTATTTTTGTTACAAACAATTGCACAGGTTTTTGCACCAATACTTTGTGCATATTCTAATCCACCAATCACATAAGGTGTTCTGCCGCTTGCTGCTATCCCTATTACAACATCTTTATTTGTTAAATGGTGATCGATTAAATCTGTTTTACCGAAATCTTTAGAATCTTCTGCACCTTCTACAGCTTTCACAAAGGCATTTTCTCCCCCTGCAATCAATCCAACGACCGTATCATAATCAACGCCAAAGGTTGGTGGACATTCTACTGCATCTAATAATCCTATTCTTCCACTTGTTCCTGCCCCCATATAAATGATTCTTCCACCTTGTTCCAATACATCACTTGTAATATTGATAACTTTTTCAATCATATCATACTGATCTTCGATACATTTTACCGCATTGATATTTTCCTGATTCATTACTTCAATTGCTTCTCTAATGCTCATTGCACTTAGAGTTTGTGTTCTTGGATTTACCATTTCTGTTGTCATTTTACTTAAATCAATCATCTTGACCTCCAATTCACCGCTGCTTTATTTTACGGTTCTTTTCTTTACATGCATACTATAAATGAAAACCCTTTTATTTACAATATCATCAATTTATTATGAAACATTGTTTACTTTGATGAAATAATTTAAGCCTTTTGTTTCCAAAAGAAGCGTTTTATTCACACAAAACGCTTCTTTAATCTTCTTTCTTTTCTAATAATTTATTTGTTAGAATGATTTTATCCATGGACTTTTCAGTTTCTAATGATAGATACAGATTGTATAGGATATCCACAATGCATAATTGTGATACCCTGCTGGAGCTTGCGCCAACACGTAGTGGCATTTCTAATTCCGGCACAAATAAATGATGGTCTGCTAGATTAACTAACTTACTACTTCCATATTTGGTAATGGCGATGATGATGCCTCCTCGTTGTTTGATGTTATTGACAATATTGATAATCTCTTTCGTTAATCCAGAATAAGAAATTACAATCGCGATATCCCCTTTATCAATATTAGTAGAGCTTACCAATTGCATATGTAAATCTTCATATAAAAACGTTTTTTTACTGATTCGCTCAAATTTTTGTTGGAGATCCTTTGCGACTAAAAAACTCGCACCAATGCCATATAAATAAACATACTTGCACATAAATAAAAGATGAACAATTCTTTCCAGCTCTTGAAAATCTAATAAGTGATACATATTCTCAATCGCTTGTATGTTATTATTTAAAATTTTAACCACGTTTTGTTCAATGGGATGATCACTTTGATCTGTAAATGTTATCTGTGTTAATTCATTGGTATAGTTGATATCATTTAACACTGCCATTTTTAATTCTTTAAATCCTTTAAATCCATTTTTCTTACATATTCTGACAATTGTGGCAGCACTACAATAACACTTTTTTGCCAATGTATGGATATCCATCTCCACTACTGTGCGAGGATGTTCTAAGATAAAGTTTAAAACTTCCTTTTCGCTTTCTGTGGCACTTTGTTTATGATAGATTTCTAATCGATAGAGTGCTTTTTTCATATGACTCAACTCCTCAGCTATTGTTATTATACCATGACTCAAGATATAGCAAACAATCACAAAGAAAAAAACCTTATAGTCTATAACTATAAGGTCAATATATTAATCTTCAATTGTTTCACGCCAGATTTTTGCGCCTAAAGCTGTTAATTTACCATCCAAATCCTCATATCCACGATCGATATGATAAATATCATGAATGGTTGTCACACCATCTGCAATTAATCCGGCAATCACAAGACATGCCCCACAACGTAAATCTGTCGCACATACTTCTGCACCATATAAAGGTGTTGGACCATTGATAAAGGAGCTAGGAATCATAACATTGATATTTGCGCCCATTTTATTTAATTCATAACAGTGTTTAAAACGTTCTGTATAAATAGTTTCTGTCACAATAGATTGTCCCGTTGTCTGTGTTAAAAGTGCAGTTAATGGCTGTTGAATATCTGTGGCAAAGCCTGGATATGGCAATGTTTTAATATCAGTAGCCTTAATATTTCCATCATGTCCTTTTACATGCACACGATCGACACCAACTTCCATCTGGATACCAATTTCATGAAGTTTTGATAATAGTGATTCCAAATGCTGCGGTATAATATTTTCGATCATCACATCTTCTGCAGCTGCTGCTGCTAATACAATATACGTAGCTGCTTCGATACGATCTGGTATAATTTCATGGAAACATCCACTAAGTTCATCAACACCATCAATGGTGATAACATTAGTACCAACTCCACGAATATTTGCGCCCATTTTATTTAATAAGGTTGCGACATCTATAATTTCTGGTTCTTTTGCGGCATTTTCTATCGTTGTTCTACCTTTGGCATGAACAGCTGCCATCATGATGTTGATCGTTGCGCCAACACTGGATATATCTAAGAAAATTTTCGTTCCGACAAGTTCTTTGGCATCTAATATATAAGCACCATGATCATAAGTAACCGTTGCGCCCAATGCCTCAAAACCTTTCAGATGCAAATCAATCGGACGAGGTCCTAAATAACATCCTCCTGGCATTTTGATTTCCGCATGTCCATATTTTCCCAGCAAAGCCCCCATGAAATAATAAGAAGCTCTTAGTTTACTGACTGCCTCATGAATCATAGGTTTATTTTGCATATCTGTTGTATCAATGACGATGCGATCACTGCTTTTAATATCTACAACAACACCCAGATCTTGTAGTAATACTGATAGTGATTCTACATCACTGATATTCGGCACACCACAGATTGTGACAGGCCCGTTTGCTAATATGGCTGCTGGAATCAGTGCGACGGTAGCGTTTTTTGATCCGCTGATACGTACTGTTCCACGTAATTTATGTTTCCCTTCAATTTTTATAACTTTTTCCATTGCGATATCTCCTTTTTTGATTCTGATTTATAGGACATCACATATTGCGTGATGGTAGTGTTGCAAAAGTGCATTACTATTATAAAGCATTTTCCGTTTGATAGCTATTTTTTTCCGTACTTTTTTGACATTCTAATTATTTCCAAATAAAAATCATCAAAAGTTCCTTAATTGTATCCATTTTTATCATGTTTACATTATTATATATGCAAATACACAGATTTTGCTACCATCTGTATAGTGTTGTCAACGTAACAAAAAAGCCTTTTTAATGGCTTTTCGTATTACCTTATCATTATACCTTTTACTGGTAAATAAACAAAGTCTATAAAAATGACAATTTCTTAAGAATTATGGAGGCTTCTAAAATAGTATGCAAAAAAATTCCCTATAAGGTATAAAACTTATTTGTTTTTCCCTACTTAATTATAATCCTATAAAGTCCTGAAGAAAACATATCATAGGGTGTACATGACATGGCTTTGAACGTACAATTTATATAATAGGATTATATCTATAAAAGTCTATGAGCGGTTGATTGTTTCTTTGAACGGTCGATTTATGTGCTCTAAAAAGCCTGACAAGCAAAACACTCTCTGCTTTTTCAATTATTTTTGTTTCTTTACTTGTAGATCATTCCTCATATTTTCTATACTTAATTAATTCTCTTAGATATAAAACATTTTAAAATTCTATTTTTTACGATAATTACAGTAATTCATTCATCTTTCCACATTCTTTGAAATATTTGCATAAGCATAGAAATAGCTTACATTTTTTCTGCTTTCACGACTCGTTGTTTTTTTCTTTTGAAAAACTGTTTTATGTTAGTAAATGACCGATATTTTTGGTATAATACATAAAGTGAGAGTTTTTTTAGATAAGGAGTGAGAAGATGAAAGAAATAGCTTTTGATAATGACAAATATATTGAACTGCAATCAAAGCATATTTTAGAAAGAATCAGTAAGTTTGGCAATAAGTTATATCTTGAATTTGGCGGTAAATTATTTGATGATCACCATGCTGCACGTGTGTTGCCTGGATTTCAGCCTGATTCAAAACTGAAGATGTTGTTAAACCTGAAAGATGAAGTAGAAATCGTTATCGCTGTCAGTGCGAATGATATCGCAAAAAATAAAATTCGCAGTGATATTGGTATCACATATGATGCTGAAGTATTACGTCTCATCGATGCATTCCGTGGAACCGGCTTATATGTAGGAAGTGTCGTAATTACGCAATATGCAAATCAATCCAGTGCTGATGTTTTTAAAGCGCATCTGGAACATTTAGGTATTAAGGTTTTCCAGCATTATGTAATCCCTGGATATCCTAACAACATACCAATGATTGTATCAGAAGATGGATATGGTAAAAATGAATATATAGAAACAACAAAACCTTTGGTCGTTGTGACAGCACCTGGTCCTGGTTCAGGAAAAATGGCCACTTGTTTATCACAGTTATACCATGAACATAAACGTGGTATCAAAGCAGGCTATGCGAAATTTGAAACATTCCCTATATGGAATCTTCCATTAAAGCATCCAGTGAATCTGGCATATGAAGCCGCAACTGCTGATCTAAATGATATCAATATGATCGATCCATTCCACTTAGAAGCATATGGTGTCACTACTGTAAACTATAACCGTGATGTGGAAATCTTCCCTGTATTAAATGCCATGTTTGAAAAGATTTTAGGAGAATCTCCTTATAAATCACCTACAGATATGGGCGTAAATATGGCAGGTTATTGTATTGTGAATGATGATGCCGCAAGAAAAGCAAGCAGTGAAGAAATCCTTCGCCGTTATTATGCCGCAAAAGTTGATTTTAAAATAGGTCATACTACTGAAGATACCATTAAGAAAATTGAACTGATTATGTCACAGGCTAATATCACTCCTTTAGAAAGACGTTGTGTGATTCCAGCATTACAGAAAGCTGAAGAAACGGATGCTCCTGCTTTCGCAATAGAGCTTCCAGATGGATCTATTGTGACTGGTAAAACAAGCTCCCTGCTTGGTGCATGCAGTGCCGCATTATTAAATGCTTTAAAAGCATTAGGCAACATCAATGATGAAATACCATTGATTTCACCTAATATTATAGAACCAATACAGAAATTGAAAGTGAATTCTCTTGGTAATCATAATCCTCGTTTACATACAGATGAAGTTTTGATTGCTCTTGCGATATCCGCAACAACCAATCCTGTATCTCATTTGGCTATGCAGCAACTGGATAAGCTAAAAGGCTGTGAAGCACATAGTACCGTTATTTTATCACAAGTGGATGTAAATACATTCCGTAAACTGAATTGTAATTTAACTTGTGAAGATCAATATCAGACTAAAAAATTATATCATCGTTAAACAACAAAAAGATGAACAAAAGCTAATGCGAATGTTCATCTTTTTTATATCAAATTAGAAAAATCAAAAATATACTTGCCACAAGGTTTTATCGTATCATCAAATGTCACATTTATGATTGGCATAGGAAAGGCGAACGCTTCACTTGCCCATTTGATTGCGGAAACCATTAATGCTTCTTGTTGGATATTACAATCTGAAAACAGAATACTTTGCAGCTGAATCAGAGAGGACTTATGATTTACTTTATCCATGATTTGATCACTTACTAAATGAAGTCCTTTACAAAAATCGTTTATTTCTTCATCTGAAAGCTTCACACTGTTGGAATTAGGCACAAAAGCGATTGAGAAATATAGGTTCTCACATACTCTAATATATTCACTACAATCTTCATTCTCATGTAATTTTCTGTATCCAGCTTCAAGGATTACTGCTATTTCCCATTTGTGAATAAAAAGTTTATAATTGCTTTTTTTCATTTCAAATTCATGCATATGAACTACCTACAGAAATCTTTATATCTGCCTTATTTTCCTTCTGTTTATGACTTATTGTTTTCATTATGTCACCTCTAACAAACATATTATAAGTCCTCTATAATAGGTGAACAAGAAAAAAGTACAGATTTTACTCTGTACTCTGTTTGCTGTTTTTTACTATTTCTAAATAATCCCGTTTTTTATCCTTTGGTTTTGGTATAAATCGTTTAACAAAACGACCTTTCCCACGTTTTTTTACATAGAAATAACCAAAGATTGAAAACACAACGGCACCAATAAAGTTTACGAATAAATCTTCCATAGTATCAATTAGTCCAATATCCAGATACCCACCCAATCCTAATGCTTGTCCATTGACAATCACATCATTGATACCACTCATTGTCACTGGTCGATTGCTGTTTGTAGGATCTAATGCCACACTAGTAATATAGTTTATCACTGTATCTTTCTGCATATCCGTACCAATTAGATGATCCATGCCAAATTCAAAGAACTCCCATAATACGCCAATCGTCATAGAGAAACAAAATGCTACTAATGCCATAAAGACAGGCGACATTTTAAACTGTAAACGATCATTGTTATTTAGGATATCCACAAGTGAGAATCCAATTGCCGCTGCCAAAAATCCATTGAGTGTATGAAGTATGGTATCCCACATAGGAAATACGATATAAAACGATTTTATTTCTCCAAGTATTTCTGCAGAGAATATAAATACCAAAATGATAATTTCTAATGTAGTTGGCAGTTCTATTTTAAATTCTACCTGAATAAAACTTGGCACAATCAATAATGCCAATGTCAAAATACATAAGAATACATTTTCATAATTCCGGTTAAATATCTGAAGAATCATTGTTAATATCACCAATGCTCTGAGTGTAAAATATACGATGGAAGAGCTTTTATGTTCTCTGATTTCCATTTTGATTGCTTCTTTTGAGTGATGTAATCTTTTTAGCATCCCAATCCCTCCGTTTTTTATCTCTTATGATAACGCAAATTAGAGAATTATGCAATTTACTATTTACGCACATCCTTGTATTTCTTCTGTATACTATGCAAATGAAAAGAAAGCAAGATACCATTCTCATATGAAAATAGTTTTATCTTTTTATATATTTTCTTGATGAATAATTTTTGTTTATCACATATGTCTATAACGAATAATTTCAAAGAATTGTATTTTGATATCCTGCAAGGAAATCTTGTTGAAGCCAAAAGTGGTTATAACACGAAATCTAAAAGCCTACAGCAATTCATAAACAGCCGCAACGTACAATTAGTTATTTTTGAACAATGTGAATTGTGACATGAGATTATAGAATGTTATCCTCTTTATACAATGATGTTCCTATAAAAAAGACGTATTTTTGATTTTTCATCAGAATACGTCTTTTAATTCTATTTTTCTTTATTTATTTCTTCGATTACGATTTTACGGATATCCTGTGGTAGATCTAGTAATGCCATAGCTTTATAAACATCTATTTTACTGCTTTTTATTAGATTTTTGGTTAACTTAATTGCGGAAATTAATTCACCTTCTTGTATACCTTGTGCTTTTCCTATTTCTATTCCTTGTTCTAGTCCTTGCTCTAGTCCTTGTTTCAATATACCTTCACTAAGATTGCACATATATTCTACCTCCTCATCCATGTTCTTCGTCATTATTATACCATAATTTTTTTCCAATAATCTCTTTTTTTCTTCTGCACTTATTTTCATTGTGAACAATATATTTAACATCTCTAATAACCCATGTTTTTCACCTTGATCATAATCATATTGTGTACCCGGATACAACATGATCAATTCCATTAGATCGTAGTCTTTCTGTGGGCAATGCCATTCTTTTTTTAAACATTTTTCTTCGATATGATAAATATTGATTACATCATTTTTTTCTTTTTTATGAACTGGGCATATCCAAATCGAATAGACCTTTTGGATATCGTTGAAATTTGAATTTTCAAATCCATCAGCTGCATTTTTTTGACGTGCTAAGATTCTGCAAGTATAATAGATACCTCTTCTCACTAGTGAATACCCTGGATTATCATCTATTTGTATTTCAAAATTCATAAAGATTCCTACGCACTCTGTTCCACCATCTGCTGTTGGCAGATTTGCTTTAAATAATACATCATATCGAATGGGTGCTCCGATAATACATTCATCCTCTACATTCATTCCGATAATCTGATCATGATCTTTCACAATCGCAATGACTTGAGGATCATTTTCAATACAATTGACGATTTCATCTACCGTCATATCTTTACATTCTTTCATCACACGTTTCATGATACGCGACACAACCGGTTTATTGCTTAATACCAATTTACATATATGATCATACGCTTTTGTTTTTTCCATTGTGACTAGCGATTCCCCTAATATCATATTCTTTGGTCTATTTACTATTGCAGTATCTAGTATGCTTGGTCTTAAAAAAATCTTCTTTCCTTTTTTCATTTCTTCATTCAATAAATTTGATTGTTCAACGCTCATTCACATACCTCCGTTCTCATAATAGGTAACATTATACACAAAAAAGGAGGGCTTGTTACAAAAAGCATAAATAATTATATTTTTAGCTAAAATCTTAAAATAAATCATTACTTTTTATTTTAAAACGTTGGTTTTTAAATATGAAAAGGACTCTATTTTAACCAAAAGCAGGCAGAAGTCCCCCACTTCTATGCTTTGCATAAGTGGTGGGAGTACGTCACTTATTTAGATAGTTCATCCGCTATTACTTTCAGCAAGCTCATGTTGTCATCGCTACTATCTTGACTCAATTCCCAAATCATGATCCCACCACAGTTTTTCTTAGCGTACTGTGCTTTTTTCTTCATAGTTTCTAGGCCATTATAATATACATCCATCCCATTATAGGTAACATGATCTTTCTTTGGTGCGTCTTTATTTTCCTTAATGATATCTCCATAGCCTGCCCAACTTGGCCTTGCGTAAAATGGTACTCCCAATATGACTTTATTAGGGTCAACATTTCTAGTATCTGTCCAATATTCTATGCTGTTTACTGAAAAATCATATGGAGAATGACGCTCTCCATCCCCACCATCATAAGCCATCACATGAATACGGTCCACTGCCTTCAAGACTGCATCACTATGCGCTGCTGCATCATAATATACATTGCCATCTGCAGTAGCACCACTTAAAACAGCACTTGTCAGAAGCTTTTTTTCATCATGTAATTTATCTGCCAGATACAACATCAACGCTTCATATTGTTTCCCAGTATTTCCATCGACACGTGGATGCTCCCAATCCATATCTATTCCATCAAATCCATAGCGATCACACATGTTTATAATAGCATCGCCAAATTTCTTTATCTTTTGATCGTTTTCTGTAGCGGAAACAAATGTCGCTTCTAATGGAACATCATTATAACTCCATCCACCTACTGCTAATAACACACGAACGTTTTGTTTATGGGCCTTCGTGATAATTTGTTTTGCGATATCTGCATTATCTAAGGGGCGTAAATCTCCTTCACTCGTTGGTATGGCGAATGCATAAATAATATCTGTCAATTCATCATAGCGAAGATCATCCACCTTTGCTGGTTTCCATGAAGGAAAATAACCGACAATCTTTTTATCTCCTGTTTCCACATGCTTCTTATTGGTAACTGTATCCTTTTTCTTTTCATCTTTTACAGGTGTAATGCTTTCTTTTGTATCCTCCCAAACATCACTGTTCCCTGGTGTTTCTCCCTGTGTCCACCATTTTGCTTTATAAATCTTTTTCTCATATATCACCTTATCTCCTCCATTATATACGGCAGATTTATCCCATGAAGGATATTGGGAAGTGTTCTCCTCCTGTTTTGTTTCTTTATCTTTTTCTTCGGTTTTTTCCTTGTCCTTAGCTGTATCTTTTTCTGCAATTTTTTCCTCTTTCACAGCGTCTTTTTCACTAGGTGAACTTTGAAAATGTTGAAAAGAAGTTATAAGCAGTACTCCTGATAATAATCCAATGATAAAAATCAAAATTCCTTTTTGTATCGATTTATTTTTTAAATTAAACTTTTTCATTTATGATTTCCCCTTTTATACTTTTACAAAGTATAACAAATCTCATACACACGCACAAGGGATTCAAAAATATTCAGAAATACGGTAACTTCATCTCCTGTATTGTACAATTTTTACTATTGATATCTATTTCTATATCAAATGTAATTCACAATCTTCGCTATCATCCTATTTTGTTCTTGTATGCGGTTTCTTTTCATATTATAATGTCTTTATAGTACACGTAAGATACAAGGAGAACAATATGCCAAACTTAATTACTCACAAGATTTTTGCGGAAGAAGTATTAAAACGATTACATCATGAAGATATCATTCAAATGATCAAAGATAATGAACAGCTCTATTATATCGGTAGTAATGGTCCTGATCCTTTGTTTTTCTATGGCGCAACCCCATGGAATTTATTTCATGATAATCTGGTTTCACAAATAGGGAATACGTTGCATTGTGGCCATGTCAATGACTTTTTCAGATGTGGTCTTGATGAAATCTTAAAACAGAAAAAAGATGATATCAAAACACGAATGTCTGTATATCTATTTGGTCATTTATGTCATTGGGCTATTGACAGCAGTGCCCATCCATATGTCTATTATCGTACAGGTGATTGTACTGGCATGAGTCTGAATTATCATCATCGATTTGAATCCGTATTAGATGAAACAATGTTGAGAACTTATCGAAACTGCAGTATTAAAGAATACTATTTTCCTGATATCTGCTTATACAATCAAGAAATTTTACAAGCAATTGCCCGTATTTATGTTCCAACAGTCAAGAAGCTGTTTCAAAGTGATATCCGCGTTTATGATATTAGAAAAGCATTAGATGGATGGCGTCACGCACAGGAATGGCTATATGATCCACATCATTATAAGATTGATGCATGGCTTGGATATGAAATGCTTCGTCATCAGAAATGGCAAATGTCAGGTAATATTGTGCCAAATCAGGATGAGAATGATTTTGATGTTTTAAATCTAAAGAAAGAAGTATGGAAACATCCTTGTGATCATGAAATCATAAGCAATGATTCCTTCCCGGAAATATTTGAAAAAGCTGTTCGATTAGCTGTAAAAGCCATTGAAACTGCTTATCAGTACACGTTGGATGAAGCATCTTTACAAGCGCTTATGGATATCTTGCAAGATCGTGCATATGATACTGGAATGGCTGGCTTTCAAGAGATGAAATATTTCGATATCATTTTTGAAAAGTAAAACGCTATCATTTTTATTTAATTTGACATAAAAGTGTTGACAAAAGTAAATTAATGTTTAAAATAATAGCTGTAATACTTGGATTGTTACTGATGTGATCAGGCAAGACCTTTGAATAACATGACTATATTTTTATTATAGTTTTTGTAATTCTTAGGTCTTTATTTTTATCGGAGGGAGATTATGAAAATTATTAAGATTTTCAACAACAACGCAGTGGCCACTATTTCTGACAATAAAAATGATCTCATACTGACTGGTTCAGGTATTGGATTCCAGAAAAAAATTGGAGATGAAGTAGATGAACGCCGCATTGAAAAGCGCTACGTCTATGAGGGTGGCGAAAAAAACGCAATGTATCAGCTGTTTTTACGCACACCTGAAAAATACTTCAAGCTTTCTCAAACGATTATGGAAGAAGCTGTCAAACGATTAAACATATCCTTTCAGGATCAAACCATCGTAGCATTGACAGACCATATCTGTTTTGCGGTAGAACGTTATGAAACAGGTACAGAACTTCCCAATCTAGTACTAACAGAAATAAAAACCTTATACAAAGAGGAGTATAAAATTGGTTTATGGAGTATCCAATTGATTGAAAAAGAACTTGGTATCCATTTGCAGGAAGATGAAGCCGGATATATCGCCTTGCATATTATCAATGGATCCAGTGATACCAATTCCAATTCCACTATGGAAACACTTCAACTGATTGAGGGTTGTATACAGGTAATTTCTGATACACTGGATGTTCGCTTTGATGAAGAGAGTCTGGATTATATTCGTTTAACAACACATCTGAAATTTATGGCGCAACGCATCTTCAATGGTGAACATGAGGAAGAAAGCTTTGAAGATAAAGAAATGGCTGTGTTCTTAGCGAAAAAGAATAAAAAAATTCTGTCATGTGTACATGCAGTGCGTGATTTCATTTATGAAACCTTCGGCTATATGCTGACAGAAAAAGAGCTATTATATTTGATGATTCATATTTATAAGATTAACAACTGAATGGATTGTTACTGATTCGATCAGGCAAGACCTAAATTCAACAGATAAACAAAGCTTTTTGTTTTGTGATGGCTGTAGTTTTTAGGTCTTTTCTATTATAAGAGAGAGGACGATAGTATGAAAGAAAAATTTGTTGGAGCAATGCAGACATTCTCCAAAGCCATTGTGGCACCCGTACTTTATTTACCCGCTGTAGGATTGATTCTTGTTATTTGTAACTTTATGATCAACCCTAACATTGTATCCGCAGTACCATTTTTAGGAAATGAGGTTATCCAGATCATCTTTAAAGTCATGTATAATGGCTTGATGTCTGTATTTAATAACTTAGGACCAATTTTTGCGATTGGTGTTGCATTTGGTCTTGCGAAAAAGAAAAAGGAACATGCGGCACTGGTTGCTTTCCTTTGTCTGTTTATCTTCTGTGCTGCACAGAATTCATTCTTATCCTTAACAGGTATGTTACATGAAGCAACTGGCAATGGTCAAAACATGATGCTAGGCTTCCAGATTGTGGATATGGGTGTATTCCTTGGTATTATCATTGGTGTAATCGTAGGATGCTTGCACAATAAATATTGTGATAAAGACTTAGGTGAAGTACTTTCTGTATATGGTGGAACACGTTTTGTATTCTTGATTTCTATTCCTGTGATGCTGGTTATGGCAATTGCATTTGCTTATTTATGGCCACCTGTACAATCCTTGATCACTTCTGTTGCGACCTTTATTTCAACATCTGGTGGTATTGGTTTCTTTACATTTGGTTTCTTAGAACGTTTATTGATTCCTACAGGTTTACATCACTTGATTGGTAGTGCATTATGGTATACCGATTTAGGTGGTGTTGCTACTGTTGCCGGTGAAACTTATTCTGGTGCTTGGGCAATCGCATTAGCACAGTTAGGTGACCCTGAAACTGCAAAATTATCATTAACTACCATTTTCAATAACGTTACATTAGTAAAAGTATTTGGTTTATCTGGTGCTGGTCTAGCAATGCTGCATTGTGCAAAACCTGCATTAAAAAACAAAGCCAGAGCAATTTATGTACCAGCAATCCTGACAAGCTGTCTAGCTGCGATTACAGAACCAATTGAATTTACATTCTTATTCGTTAGTCCTGTACTATTCCTGATTCACTCTGTACTAACAGGTATCTTCTTCTATCTGTTGTACTTCTTCCAGATCACATGCTGTACTGCTGGAGGTATTTTTGAAACATTGCTATACAACGTACCTGCGGGTGTCGCAAAAACCGGATGGCCTTGGTTCATTTTATTAGGACTTGTACAGATGGCTGTATACTACTTCGTATTTAAATGGTTCATCTTGAAATTTGATGTAAAAATCCCTGGTAGAGATGAAAGTGATGAAGATGTCAAACTGGTAACAAAGAAAGATTATGAAGCTGCAAAGAAAAATACCGCAACACCATCCCCTGCTGGTATGAACAATTCCCTGGGTGCTCAGATTTATGAAGCTGTTGGTGGTATTCAGAATATCAAAAATATAGACAATTGTTTCACACGTTTACGTATTGTTGTGGATTCTTTAGATCTTGTAGATGAAGAAAAACTAAAAGAAACAGGCTCTAAAGGACTTGTGAAAAGAGGCAATGAAATCCAGATTATCTATGGTGTGAATGTAAATAAATTTAGAAAGAGTTTAGAAGATTATTTAGAAGCTAATCATTTAGCAATAGAAGGAGAATAACATGGAACCAAAAATTATCACAATCGTTGGTGGAGGAAGTACTTATACACCAGGTGTCGTAAAGGCAATTTTATCAAAAAAGGATACCTTTCCTGTAAAGGAAATCCGTGCATATGATATCGATGAAGAACGTCAAAACGATGTCGCAATCATCGTAAAAGAAGTTGTAAAGGCAAATTGTCCAGAATGTAACTTCTTTACAACAACTGACCCAGAAACTGCATTTAAAGATTCAGATTTTATCTTCGCACAGATTCGTGTTGGTAAATATGCAATGCGTGAACAAGATGAAAAAATCGCATTAAAACATGGTGCAGTTGGACAGGAAACATGTGGCTGTGGTGGTCTTGCTTATGGACTTAGAACGATTTATCCAATGGTAGAAATCTTGGATATGGTAGAAAAGTATGCCGCACCAAATCACTGGATTTTAAATTACTCCAACCCTGCCGCTATCGTTGCATTGGCATTAAAGAAATTAAGACCAAATGCACGTATCATTAATATTTGTGATATGCCAGTCGCAATCATTAACAGCTTTGCGGATATTCTGCATTGTGACCCTCATGATATCAAACCTGATTACTTTGGTTTAAATCACTTTGGCTGGTTCACTGATATCTGGGTAAATGGCGAAAGTCGTTTTGAAGAATTAAGACAACATGCCATTGCACATGGATATTTATGTGATGTACCAGATGAACAGCACTGGGAACCTTCTTGGGTACATACTTATGGCAATGTTAAACCAATGATGGAACGTTTCCCTGATTATCTTCCAAATACATATTTACAGTATTACTTATTAAGTCAGGATATCGTGAATGATGCCAACCCTGATTATACAAGAGCAAATGAAGTTATGGATGGCAGAGAAAAAACATTATTTGATGCAATCAGACGTTATAAAGAAACTGGAAAATATGATGATGGCATGTTTGTGGTAGGTGCACATGGTACATTTATCGTTGATCTTGCGGAATCTTTATGTAGAGAAAATGGTGGACGCTATTTGCTTATCGTGAAAAATGAAGGTGCCATCGCTGATTTACCAGATGACGCCATGGTGGAAATCCCTTGTTATGTATCCCCTCGTGGAGTAGAAAAAATCTCAGTTGGACATATCCCAACATTCTATAAAGGCATGATTGAACAGCAATATGCTTGTGAAAAATGTCTGGTAGAAGGTGCTATTGAAAACTCTTATACGAAAGTTTTACAGGCATTCGCATTAAATAAAACTATCAAATCATCTACACAGGCCAAAGCAATCCTGGATGATATGATTATCGCAAATAAAGATTATTGGCCAGAATTAAAGTAAAGGAGTAAATGATTATGTGGAACCTATTCAAAAACAAAAAGAAACAGGCAATCGGATCACCAGTACAAGGCAGGTTGATTGACTTATCATCTGTAAAAGATGAAGCCTTTGCCAGTAAAGCCATGGGAGATGGCTTTGCGATAGAACCATCTTCTGATATCTTTGTATCACCCATTGATGGTACGATTGCGGCAGTATTCCCTACTGGACATGCCTTTGGAATTACAAATGATGATATGGAAATCATTGTACATATTGGAATTGATACTGTTGAACTACAGGGAAATGGGTTTCACAGTTATGTAAATCAAGGCGATCAGGTAAAAAAAGGAGATCCTGTTGTGAAAGCTGATATCGCATCTATCAAAGCAAAAGGGTATGATGTTACCACAATGGTAATTTTCACAGATGGTAAACAACCAGTAGTGGAAAAATTAAACGAATTGGTAAAAGAAGGTGAAGATGTTGCAAGCATTGCATGAATTTAGAATCGTATCAGTAAAAGAAAAGCTGCTCACGATACTTTCCTTGATCATCAGTTATTTGATGCCAATCATCGGGTTCATCATTATATACTGTCAAAAGAAAAAACAAAATTCTTCCCTTATAAAAAAGGCTTCATGGACAGGTATCATTCTTGCATTTACACTATTCTTCTTAGATTATTTAGCATTTATTCTTCGTTAATCATTGAGCATGGCATCGTTTATCGTGTCATGCTTTTTATTTTTTATAAACGTTCCTTAGAAAAAATTGTATTTTTATGACTTTTTCAAACGAATAAGTTTAAATATATTGATTTTTTCTAAGGAAAAATGCATTAACAACTATATCCATTAGATTTTGAAGAATTCTTAATGGCAAAAGATGAAGAATCATTAATCACAATGATCAAAACTTGTTATGAAGAGAAAAAGCCAATGCCAGATGTATGGCATTTAAAAGCAGTGCAATATTATAAAGAATATGTTTTATGCGGAGGAATGCCTGCTGTTGTATTATCATATCTTACACAAAGCCCTATTTCCTATGATATGATTCAACAAAATATCATAAATGCATACCTGGCAGATATGGCAAAATATGCAACACCTTCCGAAGCTATGAAAATACGTTCCTGTTTTCAGTCCATACCTGAACAATTAAGTAAAGACAATCATAAGTTCCAATATAAAATCATAGAAAAGGGTGCCACAAAATCAAAATATCAAGATGCGATTGAATGGTTGATGGATAGTGGGTTGATTATCAAGGTTTCTAAAATAAAAAATAATCTTTTGCCAATGAAATGCTATGCTGATTCAGATTTCTTTAAAATTTATATGAGTGATACAGGTTTATTATCTAATCTATATGGATTAGATATGTCTGTATTTATCAAAGATGAGTATGCAATATTTAAAGGTGGCTTAACCGAAAACTATGTTGCACAACAATTAAAAACAAAAGGGTATGATGCCTGTTACTATGAATCAAATGGTATTGCGGAAATTGATTTCATGATTACTAAATCTCATCAAGTGATTCCTATGGAAGTAAAAGCTTCTTTCAATACAAAATCTAAAAGCTTAAAAATGTATATGGATAAATATCAACCAGAATATGCAATCCGCTGTTCATTAAAGAACTTTGGAAATAAAGATGGTGTTTTATACCTTCCTCTATATGCTCTATTTTGTTTATAATCATATGCTCTATTTTGTTTATAATCAGCATTGACAATCATGTACGTACATATTATAATGACGCTGTTAGAAAGAGGTATGGTATGACAGAAAAAGAAAAAGCGGCACAAGGCCTATTGTATGATGCAAATTATGATGAGCATTTAAAAAAAGAACGTTTGGAATGTATTGAAAAATGTTTTGACTACAACCATATACGCCCTAGCAACAAAGAAGAACGCCGAGCACTTTTACACTCCCTTTTAGGACATGTAGGTGAGCATGTAACCATTGAACAGCCATTTCATTGTGATTATGGTTATAATATTGAGATTGGTGACAATTTCTTCATGAATTATAATGGTGTCATTCTGGATTGCGCAAAAGTTACCTTTGGGGATAACGTATTTGTGGCTCCTAATTGTGGGTTCTATTGTGCAGGACATCCTTTAGATGTTGAACAAAGAAATCAGGGATTAGAATATGCCTATCCTATCACAATTGGAAACAATGTATGGATTGGCGCAAACGTTGCAGTACTTGCTGGTGTTACCATTGGTGATGATACTGTGATTGGCGCTGGCAGTGTTGTAAATAAGGATATCCCATCTGGTGTGATTGCGGCTGGTAATCCTTGTAAAGTGATTCGTAAGATTACAGAAGAAGACAAGAAAAAATATTGGAAATAAAATACAGCAATACAAAAAATCACCTCATTTTGGGGTGATTTTTTTAACTATAATAAGCAAATACTGTCTATCAAAAAGATTTATATTATGTTATGCAAGGAAAATTTGATAATAACTAAATCTCTTTAATTTTTTTCACAATTGCTTTTGCGTTTAACTCGTATTTTTCTAATAAAGCATCTGGTGTTCCACTTTCTCCAAAGCAGTCCTGCATACCGATCATGACCATCTTCACTGGTTCATTCTTCACCAATACTTCCCCGATGGCACTACCTAAACCACCGATGACACTGTGTTCTTCACAGCTGACGATGACTTCATGTTCTTTTGCCAGTTCTTTGATCAATTCTTCATCGATTGGTTTGATACATGGCATATCTACCACTGTGACTTCTTTGCCTTCACCTTTTAATGTTTCATATGCACGTAAGGCTTCCTGTACCATCATACCTGTGGCTACGATTGCGACTTTTTTGCCTTTTCTTAAGACATTGCCTTTGCCATATGTGAATGCTGTATCATCACTATATACATCTTCTACATTGCCTCGTCCAAGTCTTACATAACATGGGCCTTCGATATCTGCGACTGCTTTGACGATCATCTCTGCCTGCTTAGCATCACATGGATTGAATACCTTCATATTTGGCATTGCACGCATCAATGCGATATCTTCTACACTTTGATGGCTTGCGCCATCTTCGCCTACCGTAATACCTGCATGTGTGGCACATACTTTCACGTTTAACTTAGGATATGCGATACTGTTTCTTACCTGCTCATAGGCTCTTCCTGCCGCAAACATCGCAAAGCTAGATGCATACACAACCTTGCCACTAGCGGCTAATCCTGCTGCGACTCCCATCATATTGCCTTCTGCGATTCCCATATTGAAGTGATGTTCTGGTCTTGCTTTTTTCGCATCACATGTCTTCGTTGATTTGGTCAGGTCGGCATCTAGTACGATCACATCATCACGTTCTACGATCAGTTCAGCTAGTGCTTTTCCATATGCTGTTCTTGTCGCTACTTTACTCATTGCCTTCACCTTCCAATTCTTTTACTGCTTGTGCACACTGTTCTGCATTTGGTGCACTTCCATGCCATGCGGCGTTGTTTTCCATAAAGGATACACCTTTTCCTTTGATCGTATGTGCTAGGATCATCGTTGGTTTTTCCTTTTCTTTCTTCGCTTCATCAAATGCGAAACGAATATCTTCATAATCATGTCCTTTGATGTTGATGACATTCCATCCAAATGCTTTGAATTTTTCATCAATTGGTGTAGGGTTCATGACATCACGGATGTTTCCATCGATCTGTAAAGAGTTGAAATCTACGATTGCACAAAGATTATTCAAACGATAATGAGCAGCAGCCATAGCAGCTTCCCATACTTCGCCTTCTTCACATTCTCCATCACCTAATAAGGTATAGACTCTATGATCATTGCCATCTACTTTGTTTGCTAATGCCATACCAACAGCGGCAGAGATACCTTGACCAAGAGATCCTGTGGACATATCAACACCATCGACATAGTTCATATTTGGGTGTCCTTGTAGTTTACTGTTGATCTTTCTGAAAGTATTCAAATCTTCATGTAGTAAGCCTTTTTCAAATAAAGTCGCATACAGTAAAGGTGAAGCATGACCTTTTGATAAGACAAAACGATCACGATCGATACCTTTGACATTTTCTTCATTGATATCCATGACTTCAAAATATAATACAGTTAATATATCAGCTGCGGATAAAGATCCACCTGGATGACCGCTATTTGCATTAGCGACCATACAGACGATATTCTCACGAATATGTGCAGCATGTTGCTTTAGTTCTTCTGTTTTCAAATGATATTCCTCCTGTCCATACAGTATTTAATTTCAAGTTATTTCTAACTACTTCTGTTTATTAATTTCTTGATTATCAAAAATATGCTAATGATTATATAATTTTAAATATGTCATTAAATCCAAATGATGTTTTAGATTTAATGACATAACATTTTATATAAACCTATTCATATTAAGTTTTTTCTTTATATTTTATTAACATCTTTGGTAATTACAAGATTTGCCTGAGTACCACAAATGTTTTTTTCTATGATATCTCCACGATGTACAGGTGCCTCTACTTCTACTTCATCTAGGCGCTTCATAATATCCCAAATTTTTTCTTTTGGTATATCTGTACTTGTTTTTACACTTACTCTAGCCTGTGTGCCACCTTGAATTCGAATCGTTGAAGTAATCACACGCATTGGATGAGTAAGTTCTTTCTTTCCATATTCTGCTCCTCTAGGGCAATTATTACCTGTTACCTTATAATCATTATCCTCATCTACTTTTAAGTGACATCCTTTAGGGCATACAATACATATTAATTCTTTCATCCTTAGTCACCCTCCTTTTCGATAGATATCGTTAATGAATTACCATTTACTTTATCTAATAATACTTTTGGTATCATCACTTTTTCCATTTCTGCTGGTGCCATATGTTCACGTTTAAATCGTGCGATTTGTGTATCGCCATCCTTGATAACGATAGCTGCATCATGATAATTATTTCTGACACGGAAGCTTAATTCTACACCTTTATCTACTTCATCTTTTCTAATTTTTTGCGGTACGGTGTATCCTACTCCTTCGCCTTGTTTCGTTTCAATGACATTGTTAACGGTAGATTCCCCATGTTTTACATAAATACCTGCTGCTTTTCCAGCTTTTTCACTTTCATCTGTTACAAAATCTACTAAATCATGTACATGTAACACATTTCCACTCGCAAAGATTCCCGCTACACTGGTTTCCATATTTTCATAAACTACTGGACCATTGGTTCTAGGATCCATCTGAATACCAGCATTTCTTGTTAATTCATTTTCTGGTATTAACCCAACAGATAATAATACACAATCACAATCGAATACCATTTCTGTTCCTGGTATAATTTGTCTGTTTTCATCTACTTTAGATACAATCACCTGTTCCACACGCTTCTTACCTTTGATATCTGTAATTGTATGAGAAAGATATAATGGAATATTATAATCATTTAAACATTGTACAATATTTCGATTCAATCCATTAGAATATGGCATTAATTCTACGCAAGCTAATACTTCTGCACCTTCTAATGACATTCTTCTTGCCATAATCAATCCAATATCTCCAGAACCTAAGATAACTACGCGTTTTCCTACCATGTAACCTTCTATATTTACATAACGTTGTGCAGCTCCTGCTGTAAATACACCTGCAGGACGATCTCCTGGAATCGCAATAGCACCTCTTGTACGTTCACGACATCCCATATTCAAGATAAGTGCTTTCCCTTGTAAAACCATATATCCATGAGATTCACTTGTACAGAATACTTGTTTGTCTTCTGTAATCTCAATAACCATCGTATCTAATAAAATATCAATATCTGTCCCATTTACTTCGTCAATAAATCTTCCTGCATATTCTGGTCCACTTAATTCTTCTTTAAAATGATGTAAACCAAAGCCATTATGAATACACTGATTTAAGATTCCACCAAGTTCTTTGTCACGTTCAATGATTAAAACACTTTCTGCTCCATTATTTCTAGCAGCAATCGCACTGGCAAGTCCTGCTGGACCTCCTCCAATTACGATAACATCATATTGTTTTTTCATCTTACTTACCTCCCTTGGTCTTGCCATATAAGATTACACTACCTACTTTATCCTGTACTACTTCTTCTTGTGTTATCTCTAATTCTTTAGCAATAATTTCTTGTACCTTTGGTCCACAGAAACCCCCTTGGCATCTTCCCATACCAGCATTACAACGACGTTTAATTCCATCAATGCTCACTGGTGTGATAACACGATGTAAAGCATCTAGAATTTCACCTTCACTAATCGTTTCACAACGACAGATGATACGTCCGTATGCTGGATGTTCTTTGATATAATTTTCACGTTCCTCATTGCTCATTTCTTTAAAACGTACAACTTTTCTTGTTGTAACTGGATTTGCTTTAGGCTGTAAGAATAATCCTTTTTCTTGAAAACGTTTCACCATATCAATAGCAATTGCGCTAGCAGAAGATAATCCAGGGGATTGCATAGCAGCAATTTGGAAGAATCCTTTTATCTGTGGATCTTCTCCAATAATGAAATCTCCATGATTGCTTCTCGCTCTGATTCCTGCAAATGTTCTTATATTTTCACGAAAGTTGATATTTGGAACGGATTTTAATGCAGCTTTCTTAACAAGGTCAAGTCCAGATTGTGTTGTTGAAAAGTCTTCATCATCACAGCTTGTAGCACTTGGTCCTACAATCAGATTTCCATGTACTGTTGGTGCTACTAGTGTTCCTTTGCCCTCTTTTGTTGGGCATTGGAAAATGACATGATGTACAAGTTCTCCCTGGTTTTTATCCAAAAGATAATATTCCCCTTTATTTGGGAAAATCGTATAATCTGGTTCCTTAACTAAACCCATAATTTTATCACATTCTACACCAGCTGCATTAACAACAGTCTTCGTTTCGTATTGACTTCCATCATTTGTATATACGATAAATCCGCGTTCGTTTTGTTTAATAGCACTAACTTCTTTGTTAGCCTGAAATTCTACACCATTTTTTACTGCTGTTTCAGCATAAGCAATTGCAAGATCCCATGGATTAACAATACAAGCGCTTGGTGCATACAAAGCTGCGACTGCTTTCTCATTTAGATTTGGCTCCATTTCATGAAGTTCATTTTTATCCACAATACGCATACCTTTTACACCATTATTTACACCACGTTCATAAATGGTTTTTAGTGTTTCAATCTCTTCTTCGCAAAAGGCAACTACTAGAGAACCAATATTTTTAATTGGTACATCTAAATCTTTACAGATCTGAGGAATGATACGATTTCCCTCTACATTGTATCTTGCCATAAGTGTTCCGCATTCTGGATCATATCCAGCATGGATAATGGCACTATTTGCTTTTGTGGTTCCATCTGCCACATCATTTTCTTTATCTAGTAACAGAATCTTTCCTTCCTGTTTACTTAGTTCAAATGCCAGTGAGGTACCACTGATTCCGGCACCAATAATGACTGTATCGTACATAACTATCCTCCTACTATCTATTTATAAAAGATCAGCCAAGACACCAATATTATCAATCATGATATCTGGTTTGATCTCACTTTTTTCCACATCTTTACTTTTTGTTTCACCACTCATTACCAAGATACTCGTTACATCGCTTTGATCTGCGACTGCGATATCCGTATATAAACGGTCCCCGATAATAGCGATTTGATCTGCTTTATGTCCAGTTTCTTTGATGATATATTCCAATGTTCGTTTGCTTGGTTTCCCAAAGAATTCTGGATATCGGCCTGTACTTGCCTCAATGAGTTTTGCCATACTGCCACAATCCGGAATGAAGGTATCATTCTCCATAGGACAGTTTAAATCTGGATTAATACCAAAATAAGTAGCTCCATTTCGTATAAAATGACATGCTTTACTTAATTTTTCATATGTTAAGGTTGTATCAAACCCTAATATTACAATATCTGGGTTTTCTTCGTTAATGACCCATCCGTGTTTTTTAAATTCGTTTACTAATGCCGGTGTTCCCACAACATAAAGTGTTTTCCCACCATAATGTTCCTTTAAATAGCGAAGTATTACATGGGTAGAAACCATCATTTGTTCCTTTGTGATATTGATACCCATATTGTTTAATTTTACAATATAGGTATCAATATCCTTGCTGGAATTGTTTGTAAAGAAGTAATACTCTCTGCTTGTTTGTTTTACTTTATCAAGGAAAGTATGGGTATATGGAAACAAATCATTTCCTAAATAGATTGTTCCATCCATATCCAGTACAAACACTTTGATATTCTTCATTATTTCCCTAATTCTATTCTTTTCTGTTTCCATACGCGTTCCATCCTTATTTATTTTTGCCCATAGTAAGCATTTGGTCCATGCTTACGCATAAAGTGTTTCTCTAACAAAACTTTTTGCATTGGTTTTTTTGCACCACCAAGAAGTGTTAAGGAAGCATATGCCATTGCTGCACACTCCTCCATTACTACTGCGTTATGTACGGCTTCATATGGATCTTTTCCCCATGAAAATGGTCCATGACTATGTACAAGTACTCCTGGCATTTGATCTGGATCAATTCCACGATTTCTGAATGTTTCTACAATAACCTTTCCAGTTTCTAGTTCATATTGCCCTTTAATTTCATCATCACGCATTAAACGAGTACAAGGTATATCCCCATAAAAATAATCTGCTTGTGTAGTACCAAGAGCTGGTATATCTAATCCAGCCTGTGCAAAGCTAGTGGCCCATCTGGAATGTGTGTGAACTACACCACCAATATTCTGCCATTTACGATAAAACTCAAGATGTGTCATCAAGTCACTGCTTGGCTTTAAATTTCCTTCTACAACATTTCCATCTAAGTCGCATAACACGATATCATCAACTTTCATATCATCGTAAGATACACCACTTGGTTTAATTGCCACGATTCCCTTTTCGCGATCAATTCCTGACACATTACCCCATGTAAAAGTAATCAGACCATATTTCGGTAATAACAAATTCGCCTCTAATACTTTTTGTTTTAATTCTTCCAACATATACATCTACCCCTTTGTAATTTCATCATAGAAATCATAGAATTTTAACAGACGCATAAATGTTAAACGTTGACGAACATATGGGCTTAACTTTAATGTCAATCCTTTGATTGACTCATCTAATTCCAGTTCTTTCATTGTTGTTAAACCATTCACTTTTTTCATCATTGTCTTGATATCTTCAGCACTAGGAAGCTGTGCTAAAATTTCTAAGATTTCTGCTTCTTTCTCTTTGATCTGTGTTCCTGTGATATTTTCCATCAGATTTGGAGTATTTTCTTTTAAGATTTCTTCTTGTAATGCTGGCTTTGTTATATTTTGTTTTATAAAATCGACTTGTACATCCATATGATCTTTCACATGATAAGTTCCTTTACGGATATACGCCTCTGCTTTTTTATAGACTTCAGTAGCCAAGCATAAACCAACACCAACTTTTTCACCATGATAATAATCAATTGGTTCTGAAATTGCTGCCATTTCCCATAAGTGTGACATATGGTGTTCTGCACCACTTGCTGGTCTTGAATTTCCAATCATTTGCATAGCAATTCCACTTAATAATAATCCATACATTAGATTTTCATATGCTTCAATATTTTGTGAACCAATACCATCTAAATTAGCACATAAATCTTTTAATACTTCATATTCCATATCTACTACTTTATCGCAAATATATTCGCCTGTAATTATGTGTGCAATTTTCCAATCACATAAGGCGGTATATTTACCTAATAAATCGCCGACACCGCTTGCAGTTAATCGAAGAGGTGCTTTTGAAAAGATTTCAGAATCAGCTAATACAAAGCATGGTGCTACTGCTGTAAAACTTTTTTTAAAACCATGCCAAGTCATTGCTGCTACAGTGGATACAAAGCCGTCTACGCTAGCAGCTGTAGGTACACTTAAAAATGGAATCTTTTTTTCATATGCATGATAACGTGTAATATCATGAATTGTTCCAGATCCTACTGCAATCATAAAATCTATATTTTTATACTCTTTCAGCTGTTTTTCTGCTGCTTCAACACCATGCTCATCCGCATGAAGATTTTTTGAATCTAAGCGAATTGTGATAATACCAGGGAGTAATTCTTCCACTGTTTTACCTGCTGCTAAGTAGGTATTATCATCACATAACATCGCAATCTTTTTATATTGACTATAGCGATCTTTCATGATTTGAGGAAGGCGCTTTATTGCGCCTTTCTCAATAATCATATCATCTACTACAATTTCATGAACATGTCCACATGCACATGGTTTTGAGAATTCTGCTACATCGATTTGCATATTCTAAACCTCCAATTCAGCGTTTTTTAATGCTTGTTTTTCTAAATATTCATCAACTTCTTTATGTTTCATACGATAAGCGCCATAGCATACAATATATACGACGATCGCTAGACCAATGAAAATAGGATTTCCAGAAAGGAATGCCAAGAACACAAGTCCCATGAACGGTTTACCTAAAATATTAAAACTTGTAATCATTGCTGCGCCTGCTGGAATAGCATATCCTGCTTCTTTTGCTACTTCTGTGAATAATGGTGCCGTATAAGTACACATCAATAAGCCTACACTAAACCAAACCATACCAGTAACGATAACCTTCGCCATATTACCATTAAATACTGCAACCAATCCTTCTACCATGTAAGGAATTGCAACTAAATCAACAACAGGTAATGTTTGATTTCCTGGCAGAAAGAATGCAATTAACACCATAATTGGCATTAACAATAAACCACATGTAAGAGTTGCTGGTTCACCATAACCTACCGCATCATTTACTGCAATATACCATTCACGATCACCAGTATTACCCATAAATTTACGTGCGCCTTCTGTAATAGGTGCAAATGCCTGTGCAAAGAATCCAGTAATTTTAGGGAAAATTGCCATAATTGCAGCAGTTGCTACTGCAGCTGTAAATACAGAGCCCCATCCACTCATACTACCTAAGTTTGATAAGTTACCTAAAACACCAATGATACCTCCAAGAATAAATCCAATTGTCATTGGTTCTCCTAAGAAGCCAATTTTATTTTGAATTGTTTGTGGATTTAGTTTTAATTTATTTAAACCAATGGCATTTAAGATTGGGTCAAAGATAATCGCAAAGATGCCCGGTTCAATGTTATGCATGGCGATAATTGTACAGTTTGGATACTGATAATATGTAGACCAACGTTTCGCAAGCATATCGGAAATAAGTAAAGAGTATAGATTTAACAATACCATACATGCAATACCAAGTACGAAGTTATTTGTCGCAAAGATAACCATAGCACCCCATACCATATAAGAATAGTTATTCCACAAATCAGATGGCTGGAAGCACTTTGTCCATTTTACCAAGAACAATACTGTCTGTAATACGATACCAAGACCTAAATAAATCATACCTGCACTAGTTGAGAAAGCTACAAGACTTGTTGCTTGCCAACCAACATCAAACACATTCAAATTCACCCCTGTAATATTTACCATAGCATCTGCCATATTTTTTACAAGAGGAGTAATGATTGGTGTAAATGCCCCTACCATTAAGTTTATTCCTTCTAGTGATACGCCCGCATATAATGCACTTAAAAACGCTTTTTGTGGTTTCACGCGGAAGAATAATGCAATAATTCCGATTATAAATGGAACGATGATAGCTGCTCCAAAGTTGTCAATCATCGATTTTAAAAATTCTAGTATAAACATTTTGTTTTCTCCTTTTCTAATTCATTATTCCCTATTTTTTTTATTTTCTATTTTCCAATTGATTCAAGAGCATTTGCAAAATCTTCAAAGAATTTATCTTCACCCATTCCTGTGATACAAGCAAATGCATTAACACAAGGAATACCATAATCGCCTTTAGGTAATGGACTGGTGTGAGCAATAATGTCAAAACGTCCTGATTGTGCTAAATTTAAAGCTTCTGTTGGTTTCGCTTCCGTTGCGCTAACCTGATAACCTTGTGATGCTAAGTGTTCTTTCAATTTTGCAGCCACCATACTGCTTGTAACTGTTCCTGATCCACAGATAGATAAAATGTTTACTGTTTTCATAATGTTTCTCCTCCTATTTCTATCTCTTTCTGTTTAATAATATTGATGACATCGTCCTGTGTTTCTGCTAGATAGACTTTTTCTAGAACTTTATCATCTTGAATGATACGCAAAATCTGTTGTAATTTTTTTATATGCGTTTGCGGGTTTTCTATCGCTAACATAAATACAACCTTTACATCAACTGGCGTATCATCACTTCCCATTTGTGTAAATCTTACAGGTTCTTTTAGTGTCATAATCCCTTCTGTTTCGCGCAGAACATACATTGCATCGGTATGAGGAATTGCAACACCAAATCCATTAATGTCTAATCCTGTTGGAAATTGTGCTTCTCTTTCTTTCAGAGCATCAACATAGTCTTCTTTAGTGTAACCTTCTTCAATGAAACACTCTCCTAGTTTTTCAAATACCTCGCCTGGAGAAGAAGCTTCTTGATGCAACTTAATTAGTTTCTTATCTAAATGTTCCCAAATCATATCTCTACTCCTTTACACTAGTACCATAAATTTATGGGTTCTTTTCTATCCACTTACAGTTTAAATCAAATTATAGGTTCATAAAAGAGTAAAGCTTTGCATAAAATCATGCAGAAATTTATACGAACAATCCTTTGCAAAACTTTTTGCAAAAAGTACACTCTACAAAAAAAAGATCGAAAATACGATCTTTCTTATCATTCTATATGCTATTTGATAAGCATCCTGTGCTTTTATTTTTCATACAGAAAACGTTCATCCAATGATACATTGAATGCTTTGGCTAATTCTTTAAAGCCTTCCACTGATATCGTTTGTTGTTTTTTTGATACACAGGAATGCACCTTGATCCACATTTCTGCACTTTTTTCAATCGTATGCATTAACCCAAAGGTAGAATCAAAATCCATACCGCTCACAAACATACCATGATGTGCCCATATGATCGCATCATATTGTTCCATCAACTTGCTGGTAACGATTGCGATTTCTCTTCCTCCCGGTACCATCCATTCCACCACACCGAGTCCTTGTGGGAAGATGATCGGACATTCTGTCATCATTTCCCAAAGCTCTCTTGTAAATATCTCGCTCTTTAAAGGAAGAATAAACGTCAATGCGATGATATTGGGACAATGGCAATGATAGATCACACGGTTTTGATTGTTTGTCATGCGTGCTTTTACTTCCATATTCATCAGATGTGTCGGCAGTTCACTGGTAGGTCGCCCATTTTCTGTTAATCCCCAACAGATACGATAACGTTTTCCTACTTCATCCAGTTGAATGATACCGGCAGTATTGGCCGGATCTTTTTTCATGTTATGGAAATATCGCCCGGTACCTGATATCAAGAAATATTCATTTGCTAAATAAGGTACTTCTGTACCAATATCTTTCCAAGGATCTTCATAGCTTAGATTTTCTTGTATGGATTCTGCTTCTTCTTTTGTTAACCAATAGGTAAAATTACCCCCATTACGCTCATGCCATCCTAATTGATCCCCATGATCTGCCATATCCACATATGCTTTTAAAAACGGTGCGTCTAATACCTTCATTTTCATTTCCTCCTATTTCATATATTTGGTCTTACCAGTTTCTAAGACTTCTTTCAATTGTTCTAATAATAATTCCGGACTTCGATTATAAGAATCTAATGTATCTCCGCCGCGATGATTGGTTAACGTACATGCATCGATCGATGTAATACGGTCCTCTTTGGTAAGGGGTTCTTTAGGGAATACATCAATGGCCGCTCCGGCAATCGTTTTATGGATCAATGCTTCCTCTAAATCCTCCATATTCACTAACACCGCACGTGCTGTATTGATCAAATACGCACTTGGTTTCATCTTTTCCAATTCAGCTTTCGCAATCAACGGTGGATCATTGGGTCCGATACGTCCATGCAAGGATACAATATCACTTTCTTTTAATAATGTATCTTTATCTACAGCCTCATAACCCAATGCTTCAATTTCTTCCTTTGCAACAAAGGGATCGTAAATCAAGATACGGCTGCCAAACACCTTTAAACGCTGTGCGACCAAACGGCCGATTGCGCCAAAACCGATCAGTCCCACACACATGCTTCTTAGCTCTAAAATATGTCCGGTATTTGGATATTGTTCGCGCCATTCGCCATTCTTTAACGCATAATTCGCACGTGCAACGTTGCGGGTTTCACAAATCATTAAGCCGATGGTAAGCTCTGCGACAGCGAAGGCATTATGCATCGGACAATGAATGATCTTAATGCCCTTTTCCTGAGCTTCTTTCACTGCGATATTTTCAACACCGCCTCTTGCACTCACGATATACTTTAAATGCGACGCGTTTTTGATGATGTCTTTTCCAATCGGACACATATGAATAAAGATCACATCGGCATCCAGTATCGCTTCTTTTAACTCTCCCTCAATCGTATATGCCTCACTTCCCAAGGTTTCAATATTGCGTATCAGTGTTCTGGTCGATGTACGATCCAGATCCTTTTTCCATGAAAACCCTTGATAGGAAGAAAATAATCCCGATGGTTTTAATACCTTTGAAAATGCCTCTTCATCAAGAAACATATCCCCTACTGCAACACATTTCATATTGTTCTACCTCCTGTTAAATATGTTCGTTTCGCACACTCATCATAGAGCAATCGTAAGAAAATGGGAATACTTTTGTAGGAAAGTGTTTGTTTATCGAATATTTCGACATAGAAAACGTTTAAAACGAACATTTTTCCTTTGCAAATTCTAAGAATATGGTACACTAAACATGAAGAAGGTGAAGCGATGAAAAAACAAGAACGTCAAGCAAAGATCTTAGCCATCTTAAAAGAAAAAGGCGAGATCCATACAAGTACCTTATGTCGTGAATTTGATATTGTTGAAATGACGATACGACGGGATTTTATGGAAATGGAACGACGTAAGGAAATCATACGGACACATGGGGGTGCCATCGCTGTTGAAAAAAAGGTGGCCGATGTGGATACCCCTTTAACAAAACGTTTAACCCTATACACAAAAGAAAAAGAACAGATTGCAGGTTATGCCAAAACCTTGTTAAAACCAAATGATCATATTTTTCTTGCCAGTGGCTCAACCATTCAAATCTTAGCCAAATCACTTTTACATTATATACCGCTTGTGATTGTCAGTGATGCCATCAACATCGCCACTACCCTGTATGAGGATCCACGTTTGTCCATCTATATGCTGGGTGGTGAATTAAAAAGCAATGCCTTTACACTAACAGGAGCGATTGCGGAAAACAATCTTCGTCAATTTCGCTTAGACAAAGCATTCATCAGTGTAAATGGCATGGATGAGGAGGGACAGTTATATACCTCCAGTGTGGTAGAAAGCAAACTGTTAGAGCTGTTATTTCATCAGGTAAATGAAGTATATGTATTATTGGACGCTTCTAAGTTTTATAAAAAGGATTTTGTTGCCATACATACAGACGCTCCCTATACCATCATCAGCGATGCACATCCCAATGCCTCACTGCTTGAACAATTAAACAAACGTCATATCACGTTGAAAAGTGTATAAGAAAACCCTATAAGAGCCACGCTTTTTTCGTGCCCTTCTTATAGGGTATTGTTTATAACTATAAAATTGCTTCATATTCATAAATAATCTGATAGATTTCTTCGGCTGTTTTTACCTTTCGGATATTTTCACAAAAATCCACTTTTGATAATAAATTCATTAGATGAAACATTGCCTTTAAATGGGAATCCTTATCAATGGTCGATAAGGTACAGACAAATTCTACCGGATCATAAAATTGTGAATGAAAGGATACCGGCTCTTTTAAACGTATAAGATTCATACCCAGCTTCTTACCGCCCATATCCGGTGCTTCATGTGGTAAAGCAAAGCCTTGTGCCAATACGATATAAGGGCCCATCTGCTCAATATTGCGTATCATCTGCTGGATATAACCTTCTGTAAGATAACCTTCCTCCAGTAATGGAAGTGCACTTTTTTCCACTGCTTCCTTCCAATCCTTGCATTCTACATCCACCTGAATATGAGCACTCAACAATTCACGCAGCGTTGCCTTATCGCTTGGGGCAATCGGAAAGAAATGTGAGGATAGATCTTTAATGATGTTTTTATAGATTTCATCCTTATCCAAAGGACTTTTCGCAATGGAATTCGCAATCATCGTTTGTAAACGCTGAAAACTTGGGTTGGTATTTACACGATTTAATTTTGACTTCATTACTTCTAATTTCTCACCAAGTAAAATACAATCTTCATCTGTTAAATAAGGATGTAAAATAATGGAGTCACATCTTTCTTCTTTAATTGGAACCGTTGAAATAATCAAATCAATTCCAGTAATATCATAAGTCATTAAAGCATGAACTGGTAGTACATCTGCCACATAAAATTGAAAATATTTTTTCAATCGTGATAACAATAGTTGACTGGTGCCAACACCAGAATTACAAACCAAAAGGATTGTGAATTGCTGTCCTTGATATTTATTTCGTTCGATAGCAGCACATACATGTATGGTGATATACGCTATCTCATCTTTATTAATTTTTCGATTTACATATCGTTCTAACGGAGTAATGTTTTTTTCTATTGCTTCCACTACTAAACGGTTTTTCTTAACAACTTCGTCTAACAATTCTATCTCGTTTGCATAACCCATATCAATATCTTTAAATGTAGACTGTAAATGATTTGTTAAATTTTGATAAAATTGAAAATCATTAGTTAAATTGACATTAAGATCTTTGGCGAGAGCATCAATGAATTGCTTTGATATAACTTGAATTTGCATCATTGCTTCATCGGTATCATTTCTTGATAAGTAATGTAAATTATATAAAATATCACTTAGTAAATATTCTTCTTGTAGACGATATTCTAAACCAAAATAATTATCCATTTTCTCCATTAAATGACTTGCCATGTTTTGCATAGACGAATGATTTAATGCGTAATCTATTTCTACAAACTGATGGTGGTGATGACGTTCTATCGAAATCATTAAATATTTTAATAAATCCGCGAAGGAACCATCTGTAAGAAATCTTTTTCCTTCAATTTCTCCATCTTTTATAATTTCACGTAATATGTCAAGATCCTGTACTTCAAAGATAGATGCATTTGCATCATCTAATCGATATTGTTGTATATAAGGTTTTCGTAATAAATACATCAGCAAAATTCTGCGGCTACTTTCTTTTCCATGAACCCTCAAACCCTTACGAAGTGAAACAATCTCTAAGTTATGGTCACTCATCATGCTTCGCACATCATCTAGGTCATGAATTATTGTAGAGCGTGATACAAATAAAATATCTGCTAATTGTTGAAGCGTGATATGATCATTCGTATTCACGATAAGATAAGCAATCATATCTATTCTTTCTTCTTTAGAAAGTTTAAAGGAATAAAAATCATTCTGACCTAATAATGCGCCAATCTTTTCATAGTCATCATTTAATTCAATTTGACCATGATCTTTAAACTGTAATGGTTGACATTTATTAGCTAATAAAAAATCAACGATTTCATCCAAATCATAACGTATAGTTCGTTCGGATACTTTAAATTTCCTCATTAGTTCTGCAATATTACACGTTTGTTGATACTGCTTTTTTTCTAAAAGCCATAAGACGATTTCGCGTGTACGTTTATTCATACTCAACTTCCTTTCTATAAGTTACAATTGCCTTTCATCCAATTTTATAATATTGGTAAACTTTGATTATGGAAAGAGTAATATATTGCAGAACATTTTGCAACATATTACAACATCGCACCTCTATTCTTTTATATTATTTGTGTGTATAATGAAAAAGTAAAGAGAGTGTGATTATCATGAAATTTAAAACCTATTCAAATAAAAACAAGCCTGTTTTCGTCTACATTCATGGAGAATGTCTATCGGCCTTTAGTTTCAAAGAAGAAATAAAAGAATTAAAAAAAGACTTTCAGGTTGTGCTTCCTATCCTTGATGGGCATGATGTTGCAGCTGATGAAAAATTTATTGATATTGATACATGCGCAAATAAAATTCTAGACTATATTGACGAACATTTTCAAGGTCATATCCAAGTTTTATCTGGATTTTCATTAGGTGGGCAAATCGCTATACAAATGCTATCAAAGCGCCCTAATCTCTGCGAATATGCAATGATTGAAAGTACCATGGTAAAACCAACTAGAATCAAAAATTGGAGTGCTTATGCTAGTGTTTATGCAAATAAACTTGCAAAACAGAAATGGTTTAATAAATTTATGTATTATACAATTTTTAATGATGACTTCGCTTTTGAAGACTATTATAAAAACTATAAATGCATGTCAAAAGATAATATTAAACGTGTATTGGATGCTCACAGCGCCTATAATTTGGCGAGTCAAGAATTAAAAGATGTCACTGCCAAAGTAGCTATCCTGGTAGGTCAGCGAGAAAAAAAAGCAATGAAAAAAAGTGCAGATTTATTAAAAAGCAAGTTATCCAATGCAGAAATTTTCATGCTTATGAATTTTACACATGGTGACTTTAGTTTAGGAAATCCAAGAGAATATTTACGTTTTGTTAAAAGTTGGGTACAAAACAAAGATAGTCAACAACGTAAAAAAGCAGATAAAATTCGTCAAGAGAAGGAAGGAGAATATATGCCGAATTGGAAACACCTGCTAAATAAAATCAAAGAAAAAAGAGCCACAAAAACATTACAAAAATCTTAAAGAATCCTCTTTATGTTTTAGTTTGTGATATCATCTTTTTAAATCATTCATTCTTCTCATATGTATTATAAAACGAATATTTATGACGTGCAATCTAAATTTACCTTCACAAGTATAGTAATAAAAAATTTATTAAACAGTAGGTAAAAGGCTCTAACTTCAACGGCAATAATATTAGACTATACACTGTCCACTACAGAAGCGTAAATAAGTCTTTGTAAGCATTTTTATCTCTAATGTCACAATTAAAAGAAAAGTCAATCTTATTAGGTGGCGCAGTAAATAGTATTATGAATTATTTAGATATTTCTAATTTCCATTTAATCGCAAAATAAGCCTAACAAAAAGTGCATCCAACATGAATGCACTTTTTCTTTATCCTTCTATTAAAATCAATTCATCTTTTACCTGTACCAGATTATCCTTTAAAACTTTGATATCCTGATAATCAGAACTGTTTGTGATAATCAACAAGATTGTAGGGTCATAATCGTTAGAAAGCATCATTTCACGATCAATTTCTAACATACGTTTTCCTACTGTAATCTTATCATCCTTATGTATATGACTGATAAAACCTGTTCCATTTAATAAATGTGTATTCACACCGATATGCAGAAGAATATTCTGCCCGCTGTCAGATACGATACTAATGGACTGACATGTTGGAAAAATACCTTTCACAACACCATTCACAGGTGCATAAATCGTATTTTCCAATGGTTCTATCGCCACTGTTTTCCCCATCTTTTCGCTGCGAAATACCTCGTCATCAACTTCTGACAAATCTTTCAATTTCCCTCTTACCGGACTATAGATAAAGCTCTTTTTATCCATCGGTTTTTTCAAAAAGTTAAACATATATTTCTCCTGCCTCAACCAAGAACGATTGCTTTCCCATTTCAATACCCTAATATTATACTCAGCCGGTATACGAAAAGCAATCACAATATGCAAAGAAAATAATTACATTTCAAGTAGACATTTGAAAGTTTTACAATTTATTGTAAATTCTGTCATAGAAAATTTCTATGATATTTTTACATATTCTGCCACATCTCTTGCGCATTGTGAAATTGAACCACAGCAAGAAAAGTTTTATGATCTTCAACAAATTTAAATATCTTTATTATAAATTGGTGCAATATGTTTTTTATTACGCACTACAATGTAAAAGATTGCGACCATAGACAGTATCGCAAAACATAAAGCAACATAGCGATACTCCACAAATTCTCCTAACACACCGGCGATAAGTTTCGTGAAAATCGTTACGATAGCGACGATGACAGAAAAGAAGGCATTCACTCTGGCTCGCATATGAGATGGAATATAATTTTGGGTACTGGATTCACGAATATTTAAAGAATTAATACCTAAAAAGCCGGCAATAAAGCGATTGATCAACATGAGTGGATAAGCAATAAACAACAGTATCATATCCAATCCTTCATATGTCACATAGACACTTACTGCGATTTTATAGCGTTTTTCATAGGGTATCTTTACAAAATAATGAAAGATGGAACCACAGAAACGTCCAATCATCTCCGCTGTGGATAAAAAGCCATACATCGTCGTCGATAGGCTCGCATCAGATTGAAACATTGCCATTGTCATTAAGGAAATTCCTTCTCCACTGCCATTTGTTAACGCCATATAAGAATAAATGTTTTTTATTCCCTTTTCTTTTTTTACATAGTCTAAACCTTCTTTGATTTCTTTGCCATAAGCAACAAATGAAAAGGATGAGGTTTTGGTACGTTGTTCTTCATAGCGAATGAAATGCTCTCCAAAAGAGGCACAAAGTAACAGCACACCTTCTAATAAACATATGCTGATAATACCATATTTCACATACATAAAGGATGCGACAGGTGCCATAATGGCAGTAATGGATGGATAAATAATGGAGGATATCGAATATCCCTTTTGCATAAAACCTTTGGTAATAAGTTCTGGATAAAGAGAGGTATACGCAAGATTATAAACGGCACCAATGGAGCCAATCACCAATGAAAATATCATATACACGGAATAAGAAAAAGTGTGATGTAGCAAGTAATAGCTAAAGATTAAATAAAGCAAACCACTTACAGCGTCAAGTCGTACGATGATATGCTTTCGTATATGGGTATCTACATATGGTGCACACAATAACGGAATCAGCGTGGATGGTAAAAAGGACACTGCCGCAAAGATACCGGTTGCTAAGGTGGATGATGTTTGATCAAATACCACCAAGGATAAGGCAAAATTCATGGCCACTGAGCCAATGGCAGATATAATGGTTCCCAGTGTGATTATGGTAAAATCAAATGTCCATAAGGTATGTTTCATAAAACCACCTCCTTCTGTTATTTATTGTACAAAAGATATAAGCAAATAAAAACCCCTTATATTTGAGAAAATCTATACCAAATATAAGGGTTTAATCATATAAATCAGCATTTATCAGGAAAATCAAAACGAAATTTTACAGAGAGTGCCAATGCATCTTTATATCGTCGTCTTTTCATATAAGCCTCAAAAAGATACAGCGCATAAAACTTTTGAAAGCCATATGGAAAGCTTGTATCACTGCTGAGTTTTTCTAACAGCTTCAAATAATGTTCCTCTTGGATATTGTTACTGCAATAACAATGTACAAAATCATTCATATCGGAAAGTGAAGGTTCTTTATCGATCAATTGGTCTGCTTGTTCAAGATAATGCTTCATTTCCATATGTTCGTTTAATTCAAAGCTTACAAGGGCAAGTTTTTGATAGGTTAGAATCTGATCAAAAATTTCATTATGAAGAGAAGCCAATAAATATGCCTTTGCTTTATCATATTGTTTCCATTGCAGATAGGTACTGCCAAGATTGTATTGTATAGTGTAATGGATATCCTGCTTTTTTAACGAGCGTGCGATTCGATCGGCAATACGGTAATAATGACACATCAGTTTTTCATTATAATTATTACAATAACAATTACCGATGATCAAGACAGCATCCATCATAACATGCACGTTGCCTTCTTCACAGGCTAGGCTATACGCTTGATTCATATATTCCAATGCTTCATCATGAAATCCTTTTTCATAGTAACGATAACCCAGCATATAGCGCTGTGGACTGCAGCTGATATAATTCCCTGCTTTTTTTAAATGCATCAAGCGGGTTTCAAAATCGGGATGAATGGAACACACATAATGATACAAAAAATGCTGTTCATCACTCATCATAGGTTCAAATACCGTAAGCTCCTGTTGTTCTTTCTCAATTGCGGTAGAATCAAAATGGTGAACAATAAACTTCATAAACGCACATGCCAATAAAGTTTCGACACATAAAGGAGAACATAACAATTCTTCTCTATGTTTTTGTATATCTTTAGCCTCCTGTATATTTTCTTCCTGCATAAAGTGTTTTTCAAAATAATCATAAAGTGTTTGTTTGGCTTGCGCTAAAAAGTCAGCTTCATCATGATATGTTAGCTTTAAAGCGTGGAAGAGCTGATGAATGATCTCATCACTGGCACATACAACTCCCTGTTCGATCTTTGAAAGATAAGATACAACACAAATGCCTTTACATAAGCCTTCTTGTGAAATATTTTGTTTAAGGCGATGATAACGAATTAAAAAGCCTGTAATTGTAGAAGGTTTCATACAACAACTGCTTCTCCAATCAACGCTTTGTTTTTTGTTTTGAATACGTCAACTAAGAAATGAATATCACAATTCTCATACTTCAACATCTGTTTTATGGCTTTTTTCATCCTTTCACAATAGGCATCCATATATCTGACACTTTGTATTCGATTGCTTTCGTATAAAGCCTTAAAGATTGATGGATGTGTACCTTCACTGTAATCATTATAAAAACTATACCTCATATCATACCCTCCGTTTGTTATCACATTATAACGCATAAACTCAAAAAAATACAGCAGACGTTTTCTTTGGATATCTAAATTATCTAGGGATAAACGATACCTTCTATTTAACCACTGAACAAATTCAAATGTTGTTAAATTAAATGATTTCGCATCATTTTTTCAATTTTACTTCTAAAGTCAGGGTATACAAAAAGCAATCACAATATGCAAAGAAAATAATTACATTTCAAACAGACATTTGAAAGTTTTACAATTTCCTGTAAATTATGTCATAGAAAATTTCTATGATATTTTTACATATTCTGCCACATCTCTTGCGCATTGTGAAATTGCACATTATAATGCAGGTGAAGAAGCCACAACAAGAAAGGTGGTGTGCTTTATGAAACGTTTATACATCATCACAGGCGCAAACGGTCATCTGGGAAATACAATCATATCATTATTACCAAATACCGCATGTGAAATCAGAGGTCTTATTTTACCACAAGAAACATGTATTGATCATGACAATGTCCATTATATCAAAGGAGATGTTTGTGATATGGACAGTCTTGAACCTTTATTTTCTAATATAGAAGATAAAGAAGTCTATGTGATACATACTGCTGGAATCATCAATATTCAACCACATGTATCTCCTAAATTGTATCAGGTTAATGTCAATGGCACAAAAAATATGCTGGAATTATCCAAACGATACCATGTGAAAAGGTTTTTATACACCAGTTCCGTACATGCAATACCTGAGAAAAATAATTTAACTTTAATTAAAGAAATAAACCACTTTTCCCAGAGTTCCGTAGAAGGTGGTTATGCGAAAACCAAAGCTGAAGCAAGTCAGGCTGTATTAGAAGCTTCTAATAATGGTTTATGTACAATGATCGTTCATCCTTCCGGTATCCTAGGTCCAAATGGAAATTCAAGTAATCATCTAGTACAGATGGTTGTGGATTATATTCAGGGAAAACTTCCAGCATGTGTAAATGGTGGATATGATTTTGTGGATGTTCGTGATGTTGCGAACGGATGTCTTTTGGCTCTTGAAAAGGGTAGTTGTGGCAACTGTTATATTTTGTCTAATCGTTATTATGAAATTAAAGATGTACTGGCAATGGCACATCAAATTACTGGCAGACGTAAACTTCCTGTCCTGCCTCTATGGCTTGCGAAAGCTGCATCTCCAATCATGTGTAAATATGCGAAGATTCGTCATCAACGCCCTTTATATACGCCTTATACCTTATCTACTTTACAAAGCAATTCTCGTTTTTCACATGATAAAGCCACAAAGGAATTAGGCTATTATCCTCGTGATTTATATGATACGATCAAGGATACGATTGATTGGTATTATAATCATTTAAACAAACACTAAAAAAGGGTCTTTACTGATCATACAGTGAAGACTCTTTTCTTATATGATATTAATATGTAGTAAATCCACCATCACTGGCGACGATAGAACCTGTGATATGTTTTGCTTCATCACTTGCGAAATAAAGAATTGTTGCGGCTTGTTCTTCAGGGGTAGCATTGCGTTTCTGTAATGTTTCAGTTTTACCTGACATCATAGAATTCTTCAGCCATTCCATAGGATCTTTTCCCTGTGCAGCTAAAGCAGTCATATGTTCTTTGATATCCGCAGAACTTCTTTCTGTAAGTGGTGTATTTGTTCCTGCAGGACATACTGCATTACAAGTAATTCCCTTTGTCGCATAATCTACGGCAACTGCTTTTGTAAGTCCGCTTACTCCATGTTTACTAGCAACATAAGCAGCCGCAGAAGGGAAGCCACGCATACCAGCAACACTTGATACATTTACAATAGCACCACCTGTTTCTTTCATCAGTTTTACTTCTTCACGACAACAATAGAAACAAGAATTCAAGTTTGCGTCAATCACGTTTGACCAATCTTCATCTTCTAATTCTTCCACTGTTTTTGAAGCACCAACGATACCTGCATTATTAATGGCAACGTCCAGTCTTCCATAAGATTCTTTGATTTTTGCGAATAATTCTTTTACCTGTTCCTTATCACTGACATCACATTTCATGAATTCAGCTTTTCCATTTGCGCTTGTAATTGCTTCAACGACACCATGACCTCTTTCTTCATTACGTCCTACGGCAATTACTGTTGCTCCCTCTGATGCTGCACGCAGTGCCACTGCTTTTCCGATTCCTGAAGTTGCTCCAGTAACCAGCATGATTTTGTTTTCAAAACGATCCATATAGTTTTTATTCCTCCTATTATATAGTTTTATGATACCATGAAAAAAATATAAAGCAATGCTTGTAATTTTACCAATCTATGCTAGTACCATGATTTTGTGAAATCGCTAACAAAAATAACTTTATATGTATATTTTATATATAGATGCAAAAAAAAGCATGGAATTTATTTAGAGAATTCCATGCTTAAAAAACTTTGTTTTTTAGAATAATCCTACAATATGTCCTTCTTCATTGATATCCATATTGTTTGCGGCTGGTGTCTTAGGCAAGCCTGGCATTGTTAAAATCTTACCAGTTAATGCAACGATAAAACCAGCTCCTAAACTTGGACGTAATTCACGAACGGTAATCGTGAAATCTTTTGGTGCGCCATACAGCTTATCATTATCGGATAATGACATCTGTGTTTTTGCCATACAAATTGGCATTTTATTCCATCCAAGTTCATTGTATAACTTGATCTGTTCTTTTGCTTCATCGCTAAATTCAACATTAGCTGCACCATAAACCTTTGTGGCGATTGCTGTAATCTTATCTTCGATAGTTTCATTGACATCATATAAAGGTGCGTAAGTATTTGGCTGATCACATAATTCTACCAACTGATTTGCTAAGTCAATTGCGCCTTCTCCACCTTTTGCCCATACCTGAGATAAGCTCATTGGATGTCCATGTTCTTTACACCAGTTCTGTAATGCTTCTACTTCTGCAGGTGTATCTGTTGCGAATTCATTGATGGCCACAATATAAGGCAAGCCAAACTGTTGAATTGTATCAATGTGTTTTGCTAAGTTTTCACATCCCGCAAGCATTGCTTCTACATTTTCTTCTTTTAAGTCTTCTAATGCTACATTACCATGTTGTTTCAATGCACGAATCGTTGCGACAATCACAACAGCACTTGGTTTTAATCCACCAAAACGGCATTTGATATCCAAGAATTTTTCAGCACCTAAATCAGCACCGAATCCTGCTTCTGTGACTGTATAATCTGCAAGTTTTAAACATGTTTTTGTTGCTAAAATAGAGTTACATCCATGCGCAATATTAGCGAATGGTCCACCGTGAATCAATACTGGATTGTGTTCTAATGTCTGTACCATATTAGGTTTGATGGCATCTTTCATAACCATCGCAAGTGCACCTTCAATACCTAAATCTTTCACATAAATTGGTTCATTTTTTGTATTATAGGCAATCAGCATATTACCTAAACGTTCTTTCAAATCCATTAAAGAAGTTGATAAACACAATACTGCCATGACTTCACTTGCTACTGTGATATTGAAACCATCTTCACGTTCTACACCGTTTGCTTTTGGACCTTTTCCAATTTCAATACGACGAAGGGTACGATCATTCATATCCATACAACGTTTCCATGTTACATGATTGATATCGATATCCAACGCATTTCCTTGGTGAATGTGGTTATCTAAACAAGCACTGATCAGATTGTTTGCTGTTGTGATGGCGTGCATATCGCCTGTAAAGTGAAGGTTGATATCTTCCATAGGAACAACCTGTGCATATCCACCACCTGCAGCACCACCTTTTAATCCAAATA
Source organism: [Eubacterium] hominis (assembly GCA_014337235.1). Lineage (GTDB taxonomy): Bacteria > Bacillota_I > Bacilli_A > Erysipelotrichales > Erysipelotrichaceae > Hoskinsella > Hoskinsella hominis. The sequence continues at coordinate 1,515,527 of CP060636.1, read as the reverse complement.
CAGGACCAAGGCTTGGTTCACGTAATGCAATCATTGTTTTCTTTCCAATACGATTTAATGCATCACCTAATCCAACCGTTGTTGTTGATTTTCCTTCACCGGCTTTTGTAGGATTGATAGCAGTCACAAGAATCAGTTTACCATCTTCTTTGTTTTCATTTCTATGTAATAAATCTAAAGAAACTTTTGCTTTATAGTTTCCATAATATTCTAAATCTTTTTCTTCAATACCAATCTTTGCGGCTACATCTTTGATGTGTTCCATTTTGCATTCTTGTGCAATCTCTAAGTCTGTCTTAAACATTTTCTTTTCCTCCTACATATCTTTCTTTCCGATATCGTGACGATAGAACAGTTTATCACATGTAATCTTTTCTACATCTGCATAAGCTTTATCATATGCTTCCTGTAGTGTATCTTCTTTTGAAACCACAATCAATACACGTCCACCTGCAGTTACCAGGTTTCCATCTTTTTCAGCTGTACCCATATGGAAGATCATAGAATCTACATCATCTAAGCCTTCAATAACAGCATCTTTGGTACTGGATGCAGGATAGCCATCACTTGCCATAACCACACCAAGTGTTACCTGATCATCCCATTCTAATTCAGTTTTAGAATGATTCATAATATTTTCAATGATATCACAGAAATCTGTTTTCAAACGTGGCAGGATAACTTCTGCTTCTGGATCTCCAAAACGGGCATTGAATTCAATTGTTTTAATACCATGTTCTGTTAACATCAAACCACCATACAGGAAGCCTGTAAATGGATGGCCTTCTTTTACCATTGCTTTTGCCATAGGTATCATAATGGAATGCATGGCTTCATCAATAATTTCTGGCGTAATTTTACGTACTGGAGAATATACACCCATACCACCTGTATTAGGTCCTTTATCTCCATCATAAGCACATTTATGATCCTGCGCAACCTGCATTGGCAATACGATATCATCACATACAAAGCAGATCAATGAGAACTCAAATCCAACAAGGCATTCTTCGATAACAACTTTATTTCCCGGGATATCAAAAGCAATATCTAAAGCATCTAATGCTTCTTTTAGTGTATGTGCAACAGTTACACCTTTTCCTGCTTTTAAGCCATCTTCCTTTATAACGATTGGTGCCCCTTCACTTTTTACATAATGAATGGCATCTTCTTTGTTGTCGAATGTCTGATAATTTGCTGTAGGAATACCATACTTGGCCATAATTGCTTTCGCAAAATCCTTACTGGATTCTACTTGTGCAGCATCCTTTGTTGGTCCAAATATTTTCAGACCTTCTTTCTGGAATGCATCTACCACACCTAAACTCAATGCACTTTCTGGTCCTACGATTGTTAAATCAATTGCATTTTCTTTTGCGAATGCTACCAATCCTTTCACATCACTGTCAGAAATATTAACACATTCTGCCAGATTCTTCATACCTGGATTTCCTGGAGCCGCATAAATTTTCTTAACTCTTGCACTTCTGCTTACTGCATGTACGAGGGCGTGTTCCCTTCCGCCTTTTCCAATTACCAATACTTTCATAGTCACGCTTCCTTTCTCAAATAAAAAACATGAAAAGCTAAGTAAACCTTTCATGTAGCTAAAAAGATTTACTTGTAGTCCGCTGATTTACGGTCAGCAGGTAGAAACGCAATCAGCCATATTCCTGATGCTATACAAGTTTTCATACCATATTTATTTTACTTTATTTTCCCTACTTTTACAATGTTATTTGACGTATTCCAAAACAATCGTCTGATTTTTGTTTATCTATCAAATATGATGTGCAATCTTATGGATTTATAGTCCTATATAAAACAAATAATCCGTTTAATATGGTATCTTATCAAAATGCGAAAAGAACCTCATTTTAGAACTATAGTGATAAGTGAGCTGAAAAACAATCTAGGAAGCTTCTACGTATGCTATAAACTCATCAAGAGTAAAGCTACCATTTGAAAGCCCTTGTCTTTTCCTTAACTTTTCTCTTCATCTCATTTACGAAATTTCACATAATCTTTGTAAGCATTATTATCCTTTTCATGCTATCATTAGTTTAATTACGAAATGGAAAATCAAGTTAGAAAAAGATGAGTTTTTTATATTGAATATGATTCTTTAGAATTTGAAAAGAAATATAATTGCCACGCAATTAGAAAAAATGTAACAATCTTAGCATGGTTAAATAAAATTGCAGAAGAAGAAAATATCAATTTCTCCAATGTTTTACAAATGCACTAATTGAAAAACTAAAATTATAAACACTTCTCATTGGCATGTAAAAGCGAAGGTACACACCTTCGACTTTTATTTTTTATAAGAAACATCTTTCCCTACGGTATAATCAAGTCCGACCACATTTCCATATAAACGAATACGCCCTACACCATAACGTGTAACTTCCTTACCGTTTATATCAAGCGTGAACTTCAAACTAGATCCTATGAGTGTATACCCTTCTTTCATAGGCTCAAATGTTAGTGTTATACGATATTTACCTTTTGATAATTCTTTGTAAGTAATCTTATTTGCTTTAAAATCAGGATTGGTTAATTCTATATTCTTAACTGTTCCTTCATCTAATTCAAAATCTAACAGAACTGTATATTTTTCATCACTTTCCTCAATATTACTAATTGTAATACCCGCTTCTTTTCTAAATTCATAATGATGTCTGCCAATATCTGCGGTTTTTGTTTTCCCATTTTCCTCATAAGAAACCTTTGAAAATTCTACAACACTTCCGTCTAACAGATTGATTATCATAGGGGTATTAAAATGTTTTTGTAATTTTGTATCATACGATAAGGAATCATTGACCACATAAGCTGGATCAATTTGAAAATTTGCTTGATAATCTGCCAGTTCTTTTATTTGAATATCCTTAGTTCCTTGATATGTTGTATCGATATGCATGGTTGTACCTGCACGATCTCCACAAAATACAAGGTATTCACTTGCCTTATCAAATATAACACCTTTTTGATAATGTATACCATACCCTATTGCCATTACCACAAGAATAATTGATATCCCAATGATGATTTTCTTTTTCATATCTCAATACCTCCACTTCCTACAACAATCTTTGTTTTTATATGAACTGGATGTTTATTTTCACCTTTACAGAAATTGTATATTTCTATTGTTTGTTCAATGGAATCACAGTCTTTCATTAGATTGCCTTTGATAAATAAAGTGATTTTATCATCCTCTAAATCTTGAACCGATATATTTGAAGATGCTCCATTTATTGCCAAATGGAAAATTTCATCATCCCCCATTTTCCGGTTTAATTTATATTCAAGGATATATCCAAATTTTTGTGCATTTGCGGCATAATAAACCGTCAAATCATCGTCAATTTTTTTAATTTGCAAGGAATATTGATCACCTTTTTTCTCAGGCTGTATATCTTTAAACATTGCATCTTTTTCTTCCTGTCGAATCATAGACAATGTGACATAATCAATTAAATGGCATTCATCCTGATTCATTTTATATGTTGGTGTTGTCACTGCCACAATAATCATCAATACCAAACTTAAGACGAAGTAAACTTTCATGATTGCTCCTGGAGTTACTGCTTTTACTTTTTCGCCTAGCAATACTTTATTGATTTTCTTTTCATAATATTTTTTATAAATCCGATATAGTAAAAATCCAAAGATGATACATATCACACATATAAACACAACATTTTTTACTCTTTGTTCCATATCATTCACCTCCTAGAATCCCATTTCTTCTTTAAAATGATAATAATAGCTACGAGATACTTCTACTGTTTCCTGATTGCTTAAGACTAGCGAAAACTTCATATTCAAACTTGTTTTAATACGTCTGATATCTTTTTTTTTTACGATAAAGGCTTTGTGTATTCGCAAGAAGCCTTTTTCATATAAATTGGCTTCTAACTGATACATGGTTTCCTTTACCTGATAAATCCCATCTTTTGTATGTGCCAATACCTGTGCACCTTTTGCTTCAATATAGATGATATCTTTCACCGCAATGCGGAAATAGTCTTCCTTTTCTCTAACAAGTAAAAATTCATGTTCATGATGTAGTTCATATAATACAAAGGAAGCATCATCACTATATTGTATATCTTGTTCTTTGATGGCTTGTTTTATTTTATCTTTTACTTCTTTTGTGGCAACAAGTTTTAATTTCATTGCTGATCACCCCTCGTTCAATTATAGTTTATCTTAGATAATAGAAAATAGAAAGCAAATATCAATATCTTGCAATATAGAATAATAACTTTCACTTATTCGTCATTCAAGCACGCACTTTATTCATATTTTTAAATGATCTGCATATACTGAACCCATGAGTGAAAACGAAAAAAATCACTTATTTGAAACTTTTCAGAGGTTTCATCCGTTATATAAATGAAGGTGATCAAAATGAAAGAAATCAATAAACCAACCAAACGCTTTTGTATCGCATGGATTTTTTGCACACTCACATACTTGTGCATGGCGCTGTTTCGTAGTGAATTATATACATCAATGATACAAAATGATCGTATTGAAGAACAAATCATTCAACGAATCGATCTTTTGGATAAAACGATTGTTATGCTGCGTTATGGAATTATCTTTTTAATCACAGGCATGATACTCTATCTTTTGCTACATTTACTGCATGCGACCTTACAAAAAGATTGCCGTTTTATCCTTGTAGTTTATGCACTTTGTTTTACCATTTCCTATGTTTGCGTTTTTTTATTCCACATCCCAAAAACGACAGCTTTTGCGCCATTTGCTTTTCTTCCAGAATTTCTGATGCTGGTCATCTTTTTAGCGTTCGTTAATAAGATAAAAAAACGTTACTTATCTATTCATATATCAAATTCATAAAATCTTCATCTTTGTATTATGGAAACTAAAAAACAAAAGAATTATAATAGTATTAAAGGAAAGGAAGTTTTTGTATGCTGATACAGATCATTTGTATTTCCATTCTTATGCTGCTGTTACAATTCTTTTTTTATAAGCAAAATTTTCATAAACTTGTTTTATATATTTTACCCGTTTTATCTCTTTGTTATATGGTTTATAGTATCTTTAAAATCGTTCGTGCCCAAGCACTTGTGAATACCAGTTTCCCTTTAGCAGTAAAAGTCATTGGACTGCTGCTTCCCATCATGATCTCCTTAATTGGCATGATTGTATGTATCGTAATAAAATATCGTCATGTGGAACGATCAGAGCTTAAAAAAGTTGTTTTACGACAGTTTTTAGGCTTTATTGTTGTCATGTTTGTGATACTTTCTGTGACAATTTATTCCGCTCAGGAATACGTCATCTTTTTCCCAAATGATAGTGAACAAGATCGAGAAACGCTTCAACAAAGCCATACATATGAACAGGTAACCATCTCTCAAAAATATAAAGGATGGTTAAAGGATAATAAAGATAGTGATACCATCATTGTATACTTTGGCGGTAATGCGCAGAATACTGCCAGTACATTCCTACAATTTGAATCTGTAGGTATCTTTGATGTAATGAAGAACTATTCGTTCTTCAGTATTGATTATCCATCCTATGGTGAAAGTGAAGGTTCTTTATCACAGAATTCTTTATTTCAGATGGCAGATAATGTTATGGATTATGTAGAGAATCATTTCCCTGATAAAAAAATTGATTTGATAGGATATAGTATTGGCACAGGCATTGCCAGTTATGTGTCAGCGCATCATGCTTTACATAAGTTTGTATTGGTTGCTCCATATAATAATGGTAAAGATTTATTTAATACGTATTTCTCTATCTTTTATGGCCCATTAACCAATCTGATTCAATACCCACTTGAAAGTGATCAATATGTAAAACAAGTCACTTGTGAATCTTTAGTTGTTATGTCAAAAGCTGATAGTATCGTGCCTATGAGATTATCAAAAAAACTAATCAAAGCATTTGAAAAAGAGCCAAGCACTGTGGTATATGAAAAGGATACACATGCGGATTTAATTACTGAAATAAAACCATGGCAGGATATCATCAACTTCCTGGATAAGTAAAATAGTGTAAGACAAGTAGTCCTACACTATTTTTAATTGTTTTCTTGAAACATTGGAATCGGTTTACGTTTATGTTCACTTACCATTATTTTATGTTCTATCTTATCTTTGATCGCATCTTCTACAACTCCTGTTAATAGATATCGATCAATTTCTTCAATCTTGATACCCATTTCTTCTTCATCACTTTGACCTTCCCATAAATCTGCGGAAGGGGCTTTTTCAATAATGCGTGCAGGAACACCAATATGTTTGGCGATGATGCGTACTTCAGATTTTGTAAGTTCTCCCAAAGGATTAAAATCACTTAATCCATCACCACGTTTTGTAAAATATCCCATCATTCTCTCAGTTAAATTTCCAGTGCCAATCATGACATAATTCATATATTGACCTAATGTTGATAAAATACTCATTCTGACAATAGGTCCTAAATTCGCATTTGCCATTGTGACATCGCCCTTACATTTGTTTTGCAGCTGGGTATTTTTGATTTGTGTACAAGTGGTTTCTAATACACCACAGCATTCTTGAACAGGTACTTCTATCATTTGGAGATCAAATGTTTCTGCCAATAGTTTTGCGTCATTCATTTGTCCATATTGCATACTGTTTCCTCTGGGCATCGTGACTAATTGTACAGGAATCCCTGAGCGTTTACATAAACCGGCTACAACACTACAATCTAATCCACCACTCATTCCAAGAATCACACCATCTGCGTGGGTCTTTTTGAATTCTACCTTCATCCAAGTGATGATTGTTTGAATATGTTCTTCCACATGATCTTCAAATGTTTTTAAATATGTTTCATATGCATCCATTAGTTTTCTCCCATATGTTCTGCTTTTGCTAATAAGTCCATTTTTAACTGATATTGTTTCTTAGATTGATTAACATAGTGTACATGAGGGTTTTCAAAGCGCAATTCTTCAACCCATAATTCATGCTCCAATTGTTGTTTTACATAAGCACGGATTTCTTCAATCGTTGGTAATTCATATACCAGTTTTCCATTTTCGATGATTGTTTTCTGTAATTCTACTGCAGTAAAATCAGTTGTCAGTTTTTCTGACCATGGTTTTAATGGATCCACAAACCAATATTCTTTTGCTTCATTGATCACTTCATCACGTGTTGTTAGTACATCACAAATGCTGTTTCCTGTTGATTTACTGTATAATCTCCACAGCTTTTTAAATCCTGGGTTTGTGATTTTTTCTATATTTTCACTCTTTTTGATTTTTGGTATCAACATTCCATCTTTTTCAATTGCTACTAACTTATAAACACCACCAAATACCGGTGTTGATTTTGATGTGATCAAACGTTCTCCTACACCAAAAGAATCAATAGGGGCACCCTGATCTAATAGTGATGTAATTAAATATTCATCCATACTATTAGAAATTACAATCTTACAATCACTCATAAATGCATCATCTAAAGCTTTTCTTACTTTTTTAGACAGATAAGCTAAATCACCTGAATCGATACGTACACTTTTTAGGCGGTGACCATTTGGTTCTAAAACTTCTTTTGCGACACGAATTGCATTTTTAATACCGCTTTCTAATACATCATAGGTATCAATTAATAAATGACAATTATCAGGATATACCTGTGCAAAAGCTTCAAATGCTTCATATTCATTATCGAAGGCCTGAATAAATGAATGTGCGATGGTTCCAGTGGCAGGCACCTTGTAATCCTGTTCTGCGGCAACAGTTGCAGTGGCATCTACACCACCGATATAAGCAGCTCTTGCGCCAATAATTGCAGCATCATAACTGTGTGCACGTCTTGCGCCAAATTCCATAATGGTTCTGCCCTTCGCCGCACGTACGATTCTTGAAGCTTTTGTGGCAATCAGTGTTTGGTGATTGACAGTCAGTAACAACATTGTTTCAATAAGCTGTGCTTCAATGATATTTGCTTTTACAGTAACGATGGGTGTATTAGGATATACAATGGTACCTTCTTTTACAGCATAGATGGTTCCACGAAATGCAAAGTCTTTTAGATAATCCAGAAAATCTTCATCAAAATGATATTTATTACGAAAGAATGTGATATCATCTTCTGAAAAGTGCATATTCAAGATATAATCAACCAACTGCTCCAGACCGGCTGCGATACAATATCCGCCTTTATCAGGATTCATGCGGTAGAAACAATCAAATACTGCTTCTTTATCTTTCATTCCTTTTTTAAAGTATGCATATGCCATGGTTAATTCATAAGAGTCCATCAGCATAGATAGATTTCTTTGATTATTGATCATAATTTTGTCCTCGTTTTCTTTTTTATATTTATATTAATTTAATTCATCTACTACGATAATTCCAGCTGCTTTCATTAAGTTATATGATACTTCATTCATTTGCTTGGCGTCATGACCTGGTGCATTATAGGTTTCTATGGCGTTTTTTGGTACAATTACTTTTTTATCTATATTCTGTGCGTTCAGATATGTTTTCAATGTTAATGCAAACTGGAGAACACAGATATCACTACAACATCCTGTGATAATATATGCATCAATTTCGCTATCTTTCAAAGCTGGATGATCTTTCATCGCATGAAAAGCATTGGTAGAATTTTTCTCAATGATAGGTGTTTGGATATATGGTTTTAATTCATCAATGACTTCACTTTCTACTTCGCCTTTTACACAGTGTTGAGGGAAAGCTGTGAATTCTATATCATTAACTCCATGTGTATCTGCGATAAAATAGCGGTTTTCAGGTTTTATTTTTTCACAAAGCTCCTGAATTGGTTTCACGATGTGCATGATGCTTTGATCAGCCATAGCTCCTTCTTTACAAAAACCATTGACCATATCCACAACGAATAATATTTGGTTCATGTTATTTAAATTTGTTTTCATCTTATTTTCCTGGTATATTAAAGTTACTCATACAAAGAGTAATAAATCTAATATACCAATTCTCCTTTCTTCCTGAGTCATTTGGTATCACCTCAGGATGTGATAAAATGTGTAATTGTGAATGTGGATTTGTATTTTTCTCCTTATTGCTTTGACTTTCCAGAAAGGATCTTACCACTTCTTCGTATCGCATTTATTATTAGTTGTATGAGTCTTTTGAATTCAAAACACACCAGGTTTTTGATACCTTTGAAGTGGCTCTCATTTCACAATCACAAATCATTGTAAGAAAGGACTTGATATTTATGAAACTTGTTGGAATTGATATCGCCAAATATGAACATGCTGCCTATATCATGGATGCTGCTACTGGCGAATCTTTATGTGATCCTTTTTTCTTCAAAAATAATAAAAATGGATTTCAAAAACTTTATATCGAACTTAATAAATACGCAAAAGATGAACTTTTTATCGGGATGGAAGATACCGGTCATTATAACTTCGATATTGAAACTAATTTATTGGCTAAAGGTTACAAAGTTGCTTTAATCAATCCTATTACCACTAAGAACCTTAGAAAAGCTGCCTTAAAATCTGTTAAAACTGATAAAGAGGATGCTATTTTAATTACCAATGCTCTCTTAGATAAGGATTACTATCGTATCATCTCTATTCAAGATGAGAAATTAAAGGAAGCCAAAGAATTAACTCGTTATCGTACACAATTAACCATCGAAATGAATCGTAAGAAGAATGTCCTTCAAAGGCACATTGACATCGTTTTTCCTGAATTTAACACATTATTTCATGACGAATACACCATTACCTATTTAAATATCTTAAGAAAATATGGTGATGCTTATACGATTGCTCATACAGATATTCGTTCTTTAAGAAAATGTTTTAAATATTGTAATTCCTTTACTGCAGAAGAATTAAAAAAATTAGCTTCTAATTCCGTTGGTATTCACGACGTTTCTATTTCTTTTATCATTCAATCGGTTATTTCCAGTATTGATTTAATCAATTCCCAAATTGAAGAATTGGATAAAAAAATAGAAGAACTCGCCATCACACAAGATTCTTCTATCACATCAATACCAGGAATATCAATTATTACTGGTACTTCTATTTTAGCCGAACTAGGTGACATTAGTAAATACTCAAATGCAGGAAAATTAATTAAATTTGCAGGTGTGAATCCATATATAAGTGAATCTGGAGAATTTTCAGCCGATAAAACAGTGATAACCAAGAAAGGTTCCAAATATCTAAGGACAACACTTTATAGAGTCATTATACCTGTAATACGCCATAACCCTGTATTTAATAACTACTATCATTTAAAACGTAGTCAAGGCAAAAAACATCTCTGTGCTTTAGGTCATTGTGTAAGAAAACTTTTAAGAATTATTTATCATCTTGAAACAAATCATCTATCATTCGATATAAATTCACTTAAATAGTTAAAACTTTTAATAACCCATATTTCATTGAAATGAGCTATTTTAACGATAGTTCTTTTCAACATCTTTACATTCACAATTTCAAAGATCTAATACTATATTTTCAAGTATTTTATATTTCATACTATTTCATAATTTATTACTTGACTTTAATATAGTTGTCTTTCTTCTTGTTGTTCCAACAAGGATTAAATCGATATAATTGTGATTTCTTATAATCATCCGCATATTGATCAGTTTCTATTACTTTTTTCTTGATTTCACGTCTGAAATTCGCTTTATCAATTTGTTTACCCAGTAAGATTTCATACACGTTTCTAGCTTCTGTAATGGTAAACAACTCTGGCAATAATGAGAAAGCAACATCGGTGTAATCTACTTTATTTTTTAATCGGTCAAGTCCCATTAACAGGATATCCAAATGATCAAATGCAAGTGCACTGCCATCTTTTAAACTATCTTTTTTGGTTGTTTTATCGTAACAAATCACATCTTTACCATCTTCTGATACAAGTTTTAAGTATTGTTCCCCATTTTGTACGATAAACCACTTGGCTTCTTTTGCATCATCTCCAGCTACCGGTTCAATATCTTCTTGCGATGTTAAGGCAAGATATGCCGTTGAGATCACACGCATTCTTGGATCTCTTCCAACATTTCCAAACGTATATAGCTGTTCCAGATAGACATCTTCTACATTCGTTTCTTCTTTTAATTCACGATACGCGGCAGTTTCAAGATTTTCATCCATATTCACAAATCCACCCGGAATTGCCCAGCAATGCATGAAAGGATGATCTTTACGTTTAATCAATAATACACGAAGTTCTTTTTGCGATACTGTTCGTTTGGTTTCAGCCTTTTTATCAATTAATGAAAATATCAGAATATCGACAGTGACAGATGGGCGCTCATAATTGCCAGGTTTGTATGCTTCTAAAAACTCTTGTTCATTTTGACCTTTTGCGTTTCTTAATTCTTTATCTCTCATAGCTCTCCTCCAATCATGATGTCATTTTGACTTCATATTTATTTGTTGTCTATATTATAGTGTCATTTTAACCTTATGTCAACCTTTTATTTTATTTTTTTGTAGAATTTATAAAATGCCTATGCTATGATGTTAACGAAATTTTTATAGGAGGGATGATAGAATGAAATTAGATATTCGTAAGTTTCAAAAAGAAGATATAGAGGAAGCAATCGCTATATGGAATGATATTGTAATAGATGGCGTTGCTTTTCCTCAGATGGAGCCATTAGATATAAAGAGTGGTATTGACTTCTTTGCATCTCAATCATTTACTGGAATTGCATATGATGAAGATACAAAGCAAATCGTCGGTTTGTATATCCTGCATCCAAATAATGTTGGACGATGTGGTCATATTTGCAATGCAAGCTATGCGGTAAAAAAAGATGTTCGGGGATATCATATCGGTGAAGCATTGGTATTACATTGTATGAAAACCGCAAAAGATTTACAGTACCGTATTTTACAATTCAATGCTGTTGTGAAAACAAACACGCCTGCATTACAGCTATATCGTAAACTTGGATTTACACAATTAGGTGTTATTCCAGATGGTTTTTTAATGAAGGATGGCTCTTATGAAGACATTATTCCTCATTATATAACATTATAAAAATTATACTTCCTTTTATTCACATGTTACCTGCGCCACAAAAAAACAACGCTATGTAGATATTTCAGCGTTGTTTTTATATACAGAATGTTGCATAAAGTGGTACTGTCTTTCACAATAGTTTGTCATAAGATATGGGAAAAAATCGCTATAAGATAATAAACTACATAAATACTTTATCACACACTATTTTTCACCTTTTTTCACATCCTTTTCATATCGGCCTAAGCTCAGCACCCTCCCTTCTCATAAGATACCATGAGCATAAAGCTCAAAGAAAAGAGGGATATTGTGAATAATTATGATACGAATACATGTAGAAATGACAATCATACATGTAATCAAAATTCACCAAGATTCACAGTCGGTATGACCTATGTTCCTATGCAAGAGTGGACAAACCCTATGCGTATAGAGGATGGTTTTATGAAAGGTACAATTTTTTATGACCTAGATAAACCATTTTGTCCACAGGGAAGGTGATGTATATGAACAGAGTGGAACAGTTACGAAGATTACAAATGATTGATTTTGCGTTACAGGAGGCTGCTTTATTTTTAAATTCACATCCAGATGATGAGAATGCTTTACAGTATTACAAGAAATTCCAACAGTTTAGAAAACAGGCGGCATGTGATTATCAAGAGTGCTTTGGACCATTAACAAACAGGGATAATAACGCAAATACCTGGCAATATATTGATGGGCCATGGCCTTGGGAAAGTGAGGCTTAAGATATGTGGACGTATGAAAAGAAATTACAGTTTCCTGTGAATATTAAAAACCCAGATCCTAGTTTTGCGAAAATCGTAATATCACAGGTAGGTGGTCCTGATGGTGAATTAAGTGCATCTATGCGTTATTTAAATCAACGTTATGCCATGCCTTATGATCGTGTTCGTGCCATGTTGACGGATATTGGCACGGAAGAACTTGCACACCTTGAGATGGTTGCGGCTATCGTTTATCAATTAACAAGAAATCTATCCATGGAAGAAATCAAAGCCAGTGGCTTTGATGTTTACTACGTTGATCATACGACTGGTGTATGGCCACAAGCGGCAAGCGGTGCACCATTTACGTCATCTTATTTTCAATCAAAAGGCGATCCAATCGCAGATTTAGTAGAAGATATGGCTGCGGAACAGAAAGCCAGAGTCACGTATGATAATCTATTACGTGCAACAAATGATCCTGATATCATTCAGCCTTTAACCTTTCTAAGAGAACGAGAAATTGTCCATTTCCAGCGATTTGGAGAGGCTTTGGATTATGTTCAAAGTCAATTGGATAGTTGTAACTATTATCAATATAATCCTGCTTTTGATAAGTAGAAAAAATGACAGTAAGCATCTTTTGTTTACTGTCATTTTCTTTTTTGAACACTTAATGAAAGTATACTTATCAAAACTCGACTACTTTCTATAAGTATACTTATCATTTTTCCATAACATTTCCATAGTATACTTTATAAAAAGCATCTTTTACAAAATCCTGCCATCATTACTTATCACAACAACTTCCAACGGAATCTGTTTCCCACTGTTTTTGATTGCTGTTTCTACAGCATATTCCATACCTCCACAACATGGCACTTCCATACGTACAACTGTGATGCTGCGAATATCATTGTATGTAAAAATCTCTGTGAATTTATCCGCATATTGTACTTGATCCAATTTCGTACATCCAATCAACGTTACTTTATTTTTCATAAACTTTTGATGAAAATTTCCATAAGCATAAGCTGTACAATCTGCCGCAATTAAAATATCTGCTTGATGAAAGAAAGGTGCATTCACTGGTACCAGCTTAATTTGTACTGGCCATTGGCGCAGTTGTGATTCCACATTTGCCACAACACCAATACCCGGCTGCATGGTTTTCATCTGTGATCCAGGACAACCGCTTCCTGTTTTTGCTTTTTGTGCTGCCATAACTGCCGCATGATCATATGCTGGTGCTTCTCTTACCTCAAAAGATATCGCATTGACAGGACATGATGGTAAACAATCACCTAATCCATCACAATAATGTTCATGCATCAATGTTGCTTTTCCATTAACCAAAGCAATTGCACCTTCATGACATGCACCTACACATAAACCACAACCATTACATTTTTCCTGATCTATTTTAATAATTTTTCTTTCCATTGTATCGTCCTCCAATTTACATGATGATTATATGAAATTCTTTTGGGCATGTATGTTGTAAAAACAACGAATGAAGTCTAAACTAAAACTATATGGAGGAATGATGATGAATGATCAATTACGAAAAAGTTGTCGATTATTTCAAGGGATAGATACATCTATTTTTACACAGCTATTAAATGATGCACAGGCTTTTGAAAAAACGTACAAAGAAGGCAGTTATCTTTATACTTATGGGGATGAATTAAATCATATTGGTATCGTTCTTGATGGTGTTGTGCAAATTATCAAGCGTGATTACCTGGGAAATATCACAATATTGGGACATTTCTCTACATATGATTTATTTGGAGAATCCTTTGCTTTTAGTAGTCAAAAACTTCAAGTTGATATTTATGCAGAACAAGATTGTCATATCTTATGGCTGCCTATTAAACAGCTGTTGGCACTGCCTCAAAAATCTGATGAATATCAAATAATCTTAAAGAATCTCATGATGATTTTATCAAATAAAAACCTTTATCTAACGAGGCGAATTGATGTTATATCACAAAGAAGTACAAAAGAAAAATTATTAACTTATTTATACCAGCAGAAACAACTTCAACAGCAAAACATCATCACGATTCCACTAAATCGCCAACAACTTGCGGATTATTTATGTGTAGACCGCAGTGCATTATCTTATGTGCTCAGCCAAATGAAAAAAGAAGGAATATTAGATTACCAAAAGAATCAATTTCATCTTTTACAATACTAAGTTTCCTTCTCTTCTTATCAATTATCCTAACATATGAAAAATTGATGGAACCATTATACTGCGATAACACCAATGATAATGACACATAGCACTTTATTGAAATCTTTTCTTTGATTTTCGTTCATACAATTCTCCTTTCATGCATTCATCACATTATAACAATCATCATATATTCCTTTGGTAACTTTTACTTTTATCCTAAGGATCAGTCGAAACTAACTTTATTGATCATCATTTCGGCTTTTCGGCTTTTATTTCGGCTTTTTTACTTTATAATATCGCTTATCTTTCATAAAACATCCTTTACTATTCTTTATCTTCTTCATTTTGTTGAAGATAAAACATTGTTTTTTGTGTTTCAATTTCTGCTCTTAATTCCTCTTCTGTTGGTAGATATAATTTATATTTAGAAGCGAATAGTTGTTCATTGCCATTCATAATGGAGTACTTAGCGATATCTGCATCCGTATCAGAACATAGCACAATTCCAATGGTAGGATTATCTCCTTCATTACGCTTTAATTCATCATACATCCTGATATACATATCCATTTGTCCTACATCTTGATGTGTGATTTTACTAGTTTTTAAATCAATTAATACAAAACATTTTAAAATATAATTGTAAAAAACTAAATCAATAAAATAATCTTGTTTCTCCGTGTGAATATGTTGTTGTCGTGCTACGAATGCATATCCCTTACCAAGCTCCATTAGGAATTTTTGGATATTTGATAAAATACATTTCTCTAAATCTGTTTCAGTAAAAGCACTATCAGATGATAATCCTAAAAATTCTGTAATCATAGGATTTTTGATAAATTCTAATTTATTTGGCCTATATGATTTTGTTAGTTCCTTCATTTCATTTTCGACTAATTCTTTTTGTTGAGATTTTAAAATCCGATAATAATATTGTGATGAAATATTTCTTTGTAATGTCCTTACACTCCAAGTTTCTTTTAAAGCTTCATTTTCATACCAGTTTCTTGCATTTGAATCGATCACTTGTGTTAGAATCAAATAATGTGACCATGAAAGTAATCTATTATCGAATTTTCCAGACAGTGTCTGGAAAATGTTTTGATACGCTTTATAAAAATTATAAAAGCTATACAAATTTGATTTTGTAAAACCTTTTCCATATTCTTGTGTCAGTTTTTTTGATAAAGATTTTATAACCTTTGCACCATATTCTGCTCTATCTTCACCTAACAGAAATTCCTCAAAAATACGTTTCCCTAATAACCAATTACGCTTGATCAATGATACATTCACACTAGAATAAGCATAATTTCTTGCGGATTCAATGATTGATTTTGTATCAGAAAAAATATCTTCAGATTTGATATACTCAATTTCATCTATGGAACTTCGTAGGTTATCCATATTATCATCTCCTTATTTTTATATGTATAAAACATGAAACTCCCTTGTTTCATAATACATCTATATTCCCTTAATTATTTCACACTTCCATTGTTATAGTTTTACGATTAATGACTTTTTATAATACCTTCCCATTATATCACGATTTAGCCAATCATAACCGTCATACATTTAATTTTCATAAATATAAATTAATAATCTAAATGAAGATATTCAATAAGAGTTATCTTATTTTCATCACACAATAAAAAAATCCTTTCTTATATAATAGGCTTGCCGACCACATATAAAGAAAGGAGAGCTTTCGCTCAATATTATTTTACCATTTTTTCTATTTTGTACATCTAAAAACGGTATGATTCCATTTTCTAAATCATACCGTTTTATATTACCCTTTAAATAATATCATTGCTTCATAAGCCCTTAACTGCTTACCATCTATCGCCTCATAATTATGTAATAACACCTGCATTCCTTCTATATCGATATCTGGAAATGCACAAGGTTTCTCAAAGAAATTCGCAATCACCACGAGCTTTTGATTATTCCAGTTTCGCTCATATGCAAAGATTTGATCACTAGTATCCAATAAATGATAATCTCCCTGTGAAAATATTTCCATTTCTTTACGCATTTGTATTAATCTTTGATATGTATAAAATATAGAATGCTTATCCTTTAATGCCTGATCTACATTTATTTCATGGAAATTTGGATTCACACACAACCATGGTTCATGTTTAGAAAAACCAGCATATTCACAATCACTCCATTGCATTGGGGTTCTTGCATTATCTCTACCCATTAAATGAATAGAGTGCATGATTTCCTCTTGTGTATATCCTTCTTCTAAACGTTCTTTATACATATTCAATGTTTCAATATCACGATAATCCTTAATATTCGATAACGCAATATTGGTCATACCGATTTCTTCACCCTGATAAATATATGGGGTGCCTTTCATCCCATGCAATACCATTGCCAACATTTTAGCACTTTCTACACGATATTTTCCATCATTACCCCAGCGTGATACAATTCTTGGTAAATCATGATTATTCCAGAATAATGAATTCCATCCTGTTCCCTCTAGTCCATACTGCCACTTGCTAAGTACCTCTTTTAATTCTTGAAAACGTAAACCTGTTACATCCCATTTTGGTGTCTTTGGCTGCTTATCTAATTTCATATGTTCAAACTGAAATACCATACTCAATTCACTGCCATCAGGATTGCTATACTGTTGTGCTTTTTCAATATCTGCACGCCAAGCTTCTCCCACCGTTAACAGATTTGCTTTCCCAAAGGTTGCCGCATTCATTTCTTTGATATAAGTATGTAATTTAGGCCCGTTTTCACGAATCATCTGCATTGGCTCTTTTCCAATTAATTCAATCATATCCATACGGAAACCACTGATTCCTTTATCAATCCAGTAGTTCATCATCGCATAGATTTCCTTTCGCATCTTTGGATTTTCCCAGTTTAAATCCGGCTGTTTCTTACTAAAGAAATGTAGATAATATTGCCCACATGCTGGCACATATTCCCATGCGCTTCCTCCAAAATCACTCTTTAAATCATTAGGCAGTACGCCTTCCTCGCCATCTACCCAGATATAATAATCATGATAGGGATTATCTTTGGACTTCTTTGCTTCTTCGAACCATATATGTTCATCACTGGTATGATTTACGACCAGATCCATAATGATTTTGATATCCATTGCATTTGCCTTTTCTAATAATTCATCCATATCCTGCATGGTACCAAATTCTTTCATAATATCACAATAATCTGATATATCATATCCATTATCATCGTTAGGTGATGCATAGACTGGACACAGCCAGATGACATCAGTGCCTAACTTTTTAATATAAGGTAAGCGTGAAATAATTCCTTGAATATCCCCAATGCCATCATCATTACTATCTTGGAAACTGCGTGGATAGATCTGATAGACAACTGCTTTTTTCCACCAGTCTTTTTCTAATTTATTTGTTTTCATCTTCATACTTTCTGGCAAATGCTGTTTTTGATAATATACATGTTACGATAAACACAACAATCACATCTACAATCATCAGAATACCAAAATATAACATACTGGTTGGCTGCATAGAAAGGATTGCAGGCAAGCCACCAACTCCAACACCGTTTGCCAATACACCTAAACTCATGGCGATTAAACCAGTAATACCTGAACCAATAATGGCACCTACAAATGGATAGAAGTATTTTAAGTTAACCCCAAACATTGCTGGTTCTGTGACTCCCAGATAACCAGAAATATATGCAGGCACTGCGATTTCTTGTACGGCTTTGTTTTTCTTATGGATATATGCGAATGCAAATACGGCAGTTGCCTGCGCAATATTACATAAAGCAACGATTGGGAATGTGAATAATCCCTGACCACTTGCGGCAATCTGAATATCAATAGGAAGCATTGCGTGATGCATACCTGTAATAACTAATAATGGATACAACATTCCATAAATACCGCCAAATAACCATCCAAATGAACTATTGAAACCAGCCATAATGACATCACACATAAAGTTACCAATTGCCCAGCCAACTGGTCCTAATACCACATGCGCTAATAATACAGTTGGAACGACAGAACAGAAAGGTACGATAATCATAGAAATTGCATCTGGTGCATGTTTCTTAAAGAATCGATAGATATACACAAACGCAAATCCTATTAGAATTGCAGGGATAACTTGTGACTGGTATCCAACCATTCGTACAGTAGTAAATCCAAAGTCCCAATAAGGTACATCTTCTGCGGCAGTAGACATCAATGCCCC
Source organism: [Eubacterium] hominis (assembly GCA_014337235.1). Taxonomy (GTDB): domain Bacteria; phylum Bacillota_I; class Bacilli_A; order Erysipelotrichales; family Erysipelotrichaceae; genus Hoskinsella; species Hoskinsella hominis. The sequence goes on along the minus strand of CP060636.1, from coordinate 1,496,357 downwards.
TGCGCTTAATAATTGTGGTGATACAATCGTGATACCAACAATGATTCCAAGCATTTGATCAACGTGCATTTTCTTACAGATAGACCATACGATACCAACTGGAAGGAAGTTGAAAATGGCATCCCCAATCAGCCATAAGAATGAATCCACACCATTCCAGAATTGTGATATTTCTACTAATGTTTTTGTGCCTTCTTCAAAGAGCTTAATAGAATCAATAATGTTACGGAAACCTAAAATCAAACCTCCACAAATAATGGCAGGAATGATTGGCGCAAAGATTTCCGCTAGGTTTGCTAATGCTCTTTGTAGAAGATTCATGTTATTTTTTGCCTGTGCTTTTACTTCTTCTTTTGTGGCTTCACTTAAATGTGTATAGGCAATGAACTCTTCATAGAAGATGGATACTTTGTTGCCGATAATAACCTGAAACTGTCCACCCTGTGTAAAGCTTCCTTTGACAGAAGCAAGTGCTTCAATCTTTTTGACATCGGCTTTTGACTGATCTTTTAACGCAAATCTCATACGAGTTGCACAATGTGTTACGGAAACAATATTTTCTTTTCCTCCGACGTATTCTGTTAAGGATGCGACATCTTTTGTAAATTCTGACATATCTTTTACCTCTCTCTTTTCTACTTGTACGTACATGTTCATCTTAAGCGATTACATTATATCTTGTACGTACATGTTTGTCAACACCAATTCTAATTTTTATTTTTTATGATTTTTCACATGATATTCGCAATGTTTTCATTTTACGTATGATAAAAGCACGCTGTTCTCTTGCGTGCTTCTTTATGATAAAACCAATCTATATTATGCTATTTAGCTTTTCCAGTATCTCTTTATAATGATCTACCCAATCCATTCGCCCATTACTTTCAAACACAGAAATAAAGTATTGTATCCGATTAATCAATTCATCTTTTGTGATGGACACACGATAATTATCATTTTCAAAGAAATCATTCTCCAACCAATTATAAAGTTTATATGGTACCTGATTTTTATCCAAGCCCCATTCATAAACCTCTAATGGGCCAAATGACTTCGCTGATATTAAAACTGTATCGCCATTTTTTGAAGGAATGAAATCTGCTTTTGTGATATTCCAGCGATCAATAAATATATAATCTTTGTTCATAACTAACGTCTTTTTGCGATATCCATATATTCAAATTCTTCTGGATGATGATGTGATTCATTGTATTGAAATAATCGCCCATCTTGTAGATATCCATAACTTGTTAGAACGATAACCGTATTATAATCATCTAAATCCAGCATTTCATAATCTCGTGCATCTGCCTTTGCAGCACTTAATTTACGGGATGCGAAACCAATGCTCAAATTTAGTTTTTGTTCAATATAATCATAGACGGAACGCTGTGCGTCTTCTTTTGTTAAATCAGGAATTAATGAAATAGGGAAATAATCTTCATCTAAAATCATACGTTTTCCATTGATACTACGCACTCTGATTAAATGATAGATTTCTTCATTCGGATGTATTTGTAGACATTCTGCGATATCATTCCCTGCTTGGATTTTCTCCAATAATTTGATATCCGTTTGACTATCTTTTTCATGTTGTTCTATAAAAGAATCTAGTGTCATCACTGGAAATTCAAAATCTTTATTGCGCAAAACAGTAGTAGCTTTTCCCTGTGCCCTAATGATGAAACCATCTTCACTTAAATGCTGCAGTGCTTTTCTAACCGTATCTCTTGAAACATCATAAATCGCCATTAGTTCTTTTTCAGAAGGCAGTTTATCATCAGGCCATGCTCGATCCTGAATCTTTTTTAATATTTTTTCATATAATATCTGATGCTTTGGCTTCATAATATCTCCTTCCATTTATATTTTTATAATACTTTCATTTATCTGCTTAGCCTTTTTATTATATCATAATTCTACAAAATGTTTTTTATTGATATATATTTTAAAGACTCCTCTGGTAAATTTCCCATGGTTTTGGGAAAAGTCACAACCAATTATATCCAGTACCGAAAACGCTATCAAATCATTGTGCAAATATACTTTTATGGTATATTTATAACCAGATGAAAACTTTCGCGAAGACTCATCTCATCAAAAAGTAGGAGGAAATTATTATGATGGAGAAATTGCAACGATTCGGTGGCGCAATGATGGCACCAGTAATGTTAATGCCTTTTGCCGGTATTATTATTGGTTTTGCTACAATCTTTATGAATGCTGATATCATGGGATCACTAGCTGCTGATACTACGATATGGTATAAATTCTGGTCAATGATGTATGATGGAGGATATGCTATTTTCAACCAGTTACCTTTATTATTTGTAATATCTTTACCACTTGGTCTTGCGAAGAAAGCAAGTGGCAGAGCCGCAATGGAATCATTCGTTATTTATATTATTTTCAATTATTTTATTCAATCTTTACTGACATTCTTTGGCGCATCATTATTCCAAGTCGATTTTGCACAAGAAGTCGGTGGTACAAGTGGACTTACCATGATTGCTGGTATCAAAACATTAGATATGAGTGTGATTGGTGCCATTATGATTGCAGCGATTGCTGTATGGATTCATAATCGCTGGTATGATAAAAAATTACCTGGTGTATTAAGTTCTTTCCAAGGTTCCGCATTAATTGTGATCATTGGATTTGTATTCATGATTCCAATGGCATTTATTGTCTGCTATGTATGGCCTATGGTACAACATGCGATATTAGGCCTGCAAGACTTCTTATCAAGATCTGGCAATCTAGGTGTATTCTTATTTACTTTCCTTGAAAGAATCACAATTCCAACTGGTCTTCACCATTTCTTATGGACACCATTTGATTTAGGACCTGCTGTTATCGCAGATGGAAACTGGACACACTGGATGGCACATGTTAATGAATTTGCGGCATCCACAGCGCCATTAAAAGAATTATTCCCTACAGGTGGGTTTGCTTTATATGGTAACTGTGCCGTTTGGGGAATGCCTGCAATTGCTTTCGCAATGTATAAAACCGCGCGCCCTGAAAACAAGAAAAAGGTAGCTGCTATGTTGATTTCTGCGACAATACCAGCTGTATTATGTGGAATCACAGAACCAATTGAATTTACATTCTTATTCATTTCTCCGGTATTATTTGCGGTAGGTGCTGTACTAGCTGCCTTATTGTCTATGGTTTTATATATGTTTGGAGTCGTTGGTTATCAAGGCGGTGGCTTGATAGACTATATCACATACAACTGGATGCCAATGCTACAAAATCATGCTGGTGAAGTGGTCACACATATTGTGATTGGATTGATTTTCTCTGTTATTTATTTCGTAATATTCTACTGGGCAATCAAACGTTTTAATATTATGACACCAGGTCGTGAAGTGGATATGGGAGATACCGTTGCTTTAGGAAAGCCTTATGCATCAGGTGCAAATAGTATATTCCATGATGAAGCTGTAGGCTTCCTTCAAGCATTAGGTGGAAAAGATAATATTGTCACAGTAACCAATTGTATGACCAGACTTCGTTTAAGTGTAAAAGATGAATCGATTATTGCTGATGATGCCGAATTTAAGAAATACAACGCAAAAGGTGTTGTTAGAAAAGGCAAAGCCATTCAGGTAATCATTGGATTTGATGTTGAAAATGTAAAGAATGAATTTGAAAAATTATTATAGTGAGGTAAATAAAATGAATACTTTAGAAAAAAGCTCTGTTGTTATTGCCGGAGGAGGCAGTACTTATACACCTGGCATCATTTTGATGCTATTAGATCACTTAGATCGTTTCCCTTTAAGAAAAATCAAGTTTTATGACAATGATGAAGAACGTCAAAAAGTCATTGCTGATGCTTGTGAATTGATTATCCATAAAAACCATCCAGAAATCGAATTTCTCGCAACTTGTAATCCAGAAGAAGCATTCACAGATGTTGATTTTGTAATGGCACACATTCGTGTTGGTAAATATAAAATGCGTGAATTAGATGAAAAAATCCCTATGAAATATGGTGTAGTTGGTCAGGAAACTTGTGGTCCTGGAGGTATTGCATATGGTATGCGAAGTATTCAGGGTGTATTAGACTTAGTTGATTACATGGAAAAATACTCTCCTAATGCATGGCTGTTAAATTACTCTAATCCTGCTGCTATTGTTGCGGAAGCGATGAGAAGACTTCGTCCACATTCTAAGATTTTAAATATTTGTGATATGCCAATCAGTATTGAAAATAATATGCTGGAAATCCTTGGTTTTGAAAAACGAAGTGATATTGTCACAAAATATTATGGTTTAAACCATTTTGGCTGGTGGTATGATGTAAGAGATAAAGAAGGCAATGATTTAATGCCTAAGTTAAAAGAATATGTAAAAGAAAACGGTTATTTGGTACAGTCTGACATCGATTCCGCAAAACAACATGGGGATAACAGCTGGAATGAAACATATAAAATGGCAAAAGATATTTATGCTATTGATCCTGATACGCTGCCAAATACATATTTAAAATACTATTTATTACCAGATACAGTCGTAGAACATACAGACCCAAATTATACACGTGCAAATCAGGTAATGGATACACGTGAAAAAGAAGTATTTACTGCTTGTCGCCAGATTGTGGAAAAGAATGAATTCCGTGGTGATGAATTATCATTAGATGAACATGCATCTTATATTGTTGATTTAGCGACTGCTTTAAAATTTAATACCTATGCAAGAATGTTATTGATTGTAGAAAACAATGGTATTATTGAAAACTTTGATAAAACCGCTATGGTAGAGGTTCCTTGTTTAGTAAGTTCTGCTGGTCCTGAACCATTATTTGTAGGCACAATACCAACATTCCAAAAAGGTATGATGGAAGAACAAGTCGCAGTAGAAAAGCTAGTTGTTGATGCTTGGATGGAAGGTTCTTATCAAAAACTATGGCAGGCAATCGCCTTATCTAAAACCGTTCCAAGTGTTACGGTGGCAAAACAGATATTAGATGATTTATATGAAGTAAATAAAGCATACTGGCCGGAGTTAAAATAATATGTTTTTTAAGAAGAAAAACACAATAAAAATCTGATTATCCGCTAAAACACAGTATCTATCAGCATTTTCAAGGAAACAAACACATCAATTTACTACTTATTTACTACTAACGAATGAGCCTTGATACGCAAGTTTTCCTAGATATGCAAAGATATGGTACAACACATCAGTATTGAAACAAGAAAAAATTGAATAACTTATAGACTATGGAACGCCTAACATGACGTTCCTTTTCTATTTCCAGCCGTTCTTATTGGACGGCTATTTTATTACCCAAAATGAAAGGAGCATTAGATTTATGAAAAAGATGTTAAAACGATTGTGTACTGGCTTCTTAGCTCTTGCAACTGTCGTTACTACTTTACCGACGACACCCGTTCATGCAGAAAGCAAGCAATACTGGACGGAGTCAAAAGAGCGTGTCGGTATCGTTGAAAAAGTAATGAATGACGGTTCGATTGGTTCTACTTTTAACGAGGGACATTTGACCGTCGAGGGCGAGGACGCTTACTGTATCGACATTAACACAGATTTTAGGAATGGCTACAAGACCAGAATTGACGCAAGCACCCGTATGAGTGCCGACCAGATAAGCGACGTTGCCTTATCTATCGAATATGTGAAACAGTACACAGACAGCCACAGCGGAATAAGCAACAATCACGCCTACCTTTTAAGACAGCTTGTTGTCTGGCAGAGATTGAGCGTACATCTTGGCTGGCAATGCGACAACGTGAGAGCTTCTTATGATGAAATTCCAAAGGCAACGCAGGACGAAGTTTTCTCTGGTGCAAGAGCCTTTGTCAAAGAAAATAAAGGACGTTATGAATGTGGCGGTTATATCTACTCTGGCGAGGGGCAGGAATTGGGGCAATTCTGGGCGAAGTTAAATATCGGAAATGCGAAACTTAAAAAGGCTACCAGTAATACCAGCATTACAGACGGTAACGGGAATTACTCTATCGCTGGTGCAACATACGGTGTCTTTTCTGATAAGAACTGCACGAAACAGCTTGCCACTCTTACGACTGATGAAAACGGAAATACAGATGTTGTAGAGGTAAAAGCAGGCACAGTCTATATCAAGGAATTATCCGCACCAGCAGGATATAAAGTAGATAAAACTATATATTCCTTAAAGGTTGAAGCTGGAAAAACAGCGACTTTGAAAGTATCTGATACACCAAAAGTAACGGACACGTTGATTGAGCTTTTCAAGATTGATATGGAAACACAGAAAGACAATCCGCAGGGGAACGCTTCTCTAGCAGGTGCGGAATTTACATGGAAGTATTATGCAGGCTTCTATAATAAAGACAATCTCCCTGCCGAAGCTACTCGTACATGGGTTACAAAGACAATCGCTGAAACAGACAGCGACGGGTCAACCCACTACATCACAAAATTTGCGGACGCATACAAAGTATCTGGCGATAGCTTCTATATGCAGGACGGTAAAGCGGTTCTTCCACTTGGAACGCTAACCGTTGAAGAAACAAAAGCTCCAAACGGATACTTGTTAGACGGTGCATATATGCAGGCTGGCGATAAGTCCGAACAGATAAAAGACTTATACCTTACACAGATTACCGAGGACGGCGACCTTGCCGTATTATCTGGAAGTAACCAGTTTTCCGTATCAGATAAGGTTATCCGTGGCGGTGTGAAAATTCAGAAACGAGATTTAGAAACGGGCGATACCAAACCACAAGGAAGTGCAACTTTAAAAGATACTGCCTTTGACATCATTTCCTTAAATGATAATGCAGTATTGGTTGAGGGCAAGCTCTATAAGAAAAATGAAGTGGTAAAGACAATTCGTACCGATATTGAGGGTATCGCTTCTACTTCTGCTGACCTTTTACCTTATGGAAACTTCCGTATCGTTGAGAGCGAAGCACCAGACGGATATTTGACAGACGGTGCAAAACCGATTGATTTTACAATCACAGAAAATGGAAAAATCGTGGACTTAACCGACGAAGCCCATTCTATCTATAATCAGATTAAGCGTGGAGATATTGAGGGTGTAAAAATCGGTGCAGGCACACACAAGCGTCTTGCTGATGTTCCTTTTAGGATCACAAGCAAGACAACGGGCGAAAATCATATAGTTGTAACTGATGATAACGGGCAGTTTTCCACTTCTTCTGAATGGGCTTCGCATAAGCACAATACCAACGCAGGCAAGACCAGCGAGGACGGTGTGTGGTTTGGAACTTCTGAACCAGACGACAGCAAGGGTGCATTACCTTATGATACCTACATCATTGAAGAAATGCGTTGCGACAGTAACAAAGGCTTTGAACTTATCCCACCTTTTGAAATCGTGGTATCAAGAAATAACCTTGTGATTGATTTAGGAACGTTGACTGATGAATACGAAAAAGAAATCTCTATCCATACCACAGCGACCAGCAAGGACGGCGAAAAAACTATCCTTGCAGGAAAAGAGGTAACAATCGTTGATACTGTCAAATTAAACGGGCTTACAAAAGGCACAAAGTATCAGTTGAAAGGTTGGCAGATGTTAAAGGAAGAAAACGCCGAGCTTATCATTGACGGGAAACGTGTAGAAAACGATTATACCTTTGTCGCTGATGATGAAGAAATGAAAGTGGAAATTTCCTATATATTCAATGCGTCTGCTTTAGGTGGCAAGAACCTTGTTACCTTTGAAGAATTGTATGATTTCAGCAATCCAGACGAACCCGTGAAAGTTGCGGAGCATAAAGACATTGAGGACGACGGGCAGACCGTACTTATCACAGAGCGTATCATCAAAATTCATACGACTGCTACCGATAAGGACGGCAACAAAGAGCTTGAAGCTGGAAAAGAGGTAACAATCATTGATACCGTAACCTTAGAGGGCTTAGAAGTCGGTACACAGTACAAACTGGTGGGCTGGCAGATGTTGAAAAAAGAAAATGCCGAGCTTCTTATCAATGGGAAACGTGTGGAAAGTGATTACACTTTTACTGCTGACAGCGAAACTATGAAAGTGGAAGTTGCCTTTACCCTTGACGCTACTTCCCTTGACGGCAAACAGCTTGTAACTTTTGAAGAATTGTACGATTTAAGCAATCCAGACGATCCGAAGAAAGTTACCGAGCATAAGGATATTGAGGATAAGGGACAGACGATTACCTTTAAGGAAAAGCCAAAAGAACCAGAGAAACCCGAAACACCACCGACACCAGAAAAGCCAAACAGACCGAGCGACAGTCCCAAAACGGGCGATAACACAAACCTTTACGGACTGCTTGCACTTCTTTTGACCTCTGGTGCTGGACTGGCAGGTATCTTCTTCTACAAACGCCGTAAAATGAAAAAATCATAAGGCGGTAACGGTATGAGAAAAGAAAAATCACGCTCTCCGCCGAAGTTGTCAAACGGCAGACTTCCGCTTATTCTGGCTTGTCTGCCAACAACCTGCAAGAACACGGATAGTCAAGGGTGCGTAAGCATTGATTTTACCCTTTACTATCTGTGGGATTGCTGGTACTTCCCAAACCGCCAGAATAAGAAATCACAATCAATTTATCAAAAATAGAAAGAAACGAGGTAAAACAATATGGAAATGAAATATGTCGTGCCAGATATGGTACAGTCTTTTGGAACTCTTGAATTTGCAGGCGAAAGTGAGCCAGTCTTTGAAAGAGATAAAAATAACCGCAGGGTCTTAGCAAGACGAAGCTATAACCTTTATTCTGACGTACAGAAAGGCGAAAATGTTGTGGTAGAAATTCCCGTGCAGGCTGGCGAAAAAAAGTTCAAGTATGAACAGAAAGTAAAACTTGTCAATCCGAAGTTATACGGCAGAGGTTATGCAATCGGGGATATGGGACATACCGATTATGTGTTAGTTGCTGATGATATTGTAGCAGTTGAAGAAAAGTAAAGGAGTGAAGAATTTATGAGATTATCAAACGGGTTTGTTATTGACAAAGAGAAAACATTTGGAGAATTAAAATTTACAGCGGTGCGTGATGTGTTCTTACAGAATGAGGACGGGACACCGAGTACCCAGCTTAAAAAGCGTATCTATGATTTGAAGTGCAGTTTGCATGGTGGAATTATCCCCGTGTCTGTACCGCCAGAAGTACCGTTAAGAGAATTTCCGTACAATGCAGTTGTGGAGCTTGTCAATCCAGTAGCCGATACGGTATCAAGAAAGACCTATACGGGTGCAGATGTGGACTGGTATGTAAAGGCAGAGGATATTGTATTGAAGAATAAAGGCAATCAAAACGTAGGCAGTCCACAGAACCATACACCGCAGGGACAGCCGAAAAAATAGGCTTGCTGAATAGATTTTCGTTGTAGCGGATATATAAAACTGTTATAATATGGGTATGAAAAATTTAATTATAAGGAGTGCTGTTTATGATAAGAGCTATTATATTTGCTGTATTCGTTGTCCCTATTATATCTCTCGTATTAGATAAGACACAAAAAGCAACTAAAAAAGAAAAATTCACAAATACTGTTTTTGTATCACACGCCTATCAAACAGTATGTCATATTTGTTCATTGATAATGGTAGGAATTGCAATAGCTTTAGGATTGTTCATGGGATTTGATAATACGGTGGGACACTCTGTTGTTTTTGCTATTTTTGTTCTATTGATTGAATTTTGTGCGTGGGCATTAAAAAGACATAAGGTAGTAATTGACGGAAATAATTTGCGTATTACTCCTGCTGTTGGAAGAACAAGAGAAATTTCATTTAATGATATTTCCCGTTGCACAGAAAAAGAGCAAATAGGATTGAAAATATTTGTAGGAAACAAAAAAATTTGTACAGTTTCTTGCGACTGTGTTGGATATAAAGAATTTCTTGAAATGTTAAAAGAGAAAAATTTACTCTAATACGTTTCGCCCAAATAAACAGTTATATTATTTTAGCAGTTAGTCTTAGGATTGACTGCTTTTTTCATACCCAGAAAGGAGTGATTGATTTATGCAAAAGATTTTTAACAAAGGACACCGTATCAGAGCCAGCGACAAGCACCTTGTCTACCACTTTTCCATAGGAACGCTTCTGTTTGTATTCGTGGCGGTTCTCCTGCTACTGAATATCAAACAGCTCATGCGTACTGATTGGGAACATTTCAGCTTGTTAGAGAACGGCTTGACGCTTTCCCCTTACAACTTCATAACTATACTGATAGCGACTGGTGTTTGTGCATTGGTCGTTTTTCTGTATTACCACTTCTGTTACGATAGTTTCAAGAAGCTCCTGCACCGTCAAAAGCTGGCAAGAATGGTACTGGAAAATAAGTGGTATGAAGCCGATACCGTACAAGACAGCGGTTTTTTTACTGACCTGCAAAGCAGATCAAGGGAAAAAATCGTCTGGTTTCCAAAGATTTATTATCAAATGGAAAAGGGACTGCTTCATATCCGCTGTGAAATTACGCTGGGAAAATATCAAGACCAGCTTTTACGGTTAGAGGATAAATTGGAAAGTGGCTTATATTGTGAGCTGACCGACAAGACCCTGCATGACGGCTATATTGAATATACCCTGCTTTATGATATGATAGCGAACCGCATTACCATTGATGAAGTACGGGCAGAAAACGGCTGTCTGAAACTGATGAAAAATCTTGTCTGGGAATATGACGCACTCCCTCACGCTCTGATTGCTGGTGGAACGGGTGGCGGTAAAACTTATTTTCTGCTGACGCTTATTGAAGCCTTACTGCATACCAACGCTGTCCTTTACATCTTAGACCCGAAGAACGCTGACCTTGCAGACTTAGGGACAGTTATGGGAAATGTGTATCACACCAAAGAAGAAATGATTGATTGTGTCAATGCCTTTTATGAGGGAATGGTACAGCGAAGTGAGGAAATGAAGCAACACCCGAACTATAAGACGGGCGAAAACTACGCCTATCTGGGACTGCCACCCTGCTTTCTTATCTTTGATGAATATGTGGCATTTTTTGAAATGCTGGGGACAAAGGAAAGCGTGGGCTTGCTTAGCCAGTTAAAGAAAATCGTTATGTTAGGACGACAAGCAGGTTATTTCCTTATCGTTGCCTGCCAGCGTCCAGACGCAAAGTATTTCTCTGACGGTATCAGAGATAACTTCAATTTCCGTGTGGGACTTGGGCGTATCAGCGAATTAGGTTACGGTATGCTGTTCGGTTCAGATGTGAAAAAGCAGTTTTTCCAGAAGCGTATCAAGGGGCGTGGCTATTGTGATATGGGAACAAGCGTGATAAGCGAATTTTACACGCCTTTAGTCCCCAAAGGACATGATTTTTTACAAACAATCGGCAGGCTTGCACAAGAAAGACAAGTCATGCCAGAACAACAAGGAAAGGAAGATGTGATTGAATAAGGACACATTAAATGTTTATCACGCACCCACAGAGAAAAACTACCTCTGTTTGTGCTTGAATACAGATATTTTTACAACGGATTGCAGGAAATATATGTTAGATTGTTTTTTAGATTATTCTGTCAATCCAAATCTGCGATTTCATTCAAGGATAGATAAAATCATTGATGATGTTATTCGTGAAAAAATCAACATTCCTCATAAGTTTAGAATGAGGTTGGAAAGTAGACATTGCGTTGAAAGCAGGATAATCTATTTTCGATTTCGAGTTTTAGATAAGGCTTGTCTGCAATGTAATGTATTTCTTAAAGGGCTGTCTGAAGAAATGAAAGAAGCACTTTCAGATGAAAGAATAGATTTTGCGGTTATCTATGAGGGCATACAAGGTTCACAGCAGGACACAGACACGGACGACAAGGACGGGTTTTGCGGTTCTCAACCGCAAGTTCCGTTCTTGGCGGACGGGGCTTGTCCCGTCCGCTGATAAAACCCCTCGGTATCTAACAGAGGGGTACGTTTGCAAATAGACAATAGACAAAAAACATAGGAAACATAAGGCTTCTGGCATGGTTTCCTAGCAAAAATCGGCTGTGAAGTCGCCTAAAAAAACTTCACACTTTACAGATTGGGGGTATGGTTCTGAATGAAGAACAATGGATAAAAGAATTACGGGAGAAACGGATTGCTTACGGTATCTCACAAGGCAGGCTGGCGGTGGCTTCTGGTATCACAAGAGAATATCTCAATAAGATAGAAAGCGGAAAAATGAAGCCGTCAAAGGAGCTTTTGGAAACTCTGCATAAAGAACTGGCAAGGTTCAATCCAGAAGCACCGCTTACCATGCTGTTTGATTATGTGAAAATTCGTTTTCCCACGCTGGATATACAGCATATCATCAAAGACATATTAAAACTGAATATCAACTATATGCTCCATGAAGATTATGGACATTACAGTTATACGGAGCATTACTCTTTAGGGGACATCTTTATCTATACGTCGGCTGACGAAGAAAAAGGTGTCCTTTTAGAGTTAAAGGGGCGTGGTTGCAGGCAGTTTGAAAGTTACCTGCTGGCACAGCAAAGAAGCTGGTATGACTTTCTCATGGACGCACTCGTAGACGGTGGCGTGATGAAGCGTATCGACCTTGCTATCAACGACCATACGGGCATTTTGGATATTCCAGAGCTTGCGGAAAAATGCAGAAAACGGGAATATATCGGAAAGTCCAGAAGTTATAAGTTTTACCAGTCGGGCGAGCTTATCAAGCATAGAGAGGACGACAGAGAATATATGGGACGCACCCTTTATCTTGGTTCGCTGAAATCAGATGTGTATTTTTGTATCTATGAAAAGGACTATGAGCAGTACGTCAAGTTAGGGACACCGCTTGAAGAAGCCGACATTATCAACCGTTTTGAGATACGGCTTAGAAATGAACGTGCCTATTATGCAGTACGAGATTTGCTGACCTATTATGACGCAGAGCAGACCGCCTTTTCTATCATCAACCAGTATGTACGGTTTGTTGATGAAGAACCCGACAAGCGAAAAAATGAATGGAAACTCAATGACCGCTGGGCTTGGTTTATTGGCGATAACAGACAGAGCTTGAAGCTGACGACAAAGCCAGAGCCTTACACCTTAGACCGCACATTGCGTTGGGTACAAAGGCAGGTAGCACCAACCTTGAAAATGCTGAAAAAGATTGATAAAGGAAACGGTACAGACTACATGGAAACAATCGAACAGCAGGCAAAGCTCACAGAAAAGCATAAAATGATAATCAAACAGCAGACGACCCCTGCAAAAGATTTGGTGGAAAGTTAGGAGTGATAAAAAATGTGGGTATTATTAAAAGATTTCCTGCTGGTATCTATGGGAATGGGTATCGGCGTAGTCTTGATGTGTATTTTGAATGTCGGCAAAGAAGCTGACTATGAAATGAAACAATTAGAAGAAAGTGAGGACAATTAAATGAATTTCGGACAAAATTTGTATCAATGGTTTTTATCAAACGCACAGAGCTTAGTGCTTATGGCGATTGTGGTTATCGGTATCTACTTAGGGTTCAAGCGTGAGTTTTCAAAACTTATCGGCTTCTTGGTAGTTGCCTTGATTGCTGTCGGTTTGGTATTCAACGCTGGCGGTGTGAAAGATGTATTGTTAGAGCTGTTCAATAAGATTATCGGTGCATAAAATTTTATTGTGGTGCTGATATGCGAATGTTATAATGTGGATATGAAACACAGTATCTAGGAGTGATGGAATGAAATATATAATGCTTCACGGTTTGGGACAATCTTCTGAAAGTTGGAGTGATACCGTAAAAGTATTCAATGATGATTTTGAAGTTTTATGCCCTAATTTATCAGATTGGCTTTTTGGAAAAATACCATGTTATGATACATTGTATCGGACATTGGAAACATACTGTGAACAGTTTGAAGAACCGCTAAATATTTGTGGACTTTCTTTAGGTGGTATTCTTGCTATGCAGTATGCGATAGAACACCCAGAAAAAATGAACTCATTAGTGTTAATAGGCACACAATATGAAATGCCAAAGTATCTGTTAAAAATGCAAAATCTGATATTCCGTATTATGCCTTGTTCAGCATTTGAAAAAATGGGTTTTCAGAAAACAGATTTTATCAATCTATGCAAATCTATGACAGAACTTAATTTTAAACATGAACTGAAAAAAATATCATGTTCGGTACTTGTTGTCTGTGGCGATAAGGATAAGATAAATAAAAAAGCTTCTTTAGAATTGCAACAACAGATAGAAAACGCAGAAATAGCTATTATTGAAAATGCAGGACATGAAGTAAATACAGATAACCCAACACTACTAGGGCAAAAGTTAAATGTATTTTTCAAACAATATGTCTGATAAACAATTTCATATCCATACACACAAAGCAGTTAGTCTTAGGATTGACTGCTTTTTTCATACCTAAATTTCAGATTGGAGTGATGAAATGAACGATATTTTTAAGGATATGCAGGCAAAAGTCGGCTGTGAATACATTTCCGACCTGCCCTCTTACAAGCGTAAGGTGTGGCATGAAATGAAACGGCTGAACCCTGCCGACTATGAAGAAAGACAGTTAGAAGATTTTTCTAAATATGTGTTTGGTATCTCATACCAGAACTTAAAAGATGTGATGAACCAACAGAAAGGACGTGAGGAACAATGCAGGAAACAAGGGTACTGGTGGAAACGAGAGGAACAACTGACGAAGAAACAATATCATACTGGTTCGACCTGCCGATAGATGTTGCCGAGTTTGAAGAAAAGTTAGGTATCGGTGCAGAAAGTGGGGATTACTGTATTATCGAAAAGGTGTTGCCTTATGCTGATGAAGTTCACGAACATACAAGCGTGTATCAGCTCAACGAATTAGATTTTATGTACCGCCAGCTTTCAAGTGATATGCAGGAAGAATATGTATCACTTCTGACCGTATATGACAATTTAGAAGCACTTTATATTTGCAGGAACGTGATTACGGTTTATCCTGACTGCAAAAGCATGATAGATGTTGCAAGGCAAAAGCTGATGAACGACCCGACATTTAAGCATTTATCCGAGGACTGTCAAGAATATTACTTTGACTTTGAAGCCTATGCTTCTCACTTGCAGGAACACGGGAAATTTTTAGTAACAGAACACGGTATCTTTGAACTGCCAGAGTAGGAAATGAGGTGGTGGTTATGATTGATGATATGGCGGTTTACATTGCTAATCTTGGCAAATACAATGAGGGATATTTAGTCGGTGCTTGGTTCACGTTTCCCATTGATGAGGAAGATGTAAAAGAAAAAATCGGCTTGAATGAACAGTATGAGGAATACGCAATCCATGATACCGACAACTTCCCCATTGCGATTGGCGAGTATGTTTCCATTGAAGAACTCAATGAGATGTATGAAATGATAGAGGAACTTCCCGACTATATCGTAGAGTGTCTGGACGAATTTATCAGCCACTACGGGACGCTGGAAGAAGTCGTGGAACACAAGGACGATATTTATTATTATCCCGACTGTGAAACCATGACAGACGTTGCCTACTACTACATAGACGAATTGCAGGCACTTGGCGACATTCCACCCAGCTTACAGAACTACATTGACTATGAAGCCTACGGGCGAGATTTGGATATGGGCGGTTGCTTTATTGAAACAAGCCGAGGTATGTGCGAGATACCATATTAACGCTGGAAGATCAGCGACAAGCATTGTTGCTACTGACAGCGTATTTCTCTTTTAAGGGACAGTCTGAAAATGGCTGTCCTTTTCTATTTTGAAAGGAGCTGAAAGAACTTGAAAAAGATTAAAAGCTACACGGGTATCTGGAACGTGGAAAAAGTCTTATATGCAATCAATGACTTTAACTTACCCTTTCCCGTTACTTTTACACAGATTACATGGTTTGTGATTACGGAATTTATCATCATTCTGTTTGGGGATATTCCCCCACTTTCCATGATTGAGGGAGCATTTCTCAAATACTTTGGTATTCCCGTTGCTCTCACTTGGTTCATGTCGCAGAAAACCTTTGACGGAAAGAAGCCGTACAGCTTTTTGAAATCACAGATAACCTATGCCCTGCGACCAAAAATCACTTATGCAGGAAAAGCCGTAAAACTGCATAAGCAGATATTAAATGAAACAATCACGGCAGTAAGGAGTGTGAACTATGTTCCCGATAAAATATATTGACAATAACCTTGTCTGGAACAAGGACAATGAAGTGTTTGCCTATTATGAGCTGGTACCATACAACTATTCTTTTCTATCCGCAGAGCAGAAATTTATCGTGCATGACAGTTTCCGACAGCTAATCGCACAGTCCCGTGAGGGTAAAATTCATGCGTTGCAGATTGCCACAGAAAGCTCCATACGAAGTATGCAGGAGCAGTCAAAGAAACTGGTAACGGGAAAATTAAAGGAAGTTGCCTACCAGAAAATAGACGAACAGACCGAAGCGTTAGTATCTATGATTGGGAACAATCAAGTGGACTACCGCTTTTTTCTTGGCTTTAAGCTCATGGTTACGGAAGAACAGCTCAATCTGAAGAACATCAAAAAATCGGCGTGGCTGACATTCAAAGAGTTTCTCCATGAAGTAAACCATACGCTGATGAATGATTTTGTTTCCATGCCGAATGATGAAATCAACCGTTACATGAAAATGGAAAAGTTACTGGAAAATAAAATCTCCCGTCGCTTTAAGGTGCGTCGCTTGGAAATCAATGATTTTGGGTATCTCATGGAACATCTTTACGGCAGGGACGGTATCGCTTATGAAGATTATGCGTACCAGCTACCAAAAAAAAAATTGAACAAAGAAACGCTGATAAAATACTACGACCTTATCCGTCCGACAAGGTGTGTGATTGAAGAAAGCCAGCGGTACTTACGCTTGGAACATGAGGACAAGGAAAGTTATGTGTCCTATTTTACCGTCAATGCGATTGTCGGCGAGCTTGATTTTCCGTCAAGTGAAATCTTCTATTTCCAGCAACAGCAATTCACATTCCCCGTTGATACTTCTATGAATGTAGAAATCGTGGAGAACCGAAAAGCATTAACAACCGTACGCAACAAGAAAAAGGAATTGAAAGACCTTGACAATCACGCTTATCAAGCAGGAGGTGAAACCAGCTCAAATGTGGTGGACGCTTTAGACAGCGTGGACGAGCTGGAAACGGACTTAGACCAGACAAAAGAAAGTATGTATAAGTTAAGCTACGTTATACGGGTGTCTGCACCCGATCTTGACGAGCTGAAACGCCGTTGTGATGAAGTCAAAGACTTTTACGACGACCTCAATGTAAAGCTGGTACGTCCTGCTGGGGATATGCTGGGGCTTCATTCTGAATTTTTACCTGCCAGCAAGCGATATATCAATGACTATGTGCAGTATGTAAAATCAGACTTCTTGGCAGGGCTTGGCTTTGGAGCGACCCAGCAGTTAGGGGAAACTACGGGTATCTATATGGGCTATTCCGTTGATACGGGAAGAAATGTGTACCTGCAACCGTCTTTAGCTTCGCAGGGCGTAAAAGGTACAGTTACCAACGCTTTAGCGTCTGCTTTTGTCGGTTCGCTTGGCGGTGGAAAGTCGTTCTGCAACAATCTTCTGGTGTATTATTCGGTGTTGTTTGGCGGTCAAGCAGTCATTTTAGACCCCAAAGCCGAGCGTGGCAACTGGAGAGAAACACTTCCAGAAATCGCCCATGAAATCAATATCGTAAATCTTACCAGCGATAAAGACAATGCAGGACTTCTTGACCCATTCGTGATTATGAAGAATGTAAAAGACGCTGAAAGTCTGGCAATCGACATCTTGACATTCCTTACGGGTATTTCCTCTAGGGACGGCGAAAAATTCCCCGTGTTACGAAAAGCGGTTCGTTCCGTTACCCAGAGCGACAGTCGGGGCTTGCTCCATGTAATAGACGAGCTACGCCGTGAAGATACGCCCATATCAAGAAATATCGCAGACCATATCGACAGCTTCACGGACTACGACTTTGCACATCTGCTGTTTTCAGACGGTACGGTGGAAAATGCAATCAGCCTTGATAACCAGCTCAATATCATTCAAGTAGCCGACCTTGTACTGCCAGATAAGGACACGACCTTTGAAGAATACACGACTATTGAATTATTGTCGGTATCTATGCTGATTGTGATTAGTACCTTTGCCCTTGATTTTATCCATTCGGACAGAAGTATTTTTAAGATTGTCGATTTGGACGAAGCGTGGGCGTTCTTAAATGTGGCACAAGGAGAAACGCTCTCTAACAAGCTGGTTCGTGCTGGACGAGCTATGCAGGCAGGTGTTTATTTCGTTACACAATCTTCTGGGGACGTGGCAAAGGAAAGTCTGAAAAACAATATCGGCTTAAAATTCGCTTTCCGTTCTACTGACATCAACGAGATAAAACAGACCTTAGAATTTTTCGGTATCGACAAGGACGATGAAAACAACCAGAAACGGCTTCGTGATTTGGAGAACGGACAATGCTTATTGCAGGACTTATACGGGCGTGTCGGTGTGGTACAGATACACCCAGTTTTTGAAGAACTGCTACACGCCTTTGATACCAGACCGCCCGTACAGAGAAATGAGGTGGAGTGATGAAAGAAAGGATAAAAGGTGCGTTCACAAAAAGGAAGATACTTCACTTTCTCAAAATGGCTCTGTTCGTGGTGGCACTCTCCCTTATCCTGCTTTCACTTTTGGGGACGGTGGCTCATGCGACGGGGCTTGTGGACGATACCATAAACGCAGAAAATCTTTACTCAAAATATCCCCTTTCCAACTACCAGCTTGATTTTTATGTGGATAATAGCTGGTCATGGTTGCCGTGGAACTGGCTGGACGGCATTGGAAAATCGGTACAGTACGGGCTTTACTGCATTACCAACTTTGTCTGGACGATAAGCCTTTATTTAAGCAATGCCACGGGCTATGTGGTGCAGGAAGCCTATAAACTTGATTTTATTAACGATATGGCAGACAGTATCGGAAAGAGCATACAGACCCTTGCAGGTGTAACCGAGAACGGCTTTTCTTCTACGGGCTTCTATGTTGGTTTCCTGCTTCTCATTATCTTAGTGGTGGGAATGTATGTTGCTTATACGGGACTTATCAAACGGGAAACCAGCAAGGCACTTCACGCTGTTATCAACTTTGTGGTGGTGTTCGTGCTGTCCGCTTCGTTTATTGCCTACGCTCCCGACTACATCAAGAAGATAAATGAATTTTCATCAGACATCAGTACCGCTTCTTTGGACTTGGGAACAAAAATCATGCTCCCCAACTCCGACAGCGAGGGCAAGGACAGCGTGGACTTGATACGGGACAGCCTATTTTCTATTCAAGTGGAACAGCCGTGGCTACTTCTGCAATTCGGTAACAGCAACACAGAAGAAATCGGGGCAGACCGTGTCGAAGCTCTTGTATCGGCAAGTCCAGAGGACGAGGACGGGAAAACCAGAGAGGAAGTCGTGAAAACAGAAATCGAAGATAACGACAACAACAATCTGACGATACCGCAGGTCGTGAACCGTTTAGGCATGGTGTTCTTCCTACTGTTCTTCAATTTAGGGATAACGATATTTGTATTCTTGCTTACGGGCATGATGTTATTTAGCCAGATACTTTTTATTATCTTTGCAATGTTTTTACCTATCAGCTTTTTACTTTCCATGATACCGAGCTATGAAAGCATGGCGAAGCAGGCAATCGTAAGGGTGTTTAATACCATAATGACACGGGCAGGAATAACGCTCATTGTAACGGTGGCGTTCAGCATTTCCAGTATGTTTTATAACATCTCCACGGACTATCCGTTCTTTATGGTAGCGTTCTTGCAGATAGTATGTTTCGCTGGTATTTATATGAAGCTGGGCGATTTAATGAGTATGTTCTCTTTGAACGCTGGCGACAGTCAAAACATGGGACGCAGGATATTCCGCAGACCATATCTGTTTATGCGACATAGAGCTAGGCGTATGGAAAGACGGCTTGCTGGTGCGGTTACTGCTGGCGGTGTTGCTGGTGCGGTGGCAGGTAGCACGATTTCAAACAGAAAACCGACAAGGAACACAGCCACAAAAGACAGTCGGGGCAATACATCTACTTCCAGTATGGGACAGCGTGCAGGCTCAAAGGTGGGTGCTGTCTTAGATACGAAAAATAAAGTGAAAGACAAGGCAAATGCTGTCAAAGAGAATATCAAGGATATGCCGACACAGACCGCTTATGCGGTGTATTCCGCAAAGGAAAAGGCAAAGTCCAGCGTGTCCGACTTTAAGCGTGGCATGGTGCAGGAACAGCAGTCCAGACAGACGGGACGTTTGGAAAAGCAGGAAAAGCATAGACAGAGTATCGCTGACAAGCGTATGGAGCTTCAAAAGGCACAAGAAGCAAGGCAGGCACAGCGAAAGGCTGACGGATCAGCGACAACGGGAGCTACCCGTCCCCATGAGCGACCAGCCACAGCTTCAAAGCCGAGTGCGGAAAAAATGCAGGAAGTCAAACGTCCTGCCACAGCGACCACTTCAAAAGCAAGTGAGCCAGTCAAGACAAATGTTATCAAAGAGCGTCCGTTATCTTCTGGTGCTTCTGATAAGAAAGCGACCCAGTCGGCACAGCCAGTACATAGGCAGAATGTAGAAAAAGTGGTATCGCAGGAAACACGCCAGAATTACACAAAAGACCGCAGGACAAAGGTTCAGCAGACGCAAACCGTCCAAAAGAACCAGCAGACAACAGAGAAAACTCGTAACCTTGTGATGAAGAAAGGACAGAAGAAAAAATGAAACTGAAACATATCGCTATCATTGGCACTCTGTTTCCTATCCTCTTTTCTCTGGTGCTTTTCTTTGGTGTCTTGATTAGTGCGGACAGCGACGACGAGAACAGCAATTTTTCTTCTGGCATTACGGGTATGAACTTATCCGCAGAAGTCTTGAAACATCAGCCTATGGTAGAAAAGTACGCCAGAGAATACGGTATTTCCGAGTATGTCAATGTGCTATTGGCTATCATTCAAGTAGAAAGTGGCGGTACGGCAGAAGATGTTATGCAGAGTTCGGAAAGTCTTGGTTTACCGCCTAATTCCTTAGATACGGAAAGCTCAATCAAGCAGGGGTGTAAGTATTTTGCGTCCCTGCTTTCTTCCTGCAAAAATCAAGGTATCGACGATTTGAATGTAGCGATACAGTCTTATAACTATGGCGGTGGCTATGTGGGATATGTGGCAGGAAAAGGAAAGAAACACACCTTTAATCTTGCAGAGAGCTTCGCCCGTGAAAAATCGGGTGGAAAGAAAGTAACCTACACCAACCCGATAGCCGTTGCGAAGAACGGGGGCTGGCGGTATCAGTATGGCAATCAATTTTACGTCGAATTAGTCAATCAGTATTTAACTGTTCCGCAGGTATCGGGAGAACTGGCACAAAAAGTAATGAATGAAGCATTGAAGTATCAAGGCTGGAAGTATGTATATGGCGGTAGCAATCCTAACACTTCCTTTGACTGTTCGGGGCTGACGCAATGGTGCTATGGAAAAGCTGGTGTTTCCTTACCGAGAACAGCACAAGCACAGTATGACGCCACCCAACATCTTCCACTCTCGCAGGCAAAGGCTGGGGACTTGGTATTTTTCCATTCTACCTATAACGCTGGAAGTTATGTAACACATGTCGGTATTCTTGTTTCGCCGACGCAGATGTACCACGCAGGAAATCCGATAGGATATGCAGACCTAAATAATAGTTACTGGCAACAGCACTTAATCGGTGCAGGACGAGTAAAACAATAGAAAGTGAGGATAACATTATGTTTAAGAAGAATAAGAAACAGACAGAAAATGTCAAAGAAAAAAAGGTGCGTACTGTCAAGGTAGGCACACATAAGAAAACCGTGATTGCGTTGTGGGTGGTGCTTATCGCAAGCGTGAGCTTTGGGGTGTATAAGAATTTTACGGCTATCGACCAGCACACGACCCATGAAAAAGAAATCATTGAACTTCGTTTGCAGGACACCAACGGGATAGAAAATTTCGTGAAGAACTTTGCGAAGTCTTATTACACATGGAGTAACAGCAAAGAAGCGATTGAAGCAAGGACGCAGGCAATCAGCGGTTATCTGACAAAGGAATTGCAAGACTTGAATGTTGATACAATCAGAACGGATATACCGACCAGCTCCACAGTTACAGATGTGATTGTGTGGCATATCGAGCAATCGGGAACGGACACTTTTTCTGCTACCTACGAAGTAGATCAGCAGATAAAAGAGGGAGAACAGACAAGCAATGTGAAAGCGACTTATACTGTAAAAGTCCATGTAGACGCTGACGGGGATATGGTAATCATTCAGAACCCTACTCTTGCACCAGCAATCGAAAAATCAGACTATGAGCCTAAGACACCAGAAGCAGACGCAAGCGTGGACGCTGATACGGTAAATGACGCTACCGCATTTCTGGAAACATTCTTTAAGCTCTATCCAACAGCCACAGAAAAAGAGCTTGCTTACTATGTATCTGGAAATGTGATTGAGCCTATCGGCAGGGACTACCTTTATTCTGAACTGGTAAACCCTATCTTTACAAAGGACGGGGATAATGTGAAAGTTAAAGTAGCTGTAAAATTCCTTGATAATCAGACAAAGGCGACACAAGTATCACAGTATGAGCTTGTGCTACATAAGGATAGCAACTGGAAGATTGTAGGATAAAAGAAAAAGGCTTGCAGTTCTGTATTGATTTGCAAGCCTAAATATATTATTTATACTTCTGGAAAATCCCGACTAATAAAGTATCTATCGCTTCAGCTAATTCAAATCTAACTTTATCTGAGGCAGAAAAAGCGTTTCCTAATTGCAAAGTTGTATAACCGTGAATTATTCCAGTAAGCATATTTAATATTTCAAGTGTTTTGTCTTTGTTAAGACTGCACGATTGGATAAGAGTAGTTAATAATGAAAGATAGTTGTTAAAAATGGTTGCTGTTTCCTCTGTTCCGTGCCACACAGCCCATTGAATTGTTTCATAAACTCCGGGGTGTTCAATCATATAGTTTAGGTATTCGATAGAAACTAACTTAATTGCTTCTTTCCCTATTTTTCCAACGGCAATTTTCATCATTCTTTCATTCATGTCACGCATACCATTATGAGCAACTTCTAAAAGAAGATTATCTAAACTTTCTATGTGATTATATAAAGATGGTGTACGAATGTTTAATTTTTGAGCAACAGCTTTTAACGAAACGTTATTTAATCCTTTTTCATCTGCTAAGTCTGATGTTGCTTTTATTACTGCTTCTTTAGTGGTTTTCATAGTTATGCACCTCATTCAAAATATCATACAAACACAATTCTAGCTAATTGAATTAGTGTAGTCAATAACACAATTAGAAAATTATGATTATTTATTGACTTTCTTAAAATTTTGTGCATAATAGGAATTGAAGTTAAATTAGATGCTAAAAATTTGTAATTAAGAAGGAGGGATTCGTCATGTTGGTATTCCAAATGCGTAATGTAGATAAAACATCTACTGTTTTGAAACAGACTAAAAACAGTGATTACGCAGATAAATAAATACGTTAGATTAATTCCTACCAGTGACTAATCTTATGACTTTTTAAACAGATAACTAAAATTACAAACAAATCGTTTAACTTCTGTATTTATTTACAGATGTAATCACTTCAGGAGTGATTACATGAACAAAAATATAAAATATTCTCAAAACTTTTTAACGAGTGAAAAAGTACTCAACCAAATAATAAAACAATTGAATTTAAAAGAAACCGATACCGTTTACGAAATTGGAACAGGTAAAGGGCATTTAACGACGAAACTGGCTAAAATAAGTAAACAGGTAACGTCTATTGAATTAGACAGTCATCTATTCAACTTATCGTCAGAAAAATTAAAACTGAACATTCGTGTCACTTTAATTCACCAAGATATTCTACAGTTTCAATTCCCTAACAAACAGAGGTATAAAATTGTTGGGAGTATTCCTTACCATTTAAGCACACAAATTATTAAAAAAGTGGTTTTTGAAAGCCATGCGTCTGACATCTATCTGATTGTTGAAGAAGGATTCTACAAGCGTACCTTGGATATTCACCGAACACTAGGGTTGCTCTTGCACACTCAAGTCTCGATTCAGCAATTGCTTAAGCTGCCAGCGGAATGCTTTCATCCTAAACCAAAAGTAAACAGTGTCTTAATAAAACTTACCCGCCATACCACAGATGTTCCAGATAAATATTGGAAGCTATATACGTACTTTGTTTCAAAATGGGTCAATCGAGAATATCGTCAACTGTTTACTAAAAATCAGTTTCATCAAGCAATGAAACACGCCAAAGTAAACAATTTAAGTACCGTTACTTATGAGCAAGTATTGTCTATTTTTAATAGTTATCTATTATTTAACGGGAGGAAATAATTCTATGAGTCGCTTTTTTAAATTTGGAAAGTTACACGTTACTAAAGGGAATGGAGATAAATTATTAGATATACTACTGACAGCTTCCAAGAAGCTAAAGAGGTCCCTAGCGCCTACGGGGAATTTGTATCGATAAGGGGTACAAATTCCCACTAAGCGCTCGGGACCCCTTGTAGGAAAATGTCCTAAGTGTGGCAACAATATTGTATTAAAAAAATCGTTTTATGGTTGTTCAAATTATCCTGAATGTAAGTTTACTTTAGCTGAACATTTTAGAAAGAAAAAACTAACCAAAACGAATGTAAAAGAATTACTGGAGGGAAAAGAAACCCTGGTAAAAGGAATCAAAAACAAAGAGAAAAAGCCCTACAATGCCGTTGTAAAAATTGGGGAAAAGGGATATATTGATTTTATCTCTTTTTCAAAATAAACATAAAAGCCCTTTAAAGAGGGCTTTTATATATTAATCACAAATCACTTATCACAAATCACAAGTGATTAATCACTTGTTTATTAAGATATTAAAAGCTATAATTTAAATAAAGCGTGAATTTTATGACACAAAAAGAGGGGGGAGAAACTTGGAACTAGCATTTAGAGAAAGCTTAAAAAAGATGAGAGGTACCAAATCAAAAGAAAAATTCTCCCAAGAATTAGAAATGAGTAGATCAAATTATTCACGAATAGAATCAGGAAAATCAGATCCAACCATAAAAACACTAGAACAAATTGCAAAGTTAACTAACTCAACGCTAGTAGTGGATTTAATCCCAAATGAGCCAACAGAACCAGAACCAGAAACAGAACAAGTAACATTGGAGTTAGAAATGGAAGAAGAAAAAAGCAATGATTTCGTGTGAATAATGCACGAAATCATTGCTTATTTTTTTAAAAAGCGATATACTAGATATAACGAAACAACGAACTGAATAAAGAATACAAAAAAAGAGCCACGACCAGTTAAAGCCTGAGAAACTTTAACTGCGAGCCTTAATTGATTACCACCAATCAATTAAAGAAGTCGAGACCCAAAATTTGGTAAAGTATTTAATTACTTTATTAATCAGATACTTAAATATCTGTAAACCCATTATATCGGGTTTTTGAGGGGATTTCAAGTCTTTAAGAAGATACCAGGCAATCAATTAAGAAAAACTTAGTTGATTGCCTTTTTTGTTGTGATTCAACTTTGATCGTAGCTTCTAACTAATTAATTTTCGTAAGAAAGGAGAACAGCTGAATGAATATCCCTTTTGTTGTAGAAACTGTGCTTCATGACGGCTTGTTAAAGTACAAATTTAAAAATAGTAAAATTCGCTCAATCACTACCAAGCCAGGTAAAAGTAAAGGGGCTATTTTTGCGTATCGCTCAAAAAAAAGCATGATTGGCGGACGTGGCGTTGTTCTGACTTCCGAAGAAGCGATTCACGAAAATCAAGATACATTTACGCATTGGACACCAAACGTTTATCGTTATGGTACGTATGCAGACGAAAACCGTTCATACACTAAAGGACATTCTGAAAACAATTTAAGACAAATCAATACCTTCTTTATTGATTTTGATATTCACACGGAAAAAGAAACTATTTCAGCAAGCGATATTTTAACAACAGCTATTGATTTAGGTTTTATGCCTACGTTAATTATCAAATCTGATAAAGGTTATCAAGCATATTTTGTTTTAGAAACGCCAGTCTATGTGACTTCAAAATCAGAATTTAAATCTGTCAAAGCAGCCAAAATAATCTCGCAAAATATCCGAGAATATTTTGGAAAGTCTTTGCCAGTTGATCTAACGTGCAATCATTTTGGGATTGCTCGTATACCAAGAACGGACAATGTAGAATTTTTTGATCCCAATTACCGTTATTCTTTCAAAGAATGGCAAGATTGGTCTTTCAAACAAACAGATAATAAGGGCTTTACTCGTTCAAGTCTAACGGTTTTAAGCGGTACAGAAGGCAAAAAACAAGTAGATGAACCCTGGTTTAATCTCTTATTGCACGAAACGAAATTTTCAGGAGAAAAGGGTTTAGTAGGGCGCAATAGCGTTATGTTTACCCTCTCTTTAGCCTACTTTAGTTCAGGCTATTCAATCGAAACGTGCGAATATAATATGTTTGAGTTTAAAAACATTTTAAAATACTAATTAGATTAGTTAAATGACTATTTGAAATAGTATTTTGAGGAGTGATTATATGTGTACAAGATTTGTTTACAATGGTATAGATAAAATTGTTGGTTTTAATTTTGATATTGACCTTTCTGTATGGGATCATACTGTAATTACCGAAGAAAATAGATTTTATATTGGTATTAAAATGCCTGACGGTCTGTATCATTCATTTCATGGGATAAATAAAAATGGTAATGTAGGAACACTTCTTTATGTTCATGGTAATGAAAATGCAAGGTATATAGAAAGCGAGGATTGTATTACAATATCTGAATTAACAGAAAAATTCATTAAGGCAGAGATTTCTTTTGATAAAGCCTTGGACATTGTTAAAAAGAAAAAAATTATTTATGCACCAGATGCTACTATGCAAGCTATGCTTTCTGATAAAAAAGGACGAGTTTTAATTATTGAACCTGGAATTGGGTATAGATATGAACAAGAAAATTTTTCACTTATTACAAATTATTCTATTCTAAAACCAGATATAACAAAGCCGTACATTGTTTCTGGGGATACAAGATACGAAGTGGCTAAAGAGTTATTGGCAGGATATGATAAAGATTTTTCAGTAAATGACGCATTTAAAGTATTAAAATCTGTTTCTCAAAAAGACTTGTGGGCAACTAGGGTTTCATTTGTATATTCTACAGAAAAAAATAAAGTTTATTATGTCTTGAACAATGATTTTAGTAATGTATTTGAATTTCAGTTTTAATACTAATGAATTTATAAATTTGCAATTATGATAAGAAAGGTTATTATGATAGGACTAAAAAAGCGAGATATAAAAAAAGCGTTGAAAGCTGGTGCAAAAGCTGGCGGTGTATCATTGGCTGATGTTCGGGCAGATATTGAAGCGACGATTGATGAAGCTATGAATAGCACCGCCCCAGAAGTGTAGGCAAATTTCAAAAAATATTTTGGTAATAAACGCCCTACCCCAGAAGAATATATTTACAAGATTACCAAAAAGACAAAGATTTGAAAAAAGGCTTGCTCCATACATAGTGTATGATCTGCAAGCCTTAATCTATTTCAGAGGAAATTTAACAGTAAAAGTAGCACCTCCACCAGCAGTATCATTGATAATGATAATACCGTTCAGCATTTGAGTTAATTCTTTGGCGATACTTAGTCCCAGTCCAAAATTCGATTTGTTCGTATGGGACTTGTCGCCACTATAAAATCGGTCAAAGATATACTGCTTATCTTCATCAGAAATGCCTTGCCCGTGGTCTACCACAGAAAAAGCAATATTTTTTTCGGTGGCGATTACTTCTATCTCTATTAAAGAATTATTCTTGGAATGTTGAATGGCATTATCCATAAAGACACACAAGATTTGAAATAATCGGTCTTTGTCGGTAAACATAGCAGGATAACTTTCCTCGGATAAATGCAGTTTTAGTTCTAAATTCTGCTTCATGCAGACGGGTTCGTAGGTTTCATATAACGTAATGAGCAAGGTATCTACATTGATTGTGCTTTTATGCAATGTCCATGTTTTAGCGTCGGAAGAAGCCAAAAGCAACATATCTTTGACTAAACGGGATAACCGCATACATTCAAAATCTATGGTCTGTACGGCTTGCTTTGCCTGCTCGTTTAAGGAAACATTATCAAGAAGCATATCCGTGTTGGAAATCATAACAGCAAGTGGAGATTTTAATTCATGGGACGCTGTTGCAACAAAATCTTTTTGGCTTTGCAGTATTCGTTCCGTTGGAGCAAACGACTTTTTCAGCAGATAACGGGTCAGCACGATAACAACGATACAAGCCAAAAACCAGATAAGAAGATATATAGGCAATGTTTTTTGTAAAATATCCGTCAAACTGGCTGTCTGATAAAGAAAGGTTGCATGATACACGGTATCATTTGCTGTCCTAATTGTAGCAGGAATAACAAAATAAGTATCGTGATGTGTTCCTCTTATTTCCAGAAAACCGCCTTGTGAAGTTGTGCTGTTTTCTATTTGTGATAATGGTTGTGTAGAAATCTGCTTTTCTACATCATGCAACAGATTGTCCGCAGAAGTTGGAAATGGGAAATCACTCTGATAAATGGTATTCCCCCTTGTATCAGTAATTAAAGAAAAAATATGATAACTCTCTTCGTAGGTTTTGAGTGCTTTGTCCATATCCGAAGAAGCACTTTCCACTTGATAAATCAGCAAGGTTGTCAATCTCTGAAATAAGGTGCTTTCGTTGATTTTCTCTGTATGAACTGTGTTCGCAACGACAAAGGAAATCACAAGGGTAATAATCAGCATAACAGAACTTGCAAACAGAATATGAAGTTTTCGGTATAAGTTATTTAACATGTTTCTTTCTCCAGTTTGTACCCTGCACCGTAGACCGTTGTTATTTTACAGGAACTTTTTAATTCTTTTAGGCGTTTTCGCAGAAAAGAAATGTAACTGTCTACATTGCCAGTTTCTACCTCGGAAGAACTGCCCCAGATTTTAAGGATTAGCTGTTCACGGGAAAATAGTGTTTCTGGGTTCTGCATAAATACAAAAGTCAACTCGGTTTCTTTTGAAGTTAATAAAAGAGAATTGACGGGTGTAGATAAGGTTCGGCTGTCTTTATCGAAAGTTAAATCTCCATATTCTAATTTGGAAGATAACTGGATATTGGCAGGGCGTCTTGTTAATGCCCGAACTCTTGCAAGCAATTCTTTGATATGAAATGGTTTTACTAAATAATCATCAGCACCGCCGTCTAAACCCTCAACCCGATTGTCAAGGGTACTCATGGCAGTAATGATAAGGATAGGAATAGAAATTCCTTTTTTACGCATAGATTTTATGATTGTCAAACCGTCAATAATCGGTAACATACGGTCTACAATGGCGAGGTCATAAGCATAGTCTGTATTTAAGGCATACAGCATAGCAGTTTCCCCGTCATTGCAACAATCAACCATATAGTTTTCTTTTTCCAGAGAAATTTTTATATTTTTACATAACTCTAAATCATCTTCCAGAAGAAGTATTTTCATAATGTATCAATCCTTTTCTATATAAATTATAGACAGTATAACAGAAAAGTCTGTAAAAATCCTCTAAAAAATGATGATGATTTTCTTACTTTTTTACAGGATTTTTAGAATGGTTTGCTTTTACAATAGGGGCATATCGAACAAGAAAGGTGGAATACAAAAATGAAAAAAACAAACATCAGTAAATTCATAGCAGTTGGATTATGTATCTGTGCATTGACGGGGTGTGGTGCAAGTCCAAATGAGAAGCCAGATACGTCTAATCCTATTGTCAATTCTAATACGAATGAAGAAAATACAAATGGTTCTTCAGAAAATAAAGGAAACGACATATTAGAGTCTGCTAATTTGAGAGGAAGTGTTTTGGAATTTACAGACAATGGTTGCTTGGTAAATCAAGCAAAAGATATTGAGGGTGGAGCTGGGATAAAAATAGAAGCACCGGGAATGGAAAATAAAGACAATGCTGTTTCTGTAACCTATAACCCAGATTGTGAATTTGTCATTGCCACAGTAAATGCACAGTCTGGTGTTACAAATGTAACAACGGGTTCTATATCCGATGTAAAAAAACAATCTGAAGTATATCTTTATGGAGAATTTGCAGACACACTTCATTTCAATGCAACAAAGGTTGTCATAGCCCGTTGGGAATAGAGGTGTGAAGTATGAAGTTTTATCAACTTGGTTTTCGCTATTTACAGCGAAAAAAAGGAAAAACCATTCTTTTGTTGATTGTTTTGATACTTGTAAACAGTATGATTTTAGGTACAAGCATGATTTTAAGGACTACAAATGAGTCCAAACAAGCCATGCAGGAAAAGACAAATTCTAAGATTGTAGCTGAAATTACAAGTAAGGACAGCAAGATAACAGAGAATGAAGTAAACAAGATTGAAACGCTGGAAGATGTTTCAGCTATCAACCGTATCGGCAGGCAAGATGTATTTCCAGCTAGTTTTGCTCCCGTTACGCTCAATACTTCTACGAATGAGGAAAATTTGAAAATAGCGTTGCTCTCCTATGATGATTTGGAAAAGGACAGCCCTTTTTCAGAAATGCAGTACCGCTTATCTTCTGGCGATTATATCAAACATGAGAAAAAAGGTGCTGTTATCAATGCGAACCTTGCAAATCAAAATGAGCTAAAAGTTGGAGATACGATTGAATTAAGTACAGAAAACGGAACAAAAGTATCTGTTCAAATTATTGGAATTTTCATGTCCGCAGGAAATGTGGAAAAAGACCAGCCAACAGAAACTACCGCAGTCAATCGAATAGAAAATCAAGTCTTTATTGACAACAGCACTTATAAAGAATTGTTCAAAGAAGCTGAATTTGAAAAACTCTGCGTTTATTCAAAAAGACCAGAAAAATTAGATGTGCTGGAAACCAGCTTGCAAAAAATATTCGGAAATGATGTAGAACTTAGCACTTCCGATACCCTTTATCAACAGATGTCTGCTCCATTAGAGCAAATCAGTAAGGTGGCAAATCTTATGCTGGTACTTACATTGGTAACTGGTACTGTTGTTGTTTCCCTGCTGTTATGTATGTGGATGCGGACAAGGCAAAAAGAGGTGGCAATCTTTATGAGCCTCGGCAAGACAAAAAGTGAAATTTTCCTGCAAACTTTATTAGAAGCAGGCAGTGTATTTACACTTTCGGTTTTAGGAGCAACAGCCATTGGTAAATTGTTCTCGGGCGTTTTGCAAAATGTCATTACTGGTTCAGAAACAGTAACAGAAAATCTGAAAGTGGTGTTGCAGATACAAGATATTGGAATGTTGTTCCTTTTAGGTGGTGCAGTTATTCTGGTGGCATTGTGCTGTTCCATTCTTCCGATATTACGAGCAAACCCAAAAGATATATTAGCGAAAATGGAGGGATAGTACATGAATTTTTTTGGATTGGCAAGGCGTTCTGTGTTCAGAAAGCCCATAAAAAGTATTCTCTTATTGTTGATTGTTTTTGCAATCAGTACCCTGCTTCTTGCAGGTGTGGCGAGCAAAAATGCCAGTATTGAGGTGCAGGACAAAACCAGACAAGCCATAGGTGCAGGCTTTCTTTTAGAAAGAAATGCAGAGTACCGAACAAAACGAGTTCGTGAATACTCAGAAAAGATTGGTAATGATAAGGAAGGTAGTTTTGGTGGCTACCATCAGGAAAAAGAGATTATCAATGGTGTGGAGACTTGGTCAGGCTGGACAACAAATGAATTTGAAAGCTTAGATATAAAAGACATTGAGAAACTGGCAAAAACAAAAGGAATTGCTGATTACAATATTACAACAGCAACAACTCCTGTAAACCCTGTAAATTTCAAAAGAATTGAAGATAAAGATGTAGACCAAAGTGTAGATGAGGGAGGTGTAAGCTTAATTGGAAACAAAGATATGAAACTTGACAGAAATGTTTTATCTGGAAACCTGCATATCAAAGAGGGGCGAATGATAACCCCAGAGGATAAAGATATGTGTGTCATTTCAGAGGAACTTGCAAATCAAAATAATCTGAAAATCGGCGATAAGATTTCTTTTAATGATTACCACGATACTGAAAATTCAAAGGTATCAGAAGCTGAGATTGTTGGAATTTATCAAGTGGATCAAAAGATGTCCCCACTTATGCAGGGAGATACTTACCGTTCGGAAAATGTAATATTTACAGATTTGAGATTTCCAGAAAAGGCAGAGGGTGAAACAAGTCCATTATATGAAAGAGCCTATTTCAAAGTAGAAGATGTGGAAGCTTACGACGAAGTAAAAGAAAATCTGCAAAAAGTAGACATCAACTGGGAGCAATATGATTTGATTGACAATAACGGAAATTCCGAAACCATGTCCTCAAACTTCAATGATTTAGCAAAAGTAAGCGAAATGATGATATTGGTAATCTCTGTTGCAAGTTTTGTTATCCTTGTTTTAGTATTTCTGTTCTGGCTGAAAAATCGAGTGCAGGAAGTCGGCATTTTCTTATCTCTCGGTGTTCCGAAATTCAGAATTATCGGGCAGATTTGGAGTGAAGCGATTATGATTGCTGTTCTTTCCCTTATGCTATCCTTTGCTGTCGCTCCTGCCGTTTCCAAAGTAACTGCAAATTATCTGGTATCACAGCAGGTTCAGCAAATGCAGGAAGAAGAAAAAAATAACGAGGGAAAAGTATCCACAGAATATGTTGCACCAAAGCAGGACGTGCAGAATATCAGCGTAGAGGTTACGCCAGAAATGTATCTGTTGGACGGAGCAAGTGTTCTTGTGTTGATAACGGCTTCTGTTCTGGTATCTGGAATTGTAATACTAAAGAGAAACCCGAAAGATATTTTATCGGAAATGAGTTAGGAGGACGACGAAAATGTTAGAAGTAAAGAATGTAAGCTATGCTTACAAAACAAAAAAAGATAAAACCATTTTGAATAATGTATCTGCTACTTTCGAGGAGGGTATTTTTTATACTATTGTCGGTCCGAGTGGTGCAGGAAAAACAACACTCTTATCGTTGTTAGCAGGCTTAGACACAGCGGTAAAAGGGACTGTCCTTTGCAATGGCGAGGACATTACAAAAAAAGGGCTGAATTACCACAGAAAGCATAATATCTCATTGGTATTTCAAAATTATAATCTGATTGATTATTTGACAACGGTTGAAAATGTCAAATTAGGTGGTAGTGGAAATGCTGAAAAATTATTGGAAGAAGTCGGCATTGGAAAAGAATACTGGCAGAGAAATGTATTGCAACTATCTGGCGGACAGCAACAGCGTGTAGCGATTGCAAGAGCATTAGCCAGCGACGCTCATGTACTTTTGGCAGACGAACCGACGGGAAATCTTGACGAAACTACCGCTGATGAAATCATTGCTTTGCTGAAAAAGACTGCACATGAATTAGGAAAATGTGTTGTTGTGGTTACACACAGTAAGCATTTGGCAGAAGAAGCCGACGAAATCTTAGAAATTAAAAACGGTGCAATTTCTTTTCTGTCTGATTAAATTAGAATAGTGCCGTAAAGGAGTTGTCATTATGGAATATTTTAGATATACCTCGACGCAATCAGTTTGAACCTAACGGCATTTTTATAACAACTGAATATAGCACAGTTTTAAAAGCTCGTACAGACTATATGTTTTGTGCGGGCTTTTTTCATGCCAGAAAAAAATTTTTTAAAGTTTTTTCGATTTTGGTTACGCTGTCCCCCACTTTCAACGCGGTATATATGAAAAGGGGCAGACACCTCTTTTCGACTAGCGAAAGGAGGTGAGGAAAATGAAACCGTCAGAACTACAAGAAAAAACCTGTCATCAATTCGATTGTGCTATTAAAACAGTTATACGTCATAGAGCGATTGACTTCTATCGAGCGATACGTCGTTCAGAGAAAAAAGAAATGCCATTCGCCGAAATTATGGACGACCTCTTAAATTCCATAGGTACAGAAGATACATATTCTACGGATTATGTTGCGGTATTTGAAGTCTGTGGAGAAAAAGTATCAATCGAAGATGAACAACTGGCTCGTGCATTGAAAGCTATTGAAGAACGAAAGCGTAATATCGTTTTACAGTATTTTTTCATTGGCGACACGGACACTTACATTGGGAAAATGCTTGACTGTTCCAGAGCGAATGTAACGAAGTGCAGAATACAAGCACTAGACAAGTTAAAGCAACTGATTGAGGAGGAAAAAGAAAAATGCCAAAAGAGCTGACACCGACTTTCACGGTTATTTCCAAAGCCTGCGACGGCGACGAAACAGCAATTTCAAAAATCTTGGAATTTTATGACCCATATATCAATCAGTGCTGTATGCGTCCGTTTTACGACGATAACAACAACTTACGTCTTGCGGTAGATTTGGAAATGAAAGGTTTTATCAAAGAAGCGATTATTCGTAAAATCTTAAACTTTGATATTAAACGCTTCTAATTCATATTGGGATTGATTATGCCCGTCTGGTCTTTGACAACTGAATAAAGCAGACAGATACGTTTGTGAGATAGCAAGCCACGGGGACTGTACGCCATGACCTTTCCAAAAGAAAGCGAGCGACCCACGCAGTGATCCGAGAGCGACTGTTGGAATAGTCGTTTTGCCACGACCTATCCTCACAGAATAATGATACGTCCGCATGGTGCGGTTCTGCCCACAAGAATGGGAATAGTTGAGATACTAACGGAGCTTTCCAAAGCCGTTTGTCTGCTTGTAAAAAAATGACACACAGTAAAGGGGGTGCATAGATTATGAACAATACTGATGTGCCTATCTGGGAAAAATATACGCTGACGATTGAAGAAGCGTCTAAATACTTCCGTATTGGCGAAAAGAAATTGCGTAAATTAGCCGAAGAAAATCTTGACGCTGGCTGGGTTATCGTGAACGGTAATCGTATTCAGATTAAGCGAAAACAATTTGAAAAAATCATAGATACATTGGACGAAATCTAATGTCATTGAGCCGTAGATATGGTATAATATTAGTAGCGTATCACGGCTCATTCCATGACGGAAAGGAGCTTTACACTATGTCTAATGTGAAACGAAAAGACAGTAAAAATCGCAATTTGCGTAATGGAGAGAGCCAGCGAAAAGACGGAAGATACGTTTATAAATATACCGATATATACGGAAAGCCACAATTTATCTATTCTTGGAAACTTGTACCGACAGACAAGACACCTGCTGGAAAGCGTGATGATATATCGTTGAGGGAAAAAGAAGCACAGATAAAAAAAGACCTTAACGACGGTATCGACACAGTCGGCGGTAAAATGACAGTCTGCCAGCTCTACGACAAGAAGAACAGTCAAAGAAAGAACATCAAAAGGGCTACTGAAAAAGGACGACAGTATCTTATGAACGCTTTGAAAAATGACCCATTAGGTATGAGGGCGATTGATACGGTTAAGCAGTCGGACGCTAAAGAATGGGCTATCAGAATGAGCGAAAAAGGATATGCCTATAAAACGATTGATAACTATAAACGTTCCTTGAAAGCGTCATTTTACATGGCAATACAAGACGACTGTATCAGAAAGAACCCATTTGAATTTAAGTTAAGTGATGTTCTGGAAGATGATACCGAACAGAAAGTTATCCTTACACCAGAGCAGGAAGAACACCTGCTTGCCTTTATGGAAAAGGACAAGATTTACAGTAAGTATTATGATGAGGTTGTGCTTCTGCTGGAAACGGGACTTCGTATTTCTGAATTTTGCGGACTGACGACGCATATTGATATGCAGAACAGAATACTCAATATAGACCACCAGTTATTGAAAGATAGCGAAATGGGCTACTATATTGAAACACCAAAGACCAAAAACGGAAAACGGGAACTTCCATTGACAGAACGGGCTTATCAAGCAATCCAAAGAATACTAAAGAACAGAGGAAAGGCACAACCGCTGATTGTAGGTGGTTACAGCAATTTCCTATTCCTAAATCGTGAGGGCTTGCCTAAAGTTGCAGGAAACTATGAGGGCATGGTGCGAGGACTGATTAAGAAGTATAACAAGTATCACACGGACAAGTTACCGAACATCACGCCACATTCATTCAGACATACTTATTGTACGAATATGGCAAACAGAGGAATGAACCCAAACACTCTGCAATATCTCATGGGACACGCTAACATAACCATGACACTTGGCTATTATGCACACGGCACATTTCAATCTGCAAAAGCAGAACTGGAAAGGCTGGCTTGTTAATATCGGAGCTTATATTTACTACTCATTTACTACTTTTGGTTGCATTTTCATGCTGGTAAATGCCAGCTTATGCAAGGTATCTTCCGAAAAGAAAATACCGATAAAGCCCTAAAATACGGGATATATCGGCATTTACCAACTTATGAAAAGATAATCAGAAATTTAGTAAGTTTTTATATAAAGAAAAATACATTTATGATACCCGTAAGTGGTGAAATGATTCCGTTATCTATGGTCAATGATGAAACATTTCGCAGTGGAATGATGGGATGTGGCTTTGCGATTAAACCATCTTCACAAAACATTGTATCTCCTGTAGATGGCACGATTAAAATGATATTCCCTACTGGGCATGCGATGGGAATCAGTTTTCAAGATGGAAAAGAAATGTTAATTCATGTAGGTATTGATACTGTAGAATTACAGGGGCAAGGCTTTCAGGTAATGGTGAAACAAGATCAAAAGATATCTGCTGGTGATTCACTCTTACAAATAGATCTTCCTTTTATAGAAGAAAAAGGCTATGATTCCGTTATCATCATCGTTTTCCCTAATGAAAGTGAATTACATCTACCACAATTACCTAAACAGGTCACATGTAAAGAAACAATCACAATATTTTAAATGACAGATATTCTCTGTCATTTTCTTATTTTCATGCGGTAATTTCTTAAACAGTATGGTAAGATTATGTAAAAGCGAGGTGGCTTTATGCTGATAGAAGCAATCAATAAAAATTATGATAAATTAAATGCATCCGATATGCAAAGTCTTACCATCATAATGGATGATCTTTATGCCATAAAAGATATGAATATCGAAGAATTAGCAAAAAAATGTAATACTTCCAAAAGTACAATTTTGCGATTGACACAAAAGCTTGGATTTAGTGGTTTCAGTGAGTTTAAAAGCTGTATCAAATGGGATAATGCTGATAAATTTAAGAAAAAAGATACCAGTGATATACAAAATATCAAATTAGATTTTTTAAGTACCTGCCAGCAGATGGAAACCTCCACTGATTTAAAAGATATCGTAAAACTAATTCATTTATCTAAAAATGTTGTTGTCTATGGAACCGGACAAGCACAGCGTTATTGTGCTATGGAAATGCAGCGTATGTTTATGGAAGTAAATAAATACATCTATTATATTGGCGCCAGTGATGAGTTTCGTATGTTGTCAAAAAATCTGAATCCTGATGATTTTGTGATTATCTTATCATTATCAGGCAATATGGAAAAAATCAAAGATACCATGCAGCTTCTTCACCTAAAAGGCGTAAAGACCGCATCTATCACAAACTTTCATAACAATCCGCTTGCTTCTCTTTGTGATTATCGTCTATACGCTGTATCTAGTGCTGTCCCACTTGCTGGAAATGTTGACCATAATTCTTTTGTAAATTTTTTAACAGTATTGGAATATATATTTTTATCCTATTTGCGTGAAGTTGATAAACAAAAAACAATTTAGATAATATATGAAATAATATATCAAAACTCATAAATGCAACTTACCCCCTGTTTTATACCACTTGCATATCGCACAACCCCACTTAGCAGCTGCCATCTTGTAGCTGCTTTTTTCATGTTGTAAAGTAAGGTCACATAAAGGAGGAAGAAATAATGAACGTTATGGAAGTGAATCATCTAAAGAAAGATTATGGGAAAATACATG
The DNA here is from genome assembly GCA_014337235.1 of [Eubacterium] hominis. Taxonomy (GTDB): domain Bacteria; phylum Bacillota_I; class Bacilli_A; order Erysipelotrichales; family Erysipelotrichaceae; genus Hoskinsella; species Hoskinsella hominis. The sequence continues at coordinate 1,458,393 of CP060636.1, read as the reverse complement.
CAGTACAGGATATAAGTTTTCATGTGGAAGAGGGTGAATTATTTGGTTTTTTAGGTGTCAACGGAGCTGGTAAATCAACCACGATCCAGATGTTATGTACTCTGTTTACACCAAGTGGTGGAAGTGCGAATATCTGTGGATATTCTCTAGGAAAACATAATCAGGAAATCAGAAAAAGGATTGGCATAGTATCACAACAGAATTGTCTGGATGATGCTTTAACAATCAAGGAAAACCTGATGATTCGTGGATCTCTTTATGAACAAGATCCTAATAAACTAAAGGTACGCCTCCAGGAAGTAAGTAATCTTTTGAAGCTCGATGAAATTCTTACTCGCCCTTTTCAAAAGTTGTCAGGTGGACAGAAAAGAAGATGTGAAATCGCAAGAGCACTCATGCATTCCCCAAAGATTTTATTTTTGGATGAACCAACCACTGGTCTTGATCCTGCGACCAGACAATCCGTTTGGTACTGTATTGATACCTTGCGCAAACATACCAACATGACTGTTTTTCTTACCACACATTATATGGAAGAAGCCGCACAGGCAGATCATATCGCCTTGATTGATCATGGCTTGTTGATGGAGTATGGCACTCCTTATGAGTTGAAGGAAGCCTATGCAAAAGACAGACTTGTTTTGCATTCACATCAAATCAAACAACTGGAAACCATCCTTTCCACACTACCATATCCAAGTCAAAAAGATATCCAGCATATCACGATCTCACTTACTCATACAAAGGATGCCATAGAAATTCTGGATAAAGTAAAACCATATATCAACGGCTTTGAGGTACTACAAGGAACCATGGATGATGTGTTTCTGCATGTTACAGGGAAAACATTAAAGGAAGAAGGTGAAACAAATGTTTGCATTTAGACAATTAATAAAACGTAATTTATACTTATATTTTCGTGATCGTTCTGCCGTACTTTTCTCTTTGTTATCCGTCTTTATCGTAATTCTTTTAATGCTTGTATTTTTAGGTGACATGAACAAGAACGAACTGGTACAATTGATCAATCATCTACATGGTACCATAAGTGATGCTGATGCTAATCATATCATCGTGATGTGGACAATCGCAGGTATCCTAAGTGTGAATGCTTTTACCATACCTGTCACTATGATCGGTATGTATGTGAAAGATAAAGAAGATCATAAACTGGAAAGCCTGTATACAGCACCAATATCCCGAAGTATGATTACCAGCTCTTACCTTGTATCTTCCATTATATGTAGTATGTTAATGAGCCTGTTAATCCTGCTGTTATCTAACCTTTATGTATCCTTCAGTGGTTACTACTTTCTTACCATATCTTCTTTGTTCACTGTATTATTCTATTTAATAATTGATATCATGGTATCAAGTGCATTGGTATTGTTGATTGCCCAATGGGTAAAAAGTGATCGTGCCTGGGGAGCTTTCTCAACTCTTGCAGGTACTTTGATTGGCTTTGTGGGTGGGATATATCTGCCAATGGGCTTACTTCCACAATTTGTACAAAATATTTTAAAAGCGATGCCATTTATTCATGAATCTGCGCTATTGCGAGATGTCTTTACCACTTCTTCGCTTCAACAAGCCTTCCATGGTTTACCAGATGCAGCACTTCAAGGCTATCAAGAGGCCATGGGTATCATCATTTACATACAGCACCATCAAGTTTCCCATACCTTAACAATCTTTGGCTTATGCCTTTGTGGTATAATAGCATTAATCATATCCACATATTTACTACAGAAACGTAGTCGCTTTGATTGTTAGGAGGAGCATATGAAAATCATCATTGAGGAGAAAACATCAAAAGATGAAGAAGATACAATTATTATTCGCTGCGATACATTAGATGATTCGATTATGAAGCTGATCCATCAACTAAAATCAAAAGACGAATTATTAATTGGCACAGCAAATGAAAAGATTGCCCGCATACGACCACAGGATGTTTATTATTTTGAATCCGTGGATCATAAAGTATTTCTATATACAGAAAAAGATGTATATGAAATTAAACAAAAACTGTATGAAATAGAAGATACTTATCAGGGAATGGATTACTTTCGTGTATCAAAGTCTGTAATATTGAATCTTAGTAAAATCCAGCATTTATCCCCTGTTTTAGGAAGCCGGCTGGAGGCAACCTTATTAAATGGGGAAAGAATTATGATATCCAGACAATATGTTGCGGCATTAAAAGTGCTGTTGGGAATATAGGAGGTCATCATGGAAAAAATCAAAGAGATATTATTTACCTTTGCCTGTGTCACAACCATGGTTTTAATTGGTTCTGCGACATATATTACAATATTTTGGAAGGATGCCGTTCTTGATTATAATATCTTATGGCAGTTAATCTTTACTGATATTTTATGCAGTGTTGGCAATGTACTTTATCCTAAAGAATGCAAGAGTAAAAAACAATTGTATATATTAATAGGCATTCATTATCTTTATATCAATGTGATTGTATTAGGTGCTGGTTTCTTTTTTGAATGGTTCTCACCGGACAATCTTTATATGATATGCAGCTTGGTATTTATGATTGCGGTAATCTTTCTTACCGTTAGCCTTTTATTGCAGTATTATTATAAGAAAAAAGCAGAGGTCATGAATGAGCGGCTTCAGGAATATATAAAAAAGAAAAACAAATGAAAAAGCAGGTGCCTTTTGAGGTTTTCATATCAAGGTACCTGCTTGGTTTTATATTGTTGAATAACTCCTAAAAAAGCCTTTCCATATCGTTGATATTTCACTTCCCCAACGCCGCTGATCATCAACATTTCTTCCTTGTTTACGGGCTGTTTCACACTCATATCATGAAGTGTTTTATCAGAGAAAATGATATATGGTGGCACATGTGCTTTCTTTGCTAATTCCATTCGACATTCCCGCAAGCTTTCAAATAAAGTCTGATCCACAATTGTTTCTTGTTTCTTAGGAATGCTGTGTTTTTGTTCCTTCATAATTTTCATCAAATATGGTCTATCTTGATGTAGTATAGAATCATCCCCCACACTTATGATTGCATATCCATCCTGGCTTTGTTTCAGAACCCCCTGATATAATAAATCATCCATCATTTGATAAATATAAGCTTTTGAATGCTTTTTCAATAATCCATAGCTTTCATTATGATCCAGATGATAGCTTTTTATTTTCGCATTTGCACTGCCTCTTAATATATCAGTAATCATAGTTCTCCCAAAACGTTCTCCACTGCTTTTGATACACGCCACAACCTGTAGTGCATCCTGTTTGATATCCTGTTCCTCATACTGACTCAAACAATTGGAACAATTCCCACAATAACCTTCGCTTTGTTCACCAAAATACTTCAACATATAGTGGCGTAAACATCCAGAAATCGTACAATAAAACGTCATAGATTTTAATCGTTCTTTTTCCTTTGCCTGAAGTTTCGCACGCATATCTTCATCCATATCTTCTTGCATATGACTTTGTTCAATTAAAAACAAATTGGTATGCACATCCTTTGCGCCATAAAGTAAGATACAATCTGCACGTTCCCCATCACGCCCTGCACGACCTGCCTCCTGATAATAGCTTTCCATGTTTTTCGGCATATGGTAATGCATAACGTAACGAACATTTGATTTATCGATACCCATACCAAAAGCATTGGTCGCCACCATTATGGTTTTACGATCATATTGAAAATCATCCTGATTCTTGGAACGTTCTGATTCACTTAATCCCGCATGATATCGTGTTGCCTGAAAGCCATCCTTGTTTAAACGTTCGCAAACTTCTTCTACACTTTTTCTTGTTAGACAATAAACAATTCCACTTTGATTTTTATTTTCCTTTACATATGACAACAATGCCTGATACTTATCTTTTGGCTTTTCTACCGCAAAGTAAAGATTTTTTCTATCAAATCCTGTTGTAATTTCAAATGGCTGTTTCATATCCAATAACCGAATGATGTCTGCTTTTACCTCTGATGTTGCTGTGGCAGTAAAAGCGGATACAATTGGGCGTTTTGGCAGTTGTTTTAAAAAGCTTTGTATCTGAAGATAATGTGGGCGGAAATCCTGTCCCCACTGACTGACACAATGTGCTTCATCTACACATACCATGGCGATATTCATCTGTTTTGCGAATGCTAAAAATTCATCATTTAGTAATCGCTCTGGTGCCACATAAATGATTTTATAGGTATATTGCTTTGCCAGTTGTAACGCTTTCTGATATTGAGCAAATGTTAACGAGCTATTGAAAAAAGCTGCACGTATGCCGTTTTCATTTAATGTCCCAACCTGATCTTTCATTAAGGAGATCAATGGTGATATAACCAAAGTAATACCTTCCATCATTGCCGCAGGTACCTGATAACAGATAGATTTGCCAGCACCTGTTGGCATAATTCCCAATACATCTTTTCCCTGCAGAATGTTTGTGATCAACTCTTTTTGTCCTTCTCGAAAGGCGTCATATCCAAAATATTTCTTTAACGTTTCTATTTCATTCATTTGACACATTCCTGTTTGATGAACCCTAACGCAATCAGTGCTTTTTCCACACCATCTTCTAATGCCTCACAGCTGGTGTACATCACATGTTTTGATAACTCTGGATTCTCTCCACCAATCAACACACTGTTAGAAATATATTCAAACATTGGCATATCATTATTACTATCACCAAATACGAAACAATCTTCTTTATCTACACCAAGCTTTTCACAAACGAATTGAATACCTGTCGCTTTGGAATAACCTTTTGGCACAAACTCACAGCGATCAATTCCTCGATTGATATATGTAAAATAAGCACCCATTTCATCTACAAATGCCTCTTTTCGAGATATATCTGGCATACAAACGAATAATTTACTAAACGATTTATGCTCTGTAGTATCCGGTAATATAGTTATCCCGTTTTCTTTATATCTTTTTATCATGTTTATTAAATCTTTATGTTGAATATGATCACTTATGTATAGGCAGTCTTTACCTTCATAAAATGCTTCACTATGATATTTGTTCATAATATTTTGTATTGTTTCATGGTCTTTCTCATCCACAGCTTCATCTAACCAGATTTCATCATGATAGGTAATATAGGTTCCACAACCTAAAATCATGCCATCAAAAGGCCAGTCATAGATTTCTGGATCCACAATACCTTTTGTACGTCCGGTATTCACAAATAATATATGTCCTTGTTTTTTTAATTCCTGTAATGCACGCATGGCACTTTCAGGAATTTGTTTTGTTGTATTATGTACCAATGTCCCATCATAATCAAAAAAGAAAATTTTTTTCTGCATATCCTTTTCCTCCCGTTTTCCGCTTTATTATATCTGATATTGAAGCCAAAAGAAAGGACTAAGAAAAACTTAGCCCTGTAGCATATCCAAACGATTATTTACTTCATCGAATTTACGATAAACATCCACAAATTCATCACAAAGTATTTTAAATGCCTCTGCACTCATCAACTGGTCTTGTGCATGTGTAAGTAAAAGGTTTAACTCTACACGTTCTCCACCTGCTTCTGTTTGTACCATTAACTGGTGAATACGATGCCCCTTCGCATACATTTCATTTCCTTTTTTTAACAGCTCGTTGCAGGCTTCATAATTCCCGCTTTTTGCTTCCTGAATTGCTTCAATATAATAATTTCTTGCCTGCCCAACACTTGAAATGATTTCCAAAATATCCAGCTCTGATTGACTCATACAAATGCATCTCCTTCACATGAAATAATTGTAACATATATGAAGCATTAAGGCACCCAGGATTTCAAAAACTTTTTTACTTTTTGTTTTTACTTATAAAATTCAACACTTCATATGTACTATTATTTTCTTGATAGAAGATAATGCATTTTATATTATATGATTGCGTTTTATAATCATGTTTATAATGAAGATTCTGAAAATGTTATCAAATTATAGAAAAAAAGCTAAAATTATCCTAAATCTTAGCTTTTTTTATGATACTATTCATTATTCCTTTATCTCTTGTACCTCTGCATGTGTATTGGAATTATACGAATTAAATGATATCATACCAACCACCATCAAAATTAAATTTACTACAAGAAATCCAATCAATATTCCAATAATGATTTTCAATATCAATTTAGACCTTCTATTTTTTATCGCAAATTGTTCATTGATACGAATTAACTGCTCTGTTATTTCATTTTTATCTTTTTCATCATACATCCTTTGCCCTAATAATTCACCAATGGATACTTCCAAAACTTCTGCTATTTTTACTAGCATATCTGAGTCAGGCACGGATAAACCTTTCTCCCATTTTGACACTGTTTGTCTTACAACATGTAATCGTATTGCTAATTCTTCTTGTGAAAGACCTCTTTGTTTTCTTATTGCTTTTATATTTTCATTTAACATCATTATTATCTCCTCTTTCTCGAATTTATTATATATATCTTTCTTAAATGTCACAAGCAACAAAAATTAACATATGTGAAACAATCCTCGCAACATGAAGTATACTTCATATTTTTGTTGACAAAAATGATTTTCAGAAGTAATATAGAAATAGCTTAACATGAAGCTAGCTTCACATCAAAAGAAAGGGGATAGATATGAAAACAAAAATCAAAGAAATGCGAATCAACGCTAAAATGACACAAAAACAATTAGCCGATCTCGTTAATGTTTCATCTAGAACAATCATTTCTATTGAAAAAGAGCAATACAGCCCTTCACTTATGCTTGCTTATCGATTAGCACAAGTTTTCAATACAAGTGTTGAGGAATTATGTTGTTTAGAAGAAAATAAAAGAATAGAAGATCGAGAGATTATGAATAATCAGGAGGATATCATATGAAAATTAGAAATCAAAAATATTTTGTAACTGCTATTATTATGGAAATAATTGCGATAGTTTGTCTTATCACTTTTTTATGCAACCAAGAAACTCGTTATATCTTAGCATTTCTATTAACTTTTATATATGGAATAATTAGCTTTTACAATTCATCAAATAGAAAAGGAAGCATAGAAGTGGCTTCAAGAAACATGGATGAGCGAGATATTTTACTTGTGATGAAAACTGATAAAACCACTTTGCGAATTTTAAATTATATACTACTTGCCGGAAGCTTAATATCCATTGTACTTTATAGTTTATATCATTCAATTATTTATATTACTTTGATTATTACTTTTACTGCCATTATGTTTATACAGTTAGCAATTTTATTTTTTGTAAATATCTATTATGAGAAACACGCATAACAGTTTTGATTTTCAATTAATATAAAAGATAAAGAGGTGATATCCATGTTAAAAGAAAATGATAAAATTGGTATCGTCGCATGCTCTAATGCATTACCAATACAAGCAAAAAGCAGCATTCATGAATTAGAAAAAATACTGAAACGCCATCAGCTAGAACCAGTATTTTCTCAATATATTTACCAAACAAAAGATTTATACAGTGGCACTGGTCAACAAAAGGCGATGGCACTTATGGACTTCTATATGGATCAGGATATAAAAGCAATTTTCGATATATCAGGCGGGGATATGGCAAATGAAGTATTAAGCTACCTTGATTTTGATATAATCAAAGAAAATCCTAAACCTTTTTTTGGATACAGCGATTTGACTACGATAATCAATGCTATATATACAAAGACGAATCAGTCTGCTTATTTGTATCAATTAAAAAATTTGATAAAAGAAAACAAGGTTAATCAACAGAAAGATTTCTTTTCTTCTATGCTAGAAGGAACTAACAATCTAATGGATATCCCTTGGACATTCACATTCCATCAAGGAAGTGAAATTAATGGTATTGTTGTAGGTGGCAATATACGATGCTTCTTAAAACTTGCCGGTACGCCATATTTTCCTAATCTGCAAGACAAGGTTTTGTTTCTAGAAAGCTTTGGTGGTGAAGCACCTCAGATGATTACTTATTTCCATCAGCTGAAACAGATGGGAGCATTTGATAAAATATCTGGTCTACTACTTGGTACTTTCACAAAGTTTGAGGAAAATAATCATTCTGATATCGTAAAACTGATTCAACCGATTATTCATAATCCCAACTTACCGATTGCGAAAACAAATCTTGTAGGGCATCATAGTGACTCTAAATGTTTGATAATAGGTGAAAATATTCAAATTAAATGTAAAATCAGTTAAAAGATTATAAAAAAGAGTATGTTTTTTACAGTTTACATAAATCGAATAAAAAATAATATGAAAATAAGGTATATAAAATATGCTACACCAGATTTCATAATGTTGGAAGAAAAAGCAAAAGCATGGGAAAAAGAATTAAAGTTGTTGATGGTTTAACAATTCTTTCTTGCTTTAGAGTGGATGAAAAAAAGATTTCTAATTGACTGATAATTATAGTTATTTTGAAATATTTTTTAGTATCCTAGTAAAGGCCAGTTTAGCACTATTGGATATACTTTTTTACATTTTTCTTATTTTAATATCAAATGATGTTATTAACTCCATATCATAAATATCTTTTCCCAAAACATAAACAGGCAGATATACATAATTTAAACGCATGGGATATGATAAATCATTTCCTGCAATAGAGCCATAACAAATCCCTTTGATATCCGTATTCATATTATAAAGTGTCGCAGTGATTAGTTGTGGAATGATGTAATTTGTTTTAAACTTAGCCCCATCATTATCCAATGCCTTGATAGAACAAGCATATTTTAAAGGCATCGTATATAAAAAATCAATGACTTCCTTTCTGGTACGTTTATGATGCAAGATATATTCATAATCAATGGACATATCAAATAATGGAAAATCTTTCTTACATTTGCATTCACATAAACAAACGTTCTTTTTTTGTCCAAGCTCTGCATAAACACAATCCATACTAGAAGCAAGATATAAACAAGGGATACCTGACAAGCTATAACGCTGATTACCGATCAAATAGCGTTGGTTAAACGGGATATGGTAAAAAGATTTCACATCTGTGAGTGGTTTTTCACTGATTCTTCCTCGATATAATATAGCTGGCTGAGATCCAGGATTTTGAAAATAATCCATATAAATATCATCATGGATACGGTATTGTAGAAGATTTTGCATTTGCGATGATGCCGTATTCACCCTTCCATATAAATAATTGATCCATATGTCATTGATCTTATTACGAATACGTTTTAAGGTGTTCATTTCAGATTCTTTTAGCACACCGCTTTCTTCTATAATATGTAAGAAGGTACGTGTTTTTTTCATATAGGCTTTTCTGGTATCCACATCATGTTCCTCACTGCTGCACATGGGCACCTGTGTCTGGAGTTCTTTTAAAAGCTCTGTAAGTTTCATGAAATCCCCTCCTCTTTTTCTTTAAGTTTATCATAAACATATGCTTCAATAAACAAAAGAATAAAAAAAGTAACTTTATTTTTTCAAGATACTTTACAAATTATATTTACAGTGTTATAGTATGGGTGTCATAAGCAAGGAGGCTTAACAATATGAAAAAATATGATGCAATCATGATTGGTTTTGGAAAAGGTAGTAAAACGCTGGCCGCTGAAATGGCAAAGCGTGGAAAACATGTGGCAATGATAGAAAAAAGCAACCAGATGTATGGTGGTACTTGCATCAATGAGGGTTGTATCCCTTCCAAATCATTGATTATACAGGCAGATAAAAACGGATATACGAAAGCAGTAGAAAATAAAGAAATACTGGTCACAAAACTGAGAAAGAAAAACTTCGATAAATTAGACCAGCTGGAAAATGTTGATGTTTATACAGCTACAGCACAATTTGTAAGTGATCATGAAGTACATATTAAAAATGAAGAACTGGATGAAGTTCTATATGGTGATATGCTATTTATCAACACAGGATCAGAACCAAATATTCCTAATATTAAAGGTATTCATGATACAAAACACGTATATACAAGCGCAGAATTGATGAAGCTGACAGAGCTGCCAAAACGCCTTGCGATCATCGGCGGTGGATATATTGGTTTAGAATTCTCCAGTATGTACGCAAGATATGGCAGTAAAGTTACTGTGTTTGAACATGGGGAACGTTTGGTAAAACGTGAGGATAAAGATATCGCTGATGAGATTCAAAAAGTTTTAGAATCTCAGGGTGTTGCTTTTGAATTCTTAAGCAGTGTAGAAGCATTTGAAAATGATGGCGAACAGGTTGTTGTTTCCTATAAAGATGCATCAGGAAATAATCATCGCTTAACTGTAGATGGTGTCTTACTAGCTGCTGGTAGACATGCAAATACAAAAGCTTTGGCTTTAGATCAGGCTGGTGTTAAAGTAGATGCACGTGGCAATGTAATCGTGAATGAACATCTACAGACAAATGTTCCTCATATTTATGCGATGGGCGATGTCAAAGGTGGTCTACAGTTTACCTATATCTCATTAGATGATTATCGTATTGTGAAAGATCATTTATTTGGTGAAGGAAAACGTACAACAGAAAATCGTGGAAACATTGCTTATTCTGTATTTATTTCCCCAACATTCTCCCGTGTAGGATTAAGTGAACAGGAAGCATTAAAGGCTGCTCATAACATCAAAATCGCAAAGATGCCTGCTGCCGCAATTCCTCGTGCCAATGTCATCTCACAACCAAACGGTTTATTAAAAGCTGTAATTGACGCAGATACTGAACAAGTGTTAGGATGTGTATTGTTCTGTGCGGAATCAGAAGAAATGATCAACTTTGTGGCTCTTGCCATGGATCAAAAACTTCCATATCAGGCAATACGTGATCACATCTTCACACATCCAACCATGAGTGAAGCATTAAACGATTTATTTTCAAATGTACAATAAGTAAAGGAGGCATATATTATGTCAAATGTATTACATCCAAATGAAGTTGAATTTAATGAAATTATAAAAAAGAATGAAGTCGTATTTATCGATTTCTATGCATCATGGTGCGGCCCTTGTAAGATGCTGGCACCTGAAATTGAAAAGCTGGCAGAAGCATATGCTGGAAAAGTGGCAGTTTTGAAAGTTGATGTAGATAAAGAACCAAACCTTGCTGCACGTTTTGGGGTACAATCCATCCCAAATCTGTTTCTTATCAAAAAAGGAATTCTTGTAAATTCAGTTTTAGGATACCAGCCATATCCTAAATTAGTGAACTTTATAGAAGGTAAGTAATGGTTAATCCTAATGACATACTAAGCAATATTAGCTTACTTCTTATATTTACAGAAGGATTATTATCCTTCTTTTCGCCTTGTGTACTACCACTGTTACCTGTGTATATGGGTTATCTGGCTGGACATAGCAGTGGAAGTGAACCACATCCCCAAAGAAAAGTATTACTGTTTACCATCTGTTTTATATTCGGTATCTTCATAGCTATTTTCTTGATGAATATTGGAATCAGTGTCTTTAGCAGTTTCTTTTCTTCACATATGCTATTATTCGCAAGAATTGGTGGTATCTTAATTATTCTTTTAGGTATCCATCAATTAGGCATCATTAAATTTAAGACGCTAGAAAAAACGTTTAAAATAGGTATGAAGCCAAAGAAAACGATGAATATCTTTGTGGCATTTGCCATGGGATTTACGTTTAGTTTCGCATGGACACCTTGTATTGGTCCTGCCTTATCCAGCATTTTAATTCTGGCAGGTAGTTCTCAAAACTTCCTGATCAGTAATGGCTTAATGTTGATTTATGCTTTAGGTTTAACAATTCCATTTCTGATTCTTGGTATTTTTACCAATAAGGCATTATCATGGCTTTCCTCTCATAAAAAGATTATGAACTATACAGTAAAAATTGGCGCAGTCATTTTGATATTGATGGGAATCATGATGTTTACAGGTAAAATGAATACCATCACCAGCTATCTATCTCCATCCACAACACAAAAAGAAACTGTGAAAACGGATAAACAGACAGATACAGAAGAGAAAAAAGAACCAGAGAAAAAAGATGAAGAACCTGGTAATACAGAAGTACCACCTCTTGATTATGTATTAAAGGATCAAAATGGCAACCAGATATCATTCAAGGATTATCGTGGCAAAGTGATTTTCCTGAATTTCTGGGCAACCTGGTGTCCACCATGTCAGGCAGAAATGCCACACATTCAGGCTTTATATGAAAAGTATAAAGATAGTAAAGATGTTGTAGTATTGACCATTGTTTATCCACCTGGTGAGAAAAATGGTGAACAAAGTGTATATGATTTCTTAAAAGAAAATGATTATACAATGCCTGTATTATTTGACTCTGATGGTGCTATAAGCAGTGCATTTGGCATTAGTTCCTATCCTACTACCATCATGGTGAAAAGAGATGGTATCCCATATGGTATCGCAAAAGGGCAATTAACAAGTGATATTATGCAACAGATTATAGATAAAACCTTGGCAATTAAATAAATATATGTTTAAATAAAACAAAACATTAGGGAATAATGAACGAAAAGGGATGATAACATGAAAAAACAGTATGATTTACCTTGTAATATTGCGCAGAGTTTAAATCTGATTGGTGATAAGTGGACACTATTAATTTTACATTCCGTGAAATGTGGCCACCACACATATAAAGAACTGCAGGATGCTTTAGAAGGTATCCCCACAAATCTATTAAGTAAACGATTAAAAGATCTATGTGAAGATGATTTATTGAAATGTTCTTTATATTCACAACACCCCCCACGCTATCAGTATGATTTAACTGAAAAAAGTGAAGATTTAGATGATGTATTTAATGCCATCTTGATATGGGGTGACAAGCATTTAGATAAAAGTTATAAATGCTTAAAGTATAAAGAAGCAAATGTAAAAATCGCCTATGTAAATGAAGCTACTGGTGAATTGATTGATCCGAAAGATTTATGTGTAGAAGAAAAGTGAGGATGTTGTGTCCTCACTTTTTGTTTGTTTGAATATAAGCGATTAATGGTTTTAAATAGCACTCATCTGTCCAGTCATGTTGTTTTCCAAATGCAGAGATCAGTGCTTCTTCCCAAGGTTCATAAGCAGCAGGATCCTTTTTCGCTACTACCTTTTTTAACATTTTACACAAGGTACGATCTTTAAAGCTCATCTTATCCTCATCCCATGCACCTCTGCCATAAAATAATGGAAGATCGCTGTATTCCCCTTTTAAATTATGATTCTTTATTTGTAGGATTGCTTTTTCATCATATGGAGAAGCCCCTACACAAAAGATTGCCACAATTTTATCTTTCATATCAGAATAATTTTTCTGAAGCACTTTTAATCCAGATATTCCACTCGCATAGACTGCGCCTGCTAATACAATTACATCATAATGCTGTATCATTGATGTACGAAAATCACTCACTTTCACCATATCAAAATCATATAATTCTGCCAGCATTTTGGCATATTTTTCAGTTGCCCCATACTTTGATTTGTATATTACTAATTGATTGCTCATATTATTCTCCTTTAACAAGCGCCTGTTCGATCGCTTTCATGATACATTTACTACTCACTGTTGCCCCAGATATGGTATCTACATCAAGAGATTGCGTTTTTATAATATCCTTTACAACTTTTTCTGCCTTGCCTCCAAGACCATTTTCATGTTTTACAATCGCAATATCTACCATCTTATGATTTTGAACAGATACCTGAACCACCACTGAAACTGGCACAATACCATATTTCCCTTCATAAATTCCATCATCAATCTTTTCTAAATCAGGTGTTTTCATGCTAAGCCTGTCCGCCTGATCTACAATATGGTTCATGGCAAATACACCACCCATAATCAGCAATAAACAAATACATCCAACTATAATAATTCCTTTATGCTTCATCTTTACTAACTGCACTTTCCAAATGTTCAATACCATCATACAGCTTCATCATCAAATGAAATAACATCTCCATTTCCTCATCTGTGTAGACTTCAAACAGAAACTTTAATTCCTTTTGATATTGATGGAAAGTATTTTCAAAAAAGTCCTGTACCTTAGCAGTAGGACAAATACATTGTGCCCTTGAATCTTCTGAACTTGTTTGAATGTTTACATAACCTTTTTTCTCTAACACACTGGCGATTTTTTTTATATTTTGTCTTGAGCATCCCAATAGCTCCCCCAATTGTGTAAATGTCATTTGTTTATCCGCATGACGTATTGTGGATAACAACATAAATTGTTTTAAAGATATATCTGGTATATGCTGATCAAATATCGTTTGAAGCTTATTCCCAGCGATAAAAATGGTGTTGAATACTGCCTTTTGCTGGTTTTCTTTTGTGTCAGAAAACTTCTCAATCAAATCTTTTAATTCCATATAGGCCTCCTTTAGGTAACTTGTTGCCTAAATTATAGCAACAAGTTGCCTATTTGTCAAATTTAAAATTTTGAATAAAAAAAGTACCTAAGCTTCTTGTAGAACTTAAATACTTATTTACCATCATTCATGCAGCATTGCCACTTCATGTACTGCATTTACTATTTTTTCAACACCAACAATAAAGTCATTTACCTGTTCTTTGGTAATAGGATAATATGCAGCATCTTCATGTCCTCAATTTGACTGATGGGCAATGATATTTCTTCTCTTATATAACGCATTTACAATGTTTTTCATTTTAGTTATTGTTGGCTTAGAAGAACCTTGTTCATAAAAAGCCTTATCTGCAATATCTTGTATTCTTATACCTAATAAGTTCATTTGATCTTTTATCGATTCAAAAGAAACCATCGTTTCTTTTGAATAATATTGATTTATAAACTCAAAAAACCAATTTTCGCTAACTTCATTGTTTAAGATTTTTTCAACCATTTCTAATTTTATGACTATGTTTTTATATTTCTCTGTTGACACCCATGATCCCTCAAAGATTTTATTTACACCAAATTTTGTTATTTCATGTAAGTAAAAATCAAAAGCACTTTCCAACAAAACAACTTGCGATCTCAAGATTAACTTTGCACAAACATCATTTTTCTCATTTTGCTTAAATACTGTAAACAAACTTGATATTGCAGATAAGTCCTCATCAAAATGTGCTTTTATTTCATTTAATTCAAATTTCAAAATTTGGGGAATTTGCCTATCACGAGTATCCTCCAACCTCGGTAGTAAATCTAATGACCTTTCTTCCATCTAAACACCTTCTTTTTTATCGTCGTTAAATAAAGAATAAATATTCTGACTCATGATTGGCATTGCTCTATATTTGCCTAACATATATCCATTTCTAAGGTTTTCTGTCTTTCTTACATTCTTGATTTCTGCTAACGAATATAAATCAGTTGATCTACTATCATCTAATTCAGTAAACCAAATCTGATCTCTTCTAAATAGCTTTGAGTCTAATAAACTAGTATCATGAGTAGTAAAAAGTAATTGAGCAAATTTATTTGTTTGTGCTTTTTTAAACAATGACACTATTTCCCAAACGATGGATTCATGTAGACTGGTTTCAATCTCATCACATATAAGAATTTTACCATTCTTTAATATATCTATGATAGGACAAATTACTTCAAATAATTTCTTAACACCTCTTGATTCTTCACTCACTAAATCTGTTTCAAAATGATCATAAATTAACTTTACACTTAATTGATTTGTTTCACCAAATAGCAAAGATTTTAAAGTATCTGGCATTTCCTTAGATAAATCTGTAACTCTAATATTTCTTTTTTCAAATTTTGTATCGATGTCCCTGATTCCTGTACCAAGAGAATTTAAAATATTAATAAAAATCTCCTTAATTTTTTCATTTTTTTGTATTAGCTTCATGGAGTATTCTGTCCAGTTATTTACTTCTGGATTATAGACCACAATATCTTCCTTAAAGAACAAAAAGGCTTGTTCAATCTCTTTTATTTTTGAAAAATTAGCTGCACATGATAAAAACAATCTATTTTCTTTTAAAACTTCATAACTTAGTTCAAATGCGGATTTGTATTTATCGCCAGGTTTAATGCTAATTCCTTTTCTTTCAAAAATTTTAACTTGTCTATTCTTAGGGAAATAATATAGATATTCTTCGTCAACTGACCTATTTCGTAATGAGAATCCATAGGCATATCGGATATCATTTTTTATAAACTGCATTGAAAAAATAGAAGGTGTTTCATCTCCACTTAATTTATGTGCGTATTGCGAGATATCATCTCCGGGTTGATAATTTATACTATTTAGAATTAGCCCTTGCATAAATTCAATCGCGTTCAAAAAGTTACTTTTCCCAGATCCATTTGGTCCATAAATCACAGCAGATCTTAATACCTTAAAATTAGAAAATGATTTCAGTTCATCTTCATACGTGTCGTCTTTACTTGCTAAAAATGAAAATGTAACTTTATTCATAATTGATTTATAATTTGAACAAGAAAACTCTAACAACATGATATCCATCTCCTTTTTCATTTTCATAATACCTCCATATAACTGTTTTGTCAAAGAATTTTGCATATTTTATGCAAATATTCATTTTTATTATATGATTTTTAACGTTTTTTATTCATTTATTGAAAAATACTGATTAAAATATTACTAATGAATATAAGTCTGCAAACATCAATAATAACAATATGTAGCATAAATTTATAATATTGACAATATCAGTATTTCACTAGAATCACTATTATTGATTGTGAAAAGTTCTAATATTAAGATTATAGGCGCTAAAATAGGGAAACTAAAATTATTATTTTTAAATATTTGATATATAATTATTCAATAAATAAAAGTTAACGTTTTTTTGTGTTCATGAATATTCTCTTTTCCTATATAAAAAATGTTTTTAGATTATTGTATTCCTTTTATTCCTTGTCAAACTTATTATAAATATTTTACGATATATACATCATTGACAAACAACCTTTATATGGTATTATTATATTAGAAAACGTTTACAAAAAATAGTTTAAAATGACTTATAAAAAAGCTATCATTCACTAGCTTCTTCATCAAAAACACAAATTATCATCTTACGACTAATCAATTAAAGACTTACACGATGGGCATAAAGTTCATTAAGTCTATATATGGAGGCTCTATGATAAAACAAAAAAGGAGGGTTTTTATTATGAAGAAACTAAAAAAGACAACTATTTTTGTACTAATTCCTTGTTTTATGGCATTGTTAAGTGGATGTCAGAATGCCAAAACAGAGGAAACACAACCCCCTGTTACATTCCTTGAACTAAACGGTGGAATTGATGGACATGGAGCAATCGTTCTTGAATGGGGTGAAGCTATTCCAGATACCGAAATGTATCATACTTTCAGAAGTGATGTAAAAAAAGAAGATTGCAAGATTAACTACACCTATGATGAAAATAACGTTGGAAGAATTATTGATTTAAATGTTTCTGTTGAGTATAAAGATAAAAAGTATGAACACAAGTATACTCTATTGATCGATGATACAAAAGCTCCTATTATCAATTATAAAGGTGAAGATAAAATCAAAGTGGAAGCTGGTAAGACTTATGATATCACAAAAGATCTTGATATTTATGATATGAAAAGTAAAGAAAAAATTCCACTTGTTCAAAATAAAGAGTTCAATCGTTTTTATCCTGGATATATTGTGACCTTCTCAAATACCGATTTAGAACGTGATTACAAAAAGGCTTATGAAAGAACTGATAATCAAGAAATTAACACAAAGAATCTTGGTAATCATAAAATCATCATTAAAGCCAGTGATGGCCATGGAAATGTAACATACAAAGAAATTGATATGGAAGTTGTAAAAGGACCTATTCTAAACGATTAAATATTGATAAACATAATGAATTCAAAGATTAAGTACAACAAAAATTACTACCCCACGGGTTTGCCATGGGGTAGTTTATTTTCTTACATCACTTGCGAGTATCGCATACATACATGCATCCACGATACCTTGATTGCTGATATCCGCTTGACGATGGATTCCTTCTTTTTTCATTCCACAATGTGCCATGACTCGACCAGAATTCGGGTTATTAGGATCATGTTGTGATTCAATACGATTGACTTGCACATCCTCAAAAAAGAATGTAATCAACCGTTCTAACGCTTCACTTGTATACCCCTGATGCCACCATGTTCTGCCAATACAATAGCCAATATGTACCATACCAACTTCTTCATTTTTACTTACAACACTTATGCTTCCAATGATTTGATGACTTTCTCTTAATTCAATCGCCCATTGATAATAATCAGGTTCATGATAATGAGAAGTCCATTGTGATAATACCTTTTGAGATATTGTCACATCTTGATGTGCAGGCCAGCGAAGATATTTTACAACTTCCTCATCACTTGCCCAATTTTCATACATAGCATATGCATCTTCCATTCGGAAAGGGCGCAACAACAATCGTTTTGTTAATAGTTCCACACTGCCTTTATGATTCATAACATTACAACTCCTTTATCATTTTTAAAAGTTCATCCATTTTCACAACTTTCGCTAAAGCGATCCTTCCAGATATCATTTCTCATAAAATACTGTAATCTGGCAGCTGTTAAATCTTTCTGATCAAAAGTGGATGTGCAATCTTTTCCAACTTGCCTTTATAGAACCAGATGTTCTACTGGATAATAAACCTTTTTTTCTTCTTTTAAATCAGCATTCGTTAATGCTTTAACAATATCACTGGCCTTTGATAATTCCACAACAGAACCATCTTTTTCTAATACCCAGATGTTATGTCCATTTTCATTTCTGGCATATGGTGAGTAAGGTGTTTGTGATACTGCATCATGAAATACATAATATTCAGGATTATATCCCAGTTTTTCTACTTCTGAAATGATATCCTTATCATCTTCTGAGTTTCTTATCGTTTTGTATTCAAACAGTTTTCGATTTAAAATACGATATGATAAATCTTTAGCAATATCATCTTTCCATTTGATCAAGCAGGATAAGCCATACAAAGCAGCTGCTTCATCCAGTTCATATAACGCTTCAATACTGGCAGCTTCTCCTGATAAAAACGGTGCAAACATAGGGACTGCTTCACAAATAGATGTATCTATTCGATACAAATCCTTTAAACGTTTAAACAATACGGTTAATAATGCCTCATAGCTTCTTGCGACAGGATGTAGATACACCTGCCAGTACATATGATAACGAGCCATGATATAATCTTCCACACTATGAATACCACTTTCTTTTACGACGATTCTTCCATCTACCATACGAATGGTACGAAGAATTCTCTCCAGATCAAAATTTCCATAACTGGTACCTGTAAAATAAGCATCACGCAACAAATAATCCATACGATCGGCATCCAACTGTCCACTCACTAACTGATTCATGCATTCTTTAGGGTGCTGATAGGTAATGATACTGGCAACATCCTTCGGCAAATTAGGATCAACTGCTTCAAGTATATGATGAATTTCACTATTTTCCAAAATGATTTTAACTGTATATTCTTCATGTTTCAGTGCAGAGATACCTTCAAAAGCATGAGAGAAAGGCCCATGTCCTATATCATGTAGCAAGCCCGCCAGCATTGCGGTTACTTTTTCATATTCATTCAGACTTTCCTTTAAATGTGGAATTTCACCAACCATTCGTCTAACGATTTCATACACCCCAAGTGAGTGAGAAAACCGGGTATGCTCTGCGGTATGATATACCTGAAAATCTCCGCCTAATTGATGAATTCTTCGTAATCTTTGAAACTCTTTTGCATTGATACAATCCCAAATCACCTGTTCATCTACATGAATATATCCATGAATGGGATCACGCATAACCTTTACTTCATCTGTTTTCTGCATATGCTTCACCTGCCTTATTTATTACTGAATGATTCACTTACATAGCCCGTTTTTTCTACTAATTCTTGTCCCTGATTCGAAACGATCCATTCTAATATTTGTTTTACTTTTTCATTTGTATTGCTTTTTAATGTTATCGCATAAAAACTACTGGATGGATAAGTGCCATTTTGGATATTCTCCTTTGTTGGTGCGACTCCATCAATTTCTAATAACCTTATTTTATCATTTGAAGCCATCTCACTGGCATAAAAACGAAAAGAATATCCTATCGCATTTTCACGGTTTTGATAATCTGCGGTTTGTGATATGATACCACCCATTCCTTCTGGCACATCTTCTGTAATAGGTTCTTTTAATGGCGTATTTCCCATAAAGCGAAGCATGGCACTTTGTGAGCCACTGCCTTCAGGTCGCTGGAATGCCCGTATTTCAGAATCCTTTCCACCAACTTCTTTCCAATTCGTGATTTTCCCACTATAGATATCTTTTATCTGCTGGGATGTTAATGAAGTTACAGGATTATCCTTATTCACAAAGAATACAAAGCCTTCTTTTCCAATTGGTGTATAAACCAATTCTTCCCCCGCATCAGAAAACATCTTTTTCTGTTTCTCACTAGGACCACCAACAAAAATGATATCAGAAGTTTTATTCAATAGATTTTCATAAGCATAAGGGGTAGTTGCGCAAATGACTTTTGAATCATATGGTGAATAAGTATCTTGCGGATATATCGCCTGAGCAAAAGCTGAATAAATCGGATATAAAGCAGTTGCGCCATCTAATACCGGAAGCGGTGCTTTGATTTGTAAAGATGAAGCTTCATCTAGTTTTGCGATTCGATCAGATGCAAATGGTTTATATTCTTCTAAATCTACTTCTGTGGATATTGTTTCAAAGCGATGTTCCCATGCATGATATAACTGAAAAGATACCACAGTCCCACCACATAGTAGAATACATACTATATAGATCAGCTGCTTTTTCCATACAAGCAGCTTTTGAAAATGAATAAAATGTATGATATTACGCCATACCCAGACATAACATATCATGACAGTAGCAAACAACACCCAAGATAGCCATTGTTGTGTAGTAGACCATGTAAACATCAAAAGCTTTATGAACATATATGGGATTGAGATTAATGTTAATACGACCCCGATGATAAAGATAAGAATTGCTTTTTTATTTTTCATGTGATTTCCCTTTTTACGCATTGTAGAATTGCTTCATCTGCGGCCTCAAATGTGTAAGAATCTAACTCATTAGCACTGACCCAGGCCATTTCATGATGTACATGCAAAACAGGCGTTCCTTTCCTTATATTACATAAATATGCACTGACATGAATACAGATATCTTCTCGTTTATCCAATACATCCACAAGAAATCTTTCTACCTCCACATCAATATCCAGTTCTTCCTTTAATTCTCTGATGATTGCCTCTTCTTTTGTTTCTTCAGGCTCTACCTTGCCACCTGGAAACTCCCACATGTTTTCATGTACACCACTGCCTCTTTTGGCAATGAAAACTTGATGATCTTTTTTCATTACCCCACAAACAACTTCCATTATTTTCATATGCGTAACCTCTCTTACCTACATTATACAAAACAAGTGAAGAAACACAATCAAAATTTACCATAAGCAGGAAAATATTAAGATATGTTAGAAAAAGTTAAGAATCAAACAATCGTGAAATGTTTCTCGAAAATCCTTTTTGAGGGAGGATTTCTATGATATATTAAAGGAAAGAAACCTGAAAGAAGGAGGATCATCAAATGAAAGTTGGAACAATTGGTACTGGATTTATTGTGGATTGGTTTTTAAATGCAGTAAAACAAAATGAAGGAGTAGAAGCAGTTGGCATGTATTCCAGAAAAGAAGAGAGTGCACGCCCATTAAGTGAGAAATACGGTATAAAAAATATTTATACAGATTATAAGGAAATGCTTGCGAATAACGATATTGATACAGTGTATATCGCATCCCCTAACAGTTTGCATTATAGCTATGCGAAAGAAGCTTTATTGGCAGGAAAACATGTCATCTGTGAAAAGCCGTTTACATCTACAGTAAAAGAATTTATGGAATTAAAACAGCTGGCTAAGGAAAAACAGTTATTTCTGTTTGAAGCGATCGTAACAATTCATATGCCAAATTATCTGGCAGTGAAAGAAAATTTATCACGCCTTGGGAAAATCCGCATGGTACAGTGCAACTTCTCCCAATACTCTTCCCGTTATGATAAATTCTTAGCTGGAGAAACGCCAAATGTATTTAATCCAGCATTTAGTGGAGGTGCGTTATCCGATATCAATATTTATAATCTGCACTTTGTGATGGGATTATTTGGCAGACCTGCACAGATTCATTATTATCCTAATTTACATGAAAATGGTATTGATACCAGTGGTGTTGCGATTTTAGAATATGATGGCTTTAAAGCTGTGTGTGTTGGCTGTAAAGATACAAAGAGTCATTGTATTGCGCAAATTCAAGGTGAAAAAGGATATATCACGGTTGATTCAGAAACAAGCCGCTGTGCAAATGCAATGTTGAATGTAGGAAATGAAAATCAATCTCTTGCGATTAGTCAGAATGAAGATGCGTTATATTATGAATTGAAAGATTTTGTGAAAATCGTTCATGAAAAAGACTATGATACATGTTGGAAATTGTTAGATTATTCTCAAATGGTCATGGAAGTTTATGAAACAGCAAGAAAAGATGGCGGTATTGTATTTGACGCAGACCGTAACTAGGCAGTAACGTAGATGTTACTGCTTTTTTATATATTCTTGTCATAATGTAAGAATTTTTCATTTTGACAGGAAAAGAATATGATGTGAATCACATAAATATATCACGATTGAAAAACAAATGATTTTGATTGTTGAACAAATTTAGCACTTTTATTATTAGAAAATACATTTTGTTATATTTATGTTAAAATGTAACACATTTCATAAAATTATCACAAATTATTTACATTTTGTCTGTAAAATTGTGAAAAAAGTATTGCAAATTTGTGAAAAGCACTTATAATGATAAATATGAAAATGTTCAATGGAGAACAGCTAACAATTATATACTGTAGACCCTTGAACATTTTTATTATCAATCAAAAAGAGGAGGAATTGGTATGAAAAAATTAGTGTCAGTCTTAGCATGTGCGCTAATGGTTTTCTCACTTGCAGGTTGTGGTTCATCAAAAGATTCAACCTCAGGTAAAACCGTAACGATTGCAAAAGAGAATGACCTTATTTCAATGGATTCTACTTATGCTACAGATGGTATGTCCCTTGAAATGATCGCAGCAACCGTTGAAGGTCTTGAAACAGTAGACAAAGATGGAAATGTCATTCCCGCACTAGCAGAATCTTATGAAATGAGTAAAGATGGTTTAACTTATACTTTCAAATTAAGAGATGCAAAATGGGATAACGATAAGCCAGTCACAGCTGCAGATTTCGTTTATGCGTGGAAACGTGCAGTTAGTAGTTCAGATGCAGAATATGCATATTTATTTACAGAGGATGGAGCTTGTATCAAAGGGGCAGCTGATATCGTAGCAGCTGGAACTGATGAAGAAAAAGCAAAATTAAAAGATCAATTAGGCGTTAAAGCTGTTGATGATAAAACATTAGAAGTAACACTTTCAAAGAAATGTGAATATTTCTTAAGCTTGATGGCATTCCCTGTATTCTTCCCAGTAAATGAAGAATTCGCAGAAGCTCAAGGTGATCAATATGCAATTACACCTGATAACATGCTTGCAAATGGTCCATTCAAAATGACAAAGCATGATTTAAAGAGTAAAGTTGAATTTAAGAAAAATGAAAAATATTGGGATGCTGCAAATGTTAAAGTAGATAACTTTGTTGTTAACATCGTACCACAGGTTTCTACAAGTGCTGCAGACTTCGAAAGTGGCAACTGTGATTATACAAAATTGAATTCAGCTTTAGTTGACAAATATAAAAATGATAAAGACAAATATAAGAACATTCTGGAAGGCTACTTATGGTACTTACAGTATAACATTGGTGATGGAGTAGATACTGGAAATAAATATCTTGCAAACAAAAACATCCGTTTAGCTCTGTCTTATGCATTTGACCGTCAGGAATTAGCAAATACTGTATTAAAAGATGGCTCTATCGCAGCTGAAGGTTTCATTCCAAAAGAATTGTCTACAGGTCCTGATGGAAAAGATTATCGTGAAACAGCACCTGCTTATTACACAGAAAACGCTGCTGATTCAGTAAAGAAAGCTCAAGAATATTGGGAAAAAGGTCTTCAGGAATTAGGTGTTAAAGAAATCACTTTAAAATTATTATTTGAACCAAGTGATCCAGCTAAACCAGCTGCTGAATACTTACAATCTCAGTTACAGAAAAATCTTCCTGGTTTAACAATTGAAATGGTTCAACAGGAAAAGAACAATCGTATTGAAATGCAGAAAAAACGTGAAACAGATATTACATTAACACGTTGGGGACCTGACTATGCAGATCCAACTACTTACTTGAACTTAATGTTAAAAGGCAACTCTTATAACTATGGTGACTATGTAAGTGAAGCTTATAACGCTAAAATGCAGGATGCTGCTAATGCAGCTGATGCAAAAGCTCGTTGGACAGCATTACAGGAAGCAGAAAAAATCCTTCTGGACGATGCAGCAGTATCACCTGTATTCCAGACAGGTGGCGCATCATTGATCAATC
Source organism: [Eubacterium] hominis (assembly GCA_014337235.1). Lineage (GTDB taxonomy): Bacteria > Bacillota_I > Bacilli_A > Erysipelotrichales > Erysipelotrichaceae > Hoskinsella > Hoskinsella hominis. The sequence goes on along the minus strand of CP060636.1, from coordinate 1,433,898 downwards.
CAAAAGTAACTGGTATTGAAAATCACACAGTTGGTGTACCATTTATCTATAAAAACTTAGATAAAGCAGAATAGGTTAAGAATATACATGAGGGGCTGTACTAGAATGACTAACCTTAGACATTCTCTATAACAGCCTCTTTCATTTTCATAAGGAGGAAAAATATGGATAAGTCAACATTGAAGTATATCGGCAAGCGACTACTGATTTCAATCGTGACCTTATTCATCATCGTATTGGTACTGTTTTTAATGATTCGTTTCATGCCTGGTACTCCATTCAATGATGAAAAGCTAACAGAAACGCAAAAAGCCATGATTTATCATAAGTACGGGTTTGATAAGCCGATGTGGCAACAATTCTTTATATATTTACAAAACATGGTAAAAGGTGACTTCGGAGTTTCCTTTGGTATCGCAAGAAACATGAACGTTGTAGACCTTGTAAAACCTGCAATTCCAATTTCCTTTGGGCTAGGTATTGGCGCCGTAATCATTGGTGCTGTAGTTGGTATTGCTTTAGGTATATTGGCAGCTCTAAAGAGAAACACTTTCTGGGACAGTTTTGCGACAGTGCTCTCTGTTATAGGTGTCAGTATTCCATCATTCGTTTTCTTATTTTTCTTATTAATTATATTCGGTGTGGAAATTCCTATTTTCCCTATCGTCTTTAATTCCAGTGATCCTATCAAAACCGGATTCTTGCCGATGGTTGCCCTATCTATGGGCGTTATCGCAAACGTGGCACGTTTTACACGTACGGAAATGATTGAAGTACTGGGTAGTGATTATATGTTGCTTGCACAAGCAAAAGGCTTGGATAAAAGAACGCTTATTTTCAGACATGCACTACGTAACTCATTGATACCTGTGATTACAGTTCTTGGACCATTAATTGTCGGTTTAATGACTGGTAGTATGGTTGTAGAAAGTGTTTGTGCTGTGCCTGGTCTTGGTTCTTTACTTGTTAAAGCAATAGAAGTACGTGATTATAATGTTATCATGGCAGTATCTTTCTTATATAGTGTTATGTATATCGTAATCATGCTTGTGATTGATGTTCTATATGGTATTATCGATCCTCGTATTCGTTTAGGAAAGGGGGATAATTAATCATGGCAATCATGGAAAATAAAGAATTAGAAAATATCGTTTTTGAGCCAAATGATTTTGAATTTATTGGTGATATTGAAAAAATCAGTAGTGAAGCCGTAACACCCGCAACATCTTTTCTAAGAGATGTATGGACACGCTTTAAAGCGAATAAAGGCTCCATTATTGGTGGTATTATCGTTTTGATTATCATTATCTGTGCAATTATTTTCCCAATGTTATCCCAATATACGTATGATGGTGTAGATGCCCCACGTCAGTTCTTAGGGCCTCGTATCCCATTTATCGAAAATATTGGTATCTTCAATGGAAAATCTGGTGTTAACACCTATGAAGGTATTTATGCCAATGCCTACCACTTTTTCGGTACTGATCACTTAGGACGTGATTTATGGGTACGTGTATGGAGTGGCTGTCGTATTTCATTGTTCGTTGCTGCTGCCGCAGTATTAATCAATGTATTCATTGGTATGATTTATGGTATGGTATCCGGCTATTTTGGTGGAAAAGTTGATAATCTGATGCAGCGTTTCCAAGAAATCGTAAACTCTATTCCTACACTTGTTATTTTGACATTATTATTGTTATTGATGAAGCCCAGCCTTTATACAATTATTATCGCCCTTGCATTAACTGAATGGGTTGGTATGGCACGTATTACACGTGCACAAGTTCTGAAAATAAAGGAACAAGAATTTATTCTTGCTTCAAAAACACTGGGTGCCAGCAGCTTTTTCATTATATTCAAAGAAGTACTGCCAAATATCTTCGGACAAATTATTATTATGGCAATGATGTCTATTCCAAATGCAATCTTCTATGAAGCAACACTGGCAATGATTGGTTTAGGTATTCCAGGTCCTCAGGCTTCTTTGGGTACATTAATTAATGATGGATTCAAATCATTCCTTGTTACACCATTCCTATTGGTTATTCCTGTTGTCGTACTGGCAATCTTAATGTTGTCTTTCAACCTGATGGCCGATGGACTTCGTGATGCATTTGATCCAAAGATGAAAGAAATGTAGGTGAATCATATGAATGAAAAAAGAGAAAGAATATTAAGAATCCGTGATTTATCTATATCATTTAAAACCGAAAGTGGCCATGTAAACGCAATTCGTGGTGTAAACATGGACTTATATAAAGGTGAAACACTTGCTATTGTTGGTGAAAGTGGTTCAGGTAAATCTGTCACAACAAAAGCGATTATGGGTATCCTTGCGAATAATGGTACCATCGAAAGTGGTTCTATTGAATATACATGGTATGATGAATTCACAGGTGAAAAACATACAGAGGATATTGTAAAAATGTCCGAAAAAATGAAACAAAAAGAGATTCGTGGACGTAAAATCGCAATGGTATTCCAGGATCCAATGACTTCTTTAAACCCAACCATGACCATTGGTAAACAAATTATGGAGCCAATGATTTATCATTATCACAAATCTAAAGAAGAAGCTTATAAAGAAGCTGTTGAATTATTGAATCTGGTAGGAATTACCGATGCAGAAAAACGTATGAAAAACTATCCACACCAATTATCTGGTGGTATGCGTCAACGTGTTGTTATCGCAATTGCACTATCTTGTGATCCTTATATTTTAATTTGTGATGAACCAACAACGGCATTGGATGTTACCATTCAGGCAAAGATTCTAGAGCTTATACAGGATATTCAGAAAAAGAAAAACCTGTCTGTAATCTATATTACACATGATTTAGGGGTTGTAGCGAAAGTTGCGGACTTTGTGAATGTCATGTATGCTGGAAAAATTGTAGAAGTCGGCAGTGTGAATGAAATATTCTATGATCCTCGTCATCCTTATACATGGGGATTATTAAGCGCTATGCCTGATTTGGATACTGATGATACTGAATTGTATACTATCCCTGGTACGCCGCCTAACCTGACAGTGGAGGTCAAAGGAGATGCCTTTGCGCCACGTAATCAATATGCATTGAATATTGATTTACGCTTAGATCCGCCAATGTTTTATTTAGGAGGTACACATCGATGTGCCAGCTGGCTGTGTCATGAAAAAGCACCAAAAGTGGAAATGCCAGAACAATTGAAAAAACGTATTTTGAAAATGAAAAAGGAGGCTGAAGAAAGTGGAAACTAATGCAGAACCAATCCTGGTTGTTGATAATCTGAAACAACACTTTAAAGTCAGCCGTAAATATACTGTTAAAGCAGTAGATGGCATTTCTTTTAAAATTTATCCTGGGGAAACATATGGTCTTGTAGGTGAATCTGGTAGTGGTAAATCCACCACGGGTAGAAGTATTATACGATTATATACACCTACAGATGGAAAAGTAATTTTTCAGGGAAAAGATATTTCTGGGAAAATGAGCAATGCTGATTTAAAATTACTACGTACAAAAATGCAGATGATTTTCCAGGATCCTATGGCTTGTTTAAATCCTAGAGAAAAAGTTTTAGATATCATTGCACAAGGGCTTGATATTCATCATGAATATAAGACTAAAGAAGAACGTAACCAGAAAGTTTATGATATGTTAGAGCTTGTAGGCCTTTCTAAGGAGCATGCCAACCGTTATCCACATCAATTCTCTGGTGGACAGCGTCAACGTATCGGCATTGCCCGTGCATTGATTATGAATCCTGATTTAATCATCGCAGATGAAGCAATCTCTGCTTTGGATGTTTCTATTCAGGCACAGGTTGTCAATTTAATGAAAAAAATCCAGCAAAAAACTGGTACAAGTATCTTATTTATAGCCCATGACTTAAGTATGGTCAAATATATTTCTGATCGTATCGGTGTTTTACATCTAGGTCATCTTGTGGAAACAGGTACTACAGAAGAAATCTTTACAAATCCTATTCATCCGTATACAAAAAGCTTATTAAGTGCTATTCCATCCCCAAATCCAGTTTTGGAAAAGAAACGTAAATCCTTTACTTACGATTATAAAGAAGCAGGCGTGGATTACCATGCCGGCAGTGAACATCTGGTGGATGGTACACACTATGTTCTAGCAACAGATAAAGAATTTGATGAATGGATGAAATCTACTAAAAATTAATGAATTGCCAGGGCTGACAATGCCCTGGTTTTCTCATTGAAAGGAGCGTGCATTATGACAGAAATCCAATTAGCATATCAGGATGATGGTATCTTAGAACTATTAGAAGATTATACCAATATGCTGATTCAGCAAGACGAAACAGCAGCACAATACCTGCTTCAACAAAATTATGATTATGAACGTGAGCATTTAGAAGAAATATATGGCTTGCCACTTGGTCGCTTCCTTGTGGTCAAAGTGGATAATGAAATCGTTGGCTGTGTTGGCTTAAAACATATGGAAGGTGGCCACTGTGAATTAAAACGTTTATATGTAAAAGAAGCTTATCGTGGACAGCATCTCTCTGATCGCTTAATGGAAGCCATTCTGAAGGAAGCAAAGTCCATCGGCTATCATACAATGTATTTGGATACACTTCCTTACCTGAAAGAAGCAATTCATTTATATCGTAAATATGGTTTCTTTGAATGTGAACCTTATAATGACAGCCCAATGGCCTCTTCGATCTATATGCGCTTAGATTTAATAGATTAACAACAAGAGATTTCAAAATGATGAATACACCGTCATTTATGAAATCTCTTATTTTTCGTTATGCATTGCCTTCATATTTCCATAGTTACCAAAAGGTGCCTTATACTCTTTTTACCATATTCGTATTATAATAGATAAGAAAGAAGGTCGAATATATGTTAAAAAATGATGGAGAAAAACAACTTAAACAATTTCATGATGAAATGTTTCAGAAAGAAACTTATAAAATCAATGATCGTATCACTTATTATTGTGGCTATGGACACAGTAACTGCGTTGTCATCGAAGGGGATAAGTCTACGGTACTGATTGATGCATTAGATAGTAATGCCCGTGGAGAACGCTTAAAAAGCGTTTTATCAGAAAACACAGATAAACCGATAAAAACAATCATATTCACACACAGTCATCCAGATCATCGTGGAGGAAGTGGTGCATTTAAAGACAGTGTAGAAGAAACAATCATGTTTGCTTCCGCAACGCCTGCTTTACAGGGATATAATGAAATAAACGATGTTTTAATGAAACGTACTGCCAGACAATTCGGGCGTGGATTAACCAATGATGAGTGTATCTGTCAGGGTCTTGGTATGCGCGAAGGTGTATATGTAAATGATGGCAGCTATGATTTTATGCCAATCACTACCTTATATACAGAAGATACCACACGCACAATCGATGGTATAAAAATGGAGCTTGTCCGTGTACCTGGTGAAACCGATGATCAAATGCTCATCTGGCTGCCAGATGATGGTGTATTATGTTGTGGAGATAACTTTTATGCCTGCTTCCCTAATCTTTATGCATTAAGAGGAAGCCAGTATCGTGATATTGCGCAATGGATACATTCTTTAGAAGTTCTGATGTCTTATCCTGCAGAAGTCCTGTTGCCTGGACATATGAAACCAATCTTTACACATAAAAACATACAGGAAACACTTTCCCAATATAAAGAAGCACTCTCTTATATCCTGCATGAAACCCTGCATTGTATGAATTTGGGTATGTCTGTTTCTGAAACAGTATCACATGTTACATTACCTGAACATTTATCTTCACTGCCTTATCTTCAAGAATTTTATGGCAGTCTGGAATGGGCTGTAAAAGGTATTTATAGTGGATACGTTGGATGGTTTGATGGAAATCCTGTCAACCTGCACCCATTAAGTGATCAAGAATGGGCTTCTAAATTAATGAATCTGATATCTGAGGATACATTAAGAAATGAAATACCACGTGCTATTTCCCAACAAGAATACCAATATGCGCTACAGTTATGTGCATTATTTGATAATACCAAGACAATAGATGATACCATCATTTCCTGGGAAATCGACTGTCTGTTGGCCTTATCTAAACAAGAAACCAGTGCTTGTGGCAGAAATTATTATATCGCCTGCGCAAATGATTTAAAGAATCAGTCAAAATAATTGCAATTTAACACAAAAAACCATATCATGATACACAGGTGATGAAAATGAAAAAGGTAGAAATCATAGGATATCCAAAATGCAGTACTTGTCGCAATGCGGTAAAATACGTTAAAAATCATGGTATAGAAGTAACTTTTCGTGATATTGTCACAGAAACACCAAGTGTGGAAGAATTAACAATGTTATGGAAAAAAAGTGGACTGCCCTTAAAGAAATTTTTTAACACAAGTGGTAATCTATATAAAGAAATGCAGCTAAAAGATAAACTATCATCAATGAGTGAAGAGGAACAACTTGTTCTCTTAAGTCATCATGGTATGTTAATCAAACGCCCCATTTTAATTGATGGTGATATCGTTCTAGTAGGTTTTCAGGAAAAGAATTATGATAACTTATGGGCAGAAGCCTAAATTTATGCTATAGTAAACGTATACAAATTTGAGGTGATCAATGTGTTATTAGGTGAATCTTTAGAAGATTATTTAGAAACATTGCTGATTTTAGAAGGTACCGGTAAAATTCGATGTGTGGATGTCGCTAATCGTATGAGTGTCAGTAAACCCTCTGTAAATAAAGCAATGAATGTATTAAAAGAAAAAGGGTATGTCTTACAGGAAAGTTATGGGGATATCCATTTGACAGACGCTGGTAGAGAACTCGCTAAAAGTGTTTATCATCGTCATCAGACAATTTCCAATTTCTTACAGGATGTGCTAGGTGTCAGCGCAGAAAATGCAGATGAGGATGCTTGTCATATCGAACATGTCATCAGTGATGAAACTTTTGAGAAAATGGAAAATTATCGTAGATAATCATAAAGGAAAGCATAAGAGTGCTTTCTTTTCTTTTGGTTATTTGCTATGATTAGAAAAGATTGCGAGGGATAGATATGGCATATCAAGAACTAATAAAAAACTTTGAGAAAATCAGAACATATATGATTGATTTTTATGTATATGGTTTTAAAAGTAGACAGGATTTTGATCAGAAAAGTTTGCGCTCTTATGATAACGAACGAAGAAGAATTGAAAGTTATCTAAAAGATTATATGCGATTTACTCAGAGTGAAGAAGGAAAAAATGTATTCTTATCCATAGACAGCCGTCATACTACACAAAATCCTTTGTATCAGGCATTTCTTGCCAAATCATTTACAGATATTGATATCACACTGCATTTTTATTTATTAGATATCCTTTATGATCCAGAGCAATGCTATACATTAAATGAAATCATAGATCAAATCGATCAGGACCACCTCTCCTGCTTTGTGGATCCTTTGATGATTGATAAAGCTACAGTACGAAAAAAGTTAAAGGAGTATACACAGCTTGGATTGATTGTCAGTGAAAAAACAGGTAAACAATTATCCTACCACAGAGCCGATACGCTAGATCTTTCTTCCTGTCATGATGCTATTTGCTTCTTTGCACAGATGGGAATGGTGGGTGTTATTGGTAATTATCTGATGCATCAATTATCTGTTCAAGATTCCATTTTTACTTTTAAACATTACTATATCGCACACGCATTAGACAGTGAAATTTTATATCAACTCTTGTGCGCAATCCAGGAGAAACGTGAAGTGCGTATTCATCATAAGCAGCATCAAAAAAATATCTTGTGGGATTTGATTCCCTTAAAAATCTTTGTGAGTACACAAAATGGTCGACAATACTTATTCGCATATCATAAACATTATCATCGTATTTCTTCTTATCGTATGGATTATATGGATCATGTGACCTTATTAGAACCTTCCTCACAATTTGATAAAAAACGTGAACTTTTATCTTCTCTACAGAAACATATGTGGGGTGTTCGCTGCAGCAGTCATAATATTCATCTCGAGCATGTAGAATTTCAGATTTACTTTTCTGATTATGAAGAATTTATCTATCAGCGCTTAGTTCGTGAAAAGCGGATTGGTGAAGTGGAACGATTAGATAAAAATACCGCAGTTTTCCGTGCTGATGTTTTTGATACAAACGAAATGATTCCCTGGATTCGTACCTTTATCTGTCGTATAAAACAATTGGATTTTTCAAACCGTACTGTTGAAAATCAGTTTCGCGCTGACTTAAAAGCAATGTATGAATTATATGATATTGGAGGTGATGCATAATGTTATTTCATGAGATATATGGATGCTACTATGAAAGTGTTGCTCGCATCATTGATCAAGCCATAAAAGGAACCCTGAATGAGAAAATCATGCATTCCATCATTCAGGAAACAGCCTTCTCTGAAAGCTTTTTAACGATAGAGCCTGCGCTAAAGAATCATCAATGGCCGCTTTTATGTGATGATATGCATACACCTGTAAAACACCCTTCTACTATGCCGCTTACACTCATAGAAAAACGCTGGTTAAAAGCTATTTTGCTTGATCCTCGTATTCAATTATTTGATGTGTCTATTAAAGGCTTGGATGATATTATGCCACTTTATCAAATGGATGACATTGTCTATTTTGATCAGTACCATGATCATGATGATTACTTTGATCCCGCTTATATTAAAAACTTTAAGACAATTCGCAAAGCCTTGCATGATCAATCCTCTGTATCCGTCTATTTTGTGACAGGAAAAGGCAAACGTGCTAACATTCATGGCATGCCACTTCAATTAGAATATTCACAAAAAGATGATAAGTTCCGTTTGATTATCGCATATCATCATAAAAAATATACAATTAATATTTCTCGTATATTAGAGGTAGAAATCAAAGAAGCATTCCATTATCCAAAAGATGTGCGTACAGAAGAAAAGAAATACTTTGTGATGGAATTAGTAGATGAGCGTAATGCGTTAGAGCGTGTGATGTTACACTTTGCGCATTTTGAAAAAGAAGCGAAACGGTTAGATGAAAACCATTATCAAGTCAAAGTGTTTTATGATGGAGAAGATGAATCTGAACTATTGATTCGCGTTTTATCTTTTGGTCCATTTGTGAAAGTCATAGAACCAAATCATTTTATTAATCAGATTAAAAGGCGTTTATTGTCACAAAAAGCATTATCTATAAAATAATGAATCACTATGTATAAGCCTTGGTTAGTTCCAAGGTTTTTTATGTGTAAATAATGTTTTAAAGTATCTGTATATAGAAATCATGTGTGACCCTTTTTGTCAATAGCTTGAGTCTAATCTGTAATTTTCGAGGATAATCTGTATTCTGTTTATATATATTTCAATCAAGTATTTCCTTCTATGTCAATAGAAAAGGGATAACTGGTTAGCTTTTGAGGTTAATTGGTAAACAGGAATATGAATTTATTCATTCACTATTTTATATCTTTGTCAATAGGCTGGTTCTAAACGGGCTTTCTATGGTTGTCAACGGTATTTTTTCATTTGAGTTTTTCATAATCAAAGCTATTTGTCAATGCCTTGAGTCTAATCTGTCGTTTTCGAGTATAATCGGTAAAAAATTTCATATATTTATCGTTCGCAACTTTTTTTTCACGATTTATTTCCTGATATTTCCTATAATAACCTTGCGGTCAAGGAAGTGGTTCTCATCCCACAACGATGCACTAGTAACTTTACTTGTGTGTATTTCGGAAACTATCCGCTTATTAAAAAAATGGTTTAACATGGCGTTACGCAGGTTCGACTCCTGCAATTAGTTTGGGACTAATTATTAAGTAAAAGATGATTGGATGCTTTCACAGATCTCATTTGTTTCAGCCTTGCCAAAGTTAGGATATCGATTATGCATCTATTCTGCCAGTTTTTACTCGCAGGATACATTCATAATCTTAATGATTTTGCCGCTGAAACGAATGCATATCATCAAATAAAAGGAGAAAAATATGAAAATTAAAATTAATGAAAATCAAATAGGTTTATTATATCGGAAAAGTAAATTTGTTAAGTTATTATATGCAGGAACATATCACTGTTTCGCAAATGATAAAGTAGAATTATTATCTATCAACCAGCCAATTTCATCCATGTATTGTTCCTTGGAGAAACTTATTCAGTTTCCTGAAATCAAGAAGAACGCTACCATTATAGATGTTGGTGATGAACAATATGCATTACACTATATCGATGGTAAATTTTCACAATGTCTGCCTACTGGTTTGTATGCTTACTGGAACATAGAAAACAATCATAAAGTACAATATATAGATGTAAAAGAACCAATGGTAGAGGATGATATTCCACGCTATATCTTTGCGAACATTCCACGTTCTTATTATCAACAAGTAAACATTGCGCAATATGAAAAAGGTCGCTTGTTTTATGATCAGAAGTTCATAACTGTTTTAGATGCTGGTATTTATTATTTCTGGAATACAAAAACAATGGTTGATGTGGATATTGTAGATATGCGATTGAAACAGTTAGATGTCATAGGACAGGAAGTATTGACAAAAGATAAAGTCACATTACGTATCAATATGGTTGCTCATTATCGTGTTACTGATTGTGTCGCAATTCTTACTGAAATTGATGATTATTTAACACAATTATATGTCATGGCACAGTTGGTATTACGTGAATATATTGGCAACTATAAGATGGAGGAACTGTTAGAAAACAAGGAAGAAATCGGTACGTATGTTTTTGAACAATTAAAACAGCGGGCTGCTTCTCTTTACATTGATATCACAGATGCTGGTATCAAAGATATCATTTTACCAGGTGATATGCGTGAGATTATGAATACGGTTTTAATCGCAGAAAAACGCGCACAGGCCAATGTCATTACACGAAGGGAAGAAGTTGCGTCAACACGTTCTTTATTGAATACCGCTAAATTATTAGATGAGAACAAAACTTTATATCGCTTAAAAGAATTAGAATATTTAGAAAGAATCTGCGAAAATGTAGGAAATATCACCTTAAATGGGAATAGTGATATCCTTACACAATTAGCAGCATTTATACAGAAACAGGAGGTATTATCATGATAGAAATTAAAGGAACATATACCAATGCCATTGTATACACAGATGTTGTGGAAGATACTGCGTTGGAGCAAATAAAAACCCTTTGTGATCAAAGCTTTGTGGAAGATTGTAAAATCAGAATCATGCCAGATGTACATGCAGGTGCTGGCTGTGTCATTGGTTTTACTGCCGATTTAAATCAACGTGTTATCCCTAATATTGTTGGTGTGGATATTGGTTGTGGTATGTTATGTGTCAATCTGGGAAAATCCCCTATTGACTTTGTGAAGCTGGATGAAGTTATTCGTAAATATGTCCCTAATGGCTTTGATGTACATCCAGGAAGAATTACACGTTTCCCAGCAATTCAAGAACTTCGCTGTTATCGTTCATTAAAAGATACACGACGTTTTGAACGTAGTATTGGGACACTTGGTGGTGGAAATCACTTTATCGAAATTGATATAGATGATGATGAAAATCACTATCTTGTGATTCATACAGGAAGCCGTAATTTAGGTAAACAAATCGCAGATTACTACCAGAATCTTGCTTATGATCTTATGCGTGGGAAAGATAAATTATTTGAACAGCGTGAACAGATTATCAAAGAATATAAAGAAGCTGGTCGTAAATCAGAAATACAAGCTGCCCTTGTTGCACTGGCAAACAGCTTTGAAGCAAAGGAAATCAAAACACCAAAAGAGCTTTGTTACTTGGAAGGAAGTTATCGTGATGATTACTTACATGATATGAATATTGCCCAGGAATTTGCGAAATTAAATCGTCGAATGATTGCGGAAACCATAATCCAGCATATGTTTGATATGAAACTGGATGATTTTGATCACTTTGAAACAATACACAATTATATTGATCATGAAAATAATATGATACGAAAAGGTGCAGTTTCCGCAAAAGAAGGTGAAATCTTATTGATTCCTATCAATATGCGTGATGGCTCTTTGATATGTGTTGGTAAAGGCAATGATGAATGGAATTGTTCTGCGCCTCATGGTGCCGGACGTTTATATAGCCGTGGTAAAGCAAAAGAATTGTTTACGGTAGATGAATTTGCGAATACAATGGATGGAATATTCTCTACATCTATTAATTCTGATACGCTGGATGAATGCCCTATGGCTTATAAATCCATGGAAGATATCACAAAAAATATCGCAGATACCGTAGATATTATAAAAACGATCCATCCTTTGTATAATTTCAAAGCATCATCTTAACAGGTGTATTCCACCTGTTTTTTCTTCCATAAATCACTAGTCAAATCTGTACAATTCGCCTTGTTTTTACAACCCATTTCCATATTTCACAGGAACTTTTAAAATATACGTGTTTTCATTTCTAATTTCTAGTATAATCCTACATATAGAAATCATGATGGGAGGAATTTTATGAAAGTCATCATTAATGAAAATCAGAAAGGTTTTTTATTCAAAAACAATAAATTTACAAGACTGCTGGAAAGTGGCAATCATCATATCTTTGGCAATAACGATATTGAAGTCGTATCTTTAGACCAGCCAATTCACTCAGAAAACTGTTCTTTGGATATCTTATTGAAGGATCCAGAACTGCAAGCACAGGCATCCGTTGTGGAAGTAAAGGATGAACAGTTGGCACTACATTTTATCAATGGTGCATTTAAAGAATGTTTAACAACTGGAAAATACGCATATTGGAACTGCATTGATTTCCATGAATTTACGATTGTGGATACCTCAACACCAATGGTCGCAAATGATATCCCACGCTATATCTTTGATCAAATGGATCAAAAGTTTTTTCACAAAGGTGACATCCACCAGGATGAAAAAGGGTTGTTGTTTTATGACCATGTCTTAACGGATATTTTAGATGCCGGCACCTATTATTTCTGGAAATCGAAAGTCAATATTGATTTAGAAATTCTATCCATGAAACTACCAGTTGAATCCATCAACTGTCCATTAGAACTGCTTGTGAAAAATGAGAAACTTGCGCCTTATATATCAATGGTGGAAGTCAAGGATGAACAACTTGCATTACATTTTGTGGATGGTGTTTTTAGAGAATGTCTGACGACAGGGAAATATGCATTCTGGAATACGCTTGATCATCATGAATTTACACTGGTGGATACCTCAAATCCTATGGCAACAAATGATATTCCACGCTATATCTTTGATTTGCTAGATCCATCACTTTATCAAAAAGAAGAAATATCACAGGATGAAAAAGCCTTCTTATTTTACGATAACGTATTTGAGGCATTATTGGACACAGGTACTTATTATTTCTGGAAATCAAAGACACGTGTAGATTTAGAGGTACAATGGATGAAACGTCCAGTGTTTTCTGCCCATTGCCCAATGGAATTATTGATAAAAAACGAAAAAGTGATGCCATTTATCACAATTGTGGAAGTGAAAGATGAAGAATTGGCCTTGCATTACATTGATGGAATTTTCAAAGACTGTCTGTCTACAGGAAAACATGCATTTTGGAATGTCTTGGAAAAACATACCTTTACCATTATTGATATATCACATCCACTTGTAAGTGATGATGTACCACGCTATATCTTCCATACAATTCCAGATACGCTGTATCAGAAAATAGAAGTATCTCAATTTGAAAAAGCACGCTTATTCTATGATAATAAACTTATCTGTATTTTGGATGCAGGTACCTATTATTTTTGGAATACTAAGACAAAAGTACATGTCGATATTTTTGATATACGTTTAAAACAGCTGCGTATCAATGATGAAGAAGTTTTGACCAAAGACAAAGTTACCATTTCTTTGGATATTGTATGTCGTTATCGTCTAATTGACTATATTCAAGTTTATACAGAAATTGACAATTATGTGCATCAGTTATACTCATTGATTCAATTAAATCTGCGTGAACTCATTGGGAACTATCGTATTGAAGAATTCATAGATGAGAAAGAAAATATTAACCATTTATTTGCGAAACGTTTAAAAGAAAAAGGAGCTTCTTTATTTATTGAGATCAGTGATGCTGGAATCACAAATATTACGTTGCCAAATGAAATACGTGATATCATGAATACTGTTTTGATAGCGGAGAAAAAAGCAGAAGCATCTATCATTTCCCAGAAAGCAGATGTTGCGTCCACAAAAACATTGATGGATACTGCCAAAATGATGGAAGATAGTAAAGCACTATCTCATTTAAAAGAATTAGAGTATTTAGAAAAGATTTCAGAAAATGTCGAAAGTATTACGTTGAATGGAAATGAAGATATCTTAACTCAGTTATCCAAAATCGTAACAAAAGAGCTTCCTGATAAAGACAAAGAATAAGCTTTATCATATCTAAAAAAGTTACAAATATACTCTGTAACTTTTTTTATGTATCTATAGCTTTAAACTACTTCTTATGTTACGATATAAGTGAAGATAACAGGCATGATATTTCAGCCATAAAAGAGGTGCTTGATATGAAAATCAAAGTAGCATTTGCACGTCTAAAAGCATTCATTTATAAAAACTGTATCGCCATAGCAGAAAATCTTGGCTTCTTGTTTACTTCTTGCAAGTAAATCTATTCATTCAAAAAACAGATGATCTATAAAAATCATCTGTTTTTTTTAACCTTATCTCTTTGAATGAAACAACTCCTGATAATTTCGTTTCATCTGTTCACTTAAATCTTTTTCATCCATACCCAACAATTCACAAACCTTTTCAAAAGTATATTGTACATACATTGGTTCATTCTGTTTCCCACGGTGTGGATGTGGTGTTAAATATGGACAATCTGTTTCCACAAATATTTTGTGTACATCGCATACTGCAGGAACCTCTAATAAACCATTGGCATTTTTGAAAGTAATCGGTCCTGCGAAAGAAATATAGCCGCCCATACGCATAATGATTTTTGCAGTTTCTTTACTACCACTAAAACAATGCATTAAAAATGGTGTTTTCGCATACTCCTGTAAAATTTCAAGTGTATCTTGTGTCGCATCACGCATATGTATAAGAATTGGCTTTTTATATTTATTAGCGAGTTCAATTTGGCGAATAAAACCTTTCTTTTGATCTTCTTTTTTCACTGTATCCCAATGATAATCTAATCCAATTTCACCTAATGCCACAACTTCATCATTTGCGAGCACCTGTTCCAAACGTTCATAATCATGTTCAGTAAAATCATATAAGTCACTTGGATGAAACCCCATTGCGATATCAAAAATATCTTCTCTTTGTTTTAATTCTTTTGCTCGTTCAAAACTTTTCCAATCAATGCAGACAATCAACATTCGTTCCACATGATGATATTTTGCATTCATTAAAACTTCATAAATATGACTATATAATTCATCACAGGTAATATGACAATGTGTATCTATTAATGAATAATTCATAGGATATCCCTTCTTTCTTTTATTTAGAATGTATCTTTTCGCCTTCATTATACCATTGCAAGGATACAACATCAATTTGAATACCAACATTTTAGAAATGTTTAAATAACAGTTATTCTATCACTACTTTGTACATGAAGTTAATGTATAAAAAAGGAATGGAGCCTCACCACCATTCCCATTCTTATATCTTTCGATATTCTCTTAGCGAAACCATAATACTCTTGATTAGAAGTATCAATATTGATATCTAAAATAACTATTTACCCAAACAAAAGTTTGAGAATAACGTATCTAATAAATCTTCTCGATGCACTTCTCCTAATATCTCTTTTAAAGACGTATATGCATCCTGTATATCAATTTCCACCATATCCAATTCCATACCTGCATTTAATGCTTCTATTGCCTGTGCCATACTTTGTTTTGCACGTAACATTAAGGATATCTGGCGCTCATTGGCAAGTGTTGGTACTTCCATCGCAATCTGATGTTTATCAAATAAACGATGAATTTCTTTCACAAGCGGTTCTATATCTTTTTTCTCTGCGCTGATTGCTAAATGATTTTCTACTTGTTTTAAATCTGTCTTATTATAAACGATAATTCTGGTTTTATCTTTTGTCATTGATAAAAGTTCTTGATCCTGTTCATCCAATCCTCTTGATGCATCCAATACAAGAATCACCAGTTGTGCCTGTTCAATTGCCTGAATACTTCGCTTGATACCAATCTTCTCCACAACATCCTCGGTTTCCCTTATACCTGCTGTATCAATCAAATTCAAGGTAAGTCCTTCTAGATGAATATGACCTTCCACAATATCCCGGGTAGTCCCTGCGACATCTGTCACAATCGCCTTATCTTCTTCCAATAAAGCGTTTAACAGACTGCTTTTCCCAACATTAGGTTTTCCAACAATTGCTGTTTTGATACCTTCCTTCATGATCTGCCCACTTTGTGCACGATCAAGTATCTCATCAATTTTTCCCATCCATGCGGCTGCTTTTGGTAAAACAACTTCATTGGTTAACTGCTCTACATCATCATATTCAGGATAATCAATATTTACCTCAATATTCGCAATAATATCTAAGATGTTTTCAATTAATGGATCCAACAGTTTCTTGACACTGCCTTTGATTCCACGTATTGCAAGTCTGCTGTTTTCATTGGTTGTGGCTTGTATCATATCATTCACGGCTTCTGCCTGGGTTAAATCAATTCTGCCATGCAGGAAGGCACGTCTTGTAAATTCCCCTGGTTCAGCAAGGCGGGCCCCCTGCATCAAACATAACTGTAAAATTTTCTTTGTGATAAAACGACCGCCATGACAATTGATCTCTACAATATCCTCCATTGTATACGTCTTTGGCGCTTTGAATACAGAAACTAATACTTCATCAACTGCTTCCTTTGTGAAAGGATCTATGATAAATGCATACGATATTGTATGACTTTCTTTCTTTGTTAAATCAATACTACATAAGATATTTGCGATTCTGATGGCATCATCCCCACTCATACGAATAATGGAAATAGCCCCATCGACTGCCGCTGTAGATATTGCTGCTATGGTATCCTGTAACATATGCTTCACCTCGTTATCAAGTGTTATTGTACCACATTCATAATAAAAAAGGCTATATCAATAGCCTAAACACTCATGATTATTAATTTGCGATGTGGTGATGAAATACCGGAGTTGTCGCATCAATCACTTTAAATTCATATCCTTGTTTCTTTAAATTCTTAATAATCGCTGGTAGTGCCTTTACAGTTGCCTCATTTCCACCGCCATCATGCATCAACATCATAACACTGTCTTTTCCTTCTACTTCTTTTAATGCCGTATGAATCAATGTATCCTTATCCAGAGATGAATTTCCATCACCATTTTCTGCATTCCAATCATAGTATTGATAACCCTTTTCAATCGCTTCTTTTGATAAAGTTGACATGATACCATCGCAATATTTCCTTGATACTGTATTACTTGTGCCACCTGGAAAACGAAGTAGTGGAGAAGTCATCCCCGTTTGCCGTTTAATCATTTCATTGGCTTTATCAATATCCTTAAAATATGCTTCACTACTTGCGTAAATAGTCGCATAATCATGACAATAGGTATGTACACCAATCGCATTGCCTTGTTTAAATTCATCTTTAATCAAAGACTCATATTCTGGAAATTGACCTGTCACAAAGAATGTCGCATGGACATCATAATGTTTTAATATTCTTAATACTGCTTTTGTGTTTTTACTTGGTCCATCATCAAATGTCAGATAAACTACTTTATTAGGTTTTGCGCTAACTGGTTCATCCTTCGTATCCGCAAAATGGTGAAATATCACAGCCATAAACGTCACAAAGATAAGAAAACCCACACATGCGATCAATACTTTTTGAAATGTTTTTTTATTCATCCTTATCACCTGTTCTTAGTATGCACATATGTTTTATTCTTAAACGAAAACGTGTTACAATAATATAAAGGGGTGACATTATGAAAATGAATAATGAAATTATACAAGCGTTTTTAAATGATCATGATATTGAAAACTGTAAAGCATTTCCTTTATTAAATAATTATAAAACGCCAGATAAAAAAAGGAAAGATGTGGTTATGGAGCTGTTATCTCAATTAGAAACAATTGTAGAAGAATTCCCTGTATTTAATCATGAATTATGGAAGGTACTTTTTAAAGAAAATCATCCTTTGCTTGATCAGCTTATCCTTTTGCCAGTCGTTGGTACAAATGGCAATCGTGTTTGTAAAACAGAAAATGAAGTCTATATCTTAATGGACTTAATTCATATCGCAGATTATACACCAATCGTTTCACAAATGGTATATATTATGCAAAATTATCTGACAAAAGAAATCAGTAAATTGTGTATCCATCATGATTACCCTTTAGAAAGTGGTCGTTATTTGGATATTTTGGATTATTTTACATTCTGTCATGGCTTATCTAATTTTCTGGCTTGGAATGAACATGTTAAAGATTATCGTTTTTATACAGAAAAATATGAATCTTATAAAGAAAAAGCATTTGGTTCTCTTGCTGGCGCATGTGATGTTGAAAATAAAGCGATGCAGCATAAGATATTAATAGCTGCCACATCTGGTGATTTATGGAATCAGTTTCCAACGGCTGCCGGAATGTTTTATTTTGATGATATTTATCGGGAATATGGGCAGAAAGGTGTTCAAGTATTATATAAAAAAGGACCTGAAAAGTTTATACAATCGATTTTTCAGAACTAGGAAAGAGGAGAAGTCTTATGGAATTAAAAGAAGCACATGTTTTTTGTTTTAGTCCTGCCAATCACACCATGCAGGTATGCCAGCACATTATCGAAAAGATAGAATATCCTGGTGTCATGCACAATCTAACAGCTCACGGGAGTTATTCTAATGTATCATTATCAAGTGATGATTTAGCAATCTTTGCAGTTCCTTCCTTTGGTGGCAGGGTACCTGCGGTTGCGTTAGAAAAGTTTAAAGAGCTTAATGGCAATCAAACACCTTGTTTATTGGTTGTGACCTTCGGAAACCGGGCACAGGAGGATACTTTGATTGAATTAAAAGATTTTGTAGAGCAGCAAGGATTTATCACAGTTGGTGCTATGGCAGTGGTCTGTGAACATTCTATTATGCATCAGTTTGGCGCTAATCGACCTGATGCAGAAGATTTCAAAAAGATGGATGCCTATCTAGCAAACCTGCAATCATCTTTACAACAGAAAAAAGCATTACAGGTACAAGTACCCGGCAATCATCCATATAAAGAATTTCACGCAATTCCTATGGTACCAAAAGCAAACAGTTCTTGTATCGCATGTGGAAAATGTGCTATTGAATGTCCGGTAGAAGCCATTGATCCAATGAGCCCTTCCACAACAGATAAAAATAAATGTATTAGCTGTATGCGCTGTATTACCATTTGTCCAACACACGCCAGAGCCTTAAATCCTATAATCTTAAAGGGTGCTGTCTTAAAGTTGAAAAAAGCTTGTGAAACAAGAAAAGAGATTGAATTATACTAATCATACGAAAAAAGCAATGCTGCTCAATAAGAGAAACATTGCTTTATTTTTTACATATACCATCGTTTACCCATAGGCTATGGGCATTTCCAGATGTACTACGTTTTCCTATACATGTAAAGTCGAGGTTGAATGATATTTTTGTATAGAAGCAGGGGATATCTTGGCATATATCTTATTTTGAGGAAGAATCGGATAAAGCGCCAATCTGCTTATTAAAACGTCAGTACATCGGATAAGCCTTATGTGGTTCAGCATGTGGATGGTAGTAGATTATCAGAATTCGTGATAGAAGGGGTATTTCACTATATCTTAATCTGAGTATTACTGAAATGATTGCTGTGCGACTATCAGGAATGTGTTCACAATCAAAGTAATATGGGCATCTCAGAGTTTAATCGTGTTAGGATGAATTCTGATAGATCGTATGGGAGCAAGGATCATGCTGAACTCCAGGCTCCCATATTGGTTGGCTTAGTGACAAAAAAACTTGTCCTGTCTGAAAACAGATCAAGGACAAGCTTATACTGCCTGCGGTGCCACCTGACTTGATTTCTAAAAAGAAATCCACTCAATGTTCGTAACGTGAACAAACGTGTCCTATACTCTGGCTACTGCCATTTCTATTCTCCCTTAATGGCCCATGTGCCATACTGCTTACGATAGGTTCTCACCATTCCCTACTCTCTTTGCGCGCTTGTATCACACTTTTTCCATCTCTACGGTTTTTATTCCCCATGTGTAGTATATGATATATGAAAAGAAGTGAAAAGTCAATATACTTTTATCACAATTTACATTTTGGTTACATTATTTTTCATTTTGTTTATCATTTGTGTACAAATGTCATCACATCACAATAACATCAGGTTTTTTAAGAATTTCTTCACTCAAAAGGCTACATACATTATCACATTTATGTTACATTAGAAGTAGGAGCTGATGCTTATGAAAAAGAAGGAACAAGGATTCACTTTGATTGAGATCATCGTTGTTTTATTGATTATTGGCATCCTGCTTGCGATTACGATCCCTTCCATCATGGGATATGTATCCAAAGCAAAGGATGCACAGCTTTTAACAGAAGCACGCAGTGTTTTGCTTGCGGCTAAGACAAAGGGAACTCAGCTTTGTGCAAATAATGAATTATCGTCTTTTGATAAATATATTGATGAAATTATGGAAGAATCACAAGTAGATGGTGAACTGATTTCCCTAGAACTTAATAAGAAAAAGGACAGTAGCGGTGATTTTATCCTTCATATTAATAATCGCTATATCTATTATGATGATGAAAAGCAGTCATTTGAAGTAAAAGATAAATTAGAAAATGCCAAAGTTGCTTATGATCGTATCATAAATACCATGTTAACGAATACAAAGATAAACGAGATAATATCTTCCTATTTCATAGATCATGCTAATGCTAATAGTATTGATTCTGAAGGTAGTAATTATGGACAACCAATCAAAGAAATGCTAAATAGCCTTGGATATGATACCTCTGATATTAGTTTTCGTATATATAATGCTAATAATCTTCGATCCATTACAATTTCTCAAAGAATAACTAAAGAAATGAATGGGCAGTCTATCCAGGTTACACGATATAATTTTGGAAATAATGGATTTGATTCTAATAATTACATTAAACAAACAGGTACTGGAAAAGTTGCTATTAAAGATGGCAATCTAGCATTTATTGATATATCAAGAACAAATGATTGGCAAGATGTTTCAAATTAATCTTATAAAATGAAAAAAAATAAAAAATATCCTGTTTATACATCAAGCAGGATATTTTTACGATAAATTTTAATAAAACATGTCGTTCGCAGCGTTCGTGAACGCGGTCGCGAACGCAAACGCGAACGATAGTTATACATAACTGTAATCTAAAAAAGAAAAGCGATCATGCACTGCATGTCGCCTTATCTTTCATTAATAATCATTTGCACTATGCTCTCCTGAGGCATGTGAGTTCTCTGCTTTGATTTCAAAATGAATCATCAGTGATAACAACGCACGTAACAGGATAATTGCGCCAAGTATGAATATTTCATTCATACTTCTCACAAGAACGGTTTTTAAAATCTCCGCTCCCATTTTAAATTCCAGACCTAATGCCAGAGCATTTGCTAATTCAATTCGTAAAGGGTAATTTTTATTTGTCAGATATGCTTTCATATAGTGATAAAAGGCTTTTAAACAGCCAACACTAATGACAATAATACCCATGATTTCCAAAATGGATACGATTTCGGGCAAAAATAGTTCTATGTAATGTTCCAGCATATATTGTCCTTTCTATTTCTTATTCAGCGTAGCGAGCAACAATGTCACTTACTGCTCTGTTTTCTTCCATTGCCTTGATGACTTCACCAAGTACTGGACCAACAGATAATACCTTCATTTCAGGGTATTGTGCAGCTTTTTCATTGTTTTCAATTGTGTTTGTACAGATGAATCCAGCCAGTTTCGCTGCTTTCAAACGTTCGATTGCAGGACCTGATAATACACCGTGTACGCAGCTAGCGTATACAGCAGTTGCGCCTTTGTCATACAGCATCTTGATACCAGCTGTAAGTGTTCCTGCAGTATCAACGATATCGTCAACCATGATCGCTACTTTGCCATCAACATCCCCAATGATGTTCATTGCTTCTGCTACATTTGGTTTTGGACGACGTTTGTCGATAATAGCCAGAGGTGCATGTAGAATTTCAGCAAGTTTTCTTGCACGTGTTGTTCCACCGTGGTCTGGTGATACAACAACAACATCCTTAAGATTTAAATCTTTGAAATATTTTCCAATGATAGGAATTGCACTGATATCATCTGCAGGAATATCGAAGAATCCCTGAATCTGAGTTGCGTGCAGTTCCATTGTAATTACACGGTTAGCTCCTGCTGTTTCTAACAGGTCAGCAATCAGTTTTGAAGTGATTGGCTGTCTTGCTTTTGCTTTTCTATCCTGTCTTGCATATCCAAAGTATGGCATGACAACAGAGATATGTGCTGCACTAGCACGTTTACATGCATCAATCGCAATCAATACTTCCATAATGTTGCTGCTTACTGGTGCACATGTAGACTGTACGATATATACGTTTTTACCACGTACAGATTCTCCTAATTCTACCATGATTTCTCCATCAGAGAAATGTTTTACATCGCATTGTCCTAAAGGAATACCTAACTGACTTACGATTTCATTTGCTAATCCTACACTTGATGTTAACGCAAAAACTACTGTTTTCTTTTCCATTGTACTAACTCTACCTGTTCCTTTCCTATTTGTTTTTGTACTTCGTTCCATATCCTTTTTTAATGGACTGTCTAGCTCTAGCGATACCCATATCACCATCATCTACTGAATCAGTGATTGTAGATCCCGCTGCCAGTAACACGTTTTCTCCAATTGTCACAGGGGCAATCAGGTTACAGTTACTTCCAATAAATGCACCATCTTTTACTGTTGTACGATATTTGTTTTTACCATCGTAGTTAACAGTAACCACACCACAGCCGACATTGATCTTTTCTCCAAAGTCACTGTCCCCAATATATGTTAAATGCGCGCATTTACTTCCGTTTCCAAAGTGGGAATTCTTAAATTCCACAAAGTTTCCAATACGGCAGTTTTCACAGATTTCCGTATTGTTTCTTAAATGGGACATAGGCCCAACAGTTGTTCCTTTTCCAACCTTGCTTTCAACAATCTTGCTAGAATCAATAACTACATCATCTGCGATTGTTGCATTGCGAAGGAAAGAATTTGGCAGAATGGTAACGTTTTTACCAATCTTTGTATCTCCTTCAATGAATACATTCGGATAAATCACAGTATCTTGTCCGATTTCTACATCGACATCAATATAAGTGTTTTCTGGATCAATAATGGTTACTCCATTTAACATGTGTTTTTGATTTACATGTAATTTCATCCATTTTTGTGCTTTTGCTAAATCTAAACGATCGTTGACACCCATGGTTTCATCTGGATCCTCCACAATCATAGCATTAACACTTTTTCCCTCGTTATGAAATATCTCAACCAAATCTGTTAGATAATATTCATTCTGAGCATTTTCGTTTTTAATTTTCTTTAAGCCTTCAAATAAATCTTTGTTTTTGAAACAGAATAAACCGGTATTGATTTCTTTAATTTCCAGTTCTTCTGCAGTACAGTCTTTTGCTTCTACGATTTTTTCTACCTGTCCATTAGGATTACGCACGATTCTACCATAACGTTCTCCATCTGGTAATACTGCTGTTAAAACAGTACATGTGTGATCTTTGTTTGCTTCAAATGCAGCCTGAATTGTTTCTGGCTGAATCAATGGTCCATCACCACATAATACGATGGTATCCCCATCATTTCCCTCTAATGCATTTGCCTGCATAACTGCATGTCCAGTCCCAAGTTGTGGTTCCTGTAATGCATATTGTACATCATCTTTTAAATATTCTTTTACACTTTCAGCCCCATGGCCAACAACAACGACGATATTTTCAACGCCTGCTTTTTTCAGACTTGTAATAATATGACCAATCATTGGCTTGTTACTTACTGGATGCATCACCTTGCATAAGTCAGATTTCATTCTTGTGCCTTTGCCGGCAGCTAATACGATTGCTGATTTCATTTCACACGCCTCCATCATTACTATTCTATCAAAAATCGTCCATAAAAAAAAGGCAATATGCCTATTTATTAGCGATTTCTGTCGATACCTGCAAAATTTTTACTATTTTTTTCAGGATTTTCCTTAATCACAATGGACTTATTGCTTTTCTTCTATTTTTTTAATGGAATCATACACTCTACACAATAAGTGGACTCTTCATCATTTATAATGATTTTTCCATTCATTTGCCGTATCATTTTATCCATACTCTTTGTGCCAATACAGGTACTTTCTTCTTTAAACTGATTCATTTTCTTTTGATTTTTTACTTGAATGTGAAGTTTATTTTCTTCGATAAACAATGCTACCTTTACTTGCTCTTTCTGGGCATATTTTATCACATTAGAAAAGATATTATCAAAGATACGATCGATTAATCCCATATCTCCCTGAAGAATACCATCCTCCTCACAATATGTTTCTTCTACCTGAAAATCAGAACTCATTAATTCCAAACAACAATTAGACAAGGTTTCTTTGATTTGCTGGGTGGGGATATCTACTAATAATATATCATCATCTTGTGCATAGACAAAGAAATGTGTAAATAATCGATCAGACATGGTTTTGATTTGTTCCGCTTTTTGTTTACACTTTTCAATATAGGCATCATGATCTGCTTCATTTTTATAGATTTTCATTTCCAGAATATCAAGATATCCCATAAGGGAGGTCAAAGGTGTACGCAAGTCATGGCTCATGGTAGTAATCAACTCTTCATTTGCCTTTCGTGCTTCACTTTCTTTCTCCATATTTTCTTTTAACGCAACCCTTAAATGATCGAGCTGTGTAGCAAGGGAGCCTATTTCATCATTGCCAACGCATTCTATCTGATGTTGAAGATCACCACTTTCAATCAGCTTCATTTCATTTTCCAACCGTTGTACGTACTTCATTTTTTTACGTACAAAATGTATTGTAATACTAAAGAACAATCCCAAAGCTATGGTAGAGGATACGAATAGATATATCATAATAAAGGTCATACTCTGATAGGACTGCACAATCAGGTAACAATCTCCATCATAAAACTTTAATTGAAAATCTTTCTCCTCTGGATAGTATAATTCCACCCAGACAGAACGTGTATTGATAGAAATTCCTTCATCACTTAGGATATGATCTGCGATATATTCTCGATCATTACTATATAACTGCATAGATAACGATGGATATTGTTTCATCAGCTCTAAAATTGCTTTTTTATCTTTTCGCGATATTCTGGTTTCCGTGATTTTCTTCTGCATATCATCTATTTGTTCGGCTGGACTTTTTAAATCCGTATAATTTGCGATATAAAAATCCATGGCCCGATAGCGATTCGCAAACAGGATGTAAAACAACAGCACAGATCCTAAAAAGGACAACACAACAACCATTAGAAACTTATAACTCAGTTTCATCATATGTTTACTCAAAACGGTACCCCTTTCCCCATACTGTTTTGATATATAAAGGACTTTGTGGGTTTATTTTCAGCTTTTTTCTTAAATTTCTAATATGGACCATAATGGTATTGTTTGCGGTATATAAATAGGATTCATCCCATACATTTTCGTATAGCTCCTGATTGGAAAATGTCTTTTTCGGCTGTTTCATCAATAAGACAAGAATGCGATATTCTAAATCTGTCAACATCACTTTTTCATCATCCAGGTATACTTGGTTTTTATCTAATTCTACTTTCAGATTATACATTTCCAATATGTTTTCCTGTTTCTTGACTTCCTTGCCTTTATAGACTGTATACCGGCGCAGAAGTGCTTTTACTCTGCCAAGCAGTTCTCCATAACTAAATGGTTTTGGCAGGTAGTCATCTCCACCGCATAAAAAACCCTGCGTCTTATCTTGTTCCATACTTTTGGCAGTCAGAAATAGAATTGGCGCATTGTTTGTTTCTCTTATCTTTTGACATACCTCGAAGCCATCCATATTGGGCATCATGATATCCAATATAATCAGGTCTTTGTCATTGGCTTTTTTTATTGCCTCAAAACCATCACAGGCTTCTTCGATCATATAGCCTTCATTGCTTAACAGCACATTGACGACTTCGCGGATTTCTGGGTTATCATCTACAATTAATATCTTATAGTTCATGGTGATCCCTCATTTCAACATCATTATAACGCATGTTTTTGTTTTGTGTTTTATTTTTGCTTCACTTTTAAGAATCCTTAAGAAAATAAGGCGAGAATATCGCCTTATCCAATGATCTTCGTCTTATATACAAAGTATCCTTCTTTATCATATTTATGATATGCTTCTTCTATCAAAGCATGATTCTTACTAATCGCAAACACGGTACTGCCACTGCCTGACATCAAGACACCATCAAATCCCATACCTAACAGTTCTTGTTTGATATCTTTGATTAAAGGTACGATTTGAAATGCCGGTTGTTCAAGGGTATTGCCTAAGCTTTCACAAAAGGCTTTATAATCTCCTGTTTCCATAGCGTGTTGGACTTTGCGATAGTCTGGATGTTCACAGGTTTGAAAATCAATCATAGAGAATGCTTTGCCAGTCGGTACTCCCTCCTGTGGTTTTACCAACAGGATTTCAAAGTCTAGTTGACAATTGATCGGTGTTACATCTTCTCCAATCCCTTTCACAACAGCCGGGGTATCATATACACAAAATGGCACATCCGCTCCTACTTGTTTTGACAACATACTTAATTCACTTATAGGAACCTTTAAATCAAGCAATGCATGGATGCCTTTCATTACCGCAGCACCATCTGCACTACCACCAGCCAAGCCTGCCTGCATAGGAATATGTTTTTCCATATGGACATGAAAATGTTCTTTGATGCCATAGGTATCTTTCATTAACTTTACTGCCTTGACAACGGTATTCGATTCATCAATCGCCAAGCCTTCTATATTACAGCTGTAACTGTCCTGTTCACTTAATTCCACTGTTACATCATCATGAAGGGTGAGTGGTACCATAATCATTTCTAATTCATGATAGCCATCATCTCTTTTTCTTACGACATTTAAACTAAGATTTACTTTCGCATGTGCTTCAATTTTCATGGATACATACCTCATATAAATGTTTGAATTCATCAATTGTTAAACTTTCTGCCCGGCGTTTTTCATCAACACCCGCATGTTGCAATACTTCTTTTGCCTTTGTTTTATCACCCAGATATTCGCCAAAGTTATTCAAAATGGTTTTCCTGCGTTGTTTGAAGCAGCCCTTTACAAGTTCAAAGAATGCTTCTTCATTGATAGATGCATCTTTTTCTTTGAAGGTAAACTGCAATACGGCACTGTCTACATTTGGCTTTGGCATAAAGACATTCTTTGGCACCTTCATGACATTTTTCACATGACAGCGATATTGTGTCACAATGCTTAATGCATTATATTCTTTTGTATTCACAGATGCATGGAAACGATCCGCTACTTCCTTCTGCATCATAACGGTGATCGCAGATACAGGCGCATTGGATTCAAATATTTTAAACAGGATTGGTGTTGTGATATAGTATGGCAGATTCGCTGCAATGACTACATCATAGCCCTGTGCAGTATATTGTTCCACATAGGATTTTAAATCAATATTCAAAAAGTCTTCCATGACTAGAGTAAAGTTATCATATTCACTTAAAGTATCCGCAAGAACGGATGGTAATCGCTCATCAATTTCAAAAGAAATGACTTTTTTCGCATATTCACATAAGTATTGTGTCAAAGCACCAATACCAGGACCGATTTCAATGGCAACACAGTGATCAGAAACCATCGCATCTCTGGCGATTTTTTCTACGACTCCTGCATCTACTAAAAAGTTTTGTCCATAGTTTTTCTTTGCGAACATATCATGTTTTGCCAATATTTCCTTTGTTCTAGAAGGTGTCGCAATGGGTTTATTCATGTTTGTTCTCGCTTTCTTCTAACATTTTTTCAATCTGTGCTTTATCCAGCTGTAACATATTCAAACGTTTAAACAGTGTTTTTGCGTTTGGTTTTCCAAGATATAAACGACGTGCGATTTCTTCACGTCTTTGTCCACTGTCACATCTTCCCTGAAAGCCTAAATCGATATAATCCTCATAGGACAATGTTTCTTTTAATCCTTCATCATAGGTCATCAGATTATTTAATGCTTCCAGGATATCTTGTTTATTCGCATGCTCCACACCTACTTTTTTCGGTGTCTTTGCCTTATGTACATCAATAAAGGCATTTTTACAGCCTGGGATACGTTGATTGATTGCCGTTCTGATTTGTTCCCCTGGATGATCTGGATCTGTAAAGATAATTACCCCACGGGTTTTTTGCGCCTGTTCGATTTGTCGAAAGACTTCTTCTCCAAGGCTTGTGCCATGGGTTTCTATGGTATCGCATTCTAGATAGCTCTGTAATACGTTTGTGTCATTTTTTCCTTCACATACAATAATTTCTTTTATTTTCATATTTATACACCACACTCTCCCCTATTTTAGCTTATCTATGGAAAAATTGAAAGAACTATTCGCACATGTTGGAAAAGAAAAATGAAGGAAGTGAAAAAAATGCGCCCTACATAATTACAGCTATCCTAAAAAAGAACCGCACGATATACGGTTCTTTCATTCACTATTCACCTTTGATTTTATGTTTTACATTACGCAGGCTCTGATATAAACGATACATTTTTGGATTCACGATATAATCAAAGTCCCCAATCAACTCCTGGATTTCTCCCTGGAAGCCTTTCTTAAACAGATAGACACCATAATCTTCTGCCTGTGGATCAAAGTTTCCACTCATACCATATAAATTATAACGTTCCATACCATGTTCTATTGCGTAATTCATCATCTTCCAATGCATCGCATAAGGTGAGGCAAAGCGCATGTATTTTTCATATACACCACTCATCAAACACAATACTTCTCTGCCATAGGTAAAGAAAACACCACTGGCCAGTGTCAACACCTGTCCATCGCTTTGGATCAATTCATCCGCTTCTTTCAGTTTTTCGTTTAACTGATCAATTTGTTCCTGTGCAAGCTCCATCTTCTTTTGAATCTTTGGACTCTCTTGTGTTTCCAAACGTTTTGCGCAAGTATCACGCTGTTTGGTATTGGTTTCCAAGTCTTTATATAAATCTTTCTTATAATCCTCTAAATCAAGGGTAGCACATAAAAATTTAATATATCCTTCAGGATGATAGAAATCATATAAACGTTTATGATATTCTTCATCACGTCCCTGAAATCCTCTGCGTTCTCCGGTTTTCTGGATAACTTCTTCATACACAGAAATATGATCACGGTCTAATTCATTGACCTGAATGTTATACTTCAATGCCTTTTTGACAGAACGAAGTGTTTTACGTTCCATCTGTTTTAATACTTCATCAGGTGTTTTGTCCTTCAGATTGATCGTATAGATCCATCTAGGTTCTCTTGATAAATCAATACCACGAGTAAAGCCTTCATGTTGATAACCTAAATCTAATAGCATATCCACAACATCACTGTTGTCAAAGCCACCTTCAACCAATTCCCCTTCTAAATCTCTTTCTTTATAAGGCAAATAAGGATCAATATGAAAGTACATGCATTTACGGGCTTTTAAAAATTCAACCAGATGTTCATGAAAGAACGTGTATAAAGCTTTATTTTTAAAATCAATCAGTGGTCCTCTTAATAATTGAACCATTTCATAACCCATAAACACAGGCAATGCGGATAGCATACTGCCTGCGATGATGTTTCCATCTTCTTTTACCCCTACATAATATGTATGAAAACCACGCTGTTCACGCATCTTTGCCATCTGGGTAGTCTGCCAGAGGTTATTTAATTCATGATGCAGCGCGAATTGTGCAAATTCATTTTCCGTTAATTCAACAAATTCCATATCGTGCGCCTCCTTTTGCTGTTTTATTATAGCACAAATCTATTGGATATCCATGCTTATCGCGTAATCTTCCTGACAACTGTGAAAAACCTGTGCAGAATATGCACAGGTTCTTTAATTAAGCACCAGAACGTACAATTTGTACCTTTGGTGTTGTTTGTAATACATGCTGAACAGCACCTGAAGATTCACTTCCGATATATAAATCTAAGTGTCCTCCATAAATGGCACCGCCACGATCCAATACGATTGCATAGAATGGTTCATCTAAAGATATCCCACTGCCACTCAATCCATGGTTGCTGATTTTCAAAATAGAATACATTGGAATGCCAGGATCTGCGGCTACTACATAATAGTTGCCATATTTGATACCAGGCTGAAAGCTTCCATCTGCCTGTTGTACACCCTGATACATATCCAGAGCGATACCTGTTGCTGTACTGCCTCGTCCATTTGAAAATGAACAGCCGTAACAGTCTACTCCATAAGTTGTAAGTTTCCCTACGAAGGTAGAAGCTTCTTCTTCCTCTTTCTGTTTCTTTAATGCTTCAGCTTTTTTCTTTTCTTCTTCTAATTTCTTCTGTTTTTCTCTGACCTGTTTTTTGTAGTCTTTCGCTACCTGCTCCATGGCGATCTTTGTGGAAAGCTGACCACCTAAATTTCTAACTCTTGGCTGATCATTATACGTTCCATTAATCACACGCATAATATCTTCTTTTTGTACGCTGTCTTTTCTAATAGGCAGCAACATACTGTTATCTGATACATTCTTCAATGTCATCTTGTCGATATTGACTGTCAGGCTTCTTTGCGAAGCAGATTCTGATACAGAACTGACACATCCATATAAAGCGAAAACACAGGTGAATAAAGCGAATAATAAGATTCGTCTTGACTTCATGAATGTTCCTCCTTTAATGAAAACATGCTATAGTCTATCACAATTTCAAAAACTTGTCCAATTTTTTTGTTTTTTAACATGTCTTTTGGTCTTATTTTACCCAACATATAATATTTCATACCTATGCTCTCGCTTGTATTTTTATTCCAAATCCCTTAAACAAAGGCGTTTGTTTAACTTCAGGCAACTTTTGACAACTTCTTACATTTATTTTCATTTGTGAAATTTATCAATTCAATCACAAATTGGTTTATTTTTTTATTTTACTTTTTTTATTCAAATATCTAAAAAGCCTTATTTTATCGTATTATATGAAATTCGTCTTAGTTGTGAAAAAAACACGGGTTTCCAGCCAATTCCATAGCCATTCCCGTGTTTCTTCATCCCATTTTTAGGGCATTTTATTATGCTTTTTCTCCTATATTTCGTCCAATTTTACCATAAAGTGGATACTAGAACCATTTTTCTTAAAAATCAGATTCATTCGCTAAATACTGTTTATAGTTAATTTTCAAAATTTTTTGGCCCTTTCAAATGTAAGCGGTATATCAAAGCTTCTTTTTAAAAGCCAAATCCTCAAGTTTATGAAGTGTGATACCCTCCAATACCTCATCCACCAGATGATATGCATCCACATCCGCATATTTTTCAGGTTTGTGGGCATCTAATCCATAGATTACTTTCACAGGATATTGTGCCGCTACCTCCCAGAATTTACGGTATGGATAACCAACACGTTTTTCATTACCTATCTGTCGGATACCATAATGAATCCCATTCAAATTGATTTCGATAGGAATATCTGCATTTACAGCCGCTTTCACGATACGATGCGCTGCTTCCTCACATGCGGGTGTCCATTCTTTCTTATCAAACATAAACAAATCTGGATGTCCAATGATATCAGGAAGGCCTTTCGTACATGCTTTTTCAATCAAGGATGCATACAATAAAACAGCTTCATCATCATTTCTTGTATAAAACTCTTCTTCAAACAGCTTTGGGCCATGTTGACCAATGATCAGATAATCCATACGTTCCTTATATTCCATTAATTCAACCAATTGATCTTCAAAGTATTCAAATTCTAAGCCAATGCGAATATCAATCTGGTCCTTATATTTTTCCTGCAGGACTTTCACACTCTCAATATAGGAATCCAATTCTTCTTTATGCATACGCTCTCCTGGCGCATATCCATTACGATATGGCGCATGATCTGAAAAGCCCATTTTCGTATATCCATTGGCGATTGCTGCCAATACGTATTCTTCATCCTCACCGATTGCATGTCCACAACGTTTTGTGTGACTATGATAATTAAATTTTTGCATAATGTCCTCCCTTATAGTTCTTCTTCATATGTAAAGCCTAATCCCTGTACCTCATTGGTTTCAGTAACGATTACAAAGGCTTCCGGATCCGCATGCGCAATCATATACTGTAATTGTGGCAACTGTTTTTTACTAACAACGACCATAATCACTGGTTTTTTCTCCTTAGAGAATCCACCCATCGCCTGAATAATCGTTGTACCTCGTTCCAATTCATCATGAATCATATCCATCAGCTCTTCATACTTCTCAGAGATAATCATAACACTTTGTGCTTTATGTCCACCAATCATCATCGTTTTATCAATCAGCATACTGCTTACCCAAACCGATAAGATACCAGTCAAAGCTGCCTGAAGATTATAGGTAAACACACCTAATAAAACCGTTAACGCATCCGTGATCAATACCAAAGTCGGTAGTGGAATATGCGTATATTTATTCACGATCAACGGTGGGATATCCATACCACCTGTACTTGCCCCTGTACGAAATACACATCCAATACCAATTCCCATCAACGCACCACCATAAATGGTTGCCAAATATTTATCCATAATGAAGGTATCCGGCGCAATGACTTCACTTGCCAGATAAGACATCACAGATAATAAGGTAGGATATAAAATCGTGCTTAATATCGTTTTCATTGCGAATTTCTTACCAAGAATGACTGCCCCCGCAAGAAACAGCACGACTGTTAATGCATTGATCATAAATTCTGGTTGTATATGAAACAACGGTTCTAGTGCAATTGCGACGCCAGCCAATCCTCCTGTTAATACATTATTCGGTAGAATAAACCATGCGACACCAATCGCCAAAAACAAATTTCCAGCAAGAATCCATAAAATATCAATCAGTGCTTCTTTATTCGTTGTTTTCATATACCATACCTCTTTCCTCAACATTTCTATTATATCATTTCCCATATCCCATGGTCTAATCAAAGAAAATATTTCAATTAGGAAAGATTTTTCTCTTTCCTATATATATGTATTGTGTATGGTATGCATTTTCTTAATTTTCACTTAATCTATATTATCCTTATATAAAGCTAAGTTTTTTCTTTTATGATATTTACAGATAATTCTTGCGCAAAAAATATGGAGAAACGATTATGATTAGAACCAATAAATCCAAACTCATCACTATAGGACTCATGATTTCCATTATGATATTTCTAAGAATGAATAATCACGATTATTTAAGTACGATTGATTATGAATTGAATTGTATGGATGCACACCCTACTTTCTTGATTGTAAGCATACGTGAAATCTTATCTTCCAGCACATGAGCTTTAGGGATATTATTATGTACTACTGTTTTTTTTGATTATAAGTCGTCATCATCCTCTTAACAACAAAATAAGAATCATCAAAGTTTCTTGTTCGATTTTAATGGAAGATATTTAAAATTAGTAAATCAAGCTTGAAGAAAGAAATAATTTGTATTTTCCCCATTTTACCATCTCCAATGCCATTATATCAAAATGAGTTCGATTAAATAAAAAATCGTAAAACATAATATTATTTTATTTACAATTAACTAATTTATGTTAAAATTATTTTAGAAAACGTTTTCAGACTTTATATAAAGAAAACAAAAGCATAAGAATGATAACCATATATAAATGTAAGTGAGGGATATATTTATGAAAAAAACGAAGACATCGATTAAACTATTTATATTGATTGGCATCTGTGTGTTAATCATTTTTATCACTTTATTCTCATTAAATTCAAAAGAAAAAACATCATGTAACATAGAAGATAAAACCTGTATAAACACTGAAATATTGAAAAAGAATAAAATGATATTAAATCCAATAGATTCTTTTAAAGATATTGAAATTTCAAATATTTATATAGAAAATGATTATCTAACAGCTAAAGTGAAATTTACTATCGCTCCTGAGTTTTACTCTTTAAATGAATTAAATATTTTCTATACTGAATATCCTTTCAAGGTAACGATTAATCCTAATACGAACGAGTCCTCAGTATATCCTTGTGATCAATTATATAAATTGGATATTAAAGATCAAGAAGAAAGTGAAATCCTTATAAAGGAAAAGATCACAAAAGATATTCAAAATTCACTACTCTCTAATGAAGATGAATTCTTTAGTATTTCTTTATCATTCAAATCTCCAAAAGGTGAAAACGAACAAATACATGAACAAAGTTTTGTCTTTCCTAAACAAGAGATTAATAATAAAAACAAATAGTTTACAGTGATAATGCCTTATATAAGCAGGAATATTTCATCATTAAATATTTCTGCTTTTTATTTTGCATAAAGAGATTCTATAAGCTTTGTTCCGGCATTTGTAGCAAGTTTGTTCCGGCATTTGTAGCAAGTTTGTTCCGGCATTTGTAGCAAGTTTGTTCCGGCATTTGTAGTAAGTTTGTTCCGGCATTTGTAGATTTGTAAACTGTACTAACGCAAAGTTTACTGCCTCTTTGCATATTATCAAAAAAAGAAAGCCATTTTATGTAAGGAGCCTGTACTCCCTATCCACAATATAACTTTCTCATTCATTATTGTTCATTTCCCAGAAAATAATTTCTGTAAGAAACTTCTTGGTTGTACCTTTTCTATACAGTACGCCTGATTAATTAAATCACCACGCAGCACGATACCTTTACCATCACCCTGTGTTAAGACAAGTTTGCCTTTCCATTCCGCCTTGATGTTTTTATCAGAAAATCTTTCTATATTATATATAACCATGGTATTTTGATCATCCTCATGCAGGCCACTTACTAAATCCTCAAAAGTGTTCATCATATTCTTCTTTACCTGATATGTTTCCTTTGTTTTAGAATCATAACGGATCTCAAATGCCACTGGCTGTGACTGTCCACTAATATGTATGGTACAAATGCATACCCAGAAAACTAAGAAACACGCAATATATCTTTTCTTCATTCGTTTCACCTCATTGGAAAGTATTACCAACTGCATGCATAATATACATCACATTTTCATCATACGAAAGCGTTTACATTTTATCTTGAAATATACATAATGCATGATATAATGAAGTTAGGTAGAAAGGAGAATTTTACCATGAAAAAGTTTACGTACATGACAACGCTGGCTCTTGCCGCATCGATGTTTGCTTTAGGCGGATGCTCCTCAAACAGCAGTTCTTCACCTACTACACCTACGATTGCTTATAATGAAGCTTCTACATCCCACTATGATGTCGTCAAACGAGATAAATCAATTAACGTTGATGGCAAGCTGGATGATGAAGTATGGAAGGATATTCCAGCTATAGCCGGTGGTTTTCATTTTCCATGGGATAAAAAAGAAGCTCCATACACAGAATTTAAAGGATACCATGATAAGGATAATTTCTATTTCTGTTTTACAGTAAAAGATAGCGAAGTACTTCAGGATGATAATTGGAAAGATGATGAGAGTACTGTTGATATGGAAGATCGTGTAGAACTATTCTTTGCGGGATCTTACATTGATAAACCTGGTCCTGATGGCATGGAGAAATATTACGGTTTAGAAATTGATCCAAAAGGCCGTGTTCACGATTACTCTATCGAATATTATCGAAAGTTTGATGGTAAATGGAATATGGAAGGTTTGGAAACAAAAGCCACAGTAACAGATGATGGTTATATTGTGGAAGGCAAGATTCCAATGAAATCTTTACAAGATTTAAAATTAATCAATCATGATGTCATGCGTGCGGGTATTTATCGTGCAGAATTTTCTAAACCAGAAGCCTCTGGCAAGGATCCTAAGATAGAATGGATTTCCTGGGTTGATCCTAAAACCGCAAATCCTGATTTCCATGTTGCATCCTCATTTGGAGAATTTAGATTCTTACAATAATTAACAATACAAAAGGCCAAAAGGCCTTTTCTTTACTACTCCGCAAGCGTTTTCATAAAGTTTTCATAAATAATACTGGCTTTATTTTATAAATATGATAAAATACTTTGGGAAATCTCGTGAGGTTCCCGTAAAAGAAAGAAAATATGGAGGTGTCTTATGGATTTTGACTTAGTGATTGTAGGTGCTGGACCTGGTGGTATCTTCTCTGCTTATGAAGCTTTACGTTTACAGCCGGAATTAAAAATTGGTCTGTTTGAAACAGGTAATCCTTTAGAAAAAAGAAAATGTCCGATTGATGGTGTGAAGATTAAATCATGTATCAATTGTAAAACCTGCGCAATTATGAATGGATTTGGTGGTGCTGGTGCGTTCTCTGATGGAAAATATAATATTACCAATCAATTTGGTGGTACACTTTATGAATATCTGGGAAGAAAACAGGCAATTGATTTAATGGAATATGTGGATAAGATCAATATTGAAAACGGTGGCGAAGGAACAAAGCTGTACTCAACAGGTAATACCAAGTTGAAGAAAGAATGTATGCAGAATGATTTACATTTATTAGAAGCACAGGTACGTCATCTGGGTACAGATAAGAACTATGTCGTTTTAAAAAATCTATATGAACAACTGAAAGAAAGAGTAGAAATTCATTTTAATACCCACATTGATTCCGTGGAAAAACTAGAAGATGGTTATGCATTACATAGTGGTGATCAGGTATACACTGGTAAAAAATGTATTATCTCTACAGGAAGAAGTGGAAGTAAATGGATGGGTAACGTCTGTGATACATTAGGTATCAAAACAAAGAGTAATCGTGTAGACATTGGAGTGCGTGTAGAGCTTCCTTATAGTATCTTCTCTCATTTAACAGATGAACTATATGAAAGTAAAATTGTATATCGTACGCAAAAATTTCAGGATAAGGTAAGGACATTCTGTATGAATCCAAGAGGTGTTGTTGTTAGCGAAAACACCAATGGAATTATTACTGTAAATGGTCACAGTTATGAGGATCCTAACCGTTATACGGAGAACACAAACTTTGCTTTACTTGTCAGCAACCACTTTACAGAGCCTTTTAAGGACAGTAATGGTTATGGTGAAAGTATTGCCCGTTTAAGCAATATGCTTGGTGGTGGTGTTATCGTTCAGCGCTTTGGGGATTTAATTCGTGGTCAAAGAAGTA
This sequence comes from [Eubacterium] hominis, assembly GCA_014337235.1. Taxonomy (GTDB): domain Bacteria; phylum Bacillota_I; class Bacilli_A; order Erysipelotrichales; family Erysipelotrichaceae; genus Hoskinsella; species Hoskinsella hominis. Next base: position 1,396,539 of record CP060636.1, on the reverse strand, counting down.
CTGCTGGAAGAATCGCAGAAAGCTTTGTGACACCAACATTGTCCGCAACACCTGGTGATTTAAGCCTTGTAATTCCAAAACGTCAATTGGATGATATTATCGAAATGATTTATCAGTTAGATAAAGTCGCACCTGGTACAGCAAACGATGATACATTATTGTATGGTGTAGAAGTTAAATTCTACAATCTGGAAGTAGAAATCGATGAGCATCTAGAAACAAAACATGAAGGATTGTTTGTCATTGGAGATTGTAGTGGCGTAACACATTCCCTATCCCATGCAAGTGCATCTGGTGTTTACGTTGCCAGATACCTATACGAAAACAAGTAATTGTAAGAAAACCATTCTCGTGAAGGAGGATGGTTTTTTGATTTACAAATATCTAATTTCTTTTATCAAACAGTTGCTTTTATCTAATATTCGGCTAATCTAGAGTCAGACTCTAAATTAGCCGAAATAATAGGCGATTAATTTCTTGACTATATATATCCTATTGAAATAAAAATGACTGCCAATCCTATAAAAACAATGGCAAAAAATTTCGATGTATTAAACAAAATTTCTGATAAAAATATTGGTAATGGCATTATCCTTTGCCAATATGATAAAAAGACATATCTTAAAGAAGATTTACTTGCTTTACCTATCGAATATATTTAAAAAATCATGGACCCTATATCCATGATTTTTTACTCTCTTAATATACTTTCTGGCGTGTATCTTTGAATGAATAAAGCATATGTAGTAATCACTGATACCAATAGTAAGAATATCATTAATATCGCAAATTTTATATTCGCAAGCAATATATCCATAACATTTAAACAGACTCCACCTATTGCCAATATAATAAATCCTAGAATCATTGTTATCACAAATTTCATTATCAGTTCTAAAAGGCATAGCCATATTAGATTTCTTTTTGCCAGTCCATTGATCATCAATAAAGCGAATTCTTTTTTTCTCTTATACAAATAATTCAATTGCTGGAAAAGATTAATCATGATAAAAATAAATGCAATACCACAAGCTAACATCATTTGCATTTTCTCTCTGGTTGTGAGGGTATCTTGAAGTGATTGCATATCAATTGTTCCCTCATTCACTCCCAGTCCATTTGATAAAACTTTTTCTTTTAAATTAACCAGATATTCAAACCTGTCTGCTGTAGCAATATATGCAATATATTGATCACTATCAGACGTTTGCTTATACATCTTTTCCATATCTTTATAATACATATAAATATAATTGGTGCTATTTTGAAGATAAGAAACCTTTTCTTTACTACCTAATACTCCTTTTACATCTATCTGAATTGTCAGAACATGTTGTTTTACTTTTTCACCTTTATGTTCTCGTATAAGTATATCCATTGGCAGCTTGTTGTCTTTAATATCTGTTTCTGATAATCCTAAGTAAAAATCGTTACTTAAATATATACCATGCTCTGCGACACCATTTAAAGTTTTAAATAAATCATCATTCATATGAAAATCATCAAAATATGGCAATATGATACATTCATTTTGTCCTATCACTGATGCATACATTTGATAATATGGATGTAACTCTATTGTTGAATCTCTAAATTTTTGTATATCTTTTTCGTTAAGATAATCTATCTGTTGATCCAAGTAAATATTATCTTTTGATGATGTAATCAATAGCTGTTTGTTACTAATGCTTTCTAATTCAGAAAAGCTCTTATTCGCATAAATATCATAATATGTTAATGAACCACATAGACAACTAATCGCAATCACCAACATCGCCATCATAAAAACGTTCAGTTTTCTAAATTTCAGAAAGAAATATTTTATGTAAGATGTATAGAAACTCAAATGTAATGGCTGCATTTGATCTGTATCCTCATGGTTAATGTTTATCGAAGTATCTTTTAAACATTTTATTGTTTGATCTTCGATTGTATATAATTTATCCGCATATGCTTTTGCTGTTTGACTATGGCTGACCATAATGATACAAAGCTTCTTTTCATATGCAAGGCGTCTTAGAACTTCAAATAATACCTTTTCATTCTCTTTATCTAAAGCACTAGATGGCTCATCCAGTAATAGTATCTCAGGTTTTTTACACAAGGTACAAGCAATCGCTAATCTTTGTCTTTCACCACCAGATAACGTTGTAATATCCTGATGAAGGGAAACAGATAATCCTACCATAGACAGCATTTCTTGATATTCTTGTTGCGTATATTCCAGACCTTTAAATGATGCATATAATTTTAAATTACCTAATACATCATATTGATCAAATAAAATATAGTCCTGCAACAGATAGGCAAACTTTTGCCTTCTAATTTGGCTGATTGCATATTCATTATTTAAATCTATTTCCTCTCCGTCAATTTTATAAGTTTCATCATGTTTTGCAGAAATACATCCGATATGATATAAAAGAGCTGTTTTCCCAATGCCGCTTTTCCCTATGATTACATTTACAGTTCCATCTGAAAAAGATAAAGATCCATCTTTGATTAGTTCTTCATTCTGATATGCAATATGAATATTTTTTATTTCAATCATTTAGGCCCCATCTTCCTTTCAAAAATTATTGGCACTATAAATTCTAATATAACACTAGCACATATGAATGTGAAAACGATTTTCTTATTCAATACAGTAAATCCAATACCTATATAATCAAATAAGAATATTAGTATCATAAATATGATAAAGGATATCATGAAAGCAATGATTGTGTTCTCTAAGTACCTTTTTAATTTCACTTTCCTTATTTCATTTTTTGTGAAATTCAACTGCAGCATATAATATTGATTGATCTTACGTTCTCTTATTCGGTTGTTATATTTAATTACCAAATAGATACACAACAAAATGACTAACATTCCTTTGGAAATCATTTTCACTGCTTTTTGTAAATTTTTTGTGGATTCGCTAATACTTTTATAGCTGGCAAATTGTGAATCAACTCTTAATCCTGCTTCTCTAATATTTTGAATCACTTCATCTAAATGATCAATGTCATCTACAATTACTGTATACCCTGTTGGTTCCCAAGGTGTTTCCACGACTGTATGCGCAACATTCTCTTTTTCATTTTCAGGTAATTCATTAATATAAAAAACTTTACTATCGGGTAACATGGTATATATTGTTCTAGATTCTGTCTTTTTATGTTTTTCAATAAGTGGCTCTATTACATCTCGATCAATATACATTAATTCTCCAAAAGTAGTATATAGCCCCATATCAGCTCCTTTTAAAACACCTGCAATCGGCAATGTGAGTTCTTCAAAACTTCCAGCATGAACATGTATCAATACTTCTTGTTCATTTTCATCATATATCCATGCAAACCCATAAGAATCATATTCTGGGATTGGCATTTGGAAATTAATATACTTACCTTTTAAGCTAGATAAATCATCTGTCAAAGAATTTGCTAAGTCCTTTGATAAATAAATACCTTCATTATTAAATTGATATTCAATGAAGCTATCATAATTTTCATCGTGTAAATAAGTGCAAGCATATATGTTATCCTTCGTTCTATCCTTTATGATTTGTTTACTTTCATTAAATAAGCGAATATCAGCTAATTCATTATCTTCACTTAAATAATTTTCATCACTTACAGATAGTAAATTTGTTCCTAGACCTGTATCAAGTCGCCATTCAACTCTTTCCACATGTTCTAAATTCTTTAAAAAATCTACTTCCTCATGTGTGATTGGTTCATTTGTTCCTAGCAAATCATATTCATCAAAATAAGATAATCTTTTATATACTGTCAACTCATTAGACATCGTACTTTTCATATTATTTGCGTCTATTTCATAAGCATAATTACTAAATTCTAAACTTAGTGCACAGAATATAATACAGAATATAGATAATCCCCTTAACATTCCATAATACCATGGATGATGTTTTTCCATCTTGAACATATAATCAGTTACTACTTTTGTATTTTTCTGACATGATCGTTTTAATGGTCCTCCATCTTCGATATTTGTACTATTTTTCACACAGATTATTTCTTGATTTTTTATTTCATAAGATACATCACTATGTTTCATCATCAAATCATCGTGCGTTGAAATTATGATCGTCTTTCCTTTTGATGCCAGATATTCTAATAGTTCTATAACAATCTTTTTCTGCTCATCCTCTAATGCAGCTGTTGGTTCATCTAATAAGATGATATCTGTATTTTTCATAATGCATAACAATAACGCACAACGGAATTTTTCTCCCCCTGATAACTGATTAGGATACTTATCTAATAATTTTCCTATTTCTAATTTATTTATTATTTTACTAGTATCCATGTTGATCTGATATATTTCAGATATCTGTTTCATATGATTTCTAATTGTAAGATCATCTAATAATTCTGGCTCTTGTGTTACATATCCTATATGATGAAAAAGATAGTTCTTCTTATCTTTATCCGACATTTTTAAAATATCCTGGTCATTTACATAATATTTTAAAAGGAAATCATTCCTACATGCGATTGTGTTTAAAAGGGTTGTCTTTCCACAACCACTTTCACCATAAAAACTAATAATTTGACCACTATAAAACGCTAAGTCTAGTGACATTAAAATATATTTTTGTAAAAAAAAGATTTTTGATAGTTTTATCTTAACCACTTTATTCACCTCTTAAAAATGAAAAAGCAAAAAAAGTTTATCTCGCCTTCTTTGCTTTTTCTGACTCATTAATACACCTTACTACCATTAAAATTGAAAGTATAACCAAGTGTTTTGGATCCGCTTTGATAGTTATAATTTGTCATGTTTAGAGTTACATTAACTTGATATTGCTTATCAGTTATCAAAGTTGCTTTTTCAGAAGTATAGTAATTCTTAATATCTCCAGGAGAATTCAATACTACAGTATCATATGAAGTCCATTTTGTATTACCACTAGTATGACGTGTAGCTTTAACTGTTGTCTTGGCACTTCCCACTGAAGTTCCAATTGTTTGTGTCTTAGATGCTGAGTAATCAGCAGCCATAACATTCATTCCTGCCATTGTGATGCAACCAGCACATAATAAAGCACTTAAAACTTTTTTAGATTTCGTCATTTTCTTTTCCTCCTTTTTAGACTTTCTGGTTCTTTCAATTGAAACATGCCTTTTTGCGATACAGAATTTGCTGCACTCAAGGCCTCTTTATACGCAATTTTTGCAAACATTTGCATTACCTTTTTAATTGGTGAATTCATATACTTCGCCTCCTTTCTCCTATTAAAACTAAAATTGCGTTTACAGACAAAATATAAACAAATTCAAAACATATTAACAGGTTTATTTTAGAGATAAGAAAACTTCCTATCACCATCATAATAACCATAATCCTTGACTTTAATCTGAATTGCCTATATTCATCATTTGATAAAGGTTTATTTTTATGCTCACTAGGTGCATAACACCAAATAAGTACGCTTGAAAACAATTCCATTAGGAAAATATTTTGAAATTCCCATTCTAAACCTATAAGGAACTCAAATATCAAATATATTGAAATATAAGCAACATTACAGGTGAAATATGTTTTACAATGATACCCACCCATAATTGTTCTTAATCTAGTGAAAATGAATAAATATATCATAGCGTAGAATAGATGGTTTGTCAGTAAAGATATTAACAACACTGTTGCAAAACTTATTCCTGTCGACAGACATAATGCTATTCCAAATTTATAAATTTCTTTATCGTCAGATATAATATCATTTCTGAACATACTTTCTGTAAGTTTATCAGCTATCCTCAATATCACGCTACTCTTTAATCTCCTTTATATATTTTATTTACGAAGAAATCATATATTACAAACGCTTACATTTCAAGTGGTTTGTGACGAACTGCAATATTTAGTGACGAACTACAACATTTATATCAAAAACTATATGGCAAATAAACCATGCATCGTTTTCTGTGAAGCGAATTGCACCATGATATTTAGAAACTATCTTTTGACAGCTAAGAATTCCTAAACCATGTGATTGCTTATCCTTTTTTGATGTATTTAAATCAGGATTGTCTGTTAGAATAGATTTATCTATCGTATTATTAATATAAAAATGTAAATCATTCTCTTTTAAATAACCTATAAATTTGATTTGTTTATCACCACCACAATGTTCGATGGAATTATCTAGTAAATTTCCAAGTAAAATATAGATATCAATATTTTCAAATGGCATTGTTTCTGGTATTTTCAAACTACAGCTTATCTTAATATTTTTAGATTTAGCAATTGATATTTTATCTTTTACAACCATATCAATTAATTGATTTTCACAATATTTATAAAGACTTGTCTGATTTAGTATTTCATCTTGATTTTGTAATTCTTGAATGGTTTTTTCTATTTCATTATGCTGTAATAAATTGATCAAATACATATTGACCTGCTTTTGATTATGACGCATTTCTCTTAATTGCTGGTGAATTTCTTTTTCTTTTTGATAGTTAGATAATTGATTTGCGTAAAGATTATTAGACAATTGCAAACTAAAGTATTCTTGATTTTTCCTCTGCACTTCAAGAAAAAGATAGCAAAAGCAAAAAATCAGTAAGGATAAAGCAGTAATTATTTGTATAACTAACTTTTTATCGATATATGGTGCATAAACCATTGGAAAAATTAGATCCGATAGAACATTAATAATAAAAATACTAAAACAGAATGGTTTCCAAAGATTATTAGAATTGTTTAATATCTCCATGTATTTCTTTTTTGTTTTATACATGAAAAAAATAAACAAACAATACATCACCTTTGATAAAATTATTGTTAAATGAAAAACAGAAATATTTAAATAAATTTGATTTATTTCTATATCAAAAATAATTGAAGAGAGTATCAATGAAAGGCTATTGGTCATATCAAGAAATAATAAAGTTAACATACTTACTGAAGCAAGATAATATACTGATTGCTTTGAGCATAACTTGAGTAATAAAAATATCACCCCTATACATATAAAATTCAAACTGATGTAATTGAAATTAATGACTTCTGAAAGAATGGTAAATATGCTTAAAATACACCATAAGAGAACAAAATTCGATTTCTTTTTAGTTATTGAATAAGTTAATGTAAATGCCATAAAACTTAATAAAAAAGTTTCAACCAAATCATTTATAAAATCAAATGCATTCATATAAACTATCCTCTAATAGAAAGTTTTCATATTCTGATTTTACATAATCTTTTCTTCCTCTGCTAATTTTCAAGAACTCGCCATTTATTATTTCTATTTCTTGATACTTACACCATTTTACAATTTTATACATATTGATAATCATAGATTTATTGATTCTCACAAACCCAGATAACTGCATTTTCTCAATCTTTTCTAAAGGTATCCGAATACAAATATTTTTTTTATTATTCATTACAATATTACAATCGTTTTTTTCAGCCCTGAAGTATAGAATATCATTTAATCGAAGTTTAATATCTTTATATTCAAAAATTTTATCCATTTTTTCTTGTCTGATCTTTAATTCATTCATGCATATGATTATTTCTTTTTGAAAATTCTCTTTATAAATAAACATGAAAGGATGTACCTGAAAACTTTCATGTTCATAAGAAGAGTGCCATGATATAAAAACAATTGGTATATCATGATATGTTTTTCTCAAGCGTTTCGCATATGATATTCCATTCTCATTTGGCATATCAATGTCTAATAAGATAGCATCATAACAATTTATATCATTGAATGGCACCTTAGAGCAATCAGTATAATAATCAACTATAATTTTTTCATTTTTACAGATATAGGAAAGCATCATTTTTATATCATTTATAGAATCATCAATTAATATTAACTTCATAATATGCCTCCTTGTTAAAAAATCTTTTATATAAGATATTATAACAGTTTATTCCTTTTTTATTGATAGATGTTTTCCTAAGCTGGTGAAATATATTTAAAAAAAGCACCTCCACTTGTTTAAAATGTTGGTACTTTTATAGATTTAGAAAAATTTACTCATCATACTCCTGCAACACCTGTATTTTACCTTCTTCAATTAATTGTACAAATAAATTGGCCAATTTGGGATCAAATTGTGTATTTGCACCTTTTTTGATTTCATCAATCGCTGTAGATAGTGGCAAAGGATCACGATAACTGCGTTTTGTAGTCATTGCATCAAAGGTATCTGCTACACAGATACAACGGGCCGCAATAGGATTTTCGTCACCTCGTAGTCCTCTTGGATAACCCTTTCCATCCCATCGTTCGTGATGACCTAAGACGGCAGGGATTACATAGTCCAGACTAGGCAAATGACGAATGATAGAAATTGAGTTTTCTACATGTGTTTGAATTAAACGATATTCATCATCTGTTAGTTTTCCTTTTTTATTTAAGAGATCTTCCGGGATGCCTATTTTACCGATATCATGAAGCAAAGCAGCTTGACGAATCAATTCGATATGTTCCTTATTTAAGCCAAGAGCTTTGGCAAGGATTGTCGCATATTGTGCTACATTGGCACTGTGATGGAATGTATAATGATCTTTTACATCAATCGCTGCCGTTAATGCAGATATCGTTGGTGCATATTGGGCATATACATTTCTTGTATCTTCTTTGATTTCTTCCTGTCGATTCACAATTTCTTCCATTGTGTAAACAACTGTTCGGTTTTTTCCATTTTGTTTTGCGGTAAATACAGCCATCTCTGTATTTGTGATTAGTTCCTGCATACTAGAAGATGCGAATGGATATATACCGATACCTACACTAAGTGTCATGATTTTTTTCCACTTGGCGCTATCTAATTCGTTTTGTTTATGAATCTGATCAATGACCATCTTGATTTTACGTTTGACGCTTAATAAATCAATATCATAAAACAATATCGCAAATTCTTTTCCACTATATCGTGCCATTAAAACTTGATTGTTTTTAAATGCAGCTTTTAATATCTGTGCAATACTCTGTAAAGCATGATCTCCTTGTGTTCTACCATATAGTTCATTGTATAATGAGAAATCATCAATGTTTAAAATTGCCATGATGATTGATTCATGTGGCAATAAAAATACTTTTTCAACTTCACGGAAAAAGAATTCACGATTTAACAAGCCTGTCAGATGATCACTGCTGGCTTTTTCATATACGCTTTGATATAAATAAGCATTGTTAATGGCGATTGCACTGATACTTGCAAGACTATCTAAGAACGTCAGTTCACTTGTGGAATATGGTTTTGTTTTATGGGATAAAAACAGGATACCAATAAGTTCATTTTCACTTAATAATGGCACCATGCAATCAATCTGCATCATCTCTAAAGCATGTTTTTCATTTTCCCACATGGATTTATACCAGACACTTTGACGAAAAGCCTTCATAACAGAGCTTCGCTTTGTTTGTTTCAGGTATTGAATACATGGATTGCTTTCAATCATTGTGAAGTTTTTCCTTGTCAGTGTACTGGAGCAGTAAACAGTCTGATATTCTCTTTCTGTTTTCAAACATAACATGATTTGTGTTGTTTCCATAGCTTCTTTAATGACATCAACCAGTTCTTTACAGATTTCTTTCAGTTCTAAACAACTAGCGATATTTGCGCTATAGTTTCTCAACAACTGTGCCTGCTTTTGATCTTCTTTGATAAATAACAGGTCAATAAACCATTTTAGGAAGAAGAAAATAGCACAGGTTAATAAGGAGAATAATAATACAACAATGGTTGTGATATAATCCTGTAAGAATGGAAATGTAACACTTAATACATCTACCACTGGCTGAATCACATTCGCAGAAAATAGTAACAGCACACCACCTGTTAATAAATAAGCTGCCCCTCTGGATATCACTAACGTCATATTAAATAATCGTTGTTTATACAGGGTATATAGTAAGCATAATGCATTTACAATTCCACTGCATGTATCGATTGGATATTTTCCAATCGCAGGTATCGTAGATGCTAATGTACCAAACGTCAATACAACGATTCCTATCATCATAGGGATATAATCATTGATTGTGTGTCCTTTTTGTTTAATGCTGTGTATAAGCTTTTGGACAACTGTAATCGCCACAAAGATAACATAACCAATAGGTATAATCATCCAAAACGTAGTGTTAAAGTCAAAGGTTGCCATATTATTAATATGAATCACCTTAGGATCAGATAATAATTGATCAGATAATAATAAAATCCAGCATATGATCACCAATACAACAAATATCCGTTGACGAAATTTTCCTTTATCACCCAGATATGTACGAATAAATTCATAATAAGCAATTGGAATTCCAAACATGCCAAAGATGGATAATTTACACCAGAAGATTACGCCTGGATATAATTGCGCACGCATCATGACAGAACCAGCTGTCCATAGTATGAAATAGATGATCATTGCCATGAAGTTATATATCAAACGATCTTTTTTAGCTGCTGTTAATGCCAGAAACAGAATGGTGTAGAAAAACAAAGCGATTCCCGGAACGATAATCAGATGCATGATGCTTCACCCCGCTTTGCCTGGCTAAGTGCCAATAAATCCTGTATATGGTGTTTGGAAGGATTCATTTTAGGTAATTTTTCATTATGCAGCTGATGATATAAATGGAAGGTATGACAGCGCACAACTGTGATTTTCAATGGATCAATTCCCAGCATCGTCTGTAGATCTTCATAGTCACTATCAAAGTATGTAAAATAAATCTGTAAGTGTTCTTTTAATATCTTCTTTAAGACTGCATCCTGACAAATGCTGGATTCACTCATTTCTATAATTAAATGCATATAGGGACGGAAGTCATCGTACTCTTTTAACGCTACCCATTCTATGATATCCAGTTTACTCATTTTGATGACATCTTCTATTGTTTTTTCACTAATTCTAGTAAAGCCTGCTATATCAATGATATCCAAAGAACGATCAACATACGTAAAACGAGGCAGCTGGATATGGTCTTCACTATCATGTGTGGCAATGCAGCGATAACGGTCTTTTGTCATATATCGGGCAAAAGCACCACCTTTGAATACTGTCACAACCAGTTCATATTCTTCATGTGGTATGACTTCATCCATCAGGTAGGTTCTAGGTTGATAGGTATGATCTTTTGAGAAATGTTTCGCTTCTTCAATCGGCATAAATTCATAGAAACACGCATCGGGGAAGAAATACATTCCATTACGACTCCAGTTTTCACTTGCGATACAGGTAGGTTCAGTACCCGCAAAGATTTCATGTGGTCGTTTACCCCAAAGCTTCTCTAAAACCGGCTTATACATTTGACTGTCTGTTCCAGCACATAAGAAACATTTCATATGAAATACATCTTTTGGGAGCATACTGCGGTTTTCTTTTTTAGCCTGATAACTGCCTTTTAACAAGCGATATGCCATTTTAGGTTTTATCTTTCCACTTGAATGAGAAGAGGAAGAACTGGTTTGACTTTGTAAAGAGGAAAATGCCATACTGACATAATATGCCACAGAGCTTAAGGCAAAGAAGATATCAATTCCCTGCTTCGCACCCATTTTAAAACCTAGTACATTACGTTCTTTAAAGCCAAGTTTTTCTGCTTGCTCCACTGGCGGCAAGATATCCAGAGTTAATTCTTCTTCTACCAGAACTGGTAAAAGTCCTGTTGCATATGGCAAAGATGCTACACCATACAACGCTTTATCATGTGGTCGCAATACGACATCATTTCTTGTTTCACTTCCCGCAAGAATTAAACAAGCCATCATATTATTTTTAAATACCTGAAGCATTTCCTGGGTATAGGGTGCACATTTCACTGGATGTCTGCCTGCTTCCCATGTGGTTTCTATCCATGTGACTGGTTTTCCCGGCAAATCTTCTTCTTTTCTATTTAATAGGATATCAGCATAATCTTCATAAGTGGTAAGTGGCACAAGATAACGAAAATCCTGAATATTCTTCAGGTTTTTCCCTTGCATAATACTTTGCCCTAATGGTGAAACAAGCCAATTAAGCATCTGTTCCTCTAATAACCGGTATTGTATATGCATATATTCCTGTATTGATAAATCTAAAAAGCCACAGTATTCTTCCCAGATATCCTCATACTTCTTTTTCCTCAATAATTCCTCAAAATGCATATGGTCCATCCCTTTCATGATTGTAGACTTCTTTTAATTGATGCAATGGTTGGTATCAGGAATGGAACATGCTTTTGATAATCTTCATATCCTTCCAAAGTGATTGGAAAAATCATGCGATCTTGCATATAGGCGTATATAAGATTCATTAAAGAGAATAAAACAGCCGCAATTCCTATTTCAATTGAAGATAGTGTCATCGCAAGAAACGAATAGGCAAAGAAAAACCAAAGGATACCCGGATGACGGCATAAGGCATAAACACCCTGATCATAGACCTTTAAGTGGTCTTGTTCAACATAGGTTCCCTCAAATGGCAGTGCAAAGAACAGTGTATAAATTAATAGGAGTGTATTAATCATACACAAAACTGCCGCAGCCAAATGCCCAATATGGAAGGTTTTTTCATCATATAGATGTCGACTGATCAATAACCCTGTCACAATCAAAAGTAGAAAACACCCAGCCATAAATGTATATTTTCCCCATCGCAAATGAAATTTTACCTGATTCATATCATTAAACATCATTAATAAAAATGCAAAGCATCCTAACACCAATAACATACCATACCACTTCCTATTTTACATGGTATCTTTATTATAACGTGATTTGCGTGAAATTTATATAAAAACTTGCTAGATATTAATATTTAATTATTATAAAAGATAAGCGTTATACTGTTTTAATTTATTTATGCAATCATTACAAAAGCAGCCATAAGGCTGCCCTATTCATGAAACTTTCCACTGATATGGTCAATTTCTATTTTTACAATACCTGTATTTTCAATTCCCTGTTCAATATATGCTTTCCCTGATGGTCCCTGCATAGGACAATATTTCGCAATCAACAAGGTTAATGCATGAAACTTTTCCTTTTCCTCTTCAATTATAGAAGCTTTTCCATATGCCAGCACACTTTGATATTTCGTAGAATATTTTTCTGGAACGATTTCATCTTCCGCAATCACACAAAAGCTTACTTTCGGATTCTTTTGTATCACATCTAGCTTATGCCCGCTCTTTGCGCAATGAAACCAAATTGTATCATTCTCATATACAAAGTTCAATGGAACCATTGTTGGTTCATCTTGATAGGTAATTGCCAGAATTCCTGTTTTCCCCTGTTTTAGTATTTCTTTTGCCTCATCCAAAGGCATTTGCTGCTTTATTCTTCTCATTGTAGGATACATTCGATAACCCCTTTTCTTTTTGATTAGTATAGCGTTCAAACGTATACCATGTCAATAATTTATGGTAAAATAATACCCAGGAAGTGATGATATGAAACAACCCTTGGCATTTCGTATGCGCCCACAGCATTTAGATGATATCATTGGTCAACAACATTTGATTGGTGAAGGTAAAGTACTTAGAAAATGTTTAGAAGCAAAGCGTTTATTTTCAATGATTTTTTATGGTCCTCCAGGAACAGGCAAAACAACGTTGGCAATGGTTTTGGCAAATGAATTAGGTATGCCTTATCGTTTATTTAATGCAGTGACTGGCAACAAAAAAGATTTAGAAACTATCTTTCAAGAAGCAAAGTTCTATGAAGGGCTGGTCGTAATCATTGATGAGGTTCACCGTTTAAATAAAGATAAACAGGATTTATTATTACCACACGTGGAAAATGGCAATATCACGCTAATCGGCGCTACCACAAGTAATCCTTTACATGCAATCAATCCTGCTATTCGTTCCCGTTGTCATTTATTTGAAATAAAACAAGCCCAGCAGGAAGATATAGAAAAGGCTTTATTGAAAGCTATACAACATCCAGATGGTTTAAATAATGAAGTCAGCATTGAAGATGAAGCATTACATATCATCGCAAGACACAGCAATGGAGATATTCGTTATGCATTAAATATTCTTGAAATTGTCGCAATCGCAAGTGATGGTGTGATCACAAAAGATCTTGTTTCTCAATATTCTCAAATTCCTAATATGAGCATGGATAGTGATGGAGATGGCTATTATGATGTATTAAGCGGTTTTCAAAAATCTATACGTGGCAGTGATGTAGATGCTGCTTTATATTATCTTGGTATCATGATTGAAGCAAATGACATGGATAGTATTGAACGCAGATTATTGGTGACTGCTTATGAAGATATTGGATTAGGCAATCCTGCCGCAGTGGCTCGTTGTGTTCAGGCAATTGATGCCGCAAAACGAGTTGGTTTCCCTGAAGGAAGAATTCCTCTTGCTATGGCAGTCATTGATTTAACATTATCCCCTAAATCAAAAAGTGCAGAAAACGCAATTGATGCCGTTATGCAGACAATCAGAAATACTTCCTACAGTGTGCCAGATTATTTACGGTTCACTCCTGTAAATATGAAAGAAGAAGATAAATATGATTATGGTCGTGCTGATCTATGGGCAAAGATTCAATATCTTCCAGATAAGTTAAAAAATGAAAAATTCTATATGCCACAAATGAATTCTTCTTATGAAAAAGTTCTTGCACAGAATTTAGAGAAATTACGTAGTGTAAAACGTACAAACAAATTGGCATCGTTGAAGAAAAACACAAAATAAAGAGTCCAGTAGATGTAATATTATTTACTGGATTTTTTTATTTCTATATAACCATCATTTTAGCTATATGAAACGGTAAATATGCCCATTAAATTGAGTTTCGTGCCAAATAGCTATATATAAAACGCGGTTTCGTGTATAAATAACCATATATAAAATTGAGTTTCGTGTCAAATCAGTGTTATGAAAGGCTTGGTTTCGTGTCAAGCGATATAAATAAACACCTTATTACTAAACAATATAAAAATCATTATTATAAAACTTTACAAGCTTAAATATCAAAAACTCATAATTCCATAATAAAAACAGGAAGCTATCATTTTAATTCTTTTAGCTTCCTGTTTTTTTTCAATTATAAATTCGCCCACTGTTTTGCTCTTTGTTGTTCCTTTTCCTCTAACATCTGTCTTTTCTGCTGACGATAAATCTGCATGCCTTTGAATATTCCAATGATGGTGGCAATACCTAATATACTTTTCTTCTTTAATTGTGCCATAATTTTGTTCTCCTTTACTGTTTTATTTAAGTTACTTATATTATAAATAATAATTATCAATAAAAAGTTGAAGAAAAACAAAAGAATTTCTTAAGATTATATAAGAAAAGAAAGAATCTCATGCTTATTCACAAAAGATTCTTTCTGAAATTCTAGTATTCAAACTGACGATAGTAACGGCGAATTGTTAAGTCATGTCCTGTAACACGTTCATAGTGAATCGCAAGACGTTCATCTAAGATCGTCGTCACAATGGAACTCGCAATGATTTCTTTAAATTCATCATCCACATGAGGGGTTTTAAAATCTGCTACATCAATAATGACTGCTTCATCTGATAACTTTTTAATTAAGTTTTCTACACGATCATCAATTGGTCTAGTAGCATCTACGCCTTTCACAAGGAATACTGGTGTATCTTTTTCAATTACTTCCAATGTTCCATGGAAGAACTCTGCACTTTGAATTGATTTTGTGCGAATCCATTGCATTTCTTCTAAAATACACATTGCATGTAAATAAATTTCTGGTGCTAATGATCCACCACCAATCCAATATTGAATATTAGAGTTATGATATTTCTCTGCGATAGCAGCTGCTGTTGGTTCAAATTGTTCCTTAATTGCGATTAAATCTTCTGGTAATTTTTCTAATTGTGCAGCTAATCTTTCATATGCATCAAATTCTCCATTGTTGTATAATAAACGGAATGCTAATAAGTAATGCTGAATATATTCAAATTCAACAGCATCTTTCGCTTTCCCAATAATGGAATATGTCGCAAGCTGATCAACTGGTGTATCTGGTTTCCCGCAGAAAGCAATAACACGGATATTTCTTTCATTACAATATTGAATAGCTTCTACTGTTTCTTTTGTTGTTCCTGATTTACTAGATGTAATGACGATAGAATCCTCATTTAACTGTGAGTTTCCTGTCAAAATTACTTCTGATGCGATTTCACAGTATGTTGGAATTTTTGTTTTTGAACGTAATAGATATTGGATTGGTCGCATAACCGCCAAAGATCCGCCTGAAGAAATGAAGAAAATATTTTTAAATCCTTCTTTTGTGACTTCATCAGCCACTCTTTCAATTTCTGCTCTTGTTTCATAAGTTAATTTTGCATCTGTATAGTATGCGTCTAAATCAAAGTTATACATATCGTTTTACCTACCTTTCTTAAATTATATACGACATTTATTTTTCACCCATCATCATGATCATTACTGTTCTGGATTGAGGCCCATCAAATTCTCCTAAATAAATTTCTTGTGCCTTTCCCAGTTTTATTTCACCATTGATGATTGGAAATACTGCATGATTCCCTGTTACCATTGCTTTCAAATGCCCTGTTGGATTTCCTGCCATTGCTCCATAGCTTTGAAGAAATCTTGCGTGATAATACTCACCATCTTCAGGAAACATCATAGAAAGCTGTTTTAATATATCATCACTCAAACATTCTAAATTTTCATTTACAGTAATCCCTGTTGTTGTATGCTTTGTGATGATGTAAATAATCCCATTTTTTACCTGACTATTTTCTATACATTCTTTTATTTCTTTACTGATTGGCACAAGTTCATTATAGGCTGTTGTATCAAACGTTATTTCTTTATAATCAATCATGGATACATCCTCCTTTTAAGAACGTGATGGCATTTTCCCCTAGCACCATTTTCTTTGTGGACTCGCGCCAGTTCATTTGTCGAATCGCTTCTATCATGCGATGTTGTTCTAAACGTGGTTCTTCTGAAGCAAACATTACCTGATGACGTAAGCTTCGATCAATCCAGTGTTCACCAATATCTATGCCAAATGACTGGTGATAAAATTCTTTAGGATTATCAAAATAGAGTAAGGATGTATCTGTATAAACATTTTTATATTTCAATAACAGCATACATACTTCTCTTATCCATGGCCAACCAAAATGCTGTAGACAAATTCTTAAATCTGGATATTTGCATGCGACTTCCTCAAATCTTAAAGGATGTGAGTACTTACTAACTGTATTTGGTCTTACCGACATTCCACTATGGAAAATAATCGGCTTATTATGCTGTATACAAAGCTCATAGATTGGATACATCCATTCTTCATCTGGATAGAATTTCTGTTGGGATGGATGCAAGAACAAACCTGATAATCCTAATTCTGTAAAGGCTGTTTCTATTAATTCTAATGCATCTTCACGATGAGGATCTACACTGGCGAAAGCAATGAATAATTCTGGTTCTTTATGAACAAGTTCTGATACCTGCTCGTTTGTACCTAAATTGCCTTTTTGAAATAAATCTAACGGAAGCAGGCACAATTTATCTATACCAGAAACGTTACATAAGGTTTTCATTGACTGTATAGATATTTCATCTGTCTTATATAATCCCATTTGATTTCTACAAAAAGCTAGTTGTTCATCGCTTGATTGCAGTTCCTCTATAAATGCAGGTGAAACATTCATATCTATTACCATCTCATACCTCCTTTTCTAAAAGATTTTTCTTTATTCATTAACAAAGGATGCCTAACCATACACATAAGATACCAAATAGTGCAGTACCCACAATCATTGCGATAACATTCACTTTCTTTTTCAAAAGCCAGTAATATATACCCATAACACCTAAGCTCATCATACCAGGCATAATACCATCAAGAATTTCCTGGATACTTGCTGCAGCATCCCCTGTTCCAATCGCAAGTGGTGTTGTTACCGTGATTAATTCTTTCGTCATACCTCCAATAACCATGACTCCAACGATAGATGCAGCCATCATAAATTTATCCATCATTCCTGATTTTTGTATTTTTTCAAGATAATTTGCGCCTAGTTCATAACCTTTCATCGCTCCGAAATAACGTACGAGGAATGCCGGAACATTAAATACAAGTAAGAATAGAAGTGTTCCCAAAATATTTCCTTGTGCAGCTAAAGATGTACCAATACCAATTGCAATAATTCTTATCGTACCAAAGAATAAGGAGTCCCCGATACCTGCAAGTGGCCCCATCAATGCGACTTTCATCGTACTGATAGATGTTGGATCAAAATCATCCTGTTTCGCATTCATTTCTTCCATAGAAGCTACAATACTACCAATAAACGTTGTAACATACATAGAACAGTTAAAGAATTCCAAATTTCTTTGTAATGCTTCTTTATATTTTTCTGGATCATCTTTATATATTTTTTTCAATGCAGGAATCATCATAAACTCAAAACCCATATGCATCTGTCTTTCATAATGCCATGAGAATTCCATTGGTAATGATCGCCAGAATATTTTACGTAAATCTTTCTTTGTGATTAATTCATTATTAGAAGTCATCATCTTCACCTCCATCAACAACTACCTCTGTTTTATTTGAGAAAAAGTCAACTTTTAAGAATGCGGCGATTACACCTAACAATGCGATTCCTAAAACTGGAACACCAATATATGCAGATAATAAGAATCCCAGGAAGAAGAATGGTACCACTTTTTTGTTTAACGTCATTTGCGCAAGCATTGCAAACCCCATACCAGGTAATAAACCAGTTGCTACTGTAAATCCATCTGTAATTACAGAAGGAATAGAATTTACCAATGTTTCAACCTGACTACTTCCTAATAAGAATCCAAATACTACTAATAAGCCAAATGTTAAACTCTGAACGATTCCATCGCCAATATGTATCATTTCAATGGCACGTGCATTACCTTTTTCCGCATACTTATCTGCCCATGTACCAGTTAACGGGAAGATTGCGGACATAAACAGATTTTCAAAAATACTTGCTAATAAAGCAATCGGATAAGCTAGTGTTACTGCTACCTCTGCACCTTTTCCTGTAGATATTGCAAATGCTGTTCCTAGTACACCCCCAACAACAACGTTTGGTGGCACAAATGCCCCAACAGATTGTGCACCGATAAAGGCTAATTCAAGAATACCTCCAATAATAATCCCCTGTGTGACATCACCCATAACCAATCCAACAACCGGACCTAATACGATTGGATTTTTGATTAAACTTGTACCTAACGCATAATCACAATTTCCTATAAATGCAATAATTCCCAACAATATAGCCTGAAGCATATTAACCCTCCTTATTCAACGCATGTCGTGCGTCAATCGATGTATCTAAAGGAATCATACGAATTTCTACATCAATACCGCTATCCAGCATTTCTCTAATCCTTTCTTCTTCTTTCTTTGTTACATTCACAGCTTTTGAGATATTTCTAGTTCCTTCTCTTGCCTTGGTTCCTCCCAGATTTACAGCTTTGATTTGTGGACAGTTCTTTACAAGCTGATATGCATCTTCAATAGATTCCACAACAATAAATAATTTATATTTATCAGTAACTCCACTATTAATTGCTTTAATAGAATCTTCTACTGTTTTGATGACCAGCTTTACACCACTAGGTTTAGCAAGCTTAATGGTTGTCTTACGAATTTCATTTTGTACAACATCATCATTTGCGATTAATATACAATCTGCGCCAAGTGATGTTGTCCATGAAAATGCTACCTGTCCATGTAATAATCTGTGATCCACTCTTAAACACTTGATCATATTTCATTCCTCCTTTAAAATTCCTCATCATTTTCAATGATCAAATCTTTTCTTGTCATTTGTGTTAAACCTTTTTTCGCATTTGTTAGTAATTGTTCTGCCTGTTCATCATCCAGACCTTCTTGATAAGAAAGTAATAAATCCAGTACAAGATTCATATTGGTACCACTGAATACACGAACATTTGAATAAACACACAATTGGCTCAATGCCGTATGCACGCTCCCTCCTTTGATATCACACAGAAATATATATTGCGTATTTCCGTTTTGTCCAATTTCTTTTTCCATTGTTTCTTTGAAATCCATAGGACTTTCTGATGGGTAAAGGCAAAATGTATCTATTTCATCTGCCATTTCTCCCACAATCATTGTTATAGAATTTTTTAAACCTTTTGCGAATTCACCATGTGAGGCGATGATAATCTTTCTCAAATTCATATCTCCTTTCATTTGTATCCAAGCAAGTTATGTGCCATAACTTCTTTTTTATTTCCAATATCTTTACATCTTCATACAAGCAAAATCTGTGCCACAGCATTTATTTTCTTTTAAATTCTTTTACGCTTGCTCATTTGTATACAAGCAAACTTTGTGCCATACAAAAAAAGAGCAGAACTTTTTTCTGCTCATCATATACAAAATCCTCTTTCAATAAAATTTTTATCATTGCGTACATAATCATAAATATAGCCTATTTCTGCAATTGGTATAGTCACTCTATAGAAATTCTCTACATCTTTAAATGATTCCTTAATATAAGATATAAAAAGTGCATGCTCTTTCTCAAAGATATTCATATCCGGATAGATTTCTATTTCCTTCTGCATAACTTGTCGTTCTATCAGACAACTGATATGTACATATAATCCAAAACATGTATTATTAGAAAAATTAAAATCCAGTGCTATCTGTAAACGATCAATGGCATCAGCGACATGTTCTAAAAGCTTATTTGGATTCAAGATAGTCAAACTGTTCATAATATTTGATAAAGAGAAATTCTTTAAAATATTCTTCTTAAAGTCCTGTAGCTGTTCTATTGTCATAGAATCTTCAAGATAATTATCCAGCTCACCTAAACAATCGTTAATGATTAAGTCTTCAATGGGTACGAAATTCATTTGTTCAATATTTGGATTTAATGTTCCAATGACACATAATACATGATAATCATCAAATAATGTGCTGTTCATTCCTTTCTCTACCAATTCATTATAATCATAAACTCTGACAGATATTTCTGATTGTAAAGGTAATGAATCTTCCATGATCTGTTTCAATTTTTCTGCAGTTCCTACACCACTTGCACATGAACATAATATCACTTTCTCTTTCTGACGATTACGTTCAATATGATAACTTGTAGAACTATATGCAACAACATCTTTGAAGATATCTTCCATTGCACGATTTTGTAAGATACCATTTCCTATTTCCAACGCTGTTTTTGTGCTGATGTTATTAATAATTCCAACATTTACATTATCTAAATGAAGTCCTTTATATATTTCTTCCAAGCTTCCCATGTCCACAAGCAGAAATAACTCTTCGGTTTTTCCTAACTTTTTCATATAAGAATTTAATTGCTGGAGAACAGAATTCATATCCACATTTACCGGCATATCAATCGCATCAAATACATATTTCCCTAAAAATTTATTTACAGCATCAGCAATACTACTCGCTGTAGAAAACCCATGTGCAAGAATCACACCTGCACGTTTTTGATAAGTATCATCCTTTTTTAAGCTTTGGAAATAAAAGATAAATGTTATCATTGCCATAGGCAGTACATCCATATCTAAATAAGATGATAAATACTTCCCTATTTCTTCAGATATACTATACTCACGATGATAATGCTGTTTCATGAATGAATAAAAAGTTTCTACTACTTCATTATTTTTAACAGACCAATTCCGAAAGCTATGATAATCCTTTGTATATGCATTTAAATAGCTGCATACAGATAAAATATCATTATTCGTAACTTCAAATTTATATTGTCCTGCAACTAAATCAAGGATATGCTGGATACCATTTTGATAGAAATCCTTTTGCTGTTCTTGTTCTTTATAAATCAAGGTACTATCAAAATATTTCCATACAGTATCTCTACATCGTTCTATACACTGTTCTTCATTGATTATTCGTTGAACACATTCTTTATAATGCTTCATCAATTCTTCATTTAATCGTATTATATTCTTTTCTTTATGTATAAAATTTTGTAAATCATCAATCTTGATATACTCACTGGCAGATGTATATACCGCACTTTTTTCAGTAATATCATTTAAAATACTATTTGGTAAACTTTTTAACTGTATCAGCATATCGCCTTCATCATTTTCTTGAAATAAAGAATTGATACAACATGATTGTACACAGCTTTTTAATCCCCCTATGTTACCAGGAAATTCATGTGACAGTAAGATGTTATACGCTTTCGTGCTGATACTGATTTTCTTATGTAAACGCTCTTCTTCCTCTTTGAACATTGAATATATCAACTGTACCTTTTCCTGCATTCCTCTTTGTTGTAAAGATGGTACAGTAATCGTCATTGGAATTCTTCGCTGTAATGTTTTTAATAATACTTTTTCCGGGTTCTCTGTTGTCGCAAGAATCAATCGAACTTTTGATGTATACCACGTTTCATTATCCCCAACGCGATGATAAATAGATTGATCCATAAATTGAAATAGTTTTTCTTGGCATTCGGCTTTTAGATTATGAACTTCATCCAAAAACAATACGCCACCATTCGCAAGTTCTATCAGCCCAGCTTTATCTTTCTCTGCTCCAGTAAATGCACCTTTTACATAACCAAATAAATTCGCAGTCAATAACTCTGGATTGTTCGCATATTCACTACAGTTTACCGCAATAAATTTTCCTTGTGCTTCTAATAAATTTTGATTTTTCGCATACTCATATGCCAGCTTGGCAATAAAACTTTTTCCTGTTCCTGTAGGCCCATATAGCATCATAGGAAGCCCATCAGGTGGATAAGCAATTGTCGCTTTACACTGATTGATTAAATCAGACAAACTGCCATCATGTCCAATCAATTTATCAAAATCACGTACACTTTGACGACTTTGGTTAAGCAATAAATCTAAACTTTTAAAAACGTCTTGTTCTATTTTCATATTATATTCATTTTCAAACACTTGTTTATCAATGTAATAAGCAGGGCGTTCTTCTATCTTCATCAAAACATGACGTGCCACAAGCGTCTTTAATATCGTAGCTACTTCATTACGACTAACATGTACAAGTTCACTGATGTTTGTGGCAGTATTATTTTCATATTTATGACTTTGAGAATTTTCTTTTATGATAGTAAGAATTTCTTCATTCATCTTATCACTCCTTGTATATAGAATGGTAAATTCTAAAATCATAAATGTCAAGGAAGAAATTATACCCAAAAATTCTATTTTAATAAAAATAATTATTTTTATTTTTTTTATGTAATCGTGCTGCTTATGGCACGTTTTTTGCTAGAATAGATATAGAAAGGATATGATGATGATGATGAAACAGGATTTGATTTTTCAACAAAAATTAACACAAACATTACAGCTTTCCATGTCAATGAAAAATTCTTTAGATATTCTAAAATTAAATCAGGAAGAGCTATTAGATTATATTGAGGCATTGGTAGAAAAAAATCCTGTTATCGCATATAAACCATCTACGGATATGCATACTTTACTGCATGAAACACTGTCACAAACACGTACGTTAAAAGATGATTTATATATGCAATTACATACATTTCCATATGCCTATGATGAGCGTATTTGCACTTATTTAATAGAATCCCTAGATGAGCATGGCTTTCTGACTTCCACAATTAAAGAATATGCACAATGCCTTCAAGTTAGTGAAGATACAATAGAAGATCATTTAGAGATCCTCCAGTCTTTTGAACCATGTGGTATTGCGGCATTTGACAGTGTCGACAGTATTCGTCTACAACTGCTACATAAACATCTGTTTGTGTCTGAATATATCTTTTCAAATTATCCAGATGATATCATAGAAAAAAACTATTCTAAAATTGCTAAGTCATGCCATCTTAGTATTTCTGAAGTCATGGAAGCTTTGGATCATATTAAAAACTGTACGCCGTTTCCTTGTAGTAATTATCAAAATACAAAAGATCCTGTAGTTCTTCCAGATTTTGAAGTAAAAGTTATCGGACAAGAGATTGAATTAATCCCAAAACAGCCAGGTCATTTTACAATTGAAGATGAATTAGCTGTTATGAAAGAAGAAAGTGAACAGATAAAACAATATTTTGAAGAAGCATATTACTTTATCGATAACCTTAATAAACGTAATAAAACTCTTATGATAATGGCAAATGAATTATTCCATATACAGAAGAATTACTTTCTTTATCATGACGAGTTACAGCCTTGTACATTAGCCGATATAGCCTTAAAAACCGGATTTCATGAATCAACTGTTTCCCGTACATTATCAAATAAATATTATATCTTTGAGAATGAAATTTATCCTGTAAAACAATTATTTATATCTTCAACAAAAAGTGGCAGTAGTAAAGATTCTATCCTGAAAGCTATACAAAAATTTGTAAAAGAAGAAGATAAAACCCACCCATATAAAGATGAAGAACTTGTTGATTTATTAGCCGAAATCGATTTATATGTTTCCAGAAGAGGTGTAGCAAAATATCGTTCTTTATTGGATATTCCCGGTTCTCGTGAACGACGATTGAAATATTAAAAAAATCATCAAAATTTATGATGATTTTTTTGTTTATTATTTAATTTTCAGCACCATCTTCTTCAACCTGTCCACGCTCTTTTTGTTTAGCTGCTGCTTTTTCTTTTTTCATATTCATATATATCTTAGCCCCACCAAATACACCTACACATGTTGCGATACCGCCAATGACTGCTTTTTTTACTTTACCTTTTCCCATAACTGTCCTCCATTTACACACACTCATTTATACGGTTATTATACAGCAACTACATGTGAAAAGTATCAAAATTTTATGGCAAAATTATTAAGAATTATTAAGAATTTAATCGTATTTTACAAGCATGACAACTTTTGCAAGCTTTAGATAAACATATTTCCTTTAATTATTTTTAAGATATTAATTCATTTCCAATCTATAAACTAAATATTGGTATGTTTGCTAAAACAAAACGTTTAAAAAATAGAATAACTGTATTATACTTATATATAGAAAAAGGGAGTCTATTTTATGCCATTTGAAGAAAAAATATTAAATACAAATATAGAAAAAAGTAAACGATTAGGTGCATTTATTCGTTATCATCGTGAGGAAGAAAAAATGTCATTAAGTTTTATGGCAAATACAGTCAAAATATCCAAAGCATACTTAAGTGAAATTGAACATGGTAAAAAAACACCTCAACCTTATACTCTTCAACAAATTTTAAAAGTTCTTGAAATCAAATTTTATCCAGAGATGGACTTATTTTATCAATCAGAAAACTTATTAAAACAATTGTTTGAAAATTATAGTAACTTAAATGAACAAGAAGAAATTCGTTGTTTTGACATTTTAAATGAGAATTCATACTTCGAGTATTCATATGGATTTTTACAATATTATCTCATGAAATTTATGTACGAGCTTAGATTCCACCATAATCAAACTAAAATAAATCACTATAGAAAATGTATAGAAAAGTATATAAATTTATTGAATGAAGATGAACAAAGTATCTTTTATGATTTATGTGGGCAAGAAAATATTCGTAAAGAAAATTATTTAGAAGCGGCTATGCTGTTAAATAAAAGCCTTGCTTGTCAATCTTCCATAACAGAACCAATGGTTCATTATCATTTATGCGCTATACATCAATATTTAAATAAAGCAGCAATTGCACTATCTCATTGTTTTAAAGCACAAGAATTATTCAACAAACAATTTGCTTTTGAACGTATGTTGTATTTGGCAATATATGAAGCTAATTGTTATTCAGGATTACGCAGCTATGACAAAGCAGAAGAATTATACCTTTTTGTATTACAAAAAACAAATCTTACTTCTTTAAAGCACATTCAAATCACAATTTATAACAATCTTTCATGGAATGCATTAAAACAAGAAAACTACAAGAAATGTGTTACTTATGTGAAACAAGCAATCCAACTTAGTTCTAAGTTTATTGATATTTTTATTTACCTTCCTATTTCTTACTATTATCTTTCTGATTTTGATATGTGCAAGGCTAGTATAGAAAAATATCAAAGTACATATACTGATACAAATTATCATAAATATGTATTAGAAGCATTAACATTTATGATGAATCATGATTTTATACAAGCTTTGAATTCCTTGAAAAAAAGTTTAAGCTTGTGCAAGGAATATGAAATGCGTATTGTTATTTTGAAACAAATTTGTTTCGTGCTAAACAAATTAAAAGCATATCCTGAACTTTGTGAATATCAGGATATGCTGCTTCATGCATATGAAGGATACTAATTCATATTTTGTTCTATGATATCATTAAGATACTTTTTAATAATATATTTCATCACAAGAATAAGTAGAACTATTAGAAATATAGAGTATATTATTAATTGAATCAGGAACATGACAAATGATATATTTAAATTTAAATATAAACTTACTAATTTGTTTAATCCTAATAAAAGAATAAACGAAATACATAAAGAAATTACAGAAATCACCATTATTTGTATAATATATTGCTTAGATATATCTTTTCTTGTCATTCCTGATGTATATAATAAATAAGTATCTCTTGCTTTACTTAGGAAATATTGAAGGGATATATTGTAAATAATACAAATACTAACCATGATTGCTATGAAATAAAACCCATAAATAAATATTTTTATAGCATTAATATCTCTTTTATTTTGTTCCATATTTTCTTTATTATCTATTAGATATAAATGATCATTTTCTGAAATATTCCAATAGCTTTGTAATGACGCACCTTTTTGTGAAGCTTGAGGACCATTCAATTTTAAATTGCCTTCTACATATGTTTCCGGATATGCATCTTGCCATTGTTCTGTTAATGTGGCAGGGACAATCACTACAGGTGTATCAAATGACAGTGTATCATCTTGAATACTTTCACAAGGATACTGTAAATAAGCTAAAGTTTCACCCCATTTTTCATTTATATGTATAGAAACTTCTGTATTTGTATTACTTGCATTCACGACAAGGATACTTTCTTTGTCTTTTATTTGATGTCTTTTCAATAAATTTTCATATGTTTTATCATCTATTGTATAGACTTTATCTATTTCCTCATTCCCTGCCTTTGCATCTGCCCTTACACCATAATAATACTGGTATGTGCCCTCTTCTCCTTTGCACACTTTATCTAAATCCTGTATAAGATTATGGATTTCACTACCACTCTTTTGAAAAAGATCAAAATTAGCAGATACATCCGCAACATAATCTACAGAAGATAAACTTGCTTCTTGCCATACACCTACTATTAAATTTGTGGATATGCAAAATAAAGTCACAAGTATCATAATAAAACTAATTGGGATACCATAGCTAGTTCTTAACGTATCTCTTATTGCTATGCGAAAATTCATAGAACCCGCTGTTATATATAGCTTGCGAAAATGAAGTTTTGTTGATTTTGGCTTTTGGTGTTTTATCAACAAAAGTATAAACGTTATGATTAACATTAAAGTGACAACGCATGATATGATACTTAAATGTTTCACATTAGCACAAAAGGTTAAGTGAATAGATAAATCAAATATTTTCGTTATACTTTCGCCAAATGCATTCATAACAATAAACCAAAAACCTACACTGCATCCTAAACAAAGTAAACCAAATAATCCATTTACCAAAATAATTTCATTAAAAATGAAAGTACGTATTTGTTTTTTTGTTGCGCCTGCATAAGATAATTGTTTAAGTTCATGTCCTCTTTTTTTCAAATACATGGCAGAAACATTATAAATAAAGAGAAAACAGCATATGCCAATTAATAAAGTAAATGCATAAAATATGAAATCAAATCTATAATTTAAATGATATTTTTGATTAATTAATCCATCATTTACTTCCAATGTCAATGGCTTATTTTCCAAAAAGGTTTGAATAGAAATATCTTGTTTAAATGTTGCATATACTTCCGTCAATAGATTTTTATCTTTAGAATCCATCAATGTCCAGAAAGAAAGTGTCGGGCGCCAAGTATTTTCTTTAAAAACCCCAGATATTTTATAATTCACTTCCTGATTCTCATCATCAAGTAATGTTATATAATCACCAATATGAAAATTATTTTGTTTGGCGAATGATTCATCTATTATAATTTCTTTATTATTTTTAGGATATGTACCTTCTAGAACTGTAATAGGATAGGTATCATCAAAGCAAGATACCGCAAAAAAAGCATAGTCATTACGATTGTTTTGATAGGATAAAGCTAAATTTTTGCGATAGTTTTTTGTGGTCAAATAAGATGAATATTCATCATCTAAATCTTCCTTTTGTTTCGTATAGTGAACATCCCAGTTACCAAATATTTTTTCACTTAGTTTTAAATCATATTTATCATAAGAATCTTTGATAATCACAGTGGAAGATAACATAAATATTGACAAAAAAATGATAGCTAACATGGGAATAACAGATTTTTTATTGCTTTTCAAATAGGCTTTAGATATCTTCAATAAATATTTATAGTTCTTCATCTGCAATCTTTCCATCTTTCATATATACAATACGATCTGCCGTATTTGCGACATGCTTATCATGTGTGATCACGATTATAGTTTTCTTTTTTTCTTTCAATTTTTTAAATATATCTAGTATAATCTGTGTATTTTTGCTATCTAAATTACCTGTTGGCTCATCCGCTAAAATGATTTCTGCGCCACTCAATAACACTCTGGCAATACCAACACGCTGTTGTTGACCTCCTGAAAGCTCACTGATAAAACAGTTTCTTTTATTCATTAAATCAAGTTCTTTTAAAACTTCAGCTAAACGTTCTTCTGATATTTTTTTGCCATCTAATTCTCTACTTAAGCGTACATTTTCTTCTACTGTTAAGGATGAAATCAAATTGAAAAATTGAAAAATTACACCAATTTTTTGCCTTCTTTTCTTGGTCATTTCATCCTCAGATAATGTTTGTATATTCACATCATCTATATAACAATCACCTTCATATTTACGATCAATACCACTTATAATATTGAATAATGTTGTTTTTCCACTGCCGCTTGTTCCACAAATAGCAACAAATTCTCCATCTTGAATGGATAAAGATAAGTCATTTAAAGCAACACATTGATTTTGTTTGTTGCCATATATTTTTGTAATATGTTCTAATCTTATTGCCATTTTTTACCCTCCTTT
The DNA here is from genome assembly GCA_014337235.1 of [Eubacterium] hominis. GTDB lineage: Bacteria > Bacillota_I > Bacilli_A > Erysipelotrichales > Erysipelotrichaceae > Hoskinsella > Hoskinsella hominis. The sequence goes on along the minus strand of CP060636.1, from coordinate 1,367,388 downwards.
TTTATAATTATACACTTTTATAAAAAAGCAGTCTACAGAAGAGCGTTAGCTAACACACTTTTATTGCCGGTTTAGTCCAAGCAATTAAAACACGATATATTAAATTCTGGCAAGCTGTTAAAAAAAAGGATCTCATACATATTTCAGTATAAAATCCTCTTTTCTTCTTAACCAAATAGCTCTTTTTCTCTTAATCTCATTCGTTCACGTTTATCCTTCAGATATAATTTCATACCTCTAAACGCCCCAATACATGTTGCGAACACTTCGATCATGAATGATCTTGCATTATTCAGCACGCTTGACTCCTCCTTGAATTAATGAAATTTCGCTAAAGCTGTTTTTTCATATGCTTCATCACTGATGTTTGCTTTCCAGCGATAAAACAGAATAGATAATACAGAGAATATAATGATCATTCCCACAAACACCATAATATCTGGTGTGATATTACCACCCATTGCTAATGTATGACGGAATGCCTCTACACTATACGTGAATGGCATGAATGGATGAATGACATTATAGAATACGCCGGATGTTTCAATTGGATACGTACCAGCTGCACCACCTAATTGTAATACCATGAAGATTAATACGATAAAACTTCCAATCTTGCCACATGTGATACTAAAGAACACGATCATTGACATGAATGCTGCTGCGACTAATATTGCCATACCAAAGGTTCCTGCGACCTGATATGGAGATAAGCCATTCACAAGCATTAATGCACCGATCATTACAATTGCCATAATGGTTGAAATCACATACATCACACCTGCTTTGCTAGCCCATAGCTTGAATCCAGATTTTGTTTGAATGTTGTTTTTCAATAATGGATACATCAATGTAAATGCCATACATGCGACATATAGACCAACAGACATCATATATGGTGCCATGGCATGACCATTGTTTTCAACCGTACTGATTTCCTGATGCTGCAGCGTTACAGGACTTGCCATCATATCTTTGGTTTGATTACTGATATCCATATTGCTTTTTTTCGCTCCATCTGCAAGCGATGTTTGTAATGTAGACGTACCAGATTTAATGGTAGATAAACCATTGTATAGACTATCAGAACCAGTTGCCAGTTGGTTTGCGCCATCACTTAATTGTGTACTTCCGGATTGTAGTGCCTGTGCACCATTTAAGATTTCAGGGTTATTAGACACCAGTGTATTAGCACCTTGTGTTAAAGATTTACTGCCTTGTGCAAGTTCACTAATTCCCTGTGTTAAAGTAGGAACATTATTGTTTAACGCCTGACTGCCTTGTGCAACCTGACTGGCACCATTTCGTAATGCATCACTGTTTGCCTGAATTTGTGATGCACCTTGTGATAAAGCACGCACACCATTGGTATATGTTTCTACACCTTTCACAAGACCCTGATCACTGTTTAGACTTTGATTTAAAACGGAAAGATTGTTTTGTAAAGTTTCCATGCCTTGTATAAGTCCCATATCTTCAGCACTTGTGCCTTGGGCATCTAATGCTGTTTTAATATCCTGCATACTTTGTGATAATGTGGTAATCGCCTGATTATTACCGTTTAATACAGTTTTCATCTGGTCGCTTTGTGTAACCAGCGTATCTAATACTTGTGACAGCTGTTCATAATTAGTATTTGATGCTTCCATGCCCTGAATGACTGCATTCAATTTTGCGGCTGATACTGCATCACTTGTTTGCACTGTTTTTAAAGTATCAATTGTCGTCTTTTGTGTTTCGCTTGCGCTATTTAAAGCATCTTTTAACTGTTGTGCCTGTACTTTTAAGGTATCCATACTGGAAGCACCTGCTTGATTGCCATGCATCAGTTTTTGAATATCCGCTTTACTTTTTTCCATGTTATCTCCAATTTGATTAGACATGGTTTTTAATCCATTTGTGATATTTTGACTGCCCTGATATAAAGCTGTACTGCCTTGTGCTACCTGCTTGATACCGCCAACAAGTGTTGCATTATTCTCAACTAATAAAGCACTGCTGTCTGATAATTGATTGACACCGCCAGTGTATTCATTCACACCACTTTGTAATTGTTGGCTGCCATCTGTTAACTGAGCGATACCACTTGCAAGTGCTGGCGTATTGCCATTTAACTGTGTTAAACCATCTTGAAGCTGTATAGAACCTTTTTGTAATGAAGTAACACCATTTGTATAATCAGATAAACCTTTCACAAGGGTGGAAGTACCATTTTCAAAGGTCAATGTGCTGTTTGCCAGAACCTTTAAATTGTCGTTAATCAACTTACTGCCATCCTGTGCATCATTCACACCATCATATAACTTCGTACTGCCATCGCTTGCGTCTTTTAAACCACTGCTTAACGTCTTTACCTGTGAGAATATTGTATCCGCGTACGTCTTTGTGACAGAAGCTGATACACTTTCTTCAATCTTAGACACTGCTGTGTCATCCATTTTTGTGGCGATATAATTGGTACCCGGATTGGTTGTATATTCTAGTTTCATTTTTTCCGGATGTTCATCCAATAATGTTGTCGCATTCTTTGAAAAGTCAGATGGAATGGTGATTACCATATAATATGTTCCATCTTTTAATCCATTCATTGCCTGTGTTTCATCCATAAAAGAAAACTTCATTGACTTGTTATCTTTCAGATTCTTCACCAGTTCATTTCCTACATCCAATGTTTTATCGTTGTAAGTAACCTGTTTATCGTTATTCACAACAGCAACTGGTATATCCTCTGCCTTCCCATATGGATCCCACATAGATCCTAAGAAAATTCCCGCATATAACATTGGTATGGTGATAATTGCTACTAAAACGATTTTCAGCCATGTGCTGTGCAGCACACCTTTCCATTCTTCTCTCATCGTATCCTTCTTTCTATCAATGACATACATTATAATCTTGTATTCATCACAAACAATGTACAAAATGCTAGCTTTGTCTAAGTATGCGGTTTCATAACGATCGATGATGAAATTATAAAAATACTTTATATTGTATGTCATAGAAAATTTTTTGTGATATGCTGTCACAAAGAAGGAAAAGAATTGTCTAATTTATAGAAAGAAAAACAGGAGGATAGTTTTTATGAATAAAATTGAACAAAATAAGTATGTAGAAGCTGCATTGGAAGGTGATTCTCAGGCATTGGAAACCCTTTTAATAGAGGTAAAAAATTTTATATTTAACTTGTCATTGAGGATGCTTGGCAATGTACACGATGCACAAGATGCGACACAGGATATTCTAATACGTATTATGACACGACTAGACAGTTTCCACCAAGAATCAGCATTTACTACCTGGGTTTATCGTTTATCTGTGAATTATTTAATTAATTATAAAAAATCCATCTTTGCTCAGCACTCATTATCTTTTGAATTTTATGAACAGGATACCAAAAATGGTTTTATGGAAAAAAATGAAGCCTTGTTGCAAGGTATAGATGAAGATGAGTTGGCATGGGAGCTTCGTATGTCATGTACAAATGTCATGCTGCAATGCTTTGATCCACAGACCAGATGTATCTTTATCTTAGGAACGATGTTCCATTTAGATAGTAAAATTGCTGGAGAGTTATTGGATATGAGTCCTGATAACTATCGCCAGAAACTTTCACGTGCTAAGAAAAAAATGACCAAGTTCTTAGGTGAAAACTGTGGACTAACGAAAACTGGTTATTGTGATTGTAAAAAAAGAGTCAGCTATGCTATTGCAAGTCATCGATTACACCCTAATCATTTGGAATTTAATACACTTCAGCCTTTGAATGAACAATTATTAACAGATGTTACCAATCATATGGTAGAGATCGATAAACAAGTACCTGTCTTTGAAGATTTACCTAATTATGAACCCCCTATATCTGTCGAGGCATTCATGAAAAATCTTCTTGAGTCAGATGATATGAAAGTAATACAATCTTATGATAAAGATGAGGTGATATCCTAATGGCTGATTTACAAATAATCTTACATTATCTATCTGACTTAAAAGCAAATAACAATCGAGAATGGTACCATGCGCATAAAAAAGAGAAAATGGAAGCAATGAAGGAATTTGAAAATCTTGTACAGGATTTGATGATTATCATTTCAAAAGATGAACCAAATATATTACAATTTCAACCAAAAGATTTGATTTTTTCATTGGTCAGAGATACACGATTTTCAAATGATAAATCACCTTATCGACCAGCTTTTCGTGCTCACATATCCCAAAAAGGAAAACTGCCCATTCCTGTAGGCTTCTTCATTTATATAGAACCTGATGGAAACTCTATTATTGGCGGCGGCTTGTTTGCGGATATGTTTCGTGATGCAACAAACATGATGCGTAATTATCTAATTCAACATGCAAAAGAATTTGAAAATATTCTTTCAAATAATCGGTTTTCAGCTTACTTTCAATTACTTGGCGCAAAATTAAAACGGCCACCAAAGGGATACGATCCTGATTTTCCTTATATTGAATATATAAAATATAAAAATTGGTTTGTTGAATACCATTTAGAAGATGTTGATTTATTAAAAGGAGATATGTTTGATAACCTTATCGAAATGTACCGTGCTGTCAAACCATTTAATGATTTTATCAATAAGGCACTAATTGATTTTAAAATGCCAACACGATGATTCCAAAAAGATAGGCAAAATTGCCTATCTTTTTGGTGTATATAACGGATAGAGATATATATTAAAACACATCGTATCTTTATCCTATAAAAAAGACCATCCATTTATGTAAATAATCATGAAGGATGGTTTTCTTAATTACTAATCTTTTAGAAATATTTGATATAGTGTTTTAAATCACGTTTGTTTTCAAATCCATTTGATACAAGGAATTCATGTAATAAATCACGTTCCACATCAGCTGTTAAACGAATACCATGATATCCATTTTTCTTTACACGCTTTTCAAACTCAAAGAATAATTCCCCTTTGGCCTTTGCGTCTATTTCTACTGAATTTGAGAAAACAATCGCTACCATATTAATCAGATTATCAGTGTATAATGTATTATATGGAATACCATGAATATATCCAACTACTTTTCCCTCTACTTCCAGAACTGTAATGATATCTGTACCTGCATCTAACAGATTAGATATGCGCTCTTTTACTTTATCTTTATCATATTCGTAGCCTAACTGTTGATTTAATGCATGAATATCCAAATAATCATTTTCTGTAACTCTCCTTATTTCATACTTCATAAATATGCTCCTTTCAACCTCTGATATTAGTTTAACATGTTTCGTACATGCTTGCATATGTTTTTTAAAGTATTCCCAATAAAGATGTTTTTATTCTGTAGTAATTCGTTTATTTTTATCTTTGTAATACGTAAAAGTCCTGTAATAAAGCCTAGATATATGTTTTGCATATTGTTCCATTGCTAGAGATAAAGAAGGTTCTCCCTCAATTTTTCGTTTATAAACTATATCTTTTACATCAATCAAATTGACCTCTCCTAAATTCATCATCATCTGGATATGCTGGAGTACATAATGATTGACTTTAATATAATTCCATAATTCTCTTTGATTATCAACACCGATACGTTGTTGATTCACAAGGAACAACAACTGTTCCATTTCCGCAGCCATGCGCCAAAAGATTAAAAGGATATCTTGATAAAAAGCTTTTTCCTCACCATCTAATTTAGAAACATGCTGATGCAGTTGTGCATATACCATATGATAGCTGGTTAAGGCATCACAGATCACACCATAGTCAATTTGTTTTTCTAGTGCAGAACGAAGAATCATAAGATAGGCGTGCTGCATATGGAACATCCGTTGTAAATTATAACGAAACTGCGTTGTCATACTGGTTGGAAACAGGAATCGATTCACAATCAATACAAGGATAATCGCAAGTACAACATAAGTAATTCTTAACTCAATTGCTATTTCCTGTTGTAGAGCCATAGTGGTCATTGTCAAGGCAAAACAGGTTGAAAACATCGCCTGCATCCAACTACCTGGTGTTGCTGTATACATACAGGTAACCATGATTGTCGCAATGATGAAATGAGCGTTAATCCCAGGGAAGATACTTAGCAAAATATATACACCAATACTTCCAGCAACCGTACCAATAAAACGGGTTTTTAAACGATAGTTACTTTCTTCATACATAGGTTGAAGTAAAACAATCGCATTTAATGGGAGCCAGTAAGAATGATTCCATTGTGTAAGGTTGGAAAATAAAAATCCAATAACCATAACACAGCTTAAACGACAAGCAAAACGAAATTCAAAACGGTCAAGATGAAATTTAGCTTTTAATTGTTCTAAAGGATGCAGATGTTGTGGCATACGCCATTCTCTCATTGGCTGATTATCTTTCCCTTCCTCACGTATATCCAGGATAATCATAAACAATCGCATAAAATTTTGTATAAATGCACAAATATCATTATCTTCTTTGGATGATGCTTCTTGTAAAAGTATTTCTCCTTCTTTCTGATACGTTTTTTTATCATTTAATATATTAGACAGATGCTTGGTATAAGCAGAAAATGTCGCAAATAATGAATAATCATTTTCTTTTTCCAACATATCCTGTTCATAACGGCTTTCAAAGAAATATATGGTTCTTTGCATCAACAAGGCAAACATATAATGCAGTTTCCCTGATTTTGTAATCACATAAGTTAAACCACGACTTTGATATGCTTCCTTATATAAAGCCTGTTGTGTTAAAATCATCGCCTGTATCTGATGAGCAGGATCTTGATGATGAAGAATCAACTGCGTTAGATCATATAGCTGTGTATTTGCTTTTTTAATCAATACATAACTATCTTTATGTCGATGGGTAAAGGCTACAATAATTAAAGCAACTGCCAATACAAGAATAGAATAACAGAGTACTATTGTTAATGGCCAGATGCCACTCCATCCCACTGGACGAAGCTGTAGTAGTACAAATGCCATCATATTTGCCATATAGCCTTTTTGATTAAACTGGGAAGCCTGAACAAAAACCAGAATAAATGGTACAATGCAGTTTAATAGTACGGATAATGCAGGATGAAGTGTCGCAAAAAATGCGAGCATTGATAAAACCAGTAACTGTACTGTAATGCTCAGCATCTTTTTTATAGTAAATGATTTGTTATATTGTATTTTAAAAATAATTGTTATAAAAGATACGATTGTCATATATTGTACGCCAAAAAATATTAAAATCGTATAGAATAAAAAGAGAAAGAACACGATTGTTGGTACTGCCTGTATAAATTGTTTTTTTATTTTATCTATTGTCTTTTTACGATTTTTCAATAAAACTCCTCCAATACACATATTGTTTTTTAAGTATATCACGATTTTTCACAAAATAATAGTTGCATGCGCAACAATCTAAATAAATTAAGCAACATATATATAAATTATTAATTATATGATTAAAACATGATAAAAAAAGAGTAACATCATAAGACGTTACCCTTAATGTATTTTTATTTCTTAATAATGCTTTCGTTCCAGTGTTCATTTGGTGCAACTTCTAATAAGTCAGCTACTGTAGCAGCAACATTTGATAAACCTAAGTTTTCATCCTGTTTCAATTCTACATCAGCACCATAGATAATGAATGGAACTTTATTTAATGTATGAGAAGTTTTTGCTTTGATAGGCGCATCTTCTTTTTTCTTCTTTTCATACATTTCATCAGCGTTACCGTGGTCTGCAGTTACGATTAAGATACCATTGACTGCATCAACTGCTTTCTTTACACGAGCAAGCTGTAAATCTACTGCTTCTACACCAATGACAGTTGCTTCAAAGTTTCCTGTGTGTCCAACCATATCTCCATTTGGATAGTTAGTACGTAAGAAATCATAATTTCCTGATTCGATTGCAGCACATAATACATCAGTAATTTCAGCTGCTTTCATCCAAGGACGCTGTTCAAATGGTACAACATCTGACTGGATTTCTACATAGTCTTCTAAAGCAGGATTTACTTTTTCACTACGGTTTCCGTTCCAGAAATAAGTAACGTGTCCGTATTTCTGAGTTTCACTGATTGCATATTCACGGATATTGTGTTTGCAAAGTTCTTCTGTCAATGTATATTTGATCTTTGGTGGCTGTGTTAAGAAATTCTTTGGAATGCATAAGTCGGCATCGTACTGTAACATACCAGCATACATAACGTTTGGTACACGTACACGATCAAATTTATCAAAGTTTTCATTATCGAATGCCAATGAGATTTCCTGTGCACGGTCGCCTCTGAAGTTGAACAGAATAACACTGTCGCCATCTTCGATTGTTCCAACTGGTTTGCCATCTTTTGCGATTACAAATCCTGGAAGATCCTGGTCAACAACACCTGTTTCATTACGATAAGTTTCGATAGCTTCTCTTGCACTGGCGAATTCTCTACCTTCACCTAATACATGTACATGCCATCCCTGTTCTACCATCGCCCAGTTTGCTTCATAACGATCCATTGTGATTGTCATACGACCACCACCACTTGCGATACAAGCGTGGAAGTTATCATCATTTAAATCAGCCATATAAGCTTCGATATCATCTACGTAAGTCAATGCACTTGTTTCTGGAACATCACGTCCATCTAATAATGCATGGATTCTTACTTCTTTAACACCATCTTCTTTTGCACGTTTGATTAGCGCTTTTAAATGATTGATGTGAGAGTGTACATTTCCATCAGATAATAATCCTAAGAAGTGCATCTTTCCATCTTTACAATTTGCGACTAAATCTTTCCAAGTATCTGTATTGAAGATTTCGCCTGTTTCAATATTTTCGTTTACCAGTTTTGCGCCCTGAGAATAGATCTGTCCACATCCTAATGCGTTGTGTCCTACTTCACTGTTTCCCATATCTCCATCTGTTGGAAGTCCAACAGCCAATCCGTGTGCTTTAATTTCTGTGTGTGGGCAAGTTCCCCATAATTCGTCTAATGTTGGTTTGTATGCAGCTTTCACGGCGTTACCGAATTCGTTATCACTGATACCAATTCCGTCCATGACTACCAATACAACTGGTCTTTTACTCATAATATATACCTCCTGTTTACCCTAATAATATAACACTATTTGCAAGTTTTAGAAACTGTTTTGTTCTCTGTTTTTAACTTTTTGATAAGATTTTCACAAGAATTATACAGAATTCTTCCTTATCTCAAAAACTATCGCAATTTTATGATATTGAGGATATCATTTTTAGATACTTTTTTTAACTAAGAGTGCGTTTAAAATTATAAAAGCAAGACCTGAAATTATCGTCAACGATTTTTAATGATTTTCATTATTTTCTATTAGAAATGGATTATTGTTAGAATTGTTAAATTTAAGCCATATTTTATTAATTTATTACTTTTTAAATTATTATTACAATGTATTAAAATATTTACAATACTCATACGTATTTCTAATTAAATATAGTTATAAAATTAATGAGATATATTTGTCACTTTTTTATTGTTTAAAAATTTAAAATGTGATATATTTATATCATAAAGTGATAAATACATCACTACCTACTGGAGGAATATTATGAATAAACGTAAAGTAAAACATCTCATCTATATGGGAATAGTATGTCTATTGCTGTTGGTTTTATCGTCTATATATGCAGTTTTATATAATCATGGTCGATTAGTAGAGCCTATGGATTTTTCTACCTATACCTTTCATATAAAGGACACGCCAATGGTATTATCTGGCATTTTGCTCATTATCTATATAATCTATATGACCATCTTTATTATAAAATACAATATGAGAAAACCTGTAGATACCACGCACACAAAGAAATTATCTCCTTATTTAGGTTTCTTAGGATTTTTCGGATTCTTTGGCTTTGCAGGTTTTTGGACCTATAACAGCGCAGGCATCATATATCCATTTATATTCTTTATCTTTTTTGGCTTTTTCGGGTTTTATTATGATGGAAAACTATCAAATACATTAAGAGATGAACTATTTGAACAAAACGTAAAAACTGCATCTATCAAAGCTTATAAAACAGGATTTGCGCTCTTATTTATTGTAATATGGGGTATTGGTATGGGGATGTTATCAAAGAACCTGGAATGGTGTGCTATTTTTATGTTAATATCTATATCCTTAATTTATGCCCTTGTATTATTTTTGGATAAATATTATTTATATCGCTTGGAAAAAGAGGATTAAGCTATGGATGAGCAGTTTCAATGTAAATTAAAGCTATATCGAATCGCACAAGGATTGACGCAGGAGCAATTAGCAAATAAAGTCGGTGTAAGAAGAGAAACAATCATGCGCCTTGAAAAAGCACAATATAATCCTTCTTTAAAGCTTGCGATTGATATATCTAGAGTTGTGAAAGTACCTATTGAGGATATCTTTATATTTGATAAACCAAAAGAAAAGTAGAATGATTTCTACTTTTTTAAATATGTAACGTGAAGTCTATTTTGCCTAAAGAAACAGGCTCTGTCAAAAACATAACCATATACAAAGGAATATATATCAAATCTTCTGTTTCTTCGATATTCCCTATGCAAAATACGATTGGCTTTTTCATCTGGTCATCTTTCATTTCGATTACATGATTTAGTGCAGGATGTTTTTTATAATTGTTCCCAGATTTAATTTCGATTGGCTGTAATTTATTTTCTGATTCAATCACAAAATCAAGCTCTCCAAATTTTTTCTTATCATAATAATAGATTTTATAACCATTACTTACAAGTTGAGTCGCAAACATATTTTCCATGATACTGCCTTCATTGACATCTAAATCATCAGATATAATCATATATTGTATATTTGATGAGGACATTGCACATAGAAGTCCTGTATCATTTAAAAATAATTTAAATAAATTTCTAGAAAGATTTATCGCAACTGGTTGCTTTAATTCCTGTAAGTTATAACATGGCAGTGTTACTCCAGCATCATTTAACCAGTTGAAGCAAGATTCATATCGCTCACTTCTTGCGCTCTTTTTTAAATCACTTAAGATGAATCGTTTATTTTTATTATTCAATTCAGCGGGAATTGCATCAAATATCATTTGTATTTTATCTTTCCCTTTTTCAGCGTATTTTTGAACATCTTTTCGGTATAATTCTAAAATACCTTTCTGTTCATTGATAACTTTTCCCATATCTTTTGTTTGAATAAATGCTTGTACAACAGCTGGCATTCCCCCTACAACACAGTAAAATTTAAATAATTTCATCATTTCTTTATGAATAAAATCATCCACTGGTTTCCTATTTATGTATGCTTCCTTTAATATATTCAATGTGCTTTGTTGGATTCCCATTGCAATCGCAAATTCTTCAAAATCCATTGGATACATCGTATGCGGATCTTCATAACCAACTGGTAAGGATTTAACATTTTGATAGGTTACTCCCAATAATGATCCAGATTCTATATAATCAAATCTTCGATCTTCCACTAAAAATTTAATGGCTGTTCTTACTTCCATACATTCCTGAATTTCGTCGAAAAAAATCAATGTATCATGGGGTATCAATTCTGTTTTAAAATAAGCTGTGAGTTTTGTGATCAACAAATCCGCAGACAAATCTCCTTCAAAGATTGTTTTAGCTGAAGGTGTAGTTATAAAATTAATTTCTAAGAACTTTTTATAATTTTTTTTACCGAATTCACGTATTAACGTCGTTTTCCCTATCTGCCTGGCTCCATTAATGTATAATGCTTTTTTATTCTTATCTTGTTTCCACTGCATCATATATTCATAAAATTTTCTATACATCATATATATCACATCCTTTCTCTGCGACGTTTTTCCATATAAATTATAACACTTTTGCGACGTTATTCTATATTTTTTATCCAAGTTTTGCGACGTTTTTCTACATTTTTCACACGTAATCTGCGACGTTATTCCAATGAATATCAAAAAAAGATACAGATTGCTCTATATCTCATAACCTATAATATTCTTGTGAATGCTAATATAATGAATAAGATACCACTAATCCAGCTTAAATCAATATCAGCTTTATGAAAGATTCGCTTTCCCAAAAAGGAACCAAGTAATATCACAAAGACTCCCATCAGAAAACTAATTATCAATACTTGTAATGGATGAAGAATACTAATTCCCATCGCAAACCCACTAACTAAAGAATCTATTGATAATGCAACTGCAAGATAGGCAGCTTCTTTTAATGACAAATACATACTACAATCGCTATCCGCTTTTGTTTCATCAAGGTATACATCTAATACAAAAGATATGCCACTATATTCAAATTCTAATTGTTTCCTTTTATATTTACGAAGGATCCTTTTGATGGTTCCCTGAAATATAGAACTAAGTCCAATACATAAAAAGATTGTAAAGGATATTCCAGAACACAGCCAATGCGGAATGAACTGTTGAAGAAATTTTGCGGCATACAATGATACCGATAGAAATAATACTCCAATGGATGATATCAGAACTACGCTTTTCACAGGTATTTTGATATGTTTGGTGCCATAAGCCAGAGCCGCAAGAAAACTATCCAGGCTTAAAGCTGTCACTAACAAGAAGGAATGCAACACATTTACCAGCTCCTCTTTATTAGTCTATTGTCATTTTATTTTTATGTGAGCGATATGTTTTACAGTTTTATAGAAAATTTATGTTAATATTAACGTTTTTTTCAATAGGATTGATTTTTCTTTAATATTTTTGTTATCAATATTATGATTTTCTTTTGAATGCAAATAGTCTTGAATTCTAATAAGGAAAAAGATACAGTTTATTTCACTGTATCTTTTATTGTGGGCATATGATCCATGTACGTTCTTATAATTTTTTGATCAAGACAATTATTTTTTGCGATATCTCCATAAAATTGACCACTTTGTTTTAACTTTCTATCGAATGTTTCTGAATCTACAGTTGCTAAACCAAATGTAGGATGATAGGTCCCCCACTCCCAGTTGTCTAATAGGGACCAATGTAAATATCCAATCACCTGCGCACCTAAATCCATTCCCTGTTTCATGGCCTGAAGCATTGCCGCAAGGTATACAATTCTAATATGATCATCTTCTACTGCAATACCATTTTCTGTAATCATAATTGGTTTATCTTTGAATCGCATCAACATCTCAATCATGATATCCGGACAGATTTCTTCTGAGAAAAACGGTTTGGATAATGCATGAAAATGTGTTGCCTGATAATTATCAAAACGAAAGGCCTTTTTACGACTATTGATAAACTGGCGAACATATGTATTTAATGCCCAAAAATCACAAGTATCTTTTACTTCTGGAACATAGACTGCATCATGAAATGGCATAACGATTTCACCAGTTTTTATCGCATGTATGAAGAATTCATTTTCTACATAATCAATGTAGTCTGCCATAACACAATCTGCTTTATCATATCTTCCACGAAATGGTTCTTTCATGGAATAAGACAATGTTGAACTAACAGGAGCGTTACTATATTTTTTTATAATATGATAACCCCGTGCATGATATTGCAACATATTGATTCTTTCTTCTTCACTGTATTCAAACACGATATTCATTTCGTTGATCACAATCCAATAGTCTACATAATCTTTATATATTGGCACAACTTTTTCTATATAACGTTCCCAATCCGGCATATTATCCATGGTATGGAAAGCCTCTTGTTCATGGAACCATACAGGATGGGACACGTGATGAAGTGTTAAACATACTTTGATATTTTCTTCTTTTAACCGTTGTAGAATATGCAGATAATGCTGTATTGCTTCATCGTTAAATACTCCTTTTTGTGGTTCTATTCTACACCACTCAATAGACATACGATAGATACCTAAATGCATTTGTTTTAAGAGTTGAATATCATCTTCAAAACGTTCATAACTGTTACACGCTTTACCAGCCATTTGATATGGAACGCCACCATAAGCAAACTTTGGCGCATATTGTTTATCATCGTGATAGGAACAATTGTTCCCTTCTACCTGTTGTCCAGCTGTTGTGGCTCCCCATAAGAAACCTTCTGGAAACGTGATATCTGGATACTGAAATATATCTATCATAATAAATCCTCGAATGATTCTTCAGCGGTTTCTACAGCATTCTGTTCTTCATCAAATGCTTGTTTATCCAATATCTTGAAGAATGGGAAATAAATCATCATTGAAATAACAGTCGCAAATAATTCATAGATACCAAAGGACAAACTACCTTGTACGATACCATGTACAAGTGGTGGTAAAGAACCAGCACCTAATACCCCGATGGTTGGTGTAATTACATGAATCTGAATTAAGAAATATCCTAAGATTACAATAATAATTGGTGTAATCAAGAATGGAATCAGCATCATGACATTTAACATTAAAGGCATACCAAATACGACTGGTTCATTGACACCGAATAAGCCACAAGGCAATACAAGTTTTGAGAAAGCTTTATATCGCTTACTTTTTGAGAAAAAGAACATGACAATTACCAAGCCAATTGTTGCACCACATCCGCCAAGACATGCTAAGTCATATAATCCAAAGTTAATAGCGTTTGGCGCAATCTGTCCAGCTTCAACTGCAGCTGTATTTTCCGCAAGATAGCCTAAGAATACAGGGAATAAAATTGGCAATACAGTCATGGAGCCATGTACTCCAAAGAACCATAACAATTGAGCTATAAAAATCAATACCAAGAATGCTGGTAGACTTCCAGTTAAAGACTGAATAGGTGTTTGTAGCATTGTATAAATAAAGTTATTGGCTGTTTCATATGTAGTATTCGCAAAGCCTAGTTTGATTAATCCAAATACTAATACAATGACAGTTGCAGGTATCAATGCAGAAAATGATTCCATGACCATACTAGGGACACCATTTGGCATTTTAATCGTAAAATTTTTCTTCACAAAAAACGCAAGAATTTTTACTGTAATAATACCAGTAATCAACGCAACAAATACACCTTTTGCGCCTAAATAACTGATATCAAGGAATGTAGAGCCTTCTACTGCAGTACTGTTAATTGGTGTTAATAATAAGAAACAAACCAGTGAAATAGCACCTGCGTTGAATGCTTTATCTTTGATATCAAATACTTTTGCACCCTGATATCCAATAGAAAAAGCCATGTATAATGCTAATAAATCAATAGTGAAGTCTGGCACATAACCAAACAAGGTTCCTAACCCTGTAGATGTTAAGAAGCTTTGATAAGGTTCCCACGTAATAGAAGAAACAACTGTAAATAAAGATCCTAACATAATGATGCCAAGTAAGGACATAGAACCATTACTGATTGTTTTTAAATAACGATTACCAGATACTTTATTGGCTAAAGGTACTAAGTATTTCTCCATAAAACTCATAAATTTATTCATCTTTTTTTCCTCCTCAAATTGCGTTTTCTTTGATTGTTTTTTGATACCAGTAAAAACTATTTTTTGGTATTCTTTTGCATTCTTTAACATCTGTGTCGCTTCGATCGATATAGATTAAACCATAGCGTTTCGCAAACCCTTGATGAGAACTCAATACATCAATAAGTGACCATGGGCAGTATCCAAACAATGGATATCCCTGTTTGATCAAATCATGACATACTTCCATATGTTCTTTTAGATATTCAATTCTATAATCATCCTCTATCTTTCCATCTTTTAGTTCATCAGAATAAGCCAGCCCGTTTTCCGTAATCATTACAGGAAGATGATAACGTTCAAATAATTGCTGGATACCAATTTCAAGTCCTTTTGGGTCAATGCCAAACTCCATCCATTTGGTTTTCTTTAGATGTTCATTAGATGCCATAGAGAATAATTGATTGCGATAAAATGGTGGCAGTTTACTTTCATCTTCTGTGATATCTTTTGCTTTTACGCAGTTGCTGGCATAATAATTTACACCGATAAAGTCAGGTTTTGATGATGTTAATATTTCTTCATCCTGTACTTCTGTGATTGGATATAATTCATTCTCTTTAAGATAATGTGTAACCCGTTGTGGGTATCTTCCATAAACACTCATATCCAATAACATATTCTGCAGCATATCCTGTGCATCATATGCGGCCTGAATATCCTCTGGTTTTGATGATGCTGGATAAATGACCTGCATCGAACAAACAACACCAACTTTGGTATTTGGAGATATTTGTTTCAAAAGCTTCATAGCTTTTTTCTCAGCCAATGACATGTGATAACTCATTTGATACATATCTTTTATTTTTTGACTGCTTTCTTTATTCCCATTTAAATCTGATGCTGCACTTGCAATCAATTGTTCATTGATCGTTGCCCAATAAGGTACCTGATCTTTCCATCTTTTAAAACATATACTAGCATAATTAACGTAATCATCAATGCACTCTCTTGATTTCCACCCTCCATAAGCATCTACTAATGCTTGCGGCATTTCAAAGTGGTAAAGTGTTGGGAAGGGAATGATTCCATTCTTTATACAGGTATCAATGATATGATCATAAAACTGCAGACCTTTTTCATTCACATGTTTCCCATCTGGCATAATTCTTGCCCAGTTGAATGAAAAACGATATATTTGGATTCCTAAATCCTTCATCAACTGTAAGTCCTCATCTACATGATGATAATGATCACTTGCGACTTTACCATCTGCAATACCCTCAGGAACATTTCGACAATCCGTTGTGGATAATCCTTTTCCATCTTCCAGATAAGCTCCTTCAATTTGAAATGCACTTGTACTTGCGCCCCAAAGAAATGATTCTGGAAATGTTTTTTTATCTTTCATAACTTGCCTCCTCGTTTTACATATAAACTTTATCATGAAAGGAAGAAATCTTAGTCATCAAAAAGGCCTGCGCAATTTCAAAAAAACACAGCCAGTTTCAAAAAATGAAACTGACATAAAAAAAGATGATGGCATCCGTTATTAAAGCCTAATCATCTTTAGATATTATACATTTGATAATTTACAAAATAATACATTAATAAAATTTCAATCATATATAGTAATGTAATTCTACCTTCTGTATTGCTGTTTTCTTTATTACAAATCAAGATTTCATCTACATCTTTCATTAGCTTTGTATTTTCATTCATTGTCATTGCGACAATCGTCACATGTTTTTCCTTTAATATTTCCATGACTTCATCATTACGATAGAAGTAGCCGCCTTCTAATGAAGCCACAAATACCAGTGCTCCTTCATGAAGATTAGCTGCAATCACCTTTTGTTCCTCATATGTTAATCCAAGTCTGACAAGTTTATTCATACTTGCCATCTTTACTTGAAAGTGCTGACCGAGCAATGTCGCAAATTCTAATCCGAAAAACGCCATTTCTTTTGCTTCAAACATCTTTTTTGTAATACGCTCCAACTGTTTAAAATCAAGCTGTTGAAATGTAAAATCAATATTATTTTTTATATTCTCAGTATAGTGTTTTAAAATAGGCCGCATATCATCAATACTTGCTTTTGATACTTCTTTTGAATAGTCAACTTCTATTCCAATTTCTTTTTGGCATGCATTTCTAAATTCTGTATAATGATCAAAGCCAAGCATTCTGATAAATCTTGATAGTGAAGCTGATGATATAAAACATGTATCTGCCAGTTCATGAATTGTCAGACTTGGAATTTCATGATAATGCTGCATCAAAGCTTTTGCGATATCATAAGAGCTTCCTTTCTTGTTTGTCACATTGATTTCACGTAATAATAATGAAAGTACGGGTGTCTGCATTGCCATTGGATACATCTCCTTCTATCTTTTATTATATTTTACTATAGGTTTCATTTAATGAAAAGAAAAAGCTGTGCTTACACACAACTCATTTATTATTTATCTTCATTTTCTTTACGAGGTGATTCATATGTAATCAACTCATCAATTGAACAATTTAAGTAATAACATAACTTACAAATCAAACCAGCGTCAATTCTTTGAAATTGGTTACGACAATATCTATTTAAATTAGGACGTAATATATCAAGATCCTTACATAATCTGTTTTTACTAATACTTTTTTCTTTTAGTATTTTTTCAATGTTAAGCGTGACTTTCCCATAGTCCATTGTATCACCTACTTGTTTGTAATTATACATTATAATATATGAAATCGTAATTTGTTATACAAGACCTATTTAAATAGAACCACCCTATATACTTACAAACTGTATTGTGATATCATATGTATAGTTTTATAAAAAAGCAAGGAGAAATGACCATGTATCTATTCGATTTTTTTCATTCATTAACATTATTAGATAAGGAAAAAATACCAGATATTTCTATATTTCCTGATCAAGATGTATTTTATTTTGGCTATTGTGAAAAAGATGATATAAAAGATGTTATATGTGGTAACGATCATTATTATGTTGCTTATGTTTATCGAAATGATGTTAAAAAATTGAATTATCTTGGTATAGATTACATTGTAGAATATATTGAGGAATTAAACAGAGAGCCATATTATACCTTTCCTGGTGAATATGCGGCAATTTATGAAGCAGTTTGGTTATTTGATGAATTGAATGTAATTGATAATCCTTTCTTTAATATGGTACTATCCGTACCACTTCCCAGCATTTCTTCTTCTCTTTCTGATGAAAATACTGATGATGAATTAACCATTGTGGATTTTCAAGGTAATCCTTTAATCAAGAAGTTATATATGGCACAGTTTATGTATTATATAAAAAAGTATCTTGCAGTTAAATCCAAACAATATGCAAAAGTAAAAATAGAAACGGATACCTTATTAAAAGTCAGATTAATTCATGTTTTAAAAGACTATTTACAGAATATCCCTTTAAATTATAAATCCCAGATTTATACAAAGGAAAATAATCCAGAGTTTGATGATTTTGTCCAACAAATTGGTTCCATCGCAGAGCATGAGCTTTGGGATTAACAAAGATATCCTATTCATACCTGCATTAAAAAATGGCATTCACTTTCGCAAACACCATTTTCTATGATTATTTTTTATTTTTCAATTACAGCGGAACGAATTTCTTGAGGTAGTTCTAGCATTGCTTTTACTATTCTATACTCTTTAACGCCTCTACCATGTCAATTTGATTCAAGGTACGATTCGTCATAAAGTTCACAATCAGTGCAAAACATAAGGATAATAGTGCCGCATATAAATAGCTCACTGGATATACAGTTACTGCGAAATGAATGGAAGGCATTTTTAATGCGCTTGTTAACATGCCACTTAATACTCGTCCAAGTGGTAATCCACACAATATACCAATACCTGTTAATATCACTGTTTCTTTATTAACATAAAGATGTACTTCTTTATCAAAGAATCCTAGTACTTTAATTGTCGCAAGTTCTCTTTCACGCTCAGATATATTGGTTGTGGATAGTGTGAATAATACCACAAAGGCAAGTCCTGCAGCCATAAACGTAATCAGATAAACCACTGCATTGATCAACGTAAATGCATCAGAGAATTGATCACGCAATGCTTTTACACTCACAGCAGATAAAACATGATCTTTCTTACTGAATGTTTCCACAAACTGTGTCTGTTTCTCATATCCATCCTTAAAATGTGCTAGATAGCCATTTCCTTCATACTTTCCAAATAATGATTCATATGTTTTCTGATTCATATAGACCATATTTCCCAGGTAATTTTGTACGATTTTCTGTACCTCAACGTCCTGTTCAATCAAATCCATATTTTGAATAAAAATATGGTCATGTTTATCAAAACCAAGTACAGTAGAAACATTTTCAGTGATGTATATTCCATCATTTAATGCTATAGCTTTACCATTTGTATCCTTTAAGCCAATATATCCTTCTATACTTTCTCCATTAGGAATGACCATCATAGAAACACTTTCTTCCTGACCATCCTGTTTTGATTTTACTTTCACATTATCCATATGTATACCAATCAGATCTTTTATATTTTGATCTTCTACAAGTTCTTTTTTCATGGATTCATATTCTTCACTAGCTACAACACTCATAAAATCATATTGATAGATTTTTTCATATTGTTCTGGCATAAGTTCATTTACAGAGTCCTTAATCGCAAAGCCACATAGAATCAAGGCAGTGCACCCCATAATACCGCCAATTGTCATAAACATACGTTTTTTAAATCGAAACAGATTACGCATAGTGACCTTATTCAGGAAAGATAAACGTTTCCATATCATTGGAATATATTCCAAAATCACCCTTGAACCAGCACGTGGTGCTTTTGGTCGCATCAATACTGCGGGCATTTGTGATAGTTCTAATCGACATGCGATAATTGTCGCAAGCATAATACCAACAACAAATAACAAGACCCCACCTACACCATATATGAAATCAAAGCTTATCTGATATTCTGGTATTTTATATAGAACCTGAAAAATTGTAAACAGAAACTTTGGCAATAGCCAAAAGCCGCAAACATCTCCTAAAATTCCACCTATGAAACAGGCAGAGAATGCATATATTAAATACTTACTGTAAATCGACATATCAGAAAAACCGAGTGCTTTGTAAGTTCCAATCAAGCCACGTTCTTCTTCAACCATACGGGTAATAGTGGTTAAAGATATTAAAATTGCGACGATTAAAAAGATGATAGGAAAAGCTGTTCCTACAGTTTCAATAGAAGATGCATCACTTTCTACTGAGGTATAAGAATCCATTGCATTACGGTCTTGTACATACCATGTTGCTTTATCTATTTTTTCAATATCGGCCTTTCCTTCCGCAAGCTTTTTCTGTGCTTCTTCTTTTTGTTTATCATAATTATGCTGTTGTACAGACAGTTCTTTTTCGCCATCTTGTAATTGTATTTCACTTTCTAATAGCTGTTGTTTCCCTGATTCTAATTGTTGTTTTGCGTTATTTAATTTCTGAATAGCGAGTGCCTGCTGCTGTTTCAAGTTCATCTGGGAATCTTCTAATAAACTTTGCGTTTCGTATAATTTCTGATAACCTGCCAGTGTTTTTTCCTTGCCATCCTGTAGCTGTTTTTCTTTTTCCTGTATTGTGGAAAAACCTTGTGAAAAACCTGCCACTGCTTGTTCCTTCTGTGAAAGCAACTGTGTTTCCAGATTTGATATCACCTGTAAATTCGCCTGTATTTGTCCTTTTTGTATGCCTAAAGCAAGTGTTGCTTGTGGTAATGTTTCTAATACTTGTATCTGATTTTCGATTATTTGTTTCTGTGTTTCATAACCTGATGATGTGATATCCAATGCCTTTAATTGTGCTTCTAATTGCTCCTTCACTAGTTCTATCTGTATGGATAATGCAGATAGTAACTGCTGCTGTTGAAGTTCATATTGTTGTGATAATGTTTCTTGTAGCATCTGTATGGTAATCGTTAATGCTTCTATTTGTTGTTTTGCATCATCACTTTGTTGTTGGGATAATGCTTGTATTTGAAGCTGTAGTTGCGCTATTTTCTGATATGCTTGCTGAACAGCATCAATATATGTTTCCCATTCATACTGTGGCCAATTTTGTAATCTAGTAGATAAAGAAGTTTCCTGCGTAGATAAAGCTTGTAAAGCGCTTTTCAAATCTATGATCTGTGCTTTTATCTCCTTTTGTTT
Organism: [Eubacterium] hominis; assembly: GCA_014337235.1. Classification (GTDB taxonomy): domain Bacteria; phylum Bacillota_I; class Bacilli_A; order Erysipelotrichales; family Erysipelotrichaceae; genus Hoskinsella; species Hoskinsella hominis. Next base: position 1,345,845 of record CP060636.1, on the reverse strand, counting down.
TTGATCAAGTTTTATCAATGTATCATCCTGTTGTGTTTTTAAATCATCTTTTGCCTTTGTCAGTTGAACTTCCCCATCCTGCACTTGCTTCATTGCCTCATCTAGCTTTTGTTTCCCTATATCTAACTGTGTGAAACCATTCTGAAGTTTTGTGTAAGCATTTGTCATTTCATCATCAAGTGTTTGGGATTGTTCCTGAAGAAGTTGTTCATTAGCCTGTAACTCCTGCCATCCTTTTTGTAACTGTATTCGCCCATTTTCCAGTTCTTCACGAGCAGATGCCAGTTTTTCATCTCCTTTAGAAAATTCATTGTCCATCTGATCTTTATTTTTATCATATTGTTTCCATGCATCGTCTACAACCTTTTGATATCTTGCGTTTTCACGATCTGTTTTTATACTTTTCTCAATCTTTTCCATCACTTCATGAACCATTTGTTTATATGTATCACTATAACTTCTTGAATCCCTGCTGCCTTTTAATGTCATATACAGTGATGTATAAACATCATAATCAAATGCATCTAATTGTACATAAAACGTATCATCGACATTGGAAGTAGAACGAAAAGATGTTGCTCCTTCATCAACACTGATATTCATTGCATCTAAGATCACGCCACTGATTGTGAATGTTTGGTACTTTAATTTAGAATCATCATCCGAAAAAGTGATGATATCACCGATCTTTTTACCTGAATTACGTAAAAACTTTTCACTAACCGCAATTTCTTCCGTATTTTGCGGTAAACTTCCATCCAAAACATATGGTTCATTGATTCCTGATTTTGTGATGGCATTCAATTGAATACTTTGTTTTTTATCCTGTACCTCTAATATATGTGTTTCAGAATAGCTGCCCACAATCTGATCAATTTCATCAATATTAGAAAGTGCTGAAATATCTTCATCTTCTAAACCCAAGGTAGATACCACCTGAATATCATAAAGTTTTTGCTTATCATAAAAATCATCTGCTGAATTACGTAAATCCACACAGCCCGCACGAAGTCCTGTGAGCATTGTGACTCCCAGCATCGTGATAATCAGAATAGAAATAAATCGTTTTTTACTTTTAACGATTGTCCGCCAAATATCTTGCCAATATGCTTTATTCATTTAAAATCACCACTCAATTTTCGCAATTGGTATTGGATTTTTTTGTATCTTTTCTTCCAATACTTTACCATTTTTAAATCTTATTAATCGATCAGCCATTGGCGCTAATGCGGAATTATGTGTGATTAAAATCACAGTCATGCCTTCTTTTCGACAAGTATCCTGTAGCAGCTGTAAAATCTGTTTTCCTGTATCATAATCCAAGGCCCCAGTTGGTTCATCACATAACAAAAGCTTTGGATTTTTTGCGATTGCCCGTGCAATGGATACACGTTGTTGTTCCCCACCAGATAATTGAGAAGGAAAATTATTCAAGCGCTCTTTTAAACCAACTTTTTCTAATGTGTCAACTGCATTTAAGGAATCTTTACATGTATGCGCCGCAAGTTCTACATTTTCTAACACGGTCAGATTAGGTACTAAATTATAAAATTGGAATACAAATCCAATATCATTCCTACGATATAATACCAGTTCTTTTTTCTTATATGATGTGATATCTTTCCCATCAATAATCACATGACCACTACTTGCGCTATCCATACCACCTAATATATTTAATGCTGTTGTTTTACCAGCACCACTTGCGCCCAATATGACTGCCAATTCCCCTTTCTCTACTATAAAATTTGCGCCATCTAATGCTTTAATGGAAGCCCCTTCTGTATGATATTCTTTTACTACATCCCGAAATTCAATATATGCCATATAAACGCCCCTTACTCAACAACGTGTTGTTTTATTTATTATAACGCAATCAAAAATCATCATCAATGAACAATCTTTCTCTATGTGTTGAAACAGCTTGTTCCTATATATTTCCTGTGTTATCATAACAAAAAGAGAGGTTTTCATTATGCAAAAACGTGAGGAATTGACACAGCAGACGAAGCAAAATTTAAGGGAAGCTTTTTGGTCATTATATATTCAAAAACCGATTGAAAAAATCACTGTAAAAGAGATTACAGATATTGCAGGATATAATCGTGGTACCTTTTATCTATATTATAAAGATACCTATGATTTACTTGCCAAGATTGAACAGGAATTGTTGGAAGTAGTGGATGCCTTAATTACACAATGGCTAGAAAATGATGCCCTACATAACCTTCCAGATCATATGGAACATTTGATGGAATTGGCGCAAACATATTCTTCTTATATGGGTGTTTTATTGAGTGATCAAGGGGATCCAAAATTTGCGTCACAGTTGAAAGAAATATTAAAACCATTAATTGCCTGTTGGCTGCAGATTGATGATACAAACAAGGAATCCTCACTGCTATGTGAATTTTATTTATCTGGTTTATTGTCAGTGATCTCTATTTGGCTTTGTGAAGAGAAGGATTTAGATATTGAGCAGTTTGTACAGTTTATTATTTCACATATATTTTCGATAACGAATATTAATTCAAGTCTTGTTACTAGGTAGTTTGAAGGATGAATGATTGATATAAAAAAATGGAATGATAATAAATCCTTTCACAATATTAACTTTATTTACTTTAACCTAAATTTTAGGAGAAATTTACAAGCTCACAAATAGCATTACGACAGGCATCTTAATACATGCTGTATAAAATAATTTTGTGAAAAACATCTTATTGATTTTATAACAGTAGTGGTTTAAATCTTTTTTATTTGAATTCTAGTATCAATTCTCAGTTTCTGTCCTGTTCTTTTATAATAATTTCGTTTAACATGAGAACTGAAAAAGAAAGGAAGTGTCTTTTATGAATCAAGAAAAAATTGGTAGCTTTCTATCAGATTGTAGAAAAGAAAAAGGATTAACACAAACGCAGCTTGCTGAAATATTAGGTGTCAGTGATAAGTCTATTTCAAGATGGGAAAATGGGAAAACGATGCCAGATCTATCATTATATGAGCCTTTGTGTGAAACGCTTGGTATACAAATATCAGAATTATTATATGCAAGGAAAATGAGTGATACTGAAAAGAAAGAACAAGGTGAAAAATCTGCATGGAATGTTTTTATGACAAAATCACAACTTGAAACATTTGGGATTTTAACAGAACTTTTGATTTTAATTGGGATCCTAATTACGATTACACTCACAAAGATGTTGGCGGTAACACCTCTACAAATCTTCATCACAATGCTATGTGGATGTTTTGTATGGGGGTTTGGTTTAGTTCTAAGAGTTAAGATTAGAAAAACTATTATAGCGTTAGAAAAACAATAGATGCTTATAGTATAATTACTATATAAGCTAATCTTATATAGGAGGATTTTTTATGGGCTTGTTTCATCTATTTAAAAAAGAAAAAAATATGGATCAAAGTAATGGTATATCTCAAGAACCAGATACACCAATTCCATTTGGCATGAAAATTTCATGGTTGGTTGTGAAAGAGAAAGATCCAAAAGCAGTAATGGAAAAATTAAATTGTACCGATATCAAAATCAGTAATTGGCAAAGTGCTTTTTCTCACATGCAAAAGATGAAAAAAGTTTTTGTTACACCATGTTTCAATGGGTATGTTTTAATTCTTAATTATAATGCGCCTTTAGAAAACAAAGAGCTTTTACAGGACATAGCTTCAAAATTTGAAGAAGTTCAATATTTCTCAACACATAGAATTGTTGAATTATCGTGTTGGGTGAAATATATAAACGGTAAATTAATACGAAGCTTTTATTATGTTGGAGAACAAAACGAGATTATTTGGAATGAAGGCGAATTAACACAAGAAGAAAAAGAAATCGGCTTAACTCCATCTTCTTTTGACTTAGATGAATATGATGAAAATATCGTATATCCAAATGAAGAAGTCGTTGATGAACTAGCTGCAGCATGGGGTGTAGATCCTTTTTTAGATGACTATCAAGAAACGAAATCTACTGGCTTCTTATGTCAGCTATAATATGAGTGTTCATCTAGATTGCTTAGTCTTATAAAAAATAAAGCAGTGCCAGTCGAGCATAACAGAACAGTTAAAGACGGAAAACACCTTAGAATAGTATAAATAATATACAGTGCAAAGGAAATCATCTTTGTATAAGTACAGAAAGCGGCAGAGAGAAATCTCTGCCGCCTTTGAATAAATGATGGGGTTACTTAAATGACTATAAAAGGAAATATACAGGTAACAACTAAGTGAAAATTTCAATGATATGATGAATGCAACTGACAGTTGACACATTGAATGGTGTTGATTGGTAGTGAGCAACCTGAAAAAGAGGTAAAATATACGCATAACAATCACACAAGGAGGATATCGTTATGATTTTTGCAGATAAATTAACACAGCTTCGCAAGAAAGCAGGTTGGTCACAAGAGGAATTAGCTGAACAAATGAATGTTACAAGACAGTCCGTTTCAAAATGGGAAGGTGCCCAATCTGTTCCAGACCTTGAGAAAATGATTAGACTTTCAGAGTTATTTGGCGTAAGTACAGACTATTTGCTTAAAGATGAAATTGAAGATGAGGAATGTACCATACCAACTGATGAAGTATCAAAACTAAGGCGGGTATCTATGGAAGAAGCAAACGCCTTTCTTTCTGTCAAAGCTACAACATCAAAATCAATAGCATTGGCAACTTTTTTGTGTATTATATCACCTATATGTCTGTTAATATTAGGAACGATTAGCGAAGTTCCAAAATATAGTTTGAGAGATGATGTGGCTGGAGGAATTGGAATGATTGTTTTACTTCTTCTTGTCACGATAGCAGTTGCTTTGTTTATTTCAAGTGGTAGAAAAACCGCAGCATATGATTATTTAGAAAAAGAAACTTTTGAAACTGCATATGGCGTTCGTGGAATGGTTTCAGAACGGAAAGCACAATACAATGAAGTATATACAAGAAATAACATAATTGGCACTGGTCTTTGTATAATGGCACTCATCCCTCTTTTTGGAGGAGCAATTTTCAATGATGAAAATGAATTACTGCTAATAATTATGCTTTCTGCTTCTTTAGTTATCGTAGGTATTGGTGTAGTTTTCTTTATCCATAGCGGAATCATATGGGCAAGCTATGAAAAGCTTTTACAAGAGGGCGATTATTCAAAGGAGAAAAAGGAAAAGCAATCAGCCACAACGGCTATTTCGGTTGTATATTGGTCAATTGTTACTGCTGTATATTTAGGATATAGCTTTTCTACAAATAATTGGGGATATAGTTGGATTATTTGGGTAGTTGCGGCTGTAGTATTCCCTGCTATTGTTGCGATTTCTAATTCGCTTGGTAAACGCAAATGATGAAAATAGAATGAATATATTGCTCTGTCTTGTGTAATAAAACACGTACTATGATACAAGAGGATACCATAATGAAAAACTTTCATGGGATGTAGATCCGTTTTTAGATGAATATCAAGAAACAAAATCTACTGGCTTCTTATGTTAGCTATAATATGAATGTTAATCCAAGTTGCTTGCCGCAACGAACTTTCCTGCCTTATAATGACAGTGAAAGGAGGTATCGCTGATGCTAAATGAAAATATCAAAGCAATCAGAAAATCCAAAGGACTTTCACAAGAAGAACTTGCAATCAAGTTAAATGTTGTAAGACAGACTATTTCAAAATGGGAACAGGGTTTGTCAGTGCCAGATGCCGATATGTTAATTTCCATATCAGAGATATTTGAAACACCTGTCAGCACATTGCTTGGAGAAAATATTATTGAAACAAAAGCTGATGATTTAAAAGTGATTTCTGAGAAACTTGAAATTATAAACCTGCAATTGGCAAATAGAAAAATGACGAAACAAAAACTATTACATTGGTTATTTATTTCATTAGGAATAGTGATTATGATTGTTTTTATCATCCTATTTATATCTCACAGTCCCTATTTAAATTGGGATTACAGCAATCCTGAAACTTCAGTGATGGGAGTTGTATTACATGCCTTTGAATGGCTTTTTGTCAGAGTAGCACCACTTCTTTTGATTGGCGCAATTGCCGGAGTTTACTTCACACGAAAGTTATCTAATCAAGAAAACAATTAAGATTCAATAATTCAATTTCTATACAAAAAGCACATCTTATCCTTATTAGGAATCTGATGTGTTTTTTTCATTCATATATTGTTTTACTTCCTCAGCTGTCAGTTTTCTGATCTGTGAATCAGGATATTCATGGAATACATCGCTGCGATATACTGGTGCTTTACTAACACAGCTTTTATCCTTGTTTTTTGATAAATAGATTTCTAAATCCATATCATTTGCATATATCTTATATGATTTTCTTCCATTTTTGCTTATGATTTCATAAATACCGCAAGCTTGTTTCATGGTAACATCCGCAGTTCTTAGATAAAGCTTCGCAATTTCTAAAGATTTAAATGGGAAATTCCATCGTTGCAGACCTCTTTTATCATCATGTTCTATACAGATACAGCGACCACATGTACTACAGATATATTGCGTATGGTTTATTAGACAATCTTCTGGATGTAATAATGGGGTAATGCGACTTTGTGAACTATAACATTCTGGACAATTCATGAAATTCCTTCTTTCTTCTTTTAGTTTAAATCCAAAAACTGTGATTATCAAGAAAAAAAGCTCCTTATCCAAAAGAGCTTATCCTTAACGATATAATGGTAAAGAGCCTGTGTACTTATTCATACGTTTTTTATCACCATATAATGCGATACCAAAGTAAGTAAATTCGTTAGTTTTGTGTGCTGCACTACGTTCAATATATTCTTCATATACTTTACATCCTTGCGCAACATCTGTGAAATCTAACATCGTAATCAATTCATCATTTTTTACTTTTTCAACCAATTCTTTTAAATCTTCGCTGTTCATTTTCAGCACTGGCACAGGTATCTGAATCGTACCTGCATGCATAATACCATCCTGATCTTTTACATCAACACCAACACAATCTGGTATCTTTTTACCTAAAGAAATCCCCAATACTGCTGCTGTATTCATTGCGATACCAAGTGGCAACGCCTCATCAATCACCATAACACATTTCATGTTTTCCATCTTCTATACCCTTCTTTCTTTGTGACAACATCAATCCTGCAAGTGTTAATATCATACCGATCCAGGTCATAATCGTAACCTTTTCTTTTAATACGATCATAGAGGTCACAACGGTAATCACTGGAACCAGATAGATATATGTGGAGCATTTGATAGAACCAAGCTTTTTTAATGCAAAGTTCCAAGAAACAAAACATATGGCAGAAGCACCTAATCCAAGGAAAATCAGATTAAAGATAACTTCTATATGCATAAAATCTGACATCGACACATCAAATCCAAATAGGAATAAGGCTGGTATCATAAATAATAAGCCATAAAAGAAAATTCTTCTTGTCATAGGAATGGTCCCATATCCAAATTCACTGATTTTCTTTGTACATATGGAATATAATGCCCATACCATGGCGGCTAAAAGTGCTAATAAATCTCCTGTTGGATGTATTTCTAAAATCGATTGTCCATTGGTACTTATGAGATAGACACCAAGGATTGCGAATAGAAATCCGATAAAGAATAGCTTATTTGGTTTATCATCCTGATGAAGCAGCCATGAGAATAAAGCTGTAAAACATGGAGAAATGGCTACAATAACACCAACATTACTCGCAAGTGTATATGTCAATGCGATATTTTCTAATAAAAAATATAAAGTAACCCCACAGATACCTGCGAAGATAAAATATTTTTCTCTTGAACGATCAATGGAAAATACTTTAGGATAAGCAAGCCATAATGCAATATATCCCATAAAAAAGCGAATGAATAGTATTTCTACAGGGGCAAAATAGCCTAGTAAAAGTTTAGTAGCGATAAACGTTGTGCCCCATACAAAGATAGTGAATAACGCTGCGAAATGTCCTTGTTTTTCTTTCATACTAGCCCTCACTTTCCTGGAATATCCGTTGATATTGTTTTGGTGTTACACCAATAAATTCTTTAAAATAGTTTGAGAAATGACTTTGATCACTAAAGCCACACATATCTGCGATTTCAATCAATGGAACCTGTTCTTCCAGAAGTTGTTTCGCTTTTTCTATACGTATGCTTTGTAGATAACGATATGGTGAAATTCCATATTGTTTTGTGAAATTGCGCAATAAGTAAGAACGTGACATTGCGGCCATATCTGCTAATTCATCCAAGCTAATATTATCCATAAAGTGATCTTTCATATAAGTACATAAGTGATCTAATGGCTTTGGTTGTGATGGCGTTTCATTAAAATCTCTGGCATATTCTCTTAAAATACCTTCCAGTAATAAATAAAATGCTTCTTGTCGTTCCATATAACATGCATGATTTACAATCGCATCATATAATGTTGCGACATAGTTGGCCAATTCGCTTTGTGGCACCACATTACAGATGAACTCTGGCTGATATTCTTTTCCAGTAATATCTTTCGCGGCTTTTTTCATACATTCAATTGGTATATTTACTGCACGATAATCTAGTAGTTCATGATTGACTGGTGCACAAAAATGGTTATCATAAGGATTGAATAAAATCAAATCACCACTTGTTGTGTCATATTCTTTACCTTTGCACCACAAATGTCTTTTTCCACCCTCAATAAATCCAATAACATAAAATTCATGAAAATGATTTGGGAATTTCTGTACGACTCCCGTTAATTGATAAGCCTCAAGTCCCAGCGACTCATCAAATAAAATATGGCGTTGCTCTTGTTTTTCTATCATATAAAACCTCTCTCTTGGCATTGATTATATCATTACTGATTATAAAATTCTTGTAAGAAATGACACAATCTTTATCATTTTGATTTTTAATTTATATAATGTTTAAAAAGTAATTAAAGATTAGCTCTAAAACACTGCATATATCAGTGTTCGTAATAACTTAAAATATAGAATTTACTATTAACTAAAGAACTTTGATACCACAAGATAATTATAAAGTTGTAAAAACTGCAAGCCCTATATTAATTTTATCTATGATTTTGTAATTATCACCTTCATGAATCAAAAGCTCAAACGGTGATATCTGTGTTTGCCTTTTTTTATCCTCGAATGCAGTTTCAGTCACGATATATATAGGAATTGGCAAATCTGCTTTATCCTACCGCTTTTAATGTAAGTACAAAAAAATCTGAAGCTCATCAGATTTTGTTTATCAGATTTTTCTTTATATTGTGAACACATTTCTTTTCTATCGTTTAAATATGGACATATTCATAATGATACTCATTGTAACATGAATGTATTATCTTTATCTAAATCCAATTTCACTATCATCATATATTGCTGGATATGAGATCCCTATGATTTTTCCATTTTCACATACATACCAACTATTCTCATCTAATAAATCTTCATCAAACTGTGATTCATCGAATCCATCTTCACATACCAAAGCATCAAAAAAGCTTTTAAATTCTGATGCTTCAGGATTTGGATAAAAATTTCCAGAAATCCAAAAACTTTCCCTTTCTGTAATCTCAATTTTTCCAAGAAAAATATTTTTATACATCAATTCCATGTTGTATCCTCCACACATACGTTAGCACCGTTTCATCCTTTGTTGGATTTACTATTTTTTTGATTTCCCCGAAATGCCTTCCAAATAAAATAAATACCCAAACCTATAAAAGGCATTGCGATTCCAATCATTGCCTGATCGAAAAAGACTGTAATTACATTTCCAACAATCGCAAAACCGATAATCATCCATTCCATATCATCATCGTCATCAACGTCAATGTCTAAAGCTGAATCTATTGAAAACCCCAGAAATACCGCAAGTTTTCTCAAACTCTCTAAATCAGGTAATGTTTCATCCAGTTCCCACTTACTGATTGTTTGTCTTGCGACATTTATTTCTTGTGCAAGCTGTTCTTGCGAAAGACCTTTTTCTTTTCTTTTTGTACTAATCATATTACCAATTTCCATAATCGTCACTCCCTTAAAATCTTATGTTAAGTTTATCGTATTTTTCTGCCAAGGTCTAGCAATTTGGGATGGAATTTACGCACTTGATACGAACATTTTTGGTTTTCAATAATATATGATGAATATACAATTCTATTTAATTGCATCATACATACGAAAAAAGGAAATACATAAGATTTCCTTTCCGTATCGATTATGGTGCGATAGAATAAGCACCATCTAATAATAAACATTGTCCTGAATAGTAACTTGAATCAGGTCCAGCTAAGAATGCAATCACTGGCGCAATATCTGTTTCAGGATCACCTAAACGTCGCATTGGCTGTTGCTGAAGAATTGCTTCATACTTCTCTGGGAATTTCTTTGCCCATTCTTTTGCGGCAGGTGATTCAGCACCTGGAAGTACACAATTTACGGTAATACCGTATTGTCCCCATTCCTTAGCAGCTATTTTTGTTAAACCACGAATAGCCTCCTTATTTGATCCATATGCAAGATTTCCAGCATATCCAAACATACCAGTTGCGGATGCGAAATTGATAACACGTCCTTCTTTTTGTTCTTTAAAATATGGGAAGCATTCCTGCATAAAATTCAATGATCCTATCGTACCTGTAGACCATGCTAAGTACATTAATTCATAAGTCGTTTCTTCAACAGGTGCTGATTTTGCGACCGCCTGCGCATTGTTTACCACAACATCTACAGTACCATATGTTTCTACTGTTTTTGCGACAACTTCTTTTACTCGTTCTCGATTAGATGAATCGCAAGACATGGCGAAGCCTTCTCCTCCTGCTTCTTTGATTTCTTTTACAGTTGCTTCAATTGGTTCTATTCTACGTCCAGTGCATACGACTTTAACACCACGTTTTGCCAGACAAAGTGCGATGCCTTTTCCAATTCCCTGGCCTGCACCTGTAACAATCGCAACCTTTTCATTCAATTGTTTCATTATAGTTTTCCTTTCTATCTTCTTAAAGATTTTATGTAAGTTAATTATATCAAGTCACACAGTAAAGTCAATGTAAACGCATTCAATTCATTCACATTCTATCAACTTTTGATATGTAACACATTTTATGATAGAAAGCGATGCCATAACCTTTCATCTGTGTATAGCCATCATGTTCAAATTCTTCAAGATATTTTCTGTCAAATATTTGTTGGCATGCTTCTTGACTTTTCTCTTTCAGATTTTGTAGAGAATCTGCGATTTTACACTCAATAACGAAGCCAGGATCATCAAAATCTAAAGGAATATAAGCTAAATCATAACGTCCATTGCCTGATTCACGATTAGATTTAATTCGTCCTTCTCTTAGCATACCAGCTAAAAAGCCATGATAGTAGTTCTCATGATAATCAAAATAACTGATTGTATACGCTAAAGCTTCATTCAATATCTTACGAGCTGTAACTTCATCTCCCCTGCATAAAGCTTTCATAAAAGGAGAAGATATTTCTTGAATTTTTGTATCCAGCCATTCTTTAAACATCGTTTCATATATATATTTGATTTCCTTATTTGGAATCATTAATTCATATTCATTTTCATTTATTTTTCTAACGATTTTCAAATACCCTGTAAAAAGTAAAAAACTATAGATGTTTTTGATATCATCCATTTCTCTATATGTTAATTCTGGCTTTATTGTTTTTTTGATAGTTTTTTCTTGTATTAGATTATCAATATCATCTCTTAATTCCTGATTTGCATGTAAAATAAAATCATAGATGATTGCATTTCCACTGGAATTAATCCAATATGATTTTGGCTCATCAACGCCATATTGTAAATCTTTAATATAATTTAAAACGCTCCATGGATTATATATTTCCTGATCACAGAATAAATAACCATCATACCATTCTTTCATTTTATCATGATAGCTTGTGAAGTCGTAATATGATAGCAGATTATACACTTCATCTTTTGTAAAACCAAAGCAATCTTGTGCTGCTCTATCCATGATTGAGTAAACATGAAAGTTATTCAATCCTGTAAAGATGCTTTCTTTTGCGATTCTTAAACATCCCGTTAACACACCTTTTTCCAATGCGTCATTGGTTTTTAAAGCCGTACTAAACAAATCTCCCATGAAACTGGACATTTCATCATAATATCCATTTTGGTATGCACTATGTAATGGAACATCATATTCATCAATTAATATGATTACATTTTTTTCATAAAATTGTTTTAAAGCAACAGATATATAGTATAAAGAATTTTGTAGTGTGATATCATCTACATGATCTTTTAATAATTTTTCTAAATAATTTCGATATACAGGATGAACTTTTTCACTTGTTAATAATTCTTCACACTGTACAAGGAGCATTTGGATCAAGCTTAAAAACTTTTGTTTCTGTAGATTCATATTCCTTTGTTTCATATCTTTCAAAGTTATGAAGATAACAGGATATTGATTCTGATGTTCCATGATATCCGTATTTTTCTCGATATGCAAGCCATTAAATAAATAAGCATTTTCTTTTTGTTTGATAGAAAAGAAATAATATAACATACTCATGTTTAATGTTTTTCCAAATCTTCTTGGTCTGGTAAATAAAGATACTTTATCACTGAATATCGTACTAATTAATTCACTTTTATCAATATAAAAATAATCATGATCAATTACTTCCTTAAAGTTTTCTATTCCTATGGCGATCTGCTTCATATCATCACTTCTTTCTTTTCTTTATTTTACCATATTATTAAGATATACTATATCAATTTCATTATATTATGTCAGTTTTATAGCTAGAAAAACACTTCTTTTTCATTACTTTTTTCAACTTATATACCGCATTTAATGCTTTCTCATTCGTGCCATCATCATGAAATAATTCACGCTCATAACCGATTTCCTTATGTTCTAAACACAATTCTAAAAATAATAAAAATATTCCTATATCTATTTGATTATAATACGATACTTTTACCGCAGGCATAATACCTCTTTTACCTGGCTTTTTATATCGATAAACTGATAAATAGTCTTGATGATTTTCTACAATCCAAGGTTGTGTGTTACAAGCACTAGGCGCAAAACGTACGATATCAGAGATACCTGATAATGTAGTACCACTCCATATTTCTTCTTCTGGTTTTCTTTTACTTTTAAACATATCTTTGCGAAATTTTTCTTCTTTGACTTTTTTTATCGCAAGCATAATCACAAAATCCAACCCATGATACGTTGTTTCTTCTACTTTACCTATCCCAAACCATAATGCGCCTATATTCATAGATGCAAGATATAAATCCAATTGTTCTCCAATATATCCTATGTTCTGTAAGTAGTTTAGCTTTTTTTCACTATAAAGTAAAATGCAGTATTCCTGCCCTCTTTTACAAGTTGTCTGATCTGCGGGTAATATTTGCATATCTACTTTGATATTTTCATCAAGTGGGATACATGTTTCAAATATCTTTTGTATTTGTGTTAACTCTTTTGCTGTTAATGTTTCATTTCCTGTATTTCTAAATAGGTGAAAAGATTTGCGTTTGTATATCATTTCATAAAGTGATGTTTTCATAAGTTTCCTCCATATAAGGCAAGGATACTATGCTTTAAAAAATAATACAATCCTTATCGTAATTATTTTTGATATCTGCTGAATAGAAAAAGAATCTGAATTTCTCAGATTCCTAGATTTCTACAATATTACCTTTTTTATCCGCAAGAATAACACTCATATGTAGCGTATTCTTTACAACTTCAGGAATTTCGTTCCACTGTCTGCGATAAGCCAGAGAATCATTAAATGCGATACTATAGTGTGTATTCACATCATCAATATGTTTGATGACTTCACTTAATTTAACTGGTAGTGTTTGTTTTCTACCACGTTTGATTCCCTGTACATTAATAACCCAGCGTTTATCATCTGCGTGTGCCTCGATAAATTCTTTATTTTCTTCATATTCCCAGCCATGTTCTGATAACCAGCCTTTGATCAGGTTACATAAATCTTCTGTATTGCGCTTCATTTTGGCTTTCTTTGCCGCCAGTTTTTCTTCTTCAGATTTAGCTGGTCTACCTCTTTTTTTATTTGGGAACATACGTTCTCTTGTGTCCATATCATGTAGATAGAAACGTACAGTTAAATGAGAACCAAAACCGGTATTTCCTTTTGGACGTTGTAAGATTTCATCTCCCTGTAACATCAATTTATAAATAGCCTGGCAACAGGTTGGCATTGTCGCATGCTGAGGGGATACCAATGCATGCAGTGCCTTACTATTGACTTCAATAAACTCCTTATTGTTTTTCACTGCTTCCATTTTTTTACTGCTTAATACTTCCAAGTAATCTTTAATTCCTGGACCTTTCATATTTAACACTCTCCTTTTAATTGCTTACATTGTAAATGTTTTGTTTTGTCGAATACACGCATATTATGGTGGAAAGCGAAAAAAATTAAATTTTTCATGTATAATAGAGTTAGAAAGTGGTGATTTTATGAGAAAGTCGGTATATAAAAAAATACTGTCTGTGATTGATGCGATTGAATTGCAGGGGATTCCCTTTGAGCAGTCTGCCATTCGTGTGTATGAAGAAATCGCAAATGATTATTATAATTTAAAGCTTTCCGAGATTAAACATTTAATGGATTTTCTCAAAGCGAAGCATTTATTGAAAGTGAATAAGAATGGCATTGATTTATCTCCTGCTGCGACAATCTATGCGAAAAGCAATCAGAATTCTGGTGTTGAAGCTTTGAGTATGTTTGAAAGTTTTATCTTAAACGAAGAAATACATGAATTCTATAACACACAAATACGTAATAATCCTTTTCTATTGAAAAGTGAAGTATTGGAGTATATTGATCGTGAAAGTCTGGAATATATGTTACAGACTACATTATTTGAAGTTCAGCAAGAGAAGATGCGTTTTCACCCAAAACTACTTAAAGGCATTGGGGATATCCTGCATGAATATCAAAAGGATTCTCCTTTAATATCATGTTTTTTGACTGCACTGTATACGTCAACCATTGTAGCTCATGAGGATATGCGAATTGATTATAAGAATACAATGGAAAAGATGAATGATTATAAATATAAACAAGCGATTTTAAGTATCATTCCAAGACGTGGGATTCCCCATGATCGTGATGAAACGAAAGCTTTACAGGTATTCTATAAAGATACTTTGTTTCATGAATTTGATCATGCGTGCCCCATTTGTGCCATTAATATTCCTCATATGTTAATCGCTAGTCATATCAAGCCATTCCGTGACTGCGCTCATATTTATGAAGCAATCGATCATAATAATGGTTTGTTATTGTGTCGTAATCATGATTATTTATTTGATCAGGGATATATTACTTTTGATGATCATGGATATATTATTCTATCTGGTGAATTGTTAAAGATTGAAAATTGGCAGGAAAAGTTTTCTTTGAAGAAAAATTATCGTTTACCAGAAGAATATCTGACAAGAGATAGAGTCTTATTTTTTCAATATCATAGGAAATATATTTTTAAAGGATAAAAGGCCTTGGAATAGAAGGCCTCTTTTATTTTGTTTATTCAATTAACTTTTTCATGAATGCTGCATCTACTGTTTTCGCTATCATGACATCTCTAGCTTCTTGACTTTGATCATGGTCACAATAGAACATCACAATATCTTTTGTAGTATGGATTCCTAATGTATGTATTTCACTTTGTAGCTGTTGAATCGTATCTTCTATCATATGCCAGAATATATCCTCAAAATCATCTTTAATTTCCTCGATTGGCTCATCTTCTCTAAAATAATCACCAATACGGTGATAGTAATAAGAAGCTGTAAAATGTGCTACAAGATCAGTTTTTTGATAATCAATAAAACCAAATTCTCCCACACTGTATTCTAAACCATGTAGACCATATATCACCATATCATCATCTGCGTATTCTCGTTTTGTGTTCTCAAATCTAGTTAAGTTATTATAGCGAAAGGAAATCATTCCCACATCAGAATCACAATCAAATACAAATGCATATACATCTTTATTTTCTTCCGTTTGACTAAATGCAATCAATGCTTTTTTTATACATTCGTGAAATTCTTTCTGTAGCTGTTTTGTGTCCATAAGTACCTCCTCTAACATTCGCCTGTTGGAACTTGACCATTTAAATATTGATGAAGAAACTTATCCATCCACTCGCTTTGATAATCTAATTTTAAGCTATCATAAATCAAACCAAAATCATCTGATATATATCCAGCAAGATCATCATCCTCTGTTTGATCATAGACAAATTCAAATACTTCTTGTCTTAATATTTTACAATCTTCTCGATCTGCATCTGAATAAACTTTCTCTTTTTTCAATTGTTCCAGTTATTCATAAACCTTCATCCATTCTTTGTCAAATGCTGGCATATCCCTTTGTTCCAGTATCTTTTCAATATCCATCTGTGAAAAATCCATTTCTTCTAATTTCTTTATTATTTCCTCTAACATTTTTCTTCATTCCTTTTGATATAGTATAATCGATTCTCCTTTTGATAAATCTTTATGACATATTGTCGTGATATAGGTAAACACCTCATCTTCTTCCTGAATTTCTAAAAAATCTCCATAACACAAATCAATATCTATATGACGAAACATTATTTGTGTATCTCCTGCCATAAAAACATCTTGATGATAGGTAATGGTATCAATATCTTCTTTAATGACTTGATGATATGGAAGCCTCTTTAAGATTTCATCTAATTGTTCCCGTTTCAACATGCTTCATCATCTTTCGGATATATTTTTTTACATTCACTTAGCTCTGCAGTATCTTTTTCTGAAATATAAATTTCAGCGGTTTTTGATAAATCATTTCCACATACTTTATGCGTGGAAAGGTAATCCATCATCATTGGGTAATCCTTTTCAACATCTTCTGCACAAAGCCATATACCAATTTTAGTGTCAGATAAATAATCGTATCCATTATCTGAAATACGATGGTTTGAGTATTCATCTAAACAATCCGATAGTTTATAAAGGATGTCTAAATCAGGGTTTTCAAGTTTTCTGCTGTCTACTACAATAATAATCGTTTGCATATTATTCTCTCCTTTCGGTGTATTTCATAAGGTATTCTTCTTCATTTTCTTTGATAATTTGAAATCCAAGTTGTTGATACAAATGTACAGCTGGATTTGCTTTTTTGAACCGATAATGAAACACTTTGATATCCATGATGCTTCACACTTACTAGCATTGTTTCCATGAGTTTTGTGCCAATTCCCAATCCTCGATATTCCTTTTTCACAGATATCGCAAGTGATGGTGTTTGATCATCAATATGCCCATAATCATTCATTATTCTAATCCATACAGCACCCACAATATCATGATCCATTTCTGCCAAGAAGCATATATCATCCTTTTTATTCCCAAAATCTTTGATATAAACCTGTAAATCTTCATTATTTATAATACTTTTATCTGGTGGTTTTACACCTTGAGGGATGAATATTGCATCATAAAGGTAATCTTTCAATAGTGGATATTCTTCTGTTTTTATGTTTCTTATTATCAAATTCATCTTATTCATCATCAAACACGCTTTCAAATATCACTTGTGTTTGCTCGCTCATTTTTCTAACAAAACCACTTAATGATACCGCCGTAGGTATCCCCTCTTTATTTAATCGTAAAGGTTTCTGTGTACTTTTGGTGGGGCCAAAACGTAAATCCTTTAAACAATCTTTTGGTAGAGGGCGTGCCATAATCTCACTGCCATGCATACTTACTGCCGCAATTTCTGCACAACAGGTTTGTGGTTCTTGATGCTTTTTATGTGGTATCTCTTGAAGTTCATCTTCTAAAAGGATTGTTTTTATTGTATCTGGTAATTCATCTTTTTGATTATAAAATTTCGCATCTGCACAGGCATAATAAATATCACCATTTACTTTCCTTCGACATATTGCTACATCTTTTGGAATCAGTGCGCCATATGTGTTCCCTGTGTTTGTCACAAGATATGTAAATGCATTTACTATCTTTTCTACTGGCATTCTTGCCATAACGCATAATGTGCCTTGTAGTAAAGCAACAGGATACAGCACATCCCCTTCTTTTAAACGCTTGATGGAAGGCATTTTTGAATGATGGCTTCCATAAATAACAGATAATGGTCCAATATCTTTTGCTTTTTGTAACTCTTTGATATGTTCTTTTGACCAGAATGTAATATATCCTGCCATATGAATACCTCCTGCTATTTTTTAATTATAACACTTCTTTTCGCAAGTTTGATTATCAAATAATTTTTTTTACTGAAAAAGCTGCCTGGATACTATCAGGCATCATCGTTTTATAAAGATATCAAAGCATAAAAAAACTATACATGTATTTATGTATAGCTTTATTCATCCTTATCTGTTTCTGCAGTATTTTTACTTGGCAACTTGAATACCTGTTCTCCAGGTTTACTTACCATGTATTTACCACGGGCGAAACGTTTCACATATTCAGGATCATTTAATTTGTTTTTTTCATCCGTTAACTGTTCTTTTTGTGTTTCTAAACTAGAAATTGCTGATTCAGATTCCGTGATTTCCTTACGTAGATTCATGGTTGTAATGAAATCAGAAGCAGCCATCCATATCATAAAGCATGATACTAAAATTGCCACAAGACTAAGAAATGTCCGAATCGGATGCTTTTTCTTTTTTACTTTTTTTGTTTCGTTTTTTTCTGACATTCCTTCTCCTCCTCTTCAGCATTTTTACAGGTACTTTTATTATACCAACTATTTTTGAATTTACAAGGAGAATTTTATGCTGTAAAGGTTTAAGAAAGCGCTTGATTCCATTGAAAAATTGTAAAAAGACCGATAAATAAAAGCGATAATAAATCATGATACCTAAAATAAAAAATAAAATAAGATACGCATCTGTGACGCCACCATTGATATGAAACAAGCCATAAAATAAAATCATTGTGAAAACGATAGGATACAGGAACTCCAGCGCTGCCTTTAAGAAACCAAAACGAAACGCTTTTTTGAAGCTGACAAGCATACTAAAACCAAAAGCAAAAACCCAGCCCATAAGAAAATGATAGAGAATCGATTGTACTTGGGTCGCAAGCAGCATTATTTAAAGATTTTACTGATCATGGATTCTGAATTTTTGCCTTTTTTATTACTGACATAAGATAAAGATTCGATGAGTCCTCGAATAATGACATCTCCTCTTTCTGTGTCCAGCTTGCCTAATGTCAGATCCTTGCCACTAATGACCATCCAGCCTTGGGCGGTTTCGAGTAGAAACTCGCTGGCATCAAAACTGTCAATCTGTTTTACTCCTGTGATTTCTAATATTTTACGATCCTTTAATACCACATTATGGTAGGGATTCGTTTCAAAGCGTAATGGATTGCTAGATGTATCTTCCATAAATGAAACCTCCTTTTTCTCTATAGCTTATGATATAAAAAAACAGATAGAACTTATTTACTATCTGTTTTCTTTCTCTGTATAAAGCCAATCATCAATAATCCTGCTTCCGCAATAATCGCTGTTATCAGGGAATACGTACGTATCTGTTGGAAAGTATCTGACATATCTGTCTGAATCACATACGCTTCATAGATTCCCTGAAGTTTGGCTGAAATAGATGTAATCATAGATTCATCTAAATGATAAGCTCCAGCTTTTGATACCTTTTCTAAAGCTTCTGCACCTCTTTTTTGAATATCTAAAGAAGATGTATCATGTTCAATATCTTTTGGTGTAACAATGGCTGTTAATGTTTTCTCATCAACGCCTAGTTGTTTAGCAATATCCTGATAAGAAGTGTGAATTTTATTCGCGATTGTTTCAGAAGTAGGGGTAGATGGTTCATAAACAGCTGGTATAAAGGTGGATACAAATACAAGTATGCCTACACATAATATTGTATATAATACGTATTTTAAATATTTCATTTTACATCCTCCCGTATCGCTGGACCAGATACTAAAGATGCATATACAAAGAAACGCTGTGGGGCAGGTGATTGATCAAATGGGTAACAGCTGTACATGATAAGATATTCTTTTTGGTCATTTAAACAATCTGTATCAAATTCTTCTGGTGTCATGATTTTGATATCATATACTTTATACTCATAATTTCCCCAACTAGTTTTTAATTTCACGATATCGCCTTTTTCTACAAATTGCAGCCGGTTGAAATGTGTCCCATTATGTCCTGCCAATAAGATGGGACGTCCTTCTCCTGGCAAGCCGCTGTTCATATATTGTCCAACACCGATATCAAGAATTGATTCGTTATCTCCATAATATACAGGCTTATCTAAATGCACACGATCAATAGAAACATTGGCATATTGTTGCCCCTCTTTTGGAATTTTGATATCTTTTTTATTAATCAGTTTTTGCCCTTCTAACACCAAAGTTTTTACTTCTTCTACAGCATCTTTTGCGCTTTCTGAAGCTTTTGCATATGTTTGATCATATTGCTTCTGAAATTGTGTTCGATAGAATAAAACTACTGCAATACTACAGATCAATGCGATAAATACTATTATGATTTTATTTTTCATATGCCCACCTCACTTCATTTGTAAATTATAACAGGTTTTGATTTGATATCAAAGAAAAAAGATATTCTCTAATCCTGGAGAACATCCTTTACATCTTCCTTTTTAATTAATTTTTCTTCTATTACCTCAAACATCAATGCGGCATCATTTTTATTTACCTGTTTGGGTGTAGATAAAACACGTACACTTAATTCACGATATCCAAAGATAACCTTAATGGTATCTCCTGGTTTTACATCGGTACTTGGTTTCGCTATTTTTCCATTCACGTAAACACGTTCATTGTCTGCCAGCTCTTTGGATACAGTTCTTCGTTTTAATATACGTGCGGTTTTTAAGTATTTATCTAAACGCATGATATCACCTCTACCCCAATAGTTTACCATTTATTCCTGTTGTTGGCGAGATAAAAGTTGTACAAATGCTTCTAATGCATAGGTTTCTTCCTGGGTTAATTCTTTTTTATCAAATAAAACCACAAAGGCCCCGTACCAGTCGCCATAGGCATTGATGGGATAAATAATACCACCATATTCTTTTGGATCTTTTTCATACACCTGACGAGGTTCAAAGACACGTTTACGATGAATATGACAATCTTCTAAGAAAGATTCCTTCAAAACAATCTCTTTCTTATGCAGCCATTCTTCCTGTATAAACATGACAGTATTTTGATACATCGCATGTAATGTAGAACACATAATTTCAATTTCTTCCATATGTTTTGACATTGCATCAAATTTTTGTATGACAATTCTACCGTTATCTATAAAAAATTCTATAGAATCTCCTTCTTTCAAACGATATTGCTTCCTTATTTCCTTAGGAATGACCAGTCTTCCCAGATCATCTAATCTTCTAACAATTCCTGTCGCTTTCATATTTATGACACTCCTTCATTCATTGTACTCATAGTATGCTCATGTGTTTTTTTTATATACAAATGAAAAATTTTGTCATTTAAAAAGTAAAATAAAAAAAATAAATATTATATATGTGATAATAACTTTAAAGGGTTAACATTTAATAAATAAAAAAGAGTAAAATGGGTATGTCATAAGAAATAGGAGTGATAGACATGATTAAAACAACTGGAGATGCTTGTTGCGACAGAATCCACGAACTTTGTGAAGAACGTAAAATTTCTTTAAACAAATTAAGTATCGTTTGTGGAATGACTCAGTCAACATTAAGCAACATTACTTCTGGAAGAAGTAAGAACCCAACTGTTTCTACAATCAAAAAAATCTGTGATGGATTAAACATCTCATTGACAGACTTCTTTGATTCAGAACACTTTACTAATTTAGATCAGGAAATTAAGTAATTGGGTAAAAAAAGCCAGGTCCTTATGGATCTGGTTTTTTTATACGCTGATTTTCCAAAGACATTGTTTCATATCCACTTTGCCAGATGGTTTAAAGACAACATGCTCCGCTTCTAAAAGTGTACGCTGTTCCTCCCATCCTGCCACTAAGGAACCATCGCTGTGTACAACACGATGGCATGGATAATCACCAAAGTAATCTGCATTGCGCAATGCTTTTCCTACCATACGACAGTTTTTGGGATGTCCGCATAGTTTTGCGATCAACTGATAAGATGCGACACATCCTTTTGGTATCTCTTCAACAATCGCATAGACATTATAGTAAAAATCTTCGTTCATCTAATCACCTTACTTTATTTGTAATATTTCTAAAACCCGTTTATTGCCAAGGGTTTTCACCATCTGTTTATAATTTGCCATACGTTCTTTATAATCTACTTTTGATTGACACATAAAAGATTCTTCTTCACATGCCTTGTTATCGCAAAAGTATACATTGTTTTTGATATATAATCGTATGGAAATCCCTTTGATTTTACCCAGTTTCATGATACCACCATAATCAAATTTTACACGATTAGAGAATTGATGGCAGGTTGGACAATATGCTCCATTTTTTAAATTGAACACCTGAATAGTAATCATATCGTCTTTCACTTCATGTGATAGATAATCAAATTCATAGCTGATAGCTTTCACAAGTTGTTCTACTGTTGAGATAAGTGAAAAGTCCACGACTTCTGTTTTTGGTTGAAAATGGATATCCCGTAGCAATGTAGTCCCCTGTATTTGCGCCAATGTTTCTAGATACCATATCCAAAAATCAGCTTCTCTTTGTTTTCTGGCATTTTCATCAGCGGATTCATCTTCATATTTATAAATCATACATGCGCAATATATTGTATCCAATTCTTCATATTCTAAATCTTCATCATTGTTGTTTTTTTGAATATCCTGTTGTTCATTTTGTATCATATAAGCAAATGCCTGATATAGGTATCCCAGCATAAAATGCTCGTGTGTTTTTAAAACATTTTGGATATCCTCCAAAAGATCGTTCATGATTTGACTATGGTTCCATTCTTCTTGTTCATGATTTTTCATATATGTAAGGATTTCTGCCACTTTATTTTTTGGATAAATGGAATCAGGCCATTCTGATAATATTTTTTCCATACTGAAAAGTGCCAGTTTATTTCTTTCTTTTTGTTTTGCGCAAAGTAACTGGCGTGTCATAAGCAATAATTTGCCTGTATCTTCGATTTCCTGTATTGCTTGTACATAGATATCTTCCATTAGATTTACCCCTTTTTTAAAACGTATTCTATCAATAATTGAATATTCTCACATTTCTTACATAAACCTCCGATATAGACTTTTGTTTGACCATCTTCCATGATATAAGTAGCTTTGCGTACTTGAAATACATCATTCTTACAATTGGAACATTTTTTTATTTTAAGCTTTGATGGTTGTGTAGATTGGTTATTTATATTTATTTCCTTTCCACATGAAGCACAGATCAATTGTACTGTGTTGGTTTGTTGATCAAGTTTTATTCTAAATTCCTCATGTCCGCAAGTACAGGCGATTGCCTGCATGTCTAATGGTTCCTTCGTCAATGTTTGTAAGTAATTATCTACATCCTGTATAGTAATTTCTTTCCATCCTTCTTCATTACTCATTGTTTCATAAGAATATTTTGTAGTATGTGGATAATCATACGGGTGTAATTTATGGCATCTTGCCCAAGCAAGTTCTGGTACTGTTAATATTGCCTCAAAACCAAGATCACTCTTTAATTTTTTTCTACCTGCTACTACTGCATTATAATATGGCTTTGCGTTGATCAAGGCAACACAACGAGCATACAAAAACTCATCTGCGGAAAAGTTTTCACCTTTATAAACACTTTGTGCAATTTTTCTAGTATCTAATCGATACAACAACTCTGCCATCATTTCATCAAAAGCAAAAATCAAATCATCGCCATATTTCGCCAATAATGCAATCAATGGTTCTAATACCGCATAATCATCCCCTTGTTTATCCCAATCCAAATAATCCGTAAAATAGAAAAAATCAATAGGTGTCATCTTTTTACTATGTAATATAAATTGTATAAAAAGCGGTGGTTTATTAGGTCCTGGCATTGCATAAAAACGTTCTTTTTCTGGCATTATATTCACCCCACATTTTCTTTATAATCCGCATATGCTTCATCAATGATATGTTCAAATCGATGATAATCTTCCCATGTTCCTACAAATTCTAAAGGTAAATCACAAAGATCATTGACTACCCAGACATTGTATTCATGGATATATTGTTCATAATATGCGCCCACAAATGGTAGTATTTCATTACTGAAATCAGATATCCATAACTTTCCATCGCAGTAATCTAAGAAAAAATCAACACCCAGCATTTCTTCTTTTCTAACCTTTTCTAATGCCTCTGGTTCATCTTCATGTATTTCGCCTTCAAAGTGATGTTGAATGATCCATGTCATAAAAAATCCTATATGGTTTGCGGCCATACGTTGAATTTGTATTTCATTTTCTTCTGTAATTTCCTCTGGCTTTTTCTTATACAGAAATAAAAAATTCTCATACGCCGCATCATAATAGTTATCCATACGATCGTAACTACTTTCCATACGCACAACATTTTTACCATATTTCCATTCTCTTTGTTGTTTTTCCGGTTGTTTTTCTTGCGTATTTTTTACTTTTTTAAACTTATCAAATAATCCCATTTTATACTCCTTTCACAGAATCCATTGTGATTCATTTATTATCTGAAAATCATTACCTAATTCTTTTTTTATATCCTCCAGCAATGATAAGCCAGTTTCGTATAAAGCTTTGCGCTCATCTTTGTGCATGACAAAAGGCCCAGCTGGATCCTTCCAATCTATCAAAGACAATATCTTTTCATCATATGCTTCCAATGCTTCTATTAACGCTTTTGATAATCCTAATGATTGATAAGAAATTTCATACCCATAGATATCTTCTGTTGCCTGATCTTGCGCCCATAAGCTTGTGGCATAGTATTCTGGCATAAAGCGTAATTTATATTTCATGCCTGCTTGCATATAGTTTCCAGAATACATCGTATCAAAATGTTCTATCATCTTATCACCTCTGTATCTCATAATGTCACAATTATAGACAATGTTTTTATGAAGTTAAGTAAAAATTAGATTTCATTATCAGTTCCTTTGCCTGATTTATTTGTTTTTCATGCCATTTTGTGTACATGTTTTCATCATTTAGAATGGTGAAAAGCTCTTGCACAATTGCTAAATGCTCCATATGTTTTTGCATATATTCTGTATAGTAATCAATTTTGGCTTTATCCATCCACGCTGTTTTATTTTTTGGATCATTTGATGAATTTTGATATAACTCCAACAAATTCTGGTTTGTTTTTTCATATTCATTTTTAGATTCTAATAATAAATTTAAATCTTTTTTTGCACTTTCTTTATCATTCATACCTAAATAAAACGCGGCATTTTTTAGCAGTAAAAACACAATAAAAATCTGATTATCCGCTAAAACACAGTATCTATCAGCATTTTCAAGAAAACAAACACATCAATTTACTACTTATTTACTACTAAAGAATGAGCCTTGATACGCAAGTTTTCTTAGATATGCAAAGATATGGTACAGCACATCCGTATTGAAACAACAAAAAATTGAATATTTCATAGACTATGGAACGCCTAAAATGACGTTCCTTTTCTATTTCCAGCCGTTCTTATTGGACGGCTATTTTATTACCTAAAATGAAAGGAGCATTAGATTTATGAAAAAGACATGGAAACGATTGTGTACGGGCTTCTTAGCTCTTGCAACTGTCGTTACTGCTTTACCGACTACACCCGTCCATGCAGAAAGTAAGCAATACTGGACGGAAAGTGCAGAGCGTGTCGGTATCATTGAAAAAGTAATGAATGACGGTTCTATCGGTTCGACATTCAATGAGGGTTATATGAAAGTCGAGGGCGAAACTGCCTATTGTATCGACATCAATACAGATTTTAAGAATGGCTACAAGACCAGAGCTGACGCAAGCTCACGCATGAGTGCCGACCAGATTTCAGATGTGGCGTTATCCTTAGAGTATGTCAAACAGTATGGCGAAACTCACAAGGAATTGAACTACAAGCAAGTCTATCTGTTGGAACAATGTGTGGTCTGGCAGAGATTGAGCGTACATCTTGGCTGGCAATGCGACAACGTGCGAGCTTCTTATGATGAAATTCCAAAAGCTACGCAGGACGAAGTTTTCTCTGGTGCAAAAGCCTTTGTTAAAGAAAACAAAGGACGCTATGAATGTGGCGGTTATATCTACTCTGGCGAGGGGCAGGAATTGGGGCAATTCTGGGCGAAATTAAATGTCGGAAATGCGAAACTGCAAAAGACTTCCAGTAATACCAGTATTACAGACGGTAACGGGAATTACTCTGTCGCTGGTGCGACCTATGGTGTCTTTTCTGATAAGGACTGCACGAAACAGCTTGCCACCCTTACGACTGATGAAAACGGAAATACAGATGTTGTAGAGGTAAAGGCTGGCACAGTTTATATCAAGGAACTTTCTGCACCAGCAGGATATAAAGTAGATAAAACTGTATATTCCTTAAAGGTTGAAGCTGGAAAGACAGCGACCTTGAAAGTATCAGATATACCAAAAGTAACGGACACTTTGATTGAGCTTTTCAAGATTGATATGGAAACACAGAAAGACAATCCGCAGGGGAACGCTTCTCTAGCAGGTGCGGAATTTACATGGAAGTATTATGCTGGCTTCTATAACAAAGACAATCTCCCTGCCGAAGCTACTCGTACATGGGTTACAAAGACAATCGCCGAAACAGACAGCGACGGGACAACCCATTACATCACAAAATTAGGGGACGCTTACAAGGTATCTGGCGACAGTTTCTATATGCAGGACGGCAAAGCGGTTCTTCCTTTAGGAACACTAACCGTTGAGGAAACAAAAGCTCCAAACGGTTACTTGCTTGATGGTGCATATATGCAGGCTGGCGATAAGTCCGAACAGATTAAGGGCTTATATGTAACACAGATTACCGAGGACGGCGACCTTGCCGTATTATCTGGAAGTAACCAGTTTTCCGTATCAGATAAGATTATCCGTGGCGGTGTGAAAATTCAGAAACGAGATTTAGAAACGGGCGATACGAAGCCACAAGGAAGTGCCACTTTGAAAGATACTGCCTTTGACATCATTTCCTTAAATGATAATTCTGTTTTGGTTGAGGGCAAGCTATACAAGAAAAATGAAGTGGTAAAAACAATCCATACAGACCTTGAGGGTGTCGCTTCTACTTCTTCTGACCTTTTACCTTATGGAAACTTCCGTATCGTTGAAAGTGAAGCTCCCGACGGTTACTTAACTGACGGTGTAAAACCGATTGATTTTACAATCACAGAAAATGGAAAAATCGTGGACTTAACCGACGAATCTCATTCTATCTACAATCAGATTAAGCGTGGGGATATTGAGGGCGTAAAAATCGGTGCAGGCACACACAAGCGTCTTGCTGATGTTCCGTTTCGGATCACAAGCAAGACGACGGGAGAAAGTCATGTTGTAGTAACTGATGATAACGGGCAATTCTCCACTTCTGCTGACTGGGCTTCTCATAAGCACAATACCAACGCAGGCAAGACCAGCGAGGACGGTGTGTGGTTTGGAACTTCTGAACCAGACGACAGCAAGGGTGCATTGCCTTATGATACTTACATCATTGAAGAAATGAAATGCGACAGCAACAAAGGTTTTAAACTTATCCCACCTTTTGAAATCGTGGTATCAAGAAATAACCTTGTGATTGATTTAGGGACTTTGACTGATGAATACGAAAAAGAAATCTCTATCCATACCACAGCGACCAGCAAGGACGGCGAAAAGACAATCCTTGCAGGAAAAGAGGTTACAATCGTTGATACTGTCAAATTAGACGGACTTACCAAAGGCACAAAATATCAGCTCAAAGGCTGGCAGATGTTAAAGGAAGAAAACGCCGAGCTTGTCATTGACGGGAAACGTGTAGAAAACGATTATACCTTTATCGCTGATGATGAAGAAATGAAAGTGGAAATTTCTTATACATTCAATGCGTCTGCTTTAGGTGGCAAGAACCTTGTTACCTTTGAAGAATTGTATGATTTGAGCAATCCAAAAGAACCTGTAAAAGTTGCGGAACACAAAGACATTGAGGACGACGGGCAGACGGTACTTATTACAGAACGTATCATCAAAATTCATACGACTGCTACGGATAAGGACGGCAACAAAGAACTTGAAGCTGGAAAAGAGGTAACAATCATTGATACCGTAACCTTAGAGGGCTTAGAAGTCGGTACACAGTACAAACTTGTAGGCTGGCAGATGTTGAAAGAAGAAAATGCAGAGCTTCTTATCGACGGAAAACGTGTGGAAAGTGATTATACATTTACCGCTGACAGCGAAACTATGAAAGTGGAAGTTGCCTTTACCTTTGACGCTACTTCTCTTGATGGCAAACAGCTTGTAACTTTTGAAGAATTGTACGATTTAAGCAATCCAGACGAGCCGAAGAAAGTTACCGAGCATAAAGACATTGAGGACGAGGGACAGACGATTACCTTTAAGGAAAAACCAGAAGTCCCAGAAGAACCAGAGAAACCCGAAACACCGCCGACACCAGAGAAGCCACACCGACCTAGCGACAGTCCCAAAACGGGCGATAACACAAACCTTTACGGACTGCTTGCACTTCTTTTAACTTCTGGTGCTGGGCTGGCAGGTATCTTCTTCTACAAACGCCGTAAAATGAAGAAATCATAAGGCGGTAACGGTATGAGGAAAGAAAAATCACGCTCTCCGCCGAAGCTGTCAAACGGCAGACTTCCGCTTATTCTGGCTTGTCTGCTACTTACCTGCAAGAACACGGATAGTCAAGGGTGCGTAAGCATTGATTTTACCCTTTACTATCGGTGGGATTGCTGGTACTTCCCAAACCGCCAGAATAAGAAATCACAATCAATTTATCAAAAATAGAAAGAAACGAGGTAAAACAATATGGAAATGAAATATGTCGTGCCAGATATGGCACAGTCTTTTGGAACTCTTGAATTTGCAGGCGAAAGTGAGCCAGTCTTTGAAAGAGATAAAAATAACCGCAGGGTCTTAGCCAGACGAAGCTATAACCTTTATTCTGACGTACAAAAAGGCGAAAATGTTGTGGTGGAAATTCCCGTGCAGGCTGGCGAAAAGAAGTTCAAGTATGAACAGAAAGTAAAACTTGTCAATCCGAAGTTATACGGCAGAGGTTACGCAATCGGGGATATGGGACATACCGATTATGTGTTAGTTGCTGATGATATTGTAGCAGTTGAAGAAAAGTAAAGGAGTGAAGAATTTATGAGATTATCAAACGGGTTTGTTATTGACAAAGAGAAAACATTTGGAGAATTAAAATTTACAGCGGTGCGTGATGTGTTCTTACAAAATGAGGACGGGACACCGAGTACCCAGCTTAAAAAGCGTATCTATGATTTGAAGTGCAGTCTGCATGGTGGAATTATCCCCGTGTCCGTACCGCCAGAAGTACCGTTAAGGGAATTTCCGTACAATGCAGTTGTGGAGCTTGTCAATCCCGTAGCCGATACGGTATCAAGAAAGACTTATACGGGTGCAGATGTGGACTGGTATGTAAAGGCAGAGGATATTGTATTGAAGAATAAAGGCAACCAGAACGCAGGCAGTCCACAGAACCCTACAACGCAGGGACAGCCGAAGAAATAAAAGTGATGTATTTGTCTTAATTTTGATTGACCAATTTTGATTGACACAAACAATGCGGAGTGATATATTTATCTCATAAAGATACAAAAACATCTCATTTGAAAGGAGAGATAAATATGTCAAAGAAACAAATTAAAAAAATTATTTTTATGGGGGTAGGGTGTGCTTTATTGCTTATTGTTGGTACAATCTACTCCCTATTATACAATAATGGACGCTGGGTCAAAAATATGGATATGTCGGAATATGTATTTTCTTACAAGGATATTCCTATGTTAGTAATTGGAGCTTTAATAGCACTATATGCTATCTATATAGTAATTATCTGCTTTAAAAATGTCTTTTCAAAAAACAGCAGGGAAAAACGATATTCAAGAACAATTTCTCCTTACTGGGGATTTTGTGGAATGTTTGGTTTTCTGGGGTTTGGCGGATTTTGGACATACTATAAATTTGGAGAAATATTTCCTTTTGCTTTTTTCATATTTTTTGGTTTTTTCAGTTTTTTCTTTGAAGGTAAACTTTCTCATATCTTAGAAGATGAGCTTTTTCAAGAAAATAAACGTAAGGCACAATTAGAAGCTTACAAGATAGGTTTTAAACTATTATTTGTAGTTATCTGGCTTATGGCAATAGGTATGTTTTCCCGTAATGTTGAGTGGTGTGCAATGTTTATGCTGATTTCTGTTTCACTTATCTATGCTCTTGTTCTTTTTCTTAGCAACTATTTATTATATCGTTATGAAAAAAGGGAATAAATTATGGAAGCAAAGTTTGTATGTAATTTAAAAAAATATCGTGTAGCACAAGAATTAACACAAGAACAACTCGCTGACATTGTAGGTGTTCGTCGTGAAACTATTATGAGATTAGAAAAAGCACAATATAATCCGTCACTTAAATTGGCAATAGATATTTCAAGAGCTGTAAAAGCTCCGATAGAAGATATATTTATTTTTGAATAAAGACAGTTTAAAGCAGTTAGTCTTAGGATTGACTGCTTTTTTCGTACACAGAAAGGAGAGATTGTTTTATGCGTAAGATTTGGAATAAAGGACACCGTATCAGAGCCAGCGACAAGCACCTTGTTTACCACTTTTCCATAGGAACGCTTCTGTTTGTATTCGTGGCGGTTCTCCTGCTACTGAATAGTAAACAGCTCATGCGTACCGATTGGGAGCATTTCAGCTTGTTAGAGAACGGCTTGACGCTTTGCCCTTACAACTTCATAACTATACTGATAGCGACTGGTGTTTGTGCATTGGTCGCTTTTGGGTATTACCGCTTCTGTTACGACAGTTTCAAGAAGCTCCTGCACCGTCAAAAGCTGGCAAGAATGGTACTGGAAAACAAGTGGTATGAAGCCGATACCGTACAAGACAGCGGTTTTTTTACTGACCTGCAAAGCAGATCAAGGGAAAAAATCGTCTGGTTTCCAAAGATTTATTATCAAATGGAAAAAGGCTTGCTTCATATCCGCTGTGAAATCACGCTGGGAAAATATCAAGACCAGCTTTTACGGTTAGAGGATAAGCTGGAAAGTGGCTTGTATTGCGAGCTGACTGACAAGACCCTGCATGACGGCTATATTGAATATACCCTGCTTTATGATATGATAGCGAACCGCATTACCATTGATGAAGTACGGGCAGAAAATGGCTGTCTTAGACTGATGAAAAATCTTGTCTGGGAATATGACGCACTCCCTCACGCTCTGATTGCTGGTGGGACTGGTGGCGGTAAAACCTATTTTCTGCTGACGCTCATTGAAGCCTTACTGCATACAAACGCTGTCCTTTACATTTTAGACCCAAAGAACAGCGACCTTGCGGACTTGGGAACAGTCATGCCAAACGTCTACCATACTAAAGAAGAAATGATAGATTGCGTCAATGCCTTTTATGAGGGCATGGTACGACGAAGCGAGGAAATGAAACGACACCCGAACTATAAGACGGGCGAAAACTACGCCTATCTTGGACTGCCTCCCTGCTTTCTTATCTTTGATGAATATGTGGCATTTTTTGAAATGCTGGGGACGAAAGAAAGCGTGGGCTTACTTAGCCAGTTAAAGAAAATCGTTATGTTAGGACGACAAGCAGGTTATTTCCTTATCGTTGCCTGCCAGCGTCCAGACGCAAAGTATTTCTCGGACGGTATCAGAGATAACTTCAATTTCCGTGTGGGACTTGGGCGTATCAGCGAATTAGGTTACGGTATGCTGTTCGGTTCAGATGTGAAAAAGCAATTTTTCCAGAAGCGTATCAAGGGGCGTGGCTATTGTGATGTGGGAACAAGTGTTATCAGTGAATTTTACACGCCTTTAGTCCCGAAAGGACATGATTTTTTACAGACTATCTGCTCTCTTGCACAAGCAAGGAAGGACGGGACGGCGACGTGCGAAGCGAAAGGCGACGGCACGGACTAGCCGTTGCTGGTGTGGCGTAAGCCACGCCAGCAGGTAAAACCCCTCGGTATCTAACAGAGGGGTACGTTTGCAAATAGACAATAGACGAAAAACACAGGAAACATAAGGCTTATCGCATGGTTTCCTAGCAAAAATCGGCTGTGAAGTCGCCTTAAAAAACTTCACACTTGACAGATTGGGGGTATGGTTCTGAATGAAGAACAATGGATAAAAGAATTACGGGAAAAACGGATTGCTTACGGTATCTCACAAGGCAGGCTGGCGGTGGCGTCTGGTATCACAAGAGAATATCTCAACAAGATAGAAAGCGGAAAAATGAAGCCGTCAAAGGAACTTCTGAATACTCTGCATAAAGAACTGGCAAAGTTCAATCCAGAAGCACCGCTTACCATGCTGTTTGATTATGTGAAAATTCGTTTTCCCACGCTGGATATACAGCACATCATCAAAGATATATTAAAACTGAATATCAACTATATGCTCCATGAAAATTACGGGCGTTACAGTTATACGGAGCATTACTCTTTAGGGGACATCTTTATCTATACGTCGGCTGACGAAGAAAAAGGTGTCCTTTTAGAGTTAAAGGGGCGTGGTTGCAGGCAGTTTGAAAGTTACCTGCTGGCACAGCAAAGAAGCTGGTATGACTTTCTTATGGACGCACTTATAGACGGTGGCGTGATGAAGCGTATCGACCTTGCTATCAACGACCATACGGGCATTTTGGATATTCCAGAGCTTGCGGAAAAATGCAGGAAACGGGAATATATCGGAAAGTCCAGAAGCTATAAGTTTTACCAGTCGGGCGAGCTTATCAAGCACAGAGAGGACGACAGAGAATATATGGGGCGTACCCTTTATCTTGGGTCGCTGAAATCAGATGTGTATTTCTGTATCTATGAAAAGGACTATGAGCAGTACGTCAAGTTAGGGACACCTCTGGAAGAAGCCGACATTATCAACCGTTTTGAAATACGGCTTCGCAATGAACGAGCCTATTATGCGGTACGAGATTTACTGACCTATTATGACGCAGAACAGACCGCTTTTTCTATCATCAATCAGTATGTGCGGTTTGTTGATGAAGAACCCGACAAGCGAAAAAATGACTGGAAGCTCAATGACCGCTGGGCTTGGTTTATCGGCGATAACAGACAGAGCTTGAAGCTGACGACAAAACCAGAGCCTTACACCTTAGACCGCACATTGCGGTGGGTACAACGGCAGGTAGCACCGACCTTAAAAATGCTGAAAAAGATTGATAAGGGAAACGGTACAGACTACATGGAAACAATCGAACAGCAGGCAAAGCTCACAGAAAAGCATGAAATGATAATCAAACAGCAGACGACCCCTGCAAAAGATTTAGTAGAAAGTTAGGAGTGATAAAAAATGTGGGTATTATTAAAAGACTTCCTGCTGGTATCTATGGGAATGGGTATCGGCGTAGTCTTGATGTGTATTTTGAATGTCGGCAAAGAAGCTGACTATGAAATGGAACAATTAAAAGAAAGCGAGGACAATTAAATGAATTTCGGACAAAATTTATATCAATGGTTTTTATCAAACGCACAGAGCTTAGTGCTTATGGCGATTGTGGTTATCGGTATCTACTTAGGGTTCAAGCGTGAGTTTTCAAAGCTCATTGGCTTCTTGGTAGTTGCCTTGATTGCTGTCGGCTTGGTATTCAATGCCGGCGGTGTGAAAGATGTACTGTTAGAGCTGTTCAACAAGATTATCGGTGCATAAAATTTTATTGTAGTGCTAATATGTGAGTGATATAATATGGATATGAAGAAAACGACAAATATGAATTTGAACTTAGGAGGAAAACTATTGTGTCAAATATAAAACTAAGAAATACATATAAGTCTTATACAGCGATATTTGTAATTGGTATATTAGTAGGGTGTATATGTAGACTGTTAGATTATTTTCCCGCAGATACACTATGGAGTTTTTCATCACCTCAAACATTGTTTGGTTTTTGGATTATTACCAATACTATCATCGTTATGTTAAGCACCTCAAATATTTGTGCAGGAATTAGTTCGTTCTTGTATATGTTTGGAATGACATTAAGTTTTTATGCTTTACAAGCAATATTAGGAATGTTTATACCTATGTTTTCCGGCGGATTCCGCTTTGGGCTATTCATATTGTTTACTGTTTGGTCAATCGCTTGTGCAATAGCAGCATTTATTCTGTACTATTGGAATAGGGAACATATTTTTAGTTCAGTATTATATTCTTTACCAGTAGGAGCATTATTTGCTGAAACAATAGCAGTTTTTATTTATTTTTTGGAACATCAAACATTCCTATTTCAGTTGTTAATGGATATTATAGGAGCTGTTGTGTTTACCATAATATTTTTCAAAAAAGTAAACTATAGAAAAATGTATATTGTCGGAATTGTATTAAGTACTTTGGTATTTTATTATATTTTTCCATGGTAGTTTATATTGATAAATCCCAGTTTGACAATTTCATATCCATACACACAAAGCAGTTAGTCTTAGGATTGACTGCTTTTTTCTTACCTAAATTTTAGATTGGAGTGATGAAATGAGCGATATTTTTAAGGATATGCAGACGAAAGTCGGCTGTGATTATATTTCCGACCTGCCCTCTTACAAGCGTAAGGTGTGGCAGGAAATGAAACGACTGAACCCTGCCGATTATGAAGAAAGACAGTTAGAAGATTTTTCTAAATATGTGTTTGGTATGTCGTACCAGACCTTACAAGATGTGATGAAACAACAGAAAGGACGTGAGGAACAATGCAGGAAACAAGGGTGCTGGTGGAAACGAAAGGAACAACTGGCGAAGAAACAACATCATACTGGTTTGACCTGCCGATAGATGTTGCAGAGTTTGAAGAAAAGTTAGGTGTCGGTGCAGAAAGTGGGGATTACCGCATTATCGAAAAGGTACTGCCCTTTGCTGATGAAGTCCACGAACATACAAGCGTGTACCAGCTCAACGAATTAGATTTTATGTACCGCCAGCTTTCAAGCGATATGCAGGAAGAATATGTATCACTTCTTACCGTGTATGAAAATTTAGAAGCACTTTATATTTGCAGGAACGTGATTACGGTTTATCCCGACTGCAAAAGCATGATAGATGTTGCAAGGCAAAAGCTGATGAACGACCCGACATTTAAGCATTTATCCGAGGACTGTCAAGAATATTACTTTGACTTTGAAGCCTACGCTTCTCACTTGCAGGAACACGGGAAATTTTTAGTAACAGAACACGGTATCTTTGAACTGCCAGAGTAGGAAATGAGGTGGTGCTTATGATTGATGATATGGCGGTTTACATTGCTAATCTTGGCAAATACAATGAGGGCTATTTAGTCGGTGCTTGGTTCACGTTCCCCATTGACGAGGAAGATGTGAAAGAAAAAATCGGCTTGAATGAACAGTATGAGGAATACGCTATCCATGATACCGACAACTTCCCCATTGCGATTGGCGAGTATGTTTCCATTGAAGAACTCAATGAGATGTATGAAATGATAGAGGAACTTCCCGACTATATTGTAGAGTGTCTGGACGAATTTATCAGCCACTACGGGACGCTGGAAGAAGTCGTGGAACACAAGGACGATATTTATTATTATCCCGACTGTGAAACTATGACAGACGTTGCCTATTACTACATAGACGAATTGCAGGCACTTGGGGACATTCCACCCAGCTTACAGAATTACATTGACTATGAAGCCTACGGGCGAGATTTGGATATGGGCGGTTGCTTTATTGAAACAAGCCGAGGTATGTGCGAGATACCATATTAACGCTGGAAGATCAGCGACAAGCATTGTTGTTACTGACAGCGTATTTCTCTTTAAGGGACAGTCTGAAAATGGCTGTCCTTTTCTATTTAGAAACTTACGAAAGGAGCTGAAAGAACTTGAAAAAGATTAAATCTTATACGGGTATCTGGAACGTGGAAAAAGTCTTGTATGCAATCAATGACTTTAACTTACCCTTTCCCGTTACCTTTACACAGATTACATGGTTTGTGATTACGGAATTTCTCATTATTCTGTTTGGGGATATTCCCCCACTTTCCATGATTGAGGGAGCATTTCTCAAATACTTTGGTATTCCCGTTGCTCTCACATGGTTTATGTCGCAGAAAACCTTTGACGGAAAGAAGCCGTACAGCTTTTTGAAATCACAGATAACCTATGCCCTGCGACCGAAAATCACTTATGCAGGAAAAGCCGTAAAACTGCATAAGCAGATACTCAATGAAACAATCACGGCAGTAAGGAGTGTGAACTATGTTCCCGATAAAATATATTGACAATAACCTTGTCTGGAATAAGGACAATGAGGTGTTTGCTTATTATGAGCTGATACCATACAACTATTCTTTCCTATCCGCAGAGCAGAAATTTATCGTGCATGACAGTTTCCGACAGCTTATCGCACAGTCCCGTGAGGGAAAAATTCATGCGTTGCAGATTGCAACGGAAAGCTCAATACGAAGTATGCAGGAGCAGTCAAAGAAGCTGGTTACGGGGAAATTAAAGGAAGTTGCCTGCCAGAAGATAGACGAACAGACCGAAGCGTTAGTATCAATGATTGGGGACAATCAAGTGGACTACCGCTTTTTTCTTGGCTTTAAGCTCATGGTTACGGAAGAACAGCTCAATCTGAAGAACATCAAAAAATCGGCGTGGCTGACATTCAAGGAATTTCTCCATGAAGTGAACCACACGCTGATGAATGACTTTGTTTCCATGCCGAATGATGAAATCAACCGTTATATGAAAATGGAAAAGTTGCTGGAAAATAAAATCTCCCGTCGCTTTAAGGTGCGTCGCTTGGAAATCCATGATTTTGGGTATCTCATGGAACATCTTTACGGCAGGGACGGTATCGCCTATGAAGATTATGAGTACCAGCTACCAAAGAAGAAATTACAGAAAGAAACGCTGATAAAATACTACGACCTTATCCGTCCGACAAGGTGTGTGATTGAGGAAAGCCAGCGGTATTTGCGATTGGAACATGAGGACAGGGAAAGCTATGTGTCCTACTTTACCGTCAATGCGATTGTTGGCGAGCTTGATTTTCCGTCGTCTGAAATCTTCTATTTCCAGCAACAGCAATTCACATTCCCCGTTGATACTTCTATGAATGTAGAAATCGTGGAGAACCGTAAAGCATTAACAACCGTCCGCAACAAGAAAAAGGAATTGAAAGACCTTGACAATCACGCTTATCAAGCAGGAAGTGAAACAAGCTCAAATGTGGTGGACGCATTAGACAGCGTGGATGAGCTGGAAACGGACTTAGACCAGACAAAAGAAAGTATGTATAAGCTCTCTTATGTAGTGCGTGTATCGGCTGATGATTTGGACGAATTAAAACGCCGTTGTGATGAAGTCAAAGATTTTTACGACGACCTCAATGTAAAGCTGGTGCGTCCTGCTGGGGATATGCTGGGGCTTCATTCTGAATTTCTTCCTGCCAGCAAGCGATATATCAATGACTACGTGCAGTATGTAAAATCAGATTTCTTGGCAGGTCTTGGTTTTGGTGCGACCCAGCAGTTAGGGGAAACTACGGGTATCTATATGGGCTATTCCGTTGATACGGGAAGAAATGTGTACCTGCAACCGTCGTTAGCTTCGCAGAGTGTAAAAGGTACAGTAACAAACGCTCTTGCTTCTGCTTTTGTCGGTTCGCTTGGCGGTGGAAAGTCATTCTGCAACAATCTTCTTGTGTATTATTCGGTGTTGTTTGGGGGACAAGCGGTTATCTTAGACCCAAAATCAGAGCGTGGCAACTGGAAAGAAACACTTCCAGAAATCGCCCATGAAATCAATATCGTAAATCTTACCAGCGACAAGGACAATGCAGGGCTTCTTGACCCGTTTGTGATTATGAAGAATGTAAAAGACGCTGAAAGTCTGGCAATCGACATCTTGACATTCCTTACGGGTATTTCCTCTAGGGACGGCGAAAAATTCCCCGTACTTCGTAAAGCAGTTCGTTCCGTTACCCAGAGCGACAGTCGGGGGTTGCTCCATGTGATAGACGAGCTACGCCGTGAAGATACGCCCATATCAAGAAATATCGCAGACCATATCGACAGCTTCACGGACTACGACTTTGCACATCTGCTGTTTTCGGACGGTACGGTAGAAAATGCTATCAGTCTGGATAACCAGCTCAATATCATTCAAGTAGCCGATCTTGTACTGCCAGATAAAGACACGACCTTTGAGGAATACACGACCATTGAATTATTGTCGGTGTCTATGCTAATTGTGATTAGTACCTTTGCCCTTGATTTTATCCATTCGGACAGAAGTATTTTTAAGATTGTAGATTTGGACGAAGCATGGGCGTTCTTAAATGTGGCACAAGGGGAAACCTTATCAAATAAGCTGGTTCGTGCTGGACGAGCTATGCAGGCAGGCGTTTATTTTGTTACACAATCTTCTGGTGACGTGTCAAAGGAAAGTCTGAAAAACAATATCGGCTTAAAATTCGCTTTCCGTTCTACTGACATCAACGAGATAAAGCAGACCTTAGAATTTTTCGGTATCGACAAGGACGACGAAAACAACCAGAAACGGCTTCGTGATTTGGAGAACGGACAATGCTTATTGCAGGACTTATACGGGCGTGTCGGTGTGGTGCAGATACACCCAGTCTTTGAAGAACTGCTACACGCCTTTGATACCAGACCGCCCGTACAGAGAAATGAGGTGGAGTGATGAAAGAAAGGATAAAAGGTGCGTTCACAAAAAAGAAGATTTTCCACTTTCTCAAAATGGCTCTGTTCGTGGTGGCACTCTCCCTTATCCTGCTTTCACTTCTGGGGACGGTGGCTCATGCAACGGGGCTTGTGGACGATACCATAAACGCAGAAAATCTTTACTCAAAATATCCCCTTTCCAACTACCAGCTTGATTTTTATGTGGATAATAGCTGGTCGTGGTTGCCGTGGAACTGGCTGGACGGGATTGGAAAATCGGTGCAGTACGGGCTTTACTGCATTACCAACTTTGTCTGGACGATAAGCCTTTATTTAAGCAATGCTACGGGCTATGTGGTGCAGGAAGCCTATAAGCTGGACTTCATTAACGATATGGCAGAGAGTATCGGGCAGAGCATACAGACCCTTGCAGGCGTAACACAGAACGGCTTTTCTTCTACGGGCTTTTATGTTGGTTTCCTGCTTCTCATTATCTTAGTGGTGGGACTTTATGTTGCCTATACGGGACTTATCAAACGGGAAACCAGCAAGGCACTTCACGCCGTTATCAACTTTGTAGTGGTGTTCGTACTGTCCGCTTCGTTTATCGCCTATGCTCCCGATTACATCAAGAAGATAAATGAATTTTCATCAGACATCAGCACCGCTTCTTTGGACTTGGGAACAAAAATCATGCTCCCAAACTCTGACAGCGTGGGCAAGGACAGCGTGGACTTGATACGGGACAGCTTATTTTCTATTCAAGTACAACAGCCGTGGCTACTTCTACAATTCGGTAACAGCAACGCAGAAGAAATCGGGGCAGACCGTGTGGTCGCTCTTGTATCGGCAAGTCCAGAGGACGAGGACGGGAAAACCAGAGAGGAAGTCGTGAAAACAGAAATCGAGGACAACGACAACAACAATCTGACGATACCGCAGGTTGTAAACCGTTTAGGCATGGTGTTCTTCCTACTGTTCTTCAATTTAGGGATAACAATATTTGTATTCTTACTTACGGGCATGATGTTGTTCAGCCAGATACTTTTTATTATCTTTGCAATGTTTTTACCTATCAGTTTTCTACTTTCCATGATACCGAGCTATGAAAGCATGGCAAAGCAGGCAATCGTGAGGGTGTTTAATACCATTATGACACGGGCAGGAATAACGCTCATTGTAACGGTGGCGTTCAGTATTTCCAGTATGTTTTATAACATATCCACAGACTATCCATTTTTCATGGTGGCGTTTTTGCAGATAGTATGTTTCGCTGGTATCTACATGAAGCTGGGCGATTTAATGAGTATGTTCTCTTTGAACGCTAATGACAGTCAAAGCATGGGACGAAGAATTTTCCGCAGACCGTATCTGTTTATGCGACATAGGGCTAGGCGTATGGAACACCGTATTGCAAGGGCGGTAAGTGCTGGCGGTATTTCGGGCGGTGTCGCTGGTGCGGTGGCTGGAAGTGCCGTTGCTGGAAAACGAGCTGAAAGAAAAAATACAGCTTCTAAAGAAAATCGGGGCAATACCACTTCCAGCATGGGACAGCGTGCAGGCTCAAAGGTGGGTGCTGTCTTAGATACGAAAAATAAAGTGAAAGACAAGGCAAACGCTGTCAAAGAGAATATCAAGGATATGCCGACACAGACCGCTTATGCGGTGTATTCCGCAAAGGAAAAGGTAAAGTCCAGCGTGTCTGACTTTAAGCGTGGCATGGTGCAGGAACAGCAGTCCAGACAGACGGGACGATTGGAAAAGCAGGAACAGCATAAGAAAAATATCGCTGACAAGCGTATGGAGCTTCAAAAGGCACAAGAAGCAAGGCAGGTACAGCGAAAGGCTGACGGATCAGCGACAACGGGAGCTACCCGTCCCCATGAGCGACCAGCCACAGCTTCAAAGCCGAGTGCGGAAAAAACACAGGAAGTCAAACGTCCTGCCACAGCGACCACTTCAAAAGCAAGTGAGCCAGTCAAGCCAAATGTTATCAAAGAGCGTCCGTTATCTTCTGGTGTTTCTGATAGAAAAGCGACCCAGTCGGAACAGCCAGCACATAGGCAGAATGTAGAAAAAGTGGTATCGCAGGAAACACGCCAGAATTACACCAAAGACCGCAGGACAAAGGTTCAGCAGACCCAGAGCGTCCAGAAGAACCAGCAGACCACAGAGAAAAGCCGTAACCTTGTAACGAAGAAAGGACAGAAGAAAAAATGAAACTGAAACATATCGCTCTCATTGGCAGTCTGTTTCCTATCCTCTTTTCTCTGGTGCTTTTCTTTGGAGTGCTGATTAGTGCGGACAGCGACGATGAGAACAGCAATTTTTCTTCTGGCATTACGGGTATGAACCTATCCGCAGAAGTCTTGAAACATCAGCCTATGGTGGAAAAATACGCCAGAGAATACAGTATCTCCGAGTATGTCAATGTGCTATTGGCTATCATTCAAGTAGAAAGTGGCGGTACGGCAGAAGATGTTATGCAGAGTTCGGAAAGTCTTGGTTTACCGCCTAATTCCTTAGATACAGAAAGTTCAATCAAGCAGGGGTGTAAGTATTTTGCGTCCCTGCTTTCTTCCTGCAAAAATCAAGGTATCGACGACTTGAATGTAGCGATACAGTCCTATAACTATGGCGGTGGCTATGTGGGATATGTGGCAGGAAAAGGAAAGAAACACACTTTTAATCTTGCAGAGAGCTTCGCTCGTGAGAAATCGGGTGGAAAGAAAGTAACCTATACGAACCCGATAGCCGTTGCGAAGAATGGGGGCTGGCGGTATGGCTATGGAAATATGTTCTATGTGGAATTAGTCAATCAGTATTTAGCTGTACCGCAGGTATCAGGAGAACTGGCACAAAAGGTAATGAATGAAGCGTTGAAATATCAAGGCTGGAAATATGTGTATGGTGGCAGTAACCCGAACACTTCCTTTGATTGTAGCGGACTTGTGCAATGGTGCTATGGAAAAGCTGGTATCTCTTTACCGAGAACGGCACAGGCACAGTATGACGCTACCCAACATCTTCCACTCTCGCAGGCAAAGGCTGGGGACTTGGTATTTTTCCATTCCACCTATAACGCTGGAAGTTATGTAACACACGTCGGTATTCTTGTTTCGCCGACACAGAT
Organism: [Eubacterium] hominis; assembly: GCA_014337235.1. Taxonomy (GTDB): domain Bacteria; phylum Bacillota_I; class Bacilli_A; order Erysipelotrichales; family Erysipelotrichaceae; genus Hoskinsella; species Hoskinsella hominis. The sequence goes on along the minus strand of CP060636.1, from coordinate 1,303,815 downwards.
GTACCATGCAGGCGACCCGATAGGATATGCAGACCTAAGCAGTAGTTACTGGCAACAGCACTTAATCGGTGCAGGACGAGTAAAACAATAGAAAGGACTTGAAAATATGTTTAAGAAGAATAAGAAACAGACAGAAACTCTCAAAGAACCAAAAGAAAAAAAGGTGCGTACTGTCAAGGTAGGTACACATAAGAAAACCGTGATTGCGTTGTGGGTGGTGCTTATCGCAAGCGTGAGTTTTGGGGGGTATAAGAATTTTACGGCTATCGACCAGCACACGACCCATGAAAAAGAAATCATTGAACTTCGCTTGCAGGACACCAACGGGATAGAAAATTTCGTGAAGAACTTTGCGAAGTCTTATTACACGTGGAATAACAGCAAAGAAGCGATTGAAGCAAGGACGCAGGCAATCAGCAGTTATCTGACAAAGGAATTGCAGGACTTGAATGTTGATACAATCAGAACGGATATACCAACCAGCTCCACAGTTACAGATGTGATTATCTGGTATATCGAGCAATCGGGAACGGACACTTTTTCTGCTACCTACGAAGTGGATCAGCAGATAAAAGAGGGAGAACAGACAAGCAATGTGAAAGCAACCTATACCGTAAAAGTCCATGTAGACGCTGACGGGGATATGGTAATCGTTCAGAACCCTACCCTTGCACCAGCAATCGAGAAATCAGATTATGAGCCTAAGACACCAGAAGCAAATGCAAGTGTAGACGCTGATACCGTCAATGACGCTACTGCATTTCTTGAAACATTCTTTAAGCTGTACCCGACAGCCACAGAAAAAGAGCTTGCCTACTATGTATCGGGAAATGTGCTTGAGCCTATCGGCAGGGACTACATTTATGCTGAACTGGTAAACCCTATCTTTACAAAGGACGGGGACAATGTGAAAGTCAAAGTTGCTGTGAAATTCCTTGATAATCAGACAAAGGCTACACAAATATCGCAGTATGAACTTGTGCTACATAAGGATAGCAACTGGAAGATTGTAGGATAATAAAATATGGAAAGTTTGCTTGACATTCTTTACTTGCAGGAGTATCATAAGATTAGAAAAGGAAAGCAAACTTTCCATTTGTTCAAGAAAGGGGTATGTTGTGAAAAATCGTTTAGAAGAATTACGAAAACAAAGAGGTATTAAACAAGAAGATTTAGCGACTGCTCTTGAAGTATCTCGTCAAACAATAGGCTCTTTAGAAAATGGACGCTACAATCCCTCTATTATCTTAGCTTTTAAAATTGCAAGGTACTTTCAAATGAGTATTGAAGAAATATTTATTTATGAGGAGGAAAGCAAATGAAACATAAGATACAAAAAGTTGAATTATTTATCGGTGTAATAATCTTTTTAGGTGGTTTACTAACTTATGGTTTAGGCGTACACCAACTATTGCCCGTACCTCGTCCAGATTTGGTTGTCTATGGTACAACGCTTATTGGAATAATATTGATTTTTATGGGTTGTGATATATTCAGTAAGCCAACAAAAGAAATGCAAATATTAGAAAATGATGAAAGAAATATCGCAATTACTAATGCTTCTCTTGCGAATGCTTATAAAGTAACACTTACATTATTGGTTCTTGTATTATTTGCTCTTGTCTTTATGGGATATATGAGTAAAGTTGTGTTTTTTTCGATAGCAGGAGTTATTGCTATCGGACAAATTACATGGGTTATAACAGCTCGTTATTTAGATAAAAATACGTCTTAATTCTTCAAGTATTTTTAGTTTTTCCTTCTCCATAACTACGCCCCATTCTTTTTTTGTATAGTAATATTGTATCATTAAGAATCACAAATCACAAGTGATTTGTGATAAGTGATTTGTGATTAATATATAAAAGCCCTCTTTAAAGGGCTTTTATGTTTATTTTGAAAAAGAGATAAAATCAATATATCCCTTTTCCCCAATTTTTACAACGGCATTGTAGGGCTTTTTCTCTTTGTTTTTGATTCCTTTTACCAGGGTTTCTTTTCCCTCCAGTAATTCTTTTACATTCGTTTTGGTTAGTTTTTTCTTTCTAAAATGTTCAGCTAAAGTAAACTTACATTCAGGATAATTTGAACAACCATAAAACGATTTTTTTAATACAATATTGTTGCCACACTTAGGACATTTTCCTACAAGGGGTCCCGAGCGCTTAGTGGGAATTTGTACCCCTTATCGATACAAATTCCCCGTAGGCGCTAGGGACCTCTTTAGCTTCTTGGAAGCTGTCAGTAGTATATCTAATAATTTATCTCCATTCCCTTTAGTAACGTGTAACTTTCCAAATTTAAAAAAGCGACTCATAGAATTATTTCCTCCCGTTAAATAATAGATAACTATTAAAAATAGACAATACTTGCTCATAAGTAACGGTACTTAAATTGTTTACTTTGGCGTGTTTCATTGCTTGATGAAACTGATTTTTAGTAAACAGTTGACGATATTCTCGATTGACCCATTTTGAAACAAAGTACGTATATAGCTTCCAATATTTATCTGGAACATCTGTGGTATGGCGGGTAAGTTTTATTAAGACACTGTTTACTTTTGGTTTAGGATGAAAGCATTCCGCTGGCAGCTTAAGCAATTGCTGAATCGAGACTTGAGTGTGCAAGAGCAACCCTAGTGTTCGGTGAATATCCAAGGTACGCTTGTAGAATCCTTCTTCAACAATCAGATAGATGTCAGACGCATGGCTTTCAAAAACCACTTTTTTAATAATTTGTGTGCTTAAATGGTAAGGAATACTCCCAACAATTTTATACCTCTGTTTGTTAGGGAATTGAAACTGTAGAATATCTTGGTGAATTAAAGTGACACGAATGTTCAGTTTTAATTTTTCTGACGATAAGTTGAATAGATGACTGTCTAATTCAATAGACGTTACCTGTTTACTTATTTTAGCCAGTTTCGTCGTTAAATGCCCTTTACCTGTTCCAATTTCGTAAACGGTATCGGTTTCTTTTAAATTCAATTGTTTTATTATTTGGTTGAGTACTTTTTCACTCGTTAAAAAGTTTTGAGAATATTTTATATTTTTGTTCATGTAATCACTCCTGAAGTGATTACATCTGTAAATAAATACAGAAGTTAAACGATTTGTTTGTAATTTTAGTTATCTGTTTAAAAAGTCATAAGATTAGTCACTGGTAGGAATTAATCTAACGTATTTATTTATCTGCGTAATCACTGTTTTTAGTCTGTTTCAAAATAGTAGATGTTTTATCTACATTACGCATTTGGAATACCAACATGACGAATCCCTCCTTCTTAATTACAAATTTTTAGCATCTAATTTAACTTCAATTCCTATTATACACAAAATTTTAAGATACTGCAATATCAACACACTCTTAAGTTTGCTTCTAAGTCTTATTTCCATAACTTCTTTTACGTTTCCGCCATTCTTTGCTGTTTCGATTTTTATGATATGGTGCAAGTCAGCACGAACACGAACCGTCTTATCTCCCATTATATCTTTTTTTGCACTGATTGGTGTATCATTTCGTTTTTCTTTTTGTGCGCCTAAATTTCCCACAATCACTCACTTCTTTCTATTTCTTCTTATTCTTATTTTATCATCAACAATCACAAATCACTTGTGATTTGTGATAAGTGATTTGTGATAAGTGATTTGTGATTAATATATAAAAGCCCTCTTTAAAGGGCTTTTATGTTTATTTTGAGAAAGATATAAAATCAATATATCCCTTTTCCCCAATTTTTACAACGGCATTGTAGGGCTTTTTCTCTTTGTTTTTGATTCCTTTTACCAGGGTTTCTTTTCCCTCCAGTAATTCTTTTACATTCGTTTTGGTTAGTTTTTTCTTTCTAAAATGTTCAGCTAAAGTAAACTTACATTCAGGATAATTTGAACAACCATAAAACGATTTTTTTAATACAGAAAATGTAGTCTTTTGAAAGGTGGAATTAACAATGAAGAAAAAATTATCATTTATCATTGAGATTATTATAGGTATAATCTTTATATGTTTTGGATATTTCGTTATTGATACTGATTATTACGCTACACTTTTTTACGCAATGGGGTTCGGTTTAGCTTTTGCTTCTGGTGTTCAATTATTGAAAATTTGTTATTATGAAATGCCAAAAAATAAAGAAAAATTACAAAATATAAATAGAGAAAATCACATCAATAATGTTGATGAAAGAAAAATATTTTTAAGAATGAAAGCTGGTTCTTTAGTATATCAGTTAATGACTTTCGTGTACTTGTTTGTTGCTTTTGTACTTGCGTTACTTCATATTGAAGCATGGATTATAGGCATTATATTTGGTTTATTCCTACTGCAAACATTTTTAGGGATTATTCTATATAAGCATTTTGAAAAACATTTCTAAAACATTCAGTAAATTGTGACGAGGTAATACTATGATAGGACTTAAAAAACGAGATATTAAAAAAGCATTGAAAGCTGGTGCAAAAGCTGGCGGTGTGTCATTAGCTGATGTTCGAGCTGATATTGAAGCGACGATTGATGAAGCTATGAACAGCACCGACCCAGAAGTGCAGGAGAATTTCAGAAAGTATTTTGGAAATAAACGCCCTACTCCAGAAGAATATATTTACAAGATTACAAAAAAGACAAAAGTTTAATAGAAATCAAGTGCTGTAAGGGGGCTTGTGTCATGGAAAGTTTTAAGCATAATCTTATACGGTCATACACTACCTAACAGCATTTTATTAACAACTGAATATCTCACAGCTTTAATAGCTCGTACAGACTATATGTTTTGTGCGGGCTTTTTTTGTACCCGAAAAAATTTTTTCATTTTTTTTCAAAATCATGCAACAAATCACACCTTGCTGTACAGATATGGTGCGGAAAGAGGGATAAACACTTTTCACGTCATAACGGAAAGGGGGTGTGATGATATGAAACCGTCGGACTTCCAAAAGACAATACAATGTCAATTTGACTGCAAGCTCAAACGTGTAGTGAAAGGCATTGTCCGTAATTATCGCAAAGAATTAAAGCGACGAAGAAATAAGGAAATTTCCTATTGTGAACTTCCAGAAATCGTCGTAGAAAAGCTGGCAGTCTGGGACGAATACGAAAGCGATTATACCGCCTTTGATGTATGTGGTATTGAGGTTCGTGTCCTTGATGATGATTTAGCAGAAGCGATTAAGTATCTGTCTGAAAAAGACAGAGAAATCTTGTTGATGTATTTCTTCTTAGGCATGAGCGATACAGAAATCGGCGACAGATTAAAGATTAACCGTTCAACGTCGTTCCGCAGTAGGAAGAACTCACTTGAAGAAATCAAGAAAAAATTAAAGGAGAACATGAATGATGAATAACACACGCCCGTCATTTTACCTTATTTCGTCGGCTGTGGACGGCAACGTAAATGCGATTGAAAAGATACTGGCGTTGTATGACCCGTACATATCAAAATGTTGTTTGCGTCCGTTCTACGACAAATATGGTAATGTCTGCATAGTCGTAGACATGGAATTAAAAGGACGTATCAGAGAAGCACTTATCAAAATGATTTTGGACTTTGATATTCCTTTAGAAACCGAAGAATAACAAGCAGTAACCGCAGAGCATGATTTGTTCAATCCCCTCTTTCCTGCTCTGCCCCTGCTTTTACATGAAAGCAACACGCTTTCGCCACAGCTCTTTGACAACTGAATAAAGCAGACAGATACGTTTGTGAGATAGCGAGCCACGGGGACTGTACGCCACGACCTTTTCAAAAGAAAGCGAGCGACCCACGCAGTGATCCGAGAGCGACTGTTGGAAAAGTCGTTTTGCCACGACCTATCCTCACAGAATAATGATACGTCCGCATGGTGCGGTTCTGCCCACAAGAATGGGAATAGTTGAGATACTAACGGAGCTTTCCAAAGCCGTCTGCCTGCTTGTAAAAAATGACACACAGTAAAGGGGGTGCATAGATTATGAACAATACTGATGTGCCTATCTGGGAAAAATATACGCTGACGATTGAAGAAGCGTCCAAATACTTCCGCATTGGCGAAAAGAAATTGCGTAAATTAGCCGAAGAAAATATTGACGCTGGCTGGGTTATCGTGAACGGTAACCGTATTCAGATTAAGCGAAAACAATTTGAAAAAATCATAGATACATTGGACGAAATCTAATGTCATTGAGCCGTAGATATGGTATAATAAATATAGCGTATCACGGCTCATTCCATGACGGAAAGGAGCTTTACACTATGTCTAATGTAAAACGAAAAGACGGTAAAAATCGCAATTTGCGTAATGGAGAGAGCCAGCGAAAAGACGGAAGATACGTTTATAAATATACCGATATATACGGAAAGCCACAATTTGTCTATTCTTGGAAACTTGTACCGACAGACAAGACACCTGCTGGAAAGCGTGATGATATATCGTTGAGGGAAAAAGAAGCACAGATAAAAAAAGACCTTAACGACGGTATCGACACAGTCGGCGGTAAAATGACAGTCTGCCAGCTCTACGACAAGAAGAACAGCCAAAGAAAGAACATCAAAAGGGCTACTGAAAAAGGACGACAGTATCTTATGAACGCTCTGAAAAACGACCCGTTGGGTATGAGGGCGATTGATACTGTGAAGCAATCGGACGCTAAAGAATGGGCTATCAGAATGAGTGAAAAAGGATATGCCTATAAAACGATTGATAACTATAAGCGTTCCTTGAAAGCGTCATTTTACATGGCGATACAAGACGACTGTATCAGAAAGAACCCGTTTGAATTTAAGCTAAGTGATGTTCTGGAAGATGATACGGAGCAGAAAGTTATCCTTACACCAGAGCAGGAAGAACGCCTGCTTGCCTTTATGGAAAAGGACAAGATTTACAGCAAGTATTATGATGAGGTTGTGCTTCTGCTGGAAACGGGACTTCGTATTTCTGAATTTTGCGGACTGACGACGCATATTGATATGCAGAACAGAATACTCAATATAGACCACCAGCTATTGAAAGATAGCGAAATAGGCTACTATATTGAAACACCAAAGACCAAAAACGGAAAACGGGAACTTCCATTGACAGAACGGGCTTATCAAGCAATCCAAAGAATACTAAAGAGCAGAGGAAAAGCACAACTGCTGATTGTAGGTGGTTACAGCAATTTCCTATTCTTAAACCGTGAGGGCTTGCCTAAAGTTGCAGGAAACTATGAGGGTATGGTGCGAGGATTGATTAAGAAATATAACAAGTATCACACGGATAAGTTACCGAACATCACACCACATTCATTCAGGCATACTTATTGTACGAATATGGCAAATAGAGGAATGAACCCAAACACCCTGCAATATCTCATGGGACACGCTAACATAACCATGACACTTGGCTATTACGCACACGGTACATTTCAATCTGCAAAAGCGGAACTGGAAAGACTGGCTTGTTAATATCGGAGCTTATATTTACTACTCATTTACTACTTTTGGTTGCATTTTCATGCTGGTAAATGCCAGCTTATGCAAGGTATCTTCCAAAAAGAAAATACCGATAAAGCCCTAAAATACGGGATATATCGGCATTTACCAACTTATGAAAAGATAATCAGAAATTTAGTAAGTTTTTATAATAAAATATAATTTCTTACATCTAAAATATCCGATTTTTTATATTCTTTTATATAGAAATTTTTAATAGCTTTTATATCAGGATATTGATCAAAAAATGGAAAAAGTTCTTCTGTAATTAATTCTTTTATATCCTGTACTGCCATTTTTATATTTTCTTTTGTTGAACAATCAAATACAAAAGGAAAGTTCTTTTCAGCTGCGACTTTACAAAACGACTCATCACTTTTTTCATCATAATATACCATACATAATGGGTAAACATAACCTTTCAATTTACGAATGCCTTTATTTGTTTTCCTAATAGATGTTACTCCTATCTCATATACAAGCTCATGGTAAATCTTACAATAACGCTGTCTGGTTTTTGAAACTTTATGAAACCCATTTTGTTTTAATAATTCAAGAATATTTAATTTAATTTCTGAATCGATCATTGTTTTGATTTCCTTACTTGTCAATTTAGAAGCAACAATCTCATCATACTCTGATATTCTCCATGGTTTATCCTTTAAACTCTTTTTTAATTCCTGATTAGATAAATTTGATTTCATTTTTAAATTCATAAAATGTATAAATCTAATTGCTACCACTATTATTGATATAAATACAATTAATTTCAATACTTTCACCTTCTTTTATCTTATCCATTCCTAAAACATAACTCATATCTTATTCTTAATATTCCACTCCTTTTCTGGCTGGTATATTTTGATCATATGGGTGCTTTTTCGCAATCATTTCCGTTTCATAATCGCATAATTCTTTTAATCTTGCGTCTGGATTTCTTCCAGTTAATACAATTTCTTTTGTGTCATGGTTTTCTATTAAAAATTTTAAAACACGTTCTAAGGAAATCATTTCCAAACCAATTACATCCAGTATCTCATCTAAAATTATACAATCATATCCAGTAGATGATGTTACTTCCTGCCATAGCTGTTGTTGGGCTATTATACACTTTGTCTTTTCTGTTTCATCCATTTGAAAGTAAAACTTTTTAAATGGATAATGATATCGTACATCTATATGGGATTGATTTTTTAAGAAGATGATTTCCCCACTTGTGCCATCTTTCAAAAATTGCGCGATCAGACATTTTTTGTGATGACCTGCCATGCGTATCGCAAGACCAAGTGCAGTAGTTGTTTTACCTTTTCCTGAACCGTGATAAATATGTATCATAAAACACCTCCATATTTACCTTTAGTATATCATTTTTTCTTATATCTCTATAGAAAAAAAGTGCCCAATTTTCAGACACTTATAATTCATTTTCTGCATCTTCATCTAATGCTTCTATTAAAAAGCTAACAGGGCGAAACCCATCGTTACAGGATATCATCGCAGACTTTTTGTTTTTCATCCAGCCTTCATAAAAATCTTCTGCGCTATGTGATAATGCCATCACAAAAGACGACATACTTTCCCATGCACTATCGCACATTCCTTCAGGCTTACACCATCCATTTGTGATAAACACCATGCCTTCTTTCATATCACAAGCATGCTCTATTGGATTTTCATATTGCGCCATTAAGTCCTGATAACACGCAACTCTCATAACTGTAATTTTACATTTTTTCATAAACTATCCTGCCTTATTTAATCTTTGAAGATTCTTTTGCGTATAATTAAACATAACCACATTTGGGATATACGCAGCATATAACTTGATCAATATAAGTTAACTTCTCTCATTTCCATATCACATTTACAACTTTTCATATCATCAACTCCTATTCATCCCAATGCTTTGGTTGTGATAAGCATTCTTTGAAACTATTTGCGACAAAATAACATTCATCTTCTTCCCATCCCATATCACCTGCACATACAGCATAAACAGATGCATCATCATATCGCATATTAAAGATGTAGAAATTGCCACATCCATCCATCGCAAATGGATAAGCAAATGGCATAAATTCAGAGAAATGATATAAGTCATAATATTCAATGACTTCTTCTAACGCTAAAAACTGATACTCTCGCTCGCCATATAAAAAGATACCACCATTGCTTTCAGATATCAATGTCTTATAATCTTCTGGAACCACTTGCGAAGGAAAGTTTTGTCCACGTAACCACGCATATAAGTTCTTGAAATCGTCATTAGTTGCGCCTTTATTTCTGGTATATATTGTATCAAAATGTTCTATCATCTCATCACCCCATTTATCTCATAATGCCACAATTATAGATGTTTTTTTACCGTTTCAAAACACCACATTTATAAACATTCAGTATATCTCCTATTACCATTATAACAAATATAGTTCTAAAATTTAAAATCAAATATGTAAATTGATAATACATGTTATAATTGTAACAAAGGCTGGTGGTTCATATGGTACAATATGAAATGTATTTTACAAATGAATATACAGAAGAAATCATTTCAGACTTGTGTAATATCATGAAATTACCTTATTCAGATGAAAAAGTAAATAAAGCAATGTCTGAAAAAGATATTTATAGTAAAGATAATTTATTAATTATACAAAACAAAGAGTGCTTTATATGTACGAATTGTAGTAATATTGATTATATTTATCCACTTATTATTCGTTGTCCTGATGCTTTATCAGAAGCTGTAAATCAATGTATGTTTACATGGGATCAACAGATTAGACTAGAATATTGTCAGGAACCATCAAAGGGTATTCCAAATGTTTATAGTAACGATAACACTCTTTTAAAGTATTTAGAGGATGTTTATCAAATGAGATTTTTATAAAATATTATATAAGTCACATACGATCAAAATATTAATTTTAAATTATACGTTTTATAAACAATAAAAAAGGCGAATGTATATTGATGATATGCACTCGCCTTTCTATTCATTACCATTTTATATATGTGTAATTTTTTCAATCAAACAGGTATGTTTCTTATCCTTTTTCGCATAATTAATGCCAACAAATAAACACTCTTCTGCATAGTTGATTTTTTCTATATAGTTCTTATCTTTAATTTGCTGAATTGCTTCTCCAGCTGTTTTATCATATTTCAATTCTAATATAATTGCAGGATACCCTGATATTTTAGGCGTAAACAAGAAATCTACATATCCTTTCCCTGATTTATCTTCTCTTGTGATTTCGTAATCATTCCTTGCTGACAAATAACATAGTGTGATAACACAAGACATACTGTTTTCATTATTATACTGCAAGAATGGTATCTCTTTATCATGAGCAATTTCAATCATTTCCGCTACTTTATCAGCATCGCCATCCATTGTAGCCTTTAATATCTCATTAGATTGTCTTACGATTTCTGATACTCCACCCATGTATTCTTCTTTTAATACATTTTGAAACTTGATCATTAATTCATGATTAGGTATCGTTAAAAAGCCATATATGACCATGGAAGATAAGATTTCATCACGTGTATCTAATTGTAATTGTGTAGCATTGACATACACCATCACTTAAAGCATTGTTTACTGACCTTGGATTAAATAAACTACTACCATCACTTAGATGATATCCATCATACCAGTATTTTAATTCCTCATATGATACATCTTTACAATGTTATTAAAATATTCTTGAAAAGAAGTCCATGGATCAGGCAGCCTACTTAAATCAATATAAATTACATGGTGTTGATTCATATGTTCTTCAAATTCAGGTATCTTTGATATTTTTAATCCTTTGAATAATTCTCTACTATCATAACCTTTTGCAAAATAAGCAGCCAACATATTTGCATATCCTTTATCCAAAAACAGGCAGAAGACTCCAACTTCAATGGCGACAAGTAAGTTGGAATACACGCTGTGCACCCTTTAGATGTGAATGCAGCAATATGAAAATCTTGTCTTTTCTTCCTTCTTGTTTCTGTTTTTTCTATCACAATATTCCACATAATCTTTATAAGCATTTCTCCTCTTTTCATGCTATCATTAGCTTAATTACAAAATAGAAAGGAGAGAATTAGATGAATCTAAATAATTTACAAGCATTTGCTCATAGTTTGATAGAGAATAATCGTGCTGAATGTGATTTTGTGGAATACAAAAAATCTTATAAACAAGAGGATAAGATTTTAAAAACAATTTGTGCATATGCGAATAATTTTATGAATCGAGATTATGGTTACTTGTTTATTGGTATTGAAGAACAAGATGATAAAGCTAGTGGTGTAAAGGCTATTCCTATTAGACCTATTACAGGTTTATTAGAGGGAGAATTAGAAGTAGCTGAAAATCATATAAAGTCTTTATTTAAGTATATACAGCCAACACCAACATGTCATTTCATCTCTGATCAAATTGATGGTAAATGGTATTTCATCGTTGTTGTAGAGCCTAGCAATCGTTTAACAGAAGTCACTGATAAGGGAGCACATAAAACAAAACTTTCTAAAGGTGGTCGCTATATTCGTGTAAACAGAGATACTGTATTGCCTAATACTAGACAAGAATATGAGTTATTAAGAAAATTTGCAGGTTATTCATTTTGTGATGATTTTCATGCAACTGCAACCCTTGATGACTTAAATTATGAATATATGAAAGAATATCTTGTGAAAACAAATGCTGCACAAGATTTAAGAAAATTGCCAAAAGAAGAAATGGCGAAAATGCTAAAACTTATTGGTGAAGAGGAATCAAATAAAGACAAAATAAAGAACTTTGCTTTGTTAATGTTTGCCGATCGACCTGAAGATTATATTCCAGGTGCTCATATTGAAATTATTACAGAAAGTAGAGATGGTACTTCTAGGATGAGTGCAGAAAAGTTTGAAGGTCCTATTTGGATTCAAGCTCAACAAGTTAGAAACTATTTTAAAGACAGAATCGAACATTCCTATACAATTAGAGAAAGTGGAAATATTTATCATCGCATCGTCAAGAATTGGCCGGATATCGCTTGGAATGAGTTTTCAACGAATATGATTTTACATAAGAACTATGATAATCCTAATTATGGTGGTATTTATGTGTATTCAGACCATATTTCCTTTGCAAACCATAATCGCCCATTACCTCCTGTTTCCATTAAAGATTTAAATGAAAAAACAATTTTTGATATTCGTGCTTATTTAAATCCACAAATCAAAGATATGTTTTATAAGCTTCATTTAATTGAATCCTATGGTTCAGGTATTAGACGAGCTAAAACAGCTTTAAAAGAAAATGGCAATGATGCACCAATGTTTTTACCAGATAATGAAACAGACGATTATACACAAGTGATTATGTATATCAATAAAGAATATAAAGAATATGAAGATCTAGATAATAAACCAATTCAAAATGAAACAATCAAATTACCTAAAAATCAGCAAATTGTTTATGACACGATTTTAAATAATCCAGGATTAAGAATTCCTGCATTAAGTAAATTATGTGGATTAAAAGAAAAGAGCATTGATAATGCTATTTTAAAATTAAAGAAACAAGATTTAATAAAATATATAGGGACAAGTAAAAATGGCGGTTATTATTTAAAAAGTAGGGACTAAAGTAGGGACTAAAGTAGGGACTAAACTGATTCATTTAATTGTATTAATATCTGTAAAAATACTATTATCAATTAGAAATTTTACGTGAATATCTGTCCTCAAGTATCATTACTACTCCGATGATTGTGCTACTTTTTGTATAAAAAAAGCCTCTTTTCTTACTACAGAATTACTATAGAATGGAAAGAGGTTTTTATAAGAAATATGGTACATCGGTTTAAGTGATATAGCACCAGTATAAAAGCTATAAGTGTATCGAATAATGCGTAATATGCAGTTCTTTTTTATTATATTTTATGTGTAATTTTTTCAATCAAACAGGTATGTTTCTTATCCTTTTTCGCATAATTAATGCCAACAAATAAACACTCTTCTGCATAGTTGATTTTTTCTATATAGTTCTTATCTTTAATTTGTTTTATCGCTTCTTCAGCTGTTTTATCATATTTCAATTCTAATATAATTGCAGGATAACCTGATATTTTAGGCGTAAACAAGAAATCTACATATCCTTTCCCTGATTTATCTTCTCTTGTGATTTCGTAATCATTCCTTGCTGACAAATAACATAGTGTGATAACACAAGACATACTATTCTCGTTATTATACTGCAAGAATGGTATCTCTTTATCATGAGCAATTTCAATCATTTCCGCTACTTTATCAGCATCGCCATCCATTGTAGCCTTTAATATCTCATTAGATTGTCTTACGATTTCTGATACTCCACCCATGTATTCTTCTTTTAATACATTTTGAAATTTGATCATTAATTCATGATTAGGTATCGTTAAAAAGCCATTATGATATGATAAAAAGCCATATATGACCATGGAAGATAAGATTTCATCACGTGTATCTAATTGTAATTGTGCAGCATTATATCCTTCTAAATCAGCTCTTACTGGAATTTCAGAAACCATCTTCACAACATCTTCTCTTACTGCTTCTACATTATATTTGATACAATTTGAAATTTCATGCATTGGTCCTGTTTCTGTCCAATAGTTTTGACATACACCATCACTTAAAGCATTATTTACTGACCTTGGATTAAATAAACTACTGCCATCACTTAGATGATATCCATCATACCAATATTTTAATTCCTCATATGATACATCTTTACTATGTTCACAAAGCTCTCTTACTTCATTTTCAGTAAAGCCAAAATAACTCTCATAAATCATATCATTCATGAAATTATATTCACGAAACATATTTAATTCAGAACCATTAGAATACTGTAAAATAGGTAGTACACCTGTCATATAGGCTAGCTCCACATATGGTTGATCTTTTAATAGGCCTTTCAAAAACTCTAAATATGCTTTTTTGTCCTCATCGTTCATAAACGTTTTATAGAAGATAGAATCCCATTCATCAAGTATAAAAATAAATTTATCGTTGGTTCTTTCAAATAGATTTTGCATAGGTTCACCAGGAACTTTTTCAATATGATAAGCTTTTTTTAAATCATCTAGTAAACAATGCTTAATCCAATCCAAATATTCTTGGAAAGAAGTACATGGATCAGGCAGTCTGCTTAAATCAATATAAATCACATGATGCTGATTAACATGTTCTTCAAATTCAGGTACCTTTGATATTTTTAATCCTTTGAATAATTCTCTACTATCGTAGCCTTTTGTGAAATAAGCTGCCAACATATTCGCATTCATTGTTTTACCAAATCTTCTTGGTCGAGTAATACAAATATACTTATTTAATGTTCTGATTCTATTTTGAATTTTATCAATCATCAACGTTTTATCTACATATAAACTATTTCGATATTCTTGAAAATTAATCATTGGTGTTTTAATATCCAGATAATACATAGGTTCACATCCTTTCTAAGGTTTTCTTCCTTTTCATTATACCCTATATCTTGTTTCAAAACGATGCAAAACTCTGATTTTACATGATTTCACAAAATATATCTCATCATCATCCCAATTCTAAAATGGAATCAATGTTTTTAAATAAACAACCACATACAAATCCAAATAATCAAATTTAGGAAAACAAAAACACCATTGTTTTTTAGAGAAATATCTTTGTCTTTTTTTACTACCCAATCTGCATAGAATAGATATCCTATATTCAATAATATGCCAAACATGATCCACAAACCAAATAGCATTCCTTTTGTTGAATTATTTTCAATATGACGAAAAGAAGCTAAGATAATCGCAAGAATGATAAAGATAACGATGTCTAAAAATACCACAATTGTAGATACTGACATACGTTTTGCGTTTTGTTGGTCTTTTTCATTAAGAAACATCTTTTCTCGATATTTGATATTTAACACGATAATGGAAACAAATATATCTAAAGCAAGGATTCCACAACTTAATGCAGGCATCCATACAATATCTAAGAATATATCCATAATGAAGCTTAAAACCAATACAGAAACAAAAACCTGTAACAGGTGCATTTCAAAATCCAGTAAAAAATGAGTAAGTTCTTTTTCATCATATTGAATCTGATCATCATATCCTGCGATAAGAGAAAATTCTTGATTGTTGATACAATATCCATAAGCAATAATAATTGTGCCACATACCAAGTTCAAAACTACCACATAAATCATATTCGTAATATGTGCTCCCTTAAAATATATTGCGACCATATAAATTAAAGAAAGAAGCAGCGACAAGCAAAATCCCCTTGTGAGCTTTTTCTGACGTTCTACTTGTTGAAATGTATCATCAATTTGAAGTAATGTATCAACATGTATATGAAATATATTAGAAAGTTTCGTGATACTATCAATATCTGGTTCAGATATATTACGTTCCCAATTACTGATTGCTTGTCGACTCATACAGAGTCGATCTGCCAAATCTTGTTGCGAAAGTTTTTCTCTTTTACGATAATATTGAATTTGTTTGCCTATCATTGCCATAAGAATACCTCCTGTTCACAAACAGCATATAGGATACTAATGGAAATGTCCAGTAGATAAAGCGCAATGGTTTGTTGCGAAGAGTTACAGCTTTGCTTATTTACCAAATATGTCAAATATTTAACCAATCATGTAAATAACTTCGCCATTTTCTTCTATTACATTTATAATAATAGAGAAAGAGGTGGAGATCATCATGAAAACAGTACAACGTGCAGTATTAATGTTACGACGCAGTAAAAAAGAAACAATATCCTTTATCATGACATTAACAATATCCATTGGATTACTGTATTTGTTCGTTAATCTACAAATTGCGACAAAGCAAAATGAAATTAATATATTGGAAATCAGCGATACAACAGATTTAATTATGTTAATATTCACATTAGCAATTGCTGGGATTTGTGCATGGAACAGTTTTAACGCAAATACGTTTTTCCAAAAAGCAAAATCAAAAGAGCTGTGTGTTTATTTAAGCAGTGGAATGAATATTGTGACACTATCAAAATATTTATTAGTCCAAAATTTTATCCTTTTAATAATTTCTACCATTTTAGGTGGTATCCTTGGCATAATCTTTAATCCCATCGTCAATCTTTTGATTATGATACTTACATCAACATCTTTGCCATTATTCAACATTACCATATATGGTACACTTACCTGGATAGCGATTCTGATTTTTGAATTCATATTTATGGTCATGTCAAATGTTGGCTATGCCTATCGTACAGAATTAAAATATCTTTTAGATAACAGTCATCGTTTAGATATTGGGGATACCCGAATGTTTAAAGCAAAAGATCCTTTATATTATGTATTCTTTATTTTAGGCGCAATTATGCTGCTTATCCTGCCCGCAAAGGATATTTTTCCGATGGTAGGCTGTGTTATTGGTATTTTTGGTCTTCAAGGAATATTGCGATATGCAATTCCAAAACGTTTAGAGCTTATGAAAAATCAACATACAAATCTAAACTCTGAAAAAATATTAATCGTCGGTGCGCTATACTCATTAGTAAAAACGATGTGCTTTTATATCATTATTTTATTTGCTTTATTAATCCTGATGAGTTGTTTCTTGTTTGCTTATGATATGTCAAATTATATGCGAATTGTTTTATGTATTGGCTATATGCTGCTACTTATCATGATTGGAATCAGTATCTACTATAAATTAATCATTGAAGCTAAAAAACAGGTAGATGAATATTATCACCTGCAGTTGCTTGGCTTCTTGAAAAAAGATTTAGAAAACATTGTAAAAAAAGAAATTCGTTTGATATTCTTAATCATATTGGCTGCGCCATTCCCATACGCCATCATTATAGGTTTGAGGTTTTTATTTATACAGAAGATAAGTTTCATTTTATGTTTATATGTTTTATTAAGTTATATAGTGGTTCTATCCTTGATTGGTTTATTTACAGAGCATATATATCTGAAAATCATTTTTCAAAAAGATAAAGGAGAAGAATAATCATGGAAAAAATAATTGAAGCAACAGATATTTCAAAAATATATGGCAGTCATTATGTTGGAAAGAATGTTACCAACAACCCAATTGCGGACGTTTTTCAGGCAAAGATTGCGGAGGTCATTAATAAAGTTCCGACAACCGTTGCACTTGATCATGTAGATTTAACGGTTCATCGTGGAGATTTTGTCTGTATTATGGGACCTAGTGGGTCTGGTAAAACAACCTTGTTGAATGCAATTTCCACAATAGATCCTCCCACAAAAGGAAAGGTTCTGATCGAAGGTAAAAATATCAAAAAAATGGGAGATATTGAGATTGGAAATTTCCGCCATCAATATTTAGGTTTTATCTTCCAGAAATTCAATTTATTAGAAAATCTAACAGTTTTTGAAAATATCGCCATACCATTAACCATTGCGAAAACTAGTGATAAAGAAATTGAAACCCGTATTTTTGATATCGCAGATAAGGTAGGTATTAAAGAATTATTAGATAAATATCCAACGGAATGTTCTGGTGGACAATGTCAACGTGTAGCCATTGCCAGAGCATTGATTACTAATCCAAAACTAATTGTTGCGGATGAACCTACAGGAAATCTGGATTCCAAAAACTCTCATGAGATATTGCAGTTATTGAAAAAGTTAAATAAAGAAGAAGGTGTTACCATCTTAATGGTTACGCATGATTCTATGATTGCAAGTTATGCAAAACGTTTATTATTTATTATGGATGGCAAGATTGCGCAGGTATTGGATCGTGGAGATATGAAACAAAAAGAGTTTTATCATCAGATTATGGAAATCACTTCACATGAAGCAATGGAATTATTAGAAGACGAGGAATAATGAAAAAGTGATTTATAGTATTTTGCGCTATAAATCACTTTTTTGATACAAATTTTGAGCGTTCGTTATGACTTCTATTGACGTTTTTCATTTCAATGGTTTTTTGTTTACACAATAAGAACTACCATCTTTCTCACGCATTAGAAATTTATAATCTATTAGATATCTTCTAAGTAAAACAAAATCATCATAAACAGGTTTTAAAATTTCATTTACTTCTGCTTCAGAATATTTTTTGTTTTCATCAAATTGTGTTGCAATCATATTTAACACTGCTATTTTCTTATTTTGCTTTTTTGGCATCACATTTAAGTGCATTGGTTCAAATGTCATAAAATTACTTACATCACTTATCTTTACATCATTATTTATTTCCATATCCCTTACCTCCTTAACTATTTTATTAATTATACCATAATTAGTATCAGAAAATTATATATGTAAAACTTTGTTCAAAAAATATTGCAGTTCGTCACAAAATTATGCAGTTCATCACATATCTGTTGACTTAATTGAAACACCGCAGTTCATAACAAAATTCTACCATTCACAACAATTTTCTTGACATATTATCATTCTTCTATGAATGGGTATTCCACTTGTTGCAGATTTCTGCTGTTCGTTGCAACTTCTATTGACAAGTTACTCTCCAATTTATCTTACATATAGAGAAAAACTGATGATATTCTCATCAGTTTTATGCATTTTTTATAACTAATTCATCTGTACGCTCTAAGATTTCTACCATCTTATATAACCAATCTTTCGTCTTAGGCAGCTTCATAGAAATTTTGCTGTTCACATAACGAATGCGTGTATCTTTTGAAATAGATGTCATCATTTCAAACAATTTTACACCATCAATTCTGGTAGACCATGCACTCGTAAATGTCACATTAACAAACTTCTGTTCCTCAGTAATATTTTCTACATGAGGTTCATTCAATAAGATATCCAGACGTTTCTTTTCAAATAATAATTGCACTGCTTTAGGCAGTTTTCCATAATTATCTTTGATTTCTTCCTGCATATCCAACAGCTCTTTTTTAGTTGTGATCGCATCCATACGCTGATACAATGTGATTTTTTCATAATCTTCATTCGCAAATTCGTGTGGGATATACGCATCTACTTTCACATTTGCTTTTTTCATCACAGGTTTTACTTCTTTTTTAATACCCTTCTTTTCCATGATGGCACTATTTAACATTTCAATGTACATATCAATACCTACAGTATCAATAAATCCTGCCTGCTGAGGTCCCAGCATATCACCAGCACCACGAATGGTCAAATCTCGCATGGCAATTTTATATCCACTGCCCAATTGTGTAAATTCTTTGATAGATTTTAATCGTTTCATCGCAATTTCACTTAATTGTTTATCAGGTGAATACATCAGATATGCATAGGCCAGACGATCACTTCGGCCTACTCGGCCTTTGATCTGATATAACTGACTCAAACCAAAATGATCGGCATCTTCTATTAAAATCGTATTTGCATTTGGAATATCAATACCAGTTTCAATAATAGTTGTACATACCAAAACCTGATATTTATTATCCGTAAACTGCATCATGACATCTTCGATATCATCTCGCTCCATCTTTCCATGGGCAACTCCGACCTCAATATCCGGCAGCGCTTCTCTTAGTTTTGCGGCTACGTTATATATTTCTTTTACATTGTTGTATAAATAGAATACCTGCCCATTTCTTGCCAGTTCTCGTTGTATGATTTCTTTGATCATAGAGAAGTTCTTTTCAATGACATAAGTCTGTACCGGCATACGATTTAATGGTGGTGTTTCTAGTTGTGATAAGGAACGAATACCAATCAAAGACATTTGCAGAGTTCTTGGAATTGGCGTTGCACTCAGGCTTAATACATCGACACTGTTTTTTAATTCTTTGATTTTTTCTTTATGTTCTACACCAAATCGCTGTTCCTCATCGATAACCAAAAGTCCTAAGTCTTTATAAACAACATCTTTACTTAACAGACGATGGGTACCAATCAATATATCAATCGTTCCCTCTTTTAATCCTTCTAAAATTTTT
This sequence comes from [Eubacterium] hominis, assembly GCA_014337235.1. Classification (GTDB taxonomy): domain Bacteria; phylum Bacillota_I; class Bacilli_A; order Erysipelotrichales; family Erysipelotrichaceae; genus Hoskinsella; species Hoskinsella hominis. The sequence goes on along the minus strand of CP060636.1, from coordinate 1,283,426 downwards.
CTTTGATCTGCAGGTGTGATAAATCGATTGATAACTGCGATCGTGACAGGGAAATTTTCAAATCGTTTGATAAAGGTTTTATAGTGCTGTAAAGATAAAATTGTTGTTGGACATAAGAATGCGACCTGTTTATTATCCACAACTGCTTTGAATGCTGCACGTGCTGCGACTTCTGTTTTACCAAATCCAACATCCCCACATAATAAACGATCCATTGGTTTATGGCTTTCCATATCCTTTTTTATTTCTCGAACAGCAATATCTTGATCTACTGTCAATTCATAAGGGAAATCTTTTTCAAATTGTTCCTGCATGGGGGTATCTTTACTGAAAGCGAATCCGATATTTTCATCACGGTTAGCATATAGATGAATCAAACGATCTGCCAGTTCCGCAATCTTTTCACTAACCTTTTTCTTGGTCTTTTCCCAATCATTGCTGCCAAGCTTATTCAGCTTTGGCGAAGCACCTTCTTTGGATACAAACTTTCTAATCAAACGGAATTGTTCAAGTGGTACCAATAGCTCCGCATCACCTTTATATACGATATGTAAAAAGTCTTTATGGACACCATCCATCACTTTATTGATAATCCCCATATAGCGACCAATACCATGCTGATTATGTACAACATAGTCGCCAACATTTAACTCTTGATAATCGTGTAAAACTTCCGCTTCTTTAAATTTATTACTAAAACGGCTGGCTTTTTTTATTGTGTGAAACAGTTCTTTACTGGTATATACACTGATATTTTCTTTTAGACAGGTAAAACCTTCTACCATCTTCTTACAAAGAATGGAAATACCTTCTTCCAGTGTATCCTGTTCCTTTACCTTACGATAAGCGATGTTTTCTTCATTTAGAATCTTTTCTACCTGTGGGATTTCTTTATCATCCAGACATAACAATACACGACGTTTTCTGGATTCAGTGATGATTTCTTTCATCGTTCGCTCTAAATTGATATCCCCCAGAGCCATCGTCATGATTTGTGAAGATACGGGTTTTTTATAATCCACAAACATGTTAAATTCAATGGTTTGATGTTTGGCAAGTACTTTATTTAATTCTTCAAATACCTGAAATTTATATAATGCCTGTCCTTCTTGAAACAGTTCCTGAAGATAAGCGATATTTTCTTCCAGAATATGTTTATTTGCTTCTTTGACTTCTTCTTTACTGGATACAATGATCCAAGCTTTCAGCATATAATCAAAGATTGTCGCATGTTCATCCAAATATGCATAGTAACGATATAGTCTTGCTTCTGGCATACGATTACTGATGGCATCTAAATCTTCATCTATACGATTTTTTAATGTTTCACGATAGCTTTCATGTAGCTGCGTTTCTTGTTTTGATAGTTCTTCATTTACACGTTCTGTGATACAGGCAATTTCTTTATCTGTGAATAACAGATCACTTGCTGGTACAATATGTGCTTCCTTGATGACCTCAATGGTTCTTTGTGTAGAAATATCAAAGAATCGAATACTGTCAATGATATTATCAAAGAATTCTATACGCAAAGGATGTTCATAATTCATGGAATAAACATCAATGATACCACCACGGGCGGCATAGCATAATGGCTGATCTACACGATTGACATAGGTGTATCCTGCCTCAAACAGTAACGCTTTTAAATCATCGTATTCAATTTCCTGATCTGTTTTCAATGAGATGAAATGCTGTTGAAATACTTCAGGAGAAGGCATATAGCGAATAGCGGCTGCCGTATTCAAGACCACAATACGTGGTTTTCCATCCATCATTGCTGCCATAGACTCCATCTGATTTGCTTTACTTTCAGGTGAAGCCGCAATTGCTTCTACACGTAAAGAATCTTCCATGACGAAAAGCAGCACATCGTCTTCTAGCAGGGTGGTTAAACGCTCGTAAAGCTTTTGTGCTGTATAAGTATTATTCTTGATCACAAACAGATTTTTAGGCTGTTCTTTGAAAGCCGCAGCCAATAGTAATGCTTCCTCACTTAAGGATAAATTGCCCAGATTGCTTTGCTTATGCAGAATGCTTTGTAAGGCATCATTATCCTTTAGTTCTCTTAATAAGATATCCATGTTCTCACCTATTTCTTATTGAAATTACTCATGGTATCCACAAAGGAATGCGTGATAGAAAAGATAGCTGCATCTTTCGCATTTGCGACAGCTTTTTCATACTCTGCCTGATCTTCTTTTCTAATTTTTCCAAGTACCCAGTCAACGACAGGGACACGTGCATCTTTGCCAATACCAACGCGAATACGTTTAAAGTCTTGGGTATGTAAATGTGCGATAATGCTTTTTACACCATTCTGTCCTCCGGCACTGCCTTTTTCACGCAGACGGATTTTACCAACTGGCATATCCATATCATCATAAATGACAAGAATATCCTCCACATCCACATGATAGAATTTCACAGCTTCAATTAATGCCTCTCCACTGTTATTCATATATGTCTGTGGTTTCATTAACATGACCTGTTCCCCACCGATACGGGTAGTCGCAATGAGTGCCTTAAACTTCTTTTGTTCAATAGAAACACCGCATTCTTTCGCAATTTCATCCATGACTTTGAATCCAGAATTGTGTCTTGTATTTTCATATTCTTTACCAGGATTTCCTAATCCTACGATAATTTTCATGTTCATCACCTCAATAGCTTTTACATTATAACGCAAAACTATGAAAAAGCATAACTATTTTGTTCTTTTTTCTATAATATATTTTCAAGTGCCAAAACATTCTTCAAAAATGTAGAAACCATGTAAAAATTCTTTTCTTTATATATAAAAAATGACCACTTATATGAAAATATAGACCACCTATCGTTTTATACTAGATGAAAGAAGGATTGATTGCTATACTGTAACTGTCAAAGGGGTGATCGTATGCAGGTAGAGGTAAAAATTGATGATCATTATACAGAACCAAAAGTTATCATCTTAACTGATAAAATGAATGATGAAATAAATGAACTCATCAAAAAGATATCAGATGAAACACCACAGGTGATTTTAGGTTTTCAAGATAATATCATGCGAATTTTAGAGGAAGAGCATATCATACACATTTATTCAGAAAATGGTAAGATACTAGCAGAAACAGATGATGGCATATATCAACTGCGTTTACGTTTATATGAAGTGGAGAAACGTCTGGATCCACATCGATTTATACGGATTTCTAATTCAGAAATCGTCAATCTTAGTAAGATTAAGGAATTTGATTTAAGCTTTGTCGGCACCATTTGTGTTTCTTTATCAAATGGTAAAGTCACTTATGTTTCACGCCGTTATGTCACAAAAATGAAACGTATATTAGGAATATGAGGTGAAGAAAATGAAAAAACAAATGATTCTAAGAGGTTTATTAGGCTTTCCATTAGGTATCGCTATTGGTTATGTTATTACAATTATTATTTCTTTGATATGGGCACATGGGTATTATTCTCCTGTGATTCCAGATTTAATTGATTATGTAGGAAGTGAAATTTATGCTGTGATTTTACAAACTTTCCTGTGTGGTGTTATGGGTAGTGGATTTGCGATGGCTTCGATGATATGGGAACATGAGGAGTGGAGTATCGCAAAACAAACAGGATTATATTTTATGATATCCGCTATGTTAATGCTGCCAATTGCTTATGTTTTAAACTGGATGGAACATACATTCATGGGATTCATCACATATCTAAGCATATTTATCTTTATTTTCGTTATCGTTTGGCTCACGCAATATTTTATATGGAAAATTAAAATAAAAAGATTAAATAGGGGTGTATATCATCTAAAAAAGAAGTATACTGAATAAGAATAAAATAAGGGAGGGATTTCGTATGAGAATTATTGTTTTAGTGGATAATCATACACATTCTGATTTAAGCGCTCAGCATGGTTTGTCAATATATGTAGAAACACAAAAGCATCGGATTTTGATTGATTGTGGGCAGGATGATACATTTATCAAGAATGCTGAATTATTAGGAATTGATTTAAAGCTTGTGGATATTTGTATTATCACACATGGGCATTATGATCATGGTGGTGGATTGCCATATTTTATGGAAATCAATAAAACTGCGGATATCTATATACAGGAGCAGGCTAAACAAGCATTTTATTCAGGAAGAAATGATGGATATCATTACATGGGATTACCGGAAACTATCCTACACTCTTCACGTATTACATGGTTATCTTCCGATTTTACCATAGATGATGGTATGATGATAATACAAAATACTTGTCATTTATATCCGGAACCAGTATTGAATTCCTCATTGATGGTAAAAAAACAAAATGAGTTAGAAAAAGATCCATTTGATCATGAACAAAGTGTGATCATTAAAGATGATAAAGCCGTCTTATTTGGAGGATGCGCACATCAGGGTATTTTAAATATCTTATCTACTGCAAAAGCGATTGCACCTGATATTACCTATGTTTTTAGTGGTTTTCATTTATCCAGCAATTCACGTGGTGTATTGGAAAATAAGGAAACCATGCATCAATTGATGGAATGTTTAAAGAAGGAACCCATTGCGTTTTATACAGGACATTGTACAGGAGAAAAATGTTGTGAAAATTTAGAGAAAGCTTGCCCGAATGTTCATGGATTTTATTGCGGCTTTACTTTAGAAATATAAAATATCCGACCATATTGGAGTTGCATTCCATTTTGGTCGGACTTTTTTAATGTTTTTTCAATAGATGTTGGTAAATGATATTGAAGGAAACAATTTGAAAGATAAGAAATGCTGCCAGATAAAATACCATAACTTTTGTGTTTTCCAATACTTCTAATGATCCTAATATTGAGAATATTACTGTAGAAGCACTAATGATCATTATATTTATGATGAATATATATCGTGCTGATTGATTAGCAAGTTTATTTTTTAATTCATCATGTTGCTCGATATGTTGATTTTCAAGTTTTTCTGTGAATTCTCGTTTATGATCAGGATGATTCCAGTAGAAATATTTCATCACAAATGCAATTCCTGGCACAATGCCGGCTCCGGCAAATCCAAACAATAAACCATCAAGCTTCGTTTCTGTAGTAAGAGCAGAGTATAAACAAACCGCACCAATGAAGATGTATATGATACCAGTGATAAGATTACTTTTTTTCATTTGATTTACTCCTTTCATGAAGAAATATTTCTTCTATACAAATGCCAAAAAAATCAGAGATGATAAAGGCCAATTCCAAAGAGGGATTATATTTGCCATTTTCAATAGAACTGACTGTCTGTCGGGATACTTTGATTGCTTTCGCAAATTCTTCCTGACTTAATCCTAAGTTCTTTCTTAACTCTTCAACCTTATTTTCCAATCTTAGGCCTCCTCTCTAATGTAAAGGTTCCTTTACACCTATAATTTAACATGCCTTTCTCATTATGTCAAGGTTCCTTTACATATCCATATGAATATTACTCAATACCACTTAAATTTAAACTTTTTCCAATAAAAGATACAACATCATGATGATTGAATCCTATCAGCCATTCATATTTTTTTGAAACAATATAATAATCTGACCAGCCAATATCTAAAAATGCGGTTTGATTTAATAAATCTAGTGTTTGAATTAAATCTTTCACATAACTTTCAAATATCCAAAACTTTTCACCTGCATCATAAAAACCTCCACGATCAATCAAAAAATATACCATATTCTTTTCCGGTATAATATTTGTTAACTGATGATACCAGTTTGTATAATTTACAGGATAAGATCCCCTAAAATCTTTCATACTTTTCTTACTGTAGCCATTTATATTCGCCCAATGTAAGCCATTTTTATATGTTTTAGATTTATCCGCATAACGTTCACAAATTTTATAATAAACATCTTTTGCTTGTGGACCAGAAAGTTTATGAAAACGTTCTTTTGAAACACCACTTTTTTCAATAAGCTCACTTTCAAATCGTAGTAATGCAATTCCTACTAAATATTTTTTCATATAATCTATCCCCTTTTTCTTGTCTATTATATAACGATTTTTCATAAAATATATATTTTTATTCATACATAAAACATCCATCTAGCATATCACCAGATGGATGTCATTTTACAGTAGTTCATTTAATTTTTTCAATATACTTGCTGCATTGATTTCATATTTCTCTAATAATTCTTGTGGTTTACCACTTTCTCCAAAGGTATCCATCACTACAACTGGTATCACTGTACATGAATAATCATTTTGTACGATTACTTCACTTACTGCGCTGAATAAACCGCCAATCACACTATGTTCTTCACATGTGATGATGACATCATAAAAACTTATCTTATTATACCTTCTCAAATCATATTATTCACGTTATACTTAATATATTAATATAGAAAAATGGGAGAAATGTATATGAATGAACAGAAAATAATACAATTAAAAGAACACATAAAAGCTGTATTCTTTGATATTGATGGAACATATTATGATCAAATTACCCATCGCATCCCTGATTCAAATATTCAGGCTGTCAAAGCACTTCAACAACAAGGATACAAAGTAGCACTAGCAAGTGCCAGACCTTTTTCCAGTGCTATAGAGCTGCCTGTTTTAAAAGATATAAACTGGGATGGAATCGTATCCGCTGGTGGTCAAGAGGTTTATGATGAACATTATCAACTGATTGAGGAAAATAACTTCTCACAAAATGAATTAAATGAAATATTTCGTATTGCCCAAAAACATCAGATTCCTGCTTATGTTGTAGGCGATGACAACTTTTTTACAATGGATAGTTCTCTTTTAGAACCCTTTAAAACACGTTTTCACTTAACCGTTGATAAGATACATCCCTATCATGGAGAAAAGGCTTTATTGATAACATTGCTTATGCCGATTGGTTTTTCATATGAACCTTATTTTCAACATATGCCAAATGTTCGCATTCAATATACTGGAGGAACCAATACTGATCTATTCCCTAAAGCTGTCACAAAACCTAGTGGAATTCATACATTAATGAAATATTGGAACTTAGCAGATAATGCATATATGGCATTTGGCGATAGTGGAAGTGATATTGAAATGATGGAAGATGCCATGCTTGGTGTATGTATGGGCAATGGCAGCGAACAATGTAAACAATCAGCGGATATCTTATGTGGCAGAAGTGATCGGGATGGTATTTATAACTTTCTAAAAAGTTTTGATATCATATAATCTTTGATATTAAACGAATTTTTGGGATATAGCGATTACATATATAATTATAAAAGAAAAAAAGCCAGACATTTTGTCTGACTTAATTATTCTCTAAATCCGCACCATTAGATGCAATCACTTTCTTGTAGTAATAGAAAGATTTTTTCTTACTACGTTTTCCAGTTCCCTTTCCATAATCATCATAATCTACATAAATCATACCATAACGTTTTGTCATTTCTGATGTTCCAGAAGATACTAAGTCAATAGGTCCCCACCATGCATATCCAAATACATCCACACCATCTTTGATAGCTTCATGCATTTGTTCGATATGAGCTTTCATATATTCAATACGATAATCATCCTCTACATAACCATTTTCATCTACATGATCTACAGCACCAAGACCATTTTCTGAGATAAAGATTGGCAAATGATAACGATCATAAATATGATTTAATGTAATTCTAAATCCGATTGGATCAATTGGCCATCCCCATGCTGACATTTTTAAGTTAGGATTTTTAATATCTGATACTAATCGTCCTGTTGGCTTAGGTACTGTTTCACCTTTGTAACGCATAACATATGTCATGTAATAACTGATTGTGATGAAATCTACACAGCCTTCTTTTAAAATCTTTTCATCATCTGGTTCCATTTTGATATGAATATCATTTTCATCAAAGAAGCGTTGCATATAATATGGGTATTCCCCTTTTGCCTGTACATCTGTAAAGAACCAGTTGAAATGATCTTCAAATAATACCTGTAGCTGATCTTCTGGTTTTGCGCTTTCTGCATAGTTTTCTAAACGACACAGCATATTTCCCATTTTTGCGTTTGGATCGATTTCATGACATTTCTTAACTGCTAATGCACTTGCGACCATTTGATTGTGTACAGCCTGGAATTTCAATTGCCAATTGCCTAGATAGTTATTACCTGATTCTGGTGTTGGTGCACCATCTAAGATTATTCCACTACTTGTAAATGGATTAGATAATACATTATTGATTTCATTAAATGTTAACCAGTATTTTACTTTTCCCTTATATCGTTTAATGACTGTTTCTACATATTTTACAAAGGCATCTACCGTATGACGACTTAAGAAACCGCCATATTCTTCTGCTAAGTGTAAAGGTGTATCAAAATGAGATAATGTTACCATTGGTTCGATTCCATATTTTATACATTCATCGAATACATGATCATAAAATTGTAGACCTTCTTCATTTGGTGTGTCATCATCACCGTTTGGAAAAATTCTTGACCAGGAAATACTCATTCTAAAAACTTTAAATCCCATTTCTGCGAATAGTGCAATATCTTCTTTATAATGATGATAGAAGTCAATGCCACGTCTTTTCGGAAGCTCCCAGTTTTCCGGATGTAGTTTCATATCTTCTACCATTTCTTTTGATGCGGCATTATGTGGTACATGTTCATCATATGGTCCTTCTGTTGCACGTATTTCTTTTGTGATCAATCGTGCAAAGTCAGAAGTCGCAGGTCCTCTGCCTCCTTCATTCCAGGCACCTTCTATTTGATTTGCGGCAGTTGCGCCACCCCATAAAAACCCTTTTGGAAATTCTGAATTCATAATAAATTAGCTCCTTTTTCTATTTATTCATCTCATATAAAGCCTTAAAGACTGGCATCATTTTCTGAGCCATTCTCAGCTCTGTATTGATTGTCATAATGGTATCCTGTGCATGGATAAACAGTAATGAATATTCTGTTTCTTCTCCACTTACCTGTCCCTGTATTACTTTTGTTTGTGCAATATGTGCTTTTACAATATCATCTTCTGCTTTTTTTAACAGCTCCTCTGCTTTATCGAAATGGAATAATGCCATTTCTTCTAAGGACTGATCAATATTTTCTCTACCATTACCAGCATTTAAAATTACTTCCATGGCAACAACATTAATATCTGTTTTATTTTCCATGTGCAACACATCCTATTCTTCAGTTACTTTTGCTTGTTTAGCGGCAAGCTTTGCGGCTTTTTTAGCTGCCTTTTCTTTTTCTTTAATGATTTCTTTCTCAGCCATATCTTTATCAGCGGCTTTAAAGAATGGATACCATACAACAGCTGCGACTGCTAAGTTGATCAAAACGATAACTGCATTTCTCCAATCTCCACCAGACATGATAAATGCACAAATTGGATTTGGTAAGAAGTTCATGTCGAAGTTTACATAATGAATTGTGCCAAAGCCGTATGTTAAACACAACCATGTAATTGCAGGCAATAATATACTTAAAACAACGGTTGGTATAAACATGAACGGGTTATTAACAATTGCGCCATACTGCAATGGTTCATTGATATTGAAACAGCTTGGAATAATTGTCGCTTTCCCTAACAGACGATAACGTTTGCTTTTTGCGAATAACATCATGATAGCGACAGGTAATGTTGCGCCTTGTCCACCAATGTGATAATAACGACTTGCGCCAAAGGAATATACATTTGTTGCGGCTTTACCAGCAGCCATCATTGCTGCATTTTCTGCAATCGCTGCTTGTGTAATTGTACGTGTAACAGGAGTAAATACCCATCCACTGATACCAAAGAAATAGAAGATATTCTGTAAACATACGATTGTAATAAATCCAGGCAAACTCTGTGCAAATCCGGTTACTGGTTTCATTAAGAACTGAACCATTGTAAATACATCAACCTTAAGCACAAATGTCACAATATATCCTGCAAATAAGCTTAGTAAAATTGCGATAATATTATCAAACCAGTTTTTTACGAAATCTGGCAATACACTATCTTCACCAAAGAAAGAAAATCTTGCTAGACAACGATAGATCACTGCCACAATTAATCCTACAAACATTGCGGTAAACATACCACCAGCGCCAAATTTACCTAAATCAACAAGGGAACCGCCATCCGTTTTTGTGATATTCATACATAACATGAACGTACCGATACCTGTAAAACCAGCAATCAGGGAACGGTCTTTCTTTTCTTCCTTTACCAGACAGTTATAAGGAATAATAAATACGACAAACAATCCGATTAAGCCAAAGGAATACTGGCTAAGTGGTGATAAATCTGGTAATTCTGGGAAAAACTTTAATAGAATTGACCATAAACTTGGAATGGCACTTACCATTGAGAATGGTACGATATACAAGATAGCATCTGCCACAATACTGAACCAGTAATTTGATGTTATCTTATTTGAAATTGGTACTAAATACTTTTCTATCCATGCTTGAATCTTTTTCATAATCCTTTTCCTCTCTTATTTTTATTCTTCCATTAAATCTAATGCTGTTTCTAAAATACTTTCCCCATCCAAAGCAGCATAATCATCAGGGTCTATAGATGTAACTTTTACACCATGATCATTTAGCTGATTTTGATATTTCGCTACTTCACTTGAAAAGTGAGGTCCCAGCAACAATACATCAATTTTATCTGCGTATTCCATCACCTGTGATTTACTGACTGCATGTACACTAACGTCTAATCCCTGCTGTTTCGCAATCTTTCGCATATTTGCTGCCATAAATCCGGTAGATGCGCCAATTCCACATGCTAATAAAATTCTTATCATTTTTCATTTCTCCTGGTATATTAAAGTTACTCATACAAAGAGTAATAAATCTAATATACCAATTCTCCTTTCTTCCTGAGTCATTTGGTATCACCTCAGGATGTGATAAAATGTGTAATTGTGAATGTGGATTTGTATTTTTCTCCTTATTGCTTTGACTTTCCAGAAAGGATCTTACCACTTCTTCGTATCGCATTTATTATTAGTTGTATGAGTCTTTTGAATTCAAAACACACCAGGTTTTTGATACCTTTGAAGTGGCTCTCATTTCACAATCACAAATCATTGTAAGAAAGGACTTGATATTTATGAAACTTGTTGGAATTGATATCGCCAAATATGAACATGCTGCCTATATCATGGATGCTGCTACTGGCGAATCTTTATGTGATCCTTTTTTCTTCAAAAATAATAAAAATGGATTTCAAAAACTTTATATCGAACTTAATAAATACGCAAAAGATGAACTTTTTATCGGGATGGAAGATACCGGTCATTATAACTTCGATATTGAAACTAATTTATTGGCTAAAGGTTACAAAGTTGCTTTAATCAATCCTATTACCACTAAGAACCTTAGAAAAGCTGCCTTAAAATCTGTTAAAACTGATAAAGAGGATGCTATTTTAATTACCAATGCTCTCTTAGATAAGGATTACTATCGTATCATCTCTATTCAAGATGAGAAATTAAAGGAAGCCAAAGAATTAACTCGTTATCGTACACAATTAACCATCGAAATGAATCGTAAGAAGAATGTCCTTCAAAGGCACATTGACATCGTTTTTCCTGAATTTAACACATTATTTCATGACGAATACACCATTACCTATTTAAATATCTTAAGAAAATATGGTGATGCTTATACGATTGCTCATACAGATATTCGTTCTTTAAGAAAATGTTTTAAATATTGTAATTCCTTTACTGCAGAAGAATTAAAAAAATTAGCTTCTAATTCCGTTGGTATTCACGACGTTTCTATTTCTTTTATCATTCAATCGGTTATTTCCAGTATTGATTTAATCAATTCCCAAATTGAAGAATTGGATAAAAAAATAGAAGAACTCGCCATCACACAAGATTCTTCTATCACATCAATACCAGGAATATCAATTATTACTGGTACTTCTATTTTAGCCGAACTAGGTGACATTAGTAAATACTCAAATGCAGGAAAATTAATTAAATTTGCAGGTGTGAATCCATATATAAGTGAATCTGGAGAATTTTCAGCCGATAAAACAGTGATAACCAAGAAAGGTTCCAAATATCTAAGGACAACACTTTATAGAGTCATTATACCTGTAATACGCCATAACCCTGTATTTAATAACTACTATCATTTAAAACGTAGTCAAGGCAAAAAACATCTCTGTGCTTTAGGTCATTGTGTAAGAAAACTTTTAAGAATTATTTATCATCTTGAAACAAATCATCTATCATTCGATATAAATTCACTTAAATAGTTAAAACTTTTAATAACCCATATTTCATTGAAATGAGCTATTTTAACGATAGTTCTTTTCAACATCTTTACATTCACAATTTCAAAGATCTAATACTATATTTTCAAGTATTTTATATTTCATACTATTTCATAATTTATTACTTGACTTTAATATAGTTGTCTTTCTCTTTCGACACCTATACTATAATCAAGATTCAAGTTTTCCTCTAACACACTTTTTTCCGACATGCCGGCAATATAGATGACTTGCCACCTAAGAGGAAAAATTATAATTTTTCTTTATATCACATTTGATATAAGATATATATATCCTACCATAGTAAGGTATAAAATAAATAGGATTCATAAAATACATATGATATAATCAAACAAGGGATAACAGGAGATATTAACATCATGAAAAAGGATAAAATGATTGAATTGATCAATGTTTTAAAAAGTTCATCTGCATGGCTTTCATCTGCCTCTTTATCAAAAATGATAGGTGTTAGTGAAAGGACAATTCGCAATTATATTAATGAAATAAATGAAGAACAGTGTCAGCTGATTGAGTCTTCAAAATATGGCTATCGTATCCGTACCGATTTACCAGATACAATTGAAGATAAAACAGAAGAAATTATAGATGCACGTTCCCATCTGGTTTTATCAAAGCTACTATCATCTAAAGAAGGTATTTCTGTATTTGATATCGCTGAAGAACTGCATGTGAGTGAAAGCACCATTATGAATAATGTCTTGCCAAAGATTAAAAAGTTAGTGAAAAATTTCAATATAAAAATTCAAACGCACGATTACCAATTTTATTTAAGTGGCAATGAACAGGATAAAAGAAAACTTGTAGGTCATATTGCGACTAATAATGTATATGGCTATTTTACATCTACAGAAACCTTAAAAAAGCTGTTTCCTTCCTTTGATATCGATCAGGTTTTACATGAACTGTACAACATCTGTCAGGATTGTGAATTGTTGTTGAATAATTATGCTTTAAACAATCTTCTGGTACATATATTGATTATCATTATTCGCTTAGAATCAAAAAATACGTTAAATACATCGGATAACTTAATTGATGCCAATAAATTGATTGAACATTTTGACCAGAAGAATGAAATAATCGAGCTTGCGAACAGAATTGCACAATTCTTTGAAAATACATATAACAGTACCATTCCTGAAAAAGATTTCCAACAGATTCTTATATTAATTGCTTTATCAATAGAACACTATTCATTTGATGATTTAGATTTTAATAAACTTTCTAATTTCATTGATCAGCGGTTTTTAGATAATATCATGTTGATTGCGCAGGAAATGATTACCCGTTATGATATCCCAAAGATTGATGATGATTTTCTTCTTCAATTTACTTTGCATATGTATAATGTTTATCAACGTGCTACTTATCATGTAAGTTATCCAAATCCAATTGGTTCTCAAATAAAGAAGGATTATGCGCCAATTTATGATATGGCTGTATTCTTTGCACATAAATTTGCGGTGCTTTATCATATAGAAATTAATGAAGATGAGATTGCCTTTATCGCATTCCATATCGGTGCTTATTTAGAACGAAATAAGAGTAGAAAAGATATTGTTTCCTGCATTGTGATTGTGGAAGATTATCATGACTTTGCTAGAAAACTTGTGAATGATTTAGAAGCTAATTTCCATGATGAAATGGTTATTTTAGATGTAATGTCCTATAATCGTTTTGTATTACTTAAACCTAAAAGTGATCTACTATTAACCACTATACAATCAACAATCCAACATCCGCATAAAATTACAATTAATCCCATTCTGACAAAACAGAATATATTTAAAATATGGAATGAAATTGAAGAAATTCAAGAAGTAAAGAAACGTATTTACGCAAAAGTCTTTCTAGAACAGATGTTATATCCAGAGCTGTTTGTGAGAAATGTATATTTGAATAATGTTCAAGAATATATTGAATATTTAGGACAGCTTTGTATTGATCAAAAATTTATACAGCCAAATTTCATTAAAGATGTATTATTGAGAGAATCCGTTTCTAGTACGGCTTTTACAGATTGTCTGGCAATTCCACATGCGATCAATCAATATGCAGAGCACTCTTTCATTTGTGTATTACATAATGATACGCCAATTCCATGGGGCAGGCATCAAGTAAAATTTGTGTTGATGATTGGTATTGCTCAACAGGATATGAAATATTTTAAAGATGCTTTTGACCTGATTATTGATTTGTATTCTTCTGTTGATAAAACCGTACAAATATTAAATACAGACACCTTTGAAGAATTTAAAGAAGTATTTATATCATCTAAGGCATAACAAAAATTGGAAGAATCACTCCTCCAATTTTTTTACATTTTCACAAGTATAGCGTGGCAATCCTTTACTATGTTTCCCATATTCTATCGCCTCTTTTGGGCAACGAGAAATACATGCCATACAGTGGGTACATTGATTTCCCCATACCGGTTTGCCATTTGAAAGCTGAATATTATGGAGAGGACAAACATTTGCACACTTGCCACAAGAAATACAATCATCAAGAACATAGAACTTTTTCGCATGGACAAACAATGGATAAAAGAGCTTATTTATAACACTACTGCTGATTTTGTCATTAAAAGATACATTAGGATGTTTAAAGCTTTGTCCATTTTTGATACAAACCGCAGCCAGATCGATAACCTTTTCTGCACGATCAATTATTTTAGAAGCTTCTTCCTTTGTTGGAGTAGAAAACATCGCTATATAATTCTCTGGCATGATAATTTCCATACAGCCACGATTGTTCATCTTTATATTCTGACAAAGTTTTTCAATATATTTACCAGCATTACCAATACTACCACCACAAGTCATCACAAAATAGATATCCTGATTACCTTGAAGTGGTGTATTCTTTAACCAGTATTCTACAATACGTGGAATTCTCCATGCATAAGTAGGCACAACAATAACCCATGGCCGTTTAGATTGTAATGGTGAAAAATCGTTATCTTTGATTTTTTCAAATAGATGCACTACTTCATCATTAATCATTTTACCTATTCTTTTCGCAACATATGCACTGTTTCCTGTGCCTGAAAAATATAATATCATAAACACTGCCCTCCTATTTATAATATATGATAATAGATAAGTTATCTTCTTTTAATTCTGCCTCAACACGCCAATGCATAGCTTCCACCATATCTTTTACATTCGCAAGTCCTAATCCACTGGATGTATGATGACGTGATGGATCGCCTTTGTAGAAACGATCAAACAGCTTATCTACTTCAAGATTTTCTTCATTTACCTGATTACTAAAACGCATGAAATTCTGTTTTTGAATAATAGAAAAAGAAGTGTTTCCGTATTTTAATACATTATGAATTAGATTCTGAAAGATTCTTGTCACAAATTCTTTATTTGCATGAACCATAAGCTGTTCATTTTCAAATGCAATATATGGCTCTATTTGTTTCTTTTCAAAATCATAATAATAGGACGCAAATACTTTACACAATATTGGATATATTTGTATTTCAGAAGTTTCAATGGTAAATTCATCATCATTTAATTTAGAATGCATAAATAAATCTTCTAACATATTTTTTAAGGATATCAATCGTGCCCGGATAACATCAATATATTTATTTCTTTCTGTTTCCTGTTTACTTTCCTGTAACAGATCTAAATATCCCTGCATGCTGGTTAATGGTGTTCGCATATCATGTGACATACCCGCAATCAAAGTCTGCATTTCTCGTTCCTTTTTCAATGCAATTTCTTCATGCTTAGAGATCTCTTCATATAAGCCATTAATATCTTTACAAAGCTCTTTTATTTCTTGAAAGCTTGTGGATGATGCGATTTCAAAATGACTCATACACTCATTTTTATATGTAATTTGACGATGAATGGTCTGTATATCTTTTTTCAGCAACAAAAAAGAGGTTAAGCTTATGATAAAACAAATGCCTAATATCAGACAAAGTATCCACATATGCTTACCCTCCCATCTTATATATCTGTTTTCTGAAGTACAATTGCACTGCCTATATTATATACTAAAATAAAGGCAATGGACATCATAAATGCATGTGAAACAACAGGTCCAGATACTGGTAATATGGTTGAAAAGAAATAGCTTAATGTATATTCACTCGCAAATGATATATGTAAAAGATTAAAGATAGAATCTAAGAATGGCTGTAACATACCAGATGCGATAAGAAATAATAACACGATACCAAACGTTTTATTATGAAATATCGTGGATAAGAAAATAATCAATGAAAACAGTGCGCACATAAGTAATAACATCATAGAAAAATCTATGAAAATCTCCTGTACAGGATTTATCATAAAGTTATCAATAAAACATATACCAAGTATCCAGCCAATGAGGTAGTTCAATGCCAGAATGATAAATGAAATTACCAATGCTACCATTATTTTTGAAAGAATGACTGCTTTTCTACCACCTTCTAAAACAGCTGTATTTTTGATATAGCCACTGGTGTATTCACTGCATACAAATGAAGTAAAATAGATACCTAATACAAGGCTTCCAAAGCCAAAACCGAAGGTTTGTACCAACTGATTCAAAGATTTGATGGATGCATCTACAGATATATAAAATCCTGGTTCTTTTGATATACCTTCATCCACAAAGCTTGTGGACTGTTCTGCGGACAACTGCATATAAAAACATGTGATAAACACTAAGATATATATCAATACAGATATCCAAAAGCCTTTACTTTTGATCAATCGTTTAGTTTCTGCTTTTATCATATTCAACATGATCATTCCCTCCAATTCTTTCTAAAAAATAAGATTCTAAGTCCTGTTTCTGATAAAACATGGAAGAAATCGCAATGTCATTTTGCGCAAGGATAAGATTCACCTGTGCACTATCAATATCATCAAATATCCATAGTTCATTTTGTTCATGTACCTGATAATGCTGCATACCTAATTTCGTTTCTAATAGTGTCACAGCTTTTTGTATATTATCCACTTTCATAGATAAATAATCCATGCATTTTAGGGCGAGTTCTTCCTTACTGATTTCTTCAATCAGCTTGCCATCACGAATCATGCCATAACGTGTCGCAATTTTGCTTAACTCTCCTAAGATATGACTACTGATAATAATCGTCATTTTCTTTGTTTCATTCAGATATTGAATCATCTCTCTGATTTCACGGATTCCTTCTGGATCAAGGCCGTTGATTGGTTCATCCAAAATTAATAAATCAGGATTTCCTAGCAATGCCATTGCGATTCCTAATCGTTGTTTCATCCCAAGTGAGAATTTTTTTACAGGCTTTTTACTTTTTGAATCAAGTTTTACCAGCTTCAACAGTTCATGAATCTTTTGTGTATCATGTAATCCCATGGCAGTTGCTTTGATATCCATATTATCGTAAGCACTCATTCCAGGATATAAACCAGCAGTTTCTATCAAAGAACCAATACGTCTTGCACTCATGCGGTTTCTTTCTTCTCCAAACAGTTTAATTTGACCACTATCAGGTGAAACAAGGCCACAGATCATCTTTAACGTTGTGGATTTACCAGCACCGTTTCTTCCGATAAAACCATAAATATCTCCTTTTTTTATTTTCATATTTATATGATCCACTGCGTAAATATGTTTATACGCTTTTGATATATTGGTTAGTTCTACAACATCACTACTCATATCGTTTCCTCCTTCAATTTACATAAGTATTATAAAAAATAAAGTATTAGAAATTATCAAGCAAATATAAAGAAAGTATAAAGAAATGACTGAATATCATCATTCAGCCATTTTAAATCCGATTCCCCATACTGTTTTTATATACTCCTCAGCTACTTGTGTTCTTATTTTTTTACGTATATTACTCATATGTGTATTGATGGTTTTATCATCCCCATAATAGGTATCATTCCAAGCGTATTCATAGATTTCTTCCTTTGTGAAAACCCGCTTGGGATTTCTGATCAACAGCTCTAATATTAAATACTCATGCTTTGTCAGATTTAGATATGTATCGTTTATTTTCGCATCATATTGTTCACTATCTAATAGTAACTTCTTATATTGTAAAGCTGTATTTATACTTGTTTTATTGCTTTTTCTAAGCTGTACCTGAATTCTAGCCAATAATTCTTCCAGTTCAAATGGTTTACACAGATAATCATCTGCACCTGCACCTAATACATTTACCTTACTGTCTAAGCTATCCTTTGCGCTTAATACAATCACTGGCACATTTGAATGCTTACGGATATCCTCTAAAAGTTCTTCACCAGATAATCCTGGCAACATCAGATCTAAGATAATTAAATCATAATCATTTGTGGAATAATATAATCTGCCTTCTGTCCCTGAATAAGCCTGATCACATTGAAAACCTTGCTTCTGTAGATAATCCTGAATCATTGCATTGATATCATTATGATCCTCAATAATTAATAAATGCATATTATCACAATCCTTTACATCACATTATTATACATTCATTCGATATTGATTGCCACCTGATTTTTTTGCCTCATACATTAAAGCGTCTGCCTTTTGAAAGATATCCTGGTAGTTACATGCTTGTGTAATCATTTGAACGCCAATACTTGTCGTAATGGTGATATTATAATTTTCTAATTCGATTGCCTTTACTTTTTTCAGGATGCTTTCTGCTGTTTCTTTTACATATTCTAATGTAAAGATATTCTTCATAAATATACAGAATTCATCACCGCCGATTCTTCCAATATCATCAATTTCTCTAGTTTCTTCTTTCAAAATTTCCACGACTTTCAATAAAAGCTTATCACCGGATAAATGTCCATAATGATCATTTATGTTTTTGAATTTATCTATATCGATCACAAATAACGCCATATATTGATCACTTTGATAATTTTCTACTGCCTGTGTTACATGTTTTTGGAAGGCTGTTTTATTTAAGAGCTTGGTGAAATCCTCAATTTCTGAATTACGTTGAAGTTCTTCATTTTCTTTTAAGATTGTCTTTTGTTCATTTAAAAGTTCTTCCAATTCTACTTTATTTAATAAACTCTTTTTCAGGTCATTTTGCCATTGTTCATCTTCTTTACACTTGTCCAGATAATATTTATAAAGAGAATCTGGCAGCTTTTCATCCTCATGAAACATAATATTCATTTTGATACGGCAGTCATCTAAACGTGACTGATTTTTATAATCTGGATAATTTTCTAATATACTTTCCATGAATTTAAAAACTTTTTCACACATCTCTTTTTCCTGTAATTCAATTAGAAAAGAAAAAGCATCAAAAAGGTTTTTTAAAATATGTAAATGGTCTAAACTTTCTTGATAAGTAAGATACATCTCATCTACACACTCTTTGATTTTGTCATGATCTTTCTTTTTACATGCGAGAATCAGTTTGTAAAGCATAAAATCATCTTCCACTGTTTTTAAGTGATAGTGCTTCAGATAGTAATCTAAATAAGGATACCATTGATCATAGATGTCTTTATTATTAGTTTTAATACTACAGCCAATCATATTCACAATGTTAATTCCATCACTTTCTTTGATGGATGAGATATCTGTCAGATTTCTGGTAGCGGCACTTTTCAATAAAAATTCATATGCTTTTTCATACATTTGCATATTAAAAAACAAAACCCCAATATTATTTTCTATAAAGTAGGTGAAGTTTAGTTCTGGATGCTCTAATGCTATATAATAAGCTTTCAACATATATTCTATTGATGATATTTGATCCCCCAGTGCACCATAAAGAATGCCCGCAAGATTATTTAAAATCATTTCATAAAACACATTTTCGGTTTTCTTACAAAGCTGCAGGCCATGTAAAGATTGTGCTAAGGATTTTGTATATTCTCCTATGACATAATAAAATTTGGATATATGATAAACGCCAATTACTTCATGATAAACACTTTTCTGTTTTTTTGCTTCTACTTCAAGTTCTAAAGCTACATGATATATACTTTCTTCATCACTTTTTGCTCTAAATTCTTGTATTTTTGAAACATATTCATCAAGTAACACGAACATCACATCTCCTTTACAAGTTTATTTCTAGTATAACACAATTTCTTTGAAACATAGAAAAAAAAGGAGAAACATTTTCGTTTCTCCGAGTGTTTTTAAGCTTTTTCAGGACTGTAACAGATTTTTAATCTTCTTTGGTTTCCTTCACCTTCACTGACTGTGGAAATATTTTTCATATTGGATAAGCAGTTATGTATTGCTTTTCTTTCATCAGCTGGCATTGGATCTAATACAGCATCTGTTTTTGTTCTCTGCACTGTTTTTGCGACACGGATAGCTAAAGAAGTAACCTTCTGATATTTTTCTTCTTTATAGCCATTGATATCAATCAATACCCCTACACGGCGTTTAAATTCACTTGATGCCGCAGATTTTAAAACGTTGTTCATAGACTGTAAAGTCTGCCCGTTTTTACCAATTAGAATGGCATTGTTTTCTGCGTCAATGTTCACATGGAAGAATCCATTTTCTTCACTTACCTCTACTGTAGCAGGCATGTTGATACCATTGAAATAATTCATCATGTATTCTTTCATGAATTCTTTGATATCATTGTCACAATATACGCTTGCAGTTACCTTGCTGCCTAAGCCAAGGAAACCACTTGTTTCTTCCAAAATCGTATATGTCAGATCTTCTACATTTACACCTTTATCAGCAGCGGCTTCTTTTAAAAGTTCTTCCAGATTTTTACTGGTATATGTTTTCATAAGAAACCCTCCTAGTCTTTAATGAAGAATTTATGAATAATAATATTCTGGATAACTCTCGCAATAGAGTTTACTAACCAATAGAATGACATACCAAGAGGCCAGTTAATTGCTAGGATTGCAATCATACCAGTACTCATATACATCATCATATTCATAGAACCCATCATACCCTTAGGTGCATTTTTAGGTTCTGCATATTTCTTTTCTTTTACATGGTTCTTTTTCTTTCTGTGTTCCTGCAGCCATTGAGGAAGTTTGAAAGAAATCAACTGGAATAATACCATCAATACAAAGATTACCATTGCAGCATAGTGTCCAGCATTGAATCCCTGAATTGGTGTATTTACCAATGAGATACCAGCAAATTTACCAGTAACAACGCTATAAGCACGCATGGTTGCCTGATACATACCAAGGATAACAGGGAACTGAATGAATGTAATAACGATTGTTCCAAATGGATTAATCTTATATTTACTATAAAGTGCCTGTGTTTCCTGCGCCATCATCAGCTTACTGCGTTCATCATTTTTACCAGCATATTTTGCCTGAATACGATTCAACTCTGGTTGAAGTGTCTGCATACGCTGACTTGCGACCTGAGATTTGATTGAGAATAAGAAGATTAATAACTGAATCAATAATGTAGCGGCGATAATACCGATACCACCATCTGTAAATCCAGCTACTAAGTTAATCAGCTGTGCAATTGGGAATACGATCAATCCTTCAAACCAACCTTCATCCATCATGTCACCAAAAGATGTTGGTTTCAATGTGATTAAATCCGTATCCTTTAAATCTTTATACTCTTTTTTTACTTCTTCATTGTAATCTGTAGATACGATTTTCTTTTCTACGGTTTCTTCTTTTAAAGTAATAATGCTTTTTACATATGTCTTACCAGAACGATCACGTGGAACTGAACATCCAGTCAATGTAATCATCATCAGCATTACTACCAGGAGAAGTTTCTTTTTACTTTTTAAAATACTTTTCATCACTTAGTCTCCTCACTATTTTGTCTACCTTTATATTTTAACTTTTTTAACCAATCTTTCCAAGAGTTTTTTGTTGTTTTGATAACTTTCTTCATGATATTTTGGACGAACAAGTATAATTGTGTCAAAATTCTCATCAAATGTATAGATATCGTGTACCATTTCACGCACTTGACGCTTTATTTTATTTCTAATAACAGCATTTCCCATTCTTTTACCAACAGAAATACCTACACGTGCATGATCCTCTTTTCTTGGTTTTACATAAATGGAGAATGAAGGGCATGCATAAAACTTTTTATAATTCATAATTTCTGAAAATTCCTGTGTTTTCTTTACACGAAATTCTTTCTTCATGTTTCATCTCTCCTTTCAAAACTTAGAAATCAAAAAAATCGCCTTTAAGGCGACTTTTTATGCTGATAACACTTTTCTACCTTTGCTACGACGACGTGCTAATACTTTACGTCCTCCAACAGTAGCCATTCTGGCTCTGAATCCATGTGTTTTCTGGTGTTTTCTTTTGCTCGGTTGATATGTTCTTTTCATAAGAGCCACCTCCACTTCTTTTCACTTTTTATACAAATTGAGCATTGCTGTTAAATTATACATAAAATCAATAGTAAAGTCAATAAAACATGAAAAGAAAATGAAAATAACCATGTGACATCTATCAGAAATTTATGGAAATCAAATCATCATCATGATAAATGAGAATAAATTATTTCCTGCATGAATCCCTACAGATACAATAATCGTATCACTTCGCTCGTAGGCGTATCCTAAGATCAATCCAATTCCTGCATATAATATAAGGTATACAAAATCATTGATATTACCATTAAAAAGGGAACTAGATACATGAATCAATCCGAAAAATACACTACTGATGACAAGAGCTGCAGACACCCCCATTTTTTCCTTGACAAAAGTATATATACCACCTCTAAAAATGGTTTCTTCTAATACAGGTGCGATCAAACAAGTATAAAAGAACGTATAAAAAGGGGAAATTAAAGAATTTGTTTCAATGATCTGCTGGTTTTGGCTGGTATCTGTCTGCGTCACAAAGCTAATGATGATACTTAAACCAAAGTTTACCACCAGAATAAGTACAATCGCATAAACAATTATCCTTATATACTTCTTAGGCTCTGAGCGAAACTTTTCCACAGAAGGTTTCCAAACAGTTCTTGCGATATAAATACTTGCGGCTGTAACCATCAGATATAAAACCACAAGTACAGGTATACTCATGATTGTTGCATATGGATTTAACATGAGTGTAATCTTTTTAGCGATTTCCGGCACAAATTTAAGAAAAATTACGAAATATATAATCAAAAGCAATAAAACACGCTTGCTATTCATTGTGGGTTTCTTATTATCTTCAAACATTTTAACACCTCCAATGTTCGTATTATAGCATATGTTGTGGAATTCTATCTATCCTATGCGCTGAAATGGTGGAAAAGAACTGGTTTTATACACCAAAATGTTTCCAATTTCGCAAGTTTTCCACCAAAACAGGGTAAATCATGACGAAAATCCCACTATTTTTTACTTTTCCCCATGTTTTTCTGCTTATCCACATGCTTTCCACATGTGTTTTTTGCCCACTTTTCCACATAATGTGGAAACTGTGGATTGTGCAAATAAGCCTTATTTTATCGGTTATTTTGATGTGGATTATCTTTCCACAATGCTGTGGAAACCAACTTTTTTTCCACTTTTCCACTTTCTACACTTATCCACTGTGGATTTTCCACCAGTTTTCCATGTGGATAAATGTGTAAAAATAAAATACACCCTTAAAATTGCATGTTTTCAACCTATTTTCCTGTGGAAAACTATTTTTTACTTATCTGTCATAGAATTTTTCCACACATTATAGTAAAATAGAACACAAAGGGGTTGTGTGAAATGGCAAATATGGTAAATGAACAGTTAGAAGAAATATGGCAAAGCACCTTGGCACTCATCAAAAGCAGTAATCACTTTGATGATGCGAACTTTAATACCTGGTTCAAAGAGAGTGCCCAATTGTATGATATCGTCGATGATATGGCCACCATTGTCGTTCCTTATAAGATACATAAGCAGGTATTGATGGAGAATATTGATTTTCTTCAGGAAAAACTTTCACAGGTTGTGGAAAAACCAGTATCCATTCAGATATTATTGAAAAATGAAGTCGCACAGATGACACCACAATCCGTTGTAAAGCGAAGAAATGATATCTTATTTGAAGATAAGATCAAAAAGGATTATACATTTGACAGCTTCGTAGTAGGGAAAAACAATCGTGAAGCCCATGCCGCTGCCTTATCTGTATGTTACTATCCTGGAAAATTCAACAATCCACTCTTTATCTTCGGTAATTCCGGATTGGGGAAAACCCATTTACTACATGCGATTGGCAATTATGTAAAAGAAAACAAGCCGGATGAAAAACTATTGTATATTTATAGTGAAGACTTTGTGACATTGTTGATTGAAGCGATGAAAAACAAAAATGTAGAGGAAATAAAAGAAAAGATATGTGAAGTTGATTATCTGTTGATTGATGATATCCAGCGTTTAAAACAGAGTACCTCACAAGAGATCTTCTTTAACCTTTACAATAAGCTGGTAAATGATAATAAACAGATCGTTATCACCAGCGATATTCATCCAACAGAGTTAAAAGGTATTGAAAATCGTTTGATTTCACGTTTCAGCAGTGGCTTATCCGTATCTGTGGGAAGTCCTGAATTTGAAACAGCAAAAGCCATCTTAAAGAAAAAGATGGAGGGCAGGAAAGATGAAATACTGATTGAAGATGAAGTATTAGACTATTTGGCAACAAAATTTAGCAGTGATGTAAGAAAACTGGAAGGAAGCTTAAATGAGTTATTCTTTAAAGCAATATTATATAACCCGGAAACTATAGATTTAAAATTCGCAAAAGAAATCTTTAAAGAGAACCCAAGTATTCCACAAGATGATGCACTAGACGCAAAACGTATCAAAACAGCCGTCTGTGAGTATTATGGCTTAACCAGAACACAGATTGAGTCAAAATCAAGAACGAAAAATATCGCCAACGCAAGACATATCGCTGTATATTTATGTAGAACATTATTAAATATGCCGTTTGTAAAGATTGGATTTGAATTTGGGAACCGTGATCACTCAACAATCATGGCTTCTTATGAGAAAATGGTAAAACTTTTAAAAGATAAAGAAAGCTTTCAAACAGCTGTATTTCAGATTAAAAATAAGCTTGGTGTAAAAGATTAAGAGTTTTCAACACAATTCCACATTTACTACACAGTCAAAATTTGTTAGAATATACGTATGTTATGCGGTATTTTGGAGTTTTCCACATTTTCCACATACTTATTATTATAGTATTATAAAAGAAAAAGAAAGAAGGGAGTCTACCCATGTATTTTAAAGTAGCGAAAAAGAATTTCTATAACGCATTGTCAGTAGCAGCAAGAGCAATTTCAACATTCTCACCATTACCTGCATTCTCTGGTATTAAGATTGACGCAAAAGAAGACTGTCTGGTGTTGACGGGAAGTGATTCTGATGTATCTATTCAAACCAAACTGGTAAAGAGTGAAGATTGTAATTTAGAAATCCGTGATATGGGATCAATCGTTATTGAAGCAAAATATATATTGGAAATCGTTCGTAAGATCAATGCGGATGAAATTGAATTTGAAGTGATTGATGGATGTTCTACCAAGATCAGTGGTAACACTGCAGAATTTAGAATTAACGGTATGCGTGCAAACGAATATCCTGCCATTGATTTCTCTAAACCAAAAGAATGCTTTACAATGGAAGAAGATATTCTTCGACGTATCATTTTACAAACAAGCTTTGCGACAAGTGATAAAGAAACACGCCCTGTATTAACAGGTGTAAACTTTGCATGTGATGGCACAACATTAAACTGTGTTGCGACAGACTCTTATCGTTTAGCGAAGAAAACAATCGAAATTAAAGAGAGCTTAAATTTTAATATTACAGTACCTGCCAAATCTTTACAGGAGGTTGTAAAGACATTGGAAGATGAAGGTGAAGTTGAAATCGCAGTAAATGATAAGAAAGCACAGTTTATTATCAATGATACGATTGTACAGACACGTTTGATTGATGGTGTATATCCAGAAACAAACCGTTTGATTCCATTGACATTTGATTATGAACTAACAATTGATGCGAAAGATTTATTAGATGCTATTGATCGTGCTAGCTTTATCAAAAATGATGGTGTTTCAGTCATTAAATTCTCATTAAGTGAAGATGAATGTGTCTTATCAAGTAAATCTGTAGAGGTTGGATCTTCTACTGAAGTCTTGAATAGCGCAAGCTTTGTGGGAAACAGATTAGAAATCAGCTGTAATGGACGCTATGTATTTGATGCAATCAAAGCATTGAGCGGTTCTTTAGTAAAATTCAGTCTGTGTGGAGAAATGAAACCATTCATTATCCAGTCTGTGGATGATGCTTCTGTATTACAGCTTGTATTGCCTGTACGTACATACGCTTAATATTTATGATGGACTCTCTTATGAGAGTCTTTTTGTTTTTAAGGGCATGATAGATAATGAATATTGCAAAGGAGAAAAATATGTATATACCAGATTATGAAAAGGGGATTTTATCCACAATGAGTGCAATCAGGGCTTATGTTGGATTAGATACCTATCAAAAAATAGATGATGAATTATACGCATGGTTACAAGATCATTGCTTTCAACAAGTTGTGGTGATGTTGATTGATGGTATGGGTGCTTATCAGATTGATCGATATTGTGAAGAAAAGGGCTTTTTAAAGACGTATCAAAAGAAAATTGTTGATACAGTATATCCACCAACCACAGTAGCCGCTACAACCGCCATATTAAACGGAAAACAGCCATGTGTGAATGCATGGTTAGGCTGGCAACAATACTTTTTAGAATGTGATGAAAATATTGTGATGTTTTTTGATGAAGATTTTTATACAGAACAAAAGAAAGAAAAAGGTTATGTTCAAAAACAGCTTCCTGTCACCAATATGATAGAAGAATGTATACAAAAGGGAATTCAGGCGAGTTCTATATATCCAGCATGGAGAGAAAATGGCGCAAAAAATTTTCAAGAACTTTGTGATAAGGTAATTGAAAAAAGTCATGGAAATGATCGATTGGTTTATGCCTATTGGGATCAATATGACAGTACCATGCATACGTATGGCGCTACGCATAAGAAAAGTGTAGAAATGTTACGTAGTTTTGATGACATTCTACAACACACGATGAAAGAATTACCTGAAACAACAGGCCTTATGATCATCGCAGATCATGGGCATATTGATGTTAGAAATGACTTTTTAAATCGTTATCCTGATCTTGTGGAATGTTTTGAGCATCTGCCTGCACTTGAACCTAGAACCATAGCTTTTTATATTAAAAACACAATAAAAATCTGATTATCCGCTAAAACACAGTATCTATCAGCATTTTCAAGGAAACAAATACATCAATTTACTACTTATTTACTACCATTGAATGAGCCTTGATACGCAAGTTTTCCTAGATATGCAAAGATATGGTACAGCACATCAGTATTGAAACAAGAAAAAATTGAATAACTCATAGACTATGGAACGCCTAACATGACGTTCCTTTTCTATTTCCAGCCGTTCATTATGGACGGCTATTTTATTACCCAAAATGAAAGGAGCATTAGATTTATGAAAAAGATGTTAAAACGATTGTGTACGGGCTTCTTAGCTCTTGCAACTGTCGTTACTGCTTTACCGACTACACCCGTTCATGCAGAAAGTAAGCAATACTGGACGGAGTCAAAAGAACGTGTCGGTATCGTTGAAAAAGTAATGAATGACGGTTCGATTGGTTCTACCTTTAATGAGGGACATTTGACCGTTGAGGGCGAGGACGCTTACTGTATCGACATTAACACAGATTTTAAGAATGGTTACAAGACCAGAGCTGACGCTAGCACCCGTATGAGTGCCGACCAGATAAGCGACGTTGCCTTATCTATCGAATATGTAAAACAGTACACAGACAGCCACAGCGGAATAAGCAAAAATCACGCTTACCTTTTAAGACAGCTTGTTGTCTGGCAGAGATTAAGCGTACATCTTGGCTGGCAATGTGATAACGTGCGAGCTTCTTATAATGAAATTCCAAAAGCTACGCAGGACGAAGTTTTCGCTGGTGCAAAAGCCTTTGTCAAAGAGAATAAAGGACGCTATGAATGTGGCGGTTATATCTACTCTGGCGAGGGGCAGGAGTTGGGACAATTCTGGGCGAAATTAAATGTCGGAAATGCGAAATTGCAAAAGACTTCCAGTAATACCAGCATCACAGACGGTAACGAAAATTACTCTATCGCTGGTGCAACATACGGTGTCTTTGCTGATAAGGACTGCACGAAACAGCTTGCCACCCTTACGACTGATAAAAACGGAAATACAGATGTTGTAGAGGTAACGGCTGGCACAGTCTATATCAAGGAATTATCCGCACCAGCAGGATATAAAGTAGATAAAACTGTATATTCCTTAAAGGTTGAAGCTGGAAAGACAGCGACCTTGAACGTATCTGATACACCAAAGGTAACAGACACTTTGATTGAGCTTTTTAAGATTGATATGGAAACACAGAAAGACAATCCGCAGGGGAACGCTTCTCTAGCAGGTGCGGAATTTACATGGAAATATTATGCAGGCTTCTATACGAAAGACAATCTCCCTGCAGAAGCTACTCGTACATGGGTTACAAAGACAATCGCTGAAACTGACAGCGACGGGACAACCCATTACATCACAAAATTAGCGGACGCATACAAGGTGTCTGGCGACAGTTTCTATATGCAGGACGGAAAAGCCGTTCTTCCTTTAGGAACACTAACCGTTGAGGAAACAAAAGCTCCAAACGGTTATTTGTTAGACGGTGCATATATGCAGGCTGGCGATAAGTCGGAACAGATTAAGGGCTTATACCTTACACAGATTACAGAGGACGGCGACCTTGCCGTATTATTTGGAAGTAACCAGTTTTCCGTATCAGACAAGGTTATCCGTGGCGGTGTGAAAATTCAGAAACGAGATTTAGAAACGGGCGATACAAAGCCACAAGGAAGTGCTACCTTGAAAGATACTGCCTTTGACATCATTTCCTTAAATGACAATTCTGTTTTGGTTGAGGGCAAATTATACAAGAAAAATGAAGTGGTAAAGACAATCCATACAGACATTGAGGGTGTCGCTTCTACTTCTGCCGACCTTTTACCTTATGGAAAATTCCGTATCGTTGAGAGTGAAGCTCCAAACGGATATTTGACAGACGGTGCAAAACCGATTGATTTTACAATCACAGAGAATGGAAAAATCGTGGACTTAACCGACAAAGCCCACTCTATCTACAATCAGATTAAGCGTGGAGATATTGAGGGCGTGAAAATCGGTGCAGTCACACACAAGCGTCTTGCTGATGTTCCCTTTAGGATCACAAGCAAGACAACGGGAGAAAGTCATGTCGTGGTAACTGATGATAACGGGCAGTTCTCTACTTCTGCTGACTGGGCTTCTCATAAGCACAATACCAACGCAGGAAAGACCAGCGAGGACGGTGTATGGTTTGGAACTTCTGAACCAGACGACAGCAAAGGGGTGTTGCCTTATGATACTTATATCATTGAGGAATTACGCTCTGACAGCAACAAAGGCTTTGAACTTATCCCACCTTTTGAAATCGTGGTATCAAGAAATAACCTTGTGATTGATTTAGGAACGCTGACTGATGAATACGAAAAAGAAATCTCTATCCATACCACAGCGACCAGCAAGGACGGCGAAAAAACTATCCTTGCAGGAAAAGAAATCACGATTGTAGATACTGTAAAATTGGACGGTTTGAAGAAAGGCACAAAGTATCAGTTGAAAGGCTGGCAAATGCTGAAAGAAGAAAACGCCGAACTTATAATTGACGGAAAGCGTGTAGAAAATGACTATACCTTTGTCGCTGATGATGAAGAAATGAAAGTGGAAATTTCCTATACATTCAATGCGTCTGCTTTAGGTGGCAAAAATCTTGTTACCTTTGAAGAATTGTATGATTTAAGCAATCCAGAAGAACCCGTGAAAGTTGCGGAGCATAAAGACATTGAGGACGACGGGCAGACCGTACTTATCACAGAGCGTATCATCAAAATTCATACGACTGCTACCGATAAGGACGGCAACAAAGAGCTTGAAGCTGGAAAAGAGGTAACAATCATTGATACCGTAACCTTAGAGGGCTTAGAAGTCGGTACACAGTACAAACTGGTAGGCTGGCAGATGTTGAAAGAAGAAAATGCAGAGCTTCTTATCAATGGAAAACGTGTGGAAAGTGATTACACCTTTACCGCAGACAGCGAAACTATGAAAGTGGAAGTTGCCTTTACTTTTGACGCTACTTCTCTTGACGGAAAACAGCTAGTAACTTTTGAAGAATTGTACGATTTGAGCAATCCAGACGAGCCGAAGAAAGTTACCGAGCATAAAGACATTGACGACGAGGGACAGACGATTACCTTTAAGGAAAAACCCAAAGTCCCAGAAGAACCAGAGAAACCCGAAACACCGCAGACACCAGATACACCGCATAAAACAGACAGTCCAAAAACTGGCGATAACACGAACCTTTACGGACTGCTTGCATTATTACTAACTTCTGGTGCTGGACTGGCAGGTATCTTCTTCTGCAAACGTCGTAAAATGAAGAAATCATAAGGCGGTAACGGTATGAGAAAAGAAAAATCACGCTCTCCGCCGAAGCTGTCAAACGGCAGACTTCCTCTTATTCTGGCTTGTCTGCCAACCACCTGCAAGAACACGGATAGTCAAGGGTGCGTAAGCATTTATTTTACCCTTTACTATCGGTGGGATTGCTGGTACTTCCCGAATTGCCAGAATAAGAAATCACAATCAATTTATCAAAAATAGAAAGAAACGAGGTAAAACAATATGGAAATGAAATATGTCGTGCCAGATATGGCACAGTCTTTTGGAACTCTTGAATTTGCAGGCGAAAGCGAGCCTATCTTTGAAAAGGATAAAAATAATCGCAAATTTTTAGCCAGACGAAGCTATAACCTTTATTCTGACGTACAGAAAGGCGAAAATGTTGTGGTGGAAATTCCCGTGCAGGCTGGCGAAAAGCATTTCAAGTATGAGCAGAACGTAAAACTTGTCAATCCGAAGTTATATGGCAGAGGTTATGCAATCGGGGATATGGGACATACCGATTATGTGTTGCTTGCTGATGATATTGTAGCAGTTGAAGAAAAGTAAAGGAGTGAAGAATTTATGAGATTATCAAACGGGTTTGTCATTGACAAAGAGAAAACATTTGGAGAATTAAAATTTACAGCGGTGCGTGATGTGTTCTTGCAGAATGAGGACGGGACACCGAGTACCCAGCTTAAAAAGCGTATCTATGATTTAAAGTGCAGTTTGCATGGTGGAATTATCCCCGTGTCCGTACCGCCAGAAATACCGTTAAGAGAATTTCCGTACAATGCAGTTGTGGAGCTTGTCAATCCAGAAGCAAATACAGTATCAAGAAAGATTTTTGGCGGTGCAGAGGTGGATTGGTATGTTAAGGCAGAGGATATTGTATTGAAGAATAAGCCGAGCCAGAACACAGGCAATCCACAGAACCATACACCGCAAGGACAGCCAAAAAAATAAAAATTCTCCTCATAGGCTAGAAAAATAGCGCTACTCTCCCGTTAGTAGATTGCCTACCTTATCGTAAATGGTTAAAATAACGATAGGAGGTGGCACAAATGTATCAAATCAACAATGAAAAATTCGGACAATTTTTAGCCGAAGTGCGAAAAGAAAAACAAATGACACAAAAGGACTTAGCAGATAAGTTGTTTGTGTCGGATAAAACAGTTAGTAAATGGGAACGTGGAAACAGTATGCCAAATGTTACATTACTTATCCCTATTGCTGATGTACTCGGTATTACAGTAACAGAACTTTTACAAGGAGAAAAATTAAAAGAGAACAAGACACTAAATAGTGATGTGGTAGAAACTCTTGTAGTAAACTCGTTAGACTTGTCATTACGTGACACAATACGCCAACGAAAAAAGAATTGGATATTTGCATTTCTTATCTCAATCGGTGTGGTGATTGTAGAAGCAATATTATTAACTGTTTCTGGAATTTCCATAAAACAAATGGGCGATAGTTTGTATATATCTTTGCTAATGCTTTTGTTTGCAAGTTGGTTTTGTGTTTTTGCAAAAGAATTATTACCGACATATTATGATACAAATAAAGTTAATTTTGTATCACAAGGAATTTTTAGAATACACATGGCAGGACTATCTTTTAATAATGCAAACTGGGGATATGTATTAACAGTATTTAGAGTATTTACATTAGGGACTGCTATTCTATACCCTATTATCTGTTATATCAGTTTTTTAGTTGGTGGTATTTCAGCGTGGAATAGTGTAAAATATCCAACTATCATTATTCTAGTGATAGGACTGTTAGTAGTAACCTATATTGTTGGAAAGAAGTACGAATAATGATATAAGCAGTTAGTCTTAGGATTGACTGCTTTTTTCGTACCCAGAAAGGAGTGATTGATTTATGTGTATGATTTGGAACAAAGGACACCGTATCAGAGCCAGCGACAAGCACCTTGTCTACCATTTTTCCATAGGGACGCTTCTGTTTGTATTCGTGGCGGTTCTCCTACTACTGAATATCAAACAGCTCATGCGTACCGACTGGGAGCATTTCAGCTTGTTAGAGAATGGCTTGACACTTTCCCCTTACAACTTCATAACCATACTGATAGCGACTGGTGTTTGTGCATTGGTCGCTTTTCTGTACTACCGCTTCTGTTACGACAGTTTCAAGAAGCTCCTGCACCGTCAAAAGCTGGCAAGAATGGTACTGGAAAATAAATGGTATGAAGCTGATACCGTACAAGACAGCGGTTTTTTTACTGACCTGCAAAGCAGATCAAGGGAAAAAATCGTCTGGTTTCCAAAGATTTATTATCAAATGGAAAAGGGACTGCTTCATATCCGCTGTGAAATCACATTAGGAAAATATCAAGACCAGCTTTTACGGTTAGAGGATAAATTGGAAAGTGGCTTATATTGTGAACTGACCGACAAGACCCTGCATGACGGCTATATAGAATACACCTTGCTTTATGATATGATAGCGAACCGCATTACCATTGATGAAGTACGGGCAGAAAACGGTTGTCTTAGGCTGATGAAAAATCTTGTCTGGGAATATGACGCACTCCCTCACGCTCTTATCGCTGGTGGGACTGGTGGCGGTAAAACCTATTTTCTGCTGACGCTCATTGAAGCCTTACTGCATACTAACGCTGTCCTTTACATCTTAGACCCGAAGAACGCTGACCTTGCAGACTTAGGGACAGTTATGGGAAATGTATATCACACCAAAGAAGAAATGATAGATTGCGTCAATGCCTTTTATGAGGGTATGCTACAGCGAAGTGAGGAAATGAAGCAACATCCGAACTATAAGACGGGCGAAAACTACGCCTATCTTGGACTGCCACCCTGCTTTCTTATCTTTGATGAATATGTAGCATTTTTTGAAATGCTGGGGACGAAAGAAAGCGTGAGCCTACTTAGCCAGTTAAAGAAAATCGTTATGTTAGGACGACAAGCAGGTTATTTCCTTATCGTTGCCTGCCAGCGTCCAGACGCAAAGTATTTCTCGGACGGTATCAGAGATAACTTCAATTTCCGTGTGGGATTGGGGCGTATCAGCGAATTGGGTTACGGTATGCTGTTTGGTTCAGATGTGAAAAAACAGTTTTTCCAGAAGCGTATCAAGGGGCGTGGCTATTGTGATGTAGGAACAAGCGTCATAAGTGAATTTTACACGCCGTTAGTGCCGAAAGGACATGATTTTTTGCAGACTATCGGCTCTCTTTCACAGGCAAGGCAGGACGGGACGGCGACGTGCGAAGCGAAAGGCGACGGCACGGACTAGCCGTTGCTGGTGTGGCGTCAGCCACGCCAGCAGGTAAAACCCCTCGGTATCTAACAGAGGGGTACGTTTGCAAATAGACAATAGACGAAAAACATAGGAAACATAAGGCTTCTGGCATGGTTTCCTAGCAAAAATCAGCTGTGAAGTCGTCTGAAAAAACTTCACATTTTACAGATTGGGGGTATGGTTCTGAATGAAGAACAAGGGATAAAAGAATTACGGGAGAAACGGATTGCTTACGGTATCTCACAAGGCAGGCTGGCGGTGGCTTCTGGCATTACAAGGGAATATCTCAACAAGATAGAAAGCGGAAAAATGAAACCGTCAAAGGAACTTATGAATACTCTGCATAAGGAACTGGCAAGGTTCAATCCAGAAGCACCGCTTACCATGCTGTTTGATTATGTGAAAATTCGTTTTCCCACGCTGGATATACAGCATATCATCAAAGATATATTAAAACTGAATATCAATTATATGCTCCATGAAGATTACGGACATTACAGTTATACGGAGCATTATTCATTAGGGGACATCTTTATCTATACGTCGGCTGACGAAGAAAAAGGTGTCCTTTTAGAGTTAAAGGGGCGTGGTTGCAGGCAGTTTGAAAGTTACCTGCTGGCACAGCAAAGAA
This sequence comes from [Eubacterium] hominis, assembly GCA_014337235.1. Classification (GTDB taxonomy): domain Bacteria; phylum Bacillota_I; class Bacilli_A; order Erysipelotrichales; family Erysipelotrichaceae; genus Hoskinsella; species Hoskinsella hominis. The sequence continues at coordinate 1,248,727 of CP060636.1, read as the reverse complement.
GCTGGTATGACTTCCTTATGGACGCATTAGTAGACGGTGGCGTGATGAAGCGTATCGACCTTGCTATCAACGACCATACGGGCATTTTGGATATTCCAGAGCTTGCGGAAAAATGCAGGAAACGGGAATATATCGGAAAGTCCAGAAGTTATAAGTTTTACCAGTCGGGCGAGCTTATCAAGCACAGAGAGGACGACAGAGAATATATGGGACGTACCCTTTATCTTGGTTCGCTGAAATCAGATGTGTATTTCTGTATCTATGAAAAGGACTATGAGCAGTACGTTAAGTTAGGGACACCGCTGGAGGAAGCCGACATTATCAATCGTTTTGAGATACGGCTTCGTAATGAACGTGCCTATTATGCAGTACGGGATTTGCTGACCTATTATGACGCAGAACAGACCGCCTTTTCTATCATCAACCAGTATGTGCGGTTTGTTGATGAACAACCCGACAAGCGAAAAAATGACTGGAAACTCAATGACCGCTGGGCGTGGTTTATCGGCGATAATCGGCAAAGTCTGAAACTGACGACAAAGCCAGAGCCTTATACCTTAGACCGCACATTGCGTTGGGTACAACGGCAGGTAGCACCGACCTTGAAAATGCTGAAAAAGATTGATAAGGGAAACGGTACAGACTACATGGAAACAATCGAAAAGCAGGCAACCTTGAGTGAAAAACATGAAATGATAATCAAACAGCAGACGACCCCTACAAAAGATTTGGTGGAAAGTTAGGAGTGATAAAAATGTGGGAATTAGTAAAAGACTTCCTGCTGGTATCTATGGGAATGGGTATCGGCGTAGTCTTGATGTGTATTTTGAGTGTTGGCAAAGAAGCTGACTATAAAATGAAACAATTAAAAGAAAGCGAGGACAATTAAATGAATTTCGGGCAAAATTTGTATCAATGGTTTTTAAGCAACGCACAGAGCTTAGTGCTTATGGCGATTGTGGTTATCGGTATCTACTTAGGGTTCAAGCGTGAGTTTTCAAAACTTATCGGCTTCTTGGTAGTTGCCCTTGTTGCTGTCGGATTGGTATTCAACGCTGGCGGTGTGAAAGATGTACTGTTAGAGCTATTCAACAAGATTATCGGTGCATAAAATTTTATTGTAGTGCTGATATGGAAATGGTATAATTTTTAAGAGAGATAATCAATCAAAAACGATTATCTAAAATGACAAAGATAAAAACGCAAAGCATTTTATTATGCGAGAGCTGGTAGGTAGCCCAGCCGTCCTATGTTTATAGGGTAAGTAACCTGCCCCTCCGGGTTGTCCGTTCTTTGTTTAGAAATAAACAAGGAGGGATTGATATGAAGACAATAAAATGTAAATTGACTGTGTATTTTGCAGAACCTTTTTGGATTGGAATTTTTGAACGAATTTGTGATGGCAAACTTTCCGTAGCAAAGGTAACATTTGGTGCAGAGCCAAAAGATTATGATATTCAAGAATTTGTGTTGAAACATTATTATGATTTACAATTTAGTCCAGCAGTTGAAACGATTGTAAAAAAGGATAAGAAAAATCCTAAAAGAGTTCTTAGAGATGTAAAGAAACAATTACAGAACAATGGAATTGGGACAAAATCGCAACAAGCTTTAAAATTACAACATGAATTAAAAAAAGAAGAATATAAATCTAATTCCAAACATAAAAAGCAAATGGAAGCAGAACAAAAGTTTAAGTTGAAGCAACAAAAGAAAAAAGCAAAACACAGAGGACATTAAATGATGTTGCTATATCATAAACTAAAATTTTATAAGTTCATATCTACACAAAGCAGTTAGTCTTAGGATTGACTGCTTTTTTCTTACCTAAATTTCAGATTGGAGTGATGAAATGAACGATATTTTTAAGGATATGCAGGCAAAAATCGGCTGTGAATATCTTTCCGACCTGCCCTCTTACAAGCGGAAAGTGTGGCATGAAATGAAACTGCTGAACCCTGCCGACTATGATAAAAAGCAGTTGGAAGATTTTTCAAAGTATGTGTTTGGTATGTCGTACCAGACCTTAAAAGATGTGATGAAACAACAGAAAGGACGTGAAGAACAATGCAGGAAACAAGGGTGCTGGTGGAAACGGGAAGAACAACTGGCGAAGAAACAACGTCGTACTGGTTTGACCTGCCGATAGATGTTGCCGAGTTTGAAGAAAAGCTAGGTGTCGGTGCAGAAAGTCAAGATTACCGCATTATCGAAAAGGTGTTGCCTTATGCTGATGAAGTCCACGAACAAACAAGCGTGTATCAGATTAATGAATTAGATTTTATGTACCGCCAGCTATCAGCCGATATGCAAGAAGAATATGTAGCACTTCTTACCGTGTTTGAGAACTTAGAAGCACTTTATATTTGCAGGAACGTGATTACGGTTTATCACGATTGTAAAAGCATGATTGATGTTGCAAAGCAAAAGCTGATGAATGACCCCACATTCAAGCATTTGTCCGAGGACTGTCAAGAATACTATTTCGACTTTGAAGCCTACGCTTCTCACTTGCTGGAAAACAGATGCTATCTTGTAACGGAACACAGTGTCTTTGAACTTCCAGAGTAGGAAAAGAGGTGGTGCTTATGATTGATGATATGGCGGTTTATATTGCGAACCTTGGCAAATACAACGAGGGCTATTTAGTGGGTGCTTGGTTCACTTTCCCCATTGACGAGGAAGATGTAACAGAAAAAATCGGCTTGAATGAACAGTATGAGGAATACGCTATCCATGATACCGACAACTTCCCTATCGACATAGGGGAATATGTTTCCATTGAAGAACTCAATGAGATGTATGAAATGATAGAGGAACTTCCCGACTATATCGTAGAGTGTCTGAACGAATTTATCAGCCACTACGGAACGCTGGAAGAAGTCGTGGAACATAAGGACGATATTTATTATTATCCCGATTGTGAAACCATGACAGACGTTGCCTACTACTACATAGACGAATTACAGGCACTTGGGGATATTCCACCCAGCTTGCAGAACTACATTGACTATGAAGCCTACGGGCGAGATTTGGATATGGGCGGTTGCTTCATTGAAACAAGCCGAGGTATGTGCGAAATACCATATTAACGCTGGAAGATCAGTGACAAGCATTGTTGCTACTGACAGCGTTTCTCTTTTAAGGGACAGTCGGAAACATGGCTGTCCTTTTCTATTTTGAAAGGAGCTGAAAGAACTTGAAAAAGATTAAATCTTATACGGGTATCTGGAACGTGGAAAAAGTCTTATATGCAATCAATGACTTTAACTTACCCTTTCCCGTTACCTTTACACAGATTACATGGTTTGTGATTACGGAATTTCTCATCATTCTGTTTGGGGATATTCCCCCACTTTCCATGATTGAGGGAGCATTTCTCAAATACTTCGGTATTCCCGTTGCTCTCACTTGGTTTATGTCGCAGAAAACCTTTGACGGAAAGAAGCCGTACAGCTTTTTGAAATCACAGATAACCTATGCCCTGCGACCTAAAATCACTTATGGAGGAAAAGCCGTAAAACTGCATAAGCAGATATTGAACGAAACAATCACGGCAGTAAGGAGTGTGAACTATGTTCCCGATAAAATATATTGACAACAACCTTGTCTGGAACAAGGACAATGAGGTGTTCGCCTACTATGAGCTGATACCATACAATTATTCTTTCCTATCCGCAGAGCAGAAATTTATCGTGCATGACAGTTTTCGACAGCTTATCGCCCAGTCCCGTGAGGGTAAAATTCATGCGTTGCAGATTGCCACAGAAAGCTCAATCCGCAGTATGCAGGAACAGTCAAAGAAGCTGGTAACCGGAAAATTAAAGGAAGTTGCCTATCAGAAGATAGACGAACAGACCGAAGCGTTAGTATCTATGATTGGGGACAATCAAGTGGACTACCGCTTTTTTCTTGGCTTTAAGCTCATGGTTACGGAAGAACAGCTCAATCTGAAGAACATCAAAAAATCGGCGTGGCTGACGTTTACGGAATTTCTCCATGAAGTGAACCACACGCTGATGAATGATTTTGTTTCCATGCCGAATGATGAAATCAACCGTTACATGAAAATGGAAAAACTTCTGGAAAATAAAATCTCCCGTCGCTTTAAGGTGCGTCGCTTGGAAATCAATGATTTTGGGTATCTTATGGAACATCTTTACGGCAGGGACGGTATTGCCTATGAAGATTATGAGTATCAGCTACCAAAGAAGAAATTGAACAAAGAAACTCTGATAAAATACTACGACCTTATCCGTCCGACAAGGTGTGTGATTGAGGAAAGCCAGCGGTATTTACGATTGGAACATGGGGACAAGGAAAGCTATGTGTCTTATTTTACCGTCAATGCGATTGTAGGCGAGCTTGATTTTCCGTCAAGTGAAATCTTTTATTTCCAGCAACAGCAATTCACATTCCCCGTTGATACTTCTATGAATGTAGAAATCGTGGAGAACAGGAAGGCTCTTACCACAGTAAGAAATAAGAAAAAGGAATTGAAAGACCTTGACAATCACGCTTATCAAGCAGGAAGTGAAACCAGCTCAAATGTGGTGGACGCATTAGACAGCGTGGACGAACTGGAAACAGACTTAGACCAGGGCAAAGAAAGTATGTATAAGTTAAGCTACGTGATACGGGTGTCTGCACCCGATCTTGACGAGCTGAAACGCCGTTGTGATGAAGTCAAGGACTTTTACGACGACCTCAATGTAAAGCTGGTGCGTCCTGCTGGGGATATGCTGGGGCTTCATTCTGAATTTCTTCCTGCCAGCAAGCGATATATCAATGATTATGTGCAGTATGTAAAATCAGACTTCTTGGCAGGACTTGGCTTTGGTGCTACCCAGCAGTTAGGGGAAACTACGGGTATCTATATGGGATATTCCGTTGATACGGGAAGAAATGTGTACCTGCAACCGTCCCTTGCCAGTCAAGGTGTAAAAGGTACAGTTACCAACGCCCTTGCTTCTGCTTTTGTCGGTTCGCTTGGCGGTGGGAAGTCGTTCTGCAACAATCTTCTGGTGTACTACTCTGTTCTCTTTGGGGGACAAGCGGTTATCTTAGACCCTAAAAGTGAGCGTGGCAACTGGAAAGAAACACTTCCAGAAATCGCCCATGAAATCAATATCGTAAACCTTACCAGCGACAAGGACAATGCAGGACTTCTTGACCCATTTGTGATTATGAAGAATGTAAAAGACGCTGAAAGTCTGGCTATCGACATCTTGACATTTTTAACGGGTATTTCCTCTAGGGACGGCGAAAAATTCCCCGTGTTACGAAAAGCGGTGCGTTCCGTTACCCAGAGCGACAGTCGAGGTTTGCTCCATGTGATAGACGAGCTACGCCGTGAAGATACACCCATATCAAGAAATATTGCAGACCATATTGACAGCTTCACGGACTATGATTTTGCACACCTGCTGTTTTCGGACGGTACGGTAGAAAATGCTATCAGTCTGGATAACCAGCTCAATATCATTCAAGTAGCCGACCTTGTCTTGCCAGATAAGGACACGACCTTTGAGGAATACACGACCATTGAATTATTGTCGGTGTCTATGCTGATTGTGATTAGTACCTTTGCCCTTGATTTTATCCATTCGGACAGAAGCATTTTCAAGATTGTCGATTTGGACGAAGCGTGGGCGTTCTTAAACGTGGCACAAGGCGAAACTTTATCAAATAAGCTGGTTCGTGCTGGACGAGCTATGCAGGCAGGCGTTTATTTCGTTACACAATCTTCTGGCGACGTATCAAAGGAAAGTCTGAAAAACAATATCGGCTTGAAATTTGCCTTTCGTTCTACGGACATTAACGAGATAAAGCAGACCTTAGAGTTTTTCGGTATCGACAAGGACGACGAGAACAACCAGAAACGCTTGCGTAATTTAGAGAACGGACAATGCTTATTGCAGGACTTATACGGGCGTGTCGGTGTGGTACAGATACACCCAGTCTTTGAAGAACTGTTACACGCTTTTGATACCAGACCGCCCGTACAGAGAAATGAGGTGGAGTGATGAAAGAAAGGATAAAAGGTGCGTTCACAAAAAAGAAGATTTTCCACTTTCTCAAAATGGCTCTGTTCGTGGTGGCACTCTCCCTTATCCTGCTTTCACTTTTGGGGACGGTGGCTCATGCGACGGGGCTTGTGGACGATACCATAAACGCAGAAAATCTATATTCAAAATATCCCCTTTCCAACTACCAGCTTGATTTTTATGTGGATAATAGCTGGTCGTGGCTTCCGTGGAACTGGCTGGACGGTATCGGAAAATCGGTGCAGTACGGACTTTACTGCATTACTAATTTTGTCTGGACTATCAGTTTATATTTAAGCAATGCTACGGGCTATGTGGTGCAGGAAGCCTATAAGCTGGACTTCATCAATGATATGGCAGACAGTATCGGAAAAAGCATACAGACCCTTGCAGGCGTTACCGAGAATGGCTTTTCTTCTACGGGCTTCTATGTTGGTTTCCTGCTTCTCATTATCTTAGTGGTGGGAATGTATGTTGCCTATACGGGACTGATAAAACGGGAAACCAGCAAGGCACTTCACGCCGTTATCAACTTTGTAGTGGTGTTCATTCTGTCCGCTTCGTTTATTGCCTATGCTCCCGACTACATCAAGAAGATAAATGAATTTTCCAGTGACATCAGTACCGCTTCTTTGGACTTGGGAACAAAAATCATGCTCCCCAACTCTGACAGCGAGGGCAAGGACAGCGTGGACTTGATACGGGACAGTTTATTTTCTATTCAAGTAGAACAGCCGTGGCTACTCTTACAATTCGGCAACAGCAACGCAGAAGAAATCGGGACAGACCGTGTGGAAGCTCTTGTATCGGCTAGTCCAGAGGACGAGGACGGAAAGACCAGAGAAGAAGTCGTGAAAACAGAAATAGAGGACAACGACAACAACAATCTGACAATACCGCAGGTGGTAAACCGTTTGGGTATGGTGTTCTTCCTACTGTTTTTTAACTTAGGTATCACAATATTTGTATTCTTGCTTACGGGCATGATGTTGTTCAGCCAGATACTTTTTATTATCTTTGCAATGTTTCTGCCTATCAGCTTTCTACTTTCTATGATACCGAGCTATGAAAGCATGGCAAAGCAGGCAATCGTGAGGGTATTTAATACCATAATGACACGGGCAGGCATAACGCTCATTGTAACGGTGGCGTTCAGCATTTCCAGTATGTTTTATAACATATCCACGGACTATCCGTTCTTCATGGTGGCGTTCTTGCAGATAGTATGTTTCGCTGGTATCTACATGAAGCTGGGCGACTTAATGAGTATGTTCTCACTTAATGCTGGCGACAGTCAAAGCATGGGACGACGCATATTCCGCAGACCGTATCTGTTTATGCGACATCGGGCTAGGCGTATGGAGCGACGCATGGCAAGGGCTGTTAGTCATGGAAGTATGGTTGGAGCTGGAACGGGGGCTATGGCAGGTTCTCTTTTATCTTCTAATACAGAAAATAAGCGAAACCGTACCAACACACAGCCACAGCGTAACAATACTTCTATGGGAAGTAAGGCAGGCTCAAAGGTGGGTGCTGTCTTAGATACGAAAAATAAAGTGAAAGATAAGGCAAACGCTGTCAAAGAGAATATCAAGGATATGCCGACACAGACTGCTTATGCGGTGTATTCCGCAAAGGAAAAGGCAAAGTCCAGCGTGTCCGACTTCAAGCGTGGCATGGTGCAGGAACAGCAGTCCAGACAGACGGGACGATTGGAAAAGCAGGAACAGCGTAAGAAAAATATCGCTGACAAACGTATGGAGCTTCAAAAGGCACAAGAAGCAAGGCAGGCACGAAAGACGGACGGATCAGCGACAACGGGAGCTACCCGTCCCCATGAGCGACCAGCCACAACTTCAATCATTCCAAAACCGAGTGCGGAAAAAACGAAGGAAGTCAAACGACCTGCCACAGCGACCACTTCAAAAGCAAGTGAGCCAGTCAAGACAACTGTTATCAAAGAGCGTCCGCTATCTTCTGGTGCTTCTGATAGAAAAGCGACCCAGTCGGCACAGCCAGTACATAGGCAGAATGTAGAAAAAGTAGTATCGCAGGAAACACGCCAGAATTACACCAAAGACCGCAGGACAAAGGTTCAGCAAACGCAGACCACAGAGAAGAACCGTAACCTTGTAACGAAGAAAGGACAGAAGAAAAAATGAAACTGAAACATATCGCTATCATTGGCAGTCTGTTTCCTATCCTCTTTTCCGTAGTTCTTTTCTTTGGTGTCTTGATTAGTGCGGACAGCGACGACGAGAACAGCAACTTTTCTTCTGGCATTACGGGTATGAACCTATCCGCAGAAGTTTTGAAACATCAGCCTATGGTGGAAAAATACGCCAGAGAAAACGGTATCTCCGAGTATGTCAATGTACTGCTTGCTATCATTCAAGTAGAAAGTGGCGGTACGGCAGAAGATGTTATGCAGAGTTCGGAAAGTCTTGGTTTACCACCTAACTCTTTAGATACAGAAAGTTCAATCAAGCAGGGGTGTAAGTATTTTGCGTCCCTGCTTTCTTCCTGCAAAAATCAAGGTATCGACGATTTGAATGTAGCGATACAGTCCTATAACTATGGCGGTGGCTATGTGGGATATGTGGCAGGAAAAGGAAAGAAACACACTTTTAATCTTGCAGAGAGCTTCGCTCGTGAGAAATCGGGTGGAAAGAAAATAACCTACACCAACCCGATAGCCGTTGCGAAGAACGGGGGCTGGCGGTATGGCTATGGAAATATGTTCTATGTCGAATTAGTCAATCAGTATTTGACTGTTCCGCAGGTATCGGGAGAACTGGCACAAAAGGTAATGAATGAAGCGTTGAAATATCAAGGCTGGAAGTATGTATATGGCGGTAGCAATCCAAACACTTCCTTTGACTGTTCGGGACTTACGCAATGGTGCTATGGAAAAGCTGGTATCTCCTTACCGAGAACGGCACAAGCACAGTATGACGCAACCCAACATCTTCCACTCTCGCAGGCAAAAGCAGGCGATTTGGTGTTTTTCCATTCCACCTATAACGCTGGTACTTATGTAACGCACGTTGCAATTTATGTAGGGAATAACCAGATGTACCATGCAGGCGACCCGATAGGATATACAGACCTAAGTAGTAGTTACTGGCAACAGCACTTAATCGGTGTAGGACGAGTAAAACAATAGAAAGGACTTGAAAAATATGTTTAAGAAGAATAAGAAACAGACAGAAACTATCAAAGAAAAAAAGGTGCGTACTGTCAAGGTAGGCACACATCAGAAAACCGTGATTGCGTTGTGGGTGGTGCTTATCGCAAGCGTGAGCTTTGGAGTATATAAGAACTTTACCGCTATCGACCAGCACACGACCCATGAAAAAGAAATCATTGAACTTCGTTTGCAGGACACCAGCGGGATTGAAAATTTCGTGAAGAACTTTGCAAAGTCCTACTACACATGGAATAACAGCAAAGAAGCGATTGAAGCAAGGACGCAGGCAATCAGCGGTTATCTGACAGAGGAATTACAGGACTTGAATGTGGATACCATTAGAACCGACATACCGACTAGTTCCACGGTAACAGATGTGATTGTATGGAATATCGAACAGTCGGGAACGGACACTTTTTCTGCTACCTACGAAGTAGATCAGCAGATAAAAGAGGGAGAACAGACAACAGCGGTCAAGGCAACCTATACCGTAAAAGTCCATGTAGACGCTGACGGGGATATGGTAATCATTCAGAACCCTACCCTTGCACCAGCAATCAAAAAATCAGACTATGAGCCAAAGACACCAGAAGCAGACGCAAGTGTAGACGCTGATACCGTCAACGACGCTACCGCATTTCTGGAAACATTCTTTAAGCTGTACCCGACAGCCACAGAAAAAGAGCTTGCCTATTATGTATCGGGAAATGTGCTTGAACCTATCGGCAGGGACTACCTTTATTCTGAATTGGTAACCCCTATCTTTACAAAGGACGGGGACAATGTAAAAGTCAAGGTAGCAGTAAAATTCCTTGATAATCAGACAAAGGCAACGCAGGTATCGCAGTTTGAGCTAGTGCTACATAAAGATAATAACTGGAAGATTGTAGGATAACATAGTAAAAGGCAGGTACACCATGCCGTGGTTATCTGCCTTAGTTGTTATCTATTTTAAATTGTTTTTTTAGAATGTCCTTTAAAGTAAAATATTCTGATGTAAGCTTATTCATAGCAATCCACATGTGAATTGATGTATATTGCAAATCTTCAATATAGAAGCTATTGATATTTTGTTTATCTGCTAAAATATATTTTGGTAATAATGATATTCCACCGCCCATAGTAACGGTATTAAGAATTGCTTCTACAGTATCTAATTCAATTATCATTGGTGATTTCGATTGATGTAAGTTCCACCAATCCAAAAGGGCTTCTCTGTAGGGGCAGGACTTGATATTATTTATGATAATTGGATATGCAAAGATATCATTTATGGAATTGCAGGAGCATGGAGTTGCCAGCATTAAATTTTCTTGAAATTCCAAAACCTGCTTACCTTGTGTAATATTGTGGGTACTGTTAGTGATTATACAATCTAATAGTCCATTATATAGGCTATGGTCTAAGTCGTCTTGATTTAGTGTGGAAACTGACAATGACACATTTGGAAACTGTTTTTGATATTCAATGATACATTTGGGCAATAAATAACCAGCTATTGTCTGCGTTGTGCCAATTTTTAAAGTTTTAGGATTGTTCTGAAAAGATTGTAAGGTCTTATCGAGTAAAGAGATTATCTTTTCTGCTTGATACAGTAATTTTTCTCCATCTTTTGTGAGGGTTACGCCTTTGCTATGGCGAATGAATAGTGTCGTGTTTAATTCACCTTCCAGTTTTTTGATATGTGCAGTTATATTAGATTGAACATACCCCATATTTTCCGCAGTTTTCGATATTGATTTTGTATAAGCAACTTCTCTAAATATTCTAAGTTCCAGACTTTCCATAATAGCACCTCCAGTATTATTTAAAATGATATATATCATCATTTACAACTATTATACACATAACGAACTAATATGTATAATTAAATTGAAATTTGAAGCAGGATAGATAGGAGGAAAAAATAATGATTGCTATGCAATATAAGATTTCACTACCAGATAACTACGACATGAATGTGATTAGACAGCGAGTAGCTGATAATGGACATAGAACGGATGGCTTTCAAGATTTAATATTTAAAGCATATCTCATATCTGAAAAAAGAGATTCTTCAAAGAGTTGTAATGAGTATTCTCCACTATATATATGGCAGAATAATGATGGCATGAACAAATTCATTTTTGATGGTTACTATGATAATATTTTAAGTTCATTCGGTTGGCAAAAAATAAATATAGGTATTCCAATAACATGTTGTTTAGGAAAAGACTTTAATCTGTCAAAGTTTGCTCTTGAAATTGAACATGAAATTACACCAATGAAACAAATGAAAGCTATAAATTTTTCATTGGAGAAAGATGACTGTACAAGTAAAGTGTTAATATACAATCCAGATAAATGGAAATATGTGGAATACTATTTCTATAAAGATAGACCTATTAAAAAAACTATTGGAAAAATTTATTCAATTTTGCATTTGTCACAATAAAATATGTTTTGAAATATTGAATACTTAAATATGCAAAAAAACAAATGCAACTGGCTATGGGGCTATATCTACTAAAAAGCTATGTGGTAGGTTGGGATTAAATTTAAACATTACTTCTAAAAGGCATGAATACACAAGGCTGACAAACTATACAGTTACGATTAAACGATACCAACGGGATTGAAAATTTCGTGAAGAACTTTGAGAAGTCCTATTACACATGGAACAACAGCAAAGAAGCTATCAAAGCAAGGACACAGGCAATCAGCGTTTATCTGACAAAAGAATTGCAGGACTTGAATGTGGATACCATTAGAACCGATATACCGACTAGTTCCACAGTTACAGATGTGATTGTATGGAATATCGAACAGTCGGGAACGGACACTTTTTCTGCTACCTACGAAGTAGATCAGCAGATAAAAGAGGGAGAACAGACAACAGCGGGCAAGGCAACCTATACCGTAAAAGTCCATGTAGACTCTGACGGGGATATGGTAATCATTCAGAACCCTACCCTTGCACCAGCAATCCAAAAATCAGACTATGAACCAAAGACAGCAGAAGCAGACGCAAGCGTGGACGCTGATATCACAGCAATATTTGGTATTTCTGGGTATTACGAAACAACTATTCAGAATTATATTTGTAGTTTGGGAATATTGATCTTATGCGGTTGTATCTCAGCTATCTTATTAAAAAATTTAAACCATAGACAAAGGAAAAAGGCTAATGAATAAACTATATAGAATAAGAAAAGGGAAAATCTTTTTTGGGGTTTGTGGTGGTTTAGCAAAGTGTTTTAATGTAGACGCTAAAATAGTAAGATTACTATTTACTGTAACGGTTTTTGTTTTTCCAAAAATCATTATTGCATATATCATTCTTATGATTGTTATACCTAAGGAGGTTAAAATACGTTAAATTTGCAATATATATTAAGAGTGTTTCATTAAAATTTAAATTTCACATTATTTTACAAGGAGCGATTAGCATGGGAAAATTATACTAATTGAAATTTCAGACAATGAAGAAAAAATAGTTCAGCAGGCTATTGAATGGATTGCTGAGCAGTTATCTACTTCTACCATTTCAGAAAATAAATCAAAGGAACTGCAATTCAGCTTATTTAAGAGAACTGTTATAGACAAAAATGGTATTGCTGTTTCCTTGACTTCAAAAGAATTTGATTTATTATACTTCCTTTATTTACATAAAGGACAGGTATTTACCAAAGAACAGCTTTACGAGAATGTATGGGGATTTGAAGATATGCCAAAAGATACTAGTAATCTTCCCTCGTTCATTCGTAAATTGCGAAAAAAGATAGAACCCGACCCAGACAATCCGATATACATTATCACTGTCTGGGGCGTAGGTTATAAATTCAACGAAGAAAAACCGTAACTGTTTTCATTGTGTGATCTGACAGCTACGGTTTTCTATTTATTTAACAAATCTAAATCAAATCTAAATAATTGTATGATAAAATGAACATTGAATAATAACTATTAGGTGGTGCTTATATGATTGATAATATATTGATAATCGAAGATGAAAAAGCCATTCAGTCTGTTCTATATGAATTACTGACAGAAGCTGGATATAGAGTTACTTTAGCAAATGACGGCTTGGAGGGTCTTTCACAATTTGAAAAACAGTATTTCTCACTGATACTGCTGGATATTATGATGCCGAAAATCGACGGGTATGCGGTATGTGAGATAATACGCAAAAATTCAGATATTCCAATTATCATGCTCACAGCTATGGACGAAGAAGAAGCACAGGTTAAAGCATTTGAATTACAGGCTGACGACTATATTACAAAACCATTTTCTTTAAAACTGGTTTTAATGAGAATAGAAGCTGTACTTCGACGCACTAAAGAAAAAGTAGAAAATCACAACATTTTTATTTCTCATGGTATCAAGCTGGATACAAATAGACATACCGTTGAAGTAAATGGGAAAGAAATAAATCTTACACAGTTGGAATTTGATATATTGGAAGTATTTATGAAACATAGAAATCAAGTGTTGACCAGAGATAACCTCATCAATCAAGTATGGGGATATGATTTTACAGGAGATGAAAAGGCTGTCAATATCCACGTCATGAATCTTCGACGCAAGCTGGATATTGACTGTATTCAAACGATACGAGGGGTGGGATATAAATTTGAAAGTGAAGATTAAAGATAGTCTTAACATAAAAGTTTTTTTATGGATTTTTAGTGCTTTGGTTTTATGCTGTCTGATTATTTATGGAAGCATACTGTTTTTTCTGCCTAGAAGTTACGAAATGATTTTATCTACACATATCGAATCAGAAATCGGAAACCTTTCTGAAACTCTTGTAAATACTAAATTTGAGGACGCAGAAAACGTCATTGAAGATTTTTGTAAAAAGAATCAAATGATTGTTTCTTTTGAAGAAAACGGAAGAATTTATCAATATGGCGATACGAATAAAGTGAAAACAAGCACAGATAAAATATCATCATTATCACAGGAAATGATGTTTGCTGATAGACCTCAATCGTACCTTTTTACGATTGTTTCTCTTACTTCTTCCAATCAAGAATTGATAAGTGCCTTATTGAAATTATTGCCGTTTCTTCTTGCTCTTATTTTTTCAGTTTCTCTTTTGGTTGCGTGGATATGCAGTCGTATTATTGTTAGACCTATTACAGAAATCAGCGAAATTTCCCGACGAATGGCAAATTTGGATATGACATGGGAATGTAGAATCAACCGCACTGATGAAATTGGTGTTTTGGCGAACAGTCTTAACTCCATGTCACACAATTTATCAAATACAATGATGGAATTAGAAACAGCAAACCAACATTTAAAACAGGACATGGAGCATATAGATGAATTGAATAAACAACGTCAGTATTTCTTTGCAACTGCTTCCCATGAATTGAAAACTCCTATCACTATTATCAAAGGGCAAGTGGAAAGTATGATTATGGGGATTGGAAGATACAAAGATACACATGAGGTACTTCCAGAAACATTAAAAGAAATAGAGAACATGGAACAGTTAGTAAAGGAGATACTTTCTATATCCAAACTGGAAATGAATGCAATCAATCATATGGAGTTTATCTCTCTTACAGATATTCTTAAACGTGTATGTGAACATCTTGCTCCACTTGCGACAGAAAAAAATATCCACGTTAATAATAATATTTCAGCAGATATTATACTTATGGGGAATGAACCACTTTTGGAAAAGGCAGTCCACAATATTATCAATAATGCAATAAGACATTCTCCCAACAGAGCTGAAATGAAAATAGACTTATCTCCTCAATCTCTTTGTGTTATAAACAGTGGTGTTAATATTCCAAAGGAAGATTTGGACAAGCTGTTTACGCCTTTCTATCGTGTGGAAAAATCACATAACAGATTGACTGGTGGAAGTGGACTTGGGCTATATCTTGTAAAAATTATTTTGGAACAGCATAATTTATCTTTTAAGATTGAAAATATAAATGACAGCGTTTGTTTTGAAATCACATTAAATTCGCAAAATCTAAATCAAAACTAAATCAAATCTAAATCGAATTTAAACCGTTCTTTCTTATACTGTAAAAGTAAAGAAAGGACGGTGTTTGTTTATTATGAACTTAGAAAAGCGGGCTTTTCTATATCTGACCCGCAAAAAAGGAAAAAATCTATTGCTTGCTATTGTATTTCTATTGATTTCATTCTCTTTACTGGCTGGAAGTTCAGTATATCTAGGAATACAGCAAATTTCTAAAGATTTACGTTCCAATATTGGTGCATCTTTCTCTATTAGACCGTATGAACAATTTGACATGGATAATGGACAGGTTTCCAGCAAAGGAACTCCTACGATTGATGAACAGTCTATTCAGCGTGTTATTTCAGCAGTTGGGAAAGAACTGAAATGTTATAATACGGAACATTCGGGCTATGTAAAAGGAGAAAAACTTACATTCTTGGCAGGAGCAGGACACAATGAAGAAAGCAATATGGGAACTGTAAAAGCGGTTCGAGATTCCAGTTTATGTCAAAATTTTTTAGATGAGGAATACGAACTGAGCGTAGGCGAGCATATCAAACCAGAAGATAAGGATAAAATACTTATTAGTGAAGCTCTTGCAAAGCAGAATCATCTTTCTGTCGGAGATAAGATTACCCTTACCCATGCAAAATTAGGTTCAGATAAAGGTGTTTATACAGACCTAATAAAAGAAAAAAGTGCTTATGAAACGGTGGAGATAAAAGGCATTTATCAAATAAAAAACAATTCCGATAATGCCTTAAATCCAACAGCAAAAAAGGTAGAAAATCTTCTTTTCTCAGATAGTCAACTGCTTATAAATCTGAAAGAGCAGACACAAGGTATCTATGAGGGAGAAATTTCTTTTTTCATTGCTGACCCACTACGCCTTGATAAAATGGTAACAGAAATTAAAGATATTGCTTCGATTGACTGGAAAAATCATATCATCAATACGAACGACTTCAAGTATTCCAAAATTGCAGAACAGCTACAAAGTATGCAAAAAGTCGTTATAGCATTGACTATAATTACTTCGATATTAGGACTTGTGGTACTCATGCTGATACTGACATTGAGGATTCGTGGAAGAATACAGGAAGCTGGTATTCTTCTTGCGATAGGAAAAACAAAACAGCAGATTATCGGGCAATTTCTATTGGAAGCAATGATTTTACTGTCGCTTGGATTTTTGCTTTCAACTATTATCTTTCTTCCACTTGCGGATACATTTAATTCATTCCTATTTGATTCGATAACACAGGCAACTGTTCATAAGAATTACTTGCAACCAGATTTTCTGCACTTTGCTATATTGTTTGTTTTAGAAAGTCTAGGCACTTTTGTGACGGTTCTTGTATGCAGTGGAGCCATCTTGTCATTGAAGCCAAAAGAGATTTTAACAAAAATGAGCTAGGAGGATATTACAATGAATTTTTTCAAACGAGCTATAAAATATAGTGCCAGACAGAAGTTACGAAGTCTATTGCTATTTTTGACATTTACTCTGCTATCTACAACTATTTTAATTGCACTTTCCAGCGAAAAAGCAGTCCAGCAAGGAACAAAGCAGATAAAGGAAACAGTAGGTGCTTCCGTTCGTATGGAAATTGATATGAATAATCAAAATAATTTTGGTCCAGCCGAGGATTTGGGAAATGGTGCTTCTGG
This sequence comes from [Eubacterium] hominis, assembly GCA_014337235.1. Lineage (GTDB taxonomy): Bacteria > Bacillota_I > Bacilli_A > Erysipelotrichales > Erysipelotrichaceae > Hoskinsella > Hoskinsella hominis. The sequence continues at coordinate 1,231,845 of CP060636.1, read as the reverse complement.
CTATACCTATAATGGTGATAGAATTACAGAAAAAATAATTAACTCTATTGCAGAACTTCCAAATGTCGTAAGTTATAATGCTAAAATAGAAGATGCGTATTGGGGACTTCCTGAAAATTTTGAACCAATCCCAGGCATGGTCAATGCACCAGGGTTGTCAATTCCTTATACTGCAATATTGGATTCTTCATTAGATGTAAAATTTCTAAATGGTTCATACAAACTAGAAGAAGGACGGCATATTAACCCCAATGATTCCTGTACTGCTTTAATTTCTAAAGAACTGGCAGATAGAAATAATCTATCTGTAGGAGATAAAATTACTTTTCAAGAGTTTGAAACGGGAAAAACTGAATGTACCTTTACCATTGTAGGAATTTATAGCGGTACAGAGGGAACAACAAAGCAGGCTATCACACCAGATGGTATTCCTGCGAACTGTGGCTATATTGATATGGAAGGACTTAAAAAGTTTTATAGCAGAGGAAATGAAAAATTAGAAGGATATGACAATCTTGATATTTATACACATTCTCCAGAGGAAGCCAAAGAACTTATGGAAACCATCAAGGATCTTCCAGAAGTGAAAGGAAAAACCTTTACTTTTGATGTTAATACAGAGGATTTTGATATGGTATCTACTCCACTTTCCTCTTTTGGAAGTATGGTTGATACAGCGGTATTGACAATAACAGTCATCGGTATGCTTATTATTGTATTGTTCCTTGTTTTATGGACAAGAAGTCGTAATAAGGAAATTGCTATTTTACTTGCAGTTGGTCGAAGTAAAGTGGAGATTATCGCACAGTTCCTAGTAGAAAATATATTGATTGGAATATTATCCATCTTTGCGTCAACGGCATTATCTTTTGGACTTGCCAATCAGATTGGTTCATTCATTATCAGTAAAGCGGGAGAAAATATCTCTAATCTGAATATTCAGATTGCTACATCAGATATGATTAAAGTATTTGGAATTGGTTTCATATTGATATGTCTTGCGGTCATAATTGCTTCTTATACAATCATTCGTTTACGACCAAAAGATATTTTAACAAAAATGGAATAGGAGGAATTTTATTATGAGCATACTATCATTTATAGACTTATCTTATAGTTACAATCAAAAGAAAACGGTGTTTAAGGGTCTGAACGCGGAATTAGAACTTGGAAAGATTTATGCAATCCTTGGTTCATCTGGCTGTGGAAAAACAACACTTCTCTCATTGCTTGGCGGATTGGACAGTCCAACAAAAGGAAAAATATTTTTTAATGGAGAAGATATTACTGAAAAAGGACTTGCTTATCACAGACGTAATCATGTATCTTTTATCTTTCAGTCTTATAATTTAATTGATTATCTGACACCGAAAGAAAATGTAGAATTGACAAGTAAGTTGCCCCCAATTCCAATTTTAGAAAAAATGGGGCTGACAAAAGAAGAAGCAAAAAGAAATGTGCTACAACTTTCTGGCGGACAGCAACAGCGTGTAGCGATTGCTCGTGCATTGGCAACAGAAGCACCTGTCATTCTTGCTGATGAGCCGACAGGAAATCTTGACGAAGATACAGCAATGGCAATTATGGATATATTGGAAGAAAACGTACATCAGATGAACAAATGTGCTGTAATTGTTACTCATTCAAATGAGATTGCAAAAAGAGCTGATGTCATATTTCGTCTAAAACGTGGAGAGTTAAAAATTGACAAGTAAAGGAGCGATTAGCATGGGAAAATTATACTAATTGAAATTTCAGACAATGAAGAAAAAATAGTTCAGCAGGCTATTGAATGGATTGCTGAGCAGTTATCTACTTCTGCCATTTCAGAAAATAAATCAAAGGAACTGCAATTCAGCTTATTTAAGAGAACTGTTATAGACAAAAATGGTATTGCTGTTTCCTTGACTTCAAAAGAATTTGATTTATTATACTTCCTTTATTTACATAAAGGACAGGTATTTACCAAAGAACAGCTTTACGAGAATGTATGGGGATTTGAAGATATGCCAAAAGATACTAGTAATCTTCCCTCGTTCATTCGTAAATTGCGAAAAAAGATAGAACCCGACCCAGACAATCCGATATACATTATCACTGTCTGGGGTGTGGGCTATAAATTCAGTGAAGAAAAACCGTAACTGTTTTCACACTTGTGTGATCTGACAGGTACGGTTTTTATCTGTTATCTTCTATCTTATCTTCAAATAATTTAACTGTCCGTAAAGACTGCTTTGTTGCTTTCAATACATCAACCAGTACACGGATTTCATACTCATTGCAATCCTCAAACAATTCTTTTGCTTCTTTTTCAAATACGGCTTTTGAAATCAAGACCGTATCGCATAATAAATCATTTACAGAAACAGTTAATGTGTTTGCAATCGCTACTAGGGTTGTTAGACTGACCGAAGCATTTCCAGTTTCAATATTGCTGACGTGTTGCGGAGTGATACCGATTTTGTCAGCAATGGCTTCTTGGGTAAGATTTTTCTTGATACGAGCGATTTTTATTCTTTTCCCGATTGCCTTATAATCAAGCTCCATAGCTGGCACACTCCTTTCATAAAACTATTCTTATACATTGTAACCTTTGTAGAAATGCTTTATAATAGACTAATAAAGGCAACTATTGTATAAGTTATAGTTTTATTCATTTTATTTATGTTGTATGATAGTTTACAAGAAAAGAGGTGGTGTAATACATGGTAAGATATACCAAACGGGACAGCAAAAAAATCCTAAAGCAAGTGGCACGACTAAGAGGTATTTCTGTTTCCGAGGTTCGAGAGGAACTGGAAATTGCTATTGAAGAAGCCAGAAACAATCCAGACCCAGACGCACAGGCAGAATTTCACAGACTTTTCGGAAACAAGACACCTACCCCAGAAGAATTTTTATGTATCGCTACAAACAATTTTAGACCGTAGAAATGGAGAACTGGCTATGAGGAAATCAGAAGAAGAACAGAACATCTTCCTATCTATCTGTTCTGCTTATGACAGAGATGTGCTGACGGGAAAAGAAGAAATGAAGAAAGAGGATTTTGAACGTATCACACATATCACTATGGCACTGGGCTTCATACCCTATACACAGCTTATTTGTAGTCTGCACATGGATTTAGCTGTGGAACTTGAAGAACATGAGGAACGGGAAAGAGAAATCTATTTAGAATATCCAGAATATTATGATGATGAAGAAATCTATGAGAAATATGACAAATGGATTGAGGATTTTTGCTCCCAGATACCAGAGGACAGGCAGGAATACTATCGTACACTTATCAAAGAGAATAAGCAGGAATATTAAGCCGTTGAATTTCAATGGCTTTTTTCAATTCTTGCCGAAAAGTGATAATTTAGACAGAATTTGGACAGTTTTGGTTGATAAGATAGTTATATAGGGAAAGTATAAACTCTGTCACAAAAGGAGCAAAATCATAATGGAAACACAAGACATAATCTATAAAAAGTTTATCTAGTCAAACTGCCTTAACAACCATACATACCGTATTTTCAGCTCGTACAGAACCGTTATTTTGTGCGGGCTTTTTTCATGCTCAAAAAAATTTTTTGAATTTTTTCAAAAATTGGTTAGCAAATCACACCTCTCAATCGAGTGTTGGTGCGGAAAGAGGGATAGAACAATCTTTCACAGCAGACAGGGAGGAGGTGTAATGATGAAGCCGACCACATTTGAAAATGCAATCCGCTTGCAGTTTGATACTCTGGTAAAAAGAGTTATTGACACGACCGTCAAAGATTATGACAGGCACATGAAGTTTCTCTCAGACCATGAAAAATCATTCTGTGAGCTTCCAGAAATCAAGGTAAATTCCTTTGCTATACAAGATGACTATGAAATGGACGTAACCGTATTTGATGTATATGGCATGGAAGCCCGTGTATCTGGAGATGAGCTATGCAAGGCATTGAAAAGACTTCCAGAAAAGAAACGCAATAATCTTCTGATGTTCTATTTTCTTGATATGAGCGATACGGAAATAGCAGAACTTCAAAAGATTTCAAGAGCTGGTGCATTTAAGAACAGGCAGAACGCCTTGAATAAAATGCGTGAACTTTTGCAAAAGAGCGAAACGGAGGAATGAGGAAATGGAAAAATCAGTAAAGAAATGTCCACCCTATCATCTGATTGCTTCTGCCGTTGACAGCAACGAAAAGGCTATTGAAAAGCTGTTACAGTTTTATGACCCGTATATTTCAAAAGCCAGTATGCGTCCCTTGTTTGACAGTTATGGAAATGTTTACTTTGCCATTGACATGGAATTAAAGGGACTTATTCGTGAAGCGATTATGCTGATGATACCAAATTTTGAAGTGGAAATAAAATAAACACATCAAGGACATGATTTGACATTTTCCCTCTTTCCTGTCCTAGTATTGAAATTTGTCAATCTATGAAAACCTATCAAAAGCTGATAGGTTTCACAGGCTGACAAGCCTACTGCTCTTTGAAAACTGAATAAAGCAGACAGATACGTTTGCAATACAGCGAGCCACGGAAACTGTACGCCATGACCTTTCCAACAGGAAGCGAGCGACCCACGCAGTGTCCGAGAGCGACCTTTGGAAAAGCCGTTCCGCCACGACCTGTATTGCAGGATAATGATACGTCCGCATGGTGCGGTTCTGCCCACAGGAATGGGAATGGTTGAGATACCAATGGAGCTTTCCGAAGCCGTCTGCCTGCTTGTAAAAAAATGACACACAGTAAAGGGGGTGCATAATATGAACAATACTGATGTGCCTATCTGGGAAAAATATACGCTGACAATAGAGGAAGCGTCAAAATACTTCCGCATTGGCGAAAAGAAATTACGTAAATTAGCCGAAGAAAATCTTGACGCTGGCTGGGTTATCGTGAACGGTAATCGTATTCAGATTAAGCGAAAACAATTTGAAAAAATCATAGATACATTGGACGAAATCTAATGTCATTGAGCTGTAGATATGGTATAATAAGGTATAGCGTATCACGGCTCATTCCATGACGGAAAGGAGCTTTACACTATGTCTAATGTGAAACGGAAAGACAGTAAAAATCGCAATTTGCGTAATGGAGAGAGCCAGCGAAAAGACGGAAGATACGTTTATAAATATACCGATATATACGGAAAGCCACAGTTTATCTATTCTTGGAAACTTGTACCGACAGACAAGACACCTGCTGGAAAGCGTGATGATATATCGTTGAGGGAAAAAGAAGCACAGATAAAAAAAGACCTTAATGACGGTATCGACACAGTCGGCGGTAAAATGACAGTCTGCCAGCTCTTTGACAAGAAGAACAGCCAAAGAAAGAACATCAAGAGGGCTACTGAAAAAGGACGACAGTATCTTATGAACGCTCTGAAAAATGACCCGTTGGGTATGAGGGCGATTGATACTGTTAAGCAGTCGGACGCTAAAGAATGGGCTATCAGAATGAGTGAAAAAGGATATGCCTATAAAACGATTGATAACTATAAGCGTTCCTTGAAAGCGTCATTTTACATGGCGATACAAGACGACTGTATTAGAAAAAACCCGTTTGAGTTTAAGCTAAGTGATGTTCTGGAAGATGATACGGAGCAGAAAGTTATCCTTACATCAGAGCAGGAAGAACGCCTGCTTGCCTTTATGGAAACGGACAAGATTTACAGTAAGTATTATGATGAGGTTGTGCTTCTGCTGGAAACGGGACTTCGTATTTCTGAATTTTGCGGACTGACGACACAGATTGATATGCAGAACAGAATACTCAATATAGACCACCAGTTATTGAAAGATACAGAAATCGGCTACTATATTGAAACACCAAAGACAAAAAACGGAAAACGAGAACTTCCATTGACGGAAAGAGCGTATCAAGCACTCCAAAGGATATTGAAGAACAGAGGAAAGGCTCAACCATTGATTGTAGGTGGTTACAGCAATTTCCTATTCTTGAACCGTGAGGGATTGCCTAAAGTTGCAGGAAACTATGTAGGTATGTTGCGAGGGCTGATTAAGAAGTATAACAAGTATCACAAGGATAAATTACCCAACATCACACCTCATTCATTAAGACATACTTACTGTACGAATATGGCAAATAAGGGAATGAACCCAAATACTCTGCAATATCTCATGGGACACGCTAACATAACCATGACGCTGGGCTATTACGCACACGGTACATTCCAATCTGCTAAAGCGGAATTGGAAAGGCTGGGTTGTTAATATTGGAACGTATATTTACTACTCATTTACTACTTTTGGTTGCATTTTCATGCTGGTAAATGCCAGCTTATGCAAGGTATCTTCCGAAAAGAAAATACCGATAAAGCCCTAAAATACGGGATATATCGGCATTTACCAACTTATGAAAAGATAATCAGAAATTTAGTAAGTTTTTATATTAAAAAGGATAAATAAGAAATATTTAAAAAATTATTTTTATCTTATTTTAGTAATGATTTTAAATTATTTACAAAACAGGAAATCATCGATATGAAACTGTTTGGGAAAGAAGTATCACATCCAAGATTTCAAGACTTTTTAGGGGATTTTATCGCATGCGCCATATCTGATTTAAATTTAGATTACGATGATCATGATATCATTTTAGGCTCTCATGCGGGTGCGACGAAGGAAGAAATTCAGATACCGGTTATTTTATATGAAGGTAAGAAAAAAGTGAGAAATTTTTCCAATTAGATGTTTCTTAACTTTTATATAAAAAAATGGAGAATTTTGATTTCTCCATCTTTTTATAAACTATTGAACGCATTAAATATTCAATTTTTTTATTTGCATACTCACTTGGAATTGTTCAGTTTTGGATAATTCATCTTCGTTGCTTATTTTATGAACACTATCTTTTACTATATAATAACCTACCATTTTGTCTTTCTTCTTAAAGACATACAATAATGGAAAGCCTTTAGCAGAAAAGCTGTTACAAAATTTATAGTATTTTTCTAGCATAGCATTTGGATTATCAAATCGAATATTTATTTTTTCAATCATTATTTCTTTATCATAAATTTCTTCTTGATAATTAGGTATATATATGTGTGAGAAAACATATGTTAATGCTTTTTCTTGTTCATTTTTATTTAATTCAAATAAACTTATAACATCTATCATAGTAAGTACCCCTTTATCATGCTTTTTTCATTCTCCTTTAATTTCTCACTTTTCTTTTCCAAAGACACGTATATGTTCACGTTTCCAATACAAATCATCTAAATATTTATAAAAATCTTCACGAGAATCATCTAGATGTTCAATGATGTGATAAGGATCAATGACTTTATCCGCATGTTCCTTTAAAATTTCTACCGTTAATTTTACTTTTTCATCACTGACACCAAACATACCTGTATTGATACGTAGTAGTTCATCATCTTTGGTATATAGAAATAAGTCTATTTGATAAGCATTGCCACCATTGATTGGTGCTTTTGCGACCATATGAAACCATATTTTTAAAATACGGATATCATCATAGGCTACATATTGGTAACAGCTTTCTACATCGTTTTTCCATGCTGCTTTCAATAGTTGAATATATTTTCGTTTAGTTTCATCAAAATAATAAATCCCTTTTTCATGAAATTCATATAAATCATATGGAAACTTATCTACGACAATAAAATCAGACCAGCTGACGATAAGCGCAAAAATAAATGATAGTAATAAAGTAAACCAGTGATATTGTATATCCATCGTATGCGTTTGTAAGATGTGTGGGATATTTGCGATGAATAATACAATCCATGAGCTAAAAAACCAGATGATAGGAAATGTAATACATTCTATCAAAATAATTTTTTTGCGACTGTGTTTTTGATGATTCCAGGAAGATATCAAAGAACCAGCTTCTTCGTATGGCGTTTTTTCCTTTTTGTGTTGTAAGATTTCTTCATACTTTTCTACTGTATAGGCAATCAAGGGGGCATTGCTGTCTTTGATATCCGCACATAATTTCTCTTTAAGTTCCATGTCATTATGCTGTGCTTTTAATTCAATTAGTTGATGATCCATCAAATCTTGTAAAGATATTTCATTCGCATAATAACGCTTGATTTCCTCTATGGTGATTCCCAGTTCTCGAAACAGTTTAATCTCTTTTAGCTTTTTTACATCATGTTCCGTAAAGTCACGATATTTACTATCTTCTTTTCGCTGTATTTTTATTAAGCCCATTTCTTCGTAAAAACGAATAGAATGAACAGAAATACCAACTTCTTGTTCCACTTGTTTGATTTTCATAGTGTAACACCTCATCTTTCACCTTCAGTTAACACCTTAGAGGTACTCTAGAGTCAACCTTTTTTGTATAAATACTTTATTTTACCTATATAATGGGTGGTTTTATGTATTTTGTCAATCATTGAAATAAATTATATATCGTTTGGTCATGATAAATGTTAAATTACAGGAATAATGGTCATGAAAAATGTTAAAAATATAAAAAGATAGTCATGAAAATTGTTGAAGTGCATAAAAGAATGGGATATACTAAGAAATATCAAGGAGGTACTTATATGGAACGTTTCATTATGGATGAATTGGTGAAATGGAAAACGAAAAAGAAGCGTAAACCATTAATTATTCATGGGGCTAGACAAACAGGGAAAACCTGGATTATGCAAGAATTTGGTAAAAGATATTTTGATACATGTATTTATATAAATTTTGAAAATAATGAACGAATGAAAAATACATTTGAACAAGATTATGATATTAAACGAATATTAACAGCATTGAAAATTGAAGCAAACCAAAGCTTTCAAGCAGAGAACACGTTGCTGATTTTCGATGAGATCCAAGAAGTACCAAAAGCCATGACAGCTTTAAAATATTTTTATGAAAATGCTCCAGAATACAATATCGTAGCTGCTGGTTCTTTGCTAGGAATGTCTTTACATGCAGGCACTTCATTTCCTGTAGGAAAGGTAGAATTCCTACATCTTTATCCTTTGAATTTTAGAGAGTTTTTAACAGCATTAAATGAAGATGCTTTAGCTGATCTTCTGATTCAAAATGATTTTGCATTATTAAACACATTTCGTACAAAGTATATAGAATTATTGAAAAAATATTATTATATCGGTGGAATGCCAGAAGCTATCATGACATTCATAGAAACAGATGATATGAGAGAAGTACGCAAAGTTCAAAATGAATTATTGTTGTATTATGAAAGTGATTTTTCCAAACATGCGTCAGTAGAACAGTATCCCAGAATTCAAATGGTATGGAATAGTATTCCTGCACAATTGGCAAAAGAAAATCGTAAGTTCATCTATGGAATTATTAGAGAAGGGGCAAGAGCAAAAGATTATGAGATAGCAATACAATGGTTGATGGATTATGGATTAGTTCATAAAAGTTATCGTATAAACAAGCCAGGATTACCTTTGATATCCTATATGGATCAATCATCTTTTAAAATGTTTATGTTAGATATCGGGTTGTTGGCGGCAAAAGGTGAATTATCTGCCAAAACATTGTTGGAAGGAAATCGAATATTTGAAGAGTTTAAGGGTGCATTGACGGAGCAGTTTGTCGCACAGGAATTCGTTTCTAATCAACAGAAACTTTATTATTATGCTTCTAACAATTCATCTGGAGAAATTGATTTTATGATTCAAAAAGAAGAACATGTGATACCGATTGAAGTGAAAGCAGAAGAAAATTTAAGAGCACAATCACTAAAAGCTTATTGTAAAAAATATGAACCGGAAATAGCGATACGTGCCTCGATGTCTGCATATCGTAAAGAAGATTGGATGTGCAATGTTCCATTGTTTGATGTGGCTTATTATATAAATTCAATAGATTAATATATTTTACATTTTTTGAGGTATTTTTATAAAAGCAATCAGTGATGGTACTGACTGCTTTTTTTGATAATCATATAAAAAAACATGATTTTCTAAAAATTCATCAACTATGTCTGATATGGATGACACAGGAATGGAACAAGTTGGAAAAAACATGAAAAAAAGGTTGAAAACATAGGATAAAATCAACAAAAACAGCTTGAAATATGATATAATATAGAAGTATGTGAAAGAGGTTTTGTGATGAAAATAAAGATAAACAGTGAGTACATTACATTAGGTCAATTATTGAAGATGACAGACTTTATCCAAAGCGGTGGAGAAGCAAAATTTGCGGTAAAAGAATTACATATTACGGTAAATGGAGAAATGGAAGATCGTCGAGGAAGAAAGCTGAGAAGTGGTGATGTCATCATCATAGAAGACCAAGAATTTACACTTGTATGATGTTGTCACAGTTGAACCTGTATCATTATCGAAATTATGATCAGGTTGATATTTCTTTTTCCAAAGGTATTCAATTACTGACTGGTAAAAATGCTCAGGGAAAAACAAATATACTGGAGGCAATTCTTTATTTGTCTACGACAAGATCTCATCGGACAAAAGATGATCAGGATTTGATTAGAAAAGGCAGTGATGCTTTTTTTATGAAGGGAATGATTTTAAAAGAGAATCGTAAAGAAGATATCCGTATCACGGTCAATGAAAAAGGGAAGAATCTGTTTATTTATGGAAATCCTATCAATAAAGTAAGTGACTTTATCGGAGAATTTAATGCGGTGATGTTTTGTCCGGATGACATGATGCTGTTTAATGCCTCTCCAAGGGTTAGAAGACGCTTTGTGGATATGGAATTGAGTAAGGTAAGTAAAAAGTATACGATTACACTTACAAAGGCTCAAAAGCTCTTAAAAGAGCGAAATTCATATTTAAAACAGGATAGTGTGGATGATACATTCTTGGAAGTAGTGACAGATCAATTGATTGATGCATCTGTCATTGTAATGAAACAGCGGTTTTTTTTCTTGAAAAAACTGCTTGCGAAGTGCCAGACTTTTTATGAAAAGCTGACACAGGATGATACTATGCTGGATATTGAATATATCAGTTGTGTTGAATTTGATGAAAATGAAGAAGAATTAAAGAAACGTTTGAAGCTTCGATATCAAAAATCACTTCAAAGAGATAAATTCATGAAACAGACGACGCATGGGATACATAAAGAAGATTTTATTTTTAAGCTGAATGATCAAGATCTCAATAGTTATGCTTCACAGGGACAAAAACGCAGTGTGCTGCTTGCAATGAAAATTGGTATGGTATACATGATTGAAGAAATCATCCATGAATATCCGGTATTGCTGCTGGACGATGTGTTTTCAGAACTTGATGAAACAAGAAAAATGAAATTACTAACCTTTCTGCCGGAAAGCGTGCAGATATTTATAACAACGACAGATCAGCTGGAATTAAAGGATATTGAATGTAAAAGAGATGTCTGTGTCTATCATGTTGATCATGGTACGATTCAAAGATGTGAAGGAGGAAATGCGCATGGATGAGAATCAGTTGAAAGAGATAGAAGAAATGGAAAATATCAAGGTTGACCATTCCTATACCGCGGATGATATACAGGTATTGGAAGGATTGGAAGCAGTCCGTAAAAGACCTGGTATGTATATTGGTTCTACCAGTGAACGAGGACTTCACCATCTTGTATGGGAAATCGTCGATAACTCTATTGATGAGGCGTTGGCAGGGTTTGCGACAGATATTGAAATCACAATTGAAAAAGATAACATCATTCGTGTTGTCGATAATGGACGTGGTATGCCAACCGGTATCGTTGAAAAAACTGGTATTTCTGGTGTAGAAACCATCTTTACCGTACTACATGCTGGAGGTAAATTCGGTGGTGGTGCCTATAAGGTATCTGGTGGTCTGCATGGTGTAGGTGCCAGTGTCGTGAACGCATTGAGTGAATGGCTGGAAGTTACTGTTTATCAAAATGGAAAGACGCATTTCTTACGTTTTGAGGATGGAGGAAAACCAGCAGCACCATTAAAAATCATTGGTGATAGTGAACGTCATGGTTCTATGGTACGTTTTAAAGCGGATCCTACGATTTTCCAGGAAACACAGGTATATGATTTTGAAACACTAAACGTCAGAATCCGTCAGCTGGCATTCTTAAACAAAGGAATCAAACTGGTATTAACGGATGAAAGAGAAGAAGAACCTAAGCGCATTGAATATAAATACGATGGTGGTATTCAGGAATATGTCGCTTATCTGAATAAAAATAAAGCACCACTACATGAACAAATCGTTTATGTGGAAGGTGTAGAAAATGGAATCTTAGCAGAAATCGCAATGCAGTATAACGATGGCTATATTCCAAATATCTATTCTTTCTGTAATAACATCAATACTGCAGAAGGTGGAACCCATGAAGATGGTTTCCGTCTGGCATTGTCACGTACGGTGAACGCTTATGCCAGAGAAGCAGGTATGATCAAGAAAGATGAAACACTTGCAGGAGAAGATTGTCGTGAAGGATTGACTGCAATCATTTCTGTGAAGCATCCTGATCCTCAGTATGAAGGACAGACCAAAACAAAATTAGGAAACAGTGAAGTCAGAAAAATCGTTTCCAGTATCCTGGGAGAACAATTAGAACGTTTCTTCTTGGAGAATCCGGAAACAGCAAAGATTATCATTGATAAATGTATTCTTGCCAGCAAGGCACGTATGGCTGCGAAAAAAGCCCGTGAATTAACACGTCGTAAGAGTGCGCTTGAAATCAGCAGCCTGCCAGGTAAACTTGCGGACTGTAGTAGTAAAGATGCATCTGAATGTGAAATCTATATTGTCGAAGGGGATTCTGCCGGCGGTAGTGCCAAACAAGGCAGAAACTCCAAATTCCAGGCAATCCTGCCACTTCGTGGTAAGATTCTAAACGTAGAAAAAGCTAGATTACAACGTATCTTTGAAAACAATGAAATTCGTTCCATGGTCACAGCCTTTGGTTGTGGTATTGGTGAAGAAATGGATATCAGTAAGCTTCGTTATCACAAAATCATTATTATGACCGATGCCGATGTCGATGGTGCACATATTTGTACATTGATGTTAACGTTCTTCTATCGTTTCTTACGCCCAATCATTGAGGGTGGATATGTATATATCGCAATGCCTCCATTGTTTAAATTACAAAAGGGCACGAAGGTCGAATATGTATATACAGAATCTGAACGTGATGAAAAACTTGCGGCAATGGGTGATAATGTTGGTATCCAGCGATATAAAGGTTTAGGAGAAATGAATCCTGAGCAGTTATGGGAAACAACTATGGACCCAGCGTTCCGTACATTGAAACAGGTAAATATTGAAGATGCAATTAAAGCAGATGAAGTATTTGAAATGTTGATGGGCGAAGACGTAGAACCTAGACGTCAGTTTATTCAGGAAAATGCAGAATATGCAAATCTGGATATTTAAGGAGGGAATGATTAGATGGATATAAACAAGGATAGATTATTACAGGTTGATATATATGAAACGATGCGTTCCTCCTTTCTGGACTATTCTATGTCCGTTATTGTCGATCGTGCGTTGCCAGATGTACGTGATGGATTAAAACCAGTACATCGTCGTATCTTATATGCGATGAATGATATGGGAATTGTGGCAAGTAAGCCATTTAAGAAATCAGCACGTATTGTCGGTGAAGTTATTGGTAAATATCACCCTCATGGTGATACTGCTGTATATGATGCAATGGTTCGTATGGCACAGGATTTCAGTTATCGTTATATGTTGGTGCAAGGTCATGGTAACTTTGGATCTATGGATGGCGATGGCGCTGCGGCTATGCGTTATACGGAAGCACGTATGAGTAAAATCGCAATGGAAATGATGAAGGATATCAATAAAAATACAGTTGATTTTCGACCTAACTATGATCAGGAAGAAATGGAACCTGTTGTTTTACCTTCACGTTTTCCAAACTTATTAGTAAATGGTGCAGTTGGTATTGCGGTAGGTATGGCAACCAATATTCCACCACATAACCTAAATGAAACCATTGATGCGGCACTTGCGATTATGGATAATCCAGAAATTACAGTGATGGATTTAATGGAAAATTATATTCAGGGACCAGACTTTCCAACAGGTGGTATCATCCTAGGAAGAGCTGGCATTAAACAGGCTTATGAAACAGGTAGAGGAACCGTTGTTGTACGTGCGAAAACGCATGTGGAGGAAATGGATAACGGTAAACACCGTATTGTCGTTACTGAAGTTCCTTATCAGGTAAATAAAGCAAATTTAATTGAAAAAATCGCCAATTTGGTAAGAGATAAACAAATTGAAGGTATCACCTATCTGAACGATGAATCTAACCGTGAAGGTGTGCGTATCGTCATTGAATTAAGAAAAGATGTACAAAGCGATGTTGTATTAAATCAGCTGTTCCGTTTGACTTCTTTACAGACATCTTTTGGATGTAATATGTTGTCACTGGTGCCAAAAGGCAATCAGAGTGCTCCTAAGCAAATGGGCTTAAAAGAGATGTTGCAGCATTATATTGACCATCAGATTGACGTCACCATACGTCGTACGCAGTTTGAATTGAAAAAAGCAGAAGATCGCGCACACATCTTAGAAGGTTTACGTATTGCGTTAGATCATATTGATGAAATTATACATATTATCCGTTCTTCAGCAAATGAAGCTACCGCTCGTACAGAGTTGATGGAACGCTTTGATTTAAGTGAAATTCAGGCCAATGCAATCCTTGAAATGAGGCTTCGCCGATTGACAGGTTTGGAACGTGATAAGATTGAAAATGAATATCAGGAATTATTGATTCAGATTGCGGATTTAAAAGATATCCTGGCAAATCATTCCAGAGTTGTTCAGATTATCCGTGATGAATTAACAGAAGTAAAAAATCGTTTTGGTGATGAACGTCGTACAGAAATCAGTGAAGCTGACTTTGATATGCAGGATGAAGATTTAATTCCTGTTGAAGATGTTGTTATCACGATGACGACAAATGGATACATCAAACGTATGCCAACGGATACTTATCGTACACAAAATCGTGGTGGTCGTGGTGTCAAAGGTATGGCAGTCAATGAAGATGATGTTGTGGATATGTTGATTACAATGTCTACACATGATTATCTATTGATGTTCACAAATATTGGTAAAGTATATCGTATTAAGGGATATCAGATTCCAAATGCTTCAAGAACCGCAAAAGGTTTGCCAGTCGTGAATCTCTTGAACCTAGATAAAGAAGAAAAAGTTTGTACATTAGTACCTGTGAAACGTGAATCAGAATCAGCCTATTTATTCTTTGTCACAAAGAATGGTTTAATCAAACGTACGCCAATGGAAGAATTTGATTCTATACGTCAAAATGGTAAAATTGCTATTTCTTTACGTGATGGTGATGAACTTGTGGGCGTAAAAGAAACAACAGGGGATGATGAAATCATCATTGCTGGTTCTAATGGCAAGGCAGTGCGTTTCAATGAAAATGATACACGTCCTATGGGAAGAACCGCAAGTGGTGTCAAAGGCTTCAATACAGATGGAAGCATCGTTGTTGGTGTAGCAACCAATCGTGATGGTACACATCTATTGGCAGTAAGTGAAAACGGTTATGGTAAACGTACACCAATTAGTGAATATCGTTTGACAACACGTGGCGCAAAAGGTGTTAAGACAATCAATGTCACTGAGAAAACAGGAAATCTGGTTTCTGTACGTGCAGTAAATGGCGATGAAGATGTCATGATTATCACAAATGCTGGTATTATTATCCGTATTTCTGTCGATAATATTGGTGTTTACAGTCGTAATACACAAGGTGTTCTATTGATTCATGTCGGTGATGATGAATCTGTTTCTAAAGTCGCAATCGTTGAGGCAGAAGCAGAGGAAGAAGCAGAAACAACAGAAAATGTTGTAGAAAACAACGAAACTGCTGTGAGCGAACAAGAAGTCATTGACAATGAAAACAAAGAATGATATAAAATAAACAAACGTTGATAAGGATAAGTAATAAATACATTCAGGCATAGAGAGATAACGGTTGGTGTAAGTTATCGCTGAAGATTTATGAAATCAACCTTGGAGTGAACAGGTGAATAAAGTAATCTGTTTCGGTAGCACCGTTATCGCTTTGAGATATTTGATTCTTTGAATCAAATAAAAAAGGGTGGCAACACGAGGTATCGTCCCTTTAGGACAATACCTCTTTTTTATTTATATGGAGGTATAGAATATGTTAGATATGAAGTTTCTACGCGAAAATCCTGAACTTGTGAAAGAAAACATTCGTAAAAAGTTTCAGGACCACAAGATTGAACTGGTTGATAAAGTCATCGAATTAGATAAGGAAAATCGTGCCTTAAAACAAAAAGGTGATGATTTAAGAAACCAGCGTAACAAATTAAGTAAACAAATCGGCGCATTGATGGGTCAGGGTAAAAAAGAAGAAGCTGAACAGGTAAAAGCTCAGGTTCAGGCAATGGCTGATGAAATGAAAACTACAGAAGAAAAGGAAACTGAATTAAGTACTGAAATCAAACAGATCATGATGCAGATTCCTAATATGATTGATCCTAGTGTTCCTATTGGAAAAGATGATAGTGAAAATGTTGAACTTGAAAAATTCGGTGAACCTGTTGTTCCTAATTTTGAAATTCCTTATCACACAGAAATTATGGAAGCCTTCGAAGGCATTGACTTAGACAGTGCTAGAAAAGTTGCTGGTAATGGTTTCTATTATTTAATGGGAGATATCGCAAGACTTCATTCTGCTGTTATCTCTTACGCAAGAGATTTTATGATCAATAGAGGATTTACTTATGTTGTTCCTCCATTTATGATTAGAAGTGATGTTGTAACTGGTGTTATGAGCTTTGCGGAAATGGAAGGTATGATGTATAAAATTGAAGGTGAAGATTTATACTTGATTGGTACTTCTGAACACTCTATGATCGGTAAATTTATTGATACGATCTTAGATGAAAAGAAGCTGCCTTATACGTATACAAGTTATTCTCCATGTTTCCGTAAAGAAAAAGGTGCACACGGTATTGAAGAACGTGGTGTTTACCGTATTCACCAGTTTGAAAAACAGGAAATGATTGTTGTATGTAAACCAGAAGAAAGTGCAGAATGGTTTGTAAAACTGTATATGAATACAGTAGATTTATTCAGAAGCTTAGATATCCCTGTTAGAGCGTTAGAATGCTGTTCAGGTGACCTAGCAGACCTGAAATGTAAATCTGTGGATGTAGAGGCTTGGAGTCCACGTCAGAAAAAATACTTTGAAGTTGGTAGCTGTTCTAATCTAACTGATGCGCAGGCAAGAAGACTTGGTATTCGTGTAAAAGGTGAGAATGGAAAATATTTCGCTCATACATTAAATAATACAGTTGTTGCTCCACCTAGAATGTTAATTGCTTTCTTGGAAAATAACTTAAACGCTGATGGCTCAGTGAATATTCCAGAAGTATTAAGACCATACATGGGTGGCACTGAAAAATTAGTCCCTAAGAAATAAATTATTTAAAGAATCCTAAAGTTTGGATACTCAAACAAAAAGGATTCTTTTTTAGTTTCACGTGAAACATAATTAATATAATCATTTAATGATTAAAAAAACTATTTTATATATCTTAAAAAATGATAAGTGTTTTGATTGAGTTAAATAGCTGATATTTTTCTGAAATTCTTTGGTGCTTTGATTTTATGACAAAATAACGGCTTGAAATAATGCGTATATTAATTTATAAAATACACTATTATTATAATATAAATTAAAATTTAATAATATATAAATGGCATTTGTGATATGCAATGAAATTTACTTTTATGAGTATTTATCTTATTTAATTTAATAGATTCTAGTAAGTAAATGTTTCACGTGAAACAAATTTATTGGGATTAATAAAAAATCATGAAATAGTATTAGCGATTAATTAAGTGTATTATGATTTTGATGAATGAACATACTGTGGATATTCTATTATAAGTAAAATTCTATAAATAACATTATTGATTTTTTAACATGAAGAAAAAGTACAAAAATTTTTTTGATATTAGTCGATAAATTATACTTTTCATAACCATAGAATACAATCATCTTTATAGAATTTTCATATTCTAGTTTATGATAGAAAAAACATTTATCTTTCTATCATATTTCAATTTGAATAAAAAAAGATAATCTAATAATCAAAAGTATACTTATAGAAAAATATGGTATCATTTGAAATGTTATAATTATATAGATCTTTTTATATGAGTAATTTAATTATAAATCAAAATTTTATTATGTTGGAAAATCATCAATTTAATTTTTAAAATTATTGTTAAATATAGAGTTGATCTAAAAAACTTTTATTGATTTAATGAATTGTTCAACTTAATGGAAAAGTTGAACATTTGTGATTTTGAAAACAATAAAAACATCAAAAAAGCATAAAAAAATAAAAAAAACAAGGCTGAAATATTTAATATATTATAATATAAATTTACTGATAAATATTGGATATTTATATAATTAATAATATATTTTGTGTTCTTTTGATTTGCATTGAAATATAAAAAGTAAGACAACTACACATCTCGTTGCAACAAAAAAAACGAAAAATTGTTTCACGTGAAACAATAAAATAGCCAGAATGTATTATCTGTAAAAAGTGGTTGAATTTTACTTAATCTGTGTTATAATATAAAAGCTACTACAATGATACACACTGAATTAGGTCAGGTCGGGAACGAAGCAGCCTTAAGGTGGCTCTGTCATGTGTGGTAGCACTTTTTTATTTTTGAGGTAAAAACTATGAATGAAAAGTATATGAGAGAAGCAATCAAACTTGCAAAAAAAGCTGAAGAAAAAGATGAAGTACCTATTGGCTGTGTCATTGTGAAAAATGATAAAATTATTGCAAGAGGATATAACTTAAGAGAGAGTAAACAACAATCTATTGCTCATGCAGAAATTATGGCAATTCAAAAAGCTTGTAAAAAAGTTGGCAGTTGGCGATTAGAAGATTGTGAATTATATGTTACATTAGAACCATGTTCCATGTGTACTGGCGCTATTTTACAGTCAAGAATAAACAAAGTCATATATGGTGCGAAAGATCCTAAAGGTGGATGCATTGAGAGCTGTATTAAACTATATGAATATAAAGGATTTAACCATTATCCAGAAACAACTGGTGGTATATTAGAAGAAGAATGTGCACAGTTGCTAAAAGATTTTTTCAAAAAGAAACGAGAAAAGAAGAAAAAGCAAATAACCAAGGATTAATAAATATCCTACTATTTGCTTTTTTTTATCATTTTTTCCTCAATAGAATGATATATTTATATTTTAGAAATTTGTTGTTCAATGGAAAATATAATAAGAATACCGCAGATATAAAACTTCTATTATTTTATGAAGAAAGATAATTTCTTCGTATAAGAACATTTTCAATTTAGCTTAAATATTGCTGTATTCCATGGTATAATAATCACTAGAGAAAGCAGGTGAAGTATGGCATATAAAGCACTATATCGTACCTATCGTCCTAATAGTTTTGAAGAAGTTGCAGGACAGGAACATGTTGTAAAAACACTACAACATGCTGTAGAACAAAATAAGATTGCACATGCATATTTATTCTGTGGACCTAGAGGTACTGGAAAAACTTCAATTGCAAAAATTTTTGCTAAAATGGTGAATTGCGAGAGCAAAGATCATAGACCATGTGGGGAATGTGAAAACTGCAAGGCTGTAGTAAATGGTACGCATCCAGATATTATTGAAATAGATGCGGCAAGTAATAACGGTGTTGAAGAAGTAAGAAATCTGATTGAAAAAGTAAAATATGCGCCATTAAAAGGGCGTTATAAAGTATATATTATTGATGAGGTTCATATGATGTCAGCTGGAGCATTTAATGCTTTGCTGAAAACGATAGAAGAACCACCTGCACATGTTATCTTTATACTGGCCACTACGGAGCCACATAAAGTATTACCTACAATCATTTCTAGGTGTCAGCGATTTGATTTTACTAAAGTACCTGATAGTGATATCATAAATCGATTGCATACAATCTTAGAAGCAGAGCATATTACATGTGAGGATGAGGTAATCCGCATTATAGCACAGCTTGCTGATGGGGGATTAAGAGATGCTTTATCAATTCTTGATCAGTGTATTGCATACGCACAGGATAATATTGAAGTACATCATATCAATGAGATATATGGTATTACTACAGTACCTGAAAAACTAGAATTATTAGATCAAATATTCGATAAAAAAGCATTAGAGTTAATGGATAAAATTGATTATCTGATTAATAAAGGAATTGATATCAAAAGATTAACAAACGATTTGATAGAAATATTAAAAGAAACAATTATTTTTGAATACACGAAAGAAGCAAAGCTACTTCATGTATTGAATTCTGATGAAGCTTTAGGTATTATTCAAAAAGTTTCTATAAAGAAACGGTTTGATATGATTAGCTTATTGATGGAAACATATGATAAGTATAGAACTGCTGCAAATGCTAGCTCTTATTTTGAGGTTTGTTTATTGAAAATGCTTGATCTAGCTGCTTCAACTGAACAGGTGGTACAAGTACAGCAGATTCAACAACAGCCTGTAATACAAAAACAACCAGAAAAGGCTGTGGAACAACAAACAAATGTTTCACGTGAAACATTTGTGCCAAAACAGGAAGCACCAAAGCCACAGCTGTTTGTACCAGAAGATGATCCATATGAGGAAGAAGTACAACCAACATTCTTTGAAGAAGAACCTATGCCAATAAAAGCACCAGTACATCACGAGAATAAGAAAGCACAGCCAATAGATGATGAGTATATCTTAGGTTTATTAGCTGGTGCAAATAAACCAGAGAAGGCAAGTGATTTGGAGAACTTTAAACACATTGAAGAATATACAATTAATTTAAAATGGGCAAAGTTTGCAAATTTGATAAAACATGGTAAAATCGTTGGTGCTGGCAGCAACTATATCGTACTTGCTGTTGATAACCAGGCAGAGGCAAATCAAATAAATGAATTAGATAGCAATAATGAGTTATGTGCATTCTTACAGGAGTTATTGAAAAAATCGAAAAAGATTTTCGCAATTTCTGCTGAACAGAATAAGAGGGTTATAGGCGCATTTAAAGAGCGAATGGTAAATGGCACATTACCAGATCCTATTCGTGTTGAAAGTGTCATCGTCAATAACGAAGAAACAAGAGAAAAAACACAAGAAGAAATTGTGTTAGATTTATTTGGAAAAGACAATATAACAGTGATGGAGGAATAAGATTATGAATATGCAAGCATTATTGAAACAGGCACAGAAGATGCAGAAAGATTTAGCAAAAGTAGAAAGTGAATTAAATGAAAAAGAATATGAAGCTACGATGGGTGGTGGAGTTGTAAAAGTTGCAGTTAAAGGTATGCAGGTTGAGTCAATTCAAATAGATGAAACTTTATTAGATAAAGATGGAAAAGAAGATTTAGAAGAAATGTTAAAGGCAGCATTAAATGATGCTTTCAATCAAGCTGTAGAAGATAAAGAAAAGACAATGAATGCAATTACTGGTGGAGTGAAAATGCCAGGAGGCTTCTAATGTATCCTAAACAATTTGAGAAGCTTGTAGAATGTTTAAGAAACCTTCCAGGTGTAGGTTTGAAAACAGCAGAACGATACGCATTCCAAATATTGGAATGGGATGAAGATAAAATAAATGAGTTCATCGATTGCTTAACACACATCAAAGAGGGAAGTTTAAAACATTGTCAGATATGTGGCAATCTTGCGGAAGATGAAAAATGTGAGATATGTAAAGATCATACAAGAGATGATTCTATTATCTGCGTGGTACAGAGTCCTAAAGATGTTATCGCCATGGAAAAGACAAGAGAGTATACAGGTGTTTATCATGTACTTAACGGAGTCATATCTACATCAAAAGGTATATTACCTGATGATATTAATATTGCTTCCTTATTAGATAGAATCAATGAAGATACAAAGGAAATCATCCTTGCGACAAATCCTACAGTGGAAGGAGAAACGACTGCATTATATATATCTAAATTATTAGAAAAATATCCAGTAACAGTTACAAGAATCGCTCATGGTTTGCCAATGGGTGGTCATTTAGATTATGCAGATGAGTTAACATTGATTAAAGCAATTGAAGGTCGTAAAAAAATGTAAGAAATCGTGGAATACACGATTTTTTCTTTGCCAATTCATGATAAAATATAGATAAAGAAAAGGTGGGATACTATGTCATCTATCGCTTATATTACAGATCATCAGATGATTGAATATCATCGGCTTAATGGTAATCGAATCATTAATTTCTGGAAACCCAGCACTATGAAAAAAATCAGTGATTTTAATCCAGGCGATTACTTGTTTTTTCTTGCAAAAGGCACAGAAAAAGGTGAAAAACGAGAAAAAGGTATCTTAGGTTATGGAAAATTAGAAAAGACATATACCTTGACTTTTTCTCAGATGTGGGCTAGGTTTGGCACAAAGAATGGATATCCCACCAAAGAAGCATTAGAAGAAGCAATTATAAAAATCACAAAGACGCATGAACTACCTGAATATCTAAGTTGTTTTCAATTGGAAGAAGTAACATTCTTTCAAGCACCTGTTTATTTAAGTGAAATAGGTATGGAAATTTCCAACAAAATAGAAAGTTATATTTATATTGATAAAACAGATGTTCAAAATACTAGTAAAATCCTTCAGTTAGCAAATGATGTAGGTATAGATATGTGGTCAGCTTTATTTCATAAAGAAACTGAATCGGTATTTATTAAAGACGCACAAATTAATTTTATTCAAAACATATGTCAAAAAGTAAAAACAAATATGTATAGTCGTTATGAAGAAACAAGAATACAAAAATACTGTAAAACGATAATGACGGATCATCAAAAAATGATAAGTAAAACAGAATTTATCGATGTACAAAAAGATATGATATCCATATATATCCCATGTTTAATCAATGTGAGTGATTTTAATATGAAGCTACAATATTGTATCGGACATTATATGTTATATGAAAGTTATATCAAAATGAGCGAATTTGCGGAGGAAATGGAAGTGTTTATAGTATTCAATCGAGAAATTGATGAAAGTACAAGAAAATTATTAAAAATAGGAAATGTTAAATATAAAGAAAAGCTGGCTATTGTATAACCAGCCAATATAGAGAAAGTTGAAGAATTGCAGAAAATACTGCCATAATCTGAAACTTTCTTTTCTTTGTCTTATGATGGAAACATAACATACCCAGGATAGCACCTAAAGTTCCAAAGAAAAACATATAACTTAGTAATGTGAATTCTGAAATACGATATTGGTGATGTTTCGCTTTATATTTATCCCATCCATATATAAAAAATACAAAACAATTCCACACACTATAAATAATTAATAATTCATTCATAGCGCAAATAAAGCTCGTTTGCTTTTTGAAACACAGTTATGATCATACTGAACATTGATGATATCCAAAATATCTTGAAACATCTTTTTGCCATCATGATCTTTTTTATATTCATATTCAATCTCATAATCTTCTTTACCATTATAGTAATTATGATCTAAACAAATTTCCGCAAAACCATTGAAAATCACAGCACGATCAGTTGTCAAAGAAGTCAACTTTACAATCGGCTCATCAATTTTCATATCCTGAAACAATTGTTTGATTTCAGAATCATCAAAGGCAGAGATATCATTGGATGGCACAAGTTTTTCAAACTCTAATAAACCATCTTCTGTATGTTTCTTCAAAGTAAAAATAAACTGACCTTCTTTTTCACGGATACGTATAGAACCATAGTTCTTTCTAATCTGAAGATCCTTTGTATCATAATACGTATTGACTTGACGTATAAACTTGACATCATCATATTGACTTACAAGTTTTTCAAACTGCTCTTTTGTTAATAAAACCTTATATTCTATTTCTAAATTTTCATTCATCTTTTCATCACCCTAGGTTATATGGTACAATATTATCAATGTAAAAGGAAGTGATTTGTGATGAAATATGCAATCGTTTCAAAAGTAGATGAAAAATCTCATATCGTATCTGATAAAATCAGAAAGACATTACAAGGGGCTGGATGGATAGAAGATGAAAAAACTGCAGAATTAATTATCTGTGTTGGAGGCGATGGAACATTATTATATGGTGTTCATCAATTTCTTGATCGAATCAATGATTTAAAATTTATTGGGATCCATACAGGCACTTTAGGGTTCTTCACAGATTATACAGAAAGCGAATTAGATGAGTGCCTTCATGATATGCTTCAAAAAGAACCACATATTTATGAATCAGGTTTATTACGCATGGACTTGGATGATCATGATGAACCGATTTATGCGTTAAATGAGATGCGTATTGAAAACGTCATAAAATCACAATCTGTAGATGTTTATATTGATGATGAGTTTTTTGAAACATGTCGTGGATCAGGAATATGTTTATCAACGCAGGCAGGCTCTACTGCATACAATCGGGGACTTGGTGGGGCAGTGATTGATTGTGGTCTGTCTGTTATGCAGCTGGCAGAAATCACAGCGATACAACATTCAAAACACCGTTCTTTGGGTAGTCCATATATCATGATGGAAAATAGAATTGTAACACTTCGTGCAGATACATTTGATACGGCGATTTTGTGTTATGACCACTTGAATACACCATTAAAAAATACTAAAACCATTGTTTGTCAAATGACAGATAAGAAGGTAAAGTTCGCAAGATATCGTCATTATAGTTATCTAAAACGTTTAAAAAATCTATATTAAAAAAGTCAGATCCATTCGATCTGACTTATTCATATACGTAGTCTGATAATTTCTTTGCTTTACGGCTGGTATTCATAATAATACCGAATACAATCATGTAAGATAACATACTGGAACCACCATAAGATAAGAGTGGTAATGTGATACCGGTAATTGGAAGAAGTCCAATCAGCATGCCAATATTTTGAAATTGCTGATACAACAACAATCCTAGAAATCCGGTAATCATATATTTTTCTATCATGTTCTTCGACAAGGAAGCGATATGACAGATATGTAAATCCAGGAATAAACATAAACCAACGACAAATACAGTTCCTATGAATCCCCAGGTCTGACCAATCACAGCAAATATCAAATCGGTTTGTGCTTCAGGTAAAGTAACATACGCCTGTCCCATGCCATGACCCATTAAACCTGCAGAGCCAATCACCATCTGTGAAAGATATAGCTGATGGCCTTTCCCGTTGATATCCGATTCAGGATTTAGCCAACTGGTTATACGCCCTAATTTATAACCACCTTCACCACCAATCAATTTATTTAAAAGGTCAAAGTGGAAGAAATACATATAGAAGAATAAGGCAAGTACAAATGCAATACATCCAAATATAATCATAATCCATTCACGCTTAATACCAGAACACATGACCATAGCGCCGATGGCAATTACAATAATCAATACAACACCGGTATCTGGCTGTAATAGAATTAAAATCATAGGTGGAAGTGCCCATTTCGCAATTTCAATTATCATATTGAAATCCTGTTCATACGATTCCGTGATTTTTTGTTTGTTATGTTCATCTATAATATTTGCGACGATAATAATTAATACGATTTTTATAAACTCACTTGGCTGAAAGGTCCCAACTCCAGGAAAGATATACCAGGATGTCGCACCATTCGCTGTATGAAAAAAAGGAATATCTCTTAAAGTAAAGTGATAAAATACTTTATCTACCAGCAATAATGCCAGCAACGCTAATAATATCCAGTATCCAATCTTCGCAAAGGAATACAGGGAATCATTTCCTAAATACATCATCGCACCAATTACGATATAACCAAATACATACCACATAATTTGTTTCATTAAGTAACTCATTCCAGCATCAGTACCTAACATACCAAATGCAGAATAAATAGCCGTAAGACTTGTAAACATCATCACAATGATAATGCCCATCAATGTATAATCAAACTTATCGGTGCTCTTTGCACGCGATAATCCCAGCTTCATTGGCATCAACTCCATTTTCTCAAGCGTATTTATTATAACACGTTTTAAAACTGTTATGTGATGGTTACGTGTAAAACTTCTTAAGATTTAGACTGATTTTTCAAAAGGAAAGAAAAGCCTTTGAAAAAGGGAGAAAAAAGATATTTTGATCATGTAAAATAAACAAGCGAAAACCTCACAAAAACAAGTGAAAATTTGATATAATATATAATCGAAGTGGAGTTGATACTATGAGTAAAAAACCTAGCTATACACCGATGATGAAACATTATCTGGAAGTGAAGGAACAACATAAAGACGCAATTATATTTTATCGATTAGGAGATTTTTATGAAATGTTTTTTGATGATGCGAAAACCGCTAGTCAGGAGCTTGATTTGGTTTTAACAGGTAGAAATGCTGGTGTGGAGGAACGTGTGCCAATGTGTGGTATTCCTTATCATGCCGCAAAAGGATACATAGAGCGTTTGATACAAAAGGGATATAAAGTCGCAATTGTAGAACAGCTGGAAGATCCTGCACTTGCCAAGGGACTGGTAAAGCGTGATGTTATCAAAATTGTAACTCCTGGAACCATCATGGATGAAGTAAGTGATGAAAAGAATACAGTATACATTGCTTCACTTCATGATTACCAATTTGGTTTGGCAGTAATTTTATGTGAAATGACAACTGGTGAAATGCGTGCACAGTTAATTGATAAGCAGGTTATGGCAATTCAAAAGGTATTGCTGGGCAATAATGTAAAAGAAGTTGTTGTGGAGGAAAAATTTGATAAAAAGATTATTAAAATGATTGAAGATATCCAGTCAATTACGATATCTTATGAAAATAATATTGAGATCAAAGAAGAATACCAGCACTTATTAAGCAGGGTAGAAGATGCTCGTATCCATCATACATTCGGTATTTTAATGAATTATCTGGAAGAAACACAGAAACGTAATATGGCGCATCTGCAACAGGTGGAAATAGTATATGAAAATGAATTCCTGCAGATGGATTTCTCCACGAAACAAAACCTAGAATTAACCCAGAGTATCCGTAATAACTCCAAATCTTTGACGTTATGGAGCTTCTTAGATAAATGTCGCAGCTCTATGGGTTCTCGTTTATTAAAAAAATGGATAGAATATCCTTTGGTTGATCCAATCGCTATTAATAAACGTCTGGATGCTATTGAATATTTAAACGATAATTTTATCACAAAAGATGAATTGAAAGAACATTTAGGTTATGTATATGATATGGAGCGTTTAAGTGCCCGTGTGGCTTATGGAAACGCCAATGCAAGAGATATTTTGCGTTTAGTGAAAACACTGGAACATGCACCAATGATATTTGATGTATTTAAAGATTGCGCAAGCTATAGTGAATTTAAAGATATTGATCCATGTAGTGAATTATATGATATGATCAATGGCGCTATCGTAGATAATCCACCATTAACATTAAAAGATGGTGGTGTCTTTGTGGATGGATATAATGAAGAACTGGACCGTGTTCGTGAAATTGGAAAACATGGCAAGGACTGGATTCTGGAGCTTGAAAATAAAGAACGTGAACGTACAGGCGTGAAGTCTTTGAAAATAGGATATAATCGTGTATTTGGTTATTATATCGAAGTCACAAAAGCTAATCTTTCTTCTATTAAAGAAGAATTCGGCTATGTTAGAAAACAGACCTTAAGCAATGCAGAACGTTTTGTTACACAGGAATTAAAGGAAAAAGAAGATGCCATCGTTCATGCACAAGAACGAAGTATCCGCTTAGAAACAGAGCTGTTTAATGATCTATTGAATCGAATAAAAGTATATTTACCAAAACTGCATGATTTATCTGCGGCATTGTCTACGATTGATGCCTTATTCTCACTATCTGAAATCAGCAGTGAAAATGGTTATACCAGACCAAAATTCCATCCGGAACATAAAATATATTTAGAAGAAGCACGTCATCCAATTCTTGATAAAATGATGAAAACAACACGCTATGTTTCTAATAATCTGGATATGGATGAGAATCATGATATTTTAATTATCACAGGACCAAACATGGGTGGTAAATCTACATTTATGCGTCAGACTGCATTGCTTGTAATTATGGCACAGATTGGTTGTTTTGTGCCCGCAAGAAAAGCAGATATGCCAATCTTTGATCAAATCTTTACCAGAATTGGCGCAAGTGATGATATCATGAGTGGGCAATCAACATTCATGGTAGAAATGATTGAAGCAAATAATGCCTTGAAAAATGCAACAGAAAATTCATTGATTTTATTTGATGAAATAGGGCGAGGTACTTCTACTTATGATGGTATGGCACTGGCACAGGCAATGATTGAATACATTGAACGCAATATTAAAGCAAAAACGTTATTTTCAACTCATTATCATGAATTGACGGATATGGAAGATAAGAATCCTTCTATCCATAATGTACATGTGGATGTACATGAAGAAGATGAACATGTTACATTCTTATATCGTGTTGTGGATGGAAAAGCCGATAAATCTTATGGTATCAATGTCGCAAGATTAGCGCATTTGCCTTCCTCTGTTTTAGATCGCGCAAAACAAATTCTGGATAATCTGGAAACACAGCCTAACACATTAAAAGATTTAAAAGAACCGGTTGTGATTGAAAAAGAAAATCCAAAACATGTCGAAACAATCGCTAAAATTTCGTCAGTCGATGTTAATAAAATGACACCAATGGAAGCAATGCAATTTTTATATGAATTAAAAAATCAATTAAATTAATATAAGGAGGTGGCCGCATGGGAAAAATCAATCGTCTGGATGAACATTTATCCAATATGATTGCTGCCGGTGAGGTAGTAGAAAGACCAATGGGTATCGTAAAGGAATTAGTAGAAAACTGTATCGATGCACATGCAAAGAATGTTGAAATTCAAATACTGCAGGGTGGTATTGATACCATAACCATTATTGACGATGGGGATGGTATGGATGCCCAGGACGCTACACTGGCTTTTGAGCGACATGCGACCAGCAAGCTGAAAGAAGTCAATGATTTATGGAATATTCATACCATGGGATTTCGTGGAGAAGCACTTCCATCTATCGCTTCTGTTTCACATGTATTACTGCGTACCAATAATGGCATAGACTCTACTGAAGTAGAAATCAATTATGGTAAATTGATGAGCGCAAAGCCATGTGGAACACCACGTGGCACAATGATTGAAGTCAAGAATCTTTTTCAAAAGACGCCTGCTCGTTTCAAACACTTGAAAAGTCCGCAATATGAATTTTCACTGATCAGTGATGTTGTTCAGAAATTCGCATTATCCCATCCGGAAATTGGTTTTAATTTATCCCATGATGGCAGAACGATATTTAAAACACGTGGTAATGGCTCTTTATTAGAAGTGCTTATGCAAATCTATGGTAGGGATACTGCCAAAACAGCTATCCAATTAGATGGCAGTGACAATGATTATAAAATCAGTGGTTATGCTATGCAGCCACAATTTAATCGTGCCACAAAGTATTATATGTTGATGTATATCAATGGTCGTATGATACGTAATTATCACTTACAAAAGGCAATTATGGATGCTTATAGCCATTATCTGCCTAAGGAAAGATATCCAATCGTTGTGATGAATATGGAAATGGATGCCCAGTTAGTGGATGTCAATGTCCATCCCAGCAAATGGGAAATTCGTTTATCTAAGGAAAAGCAACTAGAAAAGCTAGTATATGAAACCATCAGTGAAGCATTGAAAAATCAGTTACAGGTACCTGAAGTCAAGAAGAGTGAATTAAAGAAAGAAAAAGTAGAAATACAAGAATTTGATTTCACATATGAGCGAGAAGAACCAGTGAAGAAGCTTCATGATGATATCAATGATTCTTTTGTTCACCCACAAAATAACCCAGAACCGATCATTGAGGATATCCCACTTCCAGCACCAAAGGAAATAAAAAAGGAAAAACCCGTGATTACATATCCACAAAAATCATATCCGACTGGAGTACGTGAAACATTTGTGAAAGAAAAGGATATCAAATATCAAACATCCAAAAAAGTAGAACCTGTTAAAGAAGAAAAGAAAACTGAACCAATTCAAAAAGAACCAGTTACACCAAAGCCAGAGAAAAAAATAGAAGAAGTCAAAGAGCCGGAAGTAATCGTGGAACCACCAAAGCAGGAAGAAGTAAAGCCTGTATTGGAACCTGTACTTGCGAAAAATCCAAGTCTGCCACAGCTACAGGTCATTGGGCAATTTCACAACTGTTATATTATTGCACAGGGTGAAAAAGGCTTATATATCATTGATCAGCACGCTGCACAGGAACGTTATCATTATGAAATTATACGTAAACAGATTTTGGAGGGTGTGAAGGATACCCAGCCATTATTGTTGCCAATTACCATTGAAAGTTCTATTTCTGCAGTATCCCAAGTTGATACCATCAATGCAATGCTTGAACAGCTTGGTATTCATTTAGATGTATTTGGAAACAATACCTTTATCGTTCGTGAGCTTCCTGTATGGATGAAAGATACAGAAGAAGAAGCATTTATTCGTGATATGATTGATTATTTTGAACAAGATAATGAAACGGGTATTGATAAATTAAGAAAACACGCCATCGCAACCATGGCATGTCACAGCTCTATTCGTTTCCATCGCACACTTACCATGGAGGAAATGAAACAGGTCATCGCAGATTTAGGCAAATGTGAACAGCCATTCCACTGTCCACATGGCAGACCAACTTTGATTTGTTTAAGCGATAATGATTTAATCAAAGAATTTGAAAGAGGGTAGTCAAATGGAAAAGGTTTTAGTAATCGTTGGACCTACTGGCGTAGGCAAAACAGCATTAAGTGTGAAACTTGCACAGTCATTTCAAGGTGAAATCATCAGTGGTGATTCCATGCAGGTATATAAAGAAATGAACATTGGGACTGCCAAGGTAAAACCAGAAGAAACACAAGGCATTCCACATTACTTGATAGATGACTATGCTCTTACACAGGAATATAATGTGAAAGTATTCCAACAAAAAGCCAGAGGATATATGCATCAAATATCAGAAAAAGGAAAGCTGCCCATCATTTGTGGTGGAACGGGATTATATATTAAATCAACATTATATGATTATGAATTTGTAGATCAAGAAGAAAACGATGAATTTATGGATTTCTTACATACCCTTGGAAAAGATCAGTTATGGAGTCTGTTAAAGGTGATTGATCCTAAGGCATGTGAAAACCTTCATCCTAATAATCGCCAGCGTTTATGTCGTGCATTATATATGGCACATACTGGTCAAAAGAAAAGTGAAATCGTAGAATCACAAACACATCAGCCAATCTATGATGCCTATATTATTGGTTTAACAATGGAGCGTGAACAGCTTTATGAAAGAATCAATCGTCGTGTAGATATCATGATGGAGGAAGGTTTATTAGAAGAAATTGAAGGAATTGTGGAACAATATCCGGATTGTTGGAATTTTAATAGCTTTAAAGGCATTGGATATAAAGAATGGAAAGGGTATTTTGATGGAGCTTCCACAAAGGAAGAGTGTATAGAATTAATCAAAAAGAACTCCAGAAACTTTGCGAAACGTCAGTATACCTGGTTTAAAAACCAGATGCAGGTACACTGGTATGATATACAAGATCAAGAATATCCAGAAAATGTCATGCATGATATAGATGAATGGATGCATCATAAATAAAAAAGGAGACAACTATGGAAGAAACGCCGTTACAGCGCATGGAGCTGTTAATACAAAAAGAAGGTATTGAACGATTGAAACAGGCATGTGTCATGGTTGTTGGTGTTGGCGGTGTTGGATCTTATGCTACCGAAGCACTCGCACGTTGTGGGATTGGCACTTTGATTCTGGTTGATGGCGATACTGTCGCAATTAGTAATTTAAATCGTCAAATTCATGCGACCTATGAAACACTACATCAGTCCAAAACAAAGGTCATGAAAGAGCGCATTGAAACATATCGAAAAGATTGTCATATCATCTGTCACGATATCTTCTACAATGCAGATCAAAACGAGCTGTTATTCCAACAGCCAGTAGACTTTGTGGTGGATGCGATTGATACCATGTCCTCTAAATTGGAATTGATAAGATATTGCGTCGAACATAAGATTCCGTTTATCTCAAGTATGGGGATGGCGAATCGTATGGATCCTACGAAAATAGAAATCACGGATTTAATGAAAACCAACTATGATCCTGTCGCAAAAATTATGCGTAATCTGGTTCGTAAAAATAAAATCAAAGGGAAAATACCTGTTTTATTTTCTACCGAACAGCCAATGACACAGGCGGTCATTGTCAATGAAAATGGCGCAACCAGAAAACAAAAAATGCCCCCAGCAAGCTCACCATTTGTGCCAAGTGCAGCGGGACTTGCTGCCGCAAGTTATGCAGTCAGAGTGATTTTAAATCAAAAATAGATAACATATACGGTATCATTTCATTAGAAAATGAGCCGTATTTTTATGTTTTGCCAAAAATAATTTGCTTAACAAGTCTTAAGATACATTGAAATGATGTTTTTACTGTGATATAACCTACATAGAGCAGCCATTATAAATGGTATGAGTACACGTAAGGAGTGGATTTCATGGATATTTTAACATTTATGGGAGAAGTATTTCTGGATACATTAATTGATCATTTCTCAAATAAAAAGGTTTCTAAGAAAACAAGAATTATTTGTGTTCTTATCTTTACGCTTATTTCATTAGCTTATATTGCTTTGTTTACATTAATGACTTATATTGGTATCACCACATGGCATAGTGATAGTGCAACTGTATTAAAAATGTTAGCGTGTAGTTTATTGTTACTATTAGCATTTTTTGCATATGCTTATCAAATCAAAGAAAAAAGAAACGATTTTAAAACGAATATAAAAAAATAAATCATGTGTATTAATCATATAAATTTAAAAAAAGATATAATCGTTTTAAGGGTTTTATAATGCATAAAGGTTTGTGTGTTTTAGTTATGAAAACTAAGCCACAAATCTTTTCTTTTTTGATAGCTGTATGATTTCCATTAAATGTTAAAGATATATCCATTGACAAGCGATACACATTGCGTTATTGTATATATATCAAAAATATTTGATGTGAGGAGGGTGCTTTATGAAGGATTATTCAAAAGACGCAAAGATTTTTAAAGCACTTTGTGATGAAAAAAGATTATATATCTTGGAACTGTTAAAAGGTGGGGAGAAATGTGCTTGTGCATTGATTGAAGATATGAAAATAGGACAGTCCGCATTATCTTATCACATGAAAATATTGTGTGAGTCAGGTATTGTTGTAAGCAGACAAGATGGTAAATGGACACATTATCGCCTTAGCGAAGCTGGTATAAAAGAGGCACAAAATCGATTAACACAATTGACCAAATAAAGATTAAGAAGTCATCTTCTGATGGCTTTTAAAAAGCTAAAACACATCAAAAAAATTTGATATATAAAAAGGAGTGATTGTTTGGAAATCTTAGAAACGATATTGATTTTTATTCAAAATCAAATATTAGGAATGAAATGGTTAAATGAATTCTTAGGCAACATATTGTCAGGATTAGGAATTGATTTGAATACAAGATTAGGTGGAAGTATACAGTTTTTTATTTATGATGTTATAAAAATCACGATTCTATTGTGTGTTCTGATTTTCATCATATCTTATATACAAAGCTATTTTCCACCTGAAAGAAGTAAGAAAATATTAGGGAAATTCCATGGGATATGGGCAAATATCATTTCTGCATTGTTAGGTACCGTTACACCCTTTTGTTCATGTTCATCAATACCATTATTTATTGGTTTTAGTAGTGCAGGCTTGCCTTTAGG
Organism: [Eubacterium] hominis; assembly: GCA_014337235.1. Classification (GTDB taxonomy): domain Bacteria; phylum Bacillota_I; class Bacilli_A; order Erysipelotrichales; family Erysipelotrichaceae; genus Hoskinsella; species Hoskinsella hominis. Next base: position 1,197,975 of record CP060636.1, on the reverse strand, counting down.
TGTAACATTTTCCTTTCTAATATCTTCCCCTATGGTTGATATTGGTAGCCTGTTGTTACTGATGAGTATATTTGGCGCTAAAATTGCATTTGCTTATGTGATAATAGGATTAGTCATTGCGGTAATCGGAGGAACATTGATTGAGAAACTGCATATGGAGAAATATGTAGAAGATTTTATACAAAATGCGAGCCATGTGGATATTGACTCTCCTACACTTACACGAAAAGATCGAATACAATACGCAAAAGATCAAGTGATGGAAACATTTAAGAAAGTATTTCCTTACATCATCATTGGCGTTGGTATTGGTGCACTCATTCATAATTGGATACCGGAAAGCTGGGTAGAAGGCATCTTAGGAAGTAAAAATCCATTTGGCGTTATCCTTGCGACATTGATTGGCGTTCCTATGTATGCGGATATATTTGGGACAATACCAGTTGCGGAGGCATTGCTTGCGAAAGGTGCACAATTAGGCACAATCTTAGCATTTATGATGGCTGCCACAACATTAAGTCTGCCATCTATGATTATGTTAAAAAAGGCAATTAAGCCTAAATTATTGACATTATTTGTAGCTATTTGTGTCATTGGCATCATCATAGTCGGTTATTTATTTAATGTATTTCATGCATTCTTAATTTAAAAACGGAGGTAAAATAGAATGAAATTATTTGGAAAAAAAGAAGAAAAGAAATCTTGCTGCTGTGGAGGTGATTGTACACCTGAAACAATAAAAAAGGCAGAAGAAACAAAATGTGAAAAAGGAATCAAAATCTTAGGTTCTGGATGTGCAAAATGTAATGCGTTAGAAAATGCGACGCGTACAGCGTTATCTGAATTACATATGGATATGGAGATTGATCACATCACAGATTTTGTACAAATTGCCAGTTATGGAGTTATGTCCACACCTGCACTTGTCTTTGATCACAAAGTGGTATCTTATGGAAAGGTGTTAACCGTGGAAGAAGTAAAAAAATTATTAATCAATTCCTATGGGAATAAACAAGTATAAGAAAGCGTATTTTATGATATGAAAACAAAACCAAAAGTCGCTTTTATTTGTGTACATAATTCTTGTAGAAGTCAGATTGCGGAAGCATTAGGAAAGTTTATCGCTTCTGACGTATTTGAAAGTTACTCAGCTGGTACGGAAACAAAGCCACAAATCAATCAAGATGCTGTGCGGTTGATGAAGAAAATGTATGGTATAGATATGGAAAAAAGCCAGTATTCAAAACTGATATCCACATTACCTGATATAGATATTATTATCACAATGGGATGTAATGTACAATGTCCTCACATGCTTTGTCAATACCATGAAGATTGGGGATTAGAAGATCCAACTGGAAAAGATGATGCATGTTTTGAAGATGTGATATCCACTATACATCAGAAAATAGAAGCATTATCAAACAAAATTACGAATGGTCAAATAATCAATAAGAAATAGGTGATAAGAAACGGTTAGTCATTCAGATTAACTGTTTTCTTTTTTTGTGCACCTTTGTTTAAATGTCAAATATTCTAAAAAAAATGTTATAAATCTAAAAAATATATTAAAATGTAAGCGTATAAAACCTATAATTTAGGTGTCGATGATGAGGAATACGTATTCAAAGAAAAGGAGAACTTTATGGAAAAGTTAGAACAGTTTTTACAGAAATTTATCGGACCTATCGCAAAAGCTATGAGTGAAAATGATACGATTCAGTCAGTAGCAGAAGGATTTATGAGAACTGGACCTGTAACATTTGGTGTCTGCATCTTTGTGATTCTAGGAAATCTGCCATTTGATGGCTATTCAGACTGGTTAATAAGTATTGGATTAAAAGAGCATTTTGAAGCTATTTCAAATGCCAGCTTAAACATTCTTGGTTTATATATTTCATTCTGTGTGGCGCACTCTTTTGCGAAAAGAAAAGGAGATAACGCTTTATCTTGTGGAATCCTTTCACTGTTAAGTTATTTGATTATTATCCCTCAAAGTGTTGCTGGGGCAGAAGGGGCAATTGCGGCATTTGATCTGAAATATTTAAGTGGCACAGGTATTCTGGTTGCGTTGATTTTCGCTGTGATTGTAGGACATTTATTCCACTATTTATCAAATAAAGGTATGAAATTCAAAATGCCAGATGGTGTTCCACCTATGGTTAGTGAATCATTTGAACCAATCTTCATCTCTATGATTATTGTTGGATTTGCATTCTTCGTACGTGTTGGCTTTGGATATACACCTTATGGAAACTTTGTAAATTTCTTTGATCAGACCATTGGCGCATTCATTATTAAAATTGGATTATCTTTACCAACGATCTTCCTATTATACTTTGCGGCTAATTTATTATGGTTCTTTGGTATCCATCCAAACACTGTATACAGTGCATTCGTACCTTTACAAATGACATTGATTATGACAAATATTGCTGATTTCCAGGCAGGTAGACCACTAACTTATTTAACGATCACACTGGTATCTATGTTTGCGTCTTTCGGTGGTAATGGTAATACAATCGGACTTTGTTTATCTATGTTCACTGCGAAGAGCGAACGTTATAAAAAGATGTTGAAATTGGCATTCATACCTAACTTATTTAATATCAATGAACCATTAATTTTCGGTATGCCAGTTATGTTGAATCCAGTGTTCTTTATCCCTATGGTATTCTGTAATGTTGTGATGGGACTAATTGGATTATTCGCGACTAAAATCTTTACATTTACCTTTAATCCAGCGATGTCTTTACTTCCTTGGACAACACCATTCTTTGTAAAAGCATTACTTGCTGGTGGCGTTTCTCTATTGGTTATGGTATTGATTCTGCTTGCGGTAAATACAATAATGTACTATCCATTCTTCAAAATTGCGGATAAGAAAGCATGTGAAGAAGAAGCAGCCGCAAGACTTGAAAAAGAAGGTGAATTGGTTGAGTAAATTAAGTAAAGATTTTCTATGGGGAGGTGCCATTGCCGCTAATCAGGCGGAAGGTGCCTACCTTGAAGATGGAAAAGGCTTATCCTTGATGGATATCGCAACTGCTGGAAAAAAAGGAGTATCCCGACACTTCACCAAAGGTGTACAAGAGGATGTATATTATCCAAACCATGAAGGTATTGATTTTTATCACCATTATAAAGAAGATCTTTCTCTGTTTCAGGAAATGGGATTTCGCTGTTTCCGTACTTCTATCGCTTGGACAAGAATTTTTCCAAACGGAGATGAGGAAACACCCAATGAAGCTGGTTTAGCATACTATGATGATTTATTTCAAGATATGCTTGATAAAGGCATGGAGCCAGTGGTTACCATTTCCCACTATGAGATGCCACTTCATCTTGTACAAAAATATGAAGGATGGGCAAATCGTAAATTAATAGATTTCTACTTACGCTTTTGTGAAGTAATCTTCAAACGATACAAAGGCAAAGTAAAATACTGGATGACATTTAATGAAATTAATTCCGTGATTCTTATGCCTGAAATTGCGGGTGTCTTAGATCGTACGAAAGATGACTTCCAGACAAGAAGCTATCAGGCAGCACATCACCAGTTTGTCGCAAGTGCAAAAGCAGTCGCTATGGGACATCAGATTGATCCTGAAAATAAAATTGGATGTATGGTGTTAACACTGGTAAAATATCCATTAACCGCAAAACCAGAGGATGTGATGTTAGCGGAACAAAATATGCGAAAAGGAACCTTTGCGTTCACAGATATTCAAGTGCGTGGGCACTATCCGGCATATGTAAAAAAACATGTAGAACGATTAGGTATCCATGTACAAATAGAGCCAGGTGATTTAGAAGCCATGCAACAAGGATGCGTAGATTATATCGGCTTTTCTTACTATTCATCCTCAGCCGCAACGACCGATCCAAATGTAGAAAAAACAGGTGGCAACATGGTATCCGGTGTGAAAAATCCATATATTCCAACAAGTGAATGGGGATGGCAGATTGATGCATTGGGATTACGTTACATCTTAAATCGTTTCTATGAACGATATGAAATACCTTTATTTATCGTAGAGAATGGTCTGGGAGCCTATGATCAGATAAATGAAGATGGATATATTGAAGATGATTATAGAATTGCTTACTTAAGAGAACATATCAAAGAAATGAAGAACGCAATATTAGAAGATGGTGTGGATATCATTGGTTATACACCATGGGGCTGCATTGATTTGGTATCCGCTGGTACGGGTGAAATGAGTAAGCGTTATGGATTTATTTATGTAGATCGAGATGATGAAGGAAAAGGTACATTAGAGCGAAAGAAAAAGAAATCTTTTGACTGGTATCGGCAGGTAATCGCAAGTGATGGTGAAATTTTATGAGAATCGCAGTATTTGATGTTGGTGGCACATTTATCAAATCATGTTTTATGGTCGATGAAGAAATTACCATGGCTAAAAAAACACCAACACCTTATGACAGCCAGGAAGCTTTCTTAAATATCATAGAAGACAGATTAAAGGAGATGGATGATGTGGAAGGTATCGCTTTCTCCATGCCTGGGGTCATTGATGTAAATCGCAAATATATTTTTGCGGGAGGAAGTTTAACCTACAACAACCATACAGATATTAAAGAATGGGAAAAACGTTTCCAACTTCCGATTGAGATTGAAAATGATGCTCGTTGTGCCGCAATCGCAGAACTTGAGGCTGGCGAAATGTTAGGTATTACACAAGGACTTGTATTAACCTTTGGCACAGGTGTTGGCGGTGGCATCATTGTTAACGGTGACATCTATAAAGGTGGTCACTTAATCGCAGGGGAAGTCAGTGTCATCTATTCAAAAGATAAAGATGCCTATGGCTCTAAGGGATTATTTGGTGCTATTGGCAGTGTAAAAAATCTTGTGAAAGAAATCGCAGATGCGAAAGGAATCGACACACAAAATGGCGAAGAAGTATTTGAATGGATCAAGCATAAAGATGAAATCAGTACACGTATCTTTGAACGATATTGTGATGAAGTCATACAGGAGCTGCATAATATCCAATGTTTATTAGATCCACAACGTATCTGTATTGGTGGGGGTGCTAGTGAAAATCCAGTCTTTATCGAAGGGTTAAAAAAGGCATCAGAAAAATTCTACAGTACCTTCCCATTTAAATTTCCACATGCGGATATTGTCAAATGCAAGTACTGTAATAACGCAAATATATTAGGTGCTTATTTCCATTATAAAAGAAGCCATGCATCATAAGCTGTTCTTATATTGAATCGGGCTGCTTTGTGTGATTTCTTTAAACACTTTATTAAAATGACTTTGATTAGAAAATTGCAGGATCTCAGAAATTTCTGCTAAAGAGTAGGTAGAATTTTTTATCAAAAACTGAGCCTCTGCAATTTTCTTTTCATTAATATAACGTTTCAAAGATTTCCCGGTTACCTTCTTAAATTGAGAAGAAAGATAGCTGGGATTCATGCCAATCTCATCCGCAATATCATCTAATGCCAAAGGTTTATGTAGATTTTCAGATATGTAGTTTTTACATTTTCTTACCCAGTATGGATTTTGAATATGCTGATAACGTTTCACTAGATTAGTGAAATCCGTTATAGAATCTGCGATGATTTTAAATAACTCAGAAGGTGCCATACATTGATCTACTTTCGTGATATACACATCACTCAAGGTATAGGCGTTGGCAATTGGAACACCGACATCAATGACAGCTCTTGTGAATAAGGTAATAGCCGCAACGATTTTATATTTCATAGACTGTACATGATTTTGAGATAGATAACGGTTATCTTTGATCTGCGCAAGTTCATTCATAAAAATACGTGCCTGGGTACTTTTACCTTCCTGGATATATTTTATGATTTTCTTTTCATAGGAGTAGCTGAATTCATGCATAGAAGTTTCACGAATCACGAACAGTTCACTTTGTAGTAAATTTTCCTGTTTTAAAGGATTTACACCAGCCTGTTTAAAATTGTTTTTTAAAACATTTGGATCTAGGGCTTCACCAGTAATGATTTGATAAATGAATAAAAAATATTCACTGGTCTTATTATAAAGATATGGTAGCTTTATAAAATCTTCAATCGTATAAGAGGATTGCACATGACTCATAAACGGATAGTCTGATGGTCGATCCTGTGTGGTAATCTTTTTATGAAAGATGGGACCTATACAAATATAAGCAACATCTTCTACAGCATAATGAAAAAACAGATATACTTCCTGATGATAAAAATGGATAAAAGTTTTGTATGGATTGATCTGGGAGGTTTTTATGATCTGTGCAAAATAGTTCTGTTCCAGACGCAGAAAATTATCTGGAGATGCTAAAATCTGTAGATCTTTTGACAATAAGAAAACGGGCATGTTGATGTTTGCATAAATTGCACGGAGCAAATCCTTTAATTCCTGTTTCGTTTGTATCATCGATATCACCCTTTCATTATCATTTTACAATGCCATAATAAAAAAAGAAATATATTATAAGAAAAGAGGAATGAATAATGTTTAAAAAAGACTTTTTATGGGGTGGCGCAACAGCTGCGAATCAATTTGAAGGTGGCTATCAAGAAGGGGGCAGAGGTCTTGCGACATCAGACACAAAAACCAATGGCTCACTAACAAGAAAAAGAAAACACAGCTTTTTAGATGAACATAATCAAATTGTTTACCTTCATGGCTCTGATTACATTCCAAAAGGCTACAAAGCAGTTTTAGATGATGCGATGTATTATCCAAGTCATCGTGCGGTAGATTTTTATCACCATTATAAAGAAGATATTCAATTGCTTGCGGAAATGGGGTTTAAATGTTTCCGCATGTCTATCAGTTGGACAAGAATATATCCAAAAGGTATTGAGGAACAGCCAAATGAAGAAGGATTAGCATTTTATGATCAGGTATTTGATGAGTGTTTAAAATATGGAATTGAGCCAGTTGTCACCATCAACCATTTTGATATGCCACTATACCTTTCTGAGCAGTATGATGGATGGCTGAGCCGTTCCACAATTGACTGTTTCTTAAATTATTGTCGTACAATATTTGAGCGATACAAAGGAAAAGTTAAATACTGGATGACCTTTAATGAAATCAATTTATTAAGAGGTTATGATACCTTAGGTGTTCATGAAATGGATCAACAGAAATACTATCAGGCAATTCATCATATCTTTATCGCTAGCGCAAAAGCTGTAAAACTGGGACATGAAATTGATGAAAACAACCAAATTGGTATGATGTTAGCACATATTTTAACATATCCTGAAACATGTAATCCATGTGATGTGGAACAGGAAATCTTAGTATCAAGAAACCTGAAATATTTCTTTGCGGATGTACAATGCCGTGGTTATTATCCATCATATATCTTGAAGAAGTTAGAAAATCAATCAATTCATATAAAGAAAGAAGAAGGCGATGATGAAATTCTGAAACAAGGTTGTGTTGATTACATTGGATTCAGCTACTATAATTCTGGTGTCATTACAACACGTTCTGATGCGAAAGAAACATTAGGCAATGGTATCAAGCTTGCGCAAAATCCTTATCTACAAGAAAGTGAGTGGAAATGGCCAATCGATCCAAAAGGCTTACGAATCTCTTTGAATATCTTGTGGGATCGTTATCAAAAACCATTGTTTATCGTAGAGAATGGCTTAGGCGCAGAAGATCATATAGAAGCTGATGGCAGTATCCATGATGATTATCGTATATCTTATCTAAGAGATCATATCATAGAGATGAAAAAAGCAGTGGAAATCGATGGTGTAGATTTGATGGGTTATACACCATGGGGATGCATTGACTTAGTTTCCGCAGGAACAGGGGAAATGAAAAAACGTTATGGCTTTGTATATGTTGATATGGATGATGAAGGAAACGGTTCCTTAACACGAAGTCGTAAAGATTCCTTTGATTGGTATAAAAAAGTAATCGAAAGTAATGGAGAAATTCTGTAATTATAAATATGGTGCGTAAGAAATTAAATACGCATCATATTTTTTATAGATGATGAAAAGTAAGGAAGGCTTGTTCTATTTCTTTGTGGTGGAAGTGATGTATAATAGTGATAGGAAAAGGGAGGCAGTATGATATGAAAGTTATAAAAATCATCATAGCATGTTTACTTACATTATCACTAAGTTCATGTGCTGAAAAACATAAAGAATACGCATTTTATCCAGATATTAAAGAATTAAAAATGCCAAGTGGCATTTACTACAAGGATCATATCTATTGGGAAATGAAGGATAAAACAAATCATGTGGAAGGAGAAAAAGTAGGCACACTAAAATCTGTCGCAAAAGAGAATTATTTTCCTGAGAAGGAATACAGTGGCACATCAGATTTAAAAAGCTATCTGGGAAGTGATTTATATGAAAATCATCAAACGTTATATCTAAAGACAAAAGATACAATTCATGTGTTTAAATACCTGACAGAAATGGAATTATCTGAAGAAGTAAAAGAGCTTGATCAGGAAGAAAATGAAGGAATGCCTGCGCCACATTTTGTATATCAGAATATGATGTATTTTAATGATTATGGGCCCGTGGAAGTTTTAGATTATTTTAAGGAAGTAGGAGAAATCAAAGAAGTATTCCTTGTCGCAAAACAGAATTTCACAGGCAATGGTGCTGTGGGAGATAAGTTATATGCAACAGATTTCCAGAATCGTTTTATGTTATTGAAAAGTGTGAATAGTAATAATTATTATGTGTACGAGAATGGAGCATATCAAGAATAATAACAGTAATATGATAAGAATGCCGCTATATAAATTTACTATATAGCGGTTTTTATTGCTAATATAGGGTAACTAGATTATAATAGGACCAAGAAAGCGGAGGGATTACATGATTTTAGAAGCGAATGGGTTGAAAAAAAGCTTTGATGGCAACGAAGTGCTTCATGGTGTTTCCTTCTCTATTTCTTCTGGAAAAGCCTTAGGGTTATTAGGAAGAAATGGAGCTGGAAAAACAACTACTATACGAATATTGATGGATGTATTCAAAGCAAATGAAGGAAGCATTACAATAGATGGCAAACCATTTAAAGCAAGTGATTATAAAATAGGATATTTACCAGAAGAACGAGGCTTGTATCCCAAGAAACGTGTTGATGAACAATTATTATATTTAGCAGCTTTGCGTGGCTTATCTAAAAATGAGGCAAAAGCAAATTTAAAGAAATGGCTGAAACGTTTAAATATTGAAGAATACGAAAAACGTAAATTAGATACATTATCAAAAGGCAATCAACAAAAAGTACAACTGGCACAGACGTTAATGTGTGATCCAGATATTGTGATATTAGATGAGCCTTTTAGTGGTCTGGACCCTGTAAATTCACAGGTATTAAAAGAAGTCGTTATGGAACTAATACAAAATGGCAAGTTGGTGATTTTCTCATCTCATCAAATGAATTATGTAGAAGAGTTCTGCGAAAGTATCGTAATTTTACATCATGGTGATGTAGTCTTAAGTGGGGAATTAAAACAAATCAAAAAAGAGTTTGGTAAAAATCGTTTGGTTATTTCAACGCTTAATCAAAAGGCTGAAGAGCTTAAAGTACTATGTGATACAAATTTAAGCAATGCTGTAAAATGCAGTGAAATAAAAAATGATGAAGTTATTGTAGAGCTGCATGAAGGTGTTCATAAACAGGATATGTTGCGTATGTTACTAGATCATGATATGGATATTGAAAAGTTTATGATATATGAGCCTTCCTTAACGGATATCTTTGTCGCAAAGGCAGGTGATGAAGCATGAAACAGTTCTTTGAAGTATTTAAGTTTGAATTTGCAGGATTTTTAAAAGGAAAATGGTTTCGGGTTTCTACGATACTAATTTGTGTACTTGTCACAGTTGTCATGTTTGTGCCAAGATTTATCGATATCAATAACAAATCAGATGGAGTATCCACAACTTCAGAAACAATTGGTATTTATGATCCCAATCATGTATTTGAAGAGGATAATCTATTAAAACAAGCATTTCCAGAAGCTAAATTTGTGAAGCAGACAAGTGATGAAGATATGAAAGCAGCCGTAAAAAAAGGTGAGCTTGATTCAGGTATATCTGTTAAAGATGATAAAACATTCGATTATCAGGTATTAGATACCAGTATGAATGATATGACAATGAATATTTTTACTTCCGTTATGGAAGTGCAATACAAAATAAAAATGCTTTCTTCTATGGGACTAAGTGAGGAACAAATAGCAAATGTTGTCGCAACACCAATAAAGGGAGATACCGTTATTTTAGGAAAAGATGGTCGTAGTAATTATTTCTATACCTATATCATGATTTTTGCGATGTATTTTGTCATCATATTTTATGGGCAAATGACCGCTACCAATGTTGCCAGTGAAAAAGGCAATCGTTCTATGGAAATTTTAATTACTAGCACAAGTACCAATGCACTTATTTTTGGGAAAGTGTTGGCGGGAGCTGCCGCAAGTATTTTGCAGGTAGGTGTCATGCTTGGTGTCAGTATAATGGCTTACCAATATAATGCGGATATTTGGAATCATACACTTGATTTCTTATTCAATATACCAGTGAATGTTTTGTTGTCCTTTGCTTTATTTGGTACACTGGGTTACTTATTCTATACCTTTATTTATGGAGCAATGGGTTCTATGGTTTCAAAAGTAGAAGAAGTATCTTCCGCAGTTTCTCCGATTACAATTATATTTGTTATTGCATTTTTTATAACATTCTTTTCGGTAATGGTAAATCCAGGAACTATTTTATCCACAATAGCATCCTATGTTCCGTTTACATCCTGCATGGCAATGTTTGCCCGTGTAGCAATGGGTAGTGTAGAATTATGGCAGATTATTTTATCGGCAGTTATACTAGCAGTATCTACGGCAGGTGTAGGATTGTTAGGAGCTAAATTATATCGTAATGGAACTTTGTCTTATGGTAACAATTTTAAGATATCTCAAATATTTAAAAATCTAAAACACAAAGATTAGGAATATTATATAGAAGCACAATATTATTATAAAACTGTGATGAATTTCACAGTTTTTCTTTTCAAGATTTTTTTATATAAGATACAAGTGTAATAAATAAGACAACGATAGCGCCACAGAACAATATCGTGCATAAACATTTATTTAAAGGTAAATACTTACCTAAAAGAAATACAATGATGCCAATTACAAGAGATACATCCTGATAGGTGATTATGAATTCAGTGGTTATTTTGCTTGTTTGATTCTGTTTATATTCTGTAAAGAACATTATTGCGACAATCATCATTGCACCTAATAATATCGAAAGAAGTAATATTTGAGAGAAATTGCCAAAAGATTTGTGTAACATGATCAGTTGTAAAACAGCTGACAACAGGAATGCTAGTGCACATGTTATTTTTGTTTTTTTGTACGTCATAAGATTTCCTTTCTTTTTAAGCTTCTAGTCTTAATAGTAACAGAATTGATTTTAGAATCAAGAAATATTTATAAAAAAAGTTAAATTCATGAAATAATAGATTAGAAAATGTTATAATAGTGCTATATAAAAACATAGGAGGAGCGTAAAATGGCGTATAATTTTTATATTAAGAGAATTGATTCAAGAAAGGGAAAAGCAATCACTTTAGAGGAAATAGAACATATTTTAACAAAAATGTCTCATGAGTACACTATTGATCAAACAGGAATTATCACGACTAAAACACCTGATGGATTTGAGATGAGTATCAATATAGGACCATATCTAATTTATGAAGGAGTGAATTCAAATCGAAAGATTTGTATTTATTTTAATCAAAAAGAACCTTGGTTCAATGTAGAAAGCGAAATGGATTTATTGCCAATCATTGATCTAGCCGAAAAACTAAATGCTGTTGTGGAAGGTGATGAAGGTGAAGTATATACGAAAGAAATGATTTTGAAAGGTAGGTAATCCCTATAAAAAAATTAAAATAATTATCGTCTGTCTACTTACCATTATGATCTCAGCATGTAGTTCCAATCCTAAAGAATATGCATTTGATTTAGCATTTGAGGAATTAAAATTCCCAAGTGGTATTTATTATAAAGACCATATTTATTGGGAAATGGTACGAAAGGTGGATAAGGAAGAAGGAGAAAAAATTAGTACTTTAAAATCAGTGGCAAAAGAAAACTTCTTTCCTAGTAGCAAGCTTATGGGTACCTATGATTTAGAAAATTGTATTGATCAAGAGATTTATCAAAAAGATGATACTTTGTATTTGAAAACAATAGAGGGTGTTCGTGTTTATCAATATATCACAAAAACGATATTAAATGATGAAGTAAAAGAATTTAAAGTAGAAGAAGGTGTTGACGGTGGTATGGCTGCACCACATTTTGTATATCAGGATATGCGGTACTTTACATATTATGGGCAACCAGTAGATAATTTTGATTCTTTCAAAGAAGTTGGATAAACTAAGAAAAAATATGCTGTCGCAAATAAAAACTTAAAACCAGTGAAATTGGTAGACGTGCCTTATATCAATTAACTTCTATAAATTCTTATAGAACAAGTCATATATGCTATTTATCAGAAAAATGATTTGTTTAGATTATCAAGTAAATAAGGAGATTTTGAAATGCAAGATTATAAAAGTTCAGGTAAATGCTTGTTAGATGAGGATATGAATGAAATCAATTTTAAAGAAAAATTAGAAGAAATACTAAATGAAATAAAAGCTGGAAAAAGGAAAACCATATCATTAGCTGAAGCAAGAAAAATCTATGGAAACAGAAAATGGCACTAGTATGCATGGTGTATTCTTTTAGATAAATGCAAATAGAAAAATTAAAATCCCGCTATACTAAGTGATTGCATAACGGGATTTTTTTCTATATAAAGTTTAATCGCTTATCTTCCACAAATCGTTTTCTACTTGGGTTTCCTTCACAACGATAGATTTTCTTATTTTTAATATCATAAATACAAGACCAAACAGTATCAGCATTTGTTCTTCGATCATACTGGCACATGAAACCATATTTCCCGGACAATATATCTTTGATCAGCTCAAAAGAGTAAGTATCTGTTTTCGATAAAGCATGTTGTGCTGTTTCATATCGTTCATGACTTCGCCAATCATCTATATTTTTTGGTTGATATTTTTGCATTTCATCTGATGTAAAACAATTGGCGGTTGCGACAAATGGATTTCTTTGTTTTTTAGGATATATTTCTATTACTTTTTCAGGATTGCATTCTATAATTACCATTTCACCAGTGGCATCCATCATAGTAATCGTCTGTGCAGAACCTATGGGAACTTTTTTGATAAATGTGATTGCTTCTTTTACACTCTTACAATGTTCTAAGATATAACGAACAAGCATACCTGCATGAAGTCCTGGTTTTCTTACACTTGGTGTCGGGCATATAAAAGTTAGACCTACAGCTAATCCATAAGCATTCATGCCATCTTCCATTTGGGTAAATGCAGTCGTATTCCCAATGAAAGGAATAAATCCATCGTAACAATAATAACAACTATCATATTGCTTTTCTAAGCCTACCAGAAAATCACTGTTCCTGCCAAATAACATATGTTCATCATCCTTAAACGCCATACAGGTACAATGATTATCCATTGTGAAACAATACATACCTAACAAGAAAGTATAAAAAATATCTTTTGAAATATGCGCACCATCACAGATTCCATTGATTTCTTCTAATATTTCTGGATAGTATTTTTGATAAATTGGTATACAATCATTCACAAAAGCCTTTCTCTTTTCATCATAGGCAAAGCTTATATTCTTTTCTAAATCTATTTTATTTTTATACAACAAAGCTCCCCATCGATGCCCTGCATCATAATGGTTCTTCATAAATCTTGAATGATACATCTCTTATTTCCTCCTGTTTTATGAAGTGAGCTCAACTTCAATTAAAGAATAACAGAATAAAAATTTATATACAAGGCTTTCTACTAATGTAACAAAACTGAGGAAATATAATATAAAATGAAAGGAATTATAGGTCTAATCTCTTCTCATTTATATAATTTGTATACCAATTTGAAACTTCATCAAACGTGTTCCTTTGTATAATAAAATGAGGCTTTTGTTTCATCAGAATATAAATATAGTCATATTTCAATAATGATTTGATTTCATTTGCGCATGCTTGTAAGAGGATAATATCATCCTGTAGATGATCATCATCCAATGATATACAAGGCGTAAAGTCTTTCTTGTAGGAAAGCCACAAAGGATTATCCTTTTTGATTGTGAAAAACTCTTTCTCATCTTTGATATCATCCCCATCGATGGTTTTAGAATAACCAATCATAATTTTAAATGTTTCAACTTCATCGTAAACACTGCACTTTACCAATTGTATCTTTTCATCTTTCCAAGCATAAAGTGTTTGTTTAAGCTGATCAGATAATTCTATAGATAAGTCAACCTCATATTGCCCACGACAAGTTTTCATTGCGGTTAGAAATTGATCTGCTTCCCCATGGGGATTCGCTTTCCTTGTCGCATCAACTGTATAATATGAATATGATAAATCATGAATAATGATAGGAATTTCTTTATGAAATTTTTGTTTAATAAATCCTTCATTTTGAAGTTGAAGGGCAACGGAAGTGATAACTTTTGTAAGCATCATACATCCAATTGGACACTCATCATATCGACCTTCTTTACCGGGTTTTTTTATATTGTTCTCAAGATACCATTGTAAAAGTATATGGAAATTATCATTTGCGGTATCTGGACCGTTTCCAACATCGATGATTTCTTCGTTATTCATTGGCCAAAAAGCAAAGTTCCATCGTTTTTCAGAGTAAGGTGAAGAATCTTTTAGATAGGATTCTGTATTATAGCCAATACTAAATTCAGTAAGATTTTTCAGTCTTTTGTATCTATATTCCTCATTGGAATATATGAAAAATGAAATTGCATAGATGTCTTGTTCTGTCCATGAAGAAATAACACGTTTTGCTTCTTCATATAATAATTTTTGTATATCTATCATGATATGGCCTCCCTTAGATACCTCTATTATATCGAATGAAAAGGAAATAGGAAAATTATTTCCCGGAAAATAATCAGATGAAAAAAGAGTTGTTTGTACCTTGAAAGGATGTTATCATGATTATAGCTTTATATTGATAATATAACTCAATATCATAAGAAACAGGAGGATAAGGAAAATGAAAAATTATAAGACAGGATGGTACTTATTATGTCTATCTATAGGTGGTATTTTAGGAATTGCAACGTGGAATTTGATTGGTTAAATCTATAATACATAAGAAAACCAGGATCCTATATAGGAATTCCTGGTTTTGTTTATCTAATTAAAACTGCCATCCATTAAATTTAAAGGCTGTATCTGATACATTTTCTGGATCATATTCCTCCAGAATTTTAGCGTAACGTTCTTTATAATCGTTATCAATTTTTGCCTGTGGGATAACCTTGCTGGCTTCATTTAAGAAGTGGAAGGAATCTCTTCCCATTGCCTGTCCACGCTGTGTATGTTTATCAAGTGCATAATCAGGAATTTCAGGCAATTTGCCCATAGCGAAGCTTTTGATACAAATATTTTTCAATAGGTCACTAGAACGATCTTTCTCAGATGAACACATATAACGAATTGCATGAATGAAATAAATTGTACGATCATTGTCCGCATAATCAAAATTCAATCTCATTTGTGATAACGCATTGACTACAACAGCAGCCATTGGATTACCCATTCCAATATCTTCTACAGAAATGGTAAGTAAACGTCGCCACAATTTTTCTTCCAGTTGAGGAGATGAGATATATAACTCATAAGCGAACATACAAGCTTGTTCCTCTAAGCCTCTACGAATAGATTTTTGTAACGCAGAAATTACTTCATCACAAGCATAACCATTACGTGTTGTGATTTTTGACCATGGGTCATACATTTGTTTTGCCATTATTCAAAGCCCTCCAATTCTTCTTCTACTTCTTCTGCTTCTTTTGTTAATTCCATCTTTTCATATACTTTAAAGAATGGATAGTAAATTGCCACACTTAATGCAATTAATACAAACATGAAGATTACATTTTTAAAATCTGAACCAGACATCCAAGCCTGTACAAAGAATGGAATAAAGCTTGGATCTGCGACATAACCTCTTGCGATGACACCTAATTCTTGTGCGTAATAGCCCAAAACAACACAAATACTAGGAATCAAAATATATGGAATACCTAAGATTGGATTAAATACCATAGGTACACCGAATGTAATTGGCTCATTGATGGAACAAACACCTGGCACAACAGAGATACGTGCAAGTGATCTAAATTTAGCACTCTTGCTTTTCCACATCAGGATAATTAATCCAAGGGTACCACCAGCACCACCTAACATTGCATAACGGAATAACTGTAGATTCATAGAAGTAACAGCACTAGCACCTGCAGCAATTGCTTCTGCATTAGCAGCAGTACCATTTAATCCAATCATAAATACAATAGGGAATACAACCGTTGTTCCATTAATACCTAAGAACCATAAGATATTTGAGAACATGATAATCAATGCATATACCCATACATTGTTACCGACATTGATGGCTGGTGTTAAAATACTCATAATCATTTCTGGCAGCGTTTTGCCCGTAGCGCTGATCAACATCAGATTAATACCATAGATAATGATGATATTCACCAGTAATGGAAGTAAGGAATTTACGAAGTTTCCAACCATGCTTGGTACACTGTCAGGGAACTTGATTTTTATTCCTTTGGTTTCTATAAAACGTGTAATTTCGACTGTCACAAAACTTAAAATCAATGCGACAAATAAACCGTTACTATCTAAGTAATTGGTTGTGATACCATTCACACCTTCTACAGTGGTTGGCACAACTTCTGAACATACTAGTAGGAAGATAGACATGTTCATGATACCGCAGATTGCGGCATTCATCTTGTAGCTTTTTGCTAGAGAATATGCAACAGCAAATGCAGTCATTAGACCTAATAGACCAAATGTCATGTTATAAGGTGCTAATATCTGAGAGTTGTAAGTCGTTGCCCATTCTTTCCAGTTAATCAAAAAACGAATTAATATGTTGGTTGTGTTTAAATCCACAGTATCCATATTGATTGGTGGATTTGCGATAATCATGAAGATAGATCCAATAACAAGTAATGGAAGTGTCATCATCATACCGTTTGCTAAAGCCTGTAAGTGTCGTTGATTACCAAGCTTTGCGCCAATTGGAGATAAATATTTCTCCAAGAAACCAGTGATTGCTTTCATAAGAAAACCCCTTTCTCTCACAATATAAATTTTAACAAAATTTTTTAATGTTGCCTATGCTAAAACGTTTATTTTAGGGATTTTGGAAATATTTACTGTTTTTATGGACAAATTGGCGAAAATTTCAAATTTATATATAGTAAACAAAAAGGTAGATGCCTTTTATGCAGGATTCTACCTTCTCCTTACCTTATTTTCTCAACCAATCTACCATATCAATAATTTGTACACCTTCATATTGATATGGTTCATGTCGAGTTCTTGCTATCAGTACTTTTGGATAAGCATCACGGATATCTAAAAGAGCAGATACCTCACGTGTAAAGGTTTTTTCATCAGAAATATTATCACTTACCTGAATGTAAATCTGTTCATCTTTTTTCTTTACAACAAAATCAATTTCTTTTTTGTACAATTTTCCAACATAAATTTCATAACCTCTGCGCTTTAATTCCAGATATACAATATTTTCATAGACTCTGCCATAATCCATATTCTTTGTTCCATTCACTGCATATCGGAAGGAAGAATCACACAAATAATATTTACTATTTGTAGATAAATATTTTTTTCCTTTTAAATCATATCTTTTTGCTTCATAAAATAAAAATGCATTTTCTAAATATGAAATATATTTAGTAACGGTTTTTCTAGTTATTTCACTAGCACCTTTATTAAGCGTTTTTGATATGTTATTTGGAGATAATAAATTGCCAATATTATCAATCATAAATTCTGCAATACTTGTGAATTCTTGCTTGTTACGAATTTTGTATTTTTCAACGAGATCACGAATTAGAATTGTTGAATAAACATCTCTCACATATTCATATTTTTTATCATTTGATTTATAAGGATAAGCCCCAGGCATTCCTCCATATCGTACATATGAATCAAAAGCTTCATCAAAATGATCGCTTACTTCATGATATTCAAGATATTCTTTAAAAGAGAAAGGATAAACTTTAATTTCCATTGTTCTACCAGTGAACAGCGTAGCTAAATCAGAACTTAACAAAAATGCATTTGAGCCAGTTATAAAAATATCAAAAATTTGTTTTGCGTAAATACTATTGATGGCTAGTTCAAATTTTTTACACATCTGCACTTCATCAATTAATAATACATTTCTAGTGCCCTTTATATGCTTACTTAAAATATATTCATGTAAAGCATGATATTCTAAAAGATGGTCATATTCTAATTCTTGTAAATTAATCATTACGATATTTGTATCTTTTTCTGTTTCTTGAAGATATTCTACATACGCTTGAAGAAGTGTAGATTTTCCAGATCTTCTGATTCCTGTGATTACTTTAATATCTGGAGTATCTGTTAATTCTATTAATTCATCTAAATATTTTTTTCTATTAATATAGCGCATGTTATATCCTCCTATTACCACTTTTTAATTTTTTTTCAAAAAGTGGTATTAACTTGTCTTTATGATAACATATATCCATATCAAAATCAGTATCTATTCCCATTTTTTAAATATTTTTCAGAAAGTGGGAATAGCAAATAAACATCTTTTTTCATTATCTTTTCGTTACTGCTACTTTATTAGAAAATTATATGTTTCTAAAATTTTTATAACATCCTCCATGTTTATCGTGATATGATGATTTTTGTTAAACATCCGTATTTACCATTTATGGTTTTATAATATCCTTTTTCAGATGATGCTTATAATACAATACATAATCATACAATTCATGATAAGGGCGTTCTTTGATACATAACATATGTATATGATGGATACAAACACCTTCCATATAAAAGTCTTTTTCTATATCATATATTGAAAGAAAGTCCTCTTTAATATCTTTGTGAAAGAATGGAATAATGGCAATATCATCCTGAAATAATTTAATAATATGTATTTGATCGCAAAACTGTGTCAGATTCATATCAAAACAACTGTGCTTTTTCATCTCATCATATAGGCATTGTGTCAGCTGATCATAGGTGATGGAAGATATCTTTTTTATTTCATATTTTTTGGAGAACAAGCTTTTACGGTTTTTATTCTGAAAGTCGCTAATAGAAGATTTAATCTTTTCAATATCTTTAGAATGCAGCATGCCAGATATCTGGATATAGGGTTTTTCTGTTTTTAAATAATTAAACGATATATAAAAATCCTCATCATTTGACATCTTTTCCATATCTAATTCAGTCAATATTTGATCAATCTCAATATTGGGCAATGCTTTTTCAATCGTATATTTACCATAATAGGCTTGTTCGATACTACAATTCACAACCAAACCAACATGTAGTTTATTCGCAATGTTCAACTCTTTGAAATAAGGAATCAGTAACATAGCAAGTCTTGTATATTCTGTTTCAAATAAATGTAAATCATGAAGTTCTTTATGGTCAAAGAAAATCTTTACAACACTTAAAAAGACAGGAAGATAATCAAATTTTACCTGGTTACTATTATAATTTAAAACACGCA
Organism: [Eubacterium] hominis; assembly: GCA_014337235.1. Lineage (GTDB taxonomy): Bacteria > Bacillota_I > Bacilli_A > Erysipelotrichales > Erysipelotrichaceae > Hoskinsella > Hoskinsella hominis. The sequence continues at coordinate 1,178,237 of CP060636.1, read as the reverse complement.
TATCATACTCTTTTCGACGTAAAGCGGTTTCTAACAGGATACAAAATGGTTTATACAAGGTTTTATCAATTGGCTGATGATAGGTGTTTTGTAACTCTTTTAGAAAAATATCAGCAATATGTTTTGTTTGATTTGTAATGGTATAGTTTTGGATAAATGCATTATTCCATTGTTTTGCGCCACTTTCCATAACCTTATCCAAAAATGCAAGCTCATCTTGATGGAATGGGATATGAAAAGTATCCTCCATAAGCTTTTTGATATCGTTATCTATCATTATGGTTTTATCAGTTTGCTGAATAGAATGATGTAGACGGATACGTTTAATCATGATACCTAAATATATACAAAAATGATGAATGGCATTGTTGGTAAATTGTTGACCAAGTTTTTGTTCATATAAATGAAGGATAATCAAAAATATTTCTTCATGATCTTCTAAAAAATAAGGCTCTATTGTTTGTACCATCGCAGTTGGGGCTACTTGATAAAAATAATATAAAACGAATAAACGAATATTTTCTTCTTTTCCTGTAATCATTAAATGTGATTTCTTTTCCAATGTCAGATGAAATGTCTGTAGCATACTTTCCCATCGCAGGATGTCAGTTTTTAATTGTGCACGATTACTATATAATTCCTCCGCAAGAGAATCCATAGTAAAAGGCTGGGAAGAAAAAAGTAAGGCAATCATTCCACGATAAAATCGTTCCAGTTCAGGTCGTATTTCTAAAATTTTTGTATCGAGAAAAAAATGAAGATAAGCTTCTTCACTCTTGTATAAAGATAAATGAACGCCACTGCCTTGTTTTGTCTGGATACTTGTTTCAAAATTATTATCTTTTAAGAATGTATTGATATCCTTAATATCATTGCGCAGTGTTTTTTCAGAACAATTTAACAGAACTGCAAGGGAGTCAATTGTTTGAAAGCTTCCTTCCTTCAACATGATCTGCAACAAGGTATTTTGACGTAGATTCATATGATATCACCCCAAAAAATATGTACGTCTATCTAGTAGGATTTTACCATAATTCCGGTAATTATACTACTTAACAAAAGAACAAAAAACACTAAAATATATCAGTGGATGAGGAAATCATCAATAAAAGTCATATCGATTATAGGAGGTAGTTATGAATACAGAGGTTTCAAAGAAAAGTAAATTTATATATTTACCATTACTTGTATTAATGTTTACACAAATTGGTACATCAGGGGATAATGCTGTTTTGAGTGTTGCGACTAATGCATTAATGTCCGCTTTACATGCGAATATGAATGATATACAGTTGGCGAATATGGTATATTCCTTATGTGCAGGCGCATTTATGATTGCAGGTGGTATGTTGGGTATCATCATTGGATGGAAAAAGAATTTCCGTATCGGTGTGGTACTAGCAATTCTTGGCGAATTTATGCTGGCCTTGTCTTCAAATGTATTTATGTTTATTTGGGGAGGAAGATTTTTAGTTGGATTAGGCGCAAGTTTTATGATTCCATCTGTCTTAGGTTTAATTCCCGGAATTTATGAAGGAAATGATCGTGTATTTGCATTTGGCGCAATTGGTGCAGCAACTGGTATCGCCGCATGTGTTGGTCCTATTGTGGCAGGTGTTTTGTTAGATAAATTTGGATTTCGTATCGCATTTGGCGCATTGGCTGTTTATTTCATTTTAATTCTGGCAGGATCTTTCTACATTCCAGATGTAAAAAAATCAGAAAAGAAATTAAAACTGGATCTTATTGGTATCGTAGGTACTGCTATTGGATTGTTTATCTTCTTAATTGGTATTTCCAAAGTATCTGTATGGGGACTTATCACACCAATTCATGCACCATTTACCATCTTTGGTATCTCACCAGCAATTCCATGTATCATATTCGGATTGGTTATTCTTGGCATTATGGTTGTGATAGAAAAAAGAGTGGAGGAAGCCAATGGCTGCGCATTATTACCACAATCATTTATCAAATCTGCACAAGTACGTGCAGGACTTGTCGCAAGTGCTATGGTGTTCTTATATCTTGGCGCAACAGTTATGCTGATTAATCCATATTTACAACTTGTTGGTGGATTTAATGCGGTAATGACTGGTGTTGCGATGATTAGTGTTGGTTTACCAATGTTTCTGTTCTCTATGGGAATTCCAAAGTTTTTCCCTAATGCACATCCAAACAAAATCTTACAGATTGGATATATCTTATTAGCTGTATCTGTTATACCAATGGCATTCTCTTTACAGGAAACTGGAGTATCTTATCTAATGTATGTAGGACTTGCAATTGCAGGTGCTGGTCAGGGTATGGTAAGTGCGCAGGCAAGCAATGTTGTTGCTGTCGCAGTTAATGAAAGAGATGCACAGCAATCAGGTGGCATTCAGGCTACCGCAAGAAATGTAGGGCAGGCAATAGGTGTTGCTTTACTTGGTATGGTAATGATATTTACCATTACATCTGATATTAGTGGACAGGTAAGTCATGATGATAAAATCAGCAATCAAGTCGCAGTTGCGGAAGAAAGTAAGACCTATTCATTCTTGAGTGATCAAAACTTTGAAAAAACGATTTCTGATATTCAAATGAGTGAAGTAGAAAAACAGGAAAGTATGCATATCAATGCAGAAGCCAGAATCCATTCTACAAGTAAAGCATTATATGTATTAGGCTTTATCGCAGTGTTATGTTTATTCACAACACCTGGTATAAAAAAAGTTAAATAAAGTGTAAAACACTTAGGAGGCAAGAATATGGAAAAACAAGTATTATTCTACAATGGTGACATTTTAACAATGGCAGATGAAGTGTGTGATGCAGTATTGATTGAAAATGGAATCATCAAAGCATTAGGCAGTTTGGATGCATTGAAAAAGGAAGCAAATGCTGCATGTGAATATTATGATTTAAAAGGGCAGTGTTTAATGCCATCCTTTATTGATGCACATTCCCACTTGTTACAATTCGCGAATACATTAAAATTTGTGCCATTAAGCGGTGTAAAAAGTATAAAAGAAATTCAAGAACGCTTTGCATTATATATCAAAGAAAACAATAAAAACGATCATGAATGGTTAATGGGATTTGGATATGATCACAATGCTTTAGCTGAGCATCGTCATCCAACACGTCAGGAGCTTGATGAAATTTCATCCACAAATCCAATCATTATTGCACATGCATCTTTCCATCTTGGTGTATTAAACAGTGCTGCATTAAAAGAATACAATTTAACTGATGATGTAAAAGATCCAGAAGGTGGCAGCTATGGGCGTGATGAAGAAGGTCATTTGAATGGATATATGGAAGAAATCGCATTTATGCGAGGGCCTGCAGAACGTGTTATGGGACTAGATCATATTGATGATTACGCATACAAAGCACAACAGATTTACGCAAGCTATGGTATCACAACCGCACAAGAAGGCTTTGCACATGGAGATGAAGTTGCTATTTATGAAAACCTTGGAAAACAGGATAAAATGTTATTGGATGTTGTGGCTTATGTAGATATCGTAAATGATAAAGAAGTCGTACGTTCAAGAACAGATTTGACAGACTATAAAAATCATTTTAGAATTGGCGGATATAAATTATTCTTAGATGGTTCTCCTCAAGGAAAAACCGCATGGATGAGCAAGCCTTATGAAAACAGTGGCGATTATTGTGGATATCCTACATATGAAGATAAAGATGTAGATACGTATATCCAAACCGCATTAGATGATCATAAACAGTTATTGGTTCATTGTAATGGAGATGCAGCTTCTCAACAGATGTTAGATGCCTTCCATCACAGCAGACAAAAACAAACAGATACACGACCAGTTATGGTACACTGTCAGACCCTTCGCCCTGATCAATTACCTCAGTTAACACAAATTGGTGTATTACCATCCTTCTTTGTAGCTCATGTTTATTATTGGGGCGATACACATCTAGTAAACTTCGGACAAGAACGTGCAGAAAATATTTCCTGTACAAAGAGTGCCTTAGATGAAGGCTTATCCATGACGTTCCATCAAGATACACCGGTTATTATGCCAAATATGCTAGAAAGTGTATGGGTAGCAGTAAATCGTATCACAAAGAATGGTGTCACACTTGGCGCACATCAGTGCATATCTGTGAAGGAAGCTTTAAAAGCAGTAACCATCAATGCTGCATATCAGTATTTTGAGGAAGATAGAAAGGGTAGTATTGAAGTTGGTAAATTGGCAGATCTTGTGATTCTGGATAAGAATCCTTTGAAAGTAGATAAGATGGATATTAAAGATATTCAAGTATTGAAAACATTTAAAGAAGGTACAGTTATATTTGAAAAATAAGCAAACACGAAACAAGGAAGCAAAAGTTCCTTGTTTTTTAATTAGGATGAACTTGGTATAAAACAACAAGATAGTGGTGTGATTACAAAAAAGTGAACAAAATGATAGGTGATATTCATTAAAAACCAAATTCCATCTTAAGAGATATCCTGTGATTATTATAGGGTATTTTTTATAAGATACTCATTATATCCCACTTATGATATAAAGACCCACTATCATTGACTAACATGGATTAAACGTTAAAGTGTAATTATAAAAGATATGTCATTTGGATGAGGAAGAAGATGATGATAATGGTTATTTGTAAAGCTTTAGTTTAGTACTGTGAAACATTTATATAAGTAATTGGTATTAAGGTTTCATCAGTAATAAACAAACGCAAATTTATATAATCATTAGGACTTACAATTTTAGTAGTGATTTCATTTTTTTCAGTATGATATAACAGGTGAATTTAAAATTAAGAAAGGAAGTTAAGCTATTATGAATACTAGTCAAAAAAGATTTATGATAATGATTACTATGATATTATTCATGACAAGTGCTTGTTCAAAATCAGTATCATGGAAAGATAACTATATCCAAACACACACAAAATCACCAAGTAAAACTGTAGAAAATTCAGATAAAATTTATGAAAAGAATGAATCAGGATATTATGATTTTACAAATTTAAGCATAGACGAAGATAAATTAAATGATATTTCTATAGATGATTTAAATAATCATACAGTTTTTGATACTTTGACGAAATGGCCAGATAGCTTACCTGAAGGTTTTCATCCAACAAAACTTTTAGATGATGGAAAAGTGGCAAAGCTCGGTTTAACAAAGTTGCACGATAATGATATTGATGGTAGTGGAGTGGGTATCGCAGTCATTGGTGATACGTTGTTAACGGATCATGAAGAAATTAAGGATAACTTATCGTTTTATGTTTCTATGAGCAAATATCCTGATGAGGCTTCTTTAACAGGTGTCATGATGGCTTCCATTACAGCAGGGAAAAATGTTGGTGTAGCACCTAAATCAAAATTGTATTATATAAATGATAGTATTTATAACTTTGAAACGAAAGAAAATGACTGCCATAATGTTGCACAGGATATCATTAAGCTAATTGAAATGAACAAAGATTTAAAAAATAAAATCAGAGTAATCTCATTATCTGAAGGGTATTTTGAAAAGGATTATCCTGCGAAAGAAAAGACTAAAAATGCAGATGAATTAACAGATGCAATCAAGAAAGCAAAAGAAGAAGGTATTGAAGTATTGTGCCAAAATCTTATGAATCCGGTCATGGAATTTACTGGTTTATATAAAACGCCTTATTCAGATGTAAATGATATCCATAGTTATTATCTAAATGAATATGATGATTCAAAGATTTACGTTCCTACGAATGATATAACAGTGGCCTCATTGTATGGGAATAAGGATTATATGTATTATATCCAAGGTGGGCAAGATACAGTTGTTCCTTATGTATCAGGGTTATATGCATTAGCATGTCAGGTAAATCCTTCCATCGCTTTCAATGATTTTTTAGATTCCGCAAAGAAAACAGCATATAAATTAAATGTAAAAGACGATAACAATAAGTCATGTGAAATTATGATCATTCAGCCTGAAAAGCTAATGAATGATATCAAAGCAAAATAACTAAGCAAATTAGTAAGTCAATTCTATAACTATGTATAACGTTTACTTAACAAAACAAATATACTTATGATGATTTCTTAACAAACATTATGAAAAGGCAACTATGTGTTCGATAGTTGCCTTTGTGTTAATCTGAACTTTTTAATGAACAATATTCTAAGTACCGTAAAAATAATAATTCTATGGCATTGAAATACTGAGCACTACAGGTAAAACGTCGATCGTAGTAACCTGTATCAAAATAACTGGTTCTGATACCGATAAATTCATCACAATATTTCGATAACAAGTTGCCATTATTCATTGCTATACCAATAGATTTCGTATGCATTTTACGAATAACTTTCGCAAGGGTTACCGCTGTTTCATTATCTCCGGACAAGGAAATAATAAAGAAAAGATCATCTCGAGTGCTACGATTCAAAATGGTATCCAACTCATTATCGCCTTCAATTAAATGCATAATTTTCTTACAATACGCAAATTCTCTTTTTAATTCCTGCGCCACATGGTGTTGAAATTCACCAGTTGTATATATAAAGATACGATTGGCTTCATCAATATATTGTAGGATTTGATCAAAATCTGCGGTTTCCATATAATCAATTGTTTCTTTCATTTCATTCGCACATGTAGGCAAGACTTTATGATCAAACGTTGAAACTTTGTTTAGACTCCATTTTAGATATACCTTTAATTCGCTATATCCATCTAGTCCCAGCTTTTTCGCAAAACGAATAATACTGGTATGTGATACGTTACAAGCATGCGCCAGTTCCTGAATGGACATCTTATGACATTCCCTTTTATGATGATAGATATATTGCCAAATATATAAATCATTCTCATTTAGCTGTTCATAATGTTCCTCAATCAATTCTTCCAGTGTCATGATGATTCATCCTTTCCATATAATCCATATATTTCACAATAATGAAATCCACTAGAATAAAATAGCTTACTAAACCTTCGTATCGAGGACCCATCGGATTGATTAAATTTGGTATCTCCACATATAACGATTCACTAGCCAAATGTGCAAGACTATTATCTTTGTTAGCTGTGATAGAAATGATGGGAACACTCTTAGTTTTCAATTTCTTTGCAAACTCCAGCATAGATGCATTTTCACCAGAATAAGATATCATAATTATCACATCGTTATGGTCAATGACTTCTGAATAGATATAAGATTCATTCGCACTTGTGATATTGAAAAATAATTTATCTACATATAAAAAAGTACGTTTAATTTCCATTGCGACATTGTTTTGAATACTTCCTGTACCATATACATAAGCATTTTTTGCGTTGGCAATTAATTCAAGAACATTGGTAAAATCTTTCTCTTTTATTTCATCCATGTAATCTTTATATATGTTATAGACATATTCTAAACCAATATGATTTTCATTTGTATTCGCATTATCAATGCGTAAATGCACCTTTAATTCTGAATAACCATTTAATCCAATACGTTTCGCAAAACGTAGTATTGTAGAACGAGAAACATGACAGCGAAGTGCTAAATCATCAATGGATAAATGTTCACATAGTTCTCTGTTTTCTTTTATAAATTTCCAAATCTCATGATCATTTTCATTTAAATGCGTATAATTTGCATTGATCATATCTTCTAAACGCATAGCATTCATCCCTTTCTCATGTATAATTATATCATATAAAATAGTGATGGATAAATAGAATTATTTATTTATATAAATTATGAAAAAAGAGATTTCTAAAGTAAAAATATTATTAGAAATCTCTATAAGCATAAATGCGTATTTATCTATTTTTTTGTAAGCTATTCTTTTACACCTATATATATGACTAAAACAAGTTCAATGAAGATGAGTATCATTAACCCTATTTGGATACCACCAGCTAATATATAGTTTAAATTTTTAAAAAGCCTAAAATATGGCAATATCGCAGATATAATGCACGTTATCAAAGTACTGTAAAGTACTATTTTTTTAAATTTCATGGCTTACATCACTCCTAGGTATATTGTTTCATTTAAGATAATTATATTAAAGAAGATTATAATGTGTATCTCCTTTATATATATAATATACCACAGTCATAATGATATCTTTGTTTCTTTGAACGAAATCATATTATTTTTGAACGAATAATTGTATATTATTATAAATGGATATTAAAGCCTAAAAATAGACGCTTTTTTAATTTTATATACAAAACATAATCTTAGTGTTATCCTTTTCATATAAGGAGTGATTTTATCATGAGAAATATCGCGATCATAGATAGTAATAAAGATTTTCGTGAGCTTATAAGAAAAATGATTGATTCATTTCCTAGCTTGAGCAATGTAGATTATCGTATATACGCTTATAATTGCGCAGATGAATTTCTTAAATACCTGAATCAGATTCCTATGGATATTATATTATTAGATATTGAAATGCCAGTTACAAATGGGTTAGAAACAGCGGAAATTTTACGTGATATAAAAAATCAGGCAATTATCATTTTTATTACATCTGATATCGATGACATGAAAGATGCTTTTGGTTTGAATGTGTATGGATTTATTGATAAACACGAATTTATGACATCTTTTCCTAGTGTGTTTTTAAACTGTAATGAATATTTAGAACGAAATATATATTTACTATTTAAGACGAATACAGGTAATTTAAAGGTTAGAAAAAATGATATTATATACGCATCTTTTGAAAAAAGAAAAGTTGCACTTTATACAAAAAAGGAAAAAATATATGTAAATCTTGTATCATTAACAAAGTTCTTCGATTTGGTTAAAAGTTGTGGGAATTTTATATATATTAATCGAAGTACCGTTATTAATCTTCATTATTTAACGAGTATATCAAATTATGAAGCAAACCTTTCTGGAATATTATATCCTATATTAATTAGTAAAGAAAAATATAAAGAAGTTACTATTCGATTTATGAATACTTTGCCTTATAATAATTATTAACGAAGTCTATTTTCATACGATGAAAATAGAAAACTCATTAAGGCTGTTCAAATTGTTTTTCTACCAGAGAATCGATCAAATTTAGTTTTAGAAATATCGGATGCAACAGCTTCATAAAAATACCTAAGGTAGGACCGAATATCAACATACCCAATACTGTCCCAATCCCTAAAGATAAAGGGATTGGAAATACTATGGTTAACAGGATAACACCAGCTATACTTATGATATCCGCAAGCTGACGCACTTTGTGAAATTCAATTGGAAAGATACGTGATAGCACCATGCAAAAACCTTCTAATGCCATGGTCACTTTATTGATCAGCATTACCATAGATACCCCAAGTGCACATATCATATTCGCTAAAAGATATAAAAGAATCCCTTGCCATATAGATGTAACTTCAAAGGTAAATACTGTACTAGCCGCAAAATTAACAATAACGCCAAGTACCATGCAGAAGGGAACTTGAAGCAGGTGTTGAAAGGTGAAGTTTTTCCTTAACAGTATCAGCTGTCCAATCACACACATACAATTAAAGATGATACCAGCTGTACCTACTTCGATACCAATGATATCGGAAAAAGATTTTGCGAATGCATCCCATGCCCCCATGCCAACGTTTGCTTTGATTGTTAAGGCACATCCAAATCCGACAATCATAAAGCCAAACAAGATAACGATATATTTTTTCATTTTTTATCCTCTTTCTAATAAAAGAAAGGCTGTCAACTGACAACCTTTTCATGTGATAGTAATCAGGCATATCACATGGTGATTACGCGATTTTCATCATCTTACTTATATGTTAGTAATTCGCTTGTCCCCTTATGCATTTCTTTGTTGGTATGATAACTTACCAGTTGATGATTTTTAGGATCTACAACGATCAACATCGTTGTGTCTTTATAACCTTTTTCTTTTACCAGTGTTGCATCATAAGTAACAAGCAAATCTCCTTTGTGCACATAATCCCCTTTTTTCACATGAGCACAAAAGCCTTCCCCCATAAGTTCTACGGTATCAAGACCAATGTGAAGCAATAACTCCATACCATCTTCATTGATGATACCTAACGCATGTAGACTATGCTCCATGACCATGGATATTTCACCATCGCAAGGCGCATAGATTTCACCGGATGAAGGGATAATGGCAATCCCATCTCCCATCATCTTTGTGGCGAATACATCATCAGGTACATCTTCAATTGGAATACTTTGACCATCTGTGAAAGCGTACAGTGTTTTTACTTTCTTTTTAAAGAGTCCCATATTATTTTAATTCAGGCCAGAAGTCTTTGTTTGCTTCAATTAAATCATCTAGGATCAGTTTCGCAACTCTTGCGCTAGGTACGATCTTAGATAATGTAAGTGCCTGCCATAATTTCTGGTAGCTTCCTGTAATCCAAGCATCTACAACTAATTTTTCTACAGAAACCTGCTGTTCCATCAAGCCTTTCTGGAATTGAGGGATAGCACCCTGTACGATTCTTTCGTATCCGTTTTTACCAACGATACATGGAATTTCAACCATTGCGGTACGATCAAAGTTTTCAATAGCACCTTCATTAGGTACGATCAATAACATCTTTTCTTTTGTATTCTTAGCGATTGCACAAGCTAAATCTACGATATATTCAGCGTGAGCATCTGGCTCAAAACCACAACCAACAGCTGTACCTTTTGCGATAATTTCACGACAAGCATCGAAGATGTGTTTTTCACGGTGTTCCATTACTTCATTAGCACGTGTGTGGTTTGGATCTGTGTGTTCTACTACATAATCTGGATATAAGTAGTATTTTAAGTAAGTATTAGGGATAGTATCTGGATCAAGTGCATATACATCTTTTGCTTTTGCGAATGTTTCAATCCAGCTTGGTTCTACGTGCTGATTTGTTTTAGATAAAGCATCTGCGAAACCGTTTTCTGCCATGTGTTTTTTGATTGCTGGCATTAAATCGTTTCCATCTTTATCTTCGATTTTGTACCACCATCCAAAGTGGTTCAAGCCATAGTAACCAACTGACATTTCTTTACGAGATGATAATCCAACCATAGTAGCCATTTTTTCTTCAAGGTCGATTGGCATATCACAGATATTTAAAATCTTAGAATTAGGACGTAATCTACGTGTTGCTTCTGCTACGATTGCTGCTGGATTTGAGTAGTTTAACATCCAAGCATCTGGTGAATATTTTTCCATGTAGTCAAGGATTTCGATAACCCCACCAATAGAACGCATACCATAAGCGATTCCACCAGGACCACAAGTTTCCTGACCAACAACGCCATATTTCATTGGAATCTTTTCATCTTTTTCACGCATTGCATATAATCCAACACGGATGTGGCACATAACGAAGTCAACATCTGTAAATGCTGTTTCTGGATCTGTTGTATAGTTGAATTCTACTTCAGGAGCATTTTCGTGCATATAGATTTCACAAGCTTTTGCGACGATTTCCTGACGTTCTTTGTTGTTGTCATAGAAGCAGATCTTTCTGATTGGGAAACGCTCCATGTGATCTAATAATAGTAAACAGATTCCTGGTGTGAAGGTACTTCCTCCACCTGCGATAGTAATTGAATATTTCTTTTCCATTTCCTTTTTCCTCCTATTTTACATTAAACGAATGGTTGCGAATAAACATACAGAACTTAGAGCTACGATTAGAAAGCTGCCTCCTCCATACAGGAATGAGTTTTTCAATGTCAATTCATGCATGGATTTTTTTAATGGAACTTGATAATAGTTCACAGCTTTATAGAACAAGAAGGCAAGCATCAGAAAGTAGAACAGATTCATTGTTAAAGCCTGGGCAATTAACAGTGCTGCCATATTGATTACTGCGAAACTGAAGTTTTGTTCTTTCAGTTTCTTCTCCATCAAATGAAGTAGATATGCAATATATGGATTCAACATAGATATCAGAAATAAAATGGTAATGTTTGCTTCTTTGGCAATGACTTCCTGAAACCCTACGCCCAGCATCATTCCCCTTAAGGTTACATATACGTAACAGATGATTGGTGTGATTGCCAGAAAGACTTTCACAATGTTGAAGTAACGATCCATTTTCTTTTCTGCGGTTGTCTGTTTTACTGTTCTGATTTTCTTTGCCATCATAATCCCTGCTTTCTTTTATAGTAAATGCTCAAAGTCATCTCTTACTTGAGGTACAGACAGGCCGACAATAACCTGAATGTTTTTCTTTGTTGCTTTGATTCCATGTGTTCCAATGGATTTGAAGTACTTATCACTTTGTACTAGATTTTCATCTTTTACATTGACACGTAAGCGGGTAACACAGTTTGTGACATCCACGATGTTATCTTTTCCACCAAGGGCTTCCAGAATCTTTTCTGCTAATGTATCACCATGTGATGCTGTTTCTGAAGAGCCTTCGATAGAACCGCCATTTTGTTTTTCACGATATTCTTTTTTACTGTGGAATTTAATTTCTTCATCATCTTCACGTCCTGGTGTTTTGAAATCGAATTTTAAGATCAGGAAACGGAATACGACGAAGTAGATACCTGTAAAGATCAGACCTACAACAAGTAATGTTAAATAAGTTGACCAGTGACTTGCCATCAATGGAATGAAGTTTAAGGCAGACATTTCAATCAGACCACCAGCCAGTACACCAACAACGCCACAGATATAAGCAACGGTTGCCAATGTTGCGGCTAACAATGCATGTACAACGAATAGTGCTGGTGCGATAAACAAGAAGGTAAATTCAATTGGTTCTGTAACACCACAGAAGATTGCGGTTAATGTGATAGGAACCAACAGACCTGCGATTTGTTTTTTCTTGCTGTCTTTTGCGGTAACATAGAATGCTAAGGCAATACCTGGACATCCAAAGATTTTTGATAGACCAGTTAATGTTGGCCAAGCATATGGTGCTAATTCTTTTAGAGAACCAGAATTTGCGGCTAACTCAGGAAGCTGTGTTGCCCATGCAGAATATACACCACCAGCAATTACGGCTGAATCATAGTAGAATGGGAAGTACAATAAGTGATGTAATCCAAATGGAATCAAGATACGTTCCATGAAGATGAATACCCAAACACCAAGCGCACCTGCATCAGAGATGAATCCCTGGAATGCTCTCATTCCACTTTGTACCATTGGCCATAACCATGCAGATAATAATGCAACTGGTACTAATGCGAAGAATCCTACGATAACAACGAAGCTTGAACCACTGAATGTTCCCATCCATTCAGGAAGTTTTGTATCGAAGAATTTGTTGTGTAGCATGATAACGATACCTGAAATCATCAATGCACCAATCATACCCATGTCTAATGTTTTGATGTTGGCTACCATTGTCAAACCGCTGGTACCACCAACTTCTGCAGCGAAGTCTACACCAAAGTTTGCTCCCCATTGACTAAGAATGGTACTTAAGAAGTATTGGAATGTTAAGTAAAGCACCAATGCTTCCATACAGCAGCGTGCGTGCTGTTTCTTAGCCAGACCAATTGGTAAGCCAACAACGAAGATCAGTGGTAATTGGTTAAATACTGTCCAACCACCTTGCAGCAGGATGTTCCATACCTGATACCATAAACCATTTGGATCAGCGAGGCCTCCCATAATTGCTTCAGTCGTGAACAATGTCGATATACCTATAACGATACCGGCAAATGCAAACAGTAGAACAGGCGTGAACATTGCTCCACCGAAGCGTTGAATTTTTTGCATCATATCAATTTCCTCCTCCTTGATATCTCTTGCACCGTTATCTTAACTCGTCAAGAAAGCGATTACAACACTTTAGCTATCATTAGGGAGTAGGTAAGATTGGTTAGGATTTATAACGTAACCCGTGAATTTTCACGGCATGCGAAAAAGCCTTTAAACACGGCGTATTTGAGGGCTTTATGATATTTCATGTGAGAAAATGAAATTTAAATATGACACTTTGTGTTCAGATATTTAAAAAAACAGCTGGAATACAGCTGTGAATACCTAATATCTATATTTATTTGTATGAATTAAGGGTTACTTTACTTTTGATAGAACATTCATGATTGAAATTGATGTGATCTTATAGGTTTACGCGCGCGCACCATAACGCGCGCGAATAAAATTTTATGATTTATTTCACCGCGCGAAAAACCGCGCGCATGATTGGATTATAAGAGTTTTGTATTTTGTCATATTTCCTTCCATAAACCGATAATTGGCCATTTTCATTTAACTTTTTTGATTATCTATATGCGTGATTTTTTGATATATTTTATAAATAGAACTAAATCTTTCTTTTATTTATATTAAAATATCTTAATTTTATTTGAACTTTTATTATGTTTTCGCGCGCTTTTCGCGTTTTTTTCGCGCGCGTTATAAAATACGCGCGGCATATCTGGTAAATATTCTAAATATGCATATCTAAAAATAAAAAGATCAGAAAATTCTGATCAATATACAAAATACTATTATGTATTAGGTGTAATAAGAAACTGTTGTAACATAAAATCTAAATCTTTTTTTGACTGTTGTAATAAATCATAACCATAATCATGTAGACACCAGTCAAGTATCGTTCCTCGTCCAATGCGTAATAATACACTGGTGATTTCATCGGCATCCATATCATTTTTTATAATATTTTGTTCTTGCGCTTTTTTTACATAAGATAGCACTCCTTGATAATAGGGGCGTGTTTTCTGTGTAATATAATTATTAGATATAGATAGTTGAGAAATATATAATTCCTTCGCAAATCCTGATCCATTATCAAAAACATATTTGGTCAAGCTTAGAATAATATAACGAATCATTTTGATAGGATCAGTTTCTGTAACATGTTTTAATTCTTCTTCTAATTCTTCATCAAAGCTCATAAAACCCTGTGTAATTAAATCTTCTTTCGATTGATAATGATGATAAAACGCACCTGTTGATACATCACTTTTCTCACAAAGTTTTCTTATGGTTAAGGCAGGATATCCTTCATCACGTATTAACTGATAGGCTGTATATAATAATTTACGTTTTGTTGAAATTGCCTGTTCTGCTCGTTTTCCCATATGACTGCCTTCTTTCTATTCGATAAAAACATCTTTATTATAACGGATTTGTTTTACTTAAGAAAGTCTTTTCTTTTCGTGATACGTAAATGAAGGAAAAACTAAGATGTATAGGAAACTATGCTGAAAACGATTACAAAAGGTGTTGACAAATAGGGAAAGCAATGATATATTGAATTTAACATAACAATGTTCGGCGAACGATGTTATTCAATTAGGAGGTATAAAATGAATAAGAAGTATGCACCACTTTTTGAACCAGCTTATATTGGTAAGCTGAAAATCAAAAATAAAATGGCTATGGCACCGATGGGACCAATTGGTTACGCTGATCCACATTATGCGTATAATCAACGATTACAAGATTATTATGTTGAACGTGCGAAAGGTGGTATTGGGTTAATCATTACCGGAGTAACCACAGTAAATGTTGATGTAGAAGGTATTGAAGCACCTGGGATGCCTTGTGTAACCAAATGTCCTAAAGCATTTGTCCACAATGCAAGTCAAATGAATGAAAGAATTCATGCTTATGGTACAAAGATTTTCCTACAGATGACAGCAAACGCTGGTAGAAGTACAATGCCTGGTATGGTAAAAAACATGATTGCGCCATCTGCGCAAGGCAATCGATTTGATCCAAGTGTACAACATCGTGAAATGAAGAAAGAAGAAATTGCACAATATACAAAGGACTTTGTGAAAGGCGCTATGATTGCGAAACGTGCAGGTTTTGATGGGGTAGAAATCCATGCAGTACATGAAGGATATTTGCTAGATCAGTTTGCGATTGCTATTTATAATCATAGAGAAGATGAATATGGAGGAAGCCTGGAAAATAGATTACGATTTGCTACAGATATTGTGAAGGGTATCAAGAAAGCTTGTGGTCAGGATTTCCCAGTATCGTTACGTTTTAGTTTAAAGAGTTGTATGAAAGCATTACGTCAGGGAGGTTTGCCTGGAGAAGAATATGAAGAAGCAGGTCGTGATATCGAAGAAGGTGTAGCTGCCGCAAAAATTTTAGTAGCTGCAGGATATGATGCTTTGAATGTTGATGCTGGAACATATGATTCTTGGTATTGGAATCATCCACCAATGTATTTTGAAGAAGAAGGAATGTATCGTCCTTTTGGTGAAATATTGAAGAAAGAAGTGAATGTTCCAATCATTCTTGCAGGTAGAATGGAAAATCCAGATATTGCTGTTGAAGCACTGGGAAAATCTTGTGATATTGTTGAATATGGACGTCAATTATTGGCTGATCCTGATTATCCAGAAAAACTTAGAATGGATCGGCTTAAGGAAGTTCGTCCATGTCTAGGATGTCATGAAGGATGTCTTGGAAGAATTTCTAAAGGACCTATTTCATGTGCTGTTAATCCTGCTTGTGGTAGAGAAAGCATCTATGGCATAACACCAGCTATGAAAAAGAAACAAGTATTAATCATTGGTGGTGGTGTAGCTGGTTGTGAAAGTGCAAGAGTTGCTGCTTTAAGAGGACACAAGGTTACATTGGTTGAAAAAAGTGACCGTCTTGGAGGTAATTTAATACCTGGTGGAATGCCTAGCTTTAAGCATTATGACCATGATTTAGTAACATGGTATGAACATCAGTTAAAATTATTAAATGTAGATGTACAATTAAATAAAGAGCTAAGTGTTGAACAAATTCGTAACAGTGATAACGATGTTATCATTACAGCTACAGGTTCTAAACCAATTGTTTTACGTCAGGAAAAGTTAAAAAAAGCAGTTGTTGCAGATGATGTTTTGATGGGGCGAGTTCATGTAGGCGATCAGGTTGTTATCATTGGTGGTGGACTTGTCGGGTGTGAAACAGGATTATGGCTTGCTCAAAAAGGTAAACAAGTCACAATTATAGAAATGCAGAAAGAAATTCTTGGAGGACCTCATGGTATGCCATTTATGAATTATTCTATGCTTACTGATTTGATGAAATATCATCATATGCAAGTATTGACCAATACAATGGTAGAGGAAGTAAAAGATGACTCTGTTACAGTGGTTCAAAATGGCATAGCATCTACATTATCTGCAGATACAGTGATTTCAGCTGTGGGATATAAATCAGAAAATACGTTATATGAAGCAATACGTGATTTAAACAAACCAGTATACAATATAGGCGATTCTAATCAGGTACATAATATTATGTATGCAATTTGGAATGCTTATGAAATTGTACGTAATATTTAAGGAGAATCATCAATATGAAAAAATATGAACATTTAATTATTCCAGATATTCAATGGGTGGATAGTCTGCCTGATCATGAAGGGTCCGTAGGAGGAAAAGGATTCCCTGTGCTCATGAATGGCGACTTAGTTCCTGAAGCAAATGCCTGGGTATGTCCAACAATGTTTCAGATTACAAAACGTCAATCAGATATCGTTGCAAGTGGTAAAGCACCAAAAGCAAATATGCATATCCATGAAGCTGATGAAATGTATTTGATATTAGGAGATAAAGGTGCCGTCACATATCGTATTACACTAGGTAACGATATTTACTTATTGGATTCTCCATGTTGTGTATATATTCCTGCACAATTACCACATGCTATAGAACCTGTGAAATATACAGAAGGATGTTATGGTGGTTCTTGTCAAATATATCTAAATCGTGATTATATTACAAAACCAGTTCCAGAAAATCCTTTACAGATGGAACATACGGAACAATTGATTGTTAGAGATATCCAATGGGTTAAGAATTTACCAGATCATGAAGGTTCTGTGGGAGATAAAGGTTTTCCGATTTTAATGAATGGAGATTTAGTACCACAGGCAAACGCCTGGTTATGTCCAACAATGTTTTTAGCAACTAAACGTCAGGTAGAGATAGTCGAAAAGAATACAGGACCAAAAGCAAATCCACATATTCATGACGATGATGAAATGTATCTGATTTTAGGGGATAAGGATAAAGTAGAATTTGAAATTGGATTAGGCGAAGATTTATATCGATTAACTTCCCCATGTTGTGTTTATATACCAGCGGGCGTTCCTCATTCTATTCGAGCAACGAAGTTCACAGAAGGATGCTATGGCGGATCATGTCAGATATATTTAAATCGTGATTATGTCACAAAACCAGTTCCAGAAAAATAGTATAAAAAGAATATTTCCATTATGATATAGAAAAAATAAGAGATTTCAAAAATGATGATTATTCATTTAAGAAACCTCTTTTTTATATTAATCTTGAATCGCAATCCAAACTTCTACAGAACCATCTTCCTTATAATGTTCAATATCTGGTGCGTTTGATTTCATCTTTCCAGTAATATATCCCTTGTTTAAAGGTTTATATTTATATTTTGGCAGCCATTTCGTGATTACCTGTGCTTCTGTTTTTCCAATAGTATCAATGGTACATGGAAATATTGCCCATGTCATTGTGGGTACTTCATACATGGTAAATGTTTGATCAATCATTACATCACTAGATACCGCAATCATATAATCAAACTTACGAGCATCAGATGCATCTGTATTATAGATATTCATACCAAACAAACCAAATGGCTCTTGATTAGATAATGGTAATAAAGCGGTATGTTTTTCATTCATTTTAAAATCGGACCAAAATGATGGGATTGCTGTTCTTGCTTCTTTCTTTTGATTTGTTGTATGTAGCGTATATCCAATGACACGAAATGATGCTTTTTTCTCAATACGAAATGGGGTAGTTGTCTGTTTCATTAGGATCTCCTTTATATTATTTTAATTATCCATATACTACCATGTTTTAAAAAATGGTTCCTCTTTTATTTGGTACAGCTTAAAGAGAAAAGTATAAAAAAATACCTATTACCATGGATAAAAATTTTTAAAGAAATCAATTGAGTAAGCGAAAATAATTATGAATATGTGGTACAATAAGGAAAGGTATAAGAACAGCAATATATATAATATATCGAAATAAGTGCGATAGGAGAGTGTGTATAATGATGAATAATAGTTATTGGAATCCAGATAATGAAGATTTTAAAATATCATGTAATGGTAAAATTTATGTGGACAAATCCATGTTAATTGATTATACAAATTCAATTTTACATACACCAGAGAGATTTATTTGTGTATCAAGACCAAGAAGATTTGGAAAATCAACGGATGCCAATATGTTAGTCGCATATTATTCAAAAGGTTGTGATTCAAAAGCCTTATTTGATCATTTAAAAATTGCACATAGGGATAGTTATAAAAAACATTTAAATAAACATCATGTTATATATTTAAATATGCAAAGCTTTGTTAGTAATCAAGAAAACATACAAGAAATGATTAAGTTTCTAACAAGTCAAGTCATATTAGAATTAAAAACTGAAATTTCAGACGTACAATTTCAAGATGAAACAAAATTGCGTCTTTGTTTAGAAGATATCTATCGTTACAAAGGTGAGAAATTTGTTTTTATTATAGATGAATGGGATTGTATATTTAGAGAATTCCCAAATGATTTGAATTCACAAAAAGTATATCTTGATTTTTTAAGAGATTTATTAAAAGATAAGAAATATGTATCACTTGCCTATATGACAGGAATATTGCCAATAAAAAAATATGGAACACATAGTGCCTTAAATATGTTTAAGGAAATATCTATGATCAATCCTACACCAATGGAAAAGTTTATGGGATTTACAAAAGAAGAAGTGAAAAAGCTATGTGAAGAATATCAGATAGATTTTGATGAAATGAAGGCATGGTATGATGGCTATCATTTAAATAAAGAAGTATCTATATTATCACCACGTTCTGTTGTATTTTCATTAATGGACCGTAAGTTTAAAAATTATTGGGCATCTACTGAAACTTATGAATCACTGAAAGTATATATTGATATGAATTTTGATGGGTTAAGAGATGATATCATCAAACTATTGGCAAGAAAAAGAGTTATCATTAATCCAAGTAAATTCCAAAATGATATGACAACATTTCAATCAAAAGATGATGTGTTCACACTACTTGTACACTTGGGATATTTAGGATATGATGAGGAAACAAGTGAGGTATATATTCCTAATAATGAAGTTGTAGAATCTTTTGTCAATTCAATAGAAGATTCCAATTGGGGACCAGTAAGTGAATCATTAAGGAATTCCATGAATCTGATACAGGCAACCTATGCTTGTGATGGGGAACAAGTCGCAGAATATATAGAAAAAGCGCATTTAGAAACCAGTATCTTACAATACAATAATGAGAATGCGTTGGCATATACAATCTATTTAGCATATATCATGGCACGAAATGATTATACGATGGTAAGAGAATTCCCTAGTGGAAAAGGGTTTGCGGACGTTGTATTTATTCCACGATATGATAAACCTGCGATGATTATTGAACTAAAATATGATCAAGACGTGGATAGCGCGATTAAACAGATTAAAGAAAAGAAATATTTCTTTGGCTTAGAAAAGTATTTAGATAATTTGTTGTTGGTAGGTATCAATTATGACAAGAACACAAAGAAACATACATGTACAATAGAGAAATTTAGATATGAAAAACATTAAGATTTTGCTATAAAATAAGAAAAGAAAGCGTGGTGTTATTTATGGGAATATATTTAAATCCAGATAATCAAGATTTTTATATGTCATATAATGATGATATCTATGTGGATAAATCAATGTTAATAGAATATACAAATTCAAGATTAAATAAAGCAAGTCGTTTTATATGTGTATCGAGACCAAGAAGATTTGGAAAATCTACAGATGCGAATATGCTAGTTGCATATTATTCTAGGGGTTGTGATTCACATGAATTATTTAATGCTTTGAAGGTTTCAAAGTTACCTGATTATGAAAAACATTTAAATCAACATCATGTAATACATCTGAATATGCAGGAATTTTTAAGTGATGCAAATTCAATAACTGAAATGATAGATATCATAAATAAAGAAGTGATGAATGAACTATTAAAGGAGTATGATGTTGACGTATTAAGACCTAGTTTGAAGAATTATTTAAATAAAATTTATAATGATTATAAAGAGTCCTTTATTTTCATCATAGATGAGTGGGACTGTATATTTAGAGAATATACTGAAGATAAAGATGCACAAAAAATATATCTTGATTTTTTAAGAGATTTATTAAAAGATAAGAAATATGTATCACTTGCCTATATGACAGGAATATTGCCAATCAAAAAATACGGAACACATAGTGCCTTAAATATGTTTAAAGAAATATCTATGGTTAGTCCTGATCCTATTGAAAAATTTATGGGGTTTACAGAAGAAGAAGTGAAAAAGTTATGTGAAGAATATCAGATAGATTTTGATGAAATGAAAGCATGGTATGATGGCTATCATTTAAATAAAGAAGTATCTATATTATCACCACGTTCTGTCGTATTTTCATTAATGGATCGTAAGTTTAAAAATTATTGGGCATCTACTGAAACCTATGAATCTTTGAAAGTATATATTGATATGAATTTTGATGGATTAAAGGATGATATCATTAAGCTATTAGCTAGAAAAAGAGTCATCATCAATGCGAGTAAATTTCAAAATGATATGACAACATTCCAATCAAAAGATGATGTGTTCACACTACTTGTACACTTGGGATATTTAGGATATGATGAGGAAACAAGTGAGGTATATATTCCTAATAATGAAGTTGTAGAATCTTTTGTCAATTCAATAGAAGATTCCAATTGGGGACCAGTAAGTGAATCATTAAGGAATTCCATGAATCTGATACAGGCAACCTATGCTTGTGATGGGGAACAAGTCGCAGAATATATAGAAAAAGCACATTTAGAAACCAGTATCTTACAATATAATGATGAGAATGCGTTGGCATATACAATCTATTTAGCATATATCATGGCAAGAAATGATTATACAATGGTAAGAGAATTTCCAGGTGGAAAAGGGTTTGCGGATGTCGTGTTCATTCCAAGATATGATAAACCTGCGATGATCATTGAACTTAAATATGATAAAGACGTGGATACTGCGATTAAACAGATTAAAGATAAGAAATATTTCTTTGGCTTAGAAAAGTATTTAGATAATTTGTTGTTGGTAGGTATCAATTATGATAAGGAAACAAAGAAACATACATGTATGATAGAAAAATATTCTAATCAAAAGAATTAAAATTTTTTCATCAGCCTAGCTTATACTATATAAACTAAGGAAAAAGGTTGTCAATCAACAACCTTTTTAGTATTCATGATATCTTGCTTTGTAAATTTAAACTTAATTTGTTCACCATAAAGTTTTTCTATGATATCTAATTGCTCATCAAAATTCCTGCAAAATGTTTTAGATTTTACTTCGTGAATTAATGTAAATATATCCTCATCTAAAGGAATTTACGCACGCATATATAATATATATAATAAAAATACTTGGAAATATTACGATACCATATCAATTTTTTGATAGATACCTTTTAATACAGATTCTCCAAGGATGTGACCACTCATTTTATGAAATAATTCATTTAAATAGAAGCCGTTTTGTAAATCAAGTAATTGATCCAATGCATAAACATGAAGTTCATACATATGAGATTTATCTGGTGGTGTCATGCCTCCATAAAAACTGGCTTGTTCTATGGAAAGTTCATTTCCTTGTATACTAATCCAGCTATTTGCACCTTGTATAAAATCTGAGGCTGTTAGGCTTTCATTTTCGTATACTTCTTTGCGTGTAAGATTCGCGCCTATCCAATGAATCCAGGTAAATCCAGTAACTGGATAAGCATCTTTATCTTCCAGTACAAAGGCATATGAAACTGTTTCATGGGGTGCATCTTCAATTCTGAATGGAAGCGAATAGCAAGGAATATGATGAGAATCAAAACATGTTCCATACATACCAAATTCTGAACGTATGATGCCGTTTTCAATTCCTTTACTTGTGACTTTCATATCATTACCTCCTCGTTTATGTAAGAAGTATAACAGGAAAGGTTTTCGTCGTAAATTACCCACTTTTTTGTGGGTATCTAGTCTGGAATAATATGCTTTTTCAATAATTCTTCTGCTTTGCCATTTTTTTCAAGATATGTGATACCTATATGTTGCATAATACGCAATGCCTCTATGATTTCTTTTCCCATAGGATCACTTAAATAATATTCCACATGAAGAGGATATCCGGAATACGTCTGTTTCTCTACAAAGCCATATTCCATTAACTCTTTTAAGTGTTGCAATAACATTTTCTGTGTAATACCTTGTATATCCTGTTCAAGCTTTGAAAGTGATGTTTTTCCTAAGCGAAGCCGCCATAAGATAATTGGTTTCCATTTGCCTTTAATCATATCATGTACTAACTCAAGTGGGCAGGTATAGTCTTCTCTCATTTTCATTGTGATTTAGCTCTCCTTATATTATTTGATAATTATAAATCTTTTCGCAATATGAATTAACCCTAAAATTTAGGGTTAAATAGATGAATCTTACCCTAATTATTAGGGTATTACCTATGGTGATATGTTTTAGTATAGAAAACAAGAAGACTTTATATTCGCCTTCTTGTTTTCTTCATTTATTTATTGTAATTTCGTTTTCCAAAAATAACACTGCCAAGACGTACCATATTGCTGCCATGTCTTAAGGCAATATGATAATCATCACTCATACCCATAGATAAATATTTAAATTTATCTTCACCATATTCATTTTGTAATTTTATGAATAAAGCATGCATTCTTTCAAAACAACCTTCAATTTTATCTTCATCATCTGTTAAAGGGCCAACACACATTAAACCCTGAACATCTAAATGTTCCAAACGCATGCACTGCTTCACAAAGCTAGGTGCTTCTTCCAACAATACACCCGTTTTTCCTGGATCACGGCTGATATTTACTTCAATCAGTACTGGCATGACTTTATTAATCTTTGCACATTGTTTTTCAATTTCTTGAGCAAGACGATAACTGTCTAAACTTTGAATCATACTTGCTAAAGGAACAACATCTTTTACTTTATTTCTTTGAAGATGTCCAATCATATGCCATGTATAATCAGGATTATATTTATCTTTCATTTCCTGTACTTTATTTTCGCCAAAGATACAGCAGCCTAATTTATGTGCCTCGTCGATTTCTTCCTTCGTATGCATTTTACTAACTGCAACCAAAGTAACATTTTCAGGCAATTCATTTTGTATTTCTTTTAGTTTATCTTTGTTCATGATATACACCTCATTTACCTTAGATATTATAACACGAATTGTATAAAGGAGTATGGTTATTTGTAGAACAGTTTCGTAATATTAGGAAAATGATGTATAAATATTTTGTACATACCTCTTAATTAGATATGTATCCTTTATAGTCTTTATATATATTAATATATAAAAATATGATATATAATGTATATTTATCAAATAATTAATAAAAATCATTGCATCTGCTTTCCAACGCGTTATAATATAAGAAAATGAAGGAGGTAATAATATGGGGACATATGCAAAAGCGATGGTAGCATTAGAAATTGTTGTGAAAAAAAAGCAAGACAGATATTTTCCAATTGAAACACCAACAGATGAAATAATTGAGAAAATGGGTGAAATGATTAATCTAGAGTTGTATAACATTTATGAAAGTAAAAATGAAGTAGATTTTATCTTGAAGGAAGATATATTCCGGAAAAATATTAAAGCTTTTGTTTTGGAACAGGTAGAAATCTTTAATTCAGATGCCAAAAAAGTACAAGTAAAAGATATGGATGAGATGTTAACTGCAATAGAATCTGGAGAAGTGCTTTTAGAGAAAATTAATGAATATAGATATCAATTTAATGATATTGATCTTGGCATCGTAGATTGGGGATGGCCAAAGTATCGATATATAAGTGGACTTATCACTCAATGGAAAGGATTCTATTATCTGTATGAGGGAAAGGCGATTTTAGAAGATGATCGTTTTCTATCTACATATTTACACAAACTGATTCGTATGTGTTCAGATAATCCATTAAAAGATACTGTTGTCATCGATTTTGATTAAATTTGATAGGAGGAGATAAAGCATGGGAAAATATGCAAAAGCAGTCATTGCTACAGAGATTGTTGTAAAAAAGGAAAGGCGTTTCTTCAATCACAATAGGGATACAACTGATGAAGTATTGAAAGAATTAGAAAAAATAATTGATCCTGATTTATATGACGTGGAGGAAAATGACGATTATGTAGTATTAAAGCTACAATTAAAGGTGCTAAGACAGAATATTAAATCTTTTGTTCTTGAGCAGTTTGAATTAATCGGCAAAAAAACAAAAATAAAAGAAAGTGCAGAAAAAATTCTAACTTTATTCGAACAAGATGCATTTAAAATAGAAAACCTTGATGATTATATCTATGAACATGAGAATGAGTATGTAGGATTTAATTATTTTGATGGTAGTGGTTTTAATCGCAGGTATTTAAGCGATTTGACCTTATCTTTTGAAGGAATAATGTATTTATATGAAGGAAAGGTTTCCATGGAAGATTTTAGTGATTTTTCTACATATTTGCACCATTTAATTCGAGCATATTCTAAAAATCCATTAAAGGATACGGTTATATTAGATTTTGATTGAAAATAGGTTATACCTTCATGTTGAATCAAGAGTGTACGAAATCTCTTGATTCTTTTTTTGAGGAAATCAAGGATAATAGCGTATAATAAAGTAAAAAAGAGGAGGCCTTTCTTTTATGAAGTATGAAGTAATTAACAAAAATAATGCTTTGACATATGTAAGTGA
Organism: [Eubacterium] hominis; assembly: GCA_014337235.1. GTDB lineage: Bacteria > Bacillota_I > Bacilli_A > Erysipelotrichales > Erysipelotrichaceae > Hoskinsella > Hoskinsella hominis. The sequence continues at coordinate 1,152,453 of CP060636.1, read as the reverse complement.
TGAAGATATAAGGCAAGCATTCGATTCTAAAGAGCCATTCAAAAGAGAAATAGTCAGAGCAATGGGACTCACAAATAATGAAGATTATTTACCATATTTGTATCAGGCACTTTATGATGAAAGTTTTATAATTCGTTTGGATGCAGCACAAAGTATTTTTATGATCAATGCAGAAAAAGGCTTGTCAGAATTAAAGAAAAGAAATGAAGCAATTGATGATTCTGAATTAGAAACAGAACCAAGTGAAAAAGCAAACTTGCTTGCTAGAATTATGAGAATTGAAAAAGGTGTAGAGGGTATCAAGGAATATATATTGTCAGATGATGGGTATGATATTGTGAAATATTGTTGTATTACTTATTATGGTTGTGGATATCGTTATCATGAAGAAGATGTAGAATTATTATGGTTTGTGATGGATTGCTTTTTGAATAAGGAAAAGAAATGGATGAAAGATTTGTCTTATCAAGAATATCGAGAGTTCATATATTTTGGATTAGAGAGTATTTGGCTTGCGGGTAGGGAAAGCGATATTTTAAATAAAGTAAGTGAGGAGCTTAATCAAAAAATATATCATATGATCACAAGAGTGATGAATCAAAAACCGACAACGGATATGAAAGAATTAATTGCGGAAATTTCTAAGTATATGAAAGAACCATATGCAATGAAGATTTTAGCACTACTAAAACATCATGTAAGTGGGGATGCGAAGCGGGAATATAAAAAATCATTAAAGAAATGGAATATCACAGAAGAAGAATTGTAAAAAGGTATGGAAACATTAGTTCTCATACCTTTTCTGTACGCTATATTTTATTTGGTTTGTGATTTTTCCTTTTCTGCTTTATATTCTTGATATCGGATATAAAATATTTCACATAAAATAAAGAACGCTGTTGTAGATTCAAATTTTCTGCCATGTTCCCCAGGAAGCTTTAAATTCGTTGTTGAAAAATAAACGTTCTCATCACTTAAACTAGCAAGGGTATTATGTTTTGATTTGGTGATAGAAATGATAGGAATATCCTTTAATTTCATCTTCCTTGCAAATTCTATTGTTAAATCACTTTCGCCATTTAAGGAAATCATGATCATGACATCCCCTTGGTTAAAGTTATATAAGATATCATCAATATCGGTTTTTCCATCGAAATAATAGAAGTAATCACCACCATTGAAAAACATACGATATAACTCTTTTGCGGCATTCAGTTGTACAGCACCTGAGCCATAAAGAAAAACGCGCTTAGCATGATAGATAATTTCAAAAACAGACTCCATATTTCTTTCTTTCAACTCTTGAATACTCTGGATATAACCATTACAAAGCATATCTAAATTGGAATTGTTTAGATTTGATTGTGAAGATGGCTGCATTTTTAAATACGTTTTCAGTTCACTAAAGCCACTTAATGATAGTTTTTTCGCAAATCTTATGATACTTGTTTTTGAAACATTACACTGTTTACTTAATTCTTCAATTGTCATTTCGCTGCATTTCATTCGGTGTTTACTTAGATATTCCCATATGTATAAATCATTAGGGTTTAAATCTGTGTGATATTTATTTACAAGTTCATCTAAATTCATAAATCTATCATTTCTGTCATTTAGAAAACCCCTTTCTTTTTGCAGGATAATTGTAACATAATTTTTAGGACTTAGAAATCTTATTCCAAAAACATACAAAAAAACAGAAAAAAATCCTTTTGAATTAAATTCCAGTTTCTGTGAAATATCACGAAAAAAGGCCACAGGACCTAAGACTGTGTGAAACATTGAATAAGCAGGGAAAGTGTTGTTATATATAGGAGTCGAGAAAAAGAGATGAAATAGGAGGAATTTATATGAGAAGAAAATCATCTATTTGTATTGCGGGTGGAGGAAGTACTTTTACTCCAGGTATCGTATTAATGTTATTAGAAAACCAGGACCGCTTTCCAATTAAAAGAATCACACTTTATGACAATAATGCAGAGCGTCAGGAAAAACTGGCAAAAGCTTGTGCAATCATGATGAAAGAGAAAGCTCCAGAAATTGAATTTAATTATACAACAGATCCAGAAACAGCCTTTACAGGTATTGATTTTGTTATGGCACACATCCGTGTTGGATTATATGCCATGAGAGAACTTGATGAAAAGATTCCATTGAAATATGGCGTTGTCGGACAGGAAACTTGTGGACCTGGTGGAATTGCTTATGGAATGCGTTCTATTGGACCAGTAATTGAAATCGCAGATTATATGGAAAAATATTCTCCAGATGCATGGTTATTAAACTATTCTAATCCAGCTGCCATCGTAGCAGAAGCAACTCGTCGTTTACGCCCTGGTAAACGTATCATCAATATTTGTGATATGCCAGTAGGTCTTGAAACAACAATGGCAACAATTTTAGGTTTACAATCACGTAAAGAAATGGAAATCCGTTATTATGGATTGAACCACTTTGGATGGTGGACAAGTATCAAAGATAAAGATGGCAATGATTTAATGCCAAAATTGAAAGAACATATTTCTCAATATGGCTATGCTGTCAATACAGAAGATTTCCAGCACAAAGATGCAAGCTGGCAGGAAACATATACAAAGGCAAAAGATGTGTTTGCATTAGATCCTAATACTCTGCCTTCTACTTATTTGAAATATTATTTATATCCAGATTATGTAGTAAAACATTCTGATCCTAACTATACACGTGCAAATGAGGTCATGGATGGACGTGAAAAAACAGTATTTGGTCAGGCTGCAAAAATTATAGAAAATGGTACGATGAAAGGCAATGAATTTGCTGTTGGTGTTCATGCAAGCTTTATCGTTGACTTAGCTTGTGCAATTGCATTTAATACAAAAGAAAGAATGTTGTTGATTGTTGAAAATAATGGTGCAATTGAAAACTTTGATCCAACAGCGATGGTAGAAATTCCATGTATCGTAGGAAAAGATGGACCAGAACCATTAGCAATGGGAAAAATTCCTACATTCCAAAGAGGTTTAATGACAGAACAGGCATGTGTTGAAAAACTGGTTGTGGAAGCATGGATAGAAGGAAGCTATCAGAAATTATGGCAGGCCATTACATTATCTAAAACAGTACCTAGTGCATCTGTAGCTAAACAGATTTTAGATGATTTAATTGAAGCAAACAAAGATTACTGGCCAACATTGAAATAGTGAAAAAGATAGGAAAAGTCAGAAATGCCTTTTCCTTTTTTTGTATATTCTTAAAAACAAGAATAAAAATATTAATTAATTTTTTAAAATTCTAAAAATACAAGAAAAACTGTTATAATAAAAAGTGGCGTTATATATGGAGATGAAAATATGAAGCTTGATGAGTTGGTGAATCAGTATTATGATGATTTAAACATGAATGATTTACACATATGGGGCTATATTGCCAATCATAAAAGAGAATGTGCAGCAATGACGATTGAAGAAGTGGCAGAGAAGTGCAATGTTTCTAGAACAGGAATTTTACGGTTTGCGAAAAAAATATCTCTACAGGGATTCAGTGAATTGAAATTCTATTTAAGAATGGAAAATGTTGAAGAAAATGAATTAACGGATGAAAAGATTGATTCTATATCCCAAAGCTATATCAAAGGCATTCAAAGTTTTACAGAACAAAATTTAGATAAAGTCTGCGATGAGATTTATTATGCGAAAAGAATCTTTGCATATGGCAGTGGCGTGATTCAACAATCTGCGGTCAGAGAATTAAAACGCTTGATGTTTAAGCTGAATGTTATTGTATGGCGATTTTGCGGTATTTGTATTTTCATTAATGCATATGCCTTTTAATATATTGATATTTTCTTATGGTGTCTACTTGATAGGAAAAGGTTCTGTGAAAGAAAACCAAAAGATATCAATAGGAAACATTTTGTCGATGGGCACAATCAGTTCTTTGTTGGCGATTATTATTTATATGACACATGTAAATATGCCTGTACCAGTTGTGGATTTTTTATCCATGCTTGGAAATGCGACAATACCAATTAGTATGATTGTGATTGGCGCATCCCTTGCATTTTTGCCGGTAAAAGAAATTATCAATGAAAAGAAACTTTATATCTTAATTGCAATCAAATTAATCGTATTGCCAATCATATTATATTTGTTGGTGTGGAGGCTTCCTTTTAACGATTTTATAAAATCGCTGATTGTTGTTTCAGGAGCCCTGCCATCAGCTTCTATGGTTGTTATTTTATCTACAGAATATGAGGGTGATGTGAAAGCAGCTTCTGCAGGGGTGTTTTTAACAACTTTGTTTTCGATTATTACAATGCCCTTCATGTTAAATATGTTATTATAGATATGGAAGAAGGCGAGATTTATGATTTATACAGAGCTGACAAATAAAGCTATCAGGCTGGCGTATCAGGCACATAATGGGCAAGTAGATAAAGCAGGGATGCCTTATATTTTACATCCCATACATTTAGCTGAACAAATGGATGATGAAATTTCTACATGTGTTGCAATACTTCATGATGTGGTAGAAGATACGGATATCACATTTGAAGATTTAGAGAAAGAATTTCCAGAAAGTGTAGTTGTACCTTTACGATATCTTACCCATGAGAAAAATGTTCCATATATGGAATATGTACAACATATATTAGAAAATGATGTTGCCATTAAAGTAAAACTTGCGGATATTGATCATAATATGGATCAGAGCCGGTTTAGTGGTATGGATGTGGATGAAAAGACAATGGAGTATTTTAGAAATAAGTATACAAAAGCGAAAGCTCTTTTATGTAAAAAGTAAGTTCCTTTTAAAGGGACTTTTTTTCTTGGCAGTTTGGAAATATGTAAAAATATTTCTTAGAAAACAATGATTTATTTTAAGATTTCATCATAAAAAACAATTATTTTTCACTTTCCTGATTTTATCAAAGAAACCATGTATAATAGGGAACATTAACTAGAAAGACAACTATATTAAAGTCAAGTAATAAATTATGAAATAGTATGAAATATAAAATACTTGAAAATATAGTATTAGATCTTTGAAATTGTGAATGTAAAGATGTTGAAAAGAACTATCGTTAAAATAGCTCATTTCAATGAAATATGGGTTATTAAAAGTTTTAACTATTTAAGTGAATTTATATCGAATGATAGATGATTTGTTTCAAGATGATAAATAATTCTTAAAAGTTTTCTTACACAATGACCTAAAGCACAGAGATGTTTTTTGCCTTGACTACGTTTTAAATGATAGTAGTTATTAAATACAGGGTTATGGCGTATTACAGGTATAATGACTCTATAAAGTGTTGTCCTTAGATATTTGGAACCTTTCTTGGTTATCACTGTTTTATCGGCTGAAAATTCTCCAGATTCACTTATATATGGATTCACACCTGCAAATTTAATTAATTTTCCTGCATTTGAGTATTTACTAATGTCACCTAGTTCGGCTAAAATAGAAGTACCAGTAATAATTGATATTCCTGGTATTGATGTGATAGAAGAATCTTGTGTGATGGCGAGTTCTTCTATTTTTTTATCCAATTCTTCAATTTGGGAATTGATTAAATCAATACTGGAAATAACCGATTGAATGATAAAAGAAATAGAAACGTCGTGAATACCAACGGAATTAGAAGCTAATTTTTTTAATTCTTCTGCAGTAAAGGAATTACAATATTTAAAACATTTTCTTAAAGAACGAATATCTGTATGAGCAATCGTATAAGCATCACCATATTTTCTTAAGATATTTAAATAGGTAATGGTGTATTCGTCATGAAATAATGTGTTAAATTCAGGAAAAACGATGTCAATGTGCCTTTGAAGGACATTCTTCTTACGATTCATTTCGATGGTTAATTGTGTACGATAACGAGTTAATTCTTTGGCTTCCTTTAATTTCTCATCTTGAATAGAGATGATACGATAGTAATCCTTATCTAAGAGAGCATTGGTAATTAAAATAGCATCCTCTTTATCAGTTTTAACAGATTTTAAGGCAGCTTTTCTAAGGTTCTTAGTGGTAATAGGATTGATTAAAGCAACTTTGTAACCTTTAGCCAATAAATTAGTTTCAATATCGAAGTTATAATGACCGGTATCTTCCATCCCGATAAAAAGTTCATCTTTTGCGTATTTATTAAGTTCGATATAAAGTTTTTGAAATCCATTTTTATTATTTTTGAAGAAAAAAGGATCACATAAAGATTCGCCAGTAGCAGCATCCATGATATAGGCAGCATGTTCATATTTGGCGATATCAATTCCAACAAGTTTCATAAATATCAAGTCCTTTCTTACAATGATTTGTGATTGTGAAATGAGAGCCACTTCAAAGGTATCAAAAACCTGGTGTGTTTTGAATTCAAAAGACTCATACAACTAATAATAAATGCGATACGAAGAAGTGGTAAGATCCTTTCTGGAAAGTCAAAGCAATAAGGAGAAAAATACAAATCCACATTCACAATTACACATTTTATCACATCCTGAGGTGATACCAAATGACTCAGGAAGAAAGGAGAATTGGTATATTAGATTTATTACTCTTTGTATGAGTAACTTTAATATACCAGGAGATGTTTTATGAGCAAAAGATTTAAACTTGCGGATACGATCAATCACAAGGATCCCAAAAAAGCATTAGATGAATATTGTAAAAAAATATTGAGTTTTAAATGTATTCTTGCCAGGTTTTTAAAGGATTATACCGAGGAATACAAAGATTTAGAGATTGATGACATTGTCATGTACATTGAAGCGATTCCCGATATTGATTACATCATCGATAACGAGGAAATTCTGGGATTAAATTTGGAGGATCATTCGATTGTTGGCGCAGAGGTGGATTATGATATTTTGTTTTTTGCGAGGCTTCCAGGAGAAGCAGATAACGTAAAGGCGGGTTTTCTGATCAACATAGAAGCACAAAATGATAGTAATCCAGAATATCCATTATTGAGTCGTGCAGTATATTATGTATGTCGGATATTGGCAGGTGAAAAGAATGGTGTAATAGGCTTTGAAAAATCAGAGTATGGAAATATCAAAAAGGTGTATTCCATGTGGATATGTATTGGGCATCCCAATTACAAGGATGGTGTTATTAATAAGTATACGCTGAATGAAACATGTTTGGGAAGAGAATGGCATAGTCCAATGATGTATTATGACTTGATCACAGTGGTGATGATCTATCCAAAGAAGCATTATGATTACAACGATACAAGTGATAAAAGCACGATGAAATTATGGAGCATATTATTTGAATCAGAGTTACCACCGGAAGAAATAAAAAGACAACTTATAGAAAACTATGATATACTATTACCAGAGGATCTAGAACAGGAGGTTTTTGAGATGAGTGGTTATGGTGATTATGTCGAAAACAAAGGATTGAAGCGTGGATTAGAACAAGGACTAGAACAAGGCTTAGAACAAGGTGAAATCAAAGCAACAATAGAACTTACAAAAAAGCTGATGAAAACAACAAATGTAAGCATAGAAAAAGCAATGGATATGTTAGAACTACCTCAAGAAATTCGTCCCACTGTAATTGAAAAAATCAAAAATCAGGAATAATTATTGGAAATGGTGTTTACAAAAGTAAATGCCATTTTTCTTTCTTTATATTATAAATGATAGACTATAGCTTATGATTATAAATGAAGTTAAAAATGAGTATACAGGTTGTTGACTGCTAATAGTAAAAAATCTAATTACTTTTGATCGAACTAGCATCTATATTTGATCTAAATTCATTTGGTGTACAATGATATCTTTTTTGAAATTGCTTATAAAAGCTTGTAAGGTTGTTAAATCCTACAAGTTCTGATATTTCATAAACAGGATAATTAGTATTTAATAAAAATATTGTGCTCTTTTTTAGTCTTTCTTCAAAGACAAGTTTTTTAAAAGTTTCGCCTGTTTGTTGTTTAATGAAATTGCATATATAAACTGACGTATATCCTAGATGGTTACACATATCATTTAAATTACCTCGTACATAATTGTTCTTTATGTAATTCAAAATTGACTGTAGTAATTCTTCGTTTTTCTTTTGACTATGATAGTTGGTGTCAAAACCAAAACATCTTATCAGATGCGTAATCAAAATTGAGATATATCTATCTATTAATTCACTAGAGCATATTTGAGTATCTAAATGTTCACATAGGATATTTTGTACACATTGATGCACCAATTGATTGTTTTTAGTATTACAAATAAGATAATGGGTATGAATACCTTTTTTTCCTAATAATTGTTTTAAGAATTTAGATAGAATGGATTCCTCAGGAAGATTATTTATAAATGATTCCGAAAAGAATTCTACTTTTAAAATGATATTTATTAAAATGTCATCCATTGATGTTGGTAAAATTTCGTGAGGAACATGTTTGTCTATGATAATAAGATCGCCTTTATTTAAAGCAATTTTTTTATCCTCCAATTGAATAGTGATGTTACCATGATATACATAATTGATTTTTATATAATGATAAATATGCATTGGTATCTTAGGACAATTTCTTTCATGAACACTTATGATATGATTTACTCCATGAAAATCTCTATCAGAACCTAAAATAGTTAGATATTCATTATTGTAAGGAACTATATCATGATTTAAAATGAAATGTTGAAAAACAGTATTTTCATCTACTGTTGAAACAGTATGATTGCTATACAAATATGCTTCCAATTCTTGATAATTCATATAATCTCCTTTGAAATATTAAATTTTGATAGTCTCTTAATAAATTTTTAGTATTTTTAAATGGAATAATGGCCTTTATAATATGAATTGTAACAAATAACCATATATATTTCAAGGCCGAGAATGTGAGTGAAAGTTATAAAAAATGATAGTGAGAGAGGAAAATGAAAATGAAGAATAAATTAATAGGTTTTTTTGAAAAATCCCAACCATTTTTTGATCGTTTAGGTAGTAGTGCATATTTACAAGTTATTTCAAGTGCTATGATGGGTACGCTAGGTGTTATATTTGTTGGATCAATAGCTGTATTATTAGCAGTACTTCCATCTACAGTGTCTGCTTTATCATTCTTAGCTGCTTATTCACCAATGTTTCTAAAAATAAATAATATCACGATTGGTGCTATGTCACTATATGTAGTTGTATTAATAGCATATCAATTAGTAAAAAGATTAGAACCTGAAGAAGATGGTATATCTGCAAGTATTATTTCGTTATTATGCTTCTTAATTATTACACCGCTTGATACAACCACAGATGGTGTTACAGCGATTCCAGCAACTTGGTTAGGCGCTCAAGGTGTATTTTCTGCAATGATTGTTGGTTTAGTATCAGCAAGATTATACTTAGAGATTAAACGCAGAAATTTAACAATAAAGATGCCTGCAAGTGTACCACCGATGGTATCAAATATCTTTGCATCATTAGTTCCAACTATTTTAATTGCAATTTTATTTATCATGATTAATTGGTTGTTTAGTATAACATCTTATGGAAGTATGAATCAATTTATTTATTCCATTATTCAAGGACCATTGCAAGGAATTGGTGGAAATATTACTGCAATGATTGTTATATCATTAATTTGCCAATTATTATGGTTCTTTGGCATCCATGGAACGAATGTTACCATGCCAGTTGTTCAAGCTTTATGGATGGCAATGGATGCGGAAAACTTAACTGCACTTGCTGCTGGTAACCCATTACCGAATATCACAGGTTATGCTTTCTTTAGTATTATTACTTGGGGAGGAACATCTTTAGGACTAGTGTTATTAATGTTAAGAGCAAAAAGTAAACAATATCGTGAAGTTGGTAAAATTGGATTAGTGCCTATTTTATTTGGTATAGGTGAACCAGTAGTATTTGGTACACCTTTAGTATTAAATTTTAAACTAGCAATTCCTCTAATTACAAATAACTCAATATGTTTATTGATATCTTATATCTGCATTAAGTTAGGTATTGTTAGTGTTTTCAGTGGTGTTGCACCAGTATTTGGTATGCCAATTGGGTTATACGCTGCATTTCAAGGAAGCGTTTCAATTATCGTATTACATTTAATATTACAATTTATAATTGGACCTTTATTATGGTATCCATGGTTTAAACGTTTAGATAAAGAAACTTATGAACAAGAACAATTACTAGAAAGTGCAGGGAAATAGGATGTATAGTTTTAAAGTACCAGAAGATAAAAAAATAAATATCATTATTGATAGCGATGCAAAAAATGAAGCTGATGACCAATATGCAATTGTCCACGCTTTACTAAGTCCAAAATTAAACGTGAAGGGAATTATTGGAACACAGTTCTCAAAAAGACGTACTCTTACAAGTATGATAGAAAGCTATGAAGAGTGTAAAAAACTGGTTTCTTTAATGAACTTTTCTACTCCTGTATACAAAGGTAATGTAGAAGCTCTAGATTCTTTAGAACATTACGAAGTTTCAGAAGGCTCAAAGTTTATTATTGAAGAAGCTAAAAAAGCAGAAGGTGAATTATATATTGCATGTATGGGGGCTCTAACAAATATTGCAGTAGCTGTATTACATGAGCCTTCTATAGCAGATAAAATTTCAATTGTATGGGTTGGTGGAAGATTAAATGTATCTGACGATAAAGGATATGAAGCTAACGCCAGAAATGACTATAAAGCTGTAAATGTTGTAATGGAAAGATGTTCTAAAATTTTGCATATACCTTATGAAACATATACAATGATGCAGGTATCAATAGCTGAATTAGAATTAAGAGTAAAGCCATATCATGAGATTGGGGAATATCTATTCAATCAGTTAAATGATTTTAACTATAACATTAATCGTCCTTGGACAAATGGCGAAAGTTGGAATATGGGAGATACAACGTCAATATCGGTCTTAATTAACAAACATAGCGCAACCTATGCCAAAAGAAATGCCTTTATATTAGATAAAGAATTAAATGTCACAGAAATAGATAAAGAAATCACTGCAGTCACAAGCATTGATAGTAGATATGCTATGGAAGATTTCTATGCAAAATTAGTCTTGTTTTCAAGACACCAAAAACAAACTCTCTTTTAATACCTTTTTCAAATAGCAGCATACCTCATGGATATCACCCAACTGTAATTGAAAAAAACAAAAATCAGGAATAATCATTGGAAATGGTGTTTACAAAAGTAAATGCCATTTTTTTGTTTTGTGATAATTATATAAAAATGGAAATTCAGTTAGAAAACAATTAAAAACATCTGTTTTTTCTTACTATTTCCAAAAAACGAATTCCTTGATAACTTTTTTAGGATTTTCATACCTAAATTACGTATATAGATAGTATACGGGGTCAGTCCGTGTAGAAAGATGAGGATTTGTATGAAAAAAACAAAGAAGATGAAAATGGAAAGAAAAGAAAATGCGGATATTCTATATGATGGTAAGGAGATTGTTGTCATAGGCGCAGATTATGAAACTGAAAAAAGCAAAAATGAGGTAAATTTAATGATGGCACAACCTACATTCTTGACCATTTGTAAATGTGGTATGTTTTCAAATAATGATACCATGTTTGAAAATACGACAGTGAAAGATGTTTTTGTGAAAAGTAGTTGTAATTTAATTTTTAAAGGGAAAGCATATGTTGATCAAAAGGAAAAAGAGGACGCAATCAAACGCTTTGAAGGCGTTTTTGAAGAAGAAAAGGCAAAGTTGAAAGAAACATATAAAAATGATCGTTTATATAGTGTCAGATATATTAAAGAATATCCTATAATAAATGGCAGTGTACAAAAAACGGGAATAGGTGCTTTACAAGGCGAAGTGAGAACATATGATGAAAACTTTAGTTTGAGTGATATTGAAACCATTATGCAAATTACATCAGAGGAATTAGTAAAAAAGGAAAAAGCAATAGGATATAATAATTTAACATCCTTTGAGAAGCTGTTACATAAACTTGAGAAAAATGCAGATATCAGAAAATTGGAGCATTTAGTTTTAAAAAGTGTAGAGGCAGTGAAGAGAACAGATGAAGTCAATAGAAAAATTTCAGATTTTATGAAAGGGCGTAGTTGTGGCGTAAATGATTCAGAAGCATTCGTAAAATTGGAAATGCCAGTAGATAAGCAAAATGAAGAAACCTCTGAACGTTATGCAGCATTTAGTGTTATGAAAAGACAATATGAGATGATGAATGATGAAGAAAAAGCTGAGTTTTTAAAGGCATGTAGTGAAGAAAATGACTCAGATCCAAAACAGAAAGCATTTTATCAAACGGTAAATGAAATTTTAACATCACCACAACAGCTAGAGGAAAGAGAGGAATTTAAAGATATTCATTTAAAAGCACAGGTTATTAAAACAGTGGAAGATGCTCCAGCTGGTATGAACGATAATCGTATTTCAGTTAAAGTAAACAAAGTTGGCACAAAAGAAAAAATAGAATTATTTTCTATGGATAAGGTGGAATTAGATAAAGAAATCCGTAAAAAAGGATTTGATGGCCTTAGTGGATTTGAAAAATATTGTTACCTGACCTTCTATGGCGAAAACGAATTTGTGAAAGATGCTGATGCTGCTATGCAGGAGTGTTGGGATGATATTCAAAACGCGCTAAACCATCTTCAATATCAAACAAACTAGAATAAAAGTGAATAAATACGTTAGATTGTATTAGAATATCACAAAAACTCATCTCTTAAAATCTACTTCATAAATCAGTGTGGTTTTATGCTATAATATAAAAGTGAGTTAGGAGTGTTAGACATGCAAAAAGGTCTTTTTATAACATTTGAAGGAAATGATGGCAGTGGGAAAACAACAATTTCTCAAATGGCATACGAAAAATTAAAAGAAGCCGGTTATCCTGTGATATATACAAGAGAACCTGGTGGAATTGATATCGCAGAACAGATACGCAAAGTAATACTTGATCCTAAGAATACCGCAATGGATGCACGTTGTGAGGCATTATTATATGCCGCAAGTAGACGACAGCATTTGGTAGAAAAAGTATTGCCTGCCCTTGATGAAAAGAAAATCGTACTATGTGATCGATTTGTGGACAGTTCACTGGTTTATCAGGGAATTGCTCGAGGGATTGGTGTAGATGAAGTTATGCAAATCAATGAATTTGCGATTGAAGGTCATATGCCAGACGCCACAATCTTTTTAGATGTTGATTTAGAAACAGGCTTGGCGCGTGTTGCAAATCGAGGAAATATGGATCGCTTAGATGCAGAAGGCATGGCATTTCATGAAATGGTTGCGAAAGGATATGCGACGATCAAAGAAAAATATGCGGATCGTATGCATATAGTAGATGCAAATAAAGAAATGGATGATGTACTGACACAAACCATAACCACATTATTGGAGATCATAACACCTTATGTTTAAAGAACAGCTAGAACAACAGCAGCCAGTTGTTTACCATACATTAAAAAATGCTTTAGAAAATGATAAACTGGCACATGCCTACATGTTTTCTGGGCCAAGTGGTACGCCTAAAAAACAGACAGCTTATCTTCTAGCACAAAGTCTTGTCTGTAATGAAAAAGGATTTGCTTGTGAAACCTGTGATACCTGTCAAAGAGTTTTGCATAATGAATATGCAGATATGATTTATATAGATGGCACAACGACATCAATTAAAAAGGATGATATTATCAAGCTGCAGGAAGCATTTAATAAAACTGGCCTGGAAGAAAAAGGTAAAAAAATCTATATTCTGGATCATGCTGAAAATGCAACACCTGATGCATTAAACTCCTTATTGAAATTTCTTGAGGAGCCAAGCAACGATATGATTGCAGTTTTGATAGTCGAACAATTGGAACGTGTTCTTCCAACCATCATCTCCCGATGCCAGAATATTCCATTCATTCCTTTAAGTAGTGAACAATGCTATGAAGCAGTGAAAAAGGATATGGGGGAATTAGATGCATATTTATTAAGTCATATGATAAGAAATAAAGATGCGATTATGGAAGCATATGAGAGTGAAGATTATCAACATGCCTTATATGTATTTAAAGGTGTAATTGATCAATATCTGATAGATCCATATGGTGCATTGTTATTCTTACAGGTAGAAGGATTTCCTGCAAAACAGAAAAAGTATGGAAAAGTATCTTTTGGATACGTTCTAGATATGCTGTCTTTATTCTTTAAGGATTGTATGAAGCATAAACAGGTACCAGATCCATGGTATCAAGAACATATGAAGCGAATGATAGATAAACATATCAATGATATCGCAATCATGCAGGTGTTAATGGACACAAGAGATAAACTACTTCGGACATCCATTAATCTGCAGCTGTTAATTGATGATATGATTTATCAAATGAAAGAGGTGAGCTGATATGCAGAATGTAAAAAATGAGCATAAAAATGATGCTGTCAAACAAGAAAACAAGTCATTTAAGACTGAAGATAAGTTTCATAAAGATGACAGAAATTATCGTGATGATAAATTACATAAAAATGATATCAATCATAAAAAAGATGAACAAAAACCATCAAGAACCTATAAGTATCTAGCTTTTGTATCATTCAAAGAAAGTAAAAAGGTATATTCCTTTGGAAGTGATCAAAACGACTTTCATGTAGGTGATGATGTTGTTGTGGAAACCGTTCGTGGTTTAGAGCTTGGTAAGATTGTTAAAGAAAGCGAAGCATTCATACCGAATGGAATGGAAATCAAACCAATTATCCGAAAAGCAACTCCAAAAGATTTAAAGAATGCTGAAGTAAATGTTGAAAAAGCTAAAAAGGCTTTGGTTACATGTAATGAATGTATTCATAAATTAGGTTTAGATATGAATCTGATTGAGGCTGAATATACATTAGATTGTAGTAAAATTATCTTTGTATATGTCGCAGATGAACGTGTAGATTTCCGTGAGCTATTAAAGGAATTAGCCGCAATCTTTAAATGTCGTATTGAGCTACGCCAGATTGGACCTAGAAACAAATCAAAAATCGTTGGTGGATTAGGCAGCTGTGGAATGGAAACATGTTGTTCAAGATTCTTAAATGATTTTGATGTAGTATCCATCAATATGGCAAAAAACCAGTTATTGGCATTAAATATTCAAAAACTAAGCGGTCAGTGTGGCAAACTGATGTGTTGTTTAAAATTTGAAGATGATCAATACAAAAAGTTGCGAGAAGGGCTTCCTAAATTAAATTCACAGATAGAATATAAAGGCAGCCGCTATCGAATTACCAGTATGAATGTATTACTTCAACAGGTAAAGATTGAAAATAAAGAAGATGTACAATTCTTAACATTTAAAGAATTATGGCCAGATATTGATTTCAAAGATCGGTAGGTGATTGGTATGATACGCCAAAAAAGTTTTGATAATGACAGACCAACGTTATATGTTGTCGCAACGCCCATTGGAAATTTAGATGAAATGACACCAAGAGCTGTTGAAATCTTAGAGAATGTGGATGTGATTGCGGCAGAAGATACTAGAAATACATTGAAACTATTATCACATTTCCATATCAAAACACGTTTGATTTCTCATCATCAACATAATGAAACACAAAGTACAAATGGATTACTGGATTTATTGGAAAAAGGGAATGATATTGCTTTGGTAAGTGATGCAGGATATCCTTTGATATCTGATCCAGGTGGAGTAGCTGCAAAGAAAATTATGGATGCGGGATTTAATGTCGTGCCAGTTTCCGGCTGCAATGCTATGTTGGATGCACTTGTTGGCTCTGGTTTAAATACACAGCATTTTATGTTTTACGGTTTTCTTCAATCATCAGAAAAAGGTAGAACTTCAGAACTTTGTGATTTGAAATATTTTCCATATACAATGGTATTTTATGAAGCACCACATCGTATTGAAAAATGTCTGAGAACCATGTTAGAGGTATTTGGTGATCGCCAAATATGTCTTGCAAGAGAATTAACAAAGAAACATGAAGAATTTATTCGTGGCACTATTGAAGAAGTTTTAGAAATTGTGGATGATTTGAAAGGCGAAATGGTGATTGTTGTAGAAGGCAGTCAGGATATCAAAGATGATAGAGAAGATGCTGCAGTACCTTTGGTACATGAACAGATCAAGCAATATATCGATGGGGGATTGACAACGAATGAAGCAATCAAAAGAGTAGCCAAAGAACGTGGATTATCACGTAATGATGTCTACAAAGAATATCACGAACTAAGTTAAGAAACAGGAAGCAGGATGTTATAGATGTCCTGCTTTTTCATATGAAAATTTAGAAACATAAAAATACGTGGGAATTTCACGTTTCTTTAAGATAAAAAAGGTTTCCCTATTATTAGTGCAGGTAACTTATTAGGGGTAAAACTGCATCGATTTCAAAGTTCTTTTCCAGTAGGAAAAGTTGATATCTTATATATGCATCCAATGAATTTTCATGAATACTTTATTGTTTTAGGAGAAACTAAATTGATTCAGGTTATAAAAGTGTTATGGGCTGCCACTGAATTATTATACTTTCTCAAATATCATTTCTAAGAAAACAGCCTTGCAAGAACACTCATTTTCTTATATCCTTATCTAAAAGAAGGTGTTTCTATGGATTTAGAAAAGAATATTGTTTTATATGCAGATATGCTGGAATGTGAAAGGAAAAATCAGCCAATATACTATGAAGATGAACACGCATTATGTATTCAGGATACGTATAATCAAATGTTATATTGTGCAAGCGACAACAAGAAAAGTGCTAAACGTATGGTGGAAGCGATGCCTGAAAGTTTTTCTATGATTGTGGCACATGATATGTATACAGATCAATATATAAAAGAACGTTTTCATATAGCGTGTACCTTAGAATGCTACCATACAATGTATATTGGAAAAGAGAAGCCAGTTGTGATATTGCCTGAAGGCTATACCATGCGTTTACTTGATGAACACTATTTACCAGAAGTAATGTCTTTATATTCCATGGAAGATTGTAACGATGAAGCATATCTGCGACCATGTTTAGAAGATGGAATGGCTGGTGTTTTTCAAAATGATATCCTTTGTGGATTTATGGGGGTTCATGAAAAAAGTTCTATGGGAATCTTAGAAATAAAGCCAGAATATCGTCGTCAGGGACTAGCGGTTGCGCTTATCCATCAGATAGTAGGAATGCAAATGGATAGAGGAAGAATACCTTATGGGGAAATTGTGAAAGATAACATCGCAAGTATCAAGCTTCAGGAAAAAGCAGGTTTGGTGGTAAGTAAAGAGTTAACATATTGGTATTTCCCATAAATGTTCACAAATCGCTCACACAGAAAGATTTGAAACCATGTATAATAAAAATGAGGTGATTTGGATGAGTAAACTTTTGGTTGTGGATGATGAAGAACGTATCCGTTCTATTATTCGTAAATATGGAGAATTTGAGGGACATGAAATAGATGAAGCAGGCGATGGGATGGAAGCGATTCGTATCTGTCAGAATCATACATATGATTTAATTATCATGGATATCATGATGCCAAATCTGGATGGTTTTTCTGCCTGCAAAGAAATCAGAAAAATTACAGATATACCTGTGATCATGTTATCAGCACGTGGAGAAGAATATGATCGTATCCATGGCTTTGAACTTGGTATCGATGATTATGTGGTAAAACCATTTTCTCCAAAAGAGCTGATGATGCGTGTATCCGCAATTTTAAATCGTTATCATAAAGATCAAAATACAAATAGAGAAGTATATGAACAGGCAGGATTAAAGATTGACTTTACAGGTAGAAAGGTTTTTATCCACCAAAAAGAAATTGATTTATCTCCTAAAGAATATGAATTATTATTTTATCTGGTACGCAATGAGGGAATTGCCCTTACAAGGGAACAGCTGATACACGATGTATGGGGATATGATTTCTATGGGGATGATCGTACCTTGGATACCCATATTAAACTTTTAAGGAAAAGCCTTCAAGAATTTAGTAAGTGGATTATTACACTTCGTGGGGTAGGTTATCGTTTTGAAAAAGCAAAATAGTATGAAAAAGCCTGTTTCTATAAAATGGAAAATATTTGCATCCTTGGTGTTTTTCATTGCGATTGTTATTGTCGTACTATGGCTGTTTCAGGTGTTCTTTTTAGAAAATTTTTATATGTCTATCAAAAGTAATGCAGTTAAAAAAGCTGCCAGCCAAATTAATGAAATCATTACATCAGATAAGGATACAGATAAAATCCAGACAATCGCAAAAGAAAATGATTTTTGTATTGAAATATATGAAAATAACGAAAATGAAATTGGTAAATTAAATCAAGTATATCCACAGAGTCAGGAAGATCTGCGGTGTCGTATAAAAAACATTCAACAAAGTGCTGATTATATCATTGCACTTCAAGAGGATGTTGTGCGTACAGGGGAAATGGCATCTCAGATGGTGAATCATACAAACCAAGATCGAGGATGGAAAGCAGAAGATGTCTTGTTATGGAATCCTGTCCTGCAAAATGGTATCAATAAAAAACCATTGATTATTCAAAGCCGGGTTTTTAATAATATGACATATATTAGTGTACTGCCATCTAAAAATAAAACCTTAAAAACCGTTATCATAGATGCCCAGCTTACTCCTGTTAATGCTACTATTGATACAATCAAGGCACAATTTATCATGATTGCGATTATATTAATTTTGGTTGCCATAGGTTTAGCATTATACTTATCCAAGAAAATCGCAACACCAATTATTCATATCAATGAACGTGCAAAAGTACTTGCGACAGGAAAGTATGATGTGGGATTTAAAGGAAAAGGTTATTTAGAAGTTGAAGAACTAAGTGATACGTTGAACTATGCGGCAAATGAACTTAGCAAGGTAGATAATTTAAGGAAAGAATTAATCGCAAATACCAGTCATGATTTACGAACACCACTAACGATGATTGCAGGATATGGAGAAGTTATGAGAGATATTCCTGGAGAAAACACACCAGAAAATGTACAGATTATCATTGATGAAACCAAGCGATTAACTGCTCTTGTTAATGATATGCTGGACTTATCAAAGCTTCAATCAGGTGCCATGCATATCAACCGCATGCCTTTCAATATTACCCAGGAAATAGAACGAATCATTTTACGTTATGACAGGTTGTTGATAAATCAGGAAGTAGACATACTTTTTGAACATGATGCAGATGTTGAAGTGAATGGTGATATCGTAAAACTTGGACAGGTCATTTATAATCTTATCAATAATGCAATCAATTACTGTGGTAAGGATCATAAAGTCATTGTCAAACAGATTTGTAAAGACCAACATGTTCGTATAGAATTTATTGATCATGGAGAAGGAATTGAAGAGGAACAGCTGCCATATATCTGGGAACGTTATTATAAGGTAGATAAAACACATGTTCGCTCTAAAGTAGGCAGTGGTCTTGGCTTGAGTATCGTAAAAGCTATTTTAGAACTTCATGAAGCAGAATATGGTGTAAGCAGTAAGTTACATGAGGGTACAGTTTTCTGGTTCTCATTACCAATTTATAAAGATTAGGTCATCTATGGATGGCTTTTTCTTTAGCAGTTATATAAAATTTAGAACATTTTGATGAAAAGAGGAACGAAATGCTTATTCTTATGATATAGTAAAGATGTAGGGATAAAATGGAGGAAATATGAACATGAAAAAACTAACGACACTTTTATTAAGCGCAGGTTTATTGTTTTCAATGGCAGCATGCAGTAGCAGTAAGATTGATGATGATGCTTTAACATTGTTGGAAACTGGTATGAATCATTTTGAGAAAATGGAAAGTGCTTCATACAATGCATCAATGGATGTGAAAATTCCAGATAGTAATGCATCTATTGCATTCAAAGGCGGATATCTTGAGAAAGATAATAAATTAAATTTTTCATTATTGATGGATGTAAAAGAAGATGGTGAAAAAGCAGAGGAACTTATCAACGTATATTATAAAGATGATACAGCATATATCAATCTTATGGATTTGAATAAAATGAAGATTGATGTAAGTGACTTGCTTGATCAGGCAAAACAATCAGAACCAGCAGAAACAAAGAGTGAAGGATTTAAGAAAGAAGATATCAAACCATTCCTTGATAAAGCCTCATTAGATGGCAACAAGGTAAAACTGGTTTTGAATAAAGAAAAACTAGATGCGGCAATGGCAGATGAAATAAAGAAACAAAGTGAAGCAGCAGGCTATGATATGACAATGAACATAAAGTCCGCAACAGCTGAAGTTACCGTAAAAGATGATTTTATCGAAGATGCAGTCATTGATTTTGTTATGACAGTATCTGCGGATGTAGATGGAAAGAAAGAATCTATAGATATGAATATTAAATTGAATATAAGTTTCTCAGATATCAATCAGAATAAAGAAATAAATTTCCCTGATTTTAAAGGCTATGAAGAAACAGATATCATGTCTTTGATTTATGGTATGAGTAGTGCTGCTGGTGGATTAGAAGGATAAGAAATATATGAAAAGCGATTTCTCTAACTTATGAGAAGTCGCTTTTTTTGTGTTTAAATAAAATAAATTCTCTATAAAGGGTGAAAATAGCTTCTGAATTCAACTATATATATGTAAAGATGTTTTTGAGCTTTATGAATATCGGTGATTAGAAAGGAGTAGAATGGAAAAAATAGTATTACTTTGGAATCAGAAAACTATCATCAATTTTCTTATGGGCATTATATTTTTTGTGCTTTTCATTTGTTTTCTTCATATGATAACTAGTTTCGTAAAGAAAATAATTAGATAATATGCATTAGATATTTTATTCAAAAAGGAGGACACAATGAATATTTAAGTCAAACTTAAGTAAATCTATTCCCTATGTTTGATATAATATAGCTAACGAGGGATGCAAAATGAAAATATTAATTGTTGATGATGAAAAAGAAATCGCAAATTTAGTAACCATCTATTTATCAAATGAAGGATATGAAATAGATGTTTTTTATGATGGCAAAAGTGCCATGGAAGCAATCAAAAAACAAAAGTATGATTTAGCGATACTGGATGTTATGTTGCCAGATATCGACGGGTTTACGATATGTAAGAATATCAGAGAAACATATACATATCCAATCATTATGTTGACCGCAAAAGAAGCCGATATTGATAAAATTAATGGTCTGATGATTGGCGCGGATGATTATGTCACAAAACCATTTCAGCCGCTGGAATTAGTGGCACGTGTGAAAGCACAGCTGCGAAGATATATTCGATACAATACCAGTAAAAAAGATATTAATGAAGTGACTTATTCAGGATTATATCTTGATTTAGAACATCATATATGTAAGGTAAATGAACAAAAAGTAAATCTAACACCGATTGAATTTTCTTTATTATGGTATTTAACTTCCCATCAGGGAAAAGTTGTCAGCGCAAAAGAATTATATGAAGCTATCTGGAAAGAAGAATATCTAACATCCAGCAATAATACTTTGATGGTTCATATTCGTCATATTCGTGACAAAATGAAAGATGATGCCGAGCATCCTAAATATATCAAAAATGTTTGGGGTGTTGGCTATAAAATCGGTGATTAAAAATGATAAAATATAGAAAACAAATCGTGATTAGTTTATTTGTTATTGTCATTGTATGGTATTTATTAGATAAATTATCTAATGGCTTTGTCCTTGATTATATCGCAAACAATTTCACAAATGTATATGAGTACACTGATGCACAGGGAATCTTGCATCAGGTCAGTAAGCCTGATTGGGAAAACATAAAATTTTATACATTGATACTTACAGCATTATTGACAGCAGGATGCGTTTATTTGATTAAATATAACGCTGATAAGAAATCAAAGAGTGATAAAGCAGACCTTATCCATCAATTAGAAATGGAACTAACCGCTTTTCGGGATGGCAAAGAATATCTACAAATGTCAGAAGAACTTGCGCCAATTGACTCTTTATTAATGCAGATACGCAATAAAGAAGATAAGCAGATTCAAACAATTGAAAAACAGACCCAGCAAAAAAATGATTTGATTTCATATCTTGCACACGATATGAAAACACCACTTGCTTCAGTGATTGGATATCTCAGCCTGCTTCACGATGTGAAAGATATCCCCAAAGAACAAAATGATGCATATATTCAGATTGCCCTTGATAAGGCAAATCGATTGGAATCTTTAATTGATGAATTTTTTGATATCACAAGATTCAATCTTCATGATATCGTGATTTCTCGTGGAAAGATCCAAATGCGATTCTTATTTGAGCAATTACGAGAACAGTTCTATCCAATCATGTTGAAACAGCATAAAGAAATTATATTGGATATGCCAGAGGATCTTGTTTATTATGGCGATGGTGACAAATTGGCGAGAGCATTCAATAACATTTTGAAAAATGCGATATCGTATAGTTATGAAGAAACAAAGATATTTATAGAGTGCCATCAGGATGAACATACATTGACGTTGTATTTCCATAACCAGGGAGATGAAATTCCTAAACAGAAACTGGATATGATATTTGAGAAATTCTATCGATTAGATAAGGCACGTTCCACAAATTCTGGTGGTGCTGGATTAGGTCTAGCTATCGCAAAAGAGATCGTTGAAGCCCATGATGGAACCATACGTGCAGAAAGCAGTATGAAAGAAACAGTGTTTATCGTGACATTACCAATGAAGATTTAGGTGCGCTTAATACGTACCTTTTTTTGTGTTATTTTAGTCGCAAATATATAAAAAAAGGATTATAATAAAAGCCATAAAACTTTTGATTTGAAAAAACATAATAAAGGAGATAGATATGATATGAGAAGTGAAAAAGCACGTATTACCAATCTTTGCATGGTTTATGATAATGCTGGAAATGTACTTGTACAAGAACGAATTAAAAAAGACTGGCCGGGAATTACGTTTCCAGGCGGGCATGTAGAATATTTAGAGTCATTTCATGATGCTGTTGTACGTGAAGTAAAAGAAGAAACTGGCCTGGATATTAAACACCCAAAATTATGTGGTGTGAAACAGTTTCAGACCAAGGAAGATGAACGATATATCGTGTTTCTATATAAAACCAATGAGTTCTCTGGAGAGCTATGTGATTCATCAGAAGGACATGTGTTTTGGGTGAAACGCTCAGAGTTGTTGAATTATCCATTATCTGAAGATTTTGACGAATTATTAAAAGTCTTTGAAGATGATGAATTAAGTGAATTTTATTATAATACAGAAAATGACTGGAAGATAAACTTATATTAAGTTTGCATTTCGCTTTTTATACGTATATAGAACCAGTTAAGTAAATCCTAAGAAAGTACTAAGCAAGCATTTAAACTAGAACTCCTTAATGGTGGTTTAATATCATCAGGAAGGAGTTTTTATTTATGAAATATATAAAAATTTTAACATTTTGTTTCCTACTGGCATGTTTAGGCTTTTATGTGGTAAGCGCAAAGGATATCGACAGGATAGGACAAAAACTGTTTCAAAAGGAGCCTGAAGAAAATAAGCAGCTAGAAAATGATGAATTAAACATAGATGTAAACAGCAGATTTGCGATTCTTGTGGAACAGGATAGTGGTAGGGTGTTGTATACAAAACAGGCAAAAAAACGGATACATCCAGCTTCTCTGACAAAAATAATGACCGTGTATCTTGCATTACAATCGATCACAGACGAAAATAAGATGGTTCAGGTTCCAGCAGATATATTCCCAAAATTAGAGGTTGAAAATGCATCAATAGCTGGGTTTCAACCAAATGAAAATGTGCGAATCAAGGATTTATTATATGGCGCATTATTACCAAGTGGGGCAGATGCCTGTATCACATTAGCCCAAACAATCGATGGTAGTGAAGATGCATTTGTGAAACGCATGAATGACATCGCAAAGCAGCTAGGTATGCATGATACCCACTTTACTAATTGTACTGGTTTAGATGATGATCAGCATTACAGCAGTGTATATGATCTTCAATTATTATTACGTGAGGCTTTAAAAAATGATGCCTTTGCGGAAATATTTCATACAAAATCTTATGTTGTGGAAGGTGATCATGTTAATCCAACAGGATTCACAATGTATGGTACCATGTGGCAGACCATGGAAGTTCATAATTTATATTCAGATTTCTTGCTGGGTGGAAAGACTGGTTATACACCAGATGCAGGATTGTGTCTTGCTTCGCAGGGAAGTGTCAATGGAACACAGTATTTATTAATTACCGCAGGTGCAGATGGCGATGCGGAAACAGAACCTTATCATATATTGGATGCGATAAAGGTGTATGAAAAAGTAAAAAAGGAATCATAAATGAAAGAGAGTCCTTTAATTGGATTGATCAAATAATTCTAACTTTTCCAACATATCCAGCACGCCTTCCTGTTGATTGGTTTTATATGACAGGATGCGTGCTTTTCTTTTCGTTTGATAGAAACCGTTTTTCATCGTAATTCCAATACCAGCACTAGCTAACAGTTCTTCATCATTTCCACTGTCACCAAAAAATAAGACATTAGATAGATCTAAAGATAAAGATTTACATAAATGTTCCACAGCATAACATTTTCCAACATTGGATTTCACAATTTCAATCGCAAAACGGTTGATATAATAGAAATTATACTGGTGAGGGAAATCATGTTGTATCGTCTGTTTAAAACGCTCAAGTTTATAGTGGGAAGAAAAAAAGCATATTTTCGCTAAAACTGGCCAATTTGTTTTCGTCTGATGTTTTTGAAAATCTGTTTCTCTTAACAAACGAAAAGGATAGAAATTGCTTTTAGAGAAAGGCTTTGATAAAAACGTGCCTGCTTTTGTCGCATAATACAGCCATGGATTACAAACAGCATGATAGATTTGATGAATATTTGCATAAGCTGTGATATGCATATTTCTGGTATAAGATAAAATATCCTGTATTTCTGTTTCAGATAAATAATCAAATGATTGCATGGTATCATCTTTTACACGATGAATTTCTAAACCATTCGCACATATCGCATAACCATCAAATTTTTTCATCTTTAATTGTTCAATATAACCAGTTAACTCATAATAAAAACGGCCACTGGCTAGTACCAAGCGATAACCTGCTTCTTGTAGTTGAATCAAGTATTGTGCTGTTGCCTCTGTGATTTGTTTTCTATGATTTAATAATGTGCCATCCAGGTCACATACAATTACTTTTATTTTTGATATCTGTTGTTTCTCTATACTTAACTTCGTCATAATAACCCTCTTTGTCAAAATTATATCACACATACTGATAAAATAAGAAAGAAAGCGTATTAATTTCGTATGGTTTGTGACAGAAAATTTATTTCATAAATGTAAGAGCATTTACATTCCCCAAACAGTAAAAAATAAGCTATAATAATGCCTAGCGAAACAAAGGAGGAAGTTTTAATGATCACAACGATTAAGAAACGAGATGGCAGAGAGATTCATTTTTCACCAGAAAAAATTACAAGAGCTATTTTTCTAGCTGCGGACAGTGTTGCAAATGAAGAAGGCGTAAAGGCTGATTATGCGACGGCAGAAGAATTGACACAGCAGGTGGTAGGCTTTTTAAATAATACATATCAAAAGGATGTTCCAACCGTTGAAGAAGTGCAGGATGCGGTTGTAAAGGTATTGATTGAAAACGGACATGCACGTACCAGTGAAGCATATATTTTATATCGTGCAGAACGTAGTCGTATCCGTAACATGAAAACCAGATTGATGAAGAGCATTGAAGAAATTACATTCGCAGACAGCAATGATGCGGATATCAAACGAGAAAATGCAAATATCGATGGTAACACAGCAATGGGTACCATGTTACAGTATGGTAGTGCGGTATCAAAAGAATTCTGTATGAGCCAGCTGATGAACCCAATGCATGCAAGATTACATGAAAATGGAGATATTCATATCCATGATATGGACTTTATGAATATGGGTACATTGACTTGTTGTCAGATTGATTTAGAGAAATTATTTAATGGAGGTTTCTCTACAGGACATGGTCATTTAAGAGAACCACAGGATATCGCAAGCTATGCAGCACTTGCGGCAATTGCGATTCAAAGTGATCAAAATGATCAGCATGGTGGACAGAGTATTCCAGCATTTGATTTCTATTTGGCAAAGGGTGTTGCGAAAACATTCCGTAAAGAATATCGCAGTAATATCAACCGTGCACTGGAATTGTTTGTTTCATTAGACAACAATGCGGATGAAGCATTCGCAAAGGTTGAAGAAAAAACGAACACAACAGCAAAACTTGATATGGAACCAGTGTTTGTTGAAGCAATCAGAGAAATGCTGAGAAATGAATACCATTTAGATGATGAAA
This sequence comes from [Eubacterium] hominis, assembly GCA_014337235.1. Lineage (GTDB taxonomy): Bacteria > Bacillota_I > Bacilli_A > Erysipelotrichales > Erysipelotrichaceae > Hoskinsella > Hoskinsella hominis. Next base: position 1,126,149 of record CP060636.1, on the reverse strand, counting down.
AAGTTGAACTGGTTGTGAACTTTACATATAAAGAATCCTTAAAAGCCACTAAGAAAAAGACATATCAGGCAATGGAAGGATTTGTACATAACTTAAATACTATGCATTCACGCGCAGGTGCACAGGTGCCATTTTCAAGCATTAACTTTGGTACTGATACATCCAGTGAAGGCCGTATGGTATCAGAAAACCTGATGCTTGCACAGGAAGCTGGATTAGGTCATGGTGAAACACCTATTTTCCCAATTCTGATTTTTAAGGTAAAAGAAGGTATCAACTACAATCCAGAAGATCCTAACTACGATTTATTCAAACTGGCAATGCGTGTATCCGCAAAACGTTTATTCCCTAACTTCAGCTTTATGGATGCACCATTTAACTTGCAATATTACAAACCAGGACACCCTGAAACAGAAACAACATACATGGGATGTAGAACACGTGTTATGGGAAATATCAATGGTCCTGAAATCGCAACAGGCAGAGGAAATAACTCCTTTACAAGTATCAACTTACCAAGACTTGGTATCAAACATGGTATCATCACAAACGGTGAATTCAATGAAGCAGGATTCTTTAATGAATTAGATGAATTGATGGAAATTGTGATCCAGCAGTTAATAGAACGTCTTCAGATTCAGGCAAAGAAAAAAGTGAAAAACTTCCCATTCTTGATGGGTCAGGGCGTATGGATTGGCAGTGAAAACCTTGGCTGGGAAGATACTTTGGAAGAAATGGTAAAACAGGGTACTTTGACAATTGGTTTCATTGGTCTTGCGGAATGTTTAAAAGCATTAATTGGAGAACATCATGGAGAAAGTGAACGTGCTCAGCAGTTAGGTCTGAAGATTGTTCGTCATATGCGTGAAGTATGTGATGAAGCAACTGAAAAATATCACTTGAACTTCTCATTGATTGCGACTCCTGCAGAAGGTTTATCAGGAAGATTTACACGTATTGATAAGAAAGTATACGGTATTATTCCAGGTGTTACAGATCGTGATTACTATACAAACTCTTTCCATATCCCAGTATATTATCACATTACTGCATTCAAGAAGATTCAAAAAGAAGCACCTTACCATGAATTTACAAATGGTGGACATATCTCTTATGTAGAAGTTGATGGCGATCCTACAAATAACTTAGAGGCATTTGAAGCAATCGTTCGTTGTATGAAAGACAGCGGTATTGGTTATGGTTCTATTAACCATCCAGTAGATCGTGATCCTTGTTGTGGATATAGTGGTGTGATTGAAGGTCATATCTGTCCAAAATGTGGACGTGATGAAACAAAAGGCGAATATAAATTTGAAAAGATTCGTCGTATCACTGGCTATTTAGTAGGTACCGTTAATCGTTTCAATGACGCAAAAGCTGCGGAAGAAAGAGAACGCGTAAAGCATGGCTAATCAGATCCGATTAGCTTCTCCTTTACAACAGGATAGCTTTGTGGATGGTCCAGGTATTCGTATGGTGCTATGGACACAAGGATGTATGCATCATTGTCCTGGTTGTCATAATCCCCAAACACATGATATCCAAGGTGGTACCCTGTATGATATAGAGGATATCATGAAAGAAATGAAAGAAACACATCTACAAAGTGGTCTGACTTTATCTGGAGGAGAGCCTTTTCTACAGGCAGAAGCGCTACTTCCTATTGTGGAATGTGCAAAAGAGATGCATTTAAATATCTGGGCATACAGTGGCTTTACTTTTGAAGAGCTTATGCAAGACTCTCAAAAAAAAGCTTTATTGGCACAACTGGATGTGCTTGTGGATGGCAAATTTGTGATGGATGAAAAAGACTATCGCTTAGTGTTTAAAGGTAGTAAGAATCAAAGAATCATAGATGTACAGGCTTCGCTGGAAAAGGGAAGTGTGATACTATCTTCTTATGATGATAAAAATCAAAATATAGATTAACAAATCAGCATTACCTGAATGAATACATTTGGGTAATGCTTTTTCTATTTATAAACTTTCAATGAAGGTTTATAATTAAAGGCTTTGTTGAATTATTGGAAATACTCTAAACTTTAAAATTTGTTTTAATAAAAAGAAATAATTGTTAAAGGATAAGTTTTGTGCTAGAATGAAAAAATATAGAATGGTGGGAATATAACATGATAAATATATGCATTTGTGATGATGACGAAAAGTATTGTTCTTCAATAGAAGAGTATATCATAAATTATAGTAGGCAATTAATGGTTGATTGTGATATTGATATATATACTTCTGGAGAAGCTTTACTTAAAGCGATAAATGAAAATGACATTAAATATCAATTTTGTTTTCTAGATATCGAAATGAATAAAATAAACGGTATAGAAACTGCAAACTATATTAGAAAGAAAGATCGAGAAATGCTGATTGTTTATATTTCAAGCTATGATAGATACACATTAGAAAGTTTTGCAGTATCACCATTTAGATATATTTTAAAGCCTGTAAATAAAGAGGAAATAGAAAATGTATTATCTTTAGCCTATAATGAAATTATGATAAATAATCAATATTTATTTTTTAAATATCAAAATATTCACTATCAGGTTAAATATGAAAATATTGTATCCATTGAATCTGAAGGAGGAAGAATGATTAATGTCAATACTAATGATGAAGTCAAATTATATAGATTTTATGGAAAAATGAAAGAGTTAGAAAATAAACTCAATCCAATGATATTTATAAGAGTAAATTCAGGTGTGTTTGTTAATTTTAATTATATTTATATTATTTCAGGATATAAAATTCAGATGGTAGATGGAAGTATATATATGATAAGTAGAACTAAAAATAAGAATGTAAAAGATGCATACAATGAATATTTAAAAAGAAAGATAGGTATTTGATTTCTATGGAAATTTTGTTAAAAGTTATACTTGTTTTAATATTCAATAGTATGCAAGTATATTTAGTTTATCATTATTTTAATAAATTCTTTGTTTTAAAAGTAGAATTAAAAACGTTTATTAAAATAATGTTTATTATATTATTGTTATCAAAATTTATACCTATTCAAGTAAGTGCATTTACTAAGATGTTGAGTTTTCTGCTATTATTATGGCTGGGAGTTAATATTTGCTTTAGGAGTACCATTTCTAAATTGATATACCATATAACCTTTTTTTCACTGCTTATACTATTGGCAGAAATGATATTATCAATTGTTGTCCAATATTTTGCTTTGCAAATTATTGAAAATCCAAATATTATATGGATTTATTTTATTTCAAATTCTTTATCTCAACTACTTGTTTTAATATTAATCAAATTAATTGTTAAACAAAAGCAAGAAGATGCAGCAGAATTGGATAGGGATGAATATTTATTATTAAGTATAATTCCTATGTTTTCCTTGATAAGTATTTATTGGATAGAAAGGTATAAAATGATTCCATTAATTATACCATGTTTATTTTACCTAACAATTAATGTCTGTTTAATGTTACTCTATTATAGAATGACAAATAAAAACTTCGAAATTCAAAAAAATATGATTTCTTCAATACAAAATGAATTTTATGAGAAAAATATGAAAGACCAAAAAGAAAATGCCAAATTAAGACATGATCTTAAAAATATATTACTTAATTTAGATTATTACCTATCAAATAATGATATTCAAAGTGCCCGAAATATGTTATATCAAATCACAGATATAAAAATAAATAGCTATAAAATAATCTCTGGATGCATACCAATTGACGCAATCCTTGATAGTAAAATAATGAAAATGGAAAATAATAAAATTAAATATGAAATGGATATACAAGTACCTGAAAATTTAAAATTTGAAAATGATATAGATATTGCGGCAATTTTAGGGAATTTAATAGATAATGCAATTGAAGCAATCATTCGTTATGAGAATCAAGAAAATGGAAAAATAATAATACAAATAAAATATAATTCATATAAAGTTATAATTAAAATAAAAAATCCAACAGAGTATATAGAAAGTGATTTAAAAAAACACCAAATAAAGTCAATGAAAGGAAGAAATCGGCTAGGAATTGGTATAAGCAGTATTAAGGATAGAGTGGATAAACTTGGTGGATATTATGATTTTTCATCTGTAAATAATGAGTTTGTAAGCTTAGTGATTATCCCTATAAAACATAATAGATAAATTGTAAAAAAGCGAATTCGGAAAAAATATATCTGTATTCGTATTTTCAATATACAAAACTAGATTAATATAAAAAATAATATGTGAATATAAGAATAATAACTAATGAAGAAATTGTAGTAAATTTTACAAAAAAATATATAGATGTATCTCCTGTTTTTACCATTTACAACATGAAATTATACTGATGAAAACAAAAGAAAAAAATAAAGACTCTTTTAGTATATAATCAAATTCGCTATCATAGTTTAAGGAGGATTTTATGTATTTTACAAAAAGAGTTTTAGAATTTAAATTAAATGAAAAATATCTATTGCTTTTTAATACTATTTCAAGTGCTTTAGATATTATTGACTTTCAAAGTTTTAAGGAAATAAAAGAAAATATTGATTCAGGAAAAAATATCAATTATGATAAAACAGATTTAATTAATCAATTTTATCAAAGAGGATATTTATTTGATGACGAGGCAAGTGAAATAAAATTAATAAATAAATTGGCAGCAATTCACCAAGAAGATTTATCCAATGGAGTACAACGGAATTATACAATATGTCCTACTATGGGGTGTAATTTGAGGTGTGTATATTGCTTTGAAGGAGAAGATAATCATTGTAATCATTCTTGTTTGACACAAGCACAGCTAAATACAATTCTCACGTTTATAAAAAATGATTTAAATAATAATGTATGCAATAAAAAGAAACCGGTTATTTCACTTTATGGTGGGGAACCGCTTTTGATTTCAAATTATTCAATTATTGAAAATGTTTTAGATTTTGCTTCTTTGTATAAACTGGAAGTAAGAATAGTTACTAATGGAACAACTATTTCAAAATTTAAAGATTTATTAAAAAAATATGATAATGTGGCCATACAGATTACTTTAGATGGAGCTAAACGTATCCATGACTTAAGAAGAATAACAGCAAGCAGAACAGGAAGTTTTGATACAATTGTTCAAAATATTGATGAATTAATTAAAATAGGAGTGCCTACTCATTTAAGAACGAATATTGATTATAAAAATATAGAGTCATTAGCAGAATTGATTGGTTTTATTAAAATGAAGAAGTGGGTAGAAACAGGTCTTGTTTATCCTTATGTAGCACCAGTTTTAGATTATTGTGATGGTAGTGAAAAATCGATGAAAGAGAGTGACTTATATAAAGCTATGGTTAAAATAGAGCCAAATTTTGGTTGTCCCGATTCTATTATAAAGAAAATTTCATCACCATGTATTAATTTTTTAAATGTGTTTTTTGATCCAAAAGTTAAACTTAAGCCATGGAAAATGAGCTATTGCGAAGCAACATCAGGAGGAAATTTTGTATTCTCACCTGATGGCAATATCTCAACATGCTTAATGCTAGCAGGAAAAGGAGTTTATCAAATAGGAACTTTTGATGCTTCTGAGGTAAGGATAGACTCGAATAAATTAAATACATGGACAGAAAGAACAATTTACAACTTAGAAAAATGTAAAGATTGTAAATATTCATTGATTTGTGGTGGAGGATGTCCTATGGCTGCAATTAATTTAAATAAAGATTTAGAATGTCCTTTTTGCAGTGATATTGCAGCAACAATAGAAGCTTTCGTAGAACATCATAAAAATGATTTTTTGAAAGGGATGTAATTATATGCAGAAATGTTTAAGTGTAAAGGATTATGATATTAGAATAGAGAAAGATATGGATGGGGATGAATACTATATACTTTCTTTTGGACAACTTAGCCATGTTAAGGTTACTAAAAGAGCATTTGAAATAATTAAGCTTATGGATGGCACTAAATCGTTTAATACTATACTTACAGAATTAAATCTTAATGGTATAAATATAAGTGAAAAAGATCTGGATTATTTTATAGAAAATTTTATTGTGAAGAAAAATTTATTAACAGATAGTAAAAATGAAATAAAAAAAAATGAAAAGAAAGTTAAAATGTGGATTCATATCCCTATAATTGAATCTAAAAAGTTCAATTGGCTTTTGAGAATAACTAAACATCTCATTTCAAGAAATGTAGCTATAGTTTTAATGGCTTTTGTTATATTTATTTGTTTAAACTCAATTTATGAATTAGTAAGATCAAATATTGATATTTTCAATTATATCAATTCATTAGAAATTTTATTATTAACATATTTCGCTATGTTTATTCATGAAATAGGACATGTATCTGCAGCTTATAAATATGGTGTACAAGTAGGAAAAATAGGTTTTGGTATTTATATGGCATATTTAGTTTTTTTTGTAGATATGACAAATACATGGAGATTAGATAAAAATAAAAGACTTGTAAATGATATAAGTGGTATATATTTTCAATTAATCACCACTATACCAATCTATTTAATTACTATTTTAAAACCGAATGTATCTTTATATTTGACTATTTTAATTATTATGATTTCTTCGTTGATGAATGTTATTCCTGTTCTAAAAATGGATGGCTATTGGTTATTGACAGATTTTTTAAATGTTCATAATGTACAAATCAAAACAAAGCAATCAATAAATAAACTTTTTGTAGAATTAACAAAGAAATATAAGTTAAAAAAGAGAGGACAAGTATATACTTTATCTAAATCTACTTATTTTTATGGTATTTACAGTATTATATATTCATTAGTAAAAGTAGTTTGTATAATATTTGTCTGTTATGCTCTTATTCTTCTATTTATGGGGTGGGATAATCTTATCAATACGATTAGTTTAGTATTTAAAAGTTTTATTGAAAGAGATTTTTCTACTTCATTGATTCTATTAAATAAGATATTTATATTGTTAATACCTTTATTTATACTTATTAACGTATCTTTATCAATTATAAAAGAATGGAAAAATAAAAAAATTGGAGGTAAAAACAAATGCTTAGATGTGAAAGTTTAAAAAAAGAATTTTATTATGGGAATTCAATTCAATCTGTTTTAAGAAAAGTTGATTTAAGTGTAAAAAAAGGAGAAATCATAACAATTATGGGGAAATCAGGGAATGGTAAAACAACTTTATTGAACTGTCTTTCACTTTTAGAATCGCCGGATGATGGCAAGATTTATTATGAGGATAAATTGATAGATTTTAATGATACAAAGAACTTAGAAAAATTTAGAAGAGAAAATATAGGTTATGTTTTTCAAAACCCTAATCTAATTCCATGTTTAAACGTAGTTGAAAATTTAATCATAGCGATACATGAAAAACAAAGTTATGCCAAAAAAAGAAGAAAAGCTTTAGAAATGTTAGGCTTACTAGGAATGGTAAATAAGGAAAAACAGAGTATCTCAACAATGTCAGGAGGAGAATTACAAAGAGTATCTATATTAAGAGCTTTAATTAATAATCCAAAAATAATTTTCTGTGATGAACCAACAGGTGCTTTAGACGAAGAAAATTCTAACAATGTGATGAGTATACTGATAAAACTTACAAAAATGTATAATACAACATTAGTTATAGTGACACATGATCAAAATGTAGCTAAAGTAGGCGATAATCAATATGTTATGAGAGAAGGAAAATTATATGAAAGCGAATGAAATTTTCAAATTATATAATTTAAAAAATATGAAAAGTAATACTATTTTATTGCTATTACTTTCAGTTTCAATTATGATCACTATGACAATATCATTAGTGATACCACAATTAGAGGCTGCAAAGCAGAAAGAAATAGATTATGCGATGAGCAAGTGCACTGATAGTAGTCTAATGATAACACAGTCATATCCTTCAGAAAAATTTTATACAGAGCTTTTTGAACTACAAAAAAAAGGACTAAAGATTGATCAAATTAATTATGCACCAATTTACATGAATATTAACAATAATAAAAATATGTTATATTTATTTTCTGGATATGAGTATATTAAAAAAGATACTGCTGTAATTTCAAAGAATCTTGCAGATGATTTTAATATTAAAGTAGGAGATAAAATTAAACTTGATAGTGTAAATCTAAATGAAAAAGTTACTGTTTCAGCTATTGAAAATCTACCTGTTGATATTACTGATACTGCACAGATTACTGGTTATATAAAGACAAATAATATTATTCCAACTTATAATTCTGATATGAATATATATTTACTGGATTGCAGAAACCCAATACAGATGAAAGATAGTTTAAAAAAAATAGAACCTGGATATTCTTATAAAACTTATGATGAACGTTATAGAGATTTATTTCAACATTTGGATATTCAAATAGCTGCTTTAAATTTAATTGGTATCGTTGGATATCTACTAGCCATCGCTGTATGTTTAACAGGATTGATGATGATTGTTGTTAAAAGTAAAACGGATATTGTTAACATGATTTTGATAGGTATAGATAGAAAAACAATAATCAAATCATTTAAAAAAGAAATTAATATAACTATTTTAATTCCTTTGATTTTATCGATTCTGTTTAGTATTCCTATCACGAATCTTATTTTAAAAAGCGAGCGATTGGTATACAAAATAGGGGAACAAGAATTAATCTTACTGGTTTTATTTTCCTTGTTTAGTTTAATGGTTTTTATGCTTTATAGAAATTTATCGTTATCAAGCATTAAATCTTTAGATTGTATTGAAGTACAAAAGAAAAATAGTATATTTAATAAAAAAACAAAAAAGAAAATTAAGTTAGGTGTAGTTTTTATACCATTTATCATGATTGCTTATACGATGCTGCTTTTAAGTGGAACATCCATTATGTTATGTCTTATGATGCTTGTGTTTATTATATTATTAACTATTACTCTATATTTCTTATTTTTTATTTTAGCTAAACTGCCAATACGAAAGTTCAATAGAATAGCTTTATATGTAATGAATAATATATATTCAAATAAGATATTTTATATAATGAGTATATTGAATTTAACTTTATTATTGCTGTTTTCAATGATAGGATTCCATCTTAGTGCCATTTTACAAGAATCAGCTGATTTAAATTTGAAAACTAAATTGCCTTATAATTTAATGATGAAATCTGATACACTAGATCATGTTGTGCAAGTTCTTAAAAAGTCAAAAGATGTTAAATCCTTTACTATTATGAATTATGACGACGTTGTGAATACTGATGAAAGGATAAAGGATAAAAAAATAAGATTAAATGAAATAAAGCGTAATGAATATTATGCAAAGTTTCAGGTAATAGATGGTGAAAATTTATTTGAAGGAGATAAAAATGGTGTTCTTATAGCGAGAGATTATGCAGATGCTTATAAATATAGTATCGGAGATAAAATATATGTAAATAGTGCTGGAAAAGAAGAAGTTTATAAAATAAAAGGAATATATGAATCTGGAGGAATTAACAGTAATTGGATGCTGAAAGAGTCTGAAAATCATTTTACAAAATCTATTATACTAGTTAATTCAAAAAACAAAAGTGTATTAAATAAATTAAAAGATACTTTTGTAGCAGATGCAGATAGTATTGGTCATTATATCCAATATCAAATGGAATATTTTCTAAATAGTTTCAAATTGATTTGTTTGATATTTGCTTTAGGATCTCTTGTTTTTAATATAAATCTTATGTATTTACTTAAAGATCTAGATAAAAAAGATGATTCAATTATCAGAATAGTAGGGCTAGGAAAAGATCTTCTGGTTTTTAAAGAAATAATAAAAGTAGTTTTTATAGCAATCATATCAATAATTATATCACTAATGATATTTGTAGGAATTCTCATGGCGTTTAGGATGATGTTTTCTATTAAAATTCTATTGAATATCAAAGATTTATTAGTAAGTAATTTAATGATTATATCATTGTTTGTTATTGTCACCATGTTAACTAATAAAAGAATTAGCAGAAATGATCTTCTTAATATGAAAGATATATAGATTGGACTATTGTTGCTTGACAACTAGAAATATAGAAAGAGTGTTATTCATAAAAAACTCAGAAGAATATTTCAATCATTTTTATGGTATGTTACTATATACTTATATAAAAAAATATATAATCAAAAGCAGGCAGAAGTCCTCTGCTTCAACTGCAATAAGTAAGTGGTGGGAGTATGTCATTGAAGTTCAATATGTGTGAAGGAGAGATGTTGATGAGAACAGAAGACTTAGAGAAAATTACTCCATATACAAACGGAGTGTGGGATAAAGAAAATCTAATAGAGTACTTGATATGGAAGTGTGATCGGCGATTTAGTACTTGGATTGATGACTATTTTTCAAGCTATCTTAATGATTGGCAACTAGCTGAATTATTATTTGATATTGTTCTTGATGATGATTTTGATGGATTTGATGCACGTATGAGTGCTGCTTATTTCATCTCTCAACTTTCTGAAGATATTTTAAAAGAAAAGAAGGATTTGTTAATCAAAGCACAAGAAAATGAAGTTGAAGCATGCAGACCATTATCATATATAAAGAAATCATATGATTGGCTTTAGTTCATGAAAGATAATAAGAATACGAAAGGAACTATCATTATGGGTAGTTCTTTTTATTGAGGAAATAATTTATATTGATAGATACTTGTTTTATACAGGTGCACTTTTGATACTTAAGGTAACATTTTTATACATTTTTGATAATAAGTAATAAAAAGACACCAATTCGTTTTTTTATCCACTTGTATAAAAACCATTAAAAGTACTATTTATTTAAATAAATACTATGCAAACGTATACAATTCATAAGATACCGTTTACAATCAAGATATTTCATACATATAAAAAAGATTAAAATAGATATCAAAACAAGTAGAAAAACATTGAATATGTAACAAAAGTGCACTCATTGTAAGAAAAAACGGTCGACGAAGAGGACTTTTATTTGTATAGTGTATGTGTCAGGTGGAAGTCGATGATATCCGCGGAAAAGACTTCTTACTGAAAAGAACATATGAATGTGAGGAAAAGGATATGAATAACGAAACAACAAAACAACAGGTTGATGAACGCTTAGAGGCTGTCTATAATGATAAAAAATTCTTTGGACACCCTAGAGGACTAGGCGCATTGGCAGCAGGAAACTTCTTTAACTCTTTTGCATGGGGCGGTGTCTATGCAATCTTGATTTACTACTTATATAGTCCATACACCAAGGGACTTGGTTTTACACAGGGTGAAGCAGCAAGTATGATTGCGGCAATGGGTGCTTGTAACTCATTATTCGTTATCGTAGGAAGCTGGTTATCCGATAGAGTATTAGGGCCACGTAAAGCATTGGTAGTAGGAAACGTTGTAAAAGCAATTTCTTTTGGACTATTGGCAGTTCCAGCTTTCTCTTTAACACAAGGAAGAGTATTCGCAGTGATTTCCTTAATTTTGATGTCACTTCCAATTATGGGTGCTTCTAACTCTTCTATGACTGGTTTAATGTATCGAAGTGATGATGATGGTCGTCGTGATGCCGCATTTACCATTCACAATGTCGCAAATACAATTACTGGTATGATTTCTCCAATTCTTGTAGGTTTCATAGGTATGAGTGATTATCACTTAGGTTTCTTCTTAAGCGCATTAGCAGCATTTGCTTATGGTTTGGTAATCTTATTTACAGGAAAACGTTTCTTTGGTCCCATTGGTGAAAAACCAGCAAATCCTGTATCTAAGGAAGAGTTAAAAAAAGCATTAGGATTATTCTTTGCGGTCGTATTGATCGTTGTCGCAATCATCTTAGTAACTGTAAAAATGGGTGTTATGAATTTTGATGGTGTATTAAATATCATTACCACATTCTCCTTTGTTATTCCCATCATCTTCTTATTTAAAATGTATACAAATAAAAACATCACAAAAGAAGAACATAGCAAAATGCTTCCATTTGTTAAAATCTGGTGCATTCAGTGTGTTGTTGCTGTAACTGGTGTATTGTTGAACACAGCCATGGCAGTATTTATTGAAGCAAAAGTCAATCGTAACTTCATGGGTATTGAATTTGCACCAGCAACATTTACATCTATTTATAACTTAATTGGATTAATTGTTGCGACAGCATTCGTATATATCTGGGGTTCTACAAAATTTGGAAAGTTAAAAGTCACAAAGAAATTCTCTATTGGTATCTTCATCAATGCCGCAGCATTTGCCGTATTAGCTGTTCCTGTATTAACGGGTGGTAAAACAAGTTTATTCTCTCCATTATGGGTAATTGCTTACTATTTGATTCTGTCATTCGGTGATAACTTCATTAATCCTATCGGTATTTCTATGACCGCAAAACTTGCGCCAAAATCATATGAAACACAGATGCAGTCCGCATGGTCACAGACAACTTCTATCGCAAATGGTATTAGTATTATCATCTTTAAATTCCTAACTACAGCTGATCAGCAGATGATGATTTTCCCAGCTATGGCAGTCGTATTGGTGATTACCGCATGCATCCTAATTATGATGTCTAAGAAAATTGATGAGGTAATTTAAGGAGAAACATTATGGAAAAGCAGCCTGAAATATTATGCGCAAAAATGATTGATCGTCGTCATTTGGAAGTATATTGGAATCAAAATGTTGTGAATTCAGAATATAGTGAAAATATAGGTGTTTATCAAGGAAAAAGGCGTATTGCAATTTATGATCGAAGTGATATTGAAGAATGGGATCGTGGTACAGTATATGAGCCAGAAAAATGTCGTACAACGTATTTCATGAATGAAGATATGGACATTGATCATATGGAGCAGTATTCCCTTGTAGTATTAAAAAATGTTCGTCAGGATCATATTCCGGCTTTGGAAGCAGATCCACATATCACTTATCCAATTAGCTATGAGCCATATTATACAAAATTCACAACATGTGAATGTGGTGTTGTAATCAAATCTTGTGACAGTGTCAGTGAGGAAGCACATCAAATGGCAAAAACCATTGTGGACTTCATGTTACTAAAACTGCCAGAAGCAAGCGCAATCTTAAAAGGGGCAGGTGCCCAGCTTGCAATTTATCCAAAACATCGTGATGCTTATGATATTCCAGAGCATCGTGCCGGATGTTTATTCTTACATCGTCCTGTGGAAGGCTTTGGTGGAACGATGGAGATTCCTACAACATCTATATCAGAAACAAACGTACTACATATCTTAGAAGGGCCATATACAACAAGATACAAACACGAATGTATCCTAGTACATGAATTTGCACATGCAGTTCATTTAATCGGTATTAATTATATGAAAGATACATCATTAGCAGATGAATTTAGAAATTTATATGCACAGGCTAAAGCAGATGGATTATGGCCAAATACATATGCAATTTCTAATTATGAAGAATACTTTGCGACTTTATCCACCGTCTGGTTTAACGTTATGGAGGAAGGAACAAATGGAACATGGGATGGTGTACGTGGACCAGTCAACACAAGAGCGGAATTAAAAGAATACGATCCACGTGCATATGCGTTCTTCGCAAAGATTTATTCACATGAGTATTTACCAGAACCATGGAATGAATATCAGGATTTATATGATATCCATGGAAATCCAAGAAATTAAAGAAAGAGGAATATAGAATGAGTAAACAAGATTTAAGTGTGATTGAACAGGATATAGAAGCATTATACCTGGGAAATCTAAAGACAGTAGAATTCGACTTAGATTTGCCAACAAGTGGGGCAAATGGATCAAGTATTACATGGTCATCCAGTGATGAACGTTATTTAGAATCAAATGGGAAAGTACACGTATTAGCATATGGAAAAGGAAAACGTGATGTCATTTTAACTGGTCATTTCTCATATGGAGAGGAAAGTTTAGAAAAAGAATATCTAGTAACAGTTTTAGAAGAAGCAAATAAAATCAAGGTAGAAAAGATTTATCCAATTGATGTAGATGCACAGTGTGGAAAAATGGTAAATCTGCCTACGGTTGCGATTGTTGTCACAGATGAACATAAAACAATCTCCCATTCTGTGAAATGGGATGATGGGGATACACAATGCTTTGATAAATTAGGGGATGTGGAAGTACATGGTGTACTTTTAGATACAAAAATTGATGTGGTTGCGAATATCCATGTTGTAGAAAAGATTGAAAACAAACAAGAGATACAAGAACGTGTTGTAGAAGATTTCAATAAAAAAGATGTAGATTTATTAGATGGTTCTGCCTTCAAAGAAGCGCAGGATCGTATGTTGGAGGTACTATTGGCACAAGATGATGATCAGATGCTATATAACTTCCGTGCTGCTTCTGGATTAGATACAAAAGATGCACCACAAATGATTGGATGGGATACACCAGATAGTAAGCTTCGTGGACATACAACAGGACACTATCTATCTGCCTTAGCACTATGCTACGCTGCGACAGGTAATGAAAAAATTAAAGAAAAAGCAGTTTATATGATTGAAGAGCTTGCGAAATGTCAGGAAGCATTTGGAAAACTTGGTACTTGTCACAAAGGATTCTTAAGTGCATATGATGAAACACAGTTTGATTTATTAGAAAAGTTCACACCTTATCCTGAAATTTGGGCACCATATTATACCTTACATAAAATCATGGCAGGATTATTAGATTGTTTTGAATATGTGGGTATCAAAGAAGCATACAACATCGTTGATCAGCTGGGTGACTGGGTATATGCACGATTAAGCAGATTGGATAATAAAACATTAAAGAAAATGTGGGGAACTTATATTGCTGGGGAATTTGGCGGCATGAATGAAAGCATGGCAAAACTGTATCAGTTAAGTAAAAAACCAGAACATCTGGCAGCCGCAAAACTGTTTGATAACGACCGTCTGTTTTACCCAATGATTCGTAAAATTGATGCCATTGGAGGAATGCATGCCAACCAGCATATTCCACAGGTGATTGGCGTCATGAAGATTTATGAAGCAGGCAATGATAGAAAATATTATGAAATCGCAAAATATTTCTGGAATATTGTCACAAAGGCGCATATCTATGCAATCGGTGGTACTGGAGAAACGGAAATGTTCCATCAGCCAAATCGTATTGGAGCTTTATTAAGTGATAATACCGCAGAATCTTGTGCATCATACAATATGTTGAAACTGACAAAAGAATTATTCTTATATGAACCAAAGGCTTCTTATATGGATTATTATGAAAGAGCTATGCAGAATCATATTTTATCATCACTTGAAAAACGTCCAACAGGTGCAAGTACTTACTTTATGCCGCTAAGACCAGGTGGAAGAAAATCTTTTGATGTAGAAAACAGCTGCTGTCATGGTACAGGATTAGAAAATCATTTCCGTTATGGTGATGCCATTTATCACTATGGAAAAGATTGTGTATATGTGAATTTGTTCCTGTCTTCTAAAGTTACATATCAAGGTGTTGAAATTATTCAGCATGTAGATGAAACAAAACCTCAGGATGTACACATTGAGGTAAACGGCAAGGGAGATTTCGCTTTAAAAATCCGTGTTCCATACTGGTGCCATGGAGAATATCAAGTAAATATGAATGATAAAATTGAAACTGTTTCTATGGACAAAGATGGCTATATCCAAATTCAAAAACAATGGAATAATGATCATGTTCATATTGTATTCGGTATTTCTTATGAACTTGAACAGACACCGGATCGTCCAGAAATTATGTCTTTACGTTATGGACCATATGTATTAGCTGCATTATCAGATGAACAAGATTATTTGAATCTTGCGTTAAAGAAGGATAACTTGTCTTCTGTAATGAAACAGAAAGATCATACATGTGAATTCTATGATGAAGCAGATGGATTAACATTTGTGCCAATTCATACAACTGATAAACAAGCATATCACGTATATTTTAAATTAGCGTAATAAATGAAAACCCCGCAGAACCCAATCATAACTTGAGGGTGTGGGGCTTTCTTTATATTAAGGAGGAATTTTTTATGAACAAGATTACACAATTACGTCAAATGATGGCGAAGCAACAGATAGAAGCTTTATTGATCAGTACACAGGCGAATGTATATTATGTTTCAGGGTTTTATGCAGAAGCAGGTGTTGCGACCATTTTATTAACACAAAAGGATGCTTATCTGATGAGTGATGGGCGTTTTATGACAGAGGCAAAAGAAGCAACAAATGGTTTTGAGGTTGTTCGCTGGAAAGATGATATGTTTCAGGATTTAGGAAAACTGATAGATACGTTACGTATTCAGACAGTTTTTGTGGATGATGATTCTATTTCCTATGCACAGGCAAGTACATTGATGGCGAACACAAAAGCAATACTAAAGCCAGCCCCTAAAATGATTGAGCAAATGCGATCTATAAAAACAAAAGAAGAATTAGAAATTATACAAAAAGCTTGTCAGATTGTAGATGATGCATTTGAAGAAATATTAAAGTATATACGTCCTGGCATGAGTGAAGCGCAAGTACGAAATGAATTAGAGTTTCAGATGAGAAAACGTGGCGCAGAAAATTGTTCCTTTGAAACGATTATTGCAAGTGGAGCACGTGGTGCATTGCCACATGGTGTTGCCAGTGAAAAAATAATTGAAAAAGGTGATATGGTAACGATGGATTTGGGGGCATTATATCATCATTATTGTAGCGATATTACAAGAACGATTGCGATAGGTCAGCCAAATGAAGAATTAATAAAAATTTATAAGATTGTAAAAGATACTCAGGCAATTATGGCACAACATCTAAAAGCAGGCATTGTGAGTCATGATTTAGAAAAAATTGGAAGAGATTATATCGAAGCACATGGCTATGATTTAATACATGGACCTGGACATAGTTTTGGTTTAGAAATTCATGAAGCACCATTTATTTCATCAAAATCTGATGCAGTGTTTGAAGAAAATGTGGTTGTGACATTAGAACCAGGTATTTATGTGCCAGGACTTGGCGGTGTCCGTATTGAAGATGATTTCCTTGTGACAAAAGATGGATGCATTCAGTTAACACATGCGAATAAAGATTTGATAATTTTACCATTCTAATAGGATAGGAAAATGTATAAATGGATTTTCTGATTTATACATATAAAAAATGTATTGTGTAAGTAATGATACTTCTTTTTTGAGTATGATAAAGATAGGTACAGTATTGGTACTAGATGAATTAGGTACCAATATACAAACAATGGCTTTAATGAATATTGTAAGTATAATGATGAGATAAATAAGAACGATATTTAAAGATATTGGATTCATATAGAACAATGTGCTTATTATATTGCGATATAGTAAAAATCATAGAAAATTCGATATGAAATAAATCCACTTATCTAGTAAAAAGCTTAAATCAAAAGTTCATAAGATATGAAACAGCCCATATAAAATAGGCTGTTTTTTTCACTTTTTAATCAAATAGCTTATGAAGTAATATAAATCCACCTAAAGTAAAAAAATGATATCGACAGATGGGATTCAGTTTGTTATAGTAACAATGAAAGAGTCCTTTATAAGGACAGAAAAGGTGATGAAATCATGTTTTACGTAAATCAACATCTGGAACAGCCTGTTGTATTCGAAAGCTGTGGTATCTTTATGGCAGATCAGCGCTGGCGCCATGAGAAAAGAATCATTGACAGTTATGAAATTATTATTGTTTATAATGGAACCTTATCTATGCGTGTGAATAACACGTGCTTTGATGTGCATGAAAATGAAATGCTGATCATTCCACCATTTAACTATCATGAAGGTGTCAACTATAGTGAAAAAGGATTGCGGTTTTTCTGGTGTCATTTTTCTAATATATCCTTTGAACAAATGAGTAAAGAAACCGTAGAGGCATTAAGCAATAATGAAACATTTGCGCAAATGCTGCTATTGCCTGAATTTACAAATAAAATCAGTGTGAATCGAGCTAATATTTTGTTTCATCAATTATTAGATATCTATCAAGAAACACAGAATGGGATGTATCTTAACTACTTCATGACAAGTATTCTAATGGAATTATCTTATCAAACACATACATCTTATTTTCCAAATGGAAGAAAAGATAACTCAAATATTACACAACCAATCAGGGACTGGGTGCGTATCCATGCTTTAGAACATATTACCGTAGAATCTATCGCAGAAGAGTTTCGCTATAATAAAAGCTACCTTTCTCGTATGTTCAAAGAAAACGAAGGTATTAGTATAAAAGAATTAATCACAAAATATCGTATAGAATATGCGAAATCAATGCTTGTGAATACCAGTAAAGATATTATAGAAATTGCTTATGAAGCTGGATATGTAGATCCTAAATACTTTATGCGTGTATTTAAACGTGTGGAACAGGTAACACCAACGGTATATCGAAGAACATTTGCGCAAAAACATTTTAATAATAAGTAGGTGAAAAAAGATGGATGATAAAAATAAAATACTGGAGGATATGGAAAGTATTAATTTAGGAAATCTGAATACCATAGAATTTGATTTGGTTTTACCACGGATGGGAGAACATGGCAGTATGATTTCCTGGATATCTAGCGATACACGTTTTTTAAAACGCAATGGTAAAGTGATACAGCCAAGGCATGGCATGGGAAAGCGGGTTGTGACATTAACTGGTGTTTTTGAATTAGGAAGTTATAAGATGACAAAAGAATACACTGTCACGATTATGGAAGAAAATGATTCCTTTGAAGTTAGAGATCTTATGCCAATTATTGTACATGCGCAGGTAAATGAAACTTTCTATTTACCAAATTCTGCAGTCATTACAACTGCCAATGACCTAAAACTATCACATACCATTGATTGGGAAGGAAAAGAGGCATGCTGCTTTGAAGAACCTGGAATCTATCAGATAAGAGGGCATCTTTTACAAAGCAATTTTCCTGTATCCGCAAAGATTATTGTACATAGAACTTATCAAAAACCTCTTTTATATAAAGAAAGAAACTGCATATCTTGTGAAGGAAATGTCGCACTGTTACCTTCATCATTTCTTCAAGCTATGAGGCGTAAAGTAGATGCACTTTGTGAAATAGATGATGATCAGATGTTATATAATTTTCGTATGAATGCACAATTAGATTTACATAATGCACAGCCAATGATTGGATGGGATACTGTAGACAGTAAATTACGTGGGCATACAACTGGGCATTATTTATCAGCATTAGCCCTATGTTATCGAGAAACCAAAGAGAAAAAGATTTTAAATAAAATACAATATATGATAGAAGAATTAGGAAAATGTCAGGATGCGATTTCTCATATTGAGGGGTATCATGAAGGATATCTAGGGGGAATTGAGGAAAGCCAGTATGATGCATTGGAGAATTTTGCACATTATCCTGAAATATGGGCACCATATTATTCTTTACATAAAATATTAGCAGGATTATTAGACTGTTACCAATATACATATATAGAAAAAGCGAAACAGATTGCGGAAAGATTAGGAAAATGGGTCGTAAATCGTCTGTCTGATATAGATAAGGCTTCATTAAAAAGAATGTGGGGAATTTATATTGCTGGAGAATATGGCGGAATGAATGAGTCCCTTGCACAGCTTTATCAATTAACTGGGGATATCCGTTTCCTTCAAACTGCAATGAAATTTGATAACGATCGTTTGATGGTACCATTACAACAAGATGTAGATGCATTATGCTGGATACATGTGAATCAACATATTCCACAGGTTATTGGCGCATTAAAGATATTTGAAGGATCTCATCAAGAAAAATATTATACGATCGCAAAAAGGTTCTGGGATTTTGTTGTAGAAGCACATACATATACCAATGGAAGTATTGGCGAAGGCGAAATCTTTCATGAACCATATGCAATCGCTTCTATGATTGATGATAATACAGGAGAAACATGTGCTTCTTATAATATGTTAAAATTAACCAAAGAACTATTTTCTTATGAACCAAAAGTAAAATATATGGACTATTATGAACGATGCATGGTAAATCATATACTTGCTACACAAATACAAGATATTCCTGAAGCAAGTACGTATTTCTTTCCATTAGAGCCCGGTTCTAAAAAATCTTATACAGATGAGAATAGCTGTTGTCATGGGACAGGCTTAGAAAATCATTTCAAATATAGTGAAGCAATTTATTTCGCAAATAAAGACGATGTATATATCAATCTATTTGTATCGTCTGTTTTAAACTTTGATAAACAGGATGTAAGCGTAGATATGAAAGTGAAAGAAGAATGCCCTGAAGATATTCATATTAAATTTATCGGAGCTAAGAAATGTAAACTGCATATCCGTGTACCATATTGGCATAGGGGAGATATACTTGTCACAATCAATGGTGTTCTTCAAAAAACAATTATAGAAGATGGATACATTGTAATGGACCAATTATGGGAAAATACAGAAATTCATGTACAATATCATTGTTCCTATTTTATAGAAGAAACACCTGATCGTTCTGATATTATATCTATTCATTATGGTCCTTATGTGTTGGCCGTCATCAGTCAAAGCCAGGAATATATCCAATATCAAATACAGGATATAGAGAAGCAAATTAGTAAGCAACCACAGGAATTAAAATTTTATGATTTGGTAAACAGGGTAGAATTATTGCCATTATTTCAAATTGACCAACATAGTTATCATGTATATGTGAAAAAAGGATAAAGAAAAGATAAGGTATTAGTTAGTAAAACGGATAGATTTAATATCGTTTTACTCTTAAAATATGGTAAATGTAATGGTTGAATAAAATAAGAATAATTCTTAAAATTATATTGAAAATCTATTGACATATGAAAAAAACAGAGCTATAATAAGAACGGTTCTTAAGATTGGAGGTCGATAGGATGTATAAATCATCGAAACAGCGTGATTTGATCATGAATTATATGAAGCAAATCAATGGGCATGTGACAGCTGAACAAATCTTTAATGATTTAAATGCGAATGGCACAAAAATCAGTTTAGCCACTGTTTATCGAAACTTAAATATTTTATGTGATTTGCATGAAATAAAGAAAATTGCTCATCCTATTGAAGGATACCAATACGATAAGACATGTAAACCACACTATCATCTGCATTGTATTAAATGTGATCGTATTCTTGATTTAGATATCCCATATAAAGAGGATTTTAATAAGGAAATGTCAGAAGCAACAGGGCTTCCAATCACGACACATGATATGATGGTTGAAGGTATTTGTGAGGATTGTTTAAAAAAGCAGTAATGTTGGATGCAACCGTAGAGAACGGTGAATCATAGGTAAAGTTAAAAAAACATAGGAGGAAATGAAAATGGAATTAAAAGGATCAAAAACTGAACAGAATTTAATGGCAGCATTTGCTGGTGAAAGCCAGGCAAGAAACAAGTATACTTATTATGCTCAGATGGCTCGTGAAGAAGGTATGGAACAAATCGCTGATATCTTCGAAGAAACAGCTCGTAACGAACAGGAACATGCAAAATTATGGTTTAAAGCATTACATGGTGATAAAGTTCCTACAACTGCAGTAAACTTGGAAGATGCAGCTGCTGGTGAAAACTACGAATGGACAGATATGTACAAAGGTTTCGCTGAAACAGCTAAAGAAGAAGGATTTGCTAAAATCGCTTTCCAGATGGAACAAGTTGCTAAAATTGAAAAACACCACGAAGAAAGATACTTAGCATTATTGGAAAATGTAAAGAATGGTAAAGTATTTGAAAAAGATGAACCAACTGTTTGGGTATGTGATATCTGTGGATATCGTCACGAAGGCGTAAAAGCACCAGGTGCTTGCCCAGTTTGCGGTTATTCAGGAGCTCACTTCGCTGAAGAAGCTAAAAACTATTAATATAATGAAAAAGAATGTATGAGATGATGAATCATACATTCTTTTTTTTTCGTGATTATGTATTTTGATTTTATGCTATGACTGTATCTGATTGATTTGTTGTTGCAGGCTTTCAAAAGTATCACATGTTAAAATGAGGGCAGGTGCTTGTTCTAATTGATCAGATGATAAAGATGATAGCCAAGCAGAAGCATCCGTGTGATATTTTAATGAAATCTGTTGTTTTATAAATTCTTCTGTTCTTTCTTTTTTGCCCTGTTCAATCCCTTGCTCAATACCTCTTTCAATACCTTTTTCGATTCCTTCTTCTAAACCTTCTTTTCTGCTGATTTCAATCAAACTTTCTTCAATCATCTGTGCTTCTTCAAGTTTCTCGGCCATTGTCCATATAGATTTGTTTTGTTTCATTCTTTTATATCTACTCATGATAACATTCACCATCTTTCCTGGTTCTATTGTATCACAAGGCTCGTTATGTTCAAATAGGTAAATGATTTTTTCAAATTCATTTAAATTATTTTTTCCTTTTTCTGCTACAATGTGATCAATTGCTGGAAGGCTTACATATATACGGTGCATCAAAGGATTTTCATGTTCCTGTTGGCCATTATCATTTCGCATAATATAACGATTGATAAGGTTATGATTACCATAAGCATAGCCACGCATAAAAATAATCTGATATACAGGTTTTAAATTTATATACTTTCCACCTTTTTTCAAACGTGAACTAAGATTTCTTGCGCCATAATACTCCCACCGATAATAATCAGCAATCGTAGGAGCTCTTTGCATTTCAATATTGTAAAGATTCCCCTTAGAATCTTCAGCTAAAATATCCAAAATAATTTTTTTGTTGCCAAGTTGATCTGGTAATATTTCAACGTTTAAGATCGTTGATTTTACGATTTTAACACCATTACCTATAGAATACTCACAAATATAATTGCGCATTTCCATAGAATCTAAATCATCCATACCGAAGTAGTCCTTAAAACAATAAAGCGTTCTTGACAAGGGTACAATGCAAAGTGAAAAGTTTTAGATCTTCCATTCAATAGCAAGTTCGGTGCGAGTGGCCTCAACTTTTGAAACCAGCGTGTCAAGAACGCGCCGCCTGTCATCGAAGCTCACATCTTCCCAATGGCTTAAATATCCCGTTATGCTATCGACCTGTGAGGAAGAAACAGAGTTAGCGGTGAGGTCGGCCACCAGCTTTAACTGCTTTTGCCGTTCCGCGTCCAGTTCTTCAATCCGGCTGTTTGCGTATTGCAACAAAAGCGGGTTTGCCCCGGTCAGCGTGTCAATGAGCTTTTCAATCTCGCCCTCGATTTTGGCAAGTTTAGCGCGGGCGGCGGTCAGTTTGGGATTGTACCCCTCCGCCTTACTGCCTTTCAGCGTTTGAAATTCCCGCATCTTCTTAACCATTTCCTCATAGACCGATTTTTCCAAGTCGTGCTTTGTGAGAGTGCCGGGCCCTTGACAGCTTTTGTTTTCCATGCGTTGCTTGCACCGCATATAAGTGACACCGTTTGGAGCGTTCAGACTGGCCAGCGCATACCCACAGCATCCACACTTGATTTTCCCGGCCAGCCATGTATTGTGGCATTTGCGGCCATTCTGGAACGTGGTATTTTGGGACAGCTTGTGCTGGACGGCCAGCCAGAGGGACGAGGGGATGCGGCCCTTGTGGGGCGCAATCACCAGAATGTTTTCCTCCCCCTCGCGGCCCTGGTACAAGTAACAGCTAAATTCACCTGTGAACAGTTCCGGCGGGCTTTCGATTTTCGCGCCCTGGGCCTTGAAATATTCGTAAATATCCATATCGGCCTGGACGTAAACCGGATTTCTCAAAAGCTGGCCCACAAAGCCGCGCTTCAATGTCTTTCCATACACCATGATTTCATTCTCGGTAAAATACCGGGTAATGTCGCCGTAGGAGTTCTCCGGCTCGGCATACATTTCATACATAA
Organism: [Eubacterium] hominis; assembly: GCA_014337235.1. Taxonomy (GTDB): domain Bacteria; phylum Bacillota_I; class Bacilli_A; order Erysipelotrichales; family Erysipelotrichaceae; genus Hoskinsella; species Hoskinsella hominis. Next base: position 1,102,348 of record CP060636.1, on the reverse strand, counting down.
GCTCGGCGTAGTCCATCTCAGCGTTTTCAACCAGCCGCTTTGTTTTGATACCGTCCATGACGATGGGCTCCGTATCAAAACCGTATGGAGCCCGGCCCCTCATATAGTAGCCCTTGGCACACCGGGAATAAAAAGCGTCCTGCACACGCATCTGGATGCTTTCCCGTTCCAGTTGGGCGAACACGATGCAGATATTGAGCATCGCCCGGCCCATCGGGGTTGACGTATCAAATTTTTCGGTGCAGGAGACAAATTCCACGTTGTACTGCTTGAACAGTTCCATGAGCTTTGCGAAGTCCACAATGGAGCGGCTAATCCGATCCAGTTTGTAAACAATCACCCGCCGGATCAGTCCGGCCCGGATGTCTTTCAGAAGCCGCTGGAAGTCGGGGCGTTCTATGTTCTTCCCGGAATATCCCTTGTCTTTGTATTCTTTCGCTTCACCGCCTTTTAGTTCATACCGGCAAAATTCAAATTGACTTTCAATGCTGATACTATCCTTTTTGTCAATCGACTGCCGCCCGTAAATTGCATCTATTCTATTATCCATAATTAGCTCCCTTCCGTTTATACGGGAGCCAACCTACAATTATATTATACCTCTGCCGCCCCCATTCAACAAGGATGCCTTTGACTACCCCCGCTGTCCGGCATATTTGCGGAACACGTCAAAAAGCTGTTGTTCCACCTCGCGCCTGCGCTTTTCCCGTTCCTGCGGGGGCAGAATGGGAGTAAGATTTTTAATAGTAATTGTCCGATCACCAAGTACAGCCGTTTTCATTTCGCTTTTGTATTTGGTCTGTGTGTGCATAGAATACCTCCCATTTCAGAAATGACAAAGGCCAGCACCGCGAAAGTGCTGGCCCTTGTTTTGACCGGGACTTCGGGACAAAATGTCTCGAAGCCAGCCGGAGCCCTGCTCATAAAGCAGGCCCCGCTTTCATAAGATAGAGGGAGGCCGCGCCCGTTTCCTTGACCTGTCCAAAGACAACCATACTCGGCGCAGCACTCCCACACAGCAGGAGACAGCGGCCCGGAGGGACAGGCGGCCAGCCTGTCCTGTGGCGGATCGTGGCCGTGGGATGGCCCGGCCCACCTGCGGCGCAGGTGTTGGTCGCTCGTTCTCTTGTGGAGAAGTCACCGCGCACCCGCCGCCTGGCTCCCCGCGCTATGCTCGGAGCCGCCGCCGTCCTGCTGTGGAGAGGTAGGCAACCTACCTCTCATATACCACCAGAAAAACAGGGGGTAATGGAGATGCTTTTTAGAAATTTTCCCGCAAATATTTTTTCATGCGTTTGATCCCGCAGAGGACGGAGCACCTAACGGCGCTTTTATCCACGCCCTCCTCGCGGGCGATCTCCCGATAGCTTTTACCGAGAATGAGGTGGGCATCCACCCGGCGGCCCTGGAGCTCCGGCAGGGAGTTGAGCGCGTTCCAGAGCCGGAAAAACATTTCCTTGCGATCCAGGAGCTCCTGGGGGCTGGGCTCATGCTGGCAGGCGGAATATTCGATCCCGTCATCACAGTCCAGGGAATAATATGCCTTGTTGTACCGGGCCCGCTCCACATAGGCGGCCTCCTGGCGTCTGCTGGCGGTGAGAGCCTCGGCCACCTCGTCAGCAACCTCGATAAATTGATCCTGTATGTACCAATAATAAAAATCTTTCAGATTGATGGTTGTCATAGCTTGTCCTCCATTTCGTTTTGTTCGGGTTGAGGGGAAACGAAATGGAGGGCCGGCGGGGAGCGGCACCTGGGAGGGCCGTCCCGCACCTTGGGACACTTTGTCTCAAAGTACGGATAACAAAATGCGCCTGCACGACATAAAGCCGCGCAAGCGCATAAATTGAGATATTCACCTACATTATAACAATTTTCGCAACTACGGTTAAAATATCCTTGTCCGGGGCCCTGGCTTTTTTTGATAAGTTAGAGGGGCGGGTAAGGATTGTGCGGGACACGACGTACCTCCTTTGTTACCGCCGTGTGATATAAAAAGGCGGCGGCCTTGAAATGGTTAATTTCAAAACCGCCGCTTAACTTTAGTTTAGGCGTGCATCAACACAGCCGCCAAGCCAACGGTTTTTTTATATGCCGTTTCCGTTGGCGGCTGATGAATAGCAACAAATTTTCAAAAAGATTTATAATGTGAAACCAATTTTTCTCTGTGCAGGCCAAGGGCAATCACGCCATTGTCCGTTATCCTGCTCTGCTTTTCCAGTCAATAGGTCTGTGGCGGCGTCTGCAAGATAACCCAGGTAACTTCCTGCGGAGCTGTCACCGCATAGCAATTTCCACATCAGACCGCCAAAAAGATAAGATTGCGCAAATTCGCGCCAGCTATGCAGTTCCTCAACAACCTTTTGGGAGAGATCCCACAGAATACCAACAGCCTCGCTTTCTGTGATCCAGCCTAAATAGCATCCCCAGCGTGTCAGCATCGCCGCCCGGCCAATATCCCATCCAGCCATAAAACCGGGAGCATATTGACCTTTATACCGTTGTGCAAACCTCCATGCCCGGCAGGTAGACTCACGGTCATCCTCGTCCATAGTTTCGTCCATGAGTTCCTCCGGCGAAGATGCCTCACTATAAAGCTGATACCGCAGGATATAACCCTCCTGCGCCAGATAACGGATCATGTCCAGCAGATCACTCCGGCCATCTATCCCCCAGGAGCGGCGCACAAGGGACACGATTTTCTGCTCCATAACAGGAATATGTTCCTCCACATCCATACTATCCAGATCGTGACTGTTAAGGGTCGATAAAATACCGGACAGCAGGATGCCAAAGCGTTCCCATTTTACATCGTCTTTTTGATATGGGATCGCTTCTGGCTCAGGCATGGCCTCAAGCCGGGCCATTGTTTCTTCCAAGGTAGTATAGAGCTTTTCTTCCAGTTCCAGATCGAATGAGAGTTCTTCCTCATCGTCCGCATCTTCCATTTCCAGCGTTTCCAGAGCAGCCGCAAGTATGCCCATATCTTCTCCGAAAAGCTGTCCCATCAAGTCCCCAGCAGTAGCTGAAGTTGCCTCAGCAACTTTATCATTTACCATCTTTTGCAGCAATTCCTCATTAACAGCCATTTGAGCCATACTATCTGGCCCAAACATCTGTCCAAGAATTTCTACTTGACGTTGAGTATTAGCGGCAATCTGTTCTTCCACTTCGGCGGCAGACACAGATGCGCCTTTTTCAGAGCTGGGAACCTCAATTTTGCTAATTCGTTCCTCGTTCTTTTCCATGGTTTCTCTCATAGAAGCGAGTGCCTGTTTCCTAATCTCGTCTATATCGAACATTTTCAATCCTCCTTGTCCGGGGGGAGCGGATGCCATGCCGGAGGTTTTTTGTGACGTGTAAATAGCTTTTTAATCTGCCGCAGAATTGCTTCTACGAAATGAAACCATAGATTTCCAACTATAAACACGATCACAAGAAACAGCAGGAACGCTCCGATTTCTCCAATAGGCATCTTTTACCTCACTTTGTTGCAAAGCGATTCATAAAGAAGTCGGTAAAAGCGGCCAATTCATCATCCTGTGATACATAAACATACAGCTTTTCATCTTCCAGCCAGTCATAGGCATTGATGCCAATGTATCCTTTTTTGTCTGGATAAATGATAAAAGCATCGGTAGGGTATTTGTTCCGATAGGCTTTCAAAATTTCAGAACGGCGATAGTAGGTCGGATCGCCACAGCCGGAAAGATCGGGTACTGTGGGAACAACCACAATCGTCTGGCTGGCTTCGTTCCAGCCGACAATTAAATTTCCGATCTTTGTTTTGCTCCCATGAACAAAGCCATAGTTAAACCGGCTCACATCCTCGGTATATCCGAAAATCAGTCTGTAATTGTCCCCGTTCTCTACAACCTGATTAAATAGAGCACGCATTTTCTTTGCATTTGCGTTGCTCTTTTCCATGTCAATTTCAGGGCCCTTAAATAACTTGCTAAAAAATCCCATGACTTTTCCTCCTAAATGTTTGAATGTGTTTATATGAAACTGGATGGGGCAATACCCACAGCATCATAAATGAAATAATTTTGATAGTAGCTATATCACTTCGGGACACTTTGTCCCAAAGTAGCGGTAAAGCAAATTTATTGCTTTGCCAGAATATGCTCCATCTCTGCCAAACTCAGGCCGCGAACTAATATGTGATCTCCTCTCGTTTCCACAATGTAGGGTTGTAATTGTTTCAAAGCCTTGTGGTACTCCAAAAAGCCAAGGTTTTCCTCTTTTGTTAGACTAACGAAAGTCAGCGCCCATAGAGAAATAGTCTCTCCCTCAATCTCATATAGCGTTTCTGGTGCTACTGGCAGGATGGTATCCACAGTTTCCGAAAAGGTGAAGCTAACCATAAGCCCGCCATTATCCAATTCAAACACATGGGGATTTGCTTCATAGGCTTGCGACCACATATCATCCGGTTCTGTATCATCGGAATGATCCGCCCCCATTTCAAACAACAAGTGCTGATGAACAACGGCATTTCCCTTTTCGACATATTGAATGGACTCAGTTCCCCCAAAAGCCAAAGCCGGAGCAAAGAAGAAAATCTCGTTTTCTGAAAGGCCGCCATGTTTAGCAAATGCTTCTTGAAATAGACCCACTCTCAGAAACTGCGCCGCAAAATTTTCGGCAGGAATAATACGCTCAAAAAAATCGGAAAAGCTGGTAGAGAAACTGCCCGATCTGCGGTTGTGAATATCAAGCAGGCACATATCATCGGCTGTATCAGACAGCTTGCGGTAAATAAAAAGCGTTCCAAATCCAGTCATTAGAATGGGAAGGCACCCCTCCTGTTCGCCCAGCCAAAGAGTGAGCGTATCAATATAATCGGTTGGATCAATAATTTTTAGCAAACCTCCGCCATAATTTCCGAAACCATATTCCTGCCAAAAGTTCAGAAGCTCCGCTGGCACTTTCCCTTGAAATTGCTCCAGCGTTTCCGCAGTAGGTTTTCTCAAATCATTACCCGGTGGATATTTGCTTACGAACAGATCAAATACTTTCATCGCGTGTTCTCCTTTGCGTTTTATTTTAGGTTTTATCTCTCAAAAATAAGAGCAAAAAACCAAATTTGTTTTTATCCTGGCTAAAATGAAATCCGTCTGAATATATGGCCGAAACATGATATTCGGACGGATTATCTCATTTCAATCACTCAAGCGGTAGGTGTTGCTTTTAATTTCTCCAGGGCATCCACAATAGCGTTTATTTGAAAGTCAACTGTTTCATCGGCAACTTCGGGAACAAACAGAGGTAACGTATCAGGAATTGCCTTGCGTACAACCATCGCTGTCAGACTCAAATTCGTAAATAAATTGATCCTTGCCGCGTCCGCCTTTATACCAAAGGTTTCTAAAATTTCTCCAAAAAGACGGAGCTGCTTTTGACGGAATATTTGATAGCTTTCCTTTGACAAACGTTTGAAAATGAGTTGCTGTTCTTCAATCGTTAAAACAGCGATGCCATTTTTCTCTCCGTAACAACAGGCATAGAGAAATTGTTTCACGGCATCACGCCAGCTTAAAGCAGGATCGGCCATCAGTCTTTGCACTTGCTCAATAATTTTAGGCTGTTGCAAGTACAGCGTTTCAACGATCAAATCTTCTTTCGTTGCAAAGAAAGAGTAAAAGAAAGTTCGTGAAATACCAACCTTTTTATATATTTGCTCCACAGTAGTATGCTGTATGCCCTGTTTTGCCATCAGTTCAAGACCAACTGCAACGAGTTCCGTTCTGATGCGCTCTCTATCCTCCTCAGAATAAGCTACCTTTGGCATCCCGTCACCTCTTCCCTGCAAAATAAAAACAAATTCTAAAAATCAACTTTATTTTAGCACATCCAATAGAACAATACAAGAGTGAAATGACATAAGTCCGATGTTTTAACGCGGGTACTTCCGAGGCCCGCACGTTTTGGCAAGCAATTCGAGTGTGTCCACACTCCGAAATTTTTGCCGGGCCGCAGGCCCGCAAAAATGCTTGTTGGGGAGCTCCCCAAACCCGCTGGACTTCGGGACAAAGTGTCCCAAAGTCCCGGCGCTATGCGCCTGTTGTCTGCGGCCTGTCGCTACCGCTCCTGGGCCTTATTTTCCCGCCCGTCCGTCACGCCGAGCAGGTGGTCAATATTCGCCTTGACCGCCACGGCCTCCCGCATATCCGCCTGGGCCTGGCGGTACTCGGCATAGAGGGCCTTTTTCTTTTCCGCCAGCTCCCGGCGGGATTTTTTCAGCGTGTCTATTTTGGGGAGCTTTGCCCCGTCCAGGATTTCATTCATGGCCGCCTTTGCCGCCCGATAAGCGGCCAGCTCCGCCTCATGCTGGGCCAGGTATTTTTTACTGTACCGGGCCGCCTTGTAACCATCGAACACAGGCCGGGTCTTGGCATAGTCCACCGTGGCCTCCATAAGCCGGGCCGTTTTGGAGAGGGCGGCCTCCGTGTCCCGCAGCTCCCCGGCCAACTTGTGAAAGCGATCCACCGCCGTCTCGGTGCTGGCCTCCAGCGCGGCATAGTCGGCCAGTTCTTGCTCCCGCAGATACTGGAGCGCGGCGGCCATCTGCTTTAGATTGTAGACCTTGGCCCACCGCGCATAGGCCGGGCCCTTGCCCTGGGCCATGCGCTGTTGAATGTCAATCACAAGATCAACGCGCCGGGGCGGGGCCGGAGCGTCCTGGGGGAGTTCCGGGATGGGCCGCTCCCCGGCAATCACCGCCCGGATGTCCTCCGGGTCAAAGCCCGCGCCCAGGGTAGAAGCCCGGAGCCGGGTCGGTTTATCCTGGCCGGGAGCCAGGAACGAGATCACGCCGCCCCGCCCATGCTTGACGGCAAAGCCGGACTCCTCCATGAGCCGCAGGAACGCCGCAAAGTCGGCGGGCTTTTTCTCCAGGGCCGCGATGACAGCCAGCCGCACCCTCTGCTGGGCAGAGGGCGGCTTTTCCCCGATCCATTGACCGTAATGGAGAAAACGGCCCTTGCTGTGCAGTTTGGGATTTTGGATATAGGACAACTCGTGCTCAATGCACACCCGGTCAGACAGCCGCCGCAGGGCAAAGGACGAGCCGATGAAATTATGGAATTTCCGGGAGCGGTCAAAGGCCGTGGAGTTGTAATAAATGTGATTGTGAATGTGGCCCTTGTCGGTATGTGTGCAGACAAAAAACTGGTATTTGCCTTTCGTCCAGCGCATCGCCGTTTCATAGCCGATTTTATTTGCCTCCTCCGCCGTCACCTCGCCGGGCGGGAACGCCTGCCGGATCTGGAAGAACAGGGCCCCGCGCTCCACGGGCCGGGCCGTTTCCGCCTGGTACTGGCTTTTTACCAGCAGGAACTCGGCGGGAGCTGTGGACGGGTCGCAGAGATAAGCGGACACGGCCCCCAGCTTTTTGGGATTGAGCCCATAATCAAACCGCTCCTCCATCGTCTGGATTGCGCTTTTTCCAGCCGCTACCTTGTAAGGCCGGATGTAGGTTGTGGCCGTGAATACCCCTCCTCTCTGTATGCGGCTTTCGCCACCTTGGGACAAAGTGTCCCAAAGTCGTGAAAACCGGGGAGCGGTAAAACACCGCTCCCCGGAGGGTCAAAGCTCCACCACGGCGGAGAGCCTTTCCAGTAAATCAGACAGCGGCCCCCATAAGGCCGCATAGTCCCTTTGCAGAGCGGCGATCTCCTCCGGGTAGATGCCGCCGTAGGTGTTGGCCTGGATCGCCACCTGGTTTAGATTGTTTGAGCACCGCCGCTGGAGCGACACCAGCTCCCGGACGGGCGAGAGGTCAACGTAGAGCACATAGCCGTTAAGGGCCATTTTCCGCATATAGGCCCCCATGTTGCGGATGCCAGCCTCGGCCATGCGCTCCCGGATCAGCGCCTGCTCCTCCTCAGACACCATGACATGAAGATGGACAGGGCGGCGGCGTTTCTTTGTCACCGCTACTCCCGTTCCCGACTCCGATAGGGGCGGGGCGGCTCCTTGACCTTATCCACGGGCTTTTCCTCCACAGGGGGCAGGGGCGCGCCGAACACGCCGCAAAGACGTTTGACCTCCAGATGTGCAAATTCCTGGTCTTTCTGTTTTTCCATAGACACCTCCTCAAGCATAACAGCCTGGGACTTCGGGACACTTTGTCCCAAAGTCCCGTTTTTCCATGTTGACAACATTTCGGCCATTCCAGGGCCGGGCATATAAAACTACGGCCCGCCCCAAAAGCGGCCCCAAAAAGCCTTGAAATCAGCGGGTTTTCCGGGGGCTAATTGTCAACAGATCACCCCCGTTTCCGGCGCATATATTCCCGCTGTTGGCGGCGGTGGGCTTTTAAGGCGCAAGCCTCTGAACAATATGCCTGCCGCCTGTCCGGGGCCACGGCCCCGCCGCAGATGGGGCAGGGCTTGAAATCCGGCCTGGGGCCCACAGTAGTAAGGGCGGCCTCCAGAGCTGGATCAAGGGGCAGGACGGCCTCCCGGAAGTAGCGGCAATAGGCACCTGTCCAGCACTTTCCCAGCATATAGCACTCACAGTCCAGGGGCAGGCATCCACAGGCCCGGTCATAGTTGGCGCACCATTTCACCACCAGGGAGCGGATGGCCGCCTTTTCCTCCCGTGTCAGTTCGCGGGCCAAAGCGTCACCTCCCGCCGCCCGGCCTGGGAGAAAGTTTCTGATAACAGCAGACACAGCGCAGGCCCCGCCAGTAGGGACAGCCGGAGCAGGCGGAGCCTCTGGGCGGTTTGGCCGGGCCGGGAGCCTGGGGCCGGGGCTTTTGTTTCATCATCCGTTCAAAAGAGCTTGCTGTGAAATTCATTCCCCGTCCTCCGTATCCTCGTTTTCGTCCTCGTCCTCATCCCAAGGGCGGGCCGTCCTCCTCGCCGTCATAGTCCTCCAGTTCCTCGCCGTAGTCCTCCTCCGGCTCTGTTGCCGCCTGCTGTTTGGGGCGGTACACCTTGAAATAGAACGCGGCCCCGCCGCCCAGCACCGCCACGGCCAGCACCAGCAGGAGCATCCCGGCGTTGCCTTTTTCTGTTTCCGGCTCGGCGTCGGGCTCGGCCACAGGCTCCGGTTCTGGTTCCGGCTTTTGCTCCACACCTGCGCACTCGGTCATGTTGACGGCGCACACCGCGCAGTCGGTATTGACGGCCCCCGCCGCGCATTTGTCCGAGCAGGAGCAGGAGGCCAGCTCTACGCCAGCGGCCTCGGCAGCGGCCAGCAGGTCGGCCTCGTCCACCGTATTCAGAAAATAGGTCTGGTACTGTTCGCCGTCCTCGTCCACGGGCTTGTCGTAGTCAATGACAATGTAAAAGGTGGCCCCGCCGCTGGTCTGGACGGTAATAAACTGCTTGTTGGTATGCTTGTCATAGAGCAGATCACGGGTCACAAGATTGCCGTCCTCAGAAAAGCCCTCGCCGGGCTCAATCACCGGCTCCTCCGTGACAGCGGGCTCCACGGGGTCAAGCCCCTCCCAGTCCTCGCCGCCCCCGGCGTAGGCCGTTGCGGGGGTAAAGCCGCATAAAAGAACAGCGGCGCAAAGCGCCGCCGTCAAGACTCGAAAGCGTTTCATATTCAGTTGTCCTCCTTTCCCTCGGTAACAGGCGCGGGCTCGGACTTCGGGACACTTTGTCCCAAAGTGCCATCGTCCCGGAGCTTCTGGAGCACCAGGGGGAGCTCCGCAAGGGGGATGCTCATGCCCCGCACGATGTCCACGATCTCGCTGTTTTCGGCCTCCAGTTTCTTCTGCTCCAATTCTTTCAGCCGGGCCTGCTGTTCGCTGATTTTGGCCTTGACCTTATCAATCTCGGCCTGGATTTTCATACTTTTTGCTGTTGCCATTCAAAACCTCCATTCAAGGCAAACGCCCGTAGGCGTAGAAATGAGACTGCCAGTAGCTGGTATTTAAGTTTGCATAGCTGATGGGATCGCCACAATGGATCATCATTCCGTCCCCAACGTAGATGCCCACATGGGAAACGCCCGGCGTGTCATAGGTGCCCTTGAAAAAGACCAGATCACCGGGACGCGGGGAGCTGGTGCGGGTACAGATGTTATAGAGCCCCTGGGCCCCCAGGCGGCCCACATTCCAGCCGGAGTGATTGATTACCCAGGACACAAAGCCGGAGCAGTCAAAGGACGTGGCCGGGGAGCTCCCGCCCCATACATAGGGATAGCCCAGGTATTTTTCCGCCTCGGAGAGCATAGCGGCGAATGTTTCATCGTCCAGATATTCCCCCGGCACCTCATATCCGGCGGGCGGGTTTGTCACATAGCGATCCACATAGGCGGAGCCGGGGAACAGGTCGGGGCGGTTTCCCAGGGTAGACATATAGAGGGAGTACCGGGCCAACTGCTCCTCGCCCATGAAATACACAGGCAGATGGGACAGGTCAAAATTCTCCAGCGTTACATAACAGATATACCAGGAATAGGGCTCGTCGTCGCTGTCATACCGTGTCTCCACCACCACGCGCTCTGTGAGAATATACTGGCGGTCAAAGAGCATCCCCAGCGTACCCTGCACCTGGGCCGCCGTCCATTCCCCCTCGTGGAGCACACAGAGAATGGAGATCAGCACATAGGGATCGTGTTCGATTTCATCCAGATCAAAATGGTACTCGTCATAGTTGTGGGTGCTGGTGTAGGTATCAAGATAGTTTTGGAGCTCCGCCTCCAGATTGAGGTAGGCCGCCTCCGCCGCCAGGATTTCCCCGTCCGGGGATGGGTAGGTGGTAGCCCCAACAGCCCCGGCCCCGGCGTTGCCGAGCAAAACCAATGCGGACGAACAGGACTGCATAGACAGAATGAGCAGGACACAGGCCAGGGCCAGGAGCACGCCCAGGGGATGCCGCTTCACAAAGCCCACCGCCTGGGCCGACAGCTTTTCGGTGGCGGCGGCGGTCTTTTCAGCGGCCACGGCCCCCTGGCGGGCGGCCTCCTTTGCCCGCTTTTGGTACTGCTTGCGGAGCCGCCGTTTCTGCCAGTAGCGGGACAGGGCATTTTTCGAGAGCTCCGGGTGTTCCTGGGCGGCGGTGTAAAATTGATAGTCCGCCGCAGCCTTGCCATACCGGGCCTCGGCCCTCCGGACGGCCCGCGCCGGGTGCTCCCGTATGCGCCGCCCCACGAAGCGGGAGCCCTGGCGGAACGCGGACTCGCCCAAAAGCTCGGAGTGATGGGCCCCCTCGGTGCCTACATTTTCCTGCTCTACCTCGTAAATCTTCCCATGCACAAAGCCGTGGACGGAGCCCCCCAGGGCCCCGCCCGCCCGTTTGACGGGGCCGGGTTTCTTTTGGGGTTTCTGCTTTGCCAGCTTGCCCTTTGCCGCCTCCAGCTTCTCCCCGCGCTTTTCCATACGGAGCTTGGACGCGGCGGCCTGTTCCTGCCTGCTCTTTTGCCGGAATTTGGACTTTGGGACACTTTGCCCCGAAGTGCCCCCGGCCTGTTCTTTCGTGCCAGCCCCGGCCTCCGGGCCCGGAGCCCCCTGGGGCGCGGCCTGCTCCGGGCGCACACGGGGCCCAGGGCCAGCCTTATCCCGCCGCGCCATCTTTCAAATCCTCCGGGCGGGTGGTCAGAAGATCGTAAATCTCCCCACGGGGGAAACGATCCATAAAGGGGATGGTCACATTCCCATAGAACAGCAGGCCCTCGCCGGAATTGCTGTGTGTGATATAGGAAAGCTGATGCTCGGAAATGCCGAGCTGTTTTGCCAGAATTGCCCGGTCACTCTGCGCCTGGGACAGCAGGATCATAAAATCCGTGTTGTCCAGAATATTCTGGATTTCCGGGCTGGCCAGCAGGTGCTTGACGTTCTGCGTCAACGCGCTGGGCACACAGCCCCGTTTGCGGAGCATCTGCCAGATGGAAACAAAATAGCTGGCGGTGAGCTGATCCCGGAGCAGAACATGGAACTCGTCAAAGTAGCACCAAGTCGAGATGCCGCTCTGATAGTTGGTATTGACCGAGGAATTGACAAACTCATTTGTGACGTGCATCGCAATTTTTCGGAGATTGTCTCCCATGCCCTTGAGCACGATGCACACCACACGGCAGTCGGTTTTGACATTCGTGGGATGGTTGAACAGGTTAAGGGAGCCTGTACAGTAGAGCTCCAGGGCCGTCGCCACGCGCCGGGCCTCCGGCTCCGGCTGTTTCAAAAGTTCCTCGTACAAGTCCTGGAGCAAGGGCATCCTGCCGTCCCCCACGCCCAGGGCCAGATCCCGGTAGACCAACCGCACACAGCGGTCTATGACGGTTTTCTCAATCGGTTGTAAGCCCTCCTTGCCGCCCACCACCAGCTCGCACAGGGACAGCAGAAAATCAGCTTTCATGGAAAGGGGGCTGTCCTCGTCGTTGCCGCCCATCTGGATGTCCATAGGGTTAATGTGATTAGGGCTGTCCGGGGCAATCTCAATCACCTGGCCGCCCAGCCGCCGCACCAGCGGGGCATATTCGCCCATCGGGTCTACAATGATAATCCGATCCTGGGGAATGGTAAGAAAGACGTTGAGCAGCTCCCGCTTTGCCGCGAAGCTCTTGCCGGAGCCAGTAGAGCCCAGGTAGAGCCCATTCGCGGATTTCAGCTTTTTCCTGTCCGCCATAATGACGTTGTGGGAAAGTGCGTTCATGCCGTAATAGAGGGACGGCCCGGCCATGCGGAGCTCCCTGGTCATAAAGGGAATGAAGATCGCCGTGGAGCTGGTAGTCATGCCCCGCTGGATTTCCACCTCATTCCCGCCCAGGGCCAGGGAGGAAACAAAGCCCTGCTCCTGTTGCCAGTCCAGCCGCTTCAATGTGCAGTTGTATTTCTGCGCGATACCGCCCACCGTGAAAATATCATTTTCCAGCCGCTGGCGGGTGGGGGCCAGATTTACCACGGTAAAGGTCAAGAGGAACATCCGCTCGTTGCGGGACTGGAGGTCGGCCAGAAGCTCCGCCGCGTCCTTGGAAAATGTGATAAGGTCGGGCGGCAGAATGTCGGGGTCATATCCGGCCCGGACAGCTTTGCGCTGTTCCTCCACTTTCATTTTTCCAATGTCAGAAATTTTCCCCTTGATGGTTTTAATCGCCTTTAGCTGATCCACGGTCTGGATATGGAGGGTCACGGTCATTTCCGCGTCAAGCTCCAAAATTTCCGCCAGGAGCTTGTCAGAGAGCTCCGACGCCAAAATCTGCAAGTAGGAGGCCGCGCCCCAATACTGGCCCATGCGGAACAGCCGGGGCTGGCGGAAGTCAAAGCTGTCGGGGGCAATAAAGTCCTTTGTGCCGAGCCCCGTCTTTGCAATATCCCCCCAGGAGAAGCGGAACGGCTCCCGGCTCCCAGGATGCATCTGGCCGTGAAGCAGGGCCAGACGCGCCCGCCCGTCCATAGGCTCGGAGGGCACGCCCAGCCGCTTAAAGTTGCTCATAACGTCCGCCTCCACGCGCTCCAGCCGGGGCCGCGCCTCGTCCAGACTTTCCGCCGGGATGCCAAAGGTAATATATTTTGAGCGTTCAATCCCATTGTTTGACCGGGCAATCTGATTTTTCAGCATCCCGGTAAACTCGGCCCGGACGCTGTTAAAGTCATCCTCGGCCTGGGGAATGTTCACCTTGTAGCGGCTCCGGGAGTGGGAACGGCGGTTAATGAAAGAAAGCTGGAACGGCAGAGAGCTGTCAAAGTAATTGAGGAATGAGCTCCAGCCGCTAAAGATAGCCGTCTGATCCTCGGTGCTTGCCACAGAATAATTGATGTCCTCATATTCCACGGTTTTTGTATAGAGCCCGCCGGGGAGCTGGCACACGCCGTCCGGGAGCATCCGCACATAGGGGATTGTCTGCTGGGCGGACAGGGCCGCCCGTTTTTTACCCTTTGCGGCGGGGCCGCGCCTGGGTGTTTGCTTTTTTGCTTGTTGCAATCGCATCCTCCTTTCCCACGGAGCCCCGCAGGGTAAACGGGGCGTATAAATTCTGCGTCTGATAGAGCCTCGCGCCGGGCCGCAGGAAACGGGCCCGGATGATATTTCTAATCACCTTTTCAAAGGGGAGCCCGTCACGCTCATACATCGCCAGCAAAAACGCCGGGAGCATAACGGCCAGCATAAGGAACATGGCCCCGGTGTTGCCGATAGAGCTGCGGGCCAGCAGATAGGAGGGGATACCCACCGCCGCCGCGCCGCCAAAGCAGACAAGCTGGCGTTTGGTTAGGTTAAAGGCCATTTTCGTTTTGATTTTGGATAAGTCGTTGGGTACATTTACATAGGGCATGAAAGACCTCCTTTCGGGCCGCCCACCTTGGGACAAAGTGTCCCGAAGTCCGGGACGGTGCTCTCCACCTCGTTTCCCCACACGTCCCAGCCGGGCGGGGTCTGTCTCGCAAAGAGCTCCACGCGGGGCAGGTCGCCCAGGAGGGAAACAATCTTGTCGCGGGCCTCGTCCGGCTTTTTGCTGTGGGCTTCAACGGGGGAAATGATAAACTGATGGATATTCGTGGCCTGCCGTTTGGGATGGCCCCTGGTCGCCAGCAGGCAGATTTCCGCGTTGCCCCGCGTCCAGAAGCCCAGGCCGTAAAACCAACTGTCCGCCTTTTTGTTTTTCTTCAGCCAGACAAAAGCCACGGTTTTATAAGTGAAGCCCCACGCCTTAATGAGCCGCAGGGCCTCCGGCAACTGCGGGAACGTGGCCCACAAAAAAAGTGCGCTGTCCGGGGCCGCCAGATCAGCCACCGGGAGCGCACATAGCTCCTCGATCCCCATTGTGGGGTAGTGATTTTCCGCCGCCCCCTGTACGTTCTTTGCAGAATACCGCCAGGGCGGATCGGCGTAGATGATAGAATAGTTTCCGATAGTCAGACTCCTTTCTCCCCGGCCTCCGCAGCCGCCTGCGCCAGCCGGATGCGCTCCGTGGCCGGGGCGTAAAAGGCCGGGGCGGTTTCAAAGCAGATAAAGCGGCGGCCCGTGTTGACGGCGGCCACGGCAGTTGTGCCGGAGCCCGCGCAGATGTCCGCCACCACCTCGCCGGGGCGGGTGTAGGTCTTGATGAAATACTCGCACAGCTCCACGGGCTTTTGCGTGGGGTGGACGGTGCGCTGTACCGATGGGAATGTCAGCAGGTTTCCGGGAAAGCGCAGGCCGTCCTCGGAGCCGCCGCCGGAACGGACAAATTTTCCATAGTTGGGGCTGTTGCCGCCCCGGTCAGCGGTTTTCTTATAGGGCTTGCCCTGCTCGAACTGCGGATCGTAATAGGGGAGCTTTTGATAGAATACCAGAATGTTCTCCGTCCGTTTCAAGGGGGCCCGCCTTGCGTTGAGAAAGCCAGTACACCGGCTCTTGTACCATACCCACTCATAGCGGAGCATAGGGAGGTTGGAGGCCCCCAACACCTTATCATAGGGGCATTGAGCAAAGAACAGCACCGCACCCTCCGGCTTGACCGCCCAGCGCACCGCCTCCCAAAGCTCCGGGAGCGGCAGGGGCACATCCCAAAAGTTGCGGGTCGTGCCATAGGGCGGATCGGTCAAGAGCATATCAACCGAGTGTTGGGGCAGGGAGCGCAGGCCCTCGATGCCGTCCATAAGGAACAGCCCCTCCGGGGGAGCCGGGGACTTCGGGACATTTTGTCCCAAGGTTGAATGTTCTGCCATACGCGCCTCCCCTCTAATGCGCGCCGAAAATGCGCTGGGAGATACTGCCCGTTTTGAACAGCATATAGCAAAGCAATACCGTATAGCCAACGGTGCCCCATATCGCCCCGATGGGATCTCCGCCTGTGGCGATCCCCTGGACAAGCACCGCGTAAATTGCCACGCACACCAGAATGAGCATCCCCTGGAATCCCACGGCGAACAGCGAGCGCAGATAGTTCTGGCCCGTGTGTCCCAATTCCCGGTTGGCAAGGGTCGCCACAGGGATGGGGGACAGGCTGGTGAGCAGATATATTTCAATCATGCGGCCATAGACCAGCACGAAAATAATGATATTCAGCGCCCACATGGTAACGCCGATAATGGAGGACTGGAGCCACAGGCCCAACAGCGGCCCTAAATCCATACCCTCCAGCGTCGTTTCAAGCTGGGTCAGCATATCCGGCGTAATGTCCGTGGAACCCTGGATCAGCCCCGCCGATTGTGCAATCACGCTCTGGGACACGTCAAACACGGCCATTACGATATTGAATGTGTTTGACAGAATAAGGATGGCACAGGACGTTTTGAACATCCATTTGTAGATATTCGCCACATCAAACTCGTGCATATTGTTTTTTTCCAAAAGCATCTGGATCAGTTCATAGGTCGCAACAAAGGTCAGCACCATTCCGGCAATCGGCAAAATTACCGTTTCGGAAAGCTGGCGGATCAGGGAGAACACCCCGGCGTGCCATGCCGCCGGGGTTGTTCCCACTTGTACCGCAATCTCTCCGACTTGGGCGTTTACGTTATCAAAGAGCCCCGAAAGGTTCCCCATGATCCCGCTGATTAAAAGCTCCTTGAGCCAATCCGTGAGCCAGTCGGTGAGAAAATCCATAAGCCGCTACCTTAAAACAGGCCAGAGAGCAGGGGGATCAGCGTTGTGCCCAGCAGGATGATGCCGCCGCCCGCCATGAGCTGTTTTATCCCCAATTAGGTGTAAAACTCTGCTCGATGGCGGGCGGCGGCGTACAAAAAATCTATATGGTGTTTTTAAGAGAACCGTCCCGGCGGGACAGGTCAGGCAGTGACCTGTTCCACCTCCGGGATGGGTTTGAGATTAAAATGAATTTCGATAGAAATGTGTCTTGTTTTATCTTCGTCAATGCGCTCATGCACGACGATTTCTTTGATTAAGCGGTTGAGGGTGGCTGCGTCCAGCTCTGTGATGTTGGCGTATTCCTGAATGGCTTCCACCCATTGTTTTGCGTCATTGGCAAGCTGGACTTCATCGGACAGCCGCTTTCTGCCCTCGGACACTTTTGTTTTAAGCTCCGTCTGCTCGGTCTGTGTCTTTTCCAGCATGGTGTTGAAATTCTGCTCACTGATACGCCCTGCAATCATATCCTCATAAAGCCGCATGACCATTTTGTCCAGAACCTCAATCCGTTCCTCGTCCCTTGTGAGGGAGCGTTCCATTGCTTCCCGCTGTTCCCGCTGCTCGGTTTCACAGGTATTGGTCAGGCGGTCGGCAACCGCTTCCCCGTCCATCAGGGCAGCTCTGGCACATTCCCTGATTTTCCGCAGCACATGGCTGCAAAGGGTGTCATAGTCAATCCGGTGCTGGGTGCAGTGGTTCTTTCCAAAGGCATTGTAGGTCTTGCAGGAATAAATCTGCTGGGGATGTTTTGCGTTTGTGTAGCGTATCGTCAGCGACTTCCCACACTCGCCGCATTTTATCAGTCCGGCAAACAGGCTGATTTCATTGGTCTGCCCCGGACGCTGGCGAGATTTCAGCTTGTTCTGCACAATGTCAAAGCTCATGCGGTCAATCAGCGGTTCATGCTGTCCCTCCACCACAATCCAATCCTCCGGCTTCTTTTCCCCAATCGTGCCGATTTTGAAACGGTAGTCTTTTTTCTGGGAAGCAATCGCCCCGGTGTAGACGGGATTCATCAAAAGGTCTTTGATAACGGAGAAGTCCCACATATACCGTCCTTTTTCTGGGTCTTTCTTTTCCCATTTGGTGCGGGTATTGCGAAGCCCCCGTTCCCGGTTCCACCATGTGGGGCAGGGGATTTTTTCTTCCTCCAGCCGTCTGCGGATATAGTTCGGACCATGACCGTTCAGGGCATATCCGAAAATCAGTCGCACAATCGGGGCGGTTTCCTCGTCAATGAGCAGATGGTTTTTGTCCTCCGGGTCTTTCCGATACCCAAACGGGGCAAGACACCCGGTAAACTGTCCTTTCTGCGCTTTCAGAAGATAAGAGGAATGGACTTTCTTGGAAATATCCTTGCTGTACATCTCGTTCAGGATATTCTTGAACGGGGCAATATCGTTGTTATCCCGCAGGGTGTCGATACCGTCATTCATGGCGATATAGCGGACACCGTTTCTTGGGAAAAAGTCCTCAATCAAATGCCCGGTTTGCAGATAGTTACGCCCCAGTCGGCTGAGGTCTTTCGTGATGACAAGGTTGATCTGCCTGCGCTCAATGGCTCTCAACATTCTCTGTAAATCAGGACGCTCCATGTTAAGACCTGTGAAGCCATCATCCTGATAGACTGCCACAACCTCCCATCCCTGCTTTTCGCAGTATTTTTCCAGCATATCACGCTGGTTTGCGATACTGGCACTTTCGCCTTGCAGGTCATCGTCCTTTGACAGCCTGCAATAGACCGCTGCACGATACCCTCCGGCAAGTGCCGAACCGATTGTTCTGTATTCCATTTCGTTCATCATAGCCATTTACCCACACAATCCAGACGGTATCTGGCTCTTTTGAACCTCATCTTCATTATACTTCATATCTCTCTTTTTAGCAAGATATTCTTTCGTATTTGTTTTGCCGTATTTCTGGGAAATCAGGCTGACGAACACATCGGTTGCGTCCAGTTCCCCGTCAAACACAGTAGTCACATGAATCTCTGTTTTGTTTTTTGCCATAGGCAGTTATCCTCCATACATGAAAATAGCCAGACAGAGGGTGTCGGCAACGAAGTCCGGCAACGGGCTTCAAAAGACCTTGCAAACAATCTCAATCTGGCGATGGTTACTATTTATACTTTTCTTTTATTTTTCTGTTGTTTTGGTTGTCATAGGGGAGAAAAGCCGATAGTTTCAGGATTTTCCCCGGCAACCGGCTCGGCAACGGGATAGCAACAGGGGGGCAACGGGCTGTCATTTTCAGAATGGAAGCTCCATCTGTTCTGTGACCTCCACAAAACCGTCCATCGTTTTTTCAGACGGGTTGCCGGAGTCCGTTGCCGGGTTTTCACGCTCCCAGCCCTTTTGTCTGCCATATTCGGAAAACATTCTTGGGTTCGGGAAGTACCGCCAGCGGTCAATGCACTGGTTCATAATCTCGTTGATTTCCCGGATTTCCCATTGCTTCGGCTCGTCAAAGGCATGGTTCAAGGCTTCCTTGTAGAGCTGCTTGGAACAGACCATACTCCCTGTGTACTTATCAAGATACGCCTGTATCATCCCGGCTTTGGTGTCCTCCGGCATAAAATCCCGCTGGTGTTCTTTGAGATACCGCTGCATGGCGGGGCTGAAAGCCAGCTTGAACCTGCCGCTTCGGTAAATCTCCATCGCTTCCGCCCACATCTGCTCAATATAGGCTCTGGAAGCAGCTTCGTCCTCCAAAATGTGAACCTCGGCTTGCTCCGGGTACACCATGACGGGGATAAAGCGGCGGTTGCCGGAACGGTCAAGGGGCAGGAAGTCAAGAGCATTGGAAGTGCCGCCAAACACGCACTGGCGGGGGCGGTCTGCCGGGTGGGTTTCATAGGGTATCTTGTAAACCTCTTTCTGTCGGCTTAAAAATGACTTGATTTCCTCAATGCTCTTGGCGTTGGCGGTTGCCATCATTTCCGACATTTCGATAATCCAGTGACCTTGCAGCTTGCGGTACACATTGTCATCGTCCAGCTTCCGCAAATCATCGGAGAACCACTCGTCCCGGACTGCCAGCAGACGGAAGAATGTGGACTTTCCAGCCCCCTGACCGCCTACCAGACAAAGCATGATTTCAAACTTGCACCCCGGCTGAAAGGCTCGTGAGATTGCACCCAGCAGGAACAGCTTCAACGCTTCATAGGTGTAATCGTCTGCGTCAGCCCCCAGAAAGTGCCGCAGGCAGAAACGGATTCGTTCTGTACCGTCCCACACAAGGGCGCTTAAATAGTCCCGGATGGGATGGTACTTGTTTTCATTCGCCACAATCCCGATGGCATTATCAATCTTTTTCTCATTGGTAAGCCCGTAGGTTTCTTCCAGATAAAGAAGCAGATACTTCATGTCCGTATCGTTCAGGGCGGTGCTTTCCCTGTGAAAACCGATGGGCTTTATGATGTCCTTGCGGTCAGTCAGGATGTTGTATGCGATAGCCCCGGAAAGCAGCGGGTCACGCTGGAATACGGTCAGGCAGTTCCGTATGCTCTGACGGACACCGCCTTTCTCGGTGGTTTCCAGCCCCGCCTTGATTTCCTCAATGCTCTGGGGCGGCTGCATGGCGTTCATGGTGTTTTTTAGTTCTTGCTGCGGCTGCGGCTGCAAGTTCTGCCATTCGCTGTTCAAGCTGTATCACATCCTTTCCGTAGTCCGTAATCAAAGCCGCTTTTTCCTCCGTTTCCCCAAAGAGCAGCACATCCAGCAGATATTCCACTTGGTCTTGCTTCTGTAAGGCTTCCACAAACCGGGGATGAAAGGCTTCCTCCGGGGAGTGCGGGGCATATTCCTTTCTCCATGCCCGGAGCAGGTGGAGATAATCGGCAAGGATACGGAAGCAACGGTTTTTTGCTTCCTGAAACTGTTCCTCCGGGGATTTCTGCCGGGGCTTGGGCTTTTTTGCCTTTCCCGGCGGTTTCCAGTCCTCATAGGAAAGCCCGAAGTCCTGTGCCAGTTGTACGGCGGCTTCTTTCTTTCCCAGCCCATACAGGGCGGCGGTAAAATCAATCACATCCCCATCAGCACCGCAGCCGAAGCAGTGGTAACGCCGATCCAGCTTCATGCTTGGGGTTTTATCGTTATGGAACGGGCAGCAAGCCATCCCGTTCCGACCTACATGGATTCCATAATGCTCCGCAGCCTGTCTTGTTGTGACGGACTGCTTCACAGCTTCAAATACATTCAAATCTATCCCTCCTTGAAAACAAAAAAGCACCTGACATTCTCTGATTGAAAATGGCAAGTGCCTGTTAAAGTTCCATATCCTGTTGTTTGTGTTTCGTCTGTGCCGGGACAGTTCTTTGTGCTTTTTTCTCGTCAGCCTTATCCTGCAAGACTTCCTTGATAGGCTGCTTCTTGGGCGGCTCTTTGCTTTCTTCTGTGCCGGGTGTAGCTTTCCGTACCCAGTAGCGGATGTCCCGCAACTTCTTCAAATCAGCCTGTACCTCGGTCAAAGGTTCTTTCAGCTCTGCGATTTCGCTGAGAAGTTTTTCCTGCTCCTCTTGCAGCTCATTTTGGGTACTGTCCTTATCGTCCGGGTGCTTGGCAAGGTAGGCGGCGGCTTTCTCATACCGGGCAACCTCCGGGTGTTCCTGTTTGAATTTCTCCTTTGTTTTCTTAAAAAACATCTTCTGGTACTTCTCATAGACAGGCTTACATTCCTTGCAGTCTGTCCGGCTGGCAAGAATCCCGTCAATCACTTTGCTGCGGGCTTCCTTTGGCTTCATCTGATTGCGGTAATCTGCGGCTGATTTCCCGGAAGATTCCAGAAATGCTTCTAAGTCCTCCACAGTGGAAAGCCCCTTTTGCCGGAGATAGGATAGGGCTTCGCTGACTGCCTTTAAGTCCTGTGAAGTCCCCCGGTTCTGTCCAGCCCTCGTCCAGTCCTTCCGTTCTTCCTTTCGTATCTCCATATACTTCATCAGCAGATTGGGAAGAAGTGTCGCTTCCTCCGCCGCTTTTTGTGCAAGCAGCTCCTTCCGTTTTTCTCCCAGTTCGGTAATCCAGCCTTTGAGGTTTTGGATAAGCTGCCGGATGGACTTCATTAGGCGGTTGGCAGCTTTGATTTCCCGGTTCAGGTTGCCGATATTTGTCTGGATACCACGCTTTTCCATCTGCTGGACAGCAGCCCCCTCATGGACAGTAGGGATAATATCAAGCCCCTGTCTGGCATAGGAACGCAAGTCCACACGCTCCGGGCGGTCATTGGCTTCCAGATAGCGGTTCTGGATTACTTCCCATTCATGCCGCCAGATTTCACAATATTTCTGGTCGTTCCAGTCAACCGTATCCTCCTTGTGGCTTTTCCACCTGCCGGACGGAAGTTTTATCCGTTCTCCGCTTTCATCAAGGTCATAAACCTTGCGGCTCTTGGGAAGCCATTTCCCATGTTCGTCTATTGCCCTCATAGTGAGCAAGACATGGGCGTGGGGATTGTGTCCCGGCGGATGGGGGTCGTGGATGGCAAAGTCAACGATCATGCCTTTGGAAACAAACTGCTGCTGGCAAAACTCTCGGACAAGGACAGCGTACTGGTCAGGCGGTATCTCTCTGGGGATGGTAAGCACCCACCGCCTTGCAAGCTGGGAGTTCCATTGCTTCTCCACCGCTTCGGCGGCGTTCCATAAGGTATTACGGTCTGCATACTCCGGCGGGGCATTTGCTGGGAGCAGAATCTCATTGTGGACGATACCACGCTTTTCCGGGTAGTGCTTCACTTGCTGGTCGTATTCACAGAACAGCTTTTCGCCACTCTGGTAAGCAGCGGCGGCAACCGCAGACTGCCGCTGGCTGCGCTGAACAATCGTGATTTCGTTGTGTGGACAGGGCATTTCGTGTCCCTCCTTTCGCTAATTGGTGGACGGGGTGGCGTTTTACCATCTCATTTTGGGCAGAAAAAAAGCAGGAGACCTTTTTCAGATTTCCTGCTCGGTGTGCCGCTATGTGGGCGGCGGGTATTTAATTGTAAAAGTTCGGGGCAAGTTGACCCGATGTGAAGCTGACAAACTGGAAGTTGTCAAAGAGAATTGTTCCAGTATTCCACAGTATTGCCATTCACATCATAGAATGTAATGGTTCCCGCACTTATAGGCAAAACAATCGCAAAAGGTTTATTGCTGTCAATGTCAAGCACTTGAATTGTGTTGCCGTCATCTATTTCAAGCTGTGTTACCTGTTGCTGATTCATAGAAATAAATGCTCGCTCATTATATCCTTCTACGGTGTACTCGGCAATTCCTCTTTGAACCCCCGAAAGGTTTCCACCCCCACGGAAAAAGTATCCAAAGGAAAGACCAGGACGGTTGACATAGACGGAAAAAGAATGGTCACTCAAATCCTGAGGGTAAGAAATATATGCAGCCATCGTGCTGGAAACGCTTCCATCGACCGTCCAATCATCCTTAATCTTCTGCGACGAACGAATATCTGCCTCCAGCTTAGATGAAGTCACGCCGATCTCATTGTTCGTATAAAGAAAACAAACAAATAAAATACAAGCAAGAACAACCCCTATCACAATTTTAAGAAATATTTTTTTCACGCTATCAAAACTCCTTGTCAACTACCGATTTGTTGTCATCTTCATTATACTTCATTGGCTATCGAAAAGATAGCATATTTTATGAAACTTGTCGGCTGGGAACAGCTTACAGCGCAAGGTGTCCCCAGATGGCAAGTCCACAAAAGGGTAGCTGGCGGCAGCCAGCGCAGGGGAAGCGTAGCGTCCCCTGTATGATTTGGAGCAGACCTTGACTGCGGAAAATCACAGCCCTCCGGCGAGGAGCCTTCGGAGAACGCAATGCACCAACCTTTGGGTGGTGTATAATTGCGCCCTTAGTAAACTAAGGGGTTTCCGGCTTCTTCCGTTCCAGCAGTTTTTTCAATAGTTCCTGCGTGTCCTGCCTGTGAAAAATGAGTTTCAATAACAGCATGACATCATCATCTGTCAGGCGTTCCGGCTCTTGCAGAAAACTTTCCAGCATACCGCCACGGGTACAGAGCCGGTGCGTCCGTTCCTTTCGGGTAAGCTGCTTTAACTGGTGCTGCAATGCCTTTTCATCATTGATGGCTTTCCGCAGTTTCTTTTCGCTTTTCTCCAGCTTCTGGTTTAGCTTTTCCAGCTTTGAGGTATCAGGCAAGGGCAGCGTCCTCCTTTCCCGGTATCAGCACATAAATCCTGTTTGGTTCTCCAACGCCCTGACGCACCCGCATGATAAGTCCGGCGGTTTCCAGTTCATTCAGAGAACGCTTGACCGTCATAGAGCTGCGGGACAAGACTGCGGCAATGGCTGTAACAGGGAAGCAGACAAACAGGATTCCGTTTTCGTCCTCCTGCCCTTTGGATAGCATAGCGTCCAACATCCGGCAGTACATGACCTTTGCGGTGCTGCTGACTGGAAATCCTGTCAACGCTCTGGGAAAGGGCATACAGGGCGGCAATGGTGTGTCTATCGTCATAAATTCAAAATTCATTCTGTGTGTTCCTCCTTTTTCTTTGCTCGTTTGGATAAATAACGGGGGCAGTCAATCACAACCGCCCGGAAGCTCTGCCTGCACCCATGCTGGCATTTCCGGCATAATTCGTTGTAAGTGACACGCCCCCGGTCATTGAGGTAAAAGGAAAGCTCATGCTTCCTCTTTTTGCTCATTCTCGGCATATTGCGCTTCCTCCCGTTTTCGTGTATGGTTTCGGGGCGATTTTCGGCAAAATTACAGCCATAGAGCCGCTTAAAATCTCCCGAAGTATCAGCGATAGGGTAGACTGTCCCCCTATCAGATTGTCGTGTTTCGGTATCATTTCGGTGTCAGTTCGCCAGTTCTCCCCGGTGTCGTTCCTCCCCTGAATCTCACAGCGGCGTATCGCTCCCTTTGGTATGCTCGTTTTGGTAAGGGTTCCTCCATATCCCTGCCAAAAGTCATGGCACTACATCGCCGGGGAAGCATATCCCACACAGGCTGGTCATTCGATTGGAATAATCCATCGATGAACTACCTGTATCATAGAACATTTTTGTGCCCTGTGCCGTATGTCCACAAAGTAGGAATTAGGGGTAAAAATCAGAAATTTCCACGATTGCGGAAAGTGTGATATAATCCAGATAAGCGGCAGCAATCAAACCACCGGAAAGGAGCGTGCGCCCATGAAAGGAGCGACAAGCATACAGGAACGCCTTTGGGAACTCCGCAAGGACAAAGGCTTAAATCTGGAAGAGTTGTCAGAGTTGACGGGTATTTCCAAATCAGCTCTTGGAAGTTATGAGAAAGAGGATTATAAAGAAATCAATCATGGCAACCTTATCACACTGGCAGACTTCTATGGGGTTTCCGTTGATTATCTGCTGTGCCGGACAGAGAACAGGGAGCAGATCAACACGCCATTGACGGAGTTGCATTTGAATGATGAGATGGTTGCTCTCCTGAAAAGCGGTCGGATTAACAACCGTCTGCTCTGTGAGCTTGCCACACATAAAGATTTTATCAAGTTTCTTGCGGACATTGAGATTTATGTGGACGGGATTGCCACCATGCAGATTCAAAACCTCAATGCCCTTGTTGATACTGTCCGACATGAAATCATTGAACGGTATCGCCCTGGCGAAGACGACCCCCATTTGAAAGTGCTACAAGCCGCCCATATCAGTGATGATGAATATTTCAGTCAGATGGTACGGGATGACCTCAACCTCATTATCCGGGATATTCGAGAAGCCCATAAAAAGGACAGTGAGAGTGCACCCCAGACCACTGTTGCCAATGAACTGAAAGAAAATCTGGAAGCGGTCGAAAATTTCAAGGGCAGCCGGGATGAAAAGCTGGTTGTCCTTTACTGTAAACAGCTCGGTATCAACTATAAAAATCTGTCAGACGAAGAATTTCGCTGGCTGATTCGGATTCTCAAAAAATCAAAGAAAATGGGAACGCCTATCAGCCAAAGGAAAAAACGGTAAAGAAAAACCGCTGTTGCATGGTTTGTTGGCTTCCATGTAGCAGCGGTTTTTGCTGGGATTATTCAGTTGAATTTTTAGAACGACAAACTGGAAGTTATCTTTTTCCTAATGGCAATGCTATTAAATTTCCCAATAATGCAATAACAGCATATCCAACTACATAAACCCATGCACTTGAGTTATAAAATATAAATATAGATGGCGCAAACATTATTGCTACAATCAAAATATACCAGAAGTTAAAACCATTCCTAATCCCATAAAAAACAGAGGTTATTAAACATATTAGAGGAATAATTACTAACATAACAATCATTGCACTTCCTGTGTCTTTTATAAACCAAGGAACGATATAAAAATCTATCAGCAACAGTAGGTAGAAAACCATGTTCTTTTTTAATTTATCCATCATATCATCATCCTTTCAAATTCCGATTTGTCATAATCATTCTATCATACCGTTATGAATAAATCATCTCTTGCAAAATAATTTCTTCTGCCCGGTTGTGAATGTTATTGCAACGCCGCACCCATTCCATTTCTTGGGTTCGTTTCAATTCCTCGGTCACGCCCTCGGCATCTTTCATCTGCTCCATGATGGTGTCTAACCGTTCCTGTGCCTGTTCGTTCAGGTCTGCAAGGTATGTCCATAACTCCCCGGTCAAGGTCAATGTGTTCAATCTGACTGGGTGGACTTCCCTTAAATATTCCCTGTGCATCCGTCCGTACTTTCCAATAGGGCGGTGTTCCTTCGGCAGCTTCAAATCCGGGATATAGTAATCTCCGACAAGGATATAATCAATTCCGTTTTCCGTTATTCTTGGTTTCAGTTCGCTCATGTTCCTTACCTCCTGTGGAAGTAGGCTCGTCTGGTACTAACTCAATCACATCGGTAATCTCACAATTCAGCGTTTCGCAGATACGGGCTAATGTGTCCATGCTGATGTGCTTTCCCTCTTTACTCATGTTGGCAATCATATTCGTTGTCATACCAGCGGCAAGCCTTAAATCTTCTTTTCGCATATCACGCTCTAACAGTGTGTGCCAGAGTGGTTTATAGCTGATGTGCATATTGTTTTCCTGCCTTTCTACCCATACCACCGGGGCGGCTGCCCCGGCAGGAGCTTTTCTCTTATTATAACACCAATCTTGTGAAATCACAATTTATTCTTGTAGCCTGCCGCTGATACCGTCTGGATTGGTTTTTCCTTTCTTTTTGTTCCCTTTAATTAGCCATGAACTGTTTCATGCCCTGGCTTTTGGAGCCCGGATTGTCTGAACCGTAACCCTCCAGCAGATTGACTACGCCCCACACGCCCAGGCCAGCGCCGAGGGCCACAACAAGGGTCTGTAAAGTGTCGATAGCAGATGCGAAAAACTGCATAGAGCCTCCTTTTCTCCGGGGAGATGCCCCGGCCATGAAAAAAGCCGCCATTCCTGGCGGCAGGTTGCCACTTCGGGACACTTTGTCCCGAAGCGATATTTATACAAAAGCGTCCGGATCGTCCACATCGTCATAGTTGAGGATGTCCTCGTCCTCGTCTGTGAGCGAAGTTTCCGACACGGCCACCTTGTACACCTCACAAGCCTCGTTCAGCCCAGGCCGCCTGCGGCGGTTTATGAGTTTATCAAGGTCAAAGGCGTTTTTCTTTTTATCGGCTTCCGCCGTTTGCTTATAGTTGGGATGCTGCTTCAAATCGTATTTGGGCGAGAAAAACGGGGGCAGGCCCCGCAACTGCAAAATGCACTTGTCGCCCGGCATGGTCGCCAGTTCGCTGGGGGTCATCAGTTCCCGGCCCAGCCGCTGGGTATTCTGGTTGTAGCTTTCCGACTGGCCGCGGGAGCGGCCCTCGGTCTGCATGGAGATTGTGGCCTTTCCCAGCCAGTTCTCGGAAATTTCCTTGATTGTGCTGGCCTCCCGGCCACCCAGGAAGATCACGCTGTCCATATTTCCGAGAATGGTCTCCGCGTGCTTATCATAGATGGCCTTGCATTGTGCCAACTGCTGATAGAACAGGCACAGGCTCACCTCGCGGGAGCGGATCACCGCCACCAGCTTTTCCAGGTTTGGCACCTGGCCCGTGTTGGCCGCCTCGTCCCACAGCACCCGCACATGATGGGGCAGACGGCCCCCGTGTACGTTGTCCGCCCTCTCGCAAAGAAGATTAAACATCTGCGAAAAGGCCAGGGCCACAATAAAGTTATAGGTGGGCGTGGTATCGGAAATAGTAAAGAAAACCGCCGTTTTCCGATCTCCGATGCGGTCAAGCTCCAGCTCGTCATAACTCATAATTTCCCGGAGCTGGGGGATGTCAAACGGAGCCAGACGAGCTCCGCAGGAAATCAAAATGCTTTTTGCGGTTTTGCCGCTGGCCAGCTTGTATTTTTTGTATTGCTTGACAGCAAAGCAATTCGGCTTGCGTTTTTCCAGGCCCTTAAACATATAGTCCACGGTGTTTAGGAAGTTTTCATCATCCTCCTTGACCTCCATGCCGGAAATCATATCCACCAGCGTATTCATGTTCCGATCCTCGGCGGGGCCCTCGAAAATGATATAGGACAGCAGGGCGCAATACAAAAGCGTTTCCGATTTTGTCCAGAACGGATCGCCCTCCTTGCCGTCCCCCTTTGTGTTGGCTATGAGCGTATCCACAAATTTGAGAATGTCCGCCTCGTTTTTGAGATAGGCCAGCGGGTTATAGTGCATGGATTTAGAAAAATCAATGCTGTTAAAAATCTTGATCTTATACCCCCGCCGCTGTAAAAAGCGGCCTACCTGGGAGAGCACCCCGCCCTTGGGATCAACCACCACGAAAGAGGAATGAGCCTGGAGAAGCTGGGGCGTGAGCCAAAACCGGGTTTTGCCGGAGCCGGACGAGCCGATGACACAGCAATTCAAGTTCCGGGCGTTGGCCGGATTTTTCGGGCGCGTGTTCATGGTAAGAAATTCCGTCCCGGTGAGAATGACATTATTCTCAAACTTGGGATCGACAAAGGGCTTTATATCCTTTTCCGTTCCAAAGCGGGCGGAGCCATACTCCTCATCCCGGCGGTACTTTTTGGCGTTTTTGCTTTTCGCGTAGATCAGCAGACGGAACGCCGCCGCGCCCACAATGCCAACGAGCCAGTCAAAGGGAGCAAGCCCCGGCGCAAAGTCGGCAAAGGCCGGGCCAATGGTCTGGCCCAGCCCCATGAGCTTATGAGCAACATCCGCACCCGCCGCCAGCCGGTAGGCCGTCCCCAGTTTCAGACAGGCCCACAGGATAAACAGATAGGGGATGTTAGGTATCAAATACTTTTTGAGTTTATCTGTCCTCACGGGCCGCCTCCTTTACTCGTTCTTTCTTCCGGGGCTTTTCCTTTGCAAGCTGATCCTCAGCCCGTTTGAGCTGTTCCCGGATGGGGACACGGCTGGACTTGGAACGCTTCAACAGGCGTTTGGAGTATTCAGAAAAGCAAGCTGTCACCGCGTCCGCCTGGCCGCTTTTGAAAAACAGCAGGTATTTGTCCGGCCCGGTTTTATAAAAGGCATAATCCACATTGAAGCGGCGGGCCACCCGGTCAAACTGCCGGGGAGCTTCAATTTCAATGCTGTTTGTGGCGGCTCCGTGGGCCATGAGCTGGCGCACCGTTTGCCTGCCGTGGGGCGTCTGGTGCTCCCGGCGGGTCTTTGCAATTTTGCGGCCCGCCGCTTGGAGCGCCTGGGCCAGCACCCGCGCCGTCAGCTTGCTGGCCTTTATGGATAGTGCTATGGTACGTCTGGAAACATCCTCGTCAACCAGCTATATCCCTCCTTTCCCCGGCGCACCTTGGGACAAAGTGTCTCCAAGTGCCGCCGTTCTCTGGGCCCGGCGCGTTAGTGGCGGCCCTGGCCCTTGACCGTCAAAATGCCGTCCAGGGTGGTCGCTGTGATCCCCAGCCGCTGGGCCACCGCAATATCATTTTTCATCGCCTCGGTGATAGAGTGGCCGCACACCACCAGCACACGGGAACGCCGGAGCAGGTCGCGGGCCATGTCGATGCCGTTCTTGTGCTCCTCCGGCACCGCATCATTGAGAAACAGGGGCAGATACAGCGCGGGGCAGACAGGCGAAAAGCCCGCCTCGTACACGATGCGGCAGTACCGCGCCGCCCGTTCCATATTGTCATCGTCATCGCCGCACCATGCGGCGGTAATATAAGCAAGGGGTCGTTTCATCGTCAAAACCTCCGTAACTGAATTGTTGGGCCGGGTCAACCCTATCCCCCCGCCCTTTCCCTATCCAGGGAAAGGGAGCGGCTCTGGAGGATATACCCCCGCCGCGTGGCCGGAGATAGCACAGCCGGGGCAGGCCGTCAAGGGCAAGCCACCGCAAGCGGCGGGGCGTTCCGCCCCCTTGACAGCCCACCTCCGACTGTGCTTTTTTATCCCCGGCGACGGGGGATATATCACCACAGAGCCCTGCTTTTCCGGGGCCCGGCACCTTGGGACAAAGTGTCTCGAAGCAAAGCCCCGTTACTTTTCCAGAGTGTTCTTTTTCTCCGGCTTTGCCAGTTCGGGCGGCTGTTTCTCTTTCCAGTCGTCCAGCAGGGCCATAATCTGTTCTTTCATTTTGGCGGGAGTGACCTCCTTGCCAAAATACTTCGACAGTTCAGATGTTGAAATAATCACGCCGCGATCCTCCTTCTTTTCTTCACTCAAAATCCCGTCAATCACATCGCCGTTGAGCTTGCCCTCCTTGTCAAGCTCCCGGAGCCGCTTGGCCTGGTTGACCGAGGGGGAGGACTGCTCCCCCTCAATGGAAACAGCGATCAATCGCTGGTTTTCCGGGCGGATATAGGACAGCTCCACCGCAGGCATAAAGCCCAGCTTTTTGGCGTCCGTCATATCCAGGAGCTCCGGGACAAGAGAATTAAGCCGGATATAACGCATGACTTTTTTATAGTTCATATCGTGATCCGCACCCACAATCTCAACAGAGCGTTTCCCCAGGGCCTGCTCCTCCTGGCTGTTGCCGGGGCGGGCCCCCTGGTGCTTGATAGCCTCCACCTCCAAATCCAGCAGGCGGGCCAACTCGCTGGGGAGGGGCTCCCCGCGCTGTTTGTTGCTGTTCCGCATTTCCCGGACGGCTTCAAAGTCCGTCATGTTGCGGACAATACAGGGCATTTCATCCAGCCCGGCCCGTTCACTGCCATGATGACGGCGGTGGCCCGCGATGATCTCATAGCCCTGGCCGTCCTTTTCCGGGCGGACGGTGGCGGGGGTCATAACGCCATGCTCCTTGATCGTCCCCACCAGGTCATCCATCGCCTTATCGTCCTGCACCTTGTAGGGATGCTCCCGGAACGTGTGGAACGCATGGAGCTCGGACAATTTCAAATAGACAACCTTGCCCTCCTCAACCGGGCGGGGCGGCTCGGCTGGTGTAGGCGGCAGGTTGATCTCCGGGACAGGGGCCGCCGCAGCTTTGACGGGCCCGGCCTTGCCCTTTGGCGGAGACTTGGGCGGGCCCATCCCGCCGGAGCCCTTTTCCGGCTTTTCCGCTTCAACGGCGGGAGCCTTGCCGCCCTTATCATCATCACCCCGCACATCCGACAGGTTGATGACCTTACCAGACGGAGCAGGGCCGCCCTCGCCCATACCGGGGAGCGTCACCTGTTCGGCCTGTTCCGGCGCGGGCGGTGCGCCGGGCCCATCCGGGGCTGGGGACTCCGGGAGCTTTTCTCCCTCCGGGCCCTTGTTCAATGTTTCATCTGCCATTCGCTAACCTCCTTTTTTGTGGCATGAAAAAAGGCCAGACCATACGGCCCGGCCAGCGAAAAATATTCCCCCTTTCCATTTTTAATTTTTGATTGATACCACTCCTTTCCCTGTCGAGCCATGAAAAAAACGCCCCTTTTGTTGATACAAAAAGTGGCGTTTTAGTGTAGGTTGGCTCGGTTTTTGTTGTGATTTATTATTATACCTTTGTCAAAGACGGTAATCATTGTCGTAAGGAACTATAATTCCCTTTAATTTTCTTTCAAATTTCTTTTGACGCCTATTCAGGTTTTTCTTTTTGCTTTTTTTGAGATATTTCATTGTTGTCCTCTAACTTTCCAGGGTATTGTACCCTTATAATATTTACATACGTAAAAAAGGTCCAAAAATCCTAAAAAACTTTTACAAAAAGCAAAAAAACCTATATATAATTATCAAAAGGATAAAGATACAGATATTTATACAGCTATTAAGTTATTATCAAAACAGGAAAAACCATAAACGTTTTATCATAAAAGTGAGTGGATATGGTATAGGTATAAAAAAGTATATCTGCTTATTAGAATACTGGTAAAAAATGTAATTAAACTTTCAGACCACCTTGTATAAGGTTTATTTTAAACATAGGAAATGGCAAGTGAAAAATCAGCAAATAGATTAACGAAATAATTATATTGATTCATGAGATGCATTGCTTACATATACCGCAAGTAGTTTTTTTGATTTGCAAAATCATTTGACAATCAAAATATTTTTGATATAATAGGCGAGGCTTGAAAGAAAAGGTGTTTATATGAAGAAAAGAACGAAAATAATTATTGGAATATGTATTACAATATTGATTATAATCACAGGTGTTATTGGCTATGCTGGAAATTATTTCTATACTCTGGCAATTGATTCCACTAGTGATAAATCAGTCGTATTTGGAAGCAGTGAAAATGATTCTGTCGCAGAAAAAGCCAAAAGTGAGGCAGAGGCTGCCTTTATGAAACATGGAAAAGATCGCTGGCTTACAAATCAAGATGGCTATCGCTTACATGCTTATGAAGCAAGCCAAAACGCAAATAAATGGCTTATCGCAGTACATGGCTACATGGGACAAGGCAGAGATATGTTAGCGAGCGGCAATCGGTTTTATGATATGGGATACAATGTGTTAGTACCAGATTTAAGAAGTCATGGACAAAGTGAGGGAACTGCTATAGGTATGGGTGCCTGGGATAGTGATGATATCGTGGAATGGATCAATGAAATCATCAAGGATAATCCAAAAGCGGAAATCGCATTATATGGTGTATCTATGGGAGCTAGTACTGTCATGATGACTACAGGACATAATCTACCTGAAAATGTAAAAGTCGCAATCGAAGATTGTGGATATACCTCCGCATGGGACGAATTTTCTTACCAATTAGATGATTTATTTGGCTTGCCATCCTTTCCTGCACTAGATGCCGCAAATATTGTCACAATGATACGTGGTGGATATAATCTGAAAGATGCAGATGCTTTGGAAGCAGTGAAAAAATCTAAAACACCGACCTTATTTATTCATGGGGATGCTGATGATTTTGTGCCAACCAGCATGGTATATCCATTATACGATGCCGCAGTCTGTGAAAAAGATATTTTGATTATCAAAGGCGCAGGGCATGGAAAAAGTAAAGAAGTAGATCCAAAGACGTATTGGGATAAAATAGATTCTTTTATTGAAACATATATGAAATAAAGCAGTGTAACGCTGCTTTTTTTAGTTGCGATTATGAAAAAACATGGTAAAATCATAAAGGCAAGAATTGAGGGATTGCATGATTGAATTTATAAAAAAAGAAAAAGTGTTATGTATAGCAGCTATCTCCGCATTCATATCTATGATTTTCGTACCACCTAGCATGGAAACATTATCTTTTATTGATGTACGTGTACTAGCTTTATTATTTTGTTTAATGGCAGTAATCGCAGGGTTAAAACAGTGTAACGTATTTATCGTATTCGCACAGTGTTTATTATCTGGAAGAAAACAATTACGTGTATTCTTTCTGATTTTGGTGCTATTACCGTTTTTCTCATCTATGTTCATAACCAATGATGTCGCATTGATTACATTTGTGCCTTTTGCGATATTGGTATTGGATATGATTGATCGTAAACAATACTTGATTCCTATCATAACATTACAAACGATTGCAGCAAATCTTGGAAGTATGGCCACACCGTTTGGTAATCCACAAAATCTGTTTCTATATACAAAATATGGACTAACCATTGGGGATTTCTTCTCTATTATGGGAAAGTTCACCTTCCTTGCACTTGTGTTATTGATTGTATGTTGTATGTTGATGAAAAATGAAACATTAGAGGTAAGTTTTCCTGAAAAAGTCCATATGATCAAACCAAAGGATGTTATTTTATTTGTCGTGTTATTTATACTTTCTTTACTCAGCGTTTTGCATATCCTGCCTTATCAGGCGGTATTTCTGATTGTTGTTGTTACAATGTTATTGGTATCACCAGTTGTTTTAAAAGATGTAGATTATGCATTATTGTTAACATTTGTATGTTTCTTTATCTTTTCTGGCAATATTGGAAAAATCGATTGGATGCAGGAATTTCTAGGAAGCTGTATGAAAGATTACGCAATACCAACGGCAATCGCGAGTTCACAGGTAATCAGTAATGTACCTTCTGCAGTATTGTTATCAAGTTTTACAAATCAAGCATCAGGATTGTTGATTGGCACAAATCTTGGAGGTCTTGGGACTTTGATTGCTTCTCTTGCAAGTCTGATATCATTTAAGTTTTATGCAAATGAACCTCATGCAGATACTGGGAAATATTTAAAAGTATTCACAGGATATAATCTTATTTTCTTACTTATATTAATCATATTTATTTTTATATAAAAGCAGGCAATAGATGTTTTTATTGCCTGCTTTTAAATATAGATTGTGATTTCTGACTTAAAAACACACATAAATCATAAGAAATTTACAAAATTATGAATTATTTTCAAATAACACTTGCGAAAGGAAATATTTGTGTTATAAATATACTTAACCAACGAGCTGGTAGCTGTTGCGTTATGGTAAAAAAGTTTTAAAGAAAAAGGTAGCCCCACAAGTACAAGGTCATTGCGAAAATCCTTTCATTACACTAATATTACAATTTTCCTTTTCTTGTGTTGCTATAAATCACACAAAGTCTTTTCTCCTGAAATGAATGATGAGCTTTTCAGAAGGAAGGACTTTTTTATTCTTGAATGATGGAAAGATTGCTTGTTTTAAATGCTGGAGTAATGAAACAGGCAAAATATCTGCTTCTTGTGTTTTTATTGTTTATATAATGATATAATATAGAAAATTGAGGGGGAATATATGATGCAATATCTTTTCATTTTATTTTTGTTATTAATAATATTCAAAGCATTTCAACCTAAAATAAAAGGGATGATAGGAGAAAAAAGTGTCGCAAGAAAACTTGAAAAGCTGCCAGAAAACGAGTATGTCATTTTAAATGACATCTTATTAAAAACGGATAGAGGCACTACACAGATTGACCATGTTTTTTATCAGTGTATGGTATTTTTGTAATTGAAACAAAAAACTATAAAGGATGGATAACGGGAAATGAAAAAGGAGAGTATTGGACACAAAATATCTACGGAAATAAGCATCAGTTTAAGAATCCAATACGCCAAAATTATGGACATAAAAAAGCACTAGAAGCATTATTTGATGAACCTGTTCGATTCATTCCTATTGTGGCATTTTCAACAGAAGCAGATTTAAAAGTTCATATTGAAAAAGAACATGTGATCTATATTAAGAATATTGTGAAATGTATAAAACAGTTGAGTGTAGATAAATGTTACGATATGGATCAAGTAAGAGTGATGAAACATGTGATTGAGAAAAATCAATTAAAAGAAAAACAGGAACGTAAGGATCATATAACGAATACTAGAAAAAATATTAAACTGACAAATGAAAAAATAAAAGGCAATATTTGCCCTAGATGTGGTGGAACATTAGTTTTACGTAAAGGGAAATACGGCACTTTCTATGGATGTAGTAATTATCCAAAATGTCGTTATACAATTAATTCTAAAAACTTAAAATAATATAGTAAATAGATTAAATGAATTAAGTAGGATTTCCTATAAATCAATGTGATATGTGCTTTATTTCATAATATTAATTAAATATATAAAAAACAGGCAATATAAGATTACCTGTCATTAATAAATAAAAAAGCGTTAGTGTTATCGATCTGGGGGAAGATATACCGGCTTGCCTATATGGGTGGGGGAAGAAAGGGCAAGACGGCTGATAACACTAACGATTATAATATAGCTTATTTAAATTCAAAAATCAATACATTTTTTTGATTTAAACGTTTTTGAACCGTTTGTTGGCAATATATTACTTCAAATCGTCTGCATTTATAAAAACAACGGACTTTTTAACATTGTAAGCGCTACTTTCAGTTTCTACCTGATTACCCTCTTTATTTATTGGTGCATCACTTTTTATCTTATACCAAGTACCCTGATCGTTTTTTATAATATCTAAAACTAACATAGAATAGTTTTTTACTGTTGGTGTTCGATATAATATTGTAGAATTCTTATCTGCTTTTTGATAAACTGGCGCATGATCAACATCTTTGATCAAAATATCAAACTTTGCATCCTTCATTCCCATGGCTTTATCGAATTTTCGATAAAAGGACGCGGCTTTTTCTCCCCAATAAGGATCAGAAGCATAACGAACATTCATACCACTTTCCTTGTCCCCAAGATAAGCGCCACGGTAACGATTTGCCTGTTCACTATCACAAGTCCCACTGCCTTTAAAACCATCGCAGGCATTCAAATAACCCTGATTCAAGAAAACGGAAGCATGTACAAGAATACTTTCCTGAGGATTTGCGTATTTATTAGCACTTTGGCTTGGAGAAGCATCATATGCCGCATGGCCAAATAAATTGTTTTTCGCATAAGCCAGTTCACTTCTTCCATAAGCACTCTCATTAGCGGATAGCCCCATCATCATAATCGCATTGGTACTATATCGATTCTGTGCATCCACAAATGCCTTTCCCATATTAAATAAAAGAGATTCCTCATTACCCATAGGATAAGAAGAAGGCTGTGAAGTATAGCCAAGAATACTTGTGATATATTTGTTAATATCCTGTGTGGAATAGTTAGAGATACTACGATGTGATAAAAATTGATAATAATTATAATATGGCTGATCATAATTGACGCTGTTTTTACGGGTGTTATTTTGATAGTCATCGCTCATACTGGTAAAAGAAGGATAAAAATAATGTCCATCATAACTGTAATAATACGCATAAGAAGTATCTTGGAATGGCAGTCCGACGTCAAGAGAAAAGGCATAGTTCCCTGATTTCACATCTGTTGTGCCTTTATGTAAGAACGTATTGTCTTTTACAACGTAATGACTGACGCTTGCGACTTCTTTTTCATTATAATAGTCTAATAATTCTACATCCTTACGATCTACCCAGCCAACAACACCACTCATCATAAATTTGAATTTTTTACCATCGTTGCTGGTATCAAGATATACAGCATCCGCACCATAACAGCCATTGATATAGCCTTCTTCATCACGATCATCAAATGTATAAGCAGTATTAACTGTACACTGTTTAGTTTTAAAATTAAGCACTCCATAGCGAATAGCGACACGGGTACCATCATCTGTGGTAATTTCCACATTTTCATTTTCCTGATGATCCAGTTTTCGCATGTTACTTTTTGCGAGTTTGAAGGAATCATATGTCTGAATTTCTGAAGCTACTCCGTTTTTATCTATGATAACTAAATGGTAATCTGTTTTAGTATCTAAATATAATAAGAACACGATGATCACACCCGCAATTAATAAGCCTGCCGATATAATCTTAAAGTAGGAAACGTGTTTTTTCTTTTTTCTCTTTGTCATAGTCACACCCTTTTCTACATTTTACAATATGCTGAAACAAAAGAAAATAAAACCAAAGAAATTTTAAGAAAATAAATAGAATTCGCAAATGATAAAATAAAGGCATCAAGTGAAACTATGTGAAAATCGTACTTTGCTTTACCCAATCATAGAAAAGCTTTATAATAAAGAACGTGAAATGAAAGGTGTGATGTGAGTGTTAGATGAAAAAACATTTTATGATTTATCCATGATCAGTTATTTTGATGCATATCAGCCGGGTGTAAGTGTAGATACTTTGATCCAGCAGATTTTAGAGGATACTGTAATGGATGAAGAATATCCAAACGATGTCACATTGCCTTATCATAAAGAAGCACTTGCAAAGATACCCAAAGGGCGCTATAGCGATATTTATGTAAAAGAGTTTGTGGATGATAATGCCAACAGTGGTGTGGTGTTTTATGTATTTACCTGTCCTGAAGGTGAAATATTTGCATTTCGCGGTTCTGAAGCATTAGATGATGTCAATCACAAAACCGGATGGCAGGATTGGACAGATAATTTTCATATGTTCTTAGATGGACCAACGTACCAACAATTAGTATCTTTACATGAACTGCAAAAACGAAAGATTGATGCTCCATTTTATTTATGTGGGCATTCAAAAGGCGGAAATCTTGCGATGTATGTGGCATTAACAATGAATGCTAAACTACTTTCAAAACTGCAACAAGTAGTAAGTTTTAATGCACCGGGAATTACGAAAAGTATTTTGGATGTTTATCAAATGCGGGCTACAGATCCTGAATTTTTGAAGAAAATAACGATATTTGAATGTGAAAATGATTGTATATCGTCATTCTTTGAGAATTTAACAAAACCACATTATATACGCTCCAGCATGCCTTGTAATAACCTGATACAGTTGTATCATAACCATCAGTTATATGCGATGGATTTTGATGATAATCATTATATCCTGGCAGAGAAAAAGACTGCCATTCCTAAAATTGTGTATCATTTTGTAAATGATTTCTTCGTGAATTTAAAAGAAGAACGTTTGCATGCCGTTGTATCTACCATGGATGATTACTTCCATAGTGCATTATCTATATCTGAATTGTATAAGGTATTATTGTATCATATATCCTTATATACTAACTTATTTGAGGATATCCCATATGAAGAAATACAGA
This sequence comes from [Eubacterium] hominis, assembly GCA_014337235.1. Classification (GTDB taxonomy): domain Bacteria; phylum Bacillota_I; class Bacilli_A; order Erysipelotrichales; family Erysipelotrichaceae; genus Hoskinsella; species Hoskinsella hominis. The sequence goes on along the minus strand of CP060636.1, from coordinate 1,063,957 downwards.
CCATTACGTTCCAGGATTTAATTGAACGTAGAAAGACAAAAAATCTGATTAATAAGGTAAAAGAAAAAGCAGTACAAACGTTAAATGAAGTGAATATCAAAGAAATAACACAAGGAATCATAGATAACTATGAGGTATTGATTGATACAAAAAAATCTCAAATACAAGATCTTGTAAATCGTAACAATGATCGTATTATTTCCGCTATTCGCTCTATAAGAAATGAGGAAGAAAAGGAAGGATAATGATATGCCACATGATGAAATTGTCATGTGGTTTTTGTTAATAAAACATGTGAATTCTTGTTTGAAATATAAAATTGTAAGATGGAAATATTGCAATAAAGCTTGATTCATTGTATTCTAATAGTAGAATATAACAACAATAGAAAGAAGGGTCGATATGCCGTTAAAACATGCAATTTTAGGTTTATTGAATTATCATGATATGACTGGTTATGATATTAACCGTTATTTCAAAAGCAGTATTGCTTTCTTCTGGCACGCACAAACATCACAGATCTATAAAGAATTGAATAACTGTTTGAAAGAGAACTGGGTGGAAAATGATATTATATATCAAAGTGATAAGCCGAATAAAAAAGTTTATCATATTACAGAAGAAGGCAGACTGGAGCTTCATAAATGGCTTGCGGATGCTGATTTAAGTGAGGTTATGAAATATAAAAATCCATTATTGATTAAGGTATTCTTCTCCAGTAATATTGATATTGATCAAACAATGCGAATGCTTGAAAAATATAAACAGGAATGTAGTGCCATCATTGATGGGATGAATGAGGATATCGCCAAACTGCCTGAATTTGAGGCATATGCACAGAAAGAAAATGAGTCTTTTTATTGGGGAATGACCATGACATATGGCTTTATGTATTATCAAAATGAAATAAAATGGGCAAATTGGTGTATTGATAAATTAAAAGAAAAGATTTGATACAACTTTCATTTTTATGGAAAAACAGAAAATTACTTTCATGTAACATAGTATACGTGCTATAATACGGTTATAAAGGTTTCATCAAGGCAAGGAGGAAAGATGAATATGGCTAAACTAGAGATGAAAGATTACTTAGAATGTATCCAAAATAAAAAGCAGGTTGCACATGATAAGCAATGGCTTTACATTGAAGTAAACGCAAAAGACCTTTTGGAGGAATGTGAACCAGGCGTAAAAAATCAGAATGTTTGTTGTAAAGCGATGCTGGATGCAATGCTGGAAGGTGATGGGTTTATCGTAGAACCTAAAAACAAAAGCAAATGTGCTGCCAGCTTAACCATTCGTTATTATGTAGATAATTTAAGTCCGGAACGTAGAAAATATTCTGAAGTAAACAATTAGTATTGATGAGGATCTGTTGGATGCAGGTCCTTTCTGTTTCTCATTGTAAAATGGTAGGAAATAGACTATACTAAACACGATAAACAAAGAAAGAAGGGAGGATATGTATGGAGTTAAAAATTAGTAACTTTGCGAAAATCAAAGAAGCAAACATTAAATTGGATGGCATTACAGTGATTGCTGGTGAAAATAATACAGGTAAAAGCACAATAGGAAAAATATTATTTTCTATGTTTAATTCTTTAAAGGATATTGATGGGCGTATAGAAGAACTTCGCAATTCACAAATAGAAATATCAATTCTTGGATGGTGTTTTCAATACAAATTTGAAAAGAAGTACGTAATAGCAAAAAATATACTTAAACAATTAGTACCATCTTATGATTTCGCTGAAGTTAGAAATGTTATTAAAAGAACATTGAATATTTATGAAAAAAATAGAAAAGATTTAGATGTTGATGAATTAACAGAAAAAGTTTTTATTCTTTTAAAGGCGCCAAAAGAAAGTGTACGTTTAGAATTGATTCGACGCTATTTTTATGAAATGTTTCATGGACAAATCAATCCTTTAAATAATAGTGATAGTGAAAGTATTATTTCCCTGTCTATAAAGAACAATCCTATTAGATTAAAATTTATGAAAAATGAATGTGAAGAATATGAAAGAACTTTTGAAATTCAACACAAAGCCATTTTGATTGATAATCCATTTATTATGGATGAATTAAATCCATCAAGCAAAATTACATCAACTACTGATAAAATGATTTATGATTTAGTGCATATGAAAAGTGAAATAGATGATAATCTGTTTACATCAGTTATGGCAAAAGATAAATTGAAAAAAATCTTTGAAATAATGAATAACGCGATAAATGGAGATGTGATACAAACAAACGATGGAGAATTTTATTATAAAGATGATAGTGCTTCTGAACCTTTGAATGTTTGTAACCTATCAACCGGATTGAAGTCTTTTGCATTATTGAAATTATTGTTGGAAAGAGGTTTGTTAGAAAATAGAGATGTTATCATCTTTGATGAACCAGAAATACACTTACATCCACAATGGCAGGTTGTATATGCAGAAACCATTATGTTGCTGCAAAAATACTTCGATTTAACTATTGTAGTTACTACCCATAGCCCGTATTTCCTAGATGCTATTTCTTTATTCTCCAAGAAACATGAGATTGATAATAAATGCAATTATTATTTATCAGAGGTAGAAGAAGGTATTGCGAAAATAGAAAATGTGAATGATCATATCGATTTAATTTACCAAAAAATGGCCAGTCCTTTGGATATTCTGAATACAATTCGTTATGAATTAGAAAATCAGGAGAATTGATAAATGAAAGATGAAATTATACAGACATTGCCAAGTTCCCTGATTGGACATATGAAAAGCCTTAAAACATTATCATATGATGATATTCATAAATGCTATCTTACAGATAGTGTTGTTACAGCGATTGATTTTGATAAAATACCAAGAGAATATTGTAAGGCAATTACGAAAACGCAAATGCCTTGTTCAAATGATGCCTTATATGTCCAAGATAAAAATCATTGGTTCTTCTTTGAGTTTAAAAATGGTAATATTGATGCTACACAAATATATAGAAAGATTTACGATAGCATTATTATGTTATTGGAAATGAACGTTATTCCTAATATTGATTTTTCAAGAAAACACATTGAATATTATCTTGTATATAATCAGAATAAGATAATGGAACCCGCTAGAGAAAAAATTTATGCACAGTTATATAATCAGGCAAATAAAGAAAAAAAGCTATTTGCATTAGATAAATTAAAAGGATATATATTAAGAAATACACATACTTATACAAAAGAGCAATTTGATATTTTTATAAAAAAAGTTGAAGAAAAGGAAGGATAAAAATGAATAAAATAACAAGTTTTTGTATTGATCACGATAAGTTAGGAAAAGGTTTATATGTTTCACGCATTGACGGGGATGTGATAACCTATGATATGCGCATGGTGGTTCCTAATGCAGGTGTTTATTTAGAGAATGCAGGATTACATACATTTGAACATCTATTAGCTACATATGTTAGAAATTCAAAATATAGTGAACAAATCATCTATGTTGGTCCCATGGGATGTCGCACAGGGTTTTATTTTTTAACAAGAGATACGATGAGTAAAGAAGAAACGATAAAACTTCTACAGGAAGCGATGGCTTTTATCTCAGATTTCCATGACGCCATTCCAGGAGCACAGGAAAGTAAAGAATGTGGAAATTATTTAGATCATAATCTTGAACAAGCAAATGTATATGCGAAAGATTATAGGGAAGTGATAAAGCAATGGACAGTGGAAGATATGGTATATCCAGAATAAGTAAAAAATACAGGATTTTATGATCCTGTTTTTTTCTGATCTTAACTTTGTTTATTTGTTTTAACATTACAAATATTAAAATGCAACATATGATATTAAAATCAAATTATAGCTAAAAAGTATTCGATTTACGCAATATCTTCAAAAAAATAGTGCTTTAGAATATTTTATGAACATAAAAAATAACAAAAATTATATTTTTTGAACATATGATTATATAGTGTGGTATAAGATGGAAGAAGATTTGAAAAAATGGAAAAACGATAAATTTCATAAGCCTCTTATAATATCTGGGGCGCGTCAGACAGGTAAAACGTACAGCATTTTAGAATTTGTGAAAAAACAATATGCTTCTTATATCTATATCAATTTTGAGCGAGATTTAGATATAAAATCCATATTTGATCAAATAGCCAGACCAGATGAAATTATAATGTATTTACAAACAAGATTTCCTGAAGTGATTTTTCATTGGATATCGCAATTGTTCTTGATGAAATACAGGCATGTCCACAGGCACTAACAACGATAAAGTTCCTTGGATCTGAAACACCTCATGACTATATTATAAGTGGTAGCTTATTTGGTGTGGCGATTCACCATACATCTTCTTATCCTGTTGGCTATGTGCAATCATTGACTATGAGGCCAATGAATTTCAAAGAATTTTTATATGCGAACCATATAAATGATAAACAAATAGAATATTTAAAAGAGTGTTTTGATCGAGGAAAACCAGTCATGGAAAGCATTCATCAAATTTATATGGATTTGTTTAAAAAATATATCATTTGTGGAGGTATGCCAGAAGTAGTAAAAACTTATTGCGAAACAAAGGATTTCATAAAAGTACAAAATGTTCAACACCAAATTGTGGAAGATTATTATCGTGATATGGCAAAATATGCTGAACATAGTGATAAAATAAAAGTACATGATTGTTTTATATCTATTCCAGAACAGTTATCAAAGGAAAATAAAAAATTTCAATATAAACTTGTACGAGAAGGTGGAAATGCAAAGATATTTGAAAGCAGTCTACAATGGTTATCAGATAGTGGTATTATTCAAAAATGTACAAGATTAAAAGTCATCGATCAGCCGTTGAGGGCATATCGTGAAACTTCAATTTTTAAAGTATATATGGGAGATACAGGTTTATTGGTTTCCATGTTTGGTATCGATAGTGCAAATAAGATTCTTACAGGTAATTTAGGAATCTATAAAGGTGCTATATATGAAAATATAACTGCACAAGTATTAAGTGAACATCATGAATTATATTACTTTGAGCCATCAGCGCATAACGAAATAGACTTTATACTAAACACCAATGATGGTGCAATTCCAATAGAAGTAAAAAGTGCAGAAAATACAAAATCTAAAAGCCTAAAAGCATATATAGAAAAATATCATCCAGTATATGCTTATCGTTTTTCAAGTAATAATGTGAATACACAAGATCCTATCATTAAGAATTATCCATTGTATATGTTAATGTTTATATAAATAGGCTGATAAAAATCAAAATAAACAATTGATTCTTCGTAAAAAAACCGTTACAATAGAAACGAACAGTGGTGTAACCCATACCATCTGTACACTCGCTTTGCATAAAACATAAGAAACTATCGAAGTGAAACAAAGGAACCCGGGGTTCCTTTTTTCTGTGGAAAGAGAGGATTATATATGGAAGAAAATAAAATGGGCGTTATGGAAATTAAAAAATTAATTATGACAATGTCTTTACCAATCATGATTTCTATGTTGGTTCAGGCACTTTACAACATCGTAGACAGTATGTTTGTCGCAAGGGTATCTGATAATGCACTTGCCGCAGTATCTCTGTGTTATCCAATTCAAATGATTATTGTCGCAGTGGCTTGTGGTACGGCTGTTGGATTGAATGCATTACTATCACGTTATTTAGGACAGAAAAAACCAAAAGAGGCTAATCAGGTCGCTTTACATGGTATCCTTTTAGCGATTGTTAACTGGCTGATATTTGCGATCATTGGAATTTTCTTTTCTGAGGCATTCTTAAGATTGTTCTCTACAGATCAAGAAATTGTAGCTATGGGCATTAGTTATATGAAGATTTGTACAATCTTTTCCTTTGGTGTCTTTATGCAGATCACCTATGAAAGAATTATGCAATCTACAGGAAATACAGTATACAATATGATTATTCAGGGTGTTGGCGCTTTAGTAAATATTATGCTTGACCCAATCTTTATCTTTGGTATGCTGGGACTTCCTGCAATGGGAGTTACAGGAGCTGCGATTGCGACAGTGATTGGACAGATAGTGGCAATGCTCTTGGGAATTATCATTACACAAACCAAAATCAAAGAGGTACAAATTCATTTACGTGAATTCCATTTAGAATTACGAATGATAAAAGATATGTATCGTATCGCTATACCAGCAATATTAATGCAATCCATTATGAGCTTTATGACAGTATTTATGAATATGATTCTCGTGACATTCAGTGAGCTGGCGGTTTCTGCATTCAGTATCTACTTCAAGCTTCAACAGTTTGTATTTATGGCAGTTAATGGCATGAATAATGCCTTGATTCCAATTATTTCATACAATTTTGGCGCAAAAAAGAAACAGCGTATTTTAGATTCTATTCACTTTTCTTTAATCGTCGCTTGTGTCATTATGATTGCGGGAACTATCATATTCCAATGTTTCCCACAACAGTTGATGTACCTGTTTGATGCAAACGAAGAGATGATGAATATCGGTGTACCAGCATTAAGAATTATTAGCTTATCCTTTATATTTGCAGGTATATCTTTAGTGTTGAGTGCAGTATTCCAATCCGTTGATCATGCGAATAAATCATTGATGATTACATTATTAAGACAAATGGTATTGTTGTTGCCAATTGTCTATCTATTGGCAAATCAATTTGGATTGAACGCGTTGTGGTGGGCATTTCCTATTACAGAAGCAGCTGTCAGCATACTTGCATACATATATTTAAAGATAGTAAAAGCTAAAACTATTATGAAAATTTCACAAAAAGCATAGGCAAAAATTGAAATGGCCTTTGCTTTTTTTACGTTTTGTACAAAATGAGGAAGTCATTTCCAATTTTATAAAATTATATGTGTTAGAAAGAAAACCTGTGATAAAATACTGAAAAATGGCAAGAAAACCATTTTTTAGGAGGAGAAAATGAAAATTATCAAGAAAGTTGGGATTTGTTTTCTTACGTTATTGATGGCTTTTGGATTAAATTCAGCTATCTTATACGCACAAGAAAACATACAAGATGGACTTAATGTCACCTTGGAAACAGATAAAGATTCCTATGGTGAAACGGATGCAGTGAAAGCAGAAGTTAAAGTTGAAAATCAAAATGATGTGGTGATGAAAAACATCCATATCGAAACGGTTGTACCAGAAGGATTTACGCTTGCAGATACAAGCAAGGCTAGCTTGGATATCGCAGCATTAAATGGGAAGGACAGCGTTTCACTTACATCAGAATTTAAAGCTGATGTGAAACAAAATGGTGGAATGATAACACCAGAAGATAACAATCCAAGCAATACGGATAACGGTAATTCTACAATTACGGATACAAATAACAAAAATGAAAATACAACAAAAGTTGATACACCAAAAAATGATGTAGATACAGGTGATCACACCAATATCACGTTCTTATTTTCATTATTGATCGCAAGTGGATGTATGATGGCTGTTTATGCTGTTAAACATAAGAAAGTGAAAAAGGCAACTACCTTCTTATTATGCTTATTGATGGCTGCAACATTGTTACCTGCTTCTGATATCAAAGCAAATGAGCAGGATACAAAAGGTTTGATCACAGTTGAGAAAACCGTCAAGGTAAATGGAAAAGATGTTACAATAAAATCTCAAGTAACGTATGATAAAAACAATGGTGAAGTTGAAGTCACTTATACCAGAGGAGAATGGATTCAAAAGCTTGTAGATGCAGTCGGTTATCCTGATAACGCATCACAGCGTGATGAAGTATTTAATGATATCGCAAATAGCGAATATAAGGATGCCATTGAAATAGCATTTACATATGGCTTGATCGAAAAAAGTGAAACATTCCAGCCTGAACAACCAGCCACAAGAGAGTTTGCGGCTATTACAGCCGTTCGTGCGTTAGGTTATTTATCAGGTGAAGAAATTAATTGTAAAGATGCATCAGAAATTACATATAAGAAAGAAGTTTTCTTAGCAGTAGATACTGGCTTGATGAATCTTGAACAAAATAACTTTTATCCAAAACGTGCATTAAATGAAAAAGAGGCAAAACAGATTATTACTAAAATGATTGAAATTTTTGGTTCAACAGATGCGCAAGGAGATACACCTGAAGGATATGATTTTAAAGATGGTGTAACTACTCTGGATGATTCTATTGAGTATAAAGATGAAAATGGTGTTCTGACTATCAAAAAAACAGATGATGTGAAAGATTTAAAAGAAGGCGCTATTATCGTCATTGGATATGAAAATGCCTATAAGGTGGAAAGTATCAAAGAAAATGGAAACAATTTAGAAATCACATATGAAAAACCTGAATTAAGCGAATTCTTAGATTCAATGAATGTAGGTGGTCAGGCACCATTAGATTTCTCAAGATTTCAACCGGCTGAAGGTGTCCAAGTAAATTACAATAGTGCCGCAAATGGTATTCAGACATATGGCGCAATGGATGATTTCTTTGATGTACCAGAAAATAATGTTGGCATCAATGGTTCTGTACAATTAAGTGGAGAAATAGATTTAGGTGATAACTGGAGTATCGATTATTCATTAGAAACTTCCATGCCAACAGTAGGATATAAATTTGATGTTGATTTTGATAACTTCAAACCAAATGTAAAAAATGCATATATCAAAGTACAAGAATCAACGGATTTAAATGTAGGCTTTGGAAAGGGTACAGAAATAACTGGACCAGACAGTTTTATTTGTGAAAACAAAATAGAAAAACGAATTAAATTAGGTGAAGTTCCAGTTGTAGGTGTATATGGCGTAGGCATCATTGTAGAAGTAAATCTTGTAATGAGTGCAGAAGGCAAATTTGAAGTTGAATATAACTCATCAGGAACATTTGGTGTACAGGTACTTAATAACAAGCCAAGAAATATTTCCGCAATACAAAATTCTATCTCTGCAGGATTATCTGGTTCCGTTACAGTAGGACCTCAGATAGAGCTTGGCGCACAATTATTTGGATGTAATTTAATCAGTTTCTCTGCAGAAGCTGGTGGAAAAGCCAGTGGCTACATAAAAGCTAGATCAACAGGTCTAGTGTGTGCAGATGTAACTTTATGTTTATATGCAGAATTAAATGCATTTGAATATTCAGTTCTTGATGATTGGCTGGATATTGGTATGACATTCACAATTTGGGATGAAAATAACAGTCCATTAAAGATATCAAAGCATTATGAAAATATGCAGGCTGTTCCTGAATGTACATATGAAAATGGTGGTACTATAGAAGGCAGCGTCGCAGATGCAGATGTTCATACCCAATATATTAAAAATGCGAATATTGAAATTATTAATAGCGAAAATATGAAAACAGCAGCTACTGTCAAAACAGATGCAAATGGTAAATATACAGCCACTGTACCAGGTGGAACCTATATCGTGAAGATTTCAAAAGATGGATATATTCCATTTGAAAGTTTAGAAACTGTTATGGATAAAAATAAGATTTATCTGGAAACGTATTTAATGGTAAATGGTGATGAACAAGAGATTGGTACTATTGGTGGTCATGTAACAAATTCAGTTACAGGTAGCGCAATTCCGAATACGAAATTGACGATCAGAAAAGGCTGGAATCATACAACTGGAGATGTAGTAAAAACAGTAATGACAGATCCATTTGGTGGTTATAAAGTCGATTTACCATTAGGCAACTATACAGTTTTAATGGAAAATTCAGGTTATGTCACAAACCATATCAATATCGCAGTCACAAAAGGTATACATATGGATAAACATGGTGCTTTAGTACCTGATGAAAATAGTGAGATACCAACAGGTGACTTACGAATTGTGTTGACTTGGGGAAAGGAACCAAGCGATTTAGATTCTCATTTAATAGGGCCCAAAGCAGCTGGTGATGGTAATTTCCATATCTATTTCCATAATAAAGCATATAAAAATAATGGTGTGATAAATTCTTTCTTAGACCTAGATGATGTGGATGGATCTGGACCTGAAACAACTACGATTTATAAAATGAATCAGAATGGTAAATACAGTTTCTATGTACATAACTATTCAAATTCATATGAACATAATTCTAGTGCAATGGCAAGTTCAGGAGCACAGGTAAAAGTTTATGCTGGACAAACATTAATTGCGACATACAATGTACCAAACAGAAGTGGAACTTTATGGCATGTGTTTGATTTTGATGCTAAAACCAAGAAACTGATTCCAATCAACACCATGTCTTATCAAGAAAACGCGTATGATGTTGGTACAGATTCTAGCATTAGCACATTCAGCCTTGAAGATAAAACAGAGTTAAAAGATTATGAAAAAGCAGATATTCAGAAAGAAGAAACAAACTCTGACAGTGAACCAGTTGAACCTGTAAAAGAAACAGAAACACCTGTAAACGATGCTCCTGTACAGGAAGATAAAACGATTGTAGAAAATCAAGAAGAAATAAAAACAAATGCTTCTGATGATTTAGAAAACAGTGAAGTGATAGATAAACCACTAGATGGTGCTGTGGCAAGTGAAGTAAATGAATGAGGATCAATTAATTGAAAGATGGTTTAAAATCCGTAGAAAAGATTTGCTTCAGATAGGCATCTTAATGGTCATCATTGATGTGATTGTTATTTGGGTATTATTTCTGATGCCTGGAAGTCTAGAAGGAGAATCAATATCAACTATCATATTCGGCATCATATGTATGGTAATTTTCATTTTATTAACGATACGTTGCTTTGTAAGATGGTTTAAAAGTTTTTCTTGGAAAGTGAATGAAAAGACATATGGTGTTGTTATAGAAAAGAAACGTCATACAGACCATAGAGCCACAAAAGGAAAAAACGCCAGAGGATACTATGTTGATATTATCCGTAATGGTGAAACGATAGAGGCAAAGTGTGATGTATCCATGTATTCAAAAATGAATGTACAGGATGAAGTACTATTAATTCAAGTTGAAAAATATCCTGTTTATGCCTTAAAATAAATAAAAACATGTTAGGGAAAAAGATTAAAAAATTTTCCTATAACATGTTTTTTTTCATAACTTAGAGGACTTTCACAAAAATGTAGTTATAAAAAAATGTGAAAAATATTGTTGACAACGCTTACAGCCGATGCTAATATAAATGTGCAAATAGAAAAAGGCTTGTTACTCTTCGGGAGGCATTACCTAAAAAGCAGAAATAGTTCTGTTTTTTGTGTAATCAACTGAAGAGTTTTTTATTTGTGGAAAGGATGAAGATGATGTTTCAAATATTCAAAAAGAAAGAACCAGTAGTACTATATGCCCCAGTGACAGGCACAAGTGTTGCTTTAGAAAATGTTCCAGATCAAGTGTTTGCCCAAAAAATGATGGGTGATGGTATCGCTTTTATGCCAGAAACGGATACAATTTGTGCACCTTGTAATGGAAAAATTACTATGGTCGCACATACATTGCATGCCGTGGGTATCACCGCAGATAATGGTGCAGAAATTTTAATCCATATCGGTTTAGATACAGTAAGTTTAAATGGTAAAGGATTTACAGCACTAGTAAATGTTGGAGATAAAGTTAAGAAAGGAACGCCACTGATACAGATAGATATGGCATTTATGAAAGAACAGCAGATGGTATTAACAACGCCAATGGTTGTAACAAATACAAGTGAATTTTCCATGGTTATCGAAGAAGCAGGAAGTCATGTTATAATGGGGGAGAACAAGGTTATTACATTTCAATAAATAAAAGAAGGGAGAATCAATCATGAAGGTTATTAAGAAAATCAATAACAATGTTGCTGTTTGTCTGGATAATGATGGTCATGAATTGATTGCTTTCGGAAAAGGAATTGGGTTTCCTAAAACCCCATATGAACTTACAGATTTGAGTAAAATCTGGCGTACTTATTATGGTATTAATCCCAGTTATTTAGGACTGTTAAATGATATACCAGAAGAGGTATTCGAGTTAAGTATTAAAATTGTAGATTTTGCAAAGATGAAAATAGAAAATCAAATTAATTCTAATATCGTATTTACTTTAGCTGATCATATCAATTTCGCGATAGAACGATTTAAGAAAAATCTTGATATAAGAATGCCGTTTGTATATGATATACAACACTTATATGAGTCGGAGATGCAAATTGGACTATTTGCGATTAAATTAATAAATAAAAGCATGAATGTTTATCTAACAAAGGATGAGGCGGTTAGTATTGCATTGCATTTTATAAATGCTGAGAATATGCAAAGAAATGCTAATGATGAATCAGATGAAAATAAAGTGATTTGTGATATCACAAATTTGATTGAAAAAGATTTTGAAATGAGTGTAAATCGAGAAGGATTTAATTATTCTAGATTTGTGACGCATCTTCAATACCTTATGAAACGACAGGAAACTAATATATCAATTACAAGTGAAAATAAAAAATTATTTGACTCGATGAAAGCCGAATATAGCAAAACGTATCAATGTGTTAGTCATATTCAAACATATCTAAAAGATCATTTAGAATGGAATCCGAGTGAAGAAGAATTATTATATTTAATGCTGCACATCAATCGATTATGCAGTAGGGAGGATTGTAACCGGTAAAGCGGGCATTACCTCAGTATATAACAATAGCAATTTGCTTTTTGTTATGTGCTGGGGTTTTTCTATATAAAGGAGGAAAAATTTTATGGCAGTTAAATCAAATATTGTGTATTTTGTAGCTGATCAGCTTCGAGCAGATGCTTTAGCTCATTTAGGAAATCAAGCTTCGATTACTCCTAATCTAGATCAATTAAGTCAAGAGGGGATATCATTTTCACATGCGTATTGTCAAAATCCAGTTTGTGTACCTTCTCGTATAAGTTTTTTATCGGGATTATATCCTCATACAACTGGACACAGAACAATTCATTATCTTCAAAATGAAGGAGAACCTAATATCCTGAGGACTATGAAAAATAATGGATATGAAGTTATCTGGATAGGAAGAAACGATGTGATTCCAGGGAATAGAACAAAAGAAGAATTTTGTGATCGATATTATCGGCCATTTGGATCAGGTGATTCAAAAGATATAAAAGGTGGAGAGTTTATTGCTTTACAAGATATGATGAAGAAGAATAAAAAAGAATCACAATTAAAGCCAGATGAACCAGGTTATTATTCCTTTTATGTAGGGAAAGTAGATTTAGATGATGTCAATGATAAGACTGTTTTTGCTAAATATGATTGGAGTTGCATTGAGCAGGCTTTAGCTTATATAGAAGAAAAAAGTAAAGAAAAGAATCACAAGCCCTTTTTCTTATACATAACACTTATGTATCCACATCCAGAATATATGTGTGAGGAACCATGGTTTTCAAGTATTGATCGTAAAAAAGTCGCAAAAAGAAGACCAAGTGCTATTACGCTTGAAGGAAAACCTAGTATGTTAAAGGAAATAGCTAAAAAACAAAATTTATCCAATTGGGGTGAAGAAAACTTTCAAGAAATGCGGGCAACTTATCTGGCGATGGTATCTAGATTTGATCATCATTATGGCATGGTACGAGATAAGTTAAAAGAGTGTAATTTATATGATGATACAAATATCTTTGTTTTCTCAGATCATGGAGATTATACAGGTGATTATGATATTGCGGAAAAAGTTCAGAACTGTTTCGATGATCCAGTTGTAAATGTTCCATTATTAATAAAACCAGCAAAGCAATATCATGTAATTCCCCGTGTTTCAAATGCACTTGTAGAACTTGTAGATATTACTGCAACAATTGAAGAAATATCAGGTATTCAAACAGAATATGTTAATTTTGGAAAGTCACTTGTGCATTTATTTGATAAAGAAGAACAACATCGAGAAGCAGTTTTTAGTGAGGGTGGAAGGATTCATGGAGAAACATGGGCGATGGAATTAGGACATGGTCCATCTTCACAATATTGGCCAAGGTTGTCATCTCAAGCTTCAGAAGGACCAGAACATACCAAAGCAATTATGTGTCGGATGGACAAATGGAAGTATGTATATCGTTTATATGAAAATGATGAATTATATGATTTAGAAAATGATCCACAAGAATTAAACAATTTAATAATGCATTCAGAGTATCAAGAAATTATAAAAAATATGAAGTTAAAGATATTAGATTGGATGGTAGAAACAGGAGATATAGTTCCTGACAGAAAGGATATACGTTAAATGTAGTTTCTACAAAAAAAATAAATATTTAGGGCCCAATATTTATTTTTGAAGAACGTGAGAGGAGAAATCAAAATGAAAAGAAATAAAGAAATTGCAAAGGCAATATTAGAAAATGTTGGTGGCAAAGACAATATAACAAATTGTTTTCACTGCATAACTAGATTACGTTTAGAGTTTAAAGATAAAAGCTTAATAAAGAAAGAAAGTATTGAAGCAATTGATGGAGTTATTGCTTTAAAAATACAGGGTGAACAATATCAAATTGTTATTGGACAGAATGTAGGAGAAGTTTATCGTGAATTTTGTGATTTAACAGGATTTGAGGTAAAAGCCGCAATTAACGAAAATCTTGATGAGAAAAAAACTATTTCATTAAAAGGGATTGGCAATGGTATAGTTCAAGCTGTAGTTAATTCTATGGTGCCAGCTTTACCTATTTTGATAGGTGCTGGTATGTTTAAAGTTATAGCATTGCTCTTACTTCAATTTCATATTTTAGACGCAACTAATTCAACTTATCTTGTCATACAGAATATAGGAGAAGCTGGATTTTATTTCTTACCGATTTATGTGGGTATAAATGCATCTAAGCATTTTAAAACAAGTTTACCATTGGCGACATTGCTATGTGCCTTTCTTTTACTTCCTGCATTTACAACAGGATTAACAGAAGGGACTATTACAACAATATTTGGGTTACCTATTACTGCTACATCTTATGCAAGTAGCGTTTTGCCTGCTATTTTAATCACATGGATTTTATCTTATGTACATAAGTTCTTTACAAAATATGTTCCACAGATATTATCCTCTGTTCTTGTACCAACCCTAACTTTATTAGTGATGGCACCATTAGCAATTTGTTTTTTAGGGCCTTTAGGAACAGTTTTAGGTAAATATCTTGCAGATGGTTTGATGTGGATTTATAACACTTTAGGATTTGTTGGTATGGCGGTAATGGGTGCTTTACGTCCATTATTAATTTTTACTGGAATGCATACAGCCTTAATTCCTTTTGCTTTAACTAGTTTTGCAGAAAATGGATATGAAACATTCTTCTTTGTTACTGGTATTGGTTATGTATTTGGTTCAGCAGCATCCTGCCTTGCTGTTTCTTTGAAATCAAAAAAAGTAGATACAAAAGCAACTGCTATGACATGTGCCACTACAGCTTTAGTTGGTGGTATTACTGAGCCTGCATTATATGGAGTCTTAATGAAATTAAAAAGACCATTAATTGCCACAATGATTGGAAATGCAGTAGCTAGTGCTTATTTTGGTATTACACATACATTTATTTATGCAATGCCTGGTTCAACAGGATTATTTGTATTACCTACATTGATTGGACCTACAGGTGCTAATTTAGTAAATGGAATCATAGGATTAGTTATTTCTATGGTAATTTCATTTATAATGACGTGGATTTTAGGATTCAAAGAAGACTAAATGAAAAATATTTATACACAGTATAACATTTTAATTTCTTAAAAAATAAGAAGTAAAAGCTAGCGGAATAAAAAAGGAGGATCTATACTATGGCGTTTAATGAAAAGTTTTTATGGGGAGGCGCAACATCTGCTTCTCAGTTTGAAGGAGGATATAACGAAGGTGGAAGAGGACTTTCTCATATGGATTATATTCGTAGAGTAAAAAAAGCAGATAAAGAAAAAGTATTTCCAATCAATGTGACAGTTGATATGTTTGAGGATCATAAAAAGCATGAAGATGAATATAATTTTGCTTTTAGAAGAGGTGTGGATTTCTATCATCATTATAAAGAAGATATCGCTTTATTAGGCGAAATGGGATTTAAGACTTTCAGAATGAGTATCTCATGGAGTAGATTATTTCCTACAGGTTTAGAAGAAAAACCATGTGAAGATGGAGTGCAGTTTTATCATAATGTATTTAAGGAATGTCATAAATATGGCATCGAACCTTTGGTTACGATGATTCATTATGAAATCCCAGTTTATTTGACAGAAACTATCAATGGATGGGAAAGCCCTAAGATGATTGATTATTTTCTACATTATACAAAATTTTTGATTGATGAATATAAAGATGAAGTAAACTATTGGATTACCTTTAATGAAATCAATATGATCATGAATTCTTCTTATCTAGGAGGAGGCATGTTTGTAGAGAAATCTAAAAAAACGCCAGAAGCATGTATTCATCAAGCATTACATCATCAATTAATCGCAAGTGCTTTAACTGTCAAATATTTTCGTGAGCATACATCAAAAGGAATGATTGGTAATATGATTTGTAGACTTCAAAACTATGCGTATACCTGTAATCCAGAAGATGTATTAGCAACACAACAACAAAGTCAATTTAATTATTTCCCAACGGATATTCAAGTGAAAGGTACATATCCTACATCAATTTTGAATTATTATCGCAAGAAAGGTATTGAAATAGACTGGTATCCTGGATATGAAAGTATTTTAAAAGAAGGGACTGTAGATTTTGCGTCTATTAGTTACTATCATACAGCAGTTATTAGCGCAGAACCAGATAAAGCAGAACCAATTGGTGCTTTCATCAGAAACTTGGAGAACCCATATATTAAAATGACAGATTGGGGATGGGGAATAGATCCTACAGGTTTGAGAATTACATTAAATGATATGAATGATCGCTATGGCGTACCGATTTTTATAGTAGAAAATGGATTAGGCGCTCATGATGAATTAACATCAGATAATAATGTACATGATAATTATCGTATAGAATATTTAAGAGCCCATATTCAGGCCATAAAAGAAGCAATAGGAGATGGATGCAATGTAATGGGATATACACCATGGGGATGTATCGATTTGGTAAGTTGTGGAGATTGTCAGATGACAAAACGTTATGGTTTTGTATATGTAGATGCAGATGATGAAGGAAACGGAACATATCAACGCTATCGCAAAGATTCTTTCTACTGGTACAAAAAAGTTATCGCATCCAATGGTGAAGATTTAGATTAAAGCTGAGGTCTGAGAAATCAGGCCTTTTATTTAAATGTACACAATTTTACATGTTTTGAAAACTACAAGAAAAATGCCTATGTTATAATCAATTCAGGAAATAAGGAGGACTTATATTATGGGATTTAAAGAAGGCTTTTTATGGGGTGGTGCGACAGCTGCCAACCAATATGAAGGTGGATGGAATGAAGGAGGAAAAGGATTAAGTGCTGCGGATATGATGAGCAATGGTACACATACAACACCTCGTCAGATCACACGCACACTAGAAGAAGGATTATATTATCCAAATCATAAAGCAAGTGATTTCTATCACCGTTATAAAGAAGATATTGCGTTGATGGCAGAAATGGGATTTAAAACATTCCGTATGTCTATCGCATGGACAAGAATATTTCCAAAAGGTAATGAAACAGAACCAAATGAAGAAGGATTAAAATTTTACGATAACGTATTTGATGAATTACATAAATATGGTATTGAGCCATTAGTGACAATTTCACATTATGAAATGCCATTTTACTTGACGGAAAATTATGATAGCTGGGTAAGCAGAGAAGTCATTGATATGTTTGTTAGATACTGTGAAGTGATCTTCAATCGTTATAAAGATAAGGTTACATATTGGTTGACGTTTAATGAAATTAACTGTGGTACGATGCCAATGGGAAATTATTTGAGTCTTGGCATTTTAAATGAAGGCACAAGAGATTTCACAAAGCAGATAGATATTCCACAGCTTCGTTTTCAGGCGTTACATCATCAATTTATCGCAAGTGCGAAAGCTGTACAATTAGGACACAGTATCAATCCTGAGTTTAAGATTGGCTGTATGATTGCATATATGCAGAATTATCCTTATACATGTCATCCACAGGATGTATTAAAGTGTCAAAAGTTGAAGGAAATGGGTAACTTCTATTGTGGGGATGTGCAGGTTCGTGGAGAGTATCCTTACTTCGCTAAACGTTATTGGGAAGAAAATGATATTCATGTGAAAATGGAACCTGGAGATGAGGAAATCTTAAAGAATGGGACAGTAGATTTCTATAGCTTCTCTTATTATATGAGCAATTGTGTATCACATGATCCAAATTTAGAAGGTACAGCTGGTAACTTAATGGGTGGTGTGAAGAATCCATATCTTGAATCTAGTGATTGGGGATGGCAGATTGATCCTGATGGACTCCGTTATACATTAAATGAATTATATGCACGTTATCAAATTCCTTTGATGGTTGTGGAAAATGGCTTAGGCGCTTTTGATAAGGTTGAAAGCGATGGAAGCATCCATGATGAGTATCGTATTGATTATTTAAGAAAGCATATTCGTTGTATGGAAGAAGCTGTAAATGATGGTGTCGATTTAATTGGTTATACACCTTGGGGATGCATTGATTTAGTAAGTGCATCTACTGGTGAAATGGGAAAACGTTATGGTTTTGTGTATGTAGATAGTGATGATTTAGGTAATGGTACATTTGATCGTAGCAGAAAAGATTCTTTCTACTGGTATAAGAAGGTAATCGAAAGCAATGGTAAAGATTTAGATTAATTAAAGGGAAAAAAGATGGCTGATTTCGTTAAGAGAACCAGCCATCTTTTATTGCTTAATTATTTTTGTATTTGTTGTTTTAGTTCTTCATATGTGTCACATGTTAAGATGAGTTCAATGATTTTATCCAGTTGTGATGATGTCAAAGATGATAGCCAAGTAGAAGCGTCCTGACCATATTTTTTCATTATCTGGCATTTCACGATTTTTAGCTGACCTTCTAAAAGACCTTCTTTTTTACCTTCTTCTAGACCTTTTTTTAGTCCTTCTTTTTTACCTTCTTTCAGCCCTTCTTTCAGTCCTTCTTCTCTTCCTTCTTTTAGGGCTTTTTTTCGATCTTCTTCATTTTTGATCCTTGCCGTTTCTTCAAGATACTTCTCGCGTAATTCTGCTTCTTCAATTCGTTGTGCCATTGTCCATACTTCTTCATTTTGTTTCATATCATCATATTTTTTCATAATCGCATCCACCAACTTTCCTGTGTTTATTGTATCACAAGGTTCGTTGTGTTTAAATAGGTAACATAACTTTTCGAAATCATTTAAGTTTTCTACGCCTTTTTCTTCTACGATGCGATCAATCACATTCAAATTAACATATGTACGATTGATCAATGCATTCTCCTGTTCTACTTCACCATCTTCATTTCGCATCACATAATGATTGATTAGTTTATTGTTTCTTTCTGCTGCTTCACCTGTAAAGAATGTTAAGATAATCTGATATTCTGGTTGAATTACATTATAGTAATTTCCTGATTTTAACTGCATACTTAAATTTTTTGCACCATAAAACTCCCAACGATTAAAATCTACATCTTTGAATTGATTTTGAATCTCAATATTATGGCGTCTGCCTTGATCATCTGTCGCTACAACATCCATAACGATACGTTTTAAGCCAAATTGTTCAGGAAGAATTTCTGAATTCACTACTTTTGTGTGTACAATTTTGTACTTGTAATGTGTTGCAACTGTACAAAAGAAGTTACGCAGAAGATTAGAAGTGGCATCTTCACCAATTAAACTAAACTTCATAAATACATCGTTGGTAAAGGATACCGATGATTCATTATTCTCATTCACAGCTTCCTTTTCAGCTAAAACATTTAATTCTTCTTTCTTTTCAAGATTTGTGACTGTAGCTTTTGTTTTCTTTGATTTTTCTTTTCCCATAGAGGTCCTCATCTTTCTAGGCTATGAAAGCCTACATTATTTACATACGTATTTTTGGTATGAAAATCCTAAATTATTTTTGAAAAATTTAAAAAAAACCTATATGTAGCTTAAAGCACTGTCATAACTTTAATATATTTCACTTTTGGTGAAATTGCGCCATAGAAAAAGAGTAGTATTTTAACAATATTCATTTCAATTATTGATTGTATAAAGAAGAATTTCATAAATAGACTTTTCATCGCTAGCAGGCTTTATTTTCATCTTATAAATGACGCTAATGTTTAAGTCTATTTTTATCTCAAAGTAAGACGCTTTAAAAAGCTTATTAAACTTTTTTGAAAAGAACAAACTAGAAAAGTTTAAAGATATGTAAAACATCCTATGAATATCATAAATATGACGATTTTCTAATGTTTTTGAATAAGTAAAATATTATAGAAACTCACTATTCTGTAACTATGAAACCAGAATTTATGATAACGATTATTATTTTCTACTTTTTGTTTAAATTTTTAATAAATCTTGTATCCGAAACAAACTTTCTAATTTATAATGATAGTATAGAAAATGAAAAGGAGGTTTTCCTATGGCAAAGAAAATGTGCAGTGTGTGCGGAAAACGTGCAGAAGGGTTGGGAACATATCCAACACAATTTAAAGATATCTATATGTGTACAGATTGTTACGAAAGTTTAAAAGCATTTAAGAATGGGAGAGGCGCAAAAACATCAGAAATATTAAAGGAAAAATATCGTTTAGCAATGCAAGAAATGCGAGAACGCAATTATCCTCAAAATGTTATTGATAATGTAGAAGCATGGTTCAAAGAAGGAATCCAGGAAAAAGAAGCAAAAGAAAATGCGAAAAAAGATGATGGATTTATGATGACGACTTGTCCAACTTTTGAAGGCTATCGTATCCTTTCCTATCATGGCATCATCAGTGGGGAAAGCGTATTAGGTACAGGCTTTATCAGCAGTTGGGAAGCATCTGTTGCGGATATGACAGGTACTGAATCAGAAGCATTTATCGCCAAACTTCAGGATGCGAAAGTTGCTGCTAAGAAACGTATCATTGAACGATGCCTGTTTAATGGTGGAAATGCCATTGTTGGTGTGGATATCGAATATACTATGTTCAATAGTAATATGATCGGGGTAATCTTAACAGGAACGGCAGTAAAAATTGAAAAAATTGAAGAAATAAAAGAAAACGATTGACTTAGAGTTTGCTCTAAGTGATATAGTAACTCTTGGAAAGAGGGTTATGATATGGGAAAATCAAAAGTATATTTCACAAAAGAAATCACGTCAGAAGCTATGGTCAAAATGTATGAAGCTTTACAAGTATCACTTCAAGGCAAGGTTGCTGTCAAGTTACATTCAGGAGAAGTAGGAAATCAAAATTTCTTACGTCCACCGTTTATGAAACCGATTATTGATCATGTGCATGGTACGATTGTCGAAAGCAACACTGCATATGAAGGAAAACGAAATACGACAAAAGCTCATTGGGAAACAATGAAACTTCATGGATGGACAGATATTGCGCCAGTTGATATCTTGGATGAAGATGGCGATATGGAATTAGGTGTAGATGGTAAACAAATTAAGACAAATTATGTAGGTTCACATATGAAAAATTATGATTCTATGCTGGTTTTATCTCACTTCAAAGGACATCCTATGGGTGGATTTGGCGGAGCATTAAAGAATATTTCTATTGGTATTGCGTCTAGCTATGGAAAGGCATATATACATGGTGTAGGTAAACCAGATGAATTTTGGACCGCAGATCATGACGCCTTCTTAGAATCTATGGCCGACGCATCAAAATCCATTATGGATTATTATAAAGGTCAAATCGTATTTATCAATGTGATGTGCAATATGTCAGTAGATTGTGATTGTTGTGCTGTGGCAGAAGATCCTAAAATTAAAGATATTGGTATTTTGGCATCTAATGATCCTGTTGCTCTTGATCAAGCATGTTTAGATTTCGTTTATCAAAGTGAAGATCCTGGTAAAGCAGATCTTATTGAACGAATTGAATCAAGAAATGGTGTACATACCGTTGAAGCAGCAGAAGAACTAGGTGTTGGTTCTAGAGAATATGAATTAATTTCTATCTAATATATATGAAAATATGGCTGGCGATAGGTTGGTCATATTTTTTATATCAAAATGGATATAAACTGCCAATATAATGGTATAATGAATGAAAAGAGAGGTAGCATATGGAAAATATTTTGACAATTTATCATGGCTCAAAAGACAAAATTGTTCAACCAATTTATGGACTTGGGAAAAATTATAATGATTATGGACAAGGTTTTTATTGTACAGAAAACTTGCGAAAGAGTGGGCTTGTACAGAAAACTTAGAAGGATATGCAAATCAATACCAACTGGATATGAGAAATCTATCTATTTTAAATCTTACAAATGATTATCATATGTTAAATTGGTTGGCGATTCTCTTAGAAAATAGAAGCTTTGAATTAAATAATGATGAATTAATGGTGCAGGCTAAACAATATATTCTTGATACGTTTCTTCCAGATTATAGAAATTATGATGTAATCATAGGATATCGCGCGGATGATTCATACTTTCAATTCGCAAAGGATTTCATTCAAGGAACGATATCTTTAAAGACATTAGGTGAAGCAATGAGGTTAGGAAAATTAGACGAACAAATTATTTTAAAATCAGAAAAAGCATTTCAAACGATAAAATTTGTAGGTTATGAAAAAGTTGATCATAAAGCGTATTTCAGTAGAAGAGTACAAAGGGATAATAAAGCAAGAAGCGAGTATCGTACATATTTGAAAAATAAAAAGTTTGATAAGAACGATATTTATATCATTGATATTTTGCGTGAGGAGATGAAAAATGATGATCAAAGGCTACAATGAAGTATATCTTGATGATGTCATGGAAGAATTCGCTGTAATGTTTGATTATGCAGTCAATAATCAACATATGGATATTGATACATTTGGTGCTTTATTTTTAGATTCACCTGTTTGTCATGGTATTGAAATTGGAAATCCATATTACATCAATAAAGGTGGAAGTGAATTGGTAATGCTTGTTTTAGAAAGCCATCATTTAGAAGCAGATTATATAACATATGATACAGGATTTGGCAAAACGCCTGAGTATTGGATGGGTTGGATAACTGCTTATGTACAATGGAAATCTGGATTTAAATTTTCTACAATATTTTCAGCTATAGCGCCATCGGATATCTTTGCATTATATTACCCACTTCATGAAGCTGATGTGAAAAAAGGTTATGATGTCCTTATGGAAAGGGTAGAAAAAGCGCCTACAAACCTTTATAAACTACGTAAAAAATCAGAAATAACACAAAAGCAGTTAGCACAATATGCAGAAGTAAAAGAAAGAACCATTCGTGCTTATGAACAGCGAGAAACAGAAATCAATAAAGCACAAGTGAATATCGTGAGAGCGTTATCTTTGGTTTTGGGATGTAGTATAGAAGATTTGTTAGAATAATTAGAATTATAAATAAAGCATTGACAAAGCTGTAACCGCTTGCTAAAATGTAGTTACTACAACGGGATTGTCACTCTGCGGGAGGCATCACCTTTAGGAAACAAATATTTCTGTTTACTGAGGTTTTGTGATATGCAGAGTTTTTTATTTGTTTCAGCCATGTTAAAATAAAAGAAAGAAGGGATATCAATAGAAACAATGATACATCTGTATGTATCATAAGAAAAGGGAGGAACTGGCAGGTCATGAAAGTCATAAAAAAGATAAACAACAATATTGCATTATGTGTTGATGATAATGATCGTGAATTAATTGCTGTAGGTACAGGGATTGGTTTTAAGCCTTGTCCATATGTGATAGAAGATTTAAATGTAATACAAAGAACCTTCTATGATGTAGATGCAATGTATTTCAATCTGTTGAATGAAATTGATGTGGATGTATTAGAAACTGCTGCGAAAATTGTGGATATTGCCAGGATGAAAATCAAAAGTGAATTAAGTCCTAACGTTGTATTTACATTAGCCGATCATATTGCATTCGCAATTGAACGCGTAAAGAAAAACATCAATATACAGGCACCATTATACAACGATATCCAATATTTATATGAAACAGAATTCGCACTGGGAGAAACAGCTGTAAAGCTGATACAGAAAACGATGAATATTCGATTACCAAAAGGAGAGGCAAGCAATATTGCCATGCATTTTGTGAATGCAGAAACTGTGACATCGATATCACAACAGATGCCAAACAGCGATGAAGTGATTGAGGAAATTACAGAATTAATTGGTGAAGATTTTCAAATTCATATCAATAAAAACAGTTTCAACTACTCCCGATTCACGTCACATCTTTTATATCTTCTGAAACGTCAGGAGAAAAAGGATTCTATTACCAGTGAAAATAAAAAAATGTTTGAATATGTAAAGAATGAAAATCCGCAAACATATGCGTGTGCTTTACATATCAAAAAATATCTACAAAATGAAATGAATTGGAGTCTTCATGAAGAAGATTTATTATACTTAATGTTACATATCAATCGATTATGTGCAAGAGAGGATTGTCATCAATAGAGCATCACCCTCAGCGCAAAGATTACAGAAGTAGTTTTTGTGTTGGGGGTTTTTCATGTAAAGGAGAACATAAAATTATGAGTAAATATGAACAAATGGCAAGTGAGATTTTAGCAGGTGTGGGAGGTAAAGAAAATGTTACGTTCGTAGCACACTGCATGACAAGATTACGTTTTAATTTAAAAGATCAAAGTAAGGTAAAATTAGATGATATCAAAAGTATGAAGGGAGTATTAGGCTGTCAATTTTCTAGTGGACAGTTTCAGGTTATCATTGGTCAGACTGTAGAACACGTATATAAAGAAGTATGTACACAAGGTGGATTTACATTAAGTGATTCCATTGAAGAACCAAGTGAAAAAACAAAAGAAAAGCTAACATTGAAAAAGGTTGGAAGTAATATTCTTGAAACTTTATCTGGATGTGTTGTGCCATTGATTCCATTGATGATGGCTGCATCTATGTTTAAAATGCTAGTCGCAGTTTTAGGCCCAAGCATGTTGAATGTTCTATCAGAAACAGATGATTTATATACACTATTTACCTTTGTTGGGGATGCAGGATTTTATTTCTTCCCAATTGTATTAGGATATACAGCATCTAAAAAGTTCAATGTAACACCAGTTGTAGGTATGTTCTTGGGATGTATTATGATGCATCCGACATTTGTGAATATTGCTACGGAAGGAACACTATTTACTGTTTATGGTATTCCATGTAACGCACAAAATTATGCATCTACATTATTACCAATCATCTTATCTATCTGGGTAATGAGTTATATAGAAAAATTCTTTAAACGTATTTTACCACAAGCATTAAAAACGATTTTCGTACCATTCCTAAGTATCGCAGTAATGATTCCTATCTGTTTATGTGTATTAGGACCAATTGGTTCTATCTTAGGTAATTATATTTGTAATTTCTTATTAGGACTTGATCAGATTCCTGGCATTGGATTCTTGGCAGTAGCAATCATAGCTGCACTATGGGAGTTTGTTGTTATGAGTGGTATGCATGTTGTATTTATCACAGCATTAGTCATGACATTTGCACAGGCTGGACAAGAAAGTTTAGTGTCTGTCGGTGGTGCCATTGCTTCTTTATCTGTTGCTGGCATGTTGTTGGGCTCTTTCTTGAAAATTAAAAATACAGAAGAAAAATCATTGACTTTTGGATACTTCATTGCTTCAATAATAGGTGGAGTAACAGAACCTGGTTTATATGGTAATGGTATAAAATATAAACGTCCATTTATTGGATTGATCATTGGAGGATTTGCTGGTGGATTATATGCAGGTATCATGCATGTCGCATGTTATGCTATGGTTCCAGTCGCAAGCTTTATTGGGTTAACAGCTTTTGCTGGCGGTCCTGCTTCTAATTTGATAAATGGTGTAATCAGCTGTGGAATTGGTTTTTTGGTTGCCGCAGTTGTAACTTATTTTACAGGATATGCAAAAGATGATCCTGTATTAACAAAATAAAAGAAAAAGGATGGTAGTTTGATGAAAAAAATCTTAATACGTGCAGATGATCTGGGCTATAGTGAAGGTGTAAACTATGGCATCGCAAAAAGTGTAAAGGAAGGCATTATTAAATCTGTTGGTGTGATGAGTAATATGCCAACGGTGGCACATGGTTTAAAATTATTAGAAGGTGTAGATGTATGTTTAGGTCAACATACCAATATCTGTGTAGGAAAACCTTTGGTTGATCCATCATTGATCCCTAGCATTACGAACGAACATGGTGAGTTTAAATCATCAAAAGAATATCGCAGTGCCAAAGAAGATTTTGTGGTATTGGATGAAGTGATTTTAGAAATTGAAGCGCAATATGAACGCTTTGTGGAACTAACAGGTAGACAACCGCAATATTTTGAAGGGCATGCCGTTTCCAGTAAAAACTTTTTCAAAGGTTTAGAGATTGTCGCAAATCGTCATGGTTTAAAATACAATGGAATGGCTCCGGGAAGTGAACCAATGATGGTTGGAAATACAATGGTTTATATGTGGATGGATAGTATGAATCCAGATTATGATCCTGAAAAACTTCTAAAGGATATGGTTATGCATGCACATGATGGCGCAGCTGATGTTATGGTATGTCACCCGGGTTACTTAGATGGATACATTTTAAAGCATTCATCTCTAACAATTCCTAGAACGATGGAAGTGGATATGGCATGTGATCCTGCAATAAAACAATGGTTAAAGGAACAGGATGTTATGCAGATTACTTATGAGGATTTATAGGATAAAACATTTATAAATAACGTGCTAAAATCAGGAGGCTGCTTATGATAAAAGTAGAAACAGGAAAAGAAAAAGATTGTTTTGTGGCTTATATTGAACAAGCTCTGGCAAAGTTGTCTATTGAAGACGATGATGCTTTCTTATCATTATTTGATACCAGTCGTTTATCAAAAAAAGACTTGATTTTGGCACTTAGATACTTAGATGAAACACAGCCAGTGATGAAAATTGATGATCCAACATCAACGAAAAATAAACAAGATATTTATCTGGAGGCCTTTGATGATAGCAGTGGATATTTTATGGATTATGATTTGATGACTGATGGAGAACTAAATGATTTAACGCTTCAAGTTGAGTTTATAAAAAAAGAAAATGGATATTTCGTTGTGTTGAATGATTTGCGTACGTTATAAAAATAATAAATGATTGTGAAATAGGTTTATATCTAAAACAGATATGAATCTTTTTTTTGTATTTAAAGGAATCTTCGTGATTTGCCGTTACTTAACGGAAATTAAAAATTTTAAACATGCAGCGATTTTAATTATGATAATGGTGTCAAAAGGAGAGTGGGAATATGACATCAGAACAATATGCATTTCAGTTAATTTTACACAGTGGAAATGCTAGAAGTATTGCTTATGAAGCATTAGAAAAAGCAAAAGAAAAACAAATTAAAGAAAGTCTTTCCATGATGGAGGAATCAAAAAAGGAGTTGATTGAAGCTCAAAAGATTCATGCGGAAATGTTGCGCATTATGGCCAACGATGAAGAAAAAATAAAAATAGATCTGCTTCTTATGCATGCTGAAGATCACATCGCTTCATCCGCAGTCACCGTGGATTTAACAAAAGAAATTATTTATTTATATCAAAAAATGGAGGGATGATATGATGGATTTAAAAAACTTTCTTTGGGGAAGTGCTACTGCTTCCTATCAATGTGAAGGCGCCTGGGATTTAGATGAACGTGTAGAATCCATGTGGGATCACTACTTACACGAAGAAGGATTAGAGAATGGAGATATTGCAAGTGATCATTATCATCATTTTGAAGAAGATATCAGAATGATGAAAGAAGGTGGACAGAGAGCATATCGTTTCTCTTTATCCTGGCCTAGAATCATAAAAAATAAACAAGGTGAAATTAATGAAAAAGGATTAGCATTTTATCATAAGATTTTAGATTGTTGTCATGAAAATGGTATTGAGCCATTTGTGACAATATATCATTGGGATTTGCCACAATATTGGGAAGAAACTGGTGGCTGGCTAAATGAAGAAGTATGTACAGCATTTGCACAGTATGCAAAGGTTTGTTTTCAAAACTTCCATACAAAAATTAGAAAATGGGTAACGTTTAATGAACCAAAATGGTTCGTTTGCAGTGGATATCTGATTGGAAATTATCCTCCTTGTATTCAGGATGTATCTAAGACAATCAAAGCTGCTTATCATGTGATGTATGCGAGTGCATTAGGCATAAAAGAATTCCGTGAAGGTGGATATGAAGGTGAAATCGGTATTGTACATAGTTTTACTCCTGTAAATGGTGTAGATGATCGTATAGAAACAAAGATTGCCATGCGATATGCAGACAATTATTGTAATAACTGGATTTTAGATACTGCCGCAAAAGGAGAAATTCCAATTGACTTATTGAGTGAATTATCTAAACAATATGATATTTCTTATATGAAACCAGAACAATTAAAGATAATAAAAGAAAATACAGTAGATTTTCTTGGGTTAAATTATTATTCAAGAACATTGGTAAAACCTTATACAAGTGGAGAAACAACCTTTGTTGTGAATAATAGTGGAAAAGCTGGAAAAGGCTCTAGTAAAGTTATTGTGAAACATTGGTTTGAGCAGGTTATGCATGATCCAAATAGTACATATACAGAATGGGATACAGAAATTTATCCAAAGGGATTGAAAGATGGCTTATTAGAAGTACATCAGAAATATGGTTTGCCAATATATATTACAGAAAATGGAATCGGTATGTATGAAGATGTTACTGTTCCACAAGTTGATGATGAATACCGTATATCATTTATGCGTGATCATATCAAAGCAATGTTTGAAGCAATGGAGCAAGGCGCCAATATAAAAGGCTATTTTGCATGGAGTAGTTTTGATTTATATTCATGGAAAAACGGATGTGAAAAAAGATATGGACTGGTAGCTGTCGATTTTGATCATGACAGAATTAGAAAACCAAAGAAAAGCTATACATGGTATCGTGATATGATCAACAGCAATGCAGAAAATTTAAAATAAGGAGAGGAAACGTATATGAAAAAAGTAATGTTGGTTTGTAATGCAGGTATGTCTACAGGGATATTAGCAAAGCGTATTCAGGATGCAAGTAAAGGGGCATTTGAGGTACATGCTTATGGAGAAGCTGAATTTATGCAGCATTTGGATGGTGTAGAATTGATTTTAGTAGGACCACAGATTCGTCATCAGATTCCTACAATTGAAGCACAGGTAAATATTCCTGTAAAAGGAATCGCACCACAACATTATGGTATGATGGATGGAAAAGGAGTTTTAAAAGACATTATTAAAATTTTAGGAGAATAAATAAAAGGAGGAAATTATCATGTCATTTCAAACAATGAATGAAAAAATAGAAAAACATATTTTACCGATTGCAAATAAACTTAGTTCACAGCGTCATTTACGAGCAATTCGAGATGCATTTATTTCATTATTGCCAATTACATTAATGGGTGGTGTAACCGCAGTAATCAGTGCAGCACCTGTCACAGAAGAAACAACAAATGGATTCTTATTAGCCTGGGCATCATTTGTGCAACAAAATAGTATGCTGTTAAACTGGATCAGTGCATTAACATTAGGTGGAATGTCTATCTATGTATGTATCGCAATTACATATTATTTAACGCGCCATTTCAAACATGATTTTCTAGTACCAGCAATGTTAAGTGTTTGTGGTTTCTTGATGTTAGTAATGACACCGCAGCAACTTGGCTGGGATGGAAAAGTTGTGGAAATATCTTATATGGATGGAAAGGGTATTTTACCAGCAATCTTAATTTCTATACTAACTGTAGAAGCATATCATTTCATGCGTTCACATGATTGGGGAAGAATCAATCTTCCACCAAGTGTACCAGCATCATTAAGTGAAACATTTGCTTCCCTTGTGCCAGGTTTTGTGATTATTTCTGGATATGTTGCGATATTTGCGATATTCCATGCATTTGATACAACCTTCCCTGAATTTATTTATACTTCAATGGCACCTTCTTTACAGGCTGCAGATAGCTTGTTATTTATCGTTATTATGACTTTATTGGTACATTTCTTCTGGTTCTTTGGTATCCATGATGCAGCCTTATCTGGAATCCTTGCACCAATTCGTGATGGAAATTTATCTATCAATGTAGCCGCAAAAGCAGCAGGAGAAGCATTGCCTCATGTATTTACAACACCTTTCTGGGTATATTTTGTAGCGATTGGTGGCTGTGGCTCTTTATTGGCATTAGCGATTTTATTAGTACGTTCTAAATCTAAACAGTTAAAAACCGTAGGGCGTATTGGTATCATTCCAGCTTTCTTTGGAATTGGTGAACCAATTGTATTTGGTGTTCCTGTTATGTTGAACCCATATTACTTAATACCATTCTTATGTGCTTCTACATTTAATGCGATTGTATCGTTTGTTTTGATGGAAAGTAATATCATAGGAAGAACATTTGCAATGTTATCCTGGCAGATGCCAAACATTCCCGGAGCCTTTTTATCCACAATGGATATCAAAGCGATGTTCCTTGTATGTGGTCTATTAGTTGTGGATATTTTGATTTACTATCCATTCTTTAAGATGCATGAAAAACAATGTGTTGCAATGGAACTGGAAACGGAAGATGAAGAAGAGTAAAATAGAAAGTGACAGGAGATGAGCAACATGCAAATTATTGATGTAATACAACATTTAGAAGAGCAGGGAACATGGGTCAATCGAGCATATCAAACAAGAGATCATATATTATTTGGAGATAGTCATCAGGAAATAGAACGTGTTGGTGTTTGCTGGGTAGCAACAAAGCAAGTAATCCAAGAAGCTATAAAAAAAGATATTCATTTTATTATTACACATGAAAATCCATTTTATCAATGCTCTACAAGAATGATGAGTGCTGCAATCGATGCAGCAAATGATAAGAAAGCGTTATTAGAACAAAATCATATATGTGTCTATCGCTGTCATGATGTTTGGGATTGTTTACCAGAATATGGTGTTCATGATCAATGGGCAAAAAGGTTAGGTTTTACATTTGAGGAAAGAAAGGTATCTTCTTATTATCAAAGTGCCATGATTCCGGAAATGAGTGTAAAAGAACTGGCCAATCACGTTATGAATGTGTTAAAAGAGGATGGACAACAAGGGGTTTATGTTTTTGGCAACACAGATAAGATTGTGAAAAGAATAACCATCGGTACAGGTGCCGCAACAAATATATATGAAATGCTTCCACATCATCCTGAAGCTGTGATCGTTAGCGATGATGGTATTAAAAACTATGATGCTGTACAATATGCAATTGATGTAGATATCCCCATGATTGTAGTACATCATTCATGTTGTGAAATACCGGGTATGAAAGCTATGGAAAACTATCTGCATCATGTATTTCCAATGCTAGATGTTTCCTATTTAAAAGAGGGATATGATGTTACACATTATGTTTGTGAGTAACACATCGCTCATCTTAAATCTATAAAATATAAAAAAGCAACAACACAGAAATTTTGTGCTGTTGCTTTTTGCATTACTTTTAGATTGCATGACTTTCATTATCTGTGAAGGTCTTTAAAAAAGATGAATAATCTTTTTCCTTCATTAATAATTTTACACGGCTTGCATCATTTAATAAACCAACAAGTTTTTCAAATAATTCATCAAAGGCGATATCTTTTTGCGGGGATAGTGCAAAAAGGAAGATCAGACGTATTTTTCGATTATTCCAGGTAATCGGATGTTTTAATATACAAACAGATACAGCATTTTCCTTGGCACATTTTTCTATAGGATGTGGGATAGCAAAATAATTGCCATAAGCTGTAGGTGCGATTTTTTCTCTTGCTAAAATCTTTTCTTCATAATCACTAGAACAGTATCCTTTTTGAAGAAGCTTATCACAAATAAAGTGAATTGCTTCCTCTTTGCTTGCTACATCAATATCTGTGAAGAATAAATCTTGATGGAAAAAAGACTGTAGTTCAATATGATTTGATGTTATATTTGTTTTCAGTAAATGAACAATACGTTTTAAATCATCATCTTTAGGAAATCCTTTACATACATATACTGGGATATCTAAAGCTTCAGGAAGAGGAATGAAGGAAATTACGATATCTGGTTGACATTCTTTCACTTTCTCAATATCAAAAATAGAAAATGTACCAGTGATATCAATCGTTAGATCACTACAACGCATCAATCTTTGTTTTAGAAAAGATACCACAGCAGTACTCATAGGATTTACGATAACAACTTTTTTATAAGTATGATGTTGTATTTTCTCTACAGCATTCATAATATGAAGTGTGATATAGCCAATTTCATCTTCTAATAACACGGTATGTGTTCGTGATTGCATTTTCATCGCAATATAAACACTGATGTCATACAACAATGGAAAGTGAAGCTTTATGTCTTTAATCAGAGGATTACTTAAAAAACTGTTTGACCGGATACGATTATCTAAACCTAAAAAATGTATTAATAGGTTTTCTTGGAAATCTTGATCTTGATGTAGGTCTAAATCATATTGTTGTTGAATATCATTCATTATTTCTGAAATAAAGGTGCGATACTCTTGGATTTTTTGATCCTGTATATCTGAGATTTTTCCGGAAAATAAACATGATAAGTATGTTAATTCCATATCTGATAAAGTAACATGAAACTTTTCTGATAACCCTTTATAAAAATCATGAGCCAGTGCCTCGGCTTCAGCACTAGGATGATAACCTTCAATATTTGTTATTTCATTGCCTTTATTTACACGTTCCAGCATAATCGCAATATGTAAAATAAAAGAGATGATTTCAAAGTCACGCAGTTTTAAATGATGATGCTCGCTAAAATCAAGAAAATATGCTTTTAAGTCATTGATATTACAAGAATTGAAAAACTCGGTATAATTATTTAAATTAAAGTTATATTGGTCCATTTCATGATTCATTAGATATGTATAAATTTGTCTTCTTTCTTCTTCACTACCATTGATAATGAGCTTGTTGTTTCTTCGACGGATTTGCATGTTAGGATTTCTTCGTTCAATAATTTGATTAATACTATTTAATTGTTTATCCAGCGTGCTTTCACTAATATATAATTCATCGGATAATTGATAATAGTCTGTTTCCTTCTGTGATAATATTTGTTTAATGATATAAAGATAACGAGTCCTTCCAATTGTGGAACCATCTTCATCTAATAAGGAAAGAATTGGATTTTTATCATCTATCATATATCCTTTGCTTTTGATAGAAAGGATTAATTCTGGATATTGTTCATTGATGGTTCTGATTTCATTACGTATGGTTCGCTCAGAAATTTTCAGCTCTTTAGATAGTTGAGAGGCAGTTAAGATTTCATTTGGATGAAAGCATTGTAGCAATTTTATTTGTCTGATCGTAAAAGTTTCCATGTGTTTTCAACCTTTCTATATGTACTAAAATTATACTGGGTTTTTGATGAAATTGAAAGCTATGAACAAGATTTTAATTGAATACAAAAAAGGATAAATGCAGATGTATGATGCATTATTTTGTAAAAAACTAATTTTTCCTTTATATATAGAAAAGGCTTACAAATAATCTAGTGAAAGCGTATAAAAATTGAAAAAATATCGTTGACAACTAATATTTTTCATGATATCCTAACAGCGTGATAAGGATTGTAACTGGTAAGCAGGCAACACCTAGATGATATTAAACTAAGGAATTATAGCTATTCATTATTTTAATATTGCTTAGGTGTTTTTTATGTAGAAGGGAGTGATTTCATGATTATTCAAAAGATTTTTAATAACAATGCTTGCATGGTTGAAGATGAAAATGAGAATGAAATCATTCTTATGGGGAAAGGCATTGCTTTCCAGAAAAAGCAGGGAGATAAAGTTGATGAAACAAAAATACAAAAACGGTTTGTATTTGATACAACAGAATTGAATCAGAAATTCTCACAATTATTTGACGAGATACCAGTTAAATATCTGGAATTAACAGATAGTATTGTGGATATGGTTCAAAATGAACTTCAGGTAAAACTTGATCCCAATATTTATATCGCATTAACGGATCACATATCTTATGCTGTAAATCGATATGAAAGAGAAGAGAAATTAAAGAATGTATTATTATGGGAAATAAAGAAATTTTATCCTAAAGAATTCAAATTAGCAATGAAAGCTTTAGATATGATTGAATATGAAACACATGTGCAATTAGATGAAGATGAAGCTGGTTATATTGCGATGCATTTTGTAAATGCTCAACATGATGGTGAAGAAATGAACCAGACAATTGCAGTTACAAAGATTGTCGAAGATATATTGCAGATTGTAGAGTTTCACTATCAATTTAAATTAGATGAAGATTCAATGAATTATATGCGGTTTGTGACACATATCCGCTATTTTGCCAGAAGATTATTTTCAAATGATATAGCACAAACACAGGATGAAATGTTATTTGAACAAATCAAAGATCGCTATCCAGAGTCGTATAAATGTACAGTTAAAGTAAAAAGATATATAGAAGAGCTTTATCATATATCGATTAGTCGTGAAGAAATGGTATATTTCATGCTTCACATCAATCGTGTATGTAATCGAGCAATTAGTCAATCGTCTTGATTAGGGTTGTAACTTTCAGTAGGCAAAGCCTAAACCGATGACACACGTTTTTATAGTGTTCAGGTTTAGGCTTTTAATTTGGTTTTCACTGATGGCCATCAGAAAACATAGATGAAATTTCAGGAGGTAATATTATGAGTAAGTATGAAGAAATTGCTCAGCAGGTAGTTGAGTATGTTGGCGGGATTGATAACATCGATTCTGTCACTAATTGTATGACAAGACTTCGTTTTACATTAAAGAATGTGAAAAAGGCAAATATTGAACAATTACAGAGTGTGAAAGGTGTGCAGGGAGTTGTGAACAAAAAAGGACAATTCCAAGTAGTAATTGGATCAGATGTGTCTTTTGTTTGTGATGAAATTAGAAAAATGGGAAATTTTAATGAAACAGTAACGGGTAATACAGATGAAAAGGTTTCCCATTTGAATAAGGTTTTAGGAGCAATTACCGCAATATTCCAACCAGTTATTCCGGCTATTTGCGGTGCTGGTATGATAAAAGCAGTATTGGCAATTCTTACTGCGACAAGCTTGGTCACAACTGATTCACAAACATATATTTTATTAAGCATGTTTGCGGATGCGGCATTCTATTTCTTGCCAATCTTCCTTGCATTCTCTAGTGCAAAAAGATTTAATTGTAATCCATATTTTGCGGCAGTTTTAGGTGCCGTATTGATTCATCCTACATTTACTGGTTTGGTAGCAGCAGGGGAGCCACTTTCTTTTGCAGGATTGCCAGTTCGTCTGGTATCTTATGGAAGTGCAGTCGTTCCACCAATATTGATTGTTTTAATCCAATCTTATGTAGAAAAATTCGCAAAAAAAATCAGTCCAAATGCTGTTAAAGTATTCTTAGTACCATTAATTGTATTCCTGATTATGGCACCTTTATCCTTAATCGTGATTGGACCTTTAGGTTCTATGGTAGGGGATCTATTATATGTTGTATTTAATTTCTTGAACAATGAAGCTAGATGGGTAATACCTGTATTAATGGGTGCATTCTGTCCACTTCTAGTCATGACTGGTATGCATTATAGTTTAATGCCTGTACAACTTGCTCAATATGCAACATTGGGATATGGAACATTGTTAGGACCAGGTATGCTGGCAAGTAATATTTCTCAGGCAGGAGCATGTTTTGCAGTCGCAATTCGTTCTAAAGATAAAGATATGAAACAAACAGCAATTTCTGCAGGAACAACAGCTTTATTTGGTATCACAGAACCTGCTTTATACGGAGTTACGATGCGATTAAAGAAACCTTTATTAGCGGTTATGATTGGTGGAGGAGTTGCTGGATTATGGGGCGGCTTAACAAACATGCGTACATATGCCAGTGCAACAGCTGGATTAACCGCAATACCTGTATATATTTGTGATGATTTCTCCAATGTGGTAAATGCTTGTATTTGTATCGTAATTGCCTTTGTAGTAACATTTATTGTGACATTCGTTATGGGATTTAAAGAAGAAAATACAACTCTGACGCAAGTAGATATCAAAAGTGAAAAAACAAAAAAAGAGTTAAATAAAGCTGTAAGTATTGCTTCACCTTTAACAGGAAGCATTGTACCTTTAAGTGAAGTAAAAGATGAAGTTTTCTCTAAAGCAATTATGGGAAAAGGTGTCGCAGTATTACCAACCATCGGGGAAGTAAGGGCACCATTTAATGGTACGATTAATGCAGTATTTCCTACTAAACACGCAATTGGAATGACAAGTGAGGATGGCGTGGAAGTGATGGTTCATGTAGGTTTAGATACAGTGGAATTAGAAGGTAAAGGTTTTACAACACATGTAAAAAACAATGATGTAGTAAAAGCAAATGATTTATTATTAACATTTGATATAGAAGCAATTAAACAGGCAGGATATGATATAGTAACACCAGTGATCATCACGAATAGTGATGAATATATCGATATTATAGAAACAAATGAAAAAACAGTAAGTTCAGAAAAAGAACTAATGAAAATTTTTAAATAAGGATGTAGAAAACATGAAAACAGCATTTCCTAAGAACTTTTTATGGGGCGGTGCCACAGCAGCAAATCAATGCGAAGGTGCTTATAACGTAGATGGAAAAGGTTTATCGATTCAAGACTTTATGCCAGATGGCGTGATGAAGCCACCAGGAAAAACAATAGAAGAAAGAAATCTAAAACTAGAAGGCATTGATTATTATCACCATTATAAAGAAGATATCGCCTTATTCGCAGAAATGGGATTTAAAGTTTATCGATTTTCTATCGCATGGAGTCGCATTTTCCCAAATGGAGATGAAGAGAAGCCAAATGAAGCTGGATTAAAGTTTTATGAGGATGTCATAGATGAATGCAGAAAATATAGAATAGAACCATTAATCACTTTATCTCACTATGAAACGCCATATCATCTGGCAAAAACATATGATGGCTGGCGCAGTAGAAAAATGATTGAATTTTATACGCATTATGCGAAAACAGTCTTTACTAGATATAAGGGAAAAGTTAAATACTGGTTGACTTTTAATGAAATAAATTCATTATGGCATTTTCCATACATGGGCGCAGGAATTTTAACACCAAAAGAAAAACTAAGTAAACAGGATTTATATCAGGCTGCGCATCATGAGCTTGTTGCCAGCGCAATGACAGTGAAATTAGCCCATGAAATAGATCCTGAAAATATGGTTGGATGTATGGTGCTGGGACTGGTTAATTATCCTAGAACCTGCCATCCGGATGATATTATCGCAGTGATGGAAGAAAATCGAAAAGGCTTTTTCTTTACGGATATCCATATGAGAGGACATTATCCTTTTTATACAAAACAAATGTTTGAAAAGGAAAATATTCACATTCAAATGGAAGATGAAGATATGGAAATTCTGAAAAATACTTGTGATTTCTTATCTT
This sequence comes from [Eubacterium] hominis, assembly GCA_014337235.1. Classification (GTDB taxonomy): domain Bacteria; phylum Bacillota_I; class Bacilli_A; order Erysipelotrichales; family Erysipelotrichaceae; genus Hoskinsella; species Hoskinsella hominis. The sequence goes on along the minus strand of CP060636.1, from coordinate 1,026,401 downwards.
TTAGTTATTATATGTCAAAATGTATGGCAAAAGATGATTCCCAATATGAAAAAGGGAAAGGTAATTTAACTACAGGGGTAAAAAATCCTTATCTAAAAGAAAGTGAATGGGGATGGCAAATTGATCCTCAAGGGTTACGATATATTTTGAACATGTATTATGAACGTTATGAAAAGCCATTATTTATTGTGGAAAATGGTTTAGGCGCAATGGATGAGCTTGTACAAACTGATCAGGGCATGTGTGTTGAAGATGATTATCGTATTGCTTATATGAATGATCATTTGTTAGAAGTGAAAAAAGCGATTGATGATGGAGTAGATGTCATGGGATATACTGCCTGGGGGTGCATAGACTTAATCAGTGCCTCTACCGCAGAAATGAAAAAAAGATATGGTTTTATTTATGTAGATAGAAATAATGATGGTAGTGGTACTTTAAAAAGATATCGTAAAAAATCTTTTTATTGGTATAAAGAGGTCATTGCCAGCCAAGGATTAAATCTGATAGAAAAATAAAATATAAGTATAAAAAACTAGTGAATTACGATTAGCCAAATCATAATTCACTAGTTTTTAAATGTTATTTGCATAATTCTTCCAAGGTTATACAATGGAACGCCTTATCTACTGTATGAATATCAAAATCAAAGCCTGATTTTGAAAAGATGAAATAATGGTAGTTCTTATATTTTGGAAATAATTTAGATCTTTCTATTTGCTGTTGAAGGATAGAAAATTCTACTTTTTCATTTTTATATTTACATTCGCCAATGATCAGATTCATATTATCATCTGCCATAATATCAATTTCTTCTTCTTTTTTTTCTTTTGGATTATTTCCCCACCAATTTCCTATACGTGTAAACTGAATAGGTAGATTTCCTTTAAGATTTTCTTTCACCAAATATTGAATACAAATTTTCTCAAAGCCATATCCTAAATAATCACTTAAAAATGGTTTAACATCTTGATCATAAACATTATCTCCTAAACCAGTATTGATAGATGCTTGTTTTTGAAATACAAAACGATAGTAAAAACGAAATCCCAAATCGTATAATTGATAAACCCCTTTGCGGCTTTTTCCTTCTGATTCACCAAAGGGAAGATGTTTTTCAATGATTTGTAGTTGTATTAGATTACTGAGATATTTACTTACTTTACTGCTGGATTCATTTACATAATCACATATTTCATTCATTTTTGTTTTACCACAGGCAATCGCCTGAATGACTCTATTATAAACAGCAGGTTCGCGTAGCTCTTGTTTTAAAAGCATCCCCATTTCATTATACATATAGCCATAATTACTAAAGAATAGTCGTTTGATATTATCATCAGCACTTTCATCAGATTTTATCATGGAAAGATAATAAGGAGTGCCCCCAAGCGTACAGTATAGCTTGATTTGATCCTCGTAACAAAAGTTTGAATAAAAAGGTTGTGCATCAAAAAAAGTAAGTTCCTCTAGTTTTAACTGGGCAGTTCTTCTTCCAAAAAGGGGTGATTGATATCCCAGTACTTCACTTTCCATAAAGGAGATAGAGCTACCACATAATATCAGTAAAGTTTTTGTTTTTCTTAATGAGTGATCAATAAATTCTTGCCATAAAGAAAGGGTTGAAGAATTTTGATAAGCCAAATAAGGAAATTCATCAATCATTAGAACACAAGGTTCTTTTTGTAAGTTTTCATATAAATACTGAAAACAATCATGCCAATTAGAAAACTCTTTTAGATAACTTGGACCGGGAAATTTACTTAATACTTTTTGTGAAAACAGACTTAGATTATATTGGTCCGTAGATTCTTGCGCCTGAAAGTATAATGAATTTGTTTTCTTTGCGAACTCATCCAATAGAAAAGTTTTTCCTATTCTCCTTCTTCCATATAGAATAAGACATTCAAAAGAATTGCTTTCATATAACTGATTAAGTAGTTTTAACTCATTTTGTCTACCGATAAACATAAGATTCACTCCTTTACCGAATCATGATTAGCATAATTACGATTCACTAACATTATATCACTAGTTTATGCGAAATTATACTAGAATATCAGTGATTTAGTAAGAATTGTTTAAAAGCTTTTTATTGAAAGTGCAACAAATTTTGAAGAAAGCAATTCTCAGTTTGATATTATGAAAATAGTATATACTTTTATGTAATAATGTTAATTTTGAATATCATAGCCGCATTGTTGGCTCATTTTCAAATCATAAAAACGGAAATATAAAAGAAATAGATTGCTGCAATATTTGTGATTGTTATAATGATAAGCTTGCGAGCTATCGCTTCTTTGATTAAAATGTTCTTAAAAGCAAAATATTAATTAAAAGAAAAATAACTAAACTTAAATCAGCTTGGTTATTTTTTATAATTTAAATAAACAAATTCATATCAGATTCTTGCGCATCATCCAGGTAGGCACCAACACCTCAAAATTCAACATCATCACTATGTTGAGTGTTCATGAAATATAATGTTATTACATAACATATCCCAAAGCAGGCTATTTTTTCAAACACAGGCAGATTCTTAATTTGCATATAGCTTTGCTGAAAGGAATAAGAAATCTGTGAAATCAATTTACTATCATTGGGAGATAATCAATTGCCTCATCATATGGACTGGTATGACTGTGATTGTCACCTGCTTTGAGAATGCTTGTGTGCTATAACAGGATTTGTATATAGCACCTCCTCATATTGGTTTATCTGTATATCAGATAAGATATATCAATCATATACCTTGAGGTAGTATTTAAGCGTATTTTGAATCAAAATTATATAAAGGATCCAGACAGATCGTATTGATGCCAGCATCTAAAAATTCATCTAATTGTTCAGGCTTTAGACGCTTATCAGTAATCAAATATTGAATTGCGTGGATATCACATGCATTAAATTGATGAATAAGACCAACTTTCGTACTATCTGCCAGTATAAAGACAGGACCATTGCAACGTCTAATCATTGCTTCATTGATAGAAACTTCCTGAATAATGGAAGTACTGATGCCACTATGTACATCAATCCCACTACACCCTAGAAAACATTTATTGACAGTTACCTTATTTAAATTATTTAAGGCAAAATCACCCACCATAGATTCTTTAGGAAAGCGTAATTCGCCACCACATAATACAATTGTTATCATTGGGTCATGATCGATAAATATGGCTTTACCATTATTTGTGACCACCGTCACGCGTTTACCTTTTATATACGATAACAATAACAAAGCAGTAGAACTGGTATTAATAAATAACACATCATTATCCTTTACATATTGTGCCGCATATTTAGCGATAGCGTGTTTATAGGGCTCATTTGAAGATGCCGGGTCATGTTCAGTTCCTACAAAATTTATGATAGAGGCACCACCATAAAATCTATCGATGAAGCCATGATCATTCAAATATTGTAAATCTCTGCGTATAGTTAAAGGAGAAACATGCAGGCGTTCTACCAATTCATCTACAGTTAGATGTCCAGCCGTTTTTAGTTCTTTCAATAAAGCATCTCTACGGGCATCAATGATAACTTTCTTAGTTTTCATAATGTCTGCCTTTGCTTTCCCTCTTTGATAAGGAGATCTTGTAACGCTTTTTCAATTTTTATATTCTTATGATATTTATCTAATTCCCAAAGGACTCTTTTTAGCTGTATATTATTAAAAATCAGCTTAAAGTGAAAATTTCCTGTATTACATACAACCTGAAATTTTGCTGTCTGACATATGGATACTTCAATTTCTTCGATTGTGGACCAAGGAACCGTGAAGAATACTTTCTCAAAACCTTTCTCACTAATACCACGTTTTATAGCGAAAGTTGAAAATAAGAATGTATAAATACATATATTACGCACGATTTCCATAAGTGTTATCGTTTGCGTGATTGGGAATATGATAATCACAAAAAACATGATCAAAGCAATCGTGAATATATCATCATGTCCTTTTACAATGATTTTCTTATTACGCTTAAATACAAGATATATAATATAAAAACACGCTAGAATAATCAGTATTGAAACTGTGAAATTTAAATAATATATCATATAGATTCCTCCTCGTATCATGTACACTGACATGATAACACCGGAATTTGCATATAACAATCATATAGGATATAAAATATACATAAATGAACATAAAATGAACGAAGTTATTCTAAAACAAAAAAACACTACCTGTTAAATGACATGTAGTGTAATGGAAGCTTTTTCAAATGACTTTAAAAGATCAGTTGGGCAATTATGATCAGTTATCAGATGATGAATATCTGATATGGTACTTGTGATAAAATCTTTTTTTCTACCTATTTTTTGATGCTCGGTAATAACAAAGGTTTGTTTACTATGTGCAATCATCATTTGATTTATATTAGTTTCTTCACAGATATTTGTGGTGATTCCATGTTCATATGAAATACCATCACAACCAATAAAGCATTTTGTAGCCATCACTTTTTTAAGATTAGTTAATGCTAAATCACCGATCAGGCTTTTCTTTGGATTATGTAAAATACCACCTGTTAAGAAAATAGAAACATTAGCGTCATGCTGCATATGCAAGACATTTGCATTATTTGTGATAATCGTAACGGCTTTTCTTTTTATAAATGGAATGACTAATAAAGCGGTAGAACTGGAGTTTATAAAAATAATATCAAAGTCATCAATAAAGCTTGCCGCATATTCTGCTAGTGCGATTTTTGTATGATCTATATATGAATATTGATTGTTACCTTGTATAAGGCGTGCACCACCATAATACTTCTCTATATGTCCTTCTTTTTCTAGAACACTTAAATCACGGCGAATCGTGATTGGATTTATATGTAAGATATCAGATAATTCTTTTACGGTAATGGTATGTTTTGTTTTCAATATTTCAATGATCAGGCGCTGCCGCTTATCTATATTTGATTGTTCACTTTTCATAATAGCCTCCAATTAAAAAATATCAATATGTTGTCTAATTTGATTATAAACCTTGCGAAGCAAAGGTCAATAAAAACGCACAATTATACGAGCTTTTTCATTTTATTTATATTGCTTTATTGATTAAAAATGGGGAAAAATAAGCAAATAGCTGAAGTTTTCATAAAAATATTAAATTTATCAATAAATCAAATAACGTTCATAAAGAGCGAATAATTCGCAATAAAATTCATTGACGGTAAAAAAACCAAAGCGCATAATCTTAGTGAAAAGTGTTTGCAAACGCTATCAAAGTCTTAAGCGTATTGTTCTTTGGAAGATCTACAGATAACATAACATCGCTTAGAAACAGAAAGGAGAGTAACATGAATTTCAATTGGTTATTGGATTTAGTGTTAAATCAGATATTTGGACAGCCATTCATACTGATTGGTATTATCGTACTGATTGGTTATCTGGCAATGAATCAAAAATTCTCAAAAGCTTTAACAGGTGCCTTAAAAGCAGCTATCGGTGTAATTGTTATGGGCATGGGCTCCGGGGCTTTGATTGCGAATTTCAATAAGTTAATTATGGCAATACAAACAGCAACAGGCATCACAGGTGCTGGGCTGAATACTTATCCTACGATGACAGCAGCTTATGAAAAGATGGATGCGATATTGGGCTCAGGAACAGGAGCCAGCTGGGGTATTTATACATTACTTGTGGCATTTATCTTAAACTTGATCTTCGTCGCTTTACGTAAATTCACGAAAATCAGAGCAGTTTACTTAACTGGTAATGCCATGATTGTACAGGCTGGTATTTCAACTTATATCGTTTGGAAGTTTTTAGGTACTGGTATGGTTCCAACCATTATCATTGCTTCAATTATTACAGCATTATATTGGGGAATCTTCTCAACAATGTTGATAAAACCAACGCATTTAATTACCGGGGCAGATTTCACAGTTGCCCATCAACAGATGTTTATCAGCTTCTTGGCATATAAATTAGCACCTTATATTGGTCATCCTGAAAAGGATGATATTGAGAAGAAAAAACTGCCGGCGTCTTTAAATATCTTACAGGATAACATCATTGCGACAGCATTGGTTATGTTTATTTCTGTAGCTATTATTATGCTGGTTGTTGGTTCAAAAAATATTGACTGGCTGCGAGGTGCTGATGGTCTTGCGCAGGCAGGTTTGAAAAACAACATTGTATTCTTATTCTGGATCACAATTACATTGACAGCCAACATCTATGTATTATTAGCAGGTGTTCGTATGTTTGTTGGTGAAATTATGATGTCATTTAAAGGTATTTCAGAAAAGTTATTACCAGGAGCAGTTGCTGGTGTAGATTGTGCCGCAACATTTGCATTCGCACCAAAATCTGTTGTTCTTGGATTGATATTTGGTACATTGGGACAGGTCATTGGGCTATTAGGATTAATTATCTTTAAATCACCAATTTTCCTGATTCCAGGATTTATTCCTTTGTTCTTTGATAACGCCACAATCGCTATATTTGCTAATAAATTTGGTGGTTGGAAAGCTGCAGGTGTGATCTGTACAGTGAATGGAATCATTCAGATCTTTGGTTCTATGTTAGCTGTTCAGATGACTGGCTTGTCATGGTGGCAAGGTAGTGCAGACTACGCAACTATTTGGGTTGTAGTAATTGGTGTTTTAAAGGCCATTGGATCTATGTTAGGTATACCAGTAGGAGCATAACCTGCAGATATAAAAAAATAAAAGGAGGTTGTTATTATGCATAAAAACAGTAAAGTAAATGAGAAGTTGATTGTACAGCCAGTATTTGTCAGTTTAATGCATCAGCATCGTTTTATGGGACCATGCCGTTATGGGTTTGGTGAAGAACTGAGTTATGAGTTTGATCATAACGCAGCAGAAAAAGATTTGGCAGAATTTAATTCTGAAATCGCAGAAAATGTCGATCCGAATCTTGTGGAATTATTAGATACTCAATTTATCGAATGGCATGAAGATTTTGCTGTTCCTGATGATCAGGTCGAAAAAGCAATTGAGAATAATCAGAAGGTCGATGCATATTTGATTTCTGGTACACGATTAATTGCATATGTTTCCACTATTTTGGCAAAAAGAACAAATAAACCATTATTCTTCTGTCCGTTAACATCAAGTAAATATTCACGTTTGGGTGGTATTGATTCTACAGCACATATGAAAGCATTAGGATTTAAAGAAATGTATAACGCTTTGAATTATGACGATTTGAATAGAATGTTCCGTTTGTTAAGAACAAGAAAAGCTATTCGTGATACAAAATTGCTATTTGCCCTTCGTGATAATGTAATTTCATTTGGTTGTGTTAGTTCATTTATTAATTTACAGGATATTACCGATCGATTTGGAATGGAAATTTTAAATTTTAATGGACTAGAATTCTTTAAGATTATGGATGAATTCACAGATGAAGAAAACAACGAAGCAAAACGTATTGCGGATGGTTTGGTAAAAGATGCAAATTGTATGCATATGCCTGCTGAAAATGTAGTAAATGATACGCGTTTCTATGTGGCTGTAAATAAAATGCTGGATTTGTTCAATTGTAGTGCATTTACGATTCCATGTTTTGAAATGTGTGCTACAAGAGAACTGGATAAACGTCATTTAACGTTCTGTTTAACAAATTCTTTACTGAAAGATGGTGGCATTCCAGCAGCATGCGCTGCAGATGTTGGTTCTGTTGTTTCTTTGGCTATTTTAATGAACTTAACGAGAAAATCACCACATATGGGAAACTGTATGGTAAATGTGAAGGACTTAGAAAACAATACCATGAGAATTTTGCATGATGTTTGTACAAAGAAGATGAAAGGCTATGATGAACCAGATTTACCTATTGATTATGTAAGCTTTACAAGAGGCAACTGGGGAACAACTATGCGTTATGACTTCGCAAAAGATAAAGGCAATGCAATTACCATGATCAATTTAAGTCCAAGAATGGATAAGATGATGATCGCAAAAGGTGAAATTACTGGATGTGATGATTTCTTAACTCAGGAATGTCGTCATGCGGTTGTATTTAAAGTAAAAGATTCTACAGATTTCCATCGTAAAGAAGAAGATTTTGGTCATCACTTCGCATGGGTATATGGAGATTATACACAGGATTTAGCTGATTTTGCGAAATTGATGGGAATGGAAGCAGTGATTGCTTAAGGAGGATACAGCGTTATGTTGAATATTCTATGTGTCTGTGGTAATGGTATGGGCACAAGTACGATTTTAAAAATCAATGTAAGAAGGATATGTGATGAGAATAACATTGATGCAAGTGTTGAATCATGTGCTTTTGGTGAAGCTCTTGCATACTTACAGAATACAGATATTGTTTTAACAAGTCCAGAATGGACAGCAATGCTTCCACCAACAAATGCAATTCTGGCTCAGACAAAGAATCTTGTAGATCTTGAGGGTGTTCGTGAAACATTGATGAATACAATCAAGGAACATTTTCCAGAAGAATTGCACAAATAAAAACAGAAGCAGCGAATTTTCGCTGCTTCACTTTATCATAAAGGATTGGAGGTTTTTATGTTTAAAGAACTTATAGATAAAGGATTGGTTTCTTTTTATGATGGTTTTGATGATTGGAGAGATTCTATAACCGCAAGCTGTCAGCCAATGCTTGAAAAAGGCATTATTGATCAAGGATATATTGATTCTATTTTTGCTTGTATCGCAAAATATGGACCTTATATTGTGTTAGCACCCAATATTGCGATGCCACATTCCACAGAAAGTGGTGATGATGTTCATGGTACAGAAGTTGGTTTCATGCGAGTAGCGAAACCAGTGCATTTTGAAAAAGGAAATCCAGATAAAGATGCACGTATCTTCTTTGTTTTAGCCAGTATAAATCACGATGCACACATGAAGCAAATGATGCAGCTTGCGACAATATTAGCGGATAAAGATATTGTCAATGCATTGATCGATGCCAAAAATAATAATGATTTGATTGAAATCGATAAGAAATATAATCTATCAACATGGGAGTAAATAACTACTCCCTTTTTCTTTAGTTTGTCATAAAAAATCACATATAAATTATTTGTTTCCTATACACGAGATAGATAATACATGGATGTTTTCATTTAAAGCATATCATGAATCGCTTCACTTAGTTTAGCTAAATTATAGTCTTTGTCACAGCTTGTGACCTGATAGTAAATAAACCTTTTTCCCTTACAAAATTCTTTGATTAGAGTTGTTTTACCTACATGAATGTTTCCATAGACCGCAGCATATTCAAATCTATTTGATTCATATAATTCATTTAATTGTTCTAATTCTCGATTCCTTCCAAAAAACACGTTCATCACCACTTTCATATAGTTTGTATCTAAACGTATTTTAACATTATAAAAAGGTAACATCAATAAGAAGTACCTTTTATTGGAATAATTACTTAAGTTGATTGGGATATGTAAAGAATTAGATTCTATTTAGTTATATCGTATATAGTTATGAATGATAATATTTTTAAAGTCATCAAAATCCTTACATTTTTTAATTTCAGATATAACATCCTGTTCATTGACCAGTGATATTAGTGACTCATAAAGCTCATGAAAATGCTTGTTATCTAATTTATTAAACGCAATCATAAATATGACATTCACATTACGAGAATCTGTCCATTTTACGCCTTTGGGGCAGATTGCTACTGCAATACTTGTTTTATAAGCACTCATTTTCATAGGATGTGGAATTGCGATATTCATAAAAGCCGTAGAACTGGCATTTTCCCGTTTCCATACTTCTTCCTTAAAATCTGAGGCAACATATCCTAATGATATCATTTGATCAGCTAAAAGCTCTATGATTTCTTCTTTACGTGCTGTTCTATCATTCATGATATAAAATAATTCAGGATTGAAATATAAACTGATATTGTCCGCAATGATGTTGCCTTTCTTTTTGTTTTCTATTTTTATGATGGCGTCCATGATTTTATTTTTTTCATAATTCATATTGAACGGTGAAAGTAAAACGGATAGATAATTGCCTTTTGATACTACAGGGATTGTTGTGATTAATAGATCAAATATCTCATTTTCTAGTTCATTTTCAAAAGAAATCACTTTTTTTATTTCTACTTGTTCACCAAAATCCATTAAAATTTTATTATAAAGCATGGAACTTACGTTTAAATATTCTGGGCACAAAATTATACAGCTGACTTTGTATTCAATACTCTTTTTTCTTTCAATTTCTGTACCAACATGAAGGGCTAAAAATGCGATTTCATCCTCACTAATTTCATATCCAAAGATCTGCATTAACTGATAAGCCATAAAGGTTGAAATATCATATATTGTGGGGCAGGAAATTTTGATGGACTCTAACATTGGGTTTTTAATGACTGTATGATTTAATAATCGCTGTTTCAGATTTTTTAAATGCAATGCGAAAGGTGTCATGAAACTTTCTGAACTTAAATCCACAAAATAATGCTGATCAATGCTTTGGATTAAATCCTTTGTGATGGTTAATATATCTTGTGGTACGACTTTTGATAAATCATCTCCTTGTTCCTTTATGTGGAAATTGGCATTGGTCTTAAATAGAATATACACTTCAAACATTTCTGAAGATGTAAAAGTAACTTGAAATATATCTTCTAATGCTGTGCATAATTCTGTGATAATTGGATGCTTTTTAATAATTAAGTCAGTAGTATGATCATCAGAATCAGCGATATGATTACCATTATGAATTCTATTGACCATAATCGTTACATGTAAAATTAAATTGATAAAAGAGAAGTCATTGATATAGTAATGGTGCTTTTGGAAGATATCTTTTATGACATTACAAGCCTTCTCAATATCATAGTCTGGAAAGCTTTCCTGAAGAAACGTCAAATCTAAAAAGTTGCCACTTGCTTCTTCAGACATCACATGTGTAATTAATTTACGTTTATTTTTTTCTGAACCATAGATTTTAATTTTGTTATCCTGGCAAGAAAATGTAATGTTGAAATTCGCAAAAGAAGTATTCATCTTATAAATATCATTTTTTAGCGTAGAATCGCTGATAAACAGCTCATCACATATATCAAAAAGGTCAATTTCTATCTGCTTTTCCAGCAATAATTTCTTGATAATATAAATACAGCGACCATCATAGTCTTGTGGAATATTATCTTTATAATGCAATAATACGGAAGCTTTGTGTTTATCTATTTCATAGCCTCTATTATTGGAGTTGATTAATTCAGGAAATTGAAAATTTAAATCGGATATATAAGATTTCACAGTTCTAATAGAAATAGAAAGAGATTTTGATAATTCTTCTGAAGTGGTTCTATTGTGTTTATACAGATATTCTATTAACTCTTCTTGCTTTTTCTTCATCATTTTCACTTCCTTTTTTAGCATTACTAAGTATATTATAATGGTTTTTTCAGTATAGTGAAACTGGAAAATTGCACCGTGCAATTATTGCTTTTGCACAGTGCATTTTTTCGTTTGAGAGAAATGAATGAGAATGGTTAAATGTAGATGTAAAGTTCAAGAACTTGCATTATGAAGAAGGAGGTCATTAAGTTATGGCACAATTACATATTTACTTATGCTGTGGAGGGGGATTGTCATCAGGTTTTTTGGCTCAGAAAGCTAGGGCAGCAGCAAAGAAATCAAAAATTGATGTAACAGTAGAAGCAAAGAGTGAAAGCGAAGTAACACAATATTTACAGAAAATGGATATTCTGTGTATCGGACCACACTATGAATTTCGTCTAAAAGCTTTTCAGGAATTAGCAGAACCTTATCAAATTCCAGTCATTGTTATTCCAGAAGAAATTTATTCCATGCTGGATGGAAAAGCATTATTAGAGCTTGTACTTCAGGAATTAAAAATAGAGAAAGATTAAAAATTTGGAGGATAAAATATGAATGCAATAATGAGTTGGTTTACAGACAAGTTGGCACCCGGGATGCAAAAGATATTTGCAAATCCATGGATTAGTGCTGTCGCAAGTGCAATGCAAAAAATATTACCATTTATCTTAGTTGGATCCGTTGTTTCTATATACAATGTATTTGTAAGATATATTCCAGCTTTACCAGATATGAGCTTTGTGAATACATTCAGTTTTGGCATGATGTCATTAATCGTATCTTTTATGGTAGCCTATTTTGGCATGGTAGAACTTGATCATCCTAAATATACTATTACAGCGGGTCTTACTTCTTTAACTGTTTTTGTGATGGCATTATGTCCATCTATGGCAACTCTGTTGAAAAATGCAGAAACTGGAAAAATGGAATTAACGATTACAGATATCAATTTCTTAGGTGGTAGTGGATTATTTATCGCAATTATTGTCGCATTGGTTGTCATGATTGTTTTCCACCTTTATGCGAAATTACATGTATTAGAAAATAGTGCAACAATGCCGGATTTTGTTTGCGAGTGGATCAATAATATTATCCCTATGACATTTATTTATCTATTGTTTGGTATTACAGTATTCACAATTAATTTCGATTTAGTCGCATTTATTAATATGGTATTCCAGCCAGTTGTAAATATTGGTCAGTCTTTACCAGGTTTTGTGATTATCTGTTTCTTATATGTATTACTTTATTCCGTAGGTATTTCTGCATGGTCTTTAAATGCTATCGTAAAACCTATTTTGATGGCTGGAATTGCGGCGAATGCCGAACTTGCATTAGCAGGTGGACAACCAGTAAATATTGTCACAACTGAAACGATATTTACGACTGCTTTGATCGCAATGGGAGGCCTAGGTGGTACATTGCCACTTAATTTCTTAATGCTGTTTAAATGTAAATCAAAGAAACTAAAAACAATGGGAAAAATTTGTTTAGGACCTTCCATATTTAATATCAATGAGCCATTGGTATATGGTGCACCAATTGTATTTAATCCATTATTGATGATTCCTATGTGGATGAATTCTATTGTTGGTGCATTAGTTGTATGGTTTATCATGAGTGCAGGATTCTTAAACATCCCAGCAGGTGTAAACAATATTTCACGTATTCCGGCTCCAATTTGTACATGGTTAACAACGGATGATATGAGAGCATTCTTATGGTTCTTTGTATTATTTGCCATTTATACATTGATTTGGTATCCATTCTTAATGAAGTATGATAAGCAATTGGTAAAAGAAGAACAAGAAAAGAATGCATAAGCAGGATTGGTTATAGAAAGGAAGAGTTTTAATGGATGAAAACAATATATTAATACCTGTTTCCATGAAAATCATCATGAAAGCAGGGAATGCCAGAACAAAAGCAAATGAAGCGATGGATGATGTTGCAGCATTCCAATTTGAAGAAGCCAAAAACAAAATAGCAGAAGCAAGAATTGAAATCACAAAAGCACATCAGGAACAAACAGAAATTATACAAAAGGAAGCCGCTGGTGTACATTATGAATCTTGTTTATTGTTTACACACGCACAAGATACATTGATGACCATTATGAGTGAAGTGAATTTAGCAGAAAAGATGATTCTTGTATTTGAGAGCTTTTATAAGCAGAAAGATAGATAAAGTTATGCGTATGAATGATATTTACAAAGATTGTATAAAAGATAGCTTTCCTAAAGATTTTCTTTGGGGTGTAGCCATCAGTGCCAAACAGGCAGAAGGTGCAAAAGATAGAGCAATCACGGTTGCGGATTTGCAAGATTATAACCCGAATGATACATCTAAAGTAAAGGGTGATTTAAGTAAACAGGAAATATTAGATCGTCTACAACATCCAGACCAATATTACTTTCCCAAAAAACAGGGAATTAACTTTTATGAAACATATCAGGAAGATATAAAGCTGCTTACAGAAATGGGAATCAAATGTTTTCGCTTCTCTATCAGCTGGGCCAGAATCTATCCAAATGGTGCGGAACAGGAAGTAAGTGAAACAGGATTACAGTTTTATGAACATATTTTGGATATGTTAAAAGAACGACAAATTGAACCGATTGTGACCTTATACCATGATGATATGCCAGTAGATTTAGCATTAAAATACAATGGCTTTATGAGTAAAAAAGTGATTGATTTATATGTTGAATATGCCACAGTTGTAATGAAAAGATTTAAAGATAAAGTAACATATTGGATACCAGTCAATCAGATTAATCTTACAAGAGTTGGTTTAAGTTCAATTGGCGTTATCAAGGATACTGTCACAAATCTTGATAAAATTAAGTATCAGGGAGTACACCATAAATTTATCGCATGTGCGAAAGTAAAAGAAATTGGTGTAAAGATAAATCCTAGCTTTAAATTTGGCGCAATGTTAGCGGATTTCCTTGTGAATCCTATGACTTGTAAGCCAGAAGATGTAAGCTTCGCGACCGAGAAAAATCAAATGACAATGTATTTTTATGCAGATGTACAATTGCGTGGTAAGTATCCAGGATATGCCATTCGTTATTTCAAAGATAATGGCATTGATATTGAAATGAATCAAGATGAATTGGAATTGATTGCGCGTCATACATTAGATTTCCTTGCGATTAGTTATTATAATTCTAATGTTGTCAGTGCTAATAAAAACTCTATGGCCATTGGGGATTCTCAACTGAACCCATACTTGAAAGCTAATCCATGGGGATGGACCATAAATCCTTTAGGGTTATATGATGGTTTCCTTCGCTATTGGGATCGCTATGAAAAGCCTTTAATGATAGCGGAAAATGGTTTTGGGCAAATCGAAGAACTACCTGAAAATCATATTATTCAGGATGATTATCGTATTGATTATATCCAAGAACACATAAAGGCAATACAAAAAGCGATACAACATGGTGTAGAGGTATTTGCCTATTGTGCATGGTCGCCAATCGATATGGTATCTTCTGGAACAAGTGAAATGAAAAAGCGTTATGGTTTTATTTATAATGATCAAGATGATTTTGGAAATGGAACGTATCAACGCTATCCTAAAGCATCATTCTATTGGTATCAGTCATTAATTAAAAAAAATGGTATGATTGATTAGATATTGAAGAAAACATTCTCTTTGAGGATGTTTTTTGACTTTTAAATGATATATTCTTGTTCATTATTTATCGTTATGTTATGATGAAATTAGATAGAGCCAATATCAAAAACATCGCTTTAAAATCAAGATAATTTATGAAAAAAGTTAGGAGGCATGGACATGAAAAAGCATAAGGGAATCAAAATTGCACTACTATCTATACTCATCATCCTCATTGGCATCACCATTATACAAGCTATCATTTTTGATAAAAAAGGTAGGAGTGATATTACTGTGCCAACGTTGTGTGAGAAATATCATTTAAATCTTCAAGATATTGATCAAAGTCAAATCAGTAAAGTACAAGGATTTCTTAAGCGGCCATATTATGAAATCAGATTGCAATTTGATACATATCATATGGAATTTTATATTGAGGGAAAAGAAAAAGACTTAACTGATAAAAATATCACAGATACCAAAACACTTCATTTACCTGCTGGTGATCTGAAACTTACTAGAGTAAACGTGGCAGGTGAAGACATAGAAATATTCAACTATTTTAGTTTAGAAAATTCAGTTTCTCATTATCATGGTTTTTTAGTAAAACCACAAGATGAAGATGAAAAATTCAACGAAAAGAACATGAAGGAAATCTCAACAATATTTGAATCTATTTTCCAATGAAAATGTGCAGAGGATATCTGCACATTTTATACGTTTGGAATCTTTTTATGAACTATAATTATTTCGTCAGTTATTTACAACATCTTCCAAGGTATACTTTTTTCCACCATATAATCGTTGTTCCTCTACAGAAATCAATTCTTCTTTTAGTTTTAATATAGCTTCACGTTGTTCAGTATTCACAACAAAAAAATAACTCAGTTGTAACTAACTAAGTTATAACTGAGTTAATAAAATCCCTTTATTCAAGGGATTTATCACGATATTTATAATATAATTTCAAGACATCTCTGGCGAGTAATTCATCAATAATCAATGTATTGATATATCCACCATTTAATGCACCAAACAAGCACTTTGCTTTCTTAGTACCTACTGCCACAGCAACTACATTTTCGATATTCTGAAGATCATCCAAGGAAATTCCTATTACTTTTTTATCTAATTCCGGATCAGCAAGACTGCCATCCATCTTGATAAAATGAGCCAATAAAACACCAACGACACCTTCTTGTACCAGCTTTTTCTTTACCTCTGGTGTCAGTGTACTTTCCCATGCTTTTGTCTTACTATTATATAGTTCACCAACACTTGTTAATACAACTTTCGCATCTCTTGCTTCATTAAGTACGCGTTGAATAATTGGCTCCTTTGCAAGACTGTCACGGATGATATCATTTTCTACCACAAGAGGAGAGTAAATCTGAGAGAAACTGCCTTCATATTTATCTACCAGTGTACGTATTAATTCAGGGGTATTATAAGCGGAGTTATTATTGCTTTCTGTAGTGCCCATCAGCTGGATAACATTGATATGTTTCTTGCTTGTTGGTTTAATTTCTTCCACTACATGATATACTGTTTCACCCCAGGTAATACCAATTGGCGTATGGATTTCCAAAATACTGTCGAGATGCTGTGCAGCCATTTGTGTGACACGTTTCATCAACATTTCAAAACTGGTACCATAATCCTTTGCGACAATGACATCCTTTAACTGATAGATATTTTTTAATTCATTTTCTAATCGGAAAACACGCTCCATAGGATAGTTGATTTTAATTTCCACTACCTTTTCTTCGATTGCTTTTGATAACAACCGTGATACTTTAGAACGTGAAAAAAACAGGCGGTCCGCAATTTCCTGCTGACTTAATCCTCTTTCAAAATATAAAGAAGCTACTTCTGCCATAATACCGGCATTCTCATCGTTATTTCTCATATTTACCTCCATGTGTAGCGCAAAACACCTGTGGTTATCGCAGGTGTTTTTCTAAATCAAGTCGATGGTATTGTTCGCTTGGACAATCATTTTCTTTCATAAGTTTGATCATTTTCTGAATCATCTGATTTTCAACTTCCTCGTTATGAAGTGGCTGCAGTTGACCAGGATCATTTACATTATCAAACAGCAGGTTTCCAAAATGGGCAACGCGGTATTTATCATTGGCAGGAATCTTTAAAGTTTTGCATAGCTTTGTGAAAGGAAATGGTTCCTGTAAGGTGGCTTCCTGTAATTGGGAAACAGGAACCCGCCTTGTCATGTAGACTGGCATGAGTGTGTAATTATAAATATCGTTCGCCCGTTTTGGAAGTGCTGCACGCATATAGGTGTAATGACCATCAGTGACATTTACATGTCCACTAAATACACCATAGATTGCGGCCTCACGTACTGGTTTATCCTCTGTAATCACATCGGATAAGATATGTCCTTGCATATCCTGAGGAATTGGCAGATTGAAGTAATCCAAAATGGTTGGTGCCCAGTCAATCAATTGTACAAGAGAATTTCGATGTACATCTTTCACTGGGTGTTTAGGATCCCATATAAACATTGGCGTATTTGCGATTTCATTGTAGTAAGGCATCTGGTTTTTACCCCAGTAGCCATGTTCCGATAACAGGAAGCCATGATCAGTACCAACAATCAACATGGTATCTTTCCATAAATCATAGCGATCCATAAGATCAAATACACGTCCTAAGTGGTGATCACACATGGATACCAAAGAACGATACTGATGTTTACAATGTTCTATTTCTTCTTCACTTTGTGTGACTTTTCCACGTGGCCAGTCAAAGTGTTTTCCTTCATATTCTTCAGGATATAAGTCTTGATATTTATCAGGAGAGAAGAATGGTTCATGTGGATCAAAGGTTTCAATTTGAAGCAGCCAGTTATCTTCTTTATGATTCTTTTCAATAAATTCACAGCCTAAATCAAATACTTGTGAAGAAGGGAACTGTTTCTCATCTTTGATATATTCACGATTGACCCAATCATATTTCCAACCACTGGCAACGCCTGTGCCATCTTGTTTTGTTGGTGTAAAAACAACAGGTGGTATATCGACATCACCAACACAGCCTTTCCAATGATCGCCTTCCTGACCACGTACAATCTCCCAGGAACTGTAGCGGTTATGGTAGGTGCATCCGCCATCTTCCCAATAGTGAAGATGATCACTGATCAAGTGAGTGTAAACGCCATTTTTCTTTAAGATTTCTGGCATAGAATCATCAAATGGTTCCAGAGGTCCCCATTCTCTATGTAAGAAGTTGTGACGTCCTGTATGCAGCTCACGACGAGCTGGCATACAAGGCATACTGCCAACATAAGATTGATCAAAAGTAACTGCGTGTTCTCCTAATCGAAGAAAGTTTGGTGCGATTGTTTCGCAATCAGGTTCATAATTTGGAAGATATCTTCTATTTAAGCTATCGTAAAATACTATGATTGCTTTCATAGGCCTATTTTACTCGGGCATCAGGGAAGTATTCATCAACGATCTTACTAATGGAAGCCGCAATACCTTTACCATCCATAATATTTACGACTTTGATTACGTGTTCTTCTGGCTGAAATGTAACACCTTCTGCAAGCTTTGTGGATATCGCAATGATATCTGTCCAATCCTTCATGGAAGGCATTTCTCCAACAGCTGTATGTTTTACTTCAGCGTTAATACCTTCAGCGACTAATGCTTTCTTTACAATACTTTCAGAAATGGCGCTGCTTCCTACACCATAACCACAAACGAATAATACATGTACTTTGTCTTTCATATCGATTACCTCCTAGTTATTAAAATAAATTACCGATAAATTTCATTACTTCTGTGACTGCAGGCCAGAATGTTGAGAAGTCAAACATACCAGACCAACCTGCACCTTGTGGATACATCATTAAGTGGATTGCCCAAATGGTACCAAATGTCTGAATGAAACCTAATAATATAGAACATATGATGATAGATTTTACTCCACCATATTTGTTTGCGACGATACCAATAGGACCACCACTGAAGAATAAAGGTGTAAATCCAGGTAAAACCATAACTGTACTATGTGTTGCAAGCAGAATTAACATTGCCAGAACAGTACCAATGGTAGTGAAGATAAAACCTAAAGTTGCGGCGTTTGGTGAGAAAGGCAGCATGGCAGCTACATCAATTGCTGGTACAGCGTTTGGCACAAGTTTTTCTTGAATACCTTTAAATGCACCAGTTAATTCACCACACATCATACGAACACCAGTTAACAGAATGACCATATCCATAGAGAAATTGATACCTGTTAAAATAATGAAATTAAACCAGTGCTGTTTACCTGCAAGTTCTTGAATACCACTAATGCCTAATGGTGACATGAAGGCACCTACGAACACTGCCATGATCAATGCGACAGATGTTACGTTATTGTTGAAGATGGATAACCATCCAGGAAGTTTTAAGTTTTCTGCATCCTGTTCAGGATTACCAAAGAATTTTGCGATTTTACCGAAGAACCAGATACCAATCTGCTGATTGTGTCCTACTGTAAATCCAGCGCCACCGGTAACATCATCAATTGTTTTATAAGCAAGTGTTGTTGAGAATGCCCAATAGATACCAACTAAGATACCAGAGATGATGACAGCGGTTGATCCTGAAACGCCAAGTACTGCGATGACTAACCATAAGATTGCCTGAGAATGTGCAATACCAGCATTACCAGTTAAGAATACACCTTTTGCTTTGGTATATTTACCAAGCCATACCAGTAATAAGTTTACTGCGAATGCGATTAAGAATACATATCCAACAAGTCCGAATGCATTTCCTAATGCTTCCTGTGTAGTAGATTTCATTGCATAGGAATCCATGATATAACCTTGAATTCCAAATGAATTTGCGACTGCGGTCGTAATTGGTTTGAAGATATTACTGAATTGTGTTCCACCGAAGATGACCATTTGAATACCAACCATGGCACTGATGGTTCCTGTAATAATTTTAACTGGTTTTTCTTTGTTTAAAATGTATCCAATACAGATCAATAATCCTATCAAGATAACTGGTTCTGTAAGGAAATCGTTAACTAAGAATTTAAAAAATCCACTCATTGTGTTTCCTCCTCAAATGTTAGTGTTTCAAACATTTCATATAGTTTCTCTGCATCATTTGTATGTAGAATTTTTTCCATTGTATCCGGATCACCTAAGATTTCAGCGACTTTGGCTAACATAGTTAAATGATTTTCGTTATCTACGCAGGCAATCGGCATGATGAAGGTTGCCTTGCTGGCTTCATCTGAATCAAAATAGACAGGTTTTTCCAGTTTTAGAATACTAATGGAATTTTTTAAAACTCTGCCTTCACTTCTTGCATGAGGCATTGCGATATCAGGAGCGATAACGATATAAGATCCTAAGTCTATCACAGTCTGAATCATTGCATCGATATATGATTCTTGTATACATTGGTGTTCCAGCAATGGTTTTGCGGCAATTCTGATTGCTTCTTTCCATGTGTCCACATGATCCATTGTCTGAATAAAATCCTTTTCAATTAGTTTTCTTTCCATTTCTTTCTCCTTCCATCGGTATGTGTAAGCGCTTCACATTTATAAAATACCCTCTGTTTTACACAAATGTCAATGATTTAGAAATTATTGCACATATGTGCAGAAACTGTTTCTTACGTTTTCTGCAACTTGCACATTTTTTATTATTTAGCCTTTTGAAATAGTGCTCTTTACTTTCTTTTCTAATACTGGATATGCGGCAGAGCTTATAGAAAATAAATCTCCGCTTTTGGTTTCTACGCTATACATATCGATTAATCCAAACATACCTTTTACTTTTTTGATTTCTTTCACTTGTGTAAACTTGAAATATTTATGATAAAAGTAAAATCCTTTATCATCATAGTAGAAGGAATTGATGGTGATCGCATTGATTAATTCACCAATACTGATAAGTACTACCATGATGCCTAATCCAGCCATTGAAGGATTTTTACCATTCACAATGGTAAGTATACACCCAACAATACATAAAAGCACGAAACTTAAAATGGAAAACCAGTTAGAACGAACACTGTATAATTGCGGTTTTTGTGTTAAACGTTGTTTGATTGTTTTATATACTTGTATGCTTTGTCGAATTCTTTTGGACATTAAAAACAAGCCTAAAACAGAAAATAAAATGATGATAATCATGAGAAATCACTGCCTTTCTTTGTCATTTTTATATTAATCAAATTCTCATATACTCTCAATAGAGCGAACAAAATTGCACAAAAAAAGACAAATGCGCATAAATTCAATAGAAAAATAGTGTTATAATTGCACAAATGTGCATAAAACATTTAAAAGCGGTTACATTTTCATGAAAAAGACCTACGATTTATTCGTAGGCCCCCAATGCCTGTTTTAATCATTATAATTATAAACTGGATCTAATCGCACAGTCTTGATACCATAATCTTCAAATTCAACCATTTGATCATCTGTTGCACGTTTATCTGTGATTAGGTAATTGAAAGAGTTAATATCACTTACGATAAACTGATGAACATTTGCGACTTTTGTACTATCCGCAAGTATAAAGATAGAACCTTTGCAACGATTAATCATCGTTTCATTAATGGAAACCTCTTGTAAAATCGCAGTGCTCATACCAGAATGTACATCAAAACCACTACATCCTAAAAAGCTTTTATCCGCAGTTACACGGTTTAAGTTATTTAATGCGAAATCTCCAACCATAGATTCCTTTGGAATACGTAATTCACCACCACTTAATACGATAGAAACAAGTGGATCATGTTCCATGAAAATAGCTTTTCCGTTATTTGTAATTACAGTTACTCTTTTATTTCGTATATATTTCAATACCAGCAATGCAGTAGAACTTGTATTAATGAAAATTGTATCTCCATCTTCCACATATTGTGCTGCATACTTTGCAATCGCATGTTTATAAGGTTCATTATTATCCGTGATTTCATCGTTATCCACGAAAGACTGGATTAATCTTGCACCGCCATAATAGCGTTCAACAGCACCTTGTTCTTCCCAATATTGTAAATCTCTACGAATCGTTAAAGGTGATACATGTAATTCTTTCGCTAAATCTTCGACGTTTACTTTGCCCTGAATTTGAATTTTCGACATGACTTTTTTTCGTCGCTCATCAACGACTTCTTTATTCATTTTCATTTTATAACCCTTCTTCTTTTTTATAAATACATTATAAGCTATTTACAGACTTTTGTATAGTTTTTCTGCGCTTTGTTTCATTTTCGCATTGCCGTTTAATGCTATTGTTTTTTCTAACATTTCTTTTGCGTGTTCTTTGTCATGATTGGCCAGATAAGCCTGTGCAAATTGGTAATAATAATGCATCAATTCGCGGTTATTCATATTCTTTGGATTTACATTCTGGAATGCTTTTATGCTCTTTTTATAATCTTTACATGACATTAAGTATACGCCTTCGATAAATTCCCAGTTGTATAAAGGTGAAATTTTAGTACCTTTTACTTTTACATCTTTTAATTTAATCACACGTTCATATTGTGCTTTGGTTTTTGTACGATTATTCATAAGGAAATAAGCATAGAATTTTGTATAATCCCAGATTAATAAATTATCCATACAGCTGTGGAAGAATTTATGATCTTTTTCTAAAGTATCTAAGCATCCCTGAGCATCCATTTGATCTGCATAATATAAGGTATCAAAAATCAATACGGTTTTACGATATCCTCTAAAGATATCTTTTTTCAATAAACCGTCAAATGTTTTCTTTGCTTCTTCAGGATTTCCATCTTTATTTAATATAATAATGGCTTTCTGATATAAATGGCGAAGGTATTCAGACCATAAGGCAATACCAAGGATAACTACGATAACAATAAGATAAGCAATCTTGCCTTCTAATTGTGGGGTTATTGCCATTTGGTAAACACTGTAACCAGTAAATGCTAAATAAATAAGACCCATAATAATATTTCTGAATTGGGGCTGGAAGGAAACTTTTTGTGCGATATTCATATAAAACACCTCTTTCAATTTTTAATAATATCTACATCTACATTATATGAACCATTTTCAAAAAAGTCAATCATAAAATTCATAAAATAATTCTTAAAATTTTATGTATGCGATTACAGAAATAAAATAAATCATAAAAATATTCAAAAGTTCGTAAAAAGTATTGAAACGAACTTGTTATTGGATTATTATATGGGTGTACAAAGGAACCGCGGTTAAAGAAGAAAGATACGAGGAGTGACAATATGAGTAAAGTAGATGAAATAACAAGAGAATCATGGATTCTTGGCGCATTCCCAGAATGGGGAACATGGCTGAATGAAGAAATCGATCAGGAAGTAGTAGAAAAAGGAACATTCGCAATGTGGTGGATCGGCTGTACAGGTCTTTGGATCAAAACAGAAAACGACACAAACATCTCTATCGACTTATGGTTTGGAAATGGTAAACGTACAAAGAAAACAAAAGAAATGGCACCATTCCACCAGATGAGAAACATGACAGGCGGACGTATGACACAGCCAAACTTAAGAGCTGCGCCAATCGTATACGATCCATTCGCAGTCACAAAAGTAGACGCAGTATTATCAACACACTATCACAACGATCACATCGATCCATTCTATGCAGCAGCAGTATTAAAGAACTGTGAAGGCGATGTACCATTCATCGGACCAGCTAAGAGTGTTGAAAAATGGTTAAGTTATGGTGTGCCAGCAGAACGTTGTATCACAGTAAAACCAGGCGATGTTGTAAAAGTAAAAGATACAGAAATCATCGTTGTGGACAGCTTCGATAGAACATGCTTAGTAACAAATGATGAGGATGTTAGAGGCGTATGCCCAACAGATATGGATGAAAAAGCAGTCAACTATATCATTAAGACACCAGCAGGAAGCATTTACCACAGTGGAGATTCTCACTATTCCACATATTACGCAAAACATGGAAAAGATTATGATATCGATGTAGCGTTAGGATCATATGGAGAAAACCCAATCGGAAACCAGGACAAGATGACAAGTGTGGATATCTTAAGAATGGCAGAAGCATTACAGTGTAAAGTAGTGATTCCATTCCACTATGATGTATGGACAAACTTCAAAGCAGATCCACAGGAAATCATGATGTTATACAACTATAAGAAAGATGTATTACAGTATCAGTTCCACCCATTCATTTGGGATGTTGGAGGAAAATACGTATGGCCAACAGATAAAGACAAATACCAGTTCCACTATCGCAGAGGATTTGAAGATTGCTTTACTGATGAACCAAACGTTCCATTCAGATCAATTCTGTAGGAGATAAGCGATATATGTTAAAGGAAATTATTGAAAGAAATCATTACACATTTGAAGAAGGCTTTGACAATTGGGAAGATGCCATCCGTGCAGGCTACAAACCATTGTTAGCTGATAATACAGTGGAAGACATCTATGTTCAGGCAGTTATTGACTGTGTAAAGAAATTTGGACCATATATCGTGATTGTACCAAACATCGCCATGCCTCATTCTACGGAAGGGGCAGCGGGATGTAATGGTACAGCGATCTCATTCATGAAGGTTGAAAAGGAAGTAGACTTTGATCCAGAGGATCCAGATAAAAAAGCTCGTTTGTTTTTCTCTCTGGCAGCAACCGATCATGAAAAACACTTAGAAAACATTCAGGCATTGATGGATACATTGATGAATGAAGAAATTGTGGATGCTTTACTGGAAGCAAAAACAATTGAAGATTTAAAAGCAATCGCAGAAAAGTACGAAGCATAGCACACACATAATAATCGTGTGAGGAAAGGAAGAAATATATGGACTTTTTAATGAGTATATGGAATTTCTTCGCAACAAACATTTTGACACAGCCAGCATACTTTATCGGTTTGATGGTATTCGTTGGTTATATGTTGCTGAGAAAACCACTTTATGATGCATTGGCAGGATTTATTAAAGCGACAGTAGGATATATGATATTGGCAGTTGGTTCTGGGGGATTAACAAACAACTTCCGTCCTATCCTGGTTGGTTTAAAGGATCGTTTCAACCTTGACGCAATGGTTATCGACCCTTACTTTGGACAGAATGCCGTTACAGCTGGTATTGGGGAACAGTTTGGACGTACATTCTCACAGGTAATGTTATTGTTACTAGTTGCATTTATCATGAACCTTGTATTGGTTCGTTTAAAGAAATGGACAAAAATGCGTGCTGTATTTACAACAGGTCACGTACAGATGCAGCAGGCATCTACAGCATTCTGGCTGATTCTGTTCTGTTTCCCAAAACTTGGAGATACTCAGATTCTGATCGTTATGGGCTTGATCCTTGGTTTATATTGGGCAGTTGGTTCTAACTTAACCGTAGAAGTAACACAGGAATTAACAGAAGGCGGCGGCTTCGCTATCGCTCACCAGCAGATGTTCGGTATCGCAATTTTCGCTAAATTAGCTGATAAATTCAAGAGTAAAAACAAAGAAACAAAACGTTTAGACGACTTGAAATTCCCTGGCTTCTTATCTATCTTCAACGAAAACATGGTAGCTACATCTGTATTGATGTTCTTATTCTTCGGTGCAATCTTACTTGTATTAGGTAAAGATTACTTAGTATCTATGGAATTCATGAAAGCAGATGCGAACTTCTTCTTCTATATCATGACAACTGCATTAAACTTCGCAGTTTATCTAGCAATCTTACAGTTAGGTGTACGTACCTTCGTTACAGAGTTAACAAACTCTTTCCAGGGTATTTCTAATTCATTCTTACCTGGTGCTGTTCCTGGTATCGACTGTGCAGCTGTATTTGGATTTGGTAGTGCAAATGCTGTAACTGTTGGATTCTTAATGGGTGCTTTAGGACAGTTTATCGCCATTGGTATCTTGTTGCTGATGAAATCACCTACTCTTGTAATCGCAGGATTCGTTCCAGTATTCTTCGATAATGCTGTTATCGCAATTTATGCAGATAATCGTGGTGGTATCAAAGCTGCAATGTTGTTCCCATTCATTTCTGGTTTAATTCAGGTATTCGGTTCTGCATTAATCGCTGGCTGGATTGGACTTGCTGGATACGGCGGATATCTTGGAATGTTTGACTGGGCAACTGTATGGCCTGCATTCACAGTCATCATGAAGTTTGCTGGTTATATTGGTGTTGCTATCGTTGTATTGATTCTGTTGGCTATCCCTCAGATTCAGTATCGCAAACACCCAGATACTTATTTCTTAATCACAGAAGACTACGACGCTTATCTTGAAAAAATAAAAGAAAAAGACGAAGCGACGGCTTAATTTACACAAAAAAATAAAAAAAGATTCAACCAAAAGACACATAGTAAAATGTAAAGGAGAGTAATAACATGGCTGGAAAATTAAAATTATTGGTTTGCTGCGGTAATGGCGCAGGTACAAGTATGATGATCAAATTGAACGTAGAAAAGGTCACAAAGAAAATGGGATTAGATGTTGCGGATATTCACCACTGTGCAGTATCTGAAGGAAAATCTGCAGCTGGTCAGTATGATATCGTATTATGTTCAAGAAACTTCGTTCCAATGTTTGCGGATGCTGAAAAGAAGGGCACAAAAATTGTCGGATTGAAAAATGTAATGTCCGCAAAAGAAATTGAAGAAGGGCTGGCAGCCGCTTTAGAAAACAAGTAAAAAAAAGAAAAAGCTGCCTTGTGCAGCTTTTCTTCTACAAAAAATACGTGAAAATGGAGGAAAAAGGACAATGAAAATTGAAAAAATACATTTAGATGACGTAAAACGATGCTACTGTGCAAGCAACATCAATATGAATAACGAAAACCATATCCTGTTCGCAAGTGAAGATCCAGATGTGATCTGCGAAATGTTCAGTGGTAAAAACTTCGATAAAAAAGAAGTGGTATGGACAAAACCAGGAGGCTGCATGTCTATCATTCCAATTCCTGGTAAAGAAGGGGAATTCCTTGCAGTACAGGAGTTCTATTTGAAAGTATCTCCAAGTTTGGCAAAAATCGTATGGGGCAAATATGATGCAGAAAAAGGATGGATTGTAAAAGATGTTCTTTCTATGCCATATATCCACCGTTTTGATATCTACCATGCAGATGGTGTTAATTACTTCATCGGCGCAACTATTGCCACAACCAAACAAGACAAAAACGACTGGAGTGTTCCAGGACGTATCTATACAGGTATCCTTCCAGAAGACCCATCACAGGGTATTGAATTAAGTATCTTGGCAGATGGATTATATAGAAATCATGGATACTGGCACGCAAAAGAGGATGGAAAAGATGTAGGTTACTTTGGTAGTGATCAGGGTATCTTACGTGTAACACCACCATATGAAAAAGGTGGAGAATGGACAAAAGAATTTATCATGGAAGGCCAGATTGGAGAAATCGCAACCATTGATATCGATAATGATGGTGAAGATGAAATTATGACCATTGAAGCATTCCATGGGGATACGATTAAAATCTATAAGAAGATTGATGGCGCATACAAGGAAGTTTACAAGTACGACAACAAGATTGATTTTGCACATACATTGGTTGGCGCAAAATTAGCTGGTGTGAATACATTCTTAGCTGGTGTACGTCGTGAAGAAGCAGAGATTTTCTATGTACAATACGTCGATGGCAAGTTTGTGACAACCGTTATTGAAAAAGGTGCAGGTCCTGCCAACTTATGTGTCGTAAACGAAGATGATCGTGATCTGATCGTTGCGGCAAATCATACAAAAAATGAAGCGGCAGTTTATGTCGTAACAAAATAGAGGAGGATGCTTATGCTGGAACAACTAAAAAAAGAGGTATTAAAAGCGAATCTGTTACTACCTAAACATGGATTGGTAACATTTACATGGGGTAATGTATCCGCTATTGATAGAGAAAAAGGAATCATCGCGATTAAGCCAAGTGGTGTGGAATACGATGAAATGAAAGAAGAAGATATCGTATTGGTAGATTTAGAAGGAAACGTTGTGGAAGGCAATCTGAAACCTAGTTCAGATTTAATGACACATTTAGAATTTTATCGCAACTGGCCAAATATCGGAGGTGTTGTGCATACACACTCTCGTTGGGCAACGAGCTTTGCACAAGCAGGAAAAGATATCATGGCATTAGGCACAACACAGGCAGACTATTTCTACGGTGCCATTCCATGTACCCGTTTGATGACACCAGAAGAAATTCAAGGTGAATACGAACTAGAAACAGGAAAAGTAATCGTAGAAACATTTAAAGAACGTGGCCTGAATCCAGATGAAGTACCAGGGGTATTGGTACACAGTCATGGACCATTCGCATGGGGTACAGACGCAGAAAATGCAGTACACAATGCAGTTGTTATGGAAGAATGTGCCATGATGGATGCCATCGCTTCCCTATTATGCAACAATCAGATTGAACCAATGCAACAGGTATTATTAGATAAACATTTCAAGAGAAAACATGGACCAAACGCTTATTATGGACAAAGCAAATAGAACTTACCAGCTTGGATTATATGAAAAGGCAATGCCTTCTGATCTGAGTTGGGAAGAAAAGCTGAACCTGACAAAGGAAAGCGGTTTTGATTATCTTGAAATGAGTATCGATGAAACTGACGCAAAATTAGCACGCTTAGAATGGACAAAAGAAGAACGTAAAGCAGTTGTAGATGCTATGTGGAAAACCGGTGTTAAAATCAATTCCATCTGTTTAAGTGGACATCGTAAATATCCATTTGGCGCAAGTGATCCGGATACACAAAAACGATCATTAGAGATCATGCAAAAAGCAATTGATCTGGCTAGTGATCTGGGTGTACGCCTGATTCAGTTGGCTGGATATGATGTGTACTATGAACAAGGCAATAGTAAAACAAGGGCAGACTTTGCGACCAATCTGAATAAAGCAGTATTAATGGCTGCGAAAAAAGGAATCAACCTTGGATTTGAAACAATGGAAACACCATTTATGGATACCGTTGGAAAATCTATGTATTATGTGAATATGATTAATTCTCCTTATTTGGGTGTATATCCAGATATTGGAAACTTAAAGAACGCTTCCTTATTATATAGTAATCCTGTAAATAATGATATTCGTGTAGGACAGGGACATGTCTTTGCAGCACATTTGAAAGAAACAGTTCCTGGGAAATATCGTGAAATACCATTTGGCACAGGACATACAGAATATATTGAAAACCTGCAGCTGTTGAAGGCAATGGGTGTTCGTATGTTTGTCGGAGAATTCTGGTATATTGGAAGTGAATCATGGAAACAAGATTTAAAGGATGCGAGTGCATTCTTAAGAGAAAGATTAGATAGTGTATTTGGACAGGAGGAAAGCAATTGAAAACAGAAGAACTAAAGCAACATGCTGCACATATTCGTGAGAATATCGTCCGTATGGTCGCTAACGCAAATAGCGGTCATCCAGGTGGATCTTTATCCGCAGCTGATATATTAACGGTATTATATTTTGAAGTCATGGATATCAATGAAGACAATGTCAAAGGTATCGATCGTGATCGTTTTGTATTATCAAAAGGTCATGCTTCACCTTTACTGTATGCGACTTTATTTGAAAAAGGTTTATTAAAAGAAGATTTAAATACTTTCAGAAAGATCAACAGTAAACTACAGGGACACCCTAATATGAACTATGTCGATGGTGTCGATATGTCCACAGGTTCCCTTGGTCAAGGTATCTCTGCCGCTGTTGGTATGGCATTAGCAAACAAAGTAGATGGCAATGATCATCGTATTTATACCTTATTAGGTGATGGAGAATGTGAAGAAGGCGAAGTGTGGGAAGCTGCTATGGCTGCTGCTCATTATCGTTTGAATAATCTATGTGCAATCGTAGATTTTAACTCTTTACAGATCGATGGTAACATCCGTGATGTTATGAACCCTACACCAATTGATGAAAAATTCAAAGCATTTGGATGGAATGTCATCAACATCAAAGGACATGATTATGAAGATATCCGTTTCGCATTCGATGAAGCGAAGAAAGAAAAGGAAAAACCAACGATGATCCTAGCACATACGATCAAAGGAAAAGGTGTATCCTTTATGGAAAATAATGCCGCATGGCATGGAAGTGCACCAAATGCAGAACAGTGTGCACAAGCAGTGAAAGAATTGGAAGGTGAAGGCAATGAGTAAAGTAGCGACAAGAACAGCATATGGAAAAGCACTGGCTGAACTGATCGTAGAACGTGATGATGTGATCGTACTAGATGCCGACCTGACCAAATCTACCAAGACATGTGATGCGAAAAAAGCAAGACCAGAACACCATTTCAATATGGGAATCGCAGAAGGCAATATGATGGGAGTCGCAGCAGGATTAGCCGCAAGTGGCAAGGTTGTCTATGCATCTAGCTTTGCGATGTTTGCGGCAGGAAGAGCTTATGAACAGGTAAGAAACAGTATTGCATATCCTAAGTTAAACGTAAAAGTATGTGCAACCCATGCTGGTATTACAGTAGGCGAAGATGGCGCAAGTCATCAAAGTGTAGAAGATATCGCATTGATGCGCGCAATGCCAAACATGAAGGTATTCAATCCATGTGATGCTAAGCAGGCAGAGATGATCGTCAAAGCAGTCGCAGATATCGAAGGCCCATGTTATGTAAGACTTGGACGAGGCAATGTGGAAGATGTATATCAAGATGATACAGCATTCACATATGGCAAAGGCAATGTCTTGAGAAAAGGCAAAAAAGTCGCAATCGTAGCTACAGGTATGATGGTACAGGAAGCCTTAAGTGCATATGAAACATTGAAAGCTGAAGGCAAAGAAGTCACAGTGGTAGATATGCCATGTATCAAGCCAATCGATGAAGAATTGATCAAAGAACTGGCAAAAGAACATGAAGTCATCGTCAGCTGTGAAGAACATAGTGTCATCGGTGGTTTAGGCAGTGCCATCGCAGAAGTATTGGTAAAGAATGAACCAGTGAAGATGGTGATGATCGGTATGCAGGACTGCTTTGGAGAAAGTGGAACACCAGATGCTTTATTAGAAAAATACGAGTTAAATGCAGATTCTATCGTTAAGAAGGTAGAAAATGTATGGAACGATTAGAAAATATTAAATTGATCGTAGCCGATCTGGATGGAACATTATTAGATGAAAACAAACAGATCGATTCCGATATGCCCTCTCTTTTACCAGCCATGAGGGAGCAGGGCATAGCTTTTACATTTGGTTCTGGCCGTAATATGCATATTATGCAGGACTATGTGTCACAATTGCAGGTGGACATACCGTATATCACTAATAACGGGGCCAATATGTTTGAAGGAAGAAGATGTATCTATGAATGCAGTATGTCTTCTTCCGACCTGCTGTTAGCTTTAACTTTGTTGAAACAACGGGGTATCCCATTCCTTGCATACTCCAACTTTGCGGTATATCCTGTTGGATCACACCCAGGCTTGACAAAATTTATGGAACGCCTAAAAGGCAAAAGTGATATTATTGAAACAAAAACCATTCATGAAATTATTGAACATTCTATATTTAAAGTTGTCATTATCCATGATGATGAAATTTTGATGAAACAGGTCATGGATGAAATCAACAATAACTGTAAAGAAGCGCATTGTGTACGTTCTGAAGGTGATATCTATACACTTACCCATATTGATGCATCCAAAGGAAATACACTAAAGAAGCTGATGGAACTGATGAAAGTAAGCAGTGATCAGGTATTGGTATTTGGGGATAATTATAATGATACTAGTATGTTTGACGTGGTGAAATACAGTGTAGCAATGGGAAACTCTACCAAAGAAATTCAGGATAAAGCAACCCATGTAACAAAAAGCAATGAGGAACAAGGAGTATCCTGGTTCATTAAAAACTATGTGTTAGAAAAGCTCTAGTGGACATGCTAGAGTTTTTTGTTGTATAGAATAGAGGAATGTCTGCAAGCGTGTTACAATAAAGTTGAAAAAGAGAGGTGGATTCCATGAAAACTAAAAAACGATATTGGATTGTTTTGGCGATAATAATTTTACTAGGTTTTTATGCATTATATACATCTTATCAAACAAGCAATAAAATGACGATAGAGGAATTAAATGAGAAATACCATTTAAGTTTTGATCATATTAGAGAAGATCAGATTCAAAAAGAAAAAGATTCGTTATTATCCTTCACATACCATTATAAAATCACAGATACGATCCATGGATATTACTGTCAGTTTTACATTGATAAGGATGTTTCCAAGATATCAAAAGATGCTCAAATACTGGATCAGAAAGATATGAAAATAGAAGGTATTGATATAAAACTCATAAAGTATATGTTTAGCCCTGATTCACCTGAAGAAGCAATTGAAGAAAAAACGCCTACAGATATTGTTTATCACTTTACAAAAGAGGGTACGGTGTTCAGCGGGTTCATTCAAAATAGTAATCCAGAATCGACATGGATTACTAAACAAGAAATAAATGATGTGGAAGATATTCTTTCACGGTTCATAAAATAATCATTTATACAATGCTTATATAGTGTTATAATAACCTTTAAAGAAAGGTGGCTATCATATGAAAAAAGATTATTTGAAATTTTTGTATGTATTATTGGCTTGTTAATATGTATTGTATATGATTTATGCTTTATATAAAGCTATTGTGGGAGAAATAGGAAGCATAAAAATGCCTCATGCAAGTGTGATTTTGTTAACGTTATTTGCGATTTATACTTATACAAAGATAAAGGAAAAGCAGCAAAATTAGAAAATTAAGATTATAATAAAGGGATTATGAGGGATATATAATGATAAATTCAATCATAAAGTTTCCAAAGGGAAATGCAAATTTCAAAGAAATACGAGAACTGGGCTTTTTATATATAGATAAAACAAAATATATCGAGAACATAGAAAACGAAAATCTTAAATCTATACTTATATTAAGGCCTCGTAGATTTGGAAAAAGTCTATTTATTAATATGCTTGCATGCTATTTCGATATCAAAGAATCTGATCATTTCGATATTCTGTTTCAAAATACTTATATTCATGAACATCCAACTAAAAACAGAAATGCGTATTATGTGTTGAAGTTTAATTTCTCTGGTTTAACTGGAAAACATGGTAAAGAACTAGAAACTGAATTTTCAATGAAAGTATTAGACTCTTTAAGAAAATTTATAAGCTATTATGATATAGATATTATGTTGTTAGAACATAACAGCACTGCCAGAATTTTGTCAAGATTCTTTGTAGATGTAGAACCTTATTTAAAAAATAGAAAAATTTATGTGTTAATTGACGAATATGATCATTTTGCAAATGAATTATTATCTTTTGCATATCAAGAATTTACATCTGTAACAAATAGTGATGGGTATGTAAGAGCATTTTATGAAGAATTAAAATATGCAACAGAAACGGTCATTGCTAAAATTTTTATGACTGGGGTTTCTCCTATTACATTAGACAGTTTAACAAGTGGATTTAATATCAGTACGAATTTATCTTTAGATTCCAGGTTTAATGAAATGCTGGGATTTACTATAGAAGAAATGAAATATTTAATTTCCATGGTTTCTTCGATACAGGATGTCGATGCTGTGTTAGCTGATATGAAACAATATTATGATGGCTATATGTTTTCCGTGGATGGAAAACATCGGATTTTTAATCCTAATATGGCATTATATTATCTTGATTATTGGCAGAATTTTGGTAAACAGCCTAATGAAATTGTTGATAAGAACATACTGAGCGATTATCAAAAATTAGAAAATCTTCTTTATTTGCCATATGAATCAGATGAAGATGTTCAAATACAAAATATTTTAGATGGTAATCATCCTGAAGTGAACTTAACTGAAATGTTTACCATTCATACTGGACTTACAACTGATGATTTTTATAGTTTATTATTCTATTTAGGCTATTTAACGATTGATGAAGCTGATGCATTTGGTATGACTTTAAGGATACCAAATATGATTATGCAAAAAGTGTTTATAAAATACTTTAGACATATGCTTGAAAAACAGTTGAATTTTAAATCTGATACAAGCTTATGGAAGAAAGCAGTTGTTACTTTTTTGAATAATGATTGCCCAAACTTATTTATTGAGGAAATTGAAAAAATTCTTCAACGATATCCCGACCGGCTATTTCAAAATTTTCACGAACGAAATATACAACAAATTGCTGATGTGATTGTAGAAGCAGTCACGGGAGTTGATGTTGATTTAGAATGGTTAAACGATAATGGCTATGGTGATTTTATGATGATTCCATCAAATGCCACCTATCCAAATAAATTAATAGAATTCAAATATCTGAAAAACAGCTACAGTCAGGAACAGCTAGAAAGAGCAGTTCAAGATGCTGAAAATCAATTAAGACGATATCATTCTACAAGGCAAATGCATCGGCAGAAATGTGATATGTATGTTATGGTATTTTCTAAAAATAAATGTATATATGTGAAACGATACGAAGAATAGTAATATGAGGATGAAAAAAGGCTCTGAAAATGAGCTTTTTTTGGCTTTATGTAGATAATTATCTAGATTTTCTTTTTTTAGATATATCTGATTCAATAAGCTTTCCATAGAAATATCTAATTTTTTGCTATTTTATACAATATTTTTACTATACATTTTTTTATTCGACTTTTACCAGAATAAATGTCAGTTATAGTTGTTTGTGGAACACTACTTTTTCTACTAACTTGGTATTTTTTTGCAATAAAATTTCATTTAAACACAAATCAATGACCGCATTGTCCACAGTATATCGGTATACTAAAATATCGTCAATGTTTGATAAATGCAATTATTTTAGTAATTTCTTGCTTTTAGTATAATTTGACATTGATATAAAACATAAGGTCATTATATTTTTTCATCATTTGTATGTATTTTTATCCTAGATAAAGAAAGCTGTTGGAAAAATATCATTAAAATTTTAAGGAAATCAATCACAAATTATTTACTATAGGTGCTAATTATTGAACAGTGATTATCAACACTGTACTAAATTCATAAGAATATTGAAAAAATTTAAATTAAGAGTTTCCTTAATGAAAAAAAGAAAAATGTTGAGAGTGTTGTCATAATATGAACACTATGATTTCATTGTGGCATGACTATGAACACTATATTTGATAAAATGACAGTGTTGAGAATATCAACACTAATAATGTCGAAATCAAATGAATGTCGAAAGTGAGTCATTATACTGATTCAGTGTCGGCATTTTTTGAAACTAAAGACGTAAAAGAAATAGCTCATTATAATAAAACCGTAAAATAAAAGCGGATAGAAATGAGGTGATAAAGAATGAGTTATTCATCAACAAAAGAACAGGTCGTTGAATATTTAAAAAAAGCAACAAGATCTATGAATATAGATCAGTTGTCTGGATTTACTACAATAAACATATCTAAATTATTAAATTTATCCAGATCACTTACTTCACAATATTTAAATGAACTTGTGAAAGATGAAAAGGTAATAAAAATAAGCTCCAGACCTGTATATTATTTTGATCGTATGGAATTAGAAAAGAAATATCATATTGAAATAAAACAATTCGATTTTCTTAATATGTCAGAATTATTACAGACTTTACAAAGCGGAGATACTCAGCTTCAAGATTTCCAAAAGGCCATAGGCAATGAAGGAAGTTTACATTATTGTATTTCTCAAATGAAATCAGCCTTATTTTATCCAGATGGAGGATTACCCGTATTATTATATGGAGAGAAAGGTTGTGGGAAATCTTTTCTTGTGAATCTTATATATGAATTTTGTATAAATCATGATTTGTTAAGCAGACAAGCCCCATTCATAAAGATGAAAATTTTCAGAAATGATGATATGGAATATTATAAGAAAGAATTATTTGGTTATTTTGATAAAAAAGAAAATATCGTTAAAAAAGGTAAATTAGAAGAGGCCAGTGGAGGCATCTTATTTATACAAGATATTGGTAATTTAAATGAAGATTGTCAGGAAAAATTAGCAGAATATATAAGTACAGGGAAGTTTACAAGAAGCAATGATGATTCCGTGATGATTGATTCAAGCGCAAGAATTATATTTGCAAGCATGGAAGATCCAAGAGATATTTTAACGCAAAGCATGATATTAAATATGCCAGTAATATGTAATATACCATCATGGATTTCAAGAAATGAAGATGAGCGTAAAGCATTTATTATAAAGTTTTTCAAAGAAGAACAAGAACGATTGGACATACCAATCTATGTGTCAGAAAAAATGCTGGTATTACTAATGAATTATGATTTTGCAAATAATATCAATGAACTAAAAAAATATATAAAAACAATATGTGCAAATGCATATGCGGAAAACGGTGGTCAAGAACGATTAGATGTTTTTATGTATCACTTGCCAATACAATTATTAGATGATATACGTGTGAACAAAATCAATCAAGAAGATGATAACATGATTCGTATTGATGCAATTGAAAAAAATGAAGGCAGTAATAAGATTATGATGATGTGGGAACAATTCTTACAAGTGTATGAAGATAATAAAACATCATTTAAAAAGTATTTAGAAGAAGGGCAAAAAATCGTACGTTATTATTATGACATTTTGATTTATCAGGAAAGTTACTTAGACGAAAGATTATCCGCAATTGAAAAAATAGTTTTAGATATATTAGGGGCAATAAAAAAATCTAGAAATATTATTTTACCTATTAACTGTGGATATGTCTTAACAAGAATGATATTAACTTCACAAAAGAATAATTCTTCCTTTAGACAATGGGAACAGGATAATCGAGATGTGATAAAAGAATGCTTGGCTACAATGAAGCAAAACATGATGAATGAATACATTTTATCAGAACTCATTTTAAAACAAATACAAACACATTTGGATATACGTTTAAGTGATATGAATCGTATTTTTCTTATGATGAATATTAATTTATACAATAAAGATATTCATGCACAAGATACGATAGGGATCATCTTAAGTCATGGTTATTCCACAGCTAGTTCTATTGCAGATGCTGCAAATTCTTTATTATCTACTTATATTTTTGAAGCAATTGATATGCCTTTAGATACACCAATACAAGAAGTCAGTAAAAAATTAGATGCATTTATCTCTGATAACCGTCATATTAAAAATATCATATTATTAGTTGATATGGGTTCTTTAGAGGAAATTGGAACAATGATTGCTGATAGTGTAAATGTTGGCGT
This sequence comes from [Eubacterium] hominis, assembly GCA_014337235.1. Lineage (GTDB taxonomy): Bacteria > Bacillota_I > Bacilli_A > Erysipelotrichales > Erysipelotrichaceae > Hoskinsella > Hoskinsella hominis. Next base: position 989,211 of record CP060636.1, on the reverse strand, counting down.
AATCAATAATATATCTACTTCACTTGCTTTAAATATTGGCACAAAGATACTACAACATTATGAATTAGAGGACATTTTGCAAATCGCTTGTGAAGAAGCACAATGCCGATATAAAGTGCTGTCTGTAGCAAAGAAAGAAAAAGCAATTGTATTCACTAATGATGCAGGATTGGTAGTAAGTGAAAAATTAAGCCGTTTATTTAAGGATAGTCTGCCAAAAGATATTGATCTTAAAATGATTGAATATGATTACGATGAGCTTTTAAAAAATGGATCAGAGGACATGTTATTCAAAAAGTATGATGTAGTTTTAATGATAAAACCTTATAACTTAAAAATTCAAAATGTATCTAGTGTAACATTAGAGGAAATTATGAATTTCAAAGATATTGATAAAGTAAATCATGTGCTTTTACCATATCTTGATGAGTCAGAAATTGAAGAGTTTGATCAATGTTTATTAAAGAACTTTTCTATGCAGTCAGTAATGGAAAATCTAACTATATTAAATGCTCCTAAATTGTTAGATTATGTTAGTGATGCTATTAGTGCATTGCAGCATATTATGAAACAAAAATTTCAGAGTAAAACTATAGTTGGAATTTATATTCATATTTGCTTCCTAGTAGAGCGTCTTGTGACAAAAACTGCATTAGATAAATACAAGGACTTAAATGGTTTTATTGAAAGACATCAGGATTTTATCGAAAATGTAAATCGTAGTTTCGATACGATGCTAACGCATTATAATGTAAAACTCCCAATCAGTGAGATTGCATATTTGTATGAATATATTGAACATGACAATATCAAAGGGGGTGGTGAAGATGAATTTTAGAGAACGATTGTCAGGCATGAATAACCATTATCGTTATTATTCATTAGAAAAATTCTTTGAATCATTACAACGTAATGATATACATTATGCAGAATTATGGACAGGCCCAATGCATTTCTATGTTGATGATCATAAACATGAATCAATAGAAACATTAAAGACGTATCAGAAAAATTATGATGTGAAGATTATTGGTATTTGTCCAGAACAGACAAACCCAAAACCTAATAATGTGGCAGATAAAAAAAGAGCAGATGATGTCTTTAAATATTACCAACAGATTATAGATATCGCTCAGGGGATAGGATGTCCACAGGTTTTAATAACAAGTGGTTGGGCGTTTTATGATGAGAATAAAGATGAGGCATGGCATCGCTCTGTTAAAATGTTAAAAAGGATTTGTGACTATGCGAAAAGCAGAAAAATTTATTTAGCAATGGAGGCTTTACAACCAGATGAATCTATATTGGTGAATAACGTTAGGGATTTGTATAGATTTAAAAAAGAAGTAGCCAGGGATAATCTTAAAATATGTATAGATTTTGGTGCAATGGCTAGAGCAGAAGATACAATCTATGACTATTTTAAAGTATTTAAAAATGATATTGTACACATTCATTTTGTAGATGGTGCACCATGTGGTCACTTGGCATGGGGTGATGGAAGAAGAAATCTAATGCAAGATTTAAAAGATTTAGAAACATGTGGATATCATGGATATTTATCTCTTGAAACTGCGACATCCAGGTATTTTGATAAACCCTGGCAAGCTGAAGAAAAAACAATACAGCAATTTAAAGAAGTTTACGAGGAGGATTAGAATGAAGCATTTTATTTTAGCAAGTCATGGACATTTTGCTCAGGGAATTTATGAATCTGTGAAGATCATATTAGGGGAACAACCAAATGTTCATGTGATTTGTGGTTATGTTGATGGAAATATGGACGTAAAGGAATCCATAAGCAACGTTATGAAACAAATTCCTAAAGAAGATTCCATTATCGCCTGTAGTGATTTAATGGGAGGTAGTGTGAATAATGAATTAATGAGCTATACAGTAAATGATAATTTTCATTTAATTACAGGTATGAATCTACCATTGCTGATGAATCTATTTCTTTATCAGCAGGAAGATACCAATACACTTATTCATCATGCGTTATCAGAAGTAGAAAATAGTATTCAGTATTGCAATTTGCAAAGTACACATGATGAAGATGATTTTTAGAAAAAGGAAGGAGGGATAACATGATACGTTTATGTAGAGTAGATCATCGTCTATTGCATGGTCAGGTTGCATTTTCATGGACGAATGCTGTAGGGGCAGATTGTATCCTTGTTGCAAGTGATTCTGTAGTAAATGATGAAGTTTGGAAAACAACGCTAAAGCTTGGAAAACCAGCTGGTGTAAAACTTGTAATAAAGAATATTGCAGACTCTGTCAAGGCAATCAATAGTGGTGTAACTGATAAATACAAACTTTTAATTGTAGTACAGAGCATTCAAGATGCTAACCGGTTGAGTAAAGAATGCAGCGCAATTAAGAGCATAAACCTGGGTGGTGCAAAAAAGAAGCCAGGTTATCGACAGATTTCTCAAGCTATTTATATTGGCGAAGAAGAAGAAAAAGCCATTAGAGAAATGATTGATCGAGGTTTAGAAGTAGAAATTCGACAGCTTGCAGCTGATAGTAAAGTTTTAGCAAAAGCCGTTCTATAAAAGAACTTTAAAAGGAGGATATTATGTTAACAGCAGTATTAATTGGATTGATTGGTGCTTTAGGTGTTATGGACTTTCAATTTGGTTCATTATATATCAATCGTCCGATCGTATTAGGTCCACTTGTCGGACTAGTCTTAGGGGATGTTACACAAGGGTTAATCATTGGTGCAAACTTAGAATTATTCTTTATGGGAGCAGTCAGTATTGGTGCTTATATTCCACCTGATTCCATAGTAGGAGGAATTCTTGCAACAGCGTTTGCTATATCTACAGGAAATAGTACAGAAGCAGCAATCGCATTAGCTATGCCAATTGGGTTGATTTCACTTGCTGTAGGAAACTTTTTAAATGTATTTAACTCTGTAATCTTGCGTTTTACAGATAAATATGCAGAAGAAGGGAAATATGGAGGTATTGTGGCAACTCATTGGATGATTGGGATATTAAATGTACTTCGCCGTTTCTTATTGGTATTCTTTGCATTCTATTTAGGTGTGGATAAAATGCAAGGATTAATTGATGCTATTCCAACGGTATTGATTGATGGTATGGATGCAGCAGCTGGTCTATTACCAGCACTTGGATTTGCAATGTTAATGAGAATGATATTAAATAAACAGATTATTCCATACTTTTTCTTAGGATTTATCTGTGCAGCATATTTAGGTATGCCTGTACTTGGTGTTGCAATTTTAGGATTAATTATTGTAGTCGTACAATTTGGTTTCTTAAATCCAAAAAATGAAACAGCAACAGCTTCAATCAATGAGGAGGTAGATGATGATGACTTCTAATAATATCACAAAAAAAGATCTAAATAGAATGGCAGTAAATCAAGGATCATTAGGAATGGAGTTTTCATGGAATTATGAACGACAAATGCATATCGCATTTGTTATGATGATGAATCCCATCTTGAAAAAAATTTATAAAGATGATCATGATGGTTATGTAGATGCATTGGTAAGACATGTGGAATTCTTCAATATTACTCCACAATTGGCACCATTTGTTGGCGGTGTAGTGGCTTCTATGGAAGAAATGAAAGCTCGTGGTGAAGTAGATGGAGAAGCGATTTCCAGTATTAAAACAGCTTTAATGGGACCACTTAGTGGAATAGGAGATTCTATATTCATTGGCTGTATTAGAATTATTGCATTAGGAATTGGTTTATCATTTGCGTTAAATGGAAATATTATTGGTCCATTATTATATTTCTTGATTTATAACATACCAGCTTTCATCGTCCGTTTTGGTGGTGCTAGATTAGGATATAATCTTGGCTTTGGTTATTTGAATAAGATGAAAGAATCTGGAATGATGGATAAAGTTTTATTAGCAGCAGGTATTCTTGGTATTATGGTCATTGGAGCAATGTGCAAGGATATGGTATATACAGAGGTTGCTTTAAGCATTGGTTCAGGAGATACAGCCCAGTCACTTCAAGAGATATTAAATGGCATTATGCCAGGTATGATTGGCTTATCCGTTACATGGGTGTATTACTGGTTATTGAAAAAGAAAGTCAACCCATTAGTATTAATTCTTGGAACAATGATACTTGGTATTGCAGGAAAAGCTGTTGGATTATTTTAATAGGAGGATAGAAGAATGAAAACATTATTGAAATTTAACGAAGAAGAGTACAAAGAAAGTGCAAAAGCTATTAGAAGTGCACGTAAGATTGCAGAAGAGGCAGCAGATAAGGTATGTGAAGAAGGATTTAGTAACATATTCTTTACTGCAGTAGGGGGCTCCTTATCACCAATGATGGCAATTACAGAGTTTGCAAAGGAATTAACATCTCTACCAATTTATGTAGAACAAGCCGCAGAGTTATTAACATGTGGTAATCAACGTTTAAATAAAAATTCTGTAGTTATTACATTATCAAAATCAGGTGATACAAAAGAAAGCGTAGCGATTGCTAATTATTGTAAAGAACAGGGAATTCGCGTTATTTGCTGTACTGGAAATGAAAATTCACCATTGGCAAAGGCTAGTACTTATCAAGTTCCAATGAAACATAAAAATGGAGTAGAATATGAATATATGCTGCTGTATTGGTTATTCTTTAGAATTTTACATAATAAAGGAGAATTTGAAAATTATGAGGCTTTTGCTGATGGATTAAGTAAATTACCAGAGAATCTGATGAAAGTCAAAGAACAGTTTGATCCTAAGGCAGAAAAAATAGCAAAAGAACACTTTGATGCACCAATTCAATATTGGATTGCTGGAAATGAAATGTGGGGAGAAGCATATTTATTCTCAATGTGTATCTTAGAAGAAATGCAATGGATTAAAACAAAATCAGTTACAAGTGCTGAATTCTTCCATGGTACACTAGAATTAATCGAACCAGGTATCAGTGTATTTATGATTAAAGGAGAAGGAAAAGGCCGTGTATTAGATGAACGCGCACAAAAATTCTTAGAAGCACATACAGATAAACTAGTAGTGATTGATACTGCAGAATATGCTTTAGATGATATGTCAAAAGAATTCCGTTGGATTGTTGCACCACTTGTTTGTTCAACATGTTTAGTTGACAGATTAGCTGCACATTTGGAATCTTATACAGGTCATAATTTAGACTATCGTAGATATTACCGCCAGTTTGAATATTAATGAAAGCTGTAATCTTTGATATGGATGGGGTTCTGATTGATTCAGAACCTCTTTATATGCAATTCGTGCTTGATTTTTACCATCGATTTCATCAGAATTTAGATTATGAAACTGTTTGTAAACTGGCAGGATCAAGCAGTAAAGAAAGTTGGCGTATAATGGGAGAATGGTGGTATCCAATGAAAACGCCTGAGGAAATGGAATTGTTTTATAAAGAAAATGTTTTACATGATGATGTCGATTTTACACAATAATAAATCCTTATGTTACCTATATATTACCAAAACTTAAAGTAGCAGGATTTAAACTAGCAATAGCATCATCTTCGCCATATGAAGACATTTATCAAATGTGTGCTGCTTGTCGTATTAAAGAATTCTTTGATGTGATATTAAGCGGGGAGGATTTTGAAAATAGTAAACCAGATCCAGAAATTTATATATCAGCAATGAAAAGTTTGGGTGTAAAAAAACATGATTGTATCATTATTGAAGATTCTGATTATGGTATTGAAGCTGGAAATAAAGCTGGAGCATTTGTGATAGCAAAAAAAGATGAGCGTTTTGGATTTTCACAAGCGAAAGCAGATTTGCAGGTTTATGATTTATTAGAAGCATATCGCTATATAATGAAAGGATGCGAAAGAAATGATTGAAAAATATATTGATTATATAGATGATCCAAATGATACTTATGAAGAATACGCAAAAAAAGCTATGAATTATCAATTTCGCTGTATTTTCGCAAGACCAGAAACAATCATATTAGCAAAAAAGCTTACACAGAATAGTGATATCATAATCGCAGGAGCGATAGATTTTCCTCTTGGCGTTTTAACATTAGAAGAAAAGCTTGAACAATTTCGTATATATGCGGAAGCAGGATTTCATGAGATTGATTATGTTTTAAATCAGTATCATATAGAAAAAGAAAACTTTGATGAAATTTATAAAGAAATGAGAGCTATACATGATTTTTGTTTAGCATATGAAATCAAAGAAAAAGCAATTGTAGAGATGTGTAAGCTTGATGAAAAAGCTAAATTAAAAATATGCCAAATTGCTTTAGAAATTCAACCCGCTTATTTAAAAACAAGTACAGGAAAAAGCTTTGCTGGTGCTAATTTAAATGATGTGAAGCTAATGAAAAAAATACTTGGGGATAAGGTTAAGATAAAAGCAGCAGGTGGTATAAAGACATATGATCAAGCAAAAGCATTTATAGAAGCTGGAGCTGATTTAATAGGTGCTACTGCTGGTATTCAAATTGTTGAACAAGAAAGAAGTTTAAGAAAGAATTATCAGTAGGTTTTTCAATTTTATAACTTTATTAAGAAGACTATGATTGATGATTTGTAAAAATCTTCATCTCAGGATTCCATTTTGTCTTAAATTAGACGTATAAAGAAAAAGATATTTAAGTGATATTGTAACTACCTAAAAATTGAATATTTTTAAGTAAAAACGTACCTGCTTAGATATCTTTTTTATATCTAGATTTTTTTGTATTTTAAGCTATGATGCAACCTTTTAAATTATTCAAAAACTATTTTGTATATCAATCGTAAATCGTTTGTTCTGTCTTAAACATTTGATATCCATCATCTGTTTTAATATAGATAGAGGATACATCTTTCTGATTAATGAATACTTTATTGTTTAAAAGCTTTTCATTGTTCGTAGATAAATCAGTTGTTAATTCTTCATGATCTTTGAGTTCAGATATTGTTCCATATAAAACATAAGATTTGTCAATATCTTGAACTGTTGTTTTCGTTGGCCAATAGTGTTGTTCAGAAATATAACAGGAAGCTGGTAGAGCGACTTTAGGTGAAGGGAAGAAAATCTTTGGTAGGAACCAAATGAGTATGATTACTACTATAAAACCAATGAGATAAAACTTGCCTTTTCCTTTCATGATAATCACCATCCTTTTTACTGAAATTTCAATTATTTTTTTGAACATATCAAGTGTACTTCTACTATCATTGTAACTGTTTATAGGGAGTTGTCAACATATTAAGATGAATTGATAATTTACAATATTAATCTTTCTCGTCACTTTCTCGTCATGCTCACCAAAATGGTTGACTAGCATGACGAGAAGAGATATGATTTGAAAAGAAACGAATTTTTAGGAGGCTAATATGATAATAAAAGAAAGAGAGAAAGTAGGATTAAAAGAAGTTGTAGTAAGTGATTTAAAAAAAGAAATCATAGCTTTTGCGAATCATCTGGGTGGAAAGTTATATATTGGCGTAAAAGATGATGGCACAATTATAGGACTAGATAATCCAGATAGTGTTTCACTTCAGATTAGCAATATGATTCGTGATACTATAAAACCAGATTTAACAATGTTTATACATTATGAAACATTAGAATGTGAAGAAAAGTTTGTACTTTGCGTTGATATCCAACAAGGGAGTGAACATCTATATTACGTTGCAAAAAAAGGACTTCGTCCGGAAGATGTTTATGTGTGTTAATTTTTTAAGACTTTCTTTTTTATGTGTATCTGTATGTATGGATTTATCTAAAAGAATAATACTTAATGGAATATTTACTTTTCAAGGGTATATCCTTCCTGCTTTTAATCAAGAAAATATCATCAAGTTTTGCTTCATTTGAAAAAATGCCATCATTCATGATTTGAACAAAGACATATCATAATGTATACCTGTTATAAAAGGCTGAGATTACATTAATACCTACTAGACATGCTATTTTACTAAGTGAATCGATACAGAGTGTACTATGTATTATGACATTCCATTAATCATGTTTTTACTTCACTTATGTAAGAAGTCAAGATTTCATTAGCAATAGTTTAATTAAATATTGTTTTATTGAAAATACTTTTTAAACTTTATTCTATAGAATGGATTTTATTTTAATTCATCCGATTTACTATTCAAATTTTTATGCAATAAATACTCAGTAAGAGATAAATCCAGATAATTTAATAACATACTAAAGAAACCAAAGTAAAAATAATGGGGATATAACCAATTTTCTGAATCAGTTAAAGTGAAAGACATATTTGAATGGTTAGTTAACCAATTGGTTGGTGTTGAAACAAAGGAGATTAATGATGGATGATTTAATTCACATGTAATTACTGCGTTTTTTAAATCATCATTATTGCCACTATGAGAAAATATTAATAATAAATCATCTGATGAAATAAACTCAAAAGCCTTATTATTAACAGTTGTTCGATTAGTGGTTAAAGCTGTGGCGACGATTCCGTGTTTTAGAAGAATTTCACTAAGCGTATTTACTAGATGCGACTGCTGTGTTCCAGTCCCTAAAATATAGATACGCTTTGCTTTTAAAATTTCAGAAAAAAGTTCCTCTTGCTTAATTGTTGCAGAATCTAAAAATGAAGTTAATAAACTGGCCAGGGTTTTTGTATCAACTTGTTCGTTTTCTTTTGGCTTTTTTGACCAATTGACTTTATGCTTCATTTCTGTGAATCCACTAAAACCTAACTTTTGCGCAAAACGAGATATAGTTGATTTCGAAGTGAAAACTTTTTGTGCTAATTCAGTAGTAGACAAAGTAGGTATTTCTGAACTATGGTTGATGAGATAATTGCTAATCATTTTTTCTGTATCGTTAAGTTGTGAATATTTAGCAACAATAATGTCTTTGACTATCAAAATAGATCCTCCTCTCAAAAACATGAAACGTGTTTCAGCTTCTCGTATCAGTAGTGCAAACACCACTATATACTTGTATAATAACATACGAAGAGCGCTTTTTAAACAAATAAAACAAACAGAGGAGTATAACAAATGAAAACAAATGAAAATTTTGAAAGGGAACTACTACAACTTGTTGGTGGTTCAGAAAATGTAATTAGTGCAACACATTGTATGACACGTTTACGACTTAGACTAAAGGATGAAAACAAAGCAAAAACAGATGACATAAAAAAAATGAAAGGCGTTATAAATGTTCTGATCAGCAATGGTCAATATCAAATAGTGATTGGAACGCACGTTACAGAAGTCTATAGTGTTTTTGATACTCTACTTAAAGAATCAAAAGGTGGGGAAGAAAAACAGTCAAATTCGTCAGAAGAGGAAGTACAGAAGAATAAAAATATTTTTGCGATATTATTAGATGTTATTTCAAGTGTTTTTACACCGACATTGGGATTATTAGCAGGATCTGGTATTATCAAAGGGTTGGCATCTTTATTAGCAGTTACTAACGTAATTCAAAAAACTGATGGCGCGTTTATATTATTGCAAAATATTGGTAATACTTTCTTCTATTTCTTCCCTGTTGTTCTGGGATATACGGCAGCAAAGAAGTTTAAGCTTACTCCTTTAATGGGAATTGTGATCGGAGCATGTCTAGTAAATCCAGCATTTATTAACATATTAAGCAATAGTGAGCCGTTGTATACTTTATTTGATGGTTCTGTTATTGCTTCGCCAGTATATTTTTCGCTATTAGGTATTCCAGTTTTATTGATGAATTATTCGCAAACGGTGATTCCTATAATTTTTGCAGTTTTTTTAGCCGCAAAATTAGAGAAAAAATTGAAAGTTATAGTACCAAAAGTGTTACAAATGTTTGCAGTACCTATGCTAACCTTATTAATAACTATGGTTATTACATTCCTATTTGTTGGTCCCGTAATAACATGGATTAGCTCTCTTATTAGTGTTTTTATCAAGGCTAGTTATGATTTAAATCCTATTGTCGCTGGAATTTTACTGGGAGGTTTGTGGCAAGTATTTGTAATGTTTGGTGTACATTGGGGATTAACACCAATTGGATTAAATAATTTTAGTATTTTTGGATTTGATCCAATTATGTGTTTAATGTATGGAACACCTTTTGCTACAGCTGGTTCTGTTTTAGGTGTACTTGTAAAGACTAAGGATCCAGAATTAAAAGCATTATCATTACCTGCGGCACTTACGTGTTTTATCGGCGTAACAGAACCAGCTATTTATGGAATCACACTACCACGAAAAAGACCATTTATTGCTAGGCTAGTTGGTGGCGCGATTGGAGGTGGAATTTTAGGTGCTTTTGGTTCTAAAATTTATACTCCATTAGCTGGAGGAATATTTGCTATACCAAATTTCATTGCGGAAACAGGAATTGATGCAGGATTTTATGGGGCAATTATCGCGGTGACGATTGCTTTTCTTACAGCTTTTATTGGAACAGTGATATTCTATAAAGAGGAGATTCAATAGCATGAAGGCCATTATGTTGATGTTTGATACATTGATTAAAGATATGTTACCAAACTATGGCAATGAATGGGTTTATGCACCAAACTTTAAACGCCTAAATGAAAAGTTTCATACATTCGATAACTTTTATTGTGGAAGTTTACCTTGTGTTCCGGCGAGAAGAGATTTACATACAGGAAAATATAACTTTTTACATAGGAATTGGGGACCTTTGGAACCATTTGATTTCTCAGTAATTAAAGAATTAAAAGAGCAAGGCATTAGTACTCATTTAATAACAGATCACTGGCATTATGGTGAAATGGGCGGTTTTGGTTATCATAATCAATTCTCCACATGGGAGTTGATAAGAGGTCCAGAAGGAGATCCTTTAGAACCGATTTTTGGCAATCGACCATCAATCAGCCAACATAACTTAAATCAGCAAGGAACACTGGTTGTTCAGCATGCATATAATCGTCAAAAATTAATTGGTGAAGATACCATGCCAATCACACAGGTTTTTAATAAAGCATTATCCTTTTTAGATAAATATCACGGCTATGATCAATGGTTTTTGCAAGTTGAATGTTTTTCACCACATGAGCCTTTTATCGCTATGGATAATTATCGAAAACTGTATACAGATACTACAGATGAAGATATTTTAAATTGGCCTGTTTATCAGCAAGTGTCTACTTTAATAAGTGATAAACAAGATTTTGTCACTATACAAAAAGAATATGCAGCTTTACTTTCTATGTGTGATGATTATCTTGGCAAATTCTTAGATAAACTAGAAGATTTACAGTTATGGGATGATACCTTAATAATAGTAAATACTGATCATGGATTTATGCTAGGTGAACATAATTGGCTTGGAAAGAATGTAGGACCTCAATATGAAGAGATTGCTCATACTCCTTTTTTCCTTCATCTGCCAAAAGTAGAACCTAGAAGGATTCCACAGCTCACGCAAACCATTGATATCCCTGCTACTCTTTTAGATTTCTTTTCATTACCAATGACAGTTGAAATGTGTGGAAAATCATTAATACAAGTGATTGAGAAGAAAATAGACATTCATGAATCTATTCTTTATGGAATTCATGGAGGACATGTTAATTATGTCCGTTTACCTTATGTCTTTATGAAAGGCTCTGCCAATAAAGAAAATCAACCATTAGAAACATATACATTGCTGCCATTAAAGGGTAATTGTGGATTTGAAAAAGCAGAATTAGAAGAGGCTGAACTAGTTTATGATGTTCCTTTTGCTAACGGTTTTCCAATTTTAAAAATTCCGAAAAAAAATCATTATGATTCTTTTACTCAAGGTGATTTAATTTTTGATTTAAGCAAAGATCGTCAGCAGCTACATCCGATATCTAACGAACAGCTGCAAGAGAAATTATCGCAAGAATTAATCATGAAGTTAAAAGAAAATGATGCACCAGACAGTCTTTATGAAAGGCTATTTGGTAAGTAAAATGAAAGATTAGGATTGCTTTCTTTTAGATAAATAGAATCAGATTTTAAAAATATATTGGGGAATCAAGATATAGCCTGATCGTGTAAATTCAGAATAAACTGAGTTTACACTTTTTTATAGAGGCAATGATTATTCTCGTCACTTTCTCGTCATGCTCGCCAAAACGGTTGACGAGCATGACGAGAAGAGAGATAATCTGAATAGAAACGAATTTTCAGGAGGCTAATATGATAATAAAAGAAAGTGAAAAAGTAGGATTAAAAGAAACTGTAGTCAGTGATTTAAAAAAAGAAATCATAGCATTTGCAAATTGTCAGGGTGGAAATTTATATATTGGCGTGAAAGATGATGGCACAATTATAGGACTAGATAATCCAGATAGCGTTTCACTTTAGATTAGCAATATGATTCGTGATACTATAAAACCAGATTTAACAATGTTTATACATTATGAAACATTAGAATATGAAGGAAAATTTGTGCTTTGCGTTGATATTGAACAAGGCAGTGAACGCCCATATTACGTTGCAAAAAAGGGCCTTCGACCTGAAGGTGTTTATGTGCGTCAAGGGTATTCTAGTGTACCAGCTTCTGATACAGCAATTAGAAAAATGATTAAAGAAACAGACGGAGATCATTTTGAGGATATGCGTTCATTGGAACAAGACTTAACATTTATAGAAACAGAAAAGGAATTTAAACTTCGTGATATTGATTTTGGTATGAAGCAAATGCAAACTTTAAAAATAATAAATCAAGACAATCTTTATACAAATCTTGGATTATTGTTATCTGAACAATGTATCCATACGATAAAAGTAGCAGTATTTCAGGGGACAGATCAAAGTATTTTTAAGGATAGACGTGAATTTAGTGGCTCTTTGATTCAGCAATTACACGAAGTTTATGATTATATGGATCGTTATAATCAAACACGTGCAACGTTTCAAGAACTTTTAAGGATTGATACGCAAGATTATCCAAAGGTAGCGATTCGTGAAGCACTTTTAAATATTTTAATTCACCGTGACTATGGATTTAGTGCAAGCTCATTGATAAGTATTTATGATGATCGCATGGAATTTGTCTCCATAGGGGGATTATTACCGGGGGTTGATTTAGAAGATGTCACTATGGGATAGTCTGTATGTAGGAATCAGAATTTAGCAAATGTTTTCTATCGATTACGTTTAATTGAAGCGTATGGAACAGGTTTACAAAAAATCATGAATGCTTATAAGATGAACGAAAACAAGCCTATTTTCAAATGTACAAATAATGCGTTTAAAATTGTGCTGCCTAATATAAATGCAGAATTTAATACAATGGAGCAAAATAATAATAAAAAAGATGAATCACAAAATGAAAAAAAAGTACTAGTATTTATAAAACAAAAAGGCTGGATAACAAGATGTGATGTAGAAGAATTATTAGGAATAAGCCCTTCTAGTGCACTTCGTTTTATAAAGAATATGGTTGAAAGAGGAATACTTATAAAACTAGGAAAAGGAAAAGATGTAAAGTATATATTGAAGCATTAATAGATATAAAAAAGCTTAAAGCAATGGACTAGACTATTGTTTTAAGCTTTTTATTGAACGAAGGAAAAGTTATACCTATACTAAATATCTTATTGTATTTCTTTGAACTGCATTTCAAAATAATCAAGCATTTTGTCAAACATCTCCTCACTAGTAAACATATGATGTTCATCTTCGACAATGATCATATATAATATACCATCTAATCGAAAATCAAAGAAATACTGAGGAAGTTGGTCTTCAGAATAATCAATGTCATAGTATATATCAATATTTTCTATAGTTTTTTTGTTGTTATATCCTAGATCTTTTAGTGATGCGGCTTCTCTTGAAAACTGCACAGTAGGATCATTCGCATTTTCTTCATGAACAATATGGAAAGTACAGGACTGATCCCTTGAACTAATTGGTACGATAATCACTAAATCTTGATATTCAGATATATGAATTTTTTTGTCATTTACAATGTATTCTAATGGATCGTAAAAATCATAGAAGTCGATATGTTCAACTGATTTGTATTCATCTAGTGAATAGTAAAGATTGACCATTGTATCTTTTCCATAAAAATGGCCTCCATTAAAAGCATATAGTAAAAAAGTTCCAATGAAAATAGTGATGATGATAATGGTTAGAAATACTTTTTTCTTGTTCTTTTTCATTTTGTTTTACCAGCCTTTTCTATAAGGAAAATATAACGCATTTGATTATATTACGGTGTAAATCTTTGTTGATAATGATTTTAAAATCCTTCTAATAAAATTATATAATGGAAAAGGAATTAAGTAATCAGGTTCACAGATTCATGGTCGCGAATGACTGTTTTGGGATAACATGTATTTATATATAATGGTTTGATAATTGATTTAAGATATAAAAGCTTGAAACTAAGGAAGTTGAATAATATCAAATATGATATAATATGAATGTTTTTGTTGTAGAAATATACCTGGGAGGTTTATACGATGAAGCTTACAGATATTGAAAAAGATATTATGCATTGTTTAAACATGAAAATCGCAGATCATCAAAAAGTTACGCTGGCACAGATTGCGGACGAATGTCATGTCGCAAAGAGTACAGTAGTAAAATTTTCTAAGAAGCTTGGATATAGTGGCTTTGTGGAAATGTATTATCAATTGAGTGATCGTCAAAAGAAAAAGGCATTCTCGGAAATTACATTAGCTGATACATTGGTGGAACATGATTTAAATCAATGCATTGATGAATTAGTGAATATTCTATATAAGTTTAAAAACTGTAAAAACTTTGTGAATTCTTATGGACGAGATGATATGCTGAGTGCATATATAGCCAGAAAACTAATGATGTTTGATTTATTTGCGCCATCAACTTATGATTTCGCAATGGTAAAAAATTTATATCTTTCCAAAGGCGTTGCTTTATTTCCTGATTTAAGGAAGACACATCCTTTTGAAGGAAAAGATATTATGAAACTGGCAAAACAAGAAGGTTATTATATTGTAGCGTTTTCAGATACTGAACTAACTTGGGCAAAAAAATATGTAGATTATTTTGTGAAAATCAAAGTCACAGAATACAAAAGTGCAGATTTCTTTGAAGCAAAAATTATTATGTTGATGGAAATGGTTTTGAGTGAATATTCCCGTACATATTATTTTGATAAAGCAAAGGATGAGGGACAGCATCATGGATGAAATGAATTTTACAGAAACAGAGAATAGAATCTATGAAGAAATTTTAAAGAATGTGAAACAACATAAGAAAAAAACAGTTGTACAGATTGCGGAAAAGGTGGATGTGGCACCCTCCTATGTCATTAAGGTCGCCAAAAAGCTGGGATATTCTGGTCTGAATGAAATGTGGTACAGTTTATCAGGAATATACACCGACTCAGTATCTGTTTCATTAGATGATTTCGATTTAATGGAAAAGAATTTGTTGGATGTGCATGTACAGATATTATGCGATATGCTTATTAATTATCGTAACGAACGCATTATTGTCAACTCCATTGGAGATAGTGATTATGTAGGAACATACCTTTTAGATAAATTATGGCATCGTGGATTTAATGCTATGCCATATAAAAGCCAGTTATTGGACCAGGCAAGGTGCTTAAAACCTGGAATGTTGATTGCTATTAACGAAAGTGGTGTGGTATTGCTGGAACAATGTTTAAAAGCACGAAAACATAATTACAATATCGTATCCATTACATCGAATCGTAATTCACCACTTGCCTGTAACTCCCATTTAACGATAGAATTAAGAAATAAAAAATCTAATTTTTATAATTATAATCCTAATTTTTTTACCGCCTATGTATTAATTTTTATAGAAATATTGTTTGCACGTTATGATGAAGAAATAGAAAAATATTATAAAGAAAATGAGGAAATATGATGTGGACAGATGTTTGTTTCACATCATTTTTTTATGTATGAATGCCAATAATTGGTAATTATTATGCACATATAAATTGAATGCATTTATCAATCAGTGAATAAGTTCACGCTTTGTGAGAAAGTATTGTAAACAAATTTCTAAACCTTATAATGAAGATGTCTTAAGAAAGCATGCGTCTTAAAGAAGTATTTGAAAGGAGAACGTATTACATGAAAACGAAAATTTCTGAATTGTCGTCTGTATTCTCAAAAGCGATCATTCAGCCTGTTATGTTCCTGTCAGTTACAGGACTATTATTAACCATCGGTGTTATCCTGAAAATGGATGTAATGCCAGCTTTTATCGCAAATATTGGTAACTTTGTCTATAACCTGATGATGAATGGGGGCATCAATCAGTTATCTATTATCTTCTGTGTAGGAATTGCAACAGCTCTTGCAAAACATAAGAAAACAGACGCTGCAATCGTTGCAGTTTCTGCCTTCATGATCTTCATTTATGCAAATAATGCATGGCTGTCATCTAATGGCTTGCTGGTTGAATCAGAATCATTGACTGGAACCGGTCAGGCAATGGTATTGGGTGTTCAGTGTATTGATATGGGAGTTTTTCTGGGTATCATTCTTGGATGTTTAACAGGATATATCTTTAATAAATTTGGAGATAAAGAATTTCCTGATGTTGTAAGAATTTATGGCGGTTCAAGACTTGCTTATATTATTTCTATCTTTGCTACAGCTATTTTAGCAATTATCATGTGTTATGTATGGCCACTTGTAAATGATGCGATTTCCTCTTGTCTGGTATTCATCAATAAAGCAGGTCCAGCTGGATTATTCACTTATGGATTCTTAAATCGTTTCTTAATTCCTACAGGATTACATCACTTGATTTATATGCCATTCCTACTTACACCAGTTGGTGGTACTGCTGAAATTACTGGTCAGGCAGTCAGTGGATGTTATCCTATTCTGATGGCAGAAATGGGAAATCTGGGAAGTTTAACAGCACTCGATCCTTCAGTAAAATATATGATGTATGGATTCTCCAAAATCTTTGGATGCATTGGTATTACAATGGCATTTATCAAAACTGCAAAACCTGAGAAAAAAGTTGCCACAAGAAGTTTGTTGTTACCATTACTATTTGTCGCAGTTGTTGCTGGGGTAACAGAACCACTTGATTTCATGTTCCTATTTGCGTCTCCATTATTGTGGCTGGTACATTCTATATTAGATGGTTTGTTCCAGGTAATTATCTTCTTACTAGGGGCACGTTTACAGTTGATGAGTGGTATCTTGAATGCAATCCCTATGATTATTGCCATACCAGCAAATCTGTCAAAATGGTATATCACCTTTGGCGTAGGTATTGTTTCTATCTTTGTATGGTACTTCATCTTTGTATTCCTGATTAAAAAATTAAATTTGAAAACTCCAGGACGTGAAGATGATGTAGAAGAAATAAATGAACAAACAGCAGTTGAACAAGTAGAAAATATCAGTTGTATTATTGAAGGATTAGGTGGAGAAGATAACATAAAATCTATCTCTAATTGTTATACAAGATTACGTGTAGAAGTAAAAGATATTGAAAAAGTAAACGAAACAAAAATTAATGAGTATAAAAATCAGGGCATTGTGATCAAAGGTAATAATGTTCAGATTATCATTGGCATGAAAGTACAAAAAGTCTGTGAGCATGTGAAACAAGTATTACAGATTGTAGAATAAGGAGGAATAAAAATGAAAGCACCATATGCAATATCCATTGTAGGAGGAGGTTCTCGTTATACACCGGGAATCCTAAGAATGCTGGTTGCGGAAAAAGGCCGCTTCCCATTAAGAAAAATCACATTATATGATAATGAGGCAGAACGCCAGGATAAGGTAGGCGCTTATGGAAAAATTCTATTTCAAGAATACTATCCAGAATGTGAAATTATTGTGACAAATGATGCCAAAACGGCATTTGAAGATATCGATTTTGCGTTCATGCAGATACGTGCAGGACGAATGAAAATGAGAGAAATGGATGAAAAAATCGCATTACGTCATGGCTGTTTAGGACAAGAAACATGTGGAGCCGGAGGCTTTGCTTATGGTATGAGAAGTATTCCTGCAGTATGTGATATCATTAAAGATATTCGTAAATATTCACCAGAAGCATGGGTATTAAATTATTCTAATCCAGCAGCGATTGTCGCAGAAGCAACAAAACGAATCTTCAAAGATGATTTCCGTATCATTAATATTTGTGATATGCCAATTGGTATCATGGGATTCTATGCAAAAGCTTTAGGAAAACGTCCAGATGAAATTGAACCACGTTATTTTGGTTTAAATCATTTTGGCTGGTTTACTCAGATTTTAGATAAAAAAACAGGCGAAGATTATTTGCCAAGATTACATGAATTCTTTAAGACACCAATGGCAGCTGTAGGTGATTTACATCCTACAGATAAAAGCTGGATGGATACATTCAAATTTATGAGTAAAATGATTCAGGATTATGAGGATTACTTACCAAATACCTATTTACAATATTACCTGTATCCAAAGCACATTGTAGAACATGAAGATTCTAATTATACACGTGCAAATGAAGTTATGGATGGACCAGAAAAGAAAACATTCGCAATGTTGGATGAAGTAATCGCAGAAGGTAAATTAAAAGGCACCAAATATGAGCCAAAACCAGATGAATTGGCTGATGGACATGCCGGTTATATTGTAGATTTGGCGACAGCTATCGCAAATAATACTGGAGATGTATTCTTATGTATGACAGAAAATACTGGTATTATTTCAAACTTAACAGAAGGTATGATGGTAGAAGTTCCATGCCATGTAGGTATTAATGGTGTAGAACCTTTAAATATCGGTGAAATCCCAACATTCCAGAAAGGGCTGTTAGAAAATCAATTCGCATATGAAAAATTAACGGTTGATGCATGCCTTGAAGGAAGTTATAAGAAAGCATGGAATGCATTAACGTTGAATCGTTGTGTCAATGATACCGATGTTGCGAAAGCAATCCTTGACGATTATATTGAAGTAAATAAAGAATATTGGCCTGAATTGAAGTAGTATGGAAAAGAGTATAGGAATGTTGTTTCAGCAATTGAAACAGGGGATGCTGAATATATCTTCAGCATCACTTAAAACACAGGCGTTACTGGCATTGTGTCTGTTGATTGGCTATTTTTCACCATTAGCAGGAATTATAATCGCAGGTATTCTAACGATGAGAAAAGCGGATAAACGTTATACTTGTTTCCTTCTGCTTGGTGGTGTTCTTGCGTTATTCTTGTTTGTATTGAACTATTGCTTCGCATATTTATAAGAAAAAATCCCAAATCGGGATTTTTTTGCATATCATTGAAGCGATTATTGTTTGAATATTAGTACACCTGAACAGAAACTGATTTGTTGATACTCCATATTAGGAAAATCAGCTTTGAATTGATCAATAATCGGATATACTTCATCTTGATCCCATAGATTGCCACTTTCCTTTTTACATTTTTCCAATTCATTTTGTGTTTGAAAAGCAACATCACCAATCAATACGGCTCCATTTTTTGTGAGAAGTTGTAATAACTTTTGAATAAAAGCGACTTGTTGTGGATGATCTAAATGATGGATTGCATATGTGCAAATTATAAAATCGAATGTTTCATTTATGATACTATCAGGAAGCCCTTTTGTAAAATCATATTGTATCAATGCAGCATTTGGCATTTTTGATTTCGCTATTTCAATCATTTTTTCAGAGAAATCAATGCCATAAATATCACAGCCATCATCATATAATTTTTTAGATAATATCCCTGTGCCAAAGCCTATATCTAATATTTTATTCCCATTACCTTTTTTGATGATTTGATAGATGGTACCTAATACATCTTTATAGCCAGCGAAGGGATATTCGTTTGCTTCTTCACTAAGATTCACACTTTTATCGTAAGCGTTTGCCCATAGATTAAATCCATCACTTTTTAACATAGCACTTACCTCCATATTATTATAGTTTTCATTATAGCATAAAAAAGTGAAATAGAGGAAGATAGCATTCCAGGCACTTGTTTATTATTATATAAATTTGATTTTTAGTAGAATATTCAAACTTTGTTTAAAAATTAAATTTGTTGCCAAAATAAATGAATTTTATTGCTTTTTTAAAATATAAGTTGTCAAAAATATGGGAAAGTGTTGACAAAGTGTTGCTATATTGTTAAAATTTTATAAAAATATGAAAGTGGTGATATGTATGCAAGCAGAAGAATTGAAAATAATGGTTGAAGAAATTAAGCGACAAAAAACAGAAAAGCAATGTGTAGAATTAAAAGCAGCGCATCAGGGTTGTCCTACAAGATTATTTGATACGTTATCATCTTTTTCCAATCAGGATGACGGAGGAATCATTATTTTTGGAATTGATGAAAGCAAAGGATATGATATAGTGGGAGTATATGATGTACAAGACTTACAAAAAAAAGTAACAGAACAATGTAAACAAATGGAACCTAGAGTTCTTGCTTTATTCACAGTGTGTGAAATTAACGATAAGCTTGTTGTATCTGCAGAAATTCCAGGGGTAGATATATCAGAAAGACCTGTATTTTATAAAGGTGTTGGGAGAATTAAGGGATCTTATGTCCGTATTGGCGATTCAGATGAATTGATGAATGAATACGAGATATATAGTTATGAGGCTTTTAGAAAAAGAATTAAAGATGATATACGACTTGTAGAAGATGCTAAAATTAAGTACTTTGATCAAGAACAATTGGATAAGTATCTTTATTCAGTAAAAAAAGAGCGAAAGAATTTCTCAAATAATGTTTCTGATGAAGAAATTTTAGAATTAATGGGAGTGTTTAATGATGGCGTTCCTACTTTAGCTGGAACAATGGTTTTTTCTAAATATCCACAAGCCTATTTTCCACAATTATGTATTACTGCGGTTGTTGTACCAGGGACTGAAATAGGAGAAATAGGTGAAGACGGTGAACGTTTTATTGATAATGAAAGAATCACAGGGTCAATTCCTGAAATGTTAGATTTGGCTGTCGATTTTGTTCGTAGAAATAGTCGTACTAAAACTGTTGTTGATGAAAATGGGGTAAGAAAAGATAAAAAAGAGTATCCTATTATTGCTGTTCGTGAAGCTATATTGAATGCATTAATACATCGAGATTATAGTATACACACTGAAAATGTGCCTATCCGTTTGGAAATGTATCGGGACCGCATGGAAATTGTAAATAGTGGAGGATTGTATGGTAAGATATCAATTGATTCTCTAGGTAAGGTACGGCCTGAAACAAGAAACCCAGTATTAGCAAATATTCTTGAATTACTAAATATAACAGAAAATAGGTATTCTGGTATTCCAACAATACGTAAAGAGTTTGAAAAAGCTGGATTACCAGCGCCTATTTTTTCTGTAAAACACGGCGAATTTAAAGTGGTGTTTAAGAATAATATATATAAAAATGAGATGTTTCATAAAACGGGGAATATGCAAGAGGATATCATTAGCTTTTGCATGATTCCTCGATCACGAAAAGAATTAATTGAGTTTACAGGAATGAGTAGATATTATACAATGACTTTTATTATACAGCCACTTTTAGAGAGTGGTAAATTAAAGCAAACCCTTCCAGAAAAACCTAAAAGCTCAAAACAGCGGTATGTTAAAGCTTAAATTATAAGATGTAATCTCAATGGTTTATGTTGATTATATGTAAAATGAAGACTATTTTAAGGTAGTCTTCATTTTCTTAATATAATTCTTTTTTTGCTGCTTCAAATAAACCATTTAGATAAGCAGCACCTAAGGCACGGTCGTATAGACCATAACCAGGATTACCAGATTCGTTCCAAATCATTCTGCCATGATCTGGTCGAACATATCCTTTAAATTTATTTTTCACTAATATTTTAATAAGCATATACATATCAATATCCCCAGAAGAACTAAGATGCGCACATTCAGTAAAACTGCCATCATTTCCTAAAAGTTTAATGTTCCTTAAATGGGCAAAATGAATCCTGCCTTCGTGTGAAAAAGTTTCAGTAATTTTATAAATATCATTATGTCTACCTGCAGTGAGAGAACCAGTACAAAGAGTCATACCGTTATGTAAGTCAGGTATTGCCTTAAATAAACGCTTAAAATCATCCATAGTAGACATAATGCGAGGTAATTGAAAAATGTCAAGGGGAGGATCGTCTGGATGAATTGCCATATTTATATCACATTCCTTACATACAGGAATAACTCTATCTAAAAAGTAAATTAAATTATTGAATAATGTATCATGTGTAATGTTACTATATGATTCTAGTAGATCATGTAGTTGTTCTTGTGTATAACTTTCATCCCATCCAGGTAGATGAAGATTATTTTTATCAAGTTCTATATAATCAGAATACAAAAATGCTAATGATGTACTTCCATCCTTATTTTTATAATTTAGCGTTGTTCGAAGCCAGTCGAATACAGGCATGAAATTATAGCAAATACATTTGATACCATATTTAGAGAGTGTGCGTATATTCTTGCAATAGATATCAATATAATGATCACGGTCAGATGCTCCTAATTTTATATTTTCATGAACGGGTAAGGATTCTATAACTTCCAATGCTAAATTGTATTTTTTCAATTCTTTTTGTATAGATTCTACTTTATCCACAGGCCATAGTTCACCAACTGGAACATCATAAATTGCAGTTACAACACCTGTCATATTAGGTATTTGTCTTATTTGTGATAATTTGATAGGATCATTAAAACCATACCAGCGAAAAGTCATTTTCATAAAATCAGCTCCTTTTATACCTAAAGTTTATCATTTATATTTGAAGTAGAATATATTAACTATGGCATTAAAATCTGGTAAATTTTTAAAACAATAATAAATTAAAAATTTACCAATAAAAAGAACCAGTTTCTTTTAGCTACAAGCACTATTAAAATGATAAGTTAAAGATGGAAAGGAATAAATAATGTTATTAAAATAACGTTATGAAAGGGATTGATTATGGATATTTTTGAAAAAATACATCGATTAGGTATACTGCCGGTTGTCGTTTTAGATGATGTAAAAGATGCAGCACCTTTGGCGATTGCTTTATGTGAAGGAGGACTTCCAGCGGCTGAAGTAACTTATCGTACAGCTTATGCTCATGATGTCATCCAAGAAATGAAAAAAGTAAAACCAGATATGTTGGTAGGAGCAGGAACTGTTTTAAGTATTGAGCAAGTTGATTCTGCGATTGATGCTGGTGCAGAGTTTATAGTTTCACCTGGCTTTAACCCCTCAGTTGTAGCTTATTGTATAAAAAAAGGAGTGCCAGTGATTCCAGGAACAGCAACACCAAGTGATATCGAAAAAGCGTTGTCCATGGGACTATCAAATGTGAAATTTTTTCCTTCTGAAATAAATGGCGGGGTAAAAGCAATTCAAGCATTAGGAGCGCCCTATGTTGATGTGAAATTTTTACCTACAGGGGGAGTATCAGAAAAAAGCTTACTAGATTATATGAAATGTAAGCGGGTATTGGCGTGTGGTGGAACATGGATGGTGAAGAAAGAATGGATAAAAAATGGTGATTTTAAAGCAATAGAAGATTGTACAAAAAAAGCAGTTTTTACGATGTTAAATCTTCAAATAAAAGGTTTATCAAATGATAAAAAATATTTAAAGATTACAACACCATCCATCGATAGAGCGTTATATCACTTAGCAAATATGGGAATAGCATTCAAAGATTATGTAAATGATAAATATCATATTGTTTTAAAGGAGGAGTAGTACTATGAAAGTTATCACATTTGGAGAAATCATGTTGCGATTAGCACCGCATGGCTATTATCGTTTTACCCAGGCAAACGACTTTGAGGCAAGCTTTGGTGGTGGAGAAGCCAATGTCGCAGTATCACTTGCCAATTTTGGACTGGATGTGGCTTTTGTCACAAAACTGCCTGCGCATGATGTCGGGCAGTGTGCTATTAATGATCTAAGAAAATATGGTGTTGATACTTCTATGATTACCCGTGGTGGGGATCGTGTTGGTATCTATTATTTAGAGAAAGGTGCCAGCCAACGTGCATCACAAGTCATTTATGATCGTGCACATTCTGCCATCGCAGAAGCAATACCAGAAGATTTTAACTGGTCAAAGATTTTTGAAGGTGTGGATTGGTTTCACTTTACAGGGATCACACCAGCATTAAGTGATACTGTTGCTAAAATCACATTAGAAGCATGTAAAGCCGCCAAAGAAGAAGGCGTTATGATTTCTTGTGATCTAAACTTCCGTAAAAAATTGTGGACAAGTGAAAAAGCTGGAGAAATCATGGGAGAACTAATGCAGTATGTCGATGTATGTATCGCGAATGAAGAAGATGCTGAAAAAGTATTTGGTATCAAGGCAAACAATACAGATATCACAAGTGGTCAGTTAAATCATGAAGGATATATCGATGTCGCAAAACAATTAACGACACGTTTTGGATGTAAAGCAGTAGCCATCACCTTACGTGAAAGCATTTCCGCATCCGATAACAATTGGGCAGCGATGTTGTATACAAATGATCAAGCTTGCTTCTCAAAGAAATATCCTGTACATATTGTTGATCGTGTTGGTGGTGGAGATTCCTTTGGCGCAGGCTTAATCTATAGCATGTTAATGAAGAAACAGCCACAGGATACAATTGAATTTGCGGTCGCGGCTAGCTGTTTAAAACACAGTATTGAAGGTGATTATAATCGTGTCAGTGTAAAAGAAGTAGAAACACTTACAAGTGGAGATGGTTCAGGTAGAGTGCAACGATAATAATAGGAGAAACAAATTCTAAAAACTAAGAAAGTTTGATAAAAAGCCACAGTAACATATTAGTTAATGTGGCTTTTTAGTTAATTTATTTCTATAATAGACTCTCTTTCAATTAATTGAATAGGAATTAATATTTTAATTGGTAAAGATTGATAATAATTCATTTGTTGAAGTAATGTAAAGACGGAAGCGGATCCCATAATTGATACATTAATTTCTATTGAAGATAATCTAGGATAAATTAATTTAGATTGCTCTGAATTATCATAACCTATGATACTTATATCTTTAGGAACATTTAAGCCAGCTTGCTGAATAGCTTGCATAGCCCCTAAAGCTAATCGATCATTAAATGCAAAGACAGCAGTAGGAAGTTGATTTGCTGTTTGTAAAAAGTTTTTCATAACTTTAAAACCATCGTCAAATTCCCATGAGTTTTCACCTAGAATATAGGATGATTGAATTGGAATATTAAATTCTCTTAATGCAGAAAGACTTCCTCTTAGTCGTTCTTTATTTGTTGTGTAATTTTCTTCACCTTTAATAATTGCGATTTTTTTATGTCCTTTTTTTATCAATTCTTTACATGCTTGATATGCTCCTTGAAAATTATCTGATAATACAGAAGGCATTTCAGGATGAAAAGAGTTAATTAAAACAGCAGGTATTTTCTTCTCTATTGCATAGGAAAGATGCTGTTTGCTTACATTACTTACAAAGAAAACACCAGAAAACCTTCTGCTACTTAGTATTTTCTCTAAATCGTCATCTTCATCTAAAGTTAAATAGATGAGTGAAAAACCCAACTTTTGACATTCTTCTTGAATAACATAGAATAATTGAGAATAAAAAGGCTGCCGTATTCGATCACTGTTTTGAGCATTACGGGGAAGAAAAAATGCAATTTCTTTATCATATATGCTTGTTTTTGGTAAAGGATCTGGTATATTTTCTGATTCTTTTGTAGGAAATATGGTTGTATCATTTAAGTCTTTTACAACAGTTCCCTTTCCAGCTTTTTTTTCAACTAAGCTTTCATTTACCAGAACCTGTAGCGCTTTTCTTACAGTTGTTCTATCAACATTGTAAGTTTCACCTATTTCTCGCTCTGAAGGAAGTAGACTTCCTGGTGGATAGGTGCCATCAAAAATTTTTTCTTTGAGTTTTTTTGCCGTCATATCGTAAAGAAATACCTTTTTAGGCATAAAATCCCCCCTTGCTTTTTGCTTTTACATTATATCACGCTTTTTTGTCCTAAACAATTACTTGCTT
This sequence comes from [Eubacterium] hominis, assembly GCA_014337235.1. Classification (GTDB taxonomy): domain Bacteria; phylum Bacillota_I; class Bacilli_A; order Erysipelotrichales; family Erysipelotrichaceae; genus Hoskinsella; species Hoskinsella hominis. The sequence continues at coordinate 963,268 of CP060636.1, read as the reverse complement.
TTATCACAAGCCATACGGAAGGCATCAAAGATTAATTGTTCGTTCAAAGGTTTAGGATTACATGTAATATGACCAGTTGTACGTTTCACTATGTCAATGATTTCATCTATTGTAGGACTGTTCTTTATATAAGGTGTTAAACAATTAGGTGCATCAATGGCGGCACGAATCTCTTTTACGCGTTGAATAGCGTTCATTGCATTTTTTTGATTAGATGCAGTAGAATCATAAACATGAAGGGCCTCTGCTATTTTGGCATATTTCTTTGTTGCATAAGGTAAATTAAGTTCCATTGCAATAGGCAAGAAAATAGAACAAGCATCCCCATGAGGAATATGATAAATAGCGCCAAGTGGCTGAGCCATAATATGAGCGATGCCTATACCAGCTGTTATAGCACATCCCCCTAAATAGCTGGCAAGCATCATTCCACCGCGTGCTTCTAAATTATCTGGTTTGTGATATGCTTTTTCCAAATACTGATTAATCAGTTCAATTGATTTTAAACCAAACATTTCAGTCATTGGAGATGCATTCAATGATACATAGGATTCAATAGCGTGGCTTAAGGCATCCATACCTGTTGCTGCTGTTAGTCTTTTTGGTAGACCTAAAGTTAAATTTGGATCTAATATGACGATATCGGCAATCATTGATGTGTGATATAAACTTTTTTTCAAACCATTATCATTATTTGTAACAACACTTGTTTTTGTTGCTTCTGCACCTGTTCCAGAAGTTGTAGGAATGGCAATAAATAAAGGTGGTTCTTTTTTTACTTCTTTACCATGCATCTGATAATCATCAACATTACCTTCATTTACTGCCAGCATACCAACAGTTTTAGCAGTGTCAATTACGCTACCTCCACCGATAGCAATGGTACAATCACAATTTTCAAGTTTAAAAAGATCACGACCTTCATGAATGATATGCATATCAGGTTCTTTACCTACTTTATAAAAACTAATTGATGCAATACCTTCTTCTTCAAGCAATGATTTGACTTTGTTATATACATGCTCACCTTCTGGATAAACAGCACAAAACGCTTTTTTACACCCATACCATTTTATAAGTTTTCCTACTTCATTGATCTTATTTTCTCCAAAAATAAGTTGACGGTTGTTAACTAATTCAAACATAATATATCCTCCTGTTTTGATATCCACTTTAAAAACCAACATGTTGTTTTCAAAAACAAGGATAATGCATACACGTTTAAATGTCAATAGTGAATTTAAAATAAAACATATTGTATTTTAAATGTTGACAACTGGTTTCCTTAATGATATGTTTGAAATAAAGAAGCGTAAAGCGAAAGGAGAAAAAAGTAATATGCAATTTAAAAGTCAAACAATAAGGGCAATTGCCCCTGAAATGGATCCATTGAGAATTGGAATGGGGTGGACACTGGAAGATTTAGATAAACCACAGATTATGATAGAAAGCACATATGGACAAAGTCATCCCGGAAGTGCACATCTAAATTGGTTCGTAGAAGAAGCGGCATCAGGAATCAAAGAAAATGGCGGAAAAGAAGCACGATATTATGTAACAGATATTTGCGATGGAATGGCACAAGGACATGATGGCATCAATTATTCTTTACCAAGTCGTGACATGATAGCGAATATGATAGAAATACATGGAAATGCGACAACTTTTGATGCAGGGGTTTTTATTGCAAGTTGTGATAAAAGTATGCCAGCAATTTTGATGGGAATTGGAAGGCTAAATATTCCAAGTATCGTGATAACAGGGGGCGTTATGGAAGCTGGGCCTAATTTATTAACGTTAGAACAAATAGGCATGTATAGCGCTCAATATGAAAGAAATGAGATAACGAAAGAACAATTAGATTATTATAAACACCATGCTTGTCCTACATGTGGTGCATGCTCATTTATGGGAACAGCAAGTACTATGCAAATCATGGCTGAAGCATTAGGACTTATGATACCGGGTAGTGCATTAATGCCTGCAACAAGTCATGAATTAAAAGATATGGCTCATAAAGCAGGTATGCTTGCAGTAGAATTAGCGAAAAAAGGCATGAAAGCAAGCGATATTGTAACAAAAAGAAGTTTTGAAAATGCGATAATGGTGCATGCAGCAATCTCAGGATCAACTAATTCATTACTGCATTTACCTTCAATAGCAAAGGAATTTGGGATTCAGTTAGAAGCAGATGATTTTGATCGAATTCATCGAAATGCTCATTATTTATTGGATATTCGTCCAGCAGGGAAATGGCCAGCACAATTTTTCTATTATGCAGGTGGTGTACCTAGGGTAATGGAAGAAATTAGATCTATGCTTTATTTAGACGAAAAAACAGTTACTGGTAAAACAATTGGAGAAAATTTAGATGACTTAAAAGCTTCAGGATTTTATGAAAAATCTGAGTCTTATTTAGATAAATGGGGAATAAAAGCGATTGATGTGATTCGTCCATTTGATAATCCAATTGGTAAAAATGGAACTATTGCAATATTAAAGGGAAATTTAGCACCTGAAGGGGCAGTGGTAAAACATTCAGCTGTGGCAAAAGAGATGTTTCATGCGACACTATATGCAAAACCGTTTGATTGTGAAGAAGATGCAATATATGCTATTTTACATCATGAAATACATCCCAATGATGCAGTAATCATTCGTTATGAAGGACCAAAAGGAAGTGGAATGCCTGAAATGTTTTACACAACGGAAGCAATTTCTTCTGATGAAGAATTAAATAAATCAATTGCTCTAATTACAGATGGGCGTTTCTCAGGAGCTAGTAAAGGACCAGCGATTGGACATGTTTCACCAGAAGCAGCTGAGGGTGGACCAATCGCATTAATTGAAGAAGGCGATTTAATACGGTTTGATATAGAAAAAAGAGAAATTAATATCATTGGCTTTAAAGGTGAAGAAAAAAGCGATGAAGAAGTTAAAAAAGAACTTAAAAGAAGGAAAGAACTTTGGATACCTAAAAAACCAAAATATACAACAGGTGTTATATCATTGTATTCTAAACATGCAGTTTCGCCTATGAAAGGTGGATATATGGAATAAAAAAGTACCGTTATTAAATACCACATGTTTTTATTTGTAAAACTTACAATTACTATAAAATATAGTCAGGAGGTAAAACATGACACAGAAAGTTGATAGTAATAACAGAAAAATTTTGGAGTTACTTCTTAATACTGAAACGGTAACAGTGGCATGGTTATCTCAGGAAATAGGGATCTCCGAAAAAAGCGTTAGAACGAAAATCGATATTGTAGATGTATTCTTACAAGAAAATGGTTTAGGCACGATTCAGAAAAAAAGACATTTCGGTATTTGGTTAGAAGCAAATGAAGAACAAAGGTTTCAAATACATCAAATTATACAAAAAGATCAAGATGTAGAGACGAAAGTAGGTAAAGATCAACGTGTATACAATGTATTAAGAGTTCTTTTGAAAAATGCGGATAAAGCTTATATTAGTACAAAGGCTTTATCTGATCGATTATATTTGAGTTTACCAACTACTCTAAAAGTTGTTCAAGAAGTTAAAGAATGGCTATCTAAATACCATGTTCGTATGATTAGTAATCGCAATTTAGGATTAACCTTAGCTTTTGAAGAGGTTGATTATCGATTGGCAGTTAGAAACTTTATTTCAAAATATGCTGCAGCAAATTATCAAGAAGAACTAACATTTATTTGCCCTGGAATTGATGTAACTGTGATAACAGAGATTATTTTGCAAAGTGAACGTAAATGGAATTTTGAATTTGCTGAAGACTCATTCCAAGATGTAGCAATATATATTTCCTTAGCCCTTCATCGAAATGCATTTCAATCTATGCCAGTATTCAAGCAACACGACATAGAACAATTGCAAGAACATACAGAATATGAATTCGCAAAATATGTATTGGATAGTGTATTTACACATTTTCATCAAGTTGCTATAGAGGAGGATATTGCTTTTCTTACTATACAATTATTATGTTCTAGATTAACAGATATTGGAGATATTACAGACACACAAAAGTTCTTCTTTGAGTTTAATACAAAAGTTGAAGATTTTGTACATAAGATTATGGAAGTCTTAAGCGATGTTTTGGATATGGATTTAATGAAAGATGAAACATTATTTACAGCATTAAAATTACATTTAAAACCATGTTTATTTCGATTGAAATATAAACGTGAATCTGGATCCCGGATGACAGCATATCTGAAAAAAGAATTTCCTGATACATTCCGTGTGGTATGGATTGTAAGTATGTTGATAGAGGAATATTTCGATTTGAAAATTACTGAAGATGAATTGAGTTACATTGTAATTTATATTCAGGCGGCGATAGATAGAAATGCTGAAAATATCAATACAGTTTTGGTTTCTTCTAGTGGTTTTGGAATCAATATGATGTTAAAAGAAAAAATTATGCGAACATTTCCTAAAATTAACATCATAGATATTATTACTGTTCATGAGTTTCGATTTAAAAAATATAAAAATGTTGAGATGATCTTGACTCTTTCAAATCTTGAAAACGAAAGCAGAGCTGTAGAAATTGATGGATTATTATCAGAAAGTAGTATGAAAGCTATTAATACAAAGTTATTAGAAATTAATAGAAAAAAAGAAGAACAAGTTCATTTTGATAAAATTTGTCATCAATTATTTGATCCAGATTTAATATTTACTCGCGTCAAAGGAAAAAGTAAAAAAGAAGTATTACGACAAGTACATAAGCAATTAGTGAAAAAAGGATATGCGAAAGAGAACTTCTTAATGACTTTATTAGACAGAGAAGAAAAAACTCCAACTTCTATAGGGAATGGAGTCGCTATACCACATGGTTCACAAACTGAAATTTATATTTCAAAAGTATGTTTTGTGACATTAGAGACTCCCATCCAATGGGATGTTAAAGAAAAAGTAGATTTTATTGCAGTCTTAGTCTTAAAAGCTGATTGTGATATAGAAATCAGAAAAATGCGTTCGTTTTATAAGTCATTTTTAGAGCTGGTAGATACAAGAGAACGTGTTGAAAATCTTGTAGCACTACAAAGTCCTATGGACTTTTATAAGTGCCTGATTCAATAGGAGGAATGGGTAGTATGAAAATTTCAGATGTAATGGACGAATCAAGGATTGATTTAAAACTAAAAGGGAAAACAAAAGATGAAATCATTGAAGAAATGGTTGATTTATTTGACAGAAGCGGCGTTTTGTGTGATAGAGAACAATTTAAAAAAGATGTTTACTTTAGAGAATCTGAGGGTGTAACTGGAATGGGTGATGGCTTAGCTATACCACATGGAAAGTCTAAAGGTGTTGAGAAAACATGTATCGCTATTGGAAGATCACAAACGCCAATTGAATGGGAGTCTCTTGATGATAAACCAATTGAAGTATTCGTTATGATGGCAGTTAAAGATACAGATAAATCAGAGTTAATATCACTGCTTTCACAAATAGCTATTGCACTATGTGATGAAAATGTTACAAAAAAATTATTTGTAACAGAAAGTCCTAGTGAAGTAATAGATTTATTTAAATAGGAAGGGAGGTGCCAAGATGAAGATTGTTGGTGTAGCAGCATGTACTGCAGGAATTGCGCATACTTACATGGCCAAAGAAAAACTTATGAAAGGAGCAAAGGCCCGTGGGCATGAAGTGAAAGTTGAAACTCAGGGAACAATAGGTATAGAAGACGAGTTAACAGAAGAAGACATTAGAAATGCAGATGTTGTGATTTTAGCAGTAGATGTGAAAATTTCAGGTGAGGAACGGTTTAAAGGAAAGCCCCTTATCAGAGTAGGTACAAATACTGTTTTGAAAAATCCAGTAGGTTTAATTGAAAAAGTGGAGAAAGCTTTAGCTAAAAAATAAAGCGGGAGAGGAAGAAATATGGAAAAGACAAGAAAAAAATTTGAGATTAAAAAACATATTCTAACAGGAATCAGCTACATGATTCCATTGGTAGTAGCAGCCGGTCTTTGTATGGCATTAGGGCAGGTTATCGATTCAGATGTTCGTAATTCAACTGCAGGTATTGGGTATTATTTGTATCAAGCTGGTAGCTTTGGTATGTCAGCTGTAGTTCCAGTAATTACAGCAGGTGTAGCTTATTCCATTGGTGATAGACCAGGAATTGCTCCAGGTTTGATTATTGGTTTTATCTGTTCAGCAATTAAAGCAGGATTTATTGGTGGTTTAGTTGGCGGTTTCTTAGTGGGTTATTTGGTATTAGCATGTAAAAAATATATTCGCGTACCAAAAGCTATTCAGGGATTAATGCCAATTATGATTATTCCTGTTTTAGTAACTGCAGTTAGTGCAATCTTAATGTATACATTGTTAGGACAACCATTTGTTTGGTTAATGAATGTCTTAACTGAGTGGATTACTGGTTTACAATCAGGAAGTAAATTTGTATTCGGTGCTGTTTTAGGTGGTATGGCTTGTTTCGATTTTGGAGGCCCTGTGAACAAAACAATGTCAACGTTCGTTAATGGTTTGATGATTGATGGTGTTATTGGCCCTGAATCAGTTAAATTCGTTGGTTCAATGATTCCACCATTTGGTATTGCAATTTCATGCTTATTAACAAGAAATAAATATACAAAAGCAGAAAAAGAACAATTAAAAGCAGCAGTTCCAATGGGCATTTGTATGATTACTGAAGGTGTTATACCTATTGCAGCTCGTGATTTATTCCGCGTAGTATTTGCATGCGTTTGCGGTTCAGCTGTAGCTGGTGGATTATGCATGGTTTGGGGTACAGGATCTCCAATTCCACATGGTGGAATGTTAACAGTTCCTTTATTTACGAATCCTATGATGTTCTGTGTGGCATTAGCTATTGGTTCTATAATTACTGGTGTTATTTTATCATTAATTAAAAAACCTGTAACTGAAGAAGATGAAATCGCTGATTTAAACGATATTGATTTTGGTGCGAATACAGATATTAATGATGATGAAATAAAGATTGAAAATATTTAATGGATAGATAACGGGAAGAATCGTGAAGGAGAAGATGATATGTTATTAACAATGAAAGAATTACTAGATGTAGCACATGAAAATGGTTTTGCAGTAGGAGCATATAATGCAACAGAAAGCTGTTTGTTTCGCGCGGTTGTAGAGGAAGCAGAACGTTTAAATGCACCAGCTATTATTCAAGTTTCACCAGGTGAATTTAATTTTGCTACACCTGAATTTTATGAATATGTGAGAATGCGTTTAGCGAACAGTAAAGTACCATTTGCCTTACATTTAGATCATGGAAAAACATTAGAGGAAATCATGAGAGCTATTAAAGCAGGTTTTACATCTGTAATGATTGATGGATCTATGTTGACATATGAAGAAAATGTAGCATTAAGTAAAAAAGTAACAGAATTAGCTCATGCAGCAAATGTTACTGTTGAAGGTGAAATCGGAACAATTGGAGCAATTGGAAATTCAGATGAAGGTGGCGTGGATAACATTACATATACTGATCCAAATGAAGTTGTAGATTTTGTCACAAAAACAGGTGTTGATTGTTTAGCAATTGCCATTGGAACTGCACATGGCATTTATCCAAAAGGATATGTTCCAAAATTACAATTAGAATTATTGAAAGAAATTAAGAAAGTTGCGCCTGTACCATTGGTATTACATGGTGGAAGTAATAATCCTGATGATGAAATTGCTGAATCTTGTAGAATCGGTATTTCTAAAATTAATATTTCAAGCGATTTTAAGAGTGCATATTTTGCTAAAGTAAAAGAGGTTTTGGATACAACAGGAGGATTTGTGCCTGCAAAAGTATTAGATCCAGCCATTCAAGAAGCCAAAAAGGTTATAGCACAAAAAATGGAATTATTCAGTTCCATTGATAAGGCAAAACTTTATTGGTAATTGAGGATAAAATATGGATAGATTTGAATTCTACGCTCCTACTAAAGTGTATTTTGGAAAGAAACAAGAAACAAAAGTAGGAGAAATATTAGAAAAAAGTTGTTATAAAAAAGTACTAGTACATTATGGAGGTAATAGTGCTAAAAAAAGTGGTTTATTAGACATTGTATGTAATTCATTAAAAGAACACAACGTTGATTATGTTACGTTAGGAGGAGTTGTATCCAATCCAGTATTATCTAAAGTAAGAGAAGGTATTTCAATATGTAAGGAAGAAAATATTGATTTTATTCTAGCTGTAGGTGGAGGAAGTGTTCTTGATTCCGCTAAAGCAATTGGATATGGCGTTATGAATGAAGGGGATGTATGGGATTATTATTTAGGCAAGAAAGAGCCAAAAGCATGTTTACCTGTTGGTGTTGTATTAACTATAGCTGCAACAGGAAGTGAAATGAGTAATTCTAGTGTGATCACAAATGAAGAAGGTGGCTATAAACGTGCATTAAACCATGAATTAGGTATTTGCAAGTTTGCTATACTTAATCCAGAATTGACATACACATTACCTAATTATCAAACAGAAAGTGGTTGTACCGATATTCTGATGCATACAATGGAAAGATATTTTAATAAAGTGAAAACATTAGAATTAAATGATCAATTTGCAGAAAGTTTGATGCGAGTAGTCATTATGAATGCTAAAATACTGAAAGATCATCCTAATGATTATGATGCACGAGCTGAGGTAATGTGGGCTGCAAGTTTATCTCATAATGACATAACAGGCAGCAGGACATATGGCGATTGGGCTTGTCATCAATTGGAACATGAATTAGGTGGGATGTTCCAGGTTGCACATGGAGCAGGATTAGCAGCAATTTGGGCAAGTTGGGCAAGATATGTATATCAAGAAAAACCTGAACGATTTGCTAGATACGCTAGAAATGTTTGGGATATTCGTGAAGCTGATGATATAAAGGCTGCTTTGGCTGGAATTGATGCTACCGAAAAATTCTTTAAAGAAATTGACATGCCAATTAATCTTCATGAACTTTTAAATAGAGATATTACTGATAAGGAAATCAAAGAGCTTTCATATAAATGTAGTTTTGAAGAAAATCGTACAATTGGAAAGTTTAAAGTGCTAACCATTGAAGATATGGAAAAGATTTATATGATGGCGAAATAAGGGATAGAAAATTTTCAATATACAAAAAGTGCTTATTTTTTAACTAAAGCACTTTTTTTGGCAGGTAATTAAAATTGAATTTTTATCTTATCACGATGAATCATGAAATAAAAGTGTGTGACTTTTTTTGGAAGAAAATATTAGTATACAAAGACCTAATAAAGTGTTAAAATGAAGTTGCACTTCATAATTGTATGAAAAGGAGGCGCTTTTTATGTATCAAAGAGCTATAAAAAAACAGGTAGAAATTGCATTAAATAATTATCCTGTTGTCATTATTACAGGAGCAAGACAAGTTGGAAAGTCAACTCTTGCATATGAATTTGTAAAAGACAAAAACTTCGATTATGTATCATTAGATAACATTGATCAAAGAAAAATAGCGATAAAAGATCCTAAATATTTCTTACAACAATTCCATTTTCCATTGATCATTGACGAGGTCCAATATGCTCCAATATTATTTGAAGTGATTGAAGAAATCGTCAACATGAAAAGATTAGAAACAGGCGAAGCAAATGGAATGTTTTTACTAACAGGTTCACAAGCATTCCACCTTATGAAAAATGTAACACAATCTTTAGCAGGTCGCGCTAGTATTATACAAATGGAGCCATTAGGGCTAGATGAAATAATGCAAAGAAAAACAGAAATTTACATTCCAACACAAAATAGGGCATGTTTATATCAAAATGATAATCCTTTAGACGTAAAAGAAATCTTTCAATTGATATGCAAGGGGATGTATCCTGAATTATATCGAAGTGAAAAAGTAATCAATGATTATTATGAGAATTATATCTCAACTTATGTGGATCGTGATATTACGGAATTCATCAATGTCAAAGATAAAATAAAATTCCACGATTTTCTTGAATATTTAGCCGCAATGACATCCCAGCAGGTTAATGCTGCTGATTTGGGAAGAAGACTTGGAATCAGTGGTAAAACAATTCAGAATTGGTTATCCATCTTGGAGGCTACAGGACTTATATATTTTTTACAGCCATATAATGATCATTCTATCGCAAAAAGAATTGTAAGAACGAGTAAGATGTATTTTAGTGATACAGGTTTAGCAACTTTTTTGATTAAAATGAACCATCCTGAAACTCTACGTATTTCAAATTTATCAGGGGCTTTTTTTGAAACGTTTGTGGTCAATGAAATAAGAAAAACATTTTTGAATAATAAGCAACCATTCCAGGCTTATTACTATCGTGATAATAATCAAAATGAAGTTGATCTGGTATTACTATATGAAGGGAAAATGTCTTTAATAGAAATTAAACAAGGTGTATCATTTCATCTGGGAAGTGTGAAAGGCTTTAAACAATTAGAGGGTTCTATGTATCCAATTGAAAATCGAGTGATTGTATGTAATACACTAAAAAGCTATCCTTTAAACAGAGATATACAAGTTGTGCCTGTATCAAGTATATAAACAATTCCTTCTTGATTATGTGGGAAATGTCGCCTATAATCAAACTAACAGTAAAAAGGAGTGTATCTCATGGATAAAGAAAGAATAGAGAAACAATTTGCATTTTGTAGAGAAATTGATAAAGAAAAATTTATTGGTCGTCAAACGTATTTGACTGGCGCAAAACGTAAAGAAAACGATGCGGAGCATGCCTGGCATATGGCAATCATGACACTGTTATTAAGCGAATATGCAAATGAAAAAATTGATGTATTAAAAACCATCAGTATGTTATTGATTCATGACTTAGTGGAAATTGATGCAGGTGATACCTTTGCATATGATGAAGAAGCAAAGAAAACACAGCGAGAACGTGAATTAATGGCGGCTGATCGTATTTTTGGTTTATTGCCAAGTGATCAAGGAGATAAGTTAAGAGCACTTTGGGATGAATTTGAGGAAGGTACTACACCGGAAGCAAAGTTTGCGCATACCATGGATAATATTCAACCTACCATGTTAAATGCCGCAACGAATGGCAAGTCCTGGAAAGAAAAAGGAGTGCAATTAAGCCAGATATTAAATAGAAACAGCAATACGGCAGATGGTTCTCAAACACTTTGGGAATATTCTTTACAACATTTTATTGAACCAAATATAGAAAAAGGAAATATCATAGAAGATACAGAAATAAAGAAAGTTTAAACATTATGAAAGTTATATCAATCAAATGAAAGGCACAATTTGAAGTGCCTTTTATTTACTATAAAGATATGCAATGATAATACGATTGTTTATTTTCTGTTTAATAGATTTTCAAAGAAAAATGGATTTTCTATTTGATTTTCCCATTTCAAACAACCTAATTTATACAAAGCCTTGGCATGAATTCGATCATGCCATATAAATCTTCTTAATATTTTAGATATGGTCCATGCTTCACCACGAACTGTTTTGACGATTCCATTGAAAGATTTAAAATTTTCATCTAATAGTTTCATTGCGAGAACACGATTAGTATACAGATCATGCTGATCATCAATTTGTAAATGAAATCCATTCAAATAAAAATTTGTGACACCATTTGTATGTTCATACATTTCTTTTGCAGTTCTTGGGACTAATCCATAAAATGTTTTCCTTACAGGATTACGATAATAATTTTTGTCAGGAATGCTTTCATATAATGTTTGAAAATCTTTTGCGGAACGAAGTACTAGCTCTTTCATATATTCATATTCTGCATATGTCAACGGTTCTAATTCCTTATGGAATAATATTTCAGTGTCACCATCACAGACTTTTGCATTACTTTTTTCTTTTTGTGTAACAATAATATTTTTCATTTGGATAGATTCAGTTAATTGTTGATGATCTCTCCACAATAGATAAGTATTAAGTTCTTTTTCTACTTTTTGTAAAGCCTCTGCAACATATTTCCCTCTTGTAAATGCACCTGTAAAATCCTCTAAAAATATCATGCAGCCATCTTGATGATGTTCAATTATAATATTTATATTCATCATGATCTCTCCTATTCCAAGTTAAGTATAACAATCTATTTCAGAAAATAAAAGAGATACCTTGTAAAGGAACTAAAAAATGTTATGATAAAATTAAGAAGAAAGGTAAGTGATACTTATGAAAATATTAATGATAAATGGCAGCCCTCATAAAATGGGCACCACCGCCTTAATGATGGAAAAATTTATGCAAGGTGCGAAGGAAGCAGGCCATGAAATCAACGTATATGATGCAGCAGAGGAACTGGTGCATCCATGTATTGCATGTGATGCATGTCGAAAAGGAAATGATGGATGTGTATTCAAAGATGGTATGGAAATATTAAATCCCATGTTGTTTCAATCAGATATTGTCGTGTTTGTGACACCATTATACTACTTTGGAATGAGTACACAAATCAAAGCCGTTATCGATCGTTTCTATGCCAATAATACCAAACTTAGAGAAATGCCTAAGAAAGTAATTGTTTTAGCATCTTGTGGGGATACGGATGATGATACCTTTGATGCACTGAAGCATCACTTTGAAGCGATATGGAAATATCTGCACTGGACACAAATTGGCAGTGTTTATGCATTGGGCATGTATTTGCGTGAAGATATAGAAGCATCAAATTATCCAGCACAGGCATACGAATTAGGAAAACGTTTATAAAAGCAAGAAGATCAGTTGCATAAACTGGTCTTTTTTAGTGCCGTCTAACCAGGATGTGCCAGCTGAAAAATTCAATTTCCTATAGGTATATCCTTCTTTATAAATGGGAATATTTGCAGTTATATATCCAATATAAGAAAAATTTCACGATAATAAAAACAGAAAATGAAATTAATTGCAAAAATTATAAAAATATTGCTTTATTTGAATTAAATTTTATAATTAGAATCAGATAAGCGCTTACAATATTGAAAGGAGAAATATCTATGTTAGATATCGTAAATCAAATCTGGGTGGTTATTTTTAACAACATCTTATCTCGCCCGGCAATCTTTATCGGATTGATCGTCATGATAGGATACATTCTGTTAAAGAGGAAATGGTATGAGGTGCTGGCAGGTTTCATTAAGGCAGTTGTTGGATATATGATCCTTCAAGTTGGAGCAAAAGCACTTGCAGGAACCATTACACCAATTCTTACAGGAATTCAACAAAAATTTGAACTAAAAGCAGCCGTTATAGATCCTAATATCGCATATATTGCCGCAAACAGCGCATTAGAAAGTATTGGAGTCGTTACATCATTCGCAATGTTGACATTGCTTGTCGCATTTATCTGGAATATCGTTCTGGTATTCTTCCGTAAATTCACAAAAGTCAGAACACTATTCACAACCGGACACATTATGGTTACACAAACTGCAGTAGCAACATGGATTGTATATTATCTAATTCCATCTCTGCAAAACTTTGTGGGTATTGTCGCAGTTGGATTATTAATTGGTACATATTGGGCAGTATTCTCTAATATGACAGTCGAAGCAACACAGGAATTAACCGAAAATGCAGGATTTGCCGTAGGTCACCAGCAGATGCTTGGTATCTGGATTGCACATAAATTTGGCGCAAAACTGGGTGATAAAAATAAAGGCGTTGACAGTATGAATATGGGAGGCGCCTTAAAGATTTTAGAAGATTATGTTGTATCCACAACACTGTTGATGTTGATCTTCTTTGGCATCATTCTATGTATCATTGGTGAGCCTTTATTGAGAAGTGTAGATACTGCCGCATTCCCGGCTAATATTTCCTTCATTGTGTATATCTTTGAAAAATGTGCATCCTTCGCAGTCAATCTGGTTATCCTTCGTACAGGTGTCAGAATGTTCGTTGGTGAAATGATTGAATCATTCAATGGTATCTCAAATTCAGTATTAAAAGGTTCTTTACCAGCAGTCGATTGTGCTGCCACATATGCATTCGGTTCACCAAATGCTGTTGTATTAGGCTTCTTATTTGGTGCAGTTGGACAGATGATTGCCATCGCAGGATTATTGATCTTTAAATCTCCATTGATGATTATTCCAGGCTTCGTTCCATTATTCTATGACAATGCAACGATTGGTTTATATGCGAATATGAAGGGTGGATACAAAGCGTTGATCATCCTTTGTGTAGGATCTGGATTACTACAAATCTTAGGAAGTGCCGGAGCTTTATATCTATTCGATATGGCAAAATTCGGTGGTTATGTAGGAAATCTTGACTGGGCAACCTTATGGCCTGCACTTGGTATCTTAATGAAATATTTAGCAGTTCCAGGATTGATCTTAGGCGTCGTATTGATGCTGGCAATTCCACAAATTCAATATAGAAAAAATAAAGAACATTACTTTGATTTAGAAGTAGAGGAGGAATAAACATATGTTAAAAGTTATGGTAGCGTGTGGCTGTGGTATGGGAACAAGTCAGATTATGAAAACCAGAGCACAACAGGTATTAAAAGAATTAGGTATACAGGCAACGATTCATCACACAAGTCTTGATGAAGCTCAATCAATCGCAAATGATTTTGATTTGATTATCATCAGTGAAGCATTTGTTAAAAACTTTAAAGTACGTGAAAAGACCAAAGTTGTCGGTTTAAAAAATCTTCTTTCAAAAACAGAATTAAAAGAGAAAATACAAGCATTAGGAATTAGTGAATGAGAAAGAATGTCCTATACATTCATACACATGACAGCGGTATCTATTTTCAACCCTATGATATCCATATCCATACACCAAACTTAGATGCCTTTGCGAAAGATGCCGTGTGCTTTGATGAAGCATATTGCTGTTCTCCAACATGTTCTCCAAGTCGTGCTTCTTTATTGACTGGTCGATATCCGCATACCAATGGTATGCTGGGGCTTGGAAATAGAGGATTTGAGATACACGATTATGGAAATCATATCGTACAACGTTTAAATCATGAAGGATATCATACAGTGTTGTGTGGTATCCAGCATGAATACGGCCGTTATAAAGATCATCAATTAGGTGCAGATAAAATTGGTTATCAGGAAAATATCACAACCAGCTGCAGCGAATATAAAGATAAAGATCTGGTGGAATGGGATGCCCATAATACAGATGCCTTATGCCAATGGCTGAAAACAGAAAAAAAAGAACCATTCTTTGTGTCCATGGGTTTCTTTAGTACACATCGTGAATATCCGGATATAGATATGAGTGAAGAAGAACTACGAGCACTTCATCTACCAGAGTTTTTAAAGGATACCATGGAAGTAAGGAAAGATTATGCAGGACATATGCGTTCAGTGGAAATGTTTGATCAAAACTTTGGGAAAATCATTCATATGTTGAAAGAAACAGGTCATTATGATGATACTCTGATTATGTTTACCACTGATCATGGGGTACCTTATCCATTCGCAAAATGTACACTGTTTGATTCAGGTATTCATGTGGCATTGATTATGCGAGATCCTAAACCTATAGTCAAAGGCGTACATATAAAGGGATTGGTATCTCAAATTGATGTTGCGCCAACGATATGTGACTTATTAGGAATAGAAAAAGATGATGGCTATCAGGGAAAAAGTTTTGCGAAAGTATTTTCCAATCTACATGAAGAAATGGATGAAGCAGTATTTGCGGAAATCAACTTCCATACATCCTATGAACCAGCAAGATGTGTTCGTACAAAAGATTATAAGCTGATTTGTTACTATGGAGATTATGAAAAAATTAATAGATCAAATATCGATAATTCTCCAACCAAACAGTATTATATGGAGCATGGCATGTTGGATAAGGAGAAATGTATGCTGGCATTATATGATTTAGCAAACGATCCGCTGGAGCAACACAATGTAATACAGGAAAAAGAATATCAGGAAGTTTATCAAATGATGAAACAAAAACTGGAAACATGGCGAAAGGAAACTGGCGATATGGCACTGCCATTAACAGAAGATAAATGGGAAAAAGCGTGGCAGGTCAATCAGCCGGCTTGTATTGATCCAAAAAGCAAACGAGAAGAAGATTTTATTCAATGAGAGGCAGCTGCCTCTTTTTGTGCTCGTTATGTTACAATATAACTAAAGGGGAAATCATTATGAAAGAGAAATATTCAGAAAGTGAAATGAACATGATTGCGGAAGTTGCACGTATGTATTATGAAGAAAATCTGCCACAAACAACCATTGCGAAACGTATGTTTTTTTCTAAATCAAAAGTGTGCCGCTATTTACAAAAAGCAAAGGAATTAAAGATTGTTGAGATACAAATCAATTATCCTTTGAAACAATCCACCACACTGGAAACGATGCTGAAGGAGAAATATCAGCTGAAAGATGCCATTGTCATTACAGATTCATCCAATGATGAAAATAAAGATTTTATTATCAAGCGTTTAGGAGAACAGGCTGCTAAATACATAGATGGATTGATTAAAGATGGTGATTCTGTAGGTATTTCCTGGGGAAGAACATTGAATCAGATGGTGCAGCAGATGAAACCTAAAACCAGTAAAAAGGTAAGATTTGTACAATTAACTGGAGGTTCTGCGGAGGGATATCATAATGGATTAGATACCGCTAATCTGGTACGTAAGATGACAGAAAAATATAATGGTACCCAGACGATGTTGTATGCCCCATTATATGTAGAAAGCGATATTGTAAGAGAAGAACTGATGAAAGAGCCTATCATACGTCAAGCATTTAAGGAAATTAATCATTTAAATTATATCATTACCGGAATTGCTAGTATCCGTGCAAAAGAATTATCTGGAACATGGGCAGGTTTTCTAAATGATCAGTCAAAAGAAGCGATGATTAAAAAAGGTGCGATTGGTTATATGTGTGGGCATTTCTTCGATGTGGCAGGCAACCCAATTGACGATCATCTTGAAAAAAATATCATTGGTATCCAGCTTGACCAGATACGAAAAAATCAGAATGTGATCGCAATTGCTGGTGGCGTAGATAAAGCAAGAGCGATTCATGCAGCTTTGGTAGGCGGTTATATTAACTATTTGATTACAGATAGCAAGATAGCGGAAAAGATATTATCATTTCATTAATGTAAAAGAAGTATAACGAAAAACTATTTCTCAGATCATCGGGAAATAGTTTTTTAGAATCGTAAAAGGTAAATATCAACTACACATATCCTATGTGTTTACAAGCCATTGAAATTTATCAAATATATTTTTCATAAATTTTCTGAAAATTGTATGAATACCCATGGAATTATTGTATAATAGGGTGGAAAAAAGGGAGTGAAGTATAATGAGCCTTCTGGATGATGCTAGAAAGCGAATCAATGAAGTAGATGCGCAAATGGCTGATCTTTTTGAACAGCGGATGCAGGCTGTAGAAGATGTCATACGATATAAAGTGGAGCATCAAATGGATGTTCTGGATACAGGCAGAGAAAAAGATGTATTAAAGCGTAATATGGGCCTGATCAAACAAGATAAATATAAGGATAGTTATTTAGCGTTCATGGAGGATATGTTGAAGATCAGTAAGGATTATCAAAAATCTGTCATCTACCATGATACAGTAGGATATCAGGGCGTACAGGGAGCATTTTCCCATATCGCCAGTGAAAAAGTATTTCCTTATCGAAAGAAAAGAAATTTTGCGTCTTTTGAAGATGTATTTCAGGCAGTATGTCAAAATGAAATAGCTTATGGTGTCATTCCTTTTGAAAATTCATTTACTGGAGAGGTTGGGGAAGTGCTGGATCTTTTACTTCGTTATGATGTGTATATCCAACAGATCTATGATTTGAAAATATCGCAAAATCTATTGGGTGTGAAAGGGGCTACCTTGCAGGATATCAAACAAGTATATTCTAAAGATCAGGCAATTTACCAGTCTAAACAGTTTTTAGAGGGACGTGGATATGAGTTGATTCCATATCCAAACACAGCACTTGCGGCAGAATATGTCGCAAAGCAAAATGATAAAACCAAAGCAGCAATCGCCGCTAAAGAAAATGCGGAATTATATGGGCTGGATATATTAGCTGAGGATATCAATACCAGTGAACAAAATACAACAAGGTTTATTATTATTGGAAAAAAACTTGTGAAAGAGGGAAATCGTTTCTCCATGATCTTTACCGCAAAGCATGAAGCCGGTGCACTTGTAAAGGCAATGGAAGTGATTTCCAAACATGGATTCAATATGGAAAGCATCAAATCCAGATCCATCAAAAACAAGCCATGGGCTTATTATTTCTATGTGGAAATTGACGGCAATTTACAGGATACGAAAGTAGTGGAGCTGTTGATGGAAATGAATGAAGTTTGTGAAGATGTTAAATTATTAGGCGCATATACAAAAGAAAGCAGGGATGAAAAATGAGTTTTGTGAAAAGTAAGGTAAACACAACACCAATCGAGGATACAGTATTTGCGATTGTGAAAAAAGCGAAAGAAGCAAAAGCAGCCGTAGGAGCTGAAAATGTAGTGGATGCGACCATTGGTTCTTTATATAACGAAGAAGGAACAATTGTTGCATTTGACAGTGTATTTACACCATACAACAATATTCCAAAAGAAACTAAAGCCGCATATGCTGGTAGTTTTGTAGGAAATGACAGTTTCCGTGATCAGGTATATAACTGGGTGGTAAAACCTAGTGGATGCAGCTTAGCACATAGTGTCATCGCAACACCTGGAGGAACTGGTGCTGTCGCAATCACGTTGAGTGAAATTCTGGATGAAGGAGAAACTGTAATCCTTCCAGAAATCGCATGGGGTTCTTATAAATTAATGGCAACCATGGATAATCTGAATGTAAAAACTTATTCATTATTTGAAGGAGATCATTTTAATCTAACAAGCTTCAAAGAAACTTGTAAGGAAGTCATGAAAACACAGAAGAAACTTTTAATGATCATCAATGATCCATGTCACAATCCTACAGGGTATTCACTCACGATAGAGGAATGGAAAGAAGTTGTGGCATTCTTAAATGAATGTGGAAAACAGGTACCAGTGGTATTATTAAATGATATCGCATATATCGATTATGCATATGATTTACCTCATTCAAGAGATTATATGGCAACATTTGATGCATTCAGCGAAAATGTAATGGCAGTCATTGCGTTCAGTTGTAGTAAGGCGTTAACATCTTATGGCTTGCGTTGTGGTGCGGCAGTATTGTTGGGAAAAACCCAGGAAATTGTCAGAGGTGTAGAAATCGTATTTGAAAAAGCAGCTCGTGCAACATGGAGTAATGTTCCAAATGCTGCTATGGACAACTTCACATATGTCACAACAGAGAACTATGATACGTATATGAAGGAAAAAGCATATTATGTGGACTTACTGAAACAAAGAAGTGATATCTTTACATCAGAAGCAGATGCTTGTGGACTGGCATATTATCCTTATAAGGAAGGATTCTTTGTTACCGTGAAGATTGAAGATAATGCATTACGTGATCGTTATCATGAAGCATTGATGGCACAGCATATTTATACTGTAAAAGTCAATAAAGGTATTCGTGTTGCGGTATGCTCCTTAAGCGTTGATAAGACAAAAGGTCTTGCGAAACGTATGAAAGATATTCTTAATTCATTATAAAATAGAAATTGGGTCTAAAAATGGTACGAATTGTACAGTTTTTAGACCCTTTTTACAAAGTTTCCTCTAACTGATATGTGATACGCATTCTAAAACTATTTATGGTATAATGCATACGTAGTAAAGAAAGAGAGGAACCTAAATGAAAAGAGTTTTTAAGAATTTATTTTTCTGTATGCTTATTCTGGCAGGACTAAGTGCATGTGATGTGACAACAAGTTTTTGTTATACGTTTAACATCGATAATGGTGATAAAGTTGATGTCACATTGGATACGTCAGATGGACATAAAATAAGCCAAAAAGACGGTGAGTTCTTTATCAAAAAAGATGATAAAACGTTATTAAAGGGAAATTTTATGAGGCAATCGGATTATGAAAATTTTCGTGATCGTGCATTAAATATGGAGGGCGTAACCATTAAAGAGGATCATTCTAAAGATGAAGTACCATCTATTCGTTTTAACGCAAATTCTGATGGAGATAAGGTATTCTTTATCCAAAAAGTAAAAGATACCAACACTTTTATTGGAATTTCCAGTCCTCTATCCGATGATGAGGCAGTAAAGGCATTTTCTTATCTGACATTTCAAAAGCATGAGTGATTTATAAAAGGGATACACCTGCCAGATATCCCTTCTCATTATAAAATAAACATATTATAAGGCTCTCTCTTTCAGCATCACATTCGAGATGCTTTTCTCTTTTTTATAATCCAATCATTTGTATTCTGTATCAAACTTTTGTATAGTAATACCAGAGGTGATGATATGATTTTATTCGTAAGTGGACGATGTGACATCCCGGCATATTTTAGTAACTGGTTTTTTAACCGCTTAAAAGAAGGCTATGTGGATGTAAGAAACCCATTTAATCCACATCAGATATCCAGAATCATATTGAATGAAGCCAATATTGATGTCATTATTTTCTGTACAAAGAATCCTTTGCCTATGTTGCCAAGATTAAAAGAAATCCCTTTTCCCTATATATTTCATGTCACATTAACTGGATATCATAAGGATATTGAACAGGCAGTACCTGATAAAAAAGCGATTATCGAAGGTATAAAGAAGATGTCAAGTCAACTGGGCTCTAAACGTGTAATTGTCAGATATGATCCCATCTTATTAAACGATGTATATACCATAGAGTATCATTGCCGTGCATTTGAACGATTGTGTAAACAATTAGAAGGCTATGTAGAAACGGTGATTATCTCCTTTGTGGATATGTATAAAAATACGCGTAAGAACATGGCTAAAATGAAGCTTCAGCCATTAGAAGAAGCACAGATGAAGATGATTGGAAAAGCTTTTGGGGAAATTGCCCATAAGTATCATATGCATATACAAAGCTGTGCAGAAAAAGTAGATTTATCCATGTACGGCATTGAAGCAAGACCGTGTATGAATATGGAAGATATTACCCAGGCAATCGGATATTCATTTGAAAAGCCAAAAGGTAAAGGTGTCAGAGAACAAGTCTGTGGCTGTATTGCCAGTGTAGATATCGGGGATTATAATTGTTGTCCTCATGAGTGTTTATATTGTTACGCCAATTATGATGCAAAATCAATTAAAGAGAGAATCAAATTGCATGATGAACATAGCAGTGTTTTATTAGGCCATTTGACAGAAGAGGACCATATTACTATTAGAGGTAATAAAAACGTGACACAAAAGGCATTTAATTTATAGAAAAAAATAGAAAAGACGTATATGTGACAGCATTTTTTACCACTTTTTGATATGGATTTCCAATTTTCGACAATTTTGAAGATATTTCAAGAGCCCTTTGGTATAATAAATGTGTATAGAAAGGGACAGATTAAAATACTGTCAGAGGGATGGTTATGAAAAAGTTTTTAGCATTCGCATGTGCAGCAGTTTTATTAGCAGGTTGTGGTTCATCTGAACCAAAAAAAGAAACAAAAACATGTTCCATGGAAGAAGCAGGAATGAAAATGTCTATTAAGATGGATGCAGAAGATGATGTAATTAAAAAGATGGAAATGTCTTATGTTTTCCCTGGATCTATGTTAGGTGGAGATGTTTCTAAATTAAAAGAAGATGATTTAAAAACAATGGGAGATGCTGTATTATCTCAATTAGGCATTAAGGAAGGTGAAGGTATTGCCGCAGTATTCAAAGCTGATGGAAAAGATTTAAAAGCGACAATCAATATTGACCTAACAAAAGCAGATACTGATATTTTGAAGAAACAATTCAAGATGGAAGGCAACACAAAAAATATTAAGTTAAGTGAAACAGTTAAAAGTGGAGAAGCAGACGGCGCTACATGTAAATAAGTTTCATGATTATAAATGAAAAATATTATATTTAGAAGATGGAGAAATACATAATGAAACATAAACAAATAATGGCATTTCTTTTTGCGGCAGTTTTATTAACCGGTTGTGGTTCTAGCTCAAAAGAAGTAAAAAAAGAAACTAAAACATGTACAACCGAATATCAGGGCATGCGCATGTCTATGAAAATGAATGCGGAAGATGATGTCATTAAAACAATGGATATCCAATATCTTTATTCAGAAGAAATGCTTGGTTTTGATGCTTCCAAAGTAGATAAAGACCAGTTAAAAGTGATGGAAGATACCGTGATGACACAGTTAGGCTTAAGCGGTGATGAAGAAGGCGTTAAAGCAACCGTGAAAGTTGATGGTACCGGCATGAAAATGGATATCCATGTCGATTTGATGAAAGCTGATTCTAAAGTGCTAAACAAATTCAGTATCACAGGAAATACGAAAAACGTAAAACTTAGTGAAACGGTAGAAAACGCAGAAAAGGGTCAGGAAGGTATTAAATTTACTTGTAAATAAATGAGGAGAGAAAACTATGAAAAAATTATTCGCAATCGCATGTGCTGCTTTATTATTGGCAGGATGCTCATCAGAACCTAAAAAAGAATCAAAAACCTGTTCTATGGAAGTTTATGGAATGAAAGCAAGTATCAAACTTGATGCAACAGATAACAAAATTACCGCAATGGAATTGGTATATGATGTTCCAGAAAGTGTATCACAAAAAGATGCTTCTCAAATGACACAGGAAGATTTGGACAAAGAAGGAAAAGCAATGTTAAGCAGAATGGGCGTTGATGGTAAAAAAGGTGTTAGCGCAGAATATAAAGCAAATGGAAAAGATTTAAAAGTAGTTGTTAAAATTGATATGGCAACGGTAGAAGGTTCTACACTTAGTACATTAGGCTTTGGTGATTCTAAAGATGCACCATTTGATAAAACAATCGAATTATCAGAAAAACAGGGAATGACTTGTAAATAAGCAAACAGAAAACGTATTGGCATCATACTGATACGTTTTTTTGTATGGAATTTTCTTCCTTTTGAAAATAATATTATATAGAAAAGTGATATAATTGCTCTGAATGAAAAGGAGGAAGGATGTTATGGTAAAGCTTTTTGCGTGCGATTTAGATGGCACTTTACTAAATAAATATCATGAAACAGATGATGTGATTTTGGATGCTGTGGATCAAGTTATAAAAAATAACCGCTATTTTGCGATTGCGACAGGTCGTCATATGCATGAAAATCAGAAAGAAAAATTAGGAATGTATCATCGAGGTGTATATACGATTTGTATGAATGGGGCGTTGATATTTGATCCAAAAGGGAACTCTATTTATGAAAATTATCTCAATCAGGATTTTCTAGCAAAGGTATTAAAGACATTTCCTACCATTGATTTTGAGTGTATCGGAAAAGATCATACATTTCTTAGAATCTCCAAGGACCAACATATAAAAGAATTCGAGAAGCGCAGTATCTGGAAAAAGGTGTTACGTAAAACAGATATTCATGAATTTATGAAAGATTGTTTATATGAACAAAGTGATGAGGAAATCTTAAAACATGGGATTATGAAAATCAATTGTCGGGTAGAGGATGAAGCGTTGCATCATGATTTAACTGCATTTATCCAAGCGCATAGCGATATCGTCGTCAACGCACCTTTTCAGGATGAAATCTTTGAAATCACAGATAAAAGTGTAAATAAAGGCGAAGCAGTCGCAAAGCTTGCCCAGCTTTTGAATATCGCAGAAGATGAAGTTGCTGTTTATGGTGATGGAGGAAATGACTTGGAAATGTTAAGTAGATTTACCCATGCGTACGCAACAGAAAATGCAAGTGATGCTGCGAAGAAAGCCGCAGGGAATGTGATTGGACATTGTGATGATCATGCAGTGCCAAAACATATTTTAGAGATAATATATAAATCTTAAGATGAATCCAGGCTTTATATGTAGTCTGCTTTAGATACATAGAAGGCTGGGATTTTTATAATATATTGTTATATTGTGCGATAAATATATATAAAAAATAATATTAATATTTTAGAGATATAGTTTTATTTTACATATGGATTGCTTAATCATATCAGAAATACATACAAGTATTCTTTCATTTGTTATAATCCAATTTGAGAACGGTTACATTTAAGAGAGGAGAACATAATGAAAGGTATAACAAGATATGTAAAAAAAGCAGCGCCAAGTTTTTTATTGGCTTGTGCCATGGTATGCACATATATACCAGTAAGCAGTATGCGAATACTTGCAACAGATAATCAGACTACACCGGATTTAAAAATCAATTTTGATGAACCAGTGAGTGAGGGAACACTCATACCCGGAAGAAGCGGTGGTTTTAACACAACAGAGGAAAATGATCGATGGCAACAGTTATCTTTACCGATTGGCAATTCCAGAATGGGCGCCAATGTGTATGGTGAAATTAGCAAAGAGCACTTAACATTTAACCAAAAAACATTATGGACAGGCGGACCAAGTGATTCTCGCAAAGATTACAATGGTGGAAATGTCACAACCGTTGATGGAATGCCAATGGCAGACTATGTGAAAAAAGTCCAGGATATGTTTTTAAATGGTGACCCGGATGCTGCAAATGCTTGTGGAAAAATCGTTGGTAGTCATGATGGATATGGCTCTTATCAGGCATTTGGCGATATCTATTTAGATTTCGGTTTAAATGGGACACCATCTGATTATGAACGTGCATTGGATTTAAATGATGCGTTGGCAACTGTGGACTTTACATTAAATGGCACAGATTATCATCGTGAATATCTGGCAAGTTATCCAGATGATGTAATTGCGATGAAAGTAAGCGCAAAAGGTAATGATAAATTAAACTTTCATGTATCATTTCCTGTAAAAAATGAAACTAGCGAGAATTTACAAAAAGATGTTGTCACAACAGTGAAAGATAATACCATTGTCGTTCAAGGAAAAATGAAAGACAATCAGCTGAAGCTAAATGGACAATTAGCTGTAACAACACAGGATGGAAGTATAGAAACAGCAGATGATCAATTATATGTAAAAAATGCATCAGAAACAACGATTTTTGTAAGTGCATCAACGGACTATAAAAACGATTATCCTGCATATCGTACAGGAGAAAGTGATGATCAATTGAATCAACGTGTAAAAAATGTAATTGATGCAGCCATAAAAAAAGGCTATGCTCAAGTCAAACAAACAGGAATAGAAGATTATCAGAATATATTCCAACGTGTTCATCTTGACTTAGGACAGACAATGCCAGATTTAACTACAGATGAGCTATTAACTGCCTACAACAATGGAAATGCAGATGCAGGAAATCGCCGTTATATAGAAACTTTATTATTTCAATATGGCCGATATTTACAGATTTCTTCATCCAGAGGAGATGATTTACCTGCCAATTTACAAGGTGTATGGAATGATCGTGTAGGAAATGAAAACGAAGTTCCATGGGGCTCTGATTATCATATGAATGTAAATCTGCAAATGAACTATTGGCCAACGTATGTTACAAATATGGCAGAATGTGGCATACCTTTAATAAAATATGTGGATAGTCTTCGTGAACCAGGAAGAGTAACAGCAGAAACTTATTTTGGCGTAAAAAGTGACGCAAAACATCCAGAAAATGGATTCAGTGCACATACCCAGAATACACCATTTGGCTGGACATGTCCGGGCTGGGCATTCAGCTGGGGATGGTCACCAGCGGCAGTTCCTTGGATTCTTCAAAATTGTTACGAATACTACGAATACACGCAGGATAAAGAATTCTTACGTAATGAAATTTATCCAATGTTGAAAGAAGAAGCTACATTATATAAACAAATATTACGAGAAGATCCTGAAACAGGCAGACTTGTCACAGTACCGGCTTATTCACCTGAACAAGGTCCATATACAGCAGGAAATACTTATGAACAATCACTGATCTGGCAATTATATAAAGACAGCATTGAAGCCGCAGAGGCATTGGATGTTGATCAGGATTTAGTAAAAGAATGGAAAAATATTCAGTCAAGATTAAACCCAATCGTAATCGGCGATAGTGGACAAATTAAAGAATGGTACAGTGAAACTACACTGGGAAGTGTTCCTAATACAGATTTACACCACCGTCATATGTCACATTTATTAGGCTTATTTCCTGGAGATTTGATCAATGTAGATAATGAAAAGTACCTGGATGCTGCCATTGTTTCTTTAACATCAAGAGGTGATGATGCGACTGGCTGGGGAATGGAACAACGATTAAATTCATGGGCACGTGTTGGTGATGGCAATCATGCATATGAAATTATCAAAGCATTCTTTAAAGCAGGTGCATATCAAAATCTTTGGGATGCACATCCACCATTTCAGATTGATGGAAACTTTGGCTATACTTCTGGTGTAGCGGAGATGCTCATACAAAGCAATATGGGATATATCAATTTATTGCCTGCATTAGCTGATGAATGGCAGGATGGACATGTGGATGGATTAGTTGCTCGTGGCAACTTTGAAGTAAGTATGGATTGGAAATCTTCCAATCTGTATAGTGCTTCCATCTTATCAAAGAGTGGAAACGAATGTACAATTGCATATCCAAATATTGATCAGGCAGTGGTAAAACATAATGGAGATATCGTAAAAACAACACAAAAAGATGGAAAAATCAGTTTCCAAACAGTCGCAAATGAAACATATACTATCGAAAATATTCCTAATCGACCTTTAAAAGCTGTGGAAAATGTAAAAGCTTATACAGATGGGAATAAAATACTCATTGACTTTGATGAAATGCCATCCGCAACACGTTATGATATTTATCAAAAAGATGAGAACGAACAATATAAAAAAATTGGTGAAACAGCACATGCACCATATCAAATGGATGGAAACAGTGGCTTTTATAAAGTCGCTGCTGTGGATACTGATGGTAGAAGTGGTACATTAAGCAAAGAAATAAAACCAGAGGATATCTATCATATCGTAAAAATGGATGATCGTGATCCAATGATAAATTATTCCTCTGGCTGGGGTGATTGGACAGATGGTGGACAGTATATGTCCACAGAAAAATACACAGACCAGGATGGAAGCTCTTTAGATTTCTATTTCTCAGGAAATGGTTTAAAAGTCATAGGCATGAAAGCTGGGAATACCCATACGTTTGACTTATATATCGATGGTAAAAAAGTAGGAGAAAACATAGATACCAATAGTACAGAAACATTGCGTCAACAAGTGTTTTATGAAGTGAAAAATCTTCCAGAAGGCATTCATCATGCACAGCTTGTAGTCACAAAAGCGAAGATTTCCTTAGATGCATTTGAAATACTCCGTCAAGGAAACCCAACAAATATGAGTATCATAAGTGATGATCAAATAGATCTATCTAAACAAACAAGTATTCCATTAAGCGTAATGACAACACCATCAGGAACAAGTGCAGGGGATATCACCTGGTCTGTGGAAAATGATTTAAAACTGCCTAGCAATATCGCAACCATCGATGAAAAGGGAGTATTAACATGTACACATCCAGGAACAATTATCGTCAAAGCGGAAGATAAAGAGCATCATTTATATGCACAGAAAACGATAGAAATCGTTATGCCACAGAATTGTGTAAAAGTAGATGATCGTGATCAAAGTATTACATATTCTGATGGCTGGACAACATGGGATGAAGGAAAACATGAGTTTGGCACAATCAGTGAAACAATCCAAAAAGGCAGCAGCTTCTCATTTGAATTTACGGGAAATAAACTTGCCTTATATTTCATGAAATTAGAAGCATCAGGTGGTTATGCTGGTGCGAATATCGATGTCATCATAGATGGTGTAAATCAAGGAACATTCTCTACTTTTACCAAAGTCAGTGGCAGTGAACCAAAAAGTAAAGTGTTTGAAAGTAAGCCATTATCTAATGAGAAACATAAAGTAGAAGTGGTTGTGAAAGATTGTCCAAGTGATGCTCCTGAAGGCAGTAAACCTAAAGTATCATTTGATTATTATGAGATTACGACAGAACCACAAAAAGCATTAAGTTATGATGCATTGAAGAAAGAAATGGAAACGTATTTGAATATGAATCTTGATGCTTATCAAGAAGAAAGTGTAAAGGCATATCAAGCAGCATTCCAAAATGCCTCTAAAATTTATGAAATCGCAGATACACAACAACAAATTGATGATGCGACATCTTTACTGGAAAAGGCAAAAAATGCACTACAGTTAGTGATTGATAAAACAAAACTGGCTGCGGAAATTGCGGAAGGCATAAAGCTTCAGGAAGATGATTATACACCAGACAGCTGGATAGAATTTAAAAAAGTACTTGAATCAGCACAGGGTGTATTGAAAAATGAACAGGCAGATCAAACATTGATCAATGATACATTAACAAGCCTTCAGAAGGCAAAAACATTACTTGAACCAAAACATACGCCCGTTCTTGATAAAACAAAATTACAAAAAGCACTACAATCCGCACTTGAAAAAGAAGCACAGGGTTATACAAAAAACAGTGTCACAAAGATGAGCTGGGAGCCTTATAAGAAAGCATATGAGGACGCAGATGCGCTGCTTCAAACAACAGAGGTTGAACAAAAAGTCATAGATGATACTGTTGAAAAACTTCTACAAGCTATGGATCAGTTAGAAAAACGAGCATCTTCAAATAGCTTATCAAAGCTTGGACAGATCACAAAAGAAGTAAAAGATTTAAATCAATCAAAAGATGAAGCAATAAATACAATGATTACATCAGCATATCAATTGAGCGCAAATCCAGAAAATGCCAGCGAACAGGCAGTATCTGATTTATACAAACAGCTACAACAGGCTCGCTCACAACTATTGATTCAACAGGCGAAAGCACAGGCTCAAGAGTTATTGCCATCATTATCTTCTCTTGTGAAAAATCAATACACAGTGGATAGCTGGAATGCACTAGAAGAAGCAAAAACACAGCTAGATAGCATTCTACAATCAGATAAAGCAACGCTAGATGAAATCAATACTGCTTATCAAAGACTATTTGATGCGAAAGAAAATCTGAAAGTAAAGGAGCTTAAGCCAGATACAGATAAACATGAATTGAATACAATCATTAAACAGGCACAAGAGCTTATCAAGAACCCTTCTATTTATACAGAAAAATCTTTAAAAGAATTACAGAATGCATTATCACAAGCTATCTTAATATCTCAAAATAATAAAACAAATGATGCTGAGGTAAAAACAGCTGTTACTAATTTACGACAGGCAATCAAACAACTTCAAAAACAAGAAGCAAATGCGGTTATGGATAAGGAACAAAAGAATGATAAACAAACAGAAGATAAAAATTCATCTTCCGTTGATACAAGCGATCATAGTCATGTTGTATTCTTCTCTTTCTTAACATGTGTAACAGGATTTGTTGTAATCAAAGGTATTAGAAAAAGTAAAAAAACGAAAAAATCTTAAAACAATATTGTGAAGGCTAATGATATATTAATTGTATGATTAGCCTTTCTTTTAGTATTTTATATCCATAAAAATACCATGGTAAATGGTAAATTAATTATGTAAGCGCTTGAAATAGAGCTTTTGTTTGATATAATGGATTTAGAAAAAAACTTCTATAGCAAGCTGCTATAGATTGAGTATGTTACTGATATGCAGGCAGAACTCAAATTACTTGGAATGGCTTTTCCTATGTAATTTGAGTTTTTTTCTGGAAAGGAGGAGCTGCAATATGAAAATCAGCCAGATATTGAACAATAATGTTGCTATCGTAAAGAGAGGATCAAATGAGATTATTGTATATTCCAAAGGCGTCGCATTTAAAAAGAAACCAGGACAGGAAATCACCAGTGAAGAAATACAGAAAACCTATGTACTGGATTCCCACGATAAACTGGAACACTTTAGCTTTCTTTTATCCAATACCAAAGATGAGTACTTGCAAATGGTAAATCAAATCATTGCCTATGGAGAAGAAAAACTAAAAACATGTGTATCTGATTATCTTTACTTAACATTATTGGATCATTTAGATTTCACAATTAAGCGCATCAAAAAGAATCAGTTTATTAAAAGTCCGCTTAGCTGGGAAGTCAAAAAGTTTTATCCAGAGCATTATCAAATTGGTTTATATGCAGTATCCATTATTCAGAAAACGATGGATATCGAGTGTCCTACAGATGAAGCTGTCGCAATTGCGCTTCATTTCATCAATCTGCAAAATGACACAAACAACGCAAATCATCAGATAAAAGCAATGGAAACAGTAAGAGATATTCTGGCAATTATCAAGTATCATTTTCATATAAACTTCGATGAAGATTCTATGAACTATATACGCTTAGTCACACACTTACAATACTTTGTGACAAGGTTGTTAAAACATGATGTATACGATTCAGATGAGCAAGAATTAAATAATCAAATCAGAAGTTTATATCCAGAAGCGTACAGTTGTGTAAACAAAATCAGAGTTTATGTACGCGATGCATTTCAAAGTGAATTAACAAATGATGAAGAAACATATCTTATGCTTCATATTCATCGTGTAACCCAAAGAGAAGAAAGGAATTAATTTATATGAAATATAAAGAATTTTGTGAACAGATCATTGAATTGGTTGGTGGAAAAAATAATATTGAAGCAGTTGTCCACTGTATGACACGTTTACGTTTTACATTAAAAGACAGAAATAAAGCAAAAACAGAAGATATCAAAGCATTGAAAGATGTCATTGATGTTGTATCCAATGAAGTAGCTTATCAGATTATCATAGGAACACAAGTAGCACAGATTCATGAAGAATTATTACAATTATTAGGAATGGAAACAAGCGTAGAAAAAAAGGTAAAAAAGAATCCTGTCAAAGCTGTACTTGATGTACTGTCAGAATGTATGAATCCAATTCTTGAACCTATGATGGCCGCAGGTATTATCGCAGGACTACTTTCTATTGTTTCATTAACTGGGTTAATTTCTCCGGAAAGTTCTACCTACTTCATTTATGATACACTTAGACAAGCTGTTTTCTATTTCTTGCCTGTTTATATGGCAATGGCTTTCGCAAAAAGATTACATGCAAGTCCTTATTTGGCAGTAACAATTGCTGTTACCTTATTATCAGTTGGTATCAATGGTGTTGAAGGGTTAAATGTATTTGGTATAAATCTTCCAACAATTACATATTCTAATTCATTCTTTCCAATATTGCTTGGCGTATGGTTTATGGGATATGTAACAAAAGCATTAGAAAAATTGATGCCACAAGCCTTACAATATTTCTTTAATCCAGTTTTAACACTTGTTATTTGTCTGCCTATTACTTTGGCTTTATTTGGACCTATTGGCACATGGTTAAGTGATTTATTGAATCTGGTATTCCAGTTCTTGATGAATACATTTGGAAATTGGAGCGCAGTCATGTTATATGCCGCATGCCAGCCATTCTTGATTATGATGGGCGCTGGAAACTTTATCATACCAATCTATATGAATTTCTATGCAACGCAAGGATATGATCCAATATTTACTTTAGCATGGATTGTATCAGATATTGCAGTGTGTGGTGCTGTACTTGGATACTTTTTCAAAGCAAAAGATGCAAAACAAAAACAATTATTTGGAACGACAGCTTTTAGTGCATTCATGGGAATTACAGAACCTGCTGTTTATGGAGTATTTGTGAAATATAGAAGACCATTTGTTGCTGTCATGATTGGTGGTGGTCTTGGAGGATTATTTGGTGGATTAATGGGCGTCAAATCCTATGCACCAGTAACATTATTTGGGATTACTTCTTTTATTGGAAACAATGAATATATGAATTTCTATTGTGCAGTAGGGGCAGTAATTATTGGCTTTATTGGGGCATTTATTGCTGCTTATCTATTGGGTATTCCACAAGAAGAACATGTGCAAGAAGAACCAAAACGTATGAACTCTACATTCACAAAAACCGAAATTGGTGTACCTGTCAAAGGCAGAGCGGTTGCATTGGCACAGGTAAATGATAAAGCATTCTCCACAGGCGCATTAGGTAAAGGCATTGCCATTCAACCAGAAGAAAATATCATTCATTCACCAGTAGAAGGAGAAGTTGTTAGCTTATTTCCTACAAACCATGCCATTGGTATCAAGACGTCTTATGGGATAGAAGTATTGATTCATATTGGTATTGATACCGTAGAATTAGAAGGAAAATATTTTGAAGGAATGGTAAAACAAGGAGATCATGTAAAGGTTGGAGAACCATTAATTAAAGCGGATTTTGAAGCAATTACAAAAGAAGGTTATGACACAACGGTGATTATGGTTATCACAAATACAGCAGATTATCTGGATGTGTTACCATCTACTGAAACGATATTTACAGGAAAGGAAAACTGTTTAACAGTGATTGTATAGAGGTGAATCATATGGAATTAAATGAAAACTTTTTATGGGGTGGCAGTATTGCGGCTCATCAATGTGAAGGCGCATGGAATGAAGATGGCAAAGGCTTGGCCATGATGGATGTTGCGACATCAGGTGATGTACACCATGACCGTTTGATTCATGATGAAAAACTCCCTGGATACACATATCCATCAGAAACAGGTATTGATTTTTATCATCGCTATAAAGAAGATATTGCGTTATTTAAAGAAATGGGATTTAAAACATTGCGAATATCTGTGGACTGGTCAAGAATCTATCCAAACGGGGACGATGAACAGCCTAATGAGAAAGGTATCCAATATTATCAAAACGTTGTCGATACATTATTGGAGAATGATATTGAACCAATTGTGACATTATATCATTTTGAAATGCCACTTGCGATTGTGAGAAAGTATGGCTCTTGGACAAATCGTAAAACCATTGATTTATATTTACGTTATTGTAAGACGATGTTTGAAGCATTAAAAGGCAAAGTACACTATTGGGTAACATTTAATGAAATGAATCATATTGATTCACAAATGGCATTATCAGATTTCTTTACATACTTTGTGGCAGGCATTAAATATTCTGAATTAGAAAATGCACCGCAAACACTTGCGACATGTGCTTACTATATGACAGTAGCAAGTGTCAAAGCGGTAAAACTAGCTCGTGAAATTGATGCGGACAATAAAATCGGGTGTGTGTTTGGATTAACACCTAATTATCCATACTCCTGTAACCCTGAAGATGTGATGTTATCTTTTAAACGAATGACACGTGATTTGTATCAGATAGATGCAATGTGTTATGGAAAATTTCCAGAATATAAATTGCATGAATATCAGCGTTTAGGTATACAGCTAGATGTAACTGAAGATGATAAAATGGCATTTAAAGAAGGTGTTTTAGACTTCCTTGGTATTAATTATTATGCATCTGAAGTCAGCATTGCCAAAGAAAAAGAAGACATGGAAAAAGCATTCTTTGGTGGTGTGAAAAATCCATATCTAAAAGATAGTGACTGGGGATGGTCGATTGATCCTACTGGACTTCGTTATTTATTAAATTTTATTGATAGAAGATATCAACTTCCTATCATGATTACAGAAAATGGGCTAGGTGCTGTAGATGTTGTTAGTGAGGATGGCAAGGTACATGATGATTATCGTATAGATTATTTAAAACAGCATTTGTCAGCTTTGAAAAAAGCAGTGATAGAAGATGATGTTAACTGTATCGGATACCTTATGTGGGGACCAATTGATTTAGTTAGTGCAACAACAGGTGAAATGAAAAAACGTTATGGTTTTATTTATGTAGATAAACACGATGATGGCACAGGTTCTTATGAGAGAATGCCAAAAGATTCTTTCTATTGGTATCAGCAAGTCATTCAAACAAACGGAAAAGATTTATAATGTAAATAAGAGCATGCTTGTAAATAACGCTAACAAACATGCTCTTATTCTATTCGTCAATTAAATAACAGGTTATCGTTGATTTTTCTTTCATCAGATGTTTTTAAAACATCATGCAAGTCAATGTTTTTAGAGGTATTGAAGTACTTCGCTTGATTCTGTACTTTTTGAATATTCATTAGGACTTTACTTATATCGGAGGAAGTAAGGTCTTTTTTTATAATATAGAGAAAAACAAGCTTTAAGCCTGATTTTCTCAGATTAATATCCTTAATATCGGATTGATTTACTAATTTTATGTTTTTAAGAACTTTTTCAAATAATCGTGTTGCAATATATGTTTGATCTGATTGATTAAGATTATTGATATAGGCGATAACATCATCGTTTTTACAGCCAAGACGCAATGTAGAGTTATCATAAATACCAATTATTTGGAATAAAATGATAAAGAAATCTTTCATCTGCAAGTGGATATGTATTTTTTCACAAAACGGTGTGATTACGTCAGCATAAGATTCTAAAGGCTGATTGAAAATTTGAAAGGTTGATAGGCTTAATAATAATTGTGCGCATTCTTTTTGGTAAGCATTATATTGTCGATAAAAATATGTTGCGGATTCTTGATTGTGACTGTTGATTTTGAGAACAGGTACTTGAGTAGCATTTAACTTGGCAATGACAGTTTCTGGCAATAAAGAAAAAGTAAGTCTAGTAACTACATTGCTTTGTATATATCTACTGTAAATTTTTTTACATGCATTTTTTTCACTATGTTTAAACTCATCTAAATATGTCAAAATGATTTTATTAGAAGTGATATTTCTTAATTTGATTTCATCATTATAAAACATGAATAAAGTTTTTAAACGTTGATAGCCATCGATGATTTCATAATGATCATCTTCATGATAAGTGGTGAACTACTCCCAGCTATAGAGCAGGGAGCTTCTGGCTTATCCATTATTTGTACAAGCTAGAATTTTTCGTATCTGTATCTGATCGTGTTTACGTTTAGATACACATGACTGGTACGTTCACTGTACCTCTATACCATCGCTCTTTGAGTTTTGGCTTACATGGATATACTTTTCTTATGATATTGCTTGCGCCATTGATATCTGCATTCATCAAGATACCTTCTTTACTTCTGTACAAGCCTCGTTTTATTCGCTTTCCACTGAATGTATATTCTTTTTCTTCTTCGCCATAACAAGGTATTTGATCCTCGTCTATACTGCTGGCTTTGGATGTATAGCTTTCTTCTGTTATCATTACTTTGATACCGACTGCTTCTGCTTTATACTTGATCATTTTGATGAATTTCTGAAATGGCATCTGTACAAAATTCTGATTGTTTTTCTTGCCTAGATTGATGTTCTGTTTCCAATCCGTATTGTTTCCGATCACGATGACTTCAACGTTTTCTTCCATACATGTATCAACGATCTTTCTTGATTTCTTATGCATGAAATCATCCATTTGATTGTTGCGTCTTCTTGTTTCGCGTTTCATCCTTTTTGTTCTGATATGAGTTTCCTGTTTCTTGCCTTTCAACTGTTCAGACTGTAAATGTGCCATGACTTTATTGTATCTTTGATTTACTGACTTTGCTTTACCGCCTTTTACGATGACTGGCTGATGCCCTGTAGTGAAAGCGATACTTGCTAAGTTGTTGACACCGATATCGATACCTGCAATTCTTTCTGCTGTTTCTACATCTACAGTATCTTCTACAGCTTTGATCTCATATACGATCTCCATAACGATATGATCTTCTTCTGGCACCAAACGTATCTGTTTAAAGTCCTTGTCCATCATATCTAATTTCCCGATATAGAATCTATCACTTGGAAAGCCATACTTTTTCACTATTTTAGGGAATTGGACATAACCACCTTTCTTATCTTTTCTGATATAACAGGATTGATTGGTAAAGGTCGCAGTTTTATAACCATTTTTATCAGCATAATTTGGTATATGTGGTTTAGCTTTTAAGCTTGTTGGATCGTTACGATATTTCTTTTGATTTTTGAAAAAACTATTCCAGTCACGCATCAACATCCTCAATACTTGTTGAGCTACATGAGAGTGCAATGCACGATAGTCTACTTGATTCATTACTTTGAACAGACCATCCAAAAGCTCATAGAAAACGAATCTATTTCCCTCATTGATTTTCGAGAACATTTTACCTGGCTTTTTCTTCTTCTGTTTCGTTTTCTTATCGTACAATCGTATTTCATTTAATTGATCAATGACACTGTTGAGATCATTGATTACTTCTACTTCATTAGGAAACCTATCCTGAGGAGATTTGATAGCGCCACTATAAGCATTACGGATATAAAACATTCCAATATTATAGAGGTTTTTCGCAAGATGAGTCACAAGTAGAAATGGTTCATAAAACGTATGAGTAGGCTTTATAATACAGCGAAAGACACGGTAATTCTTATCATCATGTTCTTTTTCTTTAACCATGTAAGCACCTCTTTTCTATTTTGTAATTAAGCTAATAATAGCACAAAAAGAGGAGAAATGCTTACAAAGATTATGTGGAATATTGTGATAGAAAAAAAGCAGAAACAAGAAGAAAAAAAGACAAGAACTTTTTATATTGCTGCATTCACGCCCAAAGGGTGCACAGCGTGTATTCCAACTTACTTGTCGCCATTGAAGTTGGAGTCTTTTGCCTGTTTTTGGATAAAAAGATTGAAAGATAGACCTTGTAAAAGGGCTTGAAGGAATTCTTCTACCATGGCAGAAGTCCAGCAATATGGGCGATGATAATTTGCATCTAAGTCACATGTTCCTTGCACAATATCCTCTATTAGATTCTTTAGTGGAAGTATTGTTGTAAAAACCTGTGTAGTATCGACTTTACTCATTTCTTATGACACGTCCTTTCTTTTGGGAGAAGTCTAAGTTTACTGTTTTATAATTAGCTAGTTTAGTTATATCACTTTTGTTTAAATCATCAAAGGAATATTTGATTGAAAATTAGAGTTTATTTATTTTATCACGATTTATTTTTTAGAATCTAAAAATTTTACAAAAATATCGAATGTTTTTTTAGAATCTAATTTTCAAAATGAAAAAAAGGTAATTTAAGTAGTCCTATAAAATAAAAGAACGGCATTCACCGTTCTCCTATAAAAACTTATCCAATTCCTGTTCGATTTCAGGATCTTTTTTGACTTTTGGCTGATCAATGATCTTGCCTTGCGTCACAACCATTTCAATATCTCTCAACGCTGTTAAATCATCTAGTGGATTATTTGCTGTTACAACAAAATCAGCACACTTACCTGGTTCAATAGAGCCAGTTATATTTCCTATGCCCGCAATCTGTGCGTTTCGTTTTGTGGCAGTATATAACGCAAATGTATTCGATACATCACAATATTTATGGAAGTAATATAGTTCTCTCCACATATCATAATGCGTAACGTAAGGACATCCAGTATCTGTACCTAATCCTACAGGAATATCGTTTTCTAAACATGCCTTTGCACAGTTGATGATACCCTCAAATACAATATTTCCATTATATTGTTCCATCTCTGTAGCATGAGAAATAGAACGATCGAATAATGCATAAGGCAAGGCAGGTGATAAGGTTGCGACCTGACATGCGTGGCGTTCTTTAAACAAGGAAAGGATTGTTTCATCTGGCTGTGCACCATGTTCAATGGTATCAACACCATTTTCTAATGCAACACGTACCCCTTCAGGGCTTTCAACGTGGGCGGCGACTTTTAAACCAAGATGATGTGCTTCCTCACAGGCAGCCTTTACATATTCTGCTGGCATTTTTAATTCACCAGGTTCACCTTTTGCTTTCGCATCCAAAACACCACCGGTAATCATTAATTTGATTAAATCAGGATGATCCTCTGCTATTTTTCTAACATATTGTACAGCTTCATCAGCGCTATTTGCGATATAGGCCAAAGAACCAGCCATATGACCATCAGGTACGGATATCGCATAATTACTTGCCAATACACGAGGACCAATCATTTTACCAGCGTTGATTTTATTTCTGATTTCTGTATCATAATTCTTTGCGCCACCAACAGTACGAATGGTTGTGACGCCACTCATCAATTCCATTTTGGCATATTTTTCACAGATTTTTTTGATAGCAATTAATACAATTGGATTTTTCGCAAGCTTTTTGATACGTTCACCATTATCTACACCTTCTTTTACAGGTTTTCCACTGCCAGGTAAGTGTACATGTAAATTAATTAATCCAGGCATGATATATTTACCTTTTAAATCAATTTTCTGATAGGTGTTTAGATCAGTATCTTTATCTACAATTCCCAATATTTTATCATTTTCTGTAAGAATGACTTTTCCTTTTTGAGGTACCATATCTTCGCTGCCATCCAGGATAATTCCATTGATATAAGCATATTTCATTTTAACTCCTCCTTACATGTATCTTTTTATTATTGTAACCCTTTTCATTGACTGAGGCAATGTATACTTGCATGTAGAAAATTAATTTTATGAATATATGCATTTTTTTAGATATGATATTTTTTAAGAAGTGATACAACAAATTGGCGAGAAGGATGTTTATTGGTAGATATAATTTTTGATGAAAAGATGAAAATTGTACTTGTATGATTTGAAAAAAACGATAATATATAAGGAAAAGTTGTAAAAATAGAAAAGAACAGAAAAAGA
The DNA here is from genome assembly GCA_014337235.1 of [Eubacterium] hominis. Classification (GTDB taxonomy): domain Bacteria; phylum Bacillota_I; class Bacilli_A; order Erysipelotrichales; family Erysipelotrichaceae; genus Hoskinsella; species Hoskinsella hominis. The sequence goes on along the minus strand of CP060636.1, from coordinate 924,783 downwards.
ATAGAGAAATTCCAAAGAAATGTAACTTTTATGCTTGTAATAAAACAGGAAGTTTAGTACAATACTTATGTATTGACTATTAGCTTGTATATATGCCGTAATATGGACGGCAAGTTTCTAGCCGCTAACCGTAAATCTGCGGGCTACAAGCAAACAATTACTCTTTCTTTTTGTTCGAAGGCGTATTTGTTTGCGTATGCAGGCAAATACGTCTTTATTATTATAGGAGGTCTTACTTATGGTCTTAAGAAGATGCGCTATATTAATACAATTAAATAACTGTTTTTAGTGTACATATTGGTAAGATAGGCAATATGTATTTTTTATTTTATAGGAGGAAAAGCAAATGAGCGAAAACAGAAAACCAATCGTCAGTATCGTCATGGGAAGTCGTAGTGACTTACCTACAATGGAAGCTTGCTTCAATCAGTTAAAGGAATTTGATATTCCATTTGAAGCACATGCATTAAGTGCACACCGTACACCAGATGAAGTCATTAAATTAAGTGAAGGTGCGAAAGAACGTGGAATCAAGGTGATCATCGCAGCTGCAGGTGGTGCTGCTCACTTAGGTGGTGTATTAGCTAGTTCTACAACACTTCCAGTTATTGGTGTTCCTATTCAGACAAGTGCTTTAGGTGGTATGGATTCATTATTATCTACTGTACAGATGCCTGGTGGAATTCCTGTCGCAACTGTTGCGATTGGTAAAGCTGGGGCTAAAAATGCCGCAATTCTTGCTGCCCAGATGATTGCATTAAGTGATGAAACATTAGCTGAAAAACTAGATGCATTCAAAAAATCTATGGCAGATAAAGTAAAAGCTGATTCTGTAATTGAAGTTGAATAATATATATCCAATATATAGAAAGGTGAAAAAGATGGACTATCGTGTATTTGTAAAGAAAAAAGAAGCCTTCCGTGTTGAAGCAAAGTCTTTATTTCATGAATTAAAACAGAACCTGAATCTGAATGGATTAACAGGTGTAGAACTGTACAATGTGTATGATGTATTCCATGGGGATGATCATGATATGGCATTGTTGAAGGAAAAAGTATTGAGTGAAGTTGTTACCGATGAAGTTTATGATGATGTTGATTTAACAGGTAAAACTTATATAGCTTATGAATGTTTACCAGGTCAATATGATCAGCGTGCAGATAGTGCACAACAGTGTTTAATGCTGTTAAATAACAAGCAGGACGTAGTGATTAAGAGTGGACGTATTGTTATTCTTGAGGGTAATGTAAGTGAAGAAGAAATCATCGGTATTAAAAAATATCTGATTAACCCTGTGGAAATGCGTGAAAAAGATTTAAATATCTTAGGTTATGAAGAAGATGTTGAAATTGAAGCAGTTCCTGTCATTACAGGTTTCTGTGATATGGATGATGCAGCATTACAGGCATTGATGGATAAAGAAGGCCTTGCAATGACACTGGCTGATTTAAAGCACGTACAAAATTACTTCAAGAATGAAGAAAAACGTGATTTAACAATGACAGAATTAAAAGTATTGGATACATACTGGTCTGATCACTGCCGTCATACAACATTTGAAACCATCTTACAAAATGTGAAGTTTGAAGCTGGTTCTTTACAGGAAACCATTCAGAAATCATACGATTTATATTTGAAATTAAGAAATGATGTACATGGTGGAAAGAAAGTCATGACATTGATGGATATGGCAACCATTGCTGGTAAATACCTGCGTAAAAACGGGAAACTGGATGATATGGAAGTCAGTGATGAAATCAATGCTTGTTCTATCGAAATCACAGTCGATGTTGATGGTGAAGATCAGACATGGTTATTGATGTTTAAGAATGAAACACACAATCACCCTACTGAAATTGAACCATTTGGTGGTGCCAGCACATGTATTGGTGGTGCAATCCGTGACCCATTGTCAGGTCGTAGTTATGTATATCAGGCAATGCGTATCACTGGTGCAGGTGATATCACAAAAGATATCAAGGATGCACTTCCTAACAAACTGCCTCAATCAAGAATTTCAAAAGGTGCTGCTGCCGGTTATTCTTCTTATGGTAACCAGATAGGTTTGGCAACAACTTATGTAAAAGAAATTTATAATGATGGATATGTCGCAAAACGTATGGAGGTTGGTGCTGTTGTTGGTGCCGCTCCAAAAGAAAATGTTATCCGTAAATCTCCTGAAAAAGGCGATATCGTTGTATTGATTGGTGGCGCTACTGGACGTGATGGTGTTGGTGGAGCGACTGGTTCTAGTAAAGAACACAATGATACATCTTTAACAAAATGTTCTAGTGAGGTGCAGAAAGGTAATGCACCTATGGAAAGAAGATTACAGCGTTTATTCCGTAATCCAGAGGCTACTCGCCTGATCAAAAAGGCAAATGACTTTGGTGCAGGTGGTGTCAGCGTTGCTGTTGGTGAGCTTGCGGATGGATTAAAAATTGACTTAGATAAAGTACCTGTAAAATACAATGGGTTATCAGGTACAGAGCTTGCGATTTCTGAATCTCAAGAACGTATGGCAGTTTTAATCGAAGCAGATAAATTTGAAGAATTTAAACAATTAGCATATGAAGAAAACTTAGATAGTGTAATCGTAGCGGAAGTAACTGATGAAAATCGTTTGGTTATGAGTTTCCATGGAGAAGAAATCGTGAATATCTCACGTGATTTCTTAAATACCAATGGTGTTCGTGGTTTACAGGATGTTCTTGTGAAAGAAGGTCTTGTGGATAATAACCCATTTAAATCAAACGTGAACAATATTAAAGATGATTTGAAACAGCCAAATGTTGCTTCACAGATTGGTTTAGCTGAAATGTTTGATGCATCAATTGGTAAATCAACGGTATTGATGCCATTTGGTGGTAAATATCAGTTAACAGAAACAGAAGGTAGTGTACAGAAACTTCCAGTCTTTGGTTTTACAAATACATGTTCTATCATGACACATGGATATAACCCTGAAGTATCTTTATATTCTCCTTATTTAGGGGCTGCTTATTCTGTAGTAGAAGCACTTGCCAGAGTCACTGCATTGGGTGGTAACTGGGCAACTTGTCGTTTAACAAACCAGGAATACTTTGAACGTTTACATACAGATCCTGAAAAATGGGGTAAACCTATGCAGGCATTGTTGGGATTGATTGAAGCAGAAATGGCATTTGAAACACCAGCCATTGGTGGAAAAGACTCTATGTCAGGTACCTTCAATGAAATTTGTGTACCTCCAACATTGATTACGTTTGCAGTCACAACTGATAAGACAGAGAATATTATTTCTTCAGAATTAAAGGGTGAAGGCAACTATCTGTATTTGGTAAAACATACACCAAAAGAAAATATGGTGCCAGATTATGAACAGTTGAAAAACAACTTCAATAAAGTGCGTGCACACATCCTGAATAAGGATATCGTATCTGCTGCAACTGTGAAGTTTGGTGGTATTGCTGAAGCATTATGTAAGATGAGTTTTGGTAATAAAATTGGTGTAGATGTCACAAGTGATGAAGATATGTTCTCCATTTCTATTGGTTCTATTATCGTGGAAACAAGTGCGCCAATCGAAGATGCTGATTTCATTCTGTTAGGAAAAACTACTGCAGATCACAACATTCATATCAATGAAGAAACGATTGATATTGATGAAGCAATTGATGTATGGTGTGAACGTTACAACAAGATTTATCCAATGACTGTAGATCAGGATGGTGAAAAAATCACAACACCTGAATACAATAGTGAAACACATGCAAAAGCTCATCAAACATATGATAAGCCAAAAGTTATCATTCCTGTATTCCCTGGGCAAAACTGTGAATACGACACAAAACAACAATTTGAACGTGCAGGCGCAGAAGTAGAAATTGTTGTATTCAATAACCTGAATGTAGAAAGCATTGAACATTCTTTGAATGTATTAAGTGAAAAGATTGCCACAGCACAGATCTTGATGATCGTTGGTGGATTCTCTAGTGGAGATGAACCAGATGGCAGTGGTAAGTTTATCGCAAATGTATTAAGCAATCCAAAAGTGAACAATGCCGTACAGACACTGCTTAAAAATGATGGATTGATCTTAGGTATCTGTAATGGATTCCAGGCATTGATTAAATCTGGTTTATTACCATATGGTGATATCGAAAGCCTGAATGCAGATTCTCCAACATTGTTTAGAAACAATATTAACCGTCACGTATCACACATCGCAACTACAAAAGTCACAAGCAATAAATCACCTTGGTTATCAAGCTTTAAACCAGGAGATTGCCACAGTATTGCGGTATCTCATGGAGAAGGTAAGTTTGTCGCAAGTGATGAAGTGATCGCAAAACTGTTTGAAAATGGTCAGGTCGCAACACAGTATGTTGACTTAGATGGTGATCCTACTATGAATGGCGCATATAACTTAAATGGTAGTTCTTATGCAATCGAAGGTATCACAAGTCCTGATGGACGAATCTTCGGTAAGATGGGACACAGTGAACGTTATGAAGAGGGATTGTTTAAAAACATCGAAGGTGAAAAACTTCAGAATATCTTCAAGAACGGTGTAGATTACTTCAAAAAATAAGGAGGTAAATTCTTATGGATTTACAAGCATTATTGCCATATATTGCTGGCGCAATTGTGCTGATCCTATTGATTTTGATTATTACGATCGGATATGTAAAGGCACCACCTGATACTGCCTATATCATATCCGGTCTTCGTAAAAAAATTATTGTGGGAAAAGCCAGTATTAAAATTCCATTCTTAGAACGTTTGGATAAATTAAGCTTAAAGCTGATTCCGATTGATGTAAAAACAAGCAGCATGGTACCAACCGCTGATTATATCAATATTCAGGTAGATGCCGCAGTCAATGTAAAAGTTGGCACGGATGGCGATAAGTTAGAGCTTGCTGCACAAAACTTCTTAAATCAGACACCTGATTATATGGCACGTGTGGCAAGAGAAGTTTTAGAAGGTAACATGCGTGAAATTGTTGGACGTATGCGCCTAGAAGAAATGGTTTCTGATCGTCAGAAATTTGCAGAGCTGGTAAAAGAAAATGCCATGCCGGATTTAGCCGCAATGGGTTTAAATATCGTTAGTTTCAATGTACAGAATTTCACAGATGCCAATGGCGTTATTGATGATCTTGGTATTGATAATATATCACAGATTAAGAAAAAAGCTGCTATTGCCAAAGCAGAAGCGGATAAAGAAATCGCAGTTGCGAAAGCCGATGCCGATCGTCAGGCAAATGATGCAAGAGTTATCGCAGAGCGTGAAATTGCTATCAAAAACAACGATTTAGCAATGCAGAAAGCAGAATTAAAACGTATCGCAGATATGAAACAGGCAACAGCCGATGCTGCTTATCAGATTGAAAAAGAAAACCAGCGTAAAACCATTGAAGTTACTACAGCCGATGCGGATATCGCAAAACAGGAACGTGAAGTTCTATTAAAAGCGAAGGAAGTAGAAGTTAAGGAAAAAGCACTGGAAGCAGAGGTAAAGAAGCAGGCCGAAGCGGAAAAATTTGCGAAGCAGCAAAGAGCGGATGCAGAATTGTATACTCGCCAAAAAGAAGCAGAAGCCAAGAAATTTGAAATTCAGCAAGAAGCGGAAGCACAGAAAGCCAAAGCCGATGCTGATCGTTATAGCCGTGAACGTGAAGCACAAGGTATTCAGCTCGTCGGTGAAGCCGAAGCGGAAGCTATTCGTGCAAAAGGTGTTGCGGAAGCAGAAGCAATGGATAAAAAAGCCGAAGCATATCAGAAATATACCGGCGCTGCAGTAGCGGAAATGTTAATCAAAGTATTGCCAGATGTTGCTGGTAAAATCGCAGAACCATTATCGAAGATCGATAAGATTACCGTGATTGGCGGCAACGAAGGAAATGCCATAGATCCAGTCGCAGGCAATGTACCAGGTGTGATGATGAAATTGTTTGAATCCATGAAAGAAACAACCGGCATTGATTTAGGCAAAATCGTAAAAGCAAATACGTATGATGCCAAAGTCACAAGAAATGTAAATCTTTCTGGCATTCCAAACAACGAAACCAATGTGTATGTCACACCAGAAAAAGCAAAAGAAACAAAACCAAAAACAATTGTAAAACCTCAGCCTCTAAAGAAAGAGCCTGAAAAACAACCAGAACCTGTGAAAGATGAAAAACTTTCTTGGGAAAAATAGTTTGAAAAGGAGAATATAAAATAACATGAGTGATAAATATAGAGAAGCCGGTGTCAACCTGGAAGCCGGATACGAATCCGTACGTCTGATCAAAAGCCATGTCGCAAGAACAAAAATCAAAGGTGCAATGGATTCCATTGGTGCATTCGGAGGAATGTTTGACTTATCTACATTAGGTATGAAAGAACCAGTATTGGTAAGTGGTACCGATGGTGTAGGAACTAAATTAATGATCGCATTTGAAATGGATAAACACGATACAGTTGGTATTGATGCTGTCGCTATGTGTGTCAACGATGTATTAGTACAGGGTGCTGCGCCAATCTTCTTCCTTGACTACCTTGCAGTAGGAAAAAATGAACCAACAAAAATCGAACAGCTTGTCAAAGGTGTTGCGGATGGATGTGTTCAATCAGAATGTGCATTGATTGGTGGAGAAACAGCAGAAATGCCAGATATGTATGATGTAAAACACTATGATATCGCAGGCTTCTGTGTTGGTGCTGTTGAAAAAAGCAAATTATTAGATGGACAGAAAATTGAAGCAGGCAACGTATTAATTGGTTTACCTAGTTCAGGTGTTCATTCTAATGGTTTCTCATTGATTCGTAAAATCTTATTAAAAGACGCAAAACTTGATCTTCACAAAGAATATGATGAAATCGGTGGAGAAAAATTAGGTAATGTTTTATTAACACCTACAAAAATCTATGTAAAAGCAATTAAACACTTATTAGATAAAGTAGATATCAAAGGTATGTCACATATCACTGGTGGAGGCTTCTATGAAAACGTTCCACGTATGTTGAAGGAAGGACAGGGTGTTGTGATTGATACCAACGCTTATCCTAGAAAACCAATCTTTGATATGATCGCAAAATATGGTGAAGTACCAATGGAAGAAATGTGTAACGTATTCAACATGGGTATTGGTTTCATGATGGCAGTTGATAAAGCTGATGTAGAAAAAGTTCAAAGCTTATTAGCAGAAATCAATGAGCCAAGCTATGTGATTGGTGAAGTCACAAACAGTGGAAAGGTAGAAGTGAAATGGTAAATATTGCCATCTTCGCTAGTGGAAATGGTTCCAATTTTGAAAATATCGTCAATGCAATTCAAAATGGCACAATCAAAGATACAAACTGTGCCATTCTGATTGTGGATAAACCACAGGCATATGCCATTGAACGAGCAAAAAAACTTGGAATTCCTTATCGTTATGTAGACCCAAAAGCATATGGTGGAAAAGCTGGATACGAAACAGAAATCATGAAAACCTTAAAGGAAAATCATGTAGAACTGATTGTTTTAGCTGGATATATGCGTTTTATTGGTGAAGTGTTACTTACAAACTATCCAAACCGCATCATCAATATTCACCCTGCTTATCTTCCAAATTTCCCAGGAGCACATGGCATCTTAGATGCATATGAAGCAAAAGCAGAATTTACAGGTGTTACCGTACATTATGTAGATGAAGGCGTTGATACTGGAGAAATCATCGCACAGGAAAAAATCATGATTGATCCTGCATGGTCATTAGAAACACTGGAAGAACATGTACATGGCATGGAATATCAATTATTCCCTAAAGTCATTGCGCAGATTACAGAAAACTTAAACAAAGAGAAAGAGGTAATGTAAAGTGAAAAGAGCATTGGTAAGTGTATCAGATAAAACCAATCTTGTGGAATTCGTTTCTGGTTTAGTTGATTTAGGCTATGAAATTATTTCTACAGGGGGTACAAAAAAGACACTGGAAGCTGCTGGTATCAAAACCATCGGTATTTCTGATGTCACAGGTTTCCCTGAAATTATGGATGGGCGTGTAAAAACATTACATCCAAAGGTACATGGTGCATTGTTATGTGTACGTGATAATCCTGATCATGTAAGACAGATCAAAGAATTAGGTATTGAATACATCGATTTGGTATGTGTAAACTTATACCCATTCAAACAAACAGTACAGAAACCAGGCGTCAGCCACGAAGAAATCATTGAGAATATCGATATTGGCGGACCAAGTATGTTACGTAGTGCTTCTAAAAACTATAAATTTATTCCTGTCATCTGTGATCCTAATGATTATGATGCAGTTTTAAATGAAATCAAGGAAAACGGGGAAACAAGTTTAAAGACTCGTGAATTATTAGCCGCAAAAGTATTCCGTCACACAGCACAGTATGACGCAATGATCGCCAATTATCTAACAGAAAGAACAGGCGAAAAATATCCTGAAAAATTAACGTTAACATTTGATAAGGTACAGGAGCTTCGTTATGGAGAAAACCCTCACCAGAGTGCTGCTTTCTATAAGGGAATGCACCCACAATATTCATTAGCAAATGCAAAACAGCTTCATGGGAAAGAACTTTCCTATAATAACATTCAGGATGGTAATGCTGCTATCGAAATCCTGAAAGACTTTGAAGGAAAACCAGCTGCTGTTGGATTAAAACACATGAATCCATGTGGTGTTGGCATTGGTGAAACAATTGAAGAAGCATGGGATAAAGCGTATGAAGCTGATCCAGTTTCTATCTTTGGTGGTATTGTCGCATTCAACGAACCAGTCAATAAAGCTGTCGCAGAAAAACTTGCGAACATCTTCTTAGAAATCATCATTGCGCCAAGCTTTGATGCGGATGCATTTGATATTTTGTCAAAGAAGAAAAACATTCGTTTAATGACGTTAGATACAACACTTCCAGTAGATACAACATATAAATTTACAAATGTAAATGATGGATTGCTTGTACAAGATATCGATGATAAGAAAATAAGTGAAGAAGAATTGCGTTGTGTCACAAACCGTAAACCTACAGCTGAAGAAATGGAACAGTTATTGTTCGCATGGAAAGTTGTAAAACATGTAAAATCTAATGCTATCGTACTTGCGAAAGACAATATGACTATTGGTGTTGGCGCAGGACAGATGAATCGTGTAGGAGCCGCAAGAATCGCTATCGAACAGGCTGGCGAAAAAGCCAAAGGTTCTGTTATGTCATCTGATGCATTCTTCCCAATGCCAGATACAGTGGAAGAAGCTGTAAAAGCAGGTGTGACTGCCATCATTCAGCCAGGTGGATCCATCAAAGATCAGTTGTCTATTGATGTATGTAATGAACATGGGATTGCCATGGTCTACACAGGATGCCGTCACTTTAAACACTAATTATATAAATGCATATTATAAAAGATCGTTTCTATAGGGAACGATCTTTTTAACGTCTAGATTGTTATTGCTATGATTCTAAAATCAGCCAATATCCTTTTGTACTACCAATTCTTTTGATATAACCTTTATCTGCAAGAGCTTTTGTGTTACGTTTCACTGTCGCTATGGATAAACAGGTAATATCCGCAAGTTGTTTTTGCGTAATATGAGGATTTTCAATTATCAATTTCAAAATATGATATTCATTTTGGGTTAAATGTTGATTGGTATCATTGGTATCACAATTGGTATCAAATTTGATACCAAAGTCATGTTCATGAATCTTTGTATCAATATCAGGATAATGATATTCTTCATATTGTATCATATCTTGGTAATTTAGATTTGGTAAGATAACACGAAACTGTGTACGATCAGAATAGAAAACAGGTCTTTTTTCTTCTTTGAAGTTTTTCTGATGCTCATATTCGTGAATGATTTTGCTTAATCCACTTCCTTGACGTTCCATAAATCCAAGACGATTAAAAATATCCGCAAGTACAGGATTTCTTCTTTTAGAAGCAATATAGCGAATATCTAAATCCTGAATAGAACTTCCATTTAACATTCCACCAGGGGAGTAAATCTCCATGCGATCATCAAAAATATCCACATGTACTTCACTTCCAATTGTCATGTAGTCACGATGGATTAGTGCGTTCACAAGAGCTTCAGATGTACTTTGGTATACGTATTCAGGCATTTCAATACGGGAAAAAGGAGATTTTTTCCACATGGTTTTTGTGTTTCTTTTGATAAAATCTTCACCATCACGAAGTAAAGAGATGATGCTGCCATGATATTCATCACTATCGAATGCATCAATGATCCCGCCAGCTTTTGTAAGACCATTCCATCTTGTACAAAACAATCTGTTTTGATAGATTGGAGATTCATCTGCGATGATGGCACCTGCATTTGTCAAATAACCATTTGCATCCACAATATGAAAGGAATAAAACATTTTGTCTTCAAAACTTTTTTGTGTCCACTGTTTAAACCGTTCTTTAAGTTTTGAAAATGCAAAATCATCAAATCTATAAACAGAACTTAAGGAATCAAAAGAGCTGTTTTTTCCTCTTAATACGAGTCTTTTCAATTCTGTGGCATTCGCCACAACACTTTCATTGTCAATACGAAGATAGGCTTCCATGACATTATCACCTGCATAATAATATGGAGTTTCCTCACCTTTAAATACTTCTAATAATAAGATGTTTTTATCATTTATTTGTTTTATATGCATGTTAGTTTGTGGTATTGGATCAATTCGTTCTTTGATTTTTTGACTAATAAACTCTGAATCTTTTTTCACATTTTCCAAGCCAATTACTTGGTCTTCATCATCAATTCCAAAGATTAGTATTCCTCCCAATGTATTCGCAAAAGCACTTACACTTTTCAGCCAACTTTTTACTTTTCTTTTTTCAACTGCCTGTTTTTTATCATAAGTTGTGACTTCACCAATTAGATTTTCTATATCCATATAATCAACTCCCTTTTGCTTATTATAACGTTTTATAGTGCAAAAAGAAACCATATATTTAAAAAAATTTATTATTTAAAATTAAACCCAAAGTCCGCTATTAAGTTGTCTCAAATTGCCTTTCCACAACTTTGTCTATCAGATCATAATGCAAAAATATAGGATGAAGAATCTTCATGAATACACCAAGTGTAGGGCCAAAAATAATCATACCGATGATAGTCCCCAAACCAACAGATAAAGGTATATGGCATATGAAAGTAAGTAAAAAAACTATAAGAATACTTAGCACATCTACAAGTTGTCTTAACTTATGGAATTCAATTGGAAAAATACGAGATACCACCATGCATAATCCTTCTAATGCCATGGTCACTTTGTTTACTAACATGACCATAGAGACTCCTAGAGCACATATCGTGTTTGCGATAAGATATAAAACGATTCCACCAAGCAAGGAAGATGTTTCAAATGTAAAGACTATATCTGTCGCAAAATTCACGATAAGGCCTAGTAACATACAGAAAGGAACCTGTAAGAGATGACGAAGTGTAAAGTCTTTCCTTAATATACATAACTGTCCAAATACGCATATACAGTTGCATAGGATACCAGCAGTACCAATTTCAATATTCATGATATTCGCAATAGATTTCCCCATAGCATCCCATGCGCCCATACCAACGTTTGCTTTTATTGTTAATGCACATCCAAATCCTACAATTATGAATCCAAACATAATTACTATATATTTCTTCATCCTAATCCCTCTCGTTTCTATAGGATAAGTATAATGTTGAAAATAGGGGATTTGGTTATATAAATTTGCCGTATTGACATAGCTTATCAGGTAATTTTTATAAGAGAAAATACTACACTGTTCAACTTTTTAAGAGTGATGTATGTTATAATAGCTATATAAAGATAAAGAAAGTCAGGGATTAGATGAAAAAAACAATAAGAATAGATATTGAAGATTATAGTAACTTCATAGAAAAAAATCACTATTCTATAGATAAAACATTATTGATCAAAGATTTTCTTGATGATGGCGATAAAGTCACATTAATCACTCGCCCAAGATGCTTTGGGAAAACCTTAAATATGTCCATGATGGCAGAATTTTTAGATATCACAAAAGATAGTAAGAATATATTCAAAGACACAAATATTATGAGATCAGATAAAGCAGAGCTTATAAACAAAATTCCTGTGATTTTTATAAGTTTCAAAGATGTAAAAGGTAGTAAAAAGAATTTTGTAAGAATGTTGAAAAAAACAATATTAGAAGAATATCGCAAGTACTATTTTATAATCGAACAATTGAATAAGCTGGATAAATCAACTATTGAATTTACAATAAAGGAATTAAAGAAAACAACGGATGAAAATCTTATCGGAATCAATGATTCTATTCAATTACTATGCCAATTATTATATGACTATTTTGGTAAAAGAGTTATCTTGTTTATCGATGAATATGACACACCATTTATGGAAGCAAACAGTCAAGGATATTATGAGGATATACACAATGCTTTATCTACCTTATTATCCACTGCACTAAAAGGAAATAAGTATTTAGACAAAGCATTTCTAACGGGTATACAAGGAATTCCAAGAGCAAATATTTTTGGAGGATTGAATAATATTAGTGTATATGGTGTTGATAAAAAACTATATGGACAGTATTTTGGTTTTGTTGAATCAGAAACAAAAGCTTTATTAGCATATTACAATCTACAACTCACAAAGGAAGTAAAAGAAATGTATGGTGGTTATAGAATTGGTGGATATGATGTATATAATCCATTGTCCATTAGTAAATACGTAAACGACAGGGTGTTGAATCCTTATTGGATAAATACAATAAGCGACACAACGATAAAGAAGCTAATGAATGCTTGTACGGAATATGTTAGGGCTGATTATGAAACATTAATCACAAAGGGCAGTATTCATGTGCATACAGATTTAGAAACTTCATATCTTGAGGAGATGAAGGATCAAACGTTTTGGGCATTATTTATCCATTTAGGCTACTTAACAATAGTAGAGAAAATAGATATGGATTATTATAAAGTACGTATTTCAAATAACGAAATGAAGAAAGCATTAAAGGATTTAGAGGTATATATCTTAGCCAATAAAAATATTAAAATATAAATATAAAAAAAATGCCAACCTTATGCAGATTGGCATTTTATAAACTAATCACTTAAATCAGAACCATTGCTGGCAATGATTTTCTTATATCAGTAGAAAGAATCTTTACCATAACGATCTAATGTTTTAAATCGAAAACTTATAAGGAATCATTTTTTTATAAAGAGATTTCACAGCGGATATAGAGTAATCCTTTTTCCATGAGGTATTAAATTTTTGGGAAATGCTTTCCTTTAAATTTGTAAAATGCCTATAAATCCTCCTTTTTTTAACACGATTAGAAGCAATATATTCCAACATATCCCTCGCTCCTAAATTATAAGATATTGGCATTGTAGCACCAACCTTTGATACTGGTAGGAAATATTTATATACACGGTGCCCTCTTTGAGTATTCAAGTTACTATCAAATCCAGAAATAATTTCAAAATCAGAGGTTGCATTAAATCTATCACTTTCGTTTTGTAATACCCACAAAAATTCTTATAAATTGAGTCTTTTATGTGCGAGTAATGTTGCCATGTTCATGTGCAGATTCAAGAATATTTGGAAATCCCTTTGATAGGGACAGCCGATAACAGACGGGGTATAATATGAATTTACAATCAGTTTTTTTATTCTGCGCTTGTCCAAAAATTCTCCATAGTTTCATTAAACTCCTGTGGCACATCCATATTGGCACAGTGTCCCGCATTTTCAAAAACAACTACTCTGCAATTTGGCTCATTTATTTTCCATTGTTTGATTGCCTCTAATTCCATTGGAATATCAAAGCTTCCGCATCCTATCAACAAAGGGTAATTTCGTTTTCCGGTTTCATGTTTATTTACCATACTATTGAGTGTTCTCAAAAACATAAATGACTTTTTCGGAAAAAGTATGTTCATATCAAAAAACTCATTTTGCGCCTGTGAAGTATAGGCAGAAATTTTCTTATTTGTTTTTGCAAACCATTTAATGGAAAAAACGGCTTTTAACATCATTAACATCTGTTTTGCACCATTATCCTTTTGCATTTTATTATCAAAATTATTGATGTCATATCCTCCAAAGCAAGCCAATGAGCGCACTAAGTTTGGGTAACGATTAGCAAAATCCTGCGCCAAGATTGCTCCTAACGAAACACCTATAATATGTATTTTTTCAATATTTTCTACCTTTAAGATGTCGAATATCCATTCTGACATCTTATCTATACTATCTCCTTTTCGGGTATCCGTTGACTGTCCGTGACCAATGATGTCAATAGCCATAACATTATATTTGTTCTGAAAGTACTCAAACTGTGCCTTAAACATATTATGATTGACAAAAGCGGCGTGAATAAAAAGTATCCATTCAGTATGCTCTGTTCCACTGATAAAATATGTAATTGGCGAATTAGCTAACTTTATTGATTTCATATTTTGTTTCCTCTTATTTCATCAAGAAGTTTTTGATACCAATCAATATTGAATTTCATAAAATCTTTGCCATATAGGGCAGCGGTAAGCTGATAATGGAGAATATCCTTGTTTTCATCAGGAACTTTGACATTTTCTGCTTCCTTGCAAATAGCATTCAATATGTCATACTGTTCTTTTAACTTTGAAACATACTCTTGTAACACTGCTTCACGCTTTTCTTTTGTTGAAAAACCCATAAAATACAATTTAGCTAATTCAGGATTTTTGCTACTGTGTATTTCCATTGGTGTGGATAACCACTGAATAAAATTTTGTTTTCCGCTATCCGTTATGGAATAAATCTTTTTATACTTTCCATTCTCAACGACCTCTTCATACTGAATATATTCACAATTAAGCAATTTCTTTATAGCAGCCTGTATACTTCCCATACTGCTGCTGTACATCATATTAAGCCCTTTATCTATTCTCTCACGCAACTGATAAATGGTTCTGCTGTTCAACAGCAAAAGACCAAGAATAATGTTATCCATACGCTCCTCCTTTATATTACTATTAGTAACATTTCTATTGTATTTGATTTTCCTAACGATGTCAATAGATAATAAAGGAGGTAGGAAATAAAGTCAAAACAGAACCTCCTATTTTTTTTGGCTGTCCTTGCTGATTATTATTCTGTGGATTTTCTGCTGGCTGATCGCCTTTGCTTTTTAATACAATGTCATCTGCCTTAATGAACCAGTTCATGTCTGTACCTTGAGAGGTAATATTTGCCACGTATTAGCAATCAATATTGATAGTTCTACTTCCGCATCATATTCAGATTTCTTTAATGAAACAGTAGCAGGAATGGACACTTGTACCATGCGTTTTTTGTCCTCGTCATTTGAGGTCATAGGTTCTTTCCTTGATTTCATTAGATACTATTAAAATAAGTATAAAAAGAAAATGCCAACCTTATGCAGGTTGACATTTTTAAACTAATCGCTTAAATCAGAACCATTGCTGGCAATAACTTTCTTGTACCAGTAGAAAGAATCTTTACGATAACGATCTAATGTTTTTAAATCAAATTCATCACGATCAACATAGATGAAACCATAACGTTTCACCATACCTTCGTGTGTAGAAATTAAATCTAATGCAGACCATGGACAATAACCTAACATTTCACAGCCATCAGTAATTGCTAATTGTACTTGTTCAATGTGATCCCTTAAATATTTGATACGGTAAGAATCATGTACTTTGCCATCTTCTGTTAATTTATCATAAGCACCCAGACCATTTTCTGTCACAATCATAGGCAGACGATAGCGGGAATACATTTCACGAATGGTAGCGCGGAATCCCATAGGATCAATTTCCCATCCAAATTCTGTTTTTGGAAGATTTGGATTACGGAAAGCACGATATAGTCCAGCAATACCCTGCGCATTTTGCTGATCAGCATGTACATCACTGATTTCTGTGCCATCACTAGCAGCGACTGTTGCCGTGTTATAGTAATTAAAACCAATAAAATCTGGGTGTCCACTCTTTAGTGCTTCTTCATCACCTGGCATAAATTCAGGACATGCATCATGTTCTTCTAAATAAGCCCATACTAGATTATTGTATACACCATATACAGACATATCCAGATATAGCCAGTTTCTTAAGGCATTGAAGTTTTGGGCAGCCTGTACATCTTCTGGTTTACAGCTTGCTGGATATACCAAAGAAATATTTGGCGCAGGTCCGATTTTCGCATCTGGCAATAATTCATGACATAAAGCCATTGCTTTTGCTTGTGCCACTAACATGTGATGATTCTGTTGGTAGATTTCTTTTAACTCATTTGTACATCCTTCCGGAATATGAAGTGTTCCAATCACAGGACCAGATAATGTTAAAACATTTTGTTCATTGATGGTTAACCAGTATTTTACACGATCGCCATAGTTTTCAAACAAGATTCTCGCAAAGTTCACGAACCAATCCACGGATTCACGATTTGACCAAGAGCCACGTTCATCAAGTTTCGCAGGCATATCAAAGTGAAACATTGTAATAATTGGCTGGATGTTATGAGATAAACATTCATTAATCAGGTTATTATAGAATTCTATTCCTTTTGGATTCACATCACCTGTACCTTCTGGAAGAATTCTTGACCATGAGATAGAGAAACGGTAAGCTTTAAATCCCATTTCAGCCATTAAAGCGATATCTTCTTTATAACGATGGTAATGATCAGCACATACGGTTAAATCGGATGTGCCTTCTGGTACTTGTTTGACATCCTGACAAGATGGACCCTTGCCATCGATCAGATTGGCACCTTCTACCTGATAGGCAGAAGTGCTGGCACCCCATAAAAAGGTTTGCGGAAAGGGTTTTAAGTTTTTATGTAACATACAATTTTCTCCTTTATTTTACTTTGATAGGAGGATATATGCTATCCTCCTGATATTATTTATTCAGCACTTGTTTGTCCCTGTTCTTCTTTATATAACTTTTTATCATAAGCTTTGAAGAATGGGAAGTAAATGATGGTAGCGACTGTAATACAGACTAAGGCAAGAATGACTGCTTTGAAATCACCAGCTGTACCTAAGAATGCGCCGATACCAACAGGTGTTGGCCAAGGTACCTGTGCAATCATTGGAGCGACAAGTCCTGTATCGATTGCGAAGAATGCGATCAAAGAACTAACGATTGGCGCAAGGATAAATGGAATCAATAAACTTGGGTTATAAATCATTGGTGTACCAAAGATGATTGGTTCATTGATATTGAAGAATGCAGGTACGATAGAAGCTCTTCCTAATACTTTTAACTGTTCAGATTTTGCCATAAATACCATGAAGATAACCAGTCCAAGAGTTGCGCCTGAACCACCAATCGTAACATAACAGTTATTGAATTCACCAGCATATGCATAAATCTGTCCGCTACCAGATTGTACAGCATCGAAGTTGTGTGCCATATTTGCTAATACGATAGGATTTGTGAAAGAAGTGATGATAGTAGCACCATGGATACCAACACACCATAATGCACCAATTAAGAAGTAAATGATAATCATACCATACCATGTATTTGTGACATTGGTTACGAAACTAAATGGAATCTGAATGATTTTATAAATATCATAGCCAGTTAATACCAATAATGCATTGATGATTAATACCACAAATGCGACAACGAAAGCTGGAATTAATGCAGTAAATGATTTACTAACACCAGCAGGTACAGCTTCTGGCATACGAATTGTCCAGTTCTTTTTCACACATAGAGAATACAACCATACAGCTAAGGCTGCCATCAGGATACCGGTAAAGATACCTTCTGTACCTAAACGTGTAGCGAAGTCACCTAAACGGATACCATTGAATACATGTTCAGAATCAGTAATACTTTGTACAAGCTTCATCATACCACCATCAATGGTAAGTTCAGGAATTGTGAATAAGAATGCCATTAAACTTAACATTGCACCATTTAAAGGGTCAAGATTTAAATCGTTTTCTTTTGCTTTGATCTTAGTTAATTCATACCCCATGATGATACAGAAATATATCGCAAGCACACCCATGGTAAAGTGATTTGCTATCATATATAAATCGTTAAATTTCACAAAGGAAGCATTCCAGATTCCTTGTAAAACAGGGAATGCCTGTGGTATAACACTTAATACTAAGAACATAGATCCAACAATGGTAAATGGTATAGATGCCATACCAGCTGCCATGATGGCACGTACAAACTGGAACGTTGATAATTTACCCATTGGTCCCATCAGATATTTCTCTAAAAAATCAAATACTTTTGACATAATGTTTTCTCCTTTTTACTATAGATGCAGTTTTAATGCTTTTTCATACTGCATAATTCGTTGATATTGTTTATCTTCATTACGCTCGATTTTATCTAATCGTTTGATACAGCTAAATGCCATGATACCACCAATCAATAAAATCGTAGACGCAATGATACGTGAAGTCATGATGTCACTTAAAAAAGGAAATAAATCATGAAACATCCCTGTCCACATCAAAATCCCCGCTACAATATTTACTCCCAGTTGTGTACGGAAATAGATGGTACTCCATTTCATATCGATATTTGTTTCCCCATAGGAACGAATTACATCAAAACATGGTTTCACTGCCAATAACAACATTGTACAGGGAAGCGCCATAATCCATTGCCCCTGTGTGTACAGCGCCCAGTAGAAATTAGAGAATACAAAGACAGCCAGAAAGTAGCGTACCATGAGGTAGCGGTTAAAATACATATTCTTTAAGCTGCTTAATTTCTTTTGTGTTTCTATGGATGTTTGATTTACCTTTTTATTTTTTGACATCGTTCTCACCTTTCTTATACTCGTTTATATAAATGTTCCATTTCCTTAGCGACTTCCAGCAAGGTCATGGTTGTCATCAAATGATCTTGTGCATGCACCATGATGATCTGTATTTCAATGGTAGTGCCACGGCTGAATTCCTGTAATAAATCTGTTTGTGCCTGATGGGCTAAGACCAATTCTTTATCTGCTTCTTCCAGTTTTTCTTCTGCTTCTGCAAACTTACCTTCTCGCATACAAGCCAAGGCTTCATGAATACTGGTACGTGCAGAACCACTGTGTAATATGATATTAAAAGCAACCAGCTGTGATTGGGATTCCTCCATTACCGCCATGATATCCCTCCTTTTCTTACATAAGATTTAAAAATATTTTTCTGAATTCTTCAAATTTTGGACATTCCAAAAGTTCTTTTTGTACCTCTGGCATATCAATCAATCGAATAATTGCTTTGGTCATAGTTTTTACTCCTTGATTTCCTAGATAGGATGGAGAAAGTAAAAATACAATTTTGATATTGGGTACATCTTTACTCCAAGCTACACCATCTGGCACTAAGCCAACAGCAATAGAGGCAATACGTCCTACTGGTATTGCAGGATGTGGTACCGCAATGGTTTCACTGAATATAATAGAACCCATGTTTTCTCTTAATTTGATTTGATCCAGCATATGTTTGATATAGCTTTCTTTTTCCTGATAGCTCAAACGTTTGATTAATGTGGATACAATGCTTTCAAATGTGATATCGCCTTGAAATACTTGAAAATATTCTTTATGAATATAGGTATCAAAGACTTCTTTTTTCTCTTTGATAGAAAGTTCTTTTCCATAACTTTCTTCAATGTGTTTTCGTTTAGATAAGGTATCATCAATAAACTTGCGAATTGCAGCTTTATCCTGATCACTTAAGAATACGGATACATGTAAAAATGGTATGCCAAAGATTACTGAATCCAGATTGACAGATGAAATAATCAAATCAATTCCTTGTAAAGCTTTTTCGTTCATCTCAAAATAGCCCATTTCTGTAACGACATGGATATGTTCACTGAATTCTTTTTCAATCCTGCATTTTAATAATTGCGCACTTCCATAACCAGTTGAACAAATGACTAATACCTGAAGCTTATTTCTTTCTTGTAAACGCTCGATTGCAGCCATGAAATGTAATGTCAAATACGCCCATTCATCATCCGATACTTCACATCCTTCAAGACATGGCATCTTAGAAAGATACATTTTGGTATCATCAAAAACATCTCTGTGTTCAGACATGATTTCATTTAATAATGGATTTTTTAAAACAATCCCCTGATGTACACGAATCAACATTGGACGAAGGTGTTCCATCAAACAGTTTTTCAACAACATATCATCTGTCAGAAAGATTCCCAATTCTTCTTCCATTTGATTAAGTATTGTATCTAATTGTTGTTCCACCTTTTCCATGACAACATTTGGTTCATGTAATGGATGATTATTTTTTGCGCCAAGATGTAAGGTAAGATAAGCAATTTCTTCTTCTGGAAACTGAATCTTAAAATCGTCTTCTAGGCGGTGAATAATATTTGTGGCAGTATGATATTCAATGCTGTTCATAAACTCTGTATCTAGTGTGAATGTATTTAATTGTAATCCTTTTTCTATTCGTTTGATGCTTAATGTTAAATGCATTAATACATTCTGAATCATCACATCAGATAACTTGATATGATTTTTTCGGCATTCATCTAGTATGACTAAAATGAAGCTTTCCGTTGGAATATCATCAAAATAATTCGTGTGATCCATATATTCCTGAATGGAATTAAACCGTGATCCTTTGAAGAAATAATTCATAATAAAACAGCGTTTATCGTTTTCTTCTCCCTGTATCCATGTACCATAATTTGGTTTACTGACAATACTCAACCCATAAGGCTCCAGCATCTTCTTAATGACATTCATATCCTTTGTAAGAGTAGAGCGTGAGATATAAAGGGTATCCGCAAGCATCTCTAAAAAGACGTGTTCATCTTCGATGAGCATTTTGTTTAAAATATAGTTTTGTCGATCTAAAGATGTTTCCAGTTCTGCCTTCTTTTCATTTTCACCAACATGCTGTATTTGATGTTTATTCAGAAACATTTCAAATTGCATGGGGCGTATCATTTGAAGCTTGTAGCCATAGCCCTGCTTGGCGATGATTTCAGCACCATTTTCTTTTACAATGGATTCCAGGTTATGAATATATGTGCGCACCGTTCGTTCAGATAGAGATAAGATTTCAGATAGCTCTTTGCTTGTCGTGAAATGATCCTGATTTTCAAAAAGCTGTAACAGTAGATTTTGTTCTTTTTCTTTCACGAGGTCACTATTCAGGCATTTCTTTCAAGACAAATTCAGCTAAATTCTTCACTCCTGAAGGAATTGGCACATATGCTTGTGGTGGAATAGGAACAACTTTTTTTCCTACTTTATCACCAGTTGCCTGGAATTTTTTTAGATACATCTTTGTCTGTGGACTGATTAAGAATAAATCGAAATCGCTTGTTTCAATCATCTTTTGTCCTTCTGTGACACTGACAGCGTCCATTTCATAATCTTTGTTGTTTGTTTTAAACCAGTCTGTAGTTTTTGCGGCCATCATACTAGATGACATACCAGCAGCACAAATAATTAAAGCCTTTTTCATGTTTTGACACACCTTTCTTTTTCATTTAGGTAGATACGATCGTTATCTTTGTCCCCCATAGGTTGTATACTGAAATGAAACGAAGTGTTATCCTCCTCTCCTTGTTTCCTCTTGCATTATAGCATCAAAGCGCTTTCAGTAGCTTGTTATGATTTACCGTAGCATTCCGGCAATTAAGGAAAAAAGTTTGCCGGTATGCCGTTTTGGTTTTACATTATATATTTTATAACAGGAAAATGCGTGTGTCATTAGAAAAAGAAGGGATTAAGTGAAATATAGTATTGGATAAGGTAAGCATAATATTTTGTTAAATACGGTTTAACGTATCTTGGGGAGATATTTATAGTTTCTCCCCAAGATACCCCCCAAGATACCCCCCAAGATACCCCCCAAGATACCCCCCAAGATACCCCCTAAGTTGACCCCCAAGTTGAGCTGAGAGAAAAAATAATTTCATATTGCAGAGTTCCACATAGTAAAAAAGAAATAGCTGCATATTGTGGCTTTAAAGATATAAAAAGTTTTGCTATTAATCATTTAAAACCATAGGTAAATCAAGGTATTTTGTTAATGACTATATCTGATAAACCAAATAGTAGTAATCAAAAATTTATTGCAACTCAATATAAAGAAGATGAGGGATATATAAAAAATATGAAGAATGACACCCAACTCAGCCCCCAAGTTGACCCCCAAGTCAACCCCCAAGTTGACCCCCAAGTTGAGCTGAGAGAAAAAATTATTTCATATTGCAGAGTTCCACATAGTAAAAAAGAAATAGCTGCATATTGTGGCTTTAAGGACGCAAAAAATTTTGCTTCTAAGCATTTAAATGCTTTGATTAAACAGGGGATTTTAGAAATGACAATTCCAGATAAACCAAGAAGCAGTAAGCAAAAATATATTTTAGTACTGAAAAAGGACTAAGTTTATATAACGATGATGAAATGAAATACTATAGGTGTGATTTCTATGGTCGTTGTGATTTTAAATCTAGGTGCACCTTTGGACTATCATTTGATTTTTGGAGCTGGTTTATTTACAGCAGTATATATTATTTCACGCTTTTTTGGAAAGTATTTTGGCGCAAGAATTGGTTCTTTCTACACGAAAGCACCAACAACTGTCACAAAATATCTTAGTTTTACGCTATTACCTCACTCAGGTGTATCCCTTGTGTTCACAGGTATTGCGGTATCTGTATTAACAGGACTGGCGCCTGAATGTGCACAATTTATACAAGGAACCATAGCAGCAGCGGCTGTCATCAATGAAATAATTGCTGTAATGATAGCAAAGAAAGGATTTGAATGGGCAGGGGAACTAAATGCCAATCTTATATCTTCTTAATTAATCCAACAACTCTATCCATGCCTGGAAATAGTCATCATTTTTATCTGTGATTAGATAATTTGCGATGATTTTTCCAGGCTTTTTCTTTATATCATATACTTGTTGAAGGGATCTTTGAAGCGTAACTTGGTCGACGATACTTTCACTTAGCTTTAAATAACATGGTAAATATTGCGCTTGTTCCTGTTTTGTCCAAAGGATATCCTGTTGATCATCTTGATGATCTGTAATGGTACCATATACTTGTATTATAGTATCATCAGGGTTCATAACAAAAGCTAGAATACTTTGATCCTGTATATAATCTAAGACATTTTGAGTTTTCTTTCCCATATGGATATGCACAATTGAGGAAAAATAAGGCTTATCATAAGTTGGTGTATCATGAATCAGGTTCTCATAAATCATACCTGCGGATACACGTTTTTTTATTTTAGTTTGTACCTTTTTTAATTCCTGTATCTGCTTTTCGATACGATCATAGGAAGCATACAGGATATTCATATTCTCATGTATGCTTTTTTGATAAATGTTCTTTAAATCTTTTACTGGAATATTCAGATTGCGGTAAAATAGGATATCCGCAATGATAATTAAATCTTCAGTGGTATATTCTCGATATTCGTTATGATCATTACGATTTGAACCAATGATTCCTTCACTCTCCCAATAACGAAGGGTTGATTTTGGCACATGAAACAGCTCAGATACTTCTTTGATAGTATATTTTTCAGACATTTTTATCACCTGAGTAGAGTATAACATAAAAAATTTAAAAAATATCAATGAAAACGCTTTACATTAAAGCTGCTTTAAGGTTTATACTCTTGTTGTACAGAAGGAGGACATTACAATGTACAATAAAATTCAATCTTTTCTAGAACGTATGGTTGGTCCGTTAGCACAAAAGATGGCAGAAAATAAAACCATACAATCACTTACAAATGGAATGATGGCAGTATTGCCAGTGTCTTTGGGAGTGGCATTTATCGCAATCGTCGGTCAGTTTCCATTTGAACCATGGCAACAATTTCTAACAAACTTAGGCTTAACACAATTGATTCAGGATTTTATTAATGTCACAAGTGGGTTATATGCAATTTATATCGTCGTGACGATATCCTATGAAACAGCTAAAATTGAAAAAACAAATCCAATTACGGCAGTAATCTTAAGCTTGGCATTCTTCCTGATTTTGGTACCTCAACAACAGATTCCACAGGGAGATGGATGGAATATCGCAATGATTATGACATCTTCTATTGGTAGTGATGGAATCTTTGTGGCGATGATTGTTGCATTGCTGATTACAAAATATTATGCATATATGATGAGGGAAAATAAAATGGTAATTAAATTACCTGGTTCAGTTCCTCCTATGGTCAGTGATTCTTTAAGTCCAACATTTGTCGCAATGATTGTTTTTATTATCGCATTTGTGATTAAAGCAGGATTTGCTTACACACCATTTGGCGATGCAATGAACTTTGTGAATACAATCATTACAGCACCAATTACTGCGGTAGGATCCTCTCCTTTATCTGTTGTGATTATCTTTACTTTCGCAAACTTCTTATGGTTCTTTGGCATCCACCCTGCGGCTATTATTAATTTATTCTACGCAATTACTGCTCCAATTTTTATATATAATATCAATGCATTCCTTGCTGGAGAATCTCAGCCATATCTTGAATTCATGTTTATGACTGGTATCATCATGATTGGTGGAACAGGTAATACGATAGGACTGGCAATTAATATGCTACGTGCGAAATCAGAGAAATTCAAAGCATTACGTAAACTAGTTGTTATTCCAAGTATCTTTAATATCAATGAACCATTGATCTTTGGTGTACCAATTATGTTGAATCCAATTTTCTTCTTTCCAATGGTTACAAGTGTCATGGTAGCTGGTGCCGTGATTCATATCTTCTATTCTTTAGGAATTTTGAATTATATGAATCCTACCGTAGAACTGCCTTGGGTCATGCCTCCGGTAATCTCAAACTTCTTATATTCTGGCATGGCATATGCACTTGTCATGGTAGTTATCATCATTGTTTTAACATTATGGTTTTATCCATTCTTCAAGATTGCGGATAATAAAGCCTTAGCTGAGGAAGAGGCAATTTCTCATGCTGGTAAAGAAGAGGAAAGCGATGAAGGTTTCTAAGGATTTCTTGTGGGGTGGAGCTATTTCCGCACATCAAAGTGAAGGTGCTTTTCAACTGGGAGGCAAAGGCATTAGCACGATGGATGTATTAGGAATAAAGCCTGATACAAAGGAAAGAGGTGTCCATTATCCTTTTCAAAAAGATTACTATTATCCAACACATCGTTCGATTGAACTTTATCATCATTATAAAGAAGATATCGCGATGTTAGCGGATATGGGAATCAAATGTTTTCGTTTTTCCATAGATTGGTCAAGGATTTATCCTATGGGAGATGAAGCATATCCCAATGAAGAAGGATTACGTTTCTATGATGCTATCTTAGATGAATTGGAGCATTATCATATTGAACCAATGATTACGATATCTCATTTTGAAATTCCATATCATTTGGTAGAAACCTATGGATCGTGGAAGAATCCTAAGATGATCGATTTCTATATGAATTATTGTGAAACATTATTCCAACGATATCATAAACGGGTAACATATTGGATTACATTTAATGAAATAAATATTGTGACATATCGCCCCTATATGACCACAGGGATAGAACCATGCAGAAGAGATTGTTTTTTCATGGGGCATCATCAGATGATAGCAAGTGCGAAAGCGGTGATACGAGCACATGAAATCAATCCGGATATGAAGATTGGCGCAATGGCGATGTATGGACCTACGTATCCACATACCTGTGATCCACAGAATGTATTAGACGCGATGTTCTGTGATGAGGAAATTTACCATTTCCTTGATGTGATGGTAAGAGGTGCATATTCAAACAAGTCCAAGGCATACCTTCAACTACATGATCTGATGTTTCCTATTACACAGGAGGATGAGGATATCCTGAAAAAGGGAACCGTTGATTTTATTGGTTTCAGTTATTATATGTCATGGACTACAAGTGAAGAATCAGCACTGGGAAATATGGGAGAAGGGGGAAAGAATCCATATCTTTCAACATCTCCCTGGGGATGGCAGATTGATCCAATTGGGTTACGTATATCATTAAATGCCTTATATAATCGTTATCAAAAACCTTTGTTTATTGTAGAAAACGGGCTGGGTACAATGGATTATATTGAAGATGGATGTATACATGATCAAGAACGTGTCAAATATATGCGAAATCATATCCGTGAAATGATGAAAGCGATGATTCTTGATGGTGTGGATGTTATGGGATATTTGGCCTGGGGATGTATAGATTTAATCAGCGCCAGCAGTGGTGAGATGAGTAAACGATATGGAATGATCTATGTTGACTTAGATGATCAAGGAAACGGCACAAGAAAAAGAATGAAAAAAGATAGCTTCGATTGATATAAACAAGTGATTACATCACATGGTGAATTGATATAAAAGGAAAGGAATATTATATGAAAAAACTAATGATATGTGCACTGGCAGCTGGAATGTTGATCATGCCGATGCATATACAAGCAGAAGAAACAAAAGATAAAGGCTATATCACAATCATTGAAGGAGAAGATTGGGGACCAGCAGTCACAAAGCTGGTAATTCCTTATACTGCAGGTGGTCAAGGTGATTTCCAAGTGACAGCGGTAAAAAAAGCAGTTGCTTCTACTGGGGAAGAAATAAATGATCAGGGAGAAGTCCTTGTGAATCAAGTATATCGCAGTGATGAAACCGGAAATAAAAGTGATGATGGAAATTATACAACCATTGAATTAACCATCCATCCGGATGATACCTTTACCAATCCATTCTATTTTGATATGGAAGCATTTGCGAATAGCTGGGCAGATGTGACCTATACAATCACATCAAAAAATGGAGATACATGGAAGAAAGAAATCAATCGTATCAAAGAAGGCGCAGATATGTTTGATAAAGGTGATCACACCTATACAGATGAAGAATTTGGCGATATTACATTACAATATGCCAATTATTCACCTAAACAGGATGATAAGAAAAATCCTTTGATTATCTGGCTACATGGTATGGGTGAAGGCGGTGAAGATCCGGATTTAGTATTACTGGGTAATAAAGTAACAAATCTTGCGAAAGACCCAATCCAGTCTTATTTTGAAGGCGCATATGTACTTGCGCCACAAAGTCCAACATTCTGGTTAGATAACGGCACTGGTTCTATGACAGAGGATGGAAACAGTATGTATACCAGAGCATTGATGGATACAATTGATACCTATGTGAAAAATAATGATGATATTGATACAGAAAGAATTTATATCGGTGGATGTTCAAATGGTGGATTCATGACAATGCGAATGATTATGAGTTATCCAGAATATTTTGCGGCAGCATATCCAATCTGTGATGCAATGTATGATGCATTTATTACAGATGAAGATATTCAAAAAATAAAACATATTCCAATGTGGTTTACGCATGCTAGTTCTGATGCATTGGCGATGGTTGCGGATACATCCATTCCAACATATGAACGTTTAATAGAAGCAGGAGCACCAAATGTACATTTCTCTTTATATGATGCTGTTATTGATAAGAGTAATCAATACAAAGACGCAGAAGGTGCACCTTATATGTATAACGCCCATTATTCATGGATTTATACATTAAACAATGATCCAAAACTGGATTATGAAGGAGAACCTGTGATGATAGATAACAAACCAGTTACTATCTTTGAATGGTTATCAAAACAAACAAAACAGAAAACCGATTATGTAGAACCAGATTTCTTTGATAATTATGGTATCTTAATAGGCGCATTTGCGGTTGTAGCTGTGATTGTTGGCTGTACAATGATTCGTGGAAAAAAGGAGAAAAAGTAAATGAGAAAACATAAAATATTAATGAGTGGATTGGCTTGTGCGATTGCATTCACAACATTATTTGGCTGTGCATCTAATAAGCCAAAAGATGATAAGGTAACTTTATATATCACAAGACATGGAGAAACTTTATTCAATGAAACAGGCAAAGCACAAGGATGGTGTGATTCTCCTCTTACAGAAAAAGGTGAAGACATGGCCGCAAGACTAGGGGAGGGTTTAAAGGATATTGAATTCAGTAATGCTTATACCAGCACTAGTGAACGTGCTGTGGATACTGCCAAAATTATTTTAAATGATCGCAATGTGCCCATGCATTATGATAAAGGCTTAAAAGAAATGAATTTTGGGACATTAGAAGGAGAGCCAGGAGAAAAGCTTTGGGGAGATGACATTGATTTACGATTTGAAGAAGGCTGGAAAAAAGAAGGCGGAGAAGATTTCTATATCCTTGGAGAACGTGCAAAAAAAGTGTTAGATGAAATCGTAGCAGATGACACAAATAAAGGAAATAATGTTTTGGTTTCCACACACGGTATGACCATTCTAGGTATCTTGTATACTATTGATCCTGCAGTCGCAGATTCATTGGAAAATGGCTTGGATAATTGTTCCATCACAAAGATTACTTATGAAAATGGTCAATATCATATAGATGAGGTTAATGAAACCTCTTATATGAAGTAATGAAAAAAATCATACTTTTATGTATCCATGGGATGTCCGCTCATTTAATCGCCCAAAAACTTCAAGAAGCATTGCCGGAAACCGAAATTATTTCCATGGGTATAGAACAATTGGCAATAAATGATGAAATATCTCAGATATTATTGGCACCACAAATTCGCTATTGTGAGAATGAATTAAAAAATACATATCCTAATATCCTCATTCAGGTAATCAGTATGGATAACTATGCATCCATGGATGTGATGGGGATTATAGAAGAATGTAAGATTTAATTTGAATATATACAAATTTAAAGGATTTCAAATACATTGAAAACATCACGATTACTCATTGTAATCGTGATGTTTTATAATATATTTCATCTTGTACGAATATAATTCAATTGATAATTTGGTGAGTTTAAATATTGAATGGTATAATCAATGATTTCATTATCTGTAGAATAGGTGGTATTGATGATTTTCATAATGGGTGTATTTGTATCAATATGAAAAGCTTCTGCCATCGTTGGCGTTGGCAGGATAGGAAAATCCTGATGATGGCAATAATTGATTTTGATGTTTCTTACATTCTCTATATAATCATATTTTGATGTTTCCAGATAGCTGATACTTAAATCAGGAAAATATTTTACCGGCATGTAGGATATTTCAAATTGCAGTAACAGATCATCACCATAACGGCTTCGTTCGATGTAATAAATCATATCGCCTTCCGATATCTTTAAAAGTTTAGCGATATAATTGTCTGCCTTGGTAATAGAAAAAGAATTCACTTCTGTTTTGGCATTCATGCCAAGCTTTTCCATTTCTTTTGTGAACCCAATTTGGCGAGGAAACTTTTGATGGGCAGGGGAATCCTGTACATATGTTCCAGAACCAGCTACCCTTTTTAATAAGCCTTTCATAACCAGAGAGTCTGTGGCTTTCCTTACTGTAACTCTGGATACATGATATTCATCCGCAAGTTCTTTTTCAGTTGGAATGGTTTCTTTGATTTTATAATATTGTGAATTGATTTTATCTAATATATCTTTTTCTATCACTTTGTAGCGAGGTATATTTGAATCTTTTGGCATATCATCATCTCCCTAATTGTAAATACAAATCATATGCTGTCTATTCATATGATAATACATTTCAGTAAGAAATACCAGTATAAACATAGGATTATCATGTCACTTTTTTTGTATATGAGGAAAAAATGTATTATAAAGCGAAATGTTATAATACATTTAATACAAATTATAATACAAATTTAATAAAAGGTATTTACAATTCATGTAAGCGGTTTTATAATGTAGACAGTTGACCTGGTAAACAGGTACGAGGAGGAAAGTATATGAACTTAATTCAGGCTCTTTTGATTGGGCTATTTGCTTACCTTGGTGCGAAACGTACACCTTGGTTCTTTGGGGTAACAGGTGGATGGAATATGATTGGTCGTCCATTAGTTGCAGGATTAATTTGTGGTATCATCTTGGGGGATGTAAAAAATGGGGTTATCGCTGGTGCGATGGTACAGGCATTATTTATTGGACAGATCACACCGGGTGGTGCAATGCCAGCTGATGTAAACTGGGCAGCTTATATTGGTATTCCATTGGCTTTAGCCGCAGGAGGAAGTGGCGAAGAAGCAGTTGCACTTGCTGTACCATTAAGTATGTTAGGTTTAGGAATGTTTAACTTCATTATGACCATAAACGCTTATTTCCCTCACTGGGGCGATAAAGCAGCGGCAGCAAATAACAGTCGTGGTGTACAAATGGCAACATATTGTGCAGCAATTCCAAGTTTCATCTTACGTTTTGGTTCTGCAGCATTGATTTGTTACTTAGGAACTCCTGTGACAGAAGCACTATTAAATAATCTTCCAGCAATTGTCCTTCATTTCTTTGAAGTCGCAGGTAAAATGCTTCCTGCTATTGGATTTGCGATGTTGTTAAAACAATCATTAACACAGAACTGGATGATCGTATTATTCCTGATGGGATGGGTATTGATTGGATCTACGACAATGTCAGTTACAGCTCTTGCTATCTTTGCAATTGGTATTGCATTCATCTTCGTTATGGCAAAAGGAAAGCCACAGGTAGTCACAAATGTACAATCAGCAGCAGTAGAGGAGGACGATTGCTATGAAGAATAAAACAACCGGTAAATTATTAGATCAAAAAGATATTAAACGTGCAGCTTGGAGAAATATTTTCTTCATGCAGGCAACACAAAACTTTGAACGTATGATGGGTCTTGCATTCTGTCATATCATGGTGCCAATTATTGATAAATTATACAAAAATGATCCAGAAGAACATAAAAAAGCTTTACAGCGTCATATGCAGTTTTATAATACAGAATCACAATTTGGTGCTGTTATTCCAGGTATTATCGTTGCCATGGAAGAAGCTAGAGCGACTGGTGAAGATGTAAGTGAAGAATTGATTGTTTCCACAAAGAATGCTTTGATGGGACCATTTGCAGGTATTGGTGATTCCTTATTGATTGGTACTTATCAGCCAATTTTACTAAGTATTGCGATGAGTTTATGTTTAACGGATGGAAATCCAGTTGGACCAATCTTCTTCTGTGTTGTATGGCTGGTAACAGTTATTGCATGGCAGTTATTCACATTCCGTAAAGGATATGAACTTGGAATTGATGCTGCAAATACCTTCTTCAACAACAAAGAATTAACTGAAAAATTAACAACTGGAATGAATATTTTAGGTTTAATGGTTATTGGTGGTGTAGCCGCTACAACAGTGAAAGCAAATATCATATATAAATTCGTAAGTGGTGATATGTCTATTGTATTACAGGAACAGATTTTTGATAAAATCATGCCAGCATTATTACCGCTGATTGTAACATTAATCACATGGTATTTATTAGATAAAAAGAATTGGTCAGCAATTAAAATTATACTTGCCATTGTTGTATTCGCAGCAGTGATGGTTGGCTTTGGTATCATGTAAAGATAACAGGGAGGTTATCCAATGAAATACAAGAAACTATGGACAGATATGCATAGCAATCTGCACCATGAACAAATCAATGATTTACCCCACTGGTATGATCAGATTAAAAAAACAATGGATTTTTGGCCATTTGCCTATTACCCTTTCTATATGAAAATGACGTCATCAGGACTTGCAGTAGAAGATATACATGAAGATAAAGATATTCAAAAAGACTGGGAATATATTCGTACATTCACGAAAGAAAAAAATGCAGAAGGTTTTCCAATGTTCATGGGATACGAATGGCAGGGAAGCGGTAAAGATGGAGATCACAATGTGTTCTTTCTTGATAATGAACAGGAAATGCATCATCCACTTCGTTATGAAGAATTAGTAAAAAGCTATGAAGGAGTATCCGCTATTGGGATCCCCCATCATATCGCCTATCAGCTGGGCAGTCGTGGAAAGAACTGGGAAACACACAATGAAACATTCTCACCATTTGTGGAAATCTATTCTAGTCATGGCTGTAGTGAAAGTGATGATGGACCATTAGATATGAATCGTCATATCCATATGGGACCAAGAACTGGAGAAACCTCATTAGAACGTGGTATTGAAAAAGGATATCATTTAGGTATCATGGCAGCTGGTGATAATCATGGTGTACCAGGTGTATTTGAACATGGCTCTATGTGTGTACTTGCAAAAGATAACAGTAAAGAAGCTATATGGGATGCTTTTATCAATCGCCGTGTTTATGGTGTCAGTCAAAGCCGAATAGGCGTTGACTTTACAATCAATGATATACCAATGGGTGGAGAAGTGATTACAGATCAAGCAGTATTGAAGATGCATATTGAAGGCAGTGATGCCATTGATCGTGTAGAAATATTAAAAGGAAATATCTTAGATGAAATGGTTGTTCATTCTGGTACATGGGAATTAAAAGAAATACCACAAACCGTACGTTTTAAATTCCACATAGA
This sequence comes from [Eubacterium] hominis, assembly GCA_014337235.1. GTDB lineage: Bacteria > Bacillota_I > Bacilli_A > Erysipelotrichales > Erysipelotrichaceae > Hoskinsella > Hoskinsella hominis. Next base: position 892,339 of record CP060636.1, on the reverse strand, counting down.
ATTTGGATGGGGACCAGATACAAGAGTCTATAAAGATATCTTTCAAAAACTATGGCATGGAAAACTTGACTGTGGCAATGGAAAGCTGTTAAGTATAGAAAAATGCTGGAATAACTTTGGACAAGAATTATACAATGTAGATGAGCATTCTTGTGAATTTGATTTAACAACATATAAATCAACCGCAAGTGGAAAATGGATGGGACCAAGCAATGTCACAACTGAAGGATTTATCTTTGAAGTAGAAGCAGAAAAAGATGGATATATTACATTGATGATAGATGGTAAAGAATATAAATTATCAGTGGAAGAGCTTTTAAAACATAGCAAAGTATTCGCCTTATGGGATGATATTCAACAGCTTACAAAAGATACATGGGGCGATATAGAACATTATCGTGATGACCCATGGTGGCATAATGCATACAAATTCAAAGTACATCGTTTCGCATGGGAAGAAGCCTATACACTTGATTATCAAAAAGAAATTCAGGTAGAAGAAGATTGTTGCTATCGCTTGCGTGTGTGGCAGAAAAATGGTGATTGTGCTTGGTCATCACCTATCTATATAAGAAAGAAGTGATTAAATGCACGTAATATATATTCATACACATGATTCAGGAAGAGTACTTGGACCATATGGCTATGCTGTTTCTACTCCAAATTTAAATGCACTTGCAAAGGATGCTACGACGTTTCGACAGGCATATTGTGTATCACCAACCTGTTCACCATCACGTTGTTCCATGTTAACAAGTCTTTATCCACATGAAAATGGTATGTTAGGACTAGCACAGCGAGGGTTTACTTTAGATTATGACAAACATCTTGTTCCTTATCTAAATAAGCATGGTTATCATAGCGTATTATGTGGTATCCAGCATGAGGCAGGATGGTATTTAGATCATGAAGATGGATCAAAGGCATTGGGATATCAAGAAGATATTACAACCAGTCCTCAAGGATATCGTCAGGAAGATTTAGTATATTGGGATCAAAAAAACGCAGATCAGGCAGTATCCTATTTAAATCAGTATGACAAAACAAACCCTTTATTTTTATCCTTTGGTATGTATGCGACACATCGAAGATTTCCAGATAAAATAGATCCAGATATTGATGTGAATCAATGTAAACCTCCATATCCAATACCAGATAATTCACAAACCAGATTGGATTATGCCAGATACTTAACATCTGCGAAATCCGCAGATTCATGTGTGGGAAAAATTATACAGGCACTAAAAGAAAATGATATGTATGATGATGCTATCATCTTGTTTACAACAGATCATGGCTTGGCAAATCCTTTTAGTAAGTGTACACTATTTGATAGTGGCATTGGCGTATCGCTTATCATGCGTGTACCAGGTTCTACTACGAAAGGAAAGGTAGTAGATGAATTGGTATCACATATAGATGTATTCCCAACACTTTGCGATTTGTTACATTTGCCAAAGCCATCATGGTTGAGAGGAATATCTTTTGTGGAAAACTTTGAAGATGAAACGTATGCACATAGAGATGAAGTATATGCAGAAGTAAACTTCCATACCTCTTATGAGCCTATTCGTTGTATCCGCAGTAAAACACATAAACTGATTCGATATTATGATGAAACATATTTACACATGAATTTGTCTAATATAGATGAATCCTTAACAAAGGATTATTTTATGGATCATGGTTTACAGGACAGATTAAAATATAAAGAAGCCTTATATGATTTAGTTTATGATCCAGGAGAACGCAATAATGTCGTCAATGATGAAGCATATGCAGAAATTAAAAAGACATTATCTTATAAGCTTGATCAACATATGAAGGATACCAATGATCCATTATTATATGGTGAGCTTCCTGTGAAAAAGGAATATAAGGTCAATAAAAAAGAATGCTTACAGGCAAGTAGTAAAAATAAAGATGATTATGTATCATTAGGAAAGTAGAGGAAAACTTATGCAGAATATCGTGAATGTACGTATTGATGAAAGACTAATTCATGGACAGGTTGCGGTTTTATGGAGTATGCATACCAAAGCAACAAGAATTATGATTGTGGATAATGATGTTGTAAAAGATGCAGTCAATAAAGCAGCACTGAAAATGGTTTGCCCACAACAATGTAAATTGTCTATCTTAACAACACAAAGAGCTGCGGACAATCTGAAAGCAAATAAATATGAAGGAGAAAGAGTGTTTATCATTGCGAAAGGACCTCATGCATTACGTGAAATTGAAGAATTAGGTTATCACTTTGAAGAAATCAATGTAGGAAATATGGGTGGTAAACAAAATACCAAAACAATTAAAAAATCTGTGGCCTGTACACCAGAGGATATCGAAGATTTCTTATATCTAGCAGGTAAAGGTGTTAAATTGAATGCTAAGATGGCACCAACAGATTCTGATGTTGATTTTGAAGCATTATTGAAAGAGGCTTAATCTATGAATGTTGGGATGATATTGATTAGTCATGGAGAATTCGCAAAGGCAGCTTTAGGCAGTGCAGAAATGATTGCGGGACCACAGGAACAAATCATCGCTTTAGCACTTACAGAAGATAAATCCTTAGAAACTTTGGAAAGTGAAATTGTGGAAGCGTATCAAACACTGATGAAGGAAAATGATCAAGTATTGGCATTATGCGATATCTATGGAGGAACACCATTTAATGCGTTATTGAAAACAATGTTAAAAGGAACACCGATATTAGCATATACCGGATTATCACTACCTTTATTGATCGATTTGATATTCAGTAGAAATACAATGAACTCTATGGATGAATTAAAAAAGCATATTTTAGAAACGCAAAATATGGTATTAAAAGAAATTGAATTGCCATCATTTGATGATGAGGATGAAGAAGATTAGTAAAAAAACAGCCAGTTGAATTAATTGGCTGTTTTTTTCATAATTAGGATAGGATACATAAAGTAAGAGAAGATTATTTAGTAAGGATACGTCCAGTTTATCATTCAAGCTTAATTAAGGTTTTGATTGGAATGAGAAGATCTGGAAAATCTTATTTGCTAATGCAAATAAAAGAGGAATTGTTGAATCAGGGAATCGAAGAAGATCATATCATATATTTAAACTTTGAATTTTTAGATTATGATGAAATTGAAACATATAAAGATCTAAATCATTTTATAGAAGATAAAATAAAAGATGATCAGCGCTATTATTTAATGTTTGATGAGATACAGAATATAGAGAAATTTGAGAAAACTGTAAATTCATTGCGAGCAAAGTATGATTGCAGTATCTTTTTAACAGGATCAAATTTACAATTATTATCAAAAGAATTAAGTACGTTATTAACCGGAAGATATATAGAATTTGAAGTGTTTCCATTCTCTTTTAAAGAGATGATAGAATATTATGATGTTGATATGGAACATGCAAATTTGCAATCCTATTTACAAGATTATATGAAATGGGGAGGACTACCACAACGTTTTGAAATGAATGATGAACTTACAAGGGCTAGCTATATACAAGATGTATATCATTCTATTCTATACAAGGATATTATTACGAGATTTGATATCAAAGACATAGTTTTGTTAGAAAAAATAATAGATTATGTATTTGATTCTATTGGACAATTGTTTTCCACAAATAATGTTGTAACTCATTTAGGAAAAACTTTTAAATCAGTAAAGCCAGAAACCGTATATCGTTATCTCGATTATTTAGCTGAAGCGTTACTCATACAAAAAGTAGAGCGATATGATATTAAAGGAAAGAAAATATTATCGTTCTATGAAAAATACTATGCGATAGATTTAGGCTTTGCAAATATCAAAAAACATCAAATGAACATTGGTTCATCGCTTGAAAATATTGTTTATATCTATCTGAAAGCAAATGCATATCAAGTTTATATTGGAAAAACATATGCAGGAGAAGTTGATTTTATCGCGCAAAGAGGCAAAGATAAGAAATATATTCAAGTTTGTTATATATTGAATCAAGAAGATAAAGATAAAAACGGTAAATCAACTTATGATAGAGAATTTGATGCATTTACACCAATAAAAGATAATTGTCCTAAATATGTCTTATCAACGGATTCTTTTGATATGTCAAAAGATGGCATTATTCATCAGAATATCTATGATTTTTTATTACATGGATTCAAGTGATCAGAATATTTACAGAGGAATCTTATGAAACTTAATCTTGTTTCTTGATCACATCATATTTCATAAAGTGAAAGTTTTGCTTTGAATTATGACAGATATTAGTATATTGATAGATGATAGTTTTTTTGGAAAGCTTGTATAAAACGGAGAAACTAATCAAATTGTTTTAAAAGTTTGTATAAAATAGGAAAACTATTGAAATGCTTATTATTAAGATTATAAATGATATTTTGTTCTCTTCCCAGTGCCAACAACTTTTACAATACCTTCATTGACTAACTTTTCCAAAAGAACTTTTGTTTTAGATCGACTGTACGTCACTTGCTGAAGATATTTTTTACATTCAATCATGAGAATCACCTCACTTCCATTTTAGAACGCTTTAATTGAATCATTGTTCTCAAATAAGAACGAAAATTAAGATTTATATATTTATATTCTTGAATAGATATGTAAAATTATACAACTATAAAAAATATCCTATCTTAAAGATGATATACATAAGTTTATTTTTATACCTTTAATTTTCATTCGCATAATATTTCAAAACTGTTCATATTTCGTAATATAAACTTAAGAAAGAGGCACTTCACAAGTGTTAAACTAATAGCCGGGTGATGTGATATGAGAAATACAGTTGGATGTTTTGCGGTGATAGAAGATGAAAAACACGATATTTTACTAGTGAAAAGAAAAGATTTTCCTTTGTGGGATTTACCAGGAGGGCGTCAGGCAAAGGGGGAAACATTGGAAGAATGTGTTTTGCGTGAAGTTAAGGAAGAAACTGGATGTGATGTAGAAATTGACTATTTGATTGGAGAATTTTTACGACCCTCCATGAATGATAAACAATACGTTTATGCATGTCGAATTGTAGGTGGCACATCAATACATGATGGCGTAGAAGCAAGGAAATTGAAATATTGTAATCCAACATTTCTACCCGTGTTCATGGTCGCAAACCGTAAGAAACAGATACGATCTTATCGTCGTGGGTGTATCCGTATTGAAAAGACCCTGCATGATAAGCATGTATTTTCCTGTCTACAAAGGATGTTGAATTTATAAGGTAAAGGACTACAGAAATTGTAGTCTTTTTATATTTTTTCTTAGTGATATAATAAAGAAGAAAAGAAATACATAAATTAGAAAGGAGTGTTTTGATGAAGAAAAAGTTTTTTTGTGTTGTGACAGGATTGAGTTTGTTTGTATGTTTGGGTACATCACATATATATGCTTATGATTTTGCTGGAAATGAAGATGAATGGTTAAGCAAATGTTCTATTTCCCAGGAAACACAGGAAGAGGCACAAGCTTGTAAAGCGTTTAAAAAATATTACCAGGGATTGCAATCCGATGTAGAAAATGAAATTGGTAAATTAGAAAATCAGAGCGCAAAAGTTGTAGATAATATTGATGAATTAGAAAAACTGGTGAATCAACAAAGTGATATCATAAAAGATTTAGATAAGCAAGTCGCAGCAAATGAAGCGACAATTTCAAAGATTGCTGGTCAGATTGTGAAACTTGATAAAGATATCGCAATAAAAGAAAAGAATATTGAGGAACGAGATAAGCTGATCAAGAGCAGAATGGTAAATGATCAGGTACATGTTGGTACGAATGAAAATATTGAAATATTAATGGGCGCAAAGGATTTAATGGATTTGATTCGTAAGGTAGAAGGACTTCAAAAGATCACGGATAATGATCAGATTGAGATTCAAAAAATTCAAAAAGAAAAAGAGGAATTAAATTTAGATAAGAACGAAAAACAACGTTTGAAACAGAATGAAGAAGATGCGAAAGTTGAAAATGAAAAGAATAAGAAAAGTCAGGAAAAGTTAAAAGCAAGTCGTGAGAAACTGTTAAATCAATATCGTAAACAGGAAGCGGATTTATATGAAAAAGTGCGTAATGTGAAGGCGGATGCCTCAGTTTTACAGAATAATATGATACATATTAATACATCTGTAGCACAGAAAATTGATTATAATAAAGAAAATTCCACGAATAGTGGAAGTGGTGGAACAATTCATCATACAAGCAATGGCTTGATGAGTCCAATTAATGGGGGCTTATCTGCCGGTACCTGGTATTATCCTGCAAGCTTTGGCGGTGGTGTACATCTAGGCGTTGATTTTGGCGTTGGTGTAGGTTCTGCCATTGTGGCACCTGCGGATGGAATCATCTTGTTTGCCGCAAACCCTTATGGAACATACGATGGGTATCTGAATCATATGATTGGCTGGCCATTAGGTGGAGCGAATACGATTATGTTCCTTACACAGGTTAATGGAACAACTTATGCTGTTAGTTTTGCACATATGGCACATGAAGATTTTATGGTTCATGCAGGACAAGAGGTTAAACAAGGACAGCTGCTTGGCAGAACAGGGGCAAGTGGAAATGTCAGTGGTCCACATGCGCATGTGGAGTTGTTTAATCTTGGGAAAATGAGTGTTGCGGATGCAATTAATTATTTTAATAATTCCGGCGCAGATTTCTCATGGGGTTGTGGATGGAGCGGTGATCGTGGTCTAGCCAATGTATGTTCAGTAAGTGGAAGGACACCTTGTAGAGAACGTCCAGAAGATTATTGGTTTTAAGATTAATGGGATTGATGTCAATTCAATCCTTTTTATAATGAATCTCATGCCTTTGTAATCATGGGAAAATTATCAAAATATGGAAGTTCATTTGATATGAAATGGAAGATATCTTTCATTCATGACAAATTTGAAAAACTTCTTAGTAATATGAATTGCTTTTTTTATCATCTTCGCTATAATTAAAACGTACTAAAAGGGGTAGATGCCATGAAAAAAAATAAAACTGTCTATATAACTGGACATCGCCATCCAGATACAGATTCGATTGTTTCTGCGATTGCTTATGCACAGTTTAAAGAACGCAAAGGCGTTCATGCAATTCCATGTCGTTTAGGAGATATCAATGCGGAAACACAATATTTATTAGATCGATTCCATATTGAAAAACCAATGCTGTTTGAAGATGCCAGAGCTACACTTGATGAAATAGAAATTGATGATCCATTAACAATTTCGCCAACAACGACCATCAAAGAAGCATTAGAGCTTATGACATCCGAGAATAAGCAGTCATTTGGTGTTGTGAACACACAAGGGAAATTGATGGGTATGGTTACTCGTTCTGATGTCGCAACTATTGGTTTGGGCGATACCGCATTGTCTATTAAATTATTGAAAGAAACGCCGACAGAATATATTGCGAAAACAATTAATGGTTCTGTGATATATGATGATCCTAAGCGTCATTTTAATGGAAAAGTCAGTATCATTGCGATTGCGGAAACACGCCTTCGTAATTATGAATTAAAAGATCGTATGGTAATTGTAGGAAATGATCAGGATGCACAGATTACTGCCATTGCGAAAGGCGCAGGAATGTTAGTGGTTGTGTGGACAGAAGAAATTGCCGATGAAGTATTAGAAATGGCAAAACAGTTCCATTGTCCAATTGTTCGATCAGGGCATGGAACAATGAATACAACACGTTATCTGTTCTTTGCACCACCTGTGAAACTGATTATGAAAACGGATCTTGTCAGCTTCAATATCAACGAATTTGTGGATGAAGTTGGAAAGAAAATGTTGAAATCAAGATATCGCAGTTATCCAGTCGTAGATGATGACAACAAGCTTTGCGGTTATGTTTCTCGTTATCATATCCTGAATCAACACAATAAGCAGGTAATCTTAGTTGACCATAATGAATATTCCCAATCTGTAAAAAGTATTGAGAAAGCTGATTTATTAGAGGTCATTGATCACCATCGTGTTAGTGATATTGCGACAAACCGTCCTATTTTCTTCCGTAATGAAATTATTGGAAGTACGGCTGCCATTATTACTTCTATGTATATGGAAAATCAGATGAGTATTCCAAAAGAAACTGCTGGTCTGCTACTGGGGGCTATCATTTCAGATACATTGAAATTTAAATCGCCAACCACAACAGAAAAAGATATGGGAATGGCAAAGGTTCTAGCAGATATCGCAGAACTTGATATTGATGTATTTGCGAAAGAAATCTTTAAAGTCAGCAGCAACATCTCCAATAAATCAATGGATGAGCTATTAAATCAGGATATCAAACGCTTTGAAATTGATGGAAAAGCTGTGGCTATTGCTCAGATTATCGCTTATCAGGTATCTGAAGCAAGAGAAATAGAAACAGAATTAAAAGCAGCCATGCATGATTTTGTGAATGCGAAAGCATTAGATTTATTAGTTGTGGCATTTACAAGTATCCTTGAAAATGGTTCTATCTTCTATGCATCTGGAGAACTTGAAAAAACAGTTGTGGAAGCATTCCCTGATAAAGAGGGGGAAACGCATAGTTTCCAAGAGGATATCTTATCTAGGAAAAATCAGATTGTGCCTTTATTATCAAGAGCAATTATCAATTCTATAGGGTAAAAATCCATCTAAATGATGGATTTTTTTATACACAACAATCGTGGTATGTAAATGAAATATCTTACTTCATAAATTATTTATAAGCTTTAAAAAACAACCTTCTAAAGCCAAAAATAATATCTCCGTTCTTTGTCGGTGGATATGCAGATATCGCTTTGTCTAATATCTCTTTCTCAAAAGCGATTCCTTTTTCAAAATCAAGTTTTGCCAGATATGGTCTGATTTTTGTACTTCTGATCCATTCAATTAAAGCTTGGTGATTAGGCAGTAAATGAAAGTATTTGGTTTCCCATATATCAAATTCTGTGCAACATTTGGATAAAATTTCAATATAGGAACGTGAATCCAGCGTTACATTATGCTCAATCTGTAGTTTATCAAATCCCCATTTTGAATCAGAAGTTACTTCATTTACGATTTTATATAAAGGTTCTTCATAATTATATGGCATTTGTACAGCTAATACACCATGATCGCTTAAGTGATCCATCAAAAAAGGAATTAGGGTCTGATGATCTGGGACCCATTGCAGGCAGGCATTAGAAAAAATCAAATCGTATGTTCCTTTTAAATCTAACACATCACAAGTATAAAAATCTATATCAGGAAATCGGTTTCTCGCTTTATCAATCATATTTTGAGAACTGTCAATCCCTATGATTTTTGCATCAGGAAATTGATGATATAAAATTTCTGTACTATTTCCAGGACCGCATCCAATATCAACAATACTATGTGGAGTGCAATCGCTGATACGCTTCACAAGATCAAATGCAGGCTGCGTTCTTTGTTTTTCAAATAATGTGTATTGGTTAACATTCCATTCTGACATCATTATATCCTCCTTCAATAATATCTAAATTTTATCATATACAAATGAAAAGTGTTTAAAATAAAATGAAAATCAAGGTTTCTGTATAACATTTTGTGTAAACTCTACTTTTAACATCCCCATGATGATATTTTGTTTAATATCATAAATAATCTTCCTTTCTATTGACAGTTAAGTGTATTAGTGCCATAATACAGTTGAAGGAGGTGGTATGATGATATCCTTTCACTCAATGGAACTGCATAAGAAGGAGCCAGTGTATATTCAGATATGTCGTTACATGAAACAGCGCATCCTGATGAATGAAATTAAAGATCATGAGGAATTACCAAGTCGTCGAGAACTTGCTACACAGTTATCCATCAATCCAAATACTGTTCAAAAAGCCTATAAAATGCTAGAAGAAGAAGGTATTATTCGTACCATCAGCAATGTAAAAAGCGTGATTGTGGTCAATGATGAAATTATAAACCAGATACGAAATGAATTTGTAGAATCAGATATTAAAGAATTTATACAAAACTGTAAAAATAGTGGAATGAACTTCCAACAAGTGATCGCATTACTGACAAAGTATTGGGAAGATTAATTTTTTTGTATATGAGGTGTATTATGGATATAATACAGAAAGGGGAAATTATGAAAGAAATGTTTAAATATATGGAAAATACTTGTGATCAAAGTGTCAAGCATTTATGTATTATCTATATCATTTTATTAATTGTGCAATGCACTCTTGGATTAATGAATCCTAATTCAGATGCTTTGGTTTATTATTTTCTGATGGCTATTGGATTTATAGCTGTCAATCGTATCCATGTACATCGTCTGAATAGTTTAATCAAAGATGGCGCAATCAATCGAATACGGTTAATTCCTATGAATCGAAAATCTTTCTTACACAGTGAATTACTTTTTACCGGTGTATCCTATGCGTTATTGATTGTTGTACAGCAACTGGTAATCGCTGTTTTATATCTCCCCATCAAAGATCAGTTTCACTTTCTGGGTAATACATTTTGGTTATATCTATTAGATCATCAGGCAGCATTCTTCTTTATGCCATTTTCTTTATTACACTTGGTGATGATGATCATTGTTGTATGTATCATAACGATTGTATTTACATTTCTTCATGTTTCAATCGCCTTGGATAGTAAAAACTGTGGTATTTCTGTTATCTTATTATTTATTCTTGTCATTGTTACTTTTATGGAATATTTGTTTGGAAGCTTTATCTTAATGCTTATTTATATGATGATAGGGTTTATCGCTTATCAATTATTGAAATCAGCCTTTGGCGTAAGGAGGCAATCAAAATGAAAAAAGTAAGAGTGTTTATGATTGTTTCAGTTGTATTGATTTTAATGAGTACAATTACATTTGCGATACTTTATCATCAACCTGATTTGGAATATCAAACAATTCATGGGGATGTATCTGCTTTACAGAATATTAAAGTGAATATGAAAATTAATACACAAAGATATGAAAATTCATCACATGCGAGTCTTACATTTGAAAAGGGAAATATGCATACCAATATTGATAAAAAAAGCAATATAAAGATGATGAAAGATCTCAGTTTTGATGATTCTGTAAGTGTATATATAGATTACAAAAACGCAAAAGCCAATAGTGAATGGAAGAAACAAGATAAATATAAGAACAGAACAGTTTCACAAGCAGACATGGTTTATACAATCTTTTTACCTACTGGATTGGCTGTTTATAATAATCAGAATTATCATCCTATGAACATAACCATCAATCCTGAACTTACGATGTATTCCAATGATGATTATGAAATCATAGAAGAATTATATGATGAAAGTACAAATTCTATTTATAGGCTTCAGGACTTACATGATCAAGATAATATATATGCTTATTCAAATAACAATACTAATCTTATCGTACAAGATCAGGATGATTACTACTTTGTGCCATATCGTGATGCGTATACCAAAGGAACCAGTCATATTTATCGTATTTATATAAAAGATGAAAAAGCGTATTATGAAGAACTAGCGAGCCTGCCTGAACATCAAAAGGAATTAAAACTTTACACATACAATCATAAGCTATATATGATTGTGAAAAAGCAAGGTGATTATTATTTTCAAAAGTATGATGAAAAAGGAAACTTCCTTAAGGAAGTAAAATTATCTGACAAGAGGATTAATTATATATTTATCCATAATCATATCATCAGTATTATGGATGAAGATAATTGTTATATCGTGGATATGGATACAATGAAGATCTTAGATCAATGTAGTCTAGAAATGGTTGAAAAATCAGATAATAATAAAAATGTAAGCTTTAGATATGAAGATATCTTATATAAAGATAACACATTCTATTTTGTGGCAAAAATATATGGCTATTTGGAAGAAACGAATGTATCCTATACAAATATGGAAATCATCGCAATAAAAGGAAATAAAGAATTATATAGAGGACTTATGAAGTTAGAGAGTAAAACAGATTCACAAGTATATACGAACTATTCTTATGTGGATGTATCTGCGAATTTAGAATAAAAAGAAAGGAGGGCACCCATATGAAACAAACATTCCAATTAATTGAACAAACATGTGCAAAATCACTAAAGCCATTATGTATCACTTATATAATAGGATTTATATTAGGAACATTCCTTTTGGATATGGATGAATTTTTATGGACGATACTTATTGTGATAATGCTCGCAGTCATTTTGATCATACACGATAAACGAATGAAAAGCATTGTGGCAGATGGGGCATATCAAAGAATGAGAATATTACCAATCAAGCGTTATAGTTTGTTATGGAGTGAACTAATATTTGTGTCATCATCATTATTCATGTTGATTGTGACCTGTTATTTATCATGGATTTGTTCTATGTGGATTTTTGAATCAGCATATTCTGTAAATGCCTTATTCTTTACCGTGATAAACAATCCTTTGCTTTCTGTATTGGCACCTATTCAAATACAGGGATTTCTAGCAATGCTAATCGTTTTAAACATGCTGGCAATGCTTATCGTATTTTATACATTTTGCTCACATGCCTGGTCTAAAACTGGGATTGCGTTATTAAATTTGGGAATGGGTATCATTGCAGTGTTGTGTGTTCTTCAGTTTCAAAACTGGGTAATGATTATGATGTGTTTCTTGTTTATATGTATGAATTATTACTTCTTGGCAAAATGGCTAAGAGTTAGGAGGAATGCATGATGAAAAAAACAAAATACTTTATCATTTCATCCATTGTATTATTGTTGCTGGGATATGTTTCTTTACAATATGTATACACGCATGCAGACTTTAAAATTCATACGATGAGTGGGAATTCAGATATATTAAATGATATCACAATGAAGGTTACTTTTAATACACCAAAAGCAGTAGATGTTCTTTATAAGAATCAAGAAGTGACTTATCAAATTGTAAATCATAACGATCATGAGGAAATCCTTTACGCAGACCAAGAACCAGTTTATGATGATAAAAATAATGATGGATGGAAAGAAATCAAGGATGATACCTTTGCTTGTTCAGAGGATGATTGTAAATTATATCGAAGAGATATAGATGAAGTAAATATAAACTACCGAATTTCAGGAAGTGGCTCTTCATTTAATTCATTTATTTTAGAAACAGGTTTAAAGGATGTATCAAAAAATGGATATCAAATCTATCAAGAAAAAACGATCATAAACAACGATACAAGTAATTTATCAATCATACGTCCTAATGCATATGAACACTTCACATACACATTAAAGAAAATAAAAGACCATGAATATTATTTTATCCCAAATAACTCTGGTAATGTCAGTGGAGATGTTTATTTATATAAAGTGATGACGAAGGATGATAAGCTGATTGCAGAAAAAGTTGCGAAGCTGGATAATCAATATGAATATATGAACTATTATGTTATGAACCAACAATTGTTTGTGTTAGCATCTGAAAAGAAAACTAAAAATATGTATATGTTGTCATTTGATGAAAATAGCGCGATTAATCAAAAAACAAAGCTTCCGACCAAGAATATTTATAGTATTAATAATCAGCTCGTAGATCATTACATCGTTTTAAATGATGATACAACATATTATGCATTTGATTGTAAAGCCATGAAAGTTGTAGATGAATGTAAGGTTATAAATCGACAAAATCTGATAAAAACAGCATATCAAAATGGCAGATTTTATGCAATCAATTTAACAAGTAAGGTACTTGATATTAAAGTCTATGAACATGATAAAGAAGTCTATCATGGAGTAATACAAGCAATCAATGATATGTCCAAAGGAGGACTTCATGACATTGAGTTTCTAGATTCATAAATAAAAAAAGGAGGGATTTCGATGAAACAAATCATGGCAATCATGAAGGAAACATGTGAAAAAAGCATGATACCAACCATTATAATCAGTATGATATTGATGATAACGAACTTGATATATTCATATTTTTCTAAATATTACAATCTTATGAATTCACTTTACTTTAAGAAATTTATGATATTGGCATGTATTTGTTTGATTTATATTCAATATCGTAGAATGAAACGTTCCTATGCGTATGGTTCCTGGAATCGTATATTCCTTCTTCCAAAACAAAGAAGTACCATTGTCAAAAGTGAATGCTTGTTTATGCTCGCATCTTTTGGATTATTAATGATTGGAGAACTCATTAGCTGGATAATCATTTACCAGATATATCCATTAAATATAGCCAATCATAGAGAAATATTTTACTTATCTTCCGCATTAGATAATCAGCTGTTATATTATGTGTTTTCTTCTGATTTTATTCAGCTGTGTACAATAATAGGCTATTGGTTATTTCTCAGCCTTCAATCTACAACCGTTTGTATTGCGTTTATGAAAAAGGAATATGTCTTGCCTGCACTTATTATATTGATATTTGTAGTGATGTGGTTTTTTATAGATCAATCATATGTATGGTTTATCATCTTACTGGCATTTGGGATTAGTTTATATCTTTTGAATAAATTATTAGGTGGAAAAGGATGGTGGAAACGATGAAAAAAATAATCAGCTTTCTATGTGTTGGTTTATTAGGTGGATGTTTTTCATTGGGATATTTCTACTATCAAAGTCAAACTGCAGATTTTCAAATAAAAGATATCCAAGGGAATCGTGATGTATTAAAGAATATGGAAATCGAATATACGCATGCTGGTGAACAATCTTATTTAAAAGCTAGTATAAAGGATGCACATGTTTCCACAAAGATTGTAAAGGAAAGTCCTACTTATGATGTACTGAATCCAAGGCTTTATGATGATATAAAAGGTGTGGATATAGATAGAATTGGCAAAGAAACATCGAATCCATGGCTAGAAACAAATGCTGATGGAAGTACATCTTATCAACAAAAAATTGATGAGGCGCAACTTGTATATTATATGAATGGTCAGAAAGTAACTGAAATTCGTACAGATATTGTAGAGCATAGTGATGATAGCTTGAGTTTATATTTAAAGAGAAAAGATGGTAGAGATGATCAAACATATGCAAGAGAAGATGATCCAACAGCTCAATATGATTTTGATGTATGTGTTGCGATTCCTATGTCGGATGGTGCGTATTACTTTATGCCAGAAATAAATAATCATCGAAGTGGACAGAATTATATCTATCGAATCAAAGATTTTAAAGCAGAAAAGTTTGTGAAACTGCCACAGCGAAATGATTCTGTATTATTAAGAAATAAAGATTTATTGATTGTTGTTTCCTATGATAAGCCAAACTGGTATTTCACTGGTTATGATTTACAAGGGAATAAGCAATATGAATTAAAAATAGAAAGTATAGAGAATTGTGATTATGATGATTTATCTTTTATTAGCTTAAGGCAAAACAATCAATATATTAATATAAAAATCAATGAAACGATATATGTGATTGACGCAGATCGTGGAAAAATCGTTGATTCATTTCAAGACGAATTAAGCTATATTCAGGATATGTATTATAAAGATGGAAAACTTTATTTGCTAGGAAGGTATCAAAACATCAAGGAAAAGGAAACAGATGCGAGAATTTATGTATATGAGAAAAGCAAATTATTGTATGTTGGAAGCATCTATGAATGGGAATTATACAAATTAGATGGTGGTGGATATACATATGATCAAAATTTAGGCTTTAGGATGAATTTTAAAAGATGAAGGAGGGGATACACATGTGGAAAGCGATAGTACATCGAATAAAAACAGATTGGATTATGTTTCTGGTATGGGGAGTCGTAATTGGTGTCATTTGTGTACTACAAAAAACGGTGCTATTAGAATGGACACTAAAGCCATATATGCAGGATCAGCCAATAAATGAAATAGAAAGCATCGCATTTACCACAAAATCGGTCATTTATCTGTTGTTTGTGATGATCGCAAATATCGTAACGTTCGCATATTTGTTATATCGTGACTATGATAGTGGAAAGAAACGCTTTATGTTTTTAAGGAAACATCAATATGCATGGTTTATCGCAGATACAATTGTGGTATTCCTGCTGCTGGTATGCTGTTATGTTTTTATACATTATATTTTAAAGCTGAATTTAATATCTACGATTGAACAATATCAGACGAAAGTAACACCAGCACAACTTGAGATGTTCTATCAGGAAGCTGTATCATCGAATGGCTATATCGCTCAAATATTGGTAATGAATTTGCGTCATTCTGGGGAAATGTTACTATGGCTGCTTGCGACTTCGATGTGGTGCCATGTGTTTGCGGTATCCAGACTGCTTCATAAACAACGAATAGAAGATATTCTAGTTTGTATTACCATAGTTCCATTGGTATTATGTTACCACCATTTTACTATGTTGGGGATTTCAGCACTATTGTGTATCACGTATTGTATATATATGAAAAATATCTGGCATCCAAAACGCATGTATGCGTAAAGAAAGCGGGTGGAAAAATGAAAGATATACTGTTTATGATGGAACAGAATTGCGCAAAAAGTATGAAAAAATTATGCTTGATTTATCCAATCTTTTGCGTTGTGGTCATCATGTCAATTGCCTTATTCGCAGATAATCAATTGCTGTTTGATATCATTTTGATGGCAGGCTTATTGATCATTATGAAGGTGCATTTTAATCGAATCAATGAATTGGTGAAAGATGGTGCCATTGTAAGATTACGCTTGTTGCCAGTGAAATCCTATGCATTTGTTGTGAGTGAATTATTGTTTTGTCTAGCATCCTATATGTTTTTATTTGTATGTCTTTATTTTTCCTGGTTTGTTTATGCATATATGATATTGGGTATTACAAACAGTAATGAATTCATTATTGCGACATGGTCCACGATTTCCATTTCCTTTCTGTTTATGGATAATATTTGGAATATTGCTTTGATGATTGTTTATGTCATGCTATTCGCATTCCAGACCCTTGCGACTTCCTTATCTATCGCTTTGAAAGAAAATACGATTTCAGTATTTCCAACAATCTTTGTATCATATGAGATGATATTCAATATGAATACGGTGGATGAAACTATGTTTTTTGTTATTATAGTATTTATTACAGGCGTAATTTTATATGATTTCTATCATATGAGAAAATTCATGAACCTGAATCGAAAGAGGGTGTCAGAATGAAAAAGGCCGGATATGTTGCATTTATTTTAATATCTTTAATTATGTTTCTATGTTGTATGTGGTTATCAGGTACACAAGTCAAACAATTTGAAATGGAATTGAATGATTTAGAAGGCAATCGTAAAGTTTTAGATTCTCTGAATTATCAAATGACTTATCAAATTGGACAGCGTGATATTGATATCCAAGCATCAGGCAGTAAATTTCAGTATCATATTCAAACCACAGATTCCACCATTTATGAAAACCTATATAATGGTAAAAATGAAGTCATTGGAGATAAATCTTATGAAATGAAGGATGATCAAAGTTATTTATTAAGTGATAATTGGAGAGATACTTATCAAAATTGTGATATTCAGGATGAAAATATAGCATCATACCCATTATCATATCGCTTGGATGTTTCACTTATTGATCCCAATGATAAACAAAAGGCAATTGTAACAACAAGTATTTCTGACAACAGCAATGATGAATATCAACTAAAAAAATATATGGCAACCTGTAAAGTGAATGATTCTGTGACAAAGGGTTATCGTATAGAAAAAGATAAGATAAAAGACATTCATCGTGGTTTGTATTTTCAAGATAATAAAGAAGATAGAGGACGTGGTGTTTATCAAAGAAAAGATACGATATATTTCATGCCGCCAATGGACCAGCATGCCATCGGACAAAATGAGATTTATGAAATCAATTTGAAAGAAAACCAAGAAAATAAAGTCACTGCCATCACAAAACTTCCTAAAAACCGTTTATATGAAACCATGGAGATTTCAGATAATGAATTATATGTATTTTCACACGATGATACCCATTTGTATATCACAGTATATCAAACAGATGGTACCCTGGTGAAAGAAATGAAGATAGATTATCAATATCACAAAGACGATGCACTTACAGAAATGTATGTAAGAAATCATCATGTGATTTGGAAAATAGGAACGAAGTATCGAGTGATTGATATGGATCATATGAAAACTACAGATGCCATAACGATTGAACAGGAAATGTATGATCTAACATATGTGAATGATATGCTATATCTCTTGACCAAAGGCAGTGAGGAAGAAAGCTGGTATCTACAGGCATATCAGGGCAGTGCATGTGTTTATAAAGGAGAAATCAAAGTGCCTTATCGAATGGATCATACGATAAGCAAAATAAAAGAACATGGAAAGTTTTTAAACTAAGGAATAAATTTGAAAATTGACTACTGTATTTAGATAAACTGTGATATCGTTAAGGTAGAGGAAACATGTGGAAGAAGGTGTTCATATGAAACAGATATTTACGATTATGGAACAGACAAGCAGGCATAGTATCAAAGCAATTTCTATCCTTTATATCATCGTTGCCATAGGTATGATGGCACTTGGTTTTACGCAACAGGTTTATAGTTATACCTATTTGCTGCTTGTCATGGTAAGTGTGATTGCATTATGGATCATACAAATACGACGGATATCTAAACAATTTAAAACAGAAACTTATCAACGTATTTTATTATTGCCAGAAAAGAAAGCCTATATGTGGAGTGAGTTAATATTTCATATGATTACCTTTATGGGATTGTTTCTAGTATTTTATTTTAGCTGGTTATTATATTTGATGATTAGTGGTATGCACAGTGTCAATCAAATTGTACTTACAAGCTGGGATAATGCGATTTTTAAATTGATGCTTCCATATGAACGTTTAAATTTAATCGGAAATCTCATGTTATGGATGAATATTGGAATACAGTGCTATGTATTTACGATTAGTTTTAAGTTGAAAAAATTTATATTCGTAATCCCTGTGATCATCTTAGATTTTTGTCAAATTCAATTTAGTTGGCAATATTCAGATTATTCTGTGATCTTTCATATGATGTTTTATATTGCTGCTTGGGGTTATTCTTATATTTCTTTAAAACAAATATTCAGGCAGAAAAAGGAAGTGAAATCATGAAAAAAACAGTTGTATTTTCTGGTATTATCGCCATTGGATTATTGGTTTATTTATGTTCATCTTCCTATATGACGCATAGTTTGACATTAGAGTTTCAAAATGAACAAGGAAATCGTGAGGAATTAGCACCAGTAAGCTTCCATGCCTCTTATAAAATAGGAAAAAATATGACGGAATTCACATTAAAAAATGGTAGAATAAATACCACACATCACAAAGAAAACCAAAAATTTTCTAATCATTATGACTATACAAGGAAGCGTTTATATGAAGATTTAGATGCTTATATATTATATCAAAGCGATAAAGGAAAAACTTATCAAGTAGAAAGATGTAATCCTACACAACAATGTCTGAATGAAGCATTGGTAGGTTATGGATGGCAAAGAAATGCGAATGATTATAAATTTTTCACTGACTTAACCGATTACAGTAATGAAAATTATATGATTATGTATTCTGCTGGAGAATGGAAGCGTGAGCATCTTGCGATGGATCAGGGGGAAGAAACATATGACCTTCAACTAGTTCGACAGGATGTTTTATATCAGATTAATGAAGAATCTTATATCTTTGCGCCAATTACCAATGAAGCAATGAAAGGTGATAATTATATTTATGATATCACTTATAATAAAGGTGAAAAGAAAGTCAAAAAACTAACAAAACTGCCTGTAAACAGAATATATGATACCAATCAGTTTATAGATGATATCTTATATATCGCAAGTCATGATAAGCAAAATATATATTTGGGAATGTATCAAACAGATGGAACAATGATAAAAGAAATCTCAGTGAAAGGAAAGTTAACAGCATTTGATCAAAGCACATATATACAAAAAAAGGATAACGTTCTGTACATATCCACAGGAGATAAGCTGGTATTGATCGATGCAGATGATTTAGAAACTTTATATGATATTAATTTTAAGGTAAACAAAGTACATGATATTCTGTTATGGAATGGAAAATTATATGTGAATGGTCTACTGCCAAATGAACAAGGATGGCGATTAGCTGTATATGAAGGTAATGCCTGCCTATATCAAACAGATATCATCATCCCTTACGATATGTCAATTGCGTATATGAATGGCTTGATGGATTTTGGAACATTTGAGAAATTGGAGGAAAAATAATGCTAATATTAGATAATGTGAGTAAGACATATACAAATGGAAAAGGTATAAAAAATTTATCCATACAGTTTCAGGAGGGAGAAATCACTGGAATTCTTGGAAGAAATGGTAGTGGTAAAACTACTATGTTGAAATCAATATTAGATCTGATTCAAATTGATAACGGTAGCATTTTATGGAATGAGAAACCTGTTTATGATCAATATCAGGATGTGGCTTTCATCAGTGAAGAAGGTAGTTTTATGCCGAATATGTCCGCAAAGGAATATGGAATTTTTTTAAAGGATTACTATATTCATTTTGATCAAAACAAATATGATGAACTATTATCAAAGTTTGAAATATCCGATGGTGGAAAAATAAAAGAGTTTTCAAAAGGACAACAAATGAAAACAGAAATTGCAGCAGGATTTGCGATGAATGCGAAACTGATTGTTTTAGATGAACCTTTTAATGGATTGGATGTATACGCAAAAGAAGATACGATTAAATTATTGATTGAACAGCTACATGATGATACCATCATTTTAATTTCTACACATAACATTGAAGAAATTGAAACAATTGCGGATCGCTGTATTGTGATTGATGGAGGAAGTCTAGTAGGAGATACAACCATGGATCAGCTGCATGAGGAAGGGAAGGATTTAAAAGATTTGTTGGATCAATATCGAAAATAGAAAAAGGCAGACAAAATTTAGAGAGTGTAAAAGTTTACCACTGACCGATATGTGGTATATAAATGGTTGGGTTGAAAGTATTGTCCTTCACTATGATTGTGAAGGACTTTTTTGTGAATTGGGATTGTTTCTATAGGATTGTATGTAGTAAGGTTTTTCACTATATTCATCTAATACTAACCAATCCTATATTTCTATAGGCTAAGTCTATAAACAAAATGTCATATATGCTGGAATACAAACGATTTTTGAATTTTTCACAGATAAGTTTTTGGTATGAATAATATAAGCAGTACCAATTCTCTTTGAATATAATTCAACAAATTTTTCAAGAGATGTTGTTGTATATTTTTTGTTAGATTTTACTTCTATAGGATGAATTTTTGGTTTTGTCTTAGAACCATTAGAAATAATAAAATCTATCTCGATATCATTCCTATGCTTTTCTTTGTTATACTTTGTGTAAAAGAATAAAGGATAGTTGTTCGCTACTAAACATTGTGCAATTGCATTTTCAAATAACATACCTTCATTGATGGATAAATTATCATTTAATATCTGCTTGTATAATTGACCATCGGATATTTCTTTTTCATTAAATGCATGAGATACAAGTAAACCAGTATCACCCATATAACATTTAACATAGGTACGATCTTCATTTAAAGCTAAACCAACATTAGGATCGTTACAATTAAAACACTCATTGGCAATCATGGAATTACCTAACCAATAAAATGTATCCTGATACATAGGAAAAGCGGAGTTCAATTCGATATTAGATAAGCGTACTCGTTTTTCGTGTTGTGATAGAAATGATGGTATTTGATCATAAATGGACAAAACTTTTGTACGATATTTCGCTTGAATTTTGTTTATGTCATCTCGATATAATGCTAGAATATCCCGTTTTTCTTCATCTGAACTTATAAAACTTCTATTATTTTCTAAGTATTTAGATAAACTCATTGGCATACCACCAATCAGCATATACTGCTTAAAAAGAAGCATAGCTTTATGATGCAAAGTATCATCTAAAGGCTTGAGGTCTTGATAACATTTTTTTATATATTCAACTAGCATTGTTTCATTCAATGCCCAACAAAATTCTTCAAAATCTAAAGGATACATCTTCAATTTTCGTTCTTCAGAAGGAATCGTGATATCCTTAACATTTTCTTTTATAGATATGAGCGATCCAGTTTCTATATAGTCATAACGGCCATCTTTTACAAGTTTTTTTATAGATTGACGTGCTTTAGGAAATTGTTGTACTTCGTCAAAAATAATGATGGACTCCTTTGGATATAATTGAACATTATATTCTACACTTAATATCATGAAAAAAGTATCTAAATCATTTAAATAAAGAGAAAAAGCATTCTTAACAGCATCACTTGCGTCATTAAAATCAATCAATAAATAGCTTTTATATTCATTTTTCGCAAATTCTTCCACAATTGTGGATTTTCCAATTCTACGAGCACCTTCTATCATCAGAGCTTTCTCTCCAGCAGCATTATTTTTCCAATCAATTAATTTCTGATATATCTTTCTTTTAAATAGCACAGCTATCACCTCAAGTTGATTATATATCTTCATGAGGTAAAACGCAATATAAAAATGGTTATTTTATATATAAAACGCAAAGTAAAATATAGCGAATTTATATATAAAACGCAGTATGATGTATATGTTGTTTCCATATAAAGCGCAATGAAGCCTGTTTTTGGATAAAAGCAATAAGAGATAAAGAGATTATCATAGCCAATGGATCTATTCTTCCGTTATCACAGAAAAGATGTACAGAGTTTAAAAAAGCTTTTGAGGAATATGTATTATATTATAAATAAGATAGATTAAGATATGATAGAAAAAGAAATGTGTAAAACTTTTGAAGATATGCTTTGGGTTTATAAAAAAAATCCTCGATTTTGAAGATTTTTTTCTACATCCAATTTGAAATAATATATCTCATAGATAAGAAATTAAGGAAATCATTATCAAAACTTTAGTGCATTGATCATTGTGAACAATAGGCGAGAGGACTTAATTTTCCACTTTATAATCTCTAATGATTATCCATAATACTTTTTAGCAAAAACTATTCTATTACCTAAATATAAAATGATATTATAGCTGAAGATGACAAGCATACCTAATGACCATGGATAATAGCTCGTTCCCATAACATTCATACCCGGATCTCTATATGTCAATGGATTAAAAGAATTTATGAATTCCATTGAAGTTAATGGCGATATAAATATCAATGCTAGAATTAATGCTATATTAATCGTTAAAGCTAAATTTGGATTCTTAATTAATCTTGTGATAAACATATTGATTTGAACATACAAAAATATCAAAGCGATATATAAAATAAGCGTTAATAAAATTCCTTGCCATAAGGGAATGAAGTCCATGTATGGATTAAACAGCATATTTATACTTGTATATGTCAATCCAAAGTTCGTCATTATACCTGATTCAATAGATTCTTGTAAAGTTCCTAAATTATATAAATTAGGAAAGAAAGAATAATGTATACTTGATATACCTGCTTTATTAGCGAATAAAGGATAAGATAAATTTTGGAAATGATCAAATATGCCTAAAACTAAAGTAAAACACAGTATAGGCCCAAATATTATCATCATTATAATCAAGGAATTAGCAACAACTTTCCCAAAAATAAATCTGTTTCTTGCTTTTGGAATTACCATCATAGTTTTATCAATTCCCATATCATGATATTCTTTTCGATCATTATAAAATAATAATATAATTAAAATTGGTGTGGCATAAACTAATATGTTTCGTAAGATCTGTAAAAAGACTGTAGTACTATCCACATGAGAATAAGTCATAGGAACTAGATTTTTTTCATATAGTTCAGTAAAATAAGTTAATTCATGAAGTGGCCAAGAAAACATTTCTGCTGCATTTGCGTATGGATCTAAAATTTCACCATAAGATTTAATTGATGGAAAATTATATTTTGCTCTTATTTGTTCAAGACGATCTGAATTTATATAATACTCGCTAAAATCTGTAGGATAATAAGAAAAAACTTGTCCGTAGTAACTATTATATTCCATTGCTTTTAGATACATATTCTGCCAATCTTTATCTTGTTCATATTTAGAATATAACAAAAGACTTTCTGATAATTTCTGAACGTCTTTTTTCCCTTGTTTTAATAAATCTGGAGAAGCATTTAAAACAAAATACGATTCTGTTGCAACCCAATCCGATGAAGCGCTATAAACATCTTCAATAGAAGATTTATTGTACAATGTTATCATTAGTATAAGTTCACACATAAATAAGATAAATATGATTAACCAATGCCAATAAGTTAAGGGTATTGACAAAAACAAAAATCAGGAATATAGCTATTGAATGGAAATCAAAGGCTAATTCCTCTTTTTTTTGCGTTTTTTCTGATATATAGATAGATTTATGGCATTATGAAAACAACATTTTGATTCTTGATAAAAATTAGACTAATACGTGCTTTTATAAGACATTGAAGAAGGCGTTGTTGTTCGCTTTCGTTCATAGGCACGTCCTTTTTTAATCCATACTAAATTGCCTGCTATATTATCCTTTATTACTGATAATGCATAATCATTTGTATCTTCATCCATGCTGATTAATGCCCTTATAAATAACTTCTTCATAATTCCTATTGCTTTATTGAAATTTCGCTTTAGTATGTATTCTCCCTCCTGTTTCTGTTCTATCGCTACTTGATCATTCGCATACAAGATTTCTAATGATATGATATTATATAGCCAGATATCTGCGTATATATCCTGATAAATAAGTGTTGATTTGTATCCACTGAAATTCTCCAGTTTCATCCTGTTTTTTAATCTGTTATAAGATGTTTCAATCGTCCAACGTAAATGATATAGTTCTTTTAAATCATCCTTACTATATTCATCTTCTGGTAAGTTTGACATTAGTAATTCAACGATATCTTGGTCGTCTTTGTCCTGTCCTATAATCAATTTAGTGAATCGTAGGGTATACGTGGTATTCATCAGATGCTGTCGAAACTGAATGTCATCTCGATATTGATTCGTACTTTCTCTATCAAAGGTAATGTGTATGACCTTGTCTTCTCCCGCCTTTATTTGATTTGTATATGCTTTCAAAAAACTACTAGGTAATCTGAATACGAAATATTGCTTACTGTTTATCAGTTGATCTACAAGTCTCATAGATGGATATCCTCTATCCAAGGTGAAAATGGCACTATCAATGAAGTTTTCGCAGTATGTTGTGATATGCTTCGAAGCGAAATACTTCTCACTTGATGAACATGGACCAAACTTTACATCAAGAAACGTATCGTTCAAACAATCATGAAGGGTAGATAAAAGACCACTAACAGGTTTGGAATCAAAATCTTTGGATGTAGGCTTCGCATTTATACGACCGAAGATGGCTTCATTCTCTTTTGTATTAGGTAGGATGATCTTGGAACCATCAACGGATAGTACTAGATGGTTTTTCCATTTTTTCATTTCATCGGCATTGTTGTCATAAAAATTGGCAATAAACTCATTGCTCATGACACGCAATGCCTCAGGATTGAATTTTTTTCTGGCAAGGTAAAAGCCAGTTTCTGTTATTGTTTGTTTTTTATTGAGGTCATCGTAAAAGTTCATAATATCACTCCATTGTGAGCACCCTTTTCGATCAAACATTTGATAAATAATATCAAGAACAGATAGTTTCCGTAATCTGGTAAAAGAATCAGGATTATCGCCTTTGATAAGTTCTAAAAAATGCAGGGATGCATCGGGTAGATAATCATGTACGGCATGAATAGCACTATCTACCATATAAGTTACCTCCATTATAACCTAAAACCAGGCTTAGCGAATAGTAAATAAAGAATAGAAACAAAGAAAAAAAGAATATACATGAGAATGAAACATGAATCGTATTCAAATGAAAAGTGTCAAATGAATTCTGTTTATAAATGAATAACATAAATGAAGTCCTCCTTTGTGTGCATTCACTTATAAACAAAGCCGCGTAAGCGGCCAAATTTTGATTCTTTTGTCAATAGTGAAAAATAAAAAGTGGTACCTAGTGGGAAATTCACTAGATATCACTTTTCATTGTTGTCAATACCCTTAACTTATTGGCATTGATGATTAACTTAACTTCTTTTCTTTTCATATTACGCAATATTTCAAATTTAATAAATTCCCTCATTGCTTACCCTCCATTAGCTTCTGCAGTTTACTTAAAGTGATAACAGATGCTTTTTTTGATTCTACCATTTTGGATATTAGTAATTACTCATTTTTATGGTTATACAGTAATATCTTTCCTTTTTAAGGATCTTATACTTATTTCTATGAACACAAATGACACGGCTAATCCTATTATAATACTTTGTATTGTTCCATGATACTGGATGATATCTTTATTGAATGGATAACAAAGTGGAATATATGGATATAACCAGCGATAATCTAATATTTGTTGAAAGACAATTACCATCATATAACATGATAATATAGTAACTAACGTTACAGAAGAAGAGAAAGTCCAAGATGATATGAAGATTGTTATTGCAGATAATGACATCAGTGCCATAACAAATATAGCTAACATAAGAAATACAGCTTGATAGAAAGGATAAATTTCTGGATAAACGGCATATGGATAAATAATGTTTCCAAATCCAAATTTAATGCCGGATATGAAAAAGACACTACTAATCATTGCAATATATGCTATGATTAATAAACCAATAAAAATAGTTTTAGAAATTAGGATAGTTGAACGTGAATAATTTGAAGTATATAGTGATTTATAGCTACTATTTTCAAATTCTATTGCTACTATGTCAAAAACTAATAAGAGAAATGGAAAAGCTATGAATAGTCCAACATAATCAGAAAATAAAAGATTAAATAGATTTAATGAATTACATGAATATGGACTATTCATTATTTCTATATGATTATCCACAATGTATTGGTCTTTCTGTATTTGCTCTTTTATCGTCCTGATTGTTAATCTATTAATTGGATCTAAATCATAATTTTTCTTTCTTCCATCTAAAACCAGATGATACCATTCGATTTGTTCCTTAACAAACTCTTCATTTTTGTAGTCTTTTTTCATGTATCCTGATGATAAAATCAGAGAGGATGTAGATAGATTATCCCAAAATTTTTTTTGTTGTTTAAACTCTTCTTTTTTCGTTCCTTCCTCCATATATTTCATTGAAGTTTCTATATTCTTAACCATTTTGGAAGAATATACACTTGCATTTGTCATTTCAGTGTACATTTTATTTGGGTATTGCTGATCTTGGTAATCATTATATGCAATGAACATACCGAGAAATAGTAAAGTAGCAAGCACCACAACAATATTTTTTTTGTTATAAATAAACTTTTTTAATTCATATTTAAATAGCTGCGTCATTTTGTTACCTCATAGATTTTGGAATATTCATCTTCTAAATCATCCTCTATTTTTATCACATCCAAAATATTCAGTTTTTGTAAAACCAAATTTTGAATTAATTGAGATAATTCTTTTTCATCCTTAATCGTAAATTGATAGGATAGATTATCAATTGCCATACACTCATAATCATTATTATAATTTGTTAATGCCTTATCTAATTTGATAATATATTTGGTTGTCGTAGAATTTTTCTCCACTTCATTTATTTTTCCATGGTCTAAATAGATAATTCTATCCGCGATTTTCTCAATCTCATTTAATTGGTGTGAGGATATTAAAAGCGCCATGTTATATTTATTCACCATATTTCTTAATTCTTCTCTCAACTCAAATATACCTGTTGGATCCAAACCATTCATTGGTTCATCTAGCATAAGAAAATTTGGTTCGCTTAACAAAGCAATAGCTAAGGCTAAACGCTGCTTCATTCCTAATGAATATGCTGACACTTTTTTGTTTATATGTTTTCCTAATCTACTATAATCAATCATTTCTTGTAATCTTTGTTTAGATACATCATGCAGGCTGGCAAATAATTTTATATTTTGTAAACCGGTCATAGTCAGAAAAAGGCCAGGTCCTTCGATCAATGAGGCTTGCTTTTTCAGAGCGTTTTTTCTATCTTTCACTAAATCATATCCACATATATTAATGGAGCCGGCATCAATATTAATCAGATTACACATACATTTCATCAAAGTACTTTTACCAGCACCGTTAGGCCCTATGAAGCCAACAATCTCGCCTTTATATATTTCAAAAGAAATATCATCTAAAACAAGTTGTTTTCCATAAGATTTAGACAAATTTTTTACTGTAACAATTTTTTCCATAATTTTCTCCTCATATAATTTCTCTAAAATAACACTTGAAATTCTCCTATGCTAGTAAAACTATAATCTGTATATCTTCCTTTGTCATTTTAATTCCTAATTTTTCATAAATTGGGATAAGTCCTGCTTCTGTAAAACTGCATGTAATAGTTCTGGCAGTTTTTCTGGTGCACAGGCGAAACATGGGATGCCAAGATTGGCAATTTTTTGCGCCATATCTTGACTATAGTATGGTTTTCCACCATCCTGAATGGCCAGTAAACATACAACCAGAACACCAGAGTCTTTTATATCCTGCAGACGATGTAATAATCCTGCATGATTGCCACCTTCTTCAAGATCGGAAATTAAGAAGAAAATCGTCTTATCTGGTTCTTCGATCAGCTGTTCACAATACTTCACGGATTTATGAATATCAGTACCACCACCTAATTGAAAGCCATATAATAAATCAACTGGATCATTACATAAGTCACTGAGATCCATAATGGTTGTATCAAAGGCAACAACGTTTGTTTTTACAGCATTCATACTCGCAAGAATACAGGCAGTCACAGAAGAATACATGATTGAACTGGACATAGAACCACTTTGGTCAATATCCAGAATAACATGCCAGTGATTGCTTTTTTGTTTACGATCAAAGAAGTAGACACGTTCAGGGATAATGGTTTGTAGATCACTGGAATAGTGTTTTAGGTTCTTTCGTATTGTATAGGGAAAGTCGATGGCAGCAGCACTTGGTAAAGGAGAATGCTCTTTTTTCTGAAGGGCTGCGTGTACACTGCGTTTTAAGTCTGAGGAGATCTGATTGTTTATGATATCCACAATTTTCTGGATATATGCTCTTGCCTGATCTTTGGATTTGGATGGAATCATATCTTTTAGTGTTAACAGCATACTTGCCATTTCGATATCCGGCTCTAATTGTTCAAGCAATTCTGGTTCCATTAATAATTGTTTCCAGCCTTTACGTTCAATGGCATCCTGTTGGATAACTTTCACAAGCTCTGGATCAAAGAGGGTACGGACATCCTTCATCCATTTTGTGATGTGCGGACTGCTGGCACCTTTTCCAGCACCACCCATTTGATTTTGGCTTCCTTCTCCACCATAGATTGCCGCAAGTGCTGTATCCATCATAATATCACGATCAGTTAAAGAAAAGCCTTCCTGCATACTTTCAAAATCTTGCTGGGTATCTTCGCCAAGAATCATTCTCCAGCGGGTTAGTTCTTTATTTTGTTCCATTAGAAATCACCAAAATCAAAATCTTCTAATTCATTTAAAAGATCTTGTTCCTCTTTCTTTAATTCTGTATTTAATATTTCCGCAACACTGTCCTGGTCAAGATGCCATAAGCTTCCCAGGTTTTGCGCAATTTCATGTTTTTCTTTGGCACTATACATGCTGAAAGCTCTTCTTAAATACAACAAAGCACGTAAAAAATCATCATCCTCTAGTTCTTGGATGTAATCATCTAATTGCTTCCAGATGAAAGAACGGGCAATGAGCGCATAGTGGTTTTTCATCATAAAGCCTTCAAACCAGTTCGCTGCGATATCCACAGGTACACCATGGGATACATGATAAATCACAATACGCTGGAATTCATCTTCTTTTAGTAGGCCACGTTCTAAAAGGATAGCCGTCGCATAGCCACTGAGCAGTTGATTGATATCATCACGAAGGGATAATTCATTTAATACCTGAATCCATTCCTCTTCCATGTAGTGATCATGCTGGATAGATAAATCATTGATGGTTTTTAAACCTTCCATGATACTATGTGATACTTTATCATCACATTGACAGCTGCTTACACATAATAAAATGGCACGATAGAATAATTGATGAAATAATGGCTCTATGGCATCATTTTCCATACGGCGTAAGGTATGAAAACGCATGATATAACTTAATCGTTTTGCGGTTTTTACAATATCTTCAAAGGATGAGGAATCTATCGCAAGTTTTTGTATTGCTTCTAAGGCATGTGACATACTGTCATTAAGGCCGCACAGAAATGCTTCTTCCATTAAAGTAGCGCATGCATTCATATTGGTGGCATCTGCCAGCTTTTGTTTGATGGAAAACTGAGCCGCATAGGCGACACTTTCTCCATACAAAGAATTTTCAATCAATGTAATTTCTGCTTCACTACTCCATTTTAATTCCCAGATTTCCTTCCAGTCAGCGGACTGCTGGGTATTTGGCTGCAGCACACAAAATGGAATGTTTAGAAAGCGCAATTGATGTAAGAAACAGGAACGGCGTAAATCTAAAAAGGCAGATGCTTCTGATTTGACGCTTGTATTTTCACGTAAGTCTAATGCTAATGTATTGGCATTCATGGTATTGAAACGCTCCAGTTTCAAAGTTTTTAACTGTGTATAAAAATCATTTTGTATGGCTGTCTTTGACATACCTTTGGGAAGATAACCCATCGTGGTGCCAATCTCACATGCCATAAAGGCTTCCATAAGTTCAGCCTGATTTCCATATCCCATGCAGGTAATCGCCGCATCTTTTAAATCTTGAAGGGAAGGAATCTGTTCCTGATGCATAGCTGATAAGCTTTGGGCTAATTGTAAAGCTTCAATAACTTGTGCTGTAGAACAGTTAAATCCATGTTCCCTTTGATACAGGGAAAGCTTGGATAAATAAGCATAGGCACATTGCTCCATGTGTCCATCTTTCGCATAATCCCATAATAATTCATAATACGCAGGGGCTTTATTACCGGCACCATATCCAGATAAGGATGATAATCGAAAGTAAGAATAGGGCATCAGTGTGATATTAGAGATATCTTTTTGTAGTTTTTCATATTGTGCATCTGGTAATACTTTTGCCTCCATGATTCCTTCTATATGAAAAGCTCCACACACCACAACAATATCATCTTCATGGATTCCCTGTTTGATCAGCTTTTGGATGGTTGTGTTCATGTATGATTCACGTAATAAAGTAAATTCATCCGCAGGTTTTATTTCACGTAAATTATGTGCGAAAAATGTAACGGCTTTTTGGAAAGCATCACTGTTAGTTTCATGTTCAAAGATACGTTCCCATTGATCATTGGCATCCATATCCAAATCAATTTCATAATCCTGCCTTGTGTCATCTTTTGTATCGAGTGAAAGAAATGCAGATGTTGGAAGATCCATAAAAGCACAAGGTATATTGTGGGCTTTTGCCCATTTCATGGCGACGTATTCAGGGGAATATTTCGCATATGGATATAGAATAGAATGAATCGGAGAGCTTGTTGTATATGCCATAATCGCAAATGGCGGTTGTAATTGATCCTGTGTGATATCCTCTATCATATCGTTACAGTCACTTGGTCCTTCTATCAAGATATATGCAGGATGCTTCTGTTCAAGATATGCACATAAATGAAGGGAGGACGCAGGTGATAAATGTCGTATACCAAAGATATGCGCCATTATTTATTTAACTCCATACATGCATGATAGAGTTCATAATAGGATATTCCTTTTTTCTTTAATATATTTTCCAGGTATTCTTTCCATGCTAGGGCATCTTTGGATTCATCCTTGACGATAGCACCCTGAAGTCCTGCGGCAACATCTTGTGCGCGTATTTTCCCATCACCAAAGCTTGCGGCAAGTGCCATACTGTTTGCTAAAAGTGAAATTGCTTCTGCGGCAGACAGTACACCGGAGGTTGTTTTTACTTTATGCTTTCCATCTAAAGTAGTACCATTTCTAAGTTCACGAAAGATTGTAACAACACGTTCAATGATATCCTGATCAGGTACTTTTGCCATAAGACCTAACGATTCAGATAATTGAGAAACACGCTGTTCAACGATTTCCATTTCTGTTTTTAAATCTTTTGGCGCTGGTAAGACAACGATATTAAAACGACGTTTTAATGCAGCGGACATCTCATTAACACCTTTATCTCTAGTATTGGCAGTGGCAATTACGGAGAATCCTTTTTTTGCTGGGATTTCCATATTTAATTCCGGGATAGATACACGTTTTTCAGATAAGATTGAGATTAATGCATCTTGTACCTCACTGGCACAACGGCTGATTTCTTCAAAACGCACAATACTACCAGTTTCCATTGCATGTAATAAAGGACTTTTTACTAATGCTTCCTCACTTGGACCTTTCGCAATTAACATGGCATAGTTCCATGAATAACGGATAGCTTCCTCACTGGTACCAGCAGTACCCTGAATAACTTTGGTAGAATCACCATTGATGGCAGCACATAAATGTTCACTCAGCCATGATTTGGCAGTACCAGGTTCTCCAATCAACAATAAAGCACGATCAGTGACCAGAGTCGCAATCGCAATTTCTACTAAGCGATCATTACCAATATATTTTGGCGTGATTTTCATACCACCGCTTTTTCCACCACATATATACGTGAATACAGAACGTGGTGACATCTTCCATCCTTGTGGAATAGGGTATTTTTCATTGGCGATTAAAGTATCTAATTCTAATTGGTAAAGCATCTCTGCGCTCAGGCGTTGAAATTCTTGTTTATCCATGGATTAATATTCCTCACTTTCTTCAATACCGTGAATGGCACTTTCGATATAATAATACTCCCGGTTGTTTGCATTTTTACTTTTCAAATGGGATAACAGGGCGTGAAATACATGAAAAGCCTCTTCTTCTGTACAGAAACTTTCTGTAATGGCTACAATTTCATATTGATTGCATTTCGCACCTTTTAGATATGTGGTAAGATCATTGGCGATAGGAAGACCATATAATTTTTTGATATAAATATGGCAGATGGTATGCTTGTTTTTTTCAAAGTATGGAAGTATGATATCTTTTAATTCCATATCATCAAGATTTGCGAGCTGAACCATAATGCGGCTGCATAAAGGCAGTTCACGACCATAAACGATTTCTTCATTCTTCTTGAAAATACCTTTTGTGACAGTCTTTTTATCCAATAATAACTCTATCCAGCGCATATCTAAGGTATCACCTAATAGAATTTCTATCGTATCCTGTTTTAAGGCATCACTTAAAAGCTTTACTTTAAATACATATTGTTTTTTATCCTCATCATACACAACATACTTCCATATATCTGCATATAATTCTCTTGCTTTTTTGACATCGATGCATTGTGTCAGACGATCATAAGCGTGTGCATAATCTTCTAAGAATAACATACGTGCATATACAGGTGTGGCAATGAGTGGATATTGTTTATATAAGGCTTCAATCATAGAAATGATATCTTCACTTCGATATTTCAGATAGGTGTGAAATAAAGTTTCCATAACATATTCTGATATTTTTAATGGTGTCACAATCGGGTGCATAAAGTTGATTGGGTGAATATTTTCAAAGTTACGGGTGATTTTGTAAAGATGTTTATGCGAATCTCTGATTTCCCATAATGGCTGGTCATGATCCATAATCCAGGTAAGCAGGTCCATGATGGTATCCCCAGTTTTGTAGGCCAGAAGGGAAAGCAACTCTTCTAATGCATCCTCTTCATCATATGTAGTGAGTTGTGGATTCTTCATGAGAAATTCCAGCTGCTCTTTTACAGTTATACACAGGCTTTGTATGATTTCTTCATGATTAGAATATAAAGCATAGTTTAAGAATTTCTTGTTTTTCTTGGTTTTTGTGAGTAGATATTCATCTACTGCATCATCACGAATACGGCTAAGAGCATGTAATGCAGCTTCTTTTAATTTACCTTTTTCACTATCTGCGATATGCATCAGATAATCACGATTGTTATCATCACAAGATAAGCCCATGACGATTTCTTTTTGAATGGCAGGCTGTGCCAATGGATACATTTTTAAATAGAATGCATTCTCTTCTTTTCCGCCAAGCTGTACGATTAATTTGATTCTTCTCAACATTTCTTTTTTACCAGCTGGGTCGAATCCATCTTTCAATAGTGGGACAATTTTCTTTCCACAATATTTTAAAATTTCTTCATTTAAATCCGCAAGCTCAGCATAGGTATCACCTAAGTCTTGAATCACATAGGGAAGTAAACGATAGTCCTGAAATAATTCAGGATGACGAATCCATGTAGAATGCACAATATCATAACGACCGCTCCCGGTTGTGGATAATGCCTGAATCAATGGTTTTAATTGTGAATATTTGATATTGGTATAAGCTTTTTCCGTAAGGATAGAAATGCTTTGGGTTTCTTCTTCATATTTCCAGTCTGCCTGTGTGATCAACAAGGCATCCAAGAAGGCCAGGGCTTCTAAAATGTTGGATTCTAAATGTTCCTGATCTTCAAAGATGGCTTTGCATAAAGCAGACAGTTTTTGAAAGACAGGTGATTTTGCGGCCAGTGTATCTACCTTTTGTAAGATGGTGGAAAGTCGCTCATCACTTAATAATATATTACTACCAGCAATTAATCCAGTTTGTAAACGGGTTTGTAATTCTAATAAAATTTGTTTCAACATGCTTGTCCACCTCCTAATACAATAGGCGAACGATATGTTCGCTGCTGATGATACTCATTGGTTTTGCCAATAGCTGATGTGTTTTATGATCATAGGAAAAAATCACAAGAGCACATTGATGATGAAGCAGACCTTCTTTAGGAAGGCTGGTAAAAGCATGTAAAGAACTGCCCTTCATAGAGGATAACGTCAACATATTGCCACTCGCATCTACCATCACAAAATCATCTTTATGCTGGCGGATTTCCTCATAGCGAATTACCATGGCAAGTTCTTTATGAGCAAGCGGATTTTTTAGTTGATTTTTCACTTCTTTCATGACTTGTTCATAATCATTTTTTGCGATATTCATGATATTGAGATAGTCCTGTGGTTGTATCTGTTCTGTGGTAAAGGCTTCATCATAACGAATCCGGCGGTTACCGCTTTGTGGATATAAATATAAGGTTGGCGCAATTACTTTTTCTAAGAAGCTATCCTCTTCTTTGATATATTTTGCGGCTTTTTTAGGGCGGATATTGATAGTTTTATGAAGCTCTTGTAAAGGATGCACATACCAAAAGCCTTCTTCCACAAACTCTTGTAAAGCTTCATTGTATTCAGCACGAAAACCAAGTTGAATCAGTTCTTGGTTTTCCACATAAAAACCCTGTTCTTTCAATTCATTCAAATTCCATACATGGCCAATCAATTCTTCCATAATTTTATCATCCTGTGTAATTTCTTCTTCATTGATTTTCTTATTTAAATAGGATTTCGCTTTCTTTACAATTTGATGTAATTGTACCAGTTGGGCGATGACACCATCATATATAGCATTTTGCTGCTGGGCACAGTGGGCTTCATAAATCAACATGAGAATCTGGCGCTGTATACCTGGCAGATAATAATCATTCATTTGTTTTGCGATGGCTTCATAATCTTTTAAATTGCTGTTGGTAAATGCCGCAATTCCCATTCTTGTGATATCCTGCAGCATGGTTTCACACATTACAAGACCCTCCAGCTGCTTGTTCCAGCGTTTTTTATTCGCTGTTTTATTTACTTTTTTTGGTTTCGCTGCTTTGTTTTCTTCTTCATCCTTTGGCTGATTACGTTTATTCAAACGTTCTCTTTTCTTTATGATATCCTCAGGTATTTCACATATCTCAAAATCTTTACTTTTCATGATAGCGTATAAAAGACCGATACTGTGTTTACATGGAAACTGTCGGCTAGGGCAGTTACAGCGAAAAACAGGATGTGAGGCATCCTGAAAATCCGCAGATGTTATGTAGTTTTTACTACCGCTGCCACTGCATTCTCCCATATAAAATGTATCATCCTGACTATGATACAGCTTTATAAACTTTCCGCTTTGATAGATAGCTTTACCATTCTTTAAGGCACTCGCATTGACTGCCTGTTCCTCTATCCAGCTTTCTTTTAAATCCATTGATTTCCCTCCTGTCATGTTCTTTCTTCTATTTTATCATAGATGATAGATGAATTGGGTAAGGGAGTAGGAAATAATACTAGTTTTATAATTATGAATATATTCAAATGAAAAAAGATATTTTTTTGCTGTCTTTATGCTTTTACTGTTGTAAATAGTAACCTTGATCATTTACTGGATGATAGAAAATAAGATTATGGATATTTTATTCTGATAATGGATCTGCATATAATTTTATAAAACTATGCAGTAAAACCATAAATTTGACTGTTTTTCTGCATATAGCTACAAAAAACTATGCAGAAAGAAAAAGATATCCTTAAGAAAGATATCTTTAGAAAAATAGATGTTCAATCAAAATTTTAGTACTAATACCAATTAAGATGATACCACCAAGAATGCCTGCATACTTTTCAAGAACACCACCTAATCGATTGCCGATCACAACAGCGATAATACTTAATACAAAAGTGGTAATACCGATAATGGAAGCTGCCATCCAGATGTTTACCTGAAGAAATGCAAAGCTAATGCCTACGGCTAGAGCATCTATAGATGTCGCAATTGCTAATACGATAATCGTAGATAACGTTAAGGAACTATCAACATCCTCTTCTCCTTTAACGGCTTCTCTTATCATATTTAATCCGATGACTGCCAATAAACCAAATGCAATCCAATGATCGACACTTGAAATTAATTCTTGAAAATAACTTCCTACCCACCATCCGATTACGGGCATACCAGCCTGAAATAAACCAAAGAAGAATCCAAGGATGATCGCATATTTCCAAACTTCCTGTTTCTTCATTGTCATACCTTTTGCGATACTTACCGCAAAGGCATCCATACTCAATCCAATACCAATCATAAAAATTGAAATTACACTCATATCGTTTTCCTCCAAAAATAAAACGAGACTCAACGTGAAAAATCCACGCATAAGTCTCGTTATTTACTGTTTAAGCCAGATTCACTATGAATCATTATGTTGACTTAACAACTCTTTTGAGCTAACTACTCCCTTAGGCTTGTCTATCATAACAAATAAAATAATAAATTTCAACACTAATCTAAAAAAACACCTGCTTTTACACAGGTGTCTTGCTATTTAACTTCTTTAAACTCAGAGAAATCTGGGAATGTCAATGCTTTTCCTTTATTGATATCGTTGAATTCAATCGTAATTTTTCCACTGATTGGTTCATCTTTTCCACTAGCATTTTTTTGTGTACCTTCAAAATCAATGACAGCTTTTGTGATAAAATCATCCTGACGTGTTGCTGTTAGATTAAATTTAGAAATTGTACTGTCTTTTACATTTGCTGTAGCTGCAATTTCGCTGCTTTCTGCTTTTTTTGCGATATTATTTACTTTATCAGCATCTAATTCTAATACTAAAGAATCACCTTTTAATTCAGCTTTCTTCAAATAAGGCTTGATTTCATCTTTCTTTAAATTGAACTTTTCAAACTTTGTTTCTTCCTGTTCAATTTCTGTTGCAGGACCTTTGCCTTTCATACCCATCATATCATAATAAACAACGTTATCTTTCATATACAGCTTCATGAAACCATCCATTTTTTGTCCTTGTGATTCCATGTCCACAACAGCTGTAAATGAAGGTTTAGCAGTATCTGCCAAATAACCGCCAGAGATTTTTAAAGTTGCAGTTTCATCTCCACTTTTTGCATCCATTCCCATGGAATACGTTGCAGTTTTCATTTCCACAATTTTGTTTAAGGATGTTTCTAATGCATCTAATGCTTTATCCTGTACTTTACTGCCACTGCATGCTGCCATAGAAAATAATAATCCGGCACTACATATTAAGGTTAATAATTTTTTCATAAATGTCTCCTTTTCATTCCTTTGTGATTTTACTATATCATAAACTTTCGCATATGAACATGATTTTTTTAAAAATTAGATTTTTATATTTTACAAATATGTTATTGTACGAATTAAGATATCCATTTCCAAATAGGAAAGCTGAAAAAGCATTTGCAAAAATAATTCGTTTCTTGTACACTAATGCTAGAAAGGTGGTAATAATCATGTTTCGTATAGGACAATCCACGGATATACATCAATTGGTAGAAGGAAGAAAACTTATCATCGGGGGTGTGGAAATTCCACATACCAAAGGTTTATTAGGGCATTCTGATGCGGATGTGCTAACACATGCAATCGCAGAAAGTATTTTGGGAGCTTTAGCATTGGGAGATTTAGGAAAACATTTTCCTGATACAGATCCTGCATATAAAGATATGGATAGTATCTGGATGCTTGGCAAAGTGTATGATATGATGACAGAAAAAGGGTATCGTATCAATAATCTTGATGCACTTGTTATGATTGAACGACCAAAGATGGCACCCCATATTGAAGCTATGCGCAAGAATATTGCGAATGCTTTACATTGTGATCTGGAGGCAGTATCTATCAAGGCAACTCGTGGAGAAAAGATGGGTTTTGTAGGTAGAGAAGAAGGCGTGCAGGCACAATGTGTAACCCTTTTAACAAGTATTTAGCTAGTAGGACTGTTGTTTATGATCAAAAGTTACAACCTCTACATAACTAAACAATCAGTAAAGTATATATTCCATTAATGGAACAAATATCAGATACCTATGGAAATTAAGATTCTTTCATAGGTCTTTTTATTACACCACTTTATAAAAAAATCAGTATAGCCAAAAATGGGTATACTGATAACAAAAGATATAAGACATGATTCATCATTTACATGTATAAATGTAAAAACTATTTGTTTTCATGTTTGCTAAATAATCCTCCATTGTACTTAAATGAAAAATAGATTAGCAGTATTACACCAATTATTACAAATCCTAATCCAATTTTATCACCTAAATTTTCGTTCACTGACATATTTACTAAGGGCATAGATAGCACACCTACTGCTACAACAAAAATAGAGAAACCTGTAGCTTTTTCATATGCTTTTATATCTTCCTTAAGTACATTAGCATAATGATACTTGTGGATTA
Organism: [Eubacterium] hominis; assembly: GCA_014337235.1. GTDB lineage: Bacteria > Bacillota_I > Bacilli_A > Erysipelotrichales > Erysipelotrichaceae > Hoskinsella > Hoskinsella hominis. Next base: position 853,213 of record CP060636.1, on the reverse strand, counting down.
AATCAATTTTTCCTTTAAATGCTATCAAATATGCCACAAAAACTAAAGCGATTCCTACTATTATAGCAATTATATTTTTTTCCATTTTTTCTCCTTGAGTAGTTTTTATAAAGGATTTTCGCCTTTATATTTACCTGAAGTATATCACTTTCTAATTACATTTTAAAGTAGATTTGTTTTCAATTTTAATATTCTATAATTATAATATCTTAGATATTTAGATAAATATATATATCAATATAGCATATATTTTGTTTACTATGTAATGACTATATGTATGTTGTGCTTCCAGTATAACGGATAATGTCGTATTCAGCAGCATATTTTCCATTTTTTTATACTTTAGGTGTACAAGCAAAGAAGCTATCCTTTAATTTTTCATGAAACAAACAAAAGATGAAATGTAAATGATATAATGGAATAGAGGATGGTTATTATGAAAAAGAAAATAAAAATCACAATAGGCTGTATCATCACATTACTTGCCATTATCATTATCATATATTCCTTAAGCCTAATGAATGGGAAACGATATCAAAAAATGAATATATCACCATCTCAAATATGCGAAATTTATTATTTAAACCCAAAACTTATAGAAAACGATAAAATAACGTTTACTAGAGTTTCAGAAAAAATGAAATCATATAATCAAATAATCTGGCATCAGGATGAGCAACAACTCGAATTGAATTTAGGTTATGCTATACATATACCAAAAAAAGATATCCTGGAAACAAAGGATATACAGACAGAATTTGGACTAATGGAAATCATCATTTGTAACGATAATATATATAAGGAAAGAAAAGAGATTGTTTTTAATTTTCAAACACATGATATAGCGTATAGTGGTACCTTTCAAAGGATGGAGGATACAGAGCTGCTGTCAGAGGAGGATATTCCTAAAATCATAACGATGTTGAAAGAGTGTATACTTACTGAAACATAAAGGTCCTATAGGATCTTTTCTTTTATACGTTTTTTGCTTTACCTCATGCATAGATGGTTGTATAACGAACATTGAAAAGATATAATAAAGACAAGAAAGCAGGGGACAACACATGAAGATAGCATTATGTGACGATGAATTTACAATATTGGAAGAACTAAGTACACTGTTGAAAGATATGGGACATGAGGTGGATTGTTTCCATGATCCAAGACAGTTGATAGATAAAAAATATCCGCTATACTTTTTAGATATTGGGATGGAGGAAATGAATGGGATAGAAACTGGAAATCAGTTAAGAAAGCTGTATCCAAACTGTTGTATTGTCTATCTCACAAACTTTGACGATTATCGAGCGCAGGCTTTTGGCGTACATGCGTTTGATTATCTAAAGAAACCAATTCAAAAATCAGATATAGAAAGGGTTTTGCAGGATGTGAAATCGATGGTTACACAAGTGGAATTATTATGCAGTTTTCATACAAAAGATGGTGTACTACAACTTCCTACTGATGATATCCTGTACTTTGAATTCTTAGGAAGGAATGTGATTCTGCATACTTTGAAACAGGAATATATCATGAGTAAAAGCCTGCATGAAATTGCGGATGAGATGAAAGATTATGACTTTGTTATGCCACATAAAAGTTTCTGTATCAACTTAAAGCATGTAAAACTTTTAAAAGGTTATGATATCACGATGATCAATGGTGATTTGATTCCCTTATCGCAAAAGCGAAGTACCAGTTTCCGAAGTGAATTAAACGATTATTTATATCGTCAGATTAAGAGGTAATGCTTATGAATATATATGTATTTACGTATCTTTGTTCCTTTTGTGCATGTTGTATCACATCATTTGTGCTTCTGCATCATATCGAATGGAAACAAAGTGGTTGGAAGTTTTTTATCGTACTATTTATCAATGCCGCAGTGCTGGCAATCAGTGCTATGAGATACTATCCCCTCAGTAAAAGTGTCATGGTGTTATTCGATGCCCTCTTGTTATATCCTTTCACGAATCGTAAAAAGCCACTGCGCAATATCATGGGATTTGTGATGCTGCTAGGATTATATGAGTATATGTCTTATCCGATTTCCATATATATTTCGGTGTTTATCAATCATGTGGTTACCTTGAATAAATGGTCAATGGCAATAACAATCATTTCTCCACAATTGCTGATTTTATATGCCTATTGGCTGTATCGTCGTTTATCAATTAAAACCAATAAGAAAAAAAGTTTATCCGAAGCATTATTTCAAATCGTTGTTATTCCATTGTTTACCTTTGTGAATTATCAGGTAGTATTGATGATGTGTGCGTATTATTTACAACCGGTTATGATCTGTTTAGTGATTATGGATATGGCTTTTGTGGTATTGTTAGATATCTATCTGTTTTATCTGTTTGAGAAAATCAAAGAAAATGTCATGTTGAAAGAACAGGCAATTCGTTTAGAAGAAATGGGAAAGATGCAGTATACGTATTATCAGAAACTGGAAGAAAAGTATGATCAAAGTCGTGGTATCATTCATGATATGAAACGCCATATGCAAGTATTAGAAAGCAAGGAACTCCCAAAAGAAAATGTGGAACATTATATTGGAGATATGAAAGAACTGTTGAATAACTATTCACATACGGTATATAGCTCTCATCCAATTATCAATGTGATCTTACATGAAAAAATTGATGAAGCCAGAAACGATGGTATTGAAGTAACTTGTCAGATTGCGCCAATTGATTTTAGTTTTATGAAAGAGATTGATGTGACGGTAATCTTCGCCAATTTATTAGATAATGCCATTGATGCATGTGAAGAAACGTTAGGAAATAAATTTATTCATATATGTATTGACCAGATTCATGAGTTTATTGTTATTGCAATCAGCAATTCAACGAAAGAATTTAAGGATATAGAAAAATCAAGCAAACCGGGGCATGCCGGACTTGGTTTGAAAAATGTTGCTCAGACGTTAGATCATTATGGAGGAAATATGCAGGTGACATCTGAAGAACATGAATTTACTATTCACCTGTATATCCCAAGGACATGAAAACAGCAATTGTAATTTTGGTTTGTTTCTTAATGCCCATCCTGCTCACAATCTGTTTATCCAGAAAACAGAAAGGCTTATGGGTATCATTTGTGGTGGGTATGCTGGCATTTGTGATATCGCAGATGGTATTGCGTTTACCTTTATTAAGTATCATGACGCAACAGCGATCCATATCGCTTTTCACATTGAAACATCCTGTTTTATACATTCTTATATTAGCATTCACAGCTGGTTTATTTGAAGAAACAGCAAGGCTGATTGGATTTCAATGTATTAAAAAGAAGCATGCTTCGATCTATGATGCATTTGCATTTGGATTAGGACATGGTGGTATAGAAGCGATGTTGCTAATAGGAATACCTTTATTGAGTGTATCCACAGATTTATCAAGCGTATTACTGGCATGTGGAGAAAGAATACTTGCGATTGCATTCCATGTGGCCATGTCAATCATTGTCTGGTACGGTGTGAAAGAACATAAAAATTACTATATTGGATTGGCAATTGTCCTTCATATGCTGCTTGATTGTTATGCGATACTAGGCAATCAGACATGGGTGATAGAGGGATATATTCTTATTCTTACAGTCATTGTTTGGATTGTATTATATCAAACGATTATAAAGCGAGTCCGATATGAAAACATTTAAAAAAATGATTGGCATATGTGGGTGGCTAGTTTATATCAGTTTTTATGTTTATGTCTTATATATATGGAAGGATATTCCTGAACAAATTGGTTCACATTTCAATTTTCAAGGAGAAATTGATAAATTTGGGCCTCGTTCTTCCTTATATATTATACTGATTGTGATTGCGTTTCTTTATATGATGATGTTAGCTGTGGAACGTTTTTCATGTTCATGGCATTCAACATTAGAAAGACAAAAAGAAAATATGACGATAGCTGTACAATGCTACATCGCCTGTATGCGAGTATATATCATGGTTTGTTTGATATATGTATTTCAGCATTCCATACATGTAACACCGCTTTCTTCATTCTTTATGCCGGTTTTTATATCAGGTTTATCCATATTATCCATATGTATGGGATTATATATGCTGCATAGCAGCAGGAAAGGAAAACGTTTATGAAAAAGATTTTAAGTATTTGTTTGTGTTTAGGATTATTATTAGGAGTCAGTGCATGCAGTAAACAGGATAGTAAAAAAGATGACTATGACGAAGAAAAAGTCGTAGCACTTGCTACGGATATCATCAAGGAAATGAATAATGGGGAATATCAGAAAGTCTTAGATCGGGGAAGTAAGGATGTGAAATCTGTTGGCACAGATGCCTTGAAAGAAGGGATGGATACGTATGTAACACCGCTAGGCACATTCAAAAAAATAGGAGAACATGATTGTATCGCAAAGGATGGTAATGTTACAATTGGCATCATCGCAGAGTATGAAAAAGGTAAGGTACAGTATACCTTATCATTTGATCAAGACGATGTGATGACAGGCATTTACATGAAACCGGTAAAATGAAAAAGTTAGTATTATTATTTTGTTTGATCTGCCTGTGTGGATGTTCATCAAATGATATACCAAAAGAAAAAAAAGAAGAATTAAAACAAAAATCACTTATGTTAATGGAATATCTACAAAAAGGCGAATATGAAAAAGTTGGAAAAGAAGTTTCTCTGGCAGTGGTTGGTTTAGATGCGGAGATATTGCGTCATGAATTTAGTAAGGTACCTGATGTCTATGGTGAATTTCAAAATGTAGACAAAATAAAAATGATGAGAATAGAATCAGGATATCAGGTAATTGTATTTATCAATTTTGAGAATTATAAGGCAGAATATTCTTTTGCGTATGATGAAAATGGCAAAGTTGTGGGAATATACTTTAAGTGAGGCGAAGATTTATGAATATCGTATTAGATTTTATTATGTTATTTTGTTCTAGCATATTTTTTGCGATTGGCATCTATGCTTGGCGTAAAAAAGAACCGATGTGGTTTTTCTCTGGCAGTGAAGAAGAAATCAAAGCTGAACATTTTCATGATATAGAAGAATACAATCATAAAAACGGGATGATGTGGGGGATGTATGCAATATTCAGCGCTATCCCTTATCTGTTTTATCGTTTTTATTTAATCAGTATACAAAGTTTTGCGTTTTCCACGATTATCATATATAGTATAGGGATTGTGATTATGATAATCTATTGGACATATTTACACAAAAAATATACGGGGTGAAATATATGGTTGTAAAGATTACATTGTTCGTATGCAGTATGCTGGTGCCACTTACCATGATAGGCTTTGGATATTATTTCTATCGCCATGCACCAAAAGAAATCAATGATATATTTGGATATCGTACAAGCATGTCTATGTTGAATGAAGATACATGGCAATTTGCGCATCATTATGCAGGAAACCTGTGGCTGAAATGGGGGATTGCTTTATTGGTTTTTACGATAATATTTATATTATGGGTATTTCAAATGGATGAAGAGCGGATGTCCATCATGAGTACTATCTTTATGTGTATACAAATAATACCTTTAATTGCGGCAATTATACCAACAGAGAAAGCATTAAGAAAAACATTTGACAAAGAAGGAAATCGAAAATGAAGAAACGTGTGTAACTATAAGCTGCACACGTTTTTCCTATTTATTTTATAATATTTCCCATTTATATATATTCATCAATCAATCAATGTTATACTAAATATAGAAAAGAAGGCAATGTACATAAATCATAGATACCTATTGGCATCCATATGCAGAGGAATGATTTTATGCTGTTAACCTATGTTAGAGTCATAAAGGAGGGAAGTAGTTATGCTTGAGAAAAAGAAAAGCTTCATGATATATATAATTGTTTTCGTCTTGATTATATGTGCAGGAACGATTTTTTACTTTGGTGATCAGAAAAAGGCGGGTATAGAACCTAATGTGTATTTCAGTTTACTTGATATCAATGAAAAAAATTATGAAGAACTTCCTGCGGATATTAAAAAGAATATCTCGGATGTTTCACAAGCCAGAGTCTTAAAAATCAGTGTGGATTATCATCAGTATGAACAAATAGATTCCGTAAAGCTTACAATGGATTTTCATAATATTCTTGGTTCACAAGCTATCACACAGCTCTCATTAAAAGATTTCAATAATACAGTACCATTTCAGAAAAACAGTGATTTTGTGGATTTCTATTTGTTAGATTTTCACACAACAGATGAACAGAAAATAACAGAATTATCAAAAAAGATCACATGTACATTACATTTATATGATCGAAAAAATAAAGAGATACAAAGCATAGATTATCAAATGAGTGATTATTTAAATGGAACACAAAGTGAAACAGAAAATTCCAGCTATCGTATGGTTTCATATGATGAGGTGGTAAAACAACTTGTAAAGTTATCCAGAGAAAGTGAAGAAGAAGTTGAACAGCATCTTCAAAAAGCAAAAACTGATGGAGCAAGTCTTAGTCATGAGGAAATAAAAAAAGAATTAGAGAACACACAATATGTAATTGCGAAAGCTTATGATTTTCCTGTATTAAAGAATGTATATCGACCTGGTGGATTATATATTATTGGAGAAGGCAGGCAGCATCATATTGATAAAATGTTGTATGTAGCACTTGATTGCGTGAATATTGAAAATGGTTTGATATCATTGAAAGAGAAGGCGTTTGCTGGACAAATAAGTCTTATGTTTGAATCTAAGAATCAAATACGTTTCTTTATCAATGGTGATTTTTATAATCAGGGCAATTATACATATAATGGGTGGACACAACTGATCCCCGGAGAACAAGCAGCCATAGATTATCAAATAGATAATTCTAAAGAACCATTCTCTGATATCATCTATTCAGGTATTTGGAATATATCCAAGTAAAGATGAAGTAATACAATGAAACGAAGGGAGGAATATGAATGAAAATCGCAGTGATTGATGATAATACATCTATATGTAAAAAAATCACTTATATATTAAGTCCCTTTGAAGAATTTCAAATAACTACGTTTTCATCTATTGCGGCATATGAAGCTGATGAATGTTTTTATGATTTATTGTTATTGGATATAGAATTGCCAGATGAAAATGGTATTGCATATATTGAAAATGCACCTGTGAAGCATAAACTTGTGATTTATATCTCATCACATGAAGAATGGATGGTTGATTCCTTTAATCCCAATGTCATTGGGTTTATAGGCAAAAATGTTTTAGAAGAAGCTTTATTACCCAAAGTGAAAAAGGCGAAAAAGTATTTAGATAACATGAAACAGTATGATTTTGTGACAATGGATGGAAATATAAAAGTATATGAGAATTCTATTTTAGAAATTTATCTTGATTATACTTCTGTTTATTTAAATTTACAGAATGAAAAGAAACCTATACGTTTAAATTTGCGTTCTTTAAAAGAATTAGAGAATCAAAAGCTTTCCGATAATTTTATTAAAATTAATCGTCAGACAATTATTAATATTCAAAAGATACAACAAGTGCTTAGTAAAGAGCATAAAGTATTGCTGATTAATGGAAAGGAATATGCTGTCACAAGAGGATTTTGGAAAGATTTTATCATAAGGTATCAAGCAAAGAGGTATTTATATGATTGAGTTTCTATCTGAATTTTGTTTACATATCATTGATTTTATATGTTTTCTGTACATGTATCATATATTGGAGAATGAGAAAATAAATAAGAAAAAATTTATTGGAGGAGTACTTGTTTTTGCGTTGTTTTGGCATGTTATAGAAATGATGGATGCATCGAGGGTTTTATTGACAATCTGGAATGATGTTTTTATCATTCTTTCATTATTGGTGTATATGAAAAAATTCAAAGTTCAGGATATCATGAATGCATTCACAATAGATGCTGTTTTTCGTGTGTCTGTTTCACTTTTCATGGCTCTTGGGGAAATTATTCATATGGATATTGCTTATACAAATTCACTTGGACTATATCAATTTTGTTTTTTCATTGTTTTAAAAATATTAATGGTTATATTTATGTGGTTGTTTATACGTCAATTTAAAAAACTACAGATTAACATGACAATGAAATCTTATAATATTTTTATAGGCAGTTATCTTATCTGTATTTTGATCGGTACTACAATCATGCAGTTATCAAAGAATAATGATGTATATGTCAAAGTTATGTTTACTTTGCTTTTGATTGCTTTATTTTCATTTTACTTTGCAGTTGAATATATTACGATCATTATTAGAAAATATCAGACTATGAAAATGGAAGAAATTATGGATATAGAAGAAAAACAAATTAATGAGATGATAGAGGAACAGAAAAAAACGATGAAATTTATTCATGATACAAAAAATTTATTTATAGATATCGAAAGTTCTATCGATCAGAATCAATTAATAGAGGCAAAAGATTTAATAAAGAACTGGTATTATTTATATGGAACATCTTATGTGACAAAAATTTGTCGCAATAGTTATATTGATGTTATATTGCGTCAGAAAATAGAGTACTATCAGAATATTCATTTCAACTTAAAAATACAAGTACCAGAAAATATACCAATGAAAAATAGAGATTTACTTTCTGTATTAATGTTATTGCTGAATTACTTTTGTGAAAACGTAAAGAACGAATTGGATATCAGTATTTGTGGCAATCATAACGAGTTATCTATTTGTATGAAAGGAATGTGTCATAAAATATTAACGGAAAACAGTGTGGAATATCAAAACATCCAAATGATTGTGGAAAAATATAATGGCAATATCGTCTTGATACAGAATAAAGATTTTGAATGTAGAATCATGTTATTTTTCTAATGTTGTTGGCTGTAAAATAAGCGACACTCCCTGTTTTTACATTGCATTATGATATAAAGATTTAAATAATGTAAATAAAGGGAGGATACTATAGTTCTAAAAGCTAGCGCATAATTTGGAAATTGGATACATAAAAATCAAATTGATTTGATTAAATATTCAGTTGAAATTTTAATAAATGAATTTTTTGAATTATTATAATCTTATACAGCATATTATTACATAAAGTTATTAAAACGGATTCTTAATGTAAAATTGCTTCTTTGACCTATCCTTATCGATAAGCATTCTTGTTAATTTTATATTGACGTTGAGAGAATGAGAGGAAAAATATATGAAACAAAATAGTTATAATTGCCCTTATTGTGGTTATCAATTCAAGAAACAGGAACTATGGATGAAAAATAGTATAAGTTGTCCTATATGTAATTGTTATGTTGTTAAAAGTTTTAGAAAATTGCCAATCATTCTATTAATTTTCATGGATTGTTTTATTGTGCGTTTTTTTGGAAAAGGACCAAATAGCATTATGTTTTTATTAATTGGAAGTATACTCGCTATTATATGTAGAGTATTAATTTTATGTTGTTTTCCTTTAATGAACAAATTAAGCATAAGTTATTTGAAAAAAACAAAATAGTTTATAGAGAATGCAAGTATAGGAAAAAATTTTAGAGATATAGCTAAAAGAAGAAGTTTATTGAACTATTTTGTGAAAACGTAAAGAACGAATTGGATATCAGTATTTGTGGCAATCATAACGAGTTATCTATTTGTATGAAAGGAATGTGTCATAAAATATTAACGGAAAATAGTGTGGAATATCAAAACATCAATATGATTGTGGAAAAATATAATGGCAATATCGTCTTGATACAGAATAAAGATTTTGAATGTAGAATCATGTTATTTTTCTAATGTTGTTGGCTGTAAAATAAGCGACACTCCCTGTTTTTACATTGCATTATGATATAAAGATTTAAATAATGTAAATAGGGAGTGATATCTATGAAAAAAATAATAATGATATGTTTTGTCATGCTATTCATGCTTAGCGCATGTTCTCATCAGGAAAAAAATTATGGAGAAGCAGTAGGATCATATAAAACCGAAGATGGTATTTATATGGTTACACAAACAAAAAGTGGATATCATAGATTAAACTTTTATGATTTTCATGCGAAAAAAGTTGTTCCTTTATGTGAGAAAGTAAATTGTAAACATGAAGATGAAAGCTGCCCAGCAGTTCAATTGACAAAGTATGATGGGGCAGAATTTATGGGGTTAAAACAGTACGGCGATCATTTATATATCAATTATCATTATGCGAGTACAGACAAAGAGGGGAAATCTGGTTCTGTAATTGTGGAAACGGATAATAAAGGACAGGCTTCTAAGATGTTGTTTTCAACACCAGATAATACAATGATCAATGATATTGATGTTTACCAAAACCATATCTTTTTTACTTATAATTTGTTGAAATATTTAGATGCCAGTAAAACATCTTTTGGAACTTCAGGTACTTATATTGTATCGGTATATGATATTGCATCAGGAAAGCAGAAAGATCTGACGAAGGCAGAAGATCAAAATAATGGATATTGTTTCTTTATAGGTTTTAAAGAAGGTAAGGCATATTATTTAAATTATAATTTTGATAAGCAAAATCGACCTGTATATGCATATGATCTTGAGAGTGATAAAGTATCATTGATCGATGATCAAAATACGATAGAAACAAGTTTTATGTATCATGATAAACTCTATGGCGCAGATGAAAAAACAAAAGAAATATATAGTTATGATATCTTTACGCAGAAGAAAGAGAAGTTGGCGGAATTCAAAGGGCATAAAGGCGAATTTTCATTTATATGCCAAAATGGTCTTATCCAACTGATATATTTAGAAAACAAAAATACAGCGGAAGCTAAAAACTATATCCAGGTCTATGATGTGGATAAAAACAAATTTTTATTTGATGATTATCGTGTAGGAGAAAGAGTGACATATAAAACAAAAGATGGATATTTTGGGTCAAAGGATTTTAAATATTGTGTTTATGATGAGAATATGAATTATACAATGCTTGAATGAAAAAGAGGTGAACACAATGAAGAAAACTATAATCATAAAATGCATACTGACAGCTGGATTTATCATCCTGTTGAATGGATGCAGTTCAAAAAAAGATCAGCTTGTCTGGTACCTTTATGGCGCAAGCTTCAATAAACAAAATTGGATAAAAGAAGAAGATATTAATAAAGAGGGCACCATCCAAAATAAATATACGAAAAAGTTTAATGAGATGTTGAAAGAAAAAGGGATGGATATAGAAGTTGTTTTTAAAGATATGAAAGTTGATGAAGCAGAGGATCGCTCATTTGTGGAAAGTGAGAAAATGTATTTTGAAAAGGAAAATAAAGCTGGAAATCAAATTGATATCATTCCTTATATGCATTCAGATATTCGTATTATAAAAAATTTAGATGAAACTTTTAATGGCACTTATGCGAAAAAATTTTATGAAGCGATGCCAAATACATACTGGAAATCACAAAAAATTGATCAACATACCTATTATATTCCAAAGGTTTCATTATACGCAAAACAAAAATGTATCTTGGTGGATGAAAAAATGATGAAGGAATTAAAAATAGATGCATCATCACTAAAATATGATTTAAATTCTTTGATTCCCTATATGGAACAGGCAAAAAAGCAGTTGGATGTGATACCTTTTAGTTTTATGGATATTCAATATCAAGAGTATTTTAAAAACAAGCAATATATTTCACTTCCATTATTATCAGATTATGAAACAAGTATTTATATCAAAGATGATAACAAGCAATATAAAATTGTGAATTTATATGAAGAAGATGCGTTTCATAACTTTTTAAAAACTATTCAGGAAATGAATCAGAAAGAATTAACAGGCGCTCAGTTAGATACAGATGAATATAATAAGAAAATGGAGAAAGGAACATTCTTACGATTGGGCAACTATTTCCCAGATGATTTAAGAGAAAATTCAGATCGTAATAAAGGATATAAACAAATGCCTTCTGGCGGATACGATTATATAAGAACAGGTGGAGATGCTGTTTATTATCAATCCAAGAAGGAAAAAGAAGCTGTGGAGTTAATATCATTGATCAATACAGATCAGGATTTATCAAACTTATTTATATATGGAATAGAAGGGGAAGATTATCAATTAAAAAATGGTATTGTGGACCCATTACGTGAGGACTTAATCATTCCTGATTCATTAGGAAGTTCATCCATGATTGGAAACTATATCATTGCACTTCCTTCTTCTAAAAGCTGTCCTGATCATACAACAGCTATCATGCATTATCTAAAACAACTGCCGGATGAACCTTATTTAGGTTTTTCACCAAAGATTCCTGATAAATGGAAGGATGTAGAAAGTGTATATAAAGATTCTAATAATAATCTGCCAGTATATGAAAAGGAAGGTCTGTTAGAGTATGCGAAAGGATTCAATGAGAAATTAAAAGCTGCGGGTTTAAAAAGTATCATTGATGATTTACAGAAACAACTAGATGCGTATATGGGGTAATAGTATGAAATTACATGTTGAAAACTTATGCAAAGCCTATGGCTCTACCATTGCTTTAGATCATTTATCTATCACCTTTGAAAATGGTATCTATGGAATCTTAGGACCCAATGGCGCAGGTAAAAGTACCTTGATGAATATATTAAGTTTATTGTTAGATAAAACGGATGGAAATATAACATTAGATGAAAACGATATTGTGAAAATGGATACTACATATCTTGATCATATTGGATATATGCCACAGGAAAATTGTTTATATGATGATTTTACCCTTTTTGAAAGTCTTTGTTATGTTGGAGCATTAAAAGGAATGAAAAAAACAGAGGCAGGATTACAGGCAAATGAATTAGCAAAAGAAGTTGGTTTAGCTGATGTACTACATAAAAAAATAAAGACATATTCTGGAGGTATGAAAAAACGTGCAATGTTTGCGCAAACGCTTATGAACCATCCTGATATATTAATATTAGATGAACCAACTGCAGGATTAGATCCTCAAAAACGCATAGAATTAAGGAATATAATTTCACAGCTTAGTAAGGATAAAATTGTTTTGATTGCTACACATGTTGTCAGTGATATTGAATATATCGCTAATCAGATCGTGTTGATGAATCATGGAAAAATCATAAAAGTAGGAAGCACAAAAGATTTAATACAATCCATAGATGGAAAAGTGTTTGAAAGATGTATTGAAGAAGGTCAATTAAAACAGCTGGAAAGTAAATACAGAATTAGCAATCTAAGATATGAACAGGGAAAACTGATTGCTCGTATCATTACAGATGAGGCACCACTAGAAAATGGTATACGTATAACCCCTGATTTAAACGATGTATATTTGAGTTATTTTCAGGAAATATCATGATTTATTATGAACTGAAAAAGTTTCTGGGATCATTACGTAATATTAAGTTTCTAGCATTCCTGTTGATTCTATTGATTGCCAGCGATGTTTATACCATCTATCATCATCCAATAAATCCATCTGTTTATAAAACGATACATCAGGAAATACAAACAATGAGTAAGGAAGAAGCTAAAAGTTATTTACAAGAAAAAATTGACGCATATGAATTTCAAAGCAATTATATTTTCAATATCGATAGCGAACAGTTTCTAAACACATATACGGAAAAGTATGGAGAAGCATGGATAAAGGAACAAATACTTAAACAAAATGATGATACGTTATCCCATCATGATGATTTTGTATATCAACAAATTATGAATGAGATGACTGTATTGGAAGATTATCAAAATTATCGTTCCTCCATAGAGAAACAATATGAGGAGCATGCCAAAATTTCTATTTTTGCGCAAGATACTGAAACAGAAAAAAAGATTTCAAAAAAAGTATATGATCAATATCATAAATTAAATGTAAAGGAATTAAGTTTACAACCTGAACTGGTTTTATCACAATTATATTCATTTGAATTAAGAAATATCATATCCGTTGTGTTAATATTTTACCTTGTATTTACGATGATTTACCAGGAAAAAGAAACAGGTGTTTTACAATATAGCCAAAGTATGAGAAAAGGAAAACGGCAACAGGTGATTACAAAATTCATTTCTCAGATGATTATATTGATGGCTTGTTATATCGTGTTTTACTTGTTTGACTATATGATTTATTCTTTTGCATATGGATTTATAGATCTCATGGCACCGATACAATCTTTTTCATTCTTTTCCACATGTCCATATGCTTGGAATACAATTACCTTTATGCTCATGAGTGTATTAGCAACCTTACTGGCTTTTACTGCCATATCTTCCATTATGAATGTATTTGCCTATTATTGGAACCAATTATCAGCTTTTCTGATTTCAATATTATGTTTCATTGGTATTACAGCCCTTTTGATCTGGGGTATACGAAACCAAAATGGTTTGATTTCTAATTTAAATTATCTGAATATTCTTTTCTATATGCATCCAGAAAAAATATTTTCACAATATAACTTTGTGAATTTAAATGTAACAGCCTTTAGGGAATATGATACATTATTGCTTCTGTTGCTTGTAAGTATTATATGCATTTGGCTTTCAAGAAAAAATATAAAGCGAACAGCTATAAGAAAAACACAGGCAAAAAGAACATACCAACATTCCTTACACTCGTTCATGTATTATGAGATGAAGAAGATTTTAATCATACAAAAAGCTCTTTTGATAGGCATGATTTCAGTGCTTGGATTTATCATTATGATGCAAAATCAACAAAGTGTATCAACAGCAAATGACTATATGTATAATAGCTTTGTGGATACCATAGGCGCATACGTAAGCAAGGAAGCAGATGAAAAAATTAAGCAGCAGGAGCAATATTATCAGGACTTAGAAAATCAGCTTATGCAGGAACAAAATGTGAATAAACAAAACTTAATTGCCCAGAAGCTGATGACACAACAAGGATTTGAACGTTATAAAAAAGCGTACGATAAAAGAAAAGAAGATGCAACAGGTAGAAAAATTCTAAAAGAAGATCGATATCGTTTATTATATGAAACAACGAATTTATCAAAATTCATGATTACATTTTATCTTATTTCATTTCTATATATTCTGCCAACGTGTTTTTACTATGAACGAAAAACGCATATGTTAACGATTCAAAATACGACAAGAGGCAAGTATCAAACATTCTATTATAAGGTTATAGCACTTTCTACTATACTCATTTATACTCATTGTGATTTTCTTTACACTTTTAACATGTTTATTTATAAAAGCAGAATTGTTATACCCAGATTTAAATCTTATGGAAAATATACAATGTTTAGATCTGTTTTATAACTTTCCAATAAAGATGCCAATTTTCCTTTATTATATCATGACAGCAATTCTTCAAATCCTAAGCATTATTTGTATGACTGTGATATCAGCAAGGATTCTTAAAAAACAGAGAACACCTTATATCTTTATGTTGATAAGTCTGATATTTTTCGTGTTGCCAATCTGGTTCACAGATCGTTTTGCATATATTTATCAGATTCTATTTCCACATGAAGCGATTCTTCATGGAACATATATCTTCTTCATCCTTATCTTGGTTATAGGCTCTATTATCTCTTTAAAAAGGAAAAAATAAGATTCATCTATAAATGAGCAAAGGTTATACATTTAAAATGATGTATAACTTTTTGTTTTTATTTTCATGAAAAAAGAAAGATTTTCATACTTTGTTTGCTTTTTTACATAAATAAGCATATAATGAAAAAGACTTTTATAAAAATTTTTAAATAGTTTCATAATGGTTTTTGAAAAAAAGTGTTAATCATATTACATAAGAAAGAGAGATGGTGAAGCATGGAAGCTAATAATCAGAAGGAAACGTTTCTCATGTTTATGGCGTAGGTTCATTTATAAAAATATTCATTTCAGTATACTGTATCCTGCCTTTTATCATAACGTGTGATAGGTTAAGCAAGGTATATTGTTATGGTCAGACTTATATAAATATGGAGGAAAAATATGAAAACAGATAAGAGAAATATTATATTTATGATTGTAGAAGCAATTTTTATTTTTGCACTGATGTTACAAAATGGAAAAGTATTCAAAGTTTATGAAAGTGTCATTCTTGGTTTATTATTATTGGGTTCATCTTCTTATTATTTATACTACATGATGAAGAAAATCACTCATGTTCCTTATGTTTTACTATTTTGTTTTTTAAACGCCGCTTTTGTATTCCTTGTTTATCAGGTAAAATTCAGTATTGTATATAACTTTGTGTTTGTTATTTTGATATTGTTATATATTCAAGTAGGTTCAAGGTTAATCATTAAAAGATATACAAAAGTATAATTCAAAATACCAAAAGGGGGTGGCGGATCTTGGGAAAATTAAATATCGCAATATGCGATGATAATATGAATGTAAGGGAACAAGTAAAAAACTTTTTAAATGATTTTTTTCAGCATAAACAAATAGATGTAATATATCATCTATTTGAAGATGGTTATGATTTAATACAAAATAAGCAATCCTTGGATATCATTATATTAGATATTGAAATGAACAAATGTAATGGTTTTGAAGTGAGGGATGCTTTATTTTCTCAACGAATCAATTCTAGAATTATATATCTTTCAGATTATAAAGATCGATTACAAGATGCTTTTGGAAAAAATGTGTATGGGTTTGTATCAAGAGATAGTATACTGTAGGATCAGCGACAATTCTAGTAAATAATATGGGGGTAAGAAAATGATGAATGGAGGCAAACATGGATAACTATTTTGGAGATTGGCTTTTTATGATATTTATATCAGTTTTGTTTTTTGGCTCATACTGTGTAATTAGAAGAATGAATATTCATTATTTAAAATATTATTTTATTATGATGGAAATTATATTGCTTTATGTGTTGATATCTCTTGTATCATATGAAGAAATAGATATCATGGCAGTTTTTACAGTATTGGTTTATCAAGCAATTTTAATCGTCATGTATAAAAAAGTATATAGAAATGATAAAAGTAGGTCTATTCTTTATACAACCTTGAAAAACAGTAATTTTCATCCATTATTCATATATGGTATACAAGAAATACCAGTAGATAAATTAGAATATTATGTAGAAAATTTGAATGTGTTTTTTGATTTGATTCTACCAGAAAAAAAGCTGAATTATGGATTCTTTATGGTGGATAATGGAGAAATACAGATTACAATGTTTCTATTGAAACAACATATTGATGATATTGATATCATCAAACAAAATCCTGTAATGCATGATTTACAGATTGAAAATTACAATAAAGGATGTCAGATTAAATATTGTATCAAACAAAGTGCTTAAGACTTGATAACTTATAAAAAATACAACGATAAATATAAGGGAGATGAACGTATATGTTAAGTAATAAAATACTAAAAAAAGCTATTCTTTGTAGCTCAATAACCCTTTATATTGCGATAGGAATACAGTATTTAGTATTATACCCTGATACTAATGTTGTGAAAAATAGCTGTGTTGTTTTAGTAGAAATATTGGCAGCGGCAATGACCATATATATACAAGCTTCTTATGGAATGCTGAATATAAAAGCTGATCAGCATATGAATATTATCGGAGAAGGGCTATCGTTATTTATACTTTTTCTGATTTTCTTGCCTGAATTGGTATTTAAGATTTTTACAAACAGGATATTGATATGTATCCTATTAGGCTTAATATTTCTTACACATTTGTATGTTGTGATAAAACAAAATAAAAGTTTAAAAGGCTCAGAAAACAGCGTTTATGAAGAAGTTTGTAGGAAAGATGAGATTGAGAAACTAGCTAGAAAGAATCCTGAATATATTGTTTTAAATCAATTATTGAAAACAAGTAATGTGATAGGGTTACTTTATTTGATTATTGAACTCAAAAACATCTCATATATACTGATAATTGCTTTAGGAGTTATTGGTGCGATCATTCTAAAGACTCATGAAAAAGTAAATATTCCTTATCGAAACATCATTATAATATATGGTCTGATTGCTTCTATAATAAGTGCTATATTATTATATTATGGTGTAAAAATAATTTCCTGGATTATGTTTATGAGTATAAATATCGTGATAAAGGAATGCAGGACAAAGTATTTATATGTTTTCTATGATGAGGTTATATTGGAGAATCAAGATTGTTTTGATGAAAAATATAGCATAGGAAGGAGGAGTCAATAAATGAATGATGCATTTAAAAGCTTTAAAAAGCTTCCCATATGGGGGAAAATGATAGTTATTATTTATATTAAAAAATTCAAAATGAAGATTTAGCCCTTTAAAATGGGGCTTTTTTTTATCTTTTCCTTCTTGTGATACGAATTTGAAACTAAAATTTATTTCTTTTTCATGGTTTTCCCTAATAAAATCATATCGAAATGAGGTTCTTCGGTATGCTTTTATCAAGAACTACCATGACATCTTTTCGTCTTGATGGCAACATATGAGCGTAGACAGTTCTAACTGTTAAAACAGAATCTCCAATCAATTCTGCAATAGATGTATCATCATACCCTTCATGGATTAGCATAGACACATAAGTATGTCGAAAATCATGAGGTGTCATGCGTTTTAAATGACATAAATCCAAGTGTTTTTCCAATGTAGTTCGGATAAGGTATTGAGGTATCATTTTGTTAAAATGTTTACCAAAGAATATGTATGAATCATTGGTAAAAGAATCTTCTTGTGCACAAAGTTTTTTAAATTGTTTTAAAAGTAAATTCAATTCATTGTCGATAGGTACAATACGATTACTGTTTTCCGATTTCATAACCTTGTTAATAAAAAAGGATTGCTTCTTAAAGTTTGTCCATTTCAAGTTTCTTAACTCTGTAATTCGCAATCCAGTAGAATATAATGTCCGAAAGAGGAGTTTCATTTTGATTGTATCCAAAGAATTGATAAAAGTGACAAAATCCTTTGGGTCTAAAATGACATATTCTTTTTTCTTATCTTCTTTATGACATTTTATATATCCAACTTTACTTAACGGATGATAATCTATATCATAAATATCATTTGCATAGGTGTAGATACCACTGAAAGCAGTGTGAATGACATTGATAGAAGGTTTGGATAGTCCTTTTTTAACTAAAGCCGTGTGCCATTCTGTAATTTCTTTTTTCTGTATTTGAAGTAAATCTCTACCTAAAAAATAAGGTTTAATATGTTTCTTGTAGATACAGGAGTTCGCATTGTAGGTAGAATCTTTCCATTCTGTCAATCTCATATAGTCAGAATATTCTTTCCAAACATCTTCTAATTTCAAGCCCAATACAAAATTATATTTTGCTTTCTGCTTCAACTGAATCATGATAACTCTTTCATAATTCAACGCATCACTTTTTTTCTTAAAACCACGAACTGTCTTTTTTTTGTAAAATCCTTTTTTTGGAGTGTAGGAAGTGGATATATACCATGTTCCTCGTTGTTTATCTTTATATACTGGCAATTTGATCTCTCCTCTCTAAGTTCAATTTAAAGAAGGAAGATAAATTGAAGTATATTATGCGTATTATTTAAAGGATGCCATTCGTTTTACTTCATCATGAATTGTTTGCAACTGTTCATCATTTAGTAAAAATAATGTTTTAAATGTATCATGAAGAAGTTCGTTTTTATTTTCATCATCACTTAAAATCATGATTTGTGTCCATAATACATAAAAATCCATTTCCATAGCATTTGCAAAGTGTTTAATAATGCGTGAAGTGAGTTTAACATCTTTACGCTTTATTTGATGATATAGAGCATAACTAATATTTGCTTTTTCAATAAAATTTCGCAGGTTTATGTTTTTCCTAGTTCGATAATCCGTTATGATCTCAATAAGTTTATCCACATCATATATGCTAGGTTCTTTTTCCATTTATTTCACCACCTTCGTTATATTCACTTCTATTATACGATATACTACTCTAACAAGTCCATTAAGACTACGATTAAAAACTACAAAAGATGTGGTATATAAAAACTATACTTTTTGGTTTTGATTATGCTATGATGATTTTGCGAAAGGAGTGTTTCAAGTATGAGGCAGAATCAACAAGATAATGAACATAGAAATATAATTAGAGAACAAATACTTAGAAAAGGATACGCTCACCAATACGATATACGGAGGTTTATTCCTTGTGGTAGGGAAAAAGCGAATCAAATTCTAGCACAGGAAATGTTGGAAGCAGAAAGAGAAGGGAAGAGTACAATCACAGGAATCAGTGCAAATCGATTACCTAAATATGTAGGACTTACAAAAGAAGAAATCCAAGCATATGCTGAACAAGAGAAAAATCGGAAGTGACTTCCTATTTTTGATAAAAGAGTTGTGTTCTCTTTAAACACATAGAAGGGAAAAAGTGAATGGTATCATATTTTAGAAACAAAAGCGTTTCAGGAAGGATGATACCATGTATAGACTTTACTATCTAAGAATATGAAGGAAAAATCAAGAAGTACAGAAATTAAAATCGTAGTGGATGCAAAAGACAATAATATAGATTGTGTCGCTACTGTCAATGTAGGTTCAATAGACTTGGATACGACAATCGAATTATTACAAATCTGCATTGATGAACTCACAAAAAAGAAAATGGAAGGAGAATATTGAGATGATATTACAAACAAACGATCATGTAACATTTATTAAAAGCATTATACGAAATGCTTCTGAGGAAGGAAGATGTGTGAATGAAATTGAATCTGAAGAAATTGCGAACAGTTTAAAGGCTATGTTGCAAGAATGTGATGATTTAGAAAACTGTATGGTAACTGCGAATCAAAACACAATAAAATATGAGTCGTTGATAATGAAATTAAACGAATTGATGAATTGCATCAGTGAATACCCTTGGGTACTGGATACAGCAATAGATGGAATCGGAGAACTGATTGTAAAAGTGAATCAGAAGGCTCATCTTTAAAAGAAAAGGCACTCGCTTGAGTGCCATCATTACAAATGTCATAAAATTCATATATAATACATTCAAGAAAAGAGGGAGCAACTATGACATTAACAGAGTTATTAGAAAAAAAGGGGTATTCTATTTATAAATTAAGCAAAAGAACAGGGATAAGGGAATCTACCCTATATGCCATCATCAATAATAATACTTCCATTAAAAATATTAAATTTGATACTGTACATAAAATAGCAACAGAACTGGATATTCCTAGTGATTGGCTATATAAAAATATAGATTAAAAGTAATTGAAATACTACAAAAGTTGTAGTATATTGTGATTGTAGAAATACAAATGTTTTAGATTGATTTTAGATAAGTAAATGAACGAGCGAGAATTATTTTTGCTTGTTTTTTTGTTTTATTAAAAGGAGAAATATATGGGTCATGAACTAACAAATTTATTTATTCTTGCAGGTACATTATTCCTGCTGTTTATAGGTTGTTTGGCTTTACAATTAGCATCAACTGAAAAAGGAAGACGAATATCACTTTTATATTTTGCTGTATGTATTTTAGTTTTCCTATTTTCGCTTCATTTCTTATTGTATAGTTTTGAAAATTCCTCTGAAGCTCAACCAAAAATAGTAGAGAAATATGAAATTGTACGAGGAAAGACAGAGCAACTTATACAAGGAAAAGGGTTTGGGCTTTTGACAGTGTACAATATGTCGATTTCTGAAAATAATCAATTTGGATTTTATTATTACAATCAAGATGGCGATATTGAACGAATGTCATTGGATTTTGATGATATAAAGATTAAAGAAGTTGAAGAGGATACAGCTCGTTTAGAAGTCTATGTAGAGCAAGAAACTAACACTTATTGTAGTGTTCTTTTGGGATGTGAAACAGAAACAAAGCCAATTAGCAACGAACAGTATATGTTGATTGTACCGAAAGGAACGATTACAGGGTCGGATGAATTGGTGTTTGAGTAATAAAGGGAGTATATGATGGAATTATTTGTAGATGTGGTTGTGATTGTTATAATGCTGATGACATTGTACGCTCTTGGCATCTTGATATGGATGTCAGCGACCACGATTTATGAAGGCTTTCGTTGGAAATAAGATAGGTGGAAGATTGCATTAGGAATCGTTGGCTTTATTTGTGTAGTCGTATTGGCGTTTTTGATTGTAATTTTTTATACAACCCAAAAACCCCCATATAGTTATGAAGTAGAATTGAAAGATGGTTCAATCGAAGAATCATTTGACTGTTATGAAAAAGATGAAAAGAAAATATGTGAAATTGATTTAGAGAAAAAGGTCGTAGTGAATTATTGGAAGATAGAGAAATAGAAAGAGAAGCGTATGACAAAAAAGGAAAGAGATAAACTTTATAAAATCATAGAGATTTTTCATAATAAGTATTATGAAGTAAATGAAAGAAATATCAGTGATTTTTATAAAGAAATCCATGTAATGTTTCCAACAATTACACAAAACGATATAAATTGGGCTTTTGAGAAATACCTATGGAAAAAAGAATTCAAATTTAAAAAGCTCGCTTCAATCTTAACAATGCTCTTTATGTTGCCTCTGCAACTATGGGCGATAAAAATTATAGATGTAAATGGTATTTCGCTATTATTTCTTTTAATTCCTGAAATTATCGCTATGTTTATTCTAGCGTGGTTCATGATGAAAGAAATGATAATTGAAGAAAAATATAAGTAATTGAGGTTAGGTAAAGGAAATGAAGACTGTACATTTAAATGGATATATCCAAGTGGAAAAGTATCCTTTTATCGAAAATTCAGAAAGTCATTGCAATGAAGGATTTGTTCTATTTAATGAGTTAGGAGAACAATTTGCTTTTTGTTGGGATAATGAACAACAGTGCTGTGAAAACTTTCTTGTTGATAAAAGTGGATACGATCATGTATTGAGTTTTTCGTCCGATTGCGGATGTGAAATCAGAATCATGGAAACGCAAGAATATTTTAAAGCCATGTTAGATATTTTGATCTATGTGAACAAAGAAGAAAAAGTACGCTTTCATTTGAGCAATGAACAAGGAAAAGGTGCGTATTACAGCCATCTCATTATGTTTAAAATCAATAATGAATGGATATATGAAGAACTTTGACGAAAACGAATGAAAAAAATAGGAAGTCACTTCCGAAAAAAAAGAAAGTGAGAATAGATTATGAGTATAAGGAAAATGAAAATTCAGCAAGGATATATTGTTTATCAGATTCCTGCTGAAGAAATTGTTAAATTGAGAGAGGCAGATTGTTTTGGCAATCTTTGTGATTCCTGCAATCAAACAATAGAGGATACTTACTATATTCCAGTATTGAATTGGGGAATGTGTAAAAAATGCTTTGATGAATGGAAAGAAACAGCTATTTTTTATAAAGAGGATACAGATTTTGAAGAATTGAATATTCATTGGATTGAAAAATGGTGTGATAGATTGAATATATCAATGACTAATACAACATTTCATTAAATATAAATATTGAAATGGTTGAAAATAAAAAAACAATATGCTTAAATAAAAATACAGGGTGTAGTTATACTACACTATAATATGGGGTGGAATATGGATTTTGGATATAAAGAAGGAGAACGATATAAAATCGTAAATCCTGAATTAAACGATCACAACAAAATGTTTACGGTTATAAAAGTCGAAGATTATAGCGTGTATTATATCTTTGATGGAGAATCTACAATCCATGTATTTCATATTGGTTCGGTTTTTGAAAGTTATATAGAAGAATTATAAAAAATCTTCATAAAAGGGCAGACCAAAGCCCTAATTTATTGAATTTCTTTGAAAATTTAATATGTTTAATTGTTCTCAATGTATTAAGAATTGAAAAATAGGAAGTGACTTCCTAAAAATAGAAGGGAGAAGGTTATATGTTGAATGAAGTAAATTTAGTGGGTCGAATTTCCAATGTACCAAGAATCAGTCGAACGAAAGCAAATGTAAGTGTAATTACTTGCAATGTTGCCAATCAACGGAGTGAAAATTATGTGGACTTTATTCAATGTGTATTCTTTGACCAAGAATATTTGGAAAAAAGACTAAAAAAAGGTATGAAGATTTTAGTTAAAGGAAGACTACAACAAAATACCTATACAGATGCTGATACTGGAACAACGATTTATTATCATGAAGTCGTTGGAAAGGTATTGGAATTGATAGGTAAGATAAATACTGAAGATGTATCAAAGAAAAAAACTGACAAATCAGAAGTTGTCAAGGACATCAATGATACTACAATAGAAAGAGAACGCTATTGAATAGCTAGAAAGGAGAAATATCTATGATAGACCATAATGCTCAAGGTTGGAGATTGAATACTTGGAAAGAAGTAAAAGAAGTTATCGTAGAAGCCATGCAAAAGGGAAATATGTTTATTTCTGAAGCAGATGTTAATAATTATTACTTCAGCGATACAGATAGATTGGCTCAAGCACAAACGGAAACTGCCATCAGTTACATGGAGCAACAAATATTTGATGGATTAAGAGTATATTATTCCAAAGTTGATCCAACAAAAACAGAAGAAGACTGGAAAGATTTCTACTATGAAACAGCAGATGCCATGTTCACTGGTACAAATCAGTTTTTGCATATGCGACTATTCTATTTTGTCTATATACCGAATGAAAGTCGAGTCATGATTATCTATTCAGCACCATTTGACTTCTTTGACGATACAATTATGGAACACGAGTTTGAAAGAGAATGAAAGGAGTCGTAAAATCATTTAGTCGTTTGAAAGGATACGGATTTATCCAATCAGAAGAGTTGGAACATGAAGTATTCGTTCATTATACGAACATTGATGATATGGATGGTTTCAAAACATTGAGTATCAATGATAAAGTGGAATTCAACTATGATAAAAACCATAAGAGAGCAGTCCATGTCACAAAAAGAAAATGATACAAAAGAATAGAATTATGACAAAAAAAGGAATCATTATTTTTGATAGAAACATTGATGTAGAAAAGACACAGGAAAATGGGAAAAAGGTATGTGAAGCCTATGCACCTCTTATTCAACAGAGAATTCGATTGAAAATGCGTTTGCCATTGCATACAGGAAGTTTAATTCAAGTTAGTAGTGATATTAAGTCAGGTAATGGAATCGAAAGCGAATATATCAATCGGATTATGAAAGAGGGAGATCAAGTAGATTGTTTCTTGAATTACATAGATGAAATGATTGAAATGGATGAAAAGGCAGGAAAATATCTGAAGTATAAATTGGTGGATGAACTTACAGATGAAGAAATTGCTTTAAAATTAGGTGTTTCAAGACGAGCCTTGTATGGTATCAAACCAAATGCGTATTTTCGTATAGCCATATGGAGTCATCAGGTAGCCTATATTAAAGAAAACACTTATGAATTTATTTTCAATTATGCAGGATTATATGAACGATTAAAGTGATAATCCATTTAGAAAATAAAGTGCTATAATGAAAATAGAAAGCGAGGGTATCAATAGGGGAATTTAAGTCAAGAACGAGCAAAAACTTAAAAATAATTCATTGGATATACTAAAAGATTAAAAATTATAGAAATAGGAGAAAAAAGAGTATGGAAAACCAAAATACAAATAATTCAAATTTGAACAAAGACGAAAAACAAAAGAAAAACCAAAAACGGAATGTTGTATTGATTGGATTAGCATTGTTGGTATGTGCAGGAGCAGGGATTGGATATGCTGTGTCTAATAATAATAAATCTACATTGCCATTGAAAGAAGATCTAATTTTTGAGTATGGAGAAGCAATTAAACTTGAACCTAAGACTTTTCTATCAAATGATGTAGAGGAAAATGTGTTAAGTTCCGTGGAATTAACTTCGGATTTAATGTCAAATGCAGAAAAATATACATTTGATAAGAAAAAGTTCACTGTAACATCCAAAGACAAAAAATACTTGGATGTTGGAGAGTATGAAGTCAGTCTTAAATATTCAAAAGAAAGCAAGGATGTGCCTTTTGAAGTTAAAGATACCAAAGCACCTGTATTCGAAGATTTCTTGACAGAAATTCGTATCGAACAAAACGCAGAAGATGTTGATTTAAAGGACTACTTCAAAGCTAATGATTTAAGTAGTGCAGAAATTACCATTGATAAGCAAGACTTTGACATCAAGAAAAAAGGAAAATATGATATTTCTGTATCAGCTACTGATAAATATAAAAATACAACAGAAAAAAAATCTGTTGTAGTAAAAGTTGTTGATAGCAAAGATGCAAAAAAGAACGGATTAACAGAAACCGTAGATGGCAAGATTCCAATGTCCAAAGAAACAAAAGAAAAAGTGGATAAAGGCGAAACAACGATCAAAAAGTCTGAAGATAAGGTAGAAAAACCAAACAGCGATAAAAATAATTCTAATTCAAACAACAATTCAAATAATTCAAACGAAAAACCAAATTCAGACAAACCTTCTAAGCCAAACAATGATAACAATACATCTAAACCAAGTGAACCATCACATAAGCATAAATGGGTAGAACAATTCAAAACTGTACATCATGAAGAAAAAGGACACTACGAAAATGTCATGATAGCAGATAAATGGATTGAATACAAGCCTATTTATGAAACACAAGAACACTCATTTTGTTCAGTTTGTCATTTGGATTTGACAGCGAACAACATTGTACCATGGAAACATGCTGAAGAACATATGTTAAATGGAGAAGCAGGAGGACATTATACTGATAGTGTTTTGGTACAAGTGGGAACAGAAGAAATTGTACATGAAGCTGTCTATGAAAAAAGATGGATTGTGGATAAACCTGCATGGGATGAAAAGGTATCCACTGGATTCAAATGTGAATGTGGTGCAACTAAATAAATTTGTGGCATTGAATTTTAGATTTTAAATCACAGCCTTTTCTTAAACTGTGAAGAATTTTGGCTCTTCTGTACTAAATGTGGGTAGATCTTTATCAAAAGAATGAATATCGCTTTTATTCATCGTATAAAATAAGAATATTTGAATATAAGAAAACCATATGGTATTTTTCTTAAGCGACCAAACCAAGAAAGGAATACCATATGGCACTTAAAAAATTACTAAAATCCATTCTCAATGTCAATTGTATCAAGATAATTAATGCAGAATTTGATCATGTTTCATCTTCTCTATATATTCGTGTTGAAATCACAAAAGGACAAAGATCTCGTTGTCCAGTCTGTGGCAGAAAGTGCAACGGATATGATTCTACTACTGAATACAGGTCTTGGAGAGCTTTAGATTTTGGAGCCTGTACCGTATACATCCTATCCAATGTGAATCGTATTCAATGTCCTGTCCATGGAATCCATACCGAACAGGTTCCATGGGCTCACCATCATTCCGGTTTTACCAGGGAATTTGAACAACAGGCTGCTTATCTGGCTTTGCATCTCAACCGCACGGAAGTATCGAAGCTCATGCGGATCAACTGGCGTACTGTAGGTATGCTTCTTTCACGTACAAAGGATCGTCTTGAACCGGACAGTTCCATACGGTTCAAAAACTTGAGACGAATCGGTATTGATGAAACGAGTTATCGCAAGGGCCATAAATATGTCACAGTCGTTGTGGATCACGATACGAATCAAGTGATCTGGGTAGGCAAAGGCACGGGGAAAGAAGTGTTAAGTTCTTTCTTTGCCCTTTTAACACAGGAGCAGAGAGAATCCATTGAGCTGGTATCAGCGGATGGAGCCAGATGGATCCAAAGCTGTATTGAAGAATGGCTTCCAAACTGCGAAAGATGTATAGATGGATTTCACGTGGTTCAATGGGCGATCGACTGCATGGATGAACTGCGAAAAGAAGTATGGCGTGAAGCCAGGCAGGAAAAGAAAACCCAGCCAAAGCGAAAAAGAGGCCGTCCCAGAAAGGGAGAAGAAGGAAAGGAAACAGCAAAACATGGTAAAAGCTACAAATATGCACTTGGCAAGAATCCTGAGAATCTAACAGAGCATCAACAATCCTGTTTAGATGAGATCAAGGCTATGTATCCAAGGATGTTTCGAGGCTATCAGTTGAAAGAAGGATTAAGAAAAGTGTTTCAGTGCAGCAAGGAAACGATAGAGAAAGAATTGAAAGCCTGGCTGTCATGGGCATGTCGAAGCAAGCTGAAACCATTTGTGGAATTAAGCAAAAAGATACGACGACATAAAGAAGCGATCATTGCGACCGTAAGACATGGATTATCGAATGCGCGTATAGAATCCATCAATAACAAGATCAAAGTGTTGATACGAAAGTCATATGGATTCAGGAATATACAGAATCTTATCGATATGATCATGATCGTATGTTCCCGGTTATACTATGAAATCAAACTATCTTATGAGCTTAGATGATTTCTACCCACACTTAGTGCAGATGCTTCTAAAAAAACCATCAGAACTAAATCTGATGGATAAAAAGTGGATATGGTGTTGAAAATAAACATGATTCTGTTGAACAAGAAAGAATAATGATTAAATTCTTTTGATTGTGATGAAAAAATCGACACACAAGTAGAAGGAGACAAAAATATTTATAATGATAATCAAGGAGAACAAAATGGTAACAAGCACAAAAAAAGGAATAGAACAATATATTGAAAATCAATGTAATTTATATGGAATTGATGCTTTAGAACATTTATCAGCTAATCAAATTGCAGAAGAATTATCTATTTCTAGACCTTTAGCAAGTCAATATTTAAATGAACTTGAGAAGGAAGGAATATGTTTTAAGGTAAATACTAGGCCAGTATATTTTTTCCATAAGAAAGCAATTGAATCTTATTATGGAATCATGATTCAAGATTCAGAATTTTATGATACTGATGAATTTTGGAAATATATATTGAACCATACTAATGATCATTTTTTCCTAAAACAATTGATTGGATGGAATGGTTCTCTTAGACCAATCATTGAAAAATCAATGGAAATGCTGAATTATCCACCCAACGGTTTACCTTTTATTATTCAAGGAGCGAGAGGTGTAGGAAAAAAGACGATCTTAAAGGTATTACTACAAAGTATTCGTTTTATTTCTCCTGTTTCAAAAAAAATGACTCAATTTGATGCAGTACAAGATCAAAGGGTAGGAAAGTTCATTTTAGAATTAGAACAATCAAATGAAAGAAAACCTTATATTACAATAATAGAACATGCAGAAAATATTTCGAAAACAACACAAAATATCTTGTTAAAATACATGAAAAATAGTCGTAGACTTCCAGATTTATTTATTCTTTTATCCGAAAAAGATTTAAGAGAATATTTACTTAGTGAATTACTCAGTCTTTTTCCATTTATTGTAAATGTACCTGAATTACAAGAAAGATCAAAAAGGGAGAGAGAAGAATTAGTCATTCGTCTATTTAGAAATGAAGAAGAGAATCTTGGTAAAAAAATAAAGTTATCTAATGTTGTATTAAATGCTCTTTCACAAGCTGTTTACAAAGACAATATTATTGGCTTACAAAATCACATTCGTTTAATATGTGCTCGATCTTTATTGAAATCAAATGGAAAAAGCATAAAAATACATGCATATGATTTAGATCAGCAGGATTTTGAAAACATAAAAATTTTAAAAGATGTCGTTTACTACATCGATATTTCTACATACAAAGGCAGTAAAGAGTTTGAATTTTTCATTCATGCTGTCGATGCATTTATTGATATGTATAAAAATGGTGGCATTGATTATCTTGCTCTTAATTACTATTCAAAATATAAAGAGCTTATAGATATGTTGTTTCAATATAATAACACCTTTGATAACACACATTTACGTGGCATAGAAACTGTGGTTGCAGATATCGTACAAGTGGTAGTTAGCCGACGCTATGTTAACATCCCTGGAAACTTTGTTTTTGAATCAGCTAAGCTACTATATTTCATACAGGACAATTTAGATGAAATAGACAGATGCTGTAAAGAAAGAGAAACTACGTTAAAAAAGATGCTCCAGGATTTATCTTTAAACTATCTCCAGGAGTGCACTATAACAGATGAAATATCTTCACTAATATTACATAATCTCGAAATTAAAACAAATATAATATTTCGTATTTTATTGATATTGGTTTTTCAAAGATATAACAAAAGTTTTACACATTGTAATATTTTTGGATTATTGATTTGTCATGGAAGGTCTACAGCAAGTTCTATGGCTGATTTAGTAAATACAATGATACAGGCATATGTATTTGATAGCATTGATATGCCTTTAGAAGCGACTGTTGAGGATTTTAAAAACGTACTAGCTAATACCATTGACCGAATTCAAAATAATGCTCAGATTATTATTCTAGTTGATATGGGCTCATTAGAACTTTTGGGGAAGGGTTTAATTGATGAAACACGCCATACAATAGGCTTAATTAATAATGTGACAACTCGAATGGCTCTACATATAGGGTATCAAATAAAAGAAGGAAAGCCTTTGGAAGATATTGTTAATAACATATCAAAGAGTATTCAAGTTGATGCGAAAATCTTTACCAAAGATTCTGAGGATGCAATTCTTTTTGTTAGTGAGACAGGAAAAAAGACATCTGAACGCATGATGCAATTATTTATAGAAAGTTTACCAGAACAAATTCCTGTGCACTTTATTTTTCTAGATTTGATGGAATTAACGGATGATTCATTTTACAACCAATTTATTGATATATACAATATTCTATTTATCACAGGAACAGTAAATCCAAATTTACAGAACGCTCCATTTTTACCATTGGAAGATTTAATTAATGGAGAACATTGGGACATGATATGTAATTATTTAAAGAGTTATTTAACTAAGGATCAAATGAATATATTGCAGAACAATTTGCGAAACAATTTTACATTAACAAATGTGATTCAATATTTATCCATCCTGAATCCGAAAAAGTTATTGGATAATGTAATAATGGCGATTGATATCCTTCAAGGAAAATTAGGGAAAAGATTATCAAATAAAGCTTTGGTAGCATTATATATACATATTTGTTGCATGATTGAACGACTAGTATCTAAAGACGCAATATTAGATAGTGGTGAACATATAGAACGTTTCAAAAAAGAACATGAAGAGTTTATAAATTTGACTAATATAAGTTTTTCACAAATATCAAAAGTTTATAGTATAACAATCACAATTGAAGAAATTCATTATATTTATAAATTCTTCAATGATGATAAAGAGGAGGAATGAATGTGGAAAAAAGAACAATTATCGCGTGTCATGGATGGTTAGCGGAAGGGTTCAAAAGTTCTTTAAATTTAATTGTTGGAGAAATTCCTAATCTTCAAACTTTGAACTGTTTTGTAACCCCAGAGTTTGATATTGAAAAGTCTGTAGAAAAGATTTTTTCAGAGCCGGATATAAAGAACTTCGATATATATGTTTTTACAGATATTATGGGAGGAAGTGTAAATAACGCTTTTGTTAAACAATTAGAAAAACATTCTTTTCATTTATTTACCAATATAAACTTAGCTATGTTAATTGATCATTTTCTGAGTCATGAAGATGCAGAAAAACTTTTTGAAAAAATAGAGAAAGGAGAGTTTAGACAAATTTTTTGCAATCATCTTTTGCATGATAGTTCAAAATGGTCAGTTGATGATATTTAGAGCTTTATCGGTAAATTTTATTTCGAAATTGCTCATCTAAAGAAGGGAGGTGTTGAAATGATACGAGGTTTGAGGATAGACCATCGATTGTTACATGGACAGGTGGCATTTTCATGGGCACATTATTATTCAGTATCAAGAATTATTATTATTGATAATAAAGCAGCGGCAGATGAATTTCAAAAAATGGCGTTGTCCATGGCAAAACCATCTGGAACTAAGTTAAATGTATTTTCCGTAAACAAAGCTTTAGAATTAGCAGAGAAGATTGATTCTTTAAACGATGATATTATGATTGTTTTTGGAAATACTACAGATGCGAGTCAGTATATTTGTGAACACCCTGTTTATAAAGAATTGAATTTAGGAGGTATACCTAAAAAAGAAGATAGTATACAGTATACAAATGCAGTTTATTTAAATAAAAAAGAAATACAAGATTTAGAAAAAATTCAAAAAACAGGATGTCGCATTATTATGCAGCAGTTGCCTACATCGAAATTGGAAGAATTGAAACTTTAACTTGGAGAAAAAAAGGAGGAGGTATATGAGTTTATTTCAATGTTTTATCATAAGTTTAATTGCAGTGGCTTCCCAATTAGATTCTCGAATCTTAGGACGTACGAATTTAGAAAGACCACTTATTACTTGTACATTAGTGGGACTTTTTCTAGGTGATCTAAGTACAGGATTACTAGTTGGAGCGCAGATGGAGATGATTACACTTGGTATGATTGCTGTTGGAGCAGTTTCTGGCGCAAATATGAATTTAGGAGCAATTATTGGGTGTGCTCTTGTTATACAAACTGGCGCAACCGTGGAGACCGCTTTAACGATTGCAGTTCCTGTTACTATCATTCGAAATTTATTATGGAATCTTGGACATATTATACGTGTTCAATTAGCTCATATGTGTGATAAAGACGTGGATGAAGGTAAATTTGAAGCAGCTAAACGTGTAAATTATCTTTGGGGACCATTACAGTATGCTCTATTACCAGCATTTATACCATGTTTCATCGCTTTATATTATGGTGAGAGCTTTGTTAATATGGTTGTAACTTATATTCCAGACTGGATTAATACTGGTATTACACTAGGAGCTAATTTAATCTCATTTTATGGATTTGCCTTATTACTTACTACTATGATAAATAAGAAAAATGCAATTTTCTTTTTCATTGGCTTTGCAATTGCTGCTTATTCAGGATTAGATTTAACAGCAATGGCAATGATTTCTATTTTAACCGCAGTGTTATTGTATATGCTTCGATACCAAGATAAAAAACAAACATCTACAGTTTCTGCGGTTGATGCTTTAGAAGATTTAGATAATTAGGAGGTTAGGTATGAAAGATGGACTAAAACTTCAAAGAGAATACCCTCTACATAAAAAACTTGTAGAATTTTTCTGGGGTGGTTGGTTTAGTATGTGTAACTGGAACAATGAACGTCAAGCAAACACGGCATTTATGTATGGAATGTCTAAAACAATTGATCGTCTATATCCAAACCCAGAAGATTTAGAAAAAAAGAAAGAAGCCTATCATCGTCATTTGGTATTCTATAATACCACTCCTCAATTTATGCCTTTTCAACTAGGATTAGCAGCTGCAATGGAAGAAGAGTATAAAGAACATCCAGATACTTTTAATCCTAAAATGATTAATGATGTAAAAATTGCTTTGATGGGCCCTTTAGCTGGAATCGGAGATTCGTTTTTTCAAGGAACAATTCGAACAATAGCAATGAGCATTGGAGTCTCATTTGCACAACAAGGTTCCGTGTTAGGACCTATTATCGCAATGGTAATATCATTAGGCACTTCTATCCCAATAACATGGTATGCAGGGAAACTCGGATATCTGAAAGGTAAAGAATTACTTCAACAAATTATGAAATCAGATTTAATGGAACGAATAATGTATGGATGTTCTATTGCTGGATTGATGGTTGTTGGTGGTATGGTGGCTTGTCTAGTCAATGTAACAACGCCAATTGCTATGGGCGAAACATTCCAATTACAGAGTGTTTTAGATACGGTTTTGCCCAAAATGATTCCTCTACTATTAACAGGATTAATGTTTGTTGTTGCGAAAAAAAAGGTAAATGCCTTATTAATCATGTTAGCTTGCTTTGTAATTGGTG
Source organism: [Eubacterium] hominis (assembly GCA_014337235.1). GTDB lineage: Bacteria > Bacillota_I > Bacilli_A > Erysipelotrichales > Erysipelotrichaceae > Hoskinsella > Hoskinsella hominis. The sequence goes on along the minus strand of CP060636.1, from coordinate 819,568 downwards.
TGATTCTAAGTTACTTTGGAATATTAGCTGTATAAAAATATAAAAAAAGGAGGATTTTAAAATGGTAGATGTAAAACAGTTAATTAATGAAATTTGTTCAAAAAAAGAAATTCATAGTATTAGTTTTTCGGGATGTGGAGGTTCTCTTGCTTGCTTCTATGCTCCATATTATTATGTTACAAGAGTGTCTGATAAGCTATCTGCGACATATACTACTGCTAATGAATTCGTGCATGATACTCCTATTTCTGTTGACAATCATGCTTTAGTGGTAGTTGCTTCTAGAAAAGGAAATACAGCCGAGACGGTTGAAGCAGCTAGAAAGGCAAAACAACTCGGTGCTACAACAATAGGTCTAGCTTATTTGAAAGATACTGCTCTCGAAGAAGTCGTTGACTATATTATTCATTATGAGGTAGGAGATGACGCTTTATTTGAAGAAACAAAAGCAGCTTATGCTTTAAAGATAGCTTATGAGCTGGTTAATACAGTAGAAGGTGATAAAAATTACGAAAAAATGAGACAGGCGATGACATTGTTGAATACATTAATACCAGATGCTAAGAAAGCTATTATGCCTAAAGCAATTCGTTTTGCGCAAGAATATCAAAACGATACTATGATTTATACAATGGGTAGCGGATGTGCCTGGAGTTCAGCACAACAACAGTCTATTTGTATTTTCATGGAAATGCAATGGATCAATTCTGCAGTTATTCACACGGGAGAATTTTTCCATGGACCATTTGAAATCACAGATGAAAACACAGCCTTCTTGTTATTAAAGTCAACTGGAAAAACTAGAAAATTGGATGATCGTGCGATTAATTTCCTAAATAATTTTAACCATCACCTGACTGTAATTGATGCAATGGATTATGGATTTGAGAAATTAGGTGATGTTTCTGAATACTTTGATGCATTATTTTACACAGCTATGTTAGGTGTTTTTAATCCTCTGCTTGCAGATTTACGTAATCATCCTCTGAGTAAGCGTCGTTATATGTGGAAATATGCCTACTGATATTTCCATTTATCATATATAAAAGACAGGAGACAGGGAGTTCCCTGTTTTCTGTCTTTTATCTTTAAGAGTAAATAGACTGTAATCAATAATAAAAATTATCGATTGTGCGTCATATTATATGAAGGGAGGGGAATATCATGTTATTAATAAAAAATGCAAATATCTATGATCCAAGATTTATTGGAACTAAAAATCTACTGATTGGAGCTGGTAAAATTTTATCTATTGGTGATCAGATATCAAATAAATGGATAGAATCAGAATCATATATAATAGATGCTAAGCAAAAATATTTAATACCAGGTATTATTGATCGTCATGTGCATATTATTGGTGGAGGAGGAGAAGGCGGTTTCTCTTCTTTTGCTCCACCTGTTCAACTTTCGGCTTTGCTGAAAGGAGGTGTAACGACAGTAGTTGGTGTACTGGGTACAGATGGTGTAACAAAAACAATTGCACAATTACTAGCCAAAGCAAAAGGATTAAAAGAAGAAGGTATCTCATCTTATATTTGTAGTGGATCTTATGGAATACCAAGTATCACACTTACAGGGTCTATCAAAAAAGATATAATATTTATCAATGAAATCCTTGGAGTAAAGCTAGCTTTAAGTGATCATCGTTCCTCACATGTGACATTAAATGAATTAATTCGTTTAGCTAGCGATGTCCGAATGGCCGGGCTAATCAGTGGTAAAAATGCTTGTATACATTTGCATATGGGTGATGAAGATAATGCATTACAGTTGGTTGGGGAGATTTTATCAAAAACTTCATTACCTATTACACTATTTCATCCTACACATGTCGGAAGAAATCCAAAATTACAAAATGAGGCTTTTTTATTTGCTAAAAAAGGAGGAACCATTGATTTTACTTGTGGACAAAATAATATAAAACAAGAAATTTTATCCATTTCTTTAAAGAAAGCAAAGCAAGAAGGAGTACCTATGGAAAAAATAACAATTAGTTCAGATGGACAGGGGAGTTGGTCTATCTATAACATAAATGGTGCTCTTCAAAAGATTGGAATATCTGATGTTGATACTGTTTTGAAGCAGATTCAATTTGAAGTTATGAATGGTTTTATGTCATTAACAGAAGCAATTTCTTTGGCAACTTTAAATGTTGCTAAAGCTCTTGGATTATATCCAAATAAAGGTTGTATCCAACAGGGAAGTGATGCTGATTTATTGATATTAAATACAGATTTAACATTAGATACAGTTATTGCTAATGGAAAAATAATGGTTAAAGAAGGTAAAATATTACAAAAGGGTGTTTATGAAAATGAATAACTTTTAAGTTTAGAAATATAAATCTACTAAATTAATATCCATTATAGTTTCGATGAACCTCCAATTTGCTGACATAGCCTTTTAAGTAATCACAAATTTAAAAAGATCTTCTTTTCGTATTTGACGAATAAAAAAGTAACTAGCTTGTCCTCTCAATCTTTTCATAATCAGTAACAGGAATTCTTGTGAGTCCATTCCCTGATATTCCTTCTGTAATGTAAACAGAGCATTATATCGGTTGATGTATTTGCTGGACACTCCCCGGTAAAACCGATACTGCTCCTTGATCATTGAATGGAATGAATTGACATTGTTCAGATGATTGACTGCATTGTATTTACTGTAGGTATTCAAAACTTTGTTGGTGCATTTCTTTTCACAGAGGACTTTCGTATAACTTTGCAGTCCATCTGTCCAGACGTAGCTTTTATTGGCAACGGATTGACAAAAGTCTTCTACATTTTTTATAGAAGGTTTCGCTACATTGAATGACCGTGCAATACATTTTCCCAGACGTTGAACTGCAGTGAATATGCACACTTTCTCATCGGACAAACCGGCCCTGGAAGTACAGGTCCCCCGCTTCTTGCCGGGATGATCTTTGATAAAACGGCCTTTACGGCAATGTGTCACATACGTTTCATCCATTTCGATTTCATGATGTAGTACATATGGGACACTCCATATCTTCAATGAAATGAAGATATTTGTGACGCATACGAAAAGCAGTGGATTCATGTACATCAATTTTAGCAGCTGTATGAAGCAGCGAATTTCCATTCTGCGTTTCTATGATAAGATCGTTCCATTTCGACTGCGGTTGATGAGAATAGTAAGTCAACTGACCATGATCACATACAAAGCGTTTTTTACAGGAATTACATTTCAACATCTGTTTACCAGCCTTGGTTTTACCCGCTTTTACGAGCACGGGATGATGTTGACCACATTTAGGACAGTATTCGAAATGAAAGTGATCCATCTGTTGATTGATTTCCAGATAATCACGGATCATTTGAGAAATGCGATCTTTTTGATAAGCGCAAAGTTTTTTTTCAATAGAAGGGATTAGAAAATCAGAAATAGTATTCATCAACATATAAGTAACTCGTTTCTCTATACTTATAAAATGCTGTTTAATCCAACATTATTTGGCTCTTCTGTACTAAATGTGGGTAGATCTTTATCAAAAGAATGAATATCGCTTTTATTCATCGTATAAAATAAGAATATTTGAATATAAGAAAACCATATGGTATTTTTCTTAAGCGACCAAACCAAGAAAGGAATACCATATGGCACTTAAAAAATTACTAAAATCCATTCTCAATGTCAATTGTATCAAGATAATTAATGCAGAATTTGATCATGTTTCATCTTCTCTATATATTCGTGTTGAAATCACAAAAGGACAAAGATCTCGTTGTCCAGTCTGTGGCAGAAAGTGCAACGGATATGATTCTACTACTGAATACAGGTCTTGGAGAGCTTTAGATTTTGGAGCCTGTACCGTATACATCCTATCCAATGTGAATCGTATTCAATGTCCTGTCCATGGAATCCATACCGAACAGGTTCCATGGGCTCACCATCATTCCGGTTTTACCAGGGAATTTGAACAACAGGCTGCTTATCTGGCTTTGCATCTCAACCGCACGGAAGTATCGAAGCTCATGCGGATCAACTGGCGTACTGTAGGTATGCTTCTTTCACGTACAAAGGATCGTCTTGAACCGGACAGTTCCATACGGTTCAAAAACTTGAGACGAATCGGTATTGATGAAACGAGTTATCGCAAGGGCCATAAATATGTCACAGTCGTTGTGGATCACGATACGAATCAAGTGATCTGGGTAGGCAAAGGCACGGGGAAAGAAGTGTTAAGTTCTTTCTTTGCCCTTTTAACACAGGAGCAGAGAGAATCCATTGAGCTGGTATCAGCGGATGGAGCCAGATGGATCCAAAGCTGTATTGAAGAATGGCTTCCAAACTGCGAAAGATGTATAGATGGATTTCACGTGGTTCAATGGGCGATCGACTGCATGGATGAACTGCGAAAAGAAGTATGGCGTGAAGCCAGGCAGGAAAAGAAAACCCAGCCAAAGCGAAAAAGAGGCCGTCCCAGAAAGGGAGAAGAAGGAAAGGAAACAGCAAAACATGGTAAAAGCTACAAATATGCACTTGGCAAGAATCCTGAGAATCTAACAGAGCATCAACAATCCTGTTTAGATGAGATCAAGGCTATGTATCCAAGGATGTTTCGAGGCTATCAGTTGAAAGAAGGATTAAGAAAAGTGTTTCAGTGCAGCAAGGAAACGATAGAGAAAGAATTGAAAGCCTGGCTGTCATGGGCATGTCGAAGCAAGCTGAAACCATTTGTGGAATTAAGCAAAAAGATACGACGACATAAAGAAGCGATCATTGCGACCGTAAGACATGGATTATCGAATGCGCGTATAGAATCCATCAATAACAAGATCAAAGTGTTGATACGAAAGTCATATGGATTCAGGAATATACAGAATCTTATCGATATGATCATGATCGTATGTTCCCGGTTATACTATGAAATCAAACTATCTTATGAGCTTAGATGATTTCTACCCACACTTAGTGCAGATGCTTCAGAATTTTGTACAAAAAAATAAATAGATATAAACTTTCAAATTCATGTAAGTCCACAATTTTGTGTTGAATTCGTATAAGTCAGAATTTTCTTCTGACTTTTTTTATCCCTTTGTCAAATTTAATAGGGATATAAATATACCAATCGTCTGTTATGAGGGGATATTAAATCTGTTCCATGGGGATATTAAATTCAATTTGAGTCGATAAACACTGATCATTCGGCACTCTGTAAACAAGATATAAACAAGACTATATCATCTTATAGAGAAACAACCTTTTTAAAAACATCATTATATCTTTTAAAATTGAACGCATAAAACTATTGGCAGAGAATAAAAAAATATTTGACTATCTTGACTGTTATGACTGTTTGTTGTATGATGAAATCAAGAAAGGTGGGAGCAATATGCTAACAAATCAAATACATGGGATTGCGTTGCGTTTATCTATTGATAATCAAAATGGGATTGACCCTGCTACAGTTTTAAATTTACATTTTGAGAAAGAAAAAGAAATAAATGATTGGGTCTATTATTCTACTAATGTAAGTCAGGATTCACGACTTACAGATAGAATATCTATGATTGTTTTCTTTTTTAAACAAGGAACGGAAAAAAAATACATTAAAGCAGATGTTGTTGGAGAAGTTCTTTGTTCAAAAACTCCATTTATTCCTGAAAATAAAGATGAAGTAAAAAGACATTCGCCTAAAATATTTTCAGATGAGGAAAGAAAAACTTGGTATAAAATTCAAAACCTTCAAGTTATGGATGAAGTAGAGTTATCAAATTATGTGTATCGAAGAAATGATACTTTTGAATTAGAACCATTAAATGAAACTTTACAGCGTTCTCGGTTTTCAAAATGTTATTTCGAGTCAAAGATAGAAGTGAAAAATAAACTTATCTAAATTGAAAGAGAATTTAATATAATTCTCTTTTTCTTTAAGAAAAATATTTTCTTACAAATGTTAATCTGTCTATATTACCTGATAAAGATTCTAACAATTCTTCTTTAGAAATATTATATTCTCTCATAAATCTCACGCATAAAATCCCAATAAAAATATCAACTTCTGTTTCAGTATAATTGCTTACTAAAGTTTCAATTTCCAAAAGTGCTAACTTCGAGTCTATTTGTTTTTTCTTCATAAGAACACCTCATTACTCTAACATAGCCATATTATATCATTTAAGACTATGAGAATTTTTTTAATTCTTTCAGAATGCAGTCTATTTGCTTAAAGTTTATTGTGATAGTATAAATACACTTGGTAGTGGACTAATCGCTCTTAGAATTCATTTAAAATAGCAAATAATGTACCTGTAAGTTTTTATTTACTGCTTTGCAGAGTGTATTTAATTCTTTTCAGTAAAATCGGATAGCTTCTTTGTTTTATATGGTTGTTTTGGACTTTTTTCAATTTCTAGAATCTTTCTATCTCTAAGGTCAGACATATTATAAACACAGATGCTCAAATCTTCTAAATCTACTATTTCTTTAAAGCCTCTACGAATATAGTCTTTTCCACCATCTACTGTAATTGAGCCACAACGATATGATTTAATATCATGAGTTAGGTCAGTTTACAAGGAACTACACGCAGACCACGAAACGGGGGCTACTGACAACAAATAAAGGCTGAATATCAAGCACCGGGAAAGTGCGAGATATTCAGCCTGTTTTGTTGTCAGGGGTTTCCAAAGGGGCTTGCCCCTTGGCACACGACTTTGCTCGCAAAGTGTAGTGTGTTATACGCTCTGTCGGCGTTGCTGCGAAAATGCCGTTGCCAACCGGGAGGGCAAGGGCATTTGAAACGGCAGGAAAACAGGGCTGTGATTGCGTGGCGTGGAGCCGCAAGCGCAGGACTGGTTTCATCAGCAGACAGGGCGGATATGAAAGCCCCCGTCCCTCGTCCCACACCGGACTATGGGACAAAGTGTCCCATACGGATAGCCACACTTACGAAAAAACAGACGGATTTTTCTCTCAAAATTGAAATGGGCGGGAAGCCATTTTAAGGCTTTCCCGCCTTGATTGACTATTAGCAAAGACGGGCGGGACTGTCAACGGCGGCGCATAAAATGCGCCGTTCATCTTGACCGTTGACTGGCTCGGCTGGCTTTGCTATCTCCACGATAAATGGGATTTGTTATCTATCTGTCCAAGAATCGAATCTCGTTGAAATTTGTGGGTCGTATAGAGGGCAACCAAAATCAAGTAAAATATCCATGAGAGCGTTCATATCAGCCTCTTGCATACCATAGCAATCAAACCTTACGATTTGCGAAGTTGTAAAAACCTGAAATGCTCCATGTCCTTCTTTTTCAAAATCTTTGCCTCCACCTTGTATATTCCAGTCAGAAAAAGAATCAGCCACTTTTTTCAAAATCTCGTCAATCGGAAGAACTTCCAATACTTCCATTACCTCGCCATCACAACACGCTGTCTGATATACGGTTGAATGGTCATGTGCGGTATCTTCCTTGTACTTCCAAAAATTCAAATCCATACTCATTGTATAATCCTCCTGTTAAAAAAGTAAATTCAATTTTATCAATTTCTTATTTCCTCCCCCGCTGTGGGTTTGGATTTTTCAGCAAGTCCGACTTCTCCGAAATCTTTTTGAGCCATTTCTTTTCTTCCTCGGACAGCTTCTTATAGTTCAGCCGGAGCCGTTTGCAGATAAACGCCAGCGACGCTTGCTCCGGGTCGCTGTCTGGGCTGGCAGTTTCCTCGGCGGTCTGCAAGAAATCTTCCAGTGGATTGTCCTCCGGGACACTGAAAAAATCTTCCTTATGTGCTTCCCGCAGGTCAAGAGCTATCTTGCTTATGTCCTGCTGTATCACATAGCGGCAAAAGCTGTCATCATCAATATGGGCGGCGATAAGCTGTCTTAACTGCGGGTCGGACAAGCCGGGATTGTACTGCTTCATAATCGTTGCACTCATGGTGTCCACGATGGCGTTTGCGCTCTGTACCTGTTTTCCTGCGATACCGTTTACATAGATTTCAAGGTCAGCCATCAGCCGGGGAAAATCCGGGTGTACTGCCAGTTCACACAAGAGGGAATTATCTATCAACCCACTTTTCAAGAGTTCAATCATATCATCACTCAAACGCAGGTCTGCAAGATCAGCGTTTGGGTGATTTCTTGTTTGGGACAGCCCCAGTAGATAATCGGCGGTTACACCGTAAAACTTCGCCAGCTTGATAATAGCATAGTGACTGATGTCCTTAAAATCCTTTGCTTCATAGCTGCCCAGCGCAGACTTGGAGAGATTTACCTGCTCCTCAAGCTGCTCCAGCGTCAGCCCACGCTCCACACGCAAATCTTTCAATCGTTCTTGTATGGATAGTTCCATGCTCTCCCTCCTTGTCTGCTCGATAAATGGGAACTGTGTTTTCTTAATCTTCACTCAATGTTTTCAACATGAGTTCTTAAATAATCAAAATATTTTTTGCCATCATCATTACCGTCCTCGTCAGGCTCAAATATCTCCCTTCCTTCAAACATATAGGCTCTAAGCAAATATTCTGTGGCGTTTTTTTCGTCCCCTATTTCTAAACAACATTCACCTAATCGAAGCATAACAAACGGATTTCCATATCCCTCGCCGCTCAAATTCCCCCTTGCTTTGTCAAAGCATTCGTGTGCTTTTTCGTATTGTTTCTTTTGAAAATAAATATCGCCAATGGCAGCTAAAAACCATATGGTTTCACTGTAAAATTGCTGTGGCTCTGGGATTAGGCTAAGAGCTTCTTTCCATGCTTGTATAGCTTCCTCATATTGTTCTTCTTCCTCAAACTGATTGCCTTTTTGGGCTAATTCATCTAACTTAGTTTTTATTTGTGGTGTTAGTTCATCAATAGCCACTTCTTCATTTTTCTTCTTTGAAAACAGTCCCATAATATACCTCCGTGAAATTTCGATTTGCCATTCTATTTCTTCTATTCTACCACAATTCCAAGAGCGTGGAAATAGAGAGTTTTCCGGGCTGATTTCCGACCTTATGGATATACGGGGCGGGCGGTCTTTTAGGTGTAGACTTAAGGTAGTTCATCGATGAGCTGCACCTTGAAAAATGAATAACCGTCCGAAAAGGAATACCCCGGCAGGGGAAGCACCGCAACGAGCCACTTCGGGACAAAATGTCCCGAAGTCCGGGGAGCGTGCCAACGCCGGAAATCCTTTCGGGGAGAACGGCAAAGGAAAGCAAAATGGAGGGAACACATGAGAGAGAACCCATATAAACGACTGCCGCCCATAGAGCGCAGGCAGGACGGTTCCCTTTACCGCATGACACCGGCACAGAGGAAACAGGCAAACGCCCTGATCTGCCGGGAGTGCTGCTGTTATGAGGATGGGAACTGTATGCTCCTTGATGATGGGGACACCCACACCTGCCCCCAGACTATTTCTTTCTCGGTCTGCTGTAAGTGGTTCCGCTGGTCGGTCTTGCCGCAAATCGGAACGCTGGAAGCGGAGATTTTCCGGGATAAGGAGCTAAAACGCTGTGCGGTCTGCGGCGGTGTGTTCGTCCCTAAATCCAACCGGGCAAAATACTGTCCCGGCTGTGCCGCCAGAGTTCACAGGCGGCAGAAAACAGAAAGTGAACGGAAAAGGAGGTCTTGTGTGGACAGTTAGGGGCTGAAAAGTCCTTGATTTACAAGGCTTTGCAAGCACAGAACAGGGACAGGCAATAGAAACTACCGTCTGCCCCAGAAAACGGGGTTCTAACCGTCCACAAAACACGATATGACAAACACCATTTATATCCATCAGCCGGAAAAGGCGGTCAGCTTTACCCGGCTTCCCAATTTTCTTTTTGAAGCCCCCACATTCACGCCACTGTCCAACGAAGCAAAGGTATTGTATGCCTTTATCCTACGCCGGACAGACCTGTCCCGGAAAAACGGCTGGGCGGACGAATATGGGCGCATTTACCTCTACTATCCCATCAATGAGGTAGTGGAGCTGCTCCACTGCGGGCGGCAGAAAGCGGTCAACACCCTGCGGGAGCTGCAATATGCCGGACTGGTGGAGATCCAGAAGCAGGGCTGTGGAAAACCCAACCGCATTTACCCAAAATCCTACGAAGCGGTTCCAAACACCGACTTCAAGAAATCCCGTTCCGGTACGCCGGAGGACTGAAAACCGCACTCCACAAGTACGATAATCAATCCTCTTGAAGTACGGAAACCGGACGGTATATAGAAATACAGAGATAAAAAGATTGATTTATATTCTATCCATTCCCTTTCTATCCGAGATATTTTCTGCGGGATTTTCCTGTGGAAAAGTCCCGGAAAGGAATGGAATGGGGAAAGGAGTTTCATGGCACAACACGCAATTTTGCGATTTGAAAAACACAAGGGCAATCCGGCAAGACCGCTGGAAGCCCATCACGAACGGCAAAAGGAACAGTACGCCAGCAATCCCGACATTGACACCAGCCGGAGCAAGTACAATTTCCATATCGTCAAGCCGGAGAGCCGCTATTACCATTTCATTCAGAGCCGCATTGAACAAGCCGGATGCCGCACCCGCAAGGATAGCACACGCTTTGTCGATACGCTGATAACCGCCAGCCCGGAGTTTTTCAAGAAGAAGTCCCCAAAGGAAATACAGGAATTTTTCCAGAGGGCGGCTGATTTCTTAATCAGGCGGGTAGGGAAAGAAAATATCGTGTCGGCGGTGGTACACATGGACGAGAAAACGCCCCACCTGCATTTGGTCTTTGTCCCGCTGACAGAGGACAACCGCCTGTGTGCAAAGGAGATTATTGGGAACAGAGCCAACCTCACAAAATGGCAGGACGATTTTCACGCCTATATGGTGGAGAAATATCCCGACTTGGAGCGTGGGGAGAGTGCCAGCAAGACAGGCAGGAAGCATATCCCCACTCGGCTGTTCAAGCAGGCGGTCAATCTATCCAAACAGGCAAGAGCCATTGAAGCCACGCTGGACGGCATTAACCCGCTGAATGCCGGAAAGAAAAAAGAGGAAGCCATCTCCCTGCTGAAAAAGTGGTTTCCGCAGATGGAGAACTTCTCTGGGCAGCTCAAAAAATACAAGGTCACGATAAACGACCTTTTGGCGGAAAATGAACAGTTGGAAGCCAGAGCCAAAGCCAGCGAAAAAGGCAAGATGAAAGATACGATGGAACGGGCAAAGCTGGAAAGCGAGCTGCACGACATTCAGCAGCTGGTAGACCGCATCCCACCGGAGGTGCTGGCAGAACTGAAACGCCAACAGCGGCACACAAGGGAACGGTGATTGATGACAGAAAACATTTCACGCCGCAGCATGGCGGCACCGCACTTTGAAAACTAAATACGGAGGTACTATGGAGCATATCAGATACAAGAAAGAAACCGAAGTCGTGACTTTTCAGGGAAAGGAAATCACGCTGGAAAATCTCTCCCCGGTGTTCACGCTGGAGCAGGAAGCGGCAAAACGCCGGGAGCTGGAACAGCAGCTTTATGAGGTGTTCCGCAAGTATGCCGACAAACGGCAGAGTGAGGAAGCCGGGGCATAAGGTTTTCCGAAGCCATCGTTGATTTGCGGGGCTGCTGACGGTATAATAAAGGTGTCAGCAGCTCCGTTTCTTTTTTAAGAAAAGGAGCGACAATATGAACAATCGAATAGACGCAATCTATGCAAGACAATCGGTAGACAAAAAGGACAGCATTTCCATTGAAAGCCAGATTGAATTTTGCAAATACGAATTGAAAGGCGGGAACTGCAAAGAGTACAAGGACAAAGGGTATTCCGGGAAAAATACGGAGCGTCCACAATTCCAACAGCTTATGCGGGATATTGAAAGCGGCCTTGTGCGGAAAGTGGTGGTTTACAAGCTCGACCGCATCAGCCGTTCCATTCTCGACTTTGCGAAGATGATGGACTTCTTCCAAAAGTACGAAGTGGAGTTTGTGTCCTCTACGGAGAAGTTTGACACCTCCACCCCGATGGGGCGGGCGATGCTGAATATCTGTATCGTGTTCGCCCAGCTTGAGAGGGAAACCATACAGAAGCGGGTAACGGACGCTTACTATTCCCGTAGCCAGCGAGGTTTCAAGATGGGTGGGAAAACCCCTTACGGCTTCCATACAGAGCCGATTAAGATGGACGGTATCAACACAAAGAAGCTGGTGGTAAATCCAGATGAAGCGGCAAATATCCGGCTGATGTTTGAGATGTACGCCCAGCCCACAACCTCCTACGGGGACATTACCCGGTACTTTGCCGAACAGGGGATTTTATTCAACGGTAAAGAACTGATACGCCCCACGCTGGCGCAGATGTTACGCAATCCTGTCTATGTGCAGGCAGACCTTGATGTGTACGAGTTTTTCAAAAGTCAAGGGGCAGTCCTGGTCAATGACGCTGCCGATTTTACGGGCATGAACGGCTGCTATCTGTATCAAGGGCGGGATGTGAAGCCCAGCAAAAAGAACGACTTGAAAGACCAAATGCTGGTACTGGCTCCCCATGAGGGCATTGTTCCCTCCGACATCTGGCTGACCTGCCGTAAGAAGCTGATGAACAACATGAAAATCCAGTCTGCCCGGAAAGCCACCCACACATGGCTGGCGGGAAAAATCAAGTGCGGGAACTGCGGGTATGCCCTTATGAGTATCTTCAATCCCTCCGGCAAGCAATACCTTCGCTGTACGAAACGGCTGGATAACAAGAGTTGTCCGGGGTGCGGGAAAATCATTACTTCGGAACTGGAAGCGGTTGTTTATCAGCAGATGGTAAAGAAACTGGCAAGCTACAAGACACTGACAGGCAGAAAGAAAGCGGCAAAGGCAAACCCTAAAATTGCCGCCCTGCAAGTGGAGCTTGCCCATGTGGACAGCGAGATTGAAAAGCTGGTGGACAGTCTGACGGGTGCAAACAATGTCCTGCTCTCCTATGTGAATGTGAAGATAGCGGAACTGGACGGATGCAAGCAGGAACTTCTGGCGAGGATAGCGGAGCTGACGGTGGAAGCCATCAGCCCGGAACAGGTCAGCCAGATTTCCGGCTACCTCGACACTTGGGAGAATGTATCCTTTGACGACAAGCGGCGGGTGGTGGACTTGATGATTACCACCATAGCCGCTACAAGCGACAGCTTGAACATCACATGGAAAATCTGACGGGCGGAACCCCTCCCGTCAGACCGTTACCCTGTGTAGTCCCTTGTAAACTGTACTTTGATGTACTTTCAATAATATTTCCACAACTTTTGCATCTTACACGATTTTTGATAATTTTCATTTTATACATTCCTTTCAAATAATTATCTTTATTTATGATTATATCATTCACTTTATGATCTAGGTGTTGATGGTTAGAGAAAAATAGTAAGATTAAGTTTAAAAAAGTTTGTTTTTCTTAAAGATGATATAGTCTTGTTTATACTCTTGTTTATATCTTGTTTACGGAGTCCTAAAAACACTTTACATAAAGCAGAAATTAGTATAATAGGTAATAGTGGAAGCCAATACAGGTAATACTACAGACCAATATAGGTAATAGAGAAAGCCAACGCAGGTAATACTATAAACCAATAAAGGTAATAATAAATAGTGAAAAACTTACCTTATAATAGATATAGGTAATAATGTAGACCAACAAAGGTAATAATAAAAATTGACATTATTACCTATATTAGTATATATTCTAATTATAGAATATATGTGTGGGGGGGGGATATATATGTTGAATGAAAATAATTTAGTATCTAAATCTAAAACAATTATTGATTTAAAAAACTTGGATTTGAATTTGCAAGAATTGAAAGTATTAGATGTTTATCTATCAAAAATCAATCCCAAAAATATTGATACAGCGAAAGTTAGATTTACAAAAAAAGAGTATTGTGATCTTATTTCTGTTAATTCAAATTGGCTGAAAACAAAAAGATTATCAAAATATCTACAACATCTCTTTAATAACAGTGTTGTAGAATGGCTAGATGATGAACAAGAAAATTTCAAATTACATCATTTATTTGAAGAAGCAGAATATGATAAAACAACACAGGAAATTATTTTAGAATGCGGTAGATCTGATTATGTACGAAGTATGTTTTTTGATATCAACACTTGTGGATATATAAAATATGCTTTAAAAAACACTCTTTATTTAAAATCAACTTATTCGATTAAATTATATCTTTATTTTTTACAAAACAGATTCCGCAAGAAATGGAAAATCGCATTGGAAGAATTAAAAGAAAATATTTTAGAAGTTTCTGATATTGAAACATATTCACAATATAAATTTTTAAATGCCTATATTTTGAAACCAAGTATTAAAGAGATAAATGAAAAAACTAATTTGGAAATTAAGTATTTTTCAATAAAAAAAGGTAATAGGATACACACATTGGAATTCACTTGTCATTTTAAGGATACGAATGAATTGATCAATGGAGAATTTAAAGAAAAAGATATTCCATCTATTTCTAGCAATTTAACTTGGGATGAAATAGAAAATGACATGGAATATGGTTCATTGGAATATGTTATTGCAGAAATCCAGTACACCTTTAAATCTGTAAACAAAAAAGAAGAATTAAACAAAGCTGAATTGGGCATCATAAAAGAACTATATGAACTATATGGTGGAAGAATGATGGTAGTTGCTTCAAGAGAAGCGAGTACTTATGAAAAATATTCTTTATACTACATGAAAGAATTGATGAAAACTTGGGTCATGAAAGGATACAGTGCCGAAGATGTGGAAAATGGAAAACGATAAAGAATAGGAGAGAATAGAAATTATGAAAAAGAAAATGTCAAAGATATTGCTTGTCTTATTGACAAGTATATTTGTTACTGGATGTTCATTGGATTTAAAGTCCGATAAACCTATAGAAAATGGAATGATTCAGGAGAATGTACAACTTAATGACATACCTGAATTCAGTAATGAGCCATATACCGTATTAAACGGGAATGTGCCTTTGTTTACGGATGAAGAAATTACAAGTACAGAAACATTTGAAGAATATTCCGATTTAGATGGATTGGGTCGGTGTAGTGTTGCTTTTGCTAATCTTCATCAAAGTATTATGCCAACAGAAGATAGAGAAAGCATTGGTATGGTAAAGCCTTCAGGATGGAAAACAGAAAAGTATGATTTTGTAGATGGAAAGTATTTATACAATCGGTGTCATTTAATCGGTTTTCAACTAGCAGGAGAGAACGCAAACGAAAAGAATTTGATTACAGGAACTCGCTTCCTAAATGTAGAAGGGATGCTTCCATTTGAAAATATGGTTGCTGATTATTTGAAAGAAACAAACAACCATGTGTTATATCGTGTTACTCCTATCTTTAAGGACAATGAATTAGTGGCAAGAGGTGTTACGATTGAAGCCTATTCTATTGAAGATCATGGAGAAGGAATTCAATTCTATGTGTATTGCTACAACAATCAACCAAAAGTAGAAATAAATTATCAGACAGGAGAGAGCAAGGAAATTGCATCTTCTTCTGAAAATGAGCCTAACGATAGTGAAAAAAGAACATTTGTCGTGAATAAGAATTCTAAAAAATTTCATGAAGAAGACTGTGCTAATGCAAATAAAATTTCTGATAAAAATAGAGAAGTCATTGAAAGTGATGTGAATTCACTGATTGAACAAGGATATGAACCTGCACAATGTTGTGTGAATGATTAAGAATATTATATATGATACGGAAATAAAAAAACTTATACCTTTATTTTCTTTGGCAAGGTATAAGTCTTATGCTAAAATCATGGTGGACAGTTTATTTAGGTAGTTCAGGTCGCTAGACCAAGGAGCGTTGAGCCTTGTTAATATAAATGTATTTTCGAGGAGTGATGCTTATGAGTACATATGAAGCATTATCAATAATGTTATCTATACTAACTCTAGTTGTTGTTCTTCTAATCGAATTGATTAAGAAAAAATGACAAATAAAAAACTACCTTAGTTTTCTCAGGACGAGGTAGTTTTTTATAAACCCTAAAATCCTGAACAGAATAATCTGTCCACTTTTTACATCTTTATTATAAGCGATAAATTGATAAATATCAATAAATTCAAAAAAGGAAGTCACTTCCTGTTTTTCTATTTGAGTGCAAAAGGTAGAAAAACTGGTAAATCAAATAAAGATTCTGTAGAATAATCGTGGAGGTATAAGTTTATGGTTTATACTATCCTGATGTACTACTGCCAATCTTTGACATATGCAAATAGATATCAATCAAATTATTCAGTTGATTATCTTATTATTGATAGTTAAAGAGTTGAAGAAGTAGTCTAACTACTTCGGTAGTAGTGCAAAAAAACAAAGAGATAGGATTGCCGTCCTATCTCTTTTCACTTGGTATTCACTACCAATCTTTGACACTATTATTATATGCTATAAACTGAAAAATGACAACAGATTTTAGATTTTATAAAACCGTAATTTTACCTGTGGTTGCACTTTTGCTTCACATCAAAATGTGCTAATATGATAATGTGGTAAATTATTGAAAAGGCAGAAAACTAATCGTTTTTTGTCTTTTTTTATTTTCAGAAAGGAGATAGTTTATAATGAAATGGTATTTTAAACGAAGGCATCCAGTTGGATGCCTCTACTTATTTATGTAGGAAAAAGTGGAACGGATGAAAACTCGAGATTCATTCGTTTCATAAAAAGGAAGTCACTTCCTATTTTTCATAAAACGAAAAAAGAAGAAAGGAGATACTTATGAAAAAAACATTTAAACGAATGGTAACTTGCATTTTTTCAGCACTTTTAACTGTAAATAGTGTAATGCCTGCCTATGCAAATGAACAACCAATTTCAGAACCATTATCTAGTACGCTTAATGTATCTGTTATTGGAAGTGGACAAGTTAAGGTTACAGAGAACGGAAATGAAACTGTTGTTACTACAGAAACTCCATTTAGCCAGTCTTATGCAGAAGGTACAAATGTAAAGATTGAAGCAATCGCTACTGAAGGAAATGTAATTGAGAATTTTACGAATAATGATGTAGCAGTACCTGAATTTGTGGCAGAACAAAACAATTTAAAGATTGAATATGTTACTGGTGTCGAAAATTCAAACTTTGTAGTTACATTCAAAGAAATTGTTTCTAGTGAAGAACAAGAAACAAATGAAAAAGTAGATACAGAACCGATTGAACAACCTGAAGCAGAAGGAGAAACTACAAAAGAAGATTCCATTGAAACGGAAGAAAAGGATAAAACAAAAGATAAAGTAGATAAAAATAGTAAACTGCTAATCAATGACGAAACCTTTATTCCAAATCGTCCTGTTAGTGCTGAAGAACAACAAATTTTAAACGATTATCAAAATGGAATGACTATGAAAGAAGAGTATATTCAAAAGCGTAAAGAAATTGTTGATAAAATTCATGCGTGGAAATATGTGGATGATAATTATTTTATTACGGCTAAATTTTATGAAGATTATGATACAGCAAATCTATTGCTAGGATTAGGTGCTTCTATTTTAATTGCCCCTGATTTTAGATACTCCGAATCTGCATCAAGCACTTATTCTTCTGATCGCAGTTTGAGTAGTCCTGTTGTTACTTATTTTGAAGAAGGTGGACATACATCTATTTCTAATGGAATAGGATCGGTTTGGGGAACTGGTGGATTTTGGAAGGTTGATGGACATGTAGCATTTTGTGGAGAAGCTATGTACGCACCACCACGAGCAGGAATGACCTTAAATTCTGCTGTAGAAGTACATGATGATAGAGTGCGAAAAGTTATTTATTATGCTTATGGATATCCAAATAATCAGGTTTCCAATACTTTTCCAAACAGAGATCAAGCTCTCTTGGCAATGAATGAATTCTTATCTGCTGTAGCTAGTGGCACTTCAATTAGTGGTTCTACTAATGGACAGCGTTATCATGTTGCATATGAATCGCTAAAAGGAATTTTAAACCTACCTAGCCCACCATCTGATTTTAAAGTATATAAAGCAAAATGCCCAGGTACTGGAGTAAGTTGGCAAGGAATTGTAACACAGAATCAAACTTTATATTGGGGACAAAATGAGCCGAAAGGAAATCTAACGATTGAAAAATCTTCTGCGAATCCTTCGATTACAGACAATAACAACTGCTATAGTTTAGAAGGTGCAGAATATGGATTGTACAATAGTGAAGCCGATGCCAATAAGGATGTTAATCGAGTAGGTACATTTAAAATCAAAGCTGATGGAAAAGCAAATACCATCAAGGACTTGAAGGCAAAAACATATTACTTGAAAGAAACGAAAGCAGGAAAAGGGTATGCGTTGGATAAAAAAGTATATTCAGTTTCTGTTACCAGTGGAAAAACAGAAGTATATAAGGTAAAAGATATTCCTCAATCTGACCCAGTGGGTATCTTATTGAAGAAGCGTGATAAGGAAACTGGACAGGATGTACCTCAAAGAGATGCTCATTTAGAAAATGCCGAATTTACTGTGAAGTATTACAAAGGGGATTATGCTGAAGGTGTTGATCCTGCCACACAGGGAGTCACAGCAGAAAGAACTTGGGTATTCAGAACAAATGAAAATGGATTTACATATTATGATGATAGTTTTAAAGTATCAGGGGATGCTTTGTATTATTCTTCTGATGGAAATCCATCAATACCAGTTGGTACTGTAACCATGCAGGAAACGAAAGCTCCTGAAGGATATAAATTGAATGATGAATTATTCGTAATAAAGCTAAAAATAGGTGGAACTAATGAAATTTTAAATACTTATCAAGAACCGATTGTTCCCGAACAAGTCATCAAAGGAAAAATCCGTATCGCCAAGAAAGATAAGGATACAGGCAAAGTCATTCAAGTAGCAGGAACAGTTTTTGATATTTACTATGATGGAAAAGTTGTTTCTTCTATGACAACAGATGAAACAGGATATGCAGTATCTGAACCATTAGCATATGGAGAATATGTCATCAAAGAAGCAAAAGCACCAAATGGATATGTCATTGATGTCAATCAAGAGGCTGTCGTAGATATTACAGCTGAAAAGACATACGATACAGAATTAAGTGATAAGCGAGTGAATGCGACCATCAATCTTGTCAAAGAAGATAAAGATACTGGTAATCGTCCTCAAGGGGATGCAACACTAACAGGTGCTGTATATGGACTATATGCTAAAGAAGATATTCTTGACCCATCTATGGATGGAACAGTTATTCATAAGAAAGATTCTTTAGTTGGAAAAATCACGACAGATAAAAATGCAAGTGGTACGATTGAAAATCTATATCTAGGGGAATATTACTGGCAAGAAATCAGTCCATCTGAAGGATATGAATTGGATGAAACAAAATATCCTTTTACTGCAAGTTATAAAGATCAAAATACAATTACTATCACAGTCGATAAGACAGTAAAAGAAACAATTCGCACAGGAGAATTTGATTTAATCAAAGTCATTACAGATGGAAGTCAGTCTGAAATCATGGTAAATGAAAAAGGTGCTGAATTTGTTGCTGTATTGAAGTCTGATTATGAAGCAAACGGAAATGATATTCAAAAAGCTCTTGAGTATGCCAAAGAAAATCGTAGTGAAAAAGAATACGCTGTATTAACTACAAACAAGAATGGTTATGCGACTTCAGGAAAACTAGCCTATGGTAAGTATGTTATCCAACAGACTAAGAAAGGCGAAAATGCTGAAGAAACAGATATTCTTGATGGAATATTTACATTTGAAGTAACAGAACTAGATGGACAAACAATCGTTAAAGGTGGAGATACTTCTGGAAATTCGCTTGAAATGGGAGATGATGGTAAGATGCACTATCACATCAACAACCGACCAAGTGATTATTTCCTAAAACTTGTTAAGATTGATGCTGAAAGTGGAAAACAAATTACATTGTCAGATGCTACATTTAAAGTAAAAGATTTATCAACTGGTAAATATGTACGACAAAAAGTGGCAGGTGTTTGGATTGATGAATTCAATACAGATAAAGATGGTTATGTTATTCTTCCGTTAAAACTAAAGAGTGGAAAGTACCAACTCGAAGAAATCAAAGCACCTTACAACTACTTGTTGAATGGTACAAGTATTCCATTTGAAATCAAAAAATCGGAAGTGACTTCCGAAGATGAAGATGGAGATGCGTATATCGTAGTTACTATGGAAGACACACGAGTAAAAGGATCTATCTCTTTTGAAAAACGAGGAGAAGTGCTAGTGGGTTCTCATGAAGATGAAAATGGTAATATCGTATTCGATTATGAAGAACAAGGACTAGAAGGCATGACAGTCACAGTGTATGCCAAAGAAGACATCATTGACCCTGCTGACGGAACGGTAATTTATAAAGCTGGTGAAGTTGTTACAACAGCAACTACCGATAAATCAGGAAAGACTCAAGTAGATAATTTATATCTTGGAAGCTATATAGTGCGTGAAACACAGGCTCCTGAAGGATTTGTGATTTCTGATAAAGAGTATGAAGTAACTCTGTCATACAAAGATGATCATACAGCAATCATTTCTGATTCTGTAACCTATTTAAATGACCGTCAAAAGGTTCATATTGACTTGAGAAAAGTGGATGAAGATAATGAAGCTAATTTACAAGGAGCTGTCTTTGGTCTATATGCTTCTGAAGATATTTATGGAGTTGAAAAATTGTCAAAAACAAACTCAAAACCATTGATTATCAAAAAAGGAACATTGATTGAAACAGCCACTTCAGATGAAAATGGACAGGTTGTATTTAACGCTGACCTTCCTCTTTCAAAATACGAAATTCGTGAATTGAAAGCCCCAATCGGATACGCTTCAAGTGATGAAGTGATTCCAGTGGATGCCACATATAAAGGGCAGGAATTACCAACTATCGAAATTGTTGCAGTATTTAAAAACAAAATTACACAAGTAGAATTCTCAAAAGTAGATGCTTCTACAAACGAAGAACTAGAAGGAGCAACTCAAATTGTTTATCCTAAAGGAAATCGTGGAGAAGTATTTGAAACTTGGGTATCCACTAAAGAACCTCATATCATCAAAGGATTAGAAGTTGGACAAACTTATATTTGGGAAGAAATTTCTGCCCCTTATGGATTTGCTCTTGCTGAAAAGATTGAATTTACTGTAAAAGACACAGGCGAAGTTCAAGTAGCAGGAACAATGAAGGATGAAATCGTATATGGACAGTTAGCTTTCGAGAAGAAAGGTAAACAGTTCACTTATACGGATATTGGTATGACGGATTTAGGAATGGTTAATACACCAGTCTTTGAAGAAATGAATATTCTAGGTGCAGAAATTACCATTTACGCAGGCGAAGATATTACATTAGGTAACGGAATCACTTATTACAAGGCAGATGAAGAAATCGACACTTTAGTAAGTGATTATGAAGCTGTACAGTCAATTAAACTTCCAGTTGGTAAATACTATTATGTTGAAACAAAAGCACCAATCGGTTTTGTGAAGAATGAAGAAAAACATTATTTTGAAGTTGTAGATAATCAAATCAATGAACTTCAAGTAATCGAATCTACATTGAAGAACGAACGACCAGTGTATAACATCAATATGACAAAACAGATGGAATTCTCTGATACAGCTATGAACAAAGAAGCCTACAAGGATGTTGTATTTGGAATCTACACTCGTGATGATACATACGATTGGAAAGGTAATGTAGCAATCGAACCTGATACATTGCTTGCAACATCAGGAATTGATGAAGAAGGTCATTTAGTTCATACCCCTGAACTTCCAGTAGGAAATTACTACTTGAAGGAACTTCAAACAAATTCTGCATATAAATTAGATGAAAATGAATATGATTTTAGTATCGACCAATCTAATGAAAAAGCAGTGATTGTACCAATCAATGAAGGAAAACCTATCATCAATAAATTGAAAGAATACTATGTTCTTGTCAATAAAGTAGATGAAAACACAATGAAGAACATCATCAGTAAGGAATTTGAATTCACATCTTTCACAGATGCAGAATGTAAAAATCCTATCGAAACAAAACAGGCAAACACAAAAGATGGAACTGTTAAGTTTGTATTGAACTACGGAACAACATATATCAAGGAAACGAAAGCCCCTCTAGGTTATTCGTTAAGCCCTGAAGTTGTCAAAGTTGAAGTCAATGATGATGGATTGTTTGTCAATGGTAAGAAGGTAGAACGAAGTGAAGACTTGTTGTATTCTATCATCTACAAAGACAGCTTACTTCCAGTTATTCAAACAGGAGCAGGTAGTGATTCTATGCTGTTTATCGTTGCAGGACTTGGAGTTCTAGTATCTTTAATCGGTATCTTGGAATACAGAAGAAGAAACAAAAACAAGAAGTCTGAAAATAAATCAGAATAAAGAATTGTATAAAAATCTATCTCACAAAAAATAAAATCTCTGATAGTTCACAGTGAGATAGAAAATAAAGTATAATGATTTATCTTCCTGAAGCCCTTGCGTAAAAACAAGGGCTTCAAATAAAAGGTATCAAAGCAATTTGATGCTTTTTATTTGAAAAATAGGAAGTGACTTCCTAAAAATAGAAAGAAGGAAAATGATGGACAATAAAATAAATTTTTATGGATTTGAAACGGGTGTACTTTTAGAAAAATTGGATAAAGAGTTTGATCATTATGCTTGCAATAATAAAGAATTGAATTATGGATTCTATAACGAAAATAATGGTTTCTTTTTGGAAAAGGATTATAAAGAAAACCTAAAGTATATTCGTGATTATGTAGATCAGGGAGTGGATGGAACATATGGAGTTATTTCTTTTCAAGGAAGCGTTGAAATAGGAGGAGAAGATTATAAGAACATAAAAGACAACGATTGTGATTTAACAAATATGGATTATTCATTCTTTAAAGATTTATCAAGTATTGAATATTCTGTATGCAAAAAGGATGGGAAATTAGTAGAGAATTTTTTGGAAGATGAAATTAAGAAATTAGTTGCATCAAAAATAGAAAAAGATTGTCCAGTGGATATGCTCCATCTTACAGATCGAGCAAAATATTGTTTGAAAGCAAGTGGAATTACAACTTTAAAAGGATTATTGAAAACACCTTTATACGATATGAAAAATCTAAAAAACATTGGGAAGAAAGGGTATCCTTCTATAAGAGGAGAACTTAATCGAATTTGTTATGACATTCAATTTAATAAAGAACAAGATAGAATAAATAAATTTATAGAAATTGAAGAAGAAATGGATGAAATTGAAA
Organism: [Eubacterium] hominis; assembly: GCA_014337235.1. Lineage (GTDB taxonomy): Bacteria > Bacillota_I > Bacilli_A > Erysipelotrichales > Erysipelotrichaceae > Hoskinsella > Hoskinsella hominis. The sequence continues at coordinate 796,379 of CP060636.1, read as the reverse complement.
AATAGGAAGTCACTTCCTATTTTTGCAGAAAGCATGAAAATGCTATCTGTTAGAGTGCATAGAAATTTGTTATAATAGGGATATGAAAGAAGGTGGTTTAATGAAAAAATATACAGCAAATGTTTTTGTTAAAGACGAATTAAAAGAAATCACAAATCGTGAAAAAGATAAACCACAACGCATTATTGGAGAAGAATTGAAAGACTATTTATTTGAATCAGAAGATACCAAAGTCTGTATTTTATATGGATTGCGAAGAACTGGAAAAACAACTTTAATGTTGCAAACGATTTCTGAATTAACGCAAGATGAATTTGAAAAAAGTGCATATATCGAAGTAAGCAATAGAGATACCATATCTTCTTTATATAGTGATCTTGATAGATTGAAAGAAGAAGGATACAAGTATATTTTCATTGATGAAGTCACTTCATTGGATAACTTTATTTCCATGTCTTCCTTATTTCCTGATGTATATGTTAGAAAGGGGTTGAGAATTGTTCTGACAGGAACAGATTCTCTAGGCTTTTTCTTATCTTCTTCTCGTGAACTTTATGACAGAGCTAGATATATTCATACAACATATATTCCTTTTTATGAATTTAAACATTTGTTTCCTAATAAAAATATTGATGAATTCATTGAATATGGTGGTACTTTGATTCCTGAATATAATGAAGATTATCCGTTCTATAATGGAAAAAATGCAGAGCAATATGTGGACTCTGCGATTGCACAGAACATTCAGCATTCTTTAGAAAACTATGAAGAAGGCAGTAAATTTCGTTCTTTGATAAATTTATATAATCAAGATAAACTGACTAATGCTATCAATCGTGTTGTACAAAATAGAAACCATCAGTTTTCTATCAGGGTAATTCAAAGTACATTTAAACCTTCTGATTATAACTCTGTTAGAGATATAATGACTACTCGTGTTAAGAAAAATATCGAACCTAACACAGATATTCTAAACAAAATAGATTCAAGCACCATTGTTGAACCATTGAAAAAACAACTTCATATTTATGATGCAAGAAAAGATGAAATACTAACAGATTCTGAAGTCTATGAGATAGAACAATATTTACGAAAACTAGAAATTGTAGATTCCTATACTGTTGAATCAGGTGACTTTAATATTTCGCCAGTAGAAAACAATATTATTACACAGTCAGGGTTGCGATACAGTCAGTGCAAGGAATTGTTGAAGATTTTAGAAAATCACAATACTTTCCGATTAGGAACAGATAAAGAACAAAATTTAATTGTTTCAACGATTGATAACAATGTAAAAGGAAAGATATTAGAAGAATTGACAATTTATAATGTCCAACAATCTTTGGATGCTGAAAAATATGAAGTATTTCAACTCTCTTATCCACCAATGCCGAGTGAAGGAGTTACAGAAGGAGAAATTGATTTAGTTATTAAAGATAAAGAATTATACACTGTAGAATTATTTGAAATCAAACACAGTTCTGAAATCGTACCAAGTCAGTACAAACATATGATTGACCCTGCAAAAATGAAATACTTTGAAAAAAGAGGATTAGAGGTAACAGGAAGAACAGTGTTATATATGGGAAAAACACAAGGACAAGAAATTGAAGGTGTGAAATATAAAAACATATCTGAATATCTTGATGAATTAAAAGTATATGATCGTAATTATCAGAAGATGCTTCTAGCACGAAAAGAATGTATAAAAAATGTAGAAGATGAATATGATGATAATGATTCATTGGATACAAAAGGTTAAATGCAAAGTGGAGAGTAATCTTCACTTTTTTCAAAAATAGGAAGTCACTTCCTATTTTTGTAGAGAGCATGAAAATGCTATCTATTAGGGTGCATATAAATCTGTTATAATAATAGTATGAAAGAAGGTGCTGAAATGTCTATATACAGAACAAATGTTAGATTTGGAGTATCTTTACAAAATAGAGCGAAATCTGTAAGTTCATTAAACACAAGATATTTACTGAATGATTTGAACAAATATCTGTACTCTGATTTATCAGTGAATACACCTTATTATGGTAAAGTTTGTGCGTTATATGGTTTGCGAAGAACTGGGAAGACTACTATGATGTTACAATCTATTTTAGGTATGACAAATGAGCAATTTAATAAAACTGCATGGATAGATGTAACAGAAGAAGACAACATGGCAAGTTTGTATCTAGATTTACAAAAATTAAATGAACAGGGATATAAATATATTTTCATTGATGAAATTACCAAAGTAGAACAATTTGTAAGAGTATCTTCTTTACTATCAGATGAGTTTGCTATATCAGGTATTCATATTGTATTAACAGGAACAGATTCATTAGGTATTTATTTAAGCCAAAGAGGAGAGTTGTTTGATCGTTCAATTTCAATTCATACAACTTATATTCCATATTATGAATATACGCATTTATTTCCAAATGCCACTGCTGAAGATTATATTGTGGAAGGTGGATTGTTGTCAAAAAGTGGAATTAACTATAATAGAGATGAAAATTTTAAAGAATATGTTGATTCAGCTATTGCAGAAAATATTCAACATTCCTTGTCTAAATTAAAAGATAAAGGAGATTTAGGTGCTTTATATTTAATTCATAGTCGAGGAGAATTAACAAATGTTATCAATCGAGTTATCGAAGATAAGAACCATGAATTTTTACTTGATGCAATTTTGAAAAATTTTGAATCTCATGATATTGGAGTTTTGCATCACTATATATCGGATGTTAAAGACAATGATATATTATCCTATAGTGCTGATATGAATGTAGAAAATCTATCAGAGCAAATAAAAAAGGATTTAAAGATTTTAAATTACAATGAATTAAAGTATGGCTTAACAGAAAATGAACTTGCACAGATAGAAAATTATTTGTATGAGTTGGATTTTTTTGATGATGTTAAATATTGTACAGTTAGCAAAGAATTTTCAATTTCTGATAATCCTGTCGTTGTTCAACCTTGCATTCGTTATAATCAGGCAAAATCAGCATTAAAAGCGTTGTATAATGACCCTAAATTCGTTAAGTTGAGTGGAGATAAACAAGAGTTCATTTATAACAAATTGTTATCTGATATTAAAGGAAGAATGTTAGAAGAAATTGTTCTCTTAAATGTAACTAGAAGTTTATCTGATTGCTTTGTTTCTCAATTTAGATTTTATGAGTATAGAAAATCTCCATTTAAAAATGGCGAATATGATATGGTTATTCGTAACAAAAAGAATGAAACATTCATTTTTGAAATTAAACATTCTTCTGAAGTTGAATACAATAAACAAACAAAACATTTGCTAGATACTGAAAAACTTGATTGGTTAAAAGAAAATGGTTTTAAAGTAAAAGAAAAAGTTGTTTTATATAATGGAAAGACTTTAGATAAAGATGATAATGGGGTTATATATCTTAATGTTTCAGAATTCCTTGAAGAACTGAAAGTATATGACCGTAATTATTTGTATAATAAGAATGGCATTACTGATGGAAACGAAGACAATGATGCAGTCAATATAAGTATTGAAGATGATTTTGAAGATAGAGATATTTAAGTGGAGAGTAATCTTCACTTTTTTCAAAAATAGGAAGTGACTTCCTATTTTGAATAAAATGCAATTTTAAAATTAGTTTGCAAATATAAATTACTGTGCTATACTCTAATCGAAGAGAACATCTTCATTATCATTCATATGAGGTTTGTCCTTTGCAGTTGAAGTACAAGACAAGAGGCAAATCTCGAATCTTTAAGGTGCTTCGCTACCATGCCTGTATAATGCAGGATAGTCAAACGACTAAAAGGCGAATAATCTATTCGGGTGCTTCGCTACCATGCCTATTCATAATTTAACGAATAGGATAGCAAACAGCTAAAAGGCGAATACAAAGTCATGTATAGGTACATGGCTTTTTTTCATGTTTGGGGGTGCTTGTATGAGCGAAAAACTAGATTTCTATGAAGTGAATGTTGATTATGTAAAATATTTAAAACAATTCGATTCTCGAATACCTAATGTGGAGTATCAGAATAGAAATAAATTTTTGTGTGGTACTTTATTTAAAATCAATGGATTGAATTATTTTGCTCCTGTATCCTCATTTAACATAAAACAAAGTTCAAATTATGTCATTGAAGTAGGAAATGTACCAGTGGGAAGTGTTCGTTATTCTTTTATGTTTCCTGTGCCTGATGCAGAAATTAAACAAAAAGTGATAAACAACGAAAGTGATTATCAATACAGATTTCTGCTAAGACAAGAATTAAAATATTGTAACAAGAATAGAGAAGTCATTCAAAGTAAAGCAAAAGCAATCTATCACAAGGCATTGGATAAGAATACGACATATCATCAGTTCTGTTGTGATTTTCAATTATTGGAAAAAAAGTGTAAAGAATGGATTTATGATAAAACCATAGAGAAACATGAAAAAGGGATTCCCATGTATAAGTTTTCCTTTCAAGAGAAAATGACATTGTTAGAACTTACGAAAGACAGACATATGATTGAGTTATTAGCTGTAGATCATAATGAAGTTATTAAAAATAAAGCAACAGATAAACTTAAAAAGATAGATGAAGCTACTAAGAAAGTATCTCCAGTTCATGAACTTTTGAAGCAGAAAGAAACAGTACCCCATAAAATTTATTTTACTGATTATCAGACAACAGTTCGATTGGAATTGATAAAAGATAGTATTTGCTATTACAAGAATGAGTTGAATAATTCAATCTATGCATTGGAACGAAAAGATGCTCATTTACCTCAAGTGATGCAGAGAATGTTAGAACCATATCTAAAGGCAAATGAAAAGAATACCAATGTATATGTTCTAACAGACAGTGACCTAGCTAATAGCAATTATCATAGTCTTTTGATTGAATATCAGAATTATCCTGAACGGTTTGATTATGTGCGAAAAGGAATAGTTACTTCCAGTCAAAAAACAGCAATTATGGAAAATGAAAATCAATTTAATAAGACAGATGAATTTGATGAAATTGAAAAATAGGAAGTGACTTCCTATTTTTAGAAATGGAGAAAATATATGGAATATCATTATTTTACGATTGAAGATATAGAAATGCTTACATTTAATGGAATCCCTCATTTGCATAATCATCTTAATTATTTGATACATACCGATAAAGATCAAAAATTTACGAATGAGGATTCTGTGAGAAATGTATCCTTTATATTTGATAATGAAGGAAATTCAAAAGCATTGAGATGGACAGATGATTTAGAAAAAAGGATAGAATTAAAAAAGTATGTTTTTCGTTATATTAGAGATTTATATAAGCGATTGTTTTATGCAAGGGTTGAATGCCCTAGAAGAGATGTCCATAATTGGAATAAGGAAATGGTTGCAGAAATGTTTGGCATCATTCGAGAAATGAAGAAAGAAAAATATTATCCATTATTTGTACAAATACACGACGATCAACCAAATTTATTCTGTCATTTTCATGTCATTTGTTTTTATGATAGAAGTAAGAAAGTGGAAGGAGAATAAACAATGAAGATAGTATTTACAGGATTGGGATTGGTTTGTTGTGGATGTGCGATATGGAATATCTATAAATTAGATGTGAAGAAACGAGAGCATCATATATCCTATGAAACATATCGTGAAAAGACAAGACAATGGATTGTGGTAACAATCGTGGGTGTCGTATTGATTGGTTTCTTTGGTATATAAAATAGAAAGAGGTTGGCGAGATGAATTTAAAAACACTTTATGAATTGAAGGAAGTACTTGATTTCTGTGGGTATCATGACACTATAGTGGAAGATATGACAAACAGGGGAATCGACCTTGAATCTTTGGAAGATAAAGTAAACCACGAACAAAAGGAAATCGAGGAGAATGTATATCCAAATCTTCATGGAACAGAGCTATTAAACAAAGAAAATATATCTTTACTAGGAGAAGAAATACTACAGTATTTTGAAAAGACTTTGGAAGAATGGGATAAAGGTATTATTGATTATGATAAGAATACGAACCAATTATTCCATAATGAAGGAAAGATATTCAGCAGTGATGTTATTGCATGGTATGAAGGTGGAAGAACTACAGAAGATTTAGTCAAAGAATACAGTGATGAAAAAGAGGTGGAAGAAGATAGGGAACATCAGATTCTCTTGTTATTGGGTCACGCTGTGCATTTAGGTTGGAATATAAAGCATGATGATGAAGGTATTTACTTCCATAAAACAGCACCAAATGGTTTAGAACTTGGTGTACACTTTGATGCTGTCCATGAACAGGAAAGTGTTGAAGAATTTCTTGATGCAATTTATGAGTATGGAAATGAATATAGTGTAGCTGAAGAATTGAGTTATTATGCAAATGTAGAGCATTATGGACAAGGACTTGTTTTAGATGATGTGATTGATGATTTGAAGTGGTTTAAAGATGAAGTTTTAGAAGTACATACTTTTTTGGAAAACTATCATCAGGAACTTTCACAAAAAGAAAATGAAACGATAGAGATGGAGTTAGAAGAAATCGACAAGGAGTTATGAGAATGAATAATGAAAGTGAAATGACAGGAAAGGATTTAAAAGGAATTCTACAATCATTAAAGTCGGATGAAGAATTAGTGATAGATGATGAAGGCATTAGAATTATTAAGAAAGAAGATTAGGTATGAAGATAGATGTTGTTGGAATTCGATTAGTAAAGGAGCGAGAAATCGACTATGATAAGCCAATTAAGAAACCAATAGATACTGTGAATTTTGTTTTAGAAGAGATGCAGGACTTGGATAGAGAAATGTGCATGACATTAAATTTAGATGCAAATAATTGTGTGTTAAATGCTCATATTGTATCTGTTGGTGGTTTAGATAGTTCGATAGTAGATGTAAAAAGCGTGATGAAATCGGCATTGTTGTCAAATGCTTGTGGAATTATTATGTATCATAATCATCCATCAGGAAACAGCACACCAAGTCAAGAAGATTTTCAAATTACTGAAAAAATTAAAAGAGCCTGTGAGATTATGGACATTCAATTTTTAGATCATATCATCATTGGAAAAGAAAACTATTATTCAATTCGTGGCGAATATACGAAACCATACGATACTTCAAAGCGAAAAGCTGAAAAAATAACAAGAGTATTAACGATTCAGTCTTCGGATTTAGATGTGTCGAAAAAGGTGTATGCAGATAAAGATAGATGTAATTATCAAGAGGCATTACCAATTTATAGGCGATTATTTGATGATTATAATCGAATGAAAGAAACAGATTATTCATCTTTCTTTTGGGGCTTTTCCAAATTAAAAACAAAAGATATGGATAAGGCAATTGAAAGAGCCTGTCATATGATAGGAAAAGAAACAGATGATTCTAAAATTTATGTACTGGATATTCCTAGTGAACTTTGTTTAGAAACTGACTTTTATAATTTTGCTGATGAAATCTATGCGTATCAATATCCAAATGAAATGGAAAGTATATGGAATTCAATTTATGAAAAAAGAAATTCTGAACGGCAAGTGATTTTTCCGTATATTGAACCATCTATGATCGTTGGAGAAATTAAGCAAGGTAAATTTATTGAATTCAATCATGAAGAACAAAATTTAGAACTAGATGAAATTGAAAAATAGGAAGTGACTTCCTATTTTTTAGAAAGAGGTATATCATGACAATATTGGGATTTTTACAAGGTAAAGAAAAAGACAATAAAGGAAGATACTTATTTGATTATTGGGAAGCTGATAACCAATGGCTAGAAGAAACACATAATTACATACAATGGATGTTTCCATTAGATAAAAGGAGTTTTCATCATCCATTTGTCGCTCCTGCTCTAAAAGAGTATGAATTAGAAATGGCGAAACAGGATGAGATTATTCAGTATAATATGATAATGTCTTTTCAAAGAATGTTAGAATTCTATGGATTAAGATTAAATGAAGTAGAAAACAAAATTGAAAAAAATAATTCTTTTGAGGAAAGAAGCAAGGTATGGTTAGTTGTAAAAAATCACAACCACTTACGATTGACAAGGATTATTAAAAGTTTGCGATTATTTGGGTTGGAAACATATGCAGAAATGCTATTGGATTTTTTGATTGAGTTAGTAAGTGAAGTAGATTGTTTTACAAAAATAACTCGATCAATATGGATGGAGCTAAAGATAAGAAAGTAAGTTGAATTTCCTTATTTTTGCATTTTCATTTCACAAAGAAAGTGCTAAAATGAGTATAGTAGAATTCGTGTGAAAACTATAAAGTAAATCAAAATGTACTTACAAAAAATAGTAGGTGCTTTTTTTATTGGAGTCATCAGAAATGGTGGCTCTTTTCTTTTATGCAAAGAAAGGTGGTTTCTCTATGAAAAATCAGAGTTATCTCTCTGTATATAAATGCAATGAATTTAGAGTGGTAAGTAATGAGTTTATTGGTCGTATTGAAGATACACCTGAAAACATTTCAGCTTTTGTCGTATCGGCTGATTTTAATTCCAATTACGCATTAGTGGATGATATGGATACTGTTAAAGTATTTACCATTGGTAATTTCTTGGATTTAGTACCTGATACAGAGTATTTAGAAAAGGAATTAAGACCAGTCTTGTTACAGATGCAATTTGGAGAAATAGAAATACCTGAAGTAAGATATGAAGCTATAAAAAAGAGTTTGGAAGAGTTTTTAGGAGAAAAAGGATTGTCTTCTCCAATTAGTGATTTTTTAGATGATAAACTTCGTTCTAATCGACAACTAAAAACACAACGAGGAGCAAGAAAATTTTATAGTGATGCCAACAAACAACGAATGGAGTATGCGAAAAAAAGAAGCGAAGCAATTAAAGAATATAATACATTAGTTAAAGAGGGGAAAATTATTCCCAAAACGCTGATAGAAAGAACTTTAGATAAAGCACAAGGGCATTCCGATAATCCATCCGTTCAGGCAGCTAGAAGAATAGCAGAAAAAAGAGGATATGATTGGAGAACAGGAGAAAGACTTGAGAATGCAAAAATAGATAATGTTCAAATTGTGCAACTGGAAGTCTATAAAACTGGAGAGTTAAAAGGGTATGCTGATTTCTCTGTTGAAATTGGAGATGGCAAAGTTGAAGGATTGTATCGTATCTATGACCCTGAAAACGGCAAAGAACAAACGATTGTAAGTTTCGATAACGGATATTCATCCAAAGAAATCATTGATACCTATTCCAATACAATAGAAACAGAACTGAAACTTGCTACAGAGGATACTTATCATAGCATGATTAAAGCAGATAAAAACTTTGATGAAATAGAACAAGATGATTTCGACCATGATGATATAGAAATTTAAAAAAACTATATAAAAGGGAAGACCAAAGTCCTAACTTCTTGAGTTTTTTAGAAAATTCAAGATAAGAAAATGTGAGTCTAAAGCCTATATGACTGATGATTCACAACCTGTAATTTTGTACAGGTACTAAACATACTAAAAATAAAAAAAGGAAGTCACTTCCTTTTTTTGAAAGAAGGTGGAGTAAATGGAACAAATGGGATTGTTTGATTTTTTGGATGAACAAGAACTAGAAAAGCCCAAAGATGTCTATTATATATCTAAGGAAGATTTAGAAAGTCAATTCATTGATGGTTATACACTTGGCTATCATTATGAATGGACTGTACAAAAGCCGAATTATAAGGGAGAAAACTTTATAGGGCTTTTACCAAACAATCGTGTTTATAAAAATGGGTTCATTTATCAATTTAAAACAGAGAAAGAAGCAAAACAACTGATTGTGGATACATATCAAAAACGGAAAGACTCTTTTGACAGAATGAAAGCTGATAAAGAAAGTTATCCTGTTGTTGAATATGACAACAAACCAAGAGTTAGAAAAAATCTATATTTGCTAACAGAACCAGTGAAACAACATGATGGTAGTCAAATGATATTTTCAGAACATTGGTATAGTGGTTTGAATGGATATTTCTATACTCTTACTCTACCTTATGAAGATAAGATGGATTTACAAGGTAGAATCTTATATCAAAAAGATAAGATTGAGAATGTGTCATGGTATATCAATCGTGATCTAAAAGATAAAAGAAAAGCACCTATCTTTTATACATATATCCAAGAACTTATGGAAAGATGTGATTATCTTGTCAATGAGTTAGGATACAACAATCCTGAATATATGGCGACATTGCCTGATTTAGAAATGCTAGAACAAATGTATGAAAAACACGAAAAAGAGCGTGAAATATATTTAAAAGAGCATCCAATAGTGAAACAGAAAATGGATGTAGAATATGAAGAAATTGAAGAAGATTTAGACGAAATGGATATGGAAATATAAAACATATCTTAGAAAGTAGAGGAATATGAGAAAAGATAGAGTTTGGATGAAATTTAAGAAAGAGGATTTTAATCAGTTAATGGGAGTCTTATCAAAACAAATGGAAAGATACTCGGAAATAGAAGCACAGAATCTAAACTTAAAAGCAGATATAAAAGATGAAAAAGAATGTTTACTGGATTTACAAAATAAAATTTGGAGATACTCTCATTTTGAAAAAGAAAGTGAACTGATAACTATGGATATGTTTCCATCCGAGGTTAAAAATTTATTTTGGACATTTTTGTTAAATTCATTCCATGAGCATGATTATACAAATGAATCCTATTTTGATGAATATTCAAAGAAACATGAAAAATGTATTTATAAAGGAAACAAGTTATCAAAAGGAGCAATTCAAGAATTATATAACATGAATAGGGTTGGATATGATTGGTTGATTTGTAACAAAGATGGAAGAATTTTCTTTGCAGATCATGGATTATATCCTTTGGAAAAAGGCGATAAAGTTTGGAATAATAATGAAATTGATGGATACAGTGTTTCAGCATTCGTGGAAGATAAGAAAAAGCGTTATAAATCACTTGTATCATGGGAAGATGAACAACCATTTGATATTTATGAATTTTTACTTACACAAGATATAGAAATGTGATTACTTGGTCGCATTTCTTTTTTTACATAGTAAGGAAAAAGAAAGTAGGTGGAGAAATGTTAGAAAAAACAGTATTACAGCAATTACAAGAAATATTTCCTATGGAAGTAAATCGTGAGGAAGCTGATGCAGGAGAAAAGATTCGATTACGAAATGATGAACAAAAAGTAGAGATAGATTTCATTCTTGATGGACACTTGGAACAAGGGTATGGGTATAAGAATTTTAAAGCCTATAATCGTGATGTCTATGAAACCAGTTATATTTCTGAATATGGATATGAGGAATATAAGAAACAAATCCAAGAGGCGATTAACCACTATAATAAAAATGAATTCACTCTTGAAGAATTGGCAGATAGCGTAAAAGAAGCAGAAAAAGACAATGGATATAGCCATAAGGACTTCTTGGTACTTACTAATTATCAGGAAGAAATTTCCAGTCATTTATTTGATGCTGTTGATTGGCAGTATCCTGACACCTTATTTGATGAATGGATAGATGGTAATGAAATCAATAAGATAGGGAATAAGTACATTTTCACAGCAGGTATGGAATTAAATGATTTCTTAAAAATGGAATATCTAAAAGACTTTCAACAAGGTAATGTAAATATCCTTGGAGTAGATGGCAAGAAATATATTAGTTTAGAAGATTTGGTAAATTTTGATGTAGATAGATATTCTGAAAAATGTTTGAATGTCGTTTATGAAAATGAAAAAAGGGAATCTCAAATGCAGGAAAAAAATCATGCAATTTCATTTCAATTTGGAATTCGTGAATAAGAAATATAAAAATGCAGATGTTGTTTTAAAAGTATGGGCAACAGAAATATGTAGAGAGCAAGGATTGAGTGATTATTATCCTGTACAGGATGTAAAAGATGCATTTAAGACAATGGAATATATTGATGAAAAAGAAGCTGTAGAAATCGTTTTAAACGATTCAGAAGAAACACTTATTTATCACAAGAGTCCTGAAGAAGAATATTTCACAAGAGAAGCATTAAAACATGAAACAATCAATTTTGATAAAGAAAGTGAAATAGAAGAGGACTTAGATGAACTTGAAAAATAGGAGATAGAAAAACATGAAGGATACATATGATTTTACTTATGCACAAGATTTAAGACATTTTATAGGATTATTGTTGGATGATTATTGTCCGACACAGTTAAAAATCTTTGATTCAGACATTGTATATGATGTGATAAAAGATTTAAAGCAATTCAAAATGAAATTGACAGGAAATCGAATTTTTGGTGACTGCTGTTTGGAGTGTAATGCATTACTCAATAAAGATTTAGAACAGCTAAAAGAAGATTTATCATATACGGATATGGATGAACTTAGTGAAGAAGAAAAAGAAATCGTAAAAGAATTTTTAGATTCGTATAAGGGTAATTATAATTTGATTGAATTTGATTGTAATGGACAATGTAGCACGATTTGGATACGAGATAATTTAACAGATAGTGAACTAGAGGCTTGTCAAATTATTGATAAGCATTTTGATGTGTTTAAAAATTTAGAAGATCGAGTAGATATTGAATTGTTTGGTATTCGGAAGGAAGAAATATCTACAGAAATGAATGAAATCGAAGAAGATTTAGATGAAATTGAAATGTAGGTGGTTAAAATGGAGAAAAGATTGACATCCAGTAATAAACGAATTGTTGAATTTTGTGGTTTAATGGAAAGTGAAGACTTGTTAAAGTTTATTGGTAGAAATCAATCTGTTTTAGAAACTTCTAGTTGGGGTGGTAAGGGAATTGACCAAGAAAAAACAAGGCAGTTACTTAATGAATATTTAGAACCTTATCAATTTGAAATAACTAAGGATTATACTACTCCTAATAATATTGGAAATAATCATTTATATTATATTCAAGATAAAGATGTGTTAGATGATATAGAAACTTTAATTGGTAGAATTGCTATCAATAATTTAATGGGATATGCAGTTGCTATTTATCAAGAAGATATGGATGGAAAAAGAATTGGAAAATCTTATCTTGAAATTACAGCAAGGGGTGTAAAAGAAGCACCAAACGAAAAATGGATTGGTTGGAATCAATATATTCAAGATAATCATTTAAATTGGAATTTAAATGATTTAGAAAAAGAACGAGAAATTCGTTTTATCATTCGTCAATGTATCGAGGAAGAAATTTTACAAGTTGAAAATGGATATATCATGGTTATACGAGAAAGTGCAGATGGAAGTACTGTGTGGTATCCTACAACTTATGAACAGGTTATTGAAGATTTAAAAAATGAAAGGCAATTTCAAGTATTTAGAGATGCCTTGTATAGAAGACAAGTTTTATCTCATCAAATTGATAAACAAATGGAAGCATCCAAGGATACATTGCAACAGGTTGATAAATCGAAAGAAAAGCAAGAATCAGAAAATAGAAAACAAGTGTTTCAGCAATCCTTAAAGGATATGCAGGAAGTTTACGATAAAATTGTAAAATTCAATAAAGAACATAAAGCACCACTTGGTACTGAAAAATATGAGTATGAGCTTTATGTGTATATGAAACAAAATGGATTGAATGTCCATCTTGCTGAAGAGTATGAAAATGGAGAATTTCTCAAAGACTTTGACTATGGACTCGTAACAGGAACGATTTATGGGTATCCTGATAAAGAATTAAGATTATCTGAGGATTTTGAAATTTGGAGTAAAGATGGAGAATACTTTGGAGCATATTCTAAAAAGGATATCATGGATAAATTAGATGGTTTAAATGCTGAAAAACAAAAAACACTATTAATTAATCCGAATGATTATGGAAAGATTATTCAAGATATGGTAAAAGTGGCGAAAGCCTCTGATAATCATACATGGTTTTTAGAGCCTGAAGAATTCTTAGATAAAACATATGCACAGGAAGACTTAGACGAACTCTCTCGTGACCTTCAATCAATCAAAGAAGCAGGAGTACATGATATGTATTCTATTGTTGAAATGTGGGATGATTGGAAAGAGGCAGATGAGCATGGCGAACCAGTTGCCACTTTTCATGGAGCATTTCTTGATTTATTTGCAAAAGAGAAATCTCAAAGCATAGATAAAAATCTAATTTCATTTAATAGTTGTACATTTGAAATCAATTTAGATTCAAAAGACAATGGAGAAGGTTGTTTAAAATGGCATAATTATTTTCTCACAGATATTCACAATAAGGATCATTTTTACATCATTCAAATCGTACAAGAAACCGGAAAGGAAGAACCAAGGTTTTCGTTAGAAAAGTTTGAAAAAGAAGAAGGTAGCAAACTGTATCTTGGAGAATGGGTGGAACTAGAAGATGTAATCAAAAATTCATCAGAAATTGAAATGGTACAAAATAAGCTAATTGAATTAAGTGATAAAGAGATTGGCATACAAAATGAAGAAATTAAAAATATAGAAGATGATTTTGAAGAATTGGATGAAGTTGAAAAATAGGAAGTGACTTCCTATTTTTTTATTTGGAAGAAGGTGTTAATGAATGACAAAGATAGATACATTGAGAAAAATCAATAAGAATATTGTTCATGAAGATGGTACGATTACTTCTTTTGATAAACAGTTGATTCAGTTGATGAGTGGTATCTATGATACACGATACCCATTGATAGTTGCAGACAGTACACACTCACTGGATTACATAGAAGATTTTGCTACAGATAATCCATTAGTCATGAATGTATCAACAGTTATTAAACTTAGAGAAAAGCATGATATAGGGTATGAGTTTGTCAGTAACTGTGAAATGTATTTAAAAGAAAGCGTGTTGGCATTTGATAGTTACCAACACGATACAAGTAAGATTATTTTATTAGATGAAGTAGATGATGATGGATTTCCAATGATTGCAATCTGTAGAGAAAACAAAGATATGGGTGGAAATCTTCTGTTGAATGAAATTACATCCATTTACGAAAAAGAAAAATTAGAACAATTATTAAATCGTTCATATGAGAATGATAAAACTTTTTACACAAACAAAAAAACAGAGCAATATGTAAAATCTAGAGGACTCCAATTGTCCAAAGGTCTTACATATGCCCTGTCTAATTATTATACTAGGGCAAGTTTCAATAAAAGTCAAGTTGAACAAGACTTGGCAAAAGAAAAAGGTTGTATAGAAGAAACTTATGGTATGGATTTAGAAGAAGATTTGGATGAAATTGAAAAATAGGAAGTGACTTCCTATTTTTTGTAAACGAAAAAATAGAGCATTTATAAAGTCTGCCAAGCTCTAATTGCTCTTAAACCTTATAAATGCTCTATCTACTTCATATGATAGACAATGTTTTACGAAAAATCAAGTTGAACAAGATTTATCAAAAAACAAATCTTATGGTTCAGAAACACAACTAGATGAAGTAAAAGAAGATGTGGAAGAATATGAATTAGATATTACAGAAGATAGATGGTAAATAACAAAATCATAATTATGCAGTTAAAGAAGATTTGAAAATAAAGAAGGAAGAACACAGAGGTAAATAAAATGAGATTTGATAAGGAAAGATTTTTTGAAGATTTGCAGGAGAAAATTCCTGAAGTATATGGAAATGACAAGGTACAGGAATTGATAAAACTTGTGATTGACAAACATTACAAGAAAGTAGAAAATGACGAAATCGTTTATGATGATGATTTATTATTAGAATTGTATGATATGGTTCCTGAAATGTCGTTCAATGAAATAGATGAATATGGAATGTGTTTATCGAATGAAATGCAGATGATGATTGATGGTTCGTATCAACATGAATATATGATGTTAGGTCGATTACAACAAGATTGTGAGTATTACTTAGGCTATGGACAACGAAGCGAGAGGAATTTATGGGCTGACACAGTTCAAGACCACATTCACGCAATGAAACGATACTATAATCAAGTACCAATTAAACCTGAATGGTTATCGTATAAAGATATTCTCCGTTATGAAGCGAAAATGACAACATTGAAATCTTTGGACGATTTAAGAGATTTACTCGAAGCTCATGATTGGAAAATCTATGATGGTGGAACTTCATGGGAAATTGAACAATATTCGCCAGCAGGAGAAGATTTTGTTTTTTGTATTCAACATGATAAGTCATTAGAAAAAGCAGTCGAACAAATTTGTGAGTATGCAATGAATTTTGATCAAGAGGAACATATTGCCATGTGGTTAGAAGCAAGAACTGTTGATGACAATCGCATGAATGTACCTTCGCCTAGTGAACTTGTAGAAGATGCAAAAGAAATTCAAGGAATGTTGGATGAATTGGATTATGTATTGGATAATTGTACATTGATGGAAAAAAAACAAGAAACAGATATAGAACTTGAAGAAGAAATGGAAGATATAGAGAAATAGGAAGTGACTTCCTATTTTTTTAAAAGAAAGTAGGTGGAAAAATGGCAGAACAACAAAACTCTATGTTTCAACAAAAATATCAGATGATTATCAATCAAGCAAGCGTTCGTGAAGTCATGGAAGAATATGGTTTAAAGATTGTTAAGAAAGGGAAAGATTTTAAAACAGTTTGTCCTTTTCATGACGATCACGACCCATCCTTGAGTATCCGTGACGACAAGATTTGGAAATGTTTTGTGTGTAATGAAAGTGGAAATGCAATTTCTTTTGTTCAGAAGTATGAAAACAAAGTATTAGGAAATCGTAACTTTACAGTACGGGATGCCATGAATAAAGTAATTGATATTTGTCATTTGAATATTCCAAAAGAACAAAACAACCAAAATTCATTAAATGCACAATATTCTCATAATTCTCGTATCTATTCAGAGCATGAACGAGTCTTGTTAAATACGCTGAATAAAATCAAAGAGATTGCCAATTACAATTTGACAAGTTTAGGGAATACGAAAGCAAAACAATATCTTCTAAATCGTGGATTTACAAAAGACTTAATTCAGGAATTACAATTTGGCTATATTTCTTATGAGCAGATACAACAATGGATTGATAAAAAGTCATTTCCATTAGAATATTTGTTGAAAACAGGGTTTATTCGAGAAGATGAACAAGGAAACTATCATCCAGTCTTTGGGAATCGTATCTTAATTCCTGTGATGGATGAGCGAGGAAATACCGTTACCTTTAGTGGGCGAGCGATTCATGGAGAAGAACCTAAATATCTACATGGAAGAAATACAGATATATTCATGAAATCCAATCACTTATATAATTTTAATGTCGCAAAAAATTATGCCTACAATGATAAGATCTATGTAGTAGAAGGATTTATGGATGTCGCAGGTGGTAATAAGATGAATATTCGTAATATCGTTGCTACCATGGGAACTTCTTTTACCAAAGAGCAGATTGCCATGTTACGCAGGCTAGATTGTGAAATCGTGCTGATGCGTGATAATGATAATGCAGGCAGACAAGCTATGGTAAAAGAGATACCTGAACTCATGAACAAGCGATTCCGTGTGAGTGTGATAGATCTAAATAAAGTAAAAGAAAATCTACAGCTGACAGAAGAGAAAGATAGTAAGGACTTATGGGATTTTGCCAATGCAGGAGCAGTAGAACATGATTTAGAAAAAGCACGAGTATCAGGTTTTCAATTCCTTATGGAAAACAAATATTTTGAGAATAAGGAATTCAATTCCGAAACAATTAAAGAAGCCTATGAGGAAGCAAAAAAAGAGGAGCTGATTAAAACTTCTTATGATGAAATGAACTTCAAAGATTATGTAGTAAAACATTCTACCTATTCCAAAGAAGAAGTGGATGATATTATCCATGCCATGTCATTGGAAGAAAAGACAAATCCAATCTTTCAGTTTCAGGTCAATCTGATGGAACGATACATTATCAATAATGTCAATACCTATGTAAATCGAACTGGGGATAAAACAATGGTGGAATTCTATCAGAAGAATTATGATCGAATCTGTCAAAACATCTTGAATCGTTTTCATGAAGACCCTACACGATACCTATCTCCTGAACTAGACAGGGTGTTGATTTCTGCTTTAGTGCAGGATACCATGACAAATGATGAACAATGGCTACGCTATGAAACGATACATAAATTCAAGCATGAAAATGTTTTTAATAAAACATTCGTAAAGAATACGATTGGACAGAAGGCACAAATGAAGCTGAACATGGAACAGAAGCGATTGGTGGTTAAGCAGTTTGAAAAGACATTTTCCGATAATGAAAAATTAGAATTGGAACATATTGATGAATTGTATATCGTTAATAAATATCAGGAGTTAGCAGGTATCATTGATATAGAAGGTTCTGATAATGCAAAATTCTTATTAGAAGCCTTAGAGATGAAGTGGATTGGAAAAAAAGAAGGAATGTCGGTTTTCTCCTATAGTTCTATTTTTGATAAATCTATGTTGTTTGCGATTGACCCTAAATATAAGACAGTAGATGGAAAAGATTTTAAATCCATTCTCCTTTACAACAATAGTGGTGGAAGTTTGAAATTGACAAAGAACAATATTGCAACCCCACAAAAAAGCAATGGAAAACAAGAAGTTGAACAAAGTATTCAAAAAGAGAAAACAGTATCTAAAGAGAGAACTTTCACTGTCCACCATAACTTAATAACAAGAGAAACAGACGATTCTTATTTTGTTAGAATTCCTAATACAATGGCGAAGAAATATATGTATATCCCTAAAAAAGATACACAATGGTCGGCAAATCGAGAAATTTTAGTGGCAACAGTATCTACGAAAGATACCTTTGCGATTTATCGTTCGGATGGGCAACAGCAGGAAACATGGAATTGTAATGATTTGATGAAGCGTTGGGAAGATAAGACAAAGAAGAAAGAATCCATTGACATAAATTTAGCAATGAATAAAAACTTACAATCAACACCTGTAAAAAGGAAACAGCAAGGAAATCCAATCATGAAAAAGAAATTGGATATACCTTCTCGTTCTACGGAAATGGTACAGAAATTTCAAAAATATCGTATTCCAGTTCATTTGATTCTAAACAATGAGAAGGGTACATTGATGGTGCGAAGTGCTATGCAGGGATATACCTTGTTTATTCCTAAAACAAGTGTGCGTTATGTAGAAGGGAGAAGTTATATTGAAGTGACACCCGAAGTGATGGGAATCGACAAATTTAAAACCATTTCTACTATATCCGTAGGAAAAGATGTTAGTGATGGAATGGAGTTAAAAGGGAATATTTCTTTTAATGAACTGGATATGTTTTTATCTTCAGAAGGAAAGAAAGTATGGGCTGTCGTAGATGAGAATAAGTTGGTGGAACAATCGAATGGATTTGTACAGATACCCATCTTTAAAGACCGTACCTATGGATATGTGCGAGTCAATAAAAAGGAATTGGAACGCATCAATGATAATCAGATTGCTTTGGTATCTACACCATATCATGAATATTCTGCCTATAAAAAATCAGGGGAATTCAATGGACTTGTATGTGCCAAAGACATAGACTACCTTTATAACGAATCTACCAAAGGTTCGATTGATATAGATAATATGGAAGCGACAGAGGAATTAGAAAAGGAAGTGAAATCGTATGAATGATACTAAAATGGATATTCAGCGTTCAGGGGAAACGATAGAAAGAACAGCCGTAAAGTATTCAGCAAAAGCAACTAAAGGGTTGGCAAAACTAACAAAGATGCTTACCCTTTACGGCATCAAGATGTTTGCGAATCCGTTAAATGCTATCAAGAAGGACGGACCGAATAAAACACTGATCCATACTCCTGAACTTACCAAAGAAGAAGCAAAGGTCATGATTGCTAAATTAAGGGAAGCCGAAATACTTGCAACTTATCGTGAAGTAGAACCATCAGGACGAGAAATACGAAGGGGTATTTCTATTCATAACCAAGAGAAAATGGCAAAGAATGATATTAAATTAGCACAATGGAAAGACAGAGCCGTTAAATATGAGCGTTTTTCTTTATTAGGCAAGTTTTGTGAATCGCAGGCTGATAAATATCAGAACTTAGTAAATCAGGAAAATAGGATGCCAGCTGAAAATAAATATATCTTTATCGTCAATCAAAGACACTCGAATGCATTAAATGAAATGTTGGCAGATATACGAGAAATGCGATTGACAAAGGATTTTGATAACAGTGTATTTGAAAAAGAAATGGACGAAAACCTAGTGCCTGAATTAAAGATGGAAGATATGGAATTAACGGTAGAATCAATGGAAGAGGGCATTGAATATGGAAATCGAATGATTGCTGAATTTCCTCATGCAGATACCTGCCGTCATATCATTACAAAAGAAGAGTTTGTAGAGCATTATGAAGATATGTGTTCTCAAGAAGTTTTTGGTGCAACACTTCAAGATGAAGATCATGTCATGGTTGTCTATCATAAAAGTTCTCGTGAGCGTATGGAAGAAATCATGGGAACAGACGGGCATAAGATTATTGAATATGGGGCAAATGGTGGCGAAACGCTACAAAATCTCAAAAATGGAGATGCACCAATTCACGCTATCGTACCAAAAGAAGAAATGAAAAATTTTCGAGAAAAATATGAGGGATATGATTATATTGCTCGTAAGCAGGAAGATGGAAATTACGAAATTCATGTATCCGAACATCAAACAAAGATGATTGATAGGGAAATGAAATTAAAAAACCAACAAGCCCACGAAGACTTAAAGCAACAAGAACAGTCCATAGATTTAAACAAGGATTCCGTACAAATGGAAAATAAAGAAAACAGTATTTCGTGGGCAGAAAAAGATATGGCAAACCAAGAAGATTTAAGCTCATTGAATGAATTTGACCTAGAGTTAAATAAAGAGGATGAGTAGATATGAAAGTAAAACGAGAATATAAAAGCAACACAGTCATTGTAGTCCTTGTACTACTGATTGTGTTTTATTTTGGCTTACGATTAGGAACACTGGTGGAATTGAATGATGGAGAGTGGTCGTTTGAGGTATTAAACCAAGCAAGCGATCAATTTTTTTCATTTGAGCCTCTTATCTTTAATCAATTTACACTGATGATAGGTTCATTTTTAGCGTTATTTTCGTGGATGATTTATGAAACTCTACATTCTTCTTATAAAAAGAATATGCAGGAAGAAGCGTTTGGTAGTGCGAAATGGAATGACCCTAATTTTACGAAAGATATGCGTGAAAAGGATATGTATCAAAATTGGATATTCACAAAGACAGAAATCTTTTCTAAAAATATGAAAGTGACTAAACGAAATCGAAACTGCACTTTGATAGGAAGACCTGGAACTGGGAAATCAAGATATTGGTTAATTCCTAATATTTTAAATTCAATGGCTGAAACAATTATCGTTACTGACCCTAAAGAAGAAATTTTGAAGGCTACAGGAATGAGCTTAAAGAAAAAAGGATATGATATTCGAGTTTTAAATATCAAGGATAAATGGCGAAGCGACCATTATAATCCATTGAAATATATTCGTAAGTTACCAAAAGAAGCGTTTTTGTTAGACCTAGATAGTGATGAAAGCCGTCAAGATATTGTACAAGAATTGATGGATGAAGGACGAAATATTGCTGAAGATGATGTCATGAATCTAATAAATACGATTATGGAAAATACAAAATCAGAAACGATTGAATCCAATACTGGTGACCCCTTTTGGGAAAAGGCAGAAATGGTGTTCTTACAGGCATTGTTTTACTATGTGATTTTCAATTATCCAATCGAAGAACGAAATTTCAGAAAAATCATGGAACTGATTCGTAAGGGAGAACCTGACAAAGAAGGAAATTCAGAACTTAGAAACTTATTTGATGAATGGGAAAGTCGTGATCCTAATAACATTGGTATCAAACAGTGGAAACATTTTGTTGTATCGGCAAAATCTCCAAAGATGATGTCCACTATTATTATGACGGCATCAGCCCGACTTGCTCCTTTCAACTTGCGTGAAGTAGATGAAATGACATATAACGACACTATGGAATTAGATAGAATTGGTATGCCATTAAACGCTGATGAAGGAGAACATGGACGAGTTGCCTATTTCATTATTTCTGACCCTAACAGCAATGCATTCAACTTCTTGATGAATATCATGTATTCACAGATATTCACAATAATCGACCAAAATGCACAAGCAAATGGTGGACGATTGGCAACTCCATGTAATATCTACATGGATGAGTTTAGACAACAAGGGGCTATCAATCGTTTCTTGGAATTTTGGGCATATTGTCGTGGCTTGGATTGTGGAATTACCATTATTCTTCAGTCTTTATCACAGTTAAAGAAAATCTATAAAGATGAATGGGAAACAGCGTTAGACTGTTGTGACTACATCTTTTTCTTAGGTTCTCGTTCAAAAGAAACTTTGGAATATATGAGTACCATGTTAGGAAAGCAGACATTGTATAAAAAGTCTTCAGGACGAACCTATTCAAGACAAGGTTCATCTTCTCAAAACTGGGATGTATATGGTAGAGAACTAGCAACCATGGATGAATTAGCTGAACTAGAAGCAGGAC
Organism: [Eubacterium] hominis; assembly: GCA_014337235.1. GTDB lineage: Bacteria > Bacillota_I > Bacilli_A > Erysipelotrichales > Erysipelotrichaceae > Hoskinsella > Hoskinsella hominis. The sequence goes on along the minus strand of CP060636.1, from coordinate 773,894 downwards.
ATGGAATCTTGTTAATGGCAGGAACAAAACCTTTCTATTCTGAATTATATGACTTAAAGAGCCATGATGATTATAAAGAAATGTGGGAAGCATGGACAGAACAGGATGGTACGAAAGACCCTGAATTTAAGAAAACAAAAGAATGGAAAGAAAACCATGCGAAACTGTACGATCATCTACAGGAAATGAAGAAACCAAGAAAGTCAAAGACAAAGCAACAACAAGAATTGATGAAAGCGATTGGAGTTCCTTGCACTGTACAAGAGCCATTTGAAATGAAAGTAGTAACGGAAGCACAGCTTGAAGCAAAATATGGAAAAGGAAAACTGAAAGCTGTTTGGAGCGATATAAAATAGCATATCTTAGCTACTCTATATATTTTATTGAAAGGGGTGATGCCCTTAGAAATGAAGGGATAGAAATAAGGGGAGCATTTTTTATATGCAGGCAAGGTGCCTGTTTTTTTGTTGTTAAGAAGGAGGATTATGGAAATGGAAAAACTAACAGCAATGAAAAACAATATGTCTAAAAAGACAAGAGAAAAAGTCGCAAAAGCAGGGCTTATCGTAAATACGACAGCCATGATGATGGTATTGAATATGACAAATGTACTCGCAGTCAATTCCAATACGGATTCTATCGACCAATTTATTGATTTCGTGTGTGACTGGTTGATGAAGATTGGTGGAGTTGTAGGACTTGTTGGTGGTGTGTTATTTGCATTAGGGTGGCAAAGAGATGATGCTGAAGGAAAGAGTCGTGGGTTAATGACTTTAATGGCAGGATTTATGCTAATTGCCATTGCACAAGCACCTGATATTTTTGGTTTATAAGATGTATGGGCGAGTAAAAATATTCGCCCTGTCTTTTTAGGAAAGGAGTGAAAAACAATGTGGGATTCATTAGGAGAAATTGCACAATCGTTACTAGATATAGCTTTTTCACTATTTGGTTTTAATATTGATTTAGGAAACATGGGATTAACTGCCAAGGAATTTTGTGATTGGAATACAATTACTGCATCTGAATTCGGAACATTGGCAGAGATATTAAATAGTGCGTTTGTATCATTAGGATTGAATTTATTAACTGTATTCGTGATGATTGACTTGATTAAACAAGCAATGGAAATTGATCGTATCTCTTGGGAGCGAATTATTATGAGTGTGGCACGATTTTTGATATTCAAGATGCTAATTACCTATTCCTATGAGTTTTTAAATATGATTATGAAAATTGGAAATGAGTTTACGAATACGGTTATAAACACAATTAACTTTCAAACAGGTACAGAATTTTCTATTGGAGAAATGATTAAAGAACTGATAGATACTGCTGAAGGTGGAATTACAATCCCTATTATAAATTGGAGTATCATGCCATTTGTATTGTTTGTGGTATTTATTATTATTTATCTTCCTTTAATTGGAACATTTGTTATGTGTATATCTCAAATCGTTACACGAGTAATAAAAATTGTTTTGGCATTTGCCTTTGCACCGATTCCACTTGCGATTGGAACTTGGGAAGACGGTAGTGGAACTGGGAAACGATTTATTATGAATGCTGTCGCCTTAGCGTTTGAAGGAATGATAATGATACTTTGTGTACATATCTATGCTTTAGGTATTGCAGACTTGCAAAATAGTACAACGACTTTTGGTGGTGGAATTGGAGCAATGATTGGAATACTTCTTATGAACGGTATTCTATCTACAGCTTTAACAACATCTTCACAGTTAGCAGAGAAATGGAGTGGTGCATAGTATGGATGATATTAGAATCAGAACACATAAAGAACTTTCAGGAGTGGCAGAAAAATACTATGGATTTACTTTTCGACAATGGTTGTTTCTTGTTTTAACTGGAATTATTACAGTGCCTACTTATTTATATTTAACACCTATATTGGGAGATGAGATTTCAAGTTGGATTGTCATTATCATGGGTTTACCTTTGATGCTTTGTGGCTTTTTGACATTGCAGGGAATGACAGCCGATAGATTACTACCTTTCTTAAAAAGACACTATTTGGATTTCGGAAAGCCATTAGAGTATAAGACTGAAAAAGAGTTATTAGCTGAAAAAGAAGCAAAGAAAAATAAAGGTAAGAAACAAAAAGAGGAATCTGTTCAAACAATCGAAAAGCCGAAAAAACCGACAAGAGCTGAACGAAAACAGGCGAAGAAAGAGAAAAAGGCTTTAATGAAGATGGAAAAAGAACAAAAGAAAGAAAAGGCTCGATTGGAAAAACAAAAGGAATTGGAATTGAAGATAGAGCGAAAGAAAGCCAAAGAAAAAGCAAAGGCAATGAAGTGGTATGGGGATTTAGATGCCAATAAGAAAGCCTTGATTGAAGAGCGTACTATGGAAAATAGTGAAAATGCACTTACGAAAGAAGATATTGAAAATATTGTCCGTCTAGGTGAAAAAGCAAAAGGCTATTTAGAAACAATAGAGAAAGGAGTCGAAGAAGATGTTCAAAAAGAAGGAAAAGAAAGAGAAATCGAAAAAGCATAAGAAACAAAAGCAACAGAAATCAGTGAATAAGCCAACCGAAAAATCATCCAACACGAATCCTTTTATGTCTTTGTGGAATAAACGACCAACAGTTTTTGTGCCAAAGACCAATCAACAAGTGTTTACTATGTTGTTTAAGGATTACAAAGAAAATATCATGCGAATCGGTGATGATATGTATTCTATCTGTTTTGAATATACAGATATTTCTTTCGCAAAAGCAGATTTAGAAGATGCAGGTGCAATCTTCTTAAAATGGGTGGATTATCTAAACTCATTTACAGATAAAGCACATATTCAAGTCACAAATGCCAGTACACCTGTGAACACAGAAAAGTATAAACAACAGTTTATCTATGATGAAGAAAGTATGGTTAGTGAACAGGAAAGACATCTTGCTCATGAGTTTAATACCTTGATTGATGATGCTATTGGGAAAAAGAAAAATACACTGATTACAAAAAGGTATGTCACAATATCGCAGAAAGCATTGAATTATGAAGATGCCAAAGCGATATTTTTTAATATCTACAGAAAAACAGAAGAAAAGTTTAAGGATTTAAAATCTAGTATTCGTATCGTACCAGTTAATGAGCGTTTGACTTTGATTCATGACTTTTGGAATATCCAAACAGCAGATGAAAAGGGAATCAAAGATTTTGAAGAATATCGTAAGGAAAAAGATCTAACGATTTATGATGTTCTTGCACCTCATGAATATATCAATCTAAGAGAAAGCGATTATATTGAAATCACTCCTCAAGATGTATTAAATTCGGATACAGAAACGGATGAAATCCATAAAAAACGCTTTATTCGTTGTCTGTATATTGAACCTGATTTTCCTAATGCAATTACTCCAAAGTTTTATAATATTTTAACTACGATTGAAGATTTACACCTTGTTACGACAATCAATATTCAGCCAAATGAAACGACCAAGATTGTAAAGAAATTATCCAAATTGCAATCAGGTTTGGAAACAGAGCGTTATAACAAGGTCAAACAATATGCGAAGCAACAGATGAATTATGAATACATGAAAGATAAGAAACTGGAAACAAAATTAGATGATGTTACGCAGATGATTGAAGATATTCAGTATAACGATCAAAAAGTTTTCTGTGAGAATATCTGTTTATGCATTGTTGCTGATACCTATTCTGAATTAGAAGAACAGACTGTTAAAATTCAAAATAAAGTAGGAGAAATGTTAATTCGTATTTTACCTTTAAAATGGCAACAATTAGAAGGAATTCAAAATACACTTCCATTAGGACATAACACACTACAATTCCAACATAAGGAAACTTCTGAAGCAACAGCTGTTCATGTTCCATTCAACTCTAAAGATTTTGCACATCCTAAATCTATCTTTATGGGAATCAACTTAGTAAGTAGAAACCCTATCTTTGTAGATAGAAAACGACTGATAAATGGAAATGGATGTATTTTAGCGACATCAGGAGCAGGGAAATCCTTCCAAGCGAAAACAAATGCTGAACAAGTATTACTACGCTATCCTGATGATGAAATTATTTTTATCGATTTCCAAAAAGAATATGGAGATGCCGTAAATGAATTAAATGGACAGACCATTACAATTTCCGATTCTACAAAAACATACATCAATCCATTAGACTTAGATCAAAACTATAGTCTGTCTGAAGATGGTGGAGATTCGCCAGTTAAAGCAAAAGTTGAATATATGCAAGGTTGGGTGGAATCTATTATTGATGAAGGTAGCCTTAGTCCGATTGAAAAGACGATTGTAGATAGATGTGTACGACATATCTTTGAAGATTATGAAAAAAGTGGATTTACTGATGAAAGTAAACAACCTTTATTAAAGGACTTTCAAGAAGAATTAAATGTTCAACCTGAAGAAGAAGCGAAAAAGATGGCAAAAGCCCTTGAGCGTTTCGTTAAAGGTACACAGGATATTTTCTCTCATCCTACCAATGTTGATATTCATAACCGAGTTGTATCGTTTGATATTTCTGAACTTCCTGCTTCTATTCAAACAGCAGGATATTTAGTAGTCCTAGACCATATTATGAATCGTTTAATAAAAAACCGAGCGAAAGGTATCAATACATGGATCTATATTGATGAATTCCATATCTTGCTTGCCAATCCATCAGGTGCTGAATATGTAGCTAAGATTGTCAAAATTGGTCGTAAATACAATGCTATGATTACTGTTATTACACAAAATATCGAAGATGTTTCTGCGAACGAATGGGGTAGAAAAATCTTAGGAAATGCCGAATTTGCTATCATTTTGAAACAAAAGAAGCGAGATCGACAGATTATTTGTGATATTTTCGATATTTCTGAAGGGGAAGCACGATATATCGGTAATGATGCTAAACAAGGGCAAGGTGTCATTGTCTTTGGTTCAGATAAGATTCCATTCTATAACCATGTGCCAAAAGAATTCCGTATCTACCAGTTGAACAATACTGATAAAAAGGCGATTGCTAGAACATAAAGTGTATGTCAAAAGAAACTAGAAAAGATGTCAATAAGACATTTCGTTCAGGGGAGTTTGCTACCAGTAAAGGACTTCGTTGGACTGGTAAGGGATTGGATAAGAGTGCCAAATTTGTTTCCGAATGGAAATATAACAGACAAGGAAGCCAAGATGATGGCTCAGGTGGAAGTGGTGGAAAGGCTACTTTAGGAATTCAAACACAAGTTGATAAACCAAATGCAGAGGATGGTAATGCATTGTCACAAGAGAATGATAATAGTGCTGTAAAAACGACAGGTTCACTTTCTAAATCAGATAACGATATTCCAATCAGTAGTATGAATGAACAGGAAGGTTCTGCTGTTTTAGGTATTAAAACAATGGAATCTTCCAATGGTGTTTCTGTTGAGAATGCAGTTATAGGAAATAATGATAAAAACAGTACTATTTCCAATATCAAGACATTAGCAAATACTGGGGATGGAAAGAAAGGCACAGGTCAAAACTTAAAAGGAAAAATGGGGGAAGGAGAAGAGGGTTCACAACACTCAAATCGTTTCGTTTCTTTTATAAATCGACATACTTTTGACTTTCAACCAACGCAAGGTAAATTTTCCAAAGCAGTCACTGTGGTAGGAAAAACTTCTGTAGAAGCAAGCAAGGTTGTTAAAAAAGGGGCAAGACTTTCTCATAAAGTAGAAAAAGCAACCAATGGCGAAGATGCTACAGGAATGAAATTCATTGAAGGAGAAGTTGGACGAAAGGCAGGAAAGGTAGCGGGAAAAGTTGGGAAAAAAGTTGGAAAAACGACAGCAAAATATACCTATAAAGGTGGTAAAAAGGCAATACAATTTTCTTATGTAACTGTAAAATCTTCTATTAAAAAAGGAGTGCAAGTTGCGAAGGCAAGTACCACGATAGTGAAACGAGCAATGACAGTTATCTTTCAAACTGTTACAAAAGCTGTTACTACTATCGCTCAATTCCTTGCTCCTTTCACGATGGCGATTATAGTTGGTGCAGTTACAATGGCACTTTTTATTGTTATCTTTGCAGGTTCATCAGCTAGTGCTGAAAGATGTTCTACTGATTATGTATTTTCAGATGGAACAACAGAAGGAAATGCACAGGCTGTATGGACATACTTAAAAGGAAAGGGATTATCGGATGAAGCTGTTTCAGGCGTTATGGGAAACATGGAGCGTGAATCCAATTTTGATCCTGCCCTAATTGAAAAAGGGTATCCATATCAAGGACATGGCTTAATCCAATGGAGTTATGGAAGAAAAGACAATTTATTGAAACAGGCAACCTTAAAAGGTGTTTCATGGACGGATTTAAACTTTCAACTAAACTTCTTATGGGAAGAATCCTTATCCCCTGAATCCTATTATGGAAAACAATTACAGAGGGAAGGATTTTATGAAAATAAAAGTCCATCAAGATGTGCTTATTTGTTCCATAAGATTGTAGAAAGGTCGAGTGATTCCTATCAGTCGATTTTAAATACTCGCTGTAAGTCGGCAAAGAAGTGGTATGATAAATTAAAAGGTACATATAAACTGACAGACTCTACAGGATGTGCAACAGGTTCTATTGAAGGTGATCCAAACTTTGGGAATACAGATGCTTGGGTAACAAAAAATCCATATGCACAAGCAGGCTTATATGGTCAGTGTACTTGGTTCGCATGGGGAAGATTCTATGAAATCTATGGATTTAGCCCTGGTTTTACTGGAAATGGATATTCGTGTGTAGCACAGTTGTTAGCAACGCATCCAGACAAATTTGAGTTCAGTTTGATACCGAAAGTAGGAGCTGTCGGTTCTTCAGATGTTGCTCATAACCATGTATGGATCGTAGTCGGTGTAGAGGGAGAAAAGATTACCATTCAAGAGGGAAACTTAAATGGTAAGACAGATTCCTTTGAAGTAGCAAAGAGTGACTGGCATACAGTTACATACTCATTAAGTCAATTACGAAGTATTTATGGAAATATTTCTTTTGCAAATCCTAAGTAAATGAGGTGGTATCATGAAAAAAGTAATACTAGGAATTGTTGGAGTAATTGTGGTTTTAGGACTTGCTATAGGTGTCAAGATATATGTATTTCCTGAACCAACACACTTAGATGTTTTATCAAACTTAGAGCTTACATTTGAAGGTATGGAAGAAAGCGGTAAGGCGTCCATAAAAGGAAACGATATTCAATATGATGGAGATGATAAAGAAGTCCTAGACTTTATTGCATCTTTGAAATATGAAATATCTCCTAACAAAAATCTAAGCAATTATGATGATGTGGAAGTGAAAGTGATTTTTGATGAAAAAGCAAGAAAAGAAGCGAATGTAGAACTTGAAAGCACATCACGAACATATCAAGTAAGAGGATTAGAAGAAACTCCTGAACAAAAGGCAGAACGAGTAGAAATTATTGATGGACATGAAGTGCCGAGGGATTGGGAACTAGAAGATGAAGATAAAAAAGCCTATATTGAATATTTAAAACAGTTAGAAAATGCTGAAGATGAACTTGTCGAAGAAAAAGGTGCATATACAGAGTGGATGAAAGGAAATTCTAAAGAAGAAACAAAAAAAGAGAATAAAGAATTCCTCACAAAAGATTATGCCAATAATTCCACTGTCGCTTTTAAACGAGCAAATGAGTATGGATTAACATCTTCACAAGAATTCAAGGTACAGCCAATCATTAAAAAAGATAAAACGATTGGCTACGAATGTATATTTAAGGGGTCTGAATAAGACTCCTTTTTTAGAAAGAAGGTGGAAAAATGAAATTATCTGTAGAACAGGCAAATATACTTGATAAGATTGTAGAAAAATCAAGAATGGATTGTTGGTTTTCAATAACAGATGATTTAACAAGTATTCATGATGTAGAAACAAATAGAAACATTAGTTTACGATATGGAATTGGGATATTGAATCAAGGAGTAACAGATCTTGTAAAAGATTATGGATTAAATGAACACGAAGTAATGGTGTATCACGATTTACTTATTTCTTTAGGACTTGAAAAAGAACAGAAGAAAGATATGACAAAAGATGATTTAGGTATGAATGGAAAATATACAATTATCAATAAAGTAGTGACTGGTACTGGGTTTAATGTAGTGCTTGGCATCAATGAAAGTCATCCAATAAAGGAATATCGTTATGTGACTTGGACACAAAACGATAGAGGGTATGATGTAGGACATTATTTCGGTAATTTAAAAGAAGCTCAAGCAGATATGCTAGAACGTGCTTCTAATGAATTGAATATTGACTTACATGAAAAGTGGTACAATGAGTTCATGGAAAATGACATTCTATGTGCTTTATCCGAATTTCTTTCAGATGATGAAGTTGAACAACTGAAAAATGATAAAGAGTTTATGTCGCAAGCTAACCACTTATATAAAAAAGCCGATATTGGTGTAGATCAAGCGATAATTGATGGAATAAAGGAGCTTTATGAAGAATATAAAGAAATCACTGTAGTAGATTTTGATGAGGATTTAGATGAAATAGAAATGGAGTGATTGAATGGCAAAGAAAATAGCAATGGGAATCATGGCAACAATCATTGTTGTCTTTTTTGGATTGTCAGCCTATAAAAATTTCTTTGGACAAGAAAAGGAACCTGAAAAACCAAAGATAGATATATTTAAAACGGCAATGGAAAATGTGGATGTAAGTTATGTACCATATGGGGAGTCCAACGGAGATTGTTTATTATTCGTAACAAACAATAACAAGTTTCAAATCAATGTCACAGGAACAATTGTCAAAGAAGATGAAAACGGAGTGCATGATGAAGATAAAGATGATGAAATCAATATAAACATCAATCCACAACAAACCTATGTCATGGAAACAGTCAATCCAAACAATAAAGGGGCAAGGGAATCAAGACAAGAAATTACCTTTGATGCTTCTTCTCTAAAAGCCTCTCAAGTGGAAGGCAGTAATGAAGATGGTAAAAAATCAACAGAATTATTATTTCAAGATGATGTGAATGTGCAGATATTTCCTGATAAGAGAAATGATAGCGAACAACCTTTGATTACAATCGAAAACAATACGAACCATAAATTGTATGTACAAGGATATGTTGTATTCTATGGAAATAAAGAACAAACAGAAATTACAAATATAGCAAAAATCGAATTTGAAGATGTGCCAAAGAAAGATGTATATAAAGATTATATCTATATAGGTACTTCTGAAGAAGCAAGCGATAACTTCAAAATTTTTATCAATATGTGTGAATAGAAATTAGGTGACGAACATGGAATTAAGTGAAAGAGAACAAGAGATATTGAAACTGTATCGAGCTGATAAAAAGCGTAAAAGAAAGAAAAGGATTACATTGATTATGCTTCTTCTTTTACTGTCAATAGGTGGATATGGAGTGTATCGATATGTTCAATCCATGCCAACAGCACCTAAAGAAAAAATAGAAGAAAAACCTACAGATACAGTAAAACCTAACATTACACTTACAACAGAAAAAATCGAAATCTTTAAAGGAGAGGACATTGCGTATGAAAAATACATCAAAGAAGCAATGGATGATAAAGATGGAGATTTAAGTGAAAAAGTAAATTTTAATAAAATAGATGCCAATGAAGTAGGCGAATATGAAGTTCATTATCGTGTGAAAGATAAAGCAGGAAATGAATCTTCAGCAACTTTAAAAGTGGTTGTGAAAGAAAAAGAAAAGCCTAAAGAGAAACCAAAAGAAGAAGTGGTGGAACAGCCAGTACAACAAGTACCTCAACAAGAACAGCAACAAACTCTACCACCACAGCCACAGCCTGCACCACCTGTTACAAAATACTTTATGTTTACAGATGGTTATACTATGGATAATGTAACCAGTGCTTGTCAAAATGAATTGGTTGCTTCAGGAAGGGCAGGAGTTTGTACTCCAATTCAAGATGCTAGTGGTATCTATACAGGAATGCGTTTGGATTTATACTAAGAAAGGATAACTTTTTATGAAAAGAAAACTAGAAGAACAAATCAAAGAAAGTGATAAATATAATCCATCTACGATCGAAGCAGAATATGATAATTACGATAGTCAGGAGGAAATTATTGATGAAGAAATGGAACAAGATGAAATCGAATATAGCTGATGAAGAATTAAAATATAAATTCATGAATGGTTATAATTTGTTTTATCAGGAAGATAGTGACAAAATTACCATCATTGGCATGAAGAAAAATTTGTTATTCTATTTAACATCTTCATGTAGTTCCAAGGATATTCCTATGGTAAAGACCATAAAGACTAGATGTAATGATATGGCTTGGTACATATTGGAATGTCCTTTCTTTCGCACAGAAGAAGGAAGATGTATCAATGTGAACGATTGTCATATGATGGGAGAAATGCCAAGACAAGAAGTAAATGTATTGAAAGAATACCTATCAAGAAAGGAGATTTATATTTAATATGGCAAATAGAGAAAGAACAATCGAAAATAAAATCAAATTTTATGAGAATAAAATTGTTGCTTCTGAAACATTGATAGCAGAAGAACAACAAAAATTAGAAGGGTATAAGCTGGAGCTGAAGAAATGGCAGGTACATAAGAAAAATCTTGAAAAACTATTTCAAGAAATTGATAATGATGTTTAATTCGGTAAAAATTACAAGTGTAAAAAAATACACGCTATGAGAAGCCCATAATGGAACGCTAAGAGCCATCTTTACTTTCATGAACAACAAGTCAAAAAAGTTTGTAATTCGTCTTAGCGTTTGATTGTGGAAGCCGATTTTTTTCAAAAACGCAATTTTTAGTTCAAAAATAAGAAAACGGACTAGGAAAGGATAAAAAAATGAAAAAAAGAGTATTTATTGATATGGATGGAACATTGTATAGATTCCACGATCATATATTAGATGAATCAGGGCATGTGCAAATCGAAAAAATGTACGAACTTGATTTTTTTGTAAAATTAGAATCATTTGAAAATATGAAGGAAGCTATCAATCTTTTACATTCAGTAGATAAAGAAGAAATTGAGATTTTTATTCTTTCTTCTGCTGACACAAAGGAAGTTGTTCATCAAAAAAATATTTGTATTGATAGAGATTTTCCATTTATTGATGAAGAACATAGGTTGTTTCCAAAAACATGGGAAAGTAAAACCGACAAAATACCTGAAGGAATTTATGTAGGAGATATTTTAATTGATGATTACAATGTCAACCTTGAACAATGGAAAGATAAGGGCGGTACATCAATTAAGTTTGTGAACAACATCAATCATCAAGGAAAAGGTAGATATGGTGGAGATGTAGGCAAACTATGGGAGCATGAAATATTACGCTACGATATGAAACCAAAAGAAATCGTATTAAACATTGAAGAAATAATTGGAATACAGAGAGATAGATTTTTATTTCGATTTCCTGATGAAGAAAAAAACAAAGGTATCATGGAAAAAGTAAGTTCGGTATTTAATGAATGGAATTTATGCGAACATGATAGCAAAGTATATTTGGTGTTTACAGGAGATTTAGAAGAAAGCATTACTTTCGATTATGAATGGATGATAAAAAATATGGATGCAGAAACGATAGAAGATGGATGTTTCTCCAGTTATGCTGAAGCTTTGTATAATTGGATAGATAGTGTCATTCAAGATATTCGTGATCTTGGCGTGTGGAATGAAGAAAAAGGGCATGATTTTTATTTGTCGGTTGAGGAAATAGAGTATTGTGGATTAAAAGAAATCTACCAAGATGAGAAAGAGAATGATTTAGAAATGATGGAAGAAATGGATGAGATTGATAAATAAATGCAAAGCAATAAATAAAGGTATGTCATGACATTTGAAAGTCTGTTATAATATAAACTGAACAGAATGAGGTGAAGATAATGAATCCTTTTAAAAAAGCGATAAAAGAATCTCAAGATTATTACGAAAATTTCATTACTCGTAGTGTCCATAGTTCAAATAAAATTGAAGGAAATACTTTATCATATGCAGAAACATACGCTATCATATTTAATGATAATTCATTTTCTCTATCAGATGTAAAACCTAGAGAAATCTATGAAGCAATCAATTTAAAATATGCGTTACAAGAATCATTGAAACAACAAGACAATGAAATCAATCCATCTTTAATTGTAAAGCTAAATGAAATTATCAATAAAAATATCAAAGATACAAGTGGTTATCGTAAAATTCCAGTGTTTATTCGTGGGGCAGATTTTGTACCACCTGAAGCTAAATATGTATCGAATATGGTAATGGAACAACTCTATTTTTATAATCATAGTACATTGCCATTGTTAGAAAGAATTGCAGATTTTCATATTCAATTTGAGCATATACATCCTTTTGAAGATGGAAATGGCAGAACAGGTAGACTACTCATCAATCACGAATTGATTCGTAATAATGAAATACCAATCGTTATCCCTGATAATAAAAGAGCTGAATATTTTGAATACTTGCAAAATTATGATGTTAAAGGTTTAGCTCATATGATTGAAGAATTACAAAAAGTAGAGAAAGAAAAAATGAATTTATATGTAAAAGAAATTGTTAGTGAAGATATAGATAAAAGTATTGAAGAAGATTTTGAAGATAGAGATATTTGAAGTGTTAAAAGCAATGTTCATAAATGATGACTTGCTTTTTTTTACTAGGAAGAGGGTGGAACTATGATTTATGTTACAGGAGATATTCATGGTGAAATAGATATTTCGAAGTTGAACACTCAAAATTTCTCGCAAGCCAAGGCAGGTGATTATTTGATTGTCTGTGGAGATTTTGGTTTGATATGGGATATGAAACCAAGCAGAGCTGAAGAATATTGGATGAAATGGTTATCTGAAAAACCATGGATTACTTTGTTTGTGGATGGGAATCATGAGAACTTTGATCGTTTAAAAAACTATCCTATTACAGAAGAATGGGGTGGAAAGGTTCAGAAGATTTATGATAAGGTTTACCACTTAATGCGTGGGGAAATATATCTGATAGAAGGCAAGAAAATCTTTACTTTTGGTGGAGCGTTCTCACATGATAAAATGTATCGTAGAGAAGGAATTTCTTGGTGGGAAGATGAACTACCAACAAAAGAAGAATGTGAATATGCAATAGCGAATTTGAAAACTGTTGGAGATACTGTAGATGTCATTATCACACATGATGCACCGAAAAGCATTGCTCGAAGATATGGATATGATAGAGTAGATATGAGTCAAGTATATGCAACAGACAAGGAAGATATAACGGCATTCTTAGAACATATTTCACATTTTGTAAACTATAAACAATGGTATTGTGGACATTACCATATGGACTTTGATGATAGTGAGTCCTTTCATTTTCTTTATCAAACAATTTTAAAAATTGATATGTAATGGAGAGCATTTCTCCATTTTTTTATTTTAGAGAGGAGCAAATATGCCTGAAAAAAAGAAACTAAGTAAGACTAGAGAAATGTTAGTCAATGAGTATGTTAAATCGCTTGAACAAGATCAGCTACCTTGGATAAAGGAGTGGGGAAGCAAGCCACCTCATAACGCAATTACGAAGACACCATACAGACTTTATAACAAAGTTTTACTTTGGTATATTCAAGAACGAAATCATTATGAGGATAGTCGTTGGTGTACGATACGACAGGCAGAATCAAGAGAATGGTTTGTTAAGAAGGGAGAGAAATCCATTCCATTAGAGTTTTATTATTACTACAATAAGAGAACTCATAAATCAATGACGATTGAAGAATTCTACAAATTTATTACTGACATCAGAAAAAATGGAAGCCTTGATGAAGAGCAATTACAGGAATTGTTAAAAGAATATGTTCTTACCAGTTCATCATTTAATGTGTTCAATGTGCAGGCTCAAATGGAACACAGACACTATCTAAAAGATGGTACAGAGTATGTAAAAGCTACCGATTATTATCAGTTGTTAAAAGAAATCAAGGCAGACAAAAAGGCAAGTTATGAAGAAAAAAATCAGCGTTATACTGAATTGAAAGAACGATATGAATTAGTGACAGAAGAAATTCCTATTGAGAAAATACCTACGATTGAATATAAATCAAATGAAGTCGTTGATAGCATTATAAAGAATATGGGAGTGGATTATGAAGAGAAGGGAGATAGAGCATACTATAGTCCTTCCGAAGATAAAATTACTTTACCACCAATGACAACATTCCATTCAGAGTATGGATACTATGCGACAAAGTTACATGAATCTTGTCACGCAACAGGGCATTCCAGTCGCTTAAATCGTGATATAGAAAATAGATTTGGAAGTCAAAAATATGCAATAGAAGAACTAAGAGCAGAAATTGGTTCTTCTTTTTTGATGGCAGAATTGGGGTTAGAAGCTGACGAAACTCATGTGAATAATCATAAGGCTTATATCCAAAGTTGGATTTCTGAATTAAAAAATGATCCGAAAGTTTTATTTGATGCGATTAAGGATGCAGATGAAATTGTAGATTACATTAAAGATATTGAGGATTTTGAAAAGTATATTTCACTGTCTGAAATTGAACAGGAAACACTGGATACAATAGAAGAAGATATGGACGAATTAGAAATGGAAATGTGAGGTGACAAGAGATGGAATATGCAAATAAGGAAGCATTATTAGAAGCGTTAAGTTTAAATAAGAATGCCAGTGCAGGCTATGATGAATATCCTGATGAAGATATGGAGTCTATTACTTTTCATGAATCGGAAGAGAAAGAAATCACAAAAGAGTTTGATACAAAAGTAGAGTATGAGGATGTTTTAGAATGAACACAGACACAATTCAAATGAGTTTGTTTGACTACTTTATGGAAGATGAACAGTTTACCATTCCTGAAGCTACAGCACTTGTGAAAGAACAAAAAAACTTGCAAGTAAATGATGAATCTATTCGTGCAAGGATTTATGAAGGACTTGAATTAGGCATCTTTAAAAGGGTTGCTAGAGGTGTTTATAAAGTAGAAAGTCAATTAGAACAGAAGAAAGCTACTTGCCTTTTAATCAATGGAGATGGTCGTGATTTATCGTTTATTGAAGACAATAGTATTGATGGAATCATTACAGACCATCCATATGATTTAGCAAAATCTCTGACTGGTGGCAATAGAAAATTTGCGACATACGAGTTATTTAAGTACACACAAAAAGACTTTCAAGAGAAGATGCGTGTGCTAAAAGAAGGAGCATTTTGTGTAGAATTCTTACCTGAAGAGAACGAAGTAAATTATCAATACTTGTATGAAATCAAACAAATGGCAATCAAAGAAGGCTTTAAATATTTTACAAAAGTGCCTTGGATAAAAGGCGATTTTAAAGCAAATACAGGGCGAAAATCAAAGAATAGGGAAGATATCATGTTCTTCTCAAAAGGAGAACCACGCACTCTTAAACTGGATGCGAAGAAGAATATTCAACTTGCGAAAGAAAATGATATTGATGTAAAAGGATTGACTTCTTATGAAGTGAAAGAACGCTTAGAGGCACATGGTTTAAGTGTTTTTTATATGAAAGGAACAAGTGGAATGTTACCTACAGAATTTCAAAGTGAAGTAGAAAACTTCCCAAAAGAATTTGATTTTCAACCAAGAAGTCGAACGCAAAAAGTAATGGAAGCAGAGAAACCAGTAGCACTTATGGTATCTATTATTGAATATATTTCGTTACCTGATGAACTTCTGTTAGATCAATTTGGTGGTAGTGGAAACTTTGGAATTGCGTGTCTAAATACAAACAGAAATGCAATCATAGTGGAGAAAGATGAACAAACTTTTGAACGCATGAAAGACAATATTGTGAACACTATGAAAGATAAAAGTGAAGCAAGTATCTCAATCAAAGAAGTTGATTTGGATGAAGATATGGACATGGAAATGGAACTTATGTAGATGAAAGAATCATCAACAAAATTGTTTGTAATTGCTCTTATAGGAACAATATGTTTCTGTTTATTTATCTTTATTAAGCAACTAATCAAGGAATATAAATCACGAAATTCTATTTTAAATGGATATTTTGTGAGTGCAGATATGTTTCTGAAAAAATGGAACGAAAGATATAAAAATGAAACATGGAACAAGTCAGGATGTTATGTGATTCTTATATATAGTCATGCGATAAAGGAGTTTCATAAAGAAAAATATGAAGCAATTTACATAGGTCAATCGTTACATTTAGCAAATAGAGTGAAACAACATTTACAAGGAAATGGAAACAAAAATGTATATCACGATTATCAAAATGGGAAACAAATTTACATTCATTTAGAACGCTGTATGCCTTCGTATATGAACAGAATGGAGAAAGATTTAATTCGATCTTTTAAAGCAACAAGGTCGTATAACATTCAAAAAGGTGGTGGAAAACATAGACGAAACAAAGACAATTTTAAATACAAATGAGGTATCGTTAAGATACTTAAATAATAATTTTATGGATACAAAAATGAAATTTTTGCACACGAAAGTGGTGTGGGAAGATAATCCCTGCATCACTTTTTTTACAGTTAGGAGTGAATGAAAAT
Source organism: [Eubacterium] hominis (assembly GCA_014337235.1). Classification (GTDB taxonomy): domain Bacteria; phylum Bacillota_I; class Bacilli_A; order Erysipelotrichales; family Erysipelotrichaceae; genus Hoskinsella; species Hoskinsella hominis. The sequence continues at coordinate 757,345 of CP060636.1, read as the reverse complement.
GAAATTTGAAAGAGCGAGTACCTACAATTTTGGTGCAACAAAATTGAATCGTAGAAGGGTTTCAGGGGCTACCCCTGACAAGCAAGGGTGTGTATAGACACCATGCTTGTTATATACAATTACAACCTATTGGGAAACAGATTGTGAGGGAAAAATATGGAATTCAAAAGAATACCTTTTATCGCTGTTCAAAGAAAATTTAATCTGACAGATAGACAGATGTATTACATACGAGATCGAATTAGAAAATATCATAAAGAAGATGAATGGTTCATATTCGAGTACAACGCAATCGGAGAAAAAGAACTGTGGATTTATTTGGAAGGTGTGCATTGGATAGAGGAAGTATATCTTCAATATGATACACCATATATTGAAGCAGAAATCCAATTTGTATCGAAACAGATTAAGAGATTAGAAGAAGAATTAAATGTGCATTGTGACCCTATCCACTGTGAAGATATGGACATCATTGAACTCTCTATTTATTTTCAAAAAGCAAAGAAGACGATCTATAACGAAATCAATAAAAACAGGAAGGATTTAGAAAAATATATCATTGGAAAGAAACCAATAAAGCTATCTGAAGAAGGGGTGCGTTGGATGGAATTGAACCTATATCGGAAGCGATATATGAAAGACCTCTACTTATACAAAAGAGTGATGCAGGATAGAAAGCGAGAAAAAAACAATGCGACAAAAATTACACGAGGATGATAAAAGAAAACGAGTCAATGTTTTGCTTAGTAATAATGAACGAGAACTGTTAAAAGAAAAGATGGATAAATATGGATACGCAGATTTATCGTCCTATTTACGAGATGCAGGAATATACGAAAGACTGTATTTGGAAGATATAGATGGTAAAAAAGAAATATCTGAACTTGTCAGTAATATGATTGGAGAAATCAGGAAGTATTTATTTGAACAGAATAAAATATTGATGAAAAGCAGTCTTACAAGAAATGACATTCAGTTGTTGTCTGAACAAAACGATAAAATTTTAGAATCGAATATGAATTTAGTAAAACTTATAAATGAAGTGTTGTGGGTATCTTCAAGAGTTATTGCTGAAGACCCTAGCCGTTTTGTTCAACAAGCAAAACTATTTGATGATGATGCAAAATAGAAAGGGGGCAATGAAATGCCATATACAAAAAGAATACCGGTACACGCAGGAGAAAGAGGAACAGGTTTATATAATTGCTTGGAGTATGTACGCAATGGAGATAAGACAGAGGATGGGATTTTGGTAAATTCCTTAAACTGTACAGTTGAATTTGCGGAACAAGAATTTCTTTATATTCAAAGAAAGTATCATAAAGAAAATGATGATCGAGTTGCCTATCATGTTATTCAATCATTTGATATACGAGATGATATAACTCCTGAACAAGCCAACGAAATAGGAATGAAATTATGTAAAGAGATTTATCCAAACTATCAATGTGTTGTAAGTACACACATTGACAAAGGACACTTGCACAATCATATCGTTTTAAACGCAACCAGTTTGTCAGGAAGAAAGTTAGAAGATAGATTGGCAAATAAAATAGAAGGACTATATGGATTAAGGGAAGCAAGTGACCGAATTAGTTTAGAATATGGATGTCATGTTATGAAAGACTTCAAACCGATTGGTAAATACAGAAGAAAAGATTATTCAGGGAAACTTCAAGAAACAACCATTAAAAAGATATATGAAAATGCAACAGCGATTTGGAAACCACGAATTATTGAACAAATTGAGAAATTAAAAAAAGAAACAAACTCGTTTGATGAATTGATGGAACGATTAGCTTTGGAAGGGTATCAAATTAAAAGGGGAAAATATCTAAGTATAAAACCGTATGGTAAAGAAAGATTTACTAGACTTCATAAATTAGGAGATGAGTATAGTGAGGAAGCACTTCGTCAGTTCTTCAAAGACAAGAAAAAGGGAAGCTATGTGAAACAATTAAAAGCAGTAAATGGTTATAAAGGGAGAAGTAAATATTCTGATTCCTATGTAGAACAAGCAAATAATTCTAAGTTAGCTATGGAGTTGTCTAGTAAAGGACAACAGGTAGGAAAAGAATATCCTAAATACTACAATTCAAGATATAAAGAATTTTTGAGATATAAGGAACTTGCTAAATCATTAGATTTTATGAGTGCTGAAAAAATATTCTCTTATGAAGATCTAGCTGAAAAAATTGAAGCTGTAGAACTTGAGTTAGCTGAACGAGAAGCAGAATATGAGAAACAAAAATCAATCGTCAGAACTTTTGAAGAAAACGAGCCGTTTGCACATACTTATATTGAAACTTACAATGCCTATATGCTTTATAAAGAGCAGGTTGAAAAGTTTGGAGAAGAGAATATTACGATAAGTGAAGATGTACAGAAACATCTTACAGTGAAAGAAAACTTAAATGATGCCGAATTGCAGGAAGTACGAGAATTTATTCGTGGCTGCGGACAAGAGAAAAGAGAGGCAAACAGACAGTATTCTTATATTACTTATCTTCATAGCAAATTAACAGATTATGATAAGTTGCGTTCAAGAGCATTGGAGATGAACGGATATATTAAAGGTATGAACTTTGGTATTAAAATGATTGATGAAAAACGATCAACAGATGAATATTATTGTGTCAAATTACCGTACACAAAGAAGTATGTTTATTTAAATAAGAATTGTGTGACATGGAAAGAACATGGAGTCCGTGCGACTATGTATCTCATTGATGATGAAACATACGAACTATATAATGAAGATAATCAAAAGATTGGAGAAGTATCAGGAGATCAATTAGAACAGATTTCTAACGAGGAAAAGGAAGAGGTAAAAGAATACTATGCTTCATTGAAAGTAGAGGTGTAAGGAATGAAAAAGAAGTTAATCCTTGGTGGACTTATTACTTTGCTAACAGTTTCTTTAATTCCATTCATAAATTTGTTTTTTAAGGAACAAGAGAAAAAAGAAATTGAGAATAATGTGAAAGAAGTTGTGCAGGAAAAAGAATCAAAAAAGGAAGGAAAGAAACAAGAAAGCAGTACCTTGAGTTTTGCAGAACTTAAACAAATGAATTCAGATCTAGTTGCTATTATGTATATTCCTAACACGGATATTTATTTACCAATCGTACAAACTGCGAATAATGAGTATTATCTAAAGCATAACTTTTATAAGAATTATGACGAACAGGGAAGCATCTATATGGATGCAAAGGCATCAGCAGACTTCGGCAGTAAAAATACATTTATATATGGACACAGTGTTTTAGGAACGGGTGGTATGTTTACATTTCTGAAAAACTATATGAGTGCTTCTTATTATCAACAGCATCCAATCATTAAGATTATGACAGAAGAGAAGTTGTATGATGCCCATATTGTATCAGCGTATAAAGATGTAGATACTTCTGCATCCTATCAAACCAATATTACGGATGATGTCAGTTACACTTCATATATTGATGTGATTGCAGGCAAGAGCAACTATGTAACAAATGTTCAAGCAACGACAGATAAAAATATGGTTACATTTTATACTTGTTCATTGGATGGAATTACAAACAATAGCCAACTGGCATCTACCAAAGACAGATACTATATTCATGCAGTATTAGAAGTAATAAATGAATAAAGTAGGTAAAACTAAAAAAACTTAGCTAAAACTTGAGGATATTCATGATAAATATCCTCTCTTTTTTCATGAAAAATTTTGATTATCCCGAAAAACCCTTGAAATACAAGCACATTCGCAGGATTTCAGATTGATTTTACTACCAATTTACTACTTTTAACGGATTGCGCCTTGATATGCCGGAACATCTTGCGAGCATGAAACAACCCAATACAAACGCGACGCACTGGCGGCGCGGCACGTCGGCAATCACACAATTTCATATAGCACCGCACTGGCGGCGTTACCTTATCCCAACCGGGAAACAAGGAACGCCGCTATTTTTTTACCCTCATGTTACGCAGTAGGGGCAAAAAGAGTCTTGCTACACAAGGCTTTGCGGGTACGGTTTTCACAGGGTAAGGGATTGATACCTAAACCCTTAAAATCGCTGTTCTACCGCGTAACAAATATGCAGCAAAGGAGTTGATGAAGCTATGGCAGTTTTCCGCATGGAGAGAAACACAGGATATACGGTTATGAGCAACCACCATTTACGCAACAAAGAACTTTCCCTAAAGGCAAAAGGGCTGTTATCGCAAATGCTGTCCTTGCCGGAGGATTGGGACTATACCCTTGCGGGACTGTCCTATATCAACCGGGAAAAAATCGACGCTATCCGCGAAGCTGTCCGGGAGCTTGAAAGAGCCGGATATATTCAGCGTTCAAGGGAGCGCGACGAGAAAGGACGCTTGCGGGGAACTGATTACATCATCTATGAGCAGCCGCCTAACTTGGATTTACCTACATTGGAAAATCCAACATTGGAAAATCCTACGCAGGAAAAACCTACGTTGGAAAATCCAATGCAATTAAATAAAGATATACAAAAGACTGACTTACCAAAAAAAGAAAAATCAAATACGGATTTATCAAGTAACCATTCCATTCCTATCCTTTCCCCTAACCCCTCTCCTTTGAGGGAAGAAACGGCAGAGCCGGAACGGAAAGGAACGGAAGCGGCAGACGCATACAGCGTGTATGAGGAAATCATCAAGGACAATATCGAGTATGAGCATTTTATCAAGCATACCAACATTGACAGGGAACGCTTGGACGAGATTGTGTCCCTTATCCTTGAAACTGTCTGCACCAAACGAAAGACAATTCGTATCGCCGGGGACGATTATCCGGCAGAGCTTGTCAAAGCAAAGTTTATGAAGCTGAACAGCAGCCACATTGAATTTGTCTTTGACTGCATGAAAGAGAACACCACGAAAATCCGTAACATCAAGCAATATCTGAAAGCGGTACTTTTCAACGCGCCCAACACCATTGACAGCTATTACACCGCCCTTGTCAACCACGATATGTACGGCGGCTATTAAAAAACAGGAGGATTTTAATATGACACAGAAAACAGGAGCTTTGATTTTTGATGAAACGGCAGACCGTTACGACATTCGCTTTGACCTTAACGACTACTACGGAGGATTGCATTGTGGGGATTGCCTTGAAGTGTTTGTACGCGGCAAATGGAAGCCGACCCGCATGGAGTACGGGGACAACTGGTATCTTGTCGGTGTGAGGGCTTCGGATTTGAACGGGCTGCGGGTGCGTATCTAAAGGCGGCATGAAAAATGTACGCCTTATTTTTATGCCCCGAAGCGGCACACCACCCTAACCAAACTATGAAAGGAGGGATTTCATGCAAGATGAAGTCAATGAAAAAGTCGTGTCTTTAGCAATCAAAACATCTAAGCTGACCGCCGAAGTGCTGCAAAAGGCTATGAAAGCCCTGCTTGCCAAAGGCAAAGGGCAGCTAACCAAAGCCCCGCATGGGAAAATCACTATGCGGCAGCTTATGAAGCAGGGAGAAAAGGTTTCCAACATTGAGATTACCGACCAAAATATCAAAGCCTTTGACCCTATCGCAAGGAAAAGCGGGCTTGATTACAACGTCAAGAAGATTGAGAACGGCAAGCCGCCGACCTATCTTGTGTCTTTTAAGGGCAAGGATATTGACGTTATGACCGAAGCGTTCCGGGAATTTACCGCAAAGAAATTAGGCAGGGATAAAAAGCCCTCTATCCGCAAGCTGCTTTCCACTCTGAAAGACAAGGCGGCAGCTCTGAACGCACAGAAGGACAAAGTGAAGAAAAAGGACAGGGAGGTATCGCTATGAAGCCGGAACTTAAAAAGCTGCTTATCCTAAATGCCCCCTATCTGCTCTTTGTCTATCTCTTTGACAAAATCGGACAAGCGGTACGCCTTGCGCCGGGGGCTGACCTTTCCGGCAAGGTGCTTTCCCTTGCAGACGGCTTTTCCGCTGCCTTTGCAACCCCGCTTCCGAGCCTTGCCCCTATGGATTTGCTTATCGGTATTGTGGGGGCTGTCCTTATCCGGCTTATGGTGTACTTCAAAGGCAAGAACGCGAAGAAATACCGAAAAGGTATCGAATACGGTTCAGCCCGTTGGGGCAACGCCGAAGATATAAAGCCCTATACCGACCCGGTATTTCAAAATAACGTGCTTCTGACACTGACGGAACGGCTTACCATGAACAGCCGCCCGAAGCAGCCGAAGTATGCAAGGAATAAAAATATCCTTGTTATCGGGGGAAGCGGCAGCGGCAAGACGAGATTTTTTGTGAAGCCCAACTTAATGCAAATGCACTCAAGCTACGTTGTAACTGACCCGAAAGGTACGGTTTTAGTCGAGTGTGGGAAGCTCTTACAGCGCGGCGGGTATCGGATAAAGGTGCTGAACACGATAAATTTTAAGAAATCCATGCGTTATAATCCCTTTGCCTATATCCGCAGCGAAAAAGACATTTTGAAACTGGTAAATACCTTGATTGCCAACACCAAAGGGGACGGGGAAAAAGCCGGGGAGGATTTTTGGGTAAAATCGGAACGGCTCTTTTACTGCGCCCTTATCGGCTACATTTGGTACGAAGCCCCGGAGGAAGAAAAGAACTTCACGACGCTGCTTGAAATGATAAATGCCAGTGAAGCCCGCGAGGACGACCCGGAATTTCAGTCCCCCGTTGACCTCATGTTTGAACGGTTGGAGGAAAAAGACCCGGAACACTTTGCCGTCCGGCAGTACAAGAAATTCCTGTTATCTGCGGGAAAGACACGAAGCTCTATTCTCATTTCCTGCGGTGCGCGGCTTGCCCCTTTTGACATTAAGGAGCTGCGCGACCTTATGGAAACCGACGAAATGGAGCTTGACACCATAGGCGACCGCAAGACCGCCCTGTTTGTTATCATCAGCGACACCGACGATACTTTTAACTTTGTCGTGAGTATTCTTTACACGCAGCTTTTCAATCTGCTTTGCGACAAGGCAGATGATGAATACGGCGGCAGGCTGCCCGTCCATGTGCGCTGTCTGTTAGACGAGTTTGCAAATATCGGGCAGATACCGAAGTTTGAAAAGCTCATAGCCACCATACGAAGCCGGGAAATCTCCGCGTCGATTATCTTACAGTCGCAAAGCCAGTTAAAGGCAATCTATAAGGACAACGCCGATACCATAGTCGGCAACTGCGACACCACCCTTTTCTTGGGCGGCAAGGAGAAAACCACCCTCAAAGAAATGTCGGAAATCTTGGGGAAAGAAACCATTGACAGCTTCAACACTTCCGAGAACCGGGGGCGCGAGGTATCGCATGGGCTGAACTATCAGAAGTTAGGCAAGCAGCTTATGACGGAAGATGAAATAGCGGTTATGGACGGCGGGAAATGTATTTTACAGCTACGAGGGGTGCGCCCGTTCTTCTCTGATAAGTACGACATTACAAAGCACCCCAACTATAAATATCTTTCCGACTATGACAAGAAAAATACTTTTGATATGGAAAAGCATTTAAGGCGCAGACCCGCCCTTGTGAAGCCGGACGAAGTATTTGACTACTACGAAATCAGCGAAAGCGATTTGCAGGAGGACACCGACCATGAATAGACGTATCAGAAAGAAAAAGGACAAGAAAATCACAGAAGCCATAAACGGGCTTGTTTCGATTGCTGAACGACGGGAACAGCAGCGGCAGGCTGCTATCCGGCAGTTTGTGAAACGGTGTGAAGCCCTGTATGAGCAGCAGCGAAAAGAAAGGAGGAATTGACGCAGTAACAAAGAAAAAGACAACTTGCATGATACGCGCCCCTACAAAAATTCCTATCGCCCACACTGACAACTGAATACCGCCGCGCAGCAGACATTTAGGCAGCGCGGGGACTTATGACCGCGGCAGTTTGAAAACTGACCGCCGTTTTTTATGCCCTTTTACGGGCAAGCCGCATTTGCGGCAGAAAGGAGTTTTATGGAATTTTTCAACAGCGCAATCGGCGTATTACAGACTTTGGTTATCGCTCTTGGAGCAGGACTTGGCATTTGGGGCGTTATCAATCTCTTGGAGGGCTACGGAAATGATAATCCGGGCGCAAAATCACAGGGCATTAAGCAGTTCATGGCTAATTAAAGGGAACAAAAAGAAAGGAAAAGCACAATCCAGACGGTATCAGCGGCAGTCTACAAGAATAAATTGTGATTACACAAGATTGGTGCTATAATAAGAGAAAAGTTCCTGCCGGGGCAGCCGCCCCGGTGGTATGGATAGGAAGGCAGGAAAGCAATATGCACATCAGCTATAAACCACTCTGGCATACACTGTTAGAGCGTGATATGAGAAAAGAAGATTTAAGGCTTGCCGCTGGTATGACAACGAATATGATTGCCAACATGAGCAAAGAGGGAAAGCACATCAGCATGGACACATTAGCCCGTATCTGCGAAACGCTGAATTGTGAGATTACCGATGTGATTGAGTTAGTACCAGACGAGCCTGCATCCACAGGAGGTAAGGAACATGAGCGAATTGAAACCAAGAATAACGGAAAACGGAATTGATTATATCCTTGTTGGAGATTACTACATCCCAGACCTGAAACTGCCGGAAGAACACCGCCCCATTGGAAAGTATGGACGGCTGCACCGGGAATATTTAAGGGAAATCCATCCAGCCCGATTGAACACATTGACCTTGACTGGGGAGTTATGGACATATCTTTCAGACCTGAACGAACAGGCACAGGAACGGTTAGACACCATCATGGAGCAGATGAAAATTGCCGAGGGCGTAACCGAGGAATTAAAGTGTACCCGTCAAATGGAATGGGTGCGGCGGTGCAATAATATCCACAATCGGGCAGAAGAAATTGTTTTGCATGAGATAATTTATTCATAATAGTATGGTGTCAGGATTATGACAAATCAGAGGTTAAGAGGTGCGTTATGTTAAAAAGCATAGGGTTATATTTTAGAAAAATAGATTTTCTGAATTTTGCAGTTGGAGCTATAATGCCAATCATTGTATTGTTTATAGTTTATTCATCAGTCAAATCAAATATAATTCTTCAAGACACTGATTTTTTATCACTGTTGATGAATCATAAAGGAGAGTGTAAAATAAAGTGTGTAAGTTAAGAAAAGAAAATTTCAAAACTTACGCACTTTGTTCGTTTCACAGAGTGTGTTAAGATATCAGGAAAGGATTAGCAAAGGATGAACACACTCAGTATGGCAAGAAAGAAAAAAGATTTAAATCCCAATCAACAGCTGGCGAGAGCAATTCTCGAGCAATACCAGCCTAAAAGCGTAGAAGATATGCAGGATGCTTTAAAAGATATTTTTGGTCCTATGTTTGAAGCAATGCTTCAAGGAGAAATGAACAGCCATTTAGGTTATTCCAGCAATGAGCGTGGAGAAAAGGAAACTTTAAACAGAAGAAACGGTTATACCAAAAAGACTTTAAAAACAACGGTTGGAGATGTCCCTGTTGAAGTTCCACGTGACCGTGAGGGAACCTTTGAACCGACCATTGTGCCAAAAAGAAAAAGAGATGTTTCCGCTATCGAAGATAAAGTTCTGGCTATGTATGCAAAAGGAATGAGCCAGCGGGATATTGCGGATACGATCGAAGATATTTATGGATTTGATATCTCCCACGAAACTATCTCTGAAATTACAGACAGCGTCCTGGAACAGCTTGAAGAATGGCAGAACCGTCCTCTGAAGAAATTTTATACGTTCTTATTTGTGGATTGTTTGTACGTAACGATTCGTAAAGACTATGAGACAAAGAATTATGCCGTTTATGTAATTCTGGGCTATGATGTGGATGGACAGAAAGATATTCTTGGTCTTTGGCTTAGTGAATCAGAAAGTAAGCATCAATGGATGCAGATTTTTGATGAGATTAAGAATCGGGGCGTGGAAGATGTGCTGTTTCTTTCTATGGATGGTGTAAGCGGACTTGAGGAGGGAGCAAAAGCAATTTTCCCCAATGTAGCGGTTCAAAGATGTATTGTCCATCTTATCCGCAATGCCATAAAATATGTTCCAAATAAAGACTATAAACGTTTTACAGCCCAGTTGAAAAAGGTCTACGGTGCGGCCAGTCTGAAAGCGGCAGAATCTGAATTTGAACGTTTTAAGCAGGCATGGAGTCAATACCCGGGTGCCGTAGACGTATGGGTACGCAACTGGCAGCATGTAGCCCAGCTATTTCGATATGGAAGTGCCGTAAGAAAAATCCTATATACCACAAATGCGGTAGAAAGTGTCAATGCAAGCTTTCGTAAAGTAACCAAAAAAGGAGCATTTCCCAATGAGAATGCACTGCTTAAGTTGTTGTATCTGAGGGTAACAGAGCTATATAAAAAATGGAATGGCCGTCCCTTGAACAATTGGGCTCTTGTCCGCAATCAGTTAGACATGGACGAAAACCTTCAGGAAAGAATCCGGAAATATGAAAATGGAGGATTCTAACGGGTTATTGGCATGATACCCTATTAGAAATATTCCCAAAACACTTTAACAAAGTATCATTCAAAAGCGTCGGATGATACAAATGGGGAGGTTCCCCTCCCCAAAAAATTTTCTTAAAACTTACACAAAAAACTTGACAAACCCTCATAAAGGGAAATTCATATTTTACTTTTTCGTGTCCTTTATTGAAGAAGTTATTTTTAGAGGAATTATTTTTGGGCTGTTGCTGCAAAAATGTAAAAATAAGTATTTGAGTTGCGTAATAGCTGCACTTATTTTTACACTACTACATATTTTTAATACCGATAATATTTCTGTTCTGGTAATGTTTATTTTTCCTTTTCTATATGGAATATTTGCCAATGAAATGTTTTACACTACAAAGAGTATTTGGATGCCCACAGGATTTCATTGGTTATGGAATTATACAATAACAAGTTTGTTTCTTGTTACAGGAACACAAAGTTTCATATATGTACATATCATAGCAGCAATGATTATAATGATACCGTTGTTTTACATTGTTATTGGGAAAACACGCCTAAGTGGCGATTGATAGCTTACAGTTTATCGCTTTATACAATATCAACTGAATAACCACAGCACGAACCGCTGCTACATGGAAGCCAACAAACCATGCAACAGCGGTTTTTCTTTACCTTTTTTTCCTCTGACTGATAGGCGTTCCCATTTTCTTTGATTTTTTGAGAATCCGAATCAGCCAGCGAAATTCTTCGTCTGACAGATTTTTATAGTTGATACCAAGCTGCTTGCAGTAAAGTACAACGAGCTTTTCATCCCGGCTGCCCTTGAAATTTTCGACCGCTTCCAGATTTTCTTTCAGTTCATTAGCAACGGTGGTCTGGGGTGCACTCTCGCTGTCCTTTTTATGGGCTTCCCGAATATCCCGGATAATGAGATTGAGGTCATTCAGAACCATGTGGCTGAAATATTCATCATCACTGATATGGGCGGCTTGCAACACTTTCAAATGGGGGTCGTCTTCGCCAGGGCGATACCGTTCAATGATTTCATGCCGGACGGTATCGACAAGGGCGTTGAGGTTCTGAATCTGCATGGTGGCAATCCCATCCACATAAATCTCAATATCCGCAAGAAACTTGATAAAGTCCTTATGGGTGGCAAGTTCGCACAGCAGACGGTTGTTAATCCGACCGCTTTTCAGAAGTGCTACCATCTCATCACTCAAATGCAGCTCCCTTAATGGCGTGTTGATCTCCGCCCGGTTCTCTGTCCGGCAAAAGAGATAATCGAGGGACACCCCATAAAAATCTGCCAGCAGGATAAGGTTGCCATGATTGATTTCCTTATAGTCATCTTTTTCATAACTGCCAAGAGCCGATTTTGAAATACCCGTTTGCTCAGCCAGTTCTTCCAGTTTTAATCCTTTGTTTAATCGTAAATCTTTTAGCCGTTCCTGTATTGTAGTAGCTCCGTTCATTGAAGCAGTTCCCCCTTTCTAACGACATTTATAACCGTTGAATTGATTATACCATATCAATTCCGCAATCGTGGAAATTTCTGATTTTTACCCCTAATTCCTACTTTGTGGACATACGGCACAGGGCACAAAAATGTTCTATGATACAGGTAGTTCATCGATGGATTATTCCAATCGAATGACCAGCCTGTGTGGGATATGCTTCCCCGGTGATGTAGTGCCATGACTTTTGGCAGGGATATGGAGGAACCCTGACCAAAACGAGCATACCAAAGGGAGCGATACGCCGCTGCGAGATTCAGGGGAGGAACGACACCGGGGAGAACTGGCGAACTGACACCGAAATGATACCGAAACACGACAATCTGATAGGGGGATAGTCTACCCTATCGCTGATACTTCGGGAGATTTTAAGCGGCTCTATGACCGTAATTTTGCCGAAAATCGCCCCGAAACCATACACAAAAACGGGAGGAAGCGCAATATGCCGAGAATGAGCAAAAAGAGGAAGCATGAGCTTTCCTTTTACCTCAATGACCGGGGGCGTGTCACTTACAACGAATTATGCCGGAAATGCCAGCATGGGTGCAGGCAGAGCTTCCGGGCGGTTGTGGTTGACTGCCCCCGTTATTTATCCAAACGAGCAAAGAAAAAGGAGGAACACACCGAATGAATTTTGAATTTATGACGATAGACACACCATTGCCGCCCTGTATGCCCTTTCCCATAGCGTTGACAGGCTTTCCGGTCAGCAGCACCGCAAAGGTCATGTACTGCCGGATGCTGGACGCTATGCTATCCAAAGGGCAGGAGGACGAGAACGGAATCCTGTTTGTCTGCTTCCCTGTCACAGCCATTGCCGCAGTCCTGTCCCGCAGCCCCATGACGGTCAAGCGTTCTCTGAATGAACTGGAAAACGCCGGACTTATCATGCGGGTGCGTCAGGGCGTTGGAGAACCAAACAGGATTTATGTGCTGATACCGGGAAAGGAGGACGCTGCCCTTGCCTGATACCTCAAAGCTGGAAAAACTCAATCGGGAGTTGGAGAAAAGCGAAAAGAAACTGCGGAAAGCCATCAATGATGAAAAGGCATTGCAGCACCAGTTAAAGCAGCTTACCCGAAAGGAACGGACGCACCGGCTCTGTACTCGTGGCGGTATGCTGGAAAGTTTTCTGCAAGAGCCGGAACGCCTGACAGATGATGATGTCATGGTGTTGTTGAAACTCATTTTTCACAGACAGGACACGCAGGAACTATTGAAAAAACTGCTGGAACGGAAGAAGCCAGAAACCCCTTAGTTTACTAAGGGCGCAACTATACACCACCTAAAGGCGGTGCGTTGCGCCCTGCCGGGGGCGTCTCCGTTGCCGCTTTGGTCGGCGCAGAGCAGATGATTCCCCGCAGCATTCTGGCTGCCGTCAATCATCACAGGGGACGCTACACTTCCCCTGCGCTGGCTACCGCCAGCTACCCTTTTGTGGACTTGTCGGGATATTTTACTTCTCAAATATGGGCGAGTATTGTATAATGAGGGCAACGACATATTCTAAATTTGCAGGAAGCAGGAGTAAAAATGGAGGTTAAGCAATTAAACGAAGCTCAATATATGTGTACAATGGGAACTAAAATGTATGATGTAACAGAAAGCGCAGAAGCTGTGGTAAATATTTGGAACTATGCAAAGCAGTTATTGAAAGATAACTTGATTTCAAAGTATGGGTTCTCAAAAAAATATGTGGAGGCAGTTTATGAAAATAATGAACACACATATCAACATATTTTGCTCTTTACCAACCAGAAAAATTCTTATGCTGTAATTATTATTGACATAATTCATAAAACTATTTTAGGTCATTACATTCTTGATTTGAATGAAAAGTATAGTTTGAATAGATGAAACCGTATAAAAATGCCAGTTTGTCGAGCCGACCCACCTTCGGGCCAACATGGGGCTGTTGACAAAGTGGTTTTCTAAAAAAAACCGTCTTGAAAAAAGTTCAGGAAAAAGTCATTTCTGCCATAAAAACGGCAAAGACCGGGTAGGAAAATCAAAGCCTTTTTTCAAAATAGGCGTTTGTCAACGGCTCCAACTTGCCCCGAACTTTTACAACTAAATACCCGCCGCCCACACAGCGGCACACCGAGCAGGAAATCTGAAAAAAGATCTCCTGCTTTTTTTCTGCCCAAAATGAGGTGGTAAAACGCCACCCCATCCACCAATTACCGAAAGGAGGGACACGAAATGCCCTGTCCACACAACGAAATCACGATTGTTCAGCGCAGCCAGCGGCAGTCTGCGGTTGCCGCCGCTGCTTACCAGAGTGGCGAAAAGCTGTTCTGTGAATACGACCAGCAAGTGAAGCACTACCCAGAAAAGCGTGGTATCGTCCACAATGAAATCCTGCTCCCGGCAAATGCCCCACGGTCGTATGCAGACCGCAATACCTTATGGAACGCCGCCGAAGCGGTGGAGAAGCAATGGAACTCTCAGCTTGCAAGGCGGTGGGTGCTTACCATCCCCAGAGAAATACCGCCTGACCAGTACGCTGTCCTTGTACGGGAGTTTTGTGAGCAGCAGTTTGTTTCCAAAGGCATGATTGCTGATTTTGCAATCCATGACCCCCATCCGCCGGGACACAATCCCCACGCCCATGTCCTGCTCACTATGAGGGCAATGGACGAACATGGGAAATGGCTTCCCAAGAGCCGCAAGGTTTATGACCTTGACGAGAATGGGGAACGGATCAAACTTCCGTCCGGCAGATGGAAAAGCCACAAGGAGGATACGGTTGACTGGAACGACCAGAAGTATTGTGAAATCTGGCGGCATGAATGGGAGGTCATCCAGAACCGCTATCTGGAAGCCAATGACCGCCCGGAGCGTGTGGACTTGCGTTCCTATGCCAGACAGGGGCTTGATATTATCCCTACTGTCCATGAGGGGGCTGCTGTCCGGCAGATGGAAAAGCGTGGTATCCAGACGAATATCGGAAATCTGAACCGGGAAATCAGAGCCGCCAACAGCTTAATGCAGTCCATCCGGCAGCTCATCCACAACCTCAAAGGCTGGATTACCGAACTGGGAGAAAAGCGGAAGGAACTGCTTGCACAAAAAGCGGCGGAGGAAGCAACGCTTCTCCCCAATCTTTTGATGAAATATATGGAGATACGAAAGGAAGAACGGAAGGACTGGACAAGGGCTGGACAGAACCGGGGGACTTCACAGGACTTAAAGGCAGTCAGCGAAGCCCTGTCCTATCTCCGGCAAAAGGGGCTTTCCACTGTGGAGGACTTAGAAGCATTTCTGGAATCTTCTGGGAAATCAGCCGCCGATTACCGCAATCAGATGAAGCCAAAGGAAGCCCGCAGCAAAGTGATTGACGGGATTCTTGCCAGCCGGACAGACTGCAAAGAATGTAAGGCTGTCTATGAGAAGTACCAGAAGATATTTTTTAAGAAAACAAAGGAGAAATTCAAACAGGAACACCCGGAGGTTGCCCGGTATGAGAAAGCCGCTGCCTACCTTGCCAAGCACCCGGACGATAAGGATAAAACGAAAAATGAGCTGCAACAGGAGCAGGAAACGCTTCTTAGCGAAATCGCAGAGCTGAAAGTACCGCTGACCGAGGTACAGGAGGATTTGAAGAAGCTGCGGGACATTCGCTACTGGGTACGGAAAGCCACACCCGGCACAGAGGAAAGCAAAGAGCCGCCCAAGAAGCAGCCCATCAAGGAAGTCTTGCGGGATAAGGCAGACGAGAAAAAAGCACAAAGAACTGCCCCGGCGCAGATAAAACACAAACAACAGGATATGGAACTTTAACAGGCACTTGCCATTTTCAATCAGAGAATGTCAGGTGCTTTTCTTATTTTCAAGGAGGGATAGATTTGAATGTATTTGAAGCTGTGAAGCAGTCCGTCACAACAAGACAGGCTGCGGAGCATTATGGAATCCATATAGGTCGGAACGGGATGGCTTGCTGCCCGTTTCATCACGATAAAACCCCAAGCATGAAGCTGGATCGGCGTTACCACTGCTTCGGCTGCGGTGCAGATGGGGATGTGATTGATTTTACCGCCGCCCTGTATGGGCTGGGAAAGAAAGAAGCCGCCGTACAACTGGCACAGGACTTTGGGCTTTCCTATGAGGACTGGAAGCCGCCGGGAAAGGCAAAAAAGCCCAAGCCCCGGCAGAAATCCCCGGAGGAACAGTTTCAGGAAGCAAAAAACCGCTGCTTCCGTATCCTTGCCGATTATCTCCACCTGCTTCGGGCATGGAGAAAGGAATATGTCCCGCACTCCCCGGAGGAAGCCTTTCATCCCCAGTTTGTGGAAGCCTTGCAGAAGCAAGCCCAAGTGGAATATCTGCTGGATGTGCTGCTGTTCGGGGAAACAGAGGAAAAAGCAGCTTTGATTACGGACTACGGAAAGGATGTGATACAGCTTGAACAGCGAATGGCAGAGCTTGCAGCTACAGACGCAACAAGAACTAAAAAACACCATGAATGCCATGCAGCCGCCCCAGAGCGCCCCTGAAATCAAGGCGGGGCTGGAAACCACCGAGAAAGGCGGTGTCCGTCAGAGCATACGGAACTGTCTGACCGTATTCCAGCGTGACCCGCTGCTTTCCGGGGCTATCGCATACAACATCCTAACTGACCGAAAGGACATCATAAAGCCCATCGGCTTCCACAGAGAAAGCACCGCCCTGAACGATACGGACATGAAGTATCTGCTTCTCTATCTGGAAGAAACCTACGGGCTTACCAATGAGAAAAAGATTGATAACGCCATCGGGATTGTGGCGAATGAAAACAAGTACCATCCCATCCGGGACTACCTAAGTGCCCTTGTGTGGGACGGGACAGAACGAATCCGCTTCTGTCTGCGGCACTTTCTGGGGGCTGACGCAGACGATTACACCTATGAAGCGTTGAAGCTGTTCCTGCTGGGTGCAATCTCACGAGCCTTTCAGCCGGGGTGCAAGTTTGAAATCATGCTCTGTCTGGTAGGCGGTCAGGGGGCTGGCAAGTCCACCTTCTTCCGCCTGCTGGCAGTCCGGGACGAGTGGTTTTCCGATGATTTGCGGAAGCTGGACGATGACAATGTGTACCGCAAGTTGCAAGGTCACTGGATTATCGAAATGTCGGAAATGATGGCAACCGCCAACGCCAAGAGCATTGAGGAAATCAAGTCGTTTTTAAGCCGGCAGAAAGAGGTTTACAAGATACCTTATGAAACCCACCCGGCAGACCGCCCCCGTCAGTGCGTGTTTGGCGGCACTTCCAATGCCCTTGACTTCCTGCCCCTTGACCGTTCCGGCAACCGCCGCTTTATCCCGGTCATGGTGTACCCGGAGCAAGCCGAGGTTCACATTTTGGAGGACGAAGCTGCTTCCAGAGCCTATATCGAGCAGATGTGGGCAGAAGCGATGGAGATTTACCGAAGTGGCAGGTTCAAGCTGGCTTTCAGCCCCGCCATGCAGCGGTATCTCAAAGAACACCAGCGGGATTTTATGCCGGAGGACACCAAAGTCGGGATGATACAGGCGTATCTTGATAAGTACACAGGGAACATGGTCTGCTCCAAGCAGCTCTATAAGGAAGCCTTGAACCATGCCTTTGACGAGCCGAAGCAATGGGAAATCCGGGAAATCAACGAGATAATGAACCAGTGCATTGACCGCTGGCGGTACTTCCTGAATCCAAGAATGTTTTCCGAATACGGCAGACAAAAGGGCTGGGAGCGTGAAAACCCGGCAACGGACTCCGGCAACCCGTCTGAAAAAACGATGGACGGTTTTGTGGAGGTCACAGAACAGATGGAGCTTCCATTCTGAAAATGACAGCCCGTTGCACCCCCTGTTGCTATCCCGTTGCCGAGCCGGTTGCCGGGGAAAACCCCTTATTTCCGGGCTTTTCTCCCTTATAACAACCAAAACAACAGAAAAATAAAAGAAAAGTATAAATAGTAACCATCGCCAGATTGAGATTGTTTGCAAGGTCTTTTGAAGCCCGTTGCCGGACTTCGTTGCCGACACCCTCTGTCTGGCTATTTTCATGTATGGAGGATAACTGCCTATGGCAAAAAACAAAACAGAGATTCATGTGACTACTGTGTTTGACGGGGAACTGGACGCAACCGATGTATTCGTCAGCCTGATTTCCCAGAAATACGGAAAGACAAATACAAAAGAATATCTTGCCAAAAAGAAAGATATGGAGTATAATGCAGATGAGGTTCAAAAGAGCCAGATACCGTCTGGATTGTGTGGGTAAATGGCTATGATGAACGAAATGGAATACAGAACAATCGGTTCGGCACTTGCCGGGGGCTATCGTGCAGCGGTCTATTGCAGGCTGTCAAAGGACGATGACCTGCAAGGCGAAAGTGCCAGTATCGCAAACCAGCGTGATATGCTGGAAAAATACTGCGAAAAGCAGGGATGGGAGGTTGTGGCAGTCTATCAGGACGATGGTTTCACAGGTCTTAATATGGAGCGTCCTGATTTACAGAGAATGTTGAGAGCCATTGAGCGCAGGCAAATCAACCTTGTCATCACGAAAGACCTCAGCCGACTGGGGCGGAACTATCTGCAAACCGGGCATTTGATTGAGGATTTTTTCCCAAGAAACGGTGTCCGTTATATCGCCATGAATGACGGTATCGACACCTTGCGTGATAACAACGACATCGCCCCGTTCAAGAATATCCTGAATGAGATGTACAGCAAGGATATTTCCAAGAAAGTCCATTCCTCTTATCTTCTGAAAGCGCAGAAAGGACAGTTTACCGGGTGTCTTGCCCCGTTTGGGTATCGGAAAGACCCGGAGGACAAAAACCATCTGCTCATTGACGAGGAAACCGCCCCGATTGTGCGGCTGATTTTCGGATATGCCCTGAACGGTCATGGTCCGAACTATATCCGCAGACGGCTGGAGGAAGAAAAAATCCCCTGCCCCACATGGTGGAACCGGGAACGGGGGCTTCGCAATACCCGCACCAAATGGGAAAAGAAAGACCCAGAAACAGGACGGTATATGTGGGACTTCTCCGTTATCAAAGACCTTTTGATGAATCCCGTCTACACCGGGGCGATTGCTTCCCAGAAAAAAGACTACCGTTTCAAAATCGGCACGATTGGGGAAAAGAAGCCGGAGGACTGGATTGTAGTGGAGGGACAGCATGAACCGCTGATTGACCGCATGAGCTTTGACATTGTGCAGAACAAGCTGAAATCCCGCCAGCGTCCGGGGCAGACCAATGAAATCAGCCTGTTTGCCGGATTGTTAAAATGCGGCGAGTGTGGGAAGTCGCTGACGGTACGCTACACAAACGCAAAACATCCCCAGCGGATTTATTCCTGCAAGACCTACAACGCCTTTGGAAAGAACCACTGCACCCAGCACCGGATTGACTATGACACCCTTTACAGCCATGTGCTGCGGAAAATCCGGGAATGTGCCAGAGCTGCCCTGATGGACGGGGAAGCGGTTGCCGACCGCCTGACCAATACCTGTGAAACCGAGCAGCGGGAACAGCGGGAAGCAATGGAACGCTCCCTTACAAGGGATGAGGAACGGATTGAGGTTCTGGACAAAATGGTAATGCGGCTTTATGAGGATATGATTGCAGGGCGTATCAGTGAGCAGAATTTCAACACCATGCTGGAAAAGACACAGACCGAGCAGACGGAGCTTAAAACCAGAGTGTCAGAGGGCAGAAAGCGGCTGTCCGATGAAGTCCAGCTTGCCAATGACGCAAAACAATGGGTGGAAGCCATTCAGGAATACGCCAACATCACAGAGCTGGACGCAGCCACCCTTAACCGCTTAATCAAAGAAATCGTCGTGCATGAGCGCATTGACGAAGATAAAACAAGACACATTTCTATCGAAATTCATTTTAATCTCAAACCCATCCCGGAGGTGGAACAGGTCACTGCCTGACCTGTCCTGCCGGGACGGTTCTCTTAAAAACACCATATAGATTTTTTGTACGCCGCCGCCCGCCATCGAGCAGAGTTTTACACCTAATTGGGGATAAAACAGCTCATGGCGGGCGGCGGCGTTGCCCTTATCGGCACTATCCTTGTACCTCTGCTTTCCGGCTTGTTCGGTTAAGCGCGGGTAGCTGCCTATGCAGAGCATACTTGACGCGATTAACGAATGGATAAAGGAAATCCTTATCGGAGCGATAAACGGTAATCTGTCAACTATGTTCGGGGACGTAAACGAAAAAGTCGGGACTATCGCAAACGAGGTAGGACAGACCCCGCAGGGTTGGAACGCAAATATTTTCAGCATGATACAGACCCTTTCTGAAAATGTAATCGTTCCGATTGCGGGGCTTGTCATTACCTATGTCCTATGCTACGAGCTAATCAGCATGGTAACGGAAAAGAACAATATGCACGACATAGACACATTCATGTTCTTTAAGTGGATATTCAAAGCCTTTGTCGCGGTGTTTATCGTAACCAACACGTTCAACATCACAATGGCGGTCTTTGATATGGCGCAGCATATCGTTTCCGGCGCAGCGGGGGTTATCGGCGGCGATACGAATATCGACGTTGCCGAAGCCCTTGCCGCCATGCAGGAGGGGCTTGAAGATATGGAAATCCCCGAACTGCTCTTACTTGTGCTTGAAACAAGCCTTGTAAGCCTTTGCATGAAAATCATGTCCGTACTGATAACCGTTATCCTCTACGGCAGAATGATAGAGATTTACCTTTACTGTTCGGTATCGCCTATTCCATTTGCGACCATGACCAACAGAGAATGGGGACAGATTGGAAACAACTACCTAAAAGGGCTGTTCGCTCTTGGTTTTCAAGGCTTCCTCATTATGATATGTGTCGGTATTTACGCCGTACTGGTAAACGATATGATAATCGCAGACAATCTGCACAGCGCGGTATTTTCCCTTGCCGCCTATACGGTTATCCTCTGTTTTTCCCTGTTCAAATCCGGCACACTGGCAAAATCCATATTCAACGCCCACTAAGGGCAGAAAGGAGGTATTTTCTTGGCGTATGTACCTGTACCCAAAGACCTTTCCAAAGTCAAAACAAAAGTCGCTTTCAATCTGACAAAGCGGCAAATCGTTTGTTTTGCGGCGGCTCTCTTAATCGGACTGCCGCTGTTTTTTTTGCTCAAAGGCAGCGCAGGGACAAACCTTGCGGCTATGGCGATGATTGTCGTCATGCTCCCCTGTTTCCTGCTTGCCATGTATGAAAAACATGGGCAGCCCCTTGAAGTGGTGGTAAGAAATGTCGTTCAGACAAAGTTTACCCGCCCAAAGGAGCGACCTTACAGAACCGAAAACCTATACGCTGTCTTGGAAAAGCAGCGAAAACTTGAAAAGGAGGTATCAGCGATTGTCAAAAGGACAAACAAAAAAGACGCGGGAAGCCGCAGGAAACAGGCGTAAGCTGACCCGCGCCGAAAAGAAACAGATTGCCGAAGCTATCCGAAAGGCAAAGGGGGACGGCAAAGCCCGCACCGCACAGCAGACCATTCCTTACCTTGCCATGTACCCGGACGGTATCTGCAAGGTTACGGAAAAGAGATATTCAAAGTGCGTCGTGTTCGAGGACATCAATTATCAGCTTGCACAGGCAGACGATAAGACCGCCATTTTTGAAAACTGGTGCGATTTCCTCAACTACTTTGACGCGAGCGTGAGCGTGCAGCTTTCTTTCATCAATCAAGGGACGCAGCGGGAACAGGCAGAAAAAGCTATCACTATCCCGGCACAGGAGGACGCTTTTAACTCTATCCGCACCGAGTATTCGGATATGCTGAAAAATCAGCTTAGTAAAGGCAACAACGGGCTTGTGAAGCACAAATACATTACCTTTACCGTTGAAGCCGATAACAAGGCGGCTGCAAAATCAAGACTTTCCCGTATCGAAACCGACGTGTTTAACAATTTCAAGGTGCTTGGCGTAACCGCCCGCCCCTTATCCGGCTATGAACGCTTAAAGGTGCTGCATGGGGTATTCCACCCGGAGGGCGAGCCGTTCTCCTTTTCCTTTGACTGGCTTACCCCGTCGGGGCTGTCTACAAAGGATTTTATCGCCCCGTCCTCTTTCCGTTTTGGCGAGGGCAGATATTTCCGCATGGGGAAGAAAATCGGCGCGGCGAGCTTCCTTGAAATCCTTGCGCCGGAGCTTAACGACCGTATGCTTGCCGACATACTGGACTTGGAAACAGGGGTAATCGTCAATTTACATATCCGCAGTATCGACCAGTCGGAAGCAATCAAGACCATTAAGCGCAAAATCACAGACCTTGACAAGATGAAGATTGAGGAACAGAAAAAAGCGGTTAGAAGCGGCTATGACATGGATATAATCCCGTCCGACCTTGCCACCTTTGGCAGCGAAGCAAAGAACTTGTTGCAGGACTTACAGAGCCGCAACGAGCGAATGTTTCTCCTTACGTTCCTTGTGGTAAACATGGCAGACACGAAGCGGAAACTGGAAAATGATATTTTCGCTGCGGCGGGTATCGCACAGAAATACAACTGCCGCCTGACACGCCTTGACTATCAGCAGGAAGCAGGGCTTTTATCCAGTGTGCCGATTGGGGAAAACCTTATCCCGATACAACGGGGGCTTACCACATCAAGCACCGCTATTTTCATTCCCTTTATCACGCAGGAGCTTTTTCAGACGGGGCAAGCCCTGTACTATGGCTTGAACGCCCTTTCTAACAACATGATACTCTGCGACAGAAAGCAGCTCAAAAATCCCAACGGGCTTATATTGGGAACGCCGGGAAGCGGAAAATCTTTTGCGGCAAAAAGGGAAATGACAAATGCTTTCCTCATTACCGACGACGACATTATCATCTGCGACCCGGAAGCCGAGTATTTTTCCCTTGTGCAGCGTCTTAATGGGCAAGTGATACGTCTTTCCCCTACGGGCAGGGGCATTGACGGCAAGCCCCAGTATGTAAACCCTATGGACATAAACCTTAATTACAGCGAGGACGACAACCCCCTTGCGCTGAAAAGTGATTTTATCCTTTCCCTTTGCGAGCTTGTTATCGGAGGCAAGGAGGGTTTGCAGCCTGTCGATAAGACCGTCATTGACAGGGCTGTAAGAAATGTGTACCGCCCGTTCCTTGCAGACCCCGACCCGGCAAAAATGCCTATCTTGGGCGACCTTTACGACGAGCTGTTAAGACAGCCGGAGCCGGAAGCTGCCCGTATCGCGGCGGCATTGGAGCTGTATGTTTCCGGCAGCCTTAACGTATTCAACCACAGAACCAACGTGGAACTTTCTAACCGCCTTGTCTGCTTTGATATAAAGCAGCTTGGAAAGCAGCTTAAAAAGTTAGGTATGCTCATTGTGCAAGACCAGACATGGAACAGGGTAACGATAAACCGGGCAGAGAAAAAGGCGACCCGCTACTATATGGACGAATTTCACTTGCTCTTAAAAGAGGAACAGACCGCCGCTTACAGCGTGGAGATTTGGAAGCGTTTCCGTAAATGGGGCGGTATCCCAACAGCCATTACGCAGAACGTCAAAGACCTTTTGGCAAGCCGCGAGGTGGAAAATATCTTTGAGAACAGCGATTTTGTCCTCATGCTCAATCAAGCGCAGGGCGACCGTACTATCCTTGCAAAGCAGCTTAATATTTCCCCGCAGCAGATGAAGTATGTTACCCACACCGAAGCGGGCGAGGGGCTTATCTTCTATGGAAATGTGGTGCTGCCTTTTGTAGACCGCTTCCCGAAAGATACCGAGCTTTACAGGGTAATGACAACGAAGCCGGAGGAAGTTTCCGAAAGCGGAAAGTGAGGTGCAGACCATGAAGCAATATAAATCCCGCGATAAAATCACACAGAAAATGACCCGCGACGGGCTTATTGAGGTAAACGAAACACAGCAGACCGCCGAGCGTATCAGTAAACGGGAACAGGACGCGGATTTTCAAAAGTCCCCGGAGCAGCAAGCGGCGCAGGACGGGACGCAGCTTCAAGGTGTAGCGTCCCAAACTTCCCCGTTACCCCACGCACCGGGAGCTTCCCCCGCAAGGGACACCGCCACAGCAGAGCGCGTTATGGAGCATATCGAAGCAGCACAGACCCGCAGAGCCAGTAAAAAAGCGGTACATAAAGCACAGGAGGAAGTTACCGTACAAACAACATCTTCCCGCTTGCAGTTTACCGAGGAAGAACTTGCCGTCCCGGAACTGGAATGCTATATTGAGAAATCAAACAAAGCCGCTGACCGACTGGACGCAGCAAAGGCAGCTATCCCGAAGCAAAAGAAACTGGTTAAGGAGCGCACCTTTGACGAAGCCGCAGGAAAGGCAAAGACCCGACTTCACTTTGAAGAACAGGAAAAACCGATACCCGGCGGCAAAAAAGGAAACCCGCTGTCCCGCCCCGCACAGGAAGCAGGGATTTTCGTCCACAACAAGATACATTCCGTTGAAAAGGACAATTCCGGCGTTGAGGGGGCGCATAAATCGGAGGAACTTGCCGAGCGCGGCGCGAAATACGGGGCGCGGAAGTTAAAACAGGGCTACCGCAGCCATAAGCTGAAACCTTACCGGGAAGCGGCAAAGGCAGAAAAGGCAGCATTTAAGGCAAACGTCAACTTCCAGTATCACAAAACCCTGCACGACAACCCGCAGCTTACTTCTAACCCGCTTTCCCGTTTCATGCAGAAACAGCAGATAAAACGCCAGTATGCAAAGGCGGCAAAGAAAGGAGGGGCAAAAGCCGCAGCGGAAGCCACAAGAAAGACGGCGAAGAAAACCGCCGAGGAAACGAGGAAAGCCGCCGCATTTGCGGCAAGACACCCGGCGGGCATTTTGATTGCAGTTGCCGCGCTGCTTCTCTTTATTATGATTTCCGCAGGGCTGTCCTCTTGCGGGGCTATGTTTTCGGGCTTGACAAACGGGGTGCTTGGCACTTCCTACACATCCGAGGACAGCGACCTTGTGGCAGTTGAAAACAACTATGCCGCATTGGAAAACGGGCTGCAAAGTGAGATTGACAATATCGAAAGCACCCACCCCGGCTATGATGAATACCGCTACGACCTTGACAGTATCGGGCATAACCCCCACGAACTTGCGTCTTATTTGACCGCCCTCTTGCAGAGCTACACCCCGCAGAGCGCACAGGCAGAGCTTGAACGTATCTTTTCCATGCAGTACACCTTGACGCTGACCGAGGAAGTGGAAATACGCTACCGCACCGAAACAAGTACCGACCCGGAAACCGGGGAAACCACCACCGAGGAAGTCCCTTATGAGTATTACATCTTGAATGTGAAACTGACAAATAAGCTGATTTCCGAGCTTGCGGAGGAACTTCTTACGCCACAGCAGCTTGAAATGTTTCATGTGTACTTGGAAACAAGCGGCAACAAACCGCTGATTTTTGGCGGCGGTTCTCCCGACGGAAGCCCGTCTGAGGATTTAAGCGGCGTGGAGTTTGTAAACGGTACGCGCCCCGGAAATCAAGAGCTTATGGAACTTGCAAAACAGCAAGTCGGAAACGTGGGCGGCTACCCTTACTGGTCTTGGTACGGCTTTAACAGCCGCGTGGAATGGTGCGCCTGTTTTGTATCATGGTGCTACAATCAAGCCGGAAAAAGCGAACCCCGATTTGCGGGCTGCGAATGGCAGGGTGTCCCTTGGTTTCAGTCAAGGGGACAATGGGGCGCACGCGGCTATGAGAATATCGCACCGGGCGACGCAATCTTTTTCGATTGGGATTTAGACGGTGTTGCCGACCATGTGGGGCTTGTGCTTGGCAGGGACGGCAGCCGCGTCTATACCGTTGAGGGCAATTCCGGCGACGCTTGCAAGATAAAGAGCTATGACCTTAACTATCAATGTATCAAAGGCTACGGGCTGATGAACTGGTAAAGCAGCCCAAAAAAAGAAAGGAGAAATGACCTATGGCAAACAATAAAATCGACCGTATC
This sequence comes from [Eubacterium] hominis, assembly GCA_014337235.1. Taxonomy (GTDB): domain Bacteria; phylum Bacillota_I; class Bacilli_A; order Erysipelotrichales; family Erysipelotrichaceae; genus Hoskinsella; species Hoskinsella hominis. The sequence continues at coordinate 731,474 of CP060636.1, read as the reverse complement.
AATAAGGAAATCGCAAAGACCCGCGAGAAAATCACAGAGTATCAGAACAAGTTAAAAGGACTGGAAGCGCAGAAAACCGAAGCGGAAAACCTTGAAATCGTGCAGCTTGTACGAGCTATGCGTCTGACCCCGCAGGAACTGAACGCTATGCTGTCCGGCGGCGGTATTCCCGGCATGACTGCCGCACCCGCAGAAGAAAACGAACAGGAGGAAAATGCAGATGAAGAATAAACTGAAAAAGACCATGACTGCCCTTTGTGCCGCCCTTATCCTTATGGGCGGTTTTTCTGTCCCTGCCTATGCACAGGGCGCAGCCACAGAGCCGCCCGCCGGGGACGCGACCAACGACAGTAATGTAGTTGTGGAGGAAAAAGAGGAAACGCCGCCCCTTACCCCAAAGGGAAACGCTACACTGGTTGACGATTACGGCGGCAATAAGCAACTTATCACTGTTACCACCAAAGGCGGCAACTATTTCTATATCCTCATTGACCGCGCCGCCGAGGGCGAACAGACCGTACATTTCCTAAATCAAGTGGACGAAGCCGACCTTATGGCACTGACCGAAAACGGCGAAGCTGCCAAAAAGCCGGAAATCTGTAACTGTACGGAAAAATGCGAAGTCGGAAAGGTAAACACGTCCTGCCCGGTATGTGTTACCAGTATGACAGGCTGCACAGGCAAAGAACCTACCCCAACACCAACGGAGCAGCCGGAAGAACTGAAAGAAAAAGGCGGCAATCCCGGTGTGGTGCTTGCCTTAGTCCTCTTTGCCCTGCTTGGTGGCGGCGCAGCGTTCTACTACTTTAAGTTTCTAAAGCCGAAGCAGAATGTAAAGGGCGATACCGACCTTGAAGATTTTGAATTTGAGGACTACGACGAGGACGAGCCGGAAGCAGATACCGGGGAAACTCCCGAAGATGAAGAAACGGAGGAAGAAACCCTATGACCCTGTTTACCAACAATCCCTTTGAAAAGATGATGATACAGAAACCGAACGGGCGGCGTGATAATGCGCCGCCTGTTCCTTATCCCCCTGCTTGTGCTTCCTGCCCTTACAAGGGACAGTCCCCTTGTGTGGGGTACTGTCTGAAACAGGTACAGGAGAAAAAGAAAACCGAGCCGGAACGCTGAAAGGAGGAACTTATATTTGATTTTAGTTATCGCAGAAAAGCCCAGTGTGGCACAGACAATCGCTGCCGTACTGGGGGCAAAGGAAAAGAAAGACGGATTTCTCACAGGAAGCGGCTATATCGTTTCTTGGTGCGTGGGACATTTGGTAGGGCTTGCGGAAGCTGCCACCTACGGGGAACAATATAAAAAGTGGAGCTATGACAGCTTACCGATTTTGCCGCAGGAATGGAAGTACACCGTTGCTTCTGACAAGGAAAAGCAATTCAAAACCCTAAAAGAGCTTATGCACCGGGCAGACGTTTCCGAAGTCGTCAATGCCTGCGACGCGGGGCGCGAGGGCGAACTCATTTTCCGCTTTGTCTATGAAATGGCGGGCTGCAAGAAACCTATGCGCCGCCTTTGGATTTCTTCTATGGAGGACAGCGCAATCAAAGAGGGCTTTTCCCGTCTGAAGAACGGCGAGGAATACGACGCGCTCTTTGCTTCCGCATTGTGCAGGGCAAAGGCTGACTGGTTAATCGGTATCAATGCCACCCGCCTTTTCTCTGTCCTTTACAATCATACCTTGAACGTGGGACGCGTACAGACCCCGACCTTAAAAATGCTTGTTGACCGGGACGCAGCGATTACCACATTTAAGAAAGAAAAATACTACCATGTGCGCCTTGTCTTATCCGGCGCGGAAGCTGCAAGCGAAAAACTATCTGACCGTTCCGAAGCTGACAAGCTGAAAGCTGCTTGCGAAGTGTCAAAAGCAGTCTGTGCTTCCCTTGTGAAAGAGAAAAAGACCGCAGCCCCGCCGAAGCTCTTTGACCTTACTTCTTTACAGAGGGAAGCAAACCGCCTGTTCGGTTATACCGCAAAGCAGACCCTTGACCTTGCACAATCTCTGTATGAAAAAAGACTTCTTACTTATCCGAGAACAGACAGCGCATTTCTGACCGACGACATGAGCGACACAGCGGCGGGCATTATCAAGCTGCTTTGTGGGAAATTTTCTTTTATGGCGGGAAAAGACTTCACGCCGGAGCTTGGAAAGGTGCTGAACAGTAAAAAGGTATCAGACCACCATGCCATTATCCCGACTATGGAGCTTGCAAAGACCGACCTTGCCACGCTGCCGGAAAGCGAAAGGAATATCCTTACCCTTGCCGGGGCGCGTCTGCTCATGGCGACCGCTGCACCGCATACCTTTGAAGCGGTTACAGCAGTTTTTGAATGTGCCGGACAGTCTTTTATCGCAAGGGGAAAAACGGTGCTGTCCGACGGGTGGAAAGAGATTGACCGAAGATACAGGGCAGCCTTAAAGAACAAGCCCGAAACGGACGACGCAGACAGTGACACAGAAAAGACCCTGCCGCCATTTACCGAGGGACAGACCTTTGAAAATCCGACGGCAAAGGTAACGGAGCATGACACAACACCGCCAAAACCTCACAACGAAGCGTCGCTGCTCTCTGCTATGGAGCGCGCCGGAAGTGAGGACACCGACCCGGACGCAGAACGCAAAGGGCTTGGAACTCCCGCCACCCGCGCCGCCGTCATTGAAAAACTGGTAAAGGGCGGCTTTGTGGAGCGAAAAGGCAAGCAGCTACTTCCCACAAAGGACGGTATCAATCTTGTGTGTGTCCTGCCGGACACCTTGACAAGCCCGCAGCTTACCGCAGAATGGGAAAACAATCTGACGCAGATTGCCAAAGGCAAGGCAGACCCCGCCGCATTTATGGAGGGTATCGAGGATATGGCGCGGGAACTGGTAAAGACCTATCCGTTTCTTTCTGATGATAAAGCGCAGATGTTCAAGCCGGAACGGGAAGCGTTGGGAAGCTGCCCCCGCTGCGGTTCTCCTGTCTATGAGGGAAAGAAAAACTACTATTGCAGCAATAAGGAATGTAGCTTTACCATGTGGAAAAATGACCGTTTCTTTGAAGAACGAAAAGTAACCTTTACCCCCAAAATTGCCGCTGCACTCTTACAATCCGGCAAAGTAAATGTGAAAAAGCTCTATTCCCCAAAGACGGGCAAAACCTACGACGGAACTATCGTATTGGCTGATACAGGCGGGAAATATGTCAACTACCGCATTGAACTGTCGAAGAAGAAATAACTGAATAGCAAGCATAGGAAAAGAGTACCCTTTTCCGTAAAATCCCTGCTTTCTCTACCGAGAACGGCGGGGATTTTTGCTTGTTGGGAAGTTTCCCAAACCCTCTGTTTTATGGAGGGTTTTACCCTCTGAAACCGAAGAAAGGAGGTTACACATGGCAAGTTTACGGGACACCGTAAAGGACTATCAAGAAGAATTAAGGGACGGTATCGCTTGGGTGGCGTTTTGGAAAACGGGACGTTCTTGGAACGCCGAATATTTCCACCTTGAAATGAGCGACTACATTTACCCGGAGGACAGAAGCCGCATGGAAGAAATCAAACAGGCTGACCCTGCCGCCGTTGTGGTAAACGGCTATTATTCCGGCTATCTTGGCGAGGATATGAACCTTGACGAGCTGACCGCCGGGGTGCGCCGCCACTACGAAAACGGATATAGCAATATCGGGGAATTTATCGAAGCCCACGACGACAGGCTGCCGCCGGAGCTTATCGAGGAAGCAAGAGCCGCCGCCCACGCTGCGGGGCTTCCTTTCTCTGAAAAAGCCTACCGGGACGGCGAAGAACCCGACCCCTATATTTTTGACGGGAGCATGAGCATGGAGGACTACGAACTTATGCACCGTATGATTGAAAACGAAAGGAGCGAACGCATGGTAGAAACGATTTTAAGCGGGTATCTTTCTAATCTTGGAAAGTACACCGAGGGCAGACCTGCGGGCGAATGGGTATCATTCCCCACGACTGCCGAGCATTTGAAAGAAGTCTTTGACCGTATCGGGATAGACGGCAAAAACTACGGGGAGCTGCATATCACAGAATACCAGTCCTCTATTGCAGGACTGGCAGGAAAATTGACCGAGCTTGAAAGCCTTGACGAACTGAACTATTTGAGCGAACTTTTGAAAATGCAGTTTGACGACGACCGGGAAAAATTTGTTGCAGCTATGGAATACGGCGACCATACAAGGGACTTGCAGGATATTATCAACCTTGCACAAAACCTTGATTGTTACTGGCTTTACCCGTCCGTACAGAGTGAGGAAGATTACGGGCATTATCTGATTGAAGAACTGGACGAGTTGGAGCTGCCCGAAGAAGCAAAAAAATATTTCATGTATGAGGAATACGGGCGGGACGCTGCTATCAATGACGGGGGCAGCTTTACCGAGCAGGGCTATATCTACAATAACCGCAACACCTTTACACAGTGGTACGACGGGCGCGACGTGCCGGAGGAATACCGGGTAACGCCGCAGCCGCCAGTACAGGAAAAGGAACAGGCAGACCTTGACGCTTCCGCAGCCATACAAACCGCCGCCACAGAGCAGCCCCCGGTTCTCCCGATTATCCTATCTTCTGAAAAGCCCGCCGATAAAATGAAAGAGATTACCGACCGACTGGAACAGGGAATTTTAGGACTGTATGAAAGCGACCGTTACGCCGATTATCTGCGTACCATGTCAAAATTCCATGATTACAGCCTTAACAATACAATCCTTATCGCCATGCAGGGCGGCAATCTTGTGAAAGGCTATAAACAATGGGAAAAGGAATTTGACCGCCATGTAAAGCCCGGAGAAAAAGCTATCAAGATACTTGCACCGTCCCCGTTTACCGTCAAGAAGCAGGTGGAAAAAATCGACCCGGACACCCAAAAGCCTGTTTTCGATAAGGACGGAAAACCTGTTACCGAAGAAAAAGAAATCAAGATACCCGCTTTTCGTGTAGTATCTGTCTTTGATATTTCACAGACCGAGGGAAAAGAACTTCCTGCCCTTACCTATGAGCTTACGGGCAACGTGGAACAATACAAGGATTTTTTCGCTGCCCTTGAAAAGACTTCCCCGTTTGCTATGGGATTTGAAGCACTAAGCGGCGGCGTAAAAGGACGCTGCAATTATGAGGAAAAGCGTATCTTCATCAACGAGGGCATGGACGAATTGCAGAATATCAAGACCGCAATCCATGAAATCGCCCACGCCACGCTGCATGATACCGCCCTTGCCATGCCGGAACGCCCCGACCGCCGCACCCGCGAGGTACAGGCGGAAAGCGTCGCCTATGCGGTCTGCCAACATTACGGGCTTGATACGTCGGACTATTCTTTTGGGTATATCGCCGGGTGGAGCAGCGGAAAAGAACTTGCAGAACTGAAAGGCTCTCTTGAAACAATCCGCAGCACCGCCGCAAATCTGATTGATACCATAGACGGACATTTTGCAGAAATCCAAAAGGCACAGGATAAGGAACAGACCACCGAACAGGCACAGCCCGCACAGGAAGCCGCCAAACAGCCCGAAACAAAAGCAGCCGCGCCGGAGCTTCCCGAAGAAACAGCCCCGGTACAGGAAAAAGAAGCACAGCCGGAACAGGCTGCACCCGCCGCCCCTTATTATACTATCAATGAAGCTGCCGCCAAACGTGCAAAGGATATGAACAGTTTTTCCGATTATAAGCAAGGCAGCGCGACGGCTGAATACAGGCACTATGTAGATGAAGCCGTACAACTTGCAGAAAGGCAGAAACAGCGGGTAGACCCGATGTACCATGAGAAAATCGACAGCCTGCTTGACACCTATGCCCGGAAACTGGCGGCGAACATGAATAAAGGCTATGAGATTGACGCGCGTGTTCCCTCTATCCTGATTGCGGGCGGCTCTAACTTCCCCACAAGGAAGAAAGAAAAGCAGAACGCAGCCCGCGACAGCAATTACCGGGAATGGCAGGACATACAAGGGCAAAGGTATTCGCTATAAGGGTGAATATGTTCGTCGTAAGGAAGGTAAGACAGCAGGTAAGAAATAGCGAGAAAGGAGCAATCGTAACATGCTTAAGAAAGTTTCAAGAAACGATGAACGTTTACGTCGTCATGCACGTGTTCGTACCAAAGTCAATGGTACTGCTGAATGCCCTCGCTTAAACGTATTCCGTTCAAACGCACATATCCATGTGCAGATTATTGATGATGTTGCAGGCAAAACTTTAGTTGCTGCCAGCAGTGTTGAATTGAAGTTAGAAAATGGCGGTAATGTTGCTGCTGCAGCGGCTGTTGGTACAGAAGTTGCAAAGCGCGCATTGGCTGCCGGTATTGAAAATGTAGTATTTGACCGTGGCGGATATATTTACCACGGACGTGTCAAGGCAGTGGCTGAAGCAGCCCGTGAAGCCGGACTGAAATTTTAAGGAGGTCATGCGAAAAATGGAACGCAAACCAAGAAGAGACCGCGAACGCGAAAAAGAATTTGAAGAACGCGTCGTTACGATCAATCGTGTTACCAAGGTTGTTAAAGGTGGACGCCGTTTCCGCTTTGCTGCTCTTGTCGTGATCGGTGATAAAAAGGGACGTGTAGGTTTCGGTACAGGTAAAGCTAATGAAGTACCTGATGCTATCAAAAAAGCCATTGAAGATGCTAAGAAGAATGTCTTCAATGTTGCTATCGTAAACGGAACAACTATTCCACATGAAATCGTTGGTAAATTCGGTGCCGGTGAAATCCTGCTCCGCCCGGCTTCAGAAGGTACTGGAGTTATCGCTGGCGGCGCTGTACGTGATGTACTGGAATTGGCTGGATTCAGCGATATCCTGTCTAAGTGCTTGGGGTCACGCACACCAGTTAACATGGTAAGTGCAACGATCAACGCTCTTCAGAATCTGAAGACAATCGAAGAAACTGCTCGTCTTCGTGATAAAAAGCCTCAGGAAATTCGTTAGAGGGAGGACAACACATGAAATTACATGAAATGAGTTATACAGAAGGAGCTAGACGCGAAAGAAAGAGAATCGGACGCGGACATGGTTCTGGACATGGTAAAACATCTGGTAAAGGTCAAAAGGGACAAAACGCTCGCAGCGGCGGTGGTGTTCGTTTAGGTTTTGAAGGTGGACAGACACCAATCATGAGACGTTTACCAAAACGTGGATTTACAAACTTCAATCGTAAAGTATTTGCAATCGTTAATGTTGAGAGCTTAAACGTTTTCGAAAACGATACAGTTGTAACTCCTGAATTATTGATTGAAACAGGTCTTGTAAGAAAAGAACTGGATGGAATTAAAATCTTGGGACAAGGCGAATTAGAGAAAAAATTAACTGTAAAGGCTAATAAATTTTCTGGGTCAGCTGTATCTACCATTGAACAAGCAGGCGGAAAAGTTGAGGTAATCTAAGATGTTTGCCACAGCAGTCAACATGTTCAAAAACAAGGATATTCGTAAGAGAATCCTGTTTACATGTGCCATGTTGTTTATCTTCCGTTTCGGAGCAAACATTCCGGTTCCTAATGTTGATACAGGGGCGCTGCTGGCTGGTACGGACAGTAATTCACTGTTGGCGATGATGAACTTGCTGGGTGGCGGACACTTTCAGCAATTCTCAATCTTTGCAATGGGTGTAGGACCTTATATTACAGGTTCAATCATCATCCAATTGCTGTCAATGGATGTAATTCCGGCTTTGACTGAATTGTCAAAGCAGGGACAGACTGGACGTAAGGTCATTGACCGTTACACAAGATACCTCGGTGTCGTACTGTGTTTCTTCCAGGCAGCCACAATGACGTATGCATTTGATAAAACTTATCATCTGCTGCTGAATAACAGCTTTGCATCTTATATCTTCGTTGCTATCGTTTTAACTGCCGGAACAATGTTCCTGCTTTGGATCGGTGACCAGATTTCAGCTAAGGGTATTGGTAATGGTGTATCAATGATCATCTTTGCCGGTATCGTTGCTAATCTGCCTGGTCAGTTTAAATCGACCTATGATACTTTAGTAACGGCTGAAACGGCAGGTGCCAACGGCATGCTGAGTTTCTTGCTGTATATTGTTGTGTATTTGGTAATTATCGTTCTTGTTGTTTTAATGACTGAAGCAACTAGAAGAATTCCTATCCAATATACTTCAAGTACAGTAATCAAGGGTAAAACCAATGAATTGACTTATCTGCCATTAAAGATCAACTCAGCCAGCGTTATCCCAGTAATCTTTGCTTCTTCAGTAATGATTGCACCGGTAACGATTGCTACCTTTATCACACAAAATGATTTCACGCGTGCGATGCAGAAGGTGCTGAGCTTCCAGACATGGACAGGTTTAGCCATCTATGTAGTCTTGATACTCTTATTTACTTTCTTCTACACGAATCTTCAGGTTGATCCTGAAAAGATTTCCGAGAATCTCGGTAAATCAGGTACATATATTCCAGGTGTAAGACCTGGTGCTGAAACAAAGAATTATGTCAGCAAGGTTTTAAACCGCATAACTGTACTTGGTTCAATTTCATTGGCATTTATCGCTGTGCTGCCATATGTGATCCCATTAGTTAATCCGGCGTTCGCAAATACAAATGTTGGTTTAGGCGGAACGGGTATCATCATCGTAGTCGGTGTTGCTCTTGAAACGGTGAAGTCATTGACCAGTCAGGCTACACAGAAAACATACCGTGGATTTATTGCTCGATAGAAGGTGAAGGAACATGAATTTATTGATTATGGGAGGACCTGGTGCCGGTAAGGGTACGATGTCTGAAAAAATCCTGAAGAAATACAATGTTCAGCATATTTCAACTGGAGATATCTTCAGAAATGAAATGGCGAATCAGACTGAATTAGGGATATTGGCAAAAAGCTATATCGATCAGGGACTGCTTGTACCGGATGATGTAACTAATCAAATGGTAAAGAGCTACCTTGAGAAAACTGATCTTGGCAATGGTTATCTGCTTGACGGATATCCGCGCACCATTGATCAGGCAAAGGCCTTTGACGAAATGACGAAGGGAACATCACTGGCGATCGGCAGAGTAATCTCGCTGAGTATCGCTTTTGAAGAACTTGCCGGCAGAGTTACAGGGCGCCGTATTTGTAAGAAATGCGGAGCGATCTATCACGTAAAATCACACCCGCCGAAAGTGGAGGGAATCTGTGATGTATGTGGAAGCGAATTGATTCAGCGCAAAGATGACACAGTTGAAAGCTTAACTGTACGATTAGATGAATACCGCCGTCAGACAGAACCGGTTATGCTGTATTATGGCAATCAGGGACTGCTGCGCAGCGTAAATGCTAATCAGGCCATCGAAGACGTATGGAAAGATACGCAAAAAGCTTTGGAGGACTAAATGATTACGACCAAATCACCAAGAGAAATCGAATATATGCGTGAGGCGGGAAGAATTGTCGGTTTGGCACATGCTGCGGCTGCCTCTTTCATTAAACCGGGTGTGACGACGAAAGAAGTCAATGCGGTTTGTGAAGAGGTCATCTTAAAGCATGGTGCTGCCCCTTCATTCAAGGGACTGTACGATTTTCCAGCAGCAACCTGTATTTCGGTTAACTCGACTTTAGTTCATGGTATCCCGGACGATACAATACTAAAAGAGGGCGATATTATTTCGGTTGATATTGGTGCCTGTTATCATGGTTATCATGGCGATTCGGCTTGGACATATGCGGTCGGCAGCATTGATGATGAAGCACAGAAATTAATGGATGTGACAAAAGCATCATTGTTTGAAGGTCTAAAATATGCGAAAGCTGGGAATCATCTGACTGATATAAGCCACGCAATTGGAGAATATGTTTATCAACACGGTTATTCAATTCCGCAGGATTATGCAGGCCATGGGATCGGAACTGAGGTTCATGAAGATCCGATTGTTCCCAATTTTGGCCCATCAGGTCACGGTATTTTATTAAAAGAAGGTATGACAATTGCAGTTGAACCGATGGTTCATGCAGGAAGGCCGCAGACCAAGGTGCTTCCTGATGGTACTGTTCTGACTAAGGACGGTTCACTGGCAGCTCACTATGAGCATACAGTTGTGATTCTGAAAGATGGGTATGAAATTCTAACAACAACTTCAGAAAAGGAGGAACAAATTAATAATGGGTAAGCAAGATGTAATTGAGATTGATGGCGTAGTCGAAGACACGCTTCCAAACGCAATGTTTAAAGTGAAATTAGCGAACGGGCACGAAATTCTGGCTCACGTTTCTGGTAAAATCCGTATGCACTACATTCGCATTTTACCGGGGGATCGTGTAACTGTTGAGATTTCACCTTATGATTTAACACGTGGGCGTATAACATTCCGACATAAGTAGTCGTGAACAAGGAGGGAAACGCATGAAAGTAAGACCATCTGTCAAACCAATATGCGATAAGTGCCGCATCATCAAGCGCAAAGGTCGCGTGATGGTAATTTGTGAGAACCCTAAACACAAACAAAGACAAGGGTAAAATGGAGGTGTAAACAAATATGGCTCGTATTGCAGGTGTTGATATTCCACGCGATAAGCGTGTTGTAGTTTCATTAACATATGTATATGGAATCGGCCCGACAACGGCTAGAAAGATTCTTGCAGACTGCGGAATCAGCGAAGATGTTCGTGTTAAGGATTTAACTGAAGAACAAGAAAACGCGATTCGTAGTAAAGTAGACGGTATTAAAGTCGAAGGTGACTTACGCCGTGAAGTTTCATTAAACATCAAGCGTTTAATGGAAATCGGATGCTATCGTGGTATCCGTCATCGTAAAGGTTTACCAGTTCGTGGACAACGCACTAAAACAAATGCGCGTACACGCAAAGGTCCGGTTCGTACAGTAGCGAACAAGAAGAAATAGGACGTAGGGAGGAAATAGTATGGCAAAAGTAAAAAAAGCTGCCGCTGGTGCTCGTAAACGTCGTGTTAGAAAGAATATTGCTCGTGGTGTTGCACACATCCACTCTACATTCAATAACACTATTGTTACAATCACTGACGAAAACGGAAATGCGATTGCATGGTCTAGCGCCGGTGCATTAGGATTCAAAGGTTCTCGTAAATCTACACCATTTGCTGCTCAGTTAGCTGGTGAAGCTGCTGGTAAAGCTGCAATTGATAATGGTATGAAAACTGTTGCTGTTAACGTAAAGGGTCCAGGCCCTGGCCGTGAAGCTGCAGTAAGAGCATTACAAGTAGCAGGATTAGAAATTACATTGATCAATGATGTAACTCCAATTCCACACAATGGATGTCGTCCACCAAAACGACCACGTGGTTAATTTAAACCTAAACTGAGGAGGTAAGCTATGCAAAAATTCGAACGTGCACATTTTGAAGTAAAAGAGTATGTTGAGTCAGAAAGTTACGGAAAATTTGTGATTGAACCGCTTGAAAGAGGGTTCGGCCAAACAATCGGTAACGCATTAAGACGTGTTTTGCTCTCCTCATTACCGGGAGCTGCTGTATTCTCAATTAAAGTTGACGGCATCTACCATGAATTCACATCAATTCCGGGAATCATGGAAGATGTTACAGCAATTATTTTAAATATTAAAACACTGATTATGGAGATCGACACCGATGAAGTGTATACACTGCGTATCTCTAAAAAGGGACCTGGTCCTGTAACGGGCGGCGATATTATCTGTCCGGAGGGTGTAAAGGTTCTGAATAAGGATTTATACATCTGTACATTAGAAGAAGACGGTGTACTCGAAATGGAACTTCAGGCACGTATTGGACGCGGTTATGTAAGTGCTGATACTAATAAGCAAATGTATCAGACACCAAACCAGCCGTTGGGTACTATCTATACTGACTCTATTTACACACCAATCGAAAGAGTTTCCTATCAGGTTGAACCAACTCGTGTTGGTCAAAATGCAAAATATGATAAGATCATTTTTGAAATTTGGACTAACGGATCAATTACTCCTCAGGAATCAGTTGCATTAGGATCAAAAATTCTGATTGACCATCTTGAACTGTTAACAAACGTTCATGATGCTGTTAATGATATGGAATCAATCATGAAAGAAGCTCAGGGCGAAGTTGTCAATAAGGGTCTTGTGATGATGATTGAAGATCTTGATCTTTCTGTTCGTTCATACAACTGTTTAAAACGTGCAGGTATTCAAACTGTTGAAGAACTGACACAAAAAACAGAAGATGAAATGATGAGAGTAAGAAACTTAGGTAAGAAATCACTTAAGGAAGTTAAAGATAAAATTTATGATTTGGGCTTAAGCTTCAAATCATTTGAATAGGTGTAAAGGGAGGACATAAACATGTGGAATCGTAGATTTGGACGTACTGCTGATCACCGTAAAGCAATGCTTCGTAACTTAGCTACATCTGTAATTTTGTACGGAAGCGTTGAAACGACTGAAATGAAGGCAAAAGACTTACGTTCTGTTGTTGATGAACTGATCACTTTGGCAAAGCGCGGAGATCTTCATGCTCGCCGTCAGGCTGCCAGCTTTGTTCGCAATGCTGTTGATGAAAAAACTGGACAGACTGCAGTTCAAAAACTGTTTAATGAAATCGGACCTAAATACCAAGACCGTAAAGGTGGTTACACTAGCGTAATTAAGACTAGAAATCGCCGCGGTGATGGTGCTCCGATGGCAATTATTAAATTAGTTGACTAATTAACATGTGAAAGATGGCTGAGAAATCGGCTGTCTTTTTTTGTATCTTCCTCATACAACATATTTACGAGCCAAATTCAGAACCTATTATTTTAGCATTATTGTTAAATATATTCTATGTCATGCAGAGTGATGATGAGAATGTGGCTCTTTGGATAGCGGCAATTAATTTCTTGATTGCGATGCTCTGTTTATTTCTATTACCGATTTTCTAACACTCTAAATAAGAAAGCGTATTTTACATGGCTGAATCCATAGGAGAATACGCTTATTCTATTTCTTAGGCCGAGCCGCAAGCTTTCTTTAAACAATCACATTCCAGCATTCTCGTGCGATATTTAGATGCCTTTGTGGTATACTGTTTAATAGGTGATAAAATGAAAAAACTTCTTGTATTAAGTATGCTTCTGTTACTGGTGGGATGTAAGAGTGAACCAGCGATTGAAGGCTTTACTGAAGATCAAATGGCAGAGCTGAGGAAGCATGAGGAAGTATTGAATAAAGTAAGAGATCAATGTGAATATCAGGAGTCGGTCAGATTGATGATGGATGCCGGTGCATTTAATGCGGATGATGTAGAGCTTTATTGTCAGATACCGCTGCGTGCTGAGCTGGTGCCGTCGCTGACTACTTTGGTTACCGCTGGTTATGATGCGGATCAGATTAAAACCCTTTTTGATTTGAATTTCTATCGGCCGGAAAATACCGCCCGCTATTTGAATTATGCAGCTGATAACCCACAGTACAGCTTGGAAGATGTTGTAGTAAGAATCAATATCGGTTTAGATGTGCCATTCTTTACGAATACCCATGTCATTGAGGATGCGAGCGATTTCGGCATGCTGATTAATAAATATAATGAATTGCCAGAGGGCTATGAGCCAGCTGAATTGATGATAACCCCAAGTCCATGTACGATTGGTTTTCATTTTTCATGTTCATTTAATGATCCGCAATATGTGGAAAAGACAGCCGGTGAGCATTTTCAGCAGTTAGTTGATGCGGCCGCTGAAGCTGGTATCAAGATTAATGCGATTGCATCGTATCGTTCCTATGACTATCAATACAACCTCTATCATTATTATCTGAATGAGCAAGGTCAGGAATATGCCGATCTATATTATGCAAGACCAGGACAGAGTGAACATAATTCAGGACTGGCGATCGATGTGACGATGAATGATATGAATTATAATGAAATAGAGCTGGGCGCTGATTATCCATGGCTGCTTGAGCATATGGCCGATTATGGCTTCATCCTTCGTTATCCTGAGGATAAGACTGAATACACCGGCTTTGGTTATGAATCATGGCATCTGCGTTATGTCGGTGAAGAAATCGCCAAGGTTGTGATGGAGAACAATTGGTGTCTGGAAGAATATTATGCAAGAATGGATGTGACAAAATGAAGAAATTAAAAATATTACTTGCTTTATTTGTATTATGCGGCTGTCAGTCAGCACCAACTACTACTGTATTATTATCAATATATGAGTCTAGTTCTGTTAATTTAACAGTATCAACAATAATATTAATTTCTGCTTTATTACCATAAGTATCTGATGCGGTAATCGTACAGTCACCTAAGCCATGTGCAGTTACTAGACCATTTTCATCAATTGTCGCAACTGAATCATTTGATGTTTGCCATGTTACTTTTTGATTTGCTGTTGAAGGTTTTACAATAGCATGCAATTGAACTGTATCTGCAACCGCTAAAGTCTGATTGCCTTCTTTGATTGATAAGTCATAAGTAATTGGTGTGCTGCCACCGCCTCCTCCAGAACCACCTACTGAGCCACCAGTTGATGGTTTATTAATTTCTGGTGCTTCGGTTACACCTTTATTGGTTTCTACATCTTCAATTACCGTATCTTTACTAGCTTCTACACCATTAACATTTGCTTCTACCTTGTTAATTGTTCCATTACCTTTAATCTTCATTGGTGCTTTGGCTGTTAATGTGCCTACTGTACTGCCTTTTGATACTTCAATAGCTGTATCTTTTGCACTTTCTGTTACCACGACATTCTTCACATCAGCATTTACCTTGATTTGTGTATCTGTCTTTACTTCAAGGCTTTCTACCGGTGCTTGGATATCAACACTCGCATATGTCCGTGTACTTACTTCCTGTGCAGGGACTTCAATCACGATTTCACCCTTTGTTGTTGACTGTACTTCAATCTTCTCTACTTCACCCTTGTAGCTCTTATCAGGTGTTACCGCTGCTGTTTCTTCCAATACAATTGTCTTAACTTCTGTTTCGCCGCTTAATACGACTTCTGTATTTCTTGTCTGTGTGCTGATTGCTTCAATCTTTGAATCAGTAATCGTTAACTTACCCGCTGTCTTATTGTCACCAATAACAACTAATTTGCCTTTTACAGTTACACCTTTCAGCTCTAATGCTTTCGCTGTTGTCACATCAACATACAGGTTGCCTTCAATGACTTCACCTTCTAATGCTTCTGGAGCTGTTAATACTACGGATTTTGATTCAGCTAATGGAATGGCTTTGCCGTCTACGGTTAATTCATAACCGTCTTTGACATAATCCTTCGCCATAACACCGGTACCTTTAATATAATAGCGGGCGCCGTTATCCTCTACCCAAGCATCTGCCTGCATGACACCGGATTCACCCATGAAATACCAATGTTCATTAGAAGCGATCCAGCCGGTACGCATTGCACCGTTATCATCGAAAGCATACCAGCAATCACCATCTTTGATCCAACCCTTGGCTATACTGCCATCTTCCTTAACATAAGACCATGTGCCGTCGTTATTGATCCAGCCAGAATTTTCTTCAGCAATCACTGGCAGATAATTCATAACCAATGAAGCTGACAGCAGTACACTTACTTTTATTTTCTTATTTTTCATAAGTTAATCTCCTTTTAAGAAAGACCTGTATCTATCATTCAGATACAGGTCAATACTCCTGCTTGTGATTATTTATTATCCTTCTATTGTTGCGTTTTCAGAAGCTGTTTGTGGTTTAACAGAAAAGTCAAAGGTATACTCAACTTCTACAGTAGTATTATTTTCTTTGTAAGTAACTTTAACTCTTACATCTTTATCAACCAAGTTGCTGACAGTTGTATTTGTTATATCACTTGAATCAATTGGACTTAGATAATTTGCTAAGATTCCAAGTAATCCTTCAAGAGTTGGTTCAGTGATTTCAGTTCCAGATGCTGTATCATTGAATTTATATTTTTGTACCCCTTCCTGTTTTAGCGTGGTTAAGATACCAAAAAGACCAGTTCCATGGACATCAGAAATCTTTGTTTCTGCACTATTAAATACTGTGGAAATTGTTTGATTTGAAACAGATACATCTGCTAAACCATTCTCGTTTAAATTGCTAACAGCTGTTTTAACCTTTGTTTGCAGATTTGTTTTTGCTGTTGCAATTTTTGTTTGATTACTTAGGTTTACTGTGTATGTAACTTTTGAACTATTATTCAGTGTAAATTCAACTGTGTAAGATTTACCCTCAACATCAGCCAATGTTAAGGCAATCAATTCTTCAGAGCTTGTTTTTCCAAATAAGCTGTTACCCCAATTTTCAAGATTTTCTACTGATGGACTTTTTAAATCACCAATAGCCATTACACCGGTTGTCTTTTCACTTTCATCTTTATCATTTATAGTCACAGATTGGATATCAGTATAATTATTACTAACAGTTTTAATTGAATCTAAAATAGTAGCTTTCACAAATGCCCAAACTGGTTTTGTATCGGTTTTAATGTCGCCATTGATTGTTGTGCCGCTGTACGTAACAGTCACACCATTATTTTCAGCATTAGTTTTGAAATCACCTTTTAATTCAGTTTCAAATGCTTCTTTAAATTTTTCAATTTCTGTCTTTGTTGGCGTTGTTGATCCTCCGCCAGAACCACCTGTTGAGCCGCCAGTTGAAGGTTTATTTACTTCCGGTGCTTGCTCAACATCTTCTGCCTTGTCTACATTCTTAATCACTGTATCCTTGCCAGCTTCTACGCCGTCAACATTCGCTTCAACTTTGTTAATTGTACCTTTTCCATCGATGTTTACTGGTGCGTCAGCTGTTAATGTGCCTACCGTACTGCCTTTTGATACTTCAATGGCTGTATCTTTTGCACTTTCGGTTACCACAACATTCTTAACATCGGCATTTACCTTGATTTGTGTATCCGTCTTTACTTCAAGGCTTTCCACCGGTGCCTGAATATCCACACTCGCATATGTCCGTGTACTTACTTCCTGTGCAGGGACTTCAATCACGATTTCACCCTTTGTTGTTGACTGTACTTCAATCTTCTCTACTTCACCCTTGTAGCTCTTATCAGGTGTTACCGCTGCTGTTTCTTCCAATACGATTGTCTTAACTTCTGTTTCGCCGCTTAATACGACTTCTGTATTTCTTGTCTGTGTACTGATTGCTTCAATCTTTGAATCAGTGATTGTTAACTTACCGGCTGTCTTGTTGTCACCAATAACAACCAATTTACCTTTTACAGTTACACCTTTCAGCTCTAATGCTTTCGCGGTTGTCACATCAACATACAGGTTACCTTCAATGACTTCACCTTCTAATGCTTCTGGAGCTGTTAATACTACGGATTTTGACTCAGCTAATGGAATGGCTTTGCCATCTTCAGTCAACTCATAACCGTCTTTGACATAATCTTTTGCCATAACACCGGTACCTTTAATATAATAGCGGGCGCCGTTATCCTCTACCCAAGCATCTGCCTGCATGACACCGGATTCACCCATGAAATACCAATGTTCATTAGAAGCGATCCAGCCGGTACGCATTGCACCGTTATCATCGAAAGCATACCAGCAATCACCATCTTTGATCCAACCCTTGGCTATACTGCCATCTTCCTTAACATAAGACCATGTGCCATTGTTATTGACCCATTGAGCCTCAGCCGCTCTGATTGGCATAGCTGCTGAACAGAGCATTGCAGCTACGACTAAAGCAGTCATCGCTGACCTTGTTTTGTTTGATTTCATTTTAATTACCTCCCCAGGTTTTTTTGAGTTTGTCTTAAAAGGTATACCTTATGCCACGCCAAAAGAAGTACAAAAAACATCCATAAAAGAACATAAAAAGGACATATCACCTTTACAAATGATGCAAAAGTGCCTATAATGAAGGAGAAGCACAGTGTCTCAAAAGGTATACTTTTCGAGACACTTTTTCATATTGTGAAATAGTCTCCATCATAATTTAGACATATTACTATTTTCATTTCATCTGGAATATTCACAAATATGAGGCAAAAGGAGGTAAATAAGTTAACGAATACACAACAACGGGAATTTTAAGAGATGCGGGATTGAAATAATTTCGTGTCACCCTAATCACTAAAGGAGGATTTAAAATGAAATATGTATATCCAGCTATTTTTACCCCTATTGAAAATGGTGAATTCGATGTAAAAATACCTGATCTACCTGGATGCAGAACTTGCGGCAAAGATTTGGCTGATGCAATATTCATGGCTGAAGATGCCACGGCAATGTGGTTATGGGATGCTGAATCTAAATCTGAATCGATTCCTGCAGCTACTGCATTGCCAATTGTAGCAGCACCTCAATTTGTAAATTATATAGTTGCCGATACAGACGAATATCGCAAAAAGCATGATAATCGTGCTGTTAAAAAAACGCTTTCTATTCCTAGTTGGTTAAATAGCCAAGCAGAACAAGCAGGAGTAAATTTCTCACAAGTATTGCAGGATGCATTGAAAAAAAGATTAAACGTAGAATAAAAAGCATCTGAAATTACATTGATGCTCCATAGTTTAAGGAAGATCATAAGCTTTTAGCTATTAAAACAAAAATCCAGTTAAAGGTCAAAAAAGCCTGACACAACTGGATTTTTATTTATAGAATTTATCTGACTTTTAAATCAAAAAACCATTCATAGCCGCCTGCATAATAAGCCAAAAAGCCATCACTTCTCTAACAAAAATATCTGTACCACATAAGCAATCTCATTGGAAGGTATCTTTACACCAAACGTATCCGCGGCATATTCCAAACGATGCTCCACAATATGCATCAAATTATAATTTTCATTAGAAAATGTATTAATCTTCTGGAATCCCCAAGTTTCATTACGAATTACCCGTTCCAGCATATTCGTGCAATGACATAGATATTTAACAGCTAATACATCTGTATACGGTATATGCAGATCCTGCAATGTTTTTCTGAAACAGATATCAAGTACAGAAACGGCTTTATCCACATCAATAAACGCCACTGTCTTTGATATTACCTTATCCTTAATCTGATCAATAAAATTATTAATATGCTTGCCGGTTGGATTCGATGAAGGCTCCGGCATTTTTATTTCATTGCTTACTGTATCTAAATTATTATAGGCACTCATTGATGCTTCCACAAAATGTATCAGCATATTCAAAGACACATTGCTAATTGTCCGGCAAGGGATGTGCAGGTTCTTCTGAATATATGAGCCAATTGAAGTCAGCGGCTCAATATCTGTCAAGATCAGCACTCCGGCCCCCTGATTTATTTGATTGGCCTTTATACTTGCCAATTCAAGACAGTCATTAAGCTGCATTGTTTCGTTATAGTCGATGCAGTCCAGAATATAGTTTCCCTCAATTGTCCTTTTGATATAATCAACATACTGTGAAGCCACACTGTCACCATGACAGATTAATAAAATCGCGATATTAACATGATCGGCCCATTGTGTAGCAATTACTAAATATGAACAAAGAAAATCAATCTCACGCTCAACAACCTCAAAATTATACACCTGTGCCAATGACTGATAAATATCTTTCGCGAGTAAATATTCATTTGGATAAAACTGTGATGTAATTGACTGCGGCTGGCCTGCTGACGATGTTTCCTCATGCGCGCGTTTTAAATAATTAGATATATGCAGCAAAATCCCATACAACAGCTGTACATTCTTCTTTAATTTAGAAAAAAATGGTCTTTGACTGAGCTTAGCCAGCGTTAATTGATACACATAAGGATTGATACTCTTTTTAATCGCATCAAGCTGAGGCGGCGGACAATCCTTCAGAACGCTGATATTCTCCCTGACATAATTCTCCATGTTATCCAATTCCCCAACATCAATATTCAATTCATTAACAAATTGATTCAGACGATGCTCATTAAATTTATTAGGTGCGTTTTTGAAAATCGCCGCGCTTTGGCTCGTTCCATCAGCGTTAAACTGCGCATAATCGGACTCGATGCAGGACAGCAGTGAGATTGCGATACTGTTTACTTTACTGTTCGCTTCACTCTGTGATAACAAATCAATCGATAATGCCTGATATGTGACATATACCTTGCGAAACTTATTGCCCGGGTTTTCCAAATAAGCCTTTGAACAGCAAATTTGAATTTCATTGCGCATCTGATTTAAGTTACGCGGAAATTTCTTTGCTGCCAGCAACGCGATAATATCCTTATGCACGGCAATATCGGTATGTATATGTTTTGCCTCTAAACGAAACAAGTCTAAAATCAATTCTATTTTCTCATAAATTCCCCGTGACTCAATATCTTTAATCTGTAAATGAATTGGGAAGGATGTGCTTAACGGACTGATCCGCTCATCCTGTTCATCACAATCAGTTGTAGCGATTATCATCGTGGTTAACGGTGTGGCGGCTGACTGCAGGATATTGTGAAAGGACGCGGCATTGATGATAGAAGCCAGCGCGTTTTGACATGAAAAGGGTAAAAACTGAATCTGTTCAAGAATCACAACACCATTTTCACAAAGCTTAAAGATACTGTCATTCCCTTTTAAACCAGCCTTTTTCTCAGAGCCATTCAACGCCTGCATAAATAAAGAAGGATCATCTTGATAATTCTGGCAATACACCGTCATCACCGGCATTTTAGGATCATTGCGCTTCTTGCGGGCATAGTTGACCATATGATAAGAAAAGCTTGTTTTACCTACTCCATTGGGGCCATGAATCAGACATGGAATCCCATAAGGCGGATAACTTACCGCACTCTTCGCATTTAATACCGCTTCACTTAAAGAACCCGTCGCCCCGATGATCTCATCAAGACTATCTAATATTTCTTCATCATCATTTGCAGATTGGACAGCTGCTTTCTGTGACAGATAATTATTAAAATTTTCATCCTTACCGACTACAGATGGGAAAAAGCAATCCGGATAATGCTGAGTAAGCATTGCATAATCTAAATAATAAACCGGCTTTCCCTGAATCTTGATGGCATCACCATTCTTCCAAAGTGTATTTAAATCTCTTGATACATTCGCTCTGTCCAGCTGCAGATCCAATGAACAATTTAGGGCGTCTACACCATTCTGATTCAGCTGATCCGTTTCAATCAGCTCCGCCGTTTTCACCTTTAAATACTTTTTGATTTTATCAAGCCGTTGTGAGTTCATAGAAATCCCCTTTTTTGTGTTTAATTGAAATTAATGTGTGTATAAGTGACTGCACAGGTTGTAAACAATGACATCATGTGTGTAATTATCATTCAAATCTTAACACAGATGAATTTATAATGTCAAATTATCGATTTATTCACCCATATCGGTCAAATAAATGTGTTTATTCTGCATAACACACGTATCAAGTGTGTAGCTTTTTTACCAAATTTTGTGTTTTATTTTTTTGATGTTATTATCTAGTCATGAACAAGGAGGTGGATAGGTAATGGCCAATTTGCTTTTATTGAGCCATTCACAGTTAGCAGAATCAATCTACGAAACTGTGAAATTGATAATGGGGAAACCAAGTGATTCAGTATCCTATATTACGCTTCCCTATGGGCAGGATCTGCAGGCTTATCAGGCAGAAATCGAAGCTCATGTGGAGAAAGCAAAGGATGAGGGTATACTGATCCTTACAGATTTATTTGGCGGCAGTCCATTTATGATATCTGTAAAAACATTTGATAAATATCATGACACAGTTCCAATTGAAATTATCAGCGGTATGAACTTACCAATGGTGGTGGAGCTGGTCAATGCAATTTCTCAAAGCCGATCATTAAATGAGCTGAAAGAAATCGCGCTGAATGCCGGTATTAACGGCATTGTCGATTTCAAAGCAAAATTAAATGCTTAAGTCAGAGTAAGAAAGGAGTTTGAAATTTATGAGTATTAAAATGATTCGTATTGATGACCGTTTAATTCATGGTCAGATTGTAACCGCATGGGCTAAAAATATCAATGCCGGTAAAATTTGGATCGTAGATGACGGCGTTGCGAAGGATGATTTTATTAAAGGTGTAATGCAGATGGTGGCGCCAAGTGACAGAGAGCTGATTATCAGCAGTGTTGCGGAAGTACCTGCGCTGCTGGAAAAGCTGGATGGTGAGGGTGACAATGTCTTAATTTTAGTTAAGTTTCCTTATGTTGCTCAGGAAATATTCAAGGCAGGGGTAAAACTTAAAGAGCTGAATATCGGCGGTATGGGGGCTAGTGCTGAACGTAAGAAGCTGTTTAAAAATATCAGTGCCAGTCAGGCTGAAAAGGATACATTAAAAGAAATACAAGATTCTGGTGTCGATGTTTATTTTCAGGTAACACCAGATGAAAAACGAACGGAATACAAATAAAGATAAAGGAGGATAAAATAATGTTTGTACAAGCTTTATTAATTGGAGTATTAGCTACCTTATGTGGCAGTGTATTCCTAGAACTCTGGGTTTGGGTAATGAGAAACCCAATCATCGAAGGCGCATTAGTTGGTTTGATATTAGGAGATTGGATGACAGGGGCTACGATTGGCGCTACGATTCAGCTGATCTATATGGGACAGATTACGGTCGGCGGTATCTCATCCTTTGATAAATGTTATGCCGGTGTAATCGCGACGGCGGTAACGATGCTCTCTCATCAAACACCGGAAGTGGGTGTAACAATTGCCGTTACCTTAGGTACGATTGGTTTATTAGCCAGCAACCTTACGATGACAGTCAATGCAGTCTTTGTTCATATGGCTGATAAATATATCGAAACCGGTGAAACAAAACGTTTATGGATTTATAACTGGCTGCTGCCTAATTTATTTGCCGGTGTAGTTTATGGCTTGCCTGCGTTCTTTGTTTGTTACTTTGGCGCCGATGCCTTTGAATCATTCATGGCATCACTGCCTGCCTTTATTTCCAATGCCTTAACCGTTGTTGGTTCTATTCTGCCGGCACTTGGAATCGGTATGATGTTTAAAGCGGTTTATAAGCAGAAATTCCTTGCCTTTGCAATTATTGGTTTCGTTTTGATTGCTTATCTGCACTTAGATATTATCGCATGTACATTAGTTGGCGGAGCTGCCGCTCTATTATATTGGACATTAGGTTTAGACAAGTTAACGGAGGGTGAATAAGATGACTAATAATGCAGAAATGGTAAATACACCAAATAATGAAAAGCATCTTACTAAGAAGGATTTAATTAAAACTTTTATCTTATGGGAAACAATGACAGAAACCTGTTTATCTTATGAACGTTTGATGTCATTAGGATTCTGTCATGCGATGACACCGGTAATCAATCGTTTATACAGTGATGATAAGGAAGAACGTGTTAAAGCATTAAGAAGACATATGTTATTCTTTAACACTGAGAATAACTGGGGTGCGTTTATCCCCGGCTTAGTTGCTTCGATGGAAGAGGATTATGCGAATGGCGGCAATGTTTCTGAAGATATGATTAAAAACATTAAGGTAGGTCTGATGGGGCCATTAGCCGGTATCGGTGATACAGTTACTCAGGGCTTAGTAAAGACGGTTACCTTAGCGATCGCTGTTGATATGACATTAAAAGGCAGTGCGATTGGGCCTTGGATCTTCGTATTCCTTTATACTTTATATCTGTTGTTAATGGGTATCTTTACCTTTAATCAAGGATATAAAGTGGGCCGCAGTGTATTGAATAAGATTACTGATAAAAAGATTATGAATAAGATTACTGATTTATTGTCAATCATCGGTTTAACCATTGCCGGTGCAATGGTTGCCAATAATGTCAGCATCTCTACCCCATTAGTTTTAACGTTTGCAGATTCAACGGTTATTTTTCAGGATCTGTTGAATGCCATCATGCCGAGCATGCTGAGTGTTGTCGCGGTCGGCGGTGTCTTTGCCTTCTTAAAGAAAGGTACTTCCGTATTTAAGATTATGATTGCAATGTTTATAATCGCTGTTGTATGCAGTTTGATCGGCATTCTGTAAGCGGGAGGATGAAAAATTATTATGTGGATGAAAGAGCTATTTAAGACGGATAAGCCAGTCATTGGGTTAGTGCATTTACACGCGCTGCCAACCGACCCCAAGTATGATCCGCAAAGTGGTGTAGAGGGCGTTTTAGAAGCTGCGAGATTTGATTTGCTGGCACTTCAGGAAGGCGGCATTGACGGTGTGCTTTTCTGTAATGAATTCAGTATTCCTTATACACACAATGTTAAGACGGTTACGGTAGCCTGCATGGCTAGAATCATCGGTGAATTAAAGCCATTAATCAAGGTTCCCTTTGGCGTTTGTGTCGCGTCTGATCCGATGAAGGGATTTGATTTAGCGGCAGCGGTAGGCGCTGATTTTATCAGAGAGGTGCTGCATGGTGCCTTTGCCGGTGTCTATGGTATTAATAATGTTTCACCGGGTGATGTTGAACGGCATCGTTATGAGGTCGGCTGCGGTAAGATTAAGACGATGACGGCGGTGATTCCTGAAGGATGCGCGCAGTTAGCTGAAAGACCCTTAAGAGAGGTTGTAAAAACATTGACCTTTAATCTGAATCCTGATACGTTATTGGTTTATTCAAGCAATCCAGGTTCAGTAATTGATATTGAACAGGTTAAGGAAATCAAGGCGGTATCAAATACGCCGGTATTCGCCAGCAATGGCGTTAAGGTGGAAACCGTAGAGGAAATCCTGTCTGTCTGTGATGGCTGTATTGTCGCAACCGGCATTAAAGTCGATGGTGAATTCTATAATCAGGTAGATGTTACGCGAGTTAAGCAGTTAATGGCTAACGCTGAAAAAGTACGTTAAAGAAAAGAAAAGAAGATAGGATTTAAATGATATCTTCTTTTCTATTACCAAAATTTGAGGAGGCAGTTAAAATTGGAACGGAAAACATGGTTAAGTGATGTAATAGGAACAGAGAAGGCAGCAATTGGTGTCGTGCATTTTAAAGCCTTTCCTTCTGATCCCTTGTATGATGCAGAGGGTGGACTTGAAGCGATTGTGGATGCGGCGCGAAAGGATTTGTTAGCTTTGCAGAATGGCGGCATTGATGCTGTCTTATTCTCAAATGAATTTTCATTTCCTTATGAACCTGAGCCTGCCCTTGAGGTAGTAGCTGGTATGGCTTATGTTATCGGTGAATTAAAAAAGGATATTACTGTGCCGTTTGGCTGTAATGTCATAAGCAATACTCATGATTCAATTGCCTTAAACGCGGCAGTCGGCGGCTGTTTGATGCGGGGAACATTTGCTGGCGCTTGGTCTGGGGATATGGGCTTGATCAATGCCCGCCCGGGTGAGTTTTTAAGACATCGGCATAATTTAGGATTAGATAAAAAGCTTAAAATGGTGCATTATATATCACCGGAAAGCAGCAGTGAAATCGGTGGCAGAGATAAGCATGTGATTGCGGACAGCGCATTATTCGGCAACCTGCCGGATGCCCTTGGTATCTGCGGCGCCAGCGCGGGAAAAAGTATCGATCTGCCATTTATGAAAGAGCTTCGGAAAGCAAGAGCGGACGTCGTATTATTTGCGACAACCGGCGTTAAATATGAAACAATTGAGGAAATTTATTCAGTAGCTGACGCAGCCTTTATTGCCACCACCTTTAAGGTAGACGGCATCTTTGAAAATCCTGTGGATGAAGAGCGGGTCAAACGCTTTATGGATAAGCTGAAAGCATGGCGGTCATGAAAACGATAAAAGGCATCTTATTTGACTGCGACGGCGTTTTGCTGGACAGCGAAGCCATCTATCTGAACGCGCTGGTTCAATATTTGGCATCCATCAATTATCCGACAACCATTGAAGAAGTAACCTTTGTATTAGGCAAACCGATGAAACGTATCGTTGCTGATTTGCGTACTCATTTCAACATACCCCAAGCACTAAGCGATCAGCAGCTGATTGACGGTCAGCGGTCAATATTCAGAGCCCAGTTTAATGCAATGCAGCTGCAGCCTATGAATGGCCTTGTTGATTTTCTCAATTTATGCCGTCAAAAGGGGTATCGTCTGGCAATTGTATCTTCCAGTGATTTAAGCTATATTGAAGATGTCGTTAGACGGCTGAAGATTCAAGATTATTTTGATCTGCTGATCAGCGGTCAGATGATTGAACATGGCAAACCAAGTCCGGATATATATCTGCTCGCCCAGCAGCAAATGGCTCTGCCAGCCGATTCATTATTGGTTATTGAAGACAGCCCGGCCGGCATTCAGGCTGGCAAAGCGGCTGGCTTAACTACGATTGGTTATAAGGGCAGCATTATTGATCAGGATACTTCTAAAGCTGATTATCAGGTCAGTGATTATCACGAATTAATCAAGCAGTTTGATTCTCTGATCAAGCAGCTGCAGTAAAAAGCTAAGGCGATAAACCTTAGCTTTTATATTATTAATATTGCTTATTCGATGATTCTAACCTTTAATACTTGATCAATCGCCTCAAGCTCCCCTTTGATATTAGCTGCCGTGGTTTCTATATCCACCAGTGTTACTGCCATCTCCCCTTTTGATTTATTCAGCAGATTGGCGATATTAATTCCGGCGGCGGATAAGACATTGGTAATTTGCGCAATCATATTTGGCACATTGCGATGCACACAGACAACCCGGGCATGACCGCTGCGCTCCATGCTCACATTAGGCAGATTGACAGAATTGACGATATTGCCGTTTTCTAAATAATCAGTCAGCTGATTCACTGCCATCACCGCACAGTTTTCCTCAGATTCCGGTGTACTGGCGCCAAGATGCGGCAATGGATAGATGTTCTTTCTGCCCAGCATGGCCGGTGTCGCAAAGTCTGTCACATAAGCCGCAAGCTTGCCTTTTTCTACCGCCGCGATAACATCATTTGCCTCAACCAATCCGCCGCGGGCAAAATTTAATAAACGCGTACCATTTTTCATCATCTGCAGCGTTTCTGTATTAATCATTCCCTTTGTATCTTTAGTTTCCGGAACATGCAGCGTTATAAAGTCACACTTCTTATAAATTTCTTCCAATTTCTTTGCGTGGATGACCCGTGTGGACAAGCTCCATGCGTTATCCACAGAAAGGTATGGATCATAGCCATAAACTTCCATGCCCAGATGTACTGCCAGATTCGCCACTTTAATACCTATCGCGCCTAATCCGATGACGCCTAAGCGTTTGCCCGCAATCTCCGGACCGATGAAATTACTTTTCCCCTTTTCTACAACCTTATCGAAATCTGCCGTTTCATTTAATGACTGAAGCCACTCAATTGCCGGATAGATCGGTCTGGCACTCATGATCAGCGCGGCAGTTACCAATTCCTTGACAGCGTTAGCGTTAGCTCCCGGTGTATTAAACACAACGATACCCGCTTCATTGCAGCGGTCAATAGGAACGTTGTTAGTACCGGCACCGGCTCTGGCAATCGCTTTTAATTCAGGATCAAACGGAATATCATGAAGTGTGGCAGAACGGACAAGAATCGCGTCGGCAGCCTCTAAAGCATCACCAACTTCATAATTTACAGGAAATAAGTTTAAGCCTTTTTTAGATATTTTATTGTATGTTTTTATTTTCATTTTAAGTTCTCACTTTCAAATTGACGCATAAACGCGGTTAGCTTTTCAACACCTTCGATCGGCATTGCATTGTAAATTGAAGCCCGCATACCGCCGACACTGCGGTGTCCTTTCAGATTAACCAGTCCCGCGGCTTCTGCCTCTTTCACAAATTTCTTATCCAATTCAGCATCACCGGTTACAAAAGTAATATTCATCATTGAACGGTCTTCCTTTGCGACTGGTGCCTTAAACAGCTTTGACTGATCCAGTGTTTCATAAAGCAAAGCGGCCTTTTTTTCATTGATTGTCTTCATTTGATCAAGACCGCCGATTTCTTCTTCCAGCCATTGCAGTACAAGCCCGCAGATATAAATCGCATAGGTCGGCGGTGTATTAAACATTGAATCATTATCTGCATAAGTCTTATAATCAAGCATACTCGGTGTTTTCTCATCCGCCTTGCCAATCAGGTCTTCACGAATGATCACAACGGTTAAGCCAGCCGGCCCCATGTTTTTCTGGGCACCCGCAAAGATTAAACCATACTGCGTTACATCAATCGGCTCACTGAGAATACAGCTGGATAAATCGGCAACTAACGGCACTGCCCCAGTATCCGGCAGCTGATGATACTTAGTACCATAAATCGTATTATTTTCGCAGATATAGACATAATCCGCCTCTGGATCAAATTGATCTTTTGTGGTTTTAGGAATATATGAAAAACCTGCCTCTTCACTGGATGCGATCAGATTGCAGGTTCCTAATTTCTTCAATTCCTTCATGGCTTTCTTACTCCATAAGCCCGTATTGATGACATCTGCTTTTCCTTTAACCAATAAATTCATCGGTATCATAGAAAATTGTAAAGAAGCCCCGCCTTGCAGAAACAATACTTTATAGTTATCAGGAATATTCATAACCCTGCGTAAACGCTGTTCACATGTCTGTATGATCGTCATAAAATCACACGAACGATGACTCATCTCCATCACTGACTGGCCACTGGAGCCATATTCCAGCATCTCGGCGGACGCTTTTTTCAGTACCCATTCTGGCAGCATAGAAGGACCTGCGGAAAAATTAAACACTCGTGTCATAATATGACCTCCTTTTCAAAGGTGTTAACCTTACAGTGATTATACATCGCTTCACAAGTGATGTAAAGATACTTTCAGCGAATAATGTATAATTTTCATCATAAATGTAAAATGTTTCTTGATTCTATGAATCGCATAGTCTATAATAAACTACAAAGAGGAGGGGATTCAATGATTGACGCACATATGCACCTAGAACAAGGCAGTTATACGGTTGACTGGCTGATGGAGTTTATAAATACAGCCCAGAGCCGAGGAATCAATGAAATCTGGGTGTTGGAACATACACATCGCTTTTTCGAATTTGCACCGCTTTATCAGCAAGTGAAAGAAGTCAACGATCTGCAGCGAAAGTGGATTGAGGACAAACACCTGCTGCCTCTATCATCTTATACAAATTTCATCCGTGATATGCGTAAAAAAACATTTCCGATTACCGTTCATTTCGGCCTTGAGGTTTGTTACTTCCCTCAGCATGAGCAGTTTATCCGTGACATGCTTGCGGAATTTAATTATGACTTTGTGGTTGGCAGCATTCATTTCATTGACAACATGGCCTATGATTTGAAAGGCATCAGTGAAGCGACGCTGTGGGATCGTTATGATACTGACTGGATCTGGAAGCGTTATTTCGAATTGATGGAAGCTTTGATCAAGAGTGATTTATTTGATGGAACCGCCCATCCGGATACATTAAAAATGTTCCATCGAATGCCGGAATTTGATACAACCGCTAATTGGAACCGCATTGCCGACTTACTGGTTAAGCATCAGATGTATACAGAAAACAATGTTGGCTGTTACTATCGCTATAACCATGAGGAAATGGGGCTCAATGATAAGATTCTGCAGATTTTCAAGGATCATCATGTTAAGCTATACTGTGCCACCGACGCGCACAATCCAAAGTTTGTCGGTATTCACCTGGATGAAATTAAAGATAAAACTTTATACGATTAAACAAAAAGATCAATGAAGCTCACCTGCATTCATTGATCTTATTTTTATATAGAACTCAATCGGTTAATGAATCACCATGGGTCCGAATTACTTCTTTATACCAATTAAAGCTATCCTTTTTATACCGCTTGCCGCTGCCCTGCAAATGATCATCAAGATCCACATAGATAAAACCATATCGTTTGCTCATCTCACCGCTGCCGCTTGATACAAGATCAATTGGTGACCAAGCGCAGAAAGCTTTCACATCAATGCCTTCCTTTAACGCGTCATTTAATGACATCAGACATTCCTTATAATAATCAATTCGCCTTGGATCATGAACATGCTGCCTTTTCTGCCTTTGCCGCTTCCCGGTAAGGTTTCAGCTTATGGCTGCGGTAGCCCTGTTTTAACTTCCGCGCCCCGTATTTCGCGCCGCGCTCGGCAAGTTCCTCCGATTTATGCGCCCCCTCAACGCCGGACAGCATTTTAACGGAAATCCCGATACTTCTTTAGGGAAGTTTGAACACTTTGAAGCAGTACCCAACGACCCGGACGCGCTACAATTCCTTTTACGGGAAGAAAAGCAAAAACGGGATAAACTGACACCGGGCGACTTCAAGGAACATACCGCCGCCCTGCGTGCTGGGCTGATTGAAGCCGAAGCGCGGCGCATTGTGCAGGAAATGAAGCGCAGGGACACGCCCAATAGCCCTAATAGGACACATTTCATGGTGGAGCTGTCCCCGACATTTATGCAGCTTGCGTCCTCTAAGGACACCGACCGTCTGTTTTCCATGTTGCCCTATAAGACACTTTCCTTTTCCAAAATCGAGGGCAGACATGGAACATACGCCTTGATTGATAAAAATGAAAACCGGGGCACAGATATTCGCAGGGTGCGCCCCTCAATCCGGGCGCAGCTTGCCGCTGACAAAAGAAAAGCCGCCCCGAAAAAGGCGGCTGTAAAATCAAAAAATCACGAATTGGAGGTATGAGCATGATTAGACTGACAGTTGAAGAAACAAACCTGTTGAGCATTTACAATGAGGACGGCAAACGTGGGCTTACAGAAAACATCAACGCTGCGCTGCCGTTCATGGACGAGGATATGCGGGAACTGGCGAAACGCACCCTTGCGAAAATCGCACCTCTGACAGAAAATGAGTATGCGGAGCTTGCTATTTTCGCCGCTGATGAGGTATGACCGGGATAAAGCGGCTTACACCACCCCAAAGCCGGAAAGTCAACAGCCTTATAAAAAAGGAGTGCTGCAACTGCGATAACGGACACTGTATTTTACTGGACGACGGGGAGGAATGTGTCTGCCCGCAGCTTATTTCCTATTCGCTTCTTTGCAAATGGTTTCAGACCGCCGTATTGCCCCTTGATAAGCTGCTGTATGCAGAGCTTTTCAAGACCGAGGATAAAAAGCGTTGTACCGAGTGCGGAACTTCTTTTGCGTCCACCTCTAACAGCGTCAAATACTGCCCGGACTGCCGGAAGCGTATTACCCGCAGACAGGCAGCGGAGCGCATGAGAAAACGGCGCGCCCTTGTTACGTAGTAGGGGCAAAAAAAGCCTTGATTTACGGGGCTTTCAGTGCTTGAAAATGACGCGGCAAGGGTTTTATACCTTATCCCCTAAAAATGACGTTCTATTGCGTAACAGATACCAAAAACGCACCTACATAAAACAGGGCGCGGACAGTCTTTTGTTGGCTGTCTGCGCCCTGTTCTTTTACTTTATTCGTGCAGTTCTTCTATATCCTTTATTCGGTTTTCCAATAGGATATACAGCTCTCCATTCTCTCCCCTTATAACCAGAGTATCATTTTCATCGGAATAAGTTCCATATTCCACACATTCTATATATCCGATAAGTGTATTTCCGTCCTCAAAAGTAATTTGGATTTTACTGTCTGCGTTAATATAAGTTTCTACGCCATAACTGCCATTTTCTAATGTTATTCTGTAACATGGTGTAATACCAACCATTTTCATAATTATTCCCGTTCCTTTCCTTTCTTCCGTTCCGGCTCTTTGCCTTGCCGCAAAATATTGTCTATGTTCTGTTTGATAACGTCGTATTCCTTGACCTGTTTTTTCAGCTTGCCATAATCAGCGTAAAGGGCTTCTTTTTGCGCTTGTAGTTTCCCGTATTCTTCCTGCATGGCGGCAAGATTGGGGAGTTTAGTAACGCCCGCCGCTTTCAGTGTCTTTACTGCCGCTTCATGGAGTATCAGACTGCTTTCCTGCTTTGCCCGGTATGCGTCCTTATCCTTTGCCCTGCGGTATGCTTCATAGACAGGTTTTGTCTTTTGGTAGGTAGTAACGTGCTTCATCAGCACCGCCATATCTGCAAGACGCTTTTCCACGCTCTTTAATGCGTCTGCTGTCTTTTCATTTTCCGCATTTACTTCCTCAATCCGGCTGACTAAATCTGCGTACTGCTCAATCTTATGTTCTGTCAAGAAATTCATAGTCTTTGCAGCCAGTTTCAGATTATGGATTTTCGCCCACTGTTCATAGCCCCGGCTCTCTTGTGCCTTGATACTGTTTTCAATGTCAATAAGCAGCGATACGCCGCGCTGCTCTTTGGGAGCTTTCGCTGCCTTTGTGCGTTTGCCCTCTATCCGTTCTCTTATGGCTTCCTCTGTATAATCTGTACCGAGAGTTTTCAGACGGGTAAAGCGTTCCTGTCCGGGAGCGCGGCAGGAGATATATTTTCCCGGCTTTATCTCATAACCCGCTGCCTGTAACCGCTGCAACAATTCTTCAAAACTTGCTACTTGGGGGATAAGCGTATCAACGGCAATTTTCAGCTTGCCTTTCCAACTTGTACCGACCTTTTCCGCTTGATATTCTGCATAGCTTTTTCCCTTGCTGCCTTTGCCCGGAACGACAACAGACAGCCCGTTTTCCCGGCACAGCTTATCGCTCATGTTCCGTATGCCGTAGTAACTGCGCTTATTGGAATTGTACTTATGGTAGTCAACAAAATTGACCGCACAAAAAATGATATGGTTATGGATATGCCCTTTGTCTATGTGGGTAGTTAAGACGTATTCATGCTGTCCCTTTGTTACCGCGTCGGCAAGCTGCTTTCCGATTTCGTGGGCTTTCTCATAATCTACTTCTCCCGGCTCAAAGGACTGTATCAAATGGTGGGCGAGATTGTTTCCCTTATCTATGGCTTGTGCAAGCGTAAATCCAAACTCAATATCTGCCGTTTCATAGCTGCACCCAAAGGAGGACACAAGCATTTTCCCGTCTGTTTTATCCGGGTTTTGGATATAGTCAAGGGCTTTGCTCAACGTGCTTTTAATAGGCTTAATCTTTGTAACCGCCATATCTCCGCAAGCACCCCCTTTATTTCCTCTATGTCCTCTTGGTAAACGCTGCCTGTCGCATTGACACGCTTTGCAATCTGATTGATGTTGACCCCGATTTTCTGTATCTCTGCTGTCATGCCTTTTATATCGCTATGGTCTGTCTGAATGATATACCCGTCAATGGCAATCTTGCGAAGATACGCCGCCATGTTCCGGGTAGGGACAAGCTTCATTTTCTGTTCAATCAATGCCCTTTCTTCCTCTGTTACATAGAATTTGATTTGTATTTTTCTTTTGCGTCCGTTCATGCAATCGCTCCTTTCCATTCCGAGGGTTTGGGACACTTCCCAACAAGCAATTTTCAACCGACGCACCGCAGGACGGGAGGGCGAAAATACGGAAAAGGGTACTCTTTTCCTATGCTTGCTACGAAACTTTATCCCTTACTACCTACAACACCGGGAACGGCAAATTTGACGAACTTTCCCAAAAGAAAAACGCCGCAATCTGCGACGTTTCAATCACTCTATATAAACAAAAACGAGAGAACTTTATTCCCCCGTTTCGTCGTTGTTGGCTTCCTCTATTCCTTTTGCAGTAGCAGACAGGATTTTCAAATCTTTTTCGCTCATACCGTCAAGCATAGTATCGAGCTGACGGCGGCGCGTGGATTTCTCCTGTTCCCGTTCCGGGAAAAAGAACTGGTCTACTGATACATCAAGCAGGGTTACAAGCTCATATAAAATCTGTAAACTTGGGTGCTGCCCGCTGTTCTCAATGGACGCGATATATCGGGGCGCAATATTCAGCGTATCGGCTAACTGATTGCGTGATATTCCCTTTGCTTTTCTTGCTGCTTTAATGGCTTGCCCGAAAGCCTTAAAATCAAATTTTTCTTTGTTCTGCTTCATAGTCATTTCACCCAACTACATTGTATATTTCATCTTCCTTTCGAGATATGATTACACACAGCACATTATTGACTGAAATAGAGCATATCATATACTTGATATTATTCGGCTATCCGAGTATAATTATACTGGTAAAATTTGAGGAAAGGGCGTTTTGATTATGGAATATATGTCTTGTCCCGAAGCGGCAAAGAAATGGGGAATTTCTGAAAGACGAGTACAGATACTTTGTAGCGAAAATCGCATACCGGGCGTTTCAAAACTGGGGTATATGTGGCTGATACCAAAAAACGCGGAAAAACCTTTTGATATGAGAAAGAAACAACATAAAATGCAGATACAATAAACAAACAAATAAACCTTACAACAACTGTAAGTGGTGTGGTTGCTTCTTATGCAGTAAAATTATATTCGTAAGATAAGCGTAAGCAAAAAATGTGAGGTGTGAGATATGAATGATACAAAAAAACTATTAGAAGTACGCGACTTGCACAAAGCATATTCCAAAGAGGGGGTTCCAACAAAAGCACTAAACGGAATTACCTTTGATGTTCTGAATGGCGAATATTTGGGAATTATGGGAGCCAGCGGTTCTGGAAAAACAACATTGTTGAATTGTATTGCTACGGTCATTAAACCAACCTCTGGACAAATTTTACTTTCAGGTGCCAATATAAGCTCTTTTGATGGCACGAAGTTGGCTGAATATCGTGGCAACAAGATTGGTTATCTATTTCAAGATTTTGCTTTACTTGATAATCTAACTGGTAAAGAAAATATTATATTGCCTTTATCAATTCATAATATTGACATTGTTACAGCGGAAAAAAAGCTAAAAGATATAGCAGATTTTCTTGGAATTACAGACGTTCTTTCTAAATTTCCGTCACAAATGTCGGGCGGTCAAAAACAACGCGTAGCTGCTGCACGTAGTTTGATTTCTGACCCCGATATTATTTTGGCTGATGAACCTACAGGTGCATTAGATACAAAATCAGCACGTTTACTCATGGAGAAGTTACAGGAAATCAATCTTAGGCGTGGACGCACAATCCTAATGGTCACGCATGACCCTAACGCCGCGAGTTTCTGTTCTCGTATTTTGTTCATTCAAGACGGTGTTATTTTCCATGAGTTACGTCGTAAAATTCCAAATGAAACACAGGAAGATTTTTATGCACGTATTTTACAAGTGATGGCTCAAATGGGGGGAGGAAGTGCAAATGTTCTTTAATCTCACATGGCGAAACGCCAAACGGAGCCGTAGCGAAAACCTAATTTATTTTCTGACAATGATAACAGCCGTAGCAATGTTTTATATAGTGCTTTCTCTTGGACAACAGGACGTAATACGTTTTTTAAGTGAAATTGAGAGCGACGCAGTAGAACGGTTGCTTACTAATCTTTTACCGACGGTTTATCTTTGTGCTTTATTATTTGTGTTCTTTCTCGTAGT
Organism: [Eubacterium] hominis; assembly: GCA_014337235.1. Lineage (GTDB taxonomy): Bacteria > Bacillota_I > Bacilli_A > Erysipelotrichales > Erysipelotrichaceae > Hoskinsella > Hoskinsella hominis. Next base: position 696,280 of record CP060636.1, on the reverse strand, counting down.
ATTTGCAAACAAATATCAACTTGAATGTCGTAGTCGAGAACTGGGGCTTTATTTGATGTTTGGAATGACAAAGATTAAATTATTTATTCAAATAATGACAGAGGGGCTAATCACGTCGTTTTTAGCTCTTTTAGGAGGGCTTGTATGCGGTGGCTTTTTATCCGAAGCTATAAGTCTTACAACCGCGCGTTTAGTAGGGCATGGTATCATTACACACCAATTAAGTTTTTCTGTAAGTGCCGCTATTTTCACATCGTTAGGCTTCTTGATTATTCAGTTTGTAGCATTGTTTGTTCTATGCGGAAAGCTGTTCCGTAAAGAGCTACATCAACTTGTTTATGGAGAGATGGCGAAAAAGCAACGCACAGGGAATCCATATGTAAGTTTCGTATCGTTTGCTATAGGCACCGTAATTTTGCTTGTCGCGTACTGGATTGTTGTAGAGCATTTTATGGCTGCGAGTGGGGCAATGCTGCTTATTGCCGTTTTACTTGGAATTATCGGAACAATTCTATTTATTCGAGGACTTGCAAGAATTTTGAGTATATGGGCAGCTTCTATAAAACACAAAGCCACAAGAGGACTTTATGTATTTACTTTACGGCAGTTGCATGAAAATGTCGTTAATAAATATATTTCAATCAGCGTAGCGTCCATTCTGATGATGCTTACTATTATGTTAATTACCGACGGCTCAGTGCGCATAATGTCATATGGAAGTGAATTGACACGAGGTACTTCTGTTTATGACTTTACTGTAATGGGCAACGACCAAATTGTTGAGAAGTATCTTTCCAACGAACAAATTCGTCCTTATGTATCAAATCTGAACCGTATGGAAATAGGAAATATAAAATCCACTGCTTCGGATGGGATAAGTTCTCCTGTTGATTGGTCGAAATTTAGGAAACAAATCGTGCAGCATTTACCTCAAGATGTAGTAGACCCTGCCACACAAGAAGATGGTATGTATAGTTTTGGCTCCGACCAACCTGCTGCCTTAAACCTTTTAGGTCTTATTGATACTGGTAGTTCTTCTCCTTATTTGCTTCCTGTATCTTCCTATAATCGGTTATTGGATGCCGCGGGAGAAAAACAGATTAGCCTTGGGAACAATGAAGTTGTCTATTATCTCAACCCAGATTTTTTAGGTAATGCTCAAGATGAAACGGTTACACTGTTAAATCAAATTGCAGCAGACGCACAGGCGAATAATGAAGCGTTGCTTTCTATCAACGAAAGACCATTTTATCTTGTTCCCTCTGTACCGATGAAAGGGTTGACCGCAGATGAAAATATCAAGATTATAACTGCATTGATTGTTTCAGATGAGATATATTCAGAATTTGTAAATTCAGACACTTGTATGGTTTATTGGAACTTTTGTATTCCTAATGAACTTGTTGAAACAAAAGGTTTAATGTTACCGATTATGGAAGCTCGTGATTTGTTAAAACCATCTGGTCTATATTACGAAAGCTATCTTAATAATTTTGGGCGACAATTATTTTATGTTATTTCCGGAAGTTATACAACACTATACATGGGATTTATGTTTTTGATTATTGCGTGTGCATTACTTGCCCTGCAATTCTTGACGCAAATGCAAACTACAAAATCAAGGTATCTAACACTCTCTATTTTAGGAGCACGACGTGAACAAATTAAGCGTTCTATCAACCAACAAGTATTATGGTATTTCCTGCTTCCTCTTATATTAGCGTGTATCAGCGGAGCAGTAGGGATATATGCCATGCAGCTATATTTATATTCAGGAGCGGCACACCTTGAACAGTCCTATCCTCTTTTAATTGCTATGGCTGTTATTGTTGTTCTTGTTATGGTAATTTACGGTGTGGCTGTTGCTCGAACAGCTAATCGTGAAATAGGAAAGCTCAATTACAAGCCCAATTCTTAACAGGCTTATAAATATTATGGGAAAGGAGGCGGACATATTGGCAAAGATAGTTGTGGTTGAAGATGATGTTTATATGCGAGAAGAACTGTTGAACTTATTAGAAAAATCGGGATATGATACGATTGGATTATCGGATTTTGAAAACGCAGTATCAGAAATAGCAGCATATTTTCCCGACTTAATTTTGCTTGACATCAATCTTCCCTTTCGTTCGGGTTTTGAAATATGTAAAGAGTTGAAAGCTAAACAGATTGGTACGGTACTCGTATTGACTGCAAGAGATAAATTGCAGGACGAACTGCACGCATTAGACTTGGGGGCTGATGACTATTTAACAAAACCTTGTAATATGTCACGTTTACTTGCCCGAATTAAAAATCTTCTTCGACGTAAAGAAGAACAGGTACAGCAAGGGTTACTTGATGGAGGTGGTTTTTTACTTGACCCGAATACCTTTACAATTTATGTAGGGAATAGCTCTTACCTTATGCCACCGAACGAAGGAAAAATATTACTTGCTCTCTTGAAAAATAGCCCTAAGATTGTTTCTAAAAAAGAATTATGCATTAGACTATGGGGAACAGAAGAATTTATAGACGAAAATGCATTACAAGTAAATTTTACTCGGCTGCGAAAAACGCTTCGTGAATTTGGTCTTGAAGAACGTATAGAAACAGTGCGCGGTCAAGGCTACCGCTTGAAAGAGCAGGTGCGCTTATGAATAAGTTGAAAATACTTTTAATCTATATTTCCTCTAACCGGGTATGGATTATTACACTTGCCTGTTTGGACTTGTTCTTTATATTTCTTGCTTGGTTGGCTAACCCTGATTATTTTATAAATTATGCTGCATTGATAATTTTTGTGTCATTTGCCGCACTTGCTATTCCTCTTGCTATATCAATCAGAAAACGTAACAAGGCAGACGCTATTTTTCGGCGTTTTCTATTAGAGCCGGACGATACCAACGAATACTTACTGTGTGAAGCTGTTCCCGCTGTAATACGCCCTCTTATCTGTGAATTGGGAAAACATTTGAGGACGCAGCAAGAATATATCAACGAACAGAAAATTACAGTTACAGACTATGAACACTATGTTGAAAATTGGGTGCATGAAATCAAAAAACCACTATCCCTTATGACCTTGCTACTGGATAATCGAAAAGATGAAATGTCCCCTTTGGTTCATACTCGTATGCTTTATGTACGCGACCATACCCGACAGGATATAGAACAAATTCTATACTTTTCAAGGCTTGGGGCTACACATAAGGATTACTCTTTTGAGTCGCTTTCAATTCTTGGAACTTGCCGTGAAGCAGTTGAAGATAATTTAACGCTTCTTGAAGAAGCCGGATTTTCTATTGAATATACCGAAAACGATTATCAAGTGATTTCTGACAAAAAAGGTCTGATGTTCATTTTAGGACAGATAATCAGTAATAGTGTGAAATATGTGGGAAACAACCTTGCCCCACGGCTCATATTTTCCATAGCTGATAGTATGAATAGTGAACAGATTTCTTTATCTATCAAAGACAACGGCACAAGCATACCATTGTCTGACTTACCCTTTGTTTTCGACAAGGGGTTTACCGGAGATACGGGCAGTTACCTTAGTCGTTCTACAGGTATGGGCTTATACCTTGTTCAGAAAATGGCAACTGACTTATTTATCACGGTGGAGCTTAAAAACAATTCATACGGTGGAACAACCGTAACCTTGACGTTTCCAAAAGTGTAACGTCTATTTGGGAGGTAGTGAAATGCAGTTACAGAATGAAATAGTAAAAAAGCACACGCCAATAAAAAGCTTGCTCATTGATTGGTTAATTATATTTGGAACGTATCTTTTTATCCGCATATTCTTTGCCCTCTTTGGGCTTCATCAGAATATTGTCCTCTTGGGCTGTTGCCTTGCGATATTGCCCTATCTTTTTGGGGCGTTATATTTACAGAAATCCCACAAGCAATGTCAATTATGGCTTGCTGCATTGGCTATTTTAATACCGTCGGTCGTTGAAAAAGCAGCAATATATTTATTTGGTGCGTACTTATACAATTTAAGACCGATAAATGTTGTAGGAGTTATGGAAGCGATTAAGAGTAACGCACCATATACAAACTTCATTAAAAATCAATCAGCACAGAATTTAATAAATCTATCATATTTTAATTGGACATATATTCTATGCAGTATAGCTATTTCTGTTTTGGTTATCCTGCTTTTACATAAGACAAAACAAAAAAGTAATAAAGGATAATGAGAAATTTTTGAAATTGACATAGTATAGAACATCTGCCGGACGACGGCAAAGAAAAAAAGCCGTCGCAACGCAGACAGGTTTTCACGCGCCTATTCTATTTCGGCGGCTTTGATTTTCAGAGCCGCCGTTTCTTTTTATCTATCTAAATTCTAACGATAACTCTCCTACTAGATAAAGACATGGCGGTATCAAGGAGGTATCGTCATGTCCTTTTTCCTATGCCCTAATAGACTGTTATCAAAAAAAGCCATTACCCGCCAACGGGTTATTCTGGCTACATAGATGAACTCACAAATCATACATATACTTTTGATAATTCCTTTGCGCCTGTCTGCAATTTGCAGACGGGCGCATTTTGTATTTTATCAAAAAACTTTTTCAAAAAATTTCTAAAACCAACGTCCATTTTGAAGTGCGTTGGTTTGAGGGTTTACGAAAGGGGACATTTCAAACTCCACCGCTTTCGCGGCAGCGAAAGGAGGTGAGAACATGAACGAGCCTATTCGTACCCAATGGCAAATCCGTTGTGCTTTTAACGGCTTTTGCAAACTGGCGTTGAAGCGAGAAGCTATGAATGCCCACAGGGACACAAAGCAGCGACAATTACGCGAGGTTACTTTTTCTGACCTGTCGCCACTGGAAGAAAAACAGCTCTACGTCTGCGACGAGTATTTTGCAGATGATGAAGCAGAACAGTCTTTCGTTGTCGGCGGCAAAGAAATTACTGCGAAGCTGCTTGCCGAAGCCCTGCACAGTTTGCCGGAAGAAAAGCGGGAAACCGTACTGCTGTATTATTTCTTTGACATGAGCGAACGCGAGATTGCAAAGTTTTGTAATCTGTCAAGGACAACGGTACAGTCCCGCCGGACAAGCTCAATGAAGCTGTTAAAACGCTATTTGGAGGAAAAAGCCTATGACTGCACAGATTAGTAAATCAGAACAGGACGAACGCGGCTTGTTGCCTTACCCGGTAATCATAGCCGCTACTAAGGGCGACCCGGAAGCTATGAACATTGTCGTACAGCATTACGAAAGCTACATAGCGTCCCTGTCTATGCGAAAGCTGCGTGATGAGCGCGGAAATATCTATTGGGGCATAGATGAGGATATACGCGACCGCTTGCGTTCGCGTCTTATGCGGGCTGTCCTTTCATTCAAGGTTTGAGATAACCACAAGCAGCGTCCCCCTTTCCGCTGCCTGTTGACTTGACCTTACTTGCTCTTTGACAAAGAAAGCGACGCAAGATAACGGCGACGCAGTATAGGGCAAATCGGATACGTCCTTTTTGCGTTGAGCCATACGGCAGGTGCGCCATGACGCTTTTCTTCTATTGGAGAAAGTCGAGCGACCACCACCACGCCGGGGAACAAGTGTAGCGGCTTGTGGGCGACGACACGCACTAAGGGTAGACAAGCCTTTATAGCCATAGTCCGAGCGTTAAAAGCGTCGCAGGCATTGGGTAGAGCTGCCTTAACGGGCAGGGGTGGAACTCCCGCGAGGTTGTGCTAACAGCCGTCCGATTAAAGCCCCTTTTACTATTCACTTTTCCTAATATTGAAAGGGGGACGATACTATGAGTAACGCCGACGTGCCTATTTGGGAAAAATACACGCTTACGATAGATGAAGCAGCTAAATACTTCCGTATCGGAGAAAACAAGCTGCGTAAATTAGCCGAGGAAAATCCTGCCGCCGGGTGGGTTATTATGAACGGCAACCGTATTCAAATCAAGCGCAAACAGTTTGAAAAAATGATTGATACCATAGACACAATCTGATAGTGAAATTGAGCCTTGAATGTGCTATAATGGGATAAGCATATCAAGGCTCTTTCCGTCTTGGAAAGGAGCATTGAAAAATGTCAAAGAAAAGACGTGACAGCAAAAATCGAGTTTTGCGGTCGGGAGAGAGCCAGAGAAAAGACGGAAGATATGCTTACAAATATATAGATACCTTTGGTAATCCGCAGTTTGTGTATGCGTGGAAGTTAGTACCTACGGACAAGACCCCTGCCGGAAAGCGTGAGGATATATCCCTACGAGAAAAGGTAAAAGAGATACAGAAAGACCTTGACGACGGGATAGACACCATAGGCAAGAAAATGACGGTCTGCCAACTTTATGCAAAGCAGATACGCCACCGGGGAAATGTAAGGTACAATACGAAAAACGGACGCAAGCGGCTGATGAAGCTACTGGAAGAAGATAAACTTGGGGGCTGCCCGATTGACAGCGTGAAGCTGTCCGACGCGAAAGAATGGGCAATCCGCATGAAAGAAAAAGGAATTTCCTATAAGACTATCAGTAATGACAAGCGTTCCTTGAAAGCTGCCTTTTACACAGCGATACAGGACGATTGCATAAGGAAAAATCCTTTTGACTTCCAGTTAAACACTGTCATTGAAGATGATACAGAACCAAAGGTTCCGCTAACACCAGCGCAGGAAGAAAGTTTTTTGTCCTTTGCTCAAAATGACAAAGTTTATCAGAAGTATTATGACGAGCTTATTATTTTGCTTGGGACAGGGCTTCGTATCTCTGAACTTTGCGGGCTGACCGATACTGACATTAACTTTGAGAATAGGATAATCAATGTAGACCACCAACTTTTAAGAAGTGCGGAAACAGGATATTACATTGAAACACCAAAAACGAAAAGCGGTATTCGTCAAATTCCAATGAGCGAAAAAGTATATGAAGCATTTAACCGAGTGCTGAAACGGCGCAGGGGTGCAAAAGCTGTTACTATTGACGGTTACAGCAACTTCCTTTTCCTCAACCGGGACGGCTACCCGAAAACAGCTACCAATTATGACGGTATGTTTAGGGGGCTTGCAAAGAAGTACAACAAGTACCATGAGGAAGCTCTACCGAAAGTAATGACACCGCACACCTTACGTCATACGTTCTGTACCAACATGGCAAATGCCGGAATGAACCCGAAAGCATTACAGTACATTATGGGACATTCCAACATTACTATGACGCTGAACTATTACGCACACGCTACTTTCGACAGCGCAAAAGCTGAAATGCTGCGGATAGCAGCTTAGTAGTAAATCAAGGTTTTACTACTTCTTTACTACTTTTGAAAGCAAAAACCTAAGCGGATATAAAAATATATGTGAGTTTCTTCCGATACGAAAAATGCCGGAAAAGCCTGTAAATACGGGCTATACCGGCATATAAGAACTTCTAAAAAGATAATCAAAATTCATATCTAATTTTATTTTAAAACAAATGTAGCTTTCGGCTTTACATTTATTGTAACCTTATTTACATTTTCTGTGTTTTTCTATTATTATTTTTTTAGAAATTTAAGTGATTGATATGCGTGTTATACAAGTGATATTGATATTGATCATTCTGTTTAAAATCGTGTTGGAAGTTCAATATCATCAATTAAAAGTAAAGCTGAAGAATATACATGTGGATACCGATATGCGAATGTGTGTGGAAGAAAATATTTATAATAATTCAGAGATAAATGTTATACAAGGAAAGAATTATGCTTATGATATGTTTAAGAAACAAATCGTTATAAAGGATACAGAGGTACAATCATTAGATGCATATGATATACTAATACATGAATATGGGCATTGTAAAGATTTACATGAGAAAAGTGCTGATTATAATCGATTTATAATGCTTGTGAAAACATTTATACCTATATTATATGTCATAATTTTTGTTTGTATTTGTATGAAATATATTCTTGGAATTCATACAAAACTGTTGTTATTTGCACTTGTTTTAGCACTGGTGCTTATGATTGTGGATCTGATAATATCTATAAATTTAGAATGGAATGCTAACAAAATCGCAATTCATATTTTACAAAATCAAAGTACACCAGTTCATCATCAAAAGTTTTTATATATGGCAATGGTGATACAAATCATAGACCGATTTTTTCTGATTTTATTTATTTTGTTATTGTTTAAATTTCTATAAAATATGATAAAAAAATGTCCAAACTTCATTGGGCATTTTTAGGTTTTATACATAACGATATACAAAGAACCGAGAACGATATCTGTGATCACATAAGGAATCGCCCATAAATAGGCACTTTCTATATGAATACTTTCCGGTGTTGTATAGGCAAAGCCTTCAGGTATGTGGGTTGCTTCTTCAATTGTGATAACACCATTTTGAATATCCGTTAAATCCTGCTTCATAAGGATCAATTGGTTTCTGGTGGAAATGACATGATATAACATCACGCCAAAAATTGATATAATCGCAATGAGTAGAATCATCCTTTTGATATTAAAGCTTTTCTTCATACAACCACCAGTTTCCTTAACTTCATTATAGGTTTATATAAGTATATGGTCAATCATTTCCTATATGTAAATTTTTTTCTAGGGCTTGCATACCTAAAGAATTGGTCTATAATAGAAACGTGATTTTGAAGGAGATGAAGTTAATGATACCATTTGATTTACATATGCATTCAAACTATAGCGCAGATGGTGAATTTACGCCAAAAGAGCTGATACAGATTGCGAAGGATCGCCATTTAAAATGTGTGGCATTGAGTGATCATAACTGTATGTTAGGTGTAGATACTATGATCGAAGAAGGAAAACAGGCAGGTATACAGGTGATTCCCGCAATAGAGTTTTCCACATTATTTCAACCAGATATCGAATGTCATTTGTTGGGATACCATTTTGATTATCATAAAGATTATTTTACAACCTTACATGAACAAACTCAAAAGTTGTCTGATGATGCATTCTTGTTAAGGGTGAAGAAGTTTAAAGAAACGTATCATATAGATTTTGATGAAGAAAAGATTATCAAAGACAGCAATGGTGAAAATCCATGGTTTATGTTGTGTGATACGATCTTTAATGATCCTAAGAATGCGGATATCGAAGATTTTAAAGATTATCGAGCTGGAGGAAAACGTAGTAATCCTGCACCTGTAAATTTCTTTTGGGATAAATGTCAAAAAGGCTCTCCTTTATATGTACATGTAGAATATCCATCATTCAAAGATACGGTTCAACTGATTCATGATGCGGGTGGTATTGCGGTATTGGCACATCCATTTGCGACGTTCTATCAGAAAGAAGCATTATTAGACCTTGCTGTTTCCTATGGTATTGATGGCATTGAGGCATATAGTAATTATCATGAGCCAAAGCATAATCATTATTATGCAGATTACGCAAAAAAACATAATTTATTAATTACCTGTGGCAGTGATTTCCATGGTAAACACAAACCAAGTATTCATATGGGGGATGTTGGAGAAGAAGTAGAGAATGCTGATGAGATACTTCAGAAGTTTTTAGAAGCAATTAAAGTAAATCAATGAAAAAAAGGCTGTATCACTAGCTAAATTTGCTAGTTTACAGCCTTTAATGTTTAACTTTTTTTAATGCATTGTATAACGCAAGTTTTGTGGAGGAAATCGGTAATGTGAAATCTCCAATCAATTCAACAATTTCTGCGTTAAATCCACGCTTGAAATCAAATACACCAAAGCCATCTTGATCTTTTTCAAAGTATCCACTGATACCATAGAAGTTATACATAGAATAACCTTCATCAATTGCTTTTTGTATCATATACCATTGTAACGCATATGGCCCTTTGAAGCGTTTATATTGATCATAAGAACCACTGGTCAGATAAATGATTTCTTTGCCATACATAATGAATAAAGAAGCCGCAAGTGGTACTTCATGATCGAAGTCTTTCTTTAATTCGTTATAATCCTGTTCACGTTTTTCTAATGATTCTAAATGCTGCAGTGCTGTTTTCTTACGTGAAGTGCTGTTTTTGGAATGTGGATTATCTTTTAATACTTCATCCGCTGCACGAATGGTTTCTTCTTCTTTTTCACGTTCACTAACGATACGTGCATAATAATCATCTAAATCCAGATATGCATAATAGGCACATGCATGTTCACCAAATGCTTTATATTCGTTTTGATAATAGTCTAAAGATAAATTAGAGAAGCCTCTGCGCTCACTTGTGGCATTGACGATTTCATCTAGAATGTGTAATTCATCATAGGCGAGTTTACGTACCTTGATACCATTTTTGATGGTATTTTTTATGTTTTGACGTGTTTGTGAATTCATTTCTTTTAGTGCCTGTTCCTTGGTTTTTCCATCTAAGAATAAAACAGACATCCAGCGGCATTGTCTTGATTCATCATACCCAACTGTGAAACCATCATGTTCAAATCCTAAGGATTTTAATAATGCGATGACCAAATCGTTTTTCTGGGCGTTTTCTTTTTCTACACCATCTTTATCACGTACCTGATAGAAAACATATGGATCGATTTTTAAATAAACACCTTTATTAGATTTTAAATATGCCTTTAACTGTGTCACAAAGTCTTTTACAAGTTCTTCGTTCTTGAAGTCAATCACAAAGCCTCTTGGGGCATAGAAATAATTTCCCACTTTGATATTTCTTGATATTAATAATGCGGCACCTACAACATTGTTTTCTTCTTTTAAACCAACATATTCTACATGCCATCCATCAATGGTCAGCTTTTTACCTGCGTAAATGGAATTTAGAAAGTTGTTGCTTTCCTGTGTGTTAATAAACTGATCATATTCTTCTTCACTAATCTGCATTAGCTTTCTTTGACTCATATTCCCACTCCTTATGTTATTTATACAAACTAATTATATATTTGTCATTTAAAAAATGATACATGGACAGTATACTACAGAAGTGTTTAAATAGCCATCTTTTCATTATGAAAAACATGGAAAAGAAAAGGAATATCGTGATGATACTCCTTACAGACCATTCATTGTGATGTGCGATTTGATATAGGCAATCACTTCTTGTGGTGTTTCTGCTTCATCCATCATGGTGAAAAAGGATGGTTCATTAAATAACTCCAGCAATTGTGACATGGCCGTTAAATGACTTTCGTTATCAACTGCGGATAAGGTAAAGATGTATTTGATGGGATCATGTTCCTGACTGCCAAAGGTTATGCCTTCTTTTAAGACAGTAAGCCCTAGTCCACAGCGCAATGCTCCACTGGATGGTTTGGTATGTGGCAATGCGACATGCTTTGTGATAACCACAAATGGTCCTTCTTGGTGCATAATCCGTATGATTTCTTCAATATAAGCAGGTTTTACATATAAATGTTCAATCATTGGTTTGCCAGCTTTGCGTATCGCATCTTCCCAATCGTTTGCCTCCACCTGTAGTTGAATAATAGATTCCGTTATCATATTGGTTAACGCAAGGGAACTGTGCTGTACATCTTCTTTCACATCTACATTAGAGAAATAACGTAATAATTCTTGTTGTAGAAGAGGGCCATTTTTGATATCTGCATGATGTGCGATGATATCCATGATAGCATCAATATCCGGCTGTTTACTCATGGCATTTCCCATCAATAAATAGACTTCACGTGCAACCTGATAGCGTTCCATAAAGTTCATGACAGGAGAAACCTTCACAATGGGGACATCGGGAATATCGATGTCAATCAATTCACTGGTGGTAAAGATGATATCTGCTTTGATATCCGCATGTAGGAGTTTACTTGTTTCCATAGGTGGAAGAAACTGCATTTCCGGGAATAGGTCACTTAATTCACTATATAGTATTGCACTGCTGCCAATACCATTTAAACATACGATTAATGCAGTCTTTCTAGGTATTACTTCCATGGCACGGCTTTTAGAGTAGATGGCGGTGAAATGGATCGTCAGATAGGCAATTTCATCATCTGGGATATGTTCACCAAACAGGGCATTGAAAGGTTTCATGGTTTCTTTGACTAATTGAAACAACTCTGGAAACTCTTCCTTTACACGTTCCCGCAAAGGATTGACAATCGGAATTTTGAATAATAATCGATAATACGCTGGGCGAAAATGGGAGTATAGTTTACGGAAAATATCTTCACTGTCTTTATAATGGATACCACTTAATGATTCAAAACGAAACATAATTTTTTCCACAATTTCTGCGATAACCAGGCAGTCCTGTGTATCTTCTTCCACGTTGCCAACGCAGATGCCCAGTATCCAGGAGCTGATATAGTATTGATCAATAGGGGAAATGAGTTGTGTTTGTTTAAAGTGTGACAACAGCTCTTTTGTGAACTGGTATTCTTTCATTGTGGATAAGTCAATGACTTCTTGCAGGCGAAGGATTTGTTCATCCTGAGGAATATCACTGCTCATACGCACTTTTAGGAAACAGAAGATATAAATGAATTCAGTTAATCGATCTTCCACAAAACGAATATCATACTTATCTGCCAGCTCAGATATAACTAGGCGGGAATATTCAAATAAATCCAAATGGAAATCATCGATAAAGATATCAAATACTTTGGTATTATGTTCTTCGGCTAGAAAATAGATGACAAGTTCCATCATATAGCGGCGAATGGATAGTTCTGAACCTACCAGATAATAGCCTCTGGTACGATTATTTGCGACTTTGATATGATAAGTGGACAACTCCTGCTGGAGTTCTTTAAAGTCTAATAATGCAGTGGAACGGGAAACTTTTAAGGCATTGACCAAATCACTTTGAGATACATCAGACAGGTTTAAAAACAGCATGAGGTATAGATAGATCATACGTTCTTTTTTATTCATGACATAATATTTATCATCTTTTGCCTGTTTTAGTAGAAGGCGTAAGGTATGCTTGATTTCCTGATCCATCATAATATCTCCACGTGTGGAAATACGAATCGTATTGGCAGCGTGTTCTTTTAACATATGATTCAGCTTCTCCATACGGTAGGTAATCTGGCGTCTGCTTGCGCCTGTTTCCACTTCAATTTCTTTGGTTGTCAGAAATGATTTTTTTAGTAACAGGCGAATGAGTACCAACAGCTCATTATCCATAAAACATTCCCCTTTCTATATGATATAAATCTTCCATGTTTATTGTATGGAAAATATGAAGCGGTTGCAAGTGTTTTTCTGTATGATTATTGTTTCGCACTGTTACAAAATCTGAACATTGTCACATGTCTGATTTTTGTGATGGGAATTGACAAAAATTGAATATTAGTAATATTGAAAAAATGACGGTTTTATGCATGATTTTCGTGTATCATTTGTGTCTGATTTTTGTAAAGGTTAAACACAAAAGTTGAATATAAAAAGAATTGAAAGCGTTTAAAAATCAGATTACAATGTGAGTGTAAGATTTGATAGCGGATCGATACGATATCAAACAAACATGTATAGGAGGTGATAACCTTGTTGAAGGATTTAACGGATACATCCTTGATTCGATTAAACATTGAAGCTGATGACTGGCAAACAGCAATCCGCAAAGCGGCACAGCCACTTGTGGATCACAAAAAAGTAAAAGCAGCTTATGTAGATGAAATCATCAATGGTGTATTGGAGATGGGACCTTATATTGTCATTACCAAACATGTGGCATTACCACATGCAAGACCAGAAGCTGGCGCGCTAGAAAGTGCGATTGGTATTGCTACATTGAAACATCCAGTGAAGTTTGGCAATAAAGACAACGATCCGGTCAAATATCTGTTTTGTTTAAGCGCAACAGATAATATCAAACATTTAAACGCATTGGCAGAGCTGGCAGGGCTGTTTGAAGAAAAAGCATTCTTCGATCTGCTGGATCAGGCCAACACACCTGAAGAGATTATGGAATATTTAAACAAATAAAGGAGGATACATTTATGTATAAAGCATTAGTTTGTTGTCGTGCTGGTATGGGTTCCAGTATGTTATTAAAAATCAAAGCCGACCAGGTTATTAAGGAAAACAACTTTCCAATTGAAACAGAACATGGAAATTTGGATTCATTAATGGGATTTAATGGGGATTTAGTTATTACAATGGATGATTTATCCAATGAACTGGCAGATAAAGTGCCTTACGCATTAGGGATTTGTAATATCATGGATAAAGTCGAAATGAAAGAAAAAATGGAAGCTTTCTTAGCAACAAAAGGATAGAATGTATAGAAAATAATTAAGAGAGGAGATTTATATATGTTAGATGCTATATTAGCACAATCCAGAAATACAGCGCTGATCATGGGGTTGATCGCGTTAATCGGTTTATTACTACAAAAGAAATCAGCTACAGATGTTATGAGTGGCACAATGAAGACAGTGATAGGGTTTATGGTCTTCAATATTGGTTCCAATGCAATGTCTGCGGTTATCACAACATTCAACGAATTATTCAATACCGGCTTTGGAATCAACGGGGTTACCACACAGGTAGAAGTTGCAACCGGCTTAGCATTAAATACATATGGTACAGAAGTTGCCATGGTCATGCTGCTTGGTTTTGTTATCAACTTGTTAGTCGCTAAATTCACTAGATTTAAAGCTATCTTCTTAACAGGACAGCACTTCTTATACTTTGCATGTGTACTTGCATTAGTATTTATTTCCAGTGGACTTCCAATGCCTGTGACAGTCATTGGTGGAGGTATCATCTTAGGTTTCTGTGGTGCTGCACTTCCTTCTATGTGTCAGCCATTCATGAACAAAATCATTGGCGCAGACAATCTAGCAATCGGTCACTTTAACTGTATTGGTTATGCTTTCTCAGGTTATGTTGGTAAATTATTCTCTAAAGGAAATAAAGAACACAAAGACGCAAGTACTGTAAAAATGCCTAAATTCTTTGAATTATTCCGTGACTTTATTTTCTCCATCGCATTGTTTATGGTTATCTTATTCTACATTGCTGTTATCGCTTGTGTAGTCAATGGTCACATGGATTTTGTATTAGAAAAATCTGGCAATGATATCTGGTTTATCTATCCATTCTTACAGGCACTTCAGTTTGCGGCTGGTATGAGTGTATTGATTTATGGTGTTCGTCAGTTTATCGCAGAAATTACTGCAGCATTCGTTGCAATTTCTGAAAAATATATTCCTAATTCTAAACCTGCTGTTGACTGTCCTGCAATCTTCCCATTCGCACCTACAGCTGTATTGATTGGTTTTGTTGGATCATTCTTAGGTGGTTTGGTTGCTATGGCCGGTATGGTTATGATGGGTAGTGAAACCATTATGATTCCTGCTGCTGGTATCTGTTTCTTCTCAGGTGGTACTTGTGGTGTATTCGGTAATGCATATGGTGGATGGAAAGGTGCACTGGTCGGCAGCTTCATCGTTGGTATTGCCTTAACAGCACTTCCATTAATTCTGTATCCTGCATTTGCGCAGTTAGGTATTGCAGGCGCAAGCTTCCCGAATGTTGACTACAACATCATCGGCGCTATCTTAGATAAGATCTTAAGCATCTTTGCTTAATGAAATATATTAAGAACAAGGAGCTTCATCCTTGTTCTTATTTTTAAGAGGATAAGAAAATGACATGGATTCAGAATATAGAAAACCATCCTTATAAAGGGATGCTGGTAAAAATCATAGAAAATCCTGCAATTGTTTGTATGGCAAAAGATTGTGGCATGGACTTTCTGTTTTATGACCTTGAACACGGGGTACTTACCTATCGTAAGCTGCATGATCTCATGTTGTTTGGTAATGCCATACAATTACCATCCATTGTGCGAGTAGCACAATGTGGTAGAAAGGATATCTCACAGATTCTTGATTACGGGGCAAGGGGTGTCATGGTACCAATGATAGAAACCAGAGCACAAGCAGAGCAGCTGGTCGCATACAGTAAATATCCACCGATTGGAAAACGCAGTTATTCCGGAGGTGCCAATACCTTTTATGGCCCGGGTGGAAACCATGCAAAACATATGACAGAAATAAACGCCAATACCCTGTCCATCGTACAAATAGAAACCTGCTTAGGGGTTGCCAATATTGATGAGATATTATCAGTAGAAGGCATAGATGCAGTGATCGTTGGACCATGTGATTTAGGGATATCAATGAATAATCCAGACAATGTCATGGCATGTGAGGAGTTACAAATGATACAAAAAGTGATTGATGCTGCACATGCGCATCATAAGTATTTCGGCATTATAGGAGGCGTCGCTTTACTTCAATATTTTAAACAGGATATCGACTTCTTTCTATCTGCCATTGATACCAATATGATCAGAAATGCCATGATGCAGGCAGTCAATACATACGAAGATATGATAGGAGATTTAAAATGAATGAACAACAACAGATTAAAACATTCTTAGATATAGAAACAAATGAAATACAAAACTTCATTGATCAGATTGATGAAGCATCATTGATAAACGCAAGAGATTTGATACTTGAAGCAGAACGCAATAAAAATCGTGTACATGTGACAGGGATTGGAAAACCAGGACATGTGGCAGGCTATATCGCAAGCTTGTTGTCCAGTACAGGAACACCAGCCTATGAACTGCATGGAACAGAAGCCGTGCATGGAAGCAGTGGCCAGGTACAGGAAGGAGATGTGGTCATTGCTATATCCAATTCCGGAGAAACAAACGAGCTGAAAGCAACCGTAGAAACATTAAAACGCAATGGCGCTAAAATTATTTCTGTGACAGGAAATCCAGACTCTTGGCTGGCAAAACAAGGAGATGCTTATTTGTTTGCGGGTGTAAAACAGGAAGGTGATGATTTAAATAAACCACCAAGATCATCCATTCTAGCGGAAATTATTATCTTACAGTGTTTAAGCATTCTTCTACAAAATGAAAAACACTTAGATCCTAAACAATATGTCAAATGGCATCCGGGAGGAAGTCTTGGCAAGAGCATTAAAGAAACCTTAAAGGAAGGAGAACCAGCATGAATTTTGAAGGAATCATTACACCGATTGTAACACCATTTGATGAACATCAGGAAATCAATTATGAAGCATGTGGACAGTTGATAGAACACTTGATTGCCCATGGTGTAAAAGGCTTATTTATCTTAGGAAGCAATGGAGAATTCCATGTATTAGATGATGAAGAAAAGATCGCTTTCGCAAAATATGTCATAGAAAAAACCAACCACCGTGTACCCGTATACGTAGGAACTGGCGGCTGTTCTACCAAACATGTCATTGCGTTATCTAAACAAATGGAAGCCCTTGGCGCAGATGCCTTATCCATTATCACCCCATACTTTATCGCTCCAAGAGATGAAGAACTGATTGCGCATTATCAAATGATCGCAAAAGCAGTTCGTTTGCCTATTATTTTATACAATATCCCAAAGAGTACAGGTATCAATTTATCCAAGGCAGTGGTAGAAGAACTTGCGAAAGTAGACAATATTGTTGCCATCAAAGATTCCAGTGGCAATATGGATAATTTGAAAGATTACTTAGATGTCGCATCACGTTATGATTTTGAAGTACTGATTGGCTCAGATTCCAAAATGCTTCAGGCTTTTGAAATGGGAGCCGTTGGGGCAGTTGCCGGTACCAGTAATCTGTTATGTGATATCGATGTCGCTATCTATGACAATTATAAAGCAGGCAATATAGAAAAAGCACAATATTATCAAGAAGAAATAGAACCATTACGTGCTGTATTAAAACTTGGGACAGTACCATCCATCCTAAAAAAAGCTGTGCATATGGCAGGTATTCCGGTAGGAGATGCCCGTTATCCTGTATGTGCACCAGATGAAAAAACAACCCAGAAAGTAAAAGAAATGCTGGAATATTATCATATGTAAGAAAGGAAGATGTTTATGAAATCATACACGATCCACTACGATAGAACTTTATTATTAGGCAAAGGCATTATCAATTTGCTGCTTCTTGTTGTCATCTTTATCTCTATGGTTTTTTTACCATTAAATCCCATTGGCGTATTCATGATGTTAACACTATGCTGGTTCACAGGCAAATGGGGTGGCAGAGCCATCTATCGTTTTATCAAACATAAACCATTATGTGTACTTCGTGATAAAGAAATAGAAATCGCTATGCCATCAGGAGATGGGAAAATCATGGCAGTAAAAGATATTGAAGATGTGGAAATCAAAGAAGAAGCACACCGTATCCGTATGATTATCCATGGGGAAAACATTCATCATCCAAGTGGCGTGTATTTGATTGATTTGCACCATCCTTTCGCACACAGTCAGTTACAACAGGATAAAGAATACCTGTATCAATGGCTTCATAAGCATCATATTCAGGTGCGTATGGCAGCCTGTATAAAAAAAGAGGTAAACGTCAATGTATAAAATATTACAAAGAATCGATGAAATAAAAGCGATGGCAATCGTACGCACAGATTCTATCGAACGTGCTTGTGAAATCGCAGATGGATTGATCAAAGGTGGCGTACCCATCATGGAAATTAGTTTTACACTATCCAATGCCA
Organism: [Eubacterium] hominis; assembly: GCA_014337235.1. GTDB lineage: Bacteria > Bacillota_I > Bacilli_A > Erysipelotrichales > Erysipelotrichaceae > Hoskinsella > Hoskinsella hominis. The sequence goes on along the minus strand of CP060636.1, from coordinate 677,823 downwards.
ATGATGTGATCAAAGCATTACGAGAACGCTATAAGGATACATTATTAGTAGGAGCAGGCACTGTATTAGACAGTGAAACAGCACGCCTTGCGATTTTAGCAGGTGCACAGTTTATCATTGCGCCAAATTTATCATTAGATGTTGCGAAAACCTGTAATCGATATCGTATCCCTTATATGCCAGGATGCACCAGTATCACAGAAGCAATCACAGGACTAGAAGCAGGCGCTTCTATGATTAAGGCATTTCCCATCTCAAACTTTTATGGTCCAGATTTAATCAGTGTATTTAAAACACCGATTCCCTATATGCCAATCTTAGCCAGTGGGGGAGTCACATTGGATGAAATCCCAGTATGGATCAAGAAGGGTGCCGATTGTTTAGGCTTTGGGGGATTATTAACCAAAGGTACATCTAAAGATATCGCAGAAAACGCAAAAGCCATCAGAAATAAAATGGATGAAACAATGAAAGAAGGAAGGAAATGAATTTAAAGAAACATGCGCAACAGATAAGAAAACGTATTGTGGATATGGTATATCTTGCCCAAAGCGGACATCCTGGCGGTTCCTTGTCAGCCGCAGATATTTTAACATACTTATATTTTGAGGAAATGGATATCACAAAAGAAAACGCAGACAGTATCGATCGTGATCGTTTCGTGTTGTCCAAAGGACATGCCAGTCCTTTATTATACAGCGTTCTTATGGAAAAAGGCATTCTATCAGAATCAGAATTATCCACCTTTCGTCAAATCAATTCCAACTTACAGGGACATCCTAATATGAATGAAGTCACAGGTGTGGATATGTCTACCGGTTCATTAGGACAGGGGATATCTGCAGCTGTAGGTATGGCACTCGCCAATAAAATTGATCACAACGATTATCGCATTTATGCCTTGCTTGGAGATGGAGAATGTGAAGAAGGTGAAGTATGGGAAGCCGCTATGGCTGCGGCTCATTATCAATTAGATAATCTTTGTGTCTTTGTGGATTACAATGGCCTACAGATTGATGGAGATATTCGTACAGTCATGAATCCTACACCAATCGATGTGAAATTTGAAGCATTTGGCTGGCATGTCATTTCTATTGACGGTCATGACTTTGAAGCAATCGCACAGGCATGTGCACATGCGAAAGCATGTAAGAATCAGCCAACGATGATTCTTGCCCATACGATCAAAGGCAAGGGCGTATCCTTTATGGAAAATAACCCCGCATGGCATGGAAGTGCACCGAATAAGGAACAATACCACATAGCTTGCGAAGATCTGAAAGGCGGGTGTGATCATGAGTAAAACAGCTACAAGAGAAGCTTATGGAAAAGCATTAGCCGGCCTTATATCCAAACGAAAAGATATCATTGTATTAGATGCAGATTTAAGTAAATCTACCAAAACAAGTGAAGCCAAAGCTGTATGTCCAAACCAGCATTTCAATATGGGCATTGCGGAAGCAAATATGATGGGGGTAGCAGCAGGACTTGCGGCGAGTGGAAAAACCGTATTCGCATCCAGCTTTGCGATGTTTGCGGCAGGCAGAGCCTATGAACAAATACGCAATAGTATCGCATATCCCAAATTAAACATAAAAATATGCGCTACCCATGCAGGACTTGCGGTAGGAGAAGATGGTGCCAGTCATCAATGTATTGAAGATTTAGCATTAATGCGTGTCATTCCTAATATGGTGGTGATACAGCCATGTGATGATATCCAAACTAGAGAAGTCATAGAATGCATCGCAGATTATCATGGACCATGTTACGTACGCCTTGGAAGAAGTGCTGTAGAAGATGTATATGAAACAACTTCCCATTTCCAAATCGGAAAGGGAAATATCTTAAAAAAAGGAAACCGTATCGCCGTCATTGCCAGTGGCGCAATGGTACAAGAAGCCATTCATGCCACACAGGATATGGACATTACCCTTGTCGATATGCCTTGTATCAAACCAATTGATGATAAACTTATCCTTGAACTTGCGAAAACCCATGAGTATATCATTACCTGTGAAGAACATAACATCATCGGTGGTTTAGGCAGTGCGATTGCTGAAGTACTAGCACCTTGTAAGCTGTGTAAGCAAATCATGATCGGTGTAAAAGACAGCTTTGGCGAAAGTGGAAAACCAGCACAGCTGTTTGAAAAGTATGGGATTGATGCGGCTTCTATCCGAAACGTTATACAGAGCCTATAATATAAGAAAACGATGCGATTGCATCGTTTTTGCGTTCGTCTTGCGTATTTTTTCTAATTTGTATAAATCATCACATGAGCTGTAAAGATGGCAGGTTTTAAATCGAATGTTATTTCACCATTATTTTCTGAAAGAACCTTTTTAACACTTTGTATCCCTAGTCCATGATTTATTTTATCTGTTTTTGTGGAAGTAAAATTCATATGTTCATCATATATCAGGTCATTAGAATAACTATTTTCCAGCTTAATAAATATCCTTCCTTGATTATATTTCATAGCAAAATTCACAAATGAGGCATCACTTTTGTCAGCAGCTGTAATTGCATTATCCAGCAAATTGCCTAATACAATCGTAATGAAATCAGAATCAATATTTAAATCATTAGGTATTTGTAAATCCATAGTATATTTTATATTTTTTGAAATTAAATATTGGATCTTGTAATTTAAAATACCATCAATGATATAATTGCCACTATTCATATATTCGCTACACAATGTTTTATCACTGAACTTTTTTAATTGTTGCGATAAAAGGTCATATTCTTTATGTTGTAAAAGATAATCAAACATTTGGACAAAGTTTTTAAAATCATGTTGAATCAATTTCACTTGTTCATTATTCGATTTCATTAATTCATATTGCGTCAAATAGTATTTATTTTGATTAGAAATTTTTAAAGATTCTGTATATATATGAACATCTTTTAGTATCGTATTGAATAAATAGAATACAATGGTGTTAATGAAAAGCATAGCACCTAAAGCAATGAGCATATGAGTAAAAGAGAGTTTGGAAGTTGTTAATATAAAAATCACAACAATTGTTAATAAGGGTAAGATGAAAATAAGTAATGAATAAATTTTGGGAACTAAGATGTCACTTTTCAAATATTTATAGTTTTTGAAGATGAGTGCAATTATATAAGATATGATATTAGTAACTAAAAAAGAAAAATCGGATTCATAATATTGAATTGGCTGGTCCATAGGAGCATTTAAAAAGCCATTAGATATAGCAAAAGCAGTTTCAACTAACATAAAAATTGCATATATTTCTATTGCTGAAGTAATCCTTTTTGTATTTTTTGTATCAAAATTAAAAGTTAGACAATAAATGAAAAGAATATTGATGAAAAGATTTATAATAGGTGTAGTTATAAAAATATATATAAGAATTTGAGTAGGATTGTATAGAAGTAAATGAAATCTATAGATATATTTATTTTTTATATGTTCACCTAAAAAAGCTTTTAAAAAAATAGAAACAATGTAAGTGTTTAATATATTAACAATAAGGTAAATTAAGAAAGCTTTGGTTGTCATCATAAGTCTAACCTATCCATTTCTAATTGTATTAATCGAAAAGATTTACGATAAGATTGACTAATTGGAATAATTTCATCATTCATCATTTTCACTTGATCATATTTGAATATTTTTACGTATCTGTAATTTATGATATAAGATTTATGAATTTGATAAAAATTATGATTGGATACCTGTTTCATAGCATTAGAAAAAGAGTCGTAATATAAAATATTCTCACCATTTTTTAAAACGATTTTTACCTGTCTGTTTTGCGCTTCCAAATAAAGAATGTCATGTATCGCTATTTTATTCATCGTTTGATTGCTTTTATATGTATAATAATCTTGATTAGTTTTTAGCAATTTTATTGTTTTATTTATACTATGAATGACTTTAATATCTTCAAAAGGTTTTGTAAGAAAATTCAATGGATGGTATTCAAATAATTTAAGTGCATAACTTGTTTTTGATGAAATAAACACAATCTGGCAAGTATCATTTTTTAAGTTGGATCTTATATGTTCACTTATCATAATTCCATTAGTTTCATCTAATTCAATGTCTAAAAAAAGCAAATCATAATCTATACTAGATTTTATTTTCTTGATGAAAGATGAACCAGAGTAATATATATCAATGGCTACATCTGTGTCATCTAACAATGGCTTAGATTGCATGATAATATTTTCTAATTGATTACATAGTCCAATATCATCATCACAAATTGCTATTTTTATCATAAAAGCACCTTCTATCTTATAAAAGTATCTATCCTACATAAAATATGGTTAAATGTCAAGATTTTTATTTTAATAAAAGTTTATCTGACTACATGAAAATAGGTTGTTTACTACAAGGTATATCATATTTATAAAAAGTCGTGATAAAGTATGCTCATGATATGGAGGTACTTATGAAAGATAAAAAGCTTAAATATGCAGTGCTATTAATTATTTGTATATTGATTCAATGCTTATGTTTATATTTGATATATGCGCATGATCATGATTGGATTGTATTTGCCAGTAGTTGTGGCATTGTGATATCCATGCTTATTCAAAAAAAATACTTAATCAATGAATTTAGGATGCGTAGAAAGATGATAAAAACAAAGGATGATATTTTATTAAATCATGAGATATATGCAGCAGCAAAAGCCTATCGTTTTATGTCTACATTATTTGCTTCATTTTTGTTAATTTACGCTATATCTGGATTATTGACAAAAGTTATTTTTTTCACTTTTGTCATCATATATTTTCTTTGTGAAATATATCGAATTTGTTTGATTAAAAGAAATGAGTAACACATATATATAAAAGCACACTCCATTTTAAATGAGGTGTGCTTTTAAGATATTATATATTATGTGTATGCAGATTTTTATAGGCATTTCTTATGACTAAAATCAACGTAATCATAAAAAACAACAAGCCAAATGTAGATAAATCTATCCACACAGTTAACGTAAGAATATAGAAAATCATAGTAACGATAAAGAGAACACTTAAGAAAAACTGGTTATCCAACAACTTTGTATCATGATTATCAGTTTTATGCCCATACACAACAAAATCTAAAATCAGTGTTATGATACCAATACCAACAACATTCACAAGCAAAAAAATCATCTTATCTACTTTCAAATAGTAGCATATCAAATTCACAATCAAATAGACAGGAATTACGACAGCGATTAGAAGCTTATCTTTTTTCATAGCTTTCTCCTTTTCTTTATAAAGAATACATTCAGTATATGCCTGATTTATAAAAAAGCAAGGTAGAATGAAAAAATAACTAATTGCATTTATAAATTGTTGTTTTTTTGCTTAAAGAGTAAAAATTATCGCAATATTTCATAATTTAAATACAAAATATTGTAAAAAAACATTTGAAATCATATCCTGAATTTGTTCAATACGAGCAATTTTATATGCGTATTTCTGAAATTAACTAAACATGTATACTTTCCTTCATAATTTTGTTAGTATACAGGTAGAAATTGATTCACATAAGAGTTTAATTTCGCTAATTAAGATTTTATTGTGAAACAAATGGAGGATAGAAAAAATGGAAATAAATAATACAGAGTATGGAAGTTTTATTGTATCGAAGAATGTTATGCATGGGAAAGCAATTGGTTATACATATCGTCAGGAAAGTGAAATTCCTGAACTCAATGGGTGGACAATATATAGTGTGGCAGATGATAATCAGTTTGTGAAAGACCATAAAAACTTTGTGATTTTAAATGCAGATACTATCAATACAGTATCTCCAATGATGTTGGAAATATTTGATGCACCTTATGGTACGGATTTATGTTGGAAGTATGATGAAAAAGGACAATTTGCCGGTTTCTATGATATGAATCAAAGAAAAGAAACATTTATTGATGATATCTTAAAAAAGAAAAGTAAAAAGTGAGGAAATGTAAATGGAAATAAATAATGATGATTTTGGTGGATTTATCGTATCAAAAAATGTCATTGATGGAAAACCAATTCGATATACATATCGGGAAAAAAGCACAATTCCACAATTAAATGGTTGGACGATCTATTCTATAGAAGATGATGATGCATATGTTAATGATTCTAATAACTTTGTGATTCTTAGCGCAGAATCCGTTTATCAAATAGCGCCATTGATGATACAGATATTTGATGCACCTTATGGAACTGATCTGTGCTGGCAATATGATGAAAACGGCAACTTTAAAGACTTTTATGATTTAACAAAAGATAAATCGATTTCATTAAAAAAGTTCATCAGGAAATATCTATAGTCATCGGTCATAAATTAATATGAGGAGGTATTCTATGGAAGATAAATCAAAATATACAATTAAACGGGTGTTAAAATAATGTATAAAATATGGTTAATGACATCCGCTAATGTAGCAAAAAATTTTAAAGATATCAATAATATCAATTGCCCTACATGTGGTAGAAAGACATTAGACTATCTTTATATCGGTGATAAGAAAACAAAAATAGGATATCTTCAGGTATGGTGTCATCATTGTTCAAATGGAATTCATATCAGCAGAGTCAAGATTCCTGAAGGTGCTAAGATGCTGCCATTTGATACGGAAAAAGACTTAAATGAAATCGTTCCAAGATATAATCATATTACACCTTAAAAATATAAAGTATATTTTCCATTAAAATGAGGTGGTTGTATATGGGTAAAAGAGAATATCCAAGTTTTATAATTGATAAAGAGCGATTCAAATTACGCAAATTAAATGAAAAAGAAGCATATGAATTTTTGAAATGGTATGTAGATCATATGGATGAGCGTATAGCGATATTAAAAGACTTTATTGATAGTGATCCTGAAATGAAAGATAAAATAAATCTAGATTTTTCAGCTGAATCATTGATACCATTAAACAAATGGCTTGCACGGCAAATAATAAAAGAATCAAAAGGCTTTCAATGGATGAAAGAAAGATTCAATGAGAAAGATTGGCTAGTACATCAATTAATTATAAATGGAAATATTTTTACAAACGAAATAATCAAAATATCTGTAGATATTGCATATTATTGGGCAAAGGTGTTTTTAGTGAATTATCCAAAGTTATATTGGGGGATAATAACACCAAAACAATTACCCGAATATGCATTACCTAATATGCCAGGATTATTTGGGTTTGATGATGAAGAATTTTTTCAACCTTGTCATATGACTCATATCGTGATTTTGAAGATATTAGATAATCCAAATGAATGTTATTTATTTGATACATATAAGTATTGGAAAGAAAATTTCTTGAAGGAAGATGTGAAAAAATAATCTTTAAAGAAGAATCTAAAGATATGCTGAATTAGCAACTTTAGATTTTTTTTATATACCATAATATTAATTTTTTTTCAAATAGATTGATAGAACAAGAATGTATGCTTTATACGATTACTTTATAATTTGTTAGCTATGATGCCCAAGGAGATCGTATCCGTTATCAGAAGAACTACAGTGAAGCCTATGACAATGATACATGGTATAAATCCCTGGAACAGACAAGCTTTGAAGAAGTAGAAGAACTGTTGGATGATAAGAACAGTGATCAGATCATAGAGTCTGTACGTTACCAAAGCAACTATCGTAAGACACATCACAAATGTGTACTGATGGAAGAAGAAAACTGGGATAGTGATGGAGATGACTGGGATAACAAAAACATTGCCTATATCTTAGACAAGAGCTTAGAAAATGCGGAAGTACTCGCAACAAGTACCGGTGAGATCAATATCTATGGACAAGATGAACGATTATCTACAGATTCCAAAACAAGTGATGGTATCAATAAAACAGTCAACTATGTCAATGGAAACAACAACTCTGTGTATGGCTTAGCAACAACAGAAAATGCATGAGGAGATATCCGCTACAAATATAAAACAATCGAATACACAGATTATGGATATAGCGATGACATCAAGAGTGGATTCGGTTATAATGGAGAAGAACAGGATGAAACAGGACTGATCTATCTTCGTGCAAGATATTATAATCCAGTAATAGGACAATTCATCCAGCTAGATGAAAACCGAGGTGATGCAGGCAATATCGAAAGCCAGAACCGCTATGCTTACGCATTAAACAATCCAAATAAATACATCGATAAGAATGGTCGAGCAGCCAGACTGATGAATGATGGAGGAAGTTCTAAGAAAAGCGGAGGACACCGTTCAGGCGGTTTTACTGGCGGTGGAAGATCGACTCAAAAGAAAGCAACAACCCAGATGACATCACAAGATCGCTACAATCTATGGAATGGCAGTGATTCATGGGATAACTATGGAGGAAAGCCAAAGGGTGTGTATGCGACAAAAGCTGATTATGATGCGGCACATCAAAAGCCATCGACGTCATATAAAGCACCACAAACACAAGACCAAAGAAATCCAAAAGCAAAGACAGCGAGTACAACAAGAGTCACATATGTACCAGAGCCAATTTGTGATTTTGTAAAAATAAGTTATATTATGTTAGGGGTTACACTGTCTATAAATAATGAAATAGCTGATGGAATCACAAAAGGCATTAGAAAAACTATAAATAGCAAAATAGAAGAATCAATGTCAAAATTGATAACGCTAATTATTGATCCGGGCAAATTTTTCAATGATATGTTGTCAGAAGCAATCAGTACACTAACATCACAACGTTCATTGACACAAGTTTTTGCAACTTTATTACTCAGTTGTATGACGGGAGGATTAAGTAATGCAATTACTAGTGGTATATTTGTAGGCTCTGGTGAAGTGTATGATGCAGCAAAAAGTGATTTCGATGTGGAAAAGTTTTTGGAAAACAAAGGTGTTAGTGATCCTCAGGAATATATCGGGACAGTCATTGGCGAATATGTATATGTCTATGCTCTAAGCAGGATAAATATGTCAGAAAGCATGAAATCCCAATTCAACTCTATTAAGCAAAGTCTGGAACAAAAATTAAACTCACTTACAAGTGGTTATAGTTATGCAGGGATACCAAATGGATTTTTTGATGAAATAATTGAAATTTATGGTAAAACTAAAGATATTGACTCGCTTAAAGTAATGTTATCAGAAATTTTCAAGATGCACACCCTACTAAACCTGTACAAATACATCATTTTGCTAGTAATAAAAGTAAAGTATATACTCCACAATTCGAACTAATACTTCAAAATTATGAAGATCTAGATTTAGATGGAGAGTGGAATAAAGAACCATTACATCATCAAGGAAGACATCCAAATGATTATCATGATTTTGTATTGCAACAAATGAAAGATATTAATTTAATAGCTCAAGGAAATTCAGAAATATTTAAAAAGGAATTTGAATCAAGAGTTAAAGATGTTATTAGAAATAAAGAAGAAATGCTCTATTCAGCTTATTGGAAAAAATTAAAATCAGGAAGTTAAGATATTTACCAAAAAGTAATTAAAGTTATAAGTAATTATGGTTGTGTTTACTAATTAGTAAAATATATTAAAGTAGAGAATGTTAAATACTATTTGGAAATTTTAGTATACATGTAAAGTATAGATATATATAGAAATATTATCATCAATTAAAATCAAAGATTTAAGATGCGTTAATCTTAAAGGTTCTTAACAGCCTTTAAAGTAAACAAGTAAAAATAATAATGTCGAGGAGGAATTTTCATGATATATAAACTGTTATTTGATGCAGATAGCGAAGAAAATAGAATCAATAAGGGAACACGGACAATTTTCATAGATCATACAAATACTAGAGATATTGAATATCCAGGAATAAAAAAGGAATTTTTTGATACCATTATATTTTCCGAAAATATAATAAAGGATTGGCCTAATGTTAATTTATACTACGATTCAAAAGTATCTGATAAAGAAATCGATTATTTGTACAATGTTATTTCATGGCCAATAATACATGAAAGAGTAAAAACAGTATTTGAATTAAAAAATATAGAAGGAATTACATATTACCCTGTTAAATTAATAGATATAACAAGTGGTAAAGTAAATCAGAATTATTATTTAATGTATATAAATAACTTTATAGATGGATATGATATGGATAAAAGTGAGTACAAATATAATGAAGAATATGATTCATACAGTTTCTTACCTCATGCAACATATTTAAAAAAAGATGTATGCAATCAATATGATATATTTAGATGCAAAAGATTCGTGATACCAATTTTTGTATCAGAAAAAATAAAACAGATTATAGAAGAAAATCAATGGATTGGCTTTGATTTAAGAAAACAAAAAGAAAGCTAATTAATAAGGTATATAAAAAATGAATTCCAAGTTGATTTAAGGTATCATTTAATTAATTTAATCATATATACTTTTTATAAAACTTTAAGCTATAATTATGAAAATAGTTATAGCTTTTAATATTGGAAATTACGGTACATCCAATCTATATGGAGATGCTGTTACTGATGCAAAAAACTGTGAACTTCAAAAGACTGCTTCTTTATTTAAAGAAGGGCATAATGAAGAAGAAATTCTTTATGAATTTTATGAAATTGCATATTTAGTAAAATAGAATAAGCAACATAATGCAGCAACCTATAATCAAAAAGAGGTAAAAAAATACACATATGACAACTATGGCAATGTCATCAAGACGGACAACGAAGGATATATCACAGAAAACAGTTATGATGATCAAAACCAGTTGATCAAAAAAGTAGAAAATACTGATAAGGTAACGACCTATACATATGATATCTTAGGCCGTATGATCAAACAGACACAGAATGGCAAAGTCATCTCTACAAATCAATATGATGCATTAGGCAACGTATTAGAAAAGATGGAAAACGGACTTCGTGTACATTATAGCTATGATGCCATGAATCGTGTCTTAGAAGAATCCTATCCAAACGATAAAGGTGAATACAGTACCATCTATACCCATACATATGATGAAACAGGCAATCTGATCAAGACAACAGATGCCTATGGCAAGAGTAAGAAGATGACCTATACACCATATGGAGAAGTTACCAGTGAAACCGATGAAAACGACCATACGACAAGATATGACTACGATGGTGTCGGTAATATCAAGAAGGTACAAAATGCGCTCGATCGCATCGTAAGATACGAATACGATGGCAATGGCAAGAAGAACAGCTACACGTATGATGCGATGGATGAACTAACAAAATCTATCAAGTACATCAAAGGAAAAGAAGTAACGACGACCTATGCCTATGACTTAAACGGCAATAAAGTAGAGATATCATCCAATGGTAAATTCAAACGATACCACTACAACAAGTATAACCAACTGACAAGCATCTTCACAGAAGAAGGCAGTACAGATATCTACTATGACAAGAATGGCAATATGCGAGATGTCTTATATGCAGGTGGTGGTAAAGAACACTATGACTATGATGAATATGGACAATTAAGCAAGGTAACGAATGATAAAGACAAGAGCTATACATACAGCTATGATGCCCAAGGAGATCGTATCCGTTATCAGAAGAACTATAGTGAAGCCTATGACAATGATACATGGTATGAATCCCTAGAGCAAACAAGCTTTGAAGAAGTAGAAGAATTGTTGGATGACAAGAACAGTGATCAGATCATAGAATCTGTACGTTACCAAAGCAACTATCGTAAGACACATCACAAATGTGTACTGATGGAAGAAGAAAACTGGGACAGTGATGGAGATGACTGGGAAAACAAAAACATTGCCTATATCTTAGATAAGAGCTTAGAAAATGCGGAAGTACTCGCAACCAGTACTGGTGAGATCAATATCTATGGACAGGATGAACGATTATCTACAGATTCCAAAACAAGTGATGGTATCAATAAAACAGTCAACTATGTCAATGGAAACAACAACTCTGTGTATGGCATGGCAACAACAGAGAATGCATGGGGAGATATCCGCTATAAATATAAAGCGATCGAATACACAGATTATGGATATAGCGATGACATCAAGAGTGGATTCGGTTATAATGGAGAAGAACAGGATGAAACAGGACTGATCTATCTTCGTGCAAGATATTATAATCCAGTGATAGGACAATTCATCCAGCTAGATGAAAACCGAGGTGATGCAGGCAACATCGAAAGCCAGAACCGATATGCTTATGCATTAAACAATCCAAATAAATACATCGATAAGAATGGTCGAGCAGCCAGACTGATGAATGATGGAGGAAGTTTTAGTAGTATTGGCGGACTAATAGGTGCAGCAGGGAAGCTGGCAAAAGATATAGCTACGAAGTCAGTCAAAAAGAACCAGTCAACATCTCAAATGACATCGCAAGACCGTTATAATCTGTGGATGGGACATGATTCATGGGACAACTATGGTGGAAAACCAAAAGGTGTGTATGCGACACAGGCAGATTACAATAAGGCACATCAAAAGCCATCGACGTCATATAAAGTACCACAAACACAAGACCAGAGAAATCCAAAAGCAAAGACAGCAAATACAACAAGAGAAACATATGTACCAAATCCAGCTTGTTCAGCAATAGAAACATTAGGTAAAAATCTAAACGACTTTAAAGAAGAAGTATTAAAAGGATTGAATACGGTAGGTAAATATATTGCAAAAGGTGCAAAAGCAGTAGGAGAATTCTTAGAAAGTATTTTGGATGTAGTAGCTGCAGCAGGAGCACTTATAGTATTTGCAGGAGGATTAGTTGTAGCTGGATTCGCGTTAGCCGCAATTATAACAGCTTTAACTGGTTCAGTAGGAATAGCAGCTGCAATTGGAGCATTCGCAGCTAAGGGTGGCATGTACGTCATGTATGCAGGAGCAATTGACATGGTGTTATCAGGAACACAAGTATTATCAGGTACATTAGGTTGTAGACTAAGTGGGGAAAAGCTGACAAAAGAGCAAGCAGAGCAAAGAATAAATAATGGACAAACGAATCTAACATTAAGTTATGCTGGAGCAACATTTGGTTATGGAGCATCATTTACACCTAATATTGTAAATGATTATTTTAAGGATAATATTGATAAGAATTACCGCTTTGAATTAGATATTCAGCTTTTTGCAAAAAAATCAGATATAAAGCAGATTAAAAAAATAGCAAAAAAATTTAAGATGAATGCAAATCAAAGAAGAGAGTTTGGCGATTATGTGGAAAGCTTTAAAACCTTTGTACCAAATAATAAAAATTTCACTTGGAAAGAATTAGAAGAAATGGCAAAAGAATTCTTAGGAGATAATTAATTATGGAAGATAGTGGCATTTGCAGTTTAATAATAAAAGGCGAAAATTTAAATTTCAAAAAAATTGAAAAGGTAATAGGTATTGAAAGTACACAAAAATTTGAAAAAGGTAAAATTGTTAGTAAAGTAATAGGAAAAATCGAATTTGATTTAATAAGATTTGATATAAAAGTTGATAAAGGAGAAAGTCCTAATAATGCCTTAAATAAATTAGCAGATACTTTATTAGAAAGCAAAGACTTTTTAAAAAAAAATAAGGATGTATATGACATTTATTTAAATTGTTATATTCAATCAGATTATGCACAAGTAAATTATGTGATATCATCTGAAGTAATAAAAAAAATATCGCTATTAGATTTGAATTTAAAGATATCTTTACTCTCTTGGGGAGGAGCAGAATTAGATTGATAAAGTCTATAATGTGTAAGTGATAAGTTTCAATATTGATAACATTAAATAAAAAATATGATAAAGAGAAGCACTCCAAATTTATTAGTTTTTGCTTCTCTTTTATAGCATTTAAGATACTTATGCATATGATGCAAATGATCATATGACAGTAGAAAAAGATGAATATGGCAAGAAGAACGAGTATCAATATGATGTCGATGGAAACCTTCTGAAACATACCAAACCAGATGGCACAACACTTACCTACACATACGATAAACTCGGCAATAAATTATCAGAAGGCAAACGAAGCTTCACTTATGATAAACACAACAATCTTTCCACAGCTACGCTAAACAATAAAACAGTCACCTACACATATGATAAATATGATCAGATTACGAAAGTAAAAGATGCCAATGGCAACGTCGTATCTTATACATGGGATATCTATGGCAATAAGACAAGCATGAACTATAAGAATACCAAGATCAATTATCAATACAACGATATGCATAAGATCACAAAGGTATCCAAAGGTTCTAAAGAAGTGGCAACTTACAGCTATGATGCCAGAGGAAACATCACCAAACAGACCAATGGCAAACTGAGTACGACATATACCTATGATGAATTGAATCGTAAGTTGAGTGCTGTTACTACTCGCAATAAGAAACAAACAGCCAAATACGAATATACTTATGATGGCACAGGCAACATCTTAACAGAAACGATCAATGGCAAGAAGAACAGCTACACGTATGATGCGATGGATGAACTAACAAAATCTATCAAGTACATCAAAAGAAAAGAAGTAACGACGACCTATGCCTATGACTTGAATGGCAACAAAGTAGAGATATCATCCAATGGTAAATTCAAACGATACCACTACAACAAGTACAACCAGCTGACAAGCATCTTCACAGAAGAAGGCAGTACAGATATCTATTATGACAAGAATGGCAATATGCGAGATGTCTTATATGCAGGTGGTGGTAAAGAACACTATGATTATGATGAATATGGACAATTAAGCAAAGTAACGAATGATAAAGATAAGAGCTATACATACAGCTATGATGCCCAAGGAGATCGTATCCGTTATCAGAAGAACTACAGTGAAGCCTATGACAACGATACATGGTATGAATCCCTAGAACAGACAAGCTTTGAAGAAGTAGAAGAACTGTTGGATGACAAGAACAGTGATCAGATCATAGATTCTGTACGTTACCAAAGCAACTATCGTAAGACACATCATAAATGTGTACTGATGGAAGAAGAAAACTGGGACAGTGATGGAGATGACTGGGAAAACAAAAACATTGCTTATATCTTAGACAAGAGCTTAGAAAATGCGGAAGTACTCGCAACCAGTACTGGTGAGATCAATATCTATGGACAGGATGAAAGATTATCTACAGATTCCAAAACAAGTGATGGCATCAATAAAACGATCAACTATGTCAATGGAAACAACAACTCTGTGTATGGCTTAGCAACAACAGAAAATGCATGGGGAGATATCCGCTATAAATATAAAGCGATCGAATACACAGATTATGGATATAGCGATGACATCAAGAGTGGATTCGGTTATAATGGAGAAGAACATTAAATTCATTAAATCGTGATTATACGAGGAGGTAAAATGATGTATACAGCAATAGTTAAAGAATTAAATGATAATATAGAAGAAGAAGCAATAATTTCGATAAATAATATTGACTTTACTACATTTATTGCATTTACACCTTATAAAATTAAAATAGGTGAAGAATATCCTGTAGATATTACGTTGTTTGGAGATATATTGAATATAACCGAGAGCTTAGATAAGAAAATAGAAATTAATAGAATGGGTGAAACGTTTGGATATATAATACATGGATATTTGTTTGAAAATGGAAAATTAGATATAGGATTTATTATAGAAGATAATGAATTGTTTTATGATTATCCATATTTGTATGGTAAATATGTGACATTTGAGGTGAATAGGATTGATTCAGAATTTTTGATATACTGATATACTATTTTGAGTGAAAATGCAAAAACGGAATAACTGATGATTTAAATTCAAAAGCTATAATTGTTAGTAGTTATAGTTCTTTTTATGGGAAAATTCCTAATAATAACCTAAGTGACATTATTGAGATGGATAACGCAGGATATATCAATAAAAAAAGATTATGAAGTTTACAACCAGCTGACAAGCATCTTCACAGAAGAAGGCAGTACAGATATCTATTATGACAAGAATGGCAATATGCGAGATGTCTTATATGCAGGTGGTGGCAAAGAACACTATGATTATGATGAATATGGACAATTAAGCAAAGTAACGAATGATAAAGATAAGAGCTATACATACAGCTATGATGCCCAAGGAGATCGTATCCGTTATCAGAAGAACTACAGTGAAGCCTATGACAACGATACATGGTATGAATCCCTAGAACAGACAAGCTTTGAAGAAGTAGAAGAATTGTTGGATGACAAGAACAGTGATCAGATCATAGAATCTGTACGTTACCAAAGCAACTATCGTAAGACACATCACAAATGTGTATTGATGGAAGAAGAAAACTGGGATGGTGATGGAGATGACTGGGAAAACAAAAACATTGCCTATATCTTAGACAAGAGCTTAGAAAATGCATGGGGAGATATCCGTTACAAATATAAAGCAATCGAATACACAGATTATGGGTATAGCGATGACATCAAGAGTGGATTCGGTTATAATGGAGAAGAACAGGATGAAATAGGACTGATCTATCCACACGCAAGATATTATAATCCAGTGATAGGACAATCTAGGTGGATTGATATTTGACAGTGCATTAAGTTCTGGTTCCGTGTATGCAGGATCAAAAGCATTTGAATATGTAAAAGAGTTTAATGAAGTTAATGGAGCAGATATAAATAATAACTTAAAAGCAGGAACATACTCTGGAAATGCAGAATTTAGTGGCAATGAATTGGGTAAAATATCCTCAAGAGTTCTCTATTGCTTGGAAAAAATTTTGGGAGGGTATAAAATGATAAAACTAACCAATACAGGTGTTTTTAAAAACGTACAGTTATGGAAAAATGAAGAAATAAACAATGATATGCACGAATGTGGTATCATAGAAGTTCTTCAACATGAAATAAAGAAGGATAATTGGAGTCAATGGAAAGAGAATTCTTATCTAATTGAACTTTGTGTAAAAAGAAAACCATTTAGTAATTATGCAAAATTAGGCGTACAATATATAAAAAAGGATAGTAGTGAGCTGGACTTAAAAGTTTATATCGGATGTGATGATGGAAGCATAGTAGATAATACTATTGCCACCCTTGGAGATGAAGTACATCTTGGAATACCTAAAGAATATGGTGAAGAAATCATACGAGTAGCCAAACAGTATTTGAATGAAAATGTATGTTCAACCGGAGAACTGATATTTAATATAGGTGCTCATGGATATTATGGTTCAAGTCAATCTATATTTGGTTTAGCAACACTAATTTTACTTAAATTGATAACATGTACGTATGAAAATTCAGATGATTTAGAGCTTAAGTTAAATAGCATTATATGTGAGTAAATTAGTTTTAAACAGATGCTTGTAGATTACAAATTATTTATTATCTACAAGCAGAACTCAAGGTGCATATAAATTATCAGAGTGTTCTAATAATAAAGCAATTAGGCAAATTAGTAATACAAATAGAGTAAGGACATGAAAGTTTTTGGAATGTGAGAAAAATTAATAAGCTATAACTATAATCATAAAGTTATGGCTTATTTTATTATAAGTTAGCTAGAAATAAGATCTATTATAATGTCAAAGAATTATTGTGGTCATTTCATCACTTGCTTTCCAAGAAGTAGTAGAGGAATTCTAGCTGCTTTTTGATCAAAAGCAAAAGAAATCATATGTAAAAACTGTACAATTCTGTGCATATAAAACATTAATTTCTAAGTTTTATATAACTTATGTACATAATATATAAAGTTTGATAAGCTATATATTATATCAATGAAAAATCTAGATGATAAAATGAGATGATGAGAAGAGATGACGTGATAAATCATATCAAATTAGGAGCACTAGATGATATATTTAAATGATAAAAAGGCTCTTTTCATAAATATTGAAACTAATGGGGGGTTATTATGTTAAATTATGTATATCCTTTGTATAAGGATTTTAAATTCAATTTTACAAGAAGGCATTCAAAATTTCGATTTGATTTTAGATTTAGCAATTTCGGAAGCTGTTAAAGATATTAAAAGTAAAGTACAAGTATTAGCTAATCTAGAGAAAAATGAGCAAACTGATGTAATAATGGATAAATGGCGTTTTGCAATGTTGCTGCAATTATATTTTAAAAGAGATCAGTATACGAATGTCTATGAAAAAATAGCGGAAATAGGGGCAGATTTTAATCATCCAAAAGATATGGATGGGCTTATTTATTATTTCCCTTCCACTGGCATTAGTATAGAAAAATCTTGGGCTAATTATATAAAAGAACAATGTAAAAGATTTGGTATTCATTGTCCATAATGATATTCATATTTTAAGGATGTGTAGTATTAGAAGAATAGATATAATATTAGACTGTTAGATTAAATCGTAGAGGAGAAATAATATGATTCAAGATATTTCTAATAAACATACTGAAAATTAATGAAAGTATCAGTAGAAAGTTATTTGAGATGTCTTATGATTTAGAAAATATTGTTATATATTCATATTATAATCGTAAAATAGCAAAAAAGATGCTGAAGATCATTATCAGGCATAGAAGGTGACATAAAGCTTACTAGTAATATACAAAAAGGTATCAATGGAGAAATGACAATCACTATAAACAACAAGGTTATGACAGAATCAATTAGGTTAAAATGAAAAGCTGTCATCCTAATTCATGATAAGTTTAAAACTCATTTAATTAACATTTTCCTAAAAGGTGTTATTAATAAATCTATATCAGATAAATTTTAAAAAAAGGAGAAAATTATGAGAGATATTATAAAAAGTAAAGAATATTTTGACGAATGTATAAAGTATGAAAAAAATAGAATAAATGAATTTAGCCAAGTACTAGCAAGTCTTGAGCCAGAAAATGTTAGAGGTCGTTATTATGGGTTAATGTTTTTAGCAGGATTTAATGAAAATCTTTTTAAATTATTGTATTCAGTGGGGGACTCTATTGAAGATATATATATCTATTATAAAGAGTGGATTAAATTATATAGCGAGATTTGTACAAAAGATGATAGCATGTATGACATAATAGATATGTTTTCAATCGCAGTTTTCTATGAAAAAAGAAAAGAAGATTTTGCTGAATATTTAATCGCAATAGTAGAAAAATTGAATTTAGATGATGGCATGATAAATGCTTGTTTACGTTATTTAGGATTTGATTTTAAAGACAATAAAGAATCAATATTGTCATATTTAAATGGGTTGTTAAATGGAGAGAATAAAGTTGAAAATTTGATGAGAGTGATAAAAAAATGGTATTCCTTCCATAAAGATGCTTCCTGGTATGATGCACATAAATCAAAAAGTGATACTTATCGTGGTTACTGGTGTTTTGAGTTAGGTGCTATTGCGAAAATTTTTAAATTGAACGATGAAGAATTAAAAAACCAACAGTATTATCCATATGATTTAGTTCATTTTATAGATGAAGGTACCAAAGATATCTATAGTAATAAAATAAGTATGAACAAAAGAATTGGATAATTACTCAAATAGTAAAAGTTCTAATTGAGATTATTAATAATCTATAACTATAATTGTTAGAGTTAAACATATTAACTAAATAGGAGAAAATTGTTACCATATGAAGAATACAAAAAAGCTGTAATTGAAACATATGAAGGTTTATATAAGGATTTTGGGCATTCATTGCCGTATGATTTTTTATTCATTATTACATGATTTTGATTCCAATGAGAAAAATTGTGAAATTGATAGTGTTATATTTTATATGGCTTATGCTAATATTTGTCTAACTAACAATAAAAATATTGATTTTATGAAAAAAGATTTACTAAAAAATTATGTTTTATGTAATAAAGATAATGATACAGTTGGAGTCAATTACAAGATATAAATCAAGTAGAATTTAAGATACTAAAAAGTTTGAATGTTATATAATCAAAAGTAGTAAAAGTCAAATATTACGGTTTTATATGTTTCTAAAATGCTTTTAATGGCATTATTGTAAAATTAGTAATTATACGAGGAGGAAAAATGTTAATTTCAAAATTCAATGCAGAAAATGTATTAGATAATATATTGATATTGGAGAAAGAGTTTAATATTCGAATACCTAAACAATATAGGCAATTTTTGATAAAATATAATGGTGGCTTGACACCTGATACAACTTTCAGATTAAGTAAAATTTCATCTGATATTGAAGGATTTTATGGCTTTGAGTGTGAAGATAAGACATTTTGCATCGAAAATATACCACTTGAAGAATTTATAATAGATAAGATGTTTCCAATTGGAATTAATAGTTTTGGTGATAAAATTGTTATTGATTTAGGAAATGGCTCTGTAAATTTCTTATTCCATGATAGACAAAAAAAGTATATTAAAATTGCAGAAGATTTTGCGAGTTTTGTAAGTAAATGTAAAAGTAAAAAGATTGGTCATATACGAAGTATAGATGAAAGAAAAAACGATTTAATATCTCTAGGAAATGGGCATAAAATAACTCCTGAAAAAATAGCAGGATGGCAAGCTGAAATTGATTTATATGCAAATATTCGTCAAGAGAAAGTAATATTAGAAGACTAGAATGAGGCAGTATAAAAACCATCCTTTTCAAAAAGAGATTTGACGATTATGTGAAAAGCTTTAAAAAATTCGTACTAAATAATAAAAAATTTTATATGGAAAGAAATTAGAAGATCAGGTGAAAAAAATTTTTTTGGAGATAGTGAATTATGGAAGATAGTGGTACTTGCAGTTTTATAATAAAAGCTGAAAATTTAAATTTTAATAAAATTGAGGTATTGAAAGCACAAAAAAGTTTATCAAAAGTGAAGTTAATAGTAAAGTGATTAGAAAAAATAAGTTTGATTTATTGAGTTTCAATATATGCTACAACAACGGTGGAAATCCCAATAATGCTCTAAATAAATTGGTAGATATATTGTAAGAAAATATATACTTTATTAAACAAATTAAGAATGAATATAACATTTATTTATTGTTATGTTCAATCAGATTATGCACAAGTAAATTACGTGATATCATCAGAAGTATTAAAAAAATATCATTATTAGAATTAAATTTAAAAATATTTTACCTTTCTTGGCGAGGAGTTGAATTAGATTAATAAAGTCTATGATGATTGATATAATAAATGTTATCACAACATATGCAAAAGAATTACAATGGATATGAGGAGGTAAATAATATTGAAAAAACTAAACCTAAACGAAATTGCGTTATTAAAAACATGTTTGCAAAAGAAAAAGATTTCATTTGATTATTATGAGGATATAAATCATTTAAGTAAAGAACAATATAATCAATTAAGAGATATTGTATGTGATGAACTTATCAAAAATGGATTTTCCATCAATGGAGAAATTAATGATTATGGTAAAAAATTAGAGGATTTGATTGATAGTCTTGGTAGATTCTTTTTATAATATCTTTAATTAAGCTCAACATGCAAAAAGGAGGAGTTGGAATAAATTATAATTCATTTAATATTTTAAAAAGGCTTAAAGAAAATTGATAACATCATAAATGGGAAACACTTTTGATTATATCACTTATTGCTTCTCTTTTATTTTGTTCAAGTGAATAGTATACCTATAAGACTATAGGTCATGTTAAATAAGAAACGTATTTAAATGACATTATAATTAAATTTTAAAATATGTATAACATAGAATCAGAAGAAATTATATACAAAATCTGTACAAATGACAGTATATAAAACATGAATTTCTAATTTTTATATAGCTTATGTACGTAAGCTATAATATTTGATATTATTGGTTAATAGGAATAATTTAAGGGATTAATGATATAGGGAGGAGATAAAATGAGATATTTAGAACCAAAAGTTGAACAAGCATTATTAGATATGAATTTTATTGGAAAATATGAAAAACTTTCAAATAAATATAACGAATTAAGAGCACCAATGGATAAAAGACTTAAATATATAGATAAACTCGGCAACAAATTATCAGAAGGCAAACGAAGCTTTACCTATGATAAACACAACAATCTTTCCACAGCTACGCTAAACAATAAAACAGTATCTTATACGTATGATAAATTCAATCAGATTACGAAAGTAAAAGATGCCAATGTAAGTTGATAACGTGCTATTTGGATTTAAAGAAGCAAAAGCCCGTTTAAAAAAATATATGTGATGATTTCATTGGTTATATCAATAGATTGAGTAATGAAGTAAATGAAAAGTACGCATATGCAGGGGTTCCAGATGGCTAGTTCGATGATGTTGCTGAAAAAACAATCTCAAAGGGAACTAGTGGAAATAAGGCTACAAAGAAAATTGAAGAATATATATAAAAGTTAGATGTTGATATAACCGTAAGTGGAAAGCCAGCTAAAAAATATTGGATATAAGAATACCAAAAGGAACTGGAGATAGAATAGATTCAGGGTATTTAAAAAGATTATGTGAATGTTTAGATATAAAATTGGAAATAAAGGAGTTTTAAAATGAAATATGAAATTACAATCAATGTCATATTTAATAAAGATAAAATCAATAAAGAAGATGTTATGGAGTGGCTTTCTATTAGTGAATACTTTCAACCTAAAGAGATGAAATGTAAAAGACTAACAAAAGGTAAATATTATAAATATAGTAAAAAAAAGTTTTATGAAAACCTTGAACAAGAATTGTTAGAAGCATATTGTAGCATAAAAATTTGTGATGATAATAATGATATTTGGATTTATAAAAATCGTACAAATAGGAATAATATTATTCTAACATGTACATTAGATAAAAAAATTTTTAATGACAATAAGAATTACATCTTTACTATGATAGATCATTTTATAACCCAAAATAAAGTGATATTTTCATACGCTGGGGTATTCACTGATTTAGTTTGGCAAAACACCAAGAGTATTAATGATTATAAATTGGCTGGAAAATCTTTAAAAGATATTAAAATAAAAAAAAGTGATACATTTTTGTATGAAAATGTTGTAGATATAGAGTATAATCCAGGACATTATCATATCATCAATGGAATGTATTTTGGTTCTTTTTGGAAAATGTGGTTTGGAGAAGAATATTTTCAATATGTACCTAAAGAATTATTAAAAAGCTTTAAAGACTGCTATGAAAATAAGCAGCTCTCAGAAAATAGCTTTAGAATTACACTATACGAAGATCCATGGGATTTTGATAAAAAAGAAAATAGAGAACGACAATGGAGTTTTAGAAAGCATACGAGCATAGATGAAGTGGCAGAAAGACTTGAGGAAGCAGCGAAAAATCAACCAGTAGAAGATGGAAATACTAAAATCGAAATATTTGAAGGCGAATATGAGCATGGTGGAATACGAATATGCAAATATTATTATAATGAAAAAGATGAATTGATTGAAAAGTCAAAAGCATCAAAAATAGTAACATATGAGCTAGGAAAGAGTGGTGAGATTGTCTGGTCTAATACAGAGTATAAATAACAAAGCGTTATGGAGTAATGGTTTGGATATATCTTCAATAAGCAAATATGCAATTGAGTCAGAGATATTATTTCAATCTGGGAGGTAATTATGGCAACATTAATAAACGATGAGCAAAATATAAATTTTACAATTGATTTTTTAAAAAGAATAAAAGATACAATAATAATTAATGATGAATCTGAAACTTTTATACCTTTTATATTAAAATTAGTAACACCTGAAAAAATGTATAATACTGATAAATTTGTGATGTCAGTGCGTGAAATAAAGTATTTAATAGAAAACTTAAATCATGTTCTACATGTAAGTCATCAAGAAGACTATACATTTGACTATTACAATAGTGAAGCATTATTTGAAATGATAGTATCATTTTTATCTGAGGATTTGCTAATAGAAATAATGATTTGGATTAATATAGGAGCATTGAACAATGGAGATAAATATGGATATGATGAAGGATATAGATTTATTGTTGATTTAGATACATTTGAAAAATTTGTAATTCAATTGGAAAGGGAAAGTAAGTAGATTAAATAGTAATATTTATATGTATCCATTGCCTCAGAATTACAAAAAAAGCAAGCATATTTTTTGGCTATGATACGAACTAAATTTTTCAAAAACTTTGCTGCTATTTTATGATCACCGTCATTTTTTGACCAATGATTTTCATTTATATAGACAAAGTTAAGGTTATATTCAGTATGCTAAAAAAAGTAGGAGGCAGCTATGAAAAACGTTGACAGAGAGCTTATTATAAATCTTATAAAATTATTTAAAGGAATGTATGCTATCATTGCTTCAAACCCTAACAATGATATCAATTATGGCATGAGAACCATAAAAAATATGGTTCAGTACCTTGAAATGGAATTAACCAATGATACAATAGGATATGAAGAATTAGTTAGTGAGATAGCGAGGAAATATAAAAGTATGTTTCCACCGAGAGGAGGATTAAGTGAGTTTTATATATGGGATGATAACTATGAGATAAGATATCAGGCAAATCATGAATATGACCAAATCAAATCGCAAATTGAGGCGATTTTAAGTAAATATAAGTTGTGTCATTAAGACGAGGTGAAAAAGTATGGATATTAATGCTCTAGTATTTGGAAAAATATTTGGCTATATAATTTGAATCTATACAAGATTAAATAGGTGTATAATAAAACGAGAAACCCATTTGAAGAGGGAAATAAAATGAATAAGGATAATGTTTTAAATAATTATTTAGAAATAGTTCCTGAAGTTCAAGAACGATTCAAAAAACAATGTAAGAAAAGTCTTATTGATGATACTGATGGAGCACATGTAATTTGGAGTTTAGGTCTTGTTCCTTGTGTGATTGAATTAATAAAAGATAATAAGAAAAACGAAAGTGTGCTACAAAGGACTTTTACTTTTTTTGAAGAAATGGCTTCTTCAGATGAAGAAGTGAGAGAATTATTATTATATTCTGTTTTAGAAAAATTAGGAGATGATAAAGAAACCTTAAATATATCTATGACTTTGATGGGGGAAAATACATTGAAGTTATCCCAGCAAGTTGAAAATTTTTTAGGAAGATAAAAGAATTGAATCATTGGAAGCATTTTTCAATTTTTTCTTAGTATAATATTTATAAATCGCTTTAAATAGGTGATTCTTTATTGTCTGCGTAAGAAAGTCTAATAATTAAATAGAAGTAAAGAATATGGGAAAAGTTTATGAATAGTTATAAGAAATAAAGGCATATATGAATTATTGAAGAGTTCAGCTATAATAACAATTTCGCATTTCTTATTAAAAAGATATTAGTAGAGGTAATGATATGGATGATATAGAAATGATATATAATTTCAAAGAACATGGTTTACAATGTATAAATAACACTAGAAATATGACTATTGTTTTAACATTAGTTGCTACGCAATTAGAATTTGATTATCAAACAGGAAACTTGATAACTATTTTTGGCTATTTACCATTATTTAATGCAAAGAAAAAGAATATAGATTTACCTGCAGTATTTATTGATACAGATTTTTCTATAGACATGAATGATTTTGATTATTGTCCAGGTATAGCATATGAATATTGTGAATGGTTTCCTAAAAGTGAAAAGTATTTGTTAAAAGGTGGTATACCAATTGTTTGCTTTGATAGAGAAAATAAACGAATTTTAATTGGCACAAAAGATCAGAATGATAAAAGTATCAAAATAAATAAAAATATTATTTGTGGATTAGATCATGATTGTAATTTGAAATATCTTTTGATTTCTATAGATTTGATTATAGAATGAATTTAATACTTACATTAAACGCAATTAAATCACAAAATCAATAACTACATTGTTTTCTTGGATATCAGTGGCAATAAGGTGAGTATGAATTATAAGATTATTAAAAGTATATGATCATTAATCCTAAGAAGTAATGAAGGTCTGAAATTTTTAAATTAATAAATAGAAAATCATTTTATATGAAAAATATTAGATAAGAATTTAGAATATGAAAATCATAAATTAGCTATAACTATTATCAAAATTGTTATGCCTTATTTTTATTATAGGAAGCAACAGATAATCTATATGTTTTTGATAAAAAACATAAGAAATCATATGTAAAAACTGTACAAATCTGTGCATATAAAACATGAATTTCTAAGTTTTGTATAGCTTATATACGTAAGCTGGAATATTTGATATTATTGGTTAATAGGAATAATTTAAGGGATAAATAATCTAGGGAGAAGATAAAATGATATTTTTAGAACCGAGAATTAAACAAGCATTATTAGATATGGATTTCGTTGAGAAATATGAAAAGCTGTATATGAGATTCAATGATGATAGAGCTGAAATGAATGGAAGATTTGAAAATATTGATATTGATATAGTAATGAAAATCTTAAATGAATTAGGATACGAAGCTAAGTTTGATCGCAAAGAAAAATTTTTTAAGATTAAGGAGAATAAACATGGGAAATATACTTATGGAGCTCATATCATCTTAGATGTTGGAATTGTTGATATGATTTGGATTGTAAGAGAAAATAAAAAATTAATTTTGGCATCACCTTTAGCTGTATATTCAAGAATGTTGATAGATGTTGATTATAGGACAAAAAGCCCAGTAATCGGAAGCTATGAAGATTTAAAAGAAATATTAGAAATTGAATTTGAAATGTTCGATGAATTTAGAAGTATATTATTTGAACAGGAATGAAAAAACATCTTGTCGTATAGTTAATTTTCTAATTGGATAGAGGAATATGATACGAATGATAAAATTATAAAAGGAGTAAAACGATTTCGATGAAATTATTGGTTGGTATTGTATCGGTGACAAATATGTTTCAGAAAGCGATTTATGAGTGCAATTTGCAGAGAAAACTCTTACAGCATTATGTGCAAAAAAATTAAAGTCTATCTGGCTACATGCAGAATTTAAATGATAAATTAGGAGAATACTTTATGTATGATTATGGCAAAGCAATAACTATTTTAATAACAAGATTTCCAAGCTTGGGAATAATCTATAATATCGAGGAGGACTTCTATGAGGGCCTTCCTTATGTGTTCTATGAGCAAGTATTTACAACATACATCATAAATAAAGCTAAAGAATATAATGAATCTAAATTATCAGATATCTTTGATTTTGTTGAAGATATGCTTGAAAATGGAGATGATGATACGAAGAACTTAATAGAAGTAGCGGTAATTGAGAGCTTGTTTCTTGATTCTCAGTATACTTGGGATGATGAATCATTAACAAAATTCTATGGAAAGTTGACGAAAACAAGCTTTCAAAATTGTGTTTAATTATGAATTGGTTTTCAGAGTAAAGAAACATATTGTGAAATTCCTTTTAACATTTATGTGGAAAAATTATATATAGATTTGAGATAAGAAGAATCTAAAGATATGCTGAGTTAGCAACATTAGATTCTTTTTTATTTTATAGTTAAAGATTATATTGTATGTACTAATTTAGATTAAATGGAAAAACATAAGAAATCTTACGTAAAAACTGTACAATCCAGAGCATATAAAACATTAATTTCTAAGTTTTATATAGTCTGTATACATATCATATAAAGTTTGTTATGCTGTGTAATAGATCAATAGTAAATTTAGATAATGGAATGTTTGATATGAGTCACGATATCAACAAAGATGGATGTGTTTAGGGAGGATCAATATGAGTGAAAATGTATTTGAAGGGTTTAAAAAATATAAAGATGTCGATGAAGTTATATTAGAAAAATATAAGAAATTATTGCCTGATGAATTTCTAGAAATATGGAAAAAATATGGCTTTGGAACCATATTAAATGGTTATATAAAAATTGTAAATCCAATGGATTATCAAGATATTTTAGATGCTTCTTATTTCGCGGCACCAGTATCCATACCGATCATGGTAACAGCATTCGGAGATATCATCACATGGGAGAAAAATACTTTTATAAAAAGTGTCAAATATAAAAATGGAACACTTAAAGGAATAGCAGCAAGTTTTAGATATTTTTGGGGCGATCTAATTACTTCTAATAGATTCAAAAGAGAAATCTTTGAATTTGATAAATATGCCGAAGCATTAAAAATGAAAGGACCATTAGAATTTGATGAGTGCTATGGATATGTACCATTGCTTGGATTAGTAGGCTCTGAAGAAGTTTCTAATTTATCTAAAGTAAAGATTAGAGAACATATCTTATTGATTACTGAATTGGTTGGAAGAATAGAATAGTTCAGAAATATACAACAAAGATAATTAGAGATAGAATGAATTTGCATATATTAAAAGTAAGAAAGACTTAAGCAGAATATGCTTAAAAAAGGAATGATTTTTGAAAGTGGGTGCAGCAGAAATGAATATCAATGAATCAATTGATTTAATGATCAACTTTAGTAAAAGCAAAAATAAAAAAAATGAGATATTGCTAATAAAGGCAGATATTTCTATGATGACGTTAATTTGCATTATAACTGATGTATTAGCTTGGTTGAGGTTAGAATATAAAAGAGAAAGATGGATAGCAGAAGGTAGAAAAATATCTATGCGACCTTTATCATTAGATGATAATTATCCATGGTGTCAGGTTTTAAAAGTATTAGTGGAAGAAGAAGAGCTGTTTAAAAATAATTTTATTATAACAAATAATAAATTTGATTTTGCTCCTAATATTACAGAAGAAGAAAGGAAAGCAGTTAGAAAAAAAGTGTTTGAAGAAATCGTTCCAATTGTAATCATGAATTAATATATGAATAAAGATGTATTGTATAGAAATCATTATATATTCGATTCAGTGCAAAATGTTATATAGAAATTTTGTGGGGAAACAATTGGGTTAATCAAGAATGTTATAACCTTATATTGAAAATTGCTGGGATATTCGATGAAATGTCAAAAGATACATTTCTCTGGACAGAAGATGCGTTGAAAGAAAATCAGCAATGGGAAGAATGTAGAATATTAGGAAAAATGCTATCAAAACTGATGAAAAGGAAAGTGATGAAAGAGCTGGATGTAATGACTGCTTGTAAAGATTTATCAAAAAAGGTGAAAAAAGGGTGCATTGGAACAATCGTTTATGTATATGAAAACCCAAAACTTGCATATGAAGTTGAATTTTTTGATGACGAATATAATACGATAGAATTGATAACAGTGACAAAAGATGATATCTTATATGTAGACTAAAAATGATAATAGAAAGAAGTGGAAAATATGATATTATTTCGGCCAGTAGGATTATCTGAAATGGAAAAAATATTAAAAGATGGATGTCATGGATATCCACCAAGAAGAAAAGAACAGCCAATATTCTATCCAGTATTAAATGAAGAATACGCAGCAACAATTGCAAGGGATTGGAATACCAAAGACAGCATTTCAGGGTATGCAGGGTTTGTGACAGCATTTACTATTCAGGATGAATATATCAAAAACTATCAGGTAAAGTGCGTTGGTTCTCAGGTACATCAGGAATATTGGATACCAGCCGAAGAATTACCAACATTTAATTCAATGATTGATGGAAAGATTAAGATAATCAATGCATTTTATGGTAAAGACTATCAGGGACTTATGCCTGTTACTATACAGGATATGAAAGAATTAGATCTGCAGGAACAAGTGAGCTTTTTAGATAAATTGCGACAAGATAATATAAAAATGCTACAGGAAATTGTCCTGAAGGAATGGATGTTGATGAATACAAACCTGCCTTATTGGAAAAAGAATCAGCTGATTTGTGAACAATTATGGCTGGATGTAACAGCGATTTTAAAAGAAAAGGAATTATATTTTTTGGATATACCATATTGAGGAAAGGCTATGAAAAAACGCATAGCTTTTTTTGTGCAATCTGCTTGCATAAGTGATGTAGTACCAGTATAATGAACATTGTTCAGGATGGAGGTGCCATATGAATAAAGTAGTGACGACAAGAGAAGAATTATTACACACAGCACAGGAAATTGTGTTTCAGGATGGAATGGATAAATTGAGTATTCGTGCATTAGCAAAGAAGCATGATATCTCAGTTGGTGCGGTCTATAATTACTTTCCATCTAAGTCAGAATTGGTGTTAGCGATTATTGAGAATTTCTGGAAACAGGTATTTCATCAGGATATTTGTGAAATGAGCAGTCAGCTGCCATTCACCGAGTTCTATGAAATAGTGTATCAAAGGTTGGTAAAACATAGTGAAGCTTTCTTTTCCGTGTTGTTAGGACAGTTGAATATTTTAAAAGATAATGATAAAGAAAAAGGAAAACAGATGGAACAAAAGTATATGATACATATTCAAAATGGTTTTCTTTATGCTTTACAACAGGATGAACGCATTCATCCCTCTATCTGGAATGAGGTGTTTACCAAAGAGGATTTTGTTTGTTTCCTATTGGAAATGATGATCAATGATTTAACGCATCAGCGTATGGATTGTCGTTTTACAAAGGAAATATTAGAACGATTGTTATATGAAAAACAGGAGGAAAGATGATGAAGAAAACAGTAAATTATGCAATGATATATGCAATATTATCAATGATTGGCGGTGTATTCTATCGAGAATTTACAAAGTTTCAGGGTTTTAGTGGAAGAACGGATTTAGCGTTTGTTCATACACATTTATTTTTGCTAGGGATGGTCATGTTTTTGATTGTGACATTCTGTATTAAATTATTCGCTATTGATGAATCTAAAAAATATAAACTGTTCCTTAGAATATATCATCCAGGAGTATTGATCACAACCATCATGTTGTTTGTGAGAGGTATTCTTCAGGTGAATCAAACAGTGGTAAGCAGTGGTATGAATGGAATGATTTCCGGTATTGCTGGTGTCGGGCATATTTTGACAGGAGTTGGCATTATCTTATTTTTACTTATATTGAAGGAATGTGTGAAAGAAGCATAGTCAAATACATAAATCGTGATATAATGAAATAGCTATAATCGTAAACAAGAACTTTGCTTTACATCCCAAAATCAAAGGGGTGATATAGAAATGAATTGTTATAATACGATAGAATCATTGTATCCTACACTTACAAAGACAGAAAAAATTATCGCAGATTATATCTTAAAAGAAAAAAGTAAAGTGATGTATCTTTCGCTATCAGAGCTTGCGAATGCAATTTGTGTTGGTGATGCCAGTATTGTGCGCTTTTGCAGGAAAATTGGCTATGATGGTTTTCAAAATTTGAAATTATCAATTGCACAACATGGTGATGTTGATGAAACAAGTGGTGAAACCTATGTGGAAAAGATACAGATGAATTTTCAAAGAGTCGTTTCTTCTACTAAGGACATGTTATCTATACAAGAGCTAAATAAGGCGATTCATGTGATAAAAGAGGCAAATCGCATTGTGGCGTTTGGCGTGGGCAGTTCTGCTGAAGCAGCGAAAGAATTAGAAATAAGATTTTTAAGGATTGGTGTATTGATCAAAACAGTGAGTGATCCACACTTTCAGAATATGACCGCATCCATATTGAATAAAGATGATGTGGTCATTGCGTTTTCACTTTCTGGAAGAACCAAAGATATCGTGGATTCTGTATCTTTTGCGAAACAGGCGGGTGCGAAAATTATCAGTATTACAAATTTTCCACTTTCTCCTTTAGCGGCTATCTCAGATTATGTGCTGCTAACCGCAAAAAAAGAGTCGTATATTGAAGGCGGCTCTTTAGTGGCAAAGATATCTCAACTGTATGTGACAGATTTACTCTGTACCGGGTATTCTTTATTGGATATTGAAAAAACCAAGGAAATGAAAACAAGGACAGCTTCTTCAATCTTACATAAAAGCATGGAATAACAGGCGATTTGCCTGTTTTTTTTTCTATTTCATCGTTTGATAATCTTTGATAAATTCTTTAGGACTGATACCATGTTTCTTCACAAAAGCTCGATAGAAACTGGAATAATCATTGAATCCACATTGTAAATAAACCTCATGTACTGGCATACCAAGTTTCAAAAGAGATAAGGCATGCTCCAGGCGTTTTTCTGTAAGAAAGGCATGGATGGAAATACCTTTTGCTTCTTTGAATTTCCTGCAAATATGATATTTGCTTAAGAAGAACTGTTCTTCAAATTGATCAAGTCTAATATCTTCATTGAATTTTTGGGAAATATAATATTCGATTTGATTGACGATGGATTCCTGTACTGGCACACTTTCAATAAGTTTACCATCAAGATTATAAAACATTTTATTAATTAAAACCAATAATTGAATCACAAACGCATCTCCCAGTACATCAGAACCAAAGAATTTTTTAGTTTGTACATTTAACAGACTTTCAAAAAGTGTAATCAGTTGGCGATATTCTTCAGGGTTGCACTTTGCTCGATGGATCATGGTTCTGGGTTGTTTAAAACAATAGGTAAGGTCTGTATCACTTGTGCTTAACAGTTCCACATATTTAGGATCAAGGTCTAATGCTATACGATTTAATCGGGCATTCTTCTTTTTTTGAGGGTAATGAAGTGTATCCATATCAATAATCAAAATATCCCCGGATTCTATATCGCAAGCCTGATCTTCGATATAATACGTGATATTTCCACTAAGGAAGAAAAGGATTTCATAGAATCTATGCATATCCGGAGAGAATAAATCTGTGTCTTTATTGAATACCTGTGCACAAAAGAAATTGTCTGTATCTTTACCATTTTTATCGAACTTAGCCATTTATGTCACCTCACATGTCAATTTTTACAATGTACTTAGCAATTTATGCATTTATTTTGAAGTGTTACTTCATTAGAATAATAGATGTAGGAGGAATAAACCAGAAAGGAGATGCAAAACAGAGTTACTTGTTGATTAGATTATAGCATGAGATTTATACAGGATGGTACCATTTTTTTTGAGTATTGAAGTAAGCGCTTACGATGTATAGAGGAAAGGAACGATGTAAAGAAACATGGAAAAAGCAGAATTAATAGAGAAAATAAAAGGTGGGTTGATTGTGTCCTGCCAGGCATTAGAACAAGAACCTATGTACAGCGATAAGGGTGGTGTGATGCCGTTATTTGCGAAAGCAGCTTATCAGGCAGGGGCTGTTGGCATAAGGGCAAACACTGTACGTGATATTCAAGAAATCAAGGCAGTTGTAGACTTGCCAATCATTGGAATCATCAAAAAAGACTATCCGGATTCACCACAATATATCACGGCGACAATGGCAGAAATTGATGCATTAGCAAAATGTCAATGTGATATTGTTGCCTTCGATTGTACGAATCGTGTTCGTGCAGATCATCGTACACTGGAAGCATTTATTCACGATATTAAAGAAAAATATCCGAATATGGTATTGATGGCAGATATCGCTACTTACGAAGAAGGTAAGCGGGCATATGAACTTGGTGTGGATTTTGTTGGGACAACATTATGTGGATATACACAAGAGAGTAAAGATGCACCTGTTCCTGATTACACACTGATTTCAAAATTATCAGCGTTAGGAATACCAGTAATTGGTGAAGGACATGTAGATACACCAGATAAAGCCGTCAAGGTGCTAAAAGCTGGAGCATTATGTGTCGTTGTCGGTAGTGCAATTACCCGCCCATATGAAATAGCAAAGCAGTTCGTAGAGGAACTGAAAAGAAAGGAGAATTTATGAAAAAATTATTTACAGGCGTTTTGGCAGCTTTCTTATGTGTGACAACATTAGCTGGCTGTTCAAGTAATAAAGAAGCAGATAAAGGTAAAGAAAAAGTAATTAATATCGCAGCTGAAAAAGGTGGAAACCTGGATACAAAGTTTGATTATGTCTGGGTAAACAATGGCGAGTTATATAAAGAATTAGTATTCCGTCACTTGTTTAAGGCTGATTCAACACTGACTAAGGTTAGCCCTGACTTGGCAAAAAGTTATAAGTTAAGTGATGATGGCTTAACGTTGACTATTGAAATGAATGATGGCTTGAAATGGTCTGATGGCGAGCCACTTACGGCGGATGATGCGAAGTGGTCAATGGAAACGATTTTGAAAGCAGCACTTGCTAATGGTATCTATACATCCGCATTCTCTAATATTCAGGGTGCTGATGACTGGAAATCAGGCAAGGCGGATTCTTTGAAAGGTATCACTGTGGATGGTAGTACACTTACCATTAAATTTGATCATAAAGTAGGTAATATCATGAATGTACTAGCACAGTTTGTGATTTTGCCAAAGCATTGTTTAGAGAAATCTGATCCATTACAGTTACATAATGATCCATATTGGGAAAAACCAGTCACAGATGGTATGTATAAGATTGGTGATTTCCAACCAGGTAACTACATTGAATTAATACGTGATGATAATTACAATGGTGAAAAACCAAAGATTGATAAAGTTATCGTCAATATTGTAGGTGATGCATTAACGGCTGCACAAAGTGGAAAATCTGACTTCATGAAGAGCAATTCTCCTGGTATGATTGAAGAACTTAATAAAATTGATGGTTATAAATCATTTAGTGTAGATACATTATTCTATCGTTATTTCATTGTAAATTATGAAGATGCAAATGGTAAGAAGAATGAAAAGATGGCAGATCCACGTGTACGTGAAGCAATCATGTATGCAATTAATCGAAAAGAATTAATTGATAAATTATATCCAGATTTAGGTGTTGTCAGCAATGCTGGTGTACCAGAAGGCTATAATGGCTATGATAAAGACTTGAATCAGTACGAATATAATCCAGATAAAGCTAAGAAACTGTTGAAGGAAGCTGGATGGGACTTTAATGAACCATTGAAGATTATCTACTATTATGGAGATCAGACTTCTATAGACTTTATCAATGCGGTTACCCAGTATTTAACAGAAGTTGGTATGAAAGTCGATGCTGTAAAGATTACAGGTGACTCTACTACTGCATTATTCAGTGTAAAGAACTATGATATCGCATTAAAAGGATTATCTACATTTGGTTTTGAAGAATATTATGGTGAATATACTTCACAGAACGCAAATTTCAAGAATATCTTTGGTAAAACAGGCGACTTTGATGATTTATATAATCAATTAGTTGCGGAAACAGATCAGGCAAAACGTGCTGAAATCTTAAAGAAACTACAGGTACAGGAACAAAAAGATTTATTCAAGCTTCCTATGTATACGTTAAAGAATAAGATTTTCGTCAATACAAATCACATTGTATTGCCAGATGGTATTACATTTGGTAATCCTTGGTATTCTTATGACAAACAGTTTGAAAAATGGGATGTTAAATAAACTGTTCATTTTACAGGGAGTGGCAACACTCCCTCATATATAAAAACGGGAGGTAGCATATGCTGAAATATTTTGTTAAAAAATTTCTTGCAATCATACCCATGCTGTTTATCATATCCTTAATCGTATTTTTGGCATTACAAATTGTACCGGTAGATCCTATCAATTATATGGTATCTCCGGATATGGCCGCTAATACGGCGAATATAGAGGCATTAAGACAACAGCTGGGATTAAACGATCCAGTCATTATCCGATATTTTCGCTGGCTGATTGATCTGCTGCATGGTGATTTTGGCTATAGTATCGTCAATGGTGTACCAATCGCAAAACTTATTGCGATGAAGTTACCCGCAACGATTGAACTATCTATGGTGGCTTTGGTCATCTCAGCTGTATTGGGGATTGGCATTGGTTTATTATCTGCTATTCGCCAGAATGGCATCATCGATTATGTAGGAAGAATTATTGCGGTTATTGGTACATCTATTCCACATTTTTTCTTTGGTATTCTGGTAATTCAGCTGTTTGCGATTAAGCTTGGATGGTTTCCAGCGGCAGGGCGTCTACAATATGGCGATGACAGTTTCTTTATGAAATTAAATAGTCTGATTCTACCTGCAATTACAATGGGTATCTCCATGATATCAGCATTGCTTCGTTATACACGAAATTCTATGCTGGATGTTATGAATAAAGAGTATGTAAAAACGGCAAGAAGTAAAGGTATTCCTGAATGGAAGGTATATTTGAAACATGCGTTTAGAAATGCACTGGGACCAATTCTGGTTATTCTGATGTTTCGTCTGCCAATTCTGATAGGTGGTTCTGTCATTATTGAAACCATCTTCTCATGGCCTGGCATTGGCACAACAATCCTAAATGGTGTAACAGCAGGCGATTATCCGGTAATCATGATTACGACATTAATGATAGCGGCAGCTGTATTATTTGCAAGTTTCCTTGTGGATCTGGTCAATGCATTACTAGATCCAAGAATTCGTATAGATCAATAGAAAAGGAGGAGCATAATGAAGAAATTAAGTATCAATCAATCATCATTGCTGTATCGCAATATGAAACGTCTATTAAAAAACAAACTGGCAATTATGGGAATCATCATTATCTTGTTGTTTCTGATACTCGCTGTATTTGCGCCTTTATTTACATCCTTCGATCCTAATGCTATTGATTTAAAGGCTGTAGGTGCTGCGCCATCATCCACCCATATATTCGGTACGGATAAACTGGGCAGAGATGTATTCGCAAGAATTTTATATGGAGGAAGAACCTCCATCACCGTTGGAGTCCTGAGTGCATTAAGCGGTTCCTTCGTTGGTGTTGTATTTGGATGTGTTGCCGGATACTTTGGCGGAAAAATAGATATGTTGTTCATACGTTTGTCTGAAATCCTGCAGACGTTCCCTCAAATGATTTTGATATTAATCATGGTTGCGATTTTAAGCCAAGGTGTACAGAATCTGATTATTATATTTTCCATTACAGGATGGATGACAACCTTCCGTATGATCCGAAATGAATTTATGGTATTACGTGAAGAAACATATGTAGAGGTAAATAAGGCATTTGGTATCAGTGATTTAACGATTATGTTTAAACAGATCCTGCCAAATACATTAAGCCCTATCATTGTATCCACAACCATCAACAGTGCCGGCTTTATTTTAAGTGAAGCAGGGCTAAGCTATTTAGGACTGGGTGTTCCTAATACCGTAGCTACATGGGGCAATATTATGAATGCCGCAAAATCATTAGATGTAATTGCGAATAACTGGTGGTTATGGGTGATTCCTGGTATTACGATTTCATTGTTTGTACTTGCGGTAAATTTCTTCGGGGATGGATTGCGAGATGTTCTTGATCCAAAGCAGTTGTAGGAGGGCGTAATTATGAGTGAAGATATTATTCTGAAAGTAGAACATTTACATACAAGCTTCTACAATGGCGGAGAAAAAGTTGATATTGTGAAAGATGCGTCTTTCACTGTATATAAAGGAAAAACACTGGCAATTGTTGGAGAATCCGGTTGTGGAAAAAGTGTTACCGTACATAGTGTCATGAATCTGCTTCCTAAAGCAGGAAAGATTGAAAAAGGCAGTGTAACATATTATCGTGATGGAAAGCCTGTCATGTTAAATAAGCTTCCACAGTATGGAAAAGAAATGCGTGATATACGTGGAAAACATATTGGTATGATCTTTCAAGACCCCATGACTTCTTTAAATCCTGTGTATACCATTGGTTCCCAAATCATGGAGAATCTTTTACAGCACAATAAAAAAATGAAGAAAAGTGAAGCATTGGAGGAAGCTGTTTATATGCTGGCAAAGCTGGGTATTCCAGATCCCAGAAGCCGTGTAAAAGATTATCCCCACCAGTTTTCCGGTGGTATGAAGCAGCGTGTTATGATTGCGATTGCCATGGTATGTAATCCTGATATTCTGATTGCGGATGAACCTACCACAGCGTTAGATGTTACAATTCAGGCCCAGATTATGGATCTAATGAAAGAGCTGCAGGAAAAAGAGAATAAATCCATTGTGTTGATTACACATAATATGGGACTTGTAGCGGAGAATGCGGATGATGCGGCAGTTATGTATATGGGACGTATTGTGGAATATGCTTCCACAAAACAGATATTTAATCGTCCTTCCCATCCATATACCAAAGCTTTATTAAGAAGTGTACCCGTACCTGGTATGGATAAAAACAAAAAGCTGGAAACAATTGAAGGACAGACACCTGATCCAAAAGATTGTAAAGAAGGCTGTGAATTTGCGAATCGATGCCCTCAGGCATGTGAACGCTGTTTTAAAGAAACAATTAAAAATTATGAAGTAGAACCCGGACATATCGTAAGATGTTTATTATTTGAAGGCAATAAGGAGGTCTAATTATGGAAGAACAACATGAAATCGTATTTCAGGTCAATCATCTGAAAAAGTATTTTCCCGTATATGGAGGCTTTTTCAAAAAGGAAATTGCTTCTGTAAAAGCATTAGATGATGTATCCTTAAGCATTCGTAAAGGTGAAACATTAGGTATTGTAGGAGAATCCGGGTGTGGAAAAACAACGTTGGGTAAAAACCTGTTGATGTTGGAAAAACCAAGCGATGGAGAAATTCTTTATAATGATCAGGGTGTATTAAAAGATATCACGAAGATGAACAAAGAAGATCTGTTTCAATTTAGAAAACAGGTACAGATGGTGTTTCAAGATCCTTATAGTTCATTAAATCCTGTGAAAAAGATTTATAATGCATTTGAAGAACCATTAAAAGCACATGGCTTTCATAAACGAGAAGAACGCGAAGAAATCATGAAAAAAATGATGGAGATGGTAAATCTTCAACCAGATTATATTTATCGTTATCCACATGAATTCTCTGGCGGTCAGCGTCAAAGAATTTGTATAGCACGTGCTTTATGTATCAATCCATCTGTTGTGATTTGTGATGAGCCGGTATCTGCATTAGATGTATCCATTCAGGCACAGGTATTGAATCTGATGAAAGAAATCCAGCATAAAATGAATTTAAGTTATGTATTTATTGCGCATGATTTAAGTGTTGTGGAATATATGAGTGATCGTATCGTGGTCATGTATTTGGGAAAAGTTATGGAAATCGCAACCAGCGATGAACTTTCAAAACGACCATTACATCCATATACCGAAGCATTATTATCCGCTATACCTATTCCAAAAATTGGTGAAAAAAGAAAACGTATTGTATTGGAAGGAGATGTCCCAAGTCCAATTCATAAGCCTTCTGGATGTCCTTTTCACAACCGTTGTAGAAAATGTATGGAGATATGCAGGAATGAAGAACCTGTTTTAAAAGATGTAGGAAACAACCATCTTGTATATTGTCATTTGTATGATGGCAAGGAGGCAGTCAATGAATAAATTTTTATTACTGGATAGTGGATTAGTCGATGGCTTTCTTATGTCGAATGCGTCAATACATGTAAATCCCATTCATAAAGAAAATAAAGTATTGTTTCATGAAGATTACTTTAGTGAACCCCCTAGACTATGGGAAGTACGTTACGACAATTCTTATCCCAATCTGATTTATGATTCCCAAATAGAACGCTATCGTTTGTATTATTCCGTCTTTACATATGATAAAGATGCGGCACGTACACCATTAAATGAACGTGTAAACAAACGTTACAAACCAACAGAGGATCGCATTGTTTCCTTATGTTATGCGGAGTCAAAAGATGGTATCCATTGGGAAAAACCAGATTTATATCTGCATGAAATCAATGGCAGTAAACGCAACAATGTCATTCTGCCTTATGCACATGGCACAAGTGTTTTTCTGGATACAGAGGAACAAGATAAAGATAAACGATATAAACTTATGACAAAAATAGATTATGCCGGCCATAACAATTTCATGGCAGTTGCCTTTTCTAGGGATGGTATCCATTTTACAGAGCCAAGAGAATGGGCCAAATACAACCCCCAGGCAGATACCCATAACTTTGTCTTTCGTGATCAGAAAACTGGCCATTATATCTTAATGACAAGAATCTGGCGAAATGGATTGCGTATCGTCGCAAAAAGTGAAAGTACGGATTTCATTAATTGGAGTGAGCCACAGGAAGTATACCGTGGAAATGGATTCCAGAATCAGGTTTACTCAATGCCAGTATTTCAATATGCGAATCTGTATTTAGGGCTTGCTTCTGTATACCATGAAGGCGATCAGATTGATGAAAATTATGATACAGTAGATTGTTTCCTGAAGTTTACAACCAATTTAGATGCATGGGACAGTATCAATGATGAAGAACCCTTTATCCCAAGAGGTGCTGGACATTATCCAACAGGAGCACCAGATTGTGGATGTATCTATGCTTCCGCCCCTGTAGAAATAGATGGAAGGATGTATTTCTACTATATGGGAGGCAATGGACAACATACCAATTTCAGAGAAACAAGTTTCATGCGCGGCTATGTAGAAAAAGATCAATTCGCTTATTATACAAATAAACGTACAGAAACAAATGCAATACTACAAACCACAGCATTTGATGTATATGGCGATAACTTAAAGGTACTTATGAAAGAAGAAACAAACGCGCAGTTTAAAGTAGAAATCACCAATCGTAAAGGTATTCCTTTTGAAGGCTTTGAGGCAGTATCTATGCAGGTATCAGAACCGGATGAGGATGGATATCGTGATATCACCTATAAAGATCATACCTTGAGTGAATTAAAAGGCAAAGAAATATATTTACGCTTTACCTTCCAAAACATAAAGCTGTTTGCCATACAAGGTGATTTAAGTAAAATAAAAAGAAAATATTAGGAGGAATCGAAATGGCTAACTTTGAATTAAAAAATATCAAAGGCGTAATTCCAGCATTGATTACACCCTTTGATGAACATGAAGAATTTGATGAAAACAGAATGCGTAAACTGGTCAATCATTTGATTGAGCGAGGAATGGATGGATTATATTTAACAGGCAGTACGGGTGAAGGCTTTTTAATGACACCAGAAGAAAGAAAAAAAGTAGTAGAAGTTGTAATTGATGAAGTACATGGAAGAATTCCTGTCATCGTTCATGTTGGTGCTATTTCCACAAAGATCAGTATTGATCTGGCAAAACATGCCTATGCCACAGGCGCAGATGCCATCAGTAGCGTGCCACCATTCTACTGGAAATTTAAAGAAGAAAACATCTATAAATACTATGAAGCTGTGTCTATGTCAACACCACTTCCTATGATTGTATATAACGTACCACTTGCTGGACTATTAGGCTTTGATTTTATCTGTCGTCTAGCAAACATTCCAAATGTGAAAGGTGTCAAATATACAGCATGTACACATCAGGATATTTACAAATGTAAAGATAAGATTTCGCAGGATTTCATGGTATACTCTGGCGCAGATGAAATGGCAGTCAGTGGCATTATCAACGAAGCAGATGGAATCATCGGTTCTTTCTATTCCATGATGCCGGATGTATTTAAGGATATTTATCAGAAAGTAAAAAGTGGAGATATCGCTGGTGCACAGAAAAAACAGAAAATCGCAGTAGATATCATTGAAGCATCATTAAAATATGATTATTATGCAGTCATCAAAGAAAGCCTTCGCTGGATGGGCGTAGATGCCGGTTATGTCAGAGCGCCATTTATGAACCTGAGTGAAGAAGAAATTAAAAAAGTAAAACAGTCATTTAAGGAAATTAAAGCTCATTATCAGGTAAATGATATTGAAGTATTAAATGCATGTGACTAGAAACTTCCTTGTGAAGTTTCTTTTTAAAATAAGGAGAACATTATGATTACAGGTAAACTAAAAGATTTAAACAGATATATCGGAATCAATAAAAATCTGGATATCGCAATTGCATATATTCAAAAAGAAGAATGGCGTAATGCCCCAATGGGTGAAACACCGGTTGCTGGACAGCATGTTTTATTAAGAAGATTTGATTGTAAGACGGTTTCATCAGAAGAAAAACCATTTGAAGGCCATCAAGTTTATGGGGATATTCAATTATTGGTAAAAGGCAATGAAATAGTAGAATACACAGACTTATTACATACAAAGGCATTAAATGAATACCAGAAAGAGGATGATTTTCAAGAATATCAGGGAACGGCTCTTGGTTCTTTCCTTTTGGAAGAAGACAGCTTTGCGATTTGTTTCCCAGAAGATTTACATAAACCAGATATTACGCATGTAAGCACAAAAGTAGAAAAAGCCGTTATCAAATTCATGATAGAAGAAGGTGAAACATATGGACTATCTGGGAATTGATATTGGTGGTACAGATGTAAAAGTAGGTATTGTGGATGCATCAGGAGAAGTACTCATATCTGCGAAATATCCTGTGAATATTGATCATTATAAAATACCATTTATGGATGCAGTGATGCAGGGGATTTTGATGTTTCTTTCAGAAAAAGAAATTGATCTGGCACAAATCAAAGGAGTAGGTGTTTCTGCGACTGGTCAGATTGATGATCATAGTGGTGTTGTGATTGGCTCCGGTGGTTCTGTGCCAGGATATTGTGGCAGTCATATCAAAGAGCGCATAGAAGAAACGCTGCTTTTGCCTTGTACCGTATTGAATGATGCGGATTGTATGGTATTAGCCGAGGCATGGATGGGAGCTGCGAAAGGTTATCAAAATGTTGTGGCATTTACGATTGGTACTGGCATTGGTGGAGGTATGATTGTGAATGGAACACTGTTGACAGGAAGAAATGGCATTGCTGGAGAAATCGGACATATGATACTTCATGAGCAGGGAGAACCATGTGGATGTGGAAATCAAGGATGCTTTGAGCGTTATGCATCGACATCAGCTTTAATACGAAGAATACAGGCACGCTGTCCATCAAGACCAGTCATGAATGGCATGGAAGTATTTCAATGCCTGAAGAAAGGGGATCAGGAAATACAGAAAGTTGTGAATGAATGGATAGAGGATATTGTCGCAGGCTGTGTATCCCTTGTGCATATCTTTAATCCAGAAATCATCGTGATCGGCGGTGGTGTAAGCAATGAAACTGAATATTTGATAGCACCATTACGTAAAAAAATCAAAGAAAAAGCCATGCCTATGTTTGCGAAAGATCTGGAAATTACACAGGCAAAGCTAGGAAATACGGCTGGAATGGTTGGTGCTGTATATCATTTCATACACCAATAAGTAAAAGGAAAGCATCTACGGATGCTTTTTATATGCGATGATTTTTTGAATAAGCAGTCCACCACCACAGGCACATACTAAATAAATCAAAATGGTTGGTATGCGCCCAATAATTGGCTCTAGCATATCAAAAACAGGTTGTGAGAAAGGCATATAAGGACTGATATAAAACATATCTATATCACCATAAGTATGAAATATTATATTAAAACATGTTGCCAATGCAGCGGTAAGAAAGAATAACAGTACGACCTGATGATATTTAGCAAAAGTATTACGATACCAGGCAATATGGAATCCTATAAACAATAAAATAAAGTGCCATAAAAAAGCATGCGCCGTTAATGTAATATAGGGATGCATCATATCATCAGGAAACAAAAGTGCCATAGAAGCTCCCAAAATAGTAAAATCCATCAAGAAGG
This sequence comes from [Eubacterium] hominis, assembly GCA_014337235.1. Lineage (GTDB taxonomy): Bacteria > Bacillota_I > Bacilli_A > Erysipelotrichales > Erysipelotrichaceae > Hoskinsella > Hoskinsella hominis. The sequence continues at coordinate 634,565 of CP060636.1, read as the reverse complement.
TTTCTATGATAGAAGTCGAATGCTTTTTCAAGAAAGGTAAAAGAACACACAAATACATAGGCAGCGAACATAATTGAAAGGGAAAAATCCACCAGTCATAAGTATGATGATTTACAATGGCATAAGAAAATAATTGTTTATATAACTCTAATAAGATAAGGATCATACCAAGAATAAATAACAAGCGCTGATGCATTGCTTGGGATATATGATGGGTTTTCCATCCCAGAAAGATTGTGACAGGAACCCCTACTAACAACATAAGTATATGAAAAATACCCCAGGGTTCTGGTTCATTCATCATCCATGCTGTATAAGATAGTAATGTATCCATAAAGATCACCTATGAACATTATAATCCAAATATTTGGTAATATACAAAAAAAGACAGACGAATCTGTCCTATAATAATTCAATAGATGTTAGTATGTTTAATATAATCAAAATCAAAAATATAATACCAGCCCAGTTATGGAAAAAGTCACGTACTCTCCAAGCTTCTTTTTCTCTGTTTTTAAAAGGATGTTTCCGTAAATACTTTATCACTTTTATCAATGCATATCCCATGAAAATAATCATGACCCATCCAATCAATGCGGCGATATAAATATTAGATATAAAGGATGTCACAGTACCAATGGTATTAAAAATGATATGTGTGATAATAGCTGGATATATGGATTCACTTCGTAAAGTCATCTTACATAGCACGATAGAAAAGAAGAAAAGTGGAACTGTTTGTGGCAGATTGCCATGAAATAATGCAAACAGGATAGATACAGTCAATATCGCAAAACGAGTACCATAAGGTTTTAATTTCTCTAATATGAGTCCTCTAAAAATCAATTCTTCAAATAAAGGTGCCAATAAGATACTGTATACAACATTGAAGATATTGATTAGAAGCTGATTTCCCATAGACATATCAATGGTATGAAATTCTATCTGATTTTGTACAAGCAATGTAAATAAATTAAAACAAAGTGAAATAAGATAGGTGATTCCAATAGTAATCATGATATATCTAGTAAATATCTGACGTGTAAAGCTTTTTACAGGTTTTTGGTAAGGCAACGTTACATCCATTCGCTTCGGATAATGTTGAATGATGTAAATAGACATCGCACTTAGACATAACACAGATGCCATCATAGTAGAATCATATTCATTATATCCACTAGCAAGGAGTAATGCACCTACAAAAATCACCATGAGAGATGGAATCAATAAATATAGTAACAGCATTTTGCATACGGATGTTGCATCTAGCTTAAATTTTTCTTGATCTTCCATATAATACCTCCATTTGTTAAGTTATACAAAAATTAATTAGGAATAACAAGTAACAGGAAAATAAATCAGAAACAAAAAATGTAATGATACGCTTATAATGCGTCATGGAAAGGACAGTGCTTTTTTCATAGTAAAAGAGGAGAAAATAGTCTATAATATAAAAAGAGAGATGAGGTGAGTGTGAATGTATTTTCTAGACAAAGAAACTCCTATGGAACAATTTAGAATTGTTGTCTCAACTGAACCTTATGTAGACAAGAGCATGTTGATCAATAAAATATATCCTTTGATAGGAAAAGAAAATCGATTTATGTGTATTACACGCCCTAGAAGATTTGGAAAAACAATCAATGCAGTGATGCTTGGCGCGTATTATACAAAAGGATATGATACCCATGAATTATTTAAAGATTTGAAAATAGCACAGACAGTGTCTTATGAAGAACATATCAATAAACATCATGTTATTTATATAGATTTTAGTAGGTTGCCTGATCCATGTAATTCATATGAAGAATATATAAGCTGGATTAAATACTGCTTGCAAGATGATTTAAAAAAAGGTTATGGAATTGAAAAAGTTCCTGGAGAACCAATCCAAAATCTATTTGAAAAAACAAATGAGAAATTTATCTTTATAATGGATGAATGGGACAGTATTTTTTACAAAGATTTTATGCAAGAAAAGGATAAAAAAGCATATTTAGAATTTTTAAAAGGATTATTTAAAACTCAGCCATATGTGGAATTAGCCTATATGACAGGGGTATTACCAATCGCAAAATATTCAACTGGTTCGGAATTGAATATGTTTGATGAATTAAATTTTATGAATGATGATGAATATGATTTATTTTTTGGATTTCATGAAGATGAAGTAAAAGAATTATGTAATCAGATGAATAGTGTAGGATATGAAGAATTAAAATACTGGTATGATGGATATTATACCAGTGAAGGGAAAAGTTTGTTTAATCCTCGATCTGTTTCATTAGCGTTACAAAAAGGAAAATGCAAAAATTATTGGACAGAAACAGGGCCAATGAATGAAATTGCAGAATATATAGAGCATAATGTAGATGAGGTAAGAGAAGACATCGTGAAAATGGTGGCAGGTATCCCTGTAGAAGTAGAATTGGAAGGGTATGCTGCATCTCAATTACAATTAGATAGTCGAGATGAAATCTTATCTGCCATGGTGGTCTTTGGATTCTTATCATATCATGATGGTTTCTTAAGGATACCGAATCATGAGCTGATGGAAAAATTTCAAAGAGTATTAAAACGAAAAAGTATGGGTAGCGTTGCAGATATCGTCAATAATTCTAAAAATGTATTAGATGCGACAATTGCATTGGATGGACAAAAAGTAGCACAATATATTGAAGAAGCACATGACCGAGAGATACCGTTTTTGCAATATAATAACGAAAATAGTCTGTCATGTGTGATTACTTTATGTTATCTGTATGCAAGAAATTATTATGATGTCACAAGAGAAGATAAATCCGGTAAAGGATATGTAGATTATCTTTTTACACCTAAGAAAAAGGGATATCCTGCAATTATATTGGAACTGAAATATAATAAATGTGCAGAAGAAGCAATTGATCAAATCAAGAAGAAAAACTATGTAGAGCGAGTGAAAGATTTTGATGAAATACTGTTTGTTGGTATCAATTATTCTACAGATGCAGATAAACATAAACATCATGATTGTATTATCGAAAAATATAAATAGGAACGATAAGCATTGTCTAATGAAAACAATAGATAGTGCTTTTTTCATAGTAAAAGAAGAAAGAATAGTCTATAATATAAAAAGAGATGAGGTGATGGATATGTATTATTATTTGGATACTAATATTCCTGTTGAATTATTCCAACGAGTTTTAAAGAAAAAAATCTATATTGATAAAAGCATGCTAATTAATAAATTTAATGAAGTAATTGGTAGTGAAGATTGTTATTTTTGTATCACGCGTCCTAGAAGATTTGGGAAAACGATGAATGCAAATATGCTTGGGGCATACTATACGCAAGGATATGACACACATGAATTATTTAAAGATTTAAAAATAGCACAAACATCAACCTATGAAGAACATATCAATAAACATCATGTAGTCTATATTGATTTTAGTACATTGCCTGATCCATGCACAACCTATGAAGAATATATCAGTTGGATAAAATATTGTATTTAGGAAGATTTGAAAGAAGTATATGGCATAGAGAAAGTTCATGGAGAACCAATAAAAAGCTTATTAAAGAGGACAAATGAAAAATTCATCTTTATTATGGATGAATGGGATAGTATCTTTTATAAGGACTTTATGCAAGAAAAAGATAAAAAGGCTTACCTGGAATTTTTAAAAGGATTATTAAAAGATCAATCTTACGTAGAATTGGCTTATATGACAGGAGTGTTACCAATCGCAAAATACTCTAGCGGATCTGAGTTGAATATGTTTAAAGAATATAATTTTATGAATGATAGGATTTATGAAGATTATTTTGGGTTTGATGAAGAGGAAATAGTTGAATTAACTAAGAAATACACGAAGCCATCATTTGAAACATTAAAAAAATGGTATGATGGATATTACAAATCAAATGGTTCAAGTTTATTTAATCCACGATCTGTTTCATCTGCGATAACGGATGGTGTCTGTCTTAACTACTGGACAGAAACAGGACCAATGGATGAAATAGCTGAATATATAGAACATAATGTAGATGCAGTAAGAGAGGACATTGTGAAAATGGTGGCAGGGATTCCTGTAGAAGTGGAATTGGAAGGATATGGCGCAGAACAGTTGCACTTAAATAGTCGGGATGAAATATTATCTGCCATGGTGGTCTTTGGATTCTTGTCATATCATGATGGTTTCTTGAGAATACCAAATCATGAATTGATGGAAAAATTTCAAAGAGTGTTAAATAGAAAGAGTATGGGTGGAATCGCAGATATCGTCAATAATTCTAAAAATGTATTAGATGCGACAATTGCGATGGATGGAGAAAAAGTAGCACAATATATTGAGGAAGCACATGATCGAGAAATACCATTCTTGCAATATAATAACGAAAATAGTCTGTCATGTGTGATTACATTGTGTTATCTGTATGCGAGAAATTATTATGAAGTCACAAGAGAAGATAAGTCAGGCAAAGGATTTGTAGATTATCTTTTCACTCCAAAGAAAAAGGGATATCCAGCAATCATCTTAGAACTTAAGTATAATAAGAGTGCAGAAGAAGCAATCGATCAGATCAAAAGGAAAAAATATGTTGATCGAGTAAGCAATTTTGATGAAATATTGTTGGTTGGTATCAATTATTCTACAGAAGCAGATAATCATAAACATCATGATTGTATCATTGAAAAATATTAAAATATAAAAAAACATCAGATTGAAATAGAAACAAGTCTGATGTTTTCTTTTACGCAGCATTCTTATGGTCTTATTAATATAAGATGATTCAGGAATGATGGGGTGCTTGATTAGAAATGTTATTAAAATGTTATTAAAATGTTATTATTTCATTTTGATTTCTAAGAGAGCACTATTTTGAAATGCTGCGCTTTTCATGAACTGCATTTTTTCTTCATAACGTAATTCTTCGGCATGATAGTAAAATCCTTTTTCTTTTTTTGTGTGATGTAGGAACATAAGTTATACCTCCTTTCAATAGAACAATGTTTTGTTACAATGATATTATAACGTAACAATGTTTTGCTGTAAAGCCTTTTTAATTTTTTTCTGCTTTTTTCTTTTGTAACAAGGCATTCATCTGGGCAGTTTCTTTCACAACGGTATGATTTACATAAGCTTGTATCAAAAGAATATTCACTGTGTATATCAACCATAAATTAAAAACTCCATGAAAGCTGAAAGGAATTGTGAAAAAGAGTTGATACGCAATCATAAAGATGATAAATAATATCACGTATCGAGTGAAAAAATAACTACGATAACTTTTAAAATCATAGAAATCAATAACATAACATGCGATGGTCAAGATCATAATCATGGCGATATCTGATAAAATAACAGTACCTTCTATGGTTGTGGAAAAACGGATGGCATTGATGCTTTCCACAATCATACATAGAACACTACAGATACATCCATAGGGTAGATATTTGTGAAAAAAACGATACATAGAGTATTCCTCCTTACTGGCTAATGGCAGCCTTTAATGTTTCCAAATACATGCGATTCACTATGAGCTTGTCGTTGTTTTCCATGTGCAGCAACAAGCGGTGATTGGCATATGGTTCTAATGCATCAATCCATAAAATGTTCACAATCGTATGTTTGCTGATACGACAAAATGTCGTATTCTTTAAACGTTCTTCTAATTGTTGAAGGGATTGCTTCATTTCATAAAAGTGATGACTTGTATAAACGATGGTTTTACCGTCCACAGATTCCAAGTAATATATTTCATCAATAGGAATAAATGAAGTTTTATTGTGATCATATACTTCAAAAGAGATGGCATATTGTTCCATCATATGGATGAGCTTTTGTAAGCGGGGATGTATCATCGCACAATGGATGATGATTTCTTCTTCTTTGTAAGCTGCATCCTGTTCAATGCGTATTTTCATATAGAAACCTCCTTATCAACATTATATAAAATTCCACAAGTGATACAATCCCTGTAAACATCAAATACCCAAAGGAAGGTACAACCTGCCATAAAAAAAGAAATCATACAACGATGATTCCTATTTATCAAATAATTTTCGTCTTGCAGTGGATTGGATAAATAATTCTTTTAATCCTTCTACATCATTATGGATAAGTTTTGATTTCAGGTTTTCTACTTCTGCGGTAAAGTCATCAATTTCTTTAATCAGATTATCTTTATTCAGGAAGAAAACCTCACTCCAAAGATTCTCATTGATCTTCGCTATGCGCGTCAGATCACGGAAAGAGTCACCGGTGTATTCCACCAGGTGCGTATTGTCATTGGTATTCATCAAAGAAACCGCAATGGCGTGTGTTAAATGCGATACAAAACCAATCATGGCATCATGATCTTCCACACTTAATTCACTGATATTATGGAAACCTAAAATCTGAGCCATCTGGCGCAGGGAATCGATTGCTTCTTTTGTATTTTTTTCTGTAGGCAGAATAATAAAGTTAGCGGAATGAAAGATGGTATCATCCGCAAATTTCACACCACTGACTTCTTTTCCAGCCATTGGATGGGAGCTTAAAAATTCTACATCATCACGGATGATATCCTGTATTGGTTTGACTACACCGGTTTTTACACTGGCAACATCGGAAATTAAAGCACCAGGCTTAAAGTATTTTTGATAAGTCGCAATCCAATCAACACTCATGTTTGGATACAGGGAAACGATAATGACATCTGCCTGGGATATCATATCTAAATCGAAAGTAGAACCCTTGTCTATGATGCCATTTTTTAAAGCATAATCAATGCTTAATTGATTGATTTCAATGGCTTCCACATGATAGCCGTTCTTTTTTAATCCCATGGCATAGCTTCCACCAATCAGTCCCAAACCGATGATAAGAAAGCGTGTATCTTTTGTGATCATGCACATTCCACCTTTCCATGAATGCGTGTAACATCTTCAAAGAAGGTAGGATAACTTTTAGATATTGCCTGTGCACCTTCTATGGTTCCAGATTGTTCACTACATAATAATGCGACACTTAATGCCATAACGATACGATGATCGTTGTGTCCTGATAAGGTTTCTTTACAGATAGGGTGGGTACATTCTTTGATAAAGATGGTATCTTCGTTGGAATGGATATCCACGCCAAACTTTCTTAATTCTTCTTCCATGGCAGCGATACGATCACTTTCTTTAATACGTAAACGCTGTGCATTTTGTATGATGGTTTCTCCTTGTGCATACATGGCAAGGACGCATAGAATTGGTCCTAAATCAGGACAATTCGCTAGATCAATCACACAGCCGTGTAATGAACTTTTAGATATATGATAGCCATCTTCAATTTCTTCTATTTTTGCGCCAAAATCTTTTAGAATGGAGATAATAGCTTTATCTCCCTGTGCAGAACTGTGACGGATACCTGTAACATCTAAATCAGATGATATCGCAGCCAATACCGCAAAGAAAGCCAGTTGTGAAAAGTCCCCTTCAATACGGTAATCGTGTGGCTGATAGCTTTGATTGCCTGGTATCCATAAAGTATGATCATCCTTGTAGGATACATGAACACCAAACAATTCCAGCATTTCCAATGTTAGATCTACATAGGATCTGGATTCAAAGGGTGGTTCGATATGCAGGATACTATCCTTGGACAACAGGGGCAATGTGAATAACAGGCCACTGATAAACTGGGAGGAGATATCTCCTTTGATATGATATTCACCGGGTTTTAATGATTCTTTGATGGTAATTCCTTTGTCGTTTTGAGAAAAGTATAATCCCTGTTCATGGAAGATATCTTCATATACCTTTTGCGGGCGCTGTAGTAAACGACCAGCACCGGTAAAGGTTAAGGTTTGATGACATAATGAGAAAATTGGGATAAAAAATCGTAAGGTAGAACCGGATTCATTACAGAATACTTCATCACTTTCACAATGAAAGTCTTGTATCCCATCGATAATCAAACGATCATGCTCCTGTGTGATTATTGCACCTAGTTTTCGCATACCATCCATCGTTGCTAAAATATCTTTTGAATATTCCACATGTTCAATGATACTGCGGCCTTTTGCTAAGGATGCACAGATGATAGCACGATGTGCCATGCTTTTACTTGGGGGTATACAGATAGCACCGGATACCTTGGAAGGGGTAATCGTTGCCTGCATTACATATCCCTCCCGATAACCTCGGCGATCTTTTTACCTTTACGAATGACTTCCGCAAAACGCTGCGGTTTTAATGATTGTGCACCATCACTCCAAGCGCATTCTGGACAGTCATGTACTTCAATGATCAATCCATCCGCACCTGCGGCAATTGCTGCTAAAGATGCACTTTCCACAAGTTCCCAATCTCCAGTCGCATGACTTGGATCAATAATGATAGGAAGGTGTGTTTTCTTTTTGATAATTGGCACAACGCTTAAATCTAAAGTGTTTCTTGTATATGGTTCAAATGTACGGATACCACGTTCACACAGCATAACATTTTCGTTGCCTTCTGACATAATATATTCTGCACTCATGATCCATTCTTCAATTGTATTGGCAAGTCCTCGTTTTAAAAGAACTGGTTTGTTGGTTTTTCCAACAGCCTTCAACAGATCAAAGTTTTGCATATTTCTTGCGCCAATCTGGATAACATCCACATATTCGATAAATTCATCCAGTTTATCTGCACTCATTAATTCTGTGACAATTGGCAAGCCGGTTTTTTTACGAGCTTCCACCATTGCCAGAATACCTTCTGTACCCATACCCTGGAAAGCGTATGGACTAGTTCTTGGCTTATATGCGCCACCTCTTAGCATGACACCGCCACTGTTTTTTACTTCCTGTGCCAAATGACAAATCATGTCTTTTCCTTCCACAGAACATGGTCCGCCAATGACAACGATTTTTTCTTTTCCACCGATTTTAATACCATTTACGTTAATGATGGTATCTTCTGGATGAAACATACGGCTCGCTTTCTTATAAGGACTGGATACACGTACAACGCTTTCCACATGAGGATTTGCCTCAATACGTTTTGGGTCGATTTGAGAAGTATCCCCAACTACCCCAAAGACATTGTAGTTTTCCCCGATACTTTCATGAATCTGTAGTCCTTTGTTTTTCAACTGTCGCATGACATTTTCAATATCTTGTTTTGTCGCATCTTTCTTCATTGTAATAATCATAATCAATTTCCTCCTACGTTCTGTTAAACATGGAAAGTGTTGCGTCACGTTCCATCAATAAATCTAAAATACCAAGTGCTAATACAGCATCTACCACGATTCTCGCGCGATGAATAATCGCTGGATCATGTCTTCCTTCAATCTGAAGCTTTACGGCTTCATGTGTTTCTTTATCTATCGTATCCTGTTCCTTATATATGGAAGGGGTTGGTTTAATTACTGTGCGAATACGAATCGGCATACCATTACTGATGCCACCATTGATGCCTCCATTATGATTGGTAGCGGTTTTTACTCTGTGTTCCTTTTGATCATAAATAATCGCATCATTGACTTCACTGCCATAATGATTCGCAAAATCAAAGCCTAAACCAAATTCCACACCTTTTACAGCAGGTACACTAAATAATAAATGACTTAATCTGCTTTCTATAGAATCAAAGAATGGTTCGCCTACACCCACTGGCATATGCAAAATGACACTTTCCAGAATACCACCAACGCTATCGCCTATATTTGCGGCTTCTTCAATATGGCGATGCATTTGTTCTGCGATATCTTTATCCAGTACCGCAAAATCACTGGCATTCATTTTTTCAATTTCACTTTTAAGTGTGGATTCATCACTTGAGAATAAGGTATCTTTGATACCATGACATTCCGCAATATGAGAACCAATCAAAATGCCTTTCTTTTCATTCAATACTTGCATGGCAATCGCTCCAGCCGCAACGATAGGTGCAGTTAAACGACCGCTGAAATGTCCACCGCCACGATAATCCTGATAGCCAAGATATTTTGCTTCTGCGGTATAATCTGCGTGAGAAGGGCGTAAACGGTTTTTTGTCTTTTCATAATCACCACTTCTTGTATTGGTATTATGAATCAATATGGTAAGGGGTGTCCCTGTGGTATATCCATTAAAATAACCACTGACGATATGAATTTCATCGCCTTCTTTACGTTGTGTACTGATTCTTCCTTTTGCTTTACGCTTATCCATCATTGCGTTGATAAAGTCCATATCCAGATGAATACCGGGTGCTAATCCATCAATCACAACACCAATTTCTTCACCATGACTTTCCCCAAACAATGAAACATTTAAATGATTTCCAAAACTGTTTTTCATAATCTTATCCTTTCAATAATACTCTGACTTCTTCAAGCTTCATATCCTGAATTTCTGCCTTGCCAATTTCTTTCACCTTGACGATACTGACACTTCCATGTGCTGTTTTTTTATCATTGCATAATAAGCCATATACTGTATCAGGATCATAAGGCGCAGATGCCTTGATGCCCAGTTTATCATAAATCGCAAGAACACGTTTTTTAATATCTTCCTTTTCGATAAAATACAACATGCCAAACGCAACACATTCTCCATGTAGATATTCACTTAAGTGATAATAACTTTCAATCGCATGTCCAATCGTATGTCCAAAGTTTAAGATTTTTCTTAAATGCTGTTCCTTTTCATCTTTTTCCACAACATCTTTTTTCACATATAATGCCTTTTCAATAATCTGGTCTAAATCTTTATAGATATCACCGGCTTCAAATAAATTAAACAGGCTTTCATCATAAATCAAACCTTCTTTTAACGCTTCGATCAACCCATTGATATAATGACGTTTTGGTAAAGTCTGTAACGTATCTGGATCAATAATTACTATCTTTGGCTGATAGAAAGCACCAATGATGTTTTTAACTTCATCCAGATTAATCGCAACTTTTCCACCAATACTGGAATCAATCTGAGAAAGGGTTGTGGTAGGGATTTGAATAAAATCAATACCACGCATATAGCTAGCGGCTACATATCCACTTAAATCTCCAACAACACCACCACCTATTGCGATAATACAGTCTTTTCTAGAGAACTGCTGTTCCAATAGATCTTCACAGATTTCTTTAAATACGCTCAGGCTTTTAGAATCTTCACCTTGTGGAACAACATGCAGATATCCTTCTGCACATTGTGCAACTACACTGGTCGCATATTCTAAAGGAACGCCTTCATCCGTGATGACCATGACTTTACGATTGAGATCTACATAATCTTTTACATTGGCTAATACACCATGCTCCATAATGATGTCATAACCATTTTCTTTTAAATCCACATGAATTTTCATTTGTTTATCCTCCTGATTAAGAAAAAAAAGCATCAATCATTCGACAGATGCTTTTGTGTAATCGTTATAAAGAGAAAAAGAACCATGCATATGTTATGGCTTTATAACGAACTATCGATAATAATAATATCCTTTGTTATGCATAGCACTCACTCCCATTTGCCTATATGATACGATACTTTGACAAGAATTACAAGAAAAATCATCAAAAATATGTAAAAAATTTCAAATCGTGAAACAAAATGTAAAATATGATGCTGTTATGATGACAAGCATTAAGCATATTTGCTTAACCAGTACTTCTGAAATAATAGTCCCATAATTGCACATGTAATGGTTCCAAGGATTCTTGGTATCCATATATTCTGTATGAAATTATCCGTAATATCTAAAACAATATTCCCAATATATATCGAAATGTAAAGGGCAATCAGAAAATATAAAGTATGCATTTTTGACTTTGTTTGATTCATAAATTTCCTCCTCTAAGCGTTCATGATGAACATCAATATAAAAAGAACCATGAGGGCAATCAATATACAAAGCAGCAGCGTATTGTTTTTACTGACCTGTGTTTCCACAACATTTACTTTCTGTTCTATAAGATGCTGGATATCATTTTCCATCAGGGCATCCATGCTGACTTGTAATGCCTTTGACAGTGCTAATAACTGATTGGCATCAGGGGTGGTAATATTGAGTTCCCAGTTGCTGATTGTCTGTCTGGTGACACCAACCATATCTCCTAGCTTTTCTTGTGATAATTGAGCTTTCTTTCTGGCTTGTTGTATATGATCTCCTAAATTCATATGTTCTCCTGGTATATTAAAGTTACTCATACAAAGAGTAATAAATCTAATATACCAATTCTCCTTTCTTCCTGAGTCATTTGGTATCACCTCAGGATGTGATAAAATGTGTAATTGTGAATGTGGATTTGTATTTTTCTCCTTATTGCTTTGACTTTCCAGAAAGGATCTTACCACTTCTTCGTATCGCATTTATTATTAGTTGTATGAGTCTTTTGAATTCAAAACACACCAGGTTTTTGATACCTTTGAAGTGGCTCTCATTTCACAATCACAAATCATTGTAAGAAAGGACTTGATATTTATGAAACTTGTTGGAATTGATATCGCCAAATATGAACATGCTGCCTATATCATGGATGCTGCTACTGGCGAATCTTTATGTGATCCTTTTTTCTTCAAAAATAATAAAAATGGATTTCAAAAACTTTATATCGAACTTAATAAATACGCAAAAGATGAACTTTTTATCGGGATGGAAGATACCGGTCATTATAACTTCGATATTGAAACTAATTTATTGGCTAAAGGTTACAAAGTTGCTTTAATCAATCCTATTACCACTAAGAACCTTAGAAAAGCTGCCTTAAAATCTGTTAAAACTGATAAAGAGGATGCTATTTTAATTACCAATGCTCTCTTAGATAAGGATTACTATCGTATCATCTCTATTCAAGATGAGAAATTAAAGGAAGCCAAAGAATTAACTCGTTATCGTACACAATTAACCATCGAAATGAATCGTAAGAAGAATGTCCTTCAAAGGCACATTGACATCGTTTTTCCTGAATTTAACACATTATTTCATGACGAATACACCATTACCTATTTAAATATCTTAAGAAAATATGGTGATGCTTATACGATTGCTCATACAGATATTCGTTCTTTAAGAAAATGTTTTAAATATTGTAATTCCTTTACTGCAGAAGAATTAAAAAAATTAGCTTCTAATTCCGTTGGTATTCACGACGTTTCTATTTCTTTTATCATTCAATCGGTTATTTCCAGTATTGATTTAATCAATTCCCAAATTGAAGAATTGGATAAAAAAATAGAAGAACTCGCCATCACACAAGATTCTTCTATCACATCAATACCAGGAATATCAATTATTACTGGTACTTCTATTTTAGCCGAACTAGGTGACATTAGTAAATACTCAAATGCAGGAAAATTAATTAAATTTGCAGGTGTGAATCCATATATAAGTGAATCTGGAGAATTTTCAGCCGATAAAACAGTGATAACCAAGAAAGGTTCCAAATATCTAAGGACAACACTTTATAGAGTCATTATACCTGTAATACGCCATAACCCTGTATTTAATAACTACTATCATTTAAAACGTAGTCAAGGCAAAAAACATCTCTGTGCTTTAGGTCATTGTGTAAGAAAACTTTTAAGAATTATTTATCATCTTGAAACAAATCATCTATCATTCGATATAAATTCACTTAAATAGTTAAAACTTTTAATAACCCATATTTCATTGAAATGAGCTATTTTAACGATAGTTCTTTTCAACATCTTTACATTCACAATTTCAAAGATCTAATACTATATTTTCAAGTATTTTATATTTCATACTATTTCATAATTTATTACTTGACTTTAATATAGTTGTCTTTCTATTTTATTGTACGAAAATTTATAAAATCATTCTATCAAATACCTTTGGAAAAGTGTCAAAGATATTTAACATGGAGGGATTAATCTAATTTTGTTAGTAGTCTGATCAGTGTGTCTGTGGCATTTCTTAGCTCTTCTTTTTCTTTTTCATCAAGTGTAAGTGGCATCGATGCTTCTACTGATGCAGAATCAATCACATTCTCTTTTAGAAACTGTGTACCTTCTTCACTAATAGCAATACGAATCATTCTTCGATCTTTTTCATCATGAAACCGTTGGATTAAGTGATGTTGATAAAGTTTATCAATAATTTGGGTTGCCTGTTGTTTGGATAATTTTAAAGAGGAAGATAATTCACTCATTGTCATTGGACCTTTTTTCGCAAGGGCAATCAGACAATAATGTGTTTCATAACTGATTTGAGAATGCTTTTGGGTACGTTTGATAGGGCGTTCTACTTTATAATGCCATAATGGCAATAATTTGATAAAGTTGTCTATAATATCACGATCATTCATAACTAGTTCCTTTCTTTCTGCTTGACATAACAAAAGCAGAAGCATACAATATAGTACATAACACTTTACTATTCACAAAACTGTATCAAATTAAGAATAGCGTAAAATGAATAGAAAAGCAAGGTTATTTGTTGTTTATTATATAGAAATTGGAGGGATATCGATGAAGACAGAAAGTAAGTCATATTTGGGATTAATCCTGCACAATGCTTTTCGTTTTGTGATCAATGTAGGCTTTGTGTTTATCTTTCAGATTATATTTGGAGTGGAAAATATCCTGCCTGGTGTCGCCATCGGCGTAGGCTTTACGATGCTGCCAATGATGGATTTGCCTATTCGGCCATGGACAATGTTTTTCATCATCATGCTCCTTTATACAGGTGGAGGATTGGCAGGGGAATTAGCACTTGTTTCTCCTGTACTAGCATTTCCTTTGTACTTTCTTTTTACAGTATTGATTATTTTATTGAGTAATGAGCCAGTCGCATATAAGCCAAATATTTCATTTTTATTATGTTTTGTATTTTCACAGGCGACTCCACTTCCATTTGATCTGCTGGCATCTAGGATGAATGCAGTTTTCTTTGGTGGTTTGATTGTTGGCGTAGGGACCCTCATTAACTGGTATCGTTATGGATATGGCAAAAATGGAAGAACGATGCGACAACAGATACAGCTGTGTGCTAAAAATCGCAGTTATATTTTCCGTATGTCCTTCGGTATTGCCTTTGCGATGACAACTGGTATGCTGCTGCACCTTCAAAAACCGTTATGGATTAGTATTGTGGTAATGTCATTGACGCAATTAGAATTTTCAGAAACCATGGAACGTATAAAATATCGTTTTATCGGAACCATGATAGGTGTGGTTTTGTTCTTTCTGTTATTTCAAATTTTGATACCGCAACAATACGCCATGTATGTAGTCATGTTCTTTGGCTATATCGGGTTCTTCCTGCCGGATTATAAATATAAACAGATAATTAATGCTGTCAGTGCGTTAAATGCATCTCTTGTTTTACTAGATGGCGTCACAGCGATTGAACAGCGTATCGCTTGTTTAGTTGCAGGAATCGTCATTGTTATCGTGATTTATGCGTTGACTTTTGTGATGAAAAAATTAAAAAAGCTTCAACAGGATATTCAGCATTATGTTTTGGCTGATGATTTCCCTTATACAACCTCAAAAAAAGGATGAAAAATATGTAACGTATTTTCATCCTTTTCGTATGCAACTTCTATACAAATAAATAAAACTTAATCATAGCAGGTAGATTTGCCAGATTTGATATCAGCTATTTCTTGAGCTAAATAACTTACAAAATCCTCTTCTTCTAATACTTCTTCTACTTCTTCCTGTGTTGCGTTCATTCGCGTACCTCCTGAGCTTAGCTATTGTATAGTTATGCTTTATTTAGTGGAATTATACCGCATACAAAATGAAAGTCAACGGAAAATGGTAAAGTTTTTGTAAAGTTTATTAATGGTATACAAGGGCTTACAAAAATAACAATATCGTGAACAAATTGTATGGTTATCTATGACAACTGTGTTATGAAAAGATTTAAGTAGATTTAACTCTATCAGCTAAAACAAAAAAGAGTTAAATGTATTTAAATCGATTTGATATTTTACCAAAAGAGTTAAATAGAACATCATCACTTTGTATAAAACCAGCGTTTTTATAAAACTTTCTGGCATGATGATTTTCCTTTAACACCCAAAGATACAAATCATGATATCCTTCTTCTTTTAAACATATGATTGTTTCATGAAGAAGTTGTTTGCCATAACCTTTACCCATATAGTCTGGAAGCATATAAATAGAAATAATTTCACCATATTCATGTAATCTGGATAATCTTGATGAACCATAACTAGAGGTAGCTATCATTTGATTATCTTCTATCATCACAAGGGAACGCCTTCCTTCAGATGATAAATTCTTAGCCCATTTACCTTTTGGAAGATGATCCAAATAATCTTGAGGAATGATTCCTTTACAGGCAGATTTCCAACTTTCTTCATAGATTTAGCTAATCTTATTTAGATCATCTGTTTCATTTACTTTTCTCATCATCATAATCCTCTTAATCGAAGTAAAACAAATCTTCAAATTTCTTGTCTAAAGCAATGCAGAGAATCAAAGCAAGCTTCGCAGTAGGATTGAACTGACCAGTTTCAATGGAACTGATGGTATTTCTTGATACCCCAACCATTTCAGCTAATGCGGATTGTGATAATCCTTTTTCTGTTCTTGCCTCTTTTAGGCGGTTTTTTAAAATTAATGTATCATTCATGTTAGTGCCCCATGAAGAATCTGATGGTTGCAAATATCGCGACAAGCAAAGTAATAAGCGCCATTATCAGATTAGTAGAATCTTTTGTTTTCACATAACAATATATGCGACCAGCAAAGACAGAGAAACATACAGTTGCACATAAATCCATGATAGGTTGATCTTTTTGCGCTCTGATGAACGCAAAGATTGCGGCACTGATCACCAAGGCAATATAAGTATATTTCATTGCTTTATCATGTGTCTAGACAACCATTTCATCTTGTTCATTTTGTGCTCTTTTCAATATTTCTTCTTTATTCATTATAGGCCTCCTATGCTTTTAGTATTAATCTTGTCAAAATCATTATGGATATAATAACAGAACCCACAAAAATATAAAGATTTAGTTTATCTTTCGTATTGATATAAAACGTAATGTGACGACCCGCAAAACCAACAAGAAAAGCTAGGGAACAGATTTGATAATCAATAAAAGATGCTCCTGTGATTGCCTCTTGTATAAAGGATATAATGGCAAGTCCTAAAAAGACAAACATAATTGCGATATAAGCATTCTGACTGGCACGTTGTTCTAATGCTTTTTCTCTTTCATCTCCATTTTTATTTTCTGATCTGCTTTTGTTTAAAATTTCTTCTTTATTCATAACAATTTTCTCCTTTGTATCTTGTGCCAAGTTTTATTGGCATCTATACTATAGCATTGCCAAGTTTTGTTGTCAACAGATTTTGCCAAGTTTTATGTGCATTTATTCTATAAGTATAATTTTGTATCCATGAAAAAAACAGACTCATTAGCCTGTTCTTATAAATTTATTAAGATTTTTTATTTATTTCTTGTATATGTTTCCATGCTGGAATTAATAATTCTTGTAAACGTATTTCCATTCCTTTCACATAAAATTCTTTTCTTGCCTTACTGATGATTTCTATGTCATTTTCTGATTCTGGTATTGCATAAATCATATTTGCTATTTGATCCATATGTTCTTGTATTATGGGGACAACGCGCTTAATAGCTTTTTTTATATCCTCATCTTCCATCTTTAAAAGCTTACGAAATTGAAGAACTTTTCCATCAATATTATATCCAGTTACAGTATTTAAAGCACTATTCATTAATTTTGTTTCATCTTCCAACAGGCTTTTTATTCTATTATCGGATATTTTGGTGGAAAAAGAAGCTCCATTATCGAAAATTGGTGCTAATGATACGGAACCATCCAAATAACGCAAAATGCCCCAATTACCACTATTACGATCATTATTATTAATGAATCCATCTATGATTACACAATCCCAGAAACGTTTTGACATCCCTTCAATGATATTTAACAGTTTGTTATATTTTAGGTGTGCTTTTACTGCATGTAAACTGGTACTACCAACACTATTACTTTCTGATATTGTTTCTTCTAAGAATGCTTCAAGATCTTTATTATAATAGTTTTTGACTTCTCTAAATTCCTGTAACTTCACATTTGCATTTGTGAAATCTTTACATGCCACAACAAGCTTATGATCCTTAACGCCTAATCTTGTTTCATGAACAGGATAGCCAAGGATTTCATATACATGGCTGCCTATATATTCAGAAAGTGGAGAAGTTGTATAAGAAATTTCGGTTTCGCGCATTCCCTTAGTAGTTTTTGGAAACTTTAATATCCAATCTTCATTTTGATAGATGATACCAAGTTTGCTGCCTGCCATACCGCCATAGGCTTTATTATTTTCTATACATTCATTAAAATCTATTAAGAACATAAACATTATCCTCCTCGATATCGCTCACATAGTATATCTCTTTGTTTGCTTGTCATTTCTTTATTAATCACAAATTCTTTAGTGATATTTTCTATGAAGTCACATCGATCAAAATATGACCAATCTTCATTTTGATCCATTTCCTCCAGCTCATCAACAAGATCCTGAATCATATTCGGTAATTTGAAATCTATTTTGACATCGTCATTTACCCAGTGATACGTTTTTTTCATATATGATCACATCCTTTTACTGATAGTATTATAACACGTTACAATTTTAAACATCTATAGTTTTTTGTTTCATGATGCGGTATTCCATATATAAGATCATAAGCATCATGATGAGTAAAAGTATAAATGTATAAATAATAATGGATACAGAATAGGAAAATGATATAGAAAATTGGAAGAAAATAGCGAAGATGTCTGTGGAGAACTAAATCATTTGGAATTGTGATTTGATCTAGTTGAAAGTCAGAATGGAATTGATAAGAATTAGCACCAGCTAAGGAACTGCATTCATGAAAAATAGAGAAAGTATTTTTGTATTGTGATGGTAAAGTATTTCTGAAACGTACATGTATACCTTGTTGGTCCTGCATGTTTTGTTTTCTGTACTTGCCTATATAATATAACTTAATTGTTAAATTCATTTATGAAAAAAAGTTCATCATAATGATTCCTTATGATTTCTTCATAATTTTTTTCGTTATGATTTCTTCCTATATAGTATAATGTACCTGTTTAACATAACATAAATAGGAGGAAATTTCTATGATAGAGTATTACATAAGAAAGCATACATTATATAAAGTTGCAATTGCTGTATTGATTGTATCAGCGTGTGCGCTTGTATATGCCATTTATATGAACGTAAATGCATTAACATTATGTTTATTATTTGTATTACAAATAGCAGTGGTCAGCTCAATTTTGATGAAAGCAATCAAAGAGGTTATTCATCATTATCATGAAGAATGGGATACAATTTTGGATGATGATGTAGATCCTAAGAAGCTGATTGAAAAATATCAAAAGGATGAAAAGCTTCAGACATTCACAGAGGCAAGAGCAAATTGTGCTGTTTATTATCATTTAGCTGGGGATCAGACAAGTGCCAAAATGATGATACAGGATATCCTTGCGACAGAAAAAAAGCTAGCCCAACAAGCAATGTTCCATATTAATCTTGCGGCATTTTATGAAGCTGAGGATGATATCGACATGAGTAAACAAGAGCTGGCATCAGCAAAAGAAGAACTGCAAAAGTTAGAAAAAAAGAAAATATATGCGGGTAGTGTTTTCAAAATGAAGAACAGATTAAAAATGCTAGAAATGTATTATGCATATAAAGACCATGCAATTTCCGATAAAGAATATGAAGTATATCTCAAAAAGATGTTGAAACAAGAGAAAACCAATCGTGGAAAACTCCAGCAGCATTATCGCTTGGCGATATTATATATGGATCAGGAACAATTAGGATTTGCCAGAGATGAGGTAAATCAGGTGATTGATCTAGGCAGAAAAACCTATATGGCTGAAAAGATTCAGCTAAAATTAAGAGCATTGGAAGATAAAGAAGGGCTGTCATTATGAAAATATTAAAACATTTCCTTGTGGTATTTTTGGTGGAAGCGCTGTTGTTAGGGGCTTTATTTATATGGATGCCAAAGCAGAAAAACAGTAATATTCTAGCGAGTGAATCAAAAGGTGAAAATACAATCGTTTTAACAAAATCAAATGAAGAAACCGTGACAATTACCGCAAAAAATAAAGAAACAACCAAAGAACGTGATTTTACAATTTTTGATGAAAAGAAATTATCTGCCGATATTGAATGGAAAAATGCACAGAGCGCACAGGTAAAGATTATTGGAAAAAACCAGGATTTATATGATGTTACAGTAACGTTTAATGGTAATAAAATTGAAATCCGTAATGGTGAAAATGATCCTCTGATCTCATATGAAGAAACGATGAAATTACAGAAGGAGCAAGAGAAAAAAGCAAAAGAAGAAGCTATGAAAAAGATAGAAAAAATGTCAGCACCAACGATTGCATTGGTAAAAGACATTACAAAGGATAGCGATATTGAAAATGGATATGCCAGCACACCAGCCAAACCACAGGCACCAATTACAGAAGAACAAAATGCTCAGGTAAATCATGGTGATGATGGTGCCTTGTATGATATGAAAATAGAGGCAGGCAAGGTAATGGTTACTTTAGATGGTGGTGGACACTGGGTAAATGTACCAGTAAACGGCAGCCGCCTTCAGGATTATTGGCTGACCTTCTATCGAATGGGAAATCAAAGTTATTATATTGATGCGGATATGATTATGATTGCTTATTGTGAAAAATATCAACAGCCACATATCATTATGTCAAAAGATCAGGGAAAGACATGGAAAGATATACGAATAGATTGTGAATCTGCGGGAATATCACAAATTTCAATCGCAAAAGATAAAAACCATACGTATCGTATTGCGATGATGTCAGGAGATTATTTGATGTTTACAGGTACAAGTACAGATGGCATCAATTGGACTTTTGATAAACCATCCGGAAATGATATAGAAAAAGCTTCTACCATGTATTCCATGGCATTGATGAAGGATGGTACGATTTTAGTTACCAGTTTTGATGATTGTTTAATCAGTAAAGATCATGGCAAAACATATACCAGTTTAAAAGAAATCAATCCAATCATTGCACAACAAATCAATTATCAATTAATTCCATATGATGAGGATGGCACTTATTGTATTCCATTAAAGAATGGTAAAGTTGCGAAAAGCAAAGATGGAACAAATTGGGAATAAATCATATAAGATGATGAAGTAAAGTTATGAAAAATATGATAAAATCAAATTAATAAATACAGGAGGTTTTATCATGCTGATTCAAGAAAAACTAAAGGAAAAACAGGACTTTTCTGATGTTGAAATATTGATTGCAGATTATTTATTAGATAATAAAGAGAATATCGCAGAGCAAAGTGCAAGATTTATCGCATCTCAAGTATATACAGCACCATCAACAGTTGTGCGTTTATGTCAAAAAATAGGATATCAAGGATTTAATGATTTTAAAAAAGCATATTTAGAGGAAACAGCTTATCTTCAATCACATTTTAATGAAGTCAATCCTAATTATCCATTTAATTATCATGATCAGGGAAAAGAAATAGCTTATAAGATAAAACATTTATATAATGATGTACTTGGAGATGTTGCTACTTTGTTAGATAAAGATGTCATCGCTAAAATAACAAAAATTTTAAATGCTGCGAAAAATATCTATATATGTTCTTCTGGAGTACAGGCTGATATAGCCAAAACCTTTAAGGATAAGATGTTAAGAATAGGAAAAAATGTTATTGTAGAATCAAAGATGGATCAGGCATATTACTTGGCTTCTTTTAGTTCAAATGAAAACGTATTTCTTATGATTTCGTATTCTGGAGAAACTGAAGTATTGTTGCGTGTTGCACATAAATTGAAAGAGCGTAAAATTCCTTTTATTGCATTGACGTCCTACGGGGATAGTACCCTTCATAAATTAGCAAATGAAACAGTCTATGTTTGTACCAGAGAAAAACTTAATGAAAATCTTGGCGACTTTGGGATGAATCTCTCGGTATTATATATTTTAGATATTCTGTATGCTACTGTATTTAATGAGAATTATAAACAAAATTTTGAAAATAAAGTTATCATATCACATGAATTTCAAATAAATCGTAATACACAGAATCCTATTTTAAAGGATTCTGATAAATGATTTAGCAACAGTGTTGCGAAAAAATATATTAGATAAAAATAAATGTTGCAACAGTGTTTGAAAAGGCTTTCAAAATATTGAAAGTCTATTTTTTTTACTTATAATGTGAAGTGTAAACAAAAGATATCGATTGTTTTAACAAAAAAGAGGAGGTCAAAGTATGACTGAAAAAGAACTTGCTTCAACATTATTAATGTTGGTAGGAGGAAAACAAAATATAGTAGCAGTAGAACATTGTATGACAAGATTAAGATTCAATTTAAAAGATTCATCTCAAGCTGATACACAAAAAATTTTGAATATACAAGGTATTATTAGCGTTGTAGATAAAGGGGGGCAGTATCAGATTGTGATAGGAAATACTGTAAAAGATGTATATAAAGAATTCATCAAATTAGGTGATTTTCAAAATAATGAAATAAGTGACGAGAAAAAAGGAATTGTGAATAAGATTTTAGATACAATTTCTGGAATTTTTATACCTATTGTACCTGCATTGGCTGGAGCAGGTATGTTAAAAGCTTTGTTAGCGTTGCTGACAATGTTAAAGGTTGTAGCACCGGATTCACAAACTTATCAGTTTTTAAATTTTATGGGTGATTCGGTATTTTATTTTATGCCAATCATTATTGCAGCAAGTGCATCAAAAAAGTTTCATGTAAATCAATTTGTGGCAATGGGAATAGGTGCAATTCTAATGCACCCGACTTTTATGAATATGATTGCAGTCGCAAAAGAATCACAGACTGGTTTGGAAGTTTTTGGACTACCAGTTTCACTGGTAAGCTATTCATCTTCAGTTATACCGATTATTTTAGCGATATGGTTTATGTCTTATGTGGAACCAATTACAGATCGCTACATGCCAAAATCTATAAGAATATTTATGACACCATTAATCACTATGTTAGTGGTTGGTATTGCCACTTTAGTAGCAATAGGACCATTAGGTAACATTTGTGGTCAATTATTAGGTGATGCAATTGGTATGTTAAATCATTATGTAAGCTGGCTGGTTCCTCTATTGGTTGGTACATTTACACCATTGATGGTTATGACAGGTATGCATTATGGATTGATTCCAATTGGTATTAATTTATTAGCAACCACTGGATTTGATACAGTAGCTGGTCCAGGTATGATGGTTTCTAATATTGCACAGGGAGGAGCTTCCCTTGCTGTTGCTTTCCGTTGTAAAAATACAGAAATTAAATCTTTAGCAGCCTCTGCTGGTATCAGTGCAGTCTGTGGTATTACTGAGCCTGCAATGTACGGTATTAGTTTACGTTTTAAAAAACCATTAATAGCTGCTATGATTGGAGGAGGTGCAGCTGGTTTATTTATAGGTATTATGGGGGTTGGGCGTTACGCACAAGTATCTCCGGGATTATTTGCGTTGCCTAGTTTTTTAGGCGAAAAAGGTATTTCTAATCTTATTTACGCAATTATAGGCTGTGCAATTGCATTCATAGTTTCCTTTATTATAAGTTTTATCTTAGGAATTGATGAACCCAAAGAAGATGTAAAACTTAATGAACAAAAAGAAATTAAATTAGATGATGAAGAAATCTTTGCTCCATTGAAAGGGCAGGTCATATCTTTAGATAAAGTAAATGATTCAGTATTCTCAAGTGGTTCTTTAGGAAAGGGTATGGCAATTATTCCATCAGAAGGTAAAATTTATGCTCCAGCAGATGGTACGATCTCTGCATTTTTTGAAACAGGTCACGCTATTGGTGTGACATCAAAGCATGGCGCTGAAATCTTGATACATGTCGGAATTGATACAGTTAATTTAAAGGGGAAATACTTTTATCCTAAAGTAAAACAAAATGAACAAGTGAAAAAAGGTGAGCTTCTGTTAGAATTTGATTTAAACAAAATGAAAGAAGAAGGCTATGATTGTACTACTATGATTATAGTGACCAATAGCCAGCAATACACAAGTGTACAGTCAGTCAAAATTGACGAAGCAGATAAAAATAAAGAGTTAATGATATTGACCATTTAGAAAGAGGTAAATATATGGGATTTCCAAAAGATTTTTTGTGGGGTGGTGCTACAGCAGCAAACCAGTGTGAAGGTGCTTATCAAGAAGATGGAAAAGGTTTGAGTACCGCAGATGTAATGTGTCTTGGTGCACATGGGGTAAAAAGAAAGATAACAAAGCAAATTGAAGAAAACGAATATTATCCTAGTCATAAAGCAATCGATTTTTACCATCATTATAAAGAGGATATCGCTTTATTTGCGGAAATGGGATTTCGAGTTTATCGAATGTCAATCAACTGGACAAGAATATTTCCAAACGGAGATGAGGAACAGCCTAATGAAAAAGGTTTAGCGTTTTATGATCGCATTATAGATGAGTTAGAAAAATATCATATAGAACCATTGATTACAATTTCACATTTTGAAACGCCATTGGCATTGCAAAAATATGGTTCATGGGCAAATAGAATTGTTGTAAAACATTATCTTCGCTTTGCAGAAATACTGTTTAAACGTTATAAAGGAAGGGTTCATTATTGGCTGACTTTTAATGAAATAAATTGTATGTCTACCCAACCTTGGGTGTCTGGTGGGATTGAAAGTGATGATGAATCAATTAGAATGACAGCAGCATATCATCAATTATTGGCAAGTGCCAAAGCAGTTATAATGGCTCATCATATAGATTCAGAAAATAAAGTAGGAATGATGTATGCTGGACATTTCGCATATCCCAATAGTTGTAATCCTAATGATGTAATTGCAACAATGGACTTTATGCATAAAATGCTGTTTTATTGTGATGTACAATGTAGAGGATATTATCCTGCTTATAAAAAGCAAGAATTGCAAAGATTAAATATAAAATTACCTATTATGCAAGGGGATTTAGATGATTTAAAAAATGGCACAGTAGATTTTGTTTCTTATAGTTATTATTGTACACATGTCACAGGTGAAAAAACCAAAGGCATTATGAAAGGAATGAATGGATTAGATACAGGATATAAAAATCAGTTCCTACCAAAAAGCGACTGGGGATGGACAATTGACCCTCAAGGCTTACGTTATTCATTAAATCTATTATATGATCGTTATCAGCTGCCAGTGATGATTGTAGAAAACGGTTTAGGGGCTATTGATCAATTGGAAAAAGGAGAAGTTCATGATGACTATCGTATATCATATTTAAAAGCTCATTTAAAAGAACTTGAAAAAGCAATTATGTTAGATGGTGTTGATGTAATGGGATATACCATGTGGGGGCCAATAGATTTAATAGCGGCATCTACAGGTGAAATGAAGAAAAGATATGGCTTTATTTATGTAGATGTAGATGATTATGGAAATGGAACATATCAACGATATAAAAAGGATTCATTCTATTGGTATCAAAAAGTAATTCAAACAAATGGTGAATATATACACGAGGAGGATTAAATATGAAAAAAAGTTTATTTATGGATAGTGAATACTGCAGTATGGGGCGTTGGATTTCTGCTATTGTGGCAGATGCACTAGATATGAAATTTTATGAAGCAAAGCACCTCATACAATTTGCGGATGAAGAATGGCTTACTGAAGAATATCTAAGAAATTTTGATTTAAGTTTAATTGGAAGAAATCCTGATGAATTGAAAGATGATGAAGAATTCCAACGCGTATATCAAGCTATTTCAAAAGCTATATTAATAGCCATTGAACAAGGACCATGTATTATCCATGAACGCGCTGCAGCAGAAGTTGTGAAAAATAAAACAGAATTTTTAAATGTTTTACTTTATAATACAAATATTGAACATAAACTACCTAGAATTAATGTGGATCCTTTATATGATGTAAGCAATGCAACAAAAGAAGATAAATTAAAGATTTTATACCAAGAAGATGAAATACGGAAAAATTATCATAATGCAGTTTGCACAAGCAGATGGGGCGATAAGAAAACATATGATATCTGTTTAGATAGTGATAAGCTGAGTAGAGAAAAATGTGCAGAGATATTGATTGAAGCACTAAAGGATGTTTCATTAGATATGGAAACTTGTAAAAAAATAATTGCGAAAGTATTTTAAAACCTCTGAATTTTCAGAGGTTTTTTACACATTCGACTGTTCATAGAATACTGCGATATGATAAATATTAAAGCCAAGCATCAATACAAATAATACCACTAATAATACAGAATCAAACTTTAGAGAAAACAGACGATTCACGAAATAAGTGAACTCATCCTGTCCCTTGCCAGTATAACCACTATTAATACCAATGATAACGGATAAAGCTGTGAAAGCAATGGTAATCAATGCATGTAACGTGCCGGAAACTAATCTTTTTTTTATGATGTTGTAACAGGCGAAAACGAAAGAAGCGAAAATACCAATCCAGTAAACGATCCATAAGCTCTCCATGTGATACATCTCCTTTTACATATTAGGATTTACAATTTTTAAAAAATTATGATGCGATTGGTTGAACCGCTTTCATATGAGCTTAATTAAGAGTATAATATAGAAGAAACATCTTGACAAGGAGGAAAAAGAAAAAATGAAGAAATTAATTATGAATGCTGATGATTTCGGCTTAAGTGAGGCCGTGAATTACGGGATTCTGAAAGGATTTCAGGATGGCATCCTGACTTCTACAACGATCATGGCAAATATGCCTGGTTTTGATCACGCTGTAGAAATGGCAAAACAGCATCCAGAAATGCACATTGGTGTGCATCTGAATCTGACTTGTTACAAGCCACTATTACAAACACACAAGACATTGGTTACTGAAACTGGCTATTTCAGAAATCAACTGGACATTGATGTGTACGATGAAGAAGAAATGTATCAAGAACTGGAGGCACAGATTGAAAAAGTACTGGCTGCTGGTATCAAAATTGATCATTTAGATTCTCATCACCATATTCATACAACAGAAAAACTAAAACCAGTTATCAAAAGATTATTGGAAAAATATCCATATCCAATCCGTGGAGGATTTGTTTATGAAAGTGATGTAAAAAAATCAGAGCTGATCATGGCGTTTTATAACGAAGGTGTTTCCCTGGAAAGCTTTGAAAACATTATAAAAGGAATGGAAGATGATAAAACATATGACTTAATGTGTCATCCTGCTTATATTGATAAGGTTTTAACATCTATGACTTCCTATTATATGAAACGTATTGAAGAACTGGATATTATATGTAATAAAGAATGCAAAGCATTATTAGAGAAAGAAAAGGTGAAACTTGTAAGTTACGCTGATATACAATAGGAGAGTGATGGGGATGATTCGTCTGGCTATTTTAGAAACAGAAGAAGTTGCGAAAGAAGTATTATTTGAATTAATGCGAAATTTAAAAGATCGTGAATGGTCATTTTCATATTTCACCAGAATTACAGATTTTGCGAAAAGTGATGAAA
Organism: [Eubacterium] hominis; assembly: GCA_014337235.1. GTDB lineage: Bacteria > Bacillota_I > Bacilli_A > Erysipelotrichales > Erysipelotrichaceae > Hoskinsella > Hoskinsella hominis. Next base: position 607,038 of record CP060636.1, on the reverse strand, counting down.
AACAGGATTTTCAAATCGTGTTATTTCATGAAAAATTTGATATTCCAAGAATTACACAGGCTTTTGTTTTATCTAAACCAAGACGGATTATGTTATATACTGTCGCTCACCTAAAGGATGAAATGAAAGAACGATATCCATTTCAGCGTATTTTATATCTCGACCGGACAAAGCTTAAAGAGGAAATGCAGGCAGTCTGTCCTTTGATTGATCGCATGTTGAAGAAGGAAGAAGAATACTTATTTCACTACAATAACGTATCGATTCCACTACGTATCAATGATATATTCTACATCGAAAAAGAAGATAAGTATTTAATTTATCATACACGCAGAGGAGAATTTCGTGAACGTAAAAGTATGAAAGAAGCGGCAGCTTTCTTTGAAGGCTATGATTTCCTCTGGATACACGTGAGTTATCTTGTGAACATGCAATATATCGCAAAGATTCAACAGGAGCATGTCTATCTGGATCATATAGAACTACCTATTTCCAGATCAAAGAAAGCATCTGTGATTGATAAGATGCATGCCTTTGTGGGAAAGTAAAAAAGATATATGAATGAGGCGGGAACTTTTTAAAGTTTTCCCGCCTTATGTTTTTATGATGATAATTTAAAGTATTCTCTCAGGGCTGCACGGATCACTTTGGTTTGATCAATATTACCTTTGTGAACACCTTTCATGATTTTGCCACGATATTTCATTTCATAAGGCTGATTTTCTTTTGGGATAAATTCATCAAGGTATGTGGCACGATTGCTTTCATCTCCATCGTTATCACGATCAAGCCATTGATCAAAATCTGCGCCATATTTTTTCAACAGATCAAGGATATCAAAGAAGCGTTTTTTTGAGATATTGTATGCGTTAGGATCACAGTCCACATATTCATTTAAATTATTTTCCGCATGTACAACCAATGTGCCAATCGCTGAAGTAGGGTATGGCGAATCTGAACAAAATGTTTCTTTGTTGGGATCAGCCCCCATCCTAAGCATAGTTTCTAATAGCTTCATATACTTTAAAGAATCTTCATATTCATGATATAGTAAAGAATCCATGGCACCAATGATAACATCATGAAGTACAAGTGCTGTGTGGTGGTACGGTGGTAGGATCCTCCATGAAATTTATATCCGCCCCATGAGCAATCAAAAGGTCAATGATCTCAAAATGCCGGCATTTAATCGCTACCTGAAGCGGGGATTGTCCTATGTCTTTTTTAGGCGTTTTCCCATCAAAATATTCATTTACGATGGTAGGATTTTTAGTAATGGCCGCTTGAATGGCTTCTACATTATTATTTCTTATATCTTTAAACAGCTTTTTCATTCAAATCATCCTTTCAAATATTCTATTATTTTATGAATTATATTTTATCATGATTTTCATTGGGTAGAAAACAGATGATGCATAAAGTAAATGATACTTAATATAATTTAAATTAATAATAAATTTATATAATAACGATATTTAAAATATAATAAAATATGAATTATCCATGTGCATAAGATACTTTTAAAGATATTTTACCAATTTTTCCAAAATTTTACCGATTATTCCAGAACGCTTTACAATTCTTATAACTCGCATATAATAAAGGTGTAAAAAGAAATAAGAAAAGAAAGAGAGCGGTGAGAAAATGGGAACGATAGCTGGTTAAATGATTAAGGAACTTGTCAAAACTGATGCGTGAAAGTTTCTCTTGTATAGGGATTCCATCAGATAGAAAGTTAATTTAAATATCATAATCATTTAACATTATAGGACATACGGTGTGGATCATCGGAAGTTAAAGCCTGAAGAAGAACTGGTGACAGCAGACAAGGTATCAGGAAAAGATAGAAGTAATTCTATCATCTGTGAAAACAGGAAACTCCATGTATAAATGAATTTAGCAGGTAAGGAATTATAGAAACATCATCCATACAATGCTTGGTTATAACGAGAGATGGTGTATATAAATCCTTTCCATATAGCTGTTAACATTTGAATATTTATAAGAATAATAGAGTATGACAGATCATAATGAAAGATCATACCAATGGTATTCCTATAAAATTCAAAGCAGTATCAAATAATAGAAACTGTCATAGCTGGTACAATACATATTGTTGCCATAAAAAAACAGAATCTATTATGACATATTGGGTGTTATAGCATCTGATATCATGGAGGTGATATTAACTGAATAATTTAGTATTAAGAAACATTCAGCGAAAGATCAAGGAAGTGATGCTCAGATAAATGATAAAAGCGACGGACATAGATATTTTTAAGACGCAGGATCTAAGCGTGTAAAATCGCAACCTGTAACAATTAAATTGGCGAATAAAGATAGATGCTATGTTCAAGATTTAAATTCAGGTACATTAAAAAAATGAAATAACATATTGTAAGTGGAGGAATCAGGAAAGAAAAAGATTCATATCCAATACAAAGATGGAAGTTCGTAATTGAAAATTGAATAATAAAAAGCCTTGGGTATTCTTAATATCGAAGGCTTTTTTGTATGATTGCCCATACATTTCCCAGGAAATAAGGTAGTTATTTGTCGATTATAGAAATTTCACAAAGTTACAGTTTTGTTAGTACATGAATTTTGTTATAATAGAAGGTGCTGGAGGGATCTTATGTCTGAAATATTTCATAAAGATGATTTTTTTCATGTGATGCAAGAGCAGGGTATCACGCTAAGTGAATGGCAGAAACAACAGTTTTCTATATATAAGGATATGCTCGTTGAATGGAACCAGAAAATGAATCTGACTGCGATTGTTGATGAAGATGAAATCTATGAGAAACATTTTCTTGATTCGATCCTGCCTTCTTTTGATATCAATATAAAGGGAAGTTTCTGTGATGTAGGTGCAGGAGCTGGATTCCCAAGTATCCCCTTAAAGATTGTATATCCAGAGTTAAAGATTACAATCGTGGAAACACTGGGGAAACGTGTTACTTTTTTAAAGGCGTTGTGTGAAGCGTTGAAGCTGGATGATGTAGCTTGTGTTCATGCACGTGCAGAAGATTATGCAAAACAATATAGGGAAAGTTTTGATTTTGTCAGTGCAAGGGCAGTGGCAAATTTGCCTGTGTTAAGTGAATTGTGTATTCCTCTTGTGAAAATGAATGGATATTTTATCGCTATGAAAGGTGCGAATGGAGAAGAAGAAGCCTCCCTTGCACAAAAAGCGATTACAACACTGGGTTGTAAAGAAGTACAGAGAAACTTCAAAACGCTGAGTGATGGTTCTAAGCGGGTGAACTTTGTTTATCAGAAAGTAAAACCGACACCTAATAAATATCCCAGAGCATTTGCGAAAATCAAGAAGAATCCTTTATGAGGAGGAATAGAATGAAAGAATCAAAGATGATATCGATTGATCTTGTGGAACCAAATCCATATCAGCCACGTTTAGAATTTAATGATGATGCATTGATGGATCTGGCACAGTCAATTCGAGAAAATGGACTGATACAGCCATTAACAGTCAGAGAAGTAGATGGCAAGTATCAGATTGTTGCGGGAGAACGTCGCTTTCGTGCAATGAAACTGAATGGCGCAGTAGAAATACCTGCCATTGTGATGGATGCTAATGAAATACAAATGGCAGAAATGGCATTGGTGGAAAACATTCAAAGAGAAAATCTGAGTGCGATTGAAGAAGCGAAATCTTACGTAGAAATCATGAAGTATGCTGGATTAAATCAGTCACAGCTTGCTTTGCGGGTTGGAAAAAGTCAGTCCAGTATCGCAAACAAAATTCGTTTATTGAATCTGAATGAAGAGGTTCAAAATGCAGTCAGCGCAAAAGAAATCACAGAACGTCATGCTAGAGCATTGCTTGGTCTGGATGAGGATAAACAGAAAAAAGCATTAAAGAAAATTGTTAAGAAAAGTTTAACGGTAGCGCAGACTGAAAAAATGTTGAAACAGGATGCTCTGCCAAAAGAAGAAAAACGCAAAGTGATGCTGAAAGGTATCTCTAAAAACCTGAAAATCGCAATTAATACGATTCATCAGGCTGTAAAAATGGTAGAACGTGCAGGAAATACTGCAGAAATACAGGAACAGGAAACGGAAGATGATGTCATCATCACAATCCGTCTGCCGAAGTAGAAAGGTGGAAACTATGGGAAAAATCATAGCTGTTTCCAACCAGAAAGGCGGCGTAGGGAAAACCACTACGTCTATCAACCTTGCGGCTGGTTTGGGATATTTAGGACATAAAGTTCTGCTGGTTGACTTTGACCCGCAGGGCAATGCAACACAGGGTGTTGGCGCACAGGTTGGTGAAGATAAACCATCTGTATACAATCTGATTATGGAAGATTATGAAGTATCAGATGTAAGAGAAAAATTAAGCTCACCACCAATCGATATCGTACCAGCCAATATATCATTAGCCGGTGCTGATTTACAAATGGTAAAATTTGAAGTAGGAAAAGAAGAACTACTTCGTAATAAATTAATTAAGGTAAAAGATGATTATGATTATATTATCATTGATTGTCCACCTAGCTTAGGATTATTGAATACCAACGCATTAACTGCTGCGGATTCTGTGATTATCCCTGTACAATGTGAATATTATGCATTGGAGGGTGTTACGCAGTTGTTGTTAACGATTCGTTTGGTACAGCAGCTATTCAATAAGAATTTAAAAATCGAAGGTGTTGTCTTAACGATGTATGATGCACGTACTAAACTGAGTGTAGAAGTACAACAGGAAGTACGTCAGCACTTTAAAGATCGTGTGTATAAAAACTACATACCAAGAAATGTAAAACTAAGTGAAGCACCATCCAGAGGTATGTCTATCTTTGAATATGATGTACGTTGTGAAGGCGCAAAAGCTTATGCAGGACTTGCGAATGAAGTTTCAAAAATGAACAAGAAGAAAAAGTAGGAGGTTTTACCATGGCGAAAAAAGAGAGCAGTCCAAGACTGGGAAAAGGACTTGCGGCCATTTTTGGTGAAGAGGTCGACGATGTCCTGGAAAATATTCAACAGGGAAATCTGGATGAGCATGTAGCTGATCGCTTTGAGGTCGCTGTTGATGAGGTAAAACCAAATCCATATCAGCCACGTAAAAAATTCGATGATGAAAAGATACAGGAATTAAGTGAATCTATCAAACAACATGGGGTATTCACACCTATCATCGTAAAAAAAGCGGTAAGAGGCTATGAATTAGTTACCGGTGAACGCCGTTTACGCGCAAGTAAATTAGCTGGTCTTGAAACAATCCCTGCCATTCTAATGGAGTTGGATGATCAACAGATGATGGAAATCGCATTGTTGGAAAATATTCAGCGTGAAGATTTAAATGCCATTGAAGAAGCACAGGGGTATGAAAAGTTAATCAAGAAACTTGGCTATACACAAGAAGAATTAGCGAAACGTATTGGAAAATCCAGAGAACATGTTGCCAATATGCTTCGATTGTTAAAACTTCCTAAAAAGGTGCAGAACTATGTCGTTGATGGAGAGTTAAGCATGGGGCATGTTCGTGCTTTACTTGGATTAAAAGATACATCTCTTATGGATGATGTAGCACATAAGGCAATCAGTTCTCATATGAGTGTACGTGCTGTAGAAGCACTTGTAAAAGAATTAAACGAGCCAAAAGAAAAACCTCAGCCAAAACCAAAAGATATTCATTTAGGTCAGGTAGAGGCAAGATTACAATCAAAATTCCAGACAAAAGTTAAAGTAGATGAAAAACAGATTGTGATCAAATATGAAGGCAATGATGATTTAAATCGATTACTGGAATTACTTGGCGGTATTGAAGAAGAAATTTAAGGTATAGAAAAGCAGAATGCATGTGTTCATCATGTGATTCTGCTTTTGTTTTATTTGTTTTTTAAAATATCCTTGCGAATATAAGCAATCGTTTCATCTAATCCATGATCTCGATGATATTCCAGTAAAGATTGTAATAAATCTTTTGTTTCTGGATGCATCATAACACGATCATAGCCATTCATAAAATATTCATAAGCACTCGCATCATGATACTTCTCCTTCATATATGTCCGGCTTGCGGCAATACGATCACAAAACATTTCCACTACATAGTTTACAGGCATACGCACAGGTTTTACACCATGCTGTGCTTCATCACCATTATCTAACCAGTATTCCCAATGATGAGGATTTCTGCCTTTGTGATGCAGCCAGCCCATAGAGTAACCATGTAATTCCTTTTCACGATTAATCGGGCTGCGGTTCCCTTGAAAATAGCGGACACCCGGAATAAATTCAACAGGAGAATATTTAGAAAGATCATGTTTTAATCCTTGTTTATATAATCCACAGCGAAAACAAAGTTTCATAACACGCCATTTATGAATTGTGATGGTACTTAAATGTCCCCAAAAATTATGCATAGTCCTCGTCCTTTCCAAGTCTACTATATTTTATCACTGTTCATAAAATGTGCAACGTATAATTGCCTGTAGATACAAAATTATATGAATTAAGATTTAGATAAAGCGCTCATCTATGAAAAAAAGACCAAATATGTTATCTGGTCTTTATGTGCTTACTTAATCATATGAATACGATCTTTTAGATTGAAAGAAGCAATTTCTTCATAATACTTTGTCTGTGGTTTATCTTTTTTTTCTATGACATGTTCAATTACGCCATCACGTAAAAATAAAACCTTTTGTGAATAACTGGCTACCATAGAATCATGCGTTACCATCATAATGGTTACATTTTTTTCTGAATTTAACTTCTGAAGAATTTCTAATACATCGTGGGCATTTGCGGAGTCAAGATTTCCAGTTGGTTCATCCGCAAACAAAATACTTGGACCATGTACAAGTGCTCTAGCTATCGCAGTACGCTGGCACTGCCCACCACTACAATCATTTGGCAGTTTATCTTTTACCGATGCAATGTTCAAAGATGTTAGATATTCCTGAATCTTTGATTCTATTGCCTGTTTGTCGCCCTTTTGTAAAGCCAGTGGCAAAGCAATATTATCATGTACAGAAAGTGAATCAATCAGATTGAAATTCTGAAAAACATAACCGATATGTCCTCGGCGAAATTGACTCATTTCTGCTTCCCCCATCTTACTAATATCAGTGTCATTAATCTCCACAGTACCCAAAGAGATGGTATCTAAACCACTTAATACATGTAGTAATGTTGATTTACCAGAACCACTGGGTCCCATAATACTGATAAATTCACCTGATTCTACAGCTAACGATACTTGATTTAATGCGGTAACTTCATTTTCTTTGCCTTTACAATATATTTTTGATACTTCTTTTGCTTCTAATACGCTCATGATGAAAACCTCCTGTTTTTTAATACTGCAGCATGTGGCAGTTCACATAATTTTTCACATAGAATAATTAAAACAATGAATACAGCTAGTACACTGATGGTAAATATAATTGATATATCCTGATACATCATAAACTTCACAATACTGATTATCACATAGACAAATGGTAATAAGAATAATAACGCAAAGTACCAGTACTGCTCCTTCTTGATGATTGATTTGATCATCTTTTCATCATATCCCAATAAAACAAGGTTACTGTATTGTATCGTACGTTTTGCGGCTAGGGTTGTCATATTATTGTAGATACACAATAGCATCATACTGATCATAATCACAAAGGAAATTGCGATAAATGTAATCGTCAAAGACTGTTGTGCATTACTACATAATAAAACACTTAAAATCATCATGGAGATAGATATCATACGTGTTAAGAATCCATTGGATTTTACAGCTTCTATCAGATTAGAATATAAGATAGATTTTGTAGCATCATACGCATACTTTTTCTGTAATTTTTCAAATATGACTGGCAGGATATTATGAAAAATACCACTGATGCCAAACATGCCTATGATCATATACACAAGATATAATTGTAAAACAGGTGGAATCATGATTATCATCATTAAAGGAATGCCATATCCTAATAAAGAAAATATTTTCTTGCCAGGCATTACATCGGCTGTTTTGTTGCCACAGATTTGGTCAGTTCAAATTTATCAGTACGATATACATACCCAATGTCACACAGCCATAAAAAGAATAACATTACCATAATGATCAAAAGTCCTATTCCATATGCTGAAATATCATAAGCAAAGATAGGAATGATCAAAGATGTCGCAATTGATAATATAAAATTGACGATGGGCAATCCTATAAATGAAATAAGTATACCTGCGATCATCGCAAACAACATACAGATGAGGTGCTGTAGCGCAAAGTATTTGGTGATTGATACCAAATTTGCGCCTGACATCGCCATAATACTAAGGGTTTTCTTTTGATTTTGAAGATAGGATTCATTTGCATAAAATACAAGGGCAACCGCTACCACGATAATACATGTACCCATCAAAAACAGATAAACGATTGGCAAGGTGCCATCCGCTACCATTTCCTGTGCAAATGCACCAGAGAATCCAAGGGTTGGATTACATACAAAGTGTGAAAAAATAATTGAAACAGCGACTGCGAAGGTTAAATTCACAATCAGAAAAGAATATTTCTTTTTCTCGTTTTTCATAGAGGTAACGGCCAAATTACCAATATTCATAAACATCTCCTCCTTTAAACCTCTTTCATTATACGTAAAACCTTTTAAAGCAGGGGAGAATTTTCATAAGAGGCGTTATTTTGTACATCAACGGTAGTAGGCGGTTTTGATAAAAAATAAATTTTTTCATAAAATGTTCACACACATTTCACATTCATGCGCTATAGTATATACGCAGGCAGAAATCTTGCTTGTTTGAATCAAACTGGTAATGGAAGATAGTTTCCCCATCCCTAAAATAACTATCATGTTTACACAACATAAGCTTCCATTACCTACCTTCATGCCAGGCTCTCAATCCCTCAAGAGAGCCTTTTATTATGTCAGATGAAAGACTTAATTTTAGGGAAAAACAGGTAAAAAAAGCAACATTCGTGTTATACTTAAAGAGATATAAGAGAGGGTGTTTTTATGAGCTATTGTGTAATGGATATTGGTGGAACATTTATCAAATATGCAGATATGGATGTGGATGGAAAGATTCTTTCACAAGATAAAATCAAGACGCCACTAACATCATTTGATGAGTTCTGGAGTGTGATGGACCGGTTAATAAAAAAGGAACATGAAGGGATTGCGGTATCTTTTCCAGGGCCTGTAGATGCGCAACGTGGTATTGTCATCGAAGGTGGTTCTTTACGATATATGAAACAGTTTGCATTTGTTGAGGAAATGCAAAAACGTTATGGAATTCCTTGTTCCTTAGAGAATGATGCACGTTGTGCAGCACTTGCGGAAGTATGGCAAGGTAATTTGAAAGATATCGCAATTGGTATGGTTGTGGTATTTGGTACAGGAATTGGCAGTTCTTTGACTATTAATGGAGAAGTATTTAAAGGTGCACATAACTTTTCAGGAGAGATATCCTGTTTAATCACAAAAGATATAGATACATTGGGATGGGGCGCAAGCTTTCATCATGATGCCGGCGTACCATTCTTATTGAAAAAAGTCAAAGACGCAAAACAGCTGAAAGAAGATATTGATGGAAAAGCATTATTCACTATGTTAGAAAATCAGGATGAAAACGCTTGGCGTATATTTAAAGAATATTGTGGAGAACTGGCAAAACAATTCTATAATATGCAATGTATGTTTGATCCTCAACGTATCTGTATTGGTGGAGGCATTTCTTTACAGCCATTATTTATATCAGAATTGAAAAAAGCGATGGATGAATTCTGGGCAAGAATCCCTGTAAATGTACCAAAACCGGAAATTATGCCATGTAAGTTTCATAATGATTCGAATTTATTGGGGTCTTTATATAATTTTTTGCATAAAAAATAAAAAAAGGTTATAAGTATGTTATACTTTCGTGGTAGGGAGTGGGAATATGGATGATAAAGAATCGTTAATTGAGAAGTATAAAGAATTTATAGAAAAAAACGAATCTTTTGCTTTAATTAGAATGAATATAAAGAATTTCCGTTATTATAATGAACGCCATGGTCAAGCGGCAGGCAATCAAATATTGATGGATGTTTTTAACGTGTTGGCTACCACATTATCTGAAAATGATGCAATGATTCGCGAATATGCGGATAATTATATTATATTGAAACATTGTGATTCAAATGAACAACTTGTTGCTGAATGGTTAAGACCCTGTGTCGATGTACTGTTTGATTGTACAAATCCAATCCTTTTTCATAATCTTTATACATCTTTTGGCATTTATTATGTAGATGATAAAACTTGTAGTTTTGAAAAAGCGAATGATATGGCTGAATTATGTAGAAAGTATACGGATACGATTTCTTATCGTGTATTTAGCTATGAAGTATATAAACAAGAATTTTTTGAAAAATATATGCGTTCTCGTCAAATTGAAGAATGGACAGGATTAGGTCGTGAAAAAGATATGTATCAGGTATATATCCAGCCTAAAGTCAGCGCAAAAACAAATGAAATCATCGGTGGAGAAGCACTGCTTCGTTTGTTTAATGAAGATGGAAACATGGTGCCAATTCAGGAATTTCTGCCGATTTTAAATGAGAATGGCTATATTCGTATGATGGATTTATGGGAATATGAAAAGGTTTTAAAACGCATGGATCAAAGATTAAAAGAGCATAAAAAAATCGTAAATATGAGCTTTAATATATCTAATTCACATTTCCATGATTCAGAAATATTTTCAGATTATAAAAATATCTCTGAACGTTATGACGTACCAAGAAATATGATTACGTGTGAATTTTTAGAAAGTATATCTATTGATGAAAAAAAGATGAACGAGTTGATTAAAGAGTTCCATGAAGAAGGTTTCCAGTGTGCACTGGATGATTTTGGAAATGGATGTTCTTCCTTTAATGTATTACGATATGCAGATATTGATATAGTGAAAATTGATCGTTGTTTCTTTGAAGAATCACCACGAGGCAACAAGGTTCAGATCTTAACAGCAATTGTGGAAATGTTAAAGATACTTGGTATGCATATTGTCGCAGAAGGCGTGGAGGAAAAAGAAGATGTAGAGCTTGTACAATCTCTAGGCGTTGATGAAATACAGGGATTTTATTATTATCGGCCAATGCCAATGGAAGATTTCTTTGCCTTGTTAGATAAAGAAGATAAAGAATAAATCATAGAGTAATATCCAATGCCAATAAGTTAAAGATATTGACAAAAACAAAAATCAGGAATATAGCTATTGAATGTAAATCAAAGGCTAATTCCTCTTTTTTTTGCGTTTTTTCTGATATATAGATAGATTTATGGCATTATGAAAACAACATTTTGATTCTTGATAAAAATTAGACTAATACGTGCTTTTATAAGACATTGAAGAAGGCGTTGTTGTTCGCTTTCGTTCATAGGCACGTCCTTTTTTAATCCATACTAAATTGCCTGCTATATTATCCTTTATTACTGATAATGCATAATCATTTGTATCTTCATCCATGCTGATTAATGCCCTTATAAATAACTTCTTCATAATTCCTATTGCTTTATTGAAATTTCGCTTTAGTATGTATTCTCCCTCCTGTTTCTGTTCTATCGCTACTTGATCATTCGCATACAAGATTTCTAATGATATGATATTATATAGCCAGATATCTGCGTATATATCCTGATAAATAAGTGTTGATTTGTATCCACTGAAATTCTCCAGTTTCATCCTGTTTTTTAATCTGTTATAAGATGTTTCAATCGTCCAACGTAAATGATATAGTTCTTTTAAATCATCCTTACTATATTCATCTTCTGGTAAGTTTGACATTAGTAATTCAACGATATCTTGGTCGTCTTTGTCCTGTCCTATAATCAATTTAGTGAATCGTAGGGTATACGTGGTATTCATCAGATGCTGTCGAAACTGAATGTCATCTCGATATTGATTCGTACTTTCTCTATCAAAGGTAATGTGTATGACCTTGTCTTCTCCCGCCTTTATTTGATTTGTATATGCTTTCAAAAAACTACTAGGTAATCTGAATACGAAATATTGCTTACTGTTTATCAGTTGATCTACAAGTCTCATAGATGGATATCCTCTATCCAAGGTGAAAATGGCACTATCAATGAAGTTTTCGCAGTATGTTGTGATATGCTTCGAAGCGAAATACTTCTCACTTGATGAACATGGACCAAACTTTACATCAAGAAACGTATCGTTCAAACAATCATGAAGGGTAGATAAAAGACCACTAACAGGTTTGGAATCAAAATCTTTGGATGTAGGCTTCGCATTTATACGACCGAAGATGGCTTCATTCTCTTTTGTATTAGGTAGGATGATCTTGGAACCATCAACGGATAGTACTAGATGGTTTTTCCATTTTTTCATTTCATCGGCATTGTTGTCATAAAAATTGGCAATAAACTCATTGCTCATGACACGCAATGCCTCAGGATTGAATTTTTTTCTGGCAAGGTAAAAGCCAGTTTCTGTTATTGTTTGTTTTTTATTGAGGTCATCGTAAAAGTTCATAATATCACTCCATTGTGAGCACCCTTTTCGATCAAACATTTGATAAATAATATCAAGAACAGATAGTTTCCGTAATCTGGTGAAAGAATCAGGATTATCGCCTTTAATAAGTTCTAAAAAATGCAGGGATGCATCGGGTAGATAATCATGTACGGCATGAATAGCACTATCTACCATATAAGTTACCTCCATTATAACCTAAAACCAGGCTTAGCGAATAGTAAATAAAGAATAGAAACAAAGAAAAAAAGAATATACATGAGAATGAAACATGAATCGTATTCAAATGAAAAGTGTCAAATGAATTCTGTTTATAAATGAATAACATAAATGAAGTCCTCCTTTGTGTGCATTCACTTATAAACAAAGCCGCGTAAGCGGCCAAATTTTGATTCTTTTGTCAATAGTGAAAAATAAAAAGTGGTACCTAGTGGGAAATTCACTAGATATCACTTTTCATTGTTGTCAATACCCTTAACTTATTGGCATTGGAGTAATATCTATGGTTTTTTCTTTTATGCAGTATCCTGGGTTTGTATAAATAATATATTCATAAAAAAAGCACAGATGTATATTCATCCATGCATATTTTTTTGTTATTGTTTCTCTATTAACTTTTTATTTTTACGCCATGCCTGTATTGGTACATAGATGATACCTATGATTAAAATCAATGGAATCAAGATACCAACAGGTATATCAAATTTATCCAGATATCCCTGTACGAAGATATATAAAACGATAATTGGCAGAATATAGGATATATAGAAACGAAGCGCTTTTGGGAATTTTAAACCCTTTCCAGTGTTTGCTTCTTCCATGAAATTATCCCATCCCCATCCATAACGAAATGTACAGAATAACAGATACATCAAAGAACCTAGTGGCAGCATATTGTTTGATACAATGAAATCTTCTAGATCTTGTATCGTAGATTTCGCACCTAATGGTTCAATAAAACTTAATAGGTTAAATCCTAGTGCACATGGTAAGGATAATACCAGAATCGCCACAAAGTTGACCATAACAGCTTTTTTTCTTGTCCATCCTAAATCCATCGCAAATGCAACAATATTTTCAAATACCGCAATAATGGTTGTCAGTGCCGCAAAAGACATAAACAGGAAGAACAAGGTTCCCCATAAACGACCACCTGGCATTACATTAAATACATTTGGCAAAGTCACAAATACCAGTCCTGGACCACTGCCAGCATCTACATGAAATGCAAAGCATGCTGGAAAGATAATCAAACCAGCCACAAAAGCTACCATTGTATCCAATACACAAACGTTGATACTTTCACCTAATAAACTGCGGTCTTTTCCGATATAGCTTCCAAAGATAGCCAGCGCACCAATACCCAGACTTAAAGTGAAGAAAGCCTGTCCCATTGCCGCAAATATCGCATCCCATAAGCCATTTTCCATCATCTTGCCAAAATCAGGTACCAGATAGAATTTTAATCCTTCCATTGCATCAGGCAATGTTACACTACGTACAACCAGTACGATCATGACGATAAACAAACAGCTCATCATATATTTACTAATTTTTTCAACACCATTTTGAAGACCTTTACTGCAAACAAAGAATCCAATGATGGTAATTGCCACCATCCAGAACAGGTTCTCATAAGGACTTGATAACATATCGGAAAATCCTTGTGTGACAGCTTCACTGGTTTTTCCACTAAAATCACCACTTGCCATCTTTACACAATAATTTAACATCCATCCGCCAACGGTTGTATAAAACATCATCAACAGGTAATTACCGCCCATACAAACATATTTGATCAAATGCCACTTTGTACCCTTTGGCTCCAATACATCAAATGATTTAGCGGCGGATTTCTGAGATGCCCTTCCTACAGAAAACTCCATAACCATGATCGGCAATCCTAAGATAACCAAGAATACCAAATACAGCAATACAAATGCTGCCCCTCCATATTGTCCTGTTATATAAGGAAATCTCCATACATTTCCCAGACCGACAGCACAGCCTGCCGATATCAGAATAAACCCAAGACGAGAGGAAAATTTCTCTCTTTTCATAAACTTTTTCACTCCACTCTATTCTTATTTATTTTATAGGCGCAAGTCCGTTATGTCAAATAGTTATTTTTTACTTTTTACATATTCTTCATCAAGTGTTCACATACCCTTCATAAACTGGTTGTATTATATAGGTACAGACAAAGAAATGTCTGTAATCATGGTAATGAATCATATTCCTCATTGTGGATATATGTTTTCCAAAATAATTTCATTACCTTCCCTCATCCTTTGGCTCCTGTCCCCTTGCATGGAGCCTTTTTTGTGATAGTGATTTATAATCTTTTCTAAAATCATGGTACGCTTTCTTGGAAAAAGTAAAACAGACGTGCTATACTTATGGTTGAGATGAGGTGTGTATGAATGGAAATGCATAGAAATACGCGCTGCTGGTGTGGCAGTGGAAAAAAATACAAACAATGTCATGAAAAATTCGATTTAAAGCTGGCAGAACTTGCCAGAGCTGGAAAGACGATTCCTGATCGTTCTTTAATCAAAAGTGAACAGGATATTCAGGGTATCAAAAAGAGCGCAAAAATCAACACAGGAGTATTAGATCATGTTGCGAAACATATCAAGGCTGGTATGAGCACAGATGATATTGATACACTGGTTTATGAGTATACAGTAAGCCATGGCGCAATCCCAGCACCCCTTGGCTATGAAGGATTTCCAAAGAGTGTTTGTACATCATTGAATGATGAAGTATGTCATGGTATCCCAAGTAAAGATATTATTTTAAAAGAGGGAGATATCATTAACGTGGATGTGTCTACCATCTATCATGGCTATTATAGTGATGCTTCCCGTATGTTTATGATTGGTGAAGTAAGTGAAGAAGCAAAACGTCTGGTTCAGGTCACAAAGGAATGTTTGGAAATTGGTATCAAAGCTGTGCGCCCATGGGGAAATGTAGGCGATATCGGTGCAGCAATTCAGGAATATGCACATCAAAACGGATATAGTGTCGTGATTGATTTCGCAGGACATGGTGTTGGTAATGAATTCCATGAAGATCCAATTATTCCACATGTGGGAAGAAAAGGCAATGGCATGGTATTGGCACCTGGCATGGTGTTTACTATTGAACCAATGATTAATGAAGGCGACTATCATTTGTATATTGATGAAGATAATGGATGGACATCTTATACGAAAGATGGAAAACTGAGTGCACAATGGGAACACACATTGCTTGTGACGGAACATGGTATAGAGATTTTAACATATTAATGAAAAAAACAAAGACATATAGGTATGAATGTCTTTGTTTTTTTGTTGTTATTGTATGGTCATACAGGCTTGTGCTTCATCAATTGTAATCGTTTGATACTGGCTGGAGTTTGTACAAATAACAGGCACTGTTGTATCATATCCGGCTGTTTGAATTTGTTTAAAGTCAACTTTCATTAATTTATCTCCTTGATTAACGTGTTGATTTAATTGTACAAACACTTCAAAAGGCTTTCCTTCAAGTTCTACTGTATCAATACCAACATGAATCAGAATTTCTTCACCTGTATCAGCTTTTAAACCAATCGCATGTTTGGTATCTGCTAATACAACGATGTTGCCACTACATGGGGCATATATGATATCATCTTCTGGAAGGACTGCAAAGCCTTTTCCCATCATACCGCTTGAGAATGTTTCATCTTTTACTTGATCAAGGGAGATGATTTTACCTATTAATGGTGTTTTGATTGTGGACTCTTTCGCATTGCTTTGTTTGCCTTTTTTCATACCAAGGAAGAATGCTAAAACAGCAGCAATTATGAATGTTGAAATGATACAAACGCACATGAGTAATAGATTTGTAATGGTGCCATCTGGATTTGCGTAAACAGGCAGGGATGTAATACCTGGCATAACGAAGGCAAAACATTTTGCGCCTAAAAGAGTTGTTAAAGCACCACCAATACCATTGGCAATCATTGCAGCGATTAATGGTGTTTTGTTTACTACATTCACTGTGAATAAGGCAGGTTCAGAAATACCAAGAAAAGCGGAGAAACTTGTTGTTAAGGCAGCAGCTCGCATTTTAGCATCCTTCATGTGTAAAGCAGCTCCAAAAGAGGCACCAGATTCTGCCATATTATGACAGAATGAAATTGGAAGAAGATAATCATAGCCTAGGGTTGTGATATTCGTAATTTGAATAGGAGAAGTTGATTGATGCATACCACAAAGTACAATTAATGGCATAAAGAAACCTAACAAAAATCCTGCAAATATGCCAAGTGTATCAAACATCCATACAATACCATCAGCTAAATAAATGCCACCATACGCTCCAATTGGCGCAAGAATCAAATATGTTAATGGTATAGTAATGATGAGTGCTGCTGTTGGAACAATTACCATCTTTAAAACGTTTGGAATAAATTTATCAATGAATTTATAGACAATAGAAAGCAGACCAACACCTAAAATAACTGGGAAAACAGAATCTGCATATTGGAATACTGGAACACTGAAACCTAAGAAAGTAAATGGAGAAGTTTCAGCACCAACAGCTGCAACAAAGGTTGGATACATTAAAGCACCAGCAACACAGATACCTAAAAATTCATTTACTTTGAATTTTCTAGATGAAGATATGGCAAGTAAAAATGGTAAAAAATAGAATGGAATATCTGAAATCAAATTCAGTATGACGAAAGTTCCACCATCTGTTGGAAACCAGCCAAAGCCATCAATCATGGCGATGATACCTTTTAACATACCACCAGCTACCAAAGCAGGTAAAATTGGAGAGAAAATACCTGTGATGATATCAAGAACCATATTGATATTTATTTTCTTATTAGAAGCTGGTTGGATAGTATTATCATGATTTAACAATGGTTCAATTTCGATGAAAACATCACCAACCATAGGACCAATAATGACCTGATACTGATCGTTTTTTATTTGTGTACCAAGCACACCATCTAATTGTTCAATAGCTTTCATATCGGCTAAAGCATTATCTTTTAAATTAAAACGAAGTCTTGTGACACAATGTAATGCTGTCTGAATATTATTGCTGCCACCAAGCAATGTGATGATTTGTTTTGCTAATTCTTTATTTGACATGATCTTATCCCAATTCCTTTCCATTTGTTGCTATACATTTTTGATACCAGTAGAAACTATCTTTTTTATAACGTTTTCCACTGCCTTTGCCACCATTATCTAAATCAACATAAATGACACCATACCGTTTATCCATTGTAAGTGGACCACAAGATACTATATCTATGATTCCCCACATTGTATAACCAATTACTTCAACACCATCGATGATTGCTTCTTTCATTTGCTCAATATGTGTTTTCAAATAATCAATACGATATGGATCATGAATCTTACCATCTTTTTCTAAAACATCTCCAGTACCTAATCCATTTTCAGCAATGATGATTGGTAAGCCATAGCGATCATACATTTGATTTAAAGAAATTCTTAATCCAATTGGATCTTTCTGCCAACCCCATTCACTTGTTTCCAAATATGGATTTTTGTTTGCCATGATCAAATTACCTGCGGTTTTCTCCCATGTTTGTGAATTAGTAGAAACTTGTGAAAAATAGTATGAGAAACTAAGGAAATCCACAATACCTGCTTTTAGGATTTCATCATCCCCATCTTCGAATTGTATATCGATATCAAACATATCAAAATATCGATCCATATAGGCAGGATATACCCCTCTTGCCATAATATCTGTGTAAAACCAGTTGGAATATTGCTGATCCTGCATTGCTTGTAATGCATCTTCTGGACGACATGTAGCTGGATAAGTTTCAAATCTTGCAATCATACCGCCTATTTTTGAACCTGGCAGCATTTCATGGCATAATGCTACCGTCTTTGCATTGGCAATAAACTGATGATGCAGGCATTGAAAAATAGACTGATTCATATTTTCTTCTTCATCCTGTATTAAACAAACACCATCCCATGGAGCAAAACGACCTGCGTTAAATTCATTAAAAGGAAGCCAGTAATCAACCAAATCGCCTAGTTCTTCAAACAAAGTTTTAGCATATCTTACATAGAAGTCAATTGCCTTTCGATTTTTCCATCCACCATATTTCAATACAAGATTCACAGGGATATCATAATGCAGAATTGTCGCAAAAATCTTCATGCCATATTTTTTACATTCCTGAAACATATCTTTATAATAAGTGATACCTTCTTTATTAGGCATTTCATCATCCCCATTAGGATAAATACGTGACCAGCAGATAGAAGTTCTAAAGATTTTCATACCCAGTTCGTGAAATAAAGCAATATCTTCTTTATAATGATGATAAAAATCTATACCTCTGCGGTTAGGATAATAGGTTGTATCCATATCTTTTAAAGCCTGGTCAAATTCTGCTTTTGAAAAAGGAGAATTATGATGCTTTTCCTCAACTTGTTCATGATTCCATGCGGGATCAAGATAGCGTAAATCTTGTGTGGAGATACCTTTTCCTCCTTCTAAAAAGCCACCATCAGCTTGTGAACAAGCGATTGCGCCACCCCATAAAAAATTGTCGTCAAATCCGTTTTTCATTTCAAACTACCTCTCTTTCGTTTGAATTAGCTAATTCTTAATGATATTATAATGTTGGAAATAAGTTTTTAAAATGTCATAATATTTGACTATTTATGTCATTTTCACAGATGGAGGATTATATGAATATTCATGATCTTGAAGAGTTCTTACATTTGAATACTGCAGGAGAACGTTGGCATTTAGCTCATCCAGGAGAGTTAAGTCCTTTTTATGAAAGATTGCGACTAGATGATTATCGGGGACAGAAATGTTATTACTTTGACTTTATTAATACTTTAAAATCAGACCAGATTGGTATTATCAAAGAATCACGCTATACAACCATTCCACCCCATCATCATAAAGATATGGAATTGAATTATATCTATGAAGGAAAATGTACTTTTGTGATCAATGGAAAAGAAGTTGAAATGCATCAGGGTGATTTATGTATTTTTGACACAAATGTTGTACATAGTGCTACCAGTTTAAAAACAGAAAAGGATATCGTCATCAATATCGTTTTTCGTAAAGAGTTTTTTAACAGCGTATTTTTAAGTAGAATGTCACAGAAGGGAATTCTTACATCCTTTTTACTAAATGCGATATCCAAAAATCGCAGGCATGATCAATATATCATTTTTAAAACACAAGAGAACTTTAAGGTACATACCCTGATTCAATATTTGTTATGTGAATATTTTGG
Source organism: [Eubacterium] hominis (assembly GCA_014337235.1). Classification (GTDB taxonomy): domain Bacteria; phylum Bacillota_I; class Bacilli_A; order Erysipelotrichales; family Erysipelotrichaceae; genus Hoskinsella; species Hoskinsella hominis. The sequence goes on along the minus strand of CP060636.1, from coordinate 587,207 downwards.
TCCAAGTAAATGTTATCAAGAATTAATAAAAACCTATGTTTCAGCAATATTTCTAGAATTAATCAATACATTATATGATGATCAGGAAAAATTCAGCGATGATGAAAATAATCAAACGACGCTAATACCAGTATTAAATTATATTGAAGAAAACTATAATCGTTGTCACTTAGAAGATGTATCAGAAAAATTCGGATATAATCCTAATTATTTAAGCAATATGTTAAAGAAAAAAACAGGAATGTCATTTATCGAGATTAAAACGTCACAACAAATGACAGAGGGAGCTTTTCTGCTTGCTAATTCAAAACTTACTATTAATGAAATAATATATAAAGTTGGATGTAATAATGTGAATTTCTTTTATAAGAAATTTAAGTCATTTTATGGAATGACACCAAAAGAATATCGTATGAATGTAAATGAACATTACCATTTTGGATAGGAAAGATGTGAAAATCATATTTTTGATTGAGTTTCTTTATCGCATACGGTATACTTATGTACAAAATGAGGTGAAAAGCTATGAGAGTAATTATACAAAGAGTTGCCCATGCCAGCGTAAAAGTAGATGGAGAATATACAGGGAAAATCGATCAGGGATTTATGCTGTTAGTTGGTATTACACAGACAGATACCATCGATATCGTAAAGAAAATCGCAAAGAAATGCGCAGAATTACGTGTATTTGAAGATGAAAATGGTAAAATGAATAAGGGCTTATCTGATGTGAAGGGAAAGATTCTTTCAATATCACAGTTTACACTCTATGCGGATTGTAAAAAAGGAAGAAGGCCAGGCTTTGAAAGAGCCGCAAAAGGGGATGTCGCAAAGCCATTATGGGAGGCATTTAACGAAGAAATCAGGAGTTATGGATTAGAAGTAGAAACTGGAATCTTCGGTGCAGATATGAAAGTAGAATTATTAAATGATGGACCTGTCACCATTATATTAGACAGCGCAGAAATGGGATTGGAGTGATCTTATGAGTGAAGTAGTTTATGGAAGCGAAATCGCAAAGGATATTAAAGAAAATCTAAAAGTAAAAATCGATCAGTTAAAGGCAGAAGGTAAACGTATCCCAAAATTGGTTGTTGTTCTGGTTGGTGACAATCAGGCAAGCTTGTCCTATGTACGTGGAAAAGAAAAAGCATGTCAATTTGTTGGTATGGAAAATGAATTAATTACCTTGCCAGAAACCACAACACAAGAGGAATTATTATCATTGATTGAACGTTTGAATTTAGATACTGCTGTAGATGGTATTTTAGTACAATTGCCATTACCAGCACATATCAAAGAAAAGGATATCATTCATGCCATTGATCCTAATAAGGATGTGGATGGATTCCACCCTTGTAATGTGGGTAAATTAATGTTGAATGAAGAAACATTTGTATCTTGTACACCGAAAGGTATTATTCGTATCTTAGAAACGATTGGATATGATGATTTAAGTGGAAAACGTGCTGTTGTAGTTGGCCGCAGTAATATTGTGGGAAAACCGATTGCACAATTGCTGTTAAATAAAAATGCGACAGTGACAATTTGTCATTCACGTACACAGGATATCGAAAATGTTTGTAAAGAAGCTGATATCCTTATTGCGGCAATTGGCAAAGCTAAATATATCAATCGTAACTGGGTAAAAGAAGGCGCCGTTGTGATTGATGTTGGGATTAATCGTGATGAAAATAATAAAATGTGTGGAGATGTTGATTTTGAGGATGTAAAGGAAGTATGTAGCTATATCACACCTGTGCCAAAAGGTGTAGGTCCAATGACCATCGCAATGCTTCTGGAAAATACATTACAGTCTTATCATAAAAGAGAGGGATAAAGGAGGGATATTATGCCAATCCAGGATTATGATTTAAACGACATCGTGGAAATGAAAAAAGAACATCCATGTCATAAATCGAAGTATTGGAAAATTATCAGAATGGGTGCGGATATTCGTATCAAGTGCCTGGGATGTGGGACAAGCGTGCTATTCCCACGTGTACAGTTTGAAAAAAAATTAAAACGTATTATAGAAAAGGCTCCAAAAGAGGAACCAAAAGAATAAATATTATAGGAACCATGTAAAGTGGTTCTTTTTTAATCTAAATGTATCATGCGCAAATATAATAGAATAAAATAATGTTTTTTATATTTGATTTGGTTATAATGATAAATGTAAGACAAAGTTAATTGTGAAAGGCAAGAAAGGAGTGATAAAATGTTACAAAGAGGTGTATCATATTACGATATTTGGAAAATTGTGGATAAGTATTTTCCGGTTTATGTGGAAAAAAATATTTTAGAAGGTTGTGATGATCAAACGATATTATGTAGATCAAATCCTTTTGATTATTTAAATCGTAACCATTTCATTAGGTCGGTTATCATAGATTTGCAAAGAAAAGGAAAATTTGACTATGATGATTTTGATGAAAAATTATGGGCTTTGCTTAATGATTTAATAGCATGTGATAATTGGAGAACGGATTCACTTTTTAAGTATTTGATCAACAGTTTATTTTCCCCAATAAGGGATTCTTATGCTTATGATATTTTTCAAAAATTTATCAAAAATCATCAATTATCAAATTATGAGGAAGTGTTTATGCTTCACGATTATCACGAATATACATTTGATAAACGTTATTCAATTGACTATTTTGATTTGAATATGTTTTTCCTACAATACTATCCAGAGTATGCTTCATATTATAAAAAATTTGCAATGCAATATTATGGAGATGATACAAATTCAGATTTCATTTATTATGGAATATTTTGCTTGATTTTTCAACAAAACGACCATGATTTTGAATACAAAAGGTTTATAGATTTTCTGAGTGATATAATTAAACTTCCAACATCAGGTGGTATATCACCACTAGGGATGATGATGTATGGATGCAATGGTGTTGTGCCAAAGTTATTTATGGAGCGTATAATCTCTGAAGATGAAAAAAATATGATTTATCATTTGCTGGGTATCGAAGAAAGGATAAGTTATAAACGATAAGCTTAAAAAACGCAGGATATAGGATAACAGAGTCTGTAATTTCATTTGATTACAGACTTTTTTATATACAAATAATCAAAATTATAAGATAAAAAGTAATATATACTTGATATTATGTCACAATAGTATTAATATGTAATCAGAAAGAAGGCGATGGAATGGCGAAAAATCTAAAATTAAAGTCGGCAAGGGCAGCACTTGATTTGACACAACAAGAGTTGGCTGAAAAAGTCGGTGTCACCCGGCAGACGATGAATGCGATTGAAAAAGGCGATTATAATCCAAGTATTAAATTATGCATCGCCATATGTAAAGTATTGAATAAAACCCTAGATGAATTATTTTGGGAAGAATAGAGAGGAGTCTTGAAAGATGAAAAATAATTTTGACGAACGCCAGCTTCAAATCAGAGGCGATATATTCAAACATGCATGTATATTATTTATTATATTTCTTACCCTGGATGTCATATACAGCTCATTGCTGGATGGTGCCCATGTATTTGGTACAATTACTGGTGGAGTGATTATTATAATGACAATTGCATTAGCTTCTATAGAAATGATAAAAAAAGAAGTTTATGTGGATATGTTGAATCAGCAAAATAAAATCGCCATATTGATGGGAGCTGCAGGAAGTGTTGCTTTAATATGTAATGTGATAAGTATTATAAGAGAAAAAAAGCCAATGATTCTACAACATGAAATTCAGGCAAGCTATGGTATGTTATTTATAGATGTATGCATCATACTTATATGTGTTGTATTTTACATTCATGAAAGTAAAACAAAAGAATGTGAATAGATAAAAGAGTACAAACAAATGCAGTATCATTATGAAAAGGAGTGGAAAACTATGGATGAATTTGATGAAAGACAAGTATTATTAAGAGGAAAAATTGCAGTACAAACAGTGATTGTGACAGTGGTAATGTTGCTGGCTGCTGCATTTATCACAGATTTTGGTATTTATGATATTGAAAAAGAAATTGGATTTTCTGATTTTATGATTATTGCATCATGCTTTATCATTACATTTATCTCTGTAAATTCAATATTAAGAGGTGCCTATTTTGGCTTATTATCAAGAGATCGAGAAAAGATGATACGTTATATCTTTACAGCGTTGGCAATGGTGGAAATAGGACTTTCTATATTTGATATCATACGGGGAGAATCATTATCACCAGTTTCCATTATGTCTATTATTATGATGGCTTCTATATCAGTGTGTCTGTGGATGAAACGCAAAGAGGTGGCATAACGTGAATCGCAAAAACGATTTATGGGTGTATAAATGTATGGTGGGAGTACAACTTCTATATATGATCATTGCTATCATTTGGGGGATCTATGTGATTTGTAGAGAAGATGTGTGGCTGTTTCCAAAAGTATTGATTATATGCGTATTACTATTAGGTATATGGATGATACGATTGCGTTTAAGAGATATGAAGGTCATCTTATCCAATGCTGTGATGATTGATGAACCTAATAAAAAGATGTTTTCATTTATGATGGGCATTAGCATGCTTATATTGATTTTGGCTATTTTACGATTTGATGAAAACGGCTATTCGCTGATTGTATCCTCCATACCACTTGTAGTACTTAGCTATGATACACCCGTATGTGCGATGAGGAATGACCAATTATATTTTGATAGTCATTGGTATTCATTTATGGATATACGTGATATTTACTTTGACCAAAGAAAAAAATATACAACAGTGATATTTTATACGGATAGAAATCGCTATGGCGCAAAGTTTCATACAGATGGCTTAGCATATTTAAAACAAGTGTTTGATCAGAAAGGATTAACATATGAATAATGCATATATACGATTGATGATATTCTTATATACCGCTGAGAAATCCACAGTTGATTTTGAAATCGCAATGGTATTGTTGAAAAACTACAACCGCTTTCCTGATATATTGATTGAAGATATCGCAAAACTTGCGAATACAACACCTGCCTCTGTGACTAAATTCTGTCATAAATTAAAATATAAAAATTTTAAAGAATTAAGAAATGATTGTTATAGTTATGAAGATCATCGCTATATTGACAATCAGCTTCAAATTGCAGAAACAGATTATCAGAAAGCATGTGAGCATTATCTAGAAAACGAACAAAAAAATCTTTCCTTTTATATGCAGTATCATGATGAACAAATGATATTTGAAATCGCAAAAAAGATGCAGAAAGAAAAGGAAATCAGTGTGATTTATACGCCTTATAGTTATATCTGTGTACATGTACTGAGAAGTTTTTTAGAACCTTATGGGATACAGGTACATGGAATTATGCGAGATTTAGATGAAGATTTTATGGAAACACGTTTACAGAATACGGCTTTATTCTGGGTTATCAATTTACAAGGAGAATGGATCAATGCACATAAAGACTGGCTGTTGAAACAAAAAGCCAAAGGGAAAGAACTTGCAATTATTACTGCCACATATGATGATGGTTTTAAAGAATTAACACCATATATTTTCCCATTTCAATTCCGTGATACGATATTAGATACCGCAATGCAGATATCCTGCCTATTTGTGAAAATTGCATTTGCATTCGCAAATTTTACAAAAATGGAAAAAAGCTAATCATCCAAATGAGAAAATTCCTGTTATACTGAAATCATGAAAGAGGAGGTATAGCAAGATGAAAAGATTTTTAGATTGTAATTTTTCTGATATGGAGGCAATGAACAAGCAAGAGTTGTTGGAGTCATTAGAAGCAAGCGAAGGAAGAGTATTGATTGCAGAGTGCTCATTATGTAATGAAAGCCTGTTGTCACCAATGACGAATGCGGAAATCAGCGCAGCATTTGGCGCAGATATTCTGTTGTTGAACATGTTTGATGTCAATCATCCTAAAATTGATGGGATCACAGGTGTAGAGGATAAAGATGTTATCCGTGAACTAAAACGTTTAACTGGACGTTTAATTGGTGTGAACCTGGAACCAATTGATAAAAGTGAACAGACAATCGGGGAAATTAAAACCATTTGTGAAGGACGTCAGGCAAGTGTAGAAACAGCTTTAAAAGCAAAAGAACTTGGTATTGATTTTATCTTATTGACAGGTAATCCGGGTACTGGGGTATCAAATCAAACAATTGTGGAAAATCTGAAAAAGATGAAAGAAGTTGTTGGGGATGATATTGTTTTAATGGCAGGTAAAATGCATGCCGCTGGTTCTAAAAAAGAAGCTGGTGAAAATATCATCACAAAAGAAGTTATCAAAGATTTTGTGGAAGCAGGTGCAGATGTTATCTTGATTCCTGCGCCAGGAACAGTGCCTGGTATCACATTGGAATATGTGAAAGAAATGATTGCTTATGCTCATTCCTTAGATGTAATGACACTAACATCTATTGGAACATCACAAGAAGGTTCTGAAGATTCTACTATTCGTGATATCGCATTGATGTGTAAAATGTGTGGAACAGATCTTCACCATATCGGTGATGCCGGCTGGGCACCTGTTGTACCTGATGGTATTATGGCTTATAGTATTGCGATTCGTGGAAAACGTCACACTTACGCAAGAATGGCAAGATCAATTAACCGATAAGAAAAAATGGCATTTGTCCGGTATGGATGAATGCCATTTATCCTTTGAGGCAGGAAGGATTATAAAAAAAGTTAAATATTATTGAAGATATTGTGATAAATCAATTGGAAAGCTACATAATCCATGAAAATAACCTTGCATAACAACGAAAAAAAAGATAGAATGATATGGCGAGAGGAATGATAAAATATGCCATTAACAGCAGGAATCGTTGGACTTCCAAACGTAGGAAAGTCTACATTATTTAACGCAATCACAAAAAGTCAGGTAGAAGCAGCAAACTATCCATTTGCCACAATACAGCCAAACGTTGGTGTGGTAGAAGTACCAGATCATCGAATTGATCGTTTAGTAGAATTATTTCATCCTAAAAAAACGATTTATACAACTTTTGAATTTACAGACATTGCCGGTCTTGTAAAAGGGGCAAGTAAAGGAGAAGGTTTAGGGAACCAGTTCTTAAGCAATATCCGTTTAACAGACGCCATTTGTCATGTAGTACGTTGTTTTGAAGATGATGATATTACACATGTAGAAGGAAATGTGGATCCTATCCGTGATATTGAAATCATTAATCTGGAATTGATCATGGCAGACCTTCAGACAATTGACAATCGTTTAAGCAAAGTAGAACGTAAAGCTTTGACAAATAAAGATAAAGACAGCGTGAAAGAAGTTGCAGTTTTAAAAAAATTAAAAGAAGCATTAGAAGCTGGAAAGGCCGCAAGAACAGTTGATCTTGAAAAAGAAGAACTGGATATCGTGAAAGCATTCAGTTTATTAACATTAAAGCCAATGATTTATATCGCTAATATGTCTGATGTGGAAATTGCGGAACCAGAAAGCAATGAATATTATCAGAAAGTAAAAGCATACGCAGAAAGTGAACATAATGAAGTTGTTCCTGTATGTGCAAAAATTGAAGAAGAATTAAGTGGTCTGGATAAAGAAGAAAAGAATGAATTTTTACAAGAATTAGGTATTCCAGAAAGCGGCTTGGATAAGGTGATTAAAACAGCTTATCGTATCCTTGATTTATGCACATTCTTAACAGCAGGAGAAGATGAATGTCGTGCATGGACATTCAAAAAAGGTATGTTGGCTCCACAATGTGCAGGTGTTATCCATACAGATTTTGAAAAAGGTTTTATCCGTGCAGAATGCTACAAGTTTGAAGATATTGATGAGCTGGGTAGTGAGCTTGCGGTAAAAGAAGCAGGAAAATTACATCTTGAAGGTAAAGAATATGAAGTTCAGGATGGCGATGTATTGCATTTCAGATTTAATGTATAGAAAGTGCGAAAGCACTTTTTCTTTTGCGAAAAGTAATGATTAATTTTAAGATTTTAGAAAAAAATATAAGAATTTATGCTTTTTATAACAAACCCTTATCTTTTGTGTATAATGGTAACTACTTAAAGACAAGGAGGTATGCAAATGAGCATAATCGAAAAAACAACCCATAAGGAAAAGAAAATCCTAAAAAAAAGAAAGTTAAGTCCAAGTATTTTAGAAATCGCATTAAAAAACGTAAAAAACAATATGGTATTGTATGAAAGTTTAAAAATGTTTGATAAGAATACGGATGCCTATGATCACTTATGTAAAATGATCATGAGCAATAAGCAGATCTTAGCAAACATTATGAAGTTCGCAATGAAGGAATGTAAGGATCTGACGATAGAAGAAATCATCAACAGCATAGAAAATGATCCAAGGATTAATATGACCATCAATGATCATGATCAGATCGTTGGAATGAATGTAGAAGATCAATCCGTCATAGGCGCCTGTGTAAGATATGATATATTGTTTAAAGCAACGCTGCCAACAAAAAAAGGAAAAAAAGAAAGTGTGGGTATCTTTATCAATTTTGAGATACAAAAAGATGAAACTCCAGGATATCCTTTAGTCACAAGAGGGATCTATTATGCAAGCAGACTGATATCAAGACAGAAAAATGCAGAAGACGGTTTTGCGTCATCAGAATTTAATGATCTACAAAAAGTATATTCGATATGGATATGTCCAAAGCATACAAAAGAAAAAAATGATGTGATCAATGTATATCATATCAAAGAAGAATGTTTAAAAAATGAATGGCACAATCAGGTAGAAGATTATGATCTGATGGAAGTGATCATGATGTATCCAGGAAACGAGTACAATTATGAAGATAAAAGTCATAGTGTATTAGAGATGTTGAATATATTGTTTACAACAAAGATGAAGGCAGAAGAAAAAAAGCGATTATTAGAGGAAAAATATGCTATAATAATGACAGAGAAGATGGATCAGGAGGTGGAGTTTATGTGTAATCTAAGCGAGAGCGTTTTGAAAGAAGGACTTGAACAAGGAGAAATCAAATCTGCAATTGAACATACAAAAAACTTGATGGAATCAGCAAATATTGACATAAATAAAGCAATGAATATGCTGAAACTTCCAGAGAACATCAAAGAAATAGTCATCAAGGAATTAAAGAAGGGATAATATAAATGACGTAATCCAGTAGTTAAAGGGTTACGTCATTTTTTGTTTACTATATGATGTCAAAAGATATACATTATAATGTGATGGACAAAAAAATAAGATTTGATACAATGATGATACAGAAGATAAATAAGGAGGTACACGTTTATGTGTAATCTTGGCGAGAGCATTTTGAAAGAAGGATTTGAGCAAGGTTTAAAACAAGGCATCGAGCAAGGAGAAATCAAATCTGCAATCGAACATACAAAAAACTTAATGGAATCAGCAAATATTGACATAAATAAAGCGATGAATATGCTGAAACTTCCAGAGAACATCAAAGAAGTAGTCATCAAGGAATTAAAGAAGGGATAATATAAATGACGTAATCCAGTAGTTAAAGGGTTACGTCATTTTTTGTTTACTGCATGCTAAATCAACCATTTTAAGTACAAGAAGGAAAACGATGTTGGCACATGCCTTCATTTTTGGATTTTTACATTTTTCATTAAATGGCTTCTTTCAGGCGTTTCTTTTGAGTATTGCGGCGTATACTTTAAGAGAGAAAAATCATGATATTTATAGTGGTATCATGTTGCATATGTTTGCCAATGCAATGGCAGTTCTTACACAATTTGGGTCTGTGGATTATGTCATGTGGATAGTTATGGGTATCAGTATTATTTATTTTCTTTATGATTTTTGTAAAAAGAAAAAAGATATGACATTGGAAAATGTTTAAGATCCTTTATGAAAAAACAAAGCTAAAACTACCCTTAGCTTTGTTTATCTATATAATCAAGAGCTGCTTTTGTGTAAGCTGCACAGCCAATCACAAGTGCATCTTCATGAAAACGTACTTTTGGATGATGTTGACCATAACAGTTTTGAGGGGTATCTATCGCGGCACCAATCGCAAAATAACTAGATGGTATGCATTCTGCGATAGCGGCAAAGTCTTCAGATGCGGCAGTATGTAACTGATTGATTATTTTGAAGTCTGAATTTAATTCCTGAATGCTATGCGCAAAAAAATCATTTAACGCAGGATCACAATGTAAATCATCCATCTCATTTAAGATATCAAGTGTGATGGTGGTACGTGTAGTAAGGGCAATCCCCTGGATGATTTCCTGCATACGCTGTTTTATGTATTCACGCTTTTCTTTATCATATGTACGAAGAGTTCCTTTTAATATTGCTGAATCAGGAATGATATTGGTACTGTTTCCTGCGCTTAGTTGTCCAAAGGTTAGAATAACTTCTTCACTAACGCCACATTCTCTTGCGATTAGGCCTTGAAAACCTTGATAAATCATCACAGCAGCCTGAATTGGATCTATACATAGTTCTGGCATGGATCCATGACCGCCTTTTCCTTGCACGTGAATTTCAAACAATGTGGAAGAAGAAGCTGCATGTTCTCCATACGCAATGACACCAATTGGAATATTAGAGATAACATGAGTCGCAAAACCAGCATCTACATGAGGATTTTCTAATATATGATCCTGTATTGCGGCTTTGGCACCTGCCATTATTTCTTCACCACTTTGAAACAGCAGTTTTACACAACCATGAATTTCATTTTCATTTTCTTTTAATAACTTTGCGGCACCTAATAACATTGTCGCATGTAAATCATGTCCACAGGCATGCATATTGCCATTTACTGACGCAAAAGATTCTCCGCTTTCTTCTTTGATAGGTAAAGCATCCATATCCCCTCTTAATAAAATACAAGGAGAAGAAGCCATACCAATCTGAGCCAGGATCCCTGCGCCATGGTCAAGGATACGATAGGAAATCTGCATGGTATCTAGCTGTTTTGTGATATATGCGATTGTTTTAGGCAGGTGCATGCCCGTTTCTGGTATCTGATGTAAGGCTTTGCGCCATGTTTGTAAAAGTTGTTTGATGTCATTTGATTTTTGTAAGATATTTGTCATAAAAATCCCACCTTTCAGATGTATGATAACATAGATATAAATGGAAAGGATATTCAAAAAGTTTTATAGGATATAACAAATATGTTATAGTATAAATGAGGTGAGGTATGTGAATTTTCGTCATTTAGAAATAATGTGTATGGTCGCAAAATGTCATTCTATCAAAGAGGCAGCAGGAAAATTAAATGTATCTCAGCCATATCTTTCAACGATGATCAAGTCATTGGAAAAAGAACTTGGATATACTTTGATTAATCGAAATTATCAGGGCATTGAGTTCAGTGATGAGGGAAAAGCGTTTCTTGTCAGTAGTAAAAAGATCCTGACAGAACTGGATCATATCTATCATCTGAATCAAACATCCTGTAAAGATATCAATCTTGCCAGTTATTATTCTCCCTTGATCATGCGTGTTTTTCTACAATTTACACAACAGGGAAAACGTTATAATGATCGGATTCGGGAGATGGGAAATGAAGAAGTGTTTCAGTCGTTAAACCAGCAAAATGATCACTTAGGTATTGTGTTTTTGTTAGGGAAAAGCGAGGAACGTATACAAAAATATGCGGCTAAATATCAGTGTGAATATCAAATCTTAAAAGAGCATATGCCTGTTTATGTGTTGATGTCCAAACAGCATGAAGCTGCACACAAAACATCCATGAAACTATCAGATATCAAAAAGTATCCTTTTGTTTGTTACGACGATACAAGTACGAATAAATTGATGGAATTGTTACGGTTACACCAGCATCCGGATATGTTGAAAGTATCGGATCGTGGAAGTTTTCATGATGCCTTGCAAAGTGGAAAATATCTATCCATCACCGCAGGCAATTTGATTATAAAGGATGATGATATGTGTTATCTTCCTTTGAAAGAGGAGGATGTATGGATCAGTGGATATTGGCTGAAGCGAAAAGGTTATGTTTTACAGGAAAGGGAAGAGGCATTGATTAGATATATGAAAATGCATATATAAAGAAAAAAGTGTTAGGTGATGAAGATTTTTTATTACTTTAGGGTATATACAAAAAGAGATTTCTAAATGATTGATAAGTACAGTCATTTTTGAAATCTCTTTTTTATTTTAAGTACCTATTTAGGATCACTGATGAAGTGTACTTTTTATTTGATCAAGGATAAAATAGCGTTTTCATAAAGTGATGTATCTGGACAATGACTACCCCCTAATGCAATACTTGGCTTTGTTTTACCATGGAAATCACTGCCCATGGTGATCATTAAATAATGTTGTTCAGCGTAATCTTTGTAGAAAGCAATCTGTTCAGGTGAATGATAACTGCTGTATACCTCCATGCCTTTTACATCATAAGCAAAAATTGCGTCTATTAAGGATAAGTTTTCTTTTGTGTTATTCCCAGGATGTGCAAGCACTGCGATACCGCCAGCCGCATGAATCATATCCACAGCTTCTTTTAATGAAATATAGTGAATAGGCACATATGCTGGCTTTGACTGCGCACAATAATCCCAATAGAAATTCACAAACGGATTATCACTACGTGAGCCACCAGGCAGATATTCTTTCATAAGTGGATGGTTTCGCTCATCCTGCAGGGCAACTTCTGCGATGATTTCACCTGTAATCACACCTTCATGAGATAATGCATAACATGCGTCTTCATCAATATAAAAGCCTAAGGCTTTTACTTTTTCAATCTGTTCCTTTCCTACATTCTGTGCCTGCTTTTTGACATATTCTGCGTTATCCAAAAGGGCTTGATTGTTTTCATCAATGCCATATCCTAGCACATGAAGATCAACACCATGAATCGTACAATCTAATTCAATGGCAGGAATATAGGTAAGCTTTAGCTTTTCTGCGGCGTTTCTTGCCTCAGGTATCGCTTTTGTGCTGTTGTGATCTGCGATTGCGACAATTTGTAAACCAGCATCTTTACACATTTTCATTAATTCGGTTGGCGTATATACTCCATCATCACTATAAATGGAATGCATATGTAAATCAATTGTATTCATAAGAAAAACCTCCTGATACTTGTATTATAGTGACAATTTCTGATAAAATCTATAATAATATAGCCGAAAGATTGGATAAAAGCGACTGAGGTGAGAATATGATTATAGAATGCAGTGTAGAAAAGAATGCACAGAACAAACAATTGAATGTCATAGTAGAAGATAGCTTTCCACTTGCTGCTTATTATAACGATATGGAGCATTTTGCGGCAAGACAGATTCCATGGCATTTTCATGATGAAATGGAAATGATTTATGTGAAAGATGGAGAACTTGATGTCTATGCGGGACAAACATGTATCCATTTGTGCCCCGGCGATGGCTTGTTTATCAATGGTGGTGTTTTACATCAAGTCATTCAAACAAGCAAGGATACCTGTATTGCGTTTTCTTTTGTGATATCAAAAAATTTATTTGGCGCAGAAGGCAGCGTCTATGATAAACGATATATTACACCACTCATTACCAATCATAATCTTCCTTATATGGTATTAGGTAAAGAAACGGCAAGTTGTATTGAATCTGCTTATATGGCATGTCATGAAGAGAGCTTTGGATATGAAATTATTGCACGTGAACAATTGATGAAGGTATGTTTAACAATATTAAAAGAAGCGAATATATCAACTTTATCATATTCAAAAAGTAGATATCCAGAAGATGAAAGAATTAAACAAATGATGAATTATTTAAAAACGCATTATGATGAGCCAATAACTTTGAAAGATTTGGCACATCATGTGAATATCAGTGAACGGGAAGTACAACGATGCTTTAAACGCAACATCAAGGAAACACCTATGCAGATCTTGATGAAGTATCGATTGATGAAAGCATGTGAATTATTAGGGACAACCACGTTCAATGTGACAGATATTGCGGCACAATGTGGCTTTATGGATGCCAGTTATTTCGCAAAAATATTTAAGCGGATGTTTCATATGACAGCACTTGCATATCGTAAAATGATGCAGGGAAAAGAGCCAATGTAATCTCTATTTTTGCAATGTCTTTTTTCAAGTAAGGAAAAAACTACCACGAGGTAAAAAACCTCGTGGTAGTTTTTAGCTGTTCACAAAGGCTAGGATGTTTTCAAACTGTTCCTTTGCATCTTCATATCCCTGATTGTAGAGATCTGTTAATTTATTTATATCTTTTTCTAAGCGCCCAATCGTAACAGGTGTTTTTGGACGAAGGATAAAGACGCTGCCTTCCTTTTCCATAACACCAAGTTCATCCAGGGTACGGTTATAATGAATATGACGTTCTTCCATAGCTTTCACAAACTTTGGATATTTACGATATGTTCTACGTATCAAAGGCAGTAAGTTGTTTTTACCTTTTCGATATTCTTTGCACTGGGTTAAGATCACAATGTTTTTCTTGTATCCCATTTGTTGAAACTTTTTAACTGGGATACTGTCGGTACATCCACCATCAAGCAGCTTCATGCCATCTGCTTCCACGATTCGTGATAACAGTGGTAAGGATGCACTGGCACGTACATAGATGACATCATGTTTCATATTGATACATGGAAGATATTCTGCTCTGCCTGTTTCTAGATTGCTGGCAACCGCATAAAACTTCATTCCACTTTGATTATACGCATCATAATCAAAGACATCCAGTTTATTTGGAATGGTATCATATACAAATTCTGCGCCAAAGAAATCACCTGTTTTCACAAGAGATTGAAAACTCATATACCGTTTATCATTTAAATATTCTGTGTTGATACGATAGCTTCGCTTGATCTGTTTTGATACATAACTACAACCATGGCATGCACCAGCACTGACACCAATGACACCATTGGTATAAAAGCCTCTTTCCATAAAATAATCAAGTACACCGGCTGTGTAAAATCCACGCATGCCGCCGCCTTCTAATACCAGTCCTACATTCTCCATGATGCTCACTTCCTTTACGTTTGTATATTATAGCACAATTTGGGAAGAGCGATGAAAAGATGATTAAAAATCATTTAGACAAATCCTTCACAAAGTCACAGAAAGCAAAAAAATCATTGTGCTAAACATGGATAAGTGATAAAATATGACTATACTAATAGAAAGGAGAAATATTATTATGAAGTTAATATTAGCAATCATGTCAAACGATGACAGCCCAGCTGTTTCCAGTGCTTTGACGAAAGAAAACTATCAGGTAACACGTCTTGCAACAACTGGAGGATTTTTACGAGCTGGTAATACTACTTTGATCGTTGGTACAGATGATGATAAGATTGAAAGAGCAATCGAAGTCATTGGCGAATACAGTAGAAGACGTACAGAAGTTGTGCCAAGTACTGCTTCTTATGATATTGGAAGATATGCTTCCTTCCCTGTAGAAGTACAGGTGGGCGGCGCAACAATCTTTGTTATCGATGTTGAGAAATTTATTAAATTATAATAAAAAGAAACCATGGTCGTAAGGATCATGGTTTTTCTGTGTTCTTTGGCTGATAAACAAATGTGTTTTTGCCATGTTTTTTTGCTTCATACATGGAGTGATCTGCCCATGTGAATAATTCTTTATAATTCGTACCATCCTGTGGATGAATAGAGATACCAATACTGCAGTGAATCACAAAATTGATATCCTTCTGGATATGAATATTTGACAACATATTTTTCAACATGGAAATCTTTTGTGTTGGCAGTTCTTTATAAACATTCGTATTGGCTTTCATCAATACAACAAATTCATCGCCGCCAATTCTTCCAATCAAATCATCACTTCTAAAGCATTTCCTTAAAGCTTTGGATACATTGATCAATGCTTCATCACCACTGGCATGTCCATAAGTATCATTGACTTTCTTGAAATCATCCACATCGATCACAAACAGGATAAGGGAGGAATCAGGATTGTTTTGACATGCTTCATTGATCAGATGTTCTATCGTAATACGATTATACAGACCAGTTAATCCATCGATTTGAGATTGTTTGATCAAGCGGGATGTTTTTTCTTTTTCTTCACTGATATCCAAAATACTGCCAATGATGCGGGTCAAAAAGCCATTATTATCATATAGCGCTTTTGCATGTATCTTGACCCATATGTTTTCATTATGTCCACTTGGAAGGATACATTCTATTTGATCACTGGATTGTCCTCGAATCATATTTTCCATTAGAGGAATATAAGTGTATTCACGGTCTTTGAAGTATTTGTTTGTGACAGAAAGGAAATGGTCGATTACTTTCGGGTGGGCAAAGGTATTTGTCCATGCATCAGAGAAGGTAATGGTATCTGCTTTGACATTCCATTCAAATGGGATAGAACGGGTTTCTTTTAATATCATTGCATATCGCTCTTCACTAAGTCGCAGGCGTTCCTGGGTTTCACGCATACCTGTGACATCAAGTACTGTGATATACAGCCATATCGTATGATCTTTCTCTAAAACGCTTTGGCGCTGGTCAAAAATCCATTGCATATGTCCATTCTTAAGCAGGATACGATATGTATTAGAAACGACAGTCCCTTTTTTCTGGGGACGGTTTAACTGTTCAACGATAGGAAGATCTTCCTCCCATACAATGCTGGATAAATCGGTAGAAATGAGATCTAAAAGTTCTTCCTTGCTGTAGCCTGCATACAGCTTTCGATTATCGTTAAAGAATTGGATGGATGCAGGATTGTGAATCTTATGTTTGAAACTGATACCTGGTGTATTGGATATAATGGTATGTAGTTTTTCCTGATTTTTTACTTCTTCTTTACGGCTTTCATTCATGAGATATAACAGGTATATGCCAATGATGAGAAGTAGGACACAGACTTTACCAGCTAAAAGAAGTGTATGCGTTAAATTGTGGTTTATACGCTCTGTGACATACGAATGAGGAAGCACGCTTAACAGGTACCAGTTTGTGCCTTCCACGTCTGAGAAGTACGCATAACGTGTTTTATTGTTTAATTTGAAGGTGATGTAGCCATGATCTCCATTTGCCAGCTTTTCCTTCATTTCTTTTTCGATTTCTTTATTGCGTTCATCTTTTTCCAGCATGTGAAAGAAATTATAATAATTTTTCTTAGGTGTTAAATTCACGCCATCGCGCTGGATAATAAAAGATGAAATGTTGCCTGATAAAAAAGACAGATTAAAATATTCCGGCAGTAATGTGGTGCTCATGGAAACCCGTAATACGCCGATGACTTTTGCCTGTTTATAGATAGGTACACTCATCACAATGACTTGTTCATTACTGATTTTGGATGTAATCATATCACTGATGATCGTTTTTCCCTTCATTCCCTCCACAAAGAATTTACGTTCACTGTTATTGCTTGTATGTGTTGGACTGGTATAGGAAATACCATCAGGTGTGGTAATGGCGACGTTAGTGAAAAGATCTTCCTTCGTTAATGGCTCCAGCAGATCAAATACTTCTTTACTTGTGATATCCTCATGGTATGCGATAAGCTTGGCGTAATTTTGAAGGATTTCCAATTGATCCTTTATTTTATTGGTAATTGCCCCATTAATCAGTTGATTGTTTTCCCCCGTGATTTCAATCATTTCAGTTTCAATATGTTTTTCACTGATACGGTTATAATCATAAAACGAAATAAAGAGAAAAAGAAGCGAAAAACCGAATAGAAGATATCGGAAACTAGGATGATTGATGACTTTTTTCATACGTACCACCGCTTTTTTCTTTTATTATATCACAAGTTTATCATAAAATGCGGATTTTAAAATGTTTTATCACATAGAAAAAGGGACAAAATGTCCCTTTTTAAAGCTTATGCATTGTTGTTTTTATAGAAACTGATGGTAACTTTGAAGATATCGCCATCTAAATCGATATGCATACGCCCTTTCATCAGTTCTGTAAAGCTCTTGGCAATCGCAAGGCCTAATCCACTGCCTTCGCTGTTGCGTGATTTATCGCCACGGGTAAAGCGCTCTACGATTTCATCAGGTGTATAATCAATTTCTTCTTTGGATACGTTTTTAATTTCAACATCTACACGGCTTTCAAAATCTGTGACAGAAATGAATACCCGTGTTTGTTCTAAAGCATATTTACCAACATTGCTTAATAGATTCTCAAAGATACGGCAGGTTTTTTGCGGATCTAATGGCAATAATACCTTTTCATCAGAGAAATGATGCTTGATGATTAAATGTTTTTCATTAAAGGCATTCTGACATTCCATTTCTACCTGTTTCAATAAAGAAATCAAGTCGACATCCATGTAATCCAGAGTGATACTGCCGCTGTTTGCCTTGCTCATTTCAAATAAATCTTCAATCAGATGTTTCAAACGATCAGCACTCTTCTCTAAGATTTCCAGATAGTTCTTACGTTCTTCTTCTGTGATATTTTCATTTTTCAACAGATCGATATAGCTGATAATAGCCGTTAAAGGTGTTTTTAGATCATGGGATACATTGGTAATCAGTTCATTTTTCATACGCTGGGAAACCATAGCTTTTTCCACGGCTTCTTCAATGCCCTGCTGGATGTTGATCAAATCACCCTTCAATGGTTCATAAACACCTAAATTATCCTTTTCCACCGCTTCCTCAAAATCCCCATTGGAGATATTGGTTGTCAGTTCTTTTACTTTTAAGAAATCCTCAATGCGGCGCTGATTCTTTCGGAATATGATTAAAAACAGGCAAATAATGTATGGTATATAGAAGAATAATCCTAAGCTGTTAAACATTACAATTAACAACAGATTTAATAAAATAAGGAAAATGATGCGTAACAGCCCTTTATCTGTTGGCTCCAAGTTATCGTTTGCCAGATAGTGATAAACTTCAATTAATATTTTCTTGATTTCTTTCATATCGTTATGAATCAGAGAGTATTGCAGATAAGCATTCTTTAGTCCCATAGTACTTACTTCTTTGAAGAAGAAGATTATGTGCATCGTTAAAAGATACGCAATTGGGAAGATAAAGAAAGCACCAAGTGCGGAAGCAGCATCTCCCCCTAGTGATAGAGTGTGTGTATAAATCAAAATCAAAACGATCATTAAGCTGAATGCCATAAGTTCAATTGGCAAAGACATAAGTGTACGATAGAATTTTGTTTCTTTGATACGTTTATGAGGATAGAATGCCACAAAGGCAATGAGGATAAACATAGACATTGTGAAATACATATTTTGTAAATTTAACATTTCATCATGATAAACCAGATGAACTGCGCTTTCATCATATACAGGGTCTGTGGAAACTAAACCCATATCTTCCGTAACGATAAAGGCAAATGTCATATTTTTTATATCATTGACTTCAAGGTTGGCAAGTGTATCATCATTATTTGAAATTGATGTTAGAATTTCATGTAGCTGCTCTTCATAACTATTTTGTATGACTAAAGAACGGGTGTTATTATAGCTTTTCGTGACTTTTAGTTTTCCATCTTTATCAAACTGTACGACGATAAACCATGTGTTATCTTTCTTTGTGATGCTAGTATCTTTGGATACATATTCTTTGTATTTTTGGCTGTTTGTGATATGGTGGTCTGTTTTATTATCTGTGGTATCCACAACATAATAGCCAATTAAATTAAAATCATTTAAACTATCTCCATTATTTTCCCCAAGATAGTCATTTAATACTCGATCAATAACTTGTAAAGAGCTTGTATACAGGTAGTGGATATCTTTGAAGAAAGATCGGCGGCCTTCTAATGCTTCTGAATCCAGATAGCTGATATAGGAAGATACAATCCATCTGCCTACATGTGTTTCAAATTCATCATTGTATCGCTCCGCAAAAATCTGTGGTGAGTTTTTTTCTGTTTCTTCTATGATTGCCTGTCGTGTTGCTTCAGCCTTCATTGTGGCAGAATTATTGCTTGGCCCCATGGAAAGTAACATAAATACCATAAGACCTATGATGACCAGCAGGAATAGCCTTGCTGGGTGTTGATTTTTTTTCATGTTCATCATCCTTTATTGTTTTTCAATTTTATAACCGACACCCCAAACGACTTTGATATATCGTGGCTTTTTCGGGTCCAGTTCTATTTTTTCTCTCAGATTTCGGATATGTACCATGACCGTTTCTGTATTGATAGCATCTTCTTTCCAGACTTTTTCATAGATTTCTTCACTGGAATAAACACGTCCTGGAGATGCCATAAACAACTGAAGAATTTTAAATTCAATAGATGTCAGCTGTTTGAGTACGCCATCGACATACACTTCTTTTGTGTCTTTATGCAGTTCAATACCACCCAGGATACAAACATCCTTCATTTCTTCTTTCTGTTTTGCGATGGAAAGAAAACGTTTATAGCGCCGCAACTGTGCATTGACTCTTGCTAATAGCTCCATAGGTGTAAAAGGTTTGGTTACATAATCATCTGCGCCGATATTTAAACCGGTTATTTTGTCAATATCCTCACTTTTTGCTGATAACATAATGATTGGAAAATCAAAACGCTCTCTTGCTTTCATGGTAAAAGTGATTCCATCCATAATTGGCATCATGATATCAACGATTGCCAAATGTACTTCTTTTTGATCAAGAATATCCAAAGCAGCCTTGCCATCGCCTGCGATATATGTTTGATATCCTTGATTCTTTAAATAAATTTCAATTGCATTCGCAATTTCTACTTCATCTTCTACGATTAAAATTGTCTCATTCATGGAAAACCCCTCGCTTTTATTTTATTATACAATATTTTACCAGCGAGAAGTATGGCGATATCGTTTTTCCTGAATATGGTCGATACACAGGGAAATCGCAAGTGTGATGGAAAAAGCAATAAAAAGGCTGGCGACCCCTAAATAAAACAGTATCTCATTCATAAAATCCCTCCCTTATGTTCACTTCTATTATAAAAAACAGTTCTAAAGAGGAAAGGGAAGAAAAACGAAAGATTTTCTAAAGAAAGCATTTAAATATTTCTTGTAAAAGGGGGAAGTATGCAATACAATACTAATAAAGAGGTGTTTATGTTGAAGAAAAAGATAGAAAATGTAAAGTTTTTCCAGGATGGAACACTGGTGTTTGGTGATCTTTATCTGGAAGACGGGTTTGTGGAAAGAATAGATTATAAGACACCAAAAATGGAAAGTGATTTGGCATTGCCAGGCTTTGTGGATATTCATACACATGGCTGTATGGGTATCAGCGCAGATACTACAGATATTCAAGAGCTGTTGAAATTAGCGATGCTATATCCTAAGTTAGGTGTGACAGCGTTTTGTCCAACGCTGGCTTCACGTTCCTTAAAGGAATATGAACCATTGATTGAAGCCTATCGTACAGCATTTCGTGGTTCTTATAAAGGCGCAAGATATATGGGGCTTCATTTGGAGGGACCTTATCTGAATCCAGATATGAATGGGGCTATGAATCGTAAAGATATCCATCCTGTAAATATTGGTGAGCTGGATACTTTTTTAGGGAAGTATCATGAGGACATTGCGATTATGACAATTGCACCGGAAGTAGAAAATGCACAGGAAGCAATTCGTTTATTGCATTTATATGGTGTAGAGGTATCTTTGGGACATACCAAAGCCAGTTATGATGAAGTGATGGAAGCTTTTGATAATGGTGCTGATCAGATTACACATCTGGGCAATACAATGCCGCATGTGGATCATCATAAAGAAAACATGATGGATGCGATTTTCTTAGGTGATTGTTTATGTGAAGTCATTATGGATGGCATTCATGTACAGCCATATATGCTGAAATGGATGATACCAATGATTGGAAGTAAGCGAATCACCGCAATATCAGATAGTAAATTTGCTGGATTAGATACCCATGGTGTTCATCCAATAGATGAGCATGTCAGTATTATCAATGGTGCTGTGTATATGGATGGGGAACTGAAACGGGGATGTCGTGATTTATTATCAACATTTACGTATTTGTACAAGGAACTGCATTTTGATTTAATGGAATGTGTGGATATGTGTTCTTTAAATGCCGCAAAGAAGTTAAAGACGTATGCTCATGAAATTGGTTTGGGTAAAAAGATTGATCTGGTAATTTTAGATCATCATTTAAAATTAAAAGAAGTTGTTATCAATGGAAGAAGCATGTTGTAGTGCTTCTTTTGTTTTTAAGGCGTTTGAGGGATGTTTTACTGTCAGGTAAATAAATACCTGTATTTCTCATAAACATTGCTGAGAATGGATAAAAAGTAGGATATAAATAAAAAAAGAACGCATATCGCGTTCTTTTATACATATTACTGAGGTCTTACTACCTGGAATGCTCCAGAACTACAGTTTACAGAGAACAGAACAGTCTGATTTCCGTTGAAACCACCATGTACTGCCATACCATCACCAGCATAGATTGCTACGTGGCCATTGTAAACCAATACATCACCAGGCTGTGCCTGTGAGTAAGATACGGTAGGTCCAAGACTTAAGTATTCTGCAGGCCATCCGTGGAAATAAATTCCAGCAGCAGCCAATGAGTTACTAACTAAAGCTGTACAGTCCTGGTTAACACCTAACTGAGACATTGCAGCTGAATAGATAGAACCATCTGCATTACCAACGTTTGCTTTGTAAGAATTTGAGCTTGATTTAGAAGAGCTGTTGCCTCTAGAAGCTGTTTCAACAACATTTCCATTGTCATCAATCTGATCTTCCATTTCTTCTTCATCTTCTTCGATTGGTGTAGCTACACCATTCTTAGCAAATTTGTATCCTGCATATTCATCACAGTCATATAACATCTGACCTTTTTTATCGAAGTAATATTTATCACCATCGATTGTTTTCCAGCCTTTTGTCATATTACCATACTTGTCATAATAGAATTTTTCTTTACCTTTTTTTACCCAACCTACATTTAATGTACCATCATCATTAAATGTGTAAGTTTTGTCACCGATTTTTGTTTTTCCGGTTGCTAATGAACCATCAGCATTGAAGTACAGTTTCTTTCCGTCAACTTCCTGCCATCCAGTTTTGATTGCACCTTTGTCATCAAACAGATATGATTTGTCATCAATCTTCTGAAGACCAGTTACTTTATCACCGAATTCGTTGAAGTAAGATGTTTTTTCAGTATTCCATCCGTTCAACAGATCTCCGTCTTTACTAAATGTGTATTGACGACCTTCAATGATCTGTACACCAGATAGTTTGATACCATTTGCGTCGAAGAAATATTTCTTTCCTTCGATTGTCTGCCAACCTGTTACTGGGTGTCCTTCATCGTTACAGAAGTATACACCATCTTCAAGAGTCAGCCAGCCAGTTGCCTTTTCGTTATTTGCGTTTATATAAACTCTGTCTGCTCCGTTACCTTTCCATCCTGTAGAATTTTCCATTGCATACGCAGTGGTTACCGCAGTACCTGCTGTAGCAAAGCATAGGAATAATGCGACTTTTTTAGCGTTTTTTTCAATAAAATTCATTTTATCACCTCGACATCAACGCCCTCATTGTAACAAACGCCCAAACGCTTTGCAACCCCAAAAATAGTTGAAACTTACGAATTTATCACTTTTGGAGTGGGTATAAAACCTAAAATGAGTCGATAATCAAAGGGTTTTGAGGAATTTCAAAAATAAAAAAATATTTTTCAAATTTTTTTGAATTTCACACAATATTCACAAATTTATAGACAATATTACCGAAATGTACACTACCTTTAGCCAAAAACAGCCATGATAACGTTTTCATCGCTCTTTGAGATACCAGTAGATACTTCCATCCTGTGCATCTTCTCCTGTAACAGGATTCACCTTGCGCTGTATGATGTTGTCACTTGGCTGATACCAGATGCCATCTTTGTGAGCATACAGGGTATCAAAGCTCTGCTTGAAGATATTTTTGGAAACCATGTAGTAGTCTTTGCTTAAATCACGATTATCATCAAAGCCACTCCACACCCCGATGGTATATTCTGGATTAAATCCCATCACCCAGGAATCCCAGTCACTGGTACCTGATTTTACCGCAACTTTCACATTTGGATTGGAGCCATACATACTGGGCAGGCCATAGGTCTTGTTTTTGATATCATAGGTTGCTGTCAACATCTGATCAAGCACCAGGGTTTCATCACGTTGTAACAAACGCTTGGGTTCTACTTTGCGTTCATATAGTACTTCATCTTTATTGGTGATACGAGCAATCATGGAGGGTTCTATATAAAGCCCTTCACTGGCAAAGGTATTATAGATGCCACTTAAATCACTTACTGACATATTCACACAGCCTAACGCTTCACTGGCATTTGGCTGTGATTGGGTGATACCAAAATCAAGCAGTGCTTTATGTAGTGTATCGATACCCAGAAACAAATGTGTTTTGACAGCATAGATATTATCTGACATCGCAATAGCATTGATCATGCTGATTTTCTGATTCGGATATTGATTGTTGTAGTTGTGTGGCTTGTATTCATCATGTTCACCAAGTGGGAATGTTGTTTCTTGAGATAAAAACTGGGTGGATGGCGTAAAACCTTGTTGAAGCGCGCAATAGTATAACAGTGGCTTTACTGTACTGGCAATTTGACGGGAAGAATGTATTGCCCGGTTGTATTGTGAAATCGTATAATCTTTTCCACCGGATAATGCCAGGATATTTCCAGTGAAGGGCTGGGTAATGATACCAGCAACCTCCAGCTCATTATCTGCGCTGGTATTGTTTTGAATCGCTGTGGATAACGCCTGCTGGGCATCAGGGTCATAATAGGTATCAATTTTGATTTCTTGATTTAAATCAATGTGCATCTGATTCAGTTGAGAAATGATTGCGTCAATGTAGTACTGGTTGATGCCGCTGGTCTTAGTTTCTTCTTTGGAGGATAAAGTCAAAGGTTCTTCCATGGCAGATTGATAAGTAGCATCATCAATCAGATGATTGTTTTTTAGAATACCCAGAATCAAATGTTCCCGTTGCAGGGCATTGTCTGGATGAAGAAATGGGGAATAGATACTTGGTCCATTGGGTATTCCAATCAACATCGCAACCTGGGCAACACTTAAATCCTTCATATCCTTGTCAAAGAAATAATGGGATGCAGCATTGATACCATAGATGCCATGCCCAAAGTATGCTGTATTTAAATATCCCTCCAAAATTTCTTCTTTACTGTACTGCATTTCTAATCGTGCAGCATAATACATTTCCTGAACCTTGCGGGACAGGGTCTGTTCATTTGTTAGAAATAAATTCTTTGCGTATTGTTGTGTGATGGTAGAGCCACCTTCTACAATGCTTTTGGATTTGATATCAGTAAGCAGGGCTTTGGATATCCGAATAGGATCAAAGCCGGCATGGGAATAAAAACGTTTATCCTCCACACTGACAAATGCTTTTTGAATAAACTCTGGAATATCATCAATCTTTGTCCACTTCATATCTTTCTTAAAATTGGATTCATACATGATATCTCCATTCTTGTCATAGATGGTGATATTCTTTCTTTGCTCATCTAAAGATAAAATATCCATGTAGGCAATGCCATACAAAAGAATCAAAGCAGTCAGGATAAGAAAAGTGAAACAAAAAATGATACGTTTAAATAGTTTCATAGCGCCACCTCTTCATGTCTTAGTGTGAGCAATTTTATGTCTTTCTAAACGAAATGGCATGGAAAAAAGCCAAATTTAATGCAAAATCGATATTATAAAAGTAGAATATAATACTTTTGACTTATAATGCTGTACCACTGTTAGACCATGGATTCCGGGTATGAAAGCGCATTCTTTACAAATCCGTAGGTTTTTGATGCTGATTTCTGATTTTTCATGAAATGCAGGTGTTATTCGCCTATCATACGAATCATATTATAAAAGTGGAATATGATACTTTTATAAATTAAATCTGATTAACAAACAAGAATTTTTCGTCTTATATATATAAGGAAGAAATTTTTCAAGAAGTAAAACATGCATATATATAATATAAGGAAGAACAACTATTTGGAATATGATTTTTGTGATATATAATATAAGGAAAGAAAACAGGCGAAAAAACCGAAAACCAAAAGTTTTTAATCTTTTTGACTAAAAAAGGTTGCATGAATATAAAATTCTGCTATAATGCTCATGATAAGTGGTGAGAACATGAAGAAACATCTTACAGTGAAACAAAAGCATCGATACACAAATGAGAAAAATCTGATGTTTGAAGGCCATGTAAATTTAGTGAAAAAAGGGTCTTCTCTGTGTATGGAATATGTGGAAAAGGATGGGGTTGCATCTGTGAATATTGTCGCAGATGATGAAGGACTTCGTATTGAACGAAAAGGTGAAGTCATTTCAAATCTGCATTTCCAAATGAATGAGAAAACCTGCGGAAGTGTACTGTCAGAATTTGGCACGATTGACTTGGAAATTTATACGTATAAATATATAAGGAAAGATAACATCATCGCATTGGAATATGATATCCTCAGCGGTGGTGAAGTGACAGATGGCTACCGGATTTTATGGATATTGAAGGAGGATCAGGCATGAACCAGATCGAGATGAGTTTAAAGCATGCGTTGAAGGATGCTGTATCAAAAGCGTTTGGACAAGAATTGCAAGAAGACAATATCGTGATTGAGATTCCAAAGGATAAAAGCCATGGAGATTACTCAACTAATGTTGCCATGCAGTTAACAAGAATTTTGAAAAACAACCCAAGAAAGATTGCAGAAGGTATTATGGAAGCACTTGATAAAGATGCTGCGGATATCGAAAGCTGTGAAATTGCAGGACCTGGTTTTATCAACTTTAAAATCAAAAATACATCTTTGGCAAAGATTATTGAAACAGTCTTGGCACAGGGTGATAATTTTGGTCATAATGATACAGGTCATAACATAAAAGTGAATGTGGAATATGTATCCGCAAATCCTACTGGCGACTTGCATCTTGGACATGCCAGAGGTGCAGCATGGGGTGATAGCATTACCCGTTTGATGAAGGCAAGTGGCTATGATGTATGCCGTGAGTATTATGTAAATGATGCAGGTAATCAGATTATTAATCTTGGTAAATCTTTGCAGGCAAGATATCGTGAACACATGGGACTTGATTTTGTATTGCCTGAAGATGGATACCATGGAGAAGATGTAAAAAAGATTGCCATTGAATTAGCGGAAACATATAAAGATACTTATGTAGAAGAAAATGAAGAGAACTTAAAGTTCTTTAAAGAAAAAGGTATTGAGTTTGAATTGAATAAAATCAAACGTGACTTAGATTACTTCCGTGTACACTTTGATGTATGGAGTAGTGAACAAAAGATTCGTGATGATGGTAAAGTAGAGGCGGCTTTAAAGGTGCTGGATGAAAAAGGCATGACTTATGAAAAAGATGGGGCTTTATGGTTTGCGACTACTAAGTTTAACGATGATAAAGATCGTGTATTAAGAAAAACAGATGGTTCTTACACATATCTTGTACCAGATATTGCTTATCATAAAGATAAACTGGATCGTGGTTTTGATATGTTGGTAGATTTGCTTGGCGCAGATCACCATGGATATATTCCTCGTTTGAAAGCAAGTATTGAAGCATTGGGTAATGATCCTGATAAGTTACAGGTAGACATTATTCAGATGGTTCGTCTTGTGGAAAACGGTGAAGAAGTGAAGATGAGTAAGCGTTTAGGAAATGCGGTTACGATTCGTGAGTTATGTGATGAAGTAGGTGTAGATGCTGTACGTTACTTCTTTGTTCAGCGTGCCGTTGATACACACTTTGATTTCGATTTAGGCTTAGCAAGAAAACAGAGCAATGACAACCCTGTGTACTATGCACAATATGCACACGCAAGAATGTGTTCTATCCTGCGTCAGGCACCTGAAATGAAAGAAGCAGAAAACTTTGATTTATTAACACATGAAAAAGAAATCGCATTGATGAAGTACATCAATGAATTTACAAATGTAGTGGCAGATGCCGCAAAAACACGTTCGCCTCATAAGGTATGTAATTACATTCAGAAACTTGCAGCTTATTTCCACAGTTTCTACAATGCATGTAAAGTCATTGATATGGAACATGAAGAATTGAGTGCACAAAGACTGGCACTGTTAAAGGCCACAAAAATCACGCTGAAAAACGCCTTGGAACTGATCGGTGTAGAAGCTATTGAAAAAATGTAGGAGGATTTAGTTTAACATGAAAAAAGCAATGATCGATGTCGCATATGAACAGTTATCCACAAAGAAAAAACCGGTAACTTTTATTAAGCTGTGGGAAGAAATCTGTCAGATTATGGGATTTACACAGGCACAGGAAGAAGATAATATTGCACAATTCTATAGTGATTTATCTTTAGATGATCGTTTTGTATGTGTAGGGGAAAACAAATGGGATTTAAGGGAACGTCACACATATAACGAAGTTGTTGTGGATACAAGTGAAATTCTGATTGACGAAGATGAAGATGATACAGATAGTCATGAAGATGATATCCCACCATTAAAAACTACAGAAGAAGATTATTAATATGAAGGCACATCATAAATGGTGTGCTTTTTCTATGTGTATGCGCTTAAATCGTGGAAACAAGTGAAATAAATAACAATAACCCTTTTCAAAAAGGGAAAAATGAAGTAGAATAAGAGTGTAAATTGAAATCAAGGAGGAATATACTTATGGCATTAGTTTCAGCAAAAGACATGATTGAAAAAGCTCATGCAGGTCATTATGCAATTGGAGCATTCAACATTAACAACATGGAATGGATCAAATCTATTTTATTGGCAGCAGAAGAAGCAAAATCACCTGTTATGTTAGGTGTTTCTGAAGGCGCTGGTAAATACATGTGTGGATTTGAAAACGTAGTAGCAATGGTAAAAGGAATCCACGATTACTTAGGAATCACAGTTCCAGTTGCTTTACACTTAGACCACGGTTCTTACGAAGGAGCAAAAGCTTGTATCGAAGCTGGTTTCACTTCTGTAATGTTCGATGGTTCTCACTATGCATTTGAAGAAAACTTAGAAAAATCTAAAGAAATGATTGCTTTAGCTCACTCTAAAGGTATTTCTATCGAATGTGAAGTTGGTGGCATCGGTGGTGAAGAAGACGGTGTTGCTTCTATGGGTGAATTAGCTGACCCTCAGGAATGTAAGACAATCGCTGAATTAGGCGTTGACTTCTTAGCTGCTGGTATCGGTAATATCCACGGTAAATATCCTGCTGACTGGGCTGGATTAAACTTTGATCGTTTAGGAGAAATCCAGAACGTTACAAATGGTAAACCATTAGTATTGCACGGTGGTTCAGGAATCCCTGCAGATCAGATCGCAAAAGCTATTTCTTTAGGTGTATCTAAAATCAACGTTAACACAGAACTTCAGTTAGAATTTGCTGCTGCTACACGTAAATACATCGAAGAAGGTAAAGATCAGCAAGGTAAAGGTTATGACCCTCGTAAACTGTTAAAACCAGGTGCTGATGCAATCCAGGCAAAAGTTGTTGCTATGATGAATCAGTTCGGTTCTGCTGGAAAAGCTGAATAAGAATGACAGATAGGCGGTATGTTCAACATATCGTCTTTTTTTGTTTAAAAAAATCTGTGAGTATATCACAGATTTTTAGTAACAATCCATACCAGACAGCTTAAATTCCATAAGTGCCTGTTTGTAAGAATAATTTTTAATAAATTCAAAATCTAAAGCTTTTAATGTCTTATCATCAACACTTTCAACATCAATATCGATATCAATGATTAATGATGATCCAACAACATAAATATCAGTATACAAACCATCTTCATCACCAGTTAAACCAAATTGGCTTAATATCTGGGAACTTACCATATCTAATTGACTTTCATCAAGAAGGTTTGGATCAGTACCTAATTGTTCTTTGTCGATATCGATTGATAAAAGCATACCAGTAATCTTATCGTTTTTGCCGGATAAGGAAACATATAACATCATTTCCTTTTGATCAATGGAACATGTTTTATATTGGTAATCATCATCTCCATAAGAATAAAGATTATCTGTATCAGAATCATCATCAGTATCATTATAGCCATAATCATTATTTCCATAAGGGGAATATAAGGAATCATTTGGCAATAGATTTTTATCTAAATCATTTACCGTTGGTTGTAGTCCAATGAATAATAAAATACTAAAAGCTAATCCTAATGCCACTGAAATAGATACAATTATCGTTTTCATAATATCTTTTCTATGTGAGGAAACTGCTTGTTTAAGAAAAGATGCATAATCATCTGATATACAGGAAATATATAAAGCAGTTGCTTCTTGTTGTATATCTGAGATCCATTGATCAGTCTTGTAATTACGTTTTTCTAACTCGGATAAACGACAATATTTCTTCAATAGAGCTTTTTTACATAGGGCTTCTTGTCCTTGTTCTACCATTGCTTTAATATCGCTATATGGGCGATGGCAGTTTGGACAGGTTTCACCTATACGATGGATATTTCCACAGGCACATATGTAATAAGTTTCCTGAATGGATGGCATCATCGTGATATCCATTTGTTGTAATAATAGTGCATTTCTTTCCTGGTTACATTGTTCATCTGTTAATGTGATTTTTATATCTTCTTTCACAAAAGGATATGTTTTTCCATCCATTTGATATGATGTGACTTCTAAAGAGATATCGGATAAGTCATCTTCCACAGGAATCAGACAGCCTTTTAAATAAGGCTGATAGTTATGCTTGATTTTATGAAATTCTTTAACAGAAACCGTTTTTGTTTGATCACCTTGCTGTATTTGAAAGTTTACTTCCTCCAAATGCATGTATTTGTTTCTACAGTACAGGTATACTTTTAAGTAATGCCCATTCTGTGCTACATGTTCATATCGATAAAGCCAGATCAGATTATCAGGATGATAAGAACGGTTCCTATATAAGTCTAATAGAAACTGATAGCGATATTTCATATTAGAACTCCAGTTTGTCTGTTTGATTATTTAATGTGCCATCATCATAAAGCTTTTTGTATAAGTCCTGTAGTAATGCATATTGTTTTTCCTGTACCTGTACCATATTTCCATAAGCATATGTTTTTAGGAATGCGATATATGCAAAGAATAAAATCATAACGATATAAACAGCCGCAATGAACAGAACCATCATGCCGGTACCTGTATCTCCATCAGCAATGATTCCCATTCCACCAAAGATGCCAAATAGTGCAACAAGCACTGCAAGCACTAAGAAAATGTAAAAAGTAATTCTACCAAACTTTTTAAGTTTTTCTCCACAATCATTTCCAGTAATATTTTTTAATTTCATATTCTTCTCCTCCTTCATTCCTTTAGGAATGTCAATATATAGTATATCATAAAAATAGTAATGTTTTAAAAAAGTAAAGCTTTTTGTAAAAAAGACTTTTGTACAGGTCATTTTGTAAAGATTTTGATAGTTATTTCTGAATTTATAGTAAAAAACATGGAGAATTCTCCATGTTTTATAAAAGGGTATTTGTTCATGTTTACAAGAGAGCGGGAAGTATAGATACTTCCTTATATATTATGATAAGCTTTTTAAATATGCAGCAATTTCTTCATCTTTGCAGTTTGGGTAGAAATATTCTGCAAAGTGTTTGCCAGCAATCGTTTCTTTTAAGAAATCCTGATCAATTTCTTTTAGAACCTGAAGCAGTGGTTTATAAGTAATTGCCTTTACGCTGTCTAAAATCTTTTTATTGCGTTGCTCTGGCTCGCGTCTTTCTTTTGGATATCCTCCGCCAAATGGTTCAGAGAATAGTTTGGCAAATGTATCATGCAGATTGATTTCTGCGCCCCAGCCGAAGTTCTGCGCAAATGGCATAGCAATGCAGTTGCCATCATTTACCTGTCCAAATAAATACGCATCTAATGGATTAGCAATACGTCCACAGATGACATTTGGAAAAGAGTTACAGGCAAGCATTGCGCCCTGTCCTGTTCCACATCCTGTGACAACAAAGTCTGCAGCACCGCTTGTTAAAAGGATACTTGCTAAAAGACCGTTTTTCACATATGTTAATTGTACTTCATCTTCAGCAGTGTACATACCATAATTAAATACAGTATGACCTGCTTTTTCTGCTTCTTCTTTTAATACTTCATAGATTTGTGCGTTTTTCGCAGCTTGTGAGTTTTCATTGATTAAAGCAATTTTCATGTTACACATTCCTCCTTATTGTGGTTGTTTACCGATATAGGCTAAGATACCGCCATCTACATATAAAATATGTCCATTGACAAAGTTACTGGCATCACTTGCCAGAAATACTGCAGATCCCATCAAGTCAACCGGTGTTCCCCAGCGAGCAGCTGGTGTTTTTGATACAATAAACTGATCAAAAGGATGTCGGCTTCCATCGGGTTGTTTTTCTCTTAATGGCGCAGTCTGTGGTGTGGCGATGTAACCTGGACCTATAGCATTGCACTGGATATTGGCTTCACCATATTCACTACAGATATTTTTTGTCAACATCTTTAAGCCGCCTTTGGCCGCCGCATAGGCACTGACGGTTTCACGTCCTAGTTCACTCATCATACTGCAGATATTGATGATTTTTCCATGACCTTTTTTTATCATAGAAGGCAATACGGCTTTTGATACGATAAATGGTGCATTTAAGTCTACATCTATAACACTTCTAAAATCTTCAGCACTCATATCCAGCATAGGGATACGTTTGATGATTCCAGCATTATTTACCAGAATATCAATTGTACCAACTTCTTCTTCGATTTGTTTTACCATTGCTTGTACAGCTTTTTCATCTGTAACATCGCATACATAACCTTTAGCAGGAATTCCTGCTTCTTGATATGCAAGCATGGCTTTATCTACAGAAGCCTGTCGACTGGTGTTGAAAACGATGGTTGCACCTGCTTTGTGATAAGCAGTGGCAATCGCAAAACCTATACCATAAGCAGCACCGGTAATAAGTGCTACTTTGCCTTTTAAGGAAAAGGCATCCATTGTGAATTCTTCCATGATTTTCCTCCTATCGCTGTACTCTGCCTGAGCCATCGCCATTGGCTAGATTTTCTACTTCTTTTACACTGACTCGATTATAATCTCCTTCAATACTGTGTTTTAAACAGCTTGCCGCTACCGCAAATTCAATCGTATCCTGTGGCTTTTTCTTCATAAGCATCGCATAGATCAAACCTGCGCCAAAGGAATCTCCACCACCAACACGATCAACGATGTGTACAGGGTATTTCTTTGAGAAATAAGCTTCATCATTTGTATACAACATCGCTGCCCAGTTGTTGTCGGATGCAGAAATACTTTCACGTAAGGTAATGGCTACAGCTTTACATCCAAAACGATGAATTAACTGTTTTGCGACATCGATATATCCTTCATGATTTAACTGACCACTTGTGATATCCGTATTACTTGCCTTGATGCCAAATACTTTTTCGGCATCTTCTTCATTGGCGATGCATACATCCACATACTGCATCAGCTCATCCATGACTTGTCCTGCTTTTTCACTTGTCCATAATTTCTTACGGAAGTTTAAATCACAGGAAATCATGACGCCTTCTTCTTTTGCGGCTTTACATGCCTCTAATGTGATAGCGGAAAGTGTATCGCTTAATGCTGGTGTGATTCCAGTAAAATGAAACCAGTCTGCACCTTCAAATATTTCAGACCAGTTGAAATCTTCTGGTATTGCTTCTGCGATGGCAGAATGTGCACGATCATAAATGACCTGTGATGCACGTTGACTAGCACCTTTCTCCAAATAATAGATACCAACACGATCGCCACCACGCGTGATCATTGATGTATCTACACCATATTTTCTTAGATCATTCACTGCACATTGTCCAATGTCATGTGCAGGAAGCTTTGTGACAAAAGCTGCATCCAAGCCATAATTAGCAAGAGATACTGCGACATTGGCTTCACCACCACCAAAGGTTGCCTCGAAGTCGTTTGCCTGGGTAAAACGATAATAGCCATGTGGTGCTAATCGCAGCATGATTTCTCCAAAAGTGATAACTTTCATGTTATACCTCCATTTTTACATCAGGATTGATTAGGTGAATACCAAATCCGGCAATCTCCATATCCAGATAAACAAAGTTAATCAAATGCGTTTTCTTGTTTCTTGTGATACTATCTTCGACAAAGTGGATACCCTGTTTTGCTAATTGATACATGGCACGTTGTGGATATGGGGTATAAATGCCAATGTGGCCGTTTTCTCCTCTGCCTTTGTTGTGCAATACTTCAAAACCAACGCCGGCAAAGTTAGATTTCGGCTTTTTATAATATGTGAAATGAAACAGATCACATAACTGTTTGGCAGTCGCAAGAGATGCTTCTTCGTTTTCACTGTTGATACCAATATGAATCAGCTGATAATCCAGCATATGTTTTACTGCTTCTTTACATAATGCTTCAATACCATCCCAGTCTTTTGCGTTTACCAGATCATTTGGCAACATGAAGCTTCCACCAATCGCAGATACATTAGGTAAAGATAAATACTCATGCATGTTGTTCATATTGATACCGCCAGTTGGCATAAAGCTTAATTCCTGATAAGGACCGCTGAAATCTTTAATTTTCTTAGCACCGCCACTACTCTGGGCAGGAAAGAATTTTAAAACTTTTAGGCCATAAGACATGGCTAATTCTACTTCACTTGCACTGGATACACCTGGATACACATCGATATCGTGATCAATACACCAGGCAACAACTTTTTCATTAAAGCCTGGAGAAACGATAAAGGCTGCACCAGCATCCACCGCTTCCTGTGCCTGTTCAACACTTAATACAGTGCCTGCACCGACCAACATATCGGGTAATGCCTGATGAATGGTTTGGATTGCGTATTTGGCATGTTCACTGCGGAAAGTGATTTCCGCAACATCCAGTCCTCCGTTATATAATGCCTGAGCTAAAGGCAGCGCATCTTCTTTTGCCATGATTTTCACGACAGGCACAATACCAATCTGTGAAATTCGTTCCATATGTTTATTCATGAAATCCCTGCTTTCTTTTACGTATGTCTAGTACGCAGTTTACTTTTATCTATAGTAAACCAGTTCACTAACAGTATAATTTGGTAAACCGATTTTGTCAATAGTTTTCGTCAATAAACTAAAACATGGCAATAACGTGATAATTATATAAGAAAGCATAGAAAAAGGTAGAAAATA
The DNA here is from genome assembly GCA_014337235.1 of [Eubacterium] hominis. Taxonomy (GTDB): domain Bacteria; phylum Bacillota_I; class Bacilli_A; order Erysipelotrichales; family Erysipelotrichaceae; genus Hoskinsella; species Hoskinsella hominis. The sequence continues at coordinate 552,073 of CP060636.1, read as the reverse complement.
AATAAAAAAATTTTATAGAAAAAGATTGACATGGAAGCACTTTCCACTTATAATGTAAACGTCTAGTAAACCGGTTTGCTTTAAACAACAGATTCACTTGAATCAGGAGGTAACAAACGTATGGTAAGAAAGGTGAATATCGAAGAAATTAAAAAACGCGATGAATTTCTCAATACACCAGCAATGACGAAAGATGAATTAAACAAAGCGATGAAGGAATGTATCCTGCAGGTTGATCTGAACATGGAATACTTCAAAGATAAATTTCCTTATTCTGCGACAAAACAACAGACGTATCCAATCATAGAAAATATTGAATGGACAGATGGATTCTGGACAGGAATGCTTTGGCTGGCATATGAATATACACATGAGGAAAAATATCGTATACTTGCAGACCGTAATGTGGAAAGCTTTCTACATCGTGTAGAAAATCGAATTGAATTAGATCATCATGATTTAGGATTCCTTTATTCTTTATCCTGTGTGGCTGGTTATAAATTAACTGGCAATGAACATGCAAAACGTGCTGGTATACTGGCAGCTGACAAGCTGATGGAACGCTGGCAGGAAAAAGGTGGATTCTTACAGGCATGGGGTCCATTAGACAGTAAAGAACATTATCGTTTTATCATCGACTGTATGTTAAACATTCCATTATTGTATTGGGCAAGTGAAACAACTGGTGATGAGAAATACGCAAAAATTGCACAACGACACTTTGAAACAAGCTGTCAATATGTGATTCGTGATGATGCCAGTGCTTATCATACCTTCTATATGAATCCTGAAACAGGTGGTCCTGATCATGGCGCAACTCGTCAGGGATATAGTGATGACAGCTCCTGGGCCAGAGGACAGGCATGGGGTATCTATGGTATTCCTTTAAATATCCGTTATACAAAACAGTTGGAATATTGCGATATATATAAAGGGATGACGAATTATTTCTTAAATCGTTTGCCAGAAGATAACGTATGTTATTGGGATCTGATATTTACGGATGATCCTGATCAATCTAGAGATTCCAGTGCTGCTGCCATTGCAGTATGTGGTATGTTGGAAATGGATCATAACTTATCCGATGAAGATCCATATAAAAAAGTATACCAGGGAGCAAGTGCTAATATCTTGCGTTCTTTGATGAAACATTATACATGTAAACAACATAAACAGGGTGATCCGATTCTTTATCATGGTGTTTATTCATGGCACAGTGGAAAAGGTGTGGATGAAGGTAATATCTGGGGAGATTACTTCTATATGGAAGCCTTAATAAGACAGTTAAAAGAATGGAACCCATATTGGTAAGGAGGAATGATTATGAGTACACCAAATATTTTAATGACAAGAATTGATGAACGTTTAGTACATGGACAAGGACAGCTTTGGGTAAAATCCATTGGTGCCAATACGGTAATTGTCGCAAATGATGAAACTGCAAATGATGCGATGTCACAAACATTAATGAAAACTGTTGTGCCAAAGGAAATCGCAATGCGTTTTTATCCTGTACAGAAAGTCATTGACATTATACATAAAGCAAATCCTGCACAATCCATCTTTATTATTGTGAAAGATTGTAAAGATGCACTTCGTCTGGTAGAAGGAGGCGTACCGATTCATGAAATCAATATCGGTAATATCCATAACAGCGAAGGTAAAGAAAAAGTAACACGTTCTATTTTCCTTGGAAAAGAGGATAAAGATGCTTTACGTACAATGATTGAAAAATACAATGTAACATTTAACACCAAAACCACGCCAAGTGGCAATGATGGAAGTATACAGGTAGATATTAAAAATTATTTATAAGAAAGGTGAGGTAACCAAATGGATATTACAATTATTCAGGCCATATTGATTGGCCTTTGGACAGCATTCTGTTATGCAGGTATGCTGTGGGGAATTTATACAAACAGAGCTATCGTTTTAAGCTTTGGTGTGGGTGTGATTTTAGGCAATATTCCAATCGCATTAGAGTGTGGAGCAATTGCGGAATTAGCATTTATGGGATTTGGCGTTGGTGCTGGTGGTACAGTTCCACCAAATCCAATCGGTCCGGGCATCATTGGTACTTTAATGGCAATTACAATGCCAGGAGATGTTACTCCAGAAAGTGCATTATCTTTATCGCTTCCATTTGCTGTCGCAATTCAGTTCTTACAGACAGCAATCTATACCGTACGTGCAGGAGCTCCAGAAGGTGCTGCAAATTCATTAAAGAAACATAACTTCAAAGCATTTAAGAGAGGCGCAAATATGACCGTATGGCTGTTTGCTATCGTAGGATTTATCTTAGGCTTCTTAGGTGCATTCAGTATGGATACCTTAAGCAACCTGGTTGCACTTGTACCAAAGTGGCTATTAGATGGTTTAACAGTTGCCGGTGGTATGCTTCCAGCAATTGGTTTTGCGATGATTATGAGTGTTATGTTGAAAAAAGAATTTATCCCATTTGCTTTATTAGGATATATTTTAGCCGGATTCTTAAAACTGCCAGTTATTGGTATCGCACTTGTTGGTGCAGTATTCGCATTAAAACACTATAATGAAACAGAAAAAGCAGCAGCAAATCCTGCTGGTGCCCCAACACAGGAGGTAGAACACGATGACTGGATCTAATAAATTAACAAAAAGAGATTATACCGTCACAACCTTACGTGCATTTTTCTTACAAAATGGTTTTAACTATAGTAACTATCAAGGTTTAGGGTATGCTCTTGTCATGTATCCTGCATTAAAAAAGTTATATGGAAATGATGCAGACAAGTTCGCAGAAGAATTGAATAATAACTGTGAATTTTATAACACAAACCCTAACTTCTTGCCATTTATTACATCTATTCACTTAGCAATGGCAGAGAGTGGTATGGAATATGAGGAAATTCGTGGTATCAAAATGGCCTTGATGGGTCCACTTGCTGGTATCGGTGATTCCTTATCACAGTTCTGTATCGCCCCATTATTCTCTACAATCTTTGCCTCAATGGCAATGGATCATATTGCAGCTGCACCAATTTTATTCCTGTTAGCAGAAAATATTGTCTTGCTGGCAATTAAACTGGTCATGGGTGGTTATGGTAGAAAACTTGGTACTACCATGATTGATAAGCTTTCAGAAAAAATGGGTGTAATATCAGATGCTGCCAGCATGATTGGTGTTACCGTAATTGCAGGCTTAGCCGCAACATTTGTTAAAATGAGTGTAGCAATCACATTTGCTTCCAATCAGGCAGCAGTAGAAGGAAAAACGCAGTCTGTTGTAGATATTCAGGCAATGCTTGATAAAGTAGCTCCTGCATTACTACCAGTTTTATATACCTTGTTGATGTATTATCTTATCAAGAAAAAAGGTGTAACAACGTATGTACTGGTATTGATTACTGTTGTGATTGGTATTGCATTTAGCTTACTTGGTATCTTGAAATAAAGAATATAAGGGGAATATCGTGTTCCCCTTTTTTTGTCAGAAAGGAGAAGTTTTATGAAAAAAATTATCACAGGTGCATTAAGCAGTGCTTTGTTTTTGCAGACAGGTATTATGATAGTGCCGATTTCCGCAAAAGAAACACAGAAGGCGATATTAAGTGAAAATGATACATTAACATATATGAATAAAATTAAAGATAGCTTTAAAAACTATGTTGCAGGAAATGAAACAAGTAATTCTCAACCAGTTTTGGCATCTAAAATCAGTTCAATAGAAAAAGCAGCGGATAGCGCTTTTTCATCCTATAAAGGCGAAGATGATTTCATATTTGATGGAATAAACATCAGTTCTAAAGCGACATCAGAAGTAGAAAATTCAGATAATTTATACAAAACAACGCAGAATATTTATAAAATGGCTCTTGCATATGGTACCTATGGCACAAAGTATTACCATGATAAAACAAGTGAAGATATCATTTGTGATGCCATTCAAAAATTTTATGATCAGGCTTTTTCTAAATATTATGATTATTCTAAAGATGGCTTGATGTTTGGCAACTGGTGGAATTGGGAAATCGGCATGCCAACACAGTTAAGTGATACTTTTGTCTTTATGGAAAAAGCCTTAAATGATAGAAATCCAGAGTTGATTAAAAACTATGTCAAAGGCTTTGATAATTATTTACGTAATGGAAAAAATGGAGATGTTGATTTAACCGCACCTCAACATACAGGCACAAATCTTGCGGATATCACAATGAATCGTATATTACAGGGTACTGTGACCCATGATGAAAAAAGAATTGAAAAAGCTGTACAAGATATGATGAGTGTTTTTTCTACCATTGATCCTTACAATATTGTAAATGGGAATACTGATGGAGTATATGCTGATGGATCTTTTATCCAGCATCATCGTGTCGCATACACTGGCTCTTATGGAAAACTATTGCTTCAAAGGGCTGTACAGGCCTTAGTCATTTTAAATGATACACCCTGGCAGCCAAGTGATCAATTAGATACATTACAAAACTGGGTTTATAACAGTTTTGCGCCTGTTATGTATGAAGGATATATGATGGAGATTGTAAAAGGGCGTGCCGTATCCAGAACAGCAAGTGGCTATAGTGATGCGACTGGCGTCATCGAATCTATGGTATTGCTTACACAATTTTTACCAAATCAAGAAAAAGCAAAGATGGAAAGTCAGATAAAATATATGGTACAGTCTATGCCAACAAAGTTAAACGCAAATGGTTTGACGTTGTCTGCTGTAGTGCCTTATCAAAATATTATGAATGATGAAAATATCCAGGCAGTCAGCCAGTTGAAAAAAGGTTCTTATGCATTCAATGCTATGGATAAAAACATTCAGGTTGGGGATGGTTTTGCGTTCGCATTATCAAGAAGTTCTAATCGTATATCAAAATATGAATATATGAGTGGAGAAAATTTAAAGCCATGGTTTCAGGGAGATGGTGCATTCTATCTTTATTTAGCTGGTCGTGATCAGAGTAAATCATTTGGTGTAAATTATATGGCAGCGATAGATCCATACCGTATGCCTGGTACCACCGTTCCTAATGAAAATCGTTTGACTATTCCAGAAATGTTTCATGGCAGTGCCTTTTATCCAGGATATCCAGCTGGCAGTGAGGAACAAAATGATTATGTATATTTCCCTGTAGGTACCAATCATTTTTCAGGCAGTGTGACATTAAATGGGAATACTGTTGCTGGAATGCAATTAGGGGATGATAATGCTTATGTCGCAAAACAACAAGGTATATTAGGTGATGATTTTATTGCATATAAAAATGCGAATGCGAATAAGTCATGGTTTATGTTTGGTAATAAAATTGTTGTTTTAGGTTCTGATATCCATGATGAATTACATCGGGATGTTACCACAACCATTGATAATCGTATGTCTGATGTAAATGAAAAAACGAATGTTTCTGCGATGGACAAAGATGGAAAAGCTGTAGTTTTATCTAATGGTTCCCATGAACATCTTTCATGGATTCATTATCAGACAAATGAAGAGCACACAAGTATCGGATATTATTTTCCTGAAGATAAGGCAGTTGAGGTAAAAAATGAAACAAGAAGTGCCAATTTAAAAGATATCCGAACGCCAAATCCAGATAAAGAAATTAGTGAAAACTTTTTCACCTTGACTTATGAACATGGAAAAGACCCAAAACAAGACACATACAGCTATGTCATGATGCCAAATGCCAGTCAAGAAGAGATGAAAACATTTGCTCAAAATCCTGATATTCAGGTTCTTGCCAATACTGCAAGTGTACATGTTGTCAAAGATCTTTCACAAAATATGATCGGATATAACTTTTTCACGAAAGGAAACAGTAATGGAATTCAATGTGAATCAGCTGCTTCTATCCTAGAACAGGAAACGGATGGTGGAACATTATTTGCTGTATCTGATCCTACATTTGAACAAAAGGCCATCACTTTGACACTTGATAAAGATTATGAATTAACACAAAAACAAGATGCTGTCACAATCAAATATCAGGATGGCAAAACAATCATCACTGTAAATACAGATCAATCTTATGGTAAATCAATCAACTTCACATTAAAACAAAAAGCAAAACCACAGGATGATCAAAAAGATGAAAATACAGAAAAAGAACATCAAAATAAACCTGGGTCTGATACATCAGATCACAAAGAAAATACGGTAAAGAAAGAAACAGCGAAAACCAATGATGTAGATACCGGGGATCATACCAATCCCATATTTCCAGCAGGAATTGCGATGGTATCATTTGGCGCAATGGTAGAAATATATCGTATATCAAAAAAGAAAAGAAAATCATAAATAGATGAAGACTACTTCTTGTAAGTAGTTTTCACGCATAAGAAAGGATTCACGAAAATGGATATCAAGTATTGTAAAAAACAATTAGAAGCTTTGATTGCGTATAAACAAATTTCACATATCAAAGATTATATCACAAAACAAGACGAGGAATTGATCATAAAACAAGCTGATGAATTGCTTCAACAAGTCTTCACATTTGATAAACCATGGGATATGGAGCGTTGTAAAATACCATATTCTTTTGAAAAAATGGATTGGAATGTACAACGAAATGATGATGAAGAATGGTGCTTCATGTTAAATCGGATGGATTATTTAAACTATTTGATGCTGGCAGGATATCTTAAAGATGATAAAAAATATATTGAAAAAGGGAAAGCATTAATGTTTGACTGGATAGATGCACATCAAAAAATGGAGCCATCTTGCAGTACAAGAACCTTAGATACGGGCATTCGCATCATGAATTTCATGGAAACTCTTCCTTATATATATAGGGCGGGTATATTAAGCGATATAGAGCTGGAAAAAATCCTCTCTCATATCGACCAGCAAATTCAATATTTAAAAGATCACTACCTAACTAAGTATACCCTTAGCAACTGGGGAAGTATTCAGACATGTGCCATTATTTCTACAATGCCACTTTATCTTTCGAACTATTGTGAGAATGAGATATACAAGTGGGCACGTGCGGAAATTGAAACACAGTTTGGTATTCAGGTTTATGATGATGGTATGCAATGGGAACAATCTACCATGTATCATGTTGAAGTATTGAACTATGGAATGAAGGCGTTGTTTTATGATCGTTTCTATCATAATGAAGAATTGCCTGTTTTGAAACATCAAGTAGAAAAGCTGGCAGATGCATTATTGTATCAGGCAACTTTTGATTTCCATATTGAAACATTTGGCGATAGTGATCGTGCATGCATAAAAGATGTCATGACAAGAGCAGCCTCTTTATATCAAAATGGTGTATGGAAATATGGCGGGTATCCACAATATGATTTAGAAAGCTTATATACCTTTGGGGTAACAGAGGCCATCCAATATCAGAAGCTGCCAGTCATTGAGCCAGTAAAACGGATTTTTGATGGAGAAGACAGTGGCATGTATACAATTCGCAGTGATTGGTCAACGCAAGCAAGTTTTACGATGTTTACCAATGGTTCACTGGGAAGTGGACATGGACATAGCGATAATTTACATGTATCTATTTATCATCAGGGTGTGCCGGTTTTGATTGATCCGGGCAGATATACATATCGTGAAGATCATCCATTACGGGTAATATTGAAATCCATGCCTTCCCATAACAGTGTGATTGTAGATAACAAACCATCTTGTATTCCATCCGATAGCTGGGGTTATCAAGATTTTGGCATTCCTGGAAAAAACTATGTACGTCATGTTGATCACATGCATTATTTGGAGGGAAATTTATTCAGTCATGATCCTTTACAGATATGGACAAGAAAGCTTATTGTGATTGATCCTTCGATTTGGATAATTGTAGATGAGGTAAAAGAAGATGGGCAACATCAGATAGAAAGTTATTTTCATATAGATCCAAATATGAAAGCAGAAATACAAGAGAATCGTATCATACTGCAAGGAGAAACAAAGCTGTATATGTATACCAAAGGCGAAAAAGAAATAGAAACTAAGCCATGCTCTCTGCGCTATAATGAATTATTGCCACATGATGTCATTACATTAAAAGATACCTTCACAAATCAATATCAAAATATCACCATACTATGTGCTACAGATATTCAAGTAACACCAGTAGATATCTATCAAAATCAGGATACGCCAATGTCAAAAGATATTGCATGTGCTTATCGCTTTACGATGAGTGATGATGAGTCTTATACTGTCGCAATCTTTCATAAAGAAATATTTAAAGGAAAGAAAATTTGTTATTGTGAGAATATGCCATTTCATGCGAAATGTGTTGTCATACATCAACATGGGAATCATAAAAAACTTATACGACTACGTGCATAAACCACTGTTTAGCATAAGTAAAACCTGTTATAATTAAGGAGAAAAAGAAAGTGGGATGTATTATGGAAAAAGGATTATTATTTGATTTTAATGGGACAATGTTTTTTGATAGCCCAAAACATAAAATTGCATGGGATGTGTTTTCAGAAAAGTATCGTGGAAAACCAATCAGTGATGATGAAATGGATCATATGCATGGACAAACCAATGCACAGATTATAAAAGTATTAATGGGAGAAATGAGTGATGAAGAAAGTGAAAAGCTTTCTAAGGATAAAGAAGCGTTATATCGAGAAATATGCCTTCAACAGCCAGAAAGTTTTCATTTAGCACCAGGACTAACAGAAGTATTGGATCAATTAAAAATGATGCAGGTGCCGATGACAATCTGTACTGCATCCATTAAGGAAAATGTAGATTTCTTTGTGTCTTCTTTTCATCTTGATAAGTGGTTTGATGTGAATAACATCATTTATGACGATGGTACACACAGCAATAAAATCAGTATGTTTGAAGATGGAGCGAAGCGTATCGGTGTTCCATTATCAAACTGTATGATTGTGGAAGATTCTTTATCCGGTATTGCATTTGCACATGCATGTCATGTGGAAAAGATTGTCGCAATCACAACCGCAGATAAAATAGAAGAATATAAAAATATGCCTGGTGTAGATGAAGTTATTCAGGATTATTACCAATTTGATCTATCTTTTTTTCAAAATAAGTAAACAGGTTTGCTAAAAATAAGAGTGCTATGTTACAATTAAGGAGATAAAGAGGTTAGATACGGTATGAGTGAAAAAATAACAATTAAGGAAATTGCATGTAGAGCGCAAACATCAAAGACGACAGTATCATTTTATCTGAACGGAAGAACTGATAAAATGTCAGAAGAAACAAGACAGAGAATCGCAAAGGTAATCGAGGAAACCAATTACCGGCCAAGTGTGGCAGCGCGTTTGTTAAACGCAAAGGAAACAAAACTGATTGGAGTTATCATTGGGGATATCACCAATAGTTTTGCGAATCAGATTGTTAAGGGTATTGATGATATTGCCAGAGAAAAGCGATATCAATTAATTGTAGGAAATAGCAACTATATTTTGGAGAACGAGGAAGATTATGTTAACCGTATGCTGGCAATGGGAGTAGATGGCTTTATTGTTCAGCCATCCAGTAAATTTGATCAGCTTGTGGATAAAATAAAAAACGAAGGAAAAGAAGTTGTTTTTATTGATTCACAGGTTTCCATGGATCGTGAAAAATGGGTAAAAACCAATAATTATGAAGCCGTTCTGGAAGCAAGTGAAATGCTAATGGAAAAAGGATATGATGAATATATCATGATTACTGCAGATCCAAGTGTACTAAGTACTAGAAAAGAGAGAGCGACAGGATTTATTGATGCATTACAGTTAAAAGGGAAACAATGCATTACCCATGTTGTTGATGGAGATGTAGAAAGTGAAGCGTTGACAGAAATGTTAAATAAAGAATTGAAATTTGGTACCCGTACCTTGATTTTTGTGGTAAACTGTTTCTTATTGCCAAGGGTATATGTCGCTTTGAAAAATTACCGTAATCTTATGCCTCATACCATAGGATTAATAGGTTTTGATAATACAGAATGGAGTAATTTTTCATCACCAACCGTTACCACCATTGTCCAGCCAGCATATGATGAGGGACATCAGGCCGCAAAGATATTGATTGATTCTTTAGAAGGCAAACATGAGGAAGCACCAAATCAAATCTTAAAATGCAATGTGAACTGGTGTGAATCCACCAATTAACCGTTATTGAATAAATAGCGGTTTTTTAAGCTTATAAATTGAGATATAATATAAATGTCTATCCATAGGAGTGGTATGAATGAAGCTAGTCAAAAAAATAAATCAAATGATTTTTCATTGTGAACTTGATTCTGAACGTTTTTTATTTGCGGATAATAAAAAACTTATGATTTTGAATCCTAAATTTGAAATCATTCAAACAATACCTTTTCGTAACTTATCTAATGCATTACAATTATGGGATAAAACACTTTTGATAAATACAAAAGATCAATTTTTCTATTTAGATAATAACGATTATCTTATTGAAAAAGCACCATTAAAGTTTAAAGGTGGTACTGCCATAATAAAGAAAACTAGAATAGATGATATCATCTTTTTATATTTAGCTTTTACTCCATACATTTATTGTTTTAAGAAAAGTTCAACAGTATGTAAAATAAATATTCCTGAAAAAGATTTTTTACCATTTTTAATTTTTGGTATTGAAAGTAAACAATTTCACTGTATTTTCTCAGATGGAAGAGATAAACATGATTTAAAAACTAAACTTCTTACTTATAAGTTTGATGAAGAAAATTTCTTTGCTTTTGATAATGATTTAATATCTCGTTATACTGATTTTTTAGAATATTCTCATAAAGAAAAACTATATATCTGTTTAAATAAAATGCATCTTCAATTGATTAATAAAGAATTAAATGAGGTTTTATATAACTTTGATACAAGCATGATATCTGATAGTTTATTAACAGCCATATATATTGAAGATAAGGATATCGTATTATTAAGAGATTGGAATAAATTATATGCATTTAACATTAAAAATCATGAGATTAAAGTATTGATAGATACAGAGGATACACTTGGTACAGTAACATATTATAATGAAAAATATAATTATCTTTTTCAGTTAATAGCTGATAAAAATAATGTATATGATGAAAAATTTCATACTGCTGTATACAAAATAAATCATGATTAGAATTTCTATTGCATTTTCAAAATAACGTTCTATAATAAAAGTAATAAAAAGACAGGAGGCATACAAGATGCAGTGGAGTGATTATAAAGAAACAAAACATCATAAGCGCATGGGTGTAGGCGTATTAGATCATACTTATGTGATTACAGAACAGAAGGCAGCAGGTATGGATACGTATTTCTATCCAATATCCAAAGAAGAGCATGATAGCTTTGATGATTGGAAAGATGATGAAGCAAAGATTCAAAGCTTGTATGAAACAGAACCTATTTACATTGGATATTATTTAACGAATGAAATGCGTAAATATGAAAAAAAATCCCATAGGGTATAATCGCTCTGTGGGATTTTTTTATCCGATAATATGTTGAATCTTATAAGGTTTCATCATTCTTTTACAAACAGGAATCTTTAACACAAAATAGAAACAAGAAGCACCTGTCATATTTAATATAAAATCATCGATATCCAGTGTTCCTGATAAAGTAAATAACTGAAGCACTTCAACAGAAATAATGATGAGTGCCATACTGATCAAAAACTTTTTAGGTTTCTGCATGGATGGAAACAATTTTGGCAAAAAGAATGCAAATGGCATAAAGGCTGCCAGGTTTCCTAATAGATTTACATTAGCAACATAGCTTAATTCAATCTGATAGGCATTTAACATCAAATTAATGGTTTTAAATGGAATCAGATTAGTACTGTATTCCCATTGCAGCATCAGATTATAAATATAATTGCCATCAAAGATATTATGATTCTGTCTTGCAAATTCACTAGCGAAAAATAACATATATCCAAGCTGTAAAATGTAATATAGAAATAGGATGACCCAGAAGATATGATATATTTTTTGTCGCTGATTTTCATCATGGCTTCGATGAGCAATCAAAATACTGGCAATTCCTAGAGGAATGACAAAGGCGACAGCACATAACAGCCGACCTTTGATATTTAATGAATAATTAGGATCGATTCCAGCATATAAACTAAAAGCACAAGATAAAACGGCAATCAATGCGCAAATTCTTATGGCGATGGATGAACAAGTTTTGCTCATAAAGGTCCTCCTTTCTGACATGGGTTGTATGTATAATTTTAACAGGAATTACGCGTAAGATTCTTACTTTTTCCTTAACGTTTTCCATATGGAAATCTTAAGGCATATACAAATACACAAAATGTTGTATAATATGGTGGTAAGGTTGTGAAAATGATGAAAATATATACATGTCCACATTGCAAAACAGCAATTCGATTGAAACTCTTCTTCGGGAATGCACACTTGAAATGTCCCAACTGCGGATGCGAATATCAAATGACGATGCAAAGCACAAAGCTGCGCATGCTGGAACCATTCGTGGCAGTAGGTATTGCAGTTTCCACAAGCCTTTTATTTCTGAAAGGCAAAACAATTGATATTAAAACATTATATATATTAGGTGTATCATTTTTGTTGGCATCCTTTATGGATATGCTGCTGGTACATATCGGTTTATTGAAATATGAAAAGAAAGTGGATGGGTGAAACGATGAAAAATAAGCAAAGAAAGAAATCATCAAAAACAATAAGTGAAGATAAAATTTTAGTGAAAGGATATCGTGCATTTGAAAAATCAGATATGTCTAATCGTCTGTTTGCATTTCTTACAGATGTCTGTGTCATGCTGCTGCCGATTTCTATATGGAATATTTTGTTTCTTGCAATCTTTGGCAGTATCGTTAGTATTGCAGGAATTAAAATAATTTCCATTATCATAGGCGTATTGCTGCTCATATCTATTCTACTGTTTAATAACTTTATTTATACACAAACCAAAGGGCAAAGCTATGGAAAGAAAATCTTTGGTTTGCGTGTTATCACAAAAACAGGCAAAGTCGCCATGCAGCGTAGATTGTTGATGCGTGAATTGATTGGATTTGATATTCCTTTCCTTATATTATTATACTTCACCAATATGTTAGGTGTTGTCGCATATTGGTTCATCAATGGTCTTGTGGTATTCTTTGAACCAAAACATCGCAGTATTATTGACTTTATCATGGGTACAAAGGTTGTGACGTATGATCCATCAGCGATTGTTCCACAAAGCGAGCCTGTAAAACAAACAGTCAAACCAAAACCTCAACAACCTGTAAAAATCATGAAAGAACCAGAAACTACAATCGATTTGCATATTCATTCTAACTTTAGCGCCAATGGTTCTAATAATGTAGAGGAAATTTTCCAGATTGCTAAAGAAAAAGGCTTAAAGACGATATCTATTACAGATTTAGACAGCGCAAAATCAATTGCCATTGCACAACGTATGAGTGCCTTATATCATATCAATTATGTTCCAGGTATTGAGATCAACGCAGAATTATATGGTAAACGCATTCGTGTATTAGGTTATTTTGTGGATTATCCACATGAATTATATCACCAGATTGAAAATGATGCATTAATCAATGAAAAGCAGGCAAGTATTGAACGAGTTCGCAAGTTTGAAAATATTATCGGACTGAAAGTGCCAGTAGAAAAACTGTTGGCAAACAATCGTTTCCAAAGAATACCTGGAGAAATGATTGCAGAATATGTATTAAATCGTGCTGAATATAAAGACTCACCACTGCTTCAGCCATATCTGAGTGGAAGTAAAGCAATGAATCCTTATCATGAAATGGCGAAAGATTTCTTTGCATATGGAAAACTATGTTATGTACCTGTGAAATATCCAGAAATCCAGGATGTGTTGGATGTAATCCACTTAACGAATGGGATTGCGATCATTGCTCATCCAGGAAAATTGATGGAAAATGATCCTGGTTTAATGGAACAGGTATTGCATATGGATATTGATGGTTTAGAAGTATTCCATCCAAGTCATACAAAAGATGATATCGCAAAATTATTAAAGATTGCTATGGATCGTAAACTGTTTGTAAGTGCCGGAAGTGATTTCTATCGTGAAGATCGAGGAGAAAGAATCGGTAAGACTAATTGTCCAAAAGATGCAGAAAAAATCGTGGAAATGTTTGTGAAAGCAAGAGGTTAAGCTGTATGTGATTATGCATACAGCTTTTTTTCGTTAAACATTAACTTTATCTTAAGAATGCATATTCTATAGAAAAACGTCTTGAATTATTTATTAAAAATGATAAAATGAAAATTAATCATACATAATAATGGGGGGATAAATGTGCTAAAATTTAGCTTTCAAGATATCAAGTTTAATAATCATTTCATTTTAGCTTCTCATAATATGGAAATATATCCAGGAGAACTTACGATTTTATGTGGAGAAAGTGGCAGTGGTAAAACAACATTATTACAGGAGTTAACACTTCATCAAGTATTTACAAAATCATATATCTATCAGGATATAGATATATTAAGTCTGTCTGATGATGAAAAACGTGATTTTATTTTTCAGCATATGGCATATGTTGCTCAGGAACCTGACTTATTAGAAGATTTAACAATTGAAGAACATATCGAAATGTATCAAACGTTATTTTCTTCTAAGAATAACTTTGAAAAATATCAGACATTGTTAGGAATAGAACAATTAAAACGACAATATCCCGCACAATTATCAGTAGGAGAAAAGAAAAGAGTCGCATTATTACTTGCTGTGTTGAAAGATACAGATATCATTATATTAGATGAACCTACTGCTTCTTTAGATTTAGAGAATGCTGAGATGATTTATCGTTTTTTGAATGAATTAAAAGATTTTGGGAAGATTATCATAATATCTACTCACGATGAAAACATTATAAAAAAAGCAGACACTAGATATAAAATTGAACATAAAAAGCTTATATTGGAATATGCAAATCATCATGAGGAAAAGCTACAGGAACATCAACATAAACAAAAAAATATTCATCTGGTTCAGAAATATCTAAACTATATCCATCATCATGATACAAAGTATGCAAAAATTATAAAAGGCGTGAGTATTATTTGTATTGTGTTCTTAACACTTTCAACACAATTTAGTGGTTATGCTACAGAAATCAATAGTTCCTCTATGAAAGACATATCATCCACAATGATTGTCTATAAGCCAGATGATGGTGCACAATCACACAGCTATGATGGATCTGGTTTAGGACAGGTGCCACTTAGTGATTCACAAATCAATGATATAAAACAAATTCCACATGTAGATTCAGTAGAATGGCGATATGATTGTGTGTTAGGAAATATCTTTTCTTTATATTTACCTTACCATTATAAGAGCTTAGAAGAAGAACATGGGGAATTGAAAGCTAGCATTATCGATAAGGATCAAAATAAAAAAGATTTTTTACGTTCTAAACAGGAAATCTATGAAATGCATATTTCAACATATCTTGATGGAAAAGATTATGCTAATGATATAGATCTGGATTTTCATCAGGATGGTGTATATTTATCTAATGATATGGTATCCACTTTTAAAATGAGTAAAGAAGAATTTAAAGATGTAAAAATACAAATACAAGTATACGTTCCAGTATATTATCAGAAAGATACATCAAGTATAGAAATAGATCAACGTGAAATTCCACTCACGCAAGTGTCCTGTATACCAGTAGAAGTAGAACTACCAATTGCGGGAATATTAAAGGGAAATGATATGGAAACTAGTACGATGTATGGAAATATGATTTACATAAAACGCAGTACTATGGAAAACCTGATCAATGAGTATAAAGAAACCAATTCAAAAATAGTATATGAAGCTTTTCTTAATACGGATGATCCAAGTAAAGATAAGATTGATTTATTTTATGATACTTTGCCAGAAAATGCTGAAAAAGAGTATTCAGAAATTTATAAAATCAACTATCAGCCATGGAAACCAACAGCATATACTGTGGAAGTGGATAGTCCTATACATATGTCAGAAGTTTTAAAGCAATTAAATGAAATGGGGTTAAGTGCCAGTAATTCCTATGCAAATTATTATGCGATTTCTGAAGGTACAAAAAGTTTACAAAGGATGTTACAATGGACTTCTTTGATCGCAGGCTTAATGATTATTTTGATGATAACTTTAATGAAATTAAATGAACGTAATCAAATGATCCATGTGAACTCCTATTTGAAAAATCTGGGATACACAGATAAAGAAGTTATACGAATAAAACGAAGATATTATCAAAAAAGTACAATAAAACTGGCAGTTACCTGTAGCACTTTCACAGCTGCAATTTTCTTTGTCAACCGCTTTATGAATTATTTGCCAACCAGTTTTCATATACAGATGATTTTCATAATTATATTCATCGCAAGTATTGTGGAATTCATTATACCAATATTGATAGAAAGGGGAGCACATCATGATTGAATTAAAGAACATATCCATCACTTATCAAAAACCATTGATAAAGTCTTGTGATCTAAGCTTTCCTGATAAAAGTGTAACCCTTATTCAAGGACCAAGCGGTACTGGTAAAACATCATTGTTATATCGAATCGGTCTAATTTCAAAAGATGAAAACTTTGCCTATTATATCAATGGTAAACAAATCACAACAAGCAGTGAAAAAGAAACTTTACGGAAACTGAATTTTGGATATGTATTACAAGATAGTACTTTATTTGAACATTATGATGTCATGGGAAATATGAAACTTTATGCATCTATTGCTGGATATGATTATCAAGAAGAAGATTATAAAGCATTCTTATCAAAAGTACATCTATCCATTGATTTACATCAATCCATTCAAACTTTATCAGGAGGAGAACGACAACGTGTTGCAATCGCATGTGCTTTATGTAAACAACCAGATGTTTTGATTCTTGATGAAATCACCAGTGCATTGGATAAAGAAAATGAGATTCATATTTTTGAAATACTTAAAGAATTAGCACATCATGAACATAAATGTATCATTCTTGCGAGCCATAGCCAATATGCAGCAACCTATGTGGATAAAATATATGAGATTAAAAATCAAGAAATCATATGTAAAAAGGATGTAGCTCGTGTTGAAACACTGGTAATCAAAACGAAAGAAAAGAAATTGACGTTTGCTTTTTATAAAGATTATATCTACTACTTCTTTCAGAAGTATAAATTGTTGAATGTTTCTATTCTAATCGTAATGTGTTTGACATTTTTTATGTTCTTACAAACATTTGTCATGTTTAATTATTATGAGAATAACAGTAAGCATAACTTTGAACAGCTTTATGAAAACCAGTTATTGGTTGTGGAAAACAGAGCTTCTTTATACACAGATCGTGTGATGAAACAATTAAGCGATAAAACGATATCGGATGTATCATCACTTGATGAAGATTATGAGGCATTCCCTTATATCAAAGCAGGGATGATCTGTGGAAATGAATGGATTGATATATTGCCTTACTTTCCACAGAACCATTTTGATGATAAAGTAAAAATAACATATCATGATAAGGGTGTTTACGTTAGCCAAGAGGCATATGATACCTTAAAAGAAGCAGGGAATGAGAAAACATTAACAGGAGAAATCATGTTATATGAATATAAAGATAATGAACCAATACCTCATCCAATAACTGTAGATATTCCAATCAAAGGAGTACTAAAAGAAAATGTGAAGGCACCATATATTCAGGGAAGAAATTATATTTATATGGAACAATCCATGATAGAAAAACTCTATCAAGAACATGCTGCTTCTAAAACATATGCTGGAATGACCTTGTTAACAAAGGATTATAAAGATTTAGTATCTATCAAAAAAGATTTAAAAATTAAAGAAGTGTACTATAATACAGATTTCTGCGATACGGAAACAATATCTGAAATCATGCGAAATATCACAATCGTAAAGCTATTTTCCATAGCAAGCATCTTATTTATATTCGTGGTAATGTTTGGCGCATTCCAGACAAATTATCTATATAAAAGAAATAATGAAATGGCATTATTGATCATCAATGGAATGAACCATAAAGGATTAGATAAGTTATTATCTCTTGAAAGTTTATTCAAATATCTGATTGCTTGTATAACATCATCCATTGGTGTTTTATTAATCGTTTGTATCAGCAATCTCATCGGTATAAGTTTACCATTTCCAGGCTTTGTTTTATATATAGGATTTTTATGTATAACATTCATTATGAGCGTGATCTTAACGAAGTTCTACAGCAGCGCTTATCTAAAACATCTATCACCAGAAAGTGTGTTAAGAAATTAGGATAATCAATAAAAAAATAATATACCTTACAAAAGATAAAAGTTGCTTTCCTTATTTTAAAATAGTAGAATATCTATAAGATAGTAATGTTGAAAGGGGAGCTTATACATTATGAAAATTATATTTATTGAGGATACAAAAGAGGATATGGAGCTTATAAAGAATATTGTAGAGAAGTTTCATGAGATTACACCACTATATTTTTTATCAGCTGCAGAGTTTTATGCATCAGAGGAAGAAGCTGATGCAGTTATTTTAGATATTGATATTCCAGATGAAAATGGATTATTGATCGCAAAAAAACTTCGTGAACATGATTACGAAGGACCAATTGTTTTTGTTTCATGGTATCAAGAATATGAACATGAAAGCTTTAATGTACACCCATTTAGATTTGTACGCAAAGATAAACTAGATGTAGAAATGACTATTTGTCTAAAAGAATTAATTATAGATTTCAATAGAAGAAATGGAAAATTGTTTTATAATTACGAAAACAAAAGCTTTTATTTTTATAGCTATGATATTTTGTATATTGAACGAGAAAAAAATGGTGTAATTATTCATTTTACAGATAATTCAGAAAAGAAAATTAGAGGTTTATCGCTTCAGATAGTACTTAATCAATATATTTATGGTTTTCATCAGATTAATAAATCTATGATTATTAATTTTTATCATGTAATTCGTTATTCCATGGATGATACCATCATATTGAAGAATGATATCGCTTTAGAAGTTAGTAGAAATAGAAGAAAATCATTAATGAGCGCTTATAGAGAATTTAGAATTAGGTGATTTTATGAGTTCATTTGATATTGTAATTAATATTTTGGAAAGCTTTTTATTAGCATTCCTATGCTATGCTTTAATGACGAAAAAAGATAATCGTTCTATTTTTTGTATTATTTTATTAGGAGTGTTTATCACTATATTGACAACAATTTTCAATTATTTAGATAATTATGGAAGTTTGCTAGTTTTTTTAACAAACCTTACAATCATTTTATTTGCATTCTATTATAGCAGTGATTCAATCGTTTACAAATTAACTATATCTTTTTTTCCTATTTTTTTATTAGACATATGCAATTCATTTACTTCCTTATCTTTTTCTCTGATATATCAAGAAAGTATTAGCTATTTATTGAATAATGGCTATTATTTAAATATTGTGATTATCTCAAAGGGTTTATTCTTATTCATATCTTTATTAGTCCTTGTTTTGAAAAAGAAAAGAAAACTAAGATTATTCTGTAATATAGATAAATCATGGTGGCCAATTATCCTGACTACATTTAGCACATGTATGATCACTATTAGGACATTCACTATTTTATTTACTGGAGTTTTAAATCAAAACGATGCAATTATACTTTTTCTAAATCTTTTTATTGGCATGATTTCCATTATACTGTTGTTTCAAAATGTTCAAAAAGAAAGTGAACATAGATTATATTCTGCAATACAAATAGAAAAATTTAAAAATAATAAGGAAAGCTATCAAAAAGATGAAGAATTTTATCAAAAATTAAAAATTTTAAAGCATGATATGAAGCATATTTATGGATATATGCATGAATTAATAGAAAAAGAAGATTATGATAAATTAAAGTTGTATATTGAGGAAAAAGATCATTTAGCATATGAACAAGTTAACTGGTGTTATAGTAATAATGATATTTTTAATATGGTCTTAAAGCGTATGTCATCGAAAGCAAAAGAAAATAATATAAAGTTTGAAGCTGATATACAAATACCAAAAAAGCTTAATATTAAGGATGTTGATTTATATAGTGTTCTTTCTAATCTAATAGAGAATGCCATTGAAAATTCTGATTCTAATAATCCTATCATTAGAATAAAAGCAACAATGAAAAGTGAATTCTTATGTTTGCGTATAGAAAATACAACACGAGATAATGTGTTGGAAAGTAATAAGAATTTAGAAACAACAAAAATAAATAAAGAGAATCATGGTTATGGACTTGAAAGTGTAAAGAGTATTTTAAATAATTACCATGGTGAATTGACGTTTACTATGAAGGAAACTTTTTTTGAAAGTTTAGCAATTTTGAAAGCGTTTTAACAGATTAGACTCGTATTTAACAGATTAGACTCAAAGTATTGATTTTAATTTTGCTTCGTTTAAAATGTAATTGTAGGAAGGGGAATGCTAGTGATACTGAAACTTGCGGATATGATTGTTAACTACTTATACGATAGAAACATCATTGAAGATGATATAGAAATATATCGTCATGGTATTGCTTTATATATCTCTGAAAGTATTAGTTTTAGCAGTATTATCGTGATTTCTCTATTTACTAGACATACCCTTTATACAATAGGTTACATTTTACTTTTTTCTAAAATGAGAGAAACCTTTGGAGGGTTTCATTGTAAAAGCTTTTTAACTTGTAACTTAACATATATAACGATTTACATATTATTTGAATTATTACTGATTATCATGGTACCACAGTATATTCAAATAATTAGTAGTATTGTATGTACAGCAATCATTTGGAAGCTAGCACCAGTTGATCATGCAAATAAGTTATTAAGTGAAACAATGAAAAAGAGATTTAGTAAAGAAGCAAAGGGACTTATTGTAATTACATTGGTGTGTTTTTATTTGATTTCATTTATAAATAAAAATATGTCTCTTACGATTTGGTATTGTATCTTAATAAATGCAATACTATTGATAAAAGGAAAGTTGGTGAGAAATTATGAAGAAAAAATTAATGGAGAAAATTGCGAAACAATCTTATAAAAAAGCAATTAAATCTGCAATGAAAGTCTCTCAACATGGAATTTATCAATTAAAAGAACCAAATGCTTTAAAAGAAAAATTAAAAGAAAGGTAGGAAAACAAAATGGAAAGAATCAAAAAAATGAAGTATGTATTACCAGTATTAGCTGTAGGATGTTTATGTACGTTAACAAGTGTTGGGGCTACTAGAGTTAGTATAACTGAAATACCAGCTTTGCAAACTTTGGGGAAAAAACGTGCTGCAAAATCTACAAATACACAATCGTATAAAACACGGTTTTATGAAGATGGAAAGATTAATACCATGAAAATATATTTATCAGATTCTACTGGTAATTATTCTATCGCACCTACACTATTTCCAACAGAAGGGGAATCTGAAAAATCTGCAGATTATACTAGATACGCAGGTAAAGGAACTGAATTATTAATCCATTATCAAGATTATCGTCTAAATATGGCAAGTTATTCTTGTAATGGTTATGTTGATATAAATTAACAGTAAAGTAAGCAATCAAAAAGGTTGCTTACTTTACTATATATAATTAAAAGAATAGAAAGAAAGGTGTTATAATGTTAAATGTCTTAAAAAAAGATTTATATATTTTATATCATAAGAAAATTTTTATGGCAACGTTAATCATATTAACTTTGCTAATTTCATATATCTGTTTACATGACATAAATAATGCATATAAATGTGGAAAATCATATCAACACTTTTTTACTATAGTATTTGATCCAGCGAAACAATCAATTTTGACAGCTTTTTTTTACATCATACCTTTATTAGTAGTATTACCCTTTTCAGATACTTGGATTAATGAAGTAAAAATGACAGATATCATATTTACAAGAATACAAAGATATAAATTTTTTATATCTAAATACATAATAAGTTTTTTATCTGGTTTCTTAATTTTATTTATTCCATTGATGATTGCCTATATCGCAGAAATAGTAACATTAGATTTTAATGATAATGTACTTAATATATTAGCTTATTCTATACCAGAACATTCAATTGCTAGTATGGCTAGGAATTATGCATTTTATGAGTTGTATGTGCAGCATCCTTATGTTTATATTATTATGTTTAATCTTATAATTAGTATGTTTGGCGGATTATATGCAATAAGTGCTTTTTCAATAAGTTTATTGGTAAATAATAAAGTAATTCCTTATATTGCAGTATTCTTTTTTTCAGTTATTTCATTACTGCTTATAAGCTTTTTGCCTACTCCATTTGGCTATTATAGCATACAACGAATTTCACAGCCATTTACCAATTTTGATATACCAATGATAATATATATTGTATGGTTTTTATTCTTTATTATATGTAATGGAATCATATATTTAATCTATTTAAGGAGGGATCCTTTTGGAGAAGAATAAGTTTATTTATAACCATGTGTATTTTGATATATTATTTTTTTCATTACTCATTATAGTTGCTTCCATTCCTTTGGCTTTGGGAGGAGCCACTGGTACAGGCACAATAACTTATTATTTTGCAAATATGCAATTTGTTCTTCTACCAATACCAATAAGTTTCTTCTTCTATAAGGTGAATAAATACTATGATAATACATTCACCATTATACGATATGATAATAAAATAGAGTATAGAAAGAATTATTTTATAGAATGCGTAAAGGTTGTTTTACTTATTGTTACTTTGTTTTATGCAGATATCCTATTATGTTGCTTTCAAATGGATATTTCATTCATAGAATACTATATTGTCATATATATTCTTAGTATCATTATCTTCTTATTATTTGCACAGTTTAATTACTTTGCCTATCCAAAAATGTTGAAGAAAAACAGGATTTATTTTTATACCATTTTGTCGAGTCTGATATTCAACATGCTGTTACAGTTTATACCACCTATATATTCTGATTTAGCATTTATGGAAGCTCCCTTCCAATTGATAAAGTATATTCCAATATTTTTATTCATCAATATTTTTATATTTATCATTTCTTGGCAAAAAGAGAAGTTAAAGAAAGTTTCTAATATATTTTTGATAACAGGTGGAATCGTCATACTTTCTATTTTACTCAATATCAGCTACTTAGGATATCCAGTGAATAGTTTATTGGAATTTCCAAAAATGTTTTTCATGTCAATCAATGAAATCATCCTTCCATTGTTACTATGGATCTTGCTTATTTCTTTTCTTGTTGGCATTATGCTATATACATTATTCAAGAATTATCGCTCACACTTTTTGTTTTATGCAATCAGAATAACAAATAGGAGTTCGTGGTTTATCAAAAATACATTGAAAGCTATGATACCATTGATTTTTGTTTTATTGATTAAGTATCTTGTTGATTTCATTTATCTAAAACAGAATATTCCATATTCATTCATATTCAGTATCATAGAAAGTGTATTATGGATCAGTGATATTTCTTTACTTCTGTTTCTGATATATCAATTCGTGAAAACGGTAAAAATATTCAACATCGCATTGATATGCTTAGTAGGATTAACGATTGGATCATTGAGCATAGGAATATTTGAAAATATCATACTTATGAGGATGCACAGCATAGAAATGATACTATCATTATTTGTGATTTTTATGATGATGCTGGGTAGTAATTGTTATGCATTAAATCATTTGGATTATTACTAGGAGGAAATAGCAATGAAAATAAAATTAGAAAATATAGGGAAAACAATTAAGGGACAGATGATATTTCAAAATGTCAATGTAGAGTTGATGTCAGGATATATCTATGGTTTTGTAGGATATAATGGATGTGGAAAAACCATGCTGCTTAGAATCATTAGCAATTTGGTAAAGCCAAGTGAAGGAACGATTTCATTAGATGAACAGCCATATACAATATTGAAAACGATGCCAAAAATCGGTATCGTATTAGAGAAACCGGATTTTTTCAATGAATTAACAGGTTTAGAAAATTTAGAAATGTTAGCGAAGATCAGGAATGAAATTCACACAGAAGAAATCATGCAGGCAATCAAAACAGTAGGACTATTTACCCAGGAAAATAAAAAAGTAGGAAAATATTCCTTGGGAATGAGGCAGCGATTAGGTATCGCGCAGGCAATCATGGAAGATAATGATATCTTGATATTAGATGAAATCACAAGTGGACTAGATGAAGATGGCGTAAATATGATTTATGAAATCTTAAAGAAAGAAAAAGCAAAAGGCAAGCTGATCATCATCACTTCCCATAATAAAATAGATATTGAAGAATTATGCGATGAAACATATAAGTTCAATAATGGAACGGTGCATGCTTATGAAACGGATTAGAAGTTTAGTTATCCTATTTTGTTTACTAACATTGGGGATTTTCACTTATAGCTTTATAAAAGGAAAAAGCATTGATACGATATCTGAAATTGATCTACATCAGATAAAGGAAGTTGTCACTTGGCAAGACTATGCGGGATTTGAAGGTAAAGTGTCTGATGCTAATGAAATGAATAGCATGTATGATGAAAAAGCAAATAATTTTGATTATTTATTTCAAAAGAGTGATCTTGTCGCAGAAGTCAAAGTAAATGATAGAAAACAACACATGACAACAATCTTAAGTAATGTGAAAATATTGAATGTGTATAAAGGAGATAAAGAAAAGAAGGGAATAAATATAAATTTATATGAGCCGATAAGATATGAAAAGTTAGATGTATTAATGATATTTGGGGCGAATTTACCAATGAGAGAAGATCAAACATATATCGTGTTTCTAAAAGAAGAAAAAACAGGAGTCTATAACTATGTTTCTTCATTATATGGGAAATATAATACGAAGGAAGATGCATATGTAAATGTGAAGAATAATGAATTATCTGTCAAAGATATGATGAAAAACGATATGATCTTGTTTGCGTTTGATGAAGAAAAAAGACAAGATATTACATCACAAATGAAAGATGATGGATATAATGAACAAGAGATAAAAAGCAAACTGGAAGGATATCAAAGGCTTGCGGAATTAAAAGATACCAGAGAAATAATTCGTGCATCCTTTCATAATTTAAAATGATTTGGTCACATACGATGTGACCTTTTCTTTTTTTGAAAAGTACTCTTAAAAAATGTTATAATAAATAAAACAAGGGCAGTTGAACTATATGAAAGTTGCGTTTATTGATGATGATGTTACTGATCGCACAATCATGAAAACTAGCAGAAAATTATACCATATATTTATCAAGCAGCGAGTGATTATTTTAAAGCAGAAAAGAAAGTAGATGCATTGTTTTTAGACATTGAAATGCCAGATACTAATGGATTAGATGTTGCAGTGAAGATACGTGAAGAAAATCAGGAAGTACCAATTATTTTCATATCTTGGCATCAAAAATATGAGCATCAAAGTTTTCTTGTACACCCATTTAGTTTTATAGATAAAAATAATTTTAAGGAAGAATTAGAAAGTTGTTTAAACGATTTATTAAAAGATTTTCATCGAAAGAATGATGATTTTATATTGTCTAATCGTGAGCATATTTCCAGCAAAACATATCCTTTATATGGAAAGACAGGTGCATTATATCCATATTCATATGGATTTACATTTGGGGATTATATCATTGGCTGCTTTACCTGTGTTATTGTATCGTGGATATTCAGTAAGCTTTACTTAGATAAATTAATACCAGAGGCGATCATTAGAAATTAATATTTAGAAAGACTGGAAACAGTCTTTTTCTTTAGAAAATCTTTCGTTTTTCTTGCGCTGGACTTTCATTTTTTTATTTATAATAAAGGTAACCTAGGGAGTATAAAAAATAAGTAAGGGAAAAGAGGGATTCTATGCTTGGATGTATAAAAAAAGATTTGTATTTGTTGTTTCATAAGAAGGCTTTTTTGATTATATTGATTGGTATAACCTTATTACTTTCTTACATGTCATTAAATGGTATATCTAGTGCATATTATGCAGGTAGATCTTATCAGAACTTTTTCTTTATGATGTTAAACTACACAAAACATGCTTTTATGAGTTTTTTCTTTCTTTTAATACCGTTATTGGTCGTGTTTCCTTTCGCGGATACTTGGTTACATGAACAGTATATGACAGATGTGATTTTCACAAGAGTTACAAGGAAAAAATATTTTTTATCAAAATACCTCATTAGTTTTATTTCAGGATTTATCGTGATTTTTATTCCTCTTGTGGTCAGCTATTGTAGTGTCATATTGGCACTGGACTTTAATGATAATGTTTTAAATATAGTACAGGCAACAGCAAATGAAACTAACATAGAAGCTTTTCTAAGTAATTATACTTTCTATCAAATCTATTTAGAAAATCCATATATGTTTATCTTCATTTTCATATTTCTTATCAGCATATTTGGAGGCTTTTGTGCAGTAACAGCATTCTCTATCAGTTTAGTTGTGAAACAGAAAGTGATAGCCTATATTGGTATGTTCCTCTTTTTGATTGTAGAAATGCTGGTTATTGGAAATTTACCAGTGCCATTTGGGTACTATAATATACAAAATATAATTCAACCAGATACAAGAATCGTTATAGAACCTATTGTTTATATTGTTTGGTTAGGGATCTTCCTTATAATAAATATCGTTTTATACTATGTATTTTGTAGGAGAACTGCTTATGAGCGAGCATAGGTATATACTTCCAACAAAAAATTTTGATTATATATTTTTTGGCTTATTAGCTTTGGTAGGTGCTGTACGATTAATATCCGGTATTCATGGTGTTGATTTAGGTATATGGTTCTTCCAGAATATTCAGTTCATCTTTCTACCGGTTTTTATCTGTATGATGTTGTATAGAGTAAATCTATATTATCAAAATATTTTTATCAGAACGCGGTATATAAATGAAAATGTATGGAAGAAAAATTATTTAAAAGAGTGCATGTTGATGAGTGCTTTTGTGATATTTTTATTCTATTTCGATATTATTCTTTGTTGCTTCGAGGCAACATCAATTTTCTTTATTGTCATGCTGCTATTGTTTGTTCATTCTGTGACGATCTTTATGATATTAGCACAGTTAAATTGTTTTCTATATTCCAAGTTTAAGAATAAATATGTAATTTACTTTATCATTATCGCCATTTGTTTAGTATTTTCAACATTATTGCGTTTCATAGGCAATTATTATTCTGTAGAACATTGTATTGGGAATCAGCCATATATGTGGTATATATGTGTGGCAGGTATTTTAATGAATGTGTTGTTGCCATTTATTATCCAATACAGTTCAAAAATGAAAGCGATACAGTCTAAGCTTTTGTTTGTAGTAATCGGCATCATAATATTCTATTTGCAAAGCGCTTTATTTAGAGGTTTAGGAGGAATAGAAAATATAGGTTTTCCAGATGTTTTCTTTTTATCGATAAATGAAATCATATTCCCCTTATGTATATGGATTCTGGGAATCGTGTTACTAGCAGGAATTCCTCTATATTATATGTTGGTTAATTATCGAAGTCATCTATTGTTTTATGCAATCAGAATCACCAATCGAAGTATATGGTTTCTAAAAGTTTTAGGAAAAGGAATCTTATATCTTATGGTATTATTGTGTATAAAATATGCCATAGATGTTTATTTTCAGAATGCTAATCTATCATTTTTACATTTTATGATGGAGAGCATATTAAGAATGGTTAATCTTGCATTAATAGCTTTCTTAGGGTATCAGATGATAAAAGATATAAAATTCTTTAGTTATGTATTAATATTTTTGATGATCGTTATAGGATTTTCTATTATAACCAATATAGGAAGTTCAATCATTTTAATGAGAACACATGATATGTTAACTCTGATTTCATTAGGATGTTGTACATTTATATTAATATGGGCAAACTGTTATACACTAAATCATTGGGACTATTATTAGAGGAGGAAAGTAATATGAAAATCAAATTAGAGAATGTTGAGAAAACGATAAAAGGACAGATGATATTTCAAAATGTAAATGTAGAACTCATATCAGGTCATATCTATGGTTTTGTTGGATATAACGGTTGTGGAAAAACGATGCTGTTAAGAATCATCAGTAATTTAGTAAAACCAAGTGAAGGAATGATTTCTTTAGATGAACAACCATATTCTGCGATAAAATCAATGCCAAAAATTGGTATCGTGTTAGAGAAACCAGATTTTTTCAATGAATTAAGTGGATTAAAAAATCTTGAAATGTTAGCGAAAATAAGAAATGAAATTCATACAGACAAGATAATGGAAGCAATTAAAAAAGTCGGATTGTTGACACAAGAAAATAAAAAAGTAGGAAAGTATTCATTAGGAATGCGACAACGTTTAGGGATTGCACAGGCAATCATGGAAGATAACGATATCCTTATACTAGATGAAATTACAAGTGGCCTTGATGAAGATGGTGTAAAGATGATTTATGATATCTTAAAAGAAGAAAGAGAAAAAGGAAAATTGATAATTATAACATCACATAATAAAATTGATATTGAAGAACTTTGTGATGAAACGTTTAAATTTAATAATGGAACGGTGCATGCATATGAAACAGATTAGAAAATTATTGATTTTATTTATCATTGTAGTCTTGGGCAGTATTGGTTATGGATACTATAAAGGAAAGGAAATCCCTGTAATAGAAAAAATTGATGTATCAGAAGGAACTGTGAGATTCAATTTGGATAATGCTGGATATGAAGGAAAAACTGATAAAACACTCGTTGAAAATATAACGTATGATTCAGAATCTAATACATTTGAAAAATTATATAAAAAAAGTGATTTAATCGTGAAAGTATCATTGAAGAATAGAAAACAGGATTATAATACTATTTGCAGTGATGTAAATATTTTAGATATTTATAAAGGCACACCATTAAATGAAAAGACAATTCAAGTTTATGAGCCATTTGGATATCAGGAGAAAGATTTTATTAATATTTTTGGTGCTTGTCTGCCAATGAGAGAAAATCAAACATATATATTGTTTTTGAAAGAAAATGCAGATCAGCGATACCAATATATATCATCTTTATATGGAAAATATAATTATGAGCAAGATGCATATATGGAAGTATATGATTCTGAAATGAAGGCAAAAGATATGATGCAATATGATATGCTTGATTTTAATAAAGATAAATATTATGAAATTATGAAAGAATTAGGATATACGGATATGGACTTAAAGGCTAATGAGGGAGGATATCAAAGGCTTGCGGAATTAAAAGATACAAGAGAAATCATTCGTGCATCTTTTGATCAACTTGTATCCAAAAATAATAGAATTCATTGAAAACCATGATATACTGTTTTATGAAGGTGATTACATGGATAAACAAGAATGGATGAATCAGTTGTTTTTTAAATTAAGCCAGTCAACGTTTCGTTCCCAATTTCATTTAAGTGATAAAGATAAAATATATATTCAAGAAAAAGGCATGGATACAATTGAAGAACATGCGCGTGATTTTATTAGAAAACGTTTAGCACCTGCAGTGATTGAAAACGATGGGAAACAGACACCAATGCGAGGACATCCTGTGTTTGTGGCACAACATGCTACAGCGACTTGTTGTAGGGGATGTTTATCTAAATGGCATACGATTTCCAAGCATGGACACTTATCTGAAAAACAACAGGATTATATTGTGATGATCATTATGCAGTGGATCATGAAGGAAATGCAAAAAAAGATTTGCCGATAATTGAAAATTTCGGTTTAGCCCTTGTAAATATGGCTATAATTCTATATAATGATACCAAAAGGTAAAGACAGGAAAAGTAGTCTATTTGGAAATGATAGAGAGCAGATGGCTGGTGGAAATCTGTATGGATGAATAGATGAACATGGACCTGGAACCGCTTTTCCGAATAGTTAGGAAAAGACGTTGTCGGCGTTAACGATTTGAGGTGCAGCAATGCACAAATAAAGGTGGTACCACGAGCTTTCGTCCTTTGGCGAAAGTTTTTTTATATGAATAGGAGGCTATAACTATGTGTGAAAAATGTAACAACAAAAAAGGCAAGTATTATATCACAACCGCAATCACGTATACATCAGGTAGACCACATATCGGCAATACGTATGAAATCGTTTTGACAGATGCAATCGCCCGTTATAAACGTCAGCAAGGATATGATGTATTCTTCCAGACTGGAACAGATGAACATGGTCAGAAAATTGAAGAAAAAGCAAAAGAAGCTGGTGTTACACCAAAAGAATTTGTGGATAATGTCGCAGGCATTGTTCGTAAGAACTTTGATATGATGAATACAAGCTATGATTACTTTGTTCGTACAACAGATGAGAACCATGAAAAACAGGTACAGAAAATCTTTAAGAAGCTGTATGAACAGGGAGATATTTATAAGGGTAAATATGAAGGTATGTATTGTACACCATGTGAATCCTTCTGGACAGAAAGTCAGCTGATTGATGGCAAATGTCCTGATTGTGGACGACCAGTACAAAAAGCAACAGAAGAAGCATACTTTTTTAACTTACAGAAATATGCACCTAGATTGATCAAGCATATTGAAGAACACCCAGAATTTATTCAGCCAGAATCAAGAAAGAATGAAATGATCAATAACTTCTTAAAACCAGGATTACAGGATTTATGTGTATCCCGTACAAGTTTTAAATGGGGTATTCCTGTAGACTTTGATCCAAAACATGTGGTATATGTATGGGTAGATGCTTTAAGTAACTATATCACTTCATTAGGATATGATGCAGATGGCAATCATGGAGAAAATTATAAGAAATTCTGGCCTGCAGATGTACATATCATTGGAAAAGATATCCTTCGTTTCCATACCATTTATTGGCCAATCATGTTGATGGCTTTAGGGGAACCACTACCTAAACAGGTATTTGGACACCCTTGGCTGTTAGTTGGTGATGGCAAGATGTCTAAATCAAAAGGTAATGCAATTTATGCAGATGAATTGGTACACTATTTTGGTGTAGATGCTGTTCGTTACTTTGTATTACATGAAATGCCATTTGGACAAGATGGAACAATTACTTGGGATTTAATGGTAGAACGTGTAAATTCTGATTTAGCAAACGTATTAGGAAATCTTGTGAATCGTACGATTTCTATGCAGAATAAATATTTCAATGGTGTCATCAGCAATCCACTTGAAAAAGAGCCAATTGATGATGAATTAATCAACTTGGCATTAGATACGCCAAAACGTGTAGAAGCTAAAATGGATACCTTACATGTAGGAGATGCGATTGAAGAAATCTTTACATTATTAAAGAGATGTAACAAATATATTGATGAAACAGA
The DNA here is from genome assembly GCA_014337235.1 of [Eubacterium] hominis. Taxonomy (GTDB): domain Bacteria; phylum Bacillota_I; class Bacilli_A; order Erysipelotrichales; family Erysipelotrichaceae; genus Hoskinsella; species Hoskinsella hominis. The sequence goes on along the minus strand of CP060636.1, from coordinate 520,748 downwards.
ACCTTGGGCATTGGCAAAAGATGAAGCGAAGAAAGATCGTTTGGCAACGGTACTTTATAATCTGTTGGAAAGCATTCGTTTTGCGGCAGTATTATTAAGCAGCTATATGCCTGAAACAGCAGAAAAGATTCTGGATGAATTAAGCACGAGTGAACGTGATGCTGCTAGTCTTGAAGAATTTGGCAATCTGGAATGTGGACACACAGTTGATCCAAAACCTGAAATCTTATTCGCACGTATTGATGTAAAAGAATTTATGAAAACGTTAGAAGAAGATAAGAAAAAAGAAGCAAAGGCAGCTAAGAAAGCTGAGAAAAAAGCAGATGATGAAACAAAAGCAGAAATCGGTATTGAAGATTTCACAAAAGTGGAATTAAAAGTCGGTACGATTGTATCTGCGGAAAAACATCCAAAAGCAGATCGTTTATTAGTTGAACAAATTGATCTTGGTGATGAAACACGCCAGATTGTCAGTGGTATTGCGAAAAGCTTTAAGCCAGAAGAAGTGGTAGGTAAAAAAGTAGTTGTTGTGACAAACTTAAAACCTGTATCTTTACGTGGCGTAGAAAGCCAGGGTATGATTCTATGTGCAAGCAATGATAATGACCTGGATATTGTGACGATTGCGAAAGATCTTCCAAATGGAACGAAGGTGAGCTAATTGGATAGCAAGATGATTTTCCGTGCTATGGGCATGGCGATTGCATTGATTCTGGTTTCTATATTCTTTATTTACTATGGAATTACATCAGATCAGATAGCAATGTCAATCATAGGAATTGCGTTATTAGTATTAGGTATTGTGCGATTGATCATCTTTGTAAGAGTATGGAATAAGCATGGAGACGAGTAGTCTTTATGCTTTTTTTCTTTTAACTGCATTTTATTCATGGGGAATAATGTGTAAAAAAACACTTTTTTACTGGGGAATAATATGCTACTATAAAAAATACAAGGAGATGATACAATGTATAGAAAATTTGATGATCAACTTATCGCATGGAAACAAAAGAATAATCATTTACCATTGCTTATTAAGGGCGCACGGTTTGTTGGAAAAAGATACAGTGTTTTAAACTTTGCGAAAGCAAATTATGAGCATGTAATTGAAATTAATTTTGAACTAGATATGTACATGAAAGAAGTTTTTGAACAAAATGTTGGCACAGTAATACAAAGTCTAAAAGCGTACAAGCTTCTATGGAACGCTTTCATCTATTAAAAGGATATAAATTGTCTACGAATAATACAAATGTAAATGTAAGATTAAATGCTATCCATTGTATATGCTGTTATTTATATGAAAGAGTTACGACGAAATATAATATAATTTGCTTGTATTAAGTTCATATATGAATATGAACTTAATTAATAACTTTTTTTACATTATATCCCACTTATATTGCTATATGAAAAATATATGATATCATGAGCATATAAGCAAAAAGAGGGATGTATATGAAAATTGCAATTATAGATGATAGTAAAACACAAAGGGAAAATATAAAAGAAATATTGCATAATAATGGGAAACAAGATGTAATAGAAACATACGCTTCCATAAAAGAATACGAACAAGACAATCAGTATTTTGATTTGCTTTTACTGGATATTGAATTACCAGGTGAAGATGGAATTGCTTATGTGAATCATGGTTTACAAAAAAATTCAAAGATTATTTATATTACATCACATTCAGAATTAATGATCAATGCGTTTCATGAAAATGTGATAGGCTTTATACCTAAAGAACAATTATTAAATCTGTTGATTGAAAATATTGAAAACGCTAGACAGAAATTAGAAAAAGGAAAAAAATATGTATTTAAAACACTAAATGGAAATATCATCTTCGAAGAAAAAGATATACTATATTTTTGTTTTAGAGATACAATTGTTTATGTTAAAATCAAACAAGAAAAAGAATTGCTTAGACTTACAGCAAAATATTTATCCACTATAAAATCAGAATTATCTACTGTTTTTTATCAAGTAAGCCGTAACTATGTTGTGAATTTAATGAAAATACAATATATAGATGTGAAAACGCATGAAATTATGATGGAAGATGGAAACTGTGTAACAGTAAGCAGGCGATTATGGACAGAATTCAAAGGAAAATATAATAAGATGAGGTATTCTAATGATTGAAATTTTATATGAATATGCTTTTAGTGTTATTGATTATACATATATATTATTAGCATTCTTGTTGTTAGAAGGAAAAGAGATAAAATTCAAGAAAAATATATTGCCGATTATGGTAGTTGCACTTATTCAACAACTAACAGAAATTATAGAACTACCACTGTTTTTTGGTTCTTTAAAAGATGGTATATTGATTGTTTCATTTTTATTGATAATTGGAAAAAGTTTTAAAAAAATAACTTTCCTTCATGCACTTATGATAGATTCTTTATTTGCTTTATTTCTAACATTAGGAATTACTATTGCTACACTATGCTCTATAGATATCATGAAAACTTTTGTTTTTGGATTATATAGATTATGTTTTACATTGGTACTAAAAGTGTTTGTTTGTTCCTGTTTGATCATGACTGTTATACAGTTTAAGAAAAAAAGAATACTCATCAGTCAAAAAAATTATAGTATTTTCATTAGCTGTTTTATCATATGTGAAATTATCACTTCATTGATATCGCAGTTTTCAACACATATGCAAATGAAATTTTTTATGGTAATACTTATTGGAATTGCGTGTTTAATTTTATATATATTGATTAACTATAGTATCTTAATGAAAAAGAATTATGATGTTGAATTATATAAAAAAATGAGTGATTTAACAGAAAATCAGATGCAGAATTTTATAATCGAACAAAAGGAAACACGTAAACTTATCCATGATACAAAAAATATGTTTTTAGATATATACATTGATTTAGATCATCAATCATATGATTTAGCAAAGGAAAAAGTGCAAAAGTATTTGTATGAAAGTAGTTCTATGAGTTATCAAATGAAAAGTGCTTATGTATATTTAGACACAGTTATCAGGCAAAAAGAAAATAAATATCCTGATTGTGAAATTATATTGATTCAAAATATTCCTGAAAATATTTCAATTAATTCAAAAGATATGGTTATGGTCTTAACGTTGTTATTAGATGAAATTTGTCCAAACATTCTTGAAAAACAATTAGAGTTAAAAATTCAATGGAATGGAAATGAATTATCTATTAGAGCAAGAGGAACAGTGAAAAATCCACAGGCTGTTTTACAATCAGGAAGTTTCAATTATGACTTTTTTCAGAACATAGTAAGCAAATATGAAGGCGACTTGCAAATTCATCATTCAGAAAATTTTGAATGTTTAATTCTGTTATTTGCTTCAAAATCGACCGTTTAAAGAAAAGATTGACCACTCATAGACTTCTTATTGATATCGTCTAATTTATAATGCATAATGAAAGTAGAAAAGGAGGATATATGATCGTAAGGATAGGGATTGCTTTAGGTAAGCTGTTATATCATCATTATGTAATTTAGGAAGATCAAATCGATGATATTCGCTATGCATTAGAAATTATAATGAGTGAATTTCTGGAAATAGCAGTTATCATTGGGTAGTGCATTATATCAAAGACTTATGTGGAAACATTTGCATTTCTATTATGTTTTTAATCATTAAGAAGTGAGTATGAAGGATATCATGCGAAAACAATATTAAGATGCTTTGTTATCACAATTACAGTTTACTTAAGCATATTATCATTTCATTCATATATAAATATTGGTATGTATATGGTAATGATAATCTTTATCATAATGAAGCAATTGCAATATTATTTGAACGATAAAAAGAAAAGACCAATCATTGTGGCAATGATATATCATCTTGCAGGGATATTATTATATCAACTTGGTTACGCTAGTATCTTTCAGATTTTGAGTCTTACGCAATTCATCGTTATACTATCATACATCCTGGAAAGGAGAGCTTATGAAAGATAGATTGATTCAGTCAATTGCTAATTTGATGATTTCAGTTAGCAAACACTATGAAGGAAATGTATCACCTAGAGGTTATTATAAACCTAGAAAAATTAAATGAATTGATGGGAATTATCAATATAAATTAAGAAAAGGCGGTAAAAAAATTATGTTTATAAAGAAATTTTTTAAGCGATTTGCTTGCATAGCTATTGTATTATCATTATTTACTGTTTTAACAAGTAATATTCAAGCCAAACAAAAGGATGTGAATTTATTAAATACAGACGAATTGGTTTTCGTTGATAATAAATTAGAAATTGATCCAATTCTACCTACTTATTTGATTGAGCCTAGAGATGGTGGCATTCTAATCTTTTTAGCTGGTATTGTTATTGGATATTTTATAGATGGAGTCATCGTTTATTATTCAGGGCATAGTGCTGCAGAGTGGACTGCAGCAGGATTAACAAGCGTAAAAAATTTTTGTAATAGAAATGCTAATTTAAAAAGTGTCGCAAGTGATGGACAATATGTTATAGGATATTCTACTTTAGGTGGGCAAGAATGTGTAAGACCTAATCCTAAAGCTTCATGGGTATGCAAATTTTCAGTAGATTAACACCTTTTAGTAAAACTATATAGAATTGATTATCAAAAAAACATGAAGTTTGATATGATAATTCAAATAAATTATATAGCAATAAAGGAGGGGAAAATATGGATAAAAAGTCGATAATAATGCTTGTTGTTGGTATCATTATTGGCATATTAATATTTGAGTTTTTTAAATATGTTGGATGAAAAGTTATGTGAAAAACATTCCCCTATGATTTCCTGATTAGGAGAAAATTGTTATCATTTTGTAATTATGCTTTACTAACTACGTTTTATATACGAAATTGTACAAACATTGGTCTAGTATTCAATAAAGTAGTAATTATTTACAGGTACATCAAGTCTTAAAGAATCTATATTAAATAGCTACGTGATGTTTTGATAAATTCAAACGTGTATAATTTACCACTATTTGATATAATTATGCGAGTTATAAAAGCAGTTAAAGCAGTGGAAAAATTCGGGGCTCTAAATTAACGTAGGGTTTCAAAAAGGCAGTAGAAATGTTAGAAAATGAACATTTCGCTGCCTTTTATAATAGTCAAACAACACTTATCATTATTTTTTATATTTACCTCGTTTATGTCCTTTCATTTTTAATGGTACATCATAACCGGCCATATTAGGCTTAGCATTTTTGTTCATGCAATACATACAACGATTTCTAAATCTAGCGAAATTAACATAACCATTACCTGTTTTCTTAATAAGCTTCACGATAGAATTTCGAGATTCCATTATGCCGTTTGATAAACGCTTACCGTTTACTACGATGAATGAATTGATGATTTCATCGTGCCAATTATTCAATGTTTTAATCATCTCGACCATTTCAGGGATTTTACAGTATTTGACTTTTATCATGAAATCAAGAAAGTCATGCTCTGCATGATCATAATCACTTATCCTGTTGAAACATAGATATAAGTCTTTAAATTCATATGCTGCTTTGAGTTCAGGTGATATGTTTAATAGTAGGTCAAGAATCTGAGGATAATTAATATATCTCTGTAATCGCTTATTAAATCTGCGTTTGTTTTCTCTTACTTCATCTGTGAGTAATAACCAATGAAAATTTTTAAGCAGATAATAATCTATGCTATCACTTTTTTTGCCTTTCATGATACGTTTTCTTACCTTGTCTAAAGCTTTATTGATATTCATGATAACATGAAATGAGTCAACTGCAATAAACAGTCTTTTTGAGTTTACTGTGGGCGACATCACGATAACTGCTATACATATCCATAATAATATATTTAACATTATTTCTTTCCTGAATAGGGATTCTGTCAAAATAATTCAAAAGAGAATATTTCTTTCTATCAGGAAGCATATCGACCATTTCATGAGATAAAAAGTCCAATAGAATACATACATATTTACTGTGGTTATCCTTTAAAGCATATACTTCATCGATACAAAGGATTTCTGGTAAAGAGCTTCTAGGAATCCTTACATACAGATCAAAGATTTCTTGTGCTTTAGTAGGAGAAATGAAATTATGTCTAGCGACACTGGCAAAGGTAGCATTGGATTCTTTCAATTCTTGTAAAACGTTGAGAACAGTCAAATTACTGAGTGAATGACCTATAGGAATAAAAGGATTGTTCTCATAAAAAGTTTTTCCACAGTTATCACAAACAAGACGTCGAGCCCGATATTCGATCAAACATTTTTGATGATTTAATGCAGAATGTTTAATTCTTTTTAGTTTGTATTCTTTGATATGAGATGTGGAAGAATTACAAATAGGACAAGAACAAGGAAAAGGTTTTAAAGTTAAACAGATTATGAGAATATCATTTTCAATGTAAGAAGAAAGATTTGATACAGAATCTTGAGAAAGGTTAAGAAAATCTGATATAATATCCATAGTGGAAAACCACTCCTTTCGCTAAATGTTGTTTGACGATTACATTGTACAGCGAAAGGTTTTATTTTTATAGGAATGAACAAAAAGATTGACCCTATAAAAATTTAGAGCCAACCTTCTACTAAACCCTATGATAATTTGGAGGTGTCCTTTATCCCTACGATAATTTAGATATCCAAAAATTCAGGCTTATCTGCTTTTTATTTTGTTCACGGAGAATAATGTGCTACTATAAAAAGATACAAGGAGATGATACAATGTATAGAAAATTTGATGATCAACTTATCGCATGGAAACAAAAGAATAATCATTTACCATTGCTTATTAAGGGCGCACGGTTCGTTGGAAAAAGATACAGTGTTTTAAAGTTTGCGAAAGCAAATTATGAACATGTAATAGAAATTAATTTTGAACAAGATATGTACATGAAAGAAGTTTTTGAACAAACAAGAAAAGTAGAAGATATCATTGCCATGTATCAACTTCAACATCCAGAAACAATATTTGATCAAAATACGTTGCTTTTCCTTGATGAGATACAATCTTCCAGTAGTGCTTTAACATCATTGAAATTTTTTGCGAATCAAGATTTTGATGTCATTGCAAGTGGAAGCTTATTAGGTGTTTCTATTGCGCATACAACATCATTTCCAGTAGGCTATGTAGAAATGGTAGATTTGCATGCAATGGACTTTGAAGAATTCCTTATTGCCAATCAAATACCTGAAGCAATTTTTAAACAACTAAAAGAATGTTATGAAAAAGGTACAATGGTAATGGAACCTTTACACAAAAAAATGATGCAGTTATTTAAGGAATATATTGTTGTTGGTGGAATGCCAGCAGTCGTAAAGGAATATATAACATCAAAGAATTTTGATAAAGTAAAACAACTGCAGCAACAGATATTGAATGCATATTATGCAGATATTGTGAAGTATGGAGAAGGAAGCGAAAAGATAAAAGCTCATGAATGCTTTACTTCTATTCCAAAACAACTAGCAAAAGACAATAAAAAGTTCCAATATAAACTTTTGAAAAAAGGCGGAAACGCAAGAATATATGAAAGTAGTTTACAATGGCTGTTTGATAGTGGACTGATTCATCGATTATATCGATTAGATACTTTAGAAGAACCTATGGAAGCCCATATTGATTTAAGTGCATTCAAGGTTTACTTTCATGATACAGGTCTATTGTTGGCGATGTTTGAACAAAATGTTGGCGCAATGATATTGCAGGATGATTTATTAATATATAAAGGGGGCATCTTTGAAAATGTAGTATATCAATGCTTACAAGCGCATCATAAAAATATTTACTACTATGAATATAGAAGTCAATATGAAATTGATTTTGTGATTTATGATAATGATCGAGTTGTGCCGATTGAAGTGAAATCGGCAGGTAATACAAAGTCTAAAAGCCTACAAGCTTCTATGGAACGCTTTTATCTAACAAAAGGCTATAAATTGTCTACGAATAATACAAATGTAAATGAAAAGATTAAGTGCTATCCTTTGTATATGCTGTTATTTATATAATAGAGTTACGATGAAATATAATATAATTTACTTGTATTAAGTTCGTATATGAATAGGAATTAATTAATAACTTTTTTTACATTATATCCCACTTTTCTTGCTATGTGAAAAATATATGCTATCATAAAAGAAAAAGGTGTGATGTTTATGAGGATTGCGATTGTTGATGATAATAAACTACATAGAAATAAAATGAAACAAGTTTTGAAAGAATGTAGAAAAAAAGATGATATTTCAGATTTTGAAAATATAAGAGATTATGAAAGAAGTGAAGGTGTTTATGAGCTGTTGTTATTAGATATCGAGTTAAAAGATGAAAAAGGAATTAGATATATAAAAAACAATCCTCAGAAACATAGATATGTTGTATATGTATCATCTTATCCTGAGATGATGGGTGAGGCTTTTCATTCTAATGTTTTAGGTTTTATACCAAAAGACAAAATCAATGCATTATTAGTTGATAAGGTAAATGAAGTGGAACAGGAAATAAAAAAAGATAAATTGTATAATTTTAAAACATTGGATGGTGATATAAGAATCGAAGAATATAAAATCTTATATTTTATGTATTCAGATCATACCGTATGTATGAAAATAGAAAACAGAAAATCTTTTCTCTATCTTAGCGCAAGATCGTTATCGGAAATAAATCATAAATTGTCTGATAATTTTTATAAAGTAAATCGAAATACGATTGTAAATATTATGAAAATAAAAAAATAGTTCCTAGAGGATATGAATTAATGACTCAAGATGACAAAACAATCAAAGTAAGTGATAAAAAATGGAATGATTTTAAATCTAGATATCATTCATTGAGGTATACGCATGAGTGAATATTTGTTCAGCGTTATAGATTATTGCTATGTTTTATTATTTTTTCACTTACTAACGAACAAGAAAATAGAAAAAGTAAAATTTATTATTGCAGTGGTCATTTTTTCATCAATTCAATATGTAAGTGAATTTGTTGAATTACCAAGAATGTATGCGTCATTGAAAGATAATTTTCTACTTATGTTTTTTTTGATTGCATATTCTAAAAAGATTGATTTCAAAAATATAGTAAATGCTTTTATAATCGATACATTATTTTTCTTTACTTTATCTTTTTGTATTACAATGGCAGATTTATTGAACATTGATTTAAGACTGTCGCTAGAGCCAGGCATATTCAGGTTGATATTTACATTGATTTTGAAAGTTATCATGTTTTTACTAATGTGGTTTGAAGTTATGCAAATAAAAAAAACAGAAGTGCTAGTCGAAAGAAAAAGTTTTATGATTATAATCATTTGTTTAGGTGTTGGTACATTCATATCATCTCGTATCCTTCAATTATCAGAGGAAAATGATAAATTTCTATTTTTAATGATTTTGTATGAAACTATATTTTTTGTTATATTATGTTTTGTTTTATATTATCGCATTATATTAAAAAAGAAATATGATATGACAATATTCAAGGAATTAATTGCCATGACGGAAAAGAATATAGATCAGATTGAAATACAACAACGTGAAATTCAAAAATTAATTCATGATACAAAAAATCAATTATTAGAAATTGAAATGATGATTGATCAAAATGAAATAGAAAAAATTAAACCGTACATCAGGCAATGGCAGGTAAATTATTATTCATCTTACCGTACACCAATTTGTCTAAATGTCTATATTAATAATATTCTACAATCTAAAATAGACGAATTTTCTGATATTACGTTTCATTTAACGATAAATGTTCCTGAAATCATCAATATGAATACGACTGACCTAATTGCCTTTCTAACGATATTAATAAATCGTAGCTGTAATCTATTGAGAAAAAATAAGAAATCTGATTACTATTTAGAAATTAGATATTTTGATAATGAATTAGAAATTTATGAACATTTTCCAATCTGCATGGTTAAAGAGCCAAAGTATATAAATAAATTCCAAGATGATTATTTAAAAAGTATCATAGAAAAGTATAATGGAGATCTTGATGTTAGTGAAAATGAAGAATATAAACAATGTATTTTGTTGCTTTTTTAAATAGCTGCCGTTCGTTGCAGAAATTAGCCGTTCGTTGCAAGTATTATAGATTTTTTCTCTTTTAGGATTATAATGAAAGTAGAAAAAGGAGGATATATGATCGTAAGGATAGGGATTGCTTTAGGTAAGCTGTTATATCATCATCAAGTAATTGAGGAAAATCAAATCGATGATATTCGCTATGCACTAGAAATTATGATGAGTGAATTTCTGGAAATAGCAGTTATCATTGGGTAGTGCATTATATCAAAGACTTATGTGGAAACATTAGCATTTCTATTATGTTTTCAGAAGTGAGTATGAAGGCTATCATGCGAAAACAATATTAAGATGCTTTGTTATCACGATTACAGTTTACTTAAGCATATTATCATTTCATTCATATATAAATATTGTAAAAAAGGGAGGAAAAAATTATGAATAAAAAGTCAATTATTATACTTGTTATAGGTATCATTATTGGTATATTAATATTTGAACTATTCAATTATGTTAGATAGAAAGTTAGGTTAAAAACATTCTCTTATGATATTTTGAGCATGGAAAATCGTTATTACCTTGTAATTATCATAACTATACTTACGAACTATATTTGATGTTTATAAAATAATAGGAGAAAACAAATCATGAAAAAATTAAAAACAATGCTAATATTTGTGATACCAAGCTGCTTATTATTATTCGGATGCCAAAATAAGGATTCAGAAATAGAAGAACCTATTAGATTCTCTACAATTGGTGGCGGAATAGATGGAAAGGGTACACAAGTTATAGAATGGGGAGAGGATATACAATCAAAAGATATGTACTATAGCTTAGGAGAAGGTGTTAATAAAAAAGATTGTGAAACAAAATTTGAATATGATGAAGATAATGTTGGAAAAATCATAGACATGAAAGTTTCTATTAAATATAAAGATAAAGATTATAAAAAGATATTTACGATATTGATAGATGATACCAAAGCGCCTGTAATTGAATATAGTGGCGAAAATAGAATGAAGGTACAAGGATCATATGATATAAATAAAGATTTAAATGTTTATGATATTAAAGGTAAACAAAAGGTAGATATTAAAGCTTATGAGCAATTCAGTAAGTTTTATCCAGGCTATATTATAACATACGCTCCTGTCAATGATGAGGAAAAGATAAAGGATGCGAAAGAAGGCATAATGAATCAAACATTGGATATAAAATATCCAGGTCAGTATAAAGTGTTCATTAAAGCAAGTGATGGGCATGGGAATATCACTGTTAAAGAAATAGATATGGAAGTATATAAAGCGTGAAGTAATACAGAAATAGGGTGTTACTTGATGAGTGGTAGAAATTATAGTAGGTGATTTATGGAAAAATTTGAATAAAAAGGATATGGATTTTCATTACTTTTGAAAATTCTATCTTTTTTATAATGGAATAATAGATGATAATTTACAATATACATCATATTTTTTATATTATCCTTTATTGTATAAATAAGAATGTATTAAGTTCATACATGAAAACAAATTAATTTATAACTTTTATTACGTTATATCCCACTTATATTGCCATATGAAAAATATATGATATCATGAGTGTATAAGCAAAAAAGAGATATGTATACGACATTAAATGTAACGCATTCTTGTCATCAAGGGGAGATACTGCTGGTGTTTTTATTGGTGAGTGTATATGTTATTATTTAGAATTTATGTACAAAAAGGAGTTGGTGACATTGAATAAAAATATGTTAATAAAAATTTTAAAAATTATTGTTATGGCGATTATTGTTTTTCTTGTTGGTTTTATAGGTACGATTGCTTTAATTATTAAGCGATCTTACGATATGACAGCAGCAATGGTCAATATACAAGAAGAAACTGTTCAAACAGTAAAACTATTTGGTATAAAAGTTGAAGAATTTCGAAGCATATATAATAATGGAGGATATGAAATAACCATCGTAAAAAATATGATGTATGATTATTTGCCATTTATCGTTGGATTTATATTATTAATTGTTGTTATAGTAATGACGATTATTACAAAAAATCTTATTACAAACTATAACAAAAAATGAAAGGGGAAACCATAATGGAAAATGTAATAGATGTAAATGATTTTAGTTTTTTTTATGGGGATAAGCCAGTTTTAGAGCATGTTTCATTCCATATCGCAAAGGGAGAAATTATAGGATTATTGGGGGAAAATGGTTCTGGGAAAACAACTTTTTTGGATTCCTTATATGGTTTTCATGGGAAACAAGAAGCTATTTTAATATTGTCAACGAATCCAGTAATTGATAATCAAATGATCAAAGAAAATGTATCTTATATACAGGATACACCTAATCTTCTTGATTATTTAACAGCAGAGCAATATATTAAATTCATATGTCATATTGAAAAATTAGATTATGATAATAAGAAAGAAGAAATCATGCGTTATGTAGATCTATTTGATTTATCTGGCGAATATCAATCAAAATTAATAAAAGATTACTCTTTTGGTATGAAGAAAAAAATTCAAATCATTGGTGAATTGTTTTTACATAAAAATATTATATTAATTGATGAACCAACAAATGGATTAGATATTGGCATGATCATTTCATTAAAAAAATTACTAAAACAAGAACATAATACGTTTTCTTCTACAATTATAATATCTAGTCATAATACACAATTCTTAGAGGATGTGTGTGATAGAATATTATTATTTAATCATCACCAGATTGTAAAAGATATTATAAATGATAGTTCTCTGAATTTAGAAACGGAATTCCTAAATGCAAAATCAATGGAAAGTGAGCAAGCATATGGGCAAGGCTAAAGAGATTGCTCGTGTTAGAATAAAAACTTTTAGTAATTTTATTATTAGGCACTTAGCAGATAGTCCATATTATATATCGTTGGTGATTTTAACTCCAATTGTAATATATTTTATTGCGGAAATATTTATGCCAAATGGTTTAGAAAGTATTTCAATAAATTCAGATATTTTAAAATTGATTGAATCCTTTAGCGCAGTTTTTCATCAGCTGCTTTATTATACTATTATTTTATCTGCGCCATTATATATCATGATTACACAAATTAATAATAGAAGTTATGAAAAGTATAGACATTTTAATATATCTTATAAAGATATTTCTTTAGCAAATATGGGACTTTGTTTGATGATGTTAGATAGTTTGTTTTTCGTAATATTAGCGGAGTTGCTTATGCATACTTCTTCAAACTTTTTTTCTTCGATTGTTTTTATAGTATTATTTTTGTTTTCCTTTGATTCAATATTGTTTATCTTATTGTTTATTTATCAGGGTGTGGTAAATTTTTCTCTGAAATATATAAAAACAAAATATATAGCAGTTTTTGAGGGAATAAGTGCCACAATACTCGCTTTCTTGTTCTATTTACCTGTAAAATATGTGAGCTTAGGTACAGTGATGAGTATACCATTTTTTGTGATTATTAGTGTAATGGTACTATTATCATTTGTAATTTATTTGTTTTATACAAAAAGTAAAATAGAAAGTGCTTATGTATTAAGAAATCATGTGAAGGATAGTAAACCATTGCTATTACATGGTAATATGAATATATTAAAAAATTATTTTTTATTACTATTTCAATCACGAAGTATTTATATTGAATATATTTTTTCTTATTGTATATTATTAATCTTTTTCAAAAATTCAAATTTAATTGCTATGAGTGAAGATGTGATATTTCAATTATCTATACCGTTATTTTTAATATCAAGTGGTATATTATCTGCATATAAAAGTTGGTTTGACATGAAACAAAAAGTCCCTTTCAATAGAATGAAAATCATAGATTTTTCCAATTCTGTGATTTTATTGATCCTTTTTGAAATAGTATTATCGTCATTTATGTATAACGAAGTTTTGATGAATAAAGTAATCATTTGCCTAATCACATATATGATTTCAAATTTAATACAATCAAAAGTAAATTTAAAATATAAGAACGACAATAAAACTCCAATAATTTTCTTATTGTTCTATGGTTTTCTTTCTGTATTCATATATATGGTGGCAGCTTGGGGATTATCATATGTATAAAAAAGCATTCAACAAGATTCTAAACTGAAGAAATGATACAGATTCACAACTAATGTCTGACTAAAAAAAGCTATAAGGGATATATCTAATTATGAGTCAATAAAGATATTCAAGATGTTAAGTCTTTTAGAAGAACAAAAGGATGTGAGGAAAAATGTTAAAAAAAATAATTTGCCTATTCCTGTTAGGGTTGATGGTATTATCTGGATGTTCAACTGATGAAAAAAGCGAAAAAAAAGATAAAGTACTCACAATCGATTCTGATTCTGATTATGCGTATGATTTAAGTAATAATTTAGAGCTGAATAAACATCATAACGATATTGCTTTGGTTGAAATTACAGATATTGGTGGTACATCTAATTATAACGATAAGTTAGCAATCTATGTAGATATATATACGTATGGAAAAGCAGTAGTGAAAGCCGTATATAAAGGCAATCTTAAAATTGATGATAAGATTGCTTTTACTCGATTAGGTGGGAAGTTAAGTTATAACGAATGGAAGAAAGGATTGCTTCAAAAACAGGTCGATATGTTAGAAGATGCAGGGTACACATCTGTTGTTAGTGAGTATGAACATGATATCCCTGTAGAAAAGAATAAAACATATCTTGTGTTTTTAGATCATACATCATCTCAAAAAGAAAATGAATATGCAATCAGTGGTTTTGCATATGGTATGCGCGAAGTTGAAGATCCTGATCATCTTACAGATCGTGATGATATCAGGGTGAAGAATAATGTGAGTGGTAAATATGAACCACTACAATCAGTTGTCGCATTAGAATAGTTTATGGATAAGGTGGAAAAGTAATTGATTAGATCAGTTGCTTTTCTTTTTATGATGTTTATAAGATATGATTTTAAAGACCGTATATATAAAATCACAACATCTTTCATCATAAAAAATGATATGACGTTACGATATCTGAAAGAATATGTATAATATATAAGAAAGCAAAAATACTAAACAGGAGAAAACAAAGAAAAAGTGCCTGAAAGTGCTTAAAACAGAGGGCAATCATGGTATAATATTTACAGTGTAAACATTTTATACAGATATATGAAAATGTTGGTTACACAATCGGTTAGGATATGGTAAAATATTTGCCGTATCGCAAATAAGGAGAAATGGGCTATGTTAAAAGTTTTAAAACATCCGCTTATTACGCACAAGTTGACACAAATGCGTAATAAGAACTGTGGTACGAAGGATTTCCGCCAGAATTTGGATGAAATTGCCGGATTAATGGCATATGAAATCACTCGTGACATTCCACTGAAAGAAGTGGAAATTGAAACACCGGTTGCTACGTGTAAGACGTATGAAATGGAAAAGGAAATCGTTTTGGTACCAATCCTGCGTGCAGGTTTAGGTATGGTAAATGGTATCTGTAATCTGATTCCTACGGTAAAAATTGCACATATTGGGTTGTATCGTGATGAAGAAACATTAGAACCTCATACGTACTTTGAAAAGTATCCAAAGGCTGTGAAGGATGCAATTGTCATGATTGTTGATCCAATGTTAGCAACAGGAGGAAGTGCAATTGCTGCCATCGACATGGTAAAGAAACAAGGCGCTAAAAATATTCGCCTAGTTTGTCTGGTTGGTGCACCAGAAGGTGTAAAAGCAGTAGAGAAAGCACATCCTGAAGTTGATATTTATTTGGCATCATTAGATGAAAAACTGAATGAACATGGGTATATCATTCCAGGTTTGGGTGATGCCGGAGATCGAATTTTCGGAACAAAATAATGAAAGATGTCCAAAAAGCGATACGCTTTACTATGACATTATTAATCAGCTGTATTCTTTGCGTCTTAGCGGGAGTCTGGCTGGATGAAAAGCTTCATAGCGCACCGGTTTTTTTACTGGTATTGCTTGCGTATGCCATTGGAGCCAATTTCTATTTATTGTGGAAGGCGGTGAGTAAAGATGATTGATAAAGCACAGGGAAATGAAATTCGCAAAATTACGTTGGCTTTGATGCTTGTGATCAGTGGCTTATCTTTACTGGTATTTCAAGGAAGCTTTCAAAGCATTACCTTAGGTATCATCATTGGCGCAATGTGTGGTCTGCTGGGTTTTGGCATGATTGAACGTATGTGCTCCAATATTGAACTATATACAAATGCAAAGGGCAGAGGTCAGGGTGCTTATGTGAAACGTTACGCACTTTATACCCTTGTTTTTGCGTTAAGTATATATAAAGGTGTCCATCCTTTGGCACTTTTGGTAGGGATGCTGTGTCATAAAGCGTCTATCGTTATTTATGCGATTCTGCATAGAAAGGAGGTAGGTTAGTGGCTATCGATATCACGATTGGAGGATTCCACTTATTTATACACCAATCCATTGTGAACTGGCTATTGCTTTGTGTCATTCTGTGTGTGTTCTTTATCTTAGCGGGCAAAAAGATAAAGAAAGCAGATCCAAGGCAGGCGCCAAAAGGATTCCTATTGGTATGCGAAAGTGTTGCCAATCTTGGAATCAGTATTATCGGTGATAACCTGAAGGAGCGGACAAGAACGTTTTTGCCTTTCTTTGGTACACTGATATTTATGATGGCTCCAAGCAACCTTTTAGGATTGATTGGGCTACAGCCACCAACGAGCAATTTAAGTGTGAATGCGACACTTGCGGTCATGATGTTTTTGCTCGTACGCTACACAGAGATCAGACAACAGGGAATCAAAGGAAAGATTCAGGGTCTGTGCGATCCATTCTTCCTGTTTCTGCCATTAAATGTATTAGGTGATTTGGCACTTCCTGTTTCATTATCTCTGCGTCTGTTTGGAAATATGCTGGCAGGTACCATCATTGTAGGAATGGTTTATTCCTTAATGAGAGGTATGATGCCTGCAGGTGTGTTAGGATATGCGTTAACACCATTCCTGCATGCATATTTCGATATCTTTTCAGGTCTTATTCAGACCTATATCTTCTTCACACTGGCAAGCTTCTTCTTGTCGGATGCATATCCAAGTGAAGATTAACAATTACGTACATAACAATCTAGGAGGAAATGAAAAATGAACGAATATTTTGTACAAGGTATGGCTTTATTAGGTGCTGGTATCGCAATGATCGCTGGTTTAGGTCCTGGTATTGGACAGGGTATTGCGGCTAGTAAGGGTGCTGAAGGTGTCAGCAGAAATCCAGATGCAGCTGGTAAAATCCGTAGTATCATGGTTCTTGGTATCGCCATGGCCGAAACAACTGGTATTTACGCATTAGTAATCGCATTGATTTTGATCTTCATGAAAGGATAAGAATTATTGATACAAGGAGGTAGTTTTGGAACATGAATATTGATATAACAAATTACCTGCGATTAGACCTGGTGGATGTAATTCTTGTTTGTATTTCTACACTGATCATCTGTTTGGTGGCAAAGCATTTTTTCTGGGATGTCATTCTGGATTATTTTGATGCACGTCATAAAGCAATTGCGGACGATATTGCCGCAGGTGAACAGGCACGTAAAGATGGAGAAGAATATAAAGTTCAATATGAAACTCAGCTTGCAAGTGCGAGAGGTGAAGCACACGCAATTTTAGAAGGGGCAGCAAAGAATGCCAATGAAGAGCGTAAAGAAGTGTTAGCGAAAGCACGCGAGGAAGCGGAAAACCTCAAGCAGAAAGCATTAGCGGATATTGAACGCGAAAAAGTTCAGGCACAGAAAGAAATGAAACAGACGATTACGGATGTTGCATTTGAAGCTGCGGAAAAAATCATCAAGAAGGAACTGGATGAAAAAGATCAGCAGCGTTATGTGGATGACTTTATTGAACATGCAGGTGATGATACATGGCAGGCATAGCAGCAAAAAGCTATTGTGATGCGTTGTTTGAAATCGCAAAGGAAGAAAACAAGCTGGATATTTATAAAGAACAATTATTGCTTGTGAAAAGTACGATGGCATCAGATACAAAATTTGTAAGTGTGATGAACCATCCAAAAATTCACAAGGAAGAAAAGAAGCAGCTGCTGGAAACAATCTATAAAGACAGTATCGAACACATGCTGTTAAATTTTTTAAAGATTTTAGTAGATAAAAACCGTTTCCGTATTCTGCCGGATATCACAAAAGAATTTGTGAAATGCTACAATGTGGAAAACCACATTCAAGTAGTTTATGTGAATAGCGCAACTGCATTGAATGATGAACAGATTGCGAAACTGAAAGTAGCATTAATGAATAAACTAAATCAAAAAGTGGAGCTTGTCTTACGAGTAGATGAAGACTTGATGGCAGGTATCCGTATCAAAATCAATGATCAGATCATCGACAATACAGCGAAAAACAAACTGGAACGTTTGAAGAAAGTCGTTGCATCTGAAGCAAACAAGTGAGGTGAATGTGGTGAGCTTAAGACCAGAAGAAATAAGCAAACTGATCAAAGAACAGATCCGACGCTATGATGATGAACTGGAAACTGGTGAAACAGGAACCGTTATCACGATCGGTGATGGTATTGCCCTTGTTCATGGCTTGGCAAATGCAATGGCTGGAGAGCTGCTGTTATTTCCAGGTGATGTCTATGGAATGGTATTAAACCTTGAAGAAGAACATGTCGGTGCCGTATTAATGGGAGATGATGCTTCCATTAAAGAAGGTGACGAAGTAAAACGTACTGGTAAAATTGTCGAAGTACCAGTTGGGGATGGCATGCTAGGTCGTGTTGTCAACGCATTGGGACAGGCAATTGATGGTGGTGCACCTATCGTATCAGATAAATTCCGCCCAGTAGAGCGTGTAGCTCCAGGTGTTATGACAAGAAAAAGTGTACACCAGCCAATCCAGACCGGATTAAAAGTCATTGACTCTATGATTCCTATTGGTAAAGGTCAGCGAGAGTTGATCATTGGAGATCGTCAGACAGGTAAGACGGCAATCGCCATCGATACTATTATCAATCAGAAGGGTCAAAACGTAAAATGTATTTATGTCGCAATCGGACAAAAAGCAAGTACCGTTGCGCAAATTGTAGAAAAATTAAGAAGTCATGGCGCTATGGAATATACAACCATTGTATCTTCAACTGCCAGTGAACCAGCTCCATTACAATATATTGCACCATATGCAGGTTGTGCGATTGGTGAAGAATGGATGGAAAATGGGGACGATGTATTGATCGTATATGATGACTTGAGTAAACATGCGGTTGCTTATCGTACCATGTCCTTATTGTTGAAACGTCCACCTGGACGTGAAGCATATCCTGGTGATGTATTCTATCTGCATTCTCGTTTATTAGAGCGTGCCGCAAAATTAAATGATGAATTAGGTGCAGGAAGTTTAACTGCACTTCCTATCATCGAAACACAGGCCGGAGATATCGCAGCATATATTCCTACCAATGTTATTTCTATCACCGATGGACAGATTTTCTTACAGACAGAGCTGTTCAACAGTGGTGTAAGACCAGCGGTAGACAGTGGTTTATCTGTATCCCGTGTTGGTAGTGCCGCACAGATCAAAGCAATGAAACAGGTTAGTGGAAGCTTAAAACTGGAGCTTGCACAGTATCGTGAAATGCAGGCATTTGCGAAATTCGGTAGTGATCTGGATGCGACAACAACCGAAACATTGGCGCATGGAGAACGTTTAACAACACTGCTGATCCAGAATCAGTATGATCCAATGCCAGTCGCTCATCAGGTATTATCTTTATTTGCCGCAAAACATAAATTCCTGAAACCTGTCAAAGTAGAAGATGTGAAAGTTTACGAAAAAGAAATGTTGAAATACATGGAAAGAGAGCATGCAGATATCATTGCCGCAATCAATGAAAAGCAGGCTTTAGACAGTGAACTGGAAGCATCTATCAAAGAGGCGTTGACAGCGTTTGCGACAGAATTCAAGAATTTAATTGAAGGATAGTCTATGGCAGCAGGTAAATTAGAGATCAAGGCTCGTATCCGTTCTGTAGACTCTACAAGAAAAATTACCAAAGCCATGCAGTTGGTTGCCAGCAGTAAACTGAAAAAACAGAAACAGTTCATGGAAGAAAACAGAGAATATGCCTATTATCTAAAAGAAACAGTGCAGGAAATCTTATCTTCTATTGAAAACAGCATGCATCCATACTTACAGAAAAATGATGCGAAGAAAGCATTTACCATCGTATTTACCAGTGATATGGGATTATGTGGTGGATATAATGCAAATATTTATCGTATGCTTCAAAATACTGTCAGTAAAGATGATGATATCGTAATGATCGGGCTTCGTGGAGCCGGATGGATTCACAATAAAGGATATCATGTGATTCGTGAAGAACTAGATCTGGAAGATGAATGTTACAGTGAACTGGTGGAAATTGCGGATATGGCACTTGATTTATATCGCAAAAAAGAAATATCTGAAATCCGTATTCTGTACACAAAATTTATTAATTCTGTATCCTTTGAGCCACAGCTAGTAACCTTGCTGCCTGTGGAAAAAGATGATCGTGAACATTCAGGAAATGCCTTAACTGAATTTGAACCAGCTGGAGATAAGATTTTGGATACATTAGTACCAATGTATGTCAGATCATTATTGTACAGTTATTTCTTAGAAACAAAAACCAGTGAGCAGGCAAGCCGTCGTATGGCGATGGAAAGTGCGACAGATAATGCGGATGAAATCAAAGAAACCCTGGAATTGGAATTCAATCAGGCAAGACAGGCAAGCATCACCCAGGAAATTACCGAAATTGTTGGTGCTGTCAATGCCCTGGAAGGAGTGTAGCGAATGAGTAAAAATATCGGAAAAATCGTTCAGGTCATTGGTCCGGTCGTTGACATTGTCTTTGAAAATGGAGAACTGCCAGACTTATTGACTGCGATCGAGATTCCTATGAAAGATAAAGAGTCTTTAATCGTTGAGGTCAGCCAGGATATTGGGGATGACCGTGTACGTTGTATCGCCATGGGAAGTACCGATGGCTTGGTACGTGGTATGGATGCCATTGATACAGGCGCACCAATCAGTGTCCCTGTAGGGAAAGAAGTACTGGGTAGAATGTACAATGTATTAGGACGTGAAATTGATGGATTAGGTGAAACAGCCACAAATGAAAAATGGCCAATTCATCGTAAAGCACCTACTTTTGATGAACAACAGACCAGCGCAGAAATGCTGGAAACCGGTATTAAGGTTATCGACTTGTTGTGTCCATATTCAAAAGGTGGTAAAATCGGTCTGTTTGGTGGTGCCGGTGTAGGTAAAACCGTATTGATTCAGGAGCTTATCCACAATATCGCAAAAGAACATGGTGGTATGTCTGTTGTTACTGGTGTAGGAGAACGTACACGTGAAGGTAATGACATGTATCATGAAATGAAGGACAGCGGTGTCCTTGACAAAACCGTATTGGTATATGGACAGATGAATGAATCTCCAGGTGCCAGAATGCGTGTAGGTTTAACAGGACTTACCATGGCAGAATACTTCCGTGATCATGATCATCAGGATGTATTGCTGTTTATCGATAACATCTTCCGTTTCACACAGGCAGGTTCTGAAGTTAGTGCTCTGCTTGGGCGTATGCCAAGTGCCGTTGGTTATCAGCCAACCCTTGCGACAGAAATGGGACAGTTACAGGAACGTATCACTTCCACAAAGAATGGATCTATTACATCTGTACAGGCAATCTATGTGCCTGCCGATGACTTGACAGACCCTGCGCCAGCGACTGCATTTACGCATCTGGATGCGAAAACTGTATTGGACCGTGATATTGCGGCATTAGGTATCTATCCAGCCGTTGATCCTCTGGAATCAAGCTCTCGTATTCTTGATCCACTTGTTGTAGGAGAAGAACACTATGAAGTAGCTCGTGGTGTACAACAAATTCTACAGCGTTATAAAGAATTACAGGATATCATCGCCATCTTAGGTATGGATGAATTAAGTGAAGAAGATAAGATTATTGTAAACCGTGCACGTCGTGTACGTAACTTCTTATCTCAACCTTTCCACGTTGCGGAAGTATTCTCAGGTATTCCAGGATGCTATGTATCCCGTGAAGATACAGTCAGAAGCTTCAAGGAACTGTTGGAAGGTAAATATGATGATCTTCCAGAAGCAGCATTTATGTTCGTTTCAACCATCGAACAGGCTGTGGAAAAAGCTAAAACTTTGAACGAAGGTTAATCTATGATCAAAGTGAAAATCATCACTCCTCTTGGTCTATATAAAGAAGGCGAAGTGGAAGCTGTTCATTTACGTACCGTGGAAGGTGATATCACCATTCTTCCTAACCATATTCCTTTGGTTGCCATGTTAGAAACATGTAAGTGCTCCTTAAAAGAAAAAGGCGACTATCATGATTATGCGATGGCTGGTGGTATGATGCAGTTCAAAGATAATGAAATGCGCATATTAACAGACGCAATTGAAGGTCGGGAAGAAATCGATATTGAACGAGCAAAACGTGCGAAAGAACGTGCAGAAGCACGCCTTGCGAAACGTGACAACCGTACCAATATCAAACGTGCAGAAGTTGCACTTGCGAAAGCAATCAACCGTATTAAAGTATACGGAGGATAAAAAAATCAGGCAGGATATGATTGATATTCTGCCTTTTTCTTATGCTTTTATGATATACTGAAAGTAGAGATAGAGGGTGATGAAATGAAAGCGAAAAGTTATCGGTTTTCCACTGTTTCAAATATCATGTTTGTAGGATTTCTATTCAGTTTTATCCATTTAGAAATTTCTTATCTGACAGATTTTACAACTGGAATATCTGCGCTGTTGATGTGGTATGGCTGTTATATTTTGCGTAAAGAAAATGAAGCCCTGCGAAAATCATTTGTTTTGACTTCCTGTATACTTGTGATTTTTACCTTTGTGGAAATCATAAGAGCAACACCATGGATAGGTTTATCCTCTATCAGTGTAGTGAAGCCAATCTGTATGCTGGTATTATTATATCAATATGGAAAAGGTATGCAGGATTTAAATCTGGCATATGGTGGGAAAAGCATAATACAATGTAAAAGTATCTATAAGGAATATCTTGCTTATATTGGACTTATGTATTTTACAATAGTAGTACCAACTTCGCTGATATACTTTGGAATCATCTTATTGGTTGTCATTCTTGTACAGATCTATCGCATACATTCCATTGTGAAAGAACATGTGAAAAATAAAGAATTTACATGCTGCTTTGTGCCTGTTATACCAGCAGCTGCAACCTATATCGTCGTGATCATCGCCATCATTATGACTTCTAGCTATCTTGTACATAGAAATCTAACAAGTGATTATGAGGTGTGGAAAATAAGTACAGGTGAAAAACGAGATGCACTGGTTCAAAAAGGCTTGTCAAAACAGGTTAGTAAAGATTTAAGCGATGATGCAGTAGAAGCATTATCAGAAGTAAAAGCTTTCCGTGTTTATGAAGAAAATCAGAATCAAGATTTTCCACAAACAGAAGAATATGTAGGGGTTGATCAGGATGGAAATTTATATCATCTGATGTGGATCAACTTTGATAAAGTAGATTTTAATGGAAACTGTAGTATTATTCCTGTATGGAATACCAGTAGAGAAAATGGTGTAATGCTGGATAAAGAGGTCGCATTCTTGTATGATCAAGGCGATACAACATATGGAAGAAAAGAATCATCCCAGTCGTTTGATATTAACTTTGCGAAAGGAAAGCATCATCGTGGATATGTGTATTCTATTCATGATATATCTGATGATCAAATGATGGAATTTGCCACAAATATCATTTACCAGGACAGCTGGTTCCAATATCCTTATACCTACCATTCATTAGCGGATTCTTATCAACCAGTAGATGATATACTCACAAGCATGACACAGACTAAAAATTATAAAACCAAGTTTCATACTATTTTAATAGAAAGAAAAGATTTCAAAATGGAATAACATAAAGAAAGAGGAAGCATGTGATCTTCCTCTTTATTGCATATAATCAGTAATATCTGTACAAGATAACAGGATATAAAGATGACCATCCGGCCAGTCGATATAAGAAGCAGTGGTGCGTACCCATTGATGTACAACACTATTATAAATATCTACGACCTTGCGATCGTTTTGATCACGATGTTCTAATAATTTAACTGGGCAGTCCTCGCATGGATGTTCACTGCCACGAAAACATTTATGACAGATAGAACCATATTCCGCATATGGAAATAGCCGTTTGGTATCTTCATTAAAATAGATAAGATGATACGTAGCAGGATCAATGATATAGATTGCACTGCCAATATGATTTAATAAATACATCATCATATTCAACTGTTCATTCTGTCGGGTTTTCTGCGCTTGATTCTGTAAGAATATCTCAATGATTTCCATGATGGTCTGAAGATCATTACGCTGTTGGCGTGTAAAACTTCGTGCACGAAGATTATCACAAAAGATAACCATGACAGAATTTACTTCATCCAAAGCCATGGACATCGCGGTTATGGCTTTCGCATGTACGGAAGCCAATATCGCTTTTTCAAACGGTGTATTATTTTTATTTTCATAGATAAATACCGCATGTTCACTAATATCAGGATAGGTTGATAAACATTCTTTCATCAAGGAAACATGATATTTCATTTTCTCATGTCCCATACTAGAATCTTTCCATTCATTTAAAACAGATATCTCTTCCATTTGATTATCATAAGATAAAATCACCGCATGATGTAACTGGAAAAAGTGGCCAGTCAGGCGTAAGACTTCATCTAGTTTATGTGTAAAATCAGTAGAGGATGAGGTGAATAGCGTACGGAATATAAATTCACGTATGTTGCCTTCTAAAGGCCCACTCACGTCGGGAGAAAGATCTACAGGATTGCTTTGCGTATAGTCAAACATGCCGTTTTGATAAACACTACACTGGTTCTTTCCATTATATTTACCATAATACATGGCGATATCCGCTTTGTGATATAGATCATCAAAACATAATTGATTTTTATCATAGAATGCCAGTCCGATAGATACAGAAATATGGGCATTTTTCAAATAGGTATATGTAGAGGAGGACAAATCATCACAGAATTTTTCACATTGTGATATCACAGAAATCTGATCATGCAGATCAGATAAAAAGACCACAAATTCATCTCCACCAATACGCCCGATAATACTGTGCTCTTTGAAGCATTCACATAATTGCGCAGATACATTCTTTAACACAAGATCGCCATACATATGTCCATATAAATCATTGATATCCTTGAAATTATCCAGGTCCATGATAATAAACGCATGTTTTACTTCAGGTGCAGCTTTTAGTTTCGCATTGATCATAGAAACAATGGTGGAGTGATTATATACACCAGTCAATAAATCACGTTCGGCTTTATATCGCCATTGAGCTTCTTTTCGTTTTTCATCTTCAATATCTTTCATTGCTGTACATGCGATGACATGTCCACTGGATTTATGTTGATACATACGGGTCACACTATGAATCCAACGATATTCTCCATTGACTAATTTACGATATTCACAAACAAGTTCTTTTTGATTATGTGAAAAACATTCCAGCATATTTTCTCTGGTTTTCATCGCTTTAATATAACTATAATCCGGATGCATATATTCTACAATGCGTTGTGTCAAATCATCATAGGTCGCATCTTCTTTTAAATTCATTTCTTCCATCCAGCGTTTATTGACATTTAACATTTTATCTGCGGTCAAATCGACTTCAAATACACTGACAAAATCTGAAGAAATGATATCACGATATTCTTTTTCATTATGATACTCTAATTCCAGCTGCTTCAAATCAGTAATATCCTTACTAATACCAATCGCTTCTAATACAGTGCCATCTTTATCAAAAATCGACGTACTAAAAATATGAAACCAGTGAGAATCATGATGCTCATCAAATAGATGTAAAACACATTCACATTCTTTTTTCCCATTTAAAATATCTTCACATGTCTTTTTCGCTTCTGCTAAGGAATCTTTATCCATCATTCCTTTTTCCCATAGAACATCAGGAAAATTTTCTACACGATGAATATTATGAAGAATTTTTGAGGTATGTTGATTACCTGAATCAATACGTGTAATGGTTTTGGCATAAGGATCATATTGCCATAAGATACTCTGCGATTGTTTTAAGGCAATTTGATAACGCTCTTCATTGATCATTAATTCTCGCTGTGTTTCCATCAGCTCATGAACATCAGTCGATACAGAAATATAGCCAATGCGCTCTCCTTTATCATTTTTTAATTCTGAAAGAGAAACACGATTTGCGATTTTTCCAGGTCCTTTTTGGACCATGCCGGCTTCTCCCCTTAAAAAACGTTCCACACAACAGTCCTTTGTATTACAATATGGAGTATTCATACAAGAACACTTCTTACCAATCACATTTCCGGCATCCTTTGGCATGATATTCAGTGCACTTGTATTCACAAACTTGATTCTTTTCTCTAAATCAAGGATAATGATGGGATTTGTAATAGCATTTAAGATGTTTTTATAATTTTGAAACAACTCATCTTGATACATAAGCTTCTCCCTTCAGATTTTATAGATTCTGCTTAATTTAAGTATATCATAAATTCGTCATGATAGTTTGAAGGAAATATAAAGATTACAAAGATTCCATGATTATATACTGATTTTCAATATGTTACATGATGATATTGAACGTACAGGGGAAAAACATGCATCCGATAGGAATATTAATGAGATGAAAATGTTGGAAATAGTGAATTAGAATCATAGAAAAGAACCTGTTTAATTTCACAGGACAGGGTTTTTATATATCATATGAAAAAATCTTTAAAAAAACAGAATTTCTTACGGTTTCTTTTGTTTCTATTTGGAATGTTCAGTGATATAATAAAGCCATTGGTAAAAGGAGTGGCTTTATGGAAGACGACAGCTATACAGAATTACAGTATCATACGGATACACAACCAGATGATAAGCAACCCGAGGAATCCCCAAAAAGCGGGTGGAAATATGAATTATTCGATTTGATAAAAACCTTTGTGATTTGTTTTATCGCTATATTTTTGATTACAACCTACTTGATTAGACCAGTTCGTGTGGATGGGCGTAGTATGTATCCTACCCTGGAAGATGATGATATCGGAATTATGAATATAATATCTCGTAAAATGTTTGGTGTTGATCGATATGATGTTGTGGTTGTATATAACGATAAGGTGAAAGAGGACTGGGTAAAACGAGTGATTGGATTACCAGGAGATCGTATATATGCGAAAGATGATGTGGTTTATGTCAATGGAAAACCAATTGATGAGCCATACTTGGATAGCGATTATGCAAATAAGATTCGTGAACGCGGAGATAATTTTACAGCGGATTTTGATGAAGTAATTCTTGGTGAAGATGAATATTTCCTCATGGGAGATAATCGTGTGAATTCGACAGATTCTCGTATGGTGGGACCATTTAAAGGCGAGAATATCGTTGGCAAAGATGTTTATGTATTCTTCCCGTTTAATCGAATGAAGATTGTAGGAAATGGGGAATAGGGCATTGTAGTTGCAAAGCAATCATCTAATTTCTATAATGAATATATGGAAGGTGAATGTTATGAAATTTGAAAAGGTAGTAGAAGGTATCACGATTCATTCAAATGAAGAAATCAGTGAACAGATTGCAAAGGCTTATATTGCCTATGTACGTAAAAACAATCCACGTAAGGAAATTGATTCTATCGATTTAGAATTTGATGGTGAAGAAGTTGGTTTAGGATATCACTTACAGCCGGAAGGATTTGAAAAGATCAGAAGAATCACAGGTTATCTGGTAGGCACAGTTGATCGTTTTAATGACGCAAAACGTGCAGAAGAACACGATCGTGTAAAACATGCATAAAAAATAAGAAGGCAACTTATGCCTTCTTTTCATTATCACTCGCACACATGGCAAGCCCTAATAATTCAGGGTCTTCCAGTTCTTCTTTTACTAATTGAATATCCTGCATATCATCATAAATCAAAGAACGGAAATGTTCTTCCATCAAAGGAAAAAATACATCATCACTTTTCATACAGCCCCCTCCAAAGATAAACACCTGTGGGTCTAATACCAAAGCAATCGTAGATAACATAACCGCAAGATCCTTACTGACATCTTCACATAGCTGGATGGCCACAGGGTCTTTTTTTCTTACCTGTTCAAATACATCACCAGCATTATGTATCATATCTTCTCCAAAAACATATTGCCCTTCCCGTGTAATCGCATGTCCACTTGCTTCATTTTCAATCGCACCAACATTCAGTTTATTGATTTTATCACGATTCTGATCCACAATCATATTGCCGATTTCACCAGCATATCCATTGTTTCCGGAAATAATACGATGATGATAAATATAAGCTCCACCAATTCCTGTGGAAAGAGATATATAATAGATGGATTCATGATTCTTGCCAGCACCGAAATATGCTTCTCCCAAAGCAGCGGCATTGACATCATTTACCAGAGTACATGGTAGAGGTATCTCCTGTTGGATACGTTCGACAATTGCATAATTCTCTAATTCAGGGAAATGATTACATAAACGAATGATTCCTTTCTTTGTGTCTACTGGTCCTGGTACGCCAATGCCAATGTGTTTACATTCTGATGCATCATCTAATGCATGAATCATGGAGATGATTTGTTTTGCTAATCCTTCTTTTCCTTCATGTATCTGTGTCGGTCTGCTAAGTATCTGATATATCTTGCCATTTATGCCAACACAAGCGACGCGGATGTGCTCGCATCCAAGTTCCACACTTATGTTTTTTTCCATACAAAATCCTCTTTTCTTAAACGCTATATTGCTGTACATTTTTACCTGTACTAGTATTATATCATGGGATTATGAAATGGCTTACATAAATATCATGGATTTTTGACTTTTTTCGACAAAAAAAGTAATGTTTAGATTCTCTCTTATGAAAAATAATAAAAATTCTTTTCATACAATAATTTGTATATTATAATGTAGGTGAGAATGATGGAGGGATGATATGAAATATAAAGAAATGTTATATAGTAAAAATGGATTATCCACAATGGCACTTGCGAAACTGTTTTTAGGTTTAAAAGAAGGGGAAAAAATACCTACAGTTACTGAGTTGAATGATAAAATTGATCTTGCAAGAGGTACCATTCAAAATTCCATTAAAATGCTACAAAGTCAAGGTGCTATCCGCTTGGAGTCAAGAGGTCATTTAGGTACTTTTTTAAAACATAAAGATATGCGAATACTTTTAGAATTTGCGGGAATCACATCCATTGTTGGCGTTATGCCACTGCCATATTCAAAACGTTATGAAGGCTTTGCGACGGGCATTATTGTAGCGATGGAAAATCAATATGGAATGCCGGTATCCATGGCTTATATGCGAGGAGCTCAAAATAGAATCAGTATGTTGTTATCTGATCGTTATGATTTCGCAATAATTTCTAAATTTGCGGCTTTGGAAATGCAAAAGAAAAAAATGGATATTCAGATTGTGAAATCATTTGGTGAATATTCTTATCTTTCTCATCATATTACAGTTTTTCATGATGCTTCTAAAAAAGCAATTGAAGATGGGATGCGTGTGGGCATTGATAAGGATTCAATTGACCAATCGCAATTAACAATGCGTATTTGTGAAGGAAAAAAAGTTACTTTTGTGCCTTTAGCATATAATCAGATATTGGAAAAAACTTTAAATGGAGAAGTGGATGCTGCGATATGGAATGAGGATGAGGTAACGGATAAACTGGTATCTATCAATTATCAGCCTGTTCAATTAAATGATACTGCAGATACTGAAGCTGTATTGGTTGTGGATAGTAATAAGAAAGAAATGGCAATGTTATTGAATGATATGATTGATATAAAGACAGTCTTATCTAATCAAAAATTGGTACTTGATGGGAAGATTACACCGAGTTATTAATTTAATTTTGTGAATATACAAAATTTTGGTTGACATACCTTGGGAATGATGTTAAATTATAGGTGTAAAGAAAATACATAAAAATGTATATTGAGGATTTGCATGATGCAAGTCCTTGTCTAACCAATCAATATACAAAAAAATGTACAATAAAAAAGGAGGGCACATATGCTAAAGGAAAGAATGGACATTTTACAACAGGCTTCTGTCATATCACAAGAAGTAAGCGATTATGTAAAACAGGTAATTGATCTTTTGGAACCTTCATTTTCAGAAAAAGAAAGTGGAATGGAAATGTTTACTACTCATCTTGCTATGGCTACACAAAGGATTATAAATCAAGATGAAGTTGAGCAATTGGATGAAGCTATATGGAATGATGTTTTAAAATCTCCATGTTATGACTTAGCCGAGCAAACATTCATAACGATTGAAGAAATGGCACCATGTAAATTTCCAGAGGGAGAAAAAAGATTCTTAATGATGCATTTATGCAATCTTCATCAATAAAAAATACGATAGGAGGAAATGATGATGAAAATAGTAGTTGGAGGACAAATTAACAAACAGGAAATTCACGATTTTATCAATGATTATTTCAAGGGAAACGTAGAGCTTGCGATTAAAAATGATTTAGATGCAGTAAATCTAATCAAAATGGGGAAATACGATTATTATGTAGGTGCTTGTAACACTGGTGGTGGAGGAGCGCTTGCCATGGCAATCGCACTACTAGGAAAAGATAAATGTCAGACCATCAGTATGCCAGGAAAAATCAGCAGTGATAATGAAATTCAGGCAGCGGTTGCTTCAGGTAAAATTGCTTTTGGATTTACAGCACAGCATGCTACACAGGTATTACCTGTTTTATTGAAAGCGTTGGCTGAAAAAGAGGAGGCTTAATTAAATGGAATATATAGTAATTGCGGCTATTGGAGCTTTAGCTTCCATTCTGGCGAATAAAGGTATTGCAGTATTTAATGATGGTTTCAGACCAATTGTACCACAGTATTATGAAGGAAGTATTAGTAGAAAAGAACTTGCGGCAATGTCATTTGCTATCAGTTTTGGATTGGTAATTGGATTTGGTATTCCTACATCAATTGCAGCTACTATTATTTTAATTCACTGTGTATTATTAACAACAGATATCATTGGGACATGGTGTCCTGATAGTAAGATTGGTACGATTGCTGCTGGTGTTATCGGGGCTTTATATGGAGTGTTACTAGTACTTGGTCTTGATTTTGTTGTTAAATTATTCTCATATTTGCCTTACAATTTCTTAAATGCTTTAGGAAGTGTATCTGCTTATGTTATGGTTGCTTTCGCAATCTTCCCATCTTTAGCAGTTGGATATCAGCATGGCTTTAAAAAAGGTGTGATCACAGGTATTATCACTGTCTTAACATTCTTCCTTGTTAAAAAATTTGGTACGTTTGCAATTGGTGATGCAACGTTAACATTAAATGGAGAAGGTATGGCAATGTTGGCTGGAACAGTTGTAATGTTAATCTTTGCCGCAACTGTAAAAGGGGATAACAGCAGTGCAAATTCTGATTTAGTAAGTGTGTTCTCTGAGAAAGTTTCTAAAATCAGAAAGAATTGGTTCTTACTTGCGATAATGGGTGGATTGATTGCTTGTGGAACAAGTATGCTGATTATTGGTGGTGACCCTATTTCTCTAGCTTTAGCAAGTAATGGAGCATATTCAGAAGCAGCACTTGCCGCTTTCGCAAGAGCTATCGGTTTTATTCCATTGGTATTTACAACGGCTATCGTTACAGGCGTATATGCTCCTGCAGGATGTACATTTGTATTCGCAATTGGCTTAATGTTTGTGAAAAATCCAATCATTGCACTTGTGTTAGGTGCAGCGATTATGGTCATTGAATTATTATTGATTAACGTATTCGCAAAAGGTATGGATAAATTCCCAGGTGTAAAAGATATGGGAGAACATATTCGTACATCTATGAATAAAGTGTTGGAAGTAGCTTTATTAGTTGGTGGTGTGACTGCCGCAGAAGCAATGTCTGCTGCATTTGGTTTATCAGGTATTGGTGCTTTATTTGTTATTGGCTGTTTGTTACTGAATCGTGTTTCCAAAAAACCAATTGTAGAACTTGCAATCGGACCAGTCGCTTGTATACTTTATGGAATTCTATTAAATGTATTAATGCTGTGTCAATTAATTACTTTGGCAGCATAAGGAGTATATGATGAAACTTATAGATGGCTATACTTATATGCATGAGCATATGACAATTGACTTATCTGGTGTAAAAAAAGATGAAGACTGCCATTTGGATTGTTATGAAGAAACAGTAAAAGAATTAAAAAAGTTATATCACTATGGTGTAAGAAATATTGTGGAAGTCAGTAATATCGGTATGGGTAGGGATATTGATTATATCCAGCGTATTGAAAAAGAAACTGGAATCCAGATATTAAAGTCAACAGGCTGGTATAAAGAGCCATTTATACCAGAGGAATATCTTAATAAGACCACAGAAGAACTGGCTTCTATCATGATAGATGAAATCGAAAACGGAATCGAAGGAACCAATGTAAAAGCGATGATGATCGGAGAAATTGGTACTAGTAAAAATGAATGGAAAGATAGTGAACGCAGATTATTTGATGCAGCCATTATTGCACATAAAAAAACTAATCGACCAATATATACACATACAACATTATCTACATTAGCGCTGGAGCAGGCTAAATATCTTGTGAGTCATGGCGTTGATCCACACAGAATTGTGATTGGACATGTAGATTTATGCGAGGATATCAACTATATCAAGGAAGTGTTGAAAACAGGCGTTACCATTGGTTTTGATACCATTGGAAAAAACAATTATTTACCAGATGAAAAACGTATTGCACATCTGTTAGAACTAGAGAAAACTGGTTATACATCTCAAGTTGTATTATCAGAAGATTTAACAAGAAAATCGCATTTAGCGTTTAAAGGCGGTATTGGATATGCCTATCTGTTTGAAAGCTTTTTACCTGCTGCACGAAAAGCTGCCATAAGTGAATCATTTATCACAGATATGTTAGTAAATAATCCAAAAAGAATTATGGAATGATGACTTATCAAGAAAAAAGAATAGAAGTTGCCAGAAAAAATCCATATCATTCTGTTAATCGGGTAGTGTTGGAACAGGCAGTTGATAAAAATTATATTGGTGTAAAAGATGTTGAACAGATACCATTAGATTTTGTGAAACGTTTTATTGACCAGGGCAATTACGTTTTACATACATATGATGCGCATGCATGGGGTGGCAGAGCTGTTGATATCAATATCAAGCATCCTGTTACTGGAAATATTATGAGTGGCAGCAGCAGTGGAACAGCTGTAAATGTATTCTGTTATCTAAATGATTTAGGAATCGGTACGGATGGCGGCGGTTCTGTTTTAGCTCCGGCTATGTCATTAAATTTATATGGCATGATATCAAATTTGTTTGAAGAAACATATATGCAAAAATTTAAAAAAGTATCCACAGATGGAATAGAATTTACACCATCACTTGGCTTTATGTGTAGAACATATCCAGAATTAAAAGCAGCAATAGATGTGATTATGCCTATATGTTTTCAGATGCCAAAGACCGTTTATATATCCACATTGGATAATGAATCATATCCATTTGATGTTGAGAAAATCGCATTTCCAGATATATTCAATGAGCGAATGGAGCTTATCCGTTTTTTGAAGAAAACATTAAAGCAGTGTGATTTTCTGATATCTAAAGAAGGTCCGATTGATTATGAAGGTTTAGGCGATAGTATCTTTGGCAGCTTTGGTGATGATTGCAAAGCATCACAAAGAAAATCAGGAAAAGGTTTATTAAGAGTTGTCAATATGGTAAATGCAACAGCAATCTGTGTTCCATCAAGTGCCCTTTCTACAGGATATTTACTAATCTGTGAGTCAAAACTGGAAAAAATAAACTGCATGGTTACATGTGCAGAAATGATAAAAAGTGAGCCATTGAAAATGGTACAAAGATATTTTAGTAATTTAGATATGTATGATTAACGAAAAGGAAAGGAGGTCATACATGATGATACAGACTTACCCATTACAAAGCATTACACTGGAAGAAGCAATGCAATTTCAGTTTCGTATGATAGATTGTATTACAAAAGAATTTAAAGGCAGTGAAATCCTGACACGCGGAGATTTAGGGGTTGTGCCAGGCATTAATAAACCCCAAACGACGCTGAAAGCTGAAAAAGCGATTGCCAATTTCTTTGGCGCAGAAGCAGCAATTCTAGTAAGAGGTTCTGGCACAGGAGCGATTCGTTATGCGTTGTTTTCCACAATGCATGCAAATGATACTTTATTGATTCATAAAGCACCTGTATATTCCACAACCACTACAACAATTTCTATGTTAGGACTTCAAACAATAGAAGCTGATTTTAATGATTTAGAGGATATAAAAAAAGTCATGAAAGAACATCCTGAAATCAAAGGAGCACTTGTACAATACACACGCCAGAGTATGGATGATCGATATAATATGGAAGAAGTTGTACAAACAATTAAAGGGTGCAAAGATATTCCCATTGTGACAGATGATAATTATGCCGTTATGAAAGTGAAAAAAATAGGAAGTCAATGTGGTGCAGATCTAGCATGTTTCTCTACATTTAAACTATTAGGGCCAGAAGGAATTGGCTGTATTGTAGGAAAAAAAGCATATATTGATATTTTGGTAAAAGAGCACTATTCTGGTGGAAGTCAGACACAGGGTTGGGAAGCATTGGATGTTTTGCATGGATTGGTTTATGCTCCTGTTTCTTTGGCAATTCAGGCTATGGTAAATGAAGAGCTTGTAGAACGTTTATGCGTAAAGAAAGAAGTGGAGGGTATCGCTGATGCTTTCCTTGCCAATGCACAATCAAAAGTATTATTGGTAGAATTTGAAGAACCAATCGCAAAAGAAGTATTGAAATATGCAGAAGAACTTGGCGCATTACGCAATCCTGTAGGCGCTGAGTCAAAATATGAAATGTGTCCTTTATTCTATCGTGTTTCAGGAACTTTTAGAGCGAAAGATCCTACACTAGATGATCGTATGATTCGTATCAATCCAAATCGTACTGGGGCGGATACAATTATTCGTATATTAACAGAAAGTATGAAGAAGGTGAAAGCATGTTCCTTGAAAAAATAGCTGAAACCAACCCAGAATTACTTGAAACAGCTACACAGCTTCATCAGGCAGGCATGATTTTACCAGATACTTATGTCATCGATATGGATATGCTGTTAGAAAATGCAAAAAAGATTTTAAATGAGGCGAAAAAACAAAATATCCATTTGTATTTTATGTTGAAGCAGTTAGGAAGAAATCCATATATCGCAAAAAAGCTGGTCGAATTAGGATATGATGGGGCAGTTGTGGTTGATTTTAAAGAAGCACAGGTAATGATGAAGCATGATATTCCGATTTCAAATGTAGGGCATTTGGTTCAGCCTCCAAAAGCTATGTTACAGGCATTGGTGAATTACCATTGTACTTATTTCACTGTATTTTCTCTTGAAAAAATCAAAGATATTAATGAATGTGCAAAGAAAGCAGGCATTGTTCAGAAATTATTGATAAAAGTTGTAGGAGAAAATGACATGATTTATAGTGGTCAGACTGCTGGGTTTCATCTAAATGAATTAGATGAATTAATCAAAGAAGTAAAAGCACTTGATCATGTGAAAATCAGAGGAGTAACATCTTTCCCATGTTTCCTATATGATGAAAAAGAAGAATCTATTCATCCTACACCTAATTTTGAAACATTATATAAAGCGAAAGAGATACTGTCATCTCATGGCATTGAAATCGAAAATATCAATGCACCTTCTACAACTTCTGTAGAAACTTTAAAACAGATGGGACCTTATCATGTCACAAGTGGGGAACCGGGACATGGACTAAGTGGGACTACACCATTACATGCCTATCGTGCATGTGATGAAAAGCCTTGTGTGGTATATGTATCAGAAATTTCACATAACTTTGAAGGGAATGCCTATTGTTATGGAGGCGGATTCTATCGCCGTTCACATGTAAAACATGCGCTTGTAGGTACAAAATATACACAAATGAAAGAGGTCGAGGTTACACCTCCTACATTAGAAAGTATTGATTATTATTTTGGATTAAATGAAATATGCAATGTAAATGATACGGTATTAATGGCTTTTCGTTTTCAGATTTTCGTAACCAGAAGCAATGTTTGTCTGATTGAAGGAATTCATCAGGGATCACCTAAAATTGTTGGAATGTATACCAGTCAGGGGGAAGTATTGTGAATAAAAGATTTATCGTCATTGTGTTAGATGGTTTTGGTATGGGAGCAATGAAGGATGCAAAAATACAACGACCAGGAGATGAAGTATCCACAACGTTTGGAAGCATTTTAAAAACCTATCCAGATTTAAAACTTCCCAATCTGGAAAAATTAGGGTTAATGAATGCATATGGAAAAGAAAGCAAGAATATGCATTTTTCCAATCAGGCAGTTTTTGGAAAAAGTGAATTAATGCATTTTGGCGCTGATACCTTTATGGGGCATCAAGAAATTATGGGTACAAAGCCTAAGAAACCATTAGCAATTCCATTTCAGGAAAAAGTAGATGAAATCGCAGAGCATTTACTTCAAGCAAACCATGATGTAGAAATAAAGACAAATGGAAAATTACGCTATTTATTGGTGGATCATTATTGTACAGTGGCAGATAATATCGATGCAGATTTGGGTATGGCATATAACTGTACTGCACCTTTAGATCAGATGCCATTTGAAAAAGAATTAGAAATTGCCCGTTTAGTACGTGAAATCGCTACTGTAAATCGCGTAATCGTCTTTGGTGGCACTGGAAATACGATTGAAGATATCTTGGCTGCTGAAGAAACAAGAGGCAGTGATTACATAGGCATTCATGCGGTAAAATCTAAATCTTATGAACAAGGATATCAGTGCCTGCATTTAGGCTATGGTGTAGATAAGAATGTACAAGTACCAACGATATTGACAAAAGCAGGAATTCCCGTATCTTTATTTGGCAAGGTTGCGGATATCGTAGCAAATGATGAAGGAAAATCTGTTTCATGTGTTGACACAAGTGATGTATTAGATTTAACAATCGCAGAGCTTTCAAATATGGATTATGGCTTTATTTGTACGAATGTACAAGAAACTGATTTGGCTGGACATAGTCAGAATGTGGAATGGTATAAAGATTTATTGGTGATTGCGGATAAAAAGATTGGCTTGATATTAGAAAAATTAAACGAAAATGATATTTTATTGGTTATGGCAGATCATGGAAATGATCCTTTGATTGGGCATAATAAACACACAAGAGAAAATGTACCATTATTGATTTATAAGAAAGGCCATGCACCTTGCAGTATTGGCTTGCGACACACACTATCAGATGTAGGTGCAAGTGTTTGTGATTATTTCCATGTGGAAGCACCACAAAATGGGACATCATTTCTTCCTGAAATATCATAGTGAACAGAGTAAATGAAAAGACTATATAAAATGATAGTCTTTTTTTGCGTTATGAATTATGGCTTTTTTATTTGATAAATAAAAGAACTTCTAATAAATTTCTATCTGATCTTTGGCTTTGT
Organism: [Eubacterium] hominis; assembly: GCA_014337235.1. Lineage (GTDB taxonomy): Bacteria > Bacillota_I > Bacilli_A > Erysipelotrichales > Erysipelotrichaceae > Hoskinsella > Hoskinsella hominis. The sequence goes on along the minus strand of CP060636.1, from coordinate 483,043 downwards.
CTAGACAACTGAATTAATCACATTACTATTAACTTTTATCTAAATTTGATGTAGACAAAAGACATTTTTCTGATATCAAATGTTCTAAAGCTAGATGAAGTGTAACAAAATATTCATATATGGTAATTGAGCTTAAGGACTAAGTAATAATATTTTTCTTCCGAATATGTGATTTACATACCAAATAGTATGTAAATGATGTAGATAGTTGTTAAAAATTTTGTGGTGTAAAGATATTCCCCAGGAAATAGAATGCGGGCATTTCTTACCTGATGTTCCATATCCTTTGCATTGAGTGCCATCTTATCATAATGCGATAGTAAAAGATCCAACATATGTAAATACAGATCATTTATTTGATATTGTAGAAGATTATGGTCAGACAAGGGAAATAAAGGATACCAGTATTATAAGTTATATGGAACAATTAATGATTAAAGCAATGAAAGAGAATCATGCACCAAATGAACAATATCAGCGCTTAGGATTTAAGTAAACAGGACATCTGCTTAATCGCAGATGTTCTTTTGTCTACATTGCCATATATTTATAATATGGCCATGATTAATGTACGTAAAAGTTCCCTTAAAGGATGGATTTCCTAATATTAGGAAATAATCTAATCTAAATGTAAGTAAATTTTAAGAAATAAAATGACGGATTAGAAAATTCCATGGTATAATCTATGTGTAAGATTGCATATTTTCATCTAGCCAATGAAAGTAATGTATGTGAACTTACATACGAATTTTCTCTCTCCTCCTTTGAGATGCAGATAATTCGATATGAGTGTTCATTTCTATGAACACTCTTTCCATTATTAGGACTACAGCAGATGCTGTTTGAATATATTGATGTGGAGGTATTCATTATGTGGAATGAAGAAGACGAAAGAAACAATGCAAATCAGGATGATTTGTCAGACATGATCAACGCGTACAGTCAGGATAACGAATTGAAAAAGAAAATCAATGAGTTGAAAAAACAAAAAGCAGAAGCTGAAAGTACAAGAAAAACAGAAGATACATTTGCTTTTTCAACTTTAAAAGCAGATGATACGCAGCCATTGCCAAAGACAAGTGGAATTCCTGATATTCAGGCCGATGATGATTTAACCAAGACAAGAGTCGGTTTTGATGGCGATAGTGCTTATGATAAGACTTTGGTTATTATGGATAGTAAACCAAAAGCTACTTTCCAAAGTGAAGAAGTAGAAGAAGAGGAATATGAAGAACCTGATTATGAGGAAGAGGAAGAAGAAATGGATAATTCTTCACATACACAGGTTTTTAGTGATCTTCATGACGATTATGATGAGGATGAAGAAGAGGAGGAAGATGATGATCTTCCAAGACGAAAGAAATCTAAATCAAAAAAAGATAAAAACCCTGAAGCAGATCAGAAAATGAATAAGATAATTACGTATGTTATTATTGGTGTTGTCGTTGTGTTGCTATTAGTAGCTGGTGGTTTTGGTGTGAAATATGCACTTGGCAAATTCTTGTCTGGTGATAGTGATAAGAAAAAAGATGATCCAAAAGTTACAGAAACCAACAAGCCTACTACAGATACTCCAAAAACTGATGATGATAAAACAAATGAAAATGATGGTAAATCTGATGCGAATATCACCGATAACAGTGCGGAAAAGGCAAAGGTCAGTGGTGAGTTAAAAGCATTAGAAGATCAGCTGGCTTCTAAGAAAAATGAAGTTGCGGCAGCACAGAAAGCATTGGATGAAGCGAATACAAATAAATCAAATTATCTGAATCAGGTAAGTACATTAAGTCAGGAAGCACAGGCTGCGAAAAACAATCAGGCAGCAGCAGAAAAGGCTTATACAGATGCACAAGCAAATTATGATGCAAATCCAACTGAGGAAAATAAAGCAGCGTTAGATGCTGCACAGAAAGATATGCAGGAAAAACAACAGGCTGCTTCTAGCATCTCTACTGAATTTGAAACAGAAAATACAAAATACGCGGAAAAAGTAAAATCACTTGATAAAGCAATCAGTGACGCAAAAGATGAATTAGATAACCTGAAGAAAGAACAGGAAGCATTGGAAATTCAGGTATCTGATAAAACAACAGAATTGAATAAGTTTAACTAGGCCATATGCCCAAAAGGGCATATGGTTTGTTTTTTTATGGAATCAATAACCATCTATACAAAAACTGATACAAAACGTATCTATGACATGGTATAATGAAAAAACAGAAAAGCGAGGGGATCAGACATGTTAAACATCTGTATTTTAGATGATGACGCAATTTGTGCACAGGATACAAAATGCATGGTCGAAGAATATTTTGACTGTAGAGAAATGGAAATCAATCGATTTGATGTCTTTCATGATGGGACATCTCTGTTAAAATCGAAAACAAAATATGATGTATTGTTTCTGGATATCGAAGTAGGAAATGAAAATGGAATCGATATCGCAAAGAAATTAAGAATACATGAACCAGATATGATTATTGTGGTAATTACCTCCTATCTAAAATATAGCATGGAAGGCTACAAGATACAGGCCGCAAGATATTTGTTGAAGCCAGTCGCAAAGTCATTGTTATTTAGTGAGCTGGATGAAGTATTATCGTTGTATGATCATGGTTCTTATATCATCGCAAGAGATGGTGCGACTTCACAAAGGATCCGCCGCTCAGATATCTATTATATTGAATCTTATGGCAGAAAGGTCTGTATCCACACAAGAAGTGAAGCATTTATCAGTAAAGAATCTTTTGGGACATGGGTGGAACAGCTGGATGCTTCCATGTTTTGTGAGTGTTATAAGGGGATTTTGGTGCATTTAAAACATATAAAAATGATACAAAAAGAAATCATTCAGTTGGAGAATGGACAGACATTACCACTTGCGAGAAGAAGAGTGGAAGAAATTAATCGAAAATGGTTTGCCTATCAGGAGAAAAGTTTATGAACTATCTTGTATTAGGTATGGAAATTGCGTTAATTCTAGTACAGGTATACCAGTTTCATGAAATTATGACAAGTGGATATCGTTCCTTATACACCAGGATTCAAAAGTTTTTGATTATCTATGTCGTTTGTTTTTTATCAAGTATTTTATTAAACGCATTGGCGTATCACATCTTATGTTTTGTGATGATTATTGTGGCATCCTTGATTTATCGAAAAGAAGAAGATTTTATAAAAACAACAGGATGGTTACTGGGATCTTATCTTGTCGCTGTCTTTGCATATCAGCTGGTTGGAGTGTATATGGGATCACATGAAATCTTGTATTCTTATGCATTTCATGATGATTTATTTATATTGGGAAGTGCTTTTTTATGTCAACTGGCAATCTGCAGTCATCGCCAAAAACGATATGATCAGATGTATATATATCCTGTCATATTTGCGGTTATCAGCTATTTGTTCATTCTTGTGTATTTTACACATCATCAATATATTGATCAGGATATCATCCTGATGGCAACCCAGTTGTTGTTCATGTTGGTATCTTCCTTTTATCGTATCTGTTTTTGTATGGAAGTCAGTAAGGAAAAAGAAATACTGGCTATGGAAAAAGCACATACCATGGTGGGAAATAAAGAACGATATGAAGCCATACAAAAAGAAAATGAGTTTATCATGAAGAATATGCATGATTTAAAAAAGCATTTGGATATGTTGGATCAGATGGGTAGTGAGAATGAAAAGATTGAACACTATCGTAAAGAGATTTATGAAAAAAGTGAAGAGCTGCTGCAGTATCAAAAAACAGGGGATGTGCTGATTGATAAAGTGTTACAGTTATATCATCCAAAATTTAAAGAAGCAAATATTCAGTGTAATATAGAAAGTGAAGACATTCATTATGACTTTATGGATGCTGTGGATATCTGTGCCGTGCTTTGTAACTTACTGGATAATGCATATGAGAGCTGTATCAAATGTGAACAACGTTTTATTTTACTTCGTATGCGCATTTTAAATGATAAAATTATCTGGAAGATGAAAAATAGTACGATAGAAAAAGAAGTTGTACAGGGAAGTAGCAAGCCTGATCGTTTCGCTCATGGTTTTGGTATGCAGAATATCGAAGGCATTGCGAAGAAATATCATGGAGAACTTTTATGTGAAGTGGATGATCAACATGGAATCTTTACTACAGCGGTGTCCTTTTTGAATACCGATGATGTTGAAAATTAAACCACATTTGCAAATATCCATACATTCATTCAGAATTGGGGTATGATATGGTTAGAAAGGATGATGGCTATGTCAGAAGATAGAATGATGTTTAAAAAATTAAATGTAGGTAGAAAACAGATTCTTTTCCAATTAATCACAGAAGTTTTTCTGGGAGTAATCCTTGGCTCTGTATGTCATCAGGCGATTACTTCTGTTTCCATTGTGGATGAAGCAGATGTAAATATGCCATTATTGATTATTATCTTTGTATGTATGCTCGTGTTTTTGTGGACACCTTTATGGATGCCGCAAGGGCAGGTGTATGATATCAATGATGATAATATCAAGGTTATTCCGCAATATCATATCAGCACAAGATGGAAAATTATCCTGTATGTTTTATGTAAAAATGATATTTTTCCATTTATAGAAACGATGCCGTTATCATCATTTACAGGTGGAAAATTTAGTGTGGACCGCCATGCAGGTTCCTGGGCCTATTCCCGATATACGTATCTTTTAACACTTTACCAAAAAGATCACGAGGTAAAACTTGCCATCAATCCGATGGACAATGGAGTATTGTTGCCTGCGGGTAGAGGCGGCTTTGTATTTAGTGGATATAAAAGCAGAGAAGATATTTGTAATATTATGAAATTCTTTGAGATACATCAGATAAAAATTGATGATCCTTACTATATGATTGACGCATTAAAAAATCCGGATATCGTGATGTATGATTATTTGGAAAGTCTGCATATCAAGATTCGCTATTAGAAGCTGATAAAAACGAAAGAGGAATGATTGGATGTCAGAAAACAAGCGATTGTTTAAAAAATTAAATATAAACAGGAAAAAAATCATATCACAACTGTTGATTGAAATCTTTTGTGGAACATTGCTTGGTGTCAGCTGTGCTCAGGCGATATCCATTACAACAAAAGAATATTCTCATTGGAATATGGCATTCATGATTGTGTTGTTTGTGGTCATGGTGATATTTTTGTGTACGCCCTTATGGATGCCCGTTGGACAGATTTATGATATTGATGAAAACCGAATCAAAGTCATCCCTCCTTATCCCATCGCTATGAAATGGAAACTGATCATGCATATCCTGTGCAGAGATGATATTTCAGCGTTTGTGGAAACAATCCCTTTATCTGCTATCTATTATGGAGAATTCAGTGTGGATCGTCGCTATGCAGGATGGGGATTTCACAACTATACTTATGTATTGACGCTTTATTTAGATAATCGTGATATTGTGGTTGTGATCAACCCCATGGATAATGGTATCTTTATTCCCGGTGGCAGAGGTGGCTTCATCTTTGATGGTTTAAAGAGCAGAGAAGATATCTGCAATATTATGAAATTCTTTGAGGTCAATCAGGTAAAAATCGAAGATCCCTATCATATGATAGAAGCGTTAGAAAACACAGAGATTGTGATATATGATTATTTGGAAAGTCTTGATATAAAAATTCGTTATTAAAAAGGACAGGTGATACAATGGAAAAACGTAGATTTCAAAAAATAATCGTATGGAATCGTAAACGGATCATTATGTTGATTTTAGCGATTTCAGCGTTTGGCATTGTATTTGGATTATTGATATCAAGAGCATTGCTTGGACTTGAAGAATATGGCTTTCATTTTAATGTTTCTCTGTGTATATTGTTTTTTACAATCTTTTTGGTCATCTTATGGCTGCCTATGTTTGTCGCAGAAAGTCAGATATCTGATATTGATGAACACAGTATGAAAATCCTTCCATCCTATCCTTTGATGAAGAAATGGAAAGTTATTGGCTACATATTGTGCAACGATACTATAGAACCTTTTTTACGTGTAATACCGTTTCAGAATATACAAAAAGGGGTATTTGATGCGATGTGTCATGCGAGTGGCATGCTGGGATATTCTTGGTATACGTATCGTTTAACACTCTATATTGGAAATGAAAAGCTGCCTTTATATATTGATCCTATTGATAATGGGATCATTATGCCAAGTGGTTTTGGCGGGGCAACTCTTAATGGCAGACATGATCGTAAAGATATTTGTAATCTAATACAGATGTTGAGAGTCAATCATGTGAAAATCGAAGATCCATATGGCATATTGGATGCTTTAAAAGATGAAAGTGTTCCCTTGTATGAATTTCTGGAAACCCTGGATATTAAAAAGAGATATTAATTCACTCCTAAAAATGACGGTTTCTACAGCCTTTATATCAATTTTGTAAGACTGCGCTGTAGAAATTGTTATTTTTTTTACATAATGGTATAATGGGAGAGCAATAAAGGATCGGAGGATGGTTATGGAAAGACTAAAAGCCTTTTTACATCGAAAACTGGATGGTTTTACGTTAGATGAATACATCATCATGTTTGTTGTGTGTTCCATTTTTCTTCCATTCTATTGTTGTTTGATTGCCATTGCATGTACACTGGTATATCTGTTGGTAAAAAAACGGTGGAAAAATATCATAAATGAAGTACCCCGCAGTAAATGGGCCATAGGCTTTTGTTTACTGACATCGCTTGTTGCATTTGTGAATGGCAACTATTTAGGCGGTGTTTGTGCAATTGGTATTTTATTATTGCTGTTGTTTATTTTCTATTATCGTACAATCATCAACAAGCGTTTATTTGAATTATTGCTGGATGCTTGTTGTATCATATCCTTATTCTGTTTTGCCTGGGCATTGATGGAATATTTTAGAATTATTCATCGTCTGGATTACAGCTTTTTAGAACTTCGTGTGGAAGATAATCCAAAAGATCGTATCAATTCAACTTTCTTTAATGCCAATTATTATGCCATGATGATTGAATTTCTGGTATTGATTTGTGTTTATAAGATGATGCAGGTAAAAACCATGCGTCGTATTGTATTCTATATCGTGACAATCGTTTGTAATCTGTTTGCGCTATATCTGACAGGATGTCGAACAGCGTGGGTACCATTTGTGGTTACCATTCCATTTATGTTTTTGATCAATAAGCGCATGGGATATTTTGGCACAACCATGGGAACCCTTGGTGCAGGTGGCATCGCATTATTACTCAAACCGGATATCTTACAGCGTACCAGTATTTTTACTGATTTTCTAAAACGTGCAAATATATGGCAGACAGCTTGGAAAGGGATACAGGCACATCCGTTGTTAGGAGAAGGACCGTTAACATATTATCATATCTATCCATTATATCATGGACATCCAACCCAGCATGCACACAGTGTATATCTTGATCCGTTCTTAAGTCATGGAGTGATTGGTGTTGCGATATTTGCGGTATATTTAGGAAGCAATCTGAAACAGGTATGGCGTTTATTTCAAAGAAGAATCGATATGCGTTTATTCTCTTTGATTGTCGCATGTATTCTGACAGTGTTGATTCATGGAATTTTAGATTATACTGTTTATTGGGTTCAGACAGGATTTTTATTCCTGTTAATCTTAAGCAGCAGCTCTATTTATTTTCATAAAGAACATTAGAAGCACAAGATGCTTCTTTTTCTTATAGGATATGGTACGATGAATGTAGGAGCATGATGGAGGTAAAAAGATGGATGAAATATTAACATTTTCTAGTAGGGCAGAATTTCGCTTATGGCTGGAAGAATACGGTACATCAAAACATGGTGTATGGCTGTTATTTGGGAAGAAAAATGGTCCAAAGACAATAAGCAGTAAAGAGGCATTGGAAGAAGCATTGTGTTTTGGATGGATTGATGGTGTGATGCAGCGCATTGATGATACATCATATAAGAAATATTTTTCTATCCGGCGATCAAACAGCAAATGGTCAGATAAAAATAAAAAAATCGTCATGGAGCTTGAAAAACAAGGAAAGATGACAGCACAAGGAAAAGCAAAAGTAGAAGAGGCAAAGCAGAATGGTCAATGGGATCGTCCCAAAGCACCACCAGTGACAGAGCAACAAATCACTTCGCTTGCGGATATATTAAAAGCATATGAACCTGCCTATACGAATTTTATGGCAATGTCACCATCTGTGAAAAAGACATATACAAAGGCTTATCTTGACGCTAAAACAGAAACAGGGCGCAAGCATCGTATCAAATGGATGGTGGAACGATTAAACAAAAATCTAAAACCAATGTAAATATCATTCAGAAGTAATGAATCTTTTTTTTGGTAAAAACCGCAGAAAATTGAAAAAAATAAAGATGTTATTTTACATTTGGCATTTCAGACCGTATAATAATAATTAAAAGATGGAGGACCTTCCTATGATTTATTTTCTCGTACGTCTTAGCGTTTACCTCATATGTTTTTGTTTAAGCTTTTGGGCATTATCTAATGTACAATTTCAAAAATTCACAAATGTTAGTAAGCCGGGTAAAACACAGATGCTGCTGTTGCTGTTATCCATGGCATTAGCATATCTTTGTGGACAATTTTTATTGTCGTTATCCATGGGATTTTAAATGAAAACATTTTATCTCAAACGATTTAATGACTGGATACGACGATTCAGCATAAAGCAGCGTTTGTTTGGCTTTGCGATATTGCCAAGCATTCTTATGTTGATATGTTTTATGTTTTACTATTCCTTTAGCAGGTCTGTGCTGCTTCAGAAAAGTGAACAGGCAAGTATCCAGCTCATTACCATGGCAGAAGAAAATCTGTCTTTAAATGCTGAACGTTTAAAAAGCAAGGTGGATAATTTCAGTGAAAAAAATTCATGTATCCAGATAATACAAAATAAGACCATAACAGATGCACAGAAACAGATTATGGAGCGATCCCGCAACAATATGGAAAGCACTTTGATCCAGTTGTATAATCGCCAGGGAGAACTGATTGGTGAAAGTGGTCAGTCTAATGGTATTTCTAATCTGCTTCATCAACATAAGCAGGGCTGGTATTATGAACATGATATCGATAAAATGTTGTATATCAGTACGATTATAGAAGATGATACCTTGATTGGCAGTGTATATGCATATTTTCCAAAAGAAGTATTTGCGCCTTTGTTTACTGAAAAAAACAGTAAAACCAATGCAATCCAGATATTAGATGAAAATGATTGTATCCTTTTTGGACAAAGCAGTCTGCCTTATCAGATGAAAATTCAGATAGATGATCAAATGGCAAAAATAAATCATATGGAATATATTGTGACATTGCGCCAAATTGAAGGCATGGATTGGAAAATCATGGATATGGTCAGCAGTGATCATGTTTTTGAAGAGATTCACAACTTTAGAAATCTGATACTAGTATATTGCTTGATTGCCATGATTGTATTGTTGTTGTGTGCAAGTTTGACATATCACAGTATGCATGATCCAATCAATGCGATGTTGTCCTCTATGCAGGATTTTCGAGAAGATAATCTGGAAACCATCAAAATCAAGGATGGAGGAAGAGATGAATTACATCATTTGAGTACTACATTCAATGATCTGTTAACAAGAATTGAAGAATTATTAACGACTGTGCAAAGAGAACAAGAGCAGCGAAGAGAAACCCAAATACAGCTGTTACAGGCACAGATCAATCCTCATTTTCTGTTTAATACGTTAAATACTTTACGATATCTGGCGATTTTGAATGAGGACAAGCCGGTAAGTGAGGGCATCAATGCGCTTGCGAAACTGCTTCGCAATACCATCGTGGATAGTAATGAAATGGTAAGTGTACAGGAAGAAATAGAAAATGTAAAAAATTATATCATTATTCAAAAACTTCGATATGGCGATTTATTTGAAACGGTATATAATATAGATGAAAATATCAAACAAAAAAAGATTTTAAAATTTTTATTACAGCCAATTGTGGAAAACAGTATTTTGCATGCATTTGAAGAAGATCGCGAACATCAAATACTAACCATCCGCGCAAGAGAAAAAAATGGCTATCTTTGCATAGAAATAGGGGATAACGGGAAAGGGTTTTGTGTAGAAGATTCAGTATCCAGCAACAAGAAATTATCTAGTATCGGTATGAAAAACATACAGGAACGTATTCAGTTAATGTATGGAGATACATATTCTATGAAAGTTGAAAGCGTGATTGATGTTGGCACAATCACAACGTTGCTGCTGCCGCTGGAAAATTGATAAATAGGAGGGCATAGGCATGTATAAGGTATTGATTGCAGATGATGAAAATCTTATTCGTATCACGTTGAAAAATATGATTGATTGGAAAGCATTAGATTGTGAAGTGATTGCACTCGCCAAAGACGGGCAGGAAGCTTATGATATCTATTGTGCAGCACACCCGGAAATAGTGATTACAGATTTAAAGATGCCGAAAATGGATGGCATTGAACTAATCACAAAGATTAGAAGTGAAAATACCAATACACAAGTGATTGCATTAAGCAATTATTCCGATTTTGAATTGGTGCGTGATGCGATGAAAGCCGGTGCATTTGATTATTTATTAAAAGTTACACTAGAAGAAAAAGAACTAGAAACCATTATCGAACAGGTCAAAGAAAACTGTGAATCTCAACATGCGAATATCTCACAAGAAGAAGATCAGGCGTTGATGCAGCTGCGACAATGTATGATTTTAAGGAAAAACGAACATGTGATGGAGGAAGAAGAATTCTTAGCAACCCTGCAACAGCCAGTGTTTACACCATATCATAAAGATTATCAAATGGCATACTTCCGTATAGACAATATCAATATCCTTTATGAAAACAAAGTACGTGATCATACCAAGCTGAAACAGAATTTACAGGATTTAATCAAAGAAACGATTCCCTTTTCCATGCCATACCTGATGATCTTTTTAAGCAATCACTCTGGTGTTTTGATGTTTCATGGAGAAGAAAAAATACGTGTGTTGAATATTTGTAACAGCATTATCCGTAATATATCCCAATATCTGGACTTGCCATTATCCGTTATCGTATCCCCAAAAGAAAAAGATATCTCCACTTTCTATCAGAGCTATCTGGATATCTTGTCCTCACATGAAAAACGTTTTTATGAGGGAGAAGGCACATTGTTATTAAGTGAAGAATCCATTGATTTTGAAGATTTAGATATGAATCAGATTGATTTTCATACCAATATCTTTGCGGCTATATCATCAAAAGATATCGAACAGGTTAATGCACTCGTACAAAAAACACTTCATTATATGAAGGTGCACCGGATTGCACCTTATTCTGTCAAAGAATATATTATATTTATTTTGAATAATATCGAAGGAAATGAGATTGTGAAAGGAATGAAAGAAGTATATCCATTTGATCTTTTACATCGCCATATCTATGCTAGTGAAACCTTTGACCGGCTTTGTGATAATGTAGAGCGTTCCTTTGAAGAAATATGTAAATGGCTGTGGTCTACCGGTTCGGATAAATATAAGAAGAATATCATGCAGATCATTGCCTATGTAGAAGAACATCTTGCACAGAAAGTAACGCTAAAGATGATTGCGGAAGCATTTGGTATGAGTGAAAGCTATCTGAGCCGTACCTTTAAAAATGAAACAGGCATGAATCTGATTGGCTTTATCAATGAGCGTAAGATGAAGAAAGCCAAAGAGCTTTTAAAGGATGATAATTATATGATCAAAGATGTTGCTATGCAGGTGGGAATTGATGATCAATTCTACTTTAATAAGGTATTTAAGAAAAGCTTTGGCATTTCGCCAAGTGAATATCGCAAAAAACTATCCAGCAAGCCGTTGGAATAAAGTGGAAAATTAACGTGTATAAAGCATTTCATCAAGGGTATACTCACCAATAGAGGTGATGAAATGTATAGTTATACAAAGAAAAAGAAGTTTCCAAAGCGAAAAATGATCGTAGGTTTATCTGCATTACTTGTGGTAGCTGTTGCCTTTTTGAGTTATGAATACACATTGAATAAAGAAAAGGATACAGCAGTATTCAATGAAGATGATGTACCTGTATTAACCCTGCCAGCTAATGCTGCCAAAGAAAAAGCGAAAAAGCCATTTCAGGTAGATGCGAAAGTGGTATTAGATTACTTTGATGGAAGTGAAGGCGAGGTTGACAGCATTACAGAATTTGAAGGTGTATTCCGTGGCAATCAGGGCATGGATTATGCACTTGATAATCAGGCATTTGATGTAACAGCATGCTTTTCTGGCAAAGTGAGTGAAGTAAAAGATGATTCTGTTTTTGGTAAGAGTGTGACGATTACAACAGATGATTTAGATATCACATATCAAAGTCTTGGTGAAACTGGTTTGAAACAGGGCGATGAAGTAAAACAAGGCGCTGTGATTGGTAAAGCCGGTGCGAATATCTACAATAAAGATCTGGGAAACCACTTACATATTGTGACGACCAAAACAGGAGCGATCATTGATCCAGAAACAATCTATGACAAAACCATAGAAGAAATCAAATAGTACCGATAACAGGTACTATTTTCTTATAAAAAACAATTCTTAAGGTTCCTTAAGAAACGTTAGGTTAAGTCTTTTTAAATTGAAAAATTATGATATAATGTACATGCGCGAAACGGAGGTAGAGAATACATGTTTTCAAAAGAAGTTGGAATCGACTTAGGAACGGCAAATTTATTGATGTACGTAAAAGGCGAAGGAATCGTTATTGACGAACCTAGCGTTGTAGCAATAGATGCAGAAACAAAAAAATGTCTTGCTGCAGGACAGGAAGCGAAAGATATGCTTGGTAGAACACCAGGCAGAGTACTTGCTATTCGTCCATTAAAGGATGGAGTTATCGCAGATTTTGAAGTAACAGAAATTATGCTGAACTTCTTCTTCAAGAAGCTGGCAATCAAAGGAATGTTTAAACGTCCTACTATTCTAATCTGTTGCCCAAGTAATATTACAAGTGTGGAAAGAAATGCAATTCGTGATGCAGCATATCGTGCAGGTGCAAAGAAGGTTTATATCGAAGAAGAACCAAAAGTTGCAGCTGTTGGAGCTGGATTGGATATTGGAAAGCCTAGTGGATGTATGGTATTGGATATAGGTGGTGGTACTACCGATGTCGCTGTTATTTCCCTTGGTGAAATTGTATCAAGTACCTCATTAAAAATCGCAGGTGATACACTGGATCGTGATATCATCAAATTTGTAAAAGAAGAAAAGAAACTGTTGATCGGTGATCGTACAGCAGAAGAAGTTAAGAAAAATATCGGTACTGCATGGAAAGGCAGTATTCATGAAACAATGGAAGTCAGTGGACGTGATTTAGTAAGCGGTCTGCCTACAACCATTTCCTTAAACAGTGATGAAATCGAAGGAAGTATGCGTGAAAGTTTACAGGATGTTGTACGTGCATGTAAAACAGTTCTGGAACAGACACCTCCAGAACTTGCAAGTGATATCGTCACAAGAGGTATTGTATTAACAGGTGGTGGAGCATTGCTTCATGGCATTGATGAATTGTTGCGTAATGAATTACATATTCCAGTATATGTGGCAGAAAATGCACTTCGCTGTGTAGCGGAAGGTACTGGTATTCTGTTAGAAAACCTTCATATGGTAAGATAAAAAAAGCGAGGTGGATCTATGGATTGGCTGAAATATCTGTTGATTCCATTAACCATGTCTGCACTGATTACACCCATTCTTAAAGTGATTGCGGTTAAATTAGAGATATATGCTCAAATGAATGAACGAACGGTACATAGTGGAAAAATCGTAAGAATTGGCGGTGTAGCCATCTATGTATCTTTCATCGTGTGTATGGCGTGTTTTATGAAGACAGATGCAACAATCAATGGAATCCTCATCGGTGGAACCATCATGTTCCTTGGCGGACTGATTGATGATATGGTGGATCTCAAACCAAAATACAAATTGGCAATCGAATGTCTGGCTGCCATTGTATTAATGGTTGTGGGAAAAGTAAGTTTAGATGTCATACGTTTACCATTTGGTATTACAATTGATATGGGAATTATTTCCTTTATTGTGACATTTGTATGGATTATTGGTATTACCAATGCTGTTAATCTGATTGATGGATTAGATGGGTTATCTGGTGGTATCTGTGCGATTATCCTTGTGGTAATTGCCTGTATGTCAGTGGTAGAAGCAAGACTGGATATTGAAACGATGTCCTTATTGCTTGCGGGTTCTATTCTTGGCTTTCTGTTTTACAACTTACATCCAGCCAGTATATTTATGGGGGATTGTGGTGCATTGTTTTTGGGCTTTATTATTTCCGCAATATCATTGCTTGGATTCAAAAGCTCTACGATTATGACACTTGCATTACCAATTCTTTTGCTGGCAGTACCAATTGTGGATACGCTGGGTGCTATATTAAGACGAAAACTAAGCGGTCATAAATTCAATGAAGCAGATAAAAAGCACTTGCATCACTTATTGATGCAGCGATTTGGTCATCGAAATACAGTATTGATTCTATATATTGTTACAGCACTGTTTGGATTTACCGCATATTTATATCTTGTGAATAAAGGCACTGGATTTTTGGTGTTATTTATTATTGCCATTGTGGTAGAACTGTTTATTGAAACAAGTGGTATGATATCAAAACAGTTTCATCCTATATTATCAATTATCAAAGGAATAAAAAAACGTTGTTTACAGTTATATCATATGATATATAAAAAGAAATCACAAAAAGAAATACAGAATGATATTCAAAAATAGGAGAAACAGATGTATAATTTGTTTCTCTTTTTGTATGTGCAATGGTATGGAAAACAGAAACAGATTTAATTTTGTTAGTTCTGAATTAAAATATGACCAAAGAGTTAGTCCTGATGCTGACTTATTAAGTTATGTCTTCGAGAGTAACGGGACTTAAAATTAGAATATTATAAAAAAACAGACTCTTTTTCAAGCGTCTGTTTGTGTTATGAATAAGATAAATAGATCATTAGGTTTATTGATATCGAATGGTTTTAGAGAAATCCTTTGAGATTTCCACAAGATCATGAAAAGTTTCTGGCAGAAATTTATTGCGATGATAAATGATGGAAAAGCTTCTGGATAATTCTCCATCTTCCAGCTGTACAGAAGCGATTTTTCCTTCATCAATGGCATCCTTCACAAGCAGATATGGGAGTATGGATACCCCAAGATTTTTTTCTACCCCACGAATGAGGGCTTGAGAAGATGTACTTTCCCACACAGGTGTAATAGATAACGCATGTAATTGTGCATAGGAATCAAATAATTCCCTTCCAGCACTTCCTACTTCACGAAGTAGGAATTTTTCTTTTTCTAGTTCAGTTGGAGAAATTTTAGCTTTCTTCGTCCAAGGATGATTAGTGGCGCAGATCAAAGTCAGATAATCTTCTAATAAGGTGATGCGTTCCAGATATTCATCACGAACGTTGCCTTCTACATATCCAACATCAATCTTGTTTTCTAATACCATAGCTTTGATGTTATCGGAATTATTGATTTGCAATGTGATTTCTAAATCAGGGAAACGCTGTTTAAATGTAGAGATAATCTCAGGCATAAAATAATTGCCTATGGTTACACTGGCGCCAATGCGAATGGTACCAGTATGGTCCCAGGTTTTGATATTGCTTTCCATTTCATCCAATAACTGAATGACATGCTGGGCATATTGGCGAAATTTTTCGCCTGCCTGTGTAATATATAAACGTTGTGAAATACGGTCAAACAGAAGAATACCATAATAATCTTCTAATTCTGATATCGCAAGAGATATCGATGGCTGTGAGATATACAATTGCTTTGCGGCTTGTGTCATACTGCCACTTTCACAGACAGTAAGAAAGATACGTAAATGACGAATATTCATATGTGCCTCCTATCATAAGTAAAATGATATAACTACTATTTAATTATAATATTTTACTTATGATGATGCAACGATTATAATACAAGTAAAAGAGAGAAATGGAGATGATGTTATGAAGAAGGGTTGGAAAACATATGAAAAATTATTTACTTCAACGTTCTATTTAAGTGCATTCACATTTGGTGGAGGATATGTCATTATTCCACTGATGAAGAAAAAGTTTGTGGATGATTTAGATTGGATTGATGAAACAGAAATGTTAAATTTAGCAGCAATTGCGCAAAGTGCACCAGGTGCTGTCGCAGTAAATGCTTCTATTTTATTAGGATATCGTATTGCAGGTATCAAAGGAGCTATGATTACAGTATTGGGAACCGTCTTACCACCATTGATTATCTTATCTGTGATATCTATTGGATATGCGGCGTTCCGTGATAATGTTGTGGTGAATGCTGTTTTGAAGGCCATGCAGTCTGCTGTTGCAGCTGTTATATGTGATGTTGTTTGGACAATGGGTTCAGGTGTTTTAAAGGAAAAACAAGTGATTCCAACGATTGTTATGTTTGGCGCATTTATTGCGAATTATTTCTTTGGGGTAAATGTTATCGTGATCGTACTTGCTTGTGGAGCATTGGGTGTATTACAAATGGTAATCGATCATTATCTTCACAAGGAGGAACCTATGGAGAAAGATGAAACAAAGGAGGATGCTGAATTATGATATTTTTACAATTATTCTGGAGCTTTCTACAGATTGGATTATTTTCTGTAGGTGGCGGCTATGCGGCAATGCCTTTGATTCAAAATCAGGTTGTCAGTATTCATAACTGGCTGACGATGACAGAGTTCAGTGATATCATTACGATTTCACAGATGACACCAGGACCGATTGCGATAAATTCTGCGACATTTGTTGGTATTCAGGTGGCTGGATTTCCCGGCGCAATCGTCGCAACAATCGGATGTGTATTCCCATCCATCGTGTTAATGTTGTTGTTAGGTTATTTATATTACAAATATAGTGATTTAAAAATTATTCAAGGAGTGTTACAGGGACTTCGTCCAGCCGTTGTTTCATTGATTGCGGCAGCAGGTATTTCTATTGGAATCCTGGCATTCTGGGGAGAAAGTGGAATTATGCTTGAGAAAACAGATATTTTGGCAGTTGTGATTTTTGCGGTATGTGTTTTCGTATTAAGAAAATGGAAACCAAGTCCAACAACCGTTATGATTGTGGCAGGTGTGATTGGCGGTATTGCTTATCTGATTATATAAAAGAAGTGATAAAACGTGAAGTATATCTGGAGAAAGAAATATCAACGCTGGCAAATGCTGGATACAAATGGTCATATGGTATATGTTCTGCATAAGAAATTTACACGTTTAGAAATGACCAAAGGCAATACACAGATTGGGTATGGATATATTGAAGAAACAAAAGATGGTATTATTTATCATTATAAAAATGATCAGTATCGTGGAAAAGCAATATATGATGATAAGCAGGAAAGTCTGATATTACATCTGGATGGTTTAAAGATATATCTGAAACAGACAGTAACTGGCTGTTTGATCAGATATGAAAATCAGATGATTGTCATACAGGAAAATCAGGAAAGTTATATTTGTGAAAGTGAAATAAAACCATTATACTTATCTATATGCTTTTTGTTTTTCATGATGATGAAAGAAAAAGATGAATTAATTATGATGTAAAACAGATCAATCAAGGGAAAACCTGATTGGTCTTTTTGTTTGTGCACTGTGTGGAAAATGGAAAAAAACTTAAAGTAAATCATCATTTTTCACGAAAAAATATAATTATTTTTCATTTTTGTGACAAACGCTTACATTTGTTGTATCCTTACAATCACAGGAGGTAATGCAGATGGAAGTAAAACAATTATATGAAATTTTAGAAGATGAGTATAAAGAACAAAGTGTATCCAATAGTAAACATTGGAATAAGCTGTGGGATTTGTATGTGGAAGAGAAAAGTGCCGATTATCAGACTTTGCCCGTGAAGGAAGCTATTCCACGAATGATCAGTGATCAGAATTTAAGAATACGTAGACATTTTAATAACTGTATAGAAATGGGATTGTCCATACGTGTTGGGGATATCTGTTTCATTGACTATGGAGAAGCATACATCAATGAGATAGTCTGATTATGCAACATAATTATTGCAAAAAAATATCGATATTATCATAGTCATTTACAACAATGTAATCAATAAAAGAGTGCCAAAAAACGCTTTTACCATTATCATCAAATTGATCATATATTTCCGATATATTCATGTTTAATAGCTTTTCGTAATCTTCTTTTGCTTTTGCAATCATTTTTAAATTAGTTTTTTTACTCTCTTCATCCAAAATTTTATTAAGACCTTCATATTTATTATCAAATTGTTCTTTGCTAATTTTACCGTCAATATATAAATCTTGTAATCGTTTAATTTTATCTTTAGTGGCATCTATGATATCTCTGTTTTGTGTGATTTGTGATTCATACGCACTCAAAGTGTATATTTTATTTTGTATTGCATCCATTACAATAGGCAACAGGTGTTTTTCTAGCTTTTTTTCTGCCAGACATTGATGTGTGCCATTGCCCCTTTGGCACTTAGGGCATTTGTACATTTTGTATTTTAATTTGCGATCACCACTATTTCCGTTGCTCGAACTACCCCCAAGTCGCATACCACAAACTTTGCATTTGATAAGTCCGCTAAATATATAAGTTTGATTTTTTGTTGCTTTAATTGTATTACCATCAAATATACGTTGTACACGCTCAAACTGTTCATTTTTAATTATTGGTGGGAAAATATATTTATCCCTATACAGACCTATGTAGGCTTGTTGCTTAAGTATGCGTCTATAAGTCTTACTACATAAGTCTAATTTATATTTGTTATTGATGACGCGAGTAAGTGTACGTATTTGTCTTACATCCTCAAATGTACGATAAACGTCTCTTATAAAATCTGCATCATCATTTATTACTGCATAACCGTCAGCACTACGAGTATATCCTCTTGGTAGCCGTCCGTTAATCAATTTGCCTTGAGACAACTTATAATCAAACACTGTTAATATACGCTCAGATACTTTAGCACGTTCTCTTTCGGCCAAATTTACTTTCAGATTAAATAAAAATCTGCCATCTGCTGTGGTTATATCTATATCTTCTTCGCCTATCGCTTTAAATGATACATTTAAAGGTTCAAACATTTCTATCATTTTATTTGCATCCAGTACATTACGACTAAATCTATCCAAGTTCGTAAAAAGTATAATATCATTACGCTGTAGATCATTCAACATCCTAAGCAATGCCTTACGCTTTTTTATTGTACTCGCAGATATGCCTTCATCTATATATTCATTAACAACTTCGTAATCATTTTCTTTACAGTAGGCATACAGTTTATTTAATTGAGCCGGTATAGAGTTTTTCTTTCTGGCTTGCTCTTCTGTCGATACACGCGCATATAATCGCACTTTTTGTTTAATCATTGTTATAACCTCCATTTTTATGTTAAAATGTAGGTACAATAAAAGCTATGACCGACCAAGTCATTTTATTGTACCAAGACGGTATTACCAGTACCGTTTATTTGCTCTGTGTTACCAGCACAGGGCTTTTTTTTATTTTCTCTTAAATGTTATATCTTGTCCGCTCATATTAATTGTTAATGTATCACCATCTAGTACAGCTTTAATATCAACGCTTTGATCACCTTCTGTTAACGTCATTGTGTTGGTGTCTGCATCGTACTTGTAATTACCACCACTACCATCTTCAAATTTAATTGTTGTTTCATCAATGGTCATTTCAGCTCCTTCTCCACTTCCTGTTCCTTCCCATTTTCCTGTGATAGTGGCTTTCTTTGATTCTCCTCCACATGCTGTTAAACCAAATACTACTAAAGTGCAAACTAATGCTATGAATAACTTCCTCATTCCTTTTCCTCCTTTGCTATTCATGATATGTAAACATCTAAAGATGTGTTTACTAAAATTTTGCCCTTAACTCAACAACTTTACCTATAATCTTAACAGGCAATTTTTCGATATCTTCTGCGGTATATTCCCAAGGATCATACTTGCTGTTAAATGGTATTAACATAATACCATCATTTAATATCTTAATTTTTTTGACTGTAGCCTCGTCACCATTAACTAATACTATTGCTATATCTCCGGTATCAACTGTTTCTTGCTTACGTACTATTACAACATCGCCTTCTTGCATTCTTGGTTCCATGCTGTCGCCTTTTATTTGCAAAGCAAAAAAATCACCAGTCTTAGCTAACTCTAAATTTATCTCCTCGTAATCTAAGATTTCTTCTATTGCTTCAATAGGTATACCGGCCACAACTTTACCTAGCACCGGGATTTTAATAGCATCAATGTTGTGTCTTTGATTATGATACTCTTCTGTTAATTCAGATTTATAAATATCTAGGTAGTCAGCGATTGCTTGAATCTTATCAATTCTGGGATATTTTTTAGCAGTTGACCAGTCAGATACTGTACTTGTACTTACATTAAGCAAATTGCATATATCTTTTTGGGTTTTACCATGTATTTTTAATTGATGATTAAAATTTGAGGCAAAAATTAATTTTTGCTTATCTTTTTCATTCATGATTATATCTCCCTTCGACTTGATTATAATACTAAAAGCGAGATAATACAATTAAAAGTTGAAATAAAATTATAATTTTTATTGACAACTCACTTTTAGCGAGTATAATTATAGACAGAAAGCGAGGTGATATGGTTGAATAAGATGAAAATTACGCTTAAAGCGTGTAGAACCAATGCCGGATACAGTCAAAAAGAAATTGCCCAAATATTGAATAAAACAAAAGAAACAATCGTTTCTTGGGAAAAAGGTAAGACTATGCCAGACGGATTTGAATTGCAAAAGCTTGCTAAAATATATGGTGTATCTAGTGACTTTATTTTTTTGGGCGATGAACTCGCTTTAAGCGAATATAGAGAAAATCTAAAAAAAGGATTATATCTTTAAGCTTAGAAAGGAAGTGATGTAATGATATGAAGAAAGGGAAACGTACATTAGAGGATTTTAATCTAAATGATGCGCAAAAAATCGCTAATGCAATAGCGTATGCACTTGGACAGCAGTATCCCGGAGTGCAGTTTGAAATGACAGCAAAAGAAAAGACACCTCCTGCCGACCAAAGCGTGGTGTCTAATCGTCAAGCCCTTATAAAAAGCTCCACAAGCAAATTATAAGGGATACGAAGACAAAAAGCAAGGGAGTGAATAAAAATGCATAAATTGAAAAAGGCTTTAATTTTTGCGTTACATGATACGAAATATGACATAGTTGGATTGCTAATCTTAACATTTACTTTTGAATTATACAATTGTGTAGAACTAAGTATATTAAAAGCTATGATTATCACATTATCTTATTTTATTATCACTAATTACCAGAAATCGCACTGATAAAAAAACAAATTTATCACATTTAAATGAAAGGATCATCCAAATGGAGCAAATAATTAATATTACATATGATCAAGACCACCAGCAACCAGTGGTATCAAGTTTACAGGTTGCAGAAAGCTTTGAAAAACAGCACAAAAACGTTATTCAATCTATAGAAAATCTCGTAGCTGAAAATTCAGCCGCCAAATCTTTATTTTATGAAACAACATACGAAAGCAGAGGAAAGCGATATCCGATGTATTTAATGAATCGGGATGGATTCAGCTTGCTGGTCATGGGGTTTACTGGTAAGAGTGCTTTAGATTGGAAGTTGAGGTACATTCAGGCGTTTAACGAAATGGAAAAACAACTAAAAGAAGGTATCCCAACAACCCCAGAAGAAAAATTGGATCTATTACTAGAGGTTGCACACAACCAAAAGGGAAAAGTTAAGGAAATCGACGAGCGTGTAACAAAAATCGAAAAGGACCAAAAAATAGATCCTACACAATATGGGTATATTGGAAAACTTGTTAATAGACGAGTACAAGAAGTAAAGGCAGTCTATAAGTACACTTGGAACAGTAGCCAAGTAGGAGCGTTAAGACATGGTATCAATAGTGATATCTGTAATGCGTTAGATGCACATCCACGTACACAAATACGTGCACACCGCTTTGATGAGGCATGCCGATTTATTACCGGGTGGAATCCGTCAAGCGTAACACTTAAAGAAATCGAGGAGCTAGAAGAACATGTATGAGTTTAAAAATCATTTGTTTATGATGTTTGTAGGTTTGATATGTGGAGGTATAGGCATTGTATGTTGTTTAATCATACTGGCAATACAAAGCATCCAGTTAGGCATGTAGATAGACGTGATCCTGATTACGTAGACGTGGATCAAGAAGAAGTTTTAGATAAAAAAGTAGATCACACAGAAGAAGTGTGGCGAGAAAGGAAAATAGATAATGAGCAAAATAGAAATCATCAGTGAAATCATTAATGTGTATGACGAAAATGAGGTACTTAAAAGAAAAGTTGAAATGTTGGAGTCAAAAAAAGAAGTATCTGTAAACACTGGCGGTAAATTAAGCGTTATAGATAATAAACTGTTGGAATATGGCAAACAAAAACTGGTCGAAGATTTGCTTTATGACTGGAATAAAAGTGTCAATATAGCTAAAAACGAAGATACTGGAGAACTAAAAATAGAGTCATATAAAGATTGGTTTAGGAGAGCTTTTAGTAGTAACAACATACCAACAAATATGTCGAAAGAAGAAGCTATTAATGTAGTCGAATCTAGTTTTATGAAAATCTATGAAGAACAAAAAAGGATAGCTATCGAAAGATTTAAGCAGGAGGAGGAAAAATAAATGGAATACGAAGTAACAATTAGTCAAACAAATACAGGATTACAAAGCAATGCCGATGCAACGCTTGTTTTGGTAAAAAGCGACGAGTATAAAAAATACAACTATGTTGTAGCAGCAGATAATTATGATCAAGCGGTAAAAGATAAAAAAATCTTAAAGAATGCAATCGATAAAGCAAAACGTACACGCATTGATTTCGAAAATAAGATTTTGGATGAATGGGCACCAATTAAAGATACATTGATGAAGGCGGAAAAAATAGTAGAAGGATATAAAGATGCTTTGGATGCTGGAGTTAAAACGGTTGATGAGCAAACAAAAGAAGAAAAGAGAAAAAAAATACACTCTTATTACATTGAAAATCTAAATGAGCTACAGATACCATTTGATAAAGTGCTGGATACTAAATGGCTTAATAAATCTTGTAAACAAAAGCAATGGCAAGAAGGCGTTATAAAAAAGATTGCAGATTATGAACTTGAATATAGTTTGTTAGAGAGGTCAGATGTTGAGGATAAGGAACTACTAAAAAGTATATTTATGGATGTGTGGGATAGAATGGAATCTTTTGCAATATATGATGCACAAATGGCGGCTAAAAAACGTGCGGAAGATCTTAGAAAAAAGAAGGAAGAACAGCTTAAAAAAGTACCTCCAATTACCACCTGTGGGGTGCACAATGATATACCAAGCATGCCAATCAAAAAGGATAAGGCAGTAAACAAAATGGTATGTATAAAAGGTAGTCAAGCAAATTACGATAAAGTTTTAAATTATGCTGTAGAACTCGGATTATCATGGGAGGAATTATAATGGCAGAAAAGACAGCAATAAAGACTAGTGAAAAGTCATTAAATATATATCAAAAAATGCTTAAGGCTCAATCAATGATTGAAACGGTAGCAAAAAACATAGAAGTTGAAGCAGGTAAACAGCGTACATATAAAGCTGTTAACGAAAGTGATGTATTGGATGCTGTAAAAAAGGCAGAGCATGAATGTGGAATTTATTCCTTTCCGTATTCTCGTGAAGTTTACGAGACAAAAGAAACCAAAAATCAGTACGGAACTGTCAGTTTTTGGATGCGATTTAAAGTTGTATACAGATTTGTTAATGTAGATGATACAAATGATTACATCGATATCACATCATATGGTGATGGAGTTGATTCATTGGACAAAGCACCAGGTAAAGGCATGACTTACGCTGACAAGTATGCCCTCATGAAGGCTTATAAGATCAGTACTGGAGATGATGCTGATAAAGAGGCATCTACAGAACAAACAGAAGTAAAAGAACAGCACCACAAGAGTATTGACGAATTGGTTTATGAGTGGAGTAAATGCCGTAAAAAATTATCTGAACTTGGCGTTGACTACAGAAGTGAAAGTATATCATCGTGGATTGCAGAAAAAACAGGGTGTGATAATCAAGACGCAGACATGAACAACCCTGAAAAAATTGAAAAAGTAAATCAAGCCTATAGGACATTGATAAAGTCAAAAATGGAAGAAGGGAGCTATGAAGAATGGCTAAATCAATAATGCAGACTGATGTGGAGTGCTATGTAACGCACTCCCGTATCAATCTACATAAGCACCATATATTTTATGGCACAGCGAACCGAAAAAAGTCTGAAAAATGGGGTTGTTGGGTTTATCTTACAGCGGAGTATCACAACATGTCAGACCACGGAGTACATTTTGATAAAGAGTTAGATTTACGCCTAAAAAGAGAGTGTCAAGAGCGTTTTGAGGCACTATATGGACATGATACATTTATGATGGTGTTTAACAAAAATTATCTTGGTGATGTTGATGGCTAAAACAAAGATAGTAGCTAATTATTTACGTAAAGCGATAAATGAGGATGGCAATCTAGAAGTAACATTTGAGGTAAGCAATTATCATTACAAACGATATTGCCAGGAGTTACAGAAAAAAGCGTACAGCTTGGAAATTGCAGAAGTAAAAAGCAAACGCAGTATAAATCAAAACAATTACTTGTGGGCGCTGATCCACGAGATTACAAAACATCCAAACGCATCAAGTGATGATGAGTGGGATATGTATTGCATATTGCTATCACAGGCAAATGCAAAGTATGAGTATATGGTATGCCTCGTAGATGCGTTGGATACGTTAAAGCAAGAGGTAAGAGCTTTACAAGTATTAGGCTATGAAAAGCGTGAGAATGGCACTAAATGGGCACGTTGCAAAGTATTTATAGGATCCAGCAAAATGAACAAAGAAGAAATGTGTAAATTAATCAACACAACGTTAGAATATGCTGAACAACTAGGCATAGATACAGTTTATTATCGAGATATGTTGAAATAGGAGGCATAATGAAAGGAATTTTTAAAGCTCAAGAAGAGTTACAACAATTAAAAAATGAGTATAAAGCGTTTAAAAATGAATGTGAATTAAAAGAAATGTGCTTTATGCAAAAAATAAACGAAGCAACTAAAAAGTGTAACATTATTGTTTCTGGGATTGATTACGATGAAGTATCTAAAGCTAAAAAAATATTAGATATTTCATATAACGAAAATTACATTAATGAAATTCATTTTTTAGCAGAGGAAGTTATTAAAAAGTTTATTGAAGACCCTTACTTCTTTAAAAGCAAATATATGTATACAAAAATATATGCAGAAGTAGAACGAGGATTAGATTGCAGATATAGCTGTAGTCCTACATGGGGAAACAAGCTATGTGAAATAGGTTTGAATAGAGCTTACCGAAGCAAAAATTTAACAGAAGACCAAAAAGATACTGTTATTTATTACTTAAAATTGCTCTCGGAAGCAATGAATCTGGAATATTTTTTATGATTAAAAAATACATATTGAGGTGGTAAATTGGCAGAAAATAAACGTTACTACTGGCTGAAATTGATGGATGATTTTTTTACAGAGCCAACCATTGATTTCATGCTCGGACAGAAAAATGGATGTGAATATATAGTTTTATATCAAATGTTATGCTTGAAAACTCTAAATTCAAACGGAGTAATGGCAAGCAAAATAGGTGAAATGATCGTGCCTTATGATGTCGATAAAATCGTTAGAGATACAAAATATTTTAACCGTAATACGGTAATTGTTGCTCTTGAATTATACAAACAGTTAGGGCTTGTGTATGAGGATATAAACGGATGTTTAACGATAGATGGAATAGGTGACATGGTCGGAAGTGAGTCAAAATGGGCAAGAATTAAACGTGGACAGCGTGCGGACAAACAACTGGACAATGTCCAAACAGAAATAAAAACTTTGTCTCATGGACAAGATGTGGACAATCAATTGGACAATGTCCATATAGAGATAAGAGATAAGAGATTAGAGATAAGAGATAAGATAAAAGATAAAGATAAAATACCTTATCAGCAAATCGCTGATATGTATAACAACACTTGCGTGTCGTATCCTCGTCTAACAAAATTATCTGATGCTCGTAAAAAATCTATCAAAGCAAGATTACGTACATATAGCATCGATGACATACAAAGAGTGTTCTCAATGGCTGAGCAAAGTGACTTTTTGAAAGGAGCTAATAATCGTAACTGGTCAGCAAACTTTGACTGGATTATGAAAGATACTAATATGGCCAAGATACTTGACGGTAATTACATCAACAAAAAATCAAATAGTGTGGAGAGCAAGCAATTACCTGATTGGTTTAATAATCAAGATTTAGCGCAAAAGGACATAAATGTGGATGACAATGAGTTAAACGAGCTTCTAAAGAAACTGGAGGAAAAATAATTACGGACAATACAAAAATAGTAAAGGCAATGGAACGTATAGAAAGTATATATTATGACACTGGAGGTAAATGTTATTTATCATTTAGCGGTGGTAAGGACAGTACTGTAGTGTTGGCATTAATCAAAATGTGTCAGGATATATACACTATACCTCCAAATGCAATACCAGCAGTGTTTTGTAACACAGGCATAGAGTTAGGAGCAACAGTTGAGTTTGTACAATGGGTAAAGGATAACTATTACGATAATGTACAGGTCATCAGACCAGATCCTAAGCATCCATTTGATTGGATAATCAAAAATTATGGCAAACCAATGAAGTCAAAAATGAAGAGTGAGTACCTTAGTCGTTGGCATAAACGTAAGGATATCAAAGCGTTGAACATGTTAATAAGCGCTGATAAAAAAAGAGCTAAGTTGCAAATAGCAAATAAAGACATGCATATGTTACATCCTGACTTTGGAATCACAGCTACAGAAAAGTGTTGTAAATACTTGAAAAAACAGCCATTTGAGAAATATGGTAAAGATAATGGATACCTTGGGTATATCAATGGTATGCGACAAGAAGAGGGGGGGGCTAGAGAGCTTAACATGCTTAATAGAGTAACCAATGGTGGAAGTATCTGTACAGCTTATCACAAGGGCATGGTTAATAAAATGCCAATCATAGATTGGACGGAAAAAGATGTGGAAGATTTTATACAAGAACATCATGTGCCACTGTCAAAAGCGTATACAGTTTATGGTCTAAGTCGCACAGGGTGTTTCTTGTGTCCATATTCCAGATTTTTACAACAAGATTTAGAAACGCTACATACATATGAACCATTACGTTACAAGGCGGCTATGCACTGGCTAAAAGATGTGTATATAGCACAAAATGTACAATTGCCATTTGACAAAGGATATGAAAAAGAACGCGTTGAGAAATGGAATAACGAATATAGTGACATGCGGTATGAAATGATTAAAAAGTATCGCCCAGGTAAGGAAGATAGATACGGACAGAAAAGTCTGTTTTAGGAGGTAAAATAAATGATTGAGAATTTAAATGATGTAATCAATACACTTGACAACATCGCACAGGATTACAAAACACATACACACGAATGGAATCAGTTGGTTGACTGTATTGGATTCTTGTGCAATTTAAAAAGCGCCATGGATAATTTAGGCGTTTATATAACACAAAAAAACGATATGGATGGTAAGTTGCTATGAAGCTATTAGGCAAAATGCTCCACAATGCCATGTTATACAACAACGTTAAGGCAGACAATAGAGTTGTTACTATCCACAACACAGACCATGACGGATATGGGTTTGTTAGCATGTATGCGATACAATCATCTGATAGCGTAGAGTTTACAATATCTAAAAAAGATTATCAGACATTATCGATGTTTGATCAAATGGATATCGCAATCAAGGACAACAAGATATCCGTCAAAACAAAAAATGGTAAGATCACAATCGCAAATCTTACCGATATCGATATGTTGATACCAAACATAGATGATGTTTATGATACGCAAATAAAGCCAAATGATTTCTTGCCAGGCAGAAAGTTTGTAGGTAATGACAAAGTAAAAATACAGTCCAATGGATGTAATTGTGAGCCAAACGGATATTTTATATCAGATAGTCATGTGTTTTATATCTTTGTAAAAGACACATATCTAAAAAATAAGATTAACATCCCTAAAGAGGCATTTGATTACATCGGAGACATGACAACATGCAGCACAGACGAAAAGATTGTAGTGTTTGCCAACCCAGAGAGAGGACAGATGTTTTATACCACGCTTATAAATGTGTCTATGAACATTCCAAAGTTGGAGTACAGTGAAATATTTAAGGCCGCTTTCGACAAAGCTGAGCTACATGAAACTTTTAAACTATTAAAGCCTTATAGCAAATTTGTTGAGTTTAAATACATCAATGGTCAAATGCACCTGTTAACAAGTGAGGAAACAAATAACTTTGATATCATTGTATCATGTGATGTTATAAATGGCACTAAGTTACAAACGTATCAAAGTATTGACAATTTATTAAAAATCATAGATTTATCAGATGTAAGTGATGTGACATTATCGTTTAACAAAAACATGTGCTTTTATCAAAATGATGATGTTAAAGCTGGATCACTACACTATAGAGGTACCGATAAAATGGAGGTAGAATAAAATGGATCTAATGAGCATGTTAAAACCGGCAACGTTGGAAGATAAGTCAAAGCCAGATAAACCAAAAAAAGAAAAGAAAGTAAAATCTGAAAGTAAACCAGAAGAAAACGCAGATGTGCAAGATGAAAAAAAATCATACACGTATCCATTTGAAGTATATTTAGCGGCTGAAAAAAGAGATGTATCTTATATCTTTGCGGAGGGTCAAGTTTACACTGAGGATCAAATCACAAAGGCAATGCTGGAGCATGGATTTTATGAGTTTGCTGGCAATGTTAAATACGATTATATCCAAGATGATAATGTGCTTGTACCTGTATTCCAGCAACACAAAAAGGGGTAGCGAGTATGAAGTGCGTATTTATCATCGTGGGAGTCGGAGGTACCGGCTCCCTCCTGGCCCGGGATATACCTAAATTGATTATTAAACAGCCTCATAAAATGGTACTAATTGACGGAGATACAGTGGAAGAAAAAAACATGGTTCGTCAATCATATCAAAGCCATGATATTGGCGAAAATAAGGCGCTGGCACTGTCCACCAAGATAAATACTTTTTATGGGAATATATGCGAGGCGGTAGATAAGTATGTGACAAATAAAGAAATCGTTGAGCTTGTAAAAAGTTATGATGGATATATACCTGTACTTATTGGATGTGTGGACAACGATAAAACAAGAATGTTGTTAGAGCAAACATATCATGATTTAAATGATTGTATTTATTTAGACAGCGCCAACAGTGAATATGACGGTAATGTATATGTTAAAGCGAAAATACAAGGCAACGAAACAGGCGTGTTACGAAGCGAGAAGTATAATCTAAGTCAAGATATACATCCAGCTGATAAAAGCTGTGAGGCACAAGTGGCGGAAGGAAATATACAATACCTAGTCACTAATCTTAAAATGGCAACAACACTACTTGAACATATTAGTGCAATTGTGCACGGATCAGCGAAAGAAGGTGTAACAATTGTTAAGCGTTTTGAGACAGTACATTACTAAGAATAATCAAATACAAGAAAACAGTACAGCATTTTACATGAAAGCATTGCTTGAAAGATGTAAAAACGAAGCCTTGGTTAAACAAATTCTTGAATGTACAACAGAAAACAGAGAACAAATAATTGATTGTGAAGTTGATCCATTCAATCATTTGGTACATGATTTTCATTTTGCTGATGTTATGACATCTTTTGATAACAAAGAATTAAATTCATTAGATGAAAATATCACGATTAACTTAATTCTTGGATGTTATTTATCGGATGATGAATACATTATATTTGGAACAGAGGAATCAATCCTAGATGCATTTTTTGGATATACAAATAGAGGAAGAAGGCTTATAGATTATCATGAAGAAAGTATATTAGCAAACTACATAAACAAAGAATTCACGGAGCTAGAAGATGAATTTTGTGGAATAGATGACGATGAACTAGTTGATTATTATAAAAATAATGAATATGAGTTGACAGATGATTATGAATTTGTCCAAATTATGATTATTTTAGATGAAAATGGTGCTCAATATACTAATGTATGTAAAATTTTGAAAATGTTAGGATTATCAGAAGTAACTCCAGGGTTATGGCATTATGTTGGATTCGGATATTGTGGATCATATGAGCTTGATTTAAGCATGTCATCAAAAGATATAGCATCAACAAGTATCTTGAATTTACCAGCTATCAGAAATGTTGATAAATATAACGAAACACTAAATACATATGATCACGTTGAAGGATATGATGATTACTTATACATTTTGATAAATGGTATTTTATCAAGCAGTAGGGAGGTGATTTTTTGAAACAGATTATAATGAAGGTTACTGAAAATAATTCCGACATACAAACTTTAGAATACGATAGTATAGAAAATAAAGAGTACTTTAAATCTATCGACATCGAAAGTTTGATTGAAAAATTAGAAACATATGTAGCAAACAGAGATCATAAAAAATTTGGAAAGATAACATTAATGGATGATGTGATCATAGGTTTTGGTAAAGATGCTGTTGTTATCAATCAGCCAGGACATAAACGTATTGTTACATATCGTCAAAAGGCATACAAAATAAACTTTCCAAATGCGATTTATATTATGTACCATAGAGCTAATAAAATATGTCAAATAGACGCATATTGCTACAAAGAATATCTTGGTAAAAAAACTAAGTTATATAAATACGCAATGCCAAACATGCTTACCGAAAATAGAATATGCATAGGTACAGCACCCAAGGAAATAAAAAACAACGATTATGTAGAAGCCTTGGAAAAGGTTATATTCACACAATACACGCATGATCACACAGATAATATAAAGTCATTTAAAGAGACAAGAAAATACTTTGATTACTTATCAAAAAATAACTTCCCATATGATTTATTGATTGACGCAAATATGACATTACAGGCAGCTGTAAAATAAAAAAAAGGAGAAAGAAATATGAGCGGTATACAAATACATAAAGGTAAATTAGTTTTAGTACAAAAAAGAGAAAATGAATTGCTTGAAGATAGGTGCAAAAGAATTTGCAGAGCCATGATGATTGGGATTGAAGGATATGATGATTATACAAGTGCTTTACAATCTATTGGTGAATATATAGTTGTCGGTGATGATCTTTATCGTGTACATGACAAAGATATAGATGTATATGATCGTGAGACAGTATTAAATAAAAATAATGATGGATCATATTCTTATTTCACGCATTTTTATGATGGTGGAACAAATTTAACGGAAACACTTGAAGAAGAAATGGAAAGAGAGAAAAGAAAAATGTTACTAAGAGATATATTAGATATGCCAGATTATCTACAGAATAGATGTTACTGTCCTGGTGAAATTTATGAATTAAATGGATTCTTTTACGATGTATACAGTGGAGAAGAAGAATGCTATAAGATTGGAGAAAATGAAGATGTTATAGCTGTAATTTGTGGTAATCAAATCTTATATATCTATAAGTCTGATGACAAAAATACGGTAAAAGATATTACAAGAGTGGATGCTACGAAAAATAATATCACAATCATTAAACAGATTATTGCACACAAAAAGCCTAAAGGTAAATTAGACAGATTTAAAGATAACAATACAGAGCAAGCCCTTGAACATCTCATGAGTATGGCTGATGCAATCATTGTTGATTAATGAGTAGGAGGTTAATATGATCAATCGAGTAGTATTAGTTGGCCGTCTTACAAAGGATCCAGTATTGCGCAAAACAGGTGCTGGTAAATCAGTAGTATCTTTTACCACCGCCTGTGACCGTAAGGTAAAGGCCAAGGGGCAACCTACAGCAGATTTTATCAATTGCATCGCTTGGAACAAAGTTGCTGATTTAATGGCACAATATCTTCACAAAGGAAGTCTAGTTGGAGTGGAAGGAAGAATCCAGACACGTAGCTATGATGACCAAACAGGAAAGCGTATATATATTACCGAAGTGGTAGCAGATAGCGTACAATTCCTGGAAAGCAAATCCGCTAGTACAAACAATGCACAAGGCGGATATACACCTGATTACAATGCAAATAACCAGGATTATGAACCAGATACATCACGAGCATCTTATCCAAATGATAATGATACGCTTAAAATAGCTGAAGAAGATTTGCCATTTTAACTGGAGGTATACAAAAATGAATAAAAAAGTACAATTCACGCATGAGGAATTGGAATATATAAAGTTAAAAGTTGTAGGATATGATGCTCGTCTAGCTAAAGATGAAGGAAATGTAAAAGAACTACAAAAATCAATAGAAGAAAAAATAAACAATAGTCTTTATGGCGATGGATTAGAAGATAACGTAATACCTATGATAAAATATGAAATCACAGGTGGATTGCACGATCCGATTAAGTTTGCTTATCAATGTCCAAATTGCAAAAAACACTTTAACAATGTAGCAATCAAAAAAATAAAATTTTGTTATCATTGTGGCCAAGCACTGAAAAAGGGAGAAAAAAATGAATAAAGCACAAGAACTTAAAAAACTAGAATCATTAGGAATACCAATTGGTGTACCGTTTGAAATACAAGAGCTTACTGGTTGGTACAAGGTTGACATAGATAATAGACAAGTATTAGAGACAACACATGGGCGTGCAACAGTACCGGTACCAGGTATCTATCAGCATCTACTAGACGGTACATGGCATAAAAGGTAATAGTATGAGAGTGACAGACGGAGTAGATGTAAATCAATTTAGTGATGATGTACAAAAGATTATCAAAGACCAAGATTATTGCTTGGATGATGATTTTTTGAGACAGATAACAAAACCAAAACGTAGGGAGGATAGAGTAGATATGCTAACGTTAAAGGATAAGATAGAGCAATTTAAAAGGGATTGTAGGAGCAATGAATACTATACAAAGGCTATTTTAGATTGTAATGAACGCATTGAGGAACTAGACGTAAAACTTAACGGATTAGGTTGTCCAAATGGATCAACTGAACCAAAATGCGAAAATGCTGGGAACCCATATAAACCAAACAAAATTGAACCTATCATGTTACAGGATCAAATAAAGTTAGAGAGAAATGAATACATAAAAAAAATGAATTTTGTAAATGGGATGTTAATGAAGATAACTAATCCAACAGATAGACAAATGATTGTTGACTTATATATAGAGAACAAAAATCATCAATATGTAGCAGATAAATACCACTATGCTTCAAGGATGGCACTGTATAAGCATGTAAATAAAGTTTTAGAAAAGCTATTCACCAGTAACAAAGATAAAAAATAAAAGAGGATACAATGTAACCAAAAAAACGTGGTATTATGATAGCATGAAGAAGCAAGGGAAAGACATATTCCCCCTATGGATTTCAGAATCGCCTTGTTTCTTCGTCTATTTCCCTTTCTTGAGTGACTTGATGGGATAGCATCCAATTGATGCTTATCCTAATCTGCTTGTAATTGCGTGGAGGTAATTATGGGTAGATTAGGGTAAGTATTCACCTATCTATGACAATACCCTCAAACAAACGATGAGATAGGCGGTTTAAATGACCTGTGTTAACCGTTAAAAACGTGGCCCTCCAGCAGGAAACGAGTTGGACTAAGGATGAGTTAGCGCACTCATGTAGGTAGACAGAAAAAAGCGCTAAACGAATTTAAAAAAAGGCGAATCTATTAGCTTGCAATGATAGTGTACGTAAGCATTGCTAAAAACCTTTCCAAAAGACTAATCAATCGTACAAATAGTATTAGTCAGTGACAAAAAGCGTTGGTAGGACATGCTTAATATTGCGCGTTGTCACGTGTTCGTCTGGCAGAACAAGGAGCCGGAGGGCAGACATCACCTTACGATGTCATTTATATCGCATGTCAACTAAGTGGCAAGTTAACAGGTAGTACCTGGATATATTAGGTTCAAGTCCTAATCGTGCGCCGCTGTATGGTCAGCGAGAAAACCACAAAGCGATATCTTTAGATATCAGCGTAAAGCTCCTAATGGGGCTTTTTATTTATTTCTTTTGTAGTATAATCATTTATAAGGGAGAAGGGACCTATTATGATTTTACATAAAAAAAGAAAAAAACTAACATGGAGTAATATAAAACCACACATTCTTAAAGTTTGGGCAGTTATCGGAGGCATTAGTATCATATTATCAATACTTGGATATAGTGTAAGAGATCTATTTGAAAAAGATTGGCAAGGTATAGCTGAAGAAAAAAATAGTGAGGCATTAGAATTATATAATAAAGGGGAATTTGAAAACTCTATTAAATTATATGATTATGTCATTGGTCTTGAAAAGAAAAATATACGAGATTTAGATGTTGTGTACTTTAATAGGGGAATGGCATATTATAAAATAAGTGATTATCATCATGCAATTGGTGACTTTACTAATGCCATAAACATTAAACCAAGGTCAAAGTATTATCTTAATAGAGCTAACGCATATGAAAAGAATGGTGATACAGACAGAGCTTTAGAAGATAGGTTGAAAAGTATAAATGAATAGTTATAAGGAGCGCCATATAAGCGCTTTTATTTTTGAAAGGAATGATATAAATGAATAATTACACATATAAATATATCTTACTAACACCAATTTTAGGGTGGTGTTGTATTGTTAAAAAGGAGACGTATAAATCATGATCATAGTATGTAAAGATTGTCAAAAACGTTATCCAGGATGTCATGCAGGATGTGAGTGGTATAAAGCTGAATTAAGGGCTACACACGAGGAAAACAAACGAAGAGAACATGAAATGCAATCCGGATACGCAGCAAGCAGCAACTGGAATTACGATAAAAGAGGTATTAGAAAATGATTGTAAATATATTAGGCACTGATTATACGATAAAGTTAGTGGACTCAATTGATGGTAGAGCTGGAGAAACAGATTTTTACACCAAAGAAATATTAATCAGTATGCAAGATGATGTACCGCCTGAATATAAAACAAAAAATTTAAGAGATATGCAAAAGCATGTGTTAAGACACGAGTTGATACATGCTTTTTTGTTTGAATCAGGATTAGATCAAAACAGCAATCTATGTGAAAGTTGGGCAATAAATGAAGAAATGGTAGACTGGATGGCAATACAGATGCCAAAGATTATGAATATATATGATAGCATTACGAATGAAGTAATCATCGAATCAAGATATATCCATGACAAAAGATCGAGAATAATCAGAAAATAAAAAAGTTAAGGAAGTGAATGTATGCCAAGACAAAGAAGCCCAAGCAGAGATAAAGCCAAGCAGATGTACCTAGACAGCAAAGGCGAGATGTTGCTAAAGGATATAGCATCTCAACTCAATGTAAATGATACGCAAGTCCGTAAATGGAAATCTCAAGATAAATGGGAAGAGGAATTGAAAGGTAACGTTACCAATCGGAAAAGTAACGTTACCAAACAAAGTAAAGGCATAGATGGACAACCAAAAGTAGATTTATTGCCAGAAGAAATACAAACACTAAACAATGAGGAGCTGACCGAGAAACAGCGCCTTTTTTGTTTATATTATGTAAGGTGGTTCAATGCGACAAAAGCATATCAAAAGGCTTATGGATGTGACTATACAACAGCAATGGTCAATGGATGTAAGTTACTAAGTAATCCTAAGATACAAACTCATATTCAATCAATCAAAGATGCTAAGATAAAACAATCCATGTATACGGCCGAGGACTACTTCCAGAAGATGATAGATATTGCTTATTCAGATGTAACAGACTACATGACGTTCGGTCAAGAAACAGTAGCAGTTACGGGAGCATTTGGCCCATTAGAAGTTGTTGATCCAATTACTAAAGAGAAAAAGATATTAACAAAAGACATCAATGTGGTGCGTTTTAAGGATTCATCAGAAGTAGATGGAACGCTTATCCAGGAAGTGAAACAAGGCAAAGAAGGCGTATCTGTAAAACTCATTAGCAAAGAATTTGCGTTGAAGTGGCTTGATAAGCATTATAGTGATGCTACAGATATGCAAAAGGCACAGTTGGAGCAATTAAGAGTACATACAGATAAGCTAAAAGCCGAAACCAAAGAAGATGAAATCATTGATGATGATGGATTTATTGATGCTATAAAAAACGCAGAAACAGGCGAATGGACAGATGAAGAAATCTAAATCAGTATTCAAGTTTAAGCCGTTTTCCATAAAACAACTCAAGGTTCTAAAATGGTGGATTGATCCTAAAGTAAAAGATATGGATGGCGTGATTGCAGACGGAGCCATACGTTCCGGTAAAACGTTAGTAATGTCGTTATCTTTTGTCCTTTGGGCGATGGAATCTTTCAATGGTCAAAACTTTGGTATGTGTGGAAAAACAATCGGATCATTCAGACGTAACGTTTTGACACTACTTAAATTGATGTTGCGTAGTAGAGGCTACAAGGTTAAAGACCATAGAGCAGACAACCTTGTTGTGGTCATAAAAAATGGAGCAGAAAACTATTTTTACATATTTGGCGGAAAGGATGAATCATCACAAGATTTGATTCAAGGTATCACACTTGCTGGATGTTTCTTTGATGAGGTTGCACTTATGCCTGAAAGTTTTGTAAATCAAGCAACAGGGCGATGTAGTGTAGATGGATCTAAGTTTTGGTTTAACTGTAACCCTGCTGGTCCATATCATTGGTTTAAAGTTAATTGGATAGACAAACGCAAAGAAAAGCATCTGATATATCTACACTTTACTATGGACGACAACTTGAGCTTGTCAGAGCGCATCAAAGAGCGTTACAAAGCTATGTACAGTGGCGTGTTTTATCAACGTTACATCCTAGGTAAATGGGTAGTAGCTGAGGGCATCATTTATGATATGTTTGACAAAGCAAAACATGTCATCAATGAGATAAAAGATACAATGACAAGCAAATACTATGTAAGCTGTGATTACGGTACGCAAAATGCGACCGTTTTTCTTTTGTGGCAAAAAAAAGCCATGGGAGATTGGGTTTGTATAAAAGAGTATTACTATTCAGGGCGTGAGGAAAGTCGGCAGAAAACAGATAGTGAGTACGCAGATGATTTGGATGTATTTTTAAATGGCATAAAAGTAGAAGCAGTCATCCTTGATCCATCGGCCGCATCGTTTAAAGCAGAATTAAAAAAACGTGGTTACTATGTAAAAAAAGGAAAGAATGATGTGGAAAACGGCATACGTTTTGTAGGATCAATGCTGAGGCTTAATAAAATATCTTTTTTAGCATGCTGTGAAAACACAATAAAAGAGTTTGCTAGTTACATTTGGGATGAAAAAGCTTCCGAACGAGGTGAAGATAAGCCAGTTAAGGAGCATGACCACGCTATGGATGCTGTGAGATACTTCTGCTATACAATAATGCGCAAAGAGGTGAAATACCAATGAAAATATTTAAGCGATTGAAAAGAGGTGCTAAGGCAGCTATGAGTGCGATACGAGAACCAGTACAGATACAAGATTATATCCAAAGTCAGTTTCATACATTTATGGTTTCCGAAAAACGGAAACTGATGTTAACAGGCGTTAGGTATTATGAGATAGATAATGATATTATAAATCGTAAGAAATATCGTTATGATAAAGCGACTGGTAAAAGAGTAGAAGATGACAGTAGAGCTAATAATAAACTACCTCATGGGATGTATAAAAATATGGTAGATGAAAAAATTAGCTACACTTTATCGAAAGAATATACATTAACGTGTGAAGATAAAAAGTACCTTGCTAAAGTTCAAAGTGCTTTAGGTAAAAAGTTCAGCTATAAATTGTTACAATTGGGATACGAAGCGTCAAATAAAGGGACTGGATGGTTACATCCTTATATAAATGAGCAAGGTGATTTACAATTCATGATTTGCCCGGCGGAACAAATCATACCAGAGTGGGAAGATAATAGCCATGAGTCATTAAAATCTATTGTCTATTTCTATGATGAAGCATATCGTGAAAACGGTGAAGATAAAATACGCACACACATGGAATATTGGACAGCGGACGGAATGACATGTTACACACAAGAAGGATCTGTCTTATTTCTTAATCGTCAGAAAAGTTTTGATGATTATGGAAATAAAATAAGTCACTTTATAGCAAATGATGATTGGACATCATGGGGAAAGGTACCGTTTATTGCATTTAAAAACAATCTGATAGAGAAGCCGGATATAAAATTTGTAAAGAGATTAATAGATGGATATGATAAATCGCGCAGTGAGGTATCAAATTATATAGAGGAAATAAGGGATTTAATTTATGTAATAAAAGGATATGGAAACGCCGACCAAGAAGAAGTACGTCAAAACTTAAATAGTGGAATATTGATGCTTGATAACGATGAAGATGAAGATAACAGTGCATCTATATTATCATCTGTAACAGATATTACAGCAGCAAAAGAACACTGTGAACAATTAAAAAGAGATATCGTGGAAGCTGGACAGGGTGTTTTAAAAGATTTGGATAAATTCGGAAATTCGCCTTCAGGCGTTGCATTATCATTCATGTACAGTTTCATGGATTTAAAAGCAGGCATTCTCAATTTACAATTTCAAAATGCTTTTGAAGATTTATTATATTTTATTAATGTACATCTAAATATCAGCACCAGTGAAGATGTTAAGTTTTCATTAAATATGAATATGAAGGTTAATGAGACCGAAAACCTACAAAACTGCCAAGTTGCTAAAAACTTAGGTATATCAGAAGATACATGGTTAAGTAAGTGTGTGTGGGTTGACGACGTAGAAAAAGAAAAGTTAGCACTAGCTGAAAATATGGCATTTCAGGATAAAGTACCCATCAGAGGTATAACAGATGAGTAAGCACACAAACAGTGATTATTGGGAAGATCGTATAGCAAGAGAGACATGGAAAACATACAATGATGTAGAAGAACAAAACATGGACTTATTAAAAATGTATGATAAAACATCAAATGCTATAAAAAAAGAATTATATGCTCTTGCTGAAACAGCCGAGGAACAAGGCGGATTAACTAGGACACAACAGTATCGTTTTAACAAGCTACTTGGCCAACAAGGGACAATATACAAACAAATAGAAAAACTTGGTGAACAAATTGAAAAAATCCAATCTGATAGGATATTGAAAGCTGGAAAGTCTGTTTACGAAAACGTTATGAAATCATTGAATATTGCAGATTTTGACGAATTGAATAAAGGAGAAATGGAGCAGATGCTCAGATCCCCTTGGCACGGCTCATTTTTTAGCGAAAGACTGTGGAATGACATGGGAAAGCTAGAACGTAATTTAAACGGTATCATTAATGATGGTGTGTCTACAGGCAAAACAGCGACAGAGATGGCTGTGCAGTTATCTAACATAATGAATAAAACATTTAATGAAACTCACCGCTTGGTTAGAACTGAAACCATTAATTATATGAATCGAAGTGCTTTAAGAGGATACAAAGATGCAGATGTTACAAAAGTGCAATGGTGGGCAGCGGAAGATGAACGTACATGCGAAATTTGTGGATCAAATCATGAACGCACATGGGATATTGATAAAGCTCCCGTATTACCATGTCACCCAGGGTGTAGATGCACGTGGCTTCCGATAATCGAAGAAAATAAGCCACAAGAGTTATTGGAGTCAGAAAAAGCAGCCATTGTTAAATATGTTGGACCAGATGCTTATACTCTTAATGACAATCTTAGAAATGGTTATAGTCTAACCGAAGAAGAAAAGGAATGGATAAAGCAATTGGATTCTGCACTCTCTAAAATGCCTGCTATAAGTGGAATAGTGAATCGTTCATTGGCATTTATGTATAGGGAAGACAGAATTAAATTTATAGATATGCACAAACCAGGATCTGAAATTAACTACCACCAATATCTTTCTTCTTCAATAAACGAGGTGTATAATGAAGATGCGGATGTACAAATAATTATCCTTTCAAAAAATGGAAGGGATATACGTAGTTTTAATCCTAAAGAAAATGAAATACTATTTATGAGGGAAACTAAGTTTATAGTAATACAAACTAAGAAAGTCGGAGACACTACTTATATTTATTTAGAGGAGGAGTAGTTATATGAGGAACAGTGACATTGAAGAGTATAACAAAATGAAATTACATGAACCTTTAAAACCAGAAGTAGTAGGGCATGTTGAATTGACAGAAGATGATATAAAAATCGCTAAATATATGAGTAGTGAAGTGCATAAAAGACTGTTAGCTTCCGGCAAGATTACTAAAGAACAATTCGATGAATTAGAAAAAGATTAAGCACTCATAAATGAATTGGGTGCTTTTTTAGTGGCAAAACCACAAGGAGAATGAAATGAATAGTTATATCGGAACAAAATTAATTAAAGCTGAGGTAATGAACTTGGGAGATTACAACAAATACAAAGGATGGCAGATTCCTGCAGATGAAGAACCTGAAAAGGAAGGCTATTTGGTTCAATACTCTGATGATTATTGTTCATGGTCACCTAAAGATGTGTTTGAAAAAGCATATCTGAAAGTGGATGATAATCCTGTTTTGCCTAGTGGTGTTTCTGTAGGGCCTGACATGGTTGAAAATTTTATCAAAGAAAAACATGTAAGCACATTAGGAGACAGGACAACGTTGGTAAGGTGTGTACTTGTGAATGGTTTTGAAATAGTTGAATCATCCGCATGTGTTGATCCATTGAATTACAATGAACGTATGGGTACAGAAATTTGCATGGAAAAAATCAAGGACAAGATATGGTATCTTTTAGGCTTTTTATTACAGACGGCGTGGAAAGGTATTAAATGATGTGTGCCATCATGCCTATGTGACAACAAGTCACAGCTATTACGATAAAAATTTGAATTGCAGGGTCGTTAAATATCACGATACCTGCATTTTTTGTGGAATGAAAACAAAAGGAAGGACCAACTATATGAATGACCCACCTAAGAGGAAGTTACCATATTTTTGCAAACATCTTAAATGACACGTTAGACGTGTTTTTATTTTACCTACTGTCAGGTATAGGCAGGCCTACGGACCGCAAGCGAGCGGTATAAAAATGCTATGGAGGACAATATGGAATGGATTAAAAATATTCTAGAAAAACACACAGATGCAGACGGTAAATTAAATCTTGCAGAAGCTATCAAAGAAATTAATAAACAAGCACCAGAAAATGTTGTACCAAAAGATCAGTACAACACTACTGCGGAAGCTAAAAAACAGCTTGAAGCTGATGTTAAAGCACGTGATAAGCAGCTGGAAGATTTAAAAAAAGCTGGGTCTGTCGAGGATTTACAAAAACAACTAGAAGCAGCACAAGAAGCTAACAAAAAGGCCAAAACAGAATACGAAGCGGCCATTACTAACATGAAGTATGATGCCGCAATAGAAAAAGCATTAAGCAATGCACTACATCCAGACTTGATGTCGGGGAAAATTGACCGTACTAAACTTAAAATCAAAGAAGATGGTACAGTCGAAGGATTGGATGATCAAGTTAAAGGACTGAAAGAAACATATAAAGATTTATTCAAACCAGATAAAACAGGGCGTACACCGAAAAATGTAGGAGTCATTGAAAACCAAGGAACAGAAAGAGAAGAACTGTTAAAATTGGCGAATGATATGTCTAAACCATTGATTGAACGTGTCGCTGCAAAAAACAAATTGGCGAGTATGCCAGAGGAGGAGTAAAATATGCCTACAGAAACTATTTGGAGTTTACCAAATTATGCCGGAGATCTATTCACGGCCGATTCCACAAATACACCTTTTTTATCCATGATTGGCGGATTAACTGGAGGTGTACAAACAGATGATTTTGAATTTACAACAGACAGTCAATATTCACTGCCAACCGCTACACAACCAAACATAACAGAAAAGGCATCATTGACCGCTCCAGATGCTAGTGCAATTACAAGAAGCCAAAACACTAATGTTACTCAGATTTTTCAAGAGGCTGTATCAATCAGCTATGAAAAGCTATCTAATCGAGGACATATGAGTGGATTGAATACAGCAGGACAACAAAATAATGTACCTAACGAAAAAGACTGGCAGATTGCACGAAAATTAGAAAAAATTTCACGTGATATTGAGTATACAATTTTTAATGGCACATTTGCAAAAGCTACAACATCAGAAACAGCTAGTAAAACACGCGGTATGCTTGCGTTGTGTGCCGGAAACGGAGGAACGAATATTGATGCCAAATCAGCTGCGTTAACACGTGCTTTATTACAGCAGTTGTTTAAAAAAATGTATGATGCAGGCGCAAACTTTTCAAACGTGGTTCTTTGGACCGGATCAACGCAAAAGCAAATTATTACTGATATCTATGCTTATGCCCCAGAAGACAGAAATGTAGGTGGTGTAAATATCAAACAAATCGAAACAGACTTTGGCAATATTGGCATCGCGTTAAACAGATTTATTCCACAAAGCTCAATTTTGTGCGCTGAAATGAGCGTGATTGCCCCTGTGTTCCAACCAGTACCTGAAAAAGGTAATTTCTTTTACGAGGAATTAGCAAAAACCGGTGCAGCTGAATCTGGACAGATTTACGGTAAATTTGGTTTAGATCACGGTCCAGCATTTATGCATGGAGCTATTACAAATCTTAAGGCGGAATAGTATATGGATAAAGATATAACCGGAATTCAACCTCGTGTTAGAGAAGAATTAGAAACATTAAACGAAAAGATGAATGTTAATATTGAAACGTTGGCAGAGGATGCCGATTTATTAACAGTTATAAAAAAAATCAATGAACTTATCACAACATTTAAAGGAGCATAGAAATGCTCCTTCCTCTTGGGAGGTGAGAACATGCAAATTGAAGAATTAAGGAAAATCGTGACTGATAAATTGAAGCTAAAACCTCATATCAAATATATTGATCAAACATATATAAATGATACAGTGGATGATGCTATTAATGATGCCTTAGATTTTATCAATTATCGTGGTGAGGATTTAGACAATAAAATAGTAACACCTGTAAAAGATCTATGTGTATACCGTTTAATAATTACAGGTAATGAAGGCGTAACAAGTAGCTCAAAGGCTGGAA
Organism: [Eubacterium] hominis; assembly: GCA_014337235.1. GTDB lineage: Bacteria > Bacillota_I > Bacilli_A > Erysipelotrichales > Erysipelotrichaceae > Hoskinsella > Hoskinsella hominis. The sequence goes on along the minus strand of CP060636.1, from coordinate 439,761 downwards.
CGAGTGAAACTTATACAGGGGATATCCCAAAATCTATACGGCGCATTTTAAAGAAGTACAGGAATTTACCGTGAGCATCTATACAGATATGATTCCAGCAATCTTACTTGTAAATGATCCACAAGATAGTCTAAGTGGAGCGCCAATCGAAAATTATGTTAAAGTTAGCAATATAAATGTAGCTATATACAAGAATGATAGCTTTAAATCTGTACAATCTGTGAAATACGCTGAAAGTAGTCATAATGGAATCGCTATGTTTAGAGATTTTGACGATAAAAAAGAGTACCGCATTAAGATAGATGATACGGAATTTGATATCACATATTTTAATACTCAAGGACGATTTGCTACTTTGCTATTAAAAGCGAGGAATGATACATGGTAGATAACAGTGAATTTACGCAGTCGCTTGAAAAAGCAACAAAACAAATCATACAAGACACAATTAAAAATATGAAACGTGCTTGCTTGGTGGTGGAAACTGCGGCGAAAAAGAAAGTACCTGTTGATATGGGGCTATTAAGAGCATCTATAACAAGTGATGTAACATTTGATAGTGTGTCAATTGTTGGAAAGATATTTAGTAACCTTGACTATGCTCCCTATGTGGAAAAAGGTACTGGCATATACGCAAAAGATGGAAATGGCAGACTTGTACCTTGGGTATATTGTGTTAAAGCAGGAAAATACAAAGGGTGGCATTACACGGAAGGTCAAAGGCCACATCCATTTTTGGAACCTGCGAGAGATAGTAGTAAAAGCAAAGTAGAAAGGATGTTGGCCGGAGAATGATATACAAAGAACATATAAAGAGATTACTTCAGGACGTGACAGGTTTAAAGGTAACGCCTTTTTTTTCTGTTGGTCCATACCCTGCTATCGTGTATAAACATACACCAGTAAGCGGTGGATTATTGCTTGAAAGCCAACTAGAAATACGTATCATCGGAAAGGTGTATGATGATCTGCTTAATATTAAGCAAAAAGTGGTAGAGGTTTTAGATAACCCAGATATGGATTATAAGGATTACGAAGGATTTAGCTATCACAGTGAATTAGCAGGTGGCGGAGATTTATTTAACGATACAATCCAAATGTGGGAATGTATAACAATATTTACAATGACATGGAGGTGTAAATAAATGAAAAACAAAGAAGAAATTATTTTCGGTGCTGGCGAAGTCTACATGTATGAATTTACTGAAAAAGAAATCCCAGAAGATGCAGTTATCGAAACAGAAGTCAATAATGTTGGGCACTGTAGTGGTGGATTCAGTGTAGATTACAAACCTGAAAAATATGATGTCATTAATCAATATGGAAAGACGGTACGCGCATTTATTACTAAGGAAGAAATAACAGCAAAAACCGGTATTTTATCATGGGATTTAAAACAACTTGCGCTATTATCTACTGCGAAAATTACAGAGGATAAAACAACAAAGAAACGCTCATTGATTTTTGGCGGATCAAACCCAGAATTAAAAACCATCTTATTACGTTTTGTACATCAAAAACAAAATGGTAAGAAATTGCGTTTTACAATGATTGGACAAGGTGGCAATGGATTTGCAATTGAGTTTACTACAAAAGAATTGACGGTAGATGCACAAATTACGGCCATTGAGTATATCAAAAATTTTTTGGCCAGAATCGATGAAGAATTGACCGATGAAGAAGTTGCGGCATTATCTGGAGGTGAAGCATAATGATAGATTTAAGCAAGTATCTTAATCGCACATTAGAAGTTAGATTAAAAGATAAGACTATCCATGTATATGAACCATCATTGGAAATGGTAAAAGAATACTTTGAAAAAGAATCAACCGAACCTTTGTCTGCGTTCGTGGACACACAGAAAACGCTTGTGATGCAGATGATCAATCGTAACAAAGAAAAAATCACAGTAAAACCAGAAGAAGTAGAAAAGTTCCCGAGGTCTTTTGTACTAGAAATTTGCAGATCATTGATGGTCAATGCAGATAGTGCTCTATCTGACCCAAACTAAAACTCCCACTCCCAGATGATCAACAAGTTTGTGATGCTGTATTTGCTAAGTATTACAAAACAGAGGAGTGGGAAAAATCGTACAAAAATGAAACTGGAGAAATAAAGGCTATAGCAGATTATACAGGGATGCCAATAAGCACTATTGTAGAATTGCCTATCAGCCTTTTTCTTTTGTTTCGTAAAAACACCTGGATATATAATCAAACACGCTCAGAAGACGGAAGGAAGATGCTAAAAGACTTCTGGCGGTTACAACAAACGGAACCGGATATAGAAGCAATCCACAGATTCCAGGAGCGAGGTGATAAATTATGACAGGTGGTATGCAACTAGCATCACTATGGACAGAAGTTAAGGTTGATATAGCTGGCTTTAAGTCTGATATGGATAAGATATCAGTTGAGGCAAAAGCCAAAGCTAATGAAGTGTCAAAACAGATGGAAAAGACAGTTAAAGTTGGAGAAAATATGTCTAAGCTAGGCGGAACCCTCACAAAGACATTGACCGTACCTTTAGCTGGAGCTGGTATAGCGGCCACTAAAATGGCAGTGGATTACGAGTCATCATTCGCCAAAGTATCAACCTTACTTGATAAAAATGTTGTGGATTACGATAAATATAAAAACGACATTATAGAAGCATCTAGTAAATCTAAAGTAGCGGTCGGAGAATTTAGCGAAGCTGTTTACGGAAGTATTTCGGCTGGCGTTGATCAGACGAAAGCTATCAAATTTACAACAGATGCGATGAAACTTGCTAAAGGTGGATTTACAGACGGTGCTAAAGCAGTAGATGTCATGACAACTGCGATTAATGGTTATAATCTATCTACAGATGATGCTACCAAGATATCAGACATGTTGATTACCACACAAAATTTAGGTAAGACAACCGTCGATGAACTAGCATCCAGTATGGGCGCAGTAATACCAGTAGCATCCAGTGTTAACTTTGGCATTGATGAATTATCAGCATCATATGCACAGCTTACCAAAAATGGTATTGCAACGGCGGAATCAGGAACATATTTGAAATCTATGCTTTCAGAACTTGGGAAATCCGGATCACTGACCGATAAGGCACTTCGTGAACTGACCGGAAAAGGTTTTGCAGATCTAAAAAAAGAAGGAAAATCAACTTCTGAAATACTTAATACCTTAAGCAGTTACGCCGAGAAGAATGGTAAAACATTAAAGGATATGTTTGGATCGGTCGAAGCAGGTTCTGCGGCCATGGTTTCGGCGAAAGGCGATGGCATTGAATATAACGAAATGTTGGATGCTATGCAAAAATCGGCTGGTGCCACACAAGAGGCTTTTGATAAAATGGATGCTACCCCAGCTGAACAGTTAAAAGGTGCTCTCAACGAACTCAAGAATGAAGCTATAAAACTTGGGTCTAAGGCCATACCTATCGTAACAGAAGCGGCTAAGTTTATATCAAAGCTTGTAGATGGTTTTACTAGTTTATCGCCGGGCATGCAGGATAGTATAATCAAATTCGGATTATTGGCGGCTGCGGCCGGTCCAGTACTTAAGGTAGGTGGTGGCTTAGTATCAACCTATGGTAAACTCAAACCTATCATATCTGGACTAGGAACAGGAATAAAGCAAGGTATACCATTGATAAGTAAACTGGTCGGTGGACTTGGTTCTGTCGGTTCCACAGCTGTTACAACTGGTGCTGGCGTATCAAAATTAACATCAGTTGTTGGTGGAGCTGGATTAAAATTAATGGACTGTGGAGGCATTGCAGGTAAATTAGGAACAGCTCTTGCTGGAGCAGCAACATCTAGTGGCGGTTTATTAGCTAGTTTAGGCGGCATGGCGGCAGCGGCAGCACCTTGGGTTATTGGAGCGGCAGCTGTAGTGGCTGGCGGAAAGATGATATACGATAATCTTAATAAAGAAGTTATACCAGAAGTAGACTTGTTCAAGACTGAAACAAAGGCAACATTGAATACAGTTACTGGACAATGGGAATATACCACAACTAAGATATCAGAAGAAACACAAAAGCAAGTACAAAGCTATTTAAACTTATCAAATCAAGTGCAACAAGAATCAATGAATATGTATACCGGAATTACCAAAGTAACTGATGATAGCATTAAATCCATTAATGGAAAAGTTAGTGCTATGTCTAAATCAATCATCGATGCCACAAATACACAAAGAGACGAGGTTATTAAAGGCTATCAAGATATGTTTGATAATACAACTGCCCTTACAAAAAAAGAGCAGGACGAAATCATGGCAAGTGTCAATAAAGGTTATGATGACAGGGTTGATGAAACTACCAAATTGAAAAATGAGCTAACAAAGATCTATAAAGATATAGCAGATAATGGTGGTAAGATAACTCAAGACCAGCAAAAACGTATAGATGAGATATATGATGAAATGAAAAGACAAGCTGTACAAGCGATGGCGGACAATGAAGCAGAGCAAAATGTAATATTGAATCGTTTAGCATCCAGTAATAAAAGAATAACTGCTGAAATGGTAGGAGAATCTATCAAACAAATGAATAAGTTAAAAGATGATAGTATTAAAACAGCGGCCGAAAAAAGAGATGCTTTAGTTTTAGAAGCTGAAAAACTCAAAACTTTAGAAAATGGAAAATACAAAGAAAAAGCTGATGCCATTATAAAATCAGCCAATGACGAATATGACGGTGTTGTTAAAGCAGCCGAAAAAACAAGAAAAGACGGTATCAATAAGCTTATGTCTGCTCATGAAGATATGGCAGATAAGATTGACATAAGCACTGGCGATATCGTAAGTAGATGGGATAAAATGTTCGGAAAATGGGATAGATGGCAACCTGAAAGTAAAACAGCTACTGTAGAGACTATACACTTAGATACTTTTGTGCAAAATGGATACAACATGGCCTTAGAGGCTGTTAAAGGGTTCCATGCCAATGGATTATCGTATGTTCCATATGACGGATATACGGCGAGACTACACAAGGGTGAAAGAATACTTGATTCAGATGAAAACGAAGCCTACACGAGAAACAAAGTAGAAGGAAACGATCAAACTGGACAAACAATTAATTTCAACGGCAATTATACGTTTAGTGATCATGATGGCATTGATTACTTTTTTAATCAGGCTGCGTTGAAACTTAAGGCGGTGAGATAATGATAGTAAACGATATAAACATCGAAGAAATTATTGGCGTTGTAGTATTGAGTTTTGACAAACAGCCAAGAGAGATTGTTAATTATGATGACTGGATAACAGGCGCGCTGACACCTATTATGACACTGCCTGAAGAATATAGGTACAACCTATTAACAATAAAGTTGCTTGTTGTGGGAAATGATTTGGAAGATATTGAAGAAAAAGAAAGCAAACTACAAAGGTTATTCACAAGAGGTATTTTGAAAGAAGATGATTCTAAATATCTCTTTCCTTATATTTATCAAAATGGAACAAAAATGAGAATAAACAGATTGGCAAATGAAATAACCTATATGCTATACAGTCCATATATGTACAAGGAAGAAAAAAATGTCACTTTAGCAAAAAGCAGTAGCCAGGAAATAACGGTTGAAGGTACTACGAAAACACCGTGTACATACGAAATAAAAGCATTAACATCTATCATTGATTTTGAGATAAATAGTATAAAGGTACATGATATACCATTAGGATCTACTCTAGTCATTGATGGCAAAAAATGTTTAATAACCATAGATGGTACTAACAAATTCGGAGACTCAACATTAATAGAGTTTCCTTTTTTGGTGCCAGGCAAAAATACGATAAAAGTTAACAATGTAAATTGCGAAATAAAAGTTAAATACGAGCCTAGATATATATAGGCAGGAGGATAAATAAAAATGGCAAACATTACAGTAGACGGCAGTAAAAATGTAAATTTTAACAAACAGATTAAGGTTGATGGAGTACCAGCTGTAACATTTACGGCAGATATCAATACAGCTAATCCTGATCAGGTAAATGGCATGACACCATATATTAATGATCAGGTATTATACAAAGAAAATCGTACTGCTATCAAAGCAGAGATTACGAAATGTGAAGATGAAGTTTATGCAGAACAAGAAAAGATGTTAGCAGAAATTGCAGGAGGTAAATAATAATGGAAAAATTAACACTAAATGTACTTTTAGAAGGTAAATCATCCTTTGCTTACTTGGTATCACAGCGTGATAAATTAAGTGGTAAGGTTAATTATCAGATATCAAAAAACATCAAGCCTTACAACGATGAAATCGAGGCATATGATGAGGCAAGAAAAGCAATTGTAAAAAAATATGCTAATCTTGATGAAAATGGAGAACCTGTTGTTATCGGAGATAATTATGATGTGCCAAATGAAAAACTCAAAGATTTTGAAAGAGAAATCAAAGAATTAGGGGAACAGGAAGTTAATACAGCATGGAAAATGATTAAATTAGATGATTTAGAGAGTGCTGGATTAGCTCCAATTGACTATTACAACTTAGATTTCATGATTGAAGAATAAAAATGTAAGTATCGAAGGGAGGTGATCTCATGTGATACTTACTTTATACGATAGACAACATATCAAACTACGGCCTTTGCACCAAATAAAAGATTTACATATAGACAGTGTACTATCAACTGGGGATAAGACACTGTCTTTTTTGATGCCTGGCAGTCAACTAAGGGATGTATATACAGAGGCATATATAAGCACACCCAATGATGATTTTGTTATAAAATCAATTACACCATCTAGTAACGGTTGGTATCAAATACAGTGTAGTCTTAATGTGGAAGAACTAGAAAGTTATATGGATAGCTTTGAGTCTGTTGAAAAGACCATGAAAGAGTGCCTAGATTATGCTTTTTTAGGCACTGGATGGCATGTCGGAATTTGTGAAATCAAAAAGAAACGAACGATTAGACGGACCAATACTACTCCTTGGAAAATCATGCAAGATGCCCGTAAAACGTATCGTGCAGAAATCAAGATCAACAGCAAGGATAAAGTTGTAGACATTTATGAACATATCGGTAGTGATAAAGGTGTATATTTTGCGGAACAGTTAAATCTAAAGCAATTAAATAAGCAAGTAACATCTTATGATTTTTATACTCAAATAAAACCGATTGGAGCAAATGGGCTAACAATCGAAAGTGTCAATGATGGTGATCCTATATTATCTAATCACACATACAGTAAAAAAGATAAGTTATATATTTGGACTGACCAAAGATATACTGTGGCCGAAAATCTAAAAGCCGATGCTCAGGCGAAGCTTGATGAGATGTCAACACCACTTAATGCATATAGTTTGCAAATCATTGACCTTGCTAAAATATCGGACGATTATGTTGATATTTTAAGCTTTGGATTAGGCGACACTGTTACACTTATGCATGAAAGCACAAATACATTTGAAAAAACCAGGATCGTAAGCTTAGTAGAATATCCTGATGAACCGAACAAAAATAAATGTGAGGTTGCTAATAGTATATTAAAATTTGAGGATATTCAGCAGGAGATGCGAGATGCATCCGACACTATTAATAATGTAACAACAGATAACGGTACATTAGACGGTAGCAAAGTGGATAGCATTACCACATCGCAGATTAGTGATTTTGATGTACAAGTCCAAAAGGTTGTAGACTTTACAGCGATCAGAGCTGAGATTGATGACCTTAGAGTTAAAAGCGCAACTATACAGGATCTTGCGGCAGCTCTAGCCAGGATTGGTACATTAGAGGCTACAAGTGTTACTACAATCACGTTAAACGCCGAAATCGCTAAGCTTAATCAAGCTATCATAGGCAAAGCAGATATCACAGATTTAACATCTATTAGCGGTAAAATCACAGTATTAGAGAGCAGTGTCGCTACATTGGACACTATCGTAAATAGAGTTACGACATCTGATAGCATACACTCTCTTGTTATCAACGCCAGCACAGCAGTGATTGATAATGCCTTTTTAAAGTCAATCGTATCATCCAATATTACAGTTAATGATTTGTTAGCTGGGGATATTAGTACAACGAGGTTTAAGGTAAAATCTGACAGCGGTAATCTATCGATCACAGACAATACAATCCAAATCAGTGATACCAATAGAGTACGTGTGCAAGTAGGCAAAGATGCATCAGGCGACTACAACATGTATGTTTGGGATAAGTCTGGTAATTTGATGTTTGATGCAACAGGCATTACATCAAAAGGTATACAACGACCTATCATCGTAAATGATATGGTATCTGATAACGCTAATATATCAGGAGATAAAATTAACATTACAAGTGTTATACAAAAAATCAACGCGAACTCTACGTTGATAGAATCATCCCATATCTTATATGACGGTAAATCACTTGATGTAGCATTTGGTAAAATGGAGACATCTGTATCTACTGTAACATCTAATGTTAACACTGTGACAAAGACTGTGACAGATAATAAGACTAAATGGGATACAGCTAGTACAAATGCAACTAACGCCTTAAATACTGCTAATACAGTAACTAAGACAGTAAGCGACAATAAGTCAAATTGGGATAAGGCACCAACAGCACTGACTAATGCAAACAATGCCCAAAACACTGCCAACAATGCTCAATCTGTAGCCAATAGCAAAGCTAAAGTATTTAGTGCTCAACCAACTCCTCCTTATCAAGTAGGAGATTTATGGGTGCAAGGTACAAGTGGTGTCATCATGAGGTGTAAGACAGCTAGAGCAACAGGAAGTTACACAGCAAGTGATTGGGAAAAGGCTGATAAGTATACCGATGACACTAAGGCAAATGCTGTAGATACAAAAGTAACTACAGTAACAGAAACCGTTAAATCTCACAGCACTCAGTTAACCGCACAAGACGGTAAGATATCAACGTTAATCAGTGACACTACACAGGTCAAAAAAGATATTACAGCTGTACAAGGCGATATTACTACTGCAAAAGGCAATATTACAACTTTGCAGACAAACTATAGCGCTTTAGACCAGACGGTCAAAGGATTATCTAGTACAGTTGGTGAGCATACGTCAAAACTTACTACTGTCACTAACACAGTTAATAACAATAAAGCTAACTGGGACAAAGCCCCTACAGCATTGGATAATGCAAATAAGGCGCAGTCAACTGCCAATACAGCAAATAGTAAGATTGATGGTTTGGAATTAGGCGGCATAAATTTACTTATTGTAAAAAATGTCACAAAATACAAATATTTAAATAATTCAGGTGCGGAAGTAACTGAAAATGGTTGGTTCTATTCTGATTATATTCCTGTTAAAGGTTTTAAAAATCTTGTTGCGAGTGGATATTCCAATTTAGGCATATCTCCTTCCGTTTGTTATTACGACAAAGATAAAAAGTTTGTCAAAGGTATTAACAACAATAGTCAATCTTTAGGTAGATTAATGACTATTGATAGTGGAATAGAATATATCAGGTTCAGTGGAATGATAGTTGATTTACCTACTCTTAAGATTGAGAAAGGAACTAAACCTACAAATTATTCTCCTGCACCACAAGATGTAGATTCATCTATTAACACCGTCAACACTCGTATCACAACTGAAATTAAAACGGTTACTGATAAGTATGCAAGTTTACAACAAGATGTTAATGGATTTAAGACCACCGTATCTAGCACATACAGTACTAAGACTGAGGTTAGCAAGGTAAAAAGTGATGCGGCCACAGATGCAACTAACAAAGCTAATCAAGCTAAAACGGATGCAATCAATAGCGCTAATGCTAATACTACAACATTGTTAAAATCTTATAGTACAACATCAGCCATGAATAGTGCTATCACTCAAGAATCCAACAAGATTACTACAGCGGTAGCCAGTACATATACAACCAAGGCAGAATTTAATGCTTTGGAAATTGGTGGTAGAAACATTGCTACTAACACGAATAAAGGTATTACTGGTTGGGGTTGGAGTATGCAAACAAACTCAGGCAAGACTATGACTGAGGTTGTAGAGAACGGTATTAAATGCTGTAAGATAACAAAAGATAGTACTTCTGGCAGTGGTTGGAATTATATGTCATATAGTTACATAAATGTATCTAAGTACATGCCTAACAAGAAGTATACTATATCTTTTGAAATCAAACCTTCTGTGGACACAAAATTCACTATTTCATTCAGAAATGGTGACGGAACAAATATATTCACGAATGAGCAAACAACAAAAGTTGCACCTAAAAATGTTTGGACAAAACTTTATGTAACTCTAACTACTATTGCTACATTTCCTACAATGAGCGCACAAGTTATGTATATGACTGGCGCAAGTTGTGCGGCAAACGTTTCTTATATCTTAAGGAATTTGGTTATTGAAGAAGGTACTAAACCATCTCCTTGGACACCAGCACCAGAAGATATAGACGCATCTATTGCTACAGTTGACGGAAAGTTTAAAAACTACTCAACTACCACACAGATGAACTCAGCAATCACAACCAAAGCCAATGAGATAACATCCAACGTATCAAAGACCTATGCTACACAAGCAACGGTCAATACAATTAATGGAGATGTTTCTGCACTTAAGACGTGGAGAACAAGTGCTGAACAAAAAATCACTGACAGTGCTATTGTTACGACTGTTAGAAACTCAACGAGTTACAAGAATGATCTTACTGGTAAGGTTGGTAAAACCGAGATTATATCTAGTATCAACCAAACAGCGGAAACAATTAAGATAGATGCAAGTAAAATAGAACTTACAGGTAAAGTAACTATTAGCATGTTGGACAGTACTACCCAAACCAAAGTTAATAACGGTAACAATGCTATGTCATCTATCAATACAAATAAAGCTAACTGGGATAAAGGTAAAACTGCTTACGATTGGACTAATACTAATGGTGGTAATATGACTAATCTAAGAGCAATGGTACTTAAGTGGACTAACAATGCAGTTAGTACAAGTACTTATATCCAAGGCGGTTGGATTGCAACTAATACGATAACGTCTGCTCAAATTGCAACAGGTACTATTGTGATAGGAGATTTGGACAGTGGAGTACAAAGCAAAATAAATACTGGATACGATAACGCCTATAAAGCATATTGGATGTCTATGGCATTATCACAAGGTCAAAGTATGTACAATGATCCAGCTTTCTTGCGTGGAACCAATGGTCTTAAAGTGTACAATAATTCTAGCAATGGTGCGGTAACTATTACCCGTGAAGCTAAAGCGAGTGGGTGGAGCTATGATACACCATACAGAATTAAAGTCACATCTAACGGTACCACATCACCTGGTCATGGTGGTGTGAATTGGGGATTTACACCAAAAGCTGGACATACATATTTGTTTAAACTTATTGCTATGATTCCTTCAGGAAGAAATATTGCATGGGCAACTAATAGTATGGGAGATGGCGCAAAACAAGAGTGGTTAACACCTGTAGCTGGGACGAACACATGGACAGAATATGTATGTAAAATAAAAGCTGGAACTGGTTCGATTTCAACAACTGGATTTTTCTATATAACGAATGGAGAAACTGGTTTTAGTTGGTATTTAGTTTACGCAAATGTATTTGATTTAGGATCAGAAAATCTTATATCAACATTTACAAAAGGTACTACAGAGATATATGGCGATTATATAAAAACTGGTACCATTACAGCAAACCACATCAGAGGTAATAAACTAGAAGGTACTGAAATAGTCGGTGGAAAGATATCATCTAACACAACGATTAATGTAACTACTGATTTAAAAGTAGGTAATAATATTTATTTGAATACTCCAAGCAGTGGAAATAAATATATATATTTTAATGGGACTTCACAGTTTATATCTTATAACGCTAACGCAATAAATGTGACTTCATCCGCGTCATATATAAGGTCAACAGGAGGAGCTTACTGTAGTGCTATATCGGATGGAGTAGTTATTAGCAATGCAGGTTCTATGATTCGAATAGATAATAGTGGATATGTCAAGATAGATGGTGCTGTATATATGCGAAATGGAATAAAATTTGATAGCTCAAACTCAATTGCAGTATATGCAACATGGATAGATGGTAAAAATCATGATTTAATTGCTAGAAGCGAAGATTTAAGATCATGTTATTATGGATGTTCATCTATGAGTTATGACCAATGGACATATATACGTGGTAAATATGTTAAGTTATATAATCATAGTGGTGGATATTGCCAAGTAAACGGAGCCGCTATTACATCTGATAGGAACTTAAAGTATGATTTCAGGGCATTTGACGAAAGATATAACGATTTCTTTATGAATCTTAGACCCACTATTTATAAATATAAAACTGGAACAGCTAAGCGTGATCACTTTGGTTACGTGGCACAAGAAGTAGAAAGTGCATTATATAAGTCTGGTTTATCTACCAATGATTTTGCTGGCGTTATCATTGATAAGAATATAACTAGGACAGAAGATGATACTGATTCTAATTTACTATTAGATAAGGGCATCAATGAAATGCATTTACTTAGATATGAAGAATTTATTGCATTGAATACCCACATGATACAAAAGACCATTAAGGCTGTAGATACGCAAGGAGCAATGCTAAATACAATGTTATCAAAAATGTCAAAGATAGATACTTTGGCAAGCGAGTTTGATGTTAAATTATATCAAATGAAGAACGAGCATAAAATCGAAATGCAAAACATGAAAAATGAGTATGATGCTAAATTAAACGTGTTGCAAAACAGAATAAAACAATTAGAGAGCCAAATGTAGGCTCTCTTTTATGGAGGAAAAAGAATGGAAACTTTATTAAAACTATTACTAACAGATATGCAAATGATTTTAGTATGCTATGCTATTTTATTATTAGCTTGTGCATCAAATGTGGTATTAAGTTTGTACCATAACATTAACATCGCAGGTGAGCAATTTGATGGCAAACGCTTGTGGCTTGGACTTAAAAAAGCTATTGTACTTGTGATTGGTACTTTGCTAATGGTTATTGCTGTGGATGTGGCCACGACACTATTAACACAATATGTGCCAAACATTAATGACCAGGTACATGATCTAATTACCGTTGCAATGATTTGTGCTACGATTGGAGTAGCTGCTTGGAGATATATTAAGGATGCATATAATACATTTATCAATATCCTTAACGGTAAACCTAACGAGGTTGCAGACGCATTAGATCACAAGGAGTAGCCAATGGATGAGTGGATTAAACAACTGGCCATGTTATTAGCAGGGTCAATCGTAATACAGATCACACCCATTAAGATTAATCCTTGGACATGGTTATTTAAATGGATAGGCGAGCAGTTAAATGGCGACTTAAAAAAAGAAGTCATATCAATTGGAAAAACCGTTGACCAAAACGAGATTGATAGAATAAGGTACGAGATAATGGATTTCGCTAACTCCTGTAGAAATCACAGGCAGCACACAAAAGAAGAATATCATCATATTGTAGATATCAATACAAAATACCATAGGCTAATTAAAAAGCATGGAATCGAGAATGGCGTACTAGACACAGAATACGCCTATATAGAAAGAACATATCAAAGGTGTTTGGAAAAGGGCGTCTTTGATCAATTTGAAAACGAAAGTGAGGAAAAATAAAAATGACAACAAAATTATTTGGAGTAGATATTAGTGAGCATAATGGCAATGTAGATTTTGAAAGAATGAAAGCATCAGGTGTAAAGTATGTAATGTTAAGAACTAGCTGGGGGCATTTTGCGGAAGATAAGTTAATCAGAAGAAACGTACAGAAATGTAAAGAAGCTGGTTTACCATATGGATTTTATCACTATAGCTATGCAGCTACTGATAACGATGCAAAAACGGAAGCTACAAAGTTTTTGGCATTGTGTAACGAATTAGGCGGTTATACATACCCATTAAATCTGGATATGGAAGATGCCGATGGTTGGAAAGCACGTAATGGTGTTGATGATGCTCAAAACTTGCGTACAATCAAAATCTTTAAGGACGTAATCGAGGGCGCAGGAAAGTATTTAACATTATATATGTCAAAGTCTTGGTTTGACCGATTACGTGCAAAGGACAAGTCATTGATTGATAGTATTGACCCTTGGTTAGCACACTGGGGTATTGATAAACCTAGTATGGATTGTGGTATGTGGCAATACTCTAGCGATGGAGTGGTACCAGGATCAAGTGCACGTACTGACGTAAACTGGTGTTATAAAGATTATCCAACAGTTTTAGCTAACATGCATAAGCCAGCACCTACACCAGTTAAAAAGCGCCACGAGGATCCTAATGCAAGATTATATGTTGGGGATACTGTATGCGTAAATATCACTTGTACAGCCGACTATTTGGATATCCCAAACAACACAGTATGTTGTAAAAAATTAATCGGTGGTGAGCCATCAAAATCTTATCATTGGATTGACTCTTATCCTTGCACTGAGGTTAAAGGCAAAAATACAAAAAGAGTAGACCAAGTATTGCACGTAGGTGAGAGCTTTGTAGTATCAGGTGATTATAAAGTATTAGCATTAGATATGCCAACAGACTCTTGTAAGCTCAAGATTGGACGATTTAATGCATGGGTTAAATCAGCATATCTGAGTAAAGTAACATACAAATAATAAAAATCCCCTTTCCTTATATATTAAAGGATTGGGGATTTTTTTTGTTTACAAGATTTGAGGCGCGAATCATATCTTGTAATTTTAAATGCTCATAACACTCATATTAATTGCCTTTACATATCAAGCGTATAACAGGATTTTGCAAATGCAAGAAAACTGCACGAAATTTAACATTTTAGGGATGTGGCGTATACATAAAAAACATATGGAAATAATTACCAGTGTAATGGTGTACATAGCTATGATAATATCTTAAAGCGATAATTTTATCGCTAATGCCTGTATGTATTATTAAATACTCATATTAGTTGTCTAATCTTGACTTGGAGGGATAGACAGCATGAACATCATAAAAATTACAAGATTAAACAAATGTATTAGCATTGAGGAATTGGCAGAATGTGCGAAACTGCCAATCTGTATATATTGTTACTATGAGGATCAATGCATTTTTACGATTGATCAATACAAAGCAATATGTAAAAAGTTAGAAATAAGTTTTGATGCTCACCTGTAATACATTACAGGCATTAAATATACTAATAAATATTGCATTTATAATGTTGCAATTATATACATATAGGAATGAGATCGGATATCAACATTTTGGTTTGATTGTGACCATGTTTCACAATAAGGCATTTGTGGTGCCAATGAGTGGAAATAAAGCTACATATCATCAGGCATATGGAAAAGAAAATCCTAATGGGAAAAAACATTTGATGCGATTAGGTAAGATCAAAGGTATGAATAAAGAGTCTGTTTTATTTATCAATGATGCCAAATGGATCAATACCGCAAGAATCATTGATATCAAAGCACATCTGGATAAAAATAGTGAATTATTTAAAGATATTAAAGAGCGTGTGAAAGATTGTCTGGATTAATTCCTAGAACCATAAAGTATCAGCAGAAAGAAAAAAACATGCGGTGACAGACAAATTACGACAGAAACAACACTTTCTTTCTTTTAGAATGTTTGAGAAAGAGGTGATTTTGTGGAAAAGGCAGTCTTGGGTAAGGAAAAAAGCAGATACCAGATTCATGCACAGGATATCTGTTGTGCGATCATTTCCATCTTACTTGGAAGTATTGGCTCACCATTTGCCTATATGTTAGTATTTATCTATTGTGCCATGTCGTATATGCGTAATACCAGAGAAAGCACAATTGTCGTATTCTTTGTTTTATTAATGTCACTCACAAGAGGGGTTTTTGACACATATCTTTATGCACTGGGGTTTACATGTTTCTTCATTATTGTACATATGATTCAATTATTAGAACGAAATCTTTATGAAGCGATTGCGTTGATTGTGACAGCAATCATCATTCCTTATAGTATTCAGCAGTTTGGTTTTGTGAAAGAAGTAGTGATCATGCCGCTTTGTACCTATGTTTTTATGAAACAGTTATGTAAAGAATACAGCTGGATACAGAATCGTTATGTACTACCAGAATGTATTGTCGCATTGATTTTATTTGGGACATATCTGTTATGTACACAGTTGTTGCAAAGTTATTGTGCAATAGTCGGATGGGTGATTTTTACATTAATTGGTGTGGTGGCCCAGCCTTTGACTTTATTGACTTTGTTTATTCTGGCATATCTTTGTATAGGTGTACCATGGGTCATGATGGTGATTCCTTTATTAATCAGTATTTTTCAAAAAGATAAAAAATCAGCTGCTGTATTAATTCTTGCACTTGGTATCTATACCGTAAAAGATATTGCTTCTACCAGTTATTTTCTGTTTTGTCTGGCTTTGCTTGCGATAAAAAAAGAAAAGTTGAAAGGTCTGTGCCTACAAGAAGAAACACCTGTGATCAACCGGTTTCAGGATCAGGGTTTATTAAAACGCCAAATGTTGAATTATGCCAGTATCTTTCAATCATTAGCCAGTTATTATGCGAAAATGAGCAGTGAAGAAAGCGAACTGTTAAAAACGATGGCGGAAGCCTTGCGATATAATGCAGATGTGATATCGAAAGCAGATAGTCATTATAAAGACCAACAAAGAATTGTGACAGCACTGGAAGGCTATCAATATATCGTGGATGATTTTCTGATGGAAGAGCCGAAAGCAGGTTATCTTAGAATCGTCATGGATATTTCCAATATCAAACGAGGAGAAATTAAAACAACATTAAAACCGTTAATGGAAGCTTTATTACACAGGAATCTGGAAATGGATGAAATACATAATCGAAGATTTTTGAATGGTTTCCATATTTGTATGAGTGATGCGATACCTTTTCATATTGATGCTTTAGCGGATAGCGTAAAAAATGCTTTTACAGGGAATGGGGACAGTTTCTCCGTATTTCGTTTTCGTCAAAGTATGGTATGTATGATATCTGATGGAATGGGAAATGGAGAACGAGCAGCTCAAAGTTCCCAATTGATTACCAGTATATTCCAACGCATGATGATCAGCGGTATAACCCAGGATGCCGCAATCAAATGCATAAACAAATTTATTCAAAGTGATACTTTTGCGACGCTCGATGTTTTATGCTTCAATTATGCCCTTGGTGTTGCCTATATATCAAAATCAGCAGCTTGTCCTACCTATCTGTTGAGAAACCACAAAATCTATGAAATTAATGGAAATGCATTGCCTGTTGGGATTGTGTCTATCATGCAGCCGGATTGTTTTTCCATTGAGTTAGAAGATGGAGATGAATTTATCATGATGAGTGATGGCATAGAAACACATGAATTTTATGAATGGATGAGAGAACGCAAGGCAGATACCCTGCGGGAAGATGTGGAAATCTTCTCTGATATCTTAAAGAAAAGCCAAAGAAAAGATGATTCTACCTTTATCATTGCAAATATTACCAAATCTTAAGAAAGACAGGTTGCAATAACCTGTCTTGTTTTGTATAATACGGCTATGAAATTAGAAAAGATCGATAAAACAAAAACTTATGTTATAGGTGTCAGCGGTGGTCCTGATTCTATGGCATTATTAGATATGTGTAGAAGAGAGGGGATTTCTCTTGTGATTGCACATATGAATTATCAAATACGGGAATCAGCGTATCGTGATATGAAAATCGTGGAAGACTATGCACAGGCATATGATATTCCTTGTGTTATTCGTATGCAGGAAAAAGAATGTATTGGTAATTTTGAAGCATTTGCCAGAGAACAACGGTATCATTTTTACGCTGAACTGTTAGAAAAATACCATGGGGAAGCAGTGCTGTTAGCACATCATTTGGATGATCATCTGGAAACTTATCTGATGCAGAAACAACGCCATAGTGAAGGAAAGGTGTGGGGTATTCAAGCGTGTACGATCATCAAAGGCTGTCGTATCCTTCGTCCATTATTATCTATGAGTAAACAAGATGTGATGGACTATTGCCATCGTTATCAGGTACCTTATGGAATTGATGAAACGAATTTAAGTGATGATTATACAAGAAACCGTATCCGTCATCAAATTATTGAAAAGATGAGTTATCAGGAAAAACAGGAGTTGAATGAACAAATCCTTCAGGAGAATATAAAGAAACAGGAAACTAATCGCAAGTGGGAACGGTTTATATCTAATTGGCAATATACAGTACAAGAGCTATCTGAATTGTCAAAAGAAGATATCCAAAGCTTCTTGCATTATCTCTTATATGACAAGATGCATATCGCTATTAATCACCATGAAATCAGACAGCTGATTCAGTTAATTCAATCAGGCAGAGATGGATGGTCAAGAGAACTTGCAAATCAATATGAAATTTATCAGGAATATGGTAAGCTTTGTATAGAACTGAAGGATGAGGTTGCTTATGCTTATACCTATGATCATGTTCAATTTGAGAAAACACCTTATTTTTGTATCAGTCAAACAGGCAGTAGTGTAGAGGCACTTACATTAACGAAGGATGATTTTCCTATCACGATCCGCAATGCGAAAAAAGGCGATCAGATTCAGTTGCGCTTTGGCACAAAAAAGCTGAATCGCTGGTTTATTGACCGTAAAATTCCCAAAAAAGAACGTAAAGTATGGCCAGTGGTTGTGAATAAGGATGGAAATGTGATTTTAGTGCCAAAAATAGGCTGTGATATTGCACATTTTTCTAACAATCCGACGCTATTTGTGTTAAAATAGATTGTAGCTGTATTAGGAGGATTACTCATGCGAGATGTGATTGACAGAATTTTAGTATCAGAAGAAGAAATTGTAAAACGCAGTAGTGAATTAGGTAAACAAATTAGTGATGATTACCGAAAAACAAATGAAACACCATTGGTGGTTGCTTTGTTGAAGGGAAGTGTTCCTTTTTTGGCAGAGCTCATCAAACATATAGATTTGGACATCCAATTTGACTTCATGGATGTATCCAGTTATCAGGGAACAGAATCTATCGGAGATATTCGTATTGATAAGGATTTAGACTGCTCAGTGAAAGGCTTGTCTATTTTATTGGTAGAAGATATCGTAGATACTGGTAGAACATTAAAAGAAGTAACCAAGTTATTGATGAATAAAGGTGCAAAAGATGTTAAAGTTGTATCTTTATTAGATAAACCTGATCGTCGTGTGGTAGAGATTGAGGCAGATTATGTTGGTTTTGAAATACCAAATGAATTTGTCGTTGGTTTTGGTCTGGATTATGACCAGAAGTATCGTAATCTACCTTATATTGGTGTGTTAAAACCTGAAGTTTATAAATAAAAAAAGGAGGACATGCGTATGAACAATAAGAAGGTCATAAGTCTTTGGCCCTACTTACTTATTCTTGCGATATTGGCAGTCCTTGTATCCTATGGAACCGGAAACAACACAACAACGTTTAATTACAACGAATTCATGAATAAAGCGGAAAAGCTTGATTTTGATAAAGTTGAAATGTCTATGGGATCTACTGTCATTGATGTAAGTGGTACGTACAAACAAGGCAAAGAAAGCAAAAGTTTCAAAGTCAGTGTACCTAACACAGAAACAAATGTGAAATGGTTGACAGAAACATTAAGCAAAAACAAAGACACTGTTTTAACAACAAGAGATCCAAATCAGGAAAGCTTCCTGATGAAGTTCTTTATCAATGTATTCCCTTATCTGCTGTTAGCAGGTATTGCCATTTTCTTCTTTACGAAGATGAATAGTGGCGGCAGCAACAAAGCTTTTGAATTTAGTAAGTCAAAAGCCAGAATTGAAGGAAATATCAAGGTTCGTTTTAAAGATGTAGCGGGCTGTGATGAAGAAAAAGAAGAAGTAAAAGAAATTATTGATTATCTGAAAGATCCTAAGAAGTTTACTGATATGGGAGCACGTATCCCAAAAGGTATGCTGATGGTAGGTCCTCCAGGTACTGGTAAGACATTATTAGCAAAAGCAGTAGCTGGTGAGGCGAATGTTCCATTCTTCTCTATCAGTGGTAGTGATTTCGTAGAAATGTTTGTTGGTACTGGTGCAAGCCGTGTGCGTGATATGTTTAAGAAAGCACAGCAGACAGCTCCATGTATCGTATTTATTGATGAAATTGATGCCGTCGGTAGACAGCGTGGTGCTGGCATGGGTGGTGGAAACGATGAACGTGAACAGACCCTGAACCAGTTGTTAGTAGAAATGGATGGTATGGGTGAAAATAAAGGTATCGTGATTATCGCCGCAACAAACCGTCCGGATGTATTAGACCCTGCATTACTTCGTAGTGGTCGATTTGACCGTCAGATTACAGTAAATCTGCCTGATAAAAAGGGCCGATATGAAATTTTGAAGGTACATGCAAGAAATAAAAAGCTTGCGCCAGACTGTTCTTTAGAATCTCTGGCAAAACGTACTCCAGGCTTCTCTGGTGCTGATTTGGAAAACGTATTAAACGAAGGTGCAATTTTAGCTGTTCGTGATAAACGTAAGATGATTACAATGGAGGATCTGGATGAAGCAATTGACCGTGTTATGATGGGACCTGCGAAGAAATCCAGAAAATACACAGATAAAGAAAAACGTCTGGTTGCGTTCCATGAAGCAGGACATGCTGTCATTGGAATTAAACTGGAAGATGCAGATATGGTAGAAAAGGTAACAATTATTCCTCGTGGAGAAGCAGGCGGATATAACCTGATGACACCAAGAGAAGAAAAAATGA
Source organism: [Eubacterium] hominis (assembly GCA_014337235.1). GTDB lineage: Bacteria > Bacillota_I > Bacilli_A > Erysipelotrichales > Erysipelotrichaceae > Hoskinsella > Hoskinsella hominis. The sequence continues at coordinate 419,046 of CP060636.1, read as the reverse complement.
TGCCGACAAAGGCTGATTTCATGGCACAGATAACTGGATTAATGGGTGGTCGTGTTGCGGAAGAAGTTGTCTTTGATGAAATTTCTGCTGGTGCCAGCAATGATATTCAAAAAGCTACAAAAATTGCGAAGGCAATGGTTAGAAGCTGGGGTATGTCTAGTCTTGGACCTATTCAATATGATGATGGTACAGGCAATGTATTCTTAGGTAGAGATTATGGATCTGGAAGCAACTATTCTGGTGAAATTGCTTACGAAATCGATAAAGAAATCCGTAAGATCATCAATGAATGTTATGAACGTGCAAAACAGATCATTACAGAACACATTGATTTATTGACTCTGATTGCGGATACATTGATTGAAGAAGAAACCATCACTAGTGAACAGATTAATAACCTTGTGAAATATGGTACCATTACTTCCCCTGAAGATGCTTTGAAGAAGCAGGCAATGGCAAATGATGTGGAACAGCAGATTCAGGCAGATAATGAAGCTGCACAGGAAGTATTACATGATGATATTCAGCATTATGATGATACACCATCTTCACAGGATGAAGAAAAGAAAAAGCAGGAAAAAGTCAGCTTTGAAGAAGCCATGAAGGAACTTACAAAAAGCGATGACTATGATGAAACAAAGGAATAGGATATACACAAACGTATATCCTTTTTTTGTATAATAAAGAGTAATTCTACCACTGGTTGCGTAATTGTATATGGGTGTATCTCGTATTATAGTGGTGATAATGATACAATGTCTAAGAGGTGATAGAATGGAATTTAAAGATCAACTGTATAAGTACAGAAAAGAAAAGGGATATTCCCAGGAAGAGTTAGCAATGTTATGTCATGTCAGCAGGCAGGCAATTAGTAAATGGGAAAATGGAACCGCAAATCCAGATATGGAGAATTTAAAAACATTGAGTAAAGCATTATCTGTCAATATAGATACATTATTGGGAAATGAAATAGAACCACAAAAAGAAATTACAAAAGAAATACATTATATATATGGATGGCAGAAAGAATATCGTTCTTCTATCCATATTGCCGGAATTCCTCTTGTACATATCAATGTGGGAAAAGGACCAAGACATGATGGTAAATTTCATTGTGCAAAGGGGATTATCGCAATCGGCAATGAGGCAATCGGTGTTGTCGCAATTGGTGCACTCAGTGCAGGCTTATTATCCTTTGGGGCAATTAGTGTCGGTTTGATTACTGCTGGTGCTTTGGCGCTTGGTGCTTTTGTATTAGGTGCAGTTGCGATTGGATATATCGCAATCGGTACCCTTGCGATTGGTGTATATGCTTATGGTGCATTATCGATAGGATTTATTCTGGCGATTGGAGATCATGCATATGGAGAATATGCAATCGGAAATCAGGCTTTTGGCAACCATATGATACAGCTTCAAAAAAATAATGGGGAAATGTGCATGTTAACAAAAGATGCATCGAAAATTATGAAGCTTTTAAAAGCAGCGGATGCACCAAAAATATTTCAGTTTTTGATACAGATGATGAGAAGATGTTAATTGCATCTTCTTTTTCAATGTGATAAAATGAGGCACTAGACAGGCAGGTGATCAAATGAAGGATATGACTAAAGGAAATCCAATGAAGCTGATTTTAGCTTTTGCGATACCGGTATTATTAGGAAATGTATTTCAACAGTTTTATATGATGGCTGATACCATGATGGTAGGCAGGATCCTTGGTGTGAATGCTCTTGCGGCAATGGGTGCCAGTACATCGCTTGCGAATTTGATTATTGGCTTTGCAAGTGGAATCGCTATGGGATCTAGTATTATGATTGCCCAATACTATGGCGCAAAAGATGAAGAAGGCATGCGACATGCATGCGCTGGCTGTGTACGTTTCTGTATACTTTCCACAATTGTCATGACGATTGTGGCATTACTAATCAAACGTCCAAGTTTAAAGCTACTACAGACACCAGACAGTATTATTGATATGGCAGATGGCTATCTGTTCATACTATATGGAGGCTTATGTATTACCATGTTATACAACATGTTTGCGAGCATGCTGCGGGCAATTGGAGATAGTAAGACGCCATTATACTTTTTGATTATCGCCAGTATCAGCAATGTGATCTTAGATTATCTGTTTATCGCAATTTTTTCATGGGGGATTGCCGGTGCAGGTATTGCGACTGTGATTGCACAGATGCTCTCCGTTGTTTTATGCTTTCTATATATAAAAAGAAGATATCCAATATTTATCATAAAGAAAAAAGATTTCCATGTGGAAAAAGCAATTTACCATCGTCAAATCAGTATGGGGATTTCTATGGGGTTAATGAATTCTATTGTATCACTTGGAACAGTGATTTTACAAAGTGCTGTAAATTCTCTTGGCGAAAGTGTGATTGCGGCTCAGACAGCCGCGAGAAAGATTGTAGAGATGTTTATGCAGCCATTGATCAGTATTGCGATTGCGGATACTACCTTTGTATCACAAAATTTAGGCGCTGCACAATATCAGCGCATACGTGAAGGGATGAAGAAAAGTATTGTCATCGCATTGATTTGGGTAATTATCGTAATCTTGATATCGTATACCTGTATTGATGTGCTGATCACACTTTTGGTAGACGCAAGCCAAAAAGAGGTCATTTCTTTATCAGCTTTTTATACAAGAGTGATGTCTTTGTTTTATTTTGTACTAGCGATTCTATTTATCTATCGTAATGGCTTGCAGGGACTTGGCAATGGCAAAATACCAATTGTATCCAGTACGATTGAAATGATCACAAAAACAGCCGCAACATTTTTGCTTATCCCTTATACAGGTTATTTGGGGGTTGCATTAGCGGAACCCATTGCATGGTGTTTCATGGCACCAGTGTTATGTATCTTTTTCTATAAGGATATCAGAAAGCGAGAACAGATTTTGTCGGAAAATAGCAAACAAAGTTAAGAATATAAAAAATTATAGGAAAAGAAAGTGTTATCACTAAAAAGATAAAAAAATTCTATTATTTCACAAAAAAGTAGTCTATAATATAGAACGATAGGAATATTTTTAAGGCAGGATTCCTTAAAAGAAAGAAGGTCGTTATATGAAAAACAGTTATTCACGTTTATGTCTAAAAGAACGCTGGACTATGTTTACAATCTTTTTAATAGCTGGAATCCTATGCGCAGCTGCAGCAATATATGCTTTTATAAAACATTATATGACATATACTGTCACAGGTAGTGTTCTTGCGATTGTTTCTTTATTGATTAGTGGATATATTTTTCAATTAAATATGAGAAGGAAAGAGATAAAAAAAGAATACAGCTATGAATTTGATCGTGAGTTATTTGCGAAAGAAAGAACATGTCCCAAATGTGGTGCAAGTATTGGTTCCAATGTCTGCTACTGCCCTAGATGTGGAACAAAATTTCATTAGAATGGAGGAATGAATATGGTAGATGTTATCGTAATTGGTGGAGGTCATGCAGGTGTAGAGGCGGCGCTTGCTTGTGCCCGTACAAATAAAAAAACTATTTTATATTCCATGCATATTGATATGATTGCATCTATGCCATGTAATCCCAGTGTTGGCGGACCTGCAAAAGGAATCGTAGTACGTGAAATTGATGCACTTGGCGGTGAAATGGGAAAAGCTGCAGATGCGACAGCTTTGCAATTCAAGATGCTAAACACCACAAAAGGTCCGGGGGTACAAAGTTTGCGTGTACAATCAGATAAAATCGCTTATAAAAAATATATGCAGGAGGTTTGTCTACATCAGGAAAACCTAGAAGTGCGAGAAATGTGTGTGGAAAAAGTCCTTGCGGAGAATGGGAAAATCACAGGTGTTCTTCAACAGGATGGTCAAATCATACCATGTAAGGCATTGATTATGACAACAGGAACTTTTATGAGCTCTACGGTTTTGGTAGGGCATACTTCTACATCAAGTGGTCCAGATAATGAGCCAACAACCAATCAATTAAGCCAGAGCTTGCGTGATCTGGGTATTACAACATTTCGTTTAAAGACCGGTACACCTGCTCGTGTATATACGGATTCTATTGATTTTTCTAAAACAGAGGTACAGCCAGGCACGGATGATTTTATCTGTTTTTCACAAGAAACCACCCATATTCGTCCATTCAAAGATCAGGTCGTATGTTACCTGACGTATACAACTTCAAAAACACATGAAATCATACGTAATAATTTAAATAAATCTGCGATGTATTCAGGGTTGGTCAAGGGCGTTGGCCCTCGATATTGTCCAAGTATTGAAGATAAACTTGTACGTTTTGCGGATAAAGAACGTCATCAAATTTTCTTAGAACCAGAAAGTGAAAGTCTGGATACAACATATATTCAGGGATTTTCTACATCTATGCCACATGATATTCAGGATCAGATGTTACATAGTCTGCCAGGTCTGGAAAACTGCAGAATAAAAAAATACGCTTATGCGATTGAATACGATGCAATAGATCCTTTACAATGTAAGCCATCATTAGAAAATAAAATTATTGAGAACCTTTATACAGCAGGACAAATTAATGGAACAAGCGGTTATGAAGAAGCAGCTGCTCAGGGTTTGATGGCAGGTATCAATGCTAGCCTGAAACTGGATGGTAAAGAGCCACTGATTTTACATCGTGACGAAGCATATATCGGAGTAATGATTGATGATCTTGTGACCAAAGGAACAAAAGAACCATATCGATTATTAACCTCACGCGCAGAATATCGTTTATTATTACGTCACGATAATGCTGATTTACGTTTAAGTGAATATGGACACAATGTTGGCTTAATCAAAGAAGAACGTTATCAAAAGTTTATGGATAAGAAAAAACATATTAAAGAAGCAATGGCTTATTTAGATACGGTACGTTTTACACCAAAATCAGAAATCAATGATTATCTTATTTCTTTAGGCTATGAACCATTACATAATGGAATCAGTGCCAATGAGCTCTTGAAACGTCCAAAGGTTACAATGAAAGCACTTTTGCCATATCTTGATCATAAAATTGAAGATACCGTTGCAAAACAGGTAGAAATTGAAATAAAATATGAAGGATATATTAATAAAGCAAAACGTGATGCAGCGCATTTACGTGCGATGGATGAAAGAAAACTTCCAGAGAATATTAACTATGAAGATATTGAAAACCTCTCTTTAGAAGCTCGTCAGAAGCTGAGTAAGGTACAGCCTATGACAATGGGACAGGCATCCAGAATATCTGGTGTTAATCCGGCAGATATTGCCGTGCTTGCCGTATATCTTGAACAAATGAATCGAAAATAAAAATCTGTAGTTTAGTCTACAGATTTTTTAAATAGTTAATTACATCATCTAAGCTTGAAAATATCGCTGTAGTTTTCACTTGATAAATATGTTCCGGATACTTCATATCAGGAATACAAATGACATCCAAACCACCACGATATGCCGCTTCAATACCAGCTTCACTATCTTCCAATACGATAGCATCTTTTATGGATACACCAGCTTTTTCACATGCCTTTAAAAAGATTTCAGGATCAGGCTTGCCATGTGTGACCTCATCTCCACAGATACTATCATCTATATAAGGAAGAATATCTGCGTTTTTTAGAATTTCATCTACACGCTGACGGGAACTGCTGGTTGCCACAATCGTTTTGATTTGATGTTGTTTCAACCAAAGAAGCAGCACATCAAGACCTTTCTTTTTAGGTACCTGCTGCTTTAATCGTTCATCTATCCAGATATGCACATCATCCCAGACTTCCTGCATAGGAAAACCGTTTCCATAATGATCAAGAAATACCTGGCATATTCCTTGTTTATTCTTGCCAAGACATTGTTTGTATAAGTCTTCTGTAAAGTCGTGGTATCCTAATAAATCAAGTTTTCTTTTATATTCTTCATATGTTACACGTTCACTATCAATCATCAATCCATCCATATCGAAAATTACTGCTTCCTTCATTTCATCACCTTTTTCTTATGTAAATATTATAGCGAAATATGTAGTAATATGCTATGCTTTCAATTGTGAAAATAGTTTAAAATAAAATAGAAAAATTGTAACGAAACAATGTAATTCATCATGTATTATATGAAGGAGGTAGTCATGGAAGAACATAAGAAAAAAGAATATGAAGATATCTATAAAAATTATGCCGGCATCGTTTATGGCTATCTTCTGAAAAAATGTTATCAAGAAGATTTAGCAGAAGAGCTAACACAGGAAACATTCTTAATTGCGCTAAAGAAATTAGATACTTATGATCATACTTGTAAAGTCAGTACATGGTTATGTGGAATTGCTAATAACCTTTTAAAAGTAGAGTTTAGAAAAAAGAAAACTGTGGAGTTAGATGAAAATCATAAAGTAGAAAACCATATGAACTGGGATAGTGTAGAAGTTTTAAAACTTGTACATGGATTAACAGATCCTTATCGTGAAGTGATTTACTTGCGATTGGCAGCTAATTTATCTTTTGCACAGATTGGGGAAATATTGGGGAAAAGTGAAAATTGGGCAAGGGTTACTTTCTATCGTGGAAAAACAAAGATCAAGGAGGGTATGCAAGATGAAGATACCATGTAGTATTGTGAGAGAACTGTTACCAAACTATATTGATGATTGCATGGAAGATGATGCAAAAATGCTTGTGGAAGAACATTTAAAAGAATGTGATGCCTGCAGGGCTTTATATGAAAATATGAAAAAGCCTTTACAGGACGAACATAAAGATAAAGAATTAGATTATCTAAAGAAAGTGAAAAAACAGAATTCTTTGAAAATCATTATCGCAATATTGATTACAATTTGTATATTTATGACAGGAATATTAACAAAAATCTGGTTAATTGGAAGCTATACGAATGAAGTAGAAGATACAATCATGAAAGTTACAAATACAGAAGTGGAAATTGGGCTTACGGGTACAAATCGTAATTTCGCAATTATTGGTTATACGTTAGATGATCGATGGAAATTTTATCAAGAGATATTATATCAGGAGGTAATGCCATCAATCTTTCATTCTTATGGTGTATCCAATATTAAGATCCCTTTAAAAGATATTGAACATTATTTAAAGGTTGGAGATCAAGTAATCACAAAAGATGGCAAGATCTATAATGCAATGTCAGCACTTCTCATAGAAAAAAGAATCCCATATGTGGGAGATGTGTCCGGTGTCTACGAATTATTAAAATTGGCAGATATAAAAGTAGAAACATTTAGTTTAAAAACAGATCAAGAGCCTTATGCAATCAATTTAATATATCAAAAACCATTATCCAGATTAGAGAAGGAGAAAATTGAAAATAACGCAAAAGGCGTACTTGCCAGTATAGATAATTGTAATATTATAAATTTATATGTTGGTGATGAATTAATTTCACATATCGTATATAAAGAAAAAATTAAAGATATAGATCAAATGCAAAAGCTGTTGCTGGAATAATTAATATAAGAAATGTATAGACTTTCATAAAATGATAAGGTTTACATTGATGTTGGTGGGGTATCATAGTATAATAAAAGTAACAAAACAAGGAGGTCATTTTTATGAAAAAGAAGACCATTATTACCATCAGTAGACAATTTGGAAGTGGCGGTAGAGAAATTGGGAAGAAGTTGGCAGAACAGCTGAACATACCATTTTACGACAAAGAATTAATTGAAATTGCCGCAAAAGAGAGTGGAATGGATAAGGAATTGTTTGAAGAAGAAGGTACACGTACAAGTCGTGGATTCCATCTATTAGGAGCATTAGGGTATTCCTTAGGAGGACCTTTATCCACAATGACAGAGCTTTCTTTAAATGATCGTTTATTCATCGTTCAATCTGAAGTAGTAAAGCAGGTTGCTGATCAGGGAGCATGTGTCATCGTCGGACGTTGTGCTGATTATGTGCTAAATGATCGAGATGATGTATTACATGTATTTATTCATGCAGATATGGAGGATCGTAAAGAACGTGCCATTCATTCTTATGAAGTTGATGAACGCGATATTGAATCTTCAGTAAGAAAAATTGATAAGCGAAGAAGTAATTATTATGAATACTATACTGATCGCAAATGGGGAGCAGCAGATAATTATGACATCAGCATTAATACGTCTACTTTTGGGATTGATCGTAGTGTCGCAATCATTAAAGATGTCATTGAAAATAAAGAATTATAGTTGAGAAAAAGCAGGATGAATAACTCCTGCTTTTTTGTATATATAGAAAAATGAAAAATCTTTTTTGATGTCATTGTAATTAGCTTCTGTATAAATGATAATCCATCATTGGAGCCTCCTTTCGCATAATATGTTGTGTACTGTTGATAACTATAACACAAAATTTTAAGTAATAGATAAAATTTCATGAAAATTATAAATCAAGGAATGAAAGGGGTTAACTTATACGAAAGCAAGGCTTTTTATCTGAATTTTAACTTTTTCTTGCATGTTTCCTTATTTTGTAGTATGTAGAAAATCTACCATAATTTCACAAGATTATCAGACATTAAACACCATTGAGCTATGATATACTGTAACTATACACAAGGAGGTCTTCTATATGCATTGGAAATTGACACATACAGATGACGGGTTAATTATTGATAATGAAGGTGGGAAAACGTTGGGATATGATCCTAATGCTGGTATTCAAATCATTGAACAAGATGGTTTTGCTTTTAAGGATTTAGATGGTAGTGGCTATATAGAGCCATTTGAAGATTGGCGATTGCCAATTAGTTTACGTGTGAGGGATTTCTCCACAAGATTTGGATTATGGCAGGAAAATCGAAAGTTGTATTATAGTAAGGGTACTATGGATTTATCAGATGATATATTGGCCATTATGGAAATGTTTCGTAAAGAAGATATGCAAAAATATATTGATCCTCAATGGGATGATATAGAATATTTAAATGAAAATGATATTATCATGGTATTATTATTGATGTTTGATGCATCGGATGACCATAGTAAAGATGGATACTTAGCTTCGATTATCGTACAAAGTATGCACCTAGGTGTTTTTGAAAATATCGTATATTCTATATGGAAGGCGATACGCAGGTTTGTGAATAAAGAGTCCCAGCAAAATATGGAAAAATTAGAGAAGGCAGCATAAAAAAAGGATATTGTATCATAAAATGAAGGAAACACCCAAATTGGGTGTTTTTTCCTATCCGATAAGTACGTAAAAAGAGATGCATCCTGTTTGATGTTCTGATACAATATTTTTATGAAATGAGGTATCAGATGGAATGGAATGAAAAATTACAAATAATCATTGATTATGTAGAAAATCATCTTCAAAGAACAGAAGAGCCAGTTGATGAAGATGAAATTGCGAAGATTGCGGGATGCTCTTTTGGTTTCTTTCAGAAAGTTTTTTCTTATATGAATGGCATTAGTTTTGCGGAATATGTACGTTATAGAAAAATGACGTTGGCTGGCTATGATTTGAAAAGCACAAAGATAAAAGTTGTGGAAATCAGCTATAAATATGGTTATGATTCACCAACTTCATTCACTAAAGCCTTTCAAAACTTTCATGGTATTTCACCAAAAGATGCTAGGAAAGAAAATGCAAAATTAAATGTATACCCCAAAATGCAGATAAATACCGCACCAACATATGCTTGGTGTCTGGAAAAACAAAAGGCTTTTCGATTAATTGGAAAAACGATAAAAATATCGAAAATAAATCAGGCGCATTATCAAAGTGTTCCAGCTTTCTGGAATAAATGTCAAAAAGATGGTACCTTTTCTAAACTGGTTGCATTAGATGAAGGAATATCTAAAGGGATGTTTGGATTGTTTAGTTCATATGAGGAGGATACTTCTGAAATAGAATATTCCATTATGGTGATTTCTAATAAAGAATTACCAACAGGATTTACAGAAATAACCATACCATCGACAACTTGGGCGAAATTTGATTGTATCGGTTCTGTGCCACAGGCGATTCAATCAGGATGGAAATTTTTAAATGAAGAATGGCTGATGAAATATCCATTTCGCCATGCTGCATGTCCAGAATTAGAATGGTTTAGTGATGGCAATGCATTTTCAAAGGAGTATTTGAGTCAGATATGGATTCCAATCATAGAGGAGGAAGAAACAAATGGTACATGTAGTATACTGTGATAAAACAGGTAAAAAAGGGGAACGTGAATTAGATAAGATTTTAAACGGACAAAAGACAATGATCATTCGTGGAGCTGCGGGAAGAAAAATCCCACATAGTCGAGTATTTAAAGATGAAATATTGTATTTTATGGAAAAAGGCAGCGCAAAAATAAGTGCAAAGGCAAGAGTCACATATGTGGAAAACTTTGTGAAATTATCAGATGATGAGATTATAAGCACGTTAGACAAAAATCAGAAACAGTTGTGCTTAACCGAAAAACAAAAAATCCACGGGCATAAAAAATGTCTTTGTCTGGTAGCTTTTGATGATGTTGAAAAAATTGAACCACTTGATTTTGATCATCAGGGAAATATGGATGATTGGCTGATTATAGATAAAATAGAAGATGTGGTTGTTGGCAGCAGTATTCCTTATAATTATGAAAAATCAAAATTGAAGTGAGTTTGACTATAAAAATATAAAAAGTGAAATGATTCGTTTAAAAACAAAGAATCTTGTAGAAATACAGAACGCAAGATTCTTTGTCTGATTCTTCTTTTAATAGTGCTGATAACTTACTATCACTTAATGATATTCCCTTTATAAATGTTATTTTGATGATTTGATATAAATAGCATTATTTTTACTTGTTTAGTTTGTATATGCAAAATGGAATAGCAATTATAATTAGAACAATATAATCATACATGGTGATTCAGTAAAGCTAGGATTTACAAAAAATATCAAAGCTGCAATCAGTAACATGATGGATATAATGAATAGCAGTAACCACCATATTTTGATTGCTTATTAGCATCAAGGTTATTTTTACTTTTAACTCCTGCAATTAAGTTTATACATTTCAACTTATAGACCAAAATAGCTAGAATTATCAAAGTTTCTTGCTAAACTTATGGTATGATAATACTGTAAGCTATTGGTAAAACTATTTTTTTACCAATTTTACAGAAGGAAATATGAGAGAAAATGAAAAAATATGATAAAATACACTAGAGTCATAAAGTTTCTGAATATATAAAAAAAACCTGTAAAATAAAGCTTTCAAGAGAAAAATATAGGACTTATAAGGAGATAAAAAAACATGATAAAAATACTATTCATTTGCCATGGCAATATTTGCAGATCACCAATGGCGCAATTTGTATTAGAAGATATGGTGGAAAAAGCAGGAATGAGAGATCAATTTATGATTGATTCCTGTGCAACAAGTCGTGAAGAAATTGGAAATGGTGTGCACTATGGTACCAAAGATAAACTTCGTAAAGAAGGAGTCAGAATGCATGATCACCGTGCAAGACAGTTAACGAAGAAAGATTATGAGGAATATGATTATTTAATTGGTATGGAAGAAACGAATATTCGTAATATGAAACATTTATTGGGCGGTGATCCAGAGCATAAGATGATGCGCTTATTAGATTTTTCAGATCATCCAAGAGATATTGTAGATCCATGGTATACTGATAATTTTGATATTACATATACCGATATTGTGGAAGGCTGTGAAGCATTTTTAAAAACATTAAAAAAGTAGGCAAATTTGCCTACTTTATTTGTATAAAGGTACGTAAATGAAAAGCATATATATACGTTTCACATGTTTTATCAGGATATAAAATACGCATTGCATCCTGATAACTGGATAGTTGAGAACGATATAATTTTATGAATTCTTCAGGAGTATCCAAACGATCTGTTTTAAAGTCAATAATGGTCATGGAAGTATCATCCATTGCCACAAAGTCCATAAATCCATGTAGAATTTCATCTTTTATTTTTACCATAAAGGGGAGTTCATGATAACATGTTTTACTGAAAAGTGATTGATAAAATGGATGATTTCCTAATTGAAGTAAGGAAGTAATATCATATTCTTTTAATGATATCTGTAAATCTTTTGCACAGGAGGTGATGATTTCCTTATCCCATGATGTGTTCGGCAAATGTTCAATCATATGATGCATACGTGTACCATAGCTCATACCAGCACCGCTTTTTGGTTGGAAAGCTGGTAGTTCTTCGGTAGAAGTGATGCTGGTAGCACTCGAAAACTTCATTGGTTGATGCGTTTTATGATAATGTGGGATTTCCTGATAAATGGAAACTTCTTTTTCAACCGGGATATTTTCCCACATTTGGTGAACTTCTTTGATTGTGAATAAAGCACTTGGATGAGTCAGAAAGCTTTGTAGAATCCAGCTGGTATAGCCGCCACGATCATATACACCAGACATGGTTAATGGTTTTTTATAATCTTCAAGAGCCTGAATACAATCTACAATATGCATTTGTTGCTGGGCACGGGTTGTCGCAACATACAAGATACGCATTTCTTCTTCTAATTCTTCTTTATCTTTTTTATGCTCCATTGCAATACGTGGAATGGTAGTTCTGACATAACGCTGAGGAAGATCCATGGCTTTCATTGCGATGCCAAGGTCTGCATCTGCGATACAATATTCTTTGAATTCTATTGGTGTCATACGATCAGTCGACCATAAAAATACAACTGGAAACTGTAGCCCTTTTGATTGATGAATACTCATAACTCGGACCACATCTGCATCTGAACCAATAGGAATGGCTTCTGCAGTTTGCGCATCTTTAATCTGTGCAATTCTGGATAAGAAAGAAGGAATACCACAAGCATTATCCTCCTCAAAAGCGATGGCTTTTTCATACAATAAATCCAGATTGGTCTTTTCCTGAATGGTTGTGTGTAATACATAATAATCATTGATATCATATAATGCATTTAACATCTCACTCAGGCGTAAAACATTGCGTTTTTTACGAAGTTCTTCAAAACGCTCAAAGCCAGGAAATGGATGCTCGTGATAATAAGAATAATAGGAAGCATATTTCTCTTTCATCAGTTTTATTTGTGCAAGTTCTTCATTAGTGCGCATGAATAAAGGGGAAAGCATAGTTGCAACAAATGGAATATCCTCATGTGGTGCATACAGACTTTGCAGCGCAGACAACATGATTTGTACCGCGTTTGATTGATAAAAACCATATTTAATATCAATAAAATAGGGAATGTTTAATTCGTCAAATACACTTTTCATATCATCTTTTCTAGCATTGCCTCGTACCAAAACGACGAAATCTTTCCATTTACGATGCTCTTTTTCTTTGATCTCCAGGATCTGATTAGCGATATAACTTGCCTTGAAATCATTTTTAGACAGGATAAGATCATTTGCTTCTTTTATTTCATTGTGGAAAATGGTGTGAAAACAGATAGGTACATTATCTTCTTTTTGTGCAGGGACACCTGTTGCGACATCATCCTGCGCACTATAACTACAATCAAAACCATCCATATTCATTAACAGTTTGAATAATTCATTATTAAATTCTACGATCATTTCTTTAGAACGATAATTATTTGATAAATAAATTACTTCATCATGAATTCCTTTATGATCAATTAGTCCTTTCATCAGCTGAGGTTTGGCATGGCGAAAGCCATAAATGGACTGCTTGATATCACCAACACGGAAAACATTGTTTTCTGTACAGATACGCATAACCAAAGCATTTTGTACATCATTACTATCCTGAAATTCATCCACCATGATCTGTTTGAATTGTTGACGATAAATATCAGCTACAGCATGGTCATTTACGTCCAGAATTGCCAAGGCAAAATGCTCCATGTCATCAAAATCAATCTGTTTGTTTTTCTCCTTGATGGCTTCATAATTTTTACGATAAGTTTTCGTGATTTCCACGAGTTTTTCAATCACAGGACATAATTTATTTAAATCAGAGATAAATTCTTCTTCTCGAAATAATAAAGACAGCAGTTTATCTTCCATATCATTAATTTGTTTACGTACGCGTGCATATTCTTTATCTTCTTTTTCAGGAGAAGTTGGCACAATACCATGACAAATTGCGATAAACGCACTGCGAAAACCTTCATAATCCTGGTTTTGTATGGGCTCTTTTATAGAAGAAAGTGCACGAAGCTTCGTTTCTAATACCGCAATCTTCTTTACCTCATTAGGATATTTTATACGATAGATTTCATCCATATGATGAAGAGCCTCTTCATAACGCTGTTCCTCAACATACAGATATTCAAAGAAATTGTGATAAATATTTACTGGCAGGTCTTCTATATGTTTGATACCAGAATAAGCATCATGTAAATGATCCAGCCATTCATCAGGATCAGGTTTACTGCTAGCAAGTGTAGCAAGCTGCATAATCATAGATGATAGACTTTCCATATCCTCAGGTCGTGAAGAAAACATCTGACACAGAGTTAAAAAGATTTCATCATGTTTCTGATACTGAATTTGTAATGCTTCATCTAAAGCCTGCTGCTGATAAAGTGTCATTGCGCCATTATCCATAATACTACATACACGTTCGTGATCTAAGCCAATCATATAATAATATTTTTGAATTATAGAAAGACAAAAGGAATGAATGGTAGAAATATAGGCATTACTTAAAGAAGAAAGCTGGCGTGATAAAAACTTCTTTTCTGCTTCATCTTTACTGTCTTGCCAAGCTGTTTGTAGTTCTTTCGCAAGACGTTTTTTCATTTCATTTGCGGCTGCTTCTGTAAATGTCATCGCAAGAATTTCATCAATCGCAATATGGTCCTTTAATACCAGATCCATTAATCGGGCAACCAGTACTGTGGTTTTTCCACTTCCGGCAGAAGCGGAAACCAGGATGTTTTTCTCTTTCGTGGTGATAGCCGCAAGCTGTTGTTTATTCCATGTCGGCATCATCAACACCTCCTTCCCAATAAAGTGAATCATCAATATCCACAAGTGGCTTTCGCTCACTGGCGAATCCTTTGAATCGACAAATTTCATAATAAGCACAATAAGTACATGCATCCGCATCTGGAGAACATGCAATATCACCTGAAAGCATACGATTGCCAATCGTGCGATAAAGGGAAATGAACCATTCATAAATTGTTTCATAACGATAATATTTTCTAGCTTTTACGATGCCATCTTTATTCATGGATACCCCAATGATATGGCTGCCATTATCATCCAGCATATCAATATCCTTGCGCATAGTCCATCCACTAATGCGATGTGCTTTTAATATGTTTTCTTCATAGTCATCTTTTTCTGTTTCCACAAATCCAACAGGACGACGTTTCATTTTTCCAGCAATATAGGGAATGTTTTGGTTTTTTAATGAGATATAGTAAGCCCCAAGAATATCTTTATGAAGCTGTTTTTTCGCTACAATCGAGTAAGTCAGAAGCTGTAGTTGTAGTGCTGCAAAAACTTTATCTTCGCTTAAAGATTTGGCGCTGCTTTTATAATCTAAAATACAATGGAAGTTTCCACTGGCATCAATGCGATCGATAAACCCTTTTAAAGCAAAACTGATATCCTCTGTGATAGGAAATTCTTCATGGAATTCATATTCCTGAAGATATGGTCCCATTGAGGAATGTGTTTCAAAATCATCCAGACGCTTTAAAGTTTGTGCAAAACTTACCAAAAAACGATGTTTGATAACCTCCATCAAGTCAGCATTATTTGGAAATACTGCAGCAATGGCCTCTACTTCCTGATTAACAATTTCTTCGATTCTTTCCATAGCGGCTTTGGTATATTGTTTACCAAGTTCATCTACCAGCGTTTCCAACGCATAATGGGCCATTGTACCCATATAAGAATTATCAAAACCATGTTGCATTGGTTCTCTTAAAGATAGGCCATAACGTAAAAAGTACGAATATGGACAGTGAATATAACGCTCAATTGCGGAGATAGAACCTTTGATATGATGCCCTTTTACGAATAACGCTTTGGCGGTTTCTGGCTGAATGATGTATGTTTGAGTGATTTTTTCATAATTTTCCATGATAGGAAATGCTGTTGGATCACATTTCATCTCTTCCTCAATTTCAAGTGCTGCCTCATTGCCTTTTCCTTCATAAGTACCTAATGGGAAAGATACAATGAGATGTGAATTGGTATGCAGCTGCTTTTCACACTGCGCAATGTAGTATTGATAGCGGGTTTCCATATCTGGAAGTGTTGTATCACGAAGATAGATTTCATCAAAGATTCCACTTTCTGATGGAAATGCAGGATAATTTTTTTGCGTAGCACCAACAAGGAAATGATGTGTACGATTTGGGATAATCTGTTTTAAATCACCCACGATCACACCATGAATTTCACGGACACTTTTAGATATGGATATCTGTTCAATAAAAGGTAATAAAAAAGCAAGATCATCTTTAGTATTCAGATAATTCCAACTAGAAGAAACAACATCCTGTATATTAGATAAAACAGAAATATCCTCCATGCTGGCTTCTTTCATACCATTGTGCAAAATATCAAGTAAATGAGTCACAAGTTGATGTAAATCATCTTCAATGAATAATGATAATGTTTCACAAAGCTCCTGCCTGCCAGATTCTGCGATTTCTTCCAGTTCCTTTAATTTTGTGATTTCAACTTCATCTAAAATATGTCCGTTTGCCTGAACATTCATAAGGTGATGAAATGGCTGAAATATATCACAGTTGAAGATTTCTATATATTCTCGCAATTCATCTAAATGTTCTGATTGGAACACACCAGCATCCATGCATGCAAATAGATCCTCCTGATCAAATGATAAGGCGTATGCTATTAGATTTACAAATCTTTGTGTAACAATACTGGCTTTGTTTTTTTGTAAGAGGGTATAAGGTATTTCATATCGTTTAAAAATCTGTTCAATTAATGGCTTATAGGTAGAAGATGCAAGGGTAATGATAATATCATCTGCATCTAAATCATGTTGAATAATATATTGAGCAATAGCTTCTACTTCTTGACGTGGATTGATTGCATGATAAAATTCCTTTTGTTGCTGGGGCTTTGGTAATGGGATGGTGTGCGCCCCTTTTGATGTTAATATATTTAATATTTTTTCATCTTTTAAGGAATAAAAGGCATCATAAATATAAACATTGGAACAATCTGAAACTCTTAGAACAGCTTCATTCCATATATCCTGTGCGGTTTGGATTGGAAATATATTATTCAAAATTGTCTTTATTTCCTGTTGTGCCTGCGTTTTATCTGGAAGTTCATCAACGGATATGTGATAAAATTTCATGCTTTCAATAAAATCATAACATTCCATTAAGAAGGACGGCGTTAAAGCAATTGCTTGATATGTTTGTAATTGTGAAATTATTTTTTCAATGTTTTGTTTATATAAAAAGCTAATTTCCACATGATCTCTAGCCTGTTTTTGTGTAAAAGAAGCAAAAAAAGTTTGTGGTGATAAAAGCTGTAATCCCATACAGCCAGATGTTTGTTTCATGATATCTGCGCGCAAAATGGGATGCAGATAAGCTGGTGCTAAAATAATTGAAAAAGGGGGCAAGTTTTCTATCATAAAAATCTCCTTTCAATGGTATCATTATAACATAACAAGGTAATTAATCTTACAGGAAATACTATAAAAGTACAAGCATTGATTTCATTTGTAAGAGGATGCATAAAAATGATAAAAAATATATTTCTTACGGAAAATAATGTAAATTAACTTTTATAGATTATTCATTAAGGGGCAAAGTGTAGTAGAATAAAGTTGCGTGAAAAAAGGGGTTGGGAATTATGGATAATACAGTTGCAATTATTGAAGATGATCCACATTTTTCAAAAACATTAAAGGAATATATGCAGGATAGATATCCAGAATGGGGAATCTTTTGTTTTGATTCTGAACCAGAAAAACTTATTTATGATGCTTACTTTCTGGATATTGAGCTTCAAAATGAAAATAAAGGATTTGCATTAGCGGAAAAGATTTATATGAATGACAAAGCTATCCCTGTGATTTTTGTTAGTTCACATGAGGAATTGATTTGTGAAGGTTATAAATTTCATGCGATGCGTTTCATACGCAAGAACAGAGTTGCGGAAGAAATTGATGAAGCAATTGAAGCATTAGCTGATTTATTTATCAAACAAAGTGATGAAGTAATTGTGTATGATATGTTGAAAGTTAAAAAACGTATTAACTATAAGGATATTCAATGTTACTATTCTGAAGGTAATTATGTTTGTGTTTTAGATAAAAACAATAAAGTATTCCGCCGTCGCTCGACATTTAGGCAATTTCATAAAGATCATGAAAAGTTTAAATTCGTTTTAACAAGCAATGGCTGTATGGTGAATCCGTATTATATTGATCATATTAATAGAAGGGATTTTTGTTTATATTTGAAAGGCGGGCAGAAATTAGACGTTAGTCAACGCAATATGCTGAATTTATTACGACGATACGCTGCAATTTAAGGAGAATGATCATATGATGATTTTGTACATCTGCATGTCCCTGCTTGAAAATTTTATTATTTTAAGTTTTCCAGGACTGTTTTTTAAAGAGAAAAGTAAGTTAATTAAAGTGCTGTATTGTATGGGAATGAGTGCGGCATCATATTGTTTAGATACATTAAATTTCCCTTATCTTACTTTGTTCGCAATCATCATGTTGATATTCTATTGTTGGATGAATTTTAATGAAAAGATATATACAACATTTTTCTATGTATTATTTATATTTACGGTCTTGTATTTGATTAATATTATTACATTATTGATTGAAAATTGTTTTATTGATGATGTAGGAAAACAAATTTTTCAAGATCGTCTTGTATATCCAGTTTGTGTGATTGGAGGCAAAATTGTATTCGTAACTGTTTTCTTATACTTTAAAAAGCACAAAGTATTCTTGTTGGAATTATTAAAATTAAAGCGACAGTTATTAGCTTTTATGGTTGCTGAAGTTATTTTGTTTTTTCTGGTAATCGTGATTTCATCTTTATTCATTCAAGAGAAAATTAATCCGGTTATGGTATTACTGTTGATTTTAATGTTAAGTTTAATTTATCTGATTTTCTTTAATCAGTATGCCATGTTACTTCAGACTGGTGAGGAACTTTCTGAGGAACAAATGAGAAATCGAATGTTGGAAGCGGATAAGATGTATTATAAGGACCTGCAAAGTATCTATGAGAAAAATCGATCCATCAATCATGATATGAAAAATCACTTAAATCTTTTACATAATATGATTGAAAATGATAAAAATAATGATGCTTTGGCTTATATTGAGCAGGTTTATCATGTGGTAAAGGATACAGAAATCATTCATACAAAACGTGCTACTTTAAACTATATCTTAAACACGAAGATGGCTGAAATGAAAGAGGCCGATGTAAAGATTATTATGGAAATAAATGATACGCTGGCAATTTTAGATGATATGGATTTATGTATTTTGCTTGGAAATTTGTTGGATAATAGTTTAGAGGCGGTTTGTAAATGTGAGCGTAAATTAATCCGTTTAAGTATTGGACATAAAGATGATTTTATTTATATTGATTTATCAAATTCTTATGATAAAGATGAAGTGATTATAAAGGATGATCGTTTAATTAGTAATAAAAAGGATCATCATATGCACGGTTTTGGTTTCCGAAATATTGAACAGATTGTTGAAAAATATCAAGGGAAAATTGAATTTTCAGCAGAAGAGTTATTTCAGATATTTATCATGTTCGATGATAATTATCATAGGAAAACAAGATTTTAAGATTTGCGAATATTAAGCTCCCATGTTTTCTCTAGGAGATTCGCGCTAAATTGTGTGTCTTAATCAGTGATATGTAACAGATTGAAAGAAAGAGAGATTTCATTTGATGGAAATTTGTTACAAGTTAGCAAGTAAATAATATTTTTGCGGTCAAGTTTCTCATGAACTTGTGGATTTCAATTTCTAATGCCTGTGCAACTTCCTTACTATCTCCGTCAAGTTTCTCATGAACTTGTGGATTTCAATTTGATGGAAATACCCGAAATTTTAGTATTGAAAGTCAAGTTTCTCATGAACTTGTGGATTTCAATAACGGAGCAGACGTTGGTAAGATGTTAGACAATGTCAAGTTTCTCATGAACTTGTGGATTTCAATATATTGCCTTTTCCTCTCATAAATCCCTTGACCTGTCAAGTTTCTCATGAACTTGTGGATTTCAATAATTTAATTTCATAACAGATTTTCGTACTTCTTTGTCAAGTTTCTCATGAACTTGTGGATTTCAATTTTTGTTGCTTTATCAAAATCTACAACTCTAGTTGGTCAAGTTTCTCATGAACTTGTGGATTTCAATTCGTCCTAGATCTTTTAATACAGTTCTTACACCGTCAAGTTTCTCATGAACTTGTGGATTTCAATGAAAAAATGGAAATGCTGAACATCAAAAAAAACAGTCAAGTTTCTCATGAACTTGTGGATTTCAATTTCTATTGCTTTATCAAAGAATGGCTGTAAATCAGTCAAGTTACTCATGAACTTGTGGATTTCAATAATGGAAAACTATATGAAAGTGATATTATTTGTTCGTCAAGTTACTCATGAACTTGTGGATTTCAATTATAATGGCTTGTGGTTTTATTGTTGGATGTCCATGTCAAGTTTCTTAGGAACTTATAGTTTTGTTTATTTTTTGTAGATAGCTTTGTGCATATAATAATTAAAATAAAGTTTAGCTTTTTTTAGTGGCTGGACTTTATTTTTATATATTGTATAAACTTCCAGATTTTAAATATGTAATTCATGTCAAGCAAAAATGAAAATGTCTTAAAAATAATTAAACATTAGCACCGGATTGACGGTGCTTTTGCTTTGCCACATAAGCAAGATAAGAAGCCTGTTTCCAAGGATGTGACATAGGGGGAATATAAGGCTTTTTTTGTTTCACCTCGATAGGAGCGTGTCGAAGTTCTTTGATGTAGCCTCACGTTCTAGGATTTCTTCTAAAGCGAATAGATGATCTAGGATGTTGGCATATAGCTTTCCATCAAATGCTTCGATCACCATCACATTCATACCTTTTTTCAGATATGCTTTACTACCAGATTTCGTTATAGGAATAAAATACTTGTTCTTATAGCGGATACAATGACCTGAATCAAGTTTTCGGTTGCTTAAAATGGCAAGCGTCTGATTGATTTTTTGCTTTGATGGTTGCTTTTCAAACACAGTTTTAGTATCATTGTTTGGTAGAGAGAACATAGCGTTGAATTCTTTTAGGTAGGATTTTAAGAATTCATTGGCTTCCTCTATGGTTGTAATGCCCGCAAGCCTAAGTTCAATGACCAATCTTGATTGTAGGGTCTGATTAAGACGTTCTACGCGACCTTTCGCCTGCGGGACGCTCGTACATTCCAATTCAATGCCTAACTGATGGCAGGCATAAGAGAATTGCGTGAACGTATCTTCTTCATCAGAGGATGCGTTTTTTCTTTTGTACTCAAACACAGTGCGGCGGTCCGTAAGAAACTTGGCAGGGATGCCATAATCTATCAGGATTTGATGAGTGATTTGATAATACGCATTAAGCGTTTCCTGCATATCAAAATAAGCACCAAGTATCTTACCAGTGGCGTCATCAATGGCCAGATGGAGATGAGTGATGGAGGTACCGAACCAAAGATGAGGAGAAGCATCCATTTGGACTAGCTCGCCAAAATAAGCGCATCTAGGGCGTCTGGGATGTGCATCGAAGCGATCAAGTAGATCGAGTTTATTTTCTATAGAAACAGCCTCTTTTTTTGTCTTAGCAGCTTTCTTACGTTTTCTCAGTTCAGCGTTAAGAGTATTGACAGTTTTGCGTCTAGCCTTAGGAGAAAGGATGTCGCAACTGCGGAGCCAATAATTGATAGTAGTGTCACTGACATGGATATCCTCTTTCTTCGCAAGCAGCTGTGAGAAATGAAGAAGATTGGCACCAGAATATTTCGTGCGATAAAGGTCAATGACTTTATTTTTGACCTCGACAGGGAAAGTGGAGATAGGCTGTCTGTTTCTGTTCTTGTGGATAAAACCAGTCTTACCTTCAGCTTTATATCTGACAATCAATCTGTCAATAGTGCGAACAGAGCAGTTTAATTTGATAGCAGCATTCTTTTTGTTTCCATGTGTATCAACTAATTTTTTAATAACCTCATATTTGTATTGTTCATTCATTCTTAAATTTACCTTTCTCATAAAGACCTCACTTTCATAGTAAGGTCATATCATAAATGATTTTAAAGACAAAATCAATTTGGTTTCATTAAGACATTATCATATTCGAATCATACTTCCAGATTTTAAATATGTAATTCATCGCATTTCAATAAAAATTATGATATACTTCAATAGCAGAATTGGAGTTGATTACAATGAAGGACTATTTAGTAAAAGCGCTAGCATGCGAAGAGCGTGTACGTATTTATATGTGTGCCAGTACAAATCTGGTAGAAGATGCAAGAAGACGTTTTGATATGTGGCCTACAAGTGCTGCTGCATTGGGTAGAACATTATCTGTAGCAAGTTTAATGGGTAGCATGTTAAAAAGTGAACAAGAGCAAATAACTATCAATATTAATGGACATGGACCAATTGGAACTATAATGGTTGATGCTTATAGTGATGGACATGTAAGAGGATTTGTCAGTGATCCTCATATCATGCTGCAATATAATAATGGTCATTTGGCTGTGGGTACTGCTGTTGGTACTGATGGATATTTAGAAGTCACAAAGGATTTCCATATGAAAGAAAATTGGAAAGGCACTGTAGCATTACAAAGTGGTGAAATTGGAGAAGATTTTGCATATTACTTTACTGTTAGTGAACAAACGCCAAGTGCAGTATCTGTTGGAGTTTTAGTGAATCCGGATGATTCAATTAAGGCAGCGGGAGCATTAATTATTCAAATGTTACCAGATGCTACTGAAGAGGATATTGTAAAGGTTGAGGCTGTTTTAGGAAAATTAAAACCAATGTCAAATTTAATTGATGAAAGTGAAAGCTTAGAATCAGCATTAAAAGATATGTTTGATGATATAAAGATTTTAAGTACACAGGAAATCGAATTTAAATGTGATTGTGATCGTGCCAAAATGAAACGTGTTTTGACAACATTAAGTAAAGAAGAACGTATGAAAATGATAGAAGAAGATCATGGATGTGAAATTACATGTAACTTTTGTGGTGAAAAATATAAATTTGATGAAGAAGAATTAAAAGAGCTAGAAAGGTTTTTAGAACAATATGCCAAATAATACTTGGAAAATAGGAGATATAGAAATAGCAAACCAGGTTGTAATTGCACCTATGGCGGGTATTAGCAATCCAGCGTTTCGCGTGATATGTAAAGAGTTTGGCGCAGGTCTTATTTATACAGAAATGGTTAGTGATAAGGCATTATATTATGAAAATGAAAAGACTATTGGTATGACAGATGTAGAAGAAGGCGAGCATCCTCTAACGATGCAGATTTTTGGACATGATATAGAAACAATGGTTTATGCAGCAAAGCTTTTAGATACAAAAACAGATTGTGATATTATAGATATCAATATGGGATGTCCAGTGACTAAAATTGTTAAATCTCAAGCAGGAAGCGCATTAATGAAAGATGTAGATCATGCAACAAAAATGACAAAAGCAGTAGTAGAAGCTGTTGAAAAACCAGTTACTGTTAAAATGCGTATTGGATGGGATATGGATCAAATTACATGTGTAGATTTAGCTAAAGGTTTAGAAGCAGTAGGAGTTAAAGCAATTGCAGTTCATGGCAGAACCAAAAAGCAGATGTATGAAGGACATGCAGATTGGTCTTATATTAAACAAGTAAAAGAAGCAGTTACAATTCCTGTTATGGGAAATGGAGATATAAGAAGTGGAGAAGATGCAAAACGTATGCTGGATGAAACAGGATGCGATGCAGTAATGATTGGCAGAGGGGTATTAGGAGATCCTTGGTTAATTAAGGAAGTAGTGCACTATCTTGATACGGGAAAACAATTACCACCAGTGTCTATGGAAGAAAAATTTATGATGGCAAGATTACATGCAAAACGATTATGCAATCTGAAAGGTGAGTATGTAGGAATGCGTGAAATGAGAGGACATGCGGCATGGTATGTGAAAGGATTGCCTGGTTCTCATAAATTAAAAGATGCATTAACGAAAATGGAAACATTTGATGAAATGAACCAAATTTTAGACTTATATATGGCGGAGATGAATTGTAAGGCGGTGAAAGAATGAGAAAGGTTATATCTGTTTGTATGATGATTTGTTTTATGTTAACGATAAGTGCGTGTGGGACAAAAGAAA
The DNA here is from genome assembly GCA_014337235.1 of [Eubacterium] hominis. Taxonomy (GTDB): domain Bacteria; phylum Bacillota_I; class Bacilli_A; order Erysipelotrichales; family Erysipelotrichaceae; genus Hoskinsella; species Hoskinsella hominis. Next base: position 394,717 of record CP060636.1, on the reverse strand, counting down.
CACCTAAACCTACAGAGCAAGTTTCAGAAAATTTATTAAAAGGTAAGCATCACGCAGTTATTGATGTGAAAGATTATGGGACAATAGAATTAGAATTGGATGCAGATACAGCGCCAATTACTGTTACTAATTTCGTGGAATTAGCAAAAGACGGTTTTTATGATGGCTTGACATTCCATCGTAATATTGAGGATTTTATGATTCAGGGTGGGGATCCTAATGGTAATGGTACTGGAGGATCTAAACATACAATCAAAGGTGAATTTAGTGCAAATGGTGTGGAAAACAATATAAAACATGAGCGTGGCGTTATATCAATGGCTCGTTCGCAAGATTATAATAGTGCCAGTTCACAATTCTTCATTATGTATGAAAAGGCTTCTCATTTGGATGGGCAATATGCTGCATTTGGAAAAGTCACAAAAGGGCTGGATGTATTAGATAAGCTTGAGAAAGTAAAAGCAATTGATAACAATGGATTAGTTGAAGCATCACAACAGCCTGTGATAAATAGCATTAAAATTTTAGATTAAAGAATGTTGGAAACAGCATTCTTTTTTAGATTAAGCTTGCTCATTATCAAAAATAGGACTATAATAAAAAACAAGCAGATATGTGTCAGACACAAACTGTTTCAAAATTGAATCAAAGTCTTTGTGGCGGGGTGTAAGTCCCTACCGATGGTAAAGTCCATGACCCGCAAAATTCGCGGCTGATCTGGTGTGATTCCAGAACCGACGGTAATAGTCCGGATGAGAAAAGACATTTTCTGTGTACACCTGGAGGCGAAGTTTTTTTTTCGTTTCCAGTTTTTTTTTTGAAATGGAGGTGTTGTGTTTGAAAAACATGACGACAAAAAATCTTGCTCTTATAGGAATATTAGCAGCATTAGGTGCCATTTTAATGGTATTTCGATTTCCGATACCATTGTTGCCACCGTTTCTGAGCTTTGATTTTGCACTGATTCCTGAATTGATTGGAGGATTTGCCCTAGGGCCATGGAACGCACTTGCAATTATTATTGTCAGAGTATTGATTCAGCTAATTATCAATGGTACAAATAGTATGTTTACTGGAGAAATACAAAGCTTTCTATTAAGCTGTGCCTTGATACTTCCGGCAAGTGCATATTATTTAAAACACAAAACCAGAAATGGTGCTGCTATTGGAATGTTATTAGGTATAGTTATTTGTACTGTAACAGCAGTAATTACAAATCTATATCTGATTATTCCATTTTATGTTTCACTTTATCAAATGGATATGAGTAATATTTTAGCTATGTGTAAAGAAGTGAATCCAGCAGTAAATTCAATTGAAGGAGTGGTGTTGTTAGGCATTATCCCGTTCAACTTGATTAAAACAGGAGTGAATGGATTAATTACGTTTCTTGTATATAAAAAAATTAGTCCTATGATTCATCGATTCGCGTATAAACGATAGGAGGAAAAGAAAATGACATTCGAAGAAGGAAAAGACTTATTATTTAAAAAATTAGGAGATTATAAGATTATGGCATTGGCATCCAGTGTAAATGATTATGTGATGGTTAGAAATGTTAGCTGCTTGATTTATGATGATAAAATTTATTTTAAGACAGATAAAAACTTTAGGAAAACCCAACAGTTATTCGAAAATCCAAGAGTTGCACTTTGTGTTGGAGGTGTACAGGTAGAAGGTATTGCAGAAAATAAAGGGCTTGTTGTTGATGAGCCTGATCACAAATTTGAAACGCTGTATAAAAAATATCTTTGGCAAAGTTATAATGCATATAGTCATGAAGATAGTGAAATTATTATCGAAGTGACCCCAAAGTTTGTAGAAATTTGGGATGAGGATGAGCATCGTAATGCATTTCAAACTTTTGTAGATTTTGAAACAGAAAGTGTAGAAGTAATACCTTATGATTAAAAAAATCCAGAGCTTAGTATAATCGTGTTAAGCTCTGGGTTTTTTATAAGTTATCAATATATTGTTTTGGAAGTGCTTCACATAACCAAGTAGTATCATTAGCATCATAAAAAACAATTCCATCATCAAATGCTTCTTTTGCGTTAATTTTTAAAATGATTGGATAATCATCGTGACGTTTTCCAACAAGATAGGCAGTATGACGATCACTGGATAAATGCACATATTGTCTTTGCTTTGCAATAAGGCCTTGTCTTTTGATAGAATCAAGAAATCTTCTTGCTGTTCCATGATATAAGAAATCAGGTGGCTTTTTTTCGTTATATTTTACTTTAACATCAAAACTATGTCCGTAATATGCACGAATTTTATCTTTTTTTAACTCAAAACGCTTTTTTTCTGAATGTGCAATCATTTTCTTGAGATCAGAAAGAGTGACATCTTGTAACTGATTGACTGTTTGTAAAGCATTAAGCAAATCATCAATAAAGCACCACCCTTCTTCATCTAATTGAAGATTAAATTCTTCAGGGTGATGTCGCAGAGCATAGGATATCGTTTTACTTAATTTTAGTTCATTAACTGACATGACATATTTCACATCCTTTATAAATATAAATTAGTATATCATGAAATTAATTGCTTGAATGTTTTTACATATAATATTTTAGTGATGTTTTCCATGATGACCATTTTCATTAGTTGATTTTTGGCAGCTTTCTGGAATATTATTTGCATCATATAATGATAAAATCTTATATAATTCTTTCATGCTTTTATTTGATAACCCTTCTAAAGAATAATTGTTATCATAAGACAGGATTTCTTCTATAACACGATATTTTCCTATAGAAGTATGTGAGTTATGAGCAGCTGTATGTGTTTCTTCGTCAATATGTGAACAATGATATTGTGAAGTAGAAAGCTTAGATTGCAATTTTTCCTGAACTAAGGTATCAAGCTGTGAAGATAACTGACTGTTCTTTGTATAAATTCCAATTTCTAATATACCATCTTTAAAATAGGTACGATATAATGGATCTTGTAATAATATATCAATTGCATCATCAATTCGCTTGTCTTTTAAATTTAAAGTGGAGATAATTTTTTTTGCGTCTTGGTTATAAGGCTTGATCGAGGTAATGATTAATTCCTTATTGACTTTAAATTCCATGCTGGGATTGATATCAAATGACACAATAGCTTCTATGTTACTATCATCTTCTGATGAAGGTGATGAATTAAATAAATATAGTATCGGAAAAGATATAAAAAAGCATAGAAGTAAGATTGCGAAAGCCCACTTTCCTTTTGGTGATTGAGATTTTCTTTTTGTTCCTTGCAATATATGAAGCATTGTTTTTTCTTTTAAATCATTATCAGCGTGTATATGATCTAAAGATTGTAGTGGTTTATTCAAGATAATCACCTCCAAGCATATAGCGCAATTCTTCCTTCGCACGTTTCATCCATGTATGTATTGTGTTTTCTTTCTTATGTAATATTTGGGCGATTTCTTTTATTTTATAACCTTCATAGTAATATAAATATATGACATTGCGGTAGTTCTCCTTTAGTTTTAATACATTTGAGAGTATTTGATCATCATGCGATTTAGTTAGAAAGGGAATGTTTTCATAGATTTCTAAATTATCATGCAAAATAACTTTTTTATGGAACCAGGAAGTTAAAGAATCTTTACATGCGTTTATACTTACTCTTATAAGCCATGCTTTCTCATGCTCGTCACTTTCAAAATGTGGTCCATTTGCATACTTTAAAAAGACATCTTGAAAAATGTCCTCAACATCTGCATCTTGCTTTAAATGAATAAAGCATATACGCTTTACCATATCAGAATAAGTATTAATGGCATGAATAATTTCCTCTTCGCTTCGCATAGAACCTCATTTCTTTTTTATTTAATTGTATTATACACTATTTGTGGTGCATTTGGTGATGGGTGTTAACAGTCCATGCACAATTTTGTTCAACTTGCGAAACACAATCATGGTTATGTTTGTATTGACTTTGATGAGTTTCAACACAGTCCTGATTCATTTGATGAGTTCTTTTCATTTTTCGTGAACAGTTTTGATCATTTCTGTTTGGACAATCCTGATTGTCTGAGTGTTGATCACAATCCTCATGATGGAATCTATCACCAGAATAGGAAGCTGAAGCTGCGTAAATTGGCTTTAATATAACAAAAGCACCTATTGCAATCAATAACACTATAAATAATGTAACAATCTTTTTTTTCATTTTAAATATCCTCCATTCACTAATAATACGAAATAATATATAAAAAGCTTTCAAAAAAATAAAAAAATTCATAAATAAAAAATACGATAAATTTTATCGCTAAAAAAATAGAGATTTCGTTTGACAAACAACTTCATTCTATATATAATCAGATGTGCAAATATGGCGTTGATAAGAGAGTAGAATAAATGGAAGTAATAGAGAGCATTTGATGGTGGAAAAGATGCATGGAAATTTATTTCGAAACAAAGACTTGGAGCCTTCCGAAAGGACGAATCATTCACGTTACGAATAGACTTAATGAAAGTCGCTAAGACTGTTTTAGGCAACTAAACAGTGAATTAGGGTGGTACCACGATCAAGCTCTCGTCCCTATGAGGAAGAGAGCTTTTATTATGAAAAGAAAAGGAGTAAATAACATGGAAAAGTTGACAGAACAAGAAAAAATTCGTCGCCAAAAGATGCAAGACCTTATTGATATGGGCATTGATCCATTTGGACATGCGTATGAAAGAACACACAAATCAGGACAAATACGCGCAGAATATGAAAATTTCACAAAAGAAGAATTAGTTGAAAAAAACGTAATTGTTAAAATTGCTGGACGTATTATGACAAAACGTCGCCAGGGAAAAGCTGGATTCATGCATATTCAGGATTTAGATGGCAGAATGCAGATTTATGTGCGTAAAGATGTCATCGGAGAAGATCAGTATGAAATATTCAAAAAATCAGATATCGGAGATATAGTAGGTATTGAAGGTATTGTTATGAAGACGGATCATGGAGAATTATCTGTTAAAGCGACAGTATATACACACTTAACAAAAGCATTACGTCCTCTACCAGAAAAATTCCACGGTTTGCAGGATGTAGAAGAACGTTATCGTAGACGTTATGTAGATTTGATTATGAACGATAACAGCAAACGTATTGCATTAACAAGACCAAAAATTATTCGTGCAGTTCAGCGTTACTTTGATGGAAAGGGATTAGTAGAAGTAGAAACTCCAGTGTTACAGCCAATTCTTGGTGGAGCAGCTGCTAGACCATTCATCACACATCACAATACATTAGATATGCCTTTCTATTTACGTATTGCAACAGAATTACCTTTAAAAAGATTAATTGTTGGTGGATTAGAAGGCGTTTATGAAATAGGTCGTTTATTCCGTAACGAAGGAATGGATGCAACACATAACCCAGAATTTACTACAGTAGAAGCTTATGTAGCTTATTCAGATTTACATGGTATGATGGATTTGATTGAAGGGTTATTTGAATATGTAGCTATGGAAGTACTTGGTACTACAGAAATTACATATGGAGAAAAAGAAATTTCTTTAAAAGCTCCTTTCAAAAGATTGCACATGGTGGATGCAATTAAAGAAGCATGCGGTGTAGATTTCTGGAAAGAAATGAGCTATGAAGAAGCGTGTGCAATCGCCAAAGAACATGAAATCGAAGTAGAAAAGAAACACAATAGTGTAGGGCACATTATCAATTTGTTCTTTGAAAAATATGTAGAAGAAACACTAGTACAACCTACATATATCTATGGACACCCTACATCAATTTCACCATTGGCGAAAAAGAATCCTGAAGATCCAAGATTTGCAGATCGTTATGAGTTGTTTATTGATGGACATGAATATGCAAATGCATTCTCAGAATTAAATGATCCAATTGATCAAAGAGAACGTTTTGAAAATCAGTTAAAACTTCGTGATTTAGGTGATGATGAAGCTAATGAAATGGATGTTGATTATGTAGAAGCATTAGAATATGGATTACCTCCTACGGGTGGTGTTGGTTTAGGTATTGATCGTTTTGTAATGTTACTTACAAATTCACAGACCATTCGTGAAGTTTTATTATTTCCGCACATGAAGAATAAATAAATTATATAAGATAAGCACATTAATGTATTATTTGCAGATGATGTGCTTTTTCTTTATATAAGAAGGAAAAGGATATTTTTATGAAAATCAAAATGAATACAAGATGTATGATATAATAGTAACCATTTCTTAATTAAAACTGATATTGATTATAATAATTAGGTTAATAATCCTTTATATTCTCGGATTTTTATGGGATTTAACAGTTTTTTGATAAAAAAACGAAAAAAAGATAAAAAAAGCGTTGACAGGAGGAAGGATGTTTGGTATTATATACGAGCGCTGAACGAGGCGCAGGAAACGAAAAACATTTCGGTCTTTGAAAACTAAACAGGAAACGTCAATTTCGAAAGAAATAAAACGAACCAGAAAAACAAAAATCATAACGTTAGTAACGTTTTGAGTCATATCAAATGGAGAGTTTGATCCTGGCTCAGGATGAACGCTGGCGGCATGCCTAATACATGCAAGTCGAACGAAGTCTTTAGAAAAGCTTGCTTTTCAAAAAGACTTAGTGGCGAACGGGTGAGTAACACGTAGGGAACCTGCCCATGTGCCTGGGATAACAGATGGAAACGTCTGCTAAAACCGGATAGGTATGAGGATCGCATGAGCCTCATATTAAAAGAGCGCTAGCTCTGAACATGGATGGACCTGCGGCGCATTAGCTAGTTGGCGGGGTAACGGCCCACCAAGGCAACGATGCGTAGCCGACCTGAGAGGGTGAACGGCCACATTGGGACTGAGACACGGCCCAAACTCCTACGGGAGGCAGCAGTAGGGAATTTTCGTCAATGGAGGGAACTCTGAACGAGCAATGCCGCGTGAGTGAAGAAGGTCTTCGGATCGTAAAGCTCTGTTGTAAGAGAAAAACGATGGATATAGGAAATGATGTCCAAGTGATGGTATCTTACCAGAAAGCCACGGCTAACTACGTGCCAGCAGCCGCGGTAATACGTAGGTGGCAAGCGTTATCCGGAATGATTGGGCGTAAAGGGTGCGTAGGTGGTGCATTAAGTCTGAAGTAAAAGCCAGCAGCTCAACTGCTGTAAGCTTTGGAAACTGGTGTACTAGAGTGCAGGAGAGGGCGATGGAATTCCATGTGTAGCGGTAAAATGCGTAGATATATGGAGGAACACCAGTGGCGAAGGCGGTCGCCTGGCCTGTAACTGACACTGAGGCACGAAAGCGTGGGGAGCAAATAGGATTAGATACCCTAGTAGTCCACGCCGTAAACGATGAGAACTAAGTGTTGGAGAGATTCAGTGCTGCAGTTAACGCAATAAGTTCTCCGCCTGGGGAGTATGCACGCAAGTGTGAAACTCAAAGGAATTGACGGGGGCCCGCACAAGCGGTGGAGTATGTGGTTTAATTCGAAGCAACGCGAAGAACCTTACCAGGCCTTGATATGGATATAAATGTTCTAGAGATAGAAAGATAGCTATATATCACACAGGTGGTGCATGGTTGTCGTCAGCTCGTGTCGTGAGATGTTGGGTTAAGTCCCGCAACGAGCGCAACCCTTGTCGCATGTTACCAGCATTCAGTTGGGGACTCATGTGAGACTGCCGGTGACAAACCGGAGGAAGGTGGGGATGACGTCAAATCATCATGCCCCTTATGGCCTGGGCTACACACGTACTACAATGGCGTCTACAAAGAGGAGCGACACAGTGATGTGAAGCAAATCTCATAAAGGACGTCTCAGTTCGGATTGAAGTCTGCAACTCGACTTCATGAAGTCGGAATCGCTAGTAATCGCAGATCAGCATGCTGCGGTGAATACGTTCTCGGGCCTTGTACACACCGCCCGTCAAACCATGGGAGTTGGTAATACCCGAAGCCGGTGGCATAACCGCAAGGAGTGAGCCGTCGAAGGTAGGACCGATGACTGGGGTTAAGTCGTAACAAGGTATCCCTACGGGAACGTGGGGATGGATCACCTCCTTTCTAAGGAGAAAGTACAAAAAAGAAGTAAGAGATATTTCCTGTTTAGTTTTGGAAGTCTGAGAAGGATTTCCGAGAAGTCGATCTTTGAAAACTGAATAACAGAAGACATATGTAAGGTCTATAACGAAAGTTGTAAGAAAAACATAGATATTCACGAGTAAAGTTAAATAAAAAGTTAACAGTAACTCAGTAAACCTTTGAGAAAGCAAAAACACGAAGAAAAGTAGTGATTAAGTAAGAAAGGGCGTACGGTGGATGCCTAGGCACTTGGAACTGAAGAAGGACGCAGCAAACAGCGAAATGCTGCGGGGAGCGGTACGCACGCAAAGATCCGCAGATATCCGAATGGGGAAACCCGTCATCTGTAATAGGATGACACCCATGAGCGAATACATAACTCATGAGGGAGGTACCCGGGGAACTGAAACATCTAAGTACCCGGAGGAAAAGAAAATAAAGAATGATTCCGTAAGTAGCGGCGAGCGAAAGCGGAGGAGCCCAAACCAGTTCTCGAACTGGGGTTGTAGGACCACGACAAGACAAGAACGACGATAGGAGAACAGCATTGAAAGGCTGACCAAAGAGGGTGCAAGTCCCGTAACCGAAATCGTAGTGAAGTCTAGTGGGATCCTGAGTACGGCGAGACACGAGAAATCTTGTCGGAAGCAGGCGGGACCATCCGTCAAGGCTAAATATACCCAAGTGACCGATAGTGAACCAGTACCGTGAGGGAAAGGTGAAAAGAACCGCGGGAGCGGAGTGAAAGAGAACCTGAAACCGTATGCCTACAAGAAGTCAGAGCCCGTTAAAGGGTGATGGCGTGCCTTTTGTAGAATGAACCGGCGAGTTACGTTATCGTGCGAGGTTAAGTAGAAGATACGGAGCCGAAGCGAAAGCGAGTCTTAATAGGGCGGCAGTACGATGACGTAGACCCGAAACCGTGTGATCTAGCCATGACCAGGTTGAAGTTCAGGTGAAACTGAATGGAGGACCGAACCGACCCCCGTTGAAAAGTTGGCGGATGAGTTGTGGCTAGGGGAGAAATTCCAATCGAACACGGATATAGCTGGTTCTCCCCGAAATAGCTTTAGGGCTAGCGTCGAGGAAGAGTATATTGGAGGTAGAGCACTGAATGTACGATGGCCCCATCCCGGGGTACTGAGTATAATCAAACTCCGAATGCCAATATATATACTCGGCAGTCAGACTGTGGGTGATAAGGTCCATGGTCAAAAGGGAAACAGCCCAGACCGCCAGTTAAGGTCCCAAAATGTATGCTAAGTGGAAAAGGATGTGGGGATGCACAGACAACTAGGAGGTTGGCTCAGAAGCAGCCACCCTTCAAAGAGTGCGTAACAGCTCACTAGTCGAGTGACCCTGCGCCGAAAATGTACCGGGGCTAAGCATACTACCGAAGCTGCGGATTTGTAGTAATACAAGTGGTAGGGGAGCGTTCCATACTGCGTAGAAGTCAGATCGTAAGGACTGATGGAGTGTATGGAAGTGAGAATGCCGGTGTGAGTAGCGAGATGTAGGTGAGAATCCTACACACCGATAGCCCAAGGGTTCCAGGGGAAGGTTCGTCCGCCCTGGGTAAGTCGGGACCTAACGCGAGGCCGAAAGGCGTAGTGGATGGAAAACAGGCAGATATTCCTGTACCCGCGATGGAAGTGAAGGAATGACGGAGAAGGCTAGTGTGACCCACTGAATGGATTGTGGGCGAAGCGAATAGCAGGACGGCAGTGAAATGCGTCGTCGGAATGTAAAACGTGACAGGTAAGGGAACGTCTACGGACAAGTACCGAAGCACATGAGGCCAGCTTCCAGGAAAAGTTTCTAGCGTTGATTCCATAGCGGCCCGTACCAAAACCGACACAGGTGGGCAAGGAGAGGATCCTGAGGTGAGCGAGAGAACTGTTGCCAAGGAACTCGGCAAAATGACTCCGTAAGTTAGCGATAAGGAGTGCTCTTGTAAAAGAGAGCCGCAGTGAAGAGGCCCAAGCGACTGTTTAACTAAAACACAGCTCTCTGCAAAGTCGCAAGACGAAGTATAGGGGGTGACGCCTGCCCGGTGCTGGAAGGTTAAAAGGATCTGTGAATCGCAAGAGGAAGCAGTGAACTGAAGCCCCAGTGAACGGCGGCCGTAACTATAACGGTCCTAAGGTAGCGAAATTCCTTGTCAGGTAAGTTCTGACCCGCACGAAAGGCGTAACGATTTGGGCGCTGTCTCGGCAGCAGACTCGGTGAAATCTTAGTACCTGTGAAAATGCAGGTTACCCGCAACTAGACGGAAAGACCCCATGGAGCTTTACTGTAGCCTGATATTGAGTTTTGATCAAAGATGTACAGGATAGGTGGGAGGCGAAGAGACGTGTACGCCAGTATACGAGGAGCCGCTGTTGGGATACCACTCTTGTTTGATTGAAATTCTAACCTGCATCCATGAACTGGATGAGGGACCGTGTCAGGTGGGCAGTTTGACTGGGGCGGTCGCCTCCTAAAGAGTAACGGAGGCGCCCAAAGGTACGCTCAGATTGGATGGAAATCAATCGACGAGTGCAAATGCAGAAGCGTGCTTGACTGCGAGAGAAACAACTCGAGCAGGGACGAAAGTCGGGATTAGTGATCCGGCGGTGCCGAATGGAAGGGCCGTCGCTCAACGGATAAAAGCTACCCTGGGGATAACAGGCTGATCTCGCCCAAGAGTTCACATCGACGGCGAGGTTTGGCACCTCGATGTCGGCTCATCGCATCCTGGAGCTGAATTCGGTTCCAAGGGTTGGGCTGTCCGCCCATTAAAGCGGTACGCGAGCTGGGTTCAGAACGTCGTGAGACAGTTCGGTCCCTATCTGTTGTGGGCGAAGGAAATTTGAGGAGAGCTGTCCTTAGTACGAGAGGACCGGGATGGACCTACCGCTGGTGCACCAGTTGTTCCGCCAGGAGCATAGCTGGGTAGCTAAGTAGGGAAGGGATAAGCGCTGAAAGCATCTAAGCGCGAAGCCCCCTCCAAGATGAGATTTCCCATTCTTCGGAAGTAAGACCCCTTGAAGACGACGAGGTAGATAGGTCAGAGATGGAAACGTAGTGATACGTGGAGTTGACTGATACTAATAGGTCGAGGACTTAATCACAAGTCGACTGTTATTCAGTTTTGAGGGAGAGACCTCAAAAGAAAAGATCTGGTGATGAAGGCGAAGTGGACACACCTGTACTCATCCCGAACACAGAAGTTAAGCACTTCAGCGGCGACAATAGCTGGGCAAGCTCCAGTGAAGATAGCACGTTGCCAGGTCTGTTTGCCTCACATTTGTGAGGCTTTTTTTTGCGATTTTAAAGGATTAAGAGTTTATCAAAAAGCAGGCAATAGACTCTAACTTAGACTTCAACGGCGAACAAGTAAGTTGGAATACACGCTGTGCACTCTTCGGGCGTGAATGTAGCAATATAAAAATTCTTGTCATTTTTTCTTTTTTGTTTTTATCACAATATTATTGTGCTATCATTAGCTTAATTAAAAAAAGAAATTAGATGACTATATGAAAAAAATGATGATGAGAATTACCGTGTTTTTCGCTATATTATAAAGCTTACTCATGAGTTCAATGAACCATTCCTGCTTATGACACATCTTGCGAAAAACCTCTACAATATGGGAATGTACTATATTTGTAATGCTTATAGTGGTGCCATCAAATCACCGCAGGATAGGTTTCCTAATGAAGTGAGTTTGATCAATGATCTCAATAGTGTCATTTAAGAAATCTTGAAAGATCGTTAATATACCTTGTTATGGCGAAAAAGAATAAACATCCTGTGGAAAGAGAATAAAACGAGGCTTATATAAAAGTAAAGAAGGAGTCTTGGAGAATACAGATTTCAACGGCGCAAGAGATATCATAAGGAAAGTATATCCATTTAAGCCAAAACTCAAAGAGCGATGGTATAGAGGTACAGTGAACGTACCAGTCATGTGTATTTAATTGTAAACACGATCAGATACAGATACGAATAATTCTAGCTTGTACAAATAATGGATAAGCCAGAAGTTCTTTGCTCTATAGGTGGGAGTAGTTCATGTTAGCATCTTGCTCAGTTTGTTAATGATCTAACAGCGTCATTAGCTATTGCTTTGAAGAATATCTTTGTGGGATGATACTTTATACTATCAATATAATAAAGGCCTTAAAACCCTTTTAAAGTATGATATATAGAAGCTAGAAAGGTTAATCGTTATAACTAAACAGATATTTTAATTGTATTACATTTTTCTATACGATAAAAGATGTGAACTTTAGTATTATGGAATGGATTTAAATAAGTAAATAAAAGCAAATGCAAAAATATAACTAATTTTATATTTTTGAAGAAAAGCAATATCTATTATATGTTTAAAGTTCTCCGCAATATTTCAAATAGATTATTTTCGATTATTGAGATATAATAAAGTAAGAAAAAGACGAGGAGATCATTTATGACAATAAAAAATCCAGATTATTTAGAAATTATAGAGAATTTAAAAAGAAAACTAAAAAATAATGAAGTAAAAGATAAACAAGAAGCAACTTTTGAAATTTTACCTCATTTGATTGGTGCTTTACCTTCTGTATTAACAGGGTATGCAGTATTTGAAAATAAAATAAAATCAAGATCAGAAGAGGATTTAAAACAATATTTAGAAAGCCGTTTTGAGATAAAAGATAAGAACAGTGCTATTGAAAAAATACGTCAGTTTGTTTTTGAAAATACACAGTTACAGTTTATGCAATTTCAAGGGTTTTGGGAAGGAAAGCCACCTTTTGACTTAAAAGATCTAGATGACAAATCAAAGGATTATTTTGATAAGTGTAAAAATTTTGCTCAGCAATTTTATGATCTTGTAAAAAATAAAGGATTTGCGGCCTTTGATTTTGGTGAAGGGATAAGAATGGCAAAGGAAAGCTATAGTGTTGGTTACTTAAGTGATGAAGAGTATCAATTTATGATAAATGATATTGCAAATCGTGCTTTTCGTTTATATGACGGGTTTGAAGATTTTGCTATTAGTTATTTATGTGGTGGAACTTATTTCTTATTTTATACAAGTGGTGCGCAAATAGAATATGCAGATCAAATGTTTCAGACCTTATTTGGAGGAATTTCTGAATTGTTTTTTAGTGGAGATAAATTGTGGAGTTCTTATATGTGGCCACAGGCGAAGAAATACTTTAAAAATATGATAGATATTCATAAAATGATAGAGGATGAAAGAGGCTGTTTAGTTAGTGATCGTATAAGCATGGATGGCTGTCAAATTGGGTATATGGTTCGTTGTGAACCAAGCGAAGGCAATCCAGACAGTGGATGGCAGTTCTTTTATGGAAATGAAGACCAAGAATATTTAAACGATGTAAATCATGTACAAGTGTTTTCTTTAAATACTATTTGTAATTATGATCCTGAGATCATTCCTTTTCTAGATAGTCCAGTAGGTTCAGCTTATGCTCGCGACAAAGATGGAAAGTTTCATCTTTTGGAAGAGAAGATTAAGTAGAGAAAATCTGGTTATTTTATAGTTTTTTTTGTGATTTTTCTATTGCGTAATTTGCAAAGTATTGCTATAATGATATAGCACTTACTTTGGACTCGCATGAAGTCTAAGGCGGAAGGAGAATAAAAATGAAAAAAGGAATACATCCAGAATACCACCGTATTGTTGTAAAATGTACATCTTGTGGTGCTGAATTCGAAACTGGTTCTACTGCTAAAGAATTACGTGTTGATACTTGCAGTAACTGTCACCCATTCTATACTGGTCGTCAGAGATTTGCTGCTGCACAGGGTAGAATCGAAAAATTCAACAAAAAATACGGACTTAAATAATGAGAGAGAGGCGAATAGCCTCTTTTTCTTTTTAGGGATATTGTTGTATATTGAAAGACTGATTTACAAATATCAACTATTCCATCATTATGATCAAGTAATGGTCTTATTTTTAGAATTGTTTACATTTATTTCAAAAAAAAAGCTATGACCTTGAAAATAATTTGTTTGAGGTCACGGCATTTCTATGTACAACATACTGCTTAAATCCACAGAATAAAATTCTGGCATAGATATTGTACATAATTTTAAGTCTAATTACAATGTATTTTGATTTTATTTTATATAGGAGTTGTTTTAGGTGGTTTTTTTTTCTTTTTTAAGAATGGATTATATAAACCTTTACAGGGAGTAAATATAGATAATCAATTTCTTGCAGTGAAGTAAAGTAGGTAATATACGATCAGTGAAGAAAGTAGATGAGTTAATTAATAAGACTATTATATAATGTATGTATCATCTTTATATGCTCAAAAATATAGAAGGAATGATTTTAAAATAAATATAAATGTAGAACTGAAAAGGATATATTTAGAGATGGAGAATAAAAATGATACGAGATTTTTGAAAATAGGAACAAATAAAAATTATGTGCATTTTTTGATACAATCTGTACCAAGATTAAACGTAGTACAGATAATAAAAACAGTAAAAGTATAAGCAAAAGAAATATATAAAAGATGCCCTGAAGTAAACAGATTATGGAGTGATGGATATTATATAAGTGCAGTAGGACAGCATGTAAAAGAAAAGTAATGCAGTAGTATATGAAAAAAGCAAGGAATAAAACGGAACATAAGTGATTATTAAGCAGGAGCAATTAGATTTGTTTGAGTGAAAGAAATGGGCGAAGCCCAATAGAAAAACACAGCGTTTATTATGGTATATTCGTTAATTTTATCTTTTAGTATATTGTATATAGACAATATTGACTTTCTCTAATCCTTATGATATGATTACTTTGCCGATGTGGAAACGCTTACAATAAAAAATGGAGAATGAGCTAGTTTGCTGTGAAGATTAGTAGGTGGAAATCCTACACAGTAATGAGTTTTGTAGCTTTGTTAGTGATGGTAAATTTTAAGCGTAGATAGAAAATATTGTGAGCTATAGTAATTTTATAAAAAAGGGGGCGAGACAGTTGAACTATGTTATTCACGATAAATGGAAGAGTATGTTTTCCATATGACAACAGGCAATAACACACGAACGGTATGGTAAGGAAGTGTGAGTTCTATCGTAGCATGTGACGAGTATCTTCAAAAGTGTCTGAGAGTTTTTACTGTTTTCAAAAGAGTATGATGTATCAAACCCTGAAAAGCAAGATAGGTTAAATGGACGATGAGGCAGTTTGATCATTTCATAGTAATGAAAATACGTCAAAATGGTGGAGTAAAGGAAATGGCACATAGTCGATTTTGATAGGAAAACATGGAAAAGACAAGAGGGAAAAATGTTAACAGAACCAAAGAAAGTAGCAGAAATTAAGTAAGCGAACGATAAACATATAAATCTGATACACCATGCTAATGGAAATAACCTCAAACAGTCTTTAAAAGGCTTAGTAAAAATAAGACAGTTAGAATTGACGGAGTGTTTAAAGAAGAATATTAACATCATTCAAATGAACATCTAAAAGACTTAGTAAAAAGAATGAAAATATTCTCTTTCATCCATTGTAAGATATGAATACAATTCTTGTGCTGCTTAGAACATGATACAAAAGTAAAGAAATTCTTTAAAAAGTTGATGGAGAGACTGGCGATATTTGGTCTGAAAATAGAGGTAAACAAGAAGATAAAGAAGCATTCAGTTTTCTGAACTTTACATTTATAAACGGTGTTACTCGAAAAGGGAAATACCAAATAATAAGGAGAGCAAGTCAAAAGGAGATCGGTGCAAGGCTAAAAGTGGTTAATAAATGGCTGAAAATGAATAAGTACATACCGACACCAGAGATGGTAAAGAAATTAAATCAGAAATTAATAGTAGACTATTGATACTATGGTATCATAATAAACTATATATATTAAATTAAGTGGTTTAAGGAAAGGAATAGAATATTATGAAATTTACTCAAAAAAAAGATGATAAAGTGTCACATTTAGCTATAAATAACGAAGGGGGACGTGCTCAACCATTATACGAACACAATACTCATACAAAACAATTAGCAAAAAAATTTGGACAAAAATTAAACTGTGAAAATATCTGCTCGATTGCTGGCGAATTACATGATATTGGAAAAAGTCAAAAAGCTTTCCAAATTTATATTAGAAAAGCTGCAGCTGGAGAGTTTGTGCAAAAAGGAAGTATAAACCACTCATCTGCAGGTGCTAAATATATAATGGATACATTTGCGAAATCAGATAATCCATTTGTGATATTAACTGCTGAAATAATTGCAGAAGCTATTATAAGTCATCACGGATTAAAAGACTTTATTTCTCCAGATGGAGATTTAAAATTTCAGAAAAGTTGTTATAGTGAAAAGTATGACGAAAAGGAAATATCAGAATATATTCAAGAGATGCTAGATGAAATCAAAATAAAAGATGATATTGAAAAAGCAGTGGAAGAATTGCAGGTATTATACGAAGCTATTTATGAAAGAATACCAGATGGCGAATACAAGGATGACGAGCTTGGATTTGATATCAGTGCCATCATTCGGTATGTTTTATCATGTGTAATAGCAGCAGATAGGGAAGATACACGAATGTTCATGTTAAATGAAACACCTTTAATAGAAATAGATGATAATCTTGTATGGAAAAACGCAATAAATAAGTTAGAGCAATTGATTTCTACTTTTTCCCAAGAAGGTGAATTAAATAAACTGCGTATGGAAATCTCTCGCCAATGTTATATAGCTGCAAGCAGACAACCTGGTATTTACCGATTATCTTGTCCTACAGGATCTGGTAAAACATTATCTTCCTTACGTTTTGCTTTACATCATGCACATAAATATCAAAAGAAACATATTTTCTATATTGCACCATATAAAAGTATTCTTACACAGAATAGTGATGTGATGAAACAATTCTTTTGTAAAGATGATGTTCTGATTCATCATTCTGATTTCATACCTGAAGACCAAGAGAAGTATTTGTATTTAAATAGTAACTGGTCAAGCCCATTTATCATGACAACAGCAGTTCAATTTTACCAAACTTTATTTTCAAAAAATACTACAAGCATCAGGCGATTTCATCAACTTAGTGAATCAGTAATCATTATAGATGAGGCACAGACTATTCCAACACACATGATATCTATGTTTAATTATATGATTAATTTCCTATCAGAAGTTTGCCATAGTACTATAGTCTTATGTACTGCAACACAACCAGTTTTTGAAAAAACTAAAAGGCAGATGCGCATTTATGCAGATAATGGAATTATCCAAGATGAGTTACAACAGAGCGATGTGTTTAAACGAGTGCACTATGTAAATAAGTGCACTCCAAAAGGATTCGATTATGACGAATATGCAGACTTTATTATGGATTGTTGGAAGAAACATAATTCAGTGTTAACGATTGTCAATACAAAGAAAGATGCAATGGAACTGTATAAAAAATGTCTGGCATTAAATGAAGAAATGAATGTGAATGTTAGCATATATCATTTATCTACAAATATGTGTCCAGTGCATCGAAATAAAGTATTACAAGAGATTAAAGATAAATTAATAGCGAATGAACCTTTAATATGCATTTCAACAAATTTGATAGAAGCAGGTATTGATCTTAGTTTTTCTTCTGTTATAAGAAGTATTACAGGACTGGATAGTATCATACAAGCAGCAGGAAGGTGTAATCGAAATGGCGATGAGCAATATGGATATGTATATCTTGTAAAGCCTGATAAAGAAAATATAAATAGCCTTATCGAAGTAAAAGAAGGAAAAATGGTTACACAATCCTTATTAGATTATATAGAATCAAATGACGCCTATATTGATAGTATTTTGGATACCAATATTATCAATCGATATTATGAAAAACTATATTTTAATTCATCGATCAATATGGATTATATGATAAATAAACCGTTTAAAGAAACGCAAATTAATTTATGGTCAGGGCTTCATAAAGGACTTGAAGAAGCTGTATCTAATGGTAACGAAAACTTGCCTCATATTACGAGTGCACTTAGATCAGCAGGCGAACAATTTAAAGTAATGGAACAAACAATTGGCATTCTGGTTCCATATGAAGAAAAAGGAAGAGAATTGATAGCATTCTTTAATGGAAATCATCCAGATAAGGAGAAATATGAGCGTTTAAAAGAAGCACAAGAATATACGGTGCAAGTTTATGAACAAAAATATCGGCAGTTAATGGAAGCAGGATTAGTAGATTGCTTACCATTTGGTGAAATACTGGCATTAAAGGAGGGATATTATGATTTACAGGTTGGACTCATGATAGATAAAGAACTTGAAGATATGTTTTTATGAAAGAAGGTGAGATTATGCAGAAAAAAAATCAAATCGAGTTTAAAGTATCAGGGAAATATGCGTTATTTACAGATCCCTTTGCGGTTTCAGGTGGAGAAAAAACCAGTTATATGATACCAACCTATGAAGCTCTAAAAGGTATTTGTAAGAGTATTTATTTTAAACCTACATTTACTTGGGTGATTGATGATGTAAGAGTCGTGAATACATTTCAAACATTTACAAAAGGTATTCGACCTATCGTGATGAATGGCGGAAACACACTAGCTTGTTATACGTATTTATATGATGTAGAATACGAAGTTAGAGCGCATTTCGAGTGGAACTTGCACCACGATGAGTTAAAGGATGATCGGAATGAAAATAAACATTATTTCATTGCAAAACGTTTGCTGAAAAAAGGTGGACGTAGAGATGTCTTTCTTGGAACACGAGAATGTCAGGCAGATGTGGAACCATGCGTTTTTGGAGAAAAAAAAGGCGCATTTGATGATGTAGAAGAAAAAAGATTTGGCAATATGTTTCATGGCTTTATTTATCCAGATGAATATGTTAGAGATGATGAAAAAGGCAAGCTAGTCGCTACATTGTGGACACCTGTTATGAAACATGGAGTTATTCATTTTATCCGACCTGAAGAATGCCCATGGCATAGGGTTGTTGGTAGTGGGGATATCAAGCGCTTCAATGCTGACAATTTTACTACTGTGAATGAATTAGAGAAAGAAGGTGGTATACTTGAGTTGGACAAATAAACTATTGGAAACATACGAAATGTGTGCTTCACAAATTGGAATTCGTAAAGAAGGTACAATATTATTGCCAACAGGGCATATTGAACAAAGAGCACAGATTGAAGTTGTACTTGATGAACAAGGAAACTTCAAAGAGGCAAATGAGCTTTCCATCGATGAAGCTACAACAATCATACCAGTCACTGAAGACTCAGCGAGCAGGGCAAATGGTATCTCGCCACATCCATTACATGATAAACTGGTATATACAGCTGGTGATTATGTAACATATGTGGAAGAGAATAAAAAAGAATATCATGAATCCTATATGGAAAATCTAAAGAGATGGGTGGAATCACCATACACCCATCCCACCATCCAGGTGATTTACAAGTATTTAAAAAAGGGAACATTGATTCATGATTTGATTGATTATGGAATATTAACATTAGATGGTGATCATTTAGATAAAAAGAAAAAATTTCAAAAAGTAACAGAGCAATCAGGTGCACTTGTACGCTTTTGTATAGATGAATGGGATAATGATATAAAACATCCATGGGAAGATCTATCCTTATTCGATAGTTTTGTTAAATATTATGAAAGTACCTGTCAAACAAAAGATCTTTGCTATGTTAGTGGAAAAGAAATCTACTGTACAGATAAACATCCCAATAAAATACGATATGGCAGTGATAAAGCAAAATTAATTTCATCAAATGATTCGACTTACTTTACCTTTCGAGGAAGAATAGCAAGCAAGAATGAAGTGAACAGTATGGGATATGAAACAAGTCAAAAAATTCATAATGCATTACGTTGGCTGATACAAAAACAAGGGTTTCAAGAACACGGTTTAACTGTATTGGTGTGGAATGCAAAAAATATCCCTATGTTTCATATAATGAAAAAGATTGAAAAGGTAACTACAGAAGAAACGTATGCTTTGAAAGTAAATGTTGCTATTAAAGGACGTGGCAAAGAAATAGATCCTCGTGAAGATGTTATGATTATGTTACTAGAATCCGCAACAGATGGTCGTTTAGCAATTACAGGATATCAAGAATTGAGTGCATCGCGATACTACAGTAATATTAATAATTGGTATTCACAATGTAATTGGAGAGATTATACGCCTTATCCAAATACGATCATACGTATGGCTTATGGTACATATCAAGGCAAGGAACTAGTTGTAAAAGATAAAATATATAAAACACATTTGAAACGACTACTTCCATGTATCCTCATGGGAAAAGCATTACCTAAAGAATTTATATTGAAAGTGTATGATCAAGTATTGAAGATGTCAAAAGTAGATGAAAAAGTATGGCTGAAGTCTATCGATGTTTTGTGTGCATTGGCACGCAGGGAAAGCTTCGATAGAAAAAGACTAAATATAGGAAATGGAGGAGTTTGGGCAGTGAGCTTAGAAGAAAACAGACAAAATCATAATGTTACGATCGATTTTGTTTTAGGAGAATTGATGGCAATCTATCATGAAATAGAGGCATATTCATTACAGATTTCAAAGGAAAATAGAACAACAAATGCGATGAAATTATTTACGAAGATGAAAAAGTATCCATGGCGTACACTAAATCGTATTGATTCCTTATCCATACCATATGTAAATAAATTAAAAACTAAGGCAAATACCTTGCTAAAACTGCAAGAGGAAGTTGCTAAGCAATTGCATGAGATGTCTAGTGAGCAAGAATTAAGAAATCTGAAAAATCTAGATTTTGATTTTGTAATAGGCTTTAAATGTATGAAAGAATATATTGAAAAAGATTTAAAAATGGAAAATCAAATAAAGGAGGAACAAAATAATGACAACATTAACAAATAAAATTGATTTCGTAGTTTTGATGACAGTAAATAAGGCAAATCCTAATGGGGATCCTAATGCAGAAAATACACCTAGAGAAGATTTCGATGGTTATGGAGAGATTTCTGATGTTTGTATTAAAAGAAAAATCAGAAATCGTCTGCAGGATATGGGCGAAGAAATTTTCGTGCAATCTGATGATCGCTGCACAGATGGATTTAAGAGTTTAAGTGATCGTTTTAAAGGCTATGAAGAGCTACAAAAAGCAGTAAAAGCAAAAAATGATGATGAAGTATATCGCCTAGCTTGTGAAAAATGGATTGATGTTCGTAGTTTTGGTCAAGTTATGGCGTTTAAATCAGCAGGAAATGATTCTAGTGTTTCTAGAGGAATCAGAGGACCAGTAACAGTACGTGAAGCATTTAGTGTATCTCCTATAGAAACGACCTCTATTCAAATTACAAAAAGCGTAAATAGTGAGACAAAAGACAAAAAGTCTTCTGATACAATGGGAATGAAACATCGTGTAGAATTTGGATTGTATGTTGTAAAAGGCAGTATCAATTGCCAGCTTGCTGAGAAAACAGGATTTAGTGAAGAAGATGCTGAAAAAATCAAACAGGCACTGATCTCTTTATTTGAAAATGATGCCTCAAGTGCTAGACCAGAGGGATCTATGGAAGTAAGAAAAGTTTATTGGTGGAAACATAATTGTAAATCTGGACAATATTCCAGTGCGAAAGTACATCGCTTAGTTGATATCCAGTTAAAAGAAGGTGTGCAGTATCCAAAAAGCTATGAGGATTATGTTATCACTGTAAATCAATTAGATGGTCTACAAATGGAAGAATATGAAGGACTATAACGAAGATGAATTCTTAATGTTATCCGGAATACAGCATTTTGCATTTTGCCGCAGACAATGGGCACTTATCCATATCGAACAGGTTTGGGCAGATAATTATCGAACGGTTGATGGCAATATTTTTCATGAACGTACGCATGATGAAGATTATTTTGAATCACGAAATGGTGTATTGATCACAAGAGGTTTACGTATTTTTTCAAGAGAATTAGGCTTTAGTGGCAATTGTGATGTTGTAGAATTTCATGAAGATAAAAATGGAATCACTTTAAAAGGAAGGGCGGGAACTTATCTGCCCTTCCCAATTGAATATAAAAGAGGAAAGCCAAAAGAAGATGAAATTGATATTCTGCAATTATGTGCACAAGCGATATGCCTTGAAGAAATGCTTTCTTGTGATGTAATGAAAGGTGCTCTGTATTATGGAGAAACTAGACATAGGGTTTCAATAGACCTAACAAATGAATTAAAGGATAAGGTTAAGAAAATGGCAGTAGAAATGCATCAATTATATGAAAAAGGACATACACCAAAAGTAAAAATAAGTAAAAAGTGCAAATCATGTTCATTACAGGATATTTGTTTACCAAAATTGAATCAACAATTATCTGTGGAAAAATACTTTGATAAGTTTATGTCTGGGGAGTAGATGAATGAAAAAATTATTAAATACATTATATGTGACATCTTTTGATGCATATCTAAGTTTAGATGGCGAGAATATCGTTATCACCAGAAAAGATTGCGAAGATGTAAGAGTTCCTTTACATAATCTAGAAGGCATCGTTGGATTTGGATATACTGGGGCTAGTCCAGCATTAATGGGAAAGTGTGCTGATCGAGGTATTTCTCTAACTTTTATGACGACACACGGTAGATTTTTAGCCAGGGTTATAGGAGAAAATCGTGGAAATGTTCTGCTGAGAAAACAACAGTATCGTATATCAGATAATGAAGAGTGCAGTATTGTTTATGCAAGGAATATGATTACAGGTAAATTGTTAAATTCAAGAAGTGTTTTGGAAAGAGCTTGTAGAGATTATGCTTTAAGAATTGATACTGATGGAATTCATCAGGTTGCAGTAGATTTGAAGAAAAGTGCCATTATTGCTAAAGAAACAACGAATTTGGATACATTAAGAGGTGTCGAGGGTAAAGCGGCTGTACAATATTTTTCAGTGTTTGATGAAATGATTTTACAACAGAAAGAAAGTTTTTATTTTAAAGGGAGGAATAAGCGTCCACCATTAGATAATGTAAATGCGTTATTATCTTTTATATATACGCTATTAGCAAAAGACGTTATCTCTGCTTTAGAATCTGTTGGATTAGATCCTTATGTGGGATTTATGCATTGTGATGTACCTGGAAGAGCTTCTCTAGCACTGGATATGATGGAAGAATTGCGCCCGATTCTAGCTGATCGATTTGTTTTATCATTGATTAACAGAAAAGTTGTGAATGCAGATGGTTTTCGTAAAATGGAAAGTGGTGCTGTGATTATGGATGATGATACAAGAAAAAGTGTTCTTTCTTCATGGCAAAAAAAGAAACAAGAAACAATTCAACATCCTTTCTTAGATGAGAAAGTGGAATGGGGATTGATTCCTTATGTTCAGGCATTGCTTTTAGCAAGGACGATACGCGGTGATTTGGATGAGTATCCACCTTTTTTAGCAAGGTGATTTTATATGCTGGTATTGATAACATACGATGTTAATACAGAAACGAAAGCTGGGAAAACCAGATTAAGAAAAGTAGCAAAAGAATGTATGAATTATGGGCATAGAGTGCAAAATTCTGTTTTTGAATGTTATATGGATAATGCAAAAGCACTTGAAGTTAAACATATTCTGGAAAAGATTATTGATAAGGATCATGATAGTTTAAGATTTTATTATTTAGGTAATCGATATGAAAATAAGGTTGAACATATTGGTGTAAAACCTAGTTTTAAATTAGATGATGTATTGATCTTATAGTAACGCGAATATGATGCTCCCATGAAATCGCTGGGAGGTTCGCGCAAAAATGTGTTATATTTTGAATAATATGTAACATATTGAAAATAGTAATGTTAATTTAAAAAAATATTGTTTGAAAATTCGTTACATTAGTTTGAATTCGATACATTTTTGTTGTCTAGCTCTATATGAGCTAGTGGATTTAAATAAAGATTAAGTATATGGGTATGCACCAGGAGAGAGGTCTAGCTCTATATGAGCTAGTGGATTTAAATATCATCTGTAAGATATCTTATAAAGCTGTCTTGCGTCTAGCTCTATATGAGCTAGTGGATTTAAATCCAATTTGATGTGCTATTGCGCAACTTTAAAGAACGTCTAGCTCTATATGAGCTAGTGGATTTAAATTCAAAAATCAATAGATCTCCATCGTTTATATTTGCGTCTAGCTCTATATGAGCTAGTGGATTTAAATACATCAAATTTTAGATTTATGGAACTTTTAGCAGTCTAGCTCTATATGAGCTAGTGGATTTAAATTTAGATGTAAATGATGTACATAATTTGTTGATTGGTCTAGCTCTATATGAGCTAGTGGATTTAAATGCGGAGCAACTTAACAAAATGTTTGTTGTTTCCGGTCTAGCTCTATATGAGCTAGTGGATTTAAATAGCCTGTTCATTTCGCACCTCTTTTCTGTCGCCGTCTAGCTCTATATGAGCTAGTGGATTTAAATTCGCATAAGCGCTTATCAAAACTACCCGCCTACCGTCTAGCTCTATATGAGCTAGTGGATTTAAATTAAATGCGTCCATATAATCGTTAAATTTTTTCTTTGTCTAGCTCTATATGAGCTAGTGGATTTAAATATCGATCCCACACGCATCATAAGCAGTTTCTATAGGTCTAGCTCTATATGAGCTAGTGGATTTAAATTTTGTTTTACCAATCTTTTGATATACGCTGTCTGCGTCTAGCTCTATATGAGCTAGTGGATTTAAATCCCTCACTTTCGTTTTCAAATTGATCAAAAACACCGTGTCTAGCTCTATATGAGCTAGTGGATTTAAATACTTTATCGTTACCGACAAATTTACGTCCTGGTGTCTAGCTCTATATGAGCTAGTGGATTTAAATGTAGCTATCTGATTTTGATGCTACGAGATCTGTTGTCTAGCTCTATATGAGCTAGTGGATTTAAATGTGCAATGTATTTTAGCTATATGTATCGTATGGGTCTAGCTCTATATGAGCTAGTGGATTTAAATATTGAAGATCTACGTGATACGATGGTTGATATGAGTCTAGCTCTGTATGAGCTAATGGATTTAAATGATGCAGATGTCAAAGTAACGATCCATGCAAACAGGTCTAGCTCTATATGAGCAAATATTTAGACATCTAACAACGCCCGCTTATTTTGGCGATATGCTCGACTTTTTTCAGAACACCAATTTAAACACTGTACAAACTAATGAATTTATATCACATTTTTATAAACAATTTTATAAACGGCAGATAATACAAAATACTATGTCTAATGTCTTTATAATTGTGTATAATATATTCGTTTGATTATGAGGTGAAAATAAATATGTACAAACAATATAGAGAAGGCTGGCTAGAAGTAATATCTGGATGCATGTTCGCAGGAAAAACTGAAGAATTAATTCGTCGTATTAAAGTATTAGAGTATGCAAAAAAGAAAATAGCTGTCTTTAAACCAAAAATAGATAATCGATACAGTGAAGAAAATATTGTATCGCATGCAGGAAGTAGTGTGAAAAGCTTTTCGATTGAAAATGCACATGAAATATTCAATTATATTGATGATTCATATGACGTTATCGCGATAGATGAAGTACAATTTTTTGATGAAGAGATTGTTGAAATTTGTGACTACTTTGCTGATAGAGGAAAACGTGTAATGGTTGCAGGATTAGATATGGATTTTCGTGGTGTCCCTTTTGGCGTAATGCCACAATTATTTACACATGCAGAATTTGTCACCAAACTAACCGCAGTATGTACAAAATGTGGAGCCCCAGCCACAAGGAGTCAAAGACTGATCAACGGAAAATCAGCCCAGTATGATGATCCAATCATATTAGTAGGGGCAAGTGAACAATATGAAGCAAGATGCCGCCATTGTCATGAAGTACCTGGTAAAAAGAAAATTATATAAATGCGCAATCTAAAAAACTTTTCTTTTACATTATAAAATACTTGAAAATCACAAGAATTATCCTTTTCAATTGAGCGGTTCAATGGTATAGTATATAAGGATATTTATGCGCAATCAGTATAAATAAAGGTATATCAAGTATAAAAAAACAGGAGGAAAAGCTATGAGTGTCATGATTGAAAGACTAGAAGGTATGGTAAATCGTTACCATGAAATAACTGAAATGATGATGTCACCAGAGATTGTCACAGATTCAAAAATGTTGGCAAAGCTGGGTAGAGAACAGGCAGATTTGACACAGGTTGTTGAAACCTATACAGAATATAAAAACAGTGTCCAGGCATTAGAAGATGCAAAGGCGTTGTTATTGGAAGATGATAAAGAAATCAAAGAAATGGCGAAAATGGAAATCGAAGAATTAGAGCCACAAATAGAAGATGCATTAAAAAAACTGGAGATCTTATTAATCCCTAAAGATCCTAATGATTCACATAATGCAATTGTGGAAATCCGTGGTGCTGCCGGAGGAGATGAAGGAAACATTTTCGCTGGTGATTTATATCGAATGTATAGCAAATATGCAGAAAGCCAGGGATGGAAAATAGAAATCATCGAAATGGATGAATGTGAAGCAGGTGGTTTCTCATTAGTTTCCTTTGAAGTAAAAGGCGATGGAGTTTATGGAAAGCTGAAATTTGAATCAGGCAGTCATCGTGTACAACGTGTACCAAAGACAGAAAGCCAGGGACGTATTCATACATCAACAGCAACTGTTTTAGTTACTCCAGAAATTGAGGCAGAAGATTTTGATATCGATATGAATGATTTGGAAATCGAAACAATGCGTTCATCAGGAGCTGGTGGTCAGCATATTAATAAAACCGATTCTGCTGTGCGTATTGTCCACAAACCTACAGGAATTACAGTAAAATGTCAGGATGGCCGTTCTCAACATGAGAACCGTGCAACAGCATTGATGACAATTCGTTCCCGTGTATACGAAGAACACCAGCGTAAACTGGAAGAAGAACAAGGAATGGAAAGAAGAAGTAAAATAGGTACTGGAGATCGTGCAGAAAAAATCCGTACTTATAACTATCCACAAAATCGTGTAACAGATCATCGAATTGGATATACTGTAAATCAGCTTGACCGTATTATGGAAGGTAAAATGCAGGATTTATTAGAAGCATTATTAACAGCTGATCAACAGGCAAAACTGGCAGGACAAAATAATGGCTAGTTATCGTGAAGTACTTCATAAAGCGAAACAGGAAATGGAAGCCGCAGGTCGTGGTGAACAGGCAGCATTATTTTATATGCTGGAGTTAACCAATAAAGAGGCACATAACCTGTATATGGAATTTGAAGAAGAAATGCCTTTGGATATCCAAAGTGCATATGAAGCAGGAATTAAACGCTTAGTAGCAGGAGAACCACTTGGGCATGTTTTAGGATTTGAATGGTTCTATGGATATCGTTTCAAAGTCAATGAAGATGTATTGATACCAAGACCAGAAACAGAAGAACTTGTTGCTAATGTGCTTGCAGCTTATGATGAATATTTCTCTAATGTGGAAAATGTCATGGCTGTGGACATAGGAACTGGTAGTGGAGCAATTGCGATTTCTTTGAAAAAAGAAGAACCAAATTTGCATATGATGGCAACGGATATCAGTGAGAAAGCCGTTTTGGTTGCAAAAGATAATGCACAGGAAAATGAAGCAATTGTCAGCTTCTTAGTTGGCGATATGCTACAGCCTTTGATAGAACGTGATATCAAAGTGGATATCTTAATTAGTAATCCACCATATATCCCCAAGGAAGAAGTCATGGAAGACAGTGTCGTGAATTATGAACCACATGTTGCTTTATTTGGTGGTGAAGATGGTTTGAAGTTTTATCGTGTCATATTTGAAAACGCCCCTCAAGTATTAAAAGAAAAAGCAATGATGGCTTTTGAAATGGGTTATAATCAGAAAGAGGCATTAAGTGCATTAGCAAAATCATATTTTCCTGAAGCAAAAATTGAAGTAATGAAAGATATGAATGGTAAAAATCGAATGCTGTTTGTTTATCTGAATCTAGCATAAAGAAAACCACAGAATCGCGTATTGAAATGAGGTTCTGTGGTTTTTTTGTAATTATTTAAGATGTTCAAAAAGATCTTTATACAAAGGAAAGCGGCCTTGTGTGAGATATTGATTCTTTTTCAAATCAAAAGGTTGAGTAATGAATGGATACATATAGGAGAACTTTACTTTTTTATCCCTTAGATCAATCTCCATATCATTTCCATTAAGATAGGCGACAAGTTCGCTTTTTTGGTTTTCCACCAAGCCATTTCCAATGCCTTCTAAAATAACGGGAGTTGTTCTTAAGATACGTTTATCCATAATTTCCATATCTAAATATTTAATGCAAATATCATAACAACAGCCAAGATCATATGTCATTTCTAATGATGGATCTAAATCAAAGTTTAAGTCTTTCAAACGCACATGATTAGCAGGTATTGCAGGAAAGTCTGGATGATATTCGTGTAAGTATGTTTCTCCTTGATAGGTAAATGTAAAGGTATGTTCTGCCTCTAAGTGAAATGTCGCAAGAATTGTGTAAGCTAATTCATTTAATGTTTTTTCAGCAGGCAATTTAAATTTACGATACATTTTATCTTTATACCCATTTAGCCAAGCTTCAAATATAAAATAGGTCTTTTTTCCATCTATATCAGAAAAATTATTCTTACAGGGTGGCATTTCCATTAGCTTATAATAGAATAGATCATCAATAGAGGAATCAGTATGCGTTAATGCATAATAAGTAAGTTCTGCCAAAGTAGTCTTGATACAATCCAAAATTTGTTCATTTGAATGATATCCTTTAGCTTTTAATATGGAAACAGCTTTTCTGGTTTCTGGTGCATCTTCTTGTAGTACCTGGTGTGATAACTGGGTCAGTGCTGTTTCAATCGTTTCTTTAATCATTTTATTCACAACCTTTCTATGTATTATTGTAACATGTTTATTTCTTAGGTAAAGAAAAAGGTATTTACCATCTTGATAAATACCCTTCTCATATTAGATATTTAAATCTTTAATAATTTGAATCATAGAATCTCTAAGATCATCTCGATCTAATGCAAAATCAATTTGTGCTTTTAAGAAACCTACTTTATCTCCAACGTCGTAACGATTTCCTTCAAAATCATAGGCGAATACGTTTTCTTCTTTGGTTAAGCGATCAATCGCATCAGTGATTTGAATTTCATTGCCTTTACCAGGAGCCTGCGTTTCTAACAATTCAAAGATTTTAGGGGTTAATACATAGCGGCCAAGGATTGCAAAGTTACTTGGAGCATCTTCTAATTTAGGTTTTTCTACAAAGCCTTTTACAGAAGCACAACGTTCTGTCAGATTTTCTTTTGGATCAATAATGCCATATTTATGTACTTGTGAATCAGCAACCTTTTGAACACCAACAACGCTTCCACCGAATTCTTCATAAGCTTCTACCAGCTGTTGGGTTGCAGTTTTACCGTTTTTATTTACAACAATATCATCCCCTAACAGAATTGCAAATGGTTCATCTCCTACAAAGCTTTTTGCACATAATACTGCATGTCCAAGTCCTCTTGGATTTTTTTGACGTACACTGAATACATTTGCTAATGATGCAATATCTTTTACCATTTCCAAGCGTTCCATGTCGCCACTGGCTTCTAGTTTTTTTTCTAGTTCAAAACTATTATCAAAATGGTTTTCAATACATGCCTTGTAACAGTTGGTAATTATTAGAATTTCTTCAATACCACTTGCCACAGCCTCTTCAACAATGTATTGTATAGTAGGTTTGTCCACAATAGGAAGCATTTCTTTTGGGACTGCCTTTGTCGCAGGAAGGAACCTTGTGCCGAAACCGGCAGCAGGTATAATTGCCTTTCTGATTTTTTTCATAATACTTTCATCCTCCTAAATGTTACACTTCTATATTGTAACATATTTTGCTGGATTTGAAAGCGATTGTTTTATTAGTTTAAAAATATGTGCTTTTATGTTTTTCTTATAGAGGTATAAGATTATGTGAAAAAGTACACAAAATTGTAAAAATAGTTTTTAAAATAGCGTGATTTGTGCTAGAATGGTTTAGAATAAGGGAGTGTGCACTTATGATAGAGAAATTATTTAGCAATCCACTATATGTAAAGCATAGAGAAATGATGCTTTGTCTACTAGACTTATGTATCGTTTTTGTCTCTTTTTTACTGGCATATTGGATTCGCATAGATTTTCGTTTCCCAGATTTTGCACAATTGGATATCGTAAAATGCTTAATAGCGTTACTCATTGTATTGATTGTATATGCTATTAGTTTTTTTGTATTCAAGATACACAAAAGCTTGTGGAAATATATTGGGCCGGTTGAAACAATCAGAATTGGATTATCTGTATTGTTGGCTTCCATCGTACTGTTTATTTTGGTAATTGCGACAAGTATATCACGTTCATACACCAGTGTTGTGGTAACTGGTGGGCTGTTGACTGCGATATTGATGTATACAGTGAGGGTAAGTTATCGATTGTATAGAAGGTCAAGCATGAAAGTTGATGGCCCACGCAAAAAAGCAGTTATTATCGGTGCTGGTGATGCAGGCTACATATTATTGAAAGAGATTATTCAAAACGATAGTTTCCATGTCGAAGTTGTTGGTTTTGTTGATGATAAGCGATATAACAATATGGTGTCAGGATATAAAGTATTAGGTGATACATATGATTTACCGGAGATTGTAAGTAAATATGGTATAGAAGAAGCGTTTATTGCGATTCCTAGTGCTGATAAAACAAATCTTAGACGTATCAATGATATTTGTCAGTCATGTAAGCTGGAAACAAAGATTATGAAGCGCGGGGATAAAATTATCGAAAGCGATTTAGAAAAAAAATATGATGCAAAAAAATATCCTGTACAGGATATCAGTATTGAGGATTTACTAGGTCGTGGAGAAATACATTTGGATCAAGACGAAATTCAGTCTTATATCACAGGAAAAGTAATCGTTGTAACTGGAGCTGGTGGATCCATTGGTTCAGAGCTATGTCGTCAGATTGTGAAATTTAATCCAAAAGAATTAGTGATGATTGATATCAACGAAAATTCTTTATATATGTTAGAACAGGAATTCAATCGTAACAGAGTACATGGTACATTAAATCCTGAGATTAAAATTCTATCATTAATTGCTTCTATTCGTGAATTTACAGCGATTAGTGATATCTTTAAGGAAAAACAACCATCAGTTGTCTTCCATGCGGCTGCGCATAAGCATGTGCCATTGATGGAAACACGTCCAATGGAGGCAATTAAAAACAATGTCTTTGGGACAAACAATGTCATCAAAGCTTGTATCAAAAACAACGTTTCAAGGTTCATTATGATCAGTACAGATAAAGCTGTTAATCCAACCAATGTAATGGGTGCTACAAAACGTATGACAGAAATGATTATGCAGGCAAATGGTAAGAATGGTGTCACGAAGATGGCAGCTGTTCGTTTTGGAAACGTGTTAGGATCAAACGGTTCTGTCATTCCAATCTTCAAACAGCAGATTGCAGAAGGTGGACCTGTTACTATCACTGATAAAAAGATTATCCGTTATTTTATGACGATTCCAGAAGCAGCTCAGTTAGTATTACAAGCTGGCTATTATGCAGATAAAGGAGAAATCTTCGTATTAGATATGGGAGAACCTGTGAAGATACTTGATTTAGCAGAAAAAATGATTCGTATGTCAGGTTTTAAGCCATATGAAGATATTGATATCGTGGAAATTGGTTTACGTCCAGGTGAAAAAATGTATGAAGAATTGAAACTGGATGGAGAAACAAGAATAAGAACAAAGAATGATTTGATATTTAAAAACAATATCATGGACATTACAATAGATGATATTAATGAGAAACTAAATATTCTGAGTAAGAAATTACAAGACAACGTTTCAGAAGCAGAATATAAAGAAACAATGTTAAAAGTAATTAAAGATAAAAGCATAGATTAGGAGTGAACATATGTATCAAAACTATATTAAAAGAATGATTGATTTTATTATGGCATTGATAGGAATTATTATTTTGTCACCAATTCTATTAATTTTATCAATCATTATAAAAGTTACTTCACCAGGCCCAATTTTATTTAAACAAAATCGAGTCGGAAAAGATAATGTCGAATTTAAAATTTTGAAATTTAGAACTATGAGGATTGATACACCAAAAGATTGTCCAACTCATTTGTTAGATAATCCTGATCAATATATAACAAGAGTTGGAAAATTCCTAAGAAAAACTAGTTTAGATGAATTACCTCAACTTTGGAATATTCTAATTGGAGATATGGCAATTATTGGACCAAGACCTAGTTTACCTAATCAATATGATTTAAATGATTTAAGAGATAAAAATGGTGCTTCAAAAGTAAAACCTGGTTTAACTGGACTTGCTCAAGTGAGTGGAAGAGATGAATTGGAAATTGATATTAAAGCAGCTTTAGATGGACAGTATGTTAAAAATATAACATTTATTGGGGATTTAAAATTGTTTTTTAAAACGTTTATAAGTGTTTTAAAGTCTGATGGTGTGAAGGAGGGTAAGAAATGAAAAAAGTGCTAATAACAGGATCTAATGGTTTTGTAGGTCAAAATCTGATTTCAAGTCTTTCAAATAAGTTTGATTTGTATGGGTTAGATAGACATCAAACAAGAAATTTACCTAAATCAAATTATTATATAGGGGATTTAGGTGATTTGAATTTATTAAAAAAGGTTTTTGAAGAAATAAAGCCAGATGTATTAATACATCTGGCTGCAATTGTTCATAAGAACAATGCAGATACAAGTGAAAAAAATTATAATTTTATTAATTTTGAGTGTAGCAAGCAATTGTTTGATTTATGTGAAAAATATAGAACACATGTTATTTTTTCAAGTACAATAGAAGTTTATGGAGAAACAGAGGAAAGAATAATAAATGAAAACTCAAAATGTAATCCAAACTCATATTATGCAAAAAGTAAATTAAAAGCTGAAGAATATTTAAAATCATTAAATTTAAAGTATTCTATATTAAGATTTACGCCACTTTATGGAAAAAATTTCACGCTAAATATAGATAAAAGAGTTTTTTTAAAGAAAAACAAAATTGCATATTATTTTAAAGATGGGCAATATTCATTTGATTTTTGTAGTATTAATAATGTTTGTGATTTTATCGTGAATTTAATTGATAAATATGAAAAAAATGATATTTATGTTCTTTCTGATTCGAATACAATGACTGTAAAAGAAATTATTCAAATGCATAAGAAAAACGGCAATTGTAAAATTATAGTCAAAATGCCTTACTATTTTTGTGAATATACAATATTGATAATTGAAAAAATTTTAACTTTTATGACAAAGAAAGATGTTTTTTTATCTAAAAGGAATTTCAAAAAATTATTTGCTTCTAAAAAATATGAAGATACAAAACTTAAAAATGTAAAATTTAAATGGAATATTGAAAATACGATTTATGGTGAACATTATGAATAAAAAAATACTTGTTTTATGTAATCATAATATCGTTTTATATAATTTCAAAAAAGAACTTATAAAAGCATTAAAAGAAGAAGGCTTTGATATTTATATTTCAATGCCCTTTGATAACAGTTTAAATTATTTTGAAAATGAATTAAAATGTAAATGCTTTGAAACACAAGTTGATAGAAGAGGGTTAAATCCACTAAAAGATTTAAAGCTGTTTAGAAAATATAACCATTTAATTAAAATAATTAAACCGGATCTTATTTTTGCTATGACGATTAAACCTACTATTTATGGAGGCATTTGTTCTCGAATACATAGAATTAATTTTATTACTAATATAACAGGAATTGGTACGACTTTTCAAAATAATAGTCTATTGAAAAAAGTTATAATATCTTTATATAAAAAAGCATTACATAACTGTAAAGCATGTTTTTTTGAAAATGAGGAAAATAAAAAAATTTTTTTAGAGTATGGTATTGTAAATGAAAAACAGGCAATTACAGTTAAAGGTGCTGGAGTTAACTTAAATGAATTCAGAATACAACCTCAGGTTAAGAAAGATTGCTTAGTATTTAGCTTTGTAGGTAGAGTAATGAAAGAAAAAGGAATTGATGAGTTTTTATACTGTGTTGAAAAATTAAAAGCAAAAAAAGATATAGAATTTAGAGTTTATGGATTTTGCGAAGATGATTATTTAAAACAATTGAAAAAATTAGAAAAAAATGAAAATTTCAAATATTATGGTTTCGTGAAAGATATGAAAAAAGTTTATAAAGAGTCAGATGTGATTGTATTACCATCATATCATGAAGGGATGTCAAACGTTTTATTAGAAGCGGCAGCATGCGGAGATGTTATTATAACGACAAATATTTATGGATGTAAAGAAGCAGTCGATAATGGAAAAACTGGATTTTTGATAAGGAAAAAAAATAAAGAGGAATTATTAGAGTGTATAAAATTAATATCAAAAATGAATTATAATGATATAAAAGAAATGGGTGTTGCAGCTAGAGAAAAAATGGTTATAGAATTTGATAGAGAAAAGATAAATCAAATTTATTTAAAAACTATAAACGATAAATTTTAATTTTAGAGGTGATGAAAGAAAATGAAAAAGATCATTCATGTTTTAAATACAAATAGCTTCTCTGGTGCAGAGAATGTAGCGATTACTATTATCCAAAAAATTAACGAAAAAACTGATTATATTTCATGCTATGCATCATATGATGGCCCAATTAATGTATTTTTGAATGAAAAAAAAATAAAACATATAGTGTTTGAAAAACTGTCTGTTAAAAATATAAAAAAAATTATTAGGGATGAGAAACCAGATATATTACATTGCCATGATTTTACTGCAAGCGTTATCTCGAGCTTAGCCAAAGGAAAATCCAATGTTAAAATTATATCGCATTTACATGCAAATCCTGTATGGATAAGAAGTATAAATTTAAAAACATTAATTTATAAAATTTGTTTGAAAAAAATTTCAGTAGTTTTAGCAGTATCTAATTCTATATTTGATGAGTTTAAATTCACAATAGAAAATAAAAAGATGATTTCAAATCCTATAGATATAAAAAGTATTATTAAAGAGTCAGAGTCGTGTCATTATGATGATCAGCAGGAGTATGATATTTTATTTTTAGGAAGATTAGAAAGTCCAAAGGACCCTTTAAGATTTATAAATATTATAGCAGAATTGCAAAAGAAAAATAAAAATATCAGTGTTGCAATGGTTGGTGATGGTAAATTAAAATCTGAATGCGAATTATTAATAAAAAAATTGAATTTATCAGACAATATCCATCTTAAAGGGTTTAAATCAAATAGATTAGCATTTATAAAACATTCTAAGATATTATGTGTGACCTCTGTTTGGGAAGGATTTGGATTAATGGTAATAGAAGCTTTAGCACTTTCAAAGCCAATTGTTGCAAGTCCTGTAGGCGGATTACTTGAAATTATAAATGATAAATGTGGATGTTTTTGTTCGACGAATAAAGAATATGTTGATGAATTATTCAATTTATTAAGTGATAATGATTATTATAATCAGAAAGTTGAAGCTAGTAAAAAAAGAGGTTATGAATTAGATAATATAAAAACTTATATACAAAATCTTATAGAAATATATGAAAAGATATAAGAGAAAGGGGTACAAATGAAAATTGCAGTTGTTGGATTATCTCCAAAAGTTGGTGGAGTAGAAACATTTATTATAAATATGTTCAGAAGCTTATACCAAAAACATGATTTCTACTTTTTAACATCATATGATGAAGATGTTTGTTATAAAGACGAAATACTTAAAAATAATGGAAAAATCATTAAATATTGTCCAAGACGAAGTAGTTTGATTAAGTGCAGAAAGGATCTAAATAAATTTTTCAAATCAAATAGAGTAGATGTGTTATGGTTTAATTGCTGTAGTTTAAGCTCAATAGAAGAAATTAAAATTGCATATAAAAATAATATTTCAAACATTGTAGTTCATAGTCATAACTCCAAAAATATGGGAAGCAAATTAACATTCCTTTTACATACCTTAAATAAGCTTATATTAAACAGATTTGTTTATAACACCATTGCATGTTCAAATATAGCTGCCGATTGGATGTTTAATAATACTTTACGAAAAAATACAAAAATATTGCATAATGCAGTTAATGCGAAAAAATTTCAATATAATAAAAATCTTGATATAAAAATGAGAAAAAAATTAAATATAGAAAAGGATTGTAGTGTTATTGGACATGTAGGCAGATTTCATTTTCAAAAAAATCACAAATTTTTAATAAATATATATGAAAAATATTATAAAATAAATAAAAATTCAAGACTGATTTTATGTGGCGAAGGTGAGGATAAGGCGTCTATAAAAGAATATGTTAAACAGAAAAATATAGAAAATAATGTTCTATTTTTAGGAAATAGAAATGATATGGAGCAAGTGTATCAATGTATGAATATGATTGTTTTTCCATCATTATTTGAAGGGCTACCTTTTGTTTTAATAGAGGCGCAAGCATCAGGTATTCCGTGCTTAATCTCAGATAATATTTCTAGAGAGGTTGCGATAACTAATTTAATTCATTTTAAAAGTTTAAGTGATGATCCTGAATTATGGGCAAATTGTGTGAAAAATCTGATTGTATATGAGAAAAAGAGTACTTTAGATGAAATTGTGAAAGCCGGATATGATATTGAGGAAAACGTTAAGAATTTTGAAAAAATTTTGAAATTAAAGTAGGTGAGAAGATGGATTATAAGTCATTTTTAATTTATGGAAGTTGTTTGCTTTTAATGATATTATTTGCTTATTTATATACATACTTTGAGAAATCAGATAAATGCTTTTGTAATATAAAAGTTAGATTGATTTGTAAATTACTTTTAATATTGGTTCCAACAATTTTAGCTGGAATACGTTATAATGTTGGAACTGATTTTTTAACATACATTAAGATGTATGATAACTTAAAGGGAATAGAATGCATTGATTATTTTACAAAATATGCAGCTATTTTTGATATTGAACCTTCTTTTTATATAATAAGCCGTTTTGCATATTTATTCTTTGATTCAGTTAAAGTAGTTTTTTACATTTATGAATTAATAATTGTTATTTTCGTGGTTTCAGCTTTAGAAAGGTTCAATGTGAGAAAAATGTTGCCTCTATCAATTTATATTTTCTTTTTGTATTTTATCCCAATAAGCTTTAACCTAATCAGACATACTGCAGCATTGGCTATAATATTTTATGCTTTATCATATTTTTATGAAGAAAAATATTTTAAATTTATTATTTATGTATTTTTAGCAACTTTGTTTCATAAAACTGCAATTATTTTTTTTCTAGTATTATTTTTTATACCATCCAAAAATGAAAAAATCAATACAATGAAAATTAAGATATATTATATAATGATAGTATTATCTCCATTGATTTTAAATATAACAATGAGATTTATAAAATATATTCCATTTCTTTCAAGCTATTTTGAAAAATATAATGTAAATTTTAATAATTCAGGATTTGGCTTTTTGATTTTCATATTACCTACTATGTTACCAATAATTTATATGTGGAAAAAAGGTGAAAAACAAAATATAATCCAAAGTACGATGAATGTATATTTGCTAACTATACCTTTATCATATCTTGGCTATTATTTGTCATGGGCAGGTAGAATGGCTGATTATACAAGGTTGTTAGAAATTGTTTTATTGCCTTGGCTATTAACAAAACAAAATCAAAAAGAAAAAAAATATATATTATTATATTTTATATTATTTTATTTATTCTATTATATATATATGTATATGTTTTTAGGAAATAATGAGATTTTCCCTTATCAAGTATGGTAGGTGTTAGCTGATTTAGGATCTATAGGCTTTATAAAAAATTTAAAGATTATGTTGAATGTTCTTAAAATACTTAATTTAATATTTTAATAACCGGAATCAACCACGGAGAAATAAGGTTGGTAGAAAGGATAAGGTATAAGACAATGACTGTTGTATAAGTTATTAATTGTATACCAGGTAAATTATTTGAAATTTTCAATTATTATTCCGATATATAAATCAGAAAAGTATTTAAAAAGATGTTTAGATTCCTTAATGAATCAAACGTATAAAGACATAGAAATTATATGTATATTAGATGGCGAGGATGAAATTTGTGAAAATATTGTAAAAGAGTTTATTCATATTGATAACAGATTTAAAATGATAAAGCAGATTAATTCTGGTGCAAATTTTTCAAGAAAAGTTGGTTTTCAAAATAGTTTAGGCGAATATGTCACTTTTGTAGATTCAGATGATTGGATTAGTGTTGATACTTTAGAAAAATGTGCTAAATCGTTAGAAAATAATGATTTCGATCTAGTAAAATTCGGATATGTTAAAGTAAATAATAAAAACAAGTATATATACTTTCCCATTACAAAAGCTTTTACTCTTATACAAGGAAAGCAAGAAGTTAAGAATATAGTTATAAATAATATGTTCAAAAACTACGATTTTAATCAAATGTGGGGACAAGTCATTAAAAAATCAAAAATAAGAGAAAATTTTTTTAATATGGACTTAACGATAGCTGAAGATTTGTATTTTAACTATAATTTGATAAATAGTATTGATAGTATACTGCTAATAGAAGACTGTTGTTATTATTATTATTTTAATAATAATAGTATAACTAAAACAAAAAATAAAGTTAGGCTATTAGGAGATTTTAATGATATCACCTATGTATATCAAAAGATTTTAGAGGATATAGAAAGTGATTCACTTTTTCAAAAAGATCAATTAAATTATATTTATTATTTTGTTTATAAAGAATTAATATTTTATATTTTTAGATGTTTAAATGTTACGGGATTAAGCTATAAAGACAAAATAAATTTTATCTTAAAACAAGCACAAACTGATTTTTATCTTAGAATTAAACAGAGGGTTAAGTATGATTTTATCAGAAATGATAAAAATGGATATAGATTGGTTTTCAAAGAAATGTACAATAATCATATAAAGAAAGCTTTATGTTATGCGATGCTTATAGAGATTTTTGTAAAAATAAAAAAATAAATTAGGAGAAAAGCTATATGAAAAGTAGTAAAGTTATATTTGTGAAAGCATATTTAAACCAGAATTTAGGAGATGATTTATTTGTAGATATTTTAGTTAAAAGATATCCTCAACATAATTTTATGATAATAGTTCCCAATAAAAATTATTATCATTTTTCTAAATATAAAAATGTTAAGTTGATAAAATTAAACAAGGTGAAAAAATTAATTAATTTTTTAAGCTTTAAATTAATTGATAAAAATATTTTTGAAAGTTATTATGAAAAAAAATGTGACTTAACTGTAACAATAGGTGGATCTTTATTTATTCAAAAAGAAAATTGGTATAAAAATTTCTTAAGAGAAAAAAATAATTTTTATACTAAACATAAAAATTTCTTACTAGGCTGTAACTTTGGACCATATTTTGATAGTCAATTTAAAGAAAACTATGAAAAGATATTTAGAGCATACTATGATATTTGCTTTAGAGATAACTATTCGTATAATTTATTTAAACATTTAGATAATACTAGGATTGCACCAGATGTTGTCTTTAATTATAAAACAGTAATTGACCAAGGGACAGATAAAGCAGTTATGATGTCTATAATTGATCCAGAAAAAAAACTTTCAGAAAATAAAATATCTGAGTATAAACAAAAGATTAAAGAATGTATAAATTATTTCCATAAAAAAAATTATCAAATTAATTTGGTATCTTTTTGTAATAATGAAGGAGATTTAGAATATATTAATAAGATAGTGGCTGAATTAGATGAAATGAATAATATTACTATCTATGATTATACTAATGATTTAGATAAAATTATTGATGTTATTAAACACTCAGAATATATTATTGCTACAAGATTTCATTGCATGATTTTAGGTTGGATAATGGAAAAGAATGTATACCCAATTGTATACAGTAATAAAATGAAAAACGTTATAGATGATGTTGGTTTTACAGGAAAGTTTACATACCTAGAGAATATAAATGATTTTAGTCCTGAAGACGTATTATTAAATAAAAATGTTAAAATTGATGTAGCTTTTTGGAGAGATAAAGCTTCAGAACAGTTTATAAAATTAGATAAATTTTTGGAGGATCACCATGAATAAAAGAAGATATATTCAATTAGGGTGTATGATAGGACTTACTCTACTTACTCAATTGATTACCTTAATAAAAATGTCAGTTGTAGCTAGTAATTTTGGAGTATCTGTTCAAATGGATGCATTTAATTTTTCTAATAATATTGCTTCATTTATTTTTAGTTTTATATCGACAGGAGTTGCTACAGTATTGATTCCTGCTTATATTTATAAGAAGAGTCCAACAGCAATTAATACATTTATAAGTGTAATTTATTTTTTTTCAATTGTTTCAGTCATTTTTATATTTGCATTTAGATATTCTATAGCTAGTATGTTTTCACCAAATAAGTTATTCATTACAACAGTTTGTAGTTTAATGTTTGTTATTTTAATTAGTCAATTTACAAATACAATTATAGGTGTAGCTAGTGCTTATCTACAATCAGAAAATGTTTTTAATTTACCTAAAATAATTGTTTTAATTACAAATTTAGTATTAACAAGCTTGACTCTATTAAAAAAAAATATGACAATTTATGATTATTCATTATTTATTTTGTTTACATCTTTTATTAGTATGAGTCTTCATATAATGTTAATTAAGAGATTTGATTTTCATTATAAAGTTCAATTTAATTTGAAAAACACGGATTTTAAAATAATGTTACATATTTTCATTCCTACAATCTTTAGTGCAGGTGTTTATCAAATAACATTATTAACTGATTCATTAATCGCCACCTCATTAGGCGAAGGACAAATATCATTATTGAATTATTCTAATTCTATAATGGGAATGATTAATATGCTTTTAACGACGAATTTAATAACTTTTATTTATCCTAAAATATCTAAAGATATCGAAAATGGAAATAATGATAATAAAGTATTTGAGTTTTTTCCATTATTCACTTTCGTTATGGTTCTTATAGTTGTTGGATTAATAACTATAGGAGAAGAAGGTATATCATTATTATATGAAAGAGGAGCATTTAACAGGGATTTTACTAGTGTAATATATATATGTACTATAATTTATTCTATTTCTTTACCAATAAATATGGTTAGAGAATTAGTTTATAGATCATTATATGCTCATGGTGACACTAAATTGACTTTCTATAATAGCGTAAGTGCTAGTATAATTAATTTTGTCCTAAGCATATTATTCTCGTTTTTTATAGGAATATATGGAATTATACTAGGAACGGTTATTACTTCGATTTTTTCATTAAGTAGAATCATATATAAATTTTGCAAAAAATATAAAATTAAAAACATAGAACCTTTTATTTTCATAGATATAATGAAAATTTTAGTTACTGCAGTTCTCACCGTTATAATAATATTTTTAATTCAAAATATCATTATAATAAACAATTCTATTTTATTTATATTATTTTATGGTATTCTAACTGTTTGCATTTATTTAGTTTTAATGCTATTTATGAAAGTTGAATTTTTTAAAGTTAAATTGTAGGGAGGTAGAAAAATGCATGCTTATTTAATAATTGCTTACAATGATTTTGAATTATTAAAATGTTTAATTAGAATGTTAGATTATCCATATAATGATATATATATTCATATTGATAAGAAATCAAAGAAATTTAAACAAAATGATTTTATTGGTATTACTAAATATTCAAAATTATATTTTATAAAAAGAGAAAAAGTTTATTGGGGTGGATATTCTCAAGTTAATTGTGAGATCAATTTGTTGAAATCTGCAAAAAATAGAAAATCCTATTCTTATTATCATTTGCTTTCAGGAGCAGATTTACCAATAAAGTCAATTGAAGAAATTTATAATTTTTTTGAAAATAATTTAGGAAAAGAATTTATATCTTTTGATGTAGAAAATGAAAAAAATGGAGAATTTCTCGATCGAATAAAATATTATTATCCACTACAAGATATAATTGGTAGGAGAAATAAATTTTTTATTAAAATACAGCTTTTGTTTATCGAATTACAAAAAAAATTAAATGTAAATAGGATTAAAAATCGTAATTACATTTTTAGAAAAGGAACAAATTGGTTTAGTATTACTGATAATCTTGCAACGTATATTTTATCTAAAGAAGAAGAGATTAAAAGCATTTTTTCTAAAGGTTGGTGTGTAGATGAGGTTTTTTTGCAAACTTTAGCATGGAATTCAAAATTTAAAGAGAATATATATGGGGATAGTATGCGCTTATTTGATTGGAATCGTGGAAAACCATATATTTATAGAGAAGCTGACTTTTTTGAGTTAATTAATTCAGAAAAATTATTTGCAAGAAAATTTAGTAATTCAGTGGATCCGAAAATTATAGATACTATTGAATTTTATTTTCAAGAAAAAAATACTAATAAGTAAGTTTAAAAATGGAATCGTTCTCTTAATAATAAAGGATGATTCTTTTTTATATATAGATTTGAAATATTTGTAATTATCAGTTCTCAAAATTCATAGCAATACAGTACTAAACAAGATAATCGTTTTTTTAACAATATCAAATTATATAATCTTTATTTAAAAAATCATAAAAACGTTGATAATCTTTTATAAATGACTATAATTAAAGAAGAAGGGGGTAAGCAGTGATGAGAAAAATTATATTAACGTTTTTATTACTATTACCAATATTTGTAATGAATATTGAAGCGAAAACATTTAAAGAAAATGATGTTATAGAAGAAAAAAAAGATGAAAAAGTTCAAGGCTGGTCTATTGAAGATGGGAAGACATATTATGTTGATGAAATAGGACACAGAGTTATAGGAATAAAAAAAATAAATAATGAATATTATTATTTTGAAAATGATGGAAGCCTTTGTTGTACTCAAAAATGGAAATATATAGATAATCAATGGTATTTAGTTAAAGCAAATGGAATGTTAAAAATTGGTTGGTACCATAATGAAGAAGGTTGGCATTACTTTAATTCAGAAGGGCAAATGTTAACAGGGTGGCAAGAGATAGATGGAAATACATATTTATTTACAGATAAAGGTGTAATAACAACAGGTTGGAGAAATCAAAATGGCTGGAGATATTTCAATGAACAAGGACATATGTATTTAGGATGGAAATATGTTTCAGGGGAAAAATACTATTTTAATTATAGAGGATATATAACAATAGGAATAAACGAGATAGGAAATGAGCTATATTATTTTAATGAACAAGGACATTTGAATAAACAAGAGAAATGGAGAAAAATAAATGGAGAATGGTATTTTATAAAAAGTGATGGAAGATTGAAAATTGGTTGGTACCATAACGAAGAAGGTTGGCATTACTTTAATTCAGAAGGACAAATGTTAACAGGGTGGCAAGAAATAAATGGAAATACATATTTATTTACAGATAAAGGTATTATAACAACAGGTTGGAGAAATC
Source organism: [Eubacterium] hominis (assembly GCA_014337235.1). GTDB lineage: Bacteria > Bacillota_I > Bacilli_A > Erysipelotrichales > Erysipelotrichaceae > Hoskinsella > Hoskinsella hominis. The sequence continues at coordinate 351,127 of CP060636.1, read as the reverse complement.
AAAATGGCTGGAGATATTTTAATGAACAGGGACATATGTTTTTAGGCTGGAGAGAAATATCTGGAGAAAAATATTATTTTAATAAAGATGGATACATTACTACAGGTTTTATGAGTATAGATAGTAAAATTTATTATTTTAATGAACAAGGCCATATGATGATTGGGAATGTCTATATAAATGGAGAAAATTATTATTTTTATGAAGATGGACATATGGCTAAAAATGAATGGGTAATAAAAGATAAGAAATCTCTATATTATGATGAAAATGGAATTTTGATTAAGAATAAGAAAATAATTATTCAGGGTATCGAATACAATTTCGATGAGAATGGTTACATAACATCTTGGGTTTTTGGGAAGGATGGTGAAGTATACTATTATAATCAGGGAGTAAAATTAACTGGCTGGCAATCACTTGGTGGTCAAAAGTATTATTTTAACAGTTTAGGTCAAAGAATTGGAAATGGTAATGTAAAAAAAGTTATAGATATATCTGAATTTGATGGCATAATTGATTGGATTAAAGTAGTAGAACAAGGTGATATAGATCATGTAATTGTTAGGATTGGCTTTGGAGATGTAAGGGAAGATTATCAATTGCAAAGGAATATACAGAAATTGAAACAATATAAAATACCTTTTAGTTTATATTTATATAGCTATGCAGAAAATAACGATGAAGCGATTGCAGAGGCGAACTTTGTAGTTAAAATTTTAGATAAATATAATATAGATAGAAATACAAAAATATATTATGATATTGAAAAACCAACGTATTTGGATGGTAGAGACATTAAAATTAAGCCGAGTCAATATAAGAAAATTATACCAACATTTATGAATATATTGAATAAACATGGATTTAAGAATTGTGCAGTTTATACATATACATCGTATCTTTATAATAAAGATTCTGGTTTTGGAGGAGATAGTGATTTAATAAAACTTGTGGAATGGATTGCTCAATATAATAGTGATCATGTTTATTATGCAGGAAAAGATTTAAAAGAAACAGATTTTAAGGGATGGCAGTATTCTGAATATGAGTATATTCCTGGGTTCCTTAATAATGTTGATGTAAGCATATTTTTTAATTAAAGATAAATAAGGAAAATGGGGGAAGTTGTGATGAGAAAAATTATATTAACGTTTTTATTACTACTACCAATATTTGTAATGAATATTGAAGCAAAAACATTTAAAGAAAATGATGTTATAGAAGAAAAAAAAGATGAAAAAGTTCAAGGCTGGTCTATTGAAGATGGGAAGACATATTATGTTGATGAAATAGGACACAGAGTTATAGGAATAAAAAAAATAAATAATGAATATTATTATTTTGAAAATGATGGAAGCCTTTGTTGTACTCAAAAATGGAAATATATAGATAATCAATGGTATTTAGTTAAAGCAAATGGAATGTTAAAAATTGGTTGGTACCATAATGAAGAAGGTTGGCATTACTTTAATTCAGAAGGGCAAATGTTAACAGGGTGGCAAGAGATAGATGGAAATACATATTTATTTACAGATAAAGGTGTAATAACAACAGGTTGGAGAAATCAAAATGGCTGGAGATATTTCAATGAACAAGGACATATGTATTTAGGATGGAAATATGTTTCAGGGGAAAAATACTATTTTAATTATAGAGGATATATAACAATAGGAATAAACGAGATAGGAAATGAGCTATATTATTTTAATGAACAAGGACATTTGAATAAACAAGAGAAATGGAGAAAAATAAATGGAGAATGGTATTTTATAAAAAGTGATGGAAGATTGAAAATTGGTTGGTACCATAACGAAGAAGGTTGGCATTACTTTAATTCAGAAGGACAAATGTTAACAGGGTGGCAAGAAATAAATGGAAATACATATTTATTTACAGATAAAGGTATTATAACAACAGGTTGGCATAGCAGTGATTCTAATCTTTATTATTTCAACAAGGATGGGCATATGTGTAAAGGGAGTAAAACTATAGATCAAAGAAAATATTATTTTAATACCTCTAATGGTGAACTCATGAGTATGACTGCTCCAATACCTTATTATATGCAAACAGATTCTCGTTGGGCTAATAAAAAATATGGATCTGGTACAATGGCGAGCACTGGATGTGCGCAAACTTGTGCAGCTATGGCTTTCTCATTTTTGAAAAATCAAACTATTTTACCTCCTGATGTAGCATCATGGGGTTATAAAAATGGGTATTATAATGGAAAAGTGACAGGCACTATAGGTTCATTTTGGCCTGCTATCTCTAAACATTACGGGATTGCTTGTCAAGGTAACTTGACTGTTGATCAGGCAATAGATGCTTTAAGACATGGAAAACTTGTGGTTGCTGGAATGAATCCACCAAATTTCACATTTGAAGGGACAACACATGAAATTATTATTTATGGAATAGATGAAAATAATATGGTTAGCGTCTATGATCCATATTTCAAAAGTCATAATAAAAAATATTCAATAAAGCAAATATTTAAAGAAAAATCAACAGATAAAGGGGATTGTACATCTGGTGGACCAATTTTTGCTTTAGGTTAAGATAAATTCAAGAGGTGATACAAAACTTGTATCACCTTTCTTAACAAAGTGTAAGAAAAATTTGTAGCATTATAAATTTAAAAAGGATATAATGAATGTGTTGTTTTGAAAAGGAGTGTTTAATTAATGGCGAAAAAAAAGACAATAAATAATAAACCTATTTGGAAAAATGCTGGATTTTATTTTGTTATAATTTATGCATTATTAACAATTGCGTTTGTTGCACAGATGTTCATTTCGAACATAGTTCCTATAAAATATGCTATTCCTGTTTTAATTGTATTAATTCTTTTATTTATGGGAATGTATTATTTACAACTGGGAAAACGAGTGAATAAAGTCAATAAGATATTAGGTAAAATTTTGATTGTTATTTTATCAATAATTTTAGGTGTTGGCAACTGGTATGTATTTAAAACTACAAATGCTTTTGGACGTATGACTGGAAATAATACTCAAACCGACGTAGTATCAGTTGTTGTCATGAAAGAAAGTAATGCAAAAGATATAAAAGATTTAAAAGGTAAGAAACTAGGTGTCATTAAAACAGGAGATAATGAAATAATGACCAAAGCCTTAGCAGATGTAAAGAAGGACCTTGGTGAGGATATTACTACTGTGGATTATAAATCATATAAGGATTATGGTGATGATCTATATGATGGAAAAGTTGATGCTATTTTAGTCAATGAAGGTAGTAGAGGATTGTTTGAAGATAATCATGCTAATTTTGATTCAGAGACAAGAAAAATAAAAGAATATACTTATGAAAAAGAAGTAAAAGATATTAGCAAGGATGTAAACGTTACAAAGGAACCGTTTAGTGTGTATATCACTGGTATTGATACTTTTGGAACAATTTCTACTGTATCACGCTCTGATGTAAACATGATTGTTACAGTAAATCCTAAAACACATCAGATTTTATTAACAAGTATTCCTCGTGATTACTATGTTCCTCAGCCTTGTCAAGGGGGACAAACAGATAAACTGACTCACTCTGGTTTATGGGGAGCGGAATGTACTGTTGAAACTGTTGAAAATTACTTTGATGCTGAAATCAACTATTTTGCTAGAGTTAATTTCTCTAGTGTGATTAGTATAGTAGATGCATTGGGAGGTATTACTGTTGAAAATCCTGTGGCATTTACTGCAAGTGATGGAACATATTCTTATCCAGCAGGAAATGTAGATATGGATGGGGCAATGGCACTTCGTTTTGCTCGTGAACGTTATAATTTAGCAGACGGGGATAGAGATCGTGGACGTAATCAGATGCGTGTTATTACGGCAATGATAAATAAAATGATATCACCAACTATTATCACAAATTATTCAAGTATCATGGATGCAATTGGTGGAAGCTTCCAGACAAATATGACTTCAAATGAAATGTCATCCTTAGTAAAAATGCAAATCAATGATATGTCAGGATGGGATATTAAGCAGATTAGTGTTAGTGGTCGTGGAAATGGCAGTGCATGGTCTCCAGCAAATGGATTTAATGCTTGGGTTATGGAACCAGATAGAGCAACAGTAGATAATGCTACTAGTTTGATTAAGAAAATTGTAAGTGGTGAAATGATTACAGATGCTGATGTACAGCATCAAAATGATTTAGTTTCAAATGCAGGATAATGATTTAGAGTGATATTTTAGAAATCCGTTATTACGTCTACAAGATGTTTTTATCAAGATAAATAGAAAGATGATAAAAAACATGATTTACATAGTTTTTAAAATATAACGTAATGTAAAAAAAGAACAGCGAATTGTTTGCTGTTCTTTTTAATACCATATAATGATAAGAATGTCAAGCAAAAATGAAAATGTCTTAAAAATAATTAAACATTAGCACCGGATTGACGGTGCTTTTGCTTTGCCACATAAGCAAGATAAGAAGCCTGTTTCCAAGGATGTGACATAGGGGGAATATAAGGCTTTTTCTGTTTCACCTCGATAGGAATCGTGTCGAAGTTCTTTGATGTAGCCTCACGTTCTAGGATTTCTTCTAAAGCGAATAGATGATCTAGGATGTTGGCATATAGCTTTCCATCAAATGCTTCGATCACCATCACATTCATACCTTTTTTCAGACATGCTTTACTACCAGATTTCGTTATAGGAATAAAATACTTGTTCTTATAGCGGATACAATGACCTGAATCAAGTTTTCGGTTGCTTAAAATGGCAAGCGTCTGATTGATTTTTTGCTTTGACGGTTGCTTTTCAAACACAGTTTTAGTATCATTGATTGGTAGAGAGAACATAGCGTTGAATTCTTTTAGGTAGGATTTTAAGAATTCATTGGCTTCCTCTATGGTTGTAATGCCCGCAAGCCTAAGTTCAATGACCAATCTTGATTGTAGGGTCTGATTAAGACGCTCTACGCGACCTTTCGCCTGCGGGACGCTCGTACATTCCAATTCAATGCCTAACTGATGGCAGGCATAAGAGAATTGCGTGAACGTATCTTCTTCATCAGAGGATGCGTTTTTTCTTTTGTACTCAAACACAGTGCGGCGGTCCGTAAGAAACTTGGCAGGGATGCCATAATCTATCAGGATTTGATGAGTGATTTGATAATACGCATTAAGCGTTTCCTGCGTATCAAAATAAGCACCAAGTATCTTACCAGTGGCGTCATCAATGGCCAGATGGAGATGAGTGATGGAGGTACCGAACCAAAGATGAGGAGAAGCATCCATTTGGACTAACTCGCCAAAATAAGCGCATCTAGGGCGTCTGGGATGTGCATCGAAGCGATCAAGTAGATCGAGTTTGTTTTCTATAGAAGCAGCTTCTTTTTTTGTCTTGGCAGCTTTCTTACGTTTTCTCAGTTCAGCGTTAAGAGTATTGACAGTTTTGCGTCTAGCCTTAGGAGAAAGGATGTCGCAACTGCGGAGCCAATAATTGATAGTAGTGTCACTGACATGGATATCCTCTTTCTTCGCAAGCAGCTGTGAGAAATGAAGAAGATTGGCACCAGAATATTTCGTGCGATAAAGGTCAATGACTTTATTTTTGACCTCGACAGGGAAAGTGGAGATAGGCTGTCTGTTTCTGTTCTTGTGGATAAAACCAGTCTTACCTTCAGCTTTATATCTGACAATCAATCTGTCAATAGTGCGAACAGAGCAGTTTAATTTGATAGCAGCATTCTTTTTGTTTCCATGTGTATCAACTAATTTTTTAATAACCTCATATTTGTATTGTTCATTCATTCTTAAATTTACCTTTCTCATAAAGACCTCACTTTCATAGTAAGGTCATATCATAAATGATTTTAAAGACAAAATCAATTTGGTTTCATTAAGACATTATCATATTCGAATCATACTTTTTAATACCATATAATGATAAGAATTGTAATTAATAAATATCTACATTATAATAGGGATTGTTAGGAGTGATTATTATGCTAATCATCGTATCACCTACGAAACAGATGAAGTGGTATAGAGAACGTTTACCACAGGATTTACCTATATTATCAAAAAACAGTCAGATGATTTTAGAAGAATTATGTAAGTTAAACAAAGATAAAATAATGACTTTAATGAAGGTAAATGAGAAAATTGCTTTAGAGAATTTAGAGCGTTATCGAAATATTCATTTTGATAAAAATGGAAGCTATGCATTATTCACCTATCAAGGATTACAGTTTCAACGTATGAACATACAAGATGAATCACAAATTGCTTATTTACAAGAGCATCTACGTATCTTATCAGGGCTATATGGAGTAATTAAACCATTAGACAGTATTTATCCATACCGTCTGGAAATGCAGGCTAAACTGCCTGTAAATGACAGTAAAGATATCTATGATTTTTGGAAGGATACCATCGCTAGCACTTTACAAAAAGAGCTTTCTAATCAAGAACTACCAATTATTTTGAATATGGCAAGTAAAGAGTATGAGAAAGCGGTGCTACCATATCTTCCTGATGATTCCTATATCACATTAACCTTCAAAATAAGAAAACAGGGAAAATTAAAAGTGGAATCTACACAAGCTAAAATGGCAAGAGGTGCGATGATTCATTATTTATCAACCAACCAGATTGAAGCGTTAGAAGGCGTAAAGGAATTTAATGAGGAAGGCTATCGGTTCATGAAAGAATTAAGTAATGAAAGAGAATTTGTGTTTGTGAAGGAGAATGAATTATGAAATATGCAATCAGTAGCTGCCTGATGGGAGTCAATTGTAAATATAGTGGTGGAAACAATGGAAATGAAAAGTTGATATCTTTTATGAAAGACAAAAACTATATTCTTGTTTGCCCTGAAGTACTAGGTGGTTTACCAACTCCAAGAGCTTGTAGTGAAATCGTGAATGATAAAGTTATAAACACGTTGCAGGAAGATGTTACTGCACAATTTGAGAAAGGTGCACAATTAGCACTTGATCAGATTTTAGAGAATCAAGTAGACTTAGTGATTACGCAATCACGTTCTCCAAGCTGTGGAAAAGGCATAGTTTATGATGGAACATTTTCAAAAAAACTTACAAAAGGAAATGGAAAATTCGTACAACTCTTGTTGCAACACAATATTCCAGTCATGGATATTGAAGAATTTTTAACAAAAATTTCTTAAAAGTCTGATGTAAGCGTTGATAAAGCAAAAAAATGAAGATTTTATTGAAAAAAAGCAATTTCGGCATTGTAAGTGGTATCAAAATGGTTTAAAATAGAGTATGTTAAAAAGTTGTTTATAGGAGGAATATAAAATGAAACAAATCACTGTATCAGTTATCGACCCAGTTGGATTACACGCACGTCCTGCTACTGTAGCTGTTAACGCTGCTAGCAAATTCAAATGCGAAGTTAACGTATCTTTCAAAGGACGCGAAGTAAACATGAAGTCAATCATGGGTGTTATGTCTTTGGGTATCCCTACTCAGTCAGAAATCACTATTTCTTGTAACGGGGATGACGAAGAAGCTGCTATCGCTGCTATCGAAGAAGTTTTACGCGCTCAGAAAATTATTGGGTAATTAAAAACGAAAGTTAAAAAGGTGGATGTAATGTCCATCTTTTTTCATGGCTTTTTTGATGATGAGAAAAATCATTTTTTTCATTGTGATGTATGCGTGATATTGCTTTTAATAAATAAAAGTGTATAATTAATTATGTAAGGAAAGTCCATTTATACACGTTTATGAGTACCTAAATTGGTATTTATAATATAGTTTTCTTAAAAAACAAGGGAGGAAAAGAGGATGAGAAAACAGATTCCGCTAATTAAAAAGGCGGGCGCTTTTGCATTGTCGCTGGGATTGATGTTTACATTAGTTTTGCCATATGCAATCTACGCAGAAGAAGAAGGGACAGTAACACCACAAACAGAAGAAACAAATACACAGGAACAAGTCAAAGAAAAAGAAAATAATGCTGAGCTGTCTAATATCAAAAGTATTGATGTCACAAAGCCAGTTATAGAAGACATTAATTTTGAAGCTGGGAAAACTTTTGAAGTTGGAGAAGAAGTACCTATCTCAATCAAAGCTTATGATGCAGAAAGCGGAATTGACTTTGTGAAAATTAATATTTATTATACTCAAAGTGATGATGATAATTATTATAATGGGAGTGAAATAACTTTAGTTTATAATGAAGTTACAAAGCTGTATGAAGGTAAAATTCCTGTGATTAATGGTGGCTATGACAAAGCTTTAATCAATAGGATTTACGCTGTCGATAAAAATCATAATTTAACTGAAATTTATGAGTCTGAGAAATATTATTTCTTAATTTCTGGTGGAGAAAACAATAATCTTAAACATAGTAAAGTCGAAAGCTTGGAATTTAAAGAAAATGGGCAAACTTTAACAGATAAAGATCAAGTCCATATTTCAATTACTGTACCAGAAGAAGACAGTAAATACTTCTCTTCAATTAATTTAGAGTTTTATAACAAAGAAAAAGAAAGATATAGTAGCCTTTCTTGTCATAAAGTAGGGGATTCCAATGTTTATGAATCATATGATTCCTTGCTGTATTTCTATGGAGGGCATTGGGTTCTAAATGAAATCTATGCGCATGATGAAGAAAGAATTGATATAAGTTATGATAAAATGGATACAATTTTCTTTGATTATAAAGGTGACAAAGATGAAGAAAATCCAAAGATTGAATCAATTGTCATGGATAAACAAGGCGAATTTGTAAAGCCTGGTGACGATATTCAAATACATATTAAAGTAAGCGATAATGTAGCTTTACGGACTCAAGAAGATACTTTTCTTTTATTTCAAGCTGAAGCAAGTATCTATCCATCTCAACATAGAGTAGATTTAAAATATGATGAAAACAAAGATGAATTTATTGGTCATTGGTTAATTGATTCCAAAACATATCCATGTGAATGGTATATAGATTATTTAGGTATTTGGGATACATCAGGCAATAGTGTTGCTTTATATGATTTTATCGGTGACTATAATCCTTACTATATTAAAGTAAACAATGACAACAATTATGTTACTCCAACGTATTCTTTAAATATTAGTTTCTATGCATTGGATGAGAATGGAGATTATTTTAGAGTTTCAAGACAGGAATTAAATGATATAGAGAGACATACAAAATTTAAAGATATGGATATAAAAATGCCTGATGGAAGTACATCTTTTGAAAATTTAAAATTTGTAAAATGGGTGGATGATGATAATAATCCTTATAATGGTGAAAAAGAGATGTTAGGAGATTTCTATATTAACTTCTTTGCAGTTTATGATAAGAATGTTATAAATTTTAGTACAACATATGTAAATAAAGATGAAGATATTTCATGGCAAAGTGAAACAATCACGGTACCTACTGATATGACATATCAAGAGCTTTTTGATAAGTATGAACCTAATGTTGATGACTTATATACAGGCAAACAATTTGATAAATGGGTATATTCTGGTTTTGACCCTAATATTGATTTGAATGAAGAAATACCATTTCAACCTTGGAACTATTCTATACAAGCTTATGCGAAATTTAAAGATTTGAATGTGATACAAGGTTCTTATACTTATATAAATGTAGATGGTGAAACAACATGGCAAACGAATACTGAATTTGTAAAAGAAACATTGCTTCGAAGTGAAGCGTTTGACTCTTTATCTAAGTATGAAGTGAATTCTTATGAAGGATTACGCTTTGCAAAATGGGTTCCAACAGGTGAAAGTGCTGATAATACAATGGATCGAGCAGTTTTTAATTACGAATCTTTTGAATATGACGCAGATTATGAAAATCATTTAGTTCGTTTTGTACTTTATGATAGAAATAAACCATATTCAAGTATAGGTCCTGGTGGAGGAACAACTGGTTTTGAAATTGGCGTAGATTATATTACTGTCGCGGATGATGGTGAAGAAATTAAGGTACCTGAATTTAATATGAAAGATATTGAATGGTATGAAGGTCCTGAAAGTGATGTGATTATGGTCACAAGTAATCTTTATTATTATGGAATAGGAACAGGTATCGAAGAAGAAACACCAGATGTTCCAGACGAACCAGACACCCCAGTTACTCCTGATCAGCCTGATGAACCTGATACTCCAGAAGAGCCAGAGAAGCCTGATACTCCAGATAAACCGGTAACACCAGTGGAACCTGAAAAACCAATCACGCCTGATAAACCATCAGAACCTGATAAAGAAATAACAGATACAGGAACTTCTGGATCAACAACGGATAAAGTAATTGTGTTACCAAAAGAAGAAACAAACAAAATCGTAGAAGAAATCGCAAAAGCCGATAAAGAAGAGAAAATTGAAGTATTCATGGGTAATGCGACAGTCGTACCTACAGAAGTACTAGAAGCCGCAAAAGGTAAAGATGTTGTTGTAGAATTGAATATGGGGGGCTACACTTGGGAAATCAACGGAAAGGATATCTTAGCAAGCAATCTTAAAGATATTAACCTAGAAGTCAAGATGGATAGTCATGCAGTGCCTAGCAATATCGTAAAAGAGCTGGCAGGAGATAATCCAGTCAAACAACTTTCCTTAACGCACAATGGTAATTTTGGATTTAAAGCAAATCTGAAAATTAACGTTGGTAACGAATATAAAGGAAAATATGGTAATCTATATTATTATGACAGTGATGGCAAGATGGTATATATGAATGCTGGAAAGATTGACGAAAACGGAAATGTAGTTGTTAGCTTCTCTCATGCATCTGATTATGTCATTGTTATCAATGATAAAAATATGGCACCTAGCACAAACAATAAAGATGTCATCAAGGATACTGCAAATCATGTAAATAACTTATATGGATTCGTTTCTATCATTTTATGTATCTCTGGTGCATTTATGTTATTGTACACAAACAAGAAAAAATCTGAAGAATAGCAGTTAAAAAATAACCCTGTTATGTAGATATAGCAGGGTTTTCTACGAAATTCTTTATATTTATACAGGAAAACGCTGGAAAAGATTGTGAAATTTTTCATTTGTGAAAAAATCCTTTTTTTAAGCTTATGATTGGTATATAATAAACTATGGTATTAGGAAAGTGAGGACATAAGTATTATGATTAACACACTGATTGAAAAAATTAAAGGCAAGGGAACAAGAATCGTTTTTACAGAAGGATCTGACCCACGTATCTTGGAAGCGGCTATCCGTTTACATAAAGAAGATATCCTGGTTCCTGTATTATTAGGAAACCGTGCAGAAATTATGGGGACTGCAAATGCACATGGATGGGATATTGAAGGTATTGAAACATTAGATCCAATTGAATATAAAAACATGGATATGATGGTAAGCAAAGCTATCGAACTTCGTAAAGGTAAGATGGATGAAGAGCAGGCTCGTGCAGCATGTTTAAAAACTAACTTCTTTGGTACAATGTATGTAAAATTAGGTTGTGCAGATGGTCTGTTAGGAGGAGCTACATACTCAACTGCAGATACAGTACGTCCAGCATTACAGCTGATCAAAACAAAACCTGGTAACTCTATTGTATCCAGCTGCTTTATCTTAATGAAGGACAATGCAGAAACACTTGTTATGGGTGACTGCTCTATCAACATCGATCCAACTGCTGATGATTTAGTAGAAATCACATTACAGACAGCACACACAGTACGTCAGTTCGGTATTGAACCAAGAGTTGGTTTATTATCTTACTCTACATTAGGTTCAGCAAAAGGTACAAGCGTTGCAAAAGTAAACGAAGCTGCAACACGTTTAAAACGTATGCCTTTAGATTTCGGTGTAGAAGGGGAAATTCAGTTCGACTGTGCAGTCGCACCAGAAGTAGCAAAATTAAAAGCTCCAGATTCAAAAGTAGCTGGCAATATCAATACATTTATCTTCCCTAACATTGATTCAGGAAATATCGGTTATAAGATTGCGGCACGTTTAGGTCAGTATGAAGCAATTGGACCAATCCTGCAGGGATTAAATGCACCAATCAATGACTTGTCAAGAGGATGCAACGCTGAAGAAGTATTCAAAATGGCAATCGTGACTGCTGCTCAAAAATTCATGGATATCTAATCAAAAGAAATAAAAAGGTGCGTTTATACACGCATCTTTTCTTTTACCCTAAATAAGCAACATCTTCTTTTACCTGTAAATCAACCTCAACAATATCAAATGCATTTACATTCAAACAGTCACTTAATAATTCAATTCTGGCACTGTCCTTTGTTTTAAATAAGGCCGGGATTTCTTCATCTAGAATGATATGATGAGAACTGCAGCGTCCAACACTTGAATTTACTCCCTGAAACCATCGATTTGTTTTCTTACTTCTGATTGCGTACATAGCTCTCCTCCTCGTATGTTATCTAAAGGATGCGCTGTTTTTTGTTTTTCATACCTAGAAATACACTTTTACATGTAAGATCTTTCCTAGAATTGTTAATCGCCTGATTTCCTCTTTTATAAATATCCTTGGCTCATAGGCAGGATTGCTTGCCATCAAGATTACCGTATCCTTTTTCTTAATGACTTTTTTTATCGTGACCTCCTGACCATCAATCAACACCACAGCAAGATCGCCACTTTTAACATCTTGACAGCTTTTTACATATACCAGATCTCCATCATAAATTCTAGAGCCATTCATACTATCCCCTTGTACCTTTAAATAATAATCGCCAAGTCCTGCATCGCATTTACTGACTTCTTCATATCCCAATAGATTTTCTTCAGCATATAAATCATATCCAGCCTTTACATATCCTAAGATCGGCTTGATCGTACCATGAATACAGGCAGATACATTAATGCCAAAAAGTTCGGAGAGCTTTTCTAATTTTGTTTCCGGTATGTGCTTGCTTTCTCCATCTTCCCAACGTTTGATGGTAGATTTCGATACACCGACATAATCCCCAATTGTTTCCAGACTCCATCCATGTTTCTTACGATAATATTGTATAATTTCTTTTAATTCCATATCATCACCTGTTTTTAAGGATATCATACACATATTTCATATACAAGCATTGGAACAAATTACCTCTAAGACCTCTGGTAATTCCTGTAAACGTTCCAAAATCTATTGTATTCTGGAACAAATCCCTTATAATATCGCTGAGGTGATCGACATGGAACGTATCATACTGCATAGTGACATCAATCATTGTTATGCACAAATTGAAGAAATGAAGAATCCACATTTACGCCATATTCCAATGGCTGTTGGTGGCTTTGAAGAAAAACGGCACGGTATTATCCTGGCAAAAAATGACCTGGCAAAAACATTTCATATAAAAACCGGCGAGTCACTGCGTGAAGCTTATGCCAAATGTCCACAACTTACCATCATTCATCCTCATTATGAAGAATATTTGTATTATACTGAACAAATTAAAGATGTCTATCGTCAGTTTAGCGATCGTGTAGAATCCTTTGGATTGGATGAGGCATGGATGGATGTCAGTGAAAGTTCACGGTTATATGGCGATGGGGTAAGCATTGCCCGTATGATTCAGAAAAAGGTTCTTCAACAATTCGGTATTACCATATCGATTGGGGTAAGCTTTAATAAAATATTCGCAAAACTGGGCAGTGATATGGTAAAACATATGGGGCTTGTGGAGATCACAAAGGCTAATTATAAACAGATGGTATGGCCACTTCCAGTTTCTGAGCTGTTATATATTGGAAGAAGTACAGCTTCTAAATTAGAAGCATGTGGAATCTATACCATTGGGGAGCTTGCAAGTCTTCCAAGTGGATTTATGAGTGAGCATTTTGGCAAGGTGGGTGAGATCTTACATACGTTTGCGAATGGATGGGATGAAACTCCTGTCGCCAAAACCACAGAGCAGGCACCAATAAAATCAATTGGAAATGCTATAACAGCTGTGAAAGATATCGTCAGTTTTGAAGAGGCGAAATTAATATATTATGTATTGACAGAGTCCGTTGCATCCAGGCTTCGTGAATCAGGATTAAAAGGGAATGTCATTCATCTATCGTTAAGAAATACGAATCTTATCAGCTTTACAAGGCAGAAAACAATTACCCAGCCAACCAATTTATGTGAGGAAATCATGCCGGTTGTATTAGATCTATTGAAAAAGCATTATGATTTTCAGATACCACTTCGAACAATTGGAGTATCCATCAGCGGACTTAGAAAAGATGATGGATATATTCAAATGAATCTGTTTACCAGTGAAAAACAAAGAGAAAAACAATTAGTACTGGAGGAAACCATGGATGCGATAAGAAATAAATTTGGCTTTGAGAAAATACAGCGGTGCAGCATGAAGCTTGATCAGAAATTAACTGACTTTGATCCTAAACACGACCATATCATTCACCCGGTATCCTTCTTCTGATGTTGTATAAACGCTACGTGGATATGCTTGTTCATATTGATCAGGAAGGAGTTATGATGCCAAAGGTATTGATATGGGAAAACAATGTGGAATATCCAATAGAGCGGATTTTAGAAATCCGAAAGGCTTCCAGTGTGGTGGGTGGATGTGGCATATTGTATAAATGCAGAATTCAAGGTCGTGTAAGAAACTTGTTTTATGAGAGAAATCGCTGGTTTATCGAAAGTACGAAAAAGTAAACATAGGCTATTTATCCTATATAAAAGGAAGCCCTTAAGATAGACTCCCTAAATATGGCAAGATATGCTTATGTTTTTTTATATATCATTTAAAATATCACTGCGTTTTTTCTCATATTCTTCTTTTGTGATATATCCTTTTTGATAAAGGTCCTCCACTTTCTTTAATCGATCTTCAATGGAATTTGATGATTTGTATTCCTCATGATCTTCTTGTATTTCAATATGAGAAGTCGCAATTCCTTTATCACTGAAGGCATTGATTCCATTGATTGCAGTGATGGCAATCGCAATACCAGTCCATAACAATCCAAACAATCCAAATGTTGGCACAACAATAAATATACCAATACATACAAAAATACATCCTACAACCAGCCCTAATATAGATTGTCCTTTTCCAGGGCGTACACGAATATCCTTTTTCACACTATCACCACTTTCTTATTTCATTTTACCATGGCTTTCACAAGAAATACAACAAGTATTGCATGTGAAAAAAGAAAATGGCAATACTAACAAAAGCGAAGTCGAGAAAGCATATGCTGTAAATGATGGGAGTGATTTTATGGATTATCGCCTGGATAAACAGGTTTCCAATATCATGAAGGATGCGCGAAAAGAAGCGAAGGATATGGGAAACAATTATATTGGCAGTGAACATGTACTGCTGGCAGTTTTAAAAGATACAAGTACCCCTCTTTCTAAGATATTATCTTCCAATGGGTTATTTTATTTTCAGTTAAAAGAAGATTTAATGGTATTATTTGGTCTAAAAGATCAGGAAGTAAGTGAGATTGCCATTACACAGGTAGTGGATGATATATTGGAACGTGCAAGAAGTCTTTCTGTCAAACGTTCTATGCAATGCATTGATGTTCGTGCATTAAGTGTTGCATTGCTTCAGACATCTTCATGTGTCGCAATTGAGATATTGCATCGTTATGATTTAGAAGAAGAAAGTGTACTGCGGGAATTAGAGAATGGAGAGATCCATGAACTAGATAAGGTAGAAGAGCTAAGAAATTTAAATACCTGTGGCAATAATATGGATATCTGTGGCAGACAGGAGGAGCTTCAGTTTATGATTGATATTTTATCCCGTAAAGATAAAGCCAATCCTTTACTAATTGGAGAGCCTGGCGTAGGCAAGACTGCGATGGTGGAAAAACTGGCAGGTATGATCAAGCGCAAAATGGTGCCTGCATTACAGGATGCGGTTATTTATGAACTGCATTTAAATACTCTAGTAGCTGGTACGAAGTATCGTGGTGACTTTGAGGAAAAACTTCAAAATATTATCAAATTATTGAAGAAATATCCACATGTTATTTTATTTATCGATGAAATTCATCAGATGATCGGCGCTGGGAAAAGTGAAGGAAGTATTGATGTTTCCAGCGTATTGAAGCCATATCTGGCACGCGGAGAGATTCGCTGCATTGGCGCTACCACAATAGATGAATATGAGAAATATATAGAAAAAGATCGTGCATTGGAACGTCGTTTTCAGATTATTATGATTAAAGAACCTAAAAAAGAAGAAGCGTTTTTGATGTTAAAGGCTAAGCGCAAGGAATATGAAGATTATCATCATGTAAAGATTCCAGAAGAAATGCTGGAACGAATGGTAACGTATTGTGACTATTATATGCCCGCAAGAAAGTTTCCAGATAAAGCCATCGATGTTTTGGATCTGGCCTGTGTCATGGCAAAAACTAGTCAGACAAAGTGTGTAAAAGAACAGATGATCAAAGAGGTTGTGGAAAAGTTAACCAATATTCCACTTGCATCTAAGAATCGTTTACAGGAAGTCCGTGTTCAATTAGATACAACACTGATAGGACAACAGGATGTAAAAAATAAACTGATGCATCAATTAAAATGGATTGAAGAGGGCGTACTTTCTTCAAGACCACTTGGCGTATGGTTGTTTGTGGGAAACAGCGGTGTGGGAAAACATACATTGATTAAAGAATTTAACCGGATATATTTCAATGATCAGGAAATCATAGAACTTGATATCGCAGCTTTGGATAGTGTTTTACCTAAAGTCATCGCAAAACTCAGAAGAAATCCTTATGGTATTTTACATGTGATCAACCTGCATATGGCAACAAATACAATCTTACAATATCTTGCGCAAAGCATAGAAAAAGGAGAACTAGAAGCACAGGGGGTAAAAGCTACTTTAGCCCATGCGATTATCATCATGACAGGTGCTTTTGTGCTGCAGGGAAATATTGGCTTTTCCAAAGATCAGACGAATACACAAGGATATGAAGCCATGTTGGGGAAGGAATTTTTATCTATGGTTGATGAGGTGTTTATGTTTGAAGATTTAAATAAAAAGGAGCGTGTACAAGTAGTTAAAGAGCTGTTAAAGAAATGGAATAAATCTTTAGATGAACATGCAATCTTAGAGCTTGTGGAAAGTAATTGCTCCTTAAAAGAGGTAGGTAAGCATCTTCGTAAAAAAATCGTGAAAGCCTAGGAGAATTCCTGTATTTTCATGCATAAGTGTGGTACAATGAGCCTGGAAAGAGTGGTGGTAAAAATGAAACCTGAACCCAATTCGAAAACCTCAAAAGCATCATCCCAGGATCATTTGCCACCATCGCATATAATATGATCCTTTTTAAACAAAAAAGGAGAACAATATGAAAAGACAAATAACAAAAGATAATCTATTAGAGCTTTTATTGCATGGAACACCAAAGGATTTACAAGATACTATTGATACGATACATCCTGCGGACATCTTGGATTTAATTCACGAAGACCCAGAACATGCGAAAGCTGTTTTAAACAGGCTTCCTGATGATATTTTAGCGGATATCGTTGAGGAAGAAGAAGATGAAGATAAATATGAAATCTTAAAACAATTTTCAGACAACCGCCAGCGTAATATTCTGGATGAAATGAGCAGTGATGAAATTACCGACTTAATTGGTGAGTTAGAAGAAGATGAAGCAGAAAACATTTTAAATAAAATGGATGTAGACGATCGTGATGATGTCAAGAAGCTGCTGGAATTTGAGCCAGACAGTGCTGGTGGTATCATGACGACAGAATATATCCGTATCTTTGCGAAAAATACCGTGAAAGATACTTTAGAATTTTTACAGAAAAATACTGATGAAGAAACAACTTATTATCTATACGTTGTCGATAAAAATGATGTATTGAAGGGTGTTGTTTCTTTGCGTGATATCGTCACAAGTCCTTTTGATACTCCCATGCTTTCTATTACCAATCCCAATGTTATCACCATACAATATGATGAAGATCAGGAACAGGTCGCACATAAGTTTGAAAAGTATGGCTTCATTTTAATGCCAGTTGTGGATGAAGAAAATCACATGCTGGGTGTTATTGAATTTGATGATATCATGGATGTCATTCAGGAAGAAAATACCGAAGATATCCACCATTTAGGTGGTGTCAATAAAGAAGAACGTGTGGATTCCACCTTAAAAGAATCTTTCCAGTCCAGAATTCCATGGCTGATTGTCAATCTGTTTACAGCAGTACTAGCAGCCGCAACTGTTTCCATGTTTGAAACGACAATATCTAAAGTTGTAGCACTTGCCACCGTGATGCCAATTGTGACAGGAATGGGTGGAAATGCCGGGACACAATCATTGACCATTGTCGTACGTGGGCTATCTCTTGGTGAATTGACCAAAGAGAACGCCATGAAAATTCTTTTGAAAGAACTTGGTGTTGGTATCTTAAGTGGTATCGTGATCGGCAGTGTTGTAGCGCTTGGTGCGATGTGGATGGAGAGCAATCCAATCTTTGGCTTGGTCACAGGCATTGCGATGTTTTTAAATATGATTTTAGCGAACCTTGCGGGGTACTTTATTCCTGTCATCCTAGAGAAATGCCATGTAGATCCTGCATTAGCTAGCGGTGTTTTTGTGACAACCGTTACCGATGTGATGGGGTTCTTTCTGTTTCTGGGATTAGCGACTATGGTGTTGCCTTTTATTATTTAATAAGGAAAATCAAAATGCAGAAAGGTATAAACGATGAAAGAATTCATGCCTGATGGTGAGCAGTTTCAAAAGATTGTGGATATCATTGAAACCGCAAAAGAACGCGCATATCATAAAGTAAATGAAGAATGAATTTTGATGTATCAAGATATTGGTAAATACATTAGTTTACAATGCGAAAATACCACATACGAAGATGCTTTTGTACAGAAATTAGCTGATTTTTTTACAAAAAGTATCCAGAATGAAAAGGATTCAATCGCCGTGGACTTTATAGAATGAAACAGTTTTATGAATTTTATAAAATAATGAAAAAGTGTCCCCACTGGTGACACAATCGAGCTGGGCTAATCATTTAAAGATAATGTCCGCATGTAAAACGAATATGTGTACCGGGCAGTAAAACAGATGAAGAATCAAATATTAAAGGAAGGTGAAAAAATGAAAGCATTAATCACAGGTGCAAGCAGTGGAATTGGTCGTGATATGGCAAGAGTACTTGCGAATATGGGTGTGGAATTGTATCTGGTCGCAAGACGAGCACAGCGATTAGGAGAATTAAAAGAGGAACTTGATGTTCCTGTACATACGATGGTATTGGATCTTTCTAAAAAACAAAACTGTATCTTGCTGTATGAACGATTAAAAAATGAACAAATTGATATATTGATCAATAACGCAGGACTAGGTGATTATGGCAACTTTGATGAAACAAAATTAAGTAAAGATATTACTATGATTGATACCAATATTACAGCTTTGCATATTCTGACAAAGCTTTTCTTAAAAGACTTTAAACAGCGTGATCATGGCTATATCTTAAATGTCGCAAGCTCTGCGGCCTTCTTGCCAGGTCCTTTAATGGCAACCTATTATGCCACAAAAAGTTATGTTTTACATTTAAGCATGGCCATACATAAAGAACTACGCAAGGCAGGCAGTCATGTATCTATTTCTGTATTATGCCCAGGACCTGTAAAAACCGAATTTGATCAGGTAGCCAATGTGGCATTCCTGATGGAGGGAACTTCCAGTGAAAAAGTGGCCGCAACTGCGATTTGGGGAATGTTTTGCCATCATCTGTTGATAGTGCCAGGTATCTTGATGAAAGTAAGTCGTATTGCCTGTCGCTTACTACCAGATACGGTATTAATGGAATGCAGCTATCATATCCAGCACCATAAAAATCATGGAGATCATACACATGGTAAGTAAAGAAATTATCAATAGCTTTAATGAAAAAGAACTGCAGGTATATCAATATGTAGAAGCCAACAAAGAAAAAGCAGGCTATATGCGTATCCGTGAACTTGCTCAGGCTTGTGATGTTTCCACAGCTACTGTTTTACGTTTTGTGAAAAAGATTGGTTTAGAGAACTATAATGCCTTTAAATACTGGTGTCATCAACAAGAGCATACAGCCACCACAATGTATCATACCAAAGAGATCTTGGAGTGTGTGGAAAAATTAGATACTCCATATTATAAAGAGCTGATTGAAGAAGCTGCGGATATCATTGAAGCAAGTGACTTTGTGATTTTTGTGGGGATTGGTAATTCTGGTGGTATTGCACATTATGGCGCACGCTGTTTTTCAAACGCCGGTACCTATGCATTATGTCAGGATGATCCATTCTACAACACCAAATGTATTAAAGGCAATCCCGTGATTATTATATTAAGTGTATCAGGAGAAACCAAAGAAATGATTCAACAGGTATCAGGATATCATAGTAAAGGATGTACCATGATAACAATATCCACAACATCTTCTGGGACTTTATGTAAACTAGCGGATTTAACAATTGCCTATCATATAAAATATCGTGCTACACAGCCTCAAACAGACTTCTCATCACAGATTCCAGCAGTCTATCTGATAGAGATGATGGCACACGAGCTGTTACAAAGAAATCGCGATACAGAAGCTGTGTAACACTATGTTACATCATTGTAACAAATAACAGGGAAATTTGCCCTGTTTTTTTACGCTTGGAAACCCTTTCAAAACAAAAGGGACTTCGTTATAATATGCGTGTCAAGGAAATATGTACCACATACTCTTTGAAGTTTGGGCCAAACAATAACAAAAATGAGGAGGAACAATTTATGAGTGTAATGGAAACCATGCAGTCAAAAATGGAAGCAACCTTAGTTCCATTTGCCGCAAAACTTAACGCACAACGCCATGTCGCAGCTGTACGTGATGCCTTCACACTGGCATTCCCGCTGACACTGGCTGGATCAATTATCACATTAATCAATTATGCAATACTTTCACCAGATGGCTTTATCGCTAAAATCTTACATTTGGGAGATCTGATACCTAACTTAGCTGATTTTCAGGCAATCTTATCACCAGTACTAAATGGTACTGCCAACATTATGTCTATCCTGATCGTATTCTTAACAGCATATAAGCTGGCAGGGGAAAAGAAAGGAGATCAGGTATTATCCGGAGTTACTGCCATTGGTACGTACTTCATCATCTATCCAAACTATGTTAATGTGGAAAACGTGGGTAACGCATTACCAATGAACTTCATGGGGGCACAGGGATTGTTTGTCGCATTGCTTGTGGGTCTGCTTGTAGGAGAATTCCTAACAGCTTTACAGAAAAACAAACGTTTGGCAATTAAAATGCCAGAGGCTGTACCACCAGCAGTTGCACAGTCTTTCAACTTATTGATTCCTATCATTATCATCCTGATGGGATCATCTTTCCTAAACTATCTATTCTCATTCTTAGCGGATGGTGGAATCCAATATGTCATCTATAACGCAATTCAGGCACCGTTCGCATCTTTAGGTGGAAATATCTTCACAATCCTGATCTTTGCCGTTGTACAGCAGTTCTTATGGGTACTGGGAATCCATGGACCAAATACATTGAGTGCTCTTCGTACTGTAATGTTTGCTCAGCAGGGTATTGATAACTTAGCTTACTATGGCGCAAATGGGACTACTATTGGTACACCATTCCCAATCACATGGGCTGGTATCAACGATGCATTCGGTAATACCGGTGGATCTGGTGCTACTTTGGGTATGATCATCGCTATTTACTTAGTTGCACGTAAAGATAAACAACAATTCCAAATCGCAAAACTTGCGACTGCACCAGGCTTATTCAATATCAATGAACCATTAATTTTCGGTTTACCAATCGTTATGAATCCAATCTATGTCATTCCATTTATCTTAGCCCCAGTGATTTGTAATATCTTTGGTTACCTATGCGTTTCTGTCTTTGAAATTATTCCACCAGTGGCAGTGGATGTAGGATGGACAACTCCAGGATTCTTGATTCCATTCTTAGGATCAGGTGGTACAAACTACTTATCTTTGGTTGTTGGTATCTTATGTGTTGGTATTTCTACATTGATCTATCTTCCATTCGTGAAAGCCGCAGCTGTTGCGAATTTAAAAGCCGCTGCAAAATTAGAAGCACAGGAAGATGATGACGACGCATTCGATATGAGCGGTCTATAACATAAAATATGAGAAAGGATGAGGTATATGAATACAATCTCTTTGCGCCAAAAGGCAGGCAGTATTTCTGCACATTCACCATCACACATCAGACGTTTTGTGGCATTTGCCATTGACTGGTACTTAGGAAGTATTCTTGTATCTCTTCCTGTTTCTATCGCATATTATCAATACTTTCCTCAACAATCCACGATATTAGATATCCGTGTACTACCCTTTACAAGTGCATGTATCACACTTTTCGCATCCCTCATCATCGCATGCTTATATTATGTGGTACTTCCTTATCGTATGAATGGGCAGACACTTGGAAAGAAATTGATGAAACTAAGAATTACAGAAAAAGGAAAACAACAGATTTCATGGCGGGCGTTATGTATACGTCAAATCATTGGCATTATTGTGATCGAAGGCAGTGTTTATACAATATCACCACTGATCTATCAGCTGGTATGTTTTGCAAGTGATCAAATGCTATCTACCATTACTTATATACATTATGCATTAACGATTGCCAGTATCGCATGTCTACTGTTTACAAAAAACAGATGTGCCATCCATGATTATCTAGCGCATACACAAGTAGAAGCCATTTAGAAATGAGGTGTAAATATGAGCTTAAAGAAAGACTTTTTATGGGGAGGTGCTGTGGCAGCACATCAATTAGAAGGTGCTTACAACGTTGCTGGTAAAGGTGTAAGTATTATGGATGTGTCCACAGGCGGCACGAAGGATACCCCAAGAAGAATTACCAATGGTATTGTAGAAGGTGAATATTATCCAAATCATGAAGCTATTGATTTTTATCACCACTATAAAGAAGATATCGCAATGTTTGCGGAAATGGGTTTTAAATGTTTCCGTACATCTATTGCATGGACAAGAATTTATCCAACCGGTTTAGAAGAAGAACCAAATGAAGAAGGTTTAAAGTTTTATGATGATATGTTTGATGAATGTTTAAAACACGGCATTAAGCCAGTCATTACCTTAAGCCACTTTGAGATGCCATATCATTTAGTAGAAGTGTATGGTGGATGGCGTGATCGTAAATTGATTGATTTATTTGTGAAATTTGCGAAAACATGTTTTGAACGCTATAAAGATAAAGTAGAATACTGGATGACATTTAATGAAATCAACAACCAGGCAAACTATAATAGTGAAGGCAGTATCTATGGAGATTCTGGCATTATCTATACACCAGAGGATCATCGTGAACAGGTAATGTATCAGGCATCCCACTATGAGCTTGTCGCAAGTGCCAAAGCAATCGAAATCGGACATCAGATCAATCCAAACTTTAAAATCGGATGTATGATTGCTATGTGTCCTATCTATCCATATTCTTGTGCACCAGAAGATATCTTAATGGCACATAAAGCCATGGAAAAACGTTATTATTACACAGATGTGCATGTATTTGGCAAATATCCACCAAATATCACAAAACTGTGGGAACGTAAAGGCTTTGATATGGATGTCACAAAAGAAGATTTAGAAGTCTTGAAAAAAGGCTGTGTGGATTATATCGGATTCTCTTATTATATGTCCTTTGCGATTAAACAAAAGGCAGAAAATATCTACTATGATTATGATGAATCACATGATTTAGTAAGAAATCCACATGTAGAAGCAAGTGACTGGGGATGGCAGGTAGATCCTGTCGGCTTACGTTATGCTTTGAATTGGTTTACAGATCACTATCACAAACCATTGTTCATTGTGGAAAATGGCTTAGGTGCATATGATAAAGTAGAAGAAAATGGTGAAATCCATGATCACTATCGTATTGACTACTTACGTAAACATATTGAACAGATGAAGAAAGCAGTCGATGAAGATGGTGTAGATTTAATGGGTTATACCCCATGGGGATGCATTGATCTTGTGGCCGCAAGCACGGGACAGATGAGCAAACGTTATGGTTTCATATATGTAGATAAACAGGATGATGGCACAGGAAGCTTTGATCGTTCTCGAAAAGATTCTTTCTACTGGTATCAAAAAGTAATCAAAACAAATGGAGAAGATCTATCATGAATCTTTTAGTACTGGATATAGGGGGAAGCAGTATCAAAATCGCGGTAATGGATGAAAAACATACGATTATTACCCGTGATAAAGTGAAAACACCGATGGATGGAATGGATGCATTATTCACATGTTTAGATGATATCTGGAAGCGTTATGGAAGCCAAGTGGAAGGACTTGCGATATCTATGCCAGGAGTTATTGACAGTGCGCATGGCTTTGCCTATACTGGGGGAGCACTACGTTATTTAGAAAACCGTCCGTTTGCGAAAGAGTTAAGCGAGCGATATCATATACCTGTATGGATTGGCAATGATGCCAAATGTGCTGCTATCGCAGAGGTTGGCTATGGTGCTTTACAGGGGGTTGAGGATGCTATTGTGATTATTCTTGGCACTGGAATTGGTGGTTGTTTGATTAAAGATGGCAAAGTATATAATGGAAAACATTTCAGTTCTGGAGAAGTTTCTTCTTTGCATATGAACGTACATCATCCGATCGGAGAAACCTATAACTGGTGGCGAATAAGCGGTATCTTAGGATTACGTGAAATCGCACAGCGCTATCTTGAAACAGATGAAGAGCTAAGTGGGGAAGCATTCTTCCAGTTGGTAAATGAAGGAAATGAAAAAGCAATCGCTGCATTAAAAGAATATGCGACATCATTAGCCGTTGCCTTGTTTAATATACAGGCAATTTATGATGGGGAAGTCATTGCCATTGGCGGTGGGATCTCAGCCCAGCCAAAACTGATTGAAGAAGTAAAAGCAGCATTTACACAGATTGCGAAAAATGAGCCAGTATATGTACCAGAAATCGTACCATGTGCATTCCGTAATGATGCTAATTTAATTGGTGCCTATTATCAATATCAAAATATGAAACTGTCAGATGAATAATCCTGGCAGTTTTCTTTTTCTATAATTTACAAAAAGACTTTCCCTTATCTTTTATATATCGTAAAATAGAGGATGGAAGTGAGTGATGAAGCAATGTTGACGATTGAACAGTTAAAAAGTATGAATGAATTAGAAATGGAAATCTATGAATATATCATGCATCATAAGGAACAGGTATTGCATATGAAAATCCGGGAGCTTGCAGATGAGGTACATGTATCTACCACCACAATTTTACGTTTTTGTAAGAAGGCAGGATGTAATGGATTTGCGGAATTTAAAATCAAGTTTCAACTATATCTTCAAAAAAATGAAACATTGCGCAGTGATCACGATATTTCTTTGATGCTGGATTTCTTTCATAAAATCAATCAGCCTTCCTTCTATGAAAAGATTGAAGAAGTCGCGCAGAAAATTGTCACATGCGATAAAATTATCTTTATTGGCATTGGCACCAGCGGATTATTAGGACAGTATGGAGCACGCATATTTAATAATTATGGTAAGTTTTCTTTTTGTATCGAAGATCCTTTTACGCCAATAGCGAATGGCAGTTGTGAACATTCCTGTATCATTGCATTGTCAGTGAGTGGAGAAACAATAGAGCCAATTCGTATGATGAATGTTTTTCTTAGAGAAAACTGTATGAGTGTGGCAATCACCAATCAGGAAGATTGTACCCTGGCAAGAATGTGTGATTATACATTTAATTATTATATGCCAGAGTTTCGTATGGAAGAAACCTTCAATGTGACAACTCAGGTACCAGTGGTTTTCATCATTGAAACATTAGCGAAACGTGTAAGAGAATTGATAGAGATGATATAATACAGCATCTTGTTTTATAAGGAAAATAAGTGTTAACTTTATATATCTATGGAAAATGTGTAAGATTACCACATTTTTCATATGTATAATGTGTAAAGCTTACACATTTTGTACACTTAAGACAAATTATAAAAAACACACGGTCATATTTTCCGTGTGTTTTATGATTAAGATTCACTTAGCTTCGATGTACAATGAGGACATCTGGTCGCATGAATATCAATTTCACTCATACAATAAGGACAAACTTTGGTTTCTGGTTCCACGACTTCTTCTACAGGCTTCTTCACTTTATTCGCAAGGGTATTCATAATCTTTACCATCATGAAGATGACAAATGCCATAATCAGGAAATTAATGACCTGTGTAATGAAAGTACCATAATTTAGTGTCGCAGCTTTTGCGGCCTGTGCCTCAGCTAGAGAAGCGTAGTGATGACCATCTAACGCAATAAACCAATTAGAGAAATCCACACCACCTGTCACAAGGGAAATGACTGGCATAATCACATCATTTACCAAAGAACCGATAATTTTCTGGAAGGCACCACCAATAATGACACCGACTGCCATATCCAGCACATTACCACGCATAATAAATTCTTTAAATTCGTTTATAATGTTTTTCATAAGCCTACTCCTGTTTTACACTTTGCATAAACTTTTCAATATCATCAGCTTCTTTTATAATATCTTTTGATAGATTGATACATCCATCTTCTGTGACTAACACATTATCTTCAATACGAACACCAATACCTTCTTCTTCCAGATATAAACCTGGTTCAATAGTAAAGACATTGCCTGGTTCTAATAGATAATTGGATAAAGTTACATCATGTGTTTCTAAGCCAAGCATGTGGGATACTCCATGCCAGTAGTAATCCTGAACACTGTGTTCTTCATCTAATAAACCAATCTTTCCAAGTTCTTGTTCATAGAAACGAATCAATTCATTATTTAATCCACGAAGGGTTAAGCCTGGTTTTACAAGACTCATAATATACTTGTTGCCAGCTAATACGATATCATAAATCTGACGCTGACGTTTTGTGAATTTACCATTTACCGGGAACGTTCTTGTGATATCTGCGCACATATATTCATAAGATGCACCTAAATCACACAGTACCATTTCATTGTCATCCACATATTGATTATTGTCACTATAATGTAGAACAGTCGCATTTGCACCACCTGCCACAATAGAAGGGAAACTGTGATCACAATCATTTGATTTCAACACAAAGTCAAAATAAGCTTCAATCTGGTGTTCACCCATTTCTGGTTCTGCATATTTCATCATCTGTAGGATGCCTTCATTTGTGACACGAATTGCTTCTTTTAATTGTTCAATTTCAATATCATCTTTAATTAGACGTAAACGTGTGATTTTTTCTGCGACATTACGTAACTCTATATAAGGATACAGTTTCAATAATTCACGACAGAAAGTAAAAGATGCACGATCCTCCTGATATGGTTCTTGTTTTGTGAAGTCTGCGAATACCTGGACACGTTCTTCATGGTCATATAAACGAGAAATTCTTGAACCAAGTATTTCCATAATTTCTTCTACCCAATAGATTTCTTCAATATCGCTGATTTCTGATGCTTCATCGGGAAACATTTTCCCGCCAACCCATTTTGCCTGGGCTTCATCATATTGTTCAATAAACAATAATTCTTCTGTTAAATCTTCGCCTTTAAATAGCGCAAGTACCATATTCTCACGATCTAATCCGGTTAAATAGTAAAAGTTGCGGTCTACTGAAAATTCATATTTCTCATCGCCTATTTTATAAGGCGCTTTCCCTGAGAAAAACAGGGTTATGGAATGTGATGGTAATGATTCCAATAATTTTTTTCTTCTTGTATCAAACATGTTTATCCACCTTTCTCTACGCCTTATTTTATCACATTATAAGTGAAGTTTCTGTATGAGTTTTATGTTTTTCATATATTTTATGTTTGAATGATTATTTTATGATAAAATGTTACTTAAGGAGTGGATATGTAATGAAATATACAGCGTTAATTGTGGCAGCAGGAAGTGGTTCCCGTATGGGACTTGGATATAATAAAATGTTATATCAATTTGATAATGGAAAAACAATTTTGGAAACAACGGTGGATATTTTCTTGAATGATCAGCGATGTGAACAGGTTGTGGTTGTAGGAAGTGAACAGGATATTGAACAGTATCAAAAGCTATTAATTAATGATAGAATCACTTTTACCATTGGGGGAAAAACACGACAGGAATCGGTATATCATGGATTATTAAAAACAACGATGCCATATGTTTTGATACATGATGGCGCAAGACCATGGTTAAGTATGGATTGTATTAATCGTTTATTGGAATGCTTGAAAGAACATGATGCCTGTTTATTAATGGTACCAGCAAAAGATACGATTAAGCAGGTGGAAAATGGCAAGGTTGTGAAAACATTGCAGAGAAGTTTATTATGGCAGGCGCAGACTCCACAGGCTTTTTCTACTGAACTTATTCTAAAATGTCATGAATTGGCAATTGAAAAACAATTTGAAGCAACTGATGATGCACAGCTTGTGGAAGTTTGTAGTGATGTAGATGTTCAT
Source organism: [Eubacterium] hominis (assembly GCA_014337235.1). Lineage (GTDB taxonomy): Bacteria > Bacillota_I > Bacilli_A > Erysipelotrichales > Erysipelotrichaceae > Hoskinsella > Hoskinsella hominis. The sequence continues at coordinate 322,647 of CP060636.1, read as the reverse complement.
GTGGTGGAAGGTAGTTATGATAATTTAAAGGTTACCACCATTGAGGATATACGCTAGAATTAAATCATTAACATAGGGTGCTGTTAAGTAAGTAGCATTATCCGTTAAGTAGGTTAAAAGGCCCGTTAAGTAGCTACGAAAAGGTGTTAAGTAGATGCTGAAAATGCAGTAAATAATAGAGAAATCAAGTGTTAAGTCCTGAAATATCGCTGTTAAGTAGGCTTAAAGGTCCGTTAAGTAGCTATAAAAAGGTGTTAAGTAGATGCTGAAAAAGCTGTAAATAATAGGAAAAATCAAGTGTTAAGTATGAGAATAACGCCGTTAAGTAAGCTCAAAGGTCCGTTAAGTAGCTATAAAAAGGTGTCAAGTAGATGTTGAAAATGCAGTAAATAACAGGTAAATCAAGCGTTAAGTATGAGAATAACGCCGTTAAGTAAGCTCAAAGGTCCGTTAAGTAGCTATAAAAAGGTGTCAAGTAGATGTTGAAAATGCAGTAAATAATAGGAAAAATCAAGTGTTAAGTATGAGAATAACGCCGTTAAGTAAGCTCAAAGGTCCGTTAAGTAGCTATAAAAAGGTGTCAAGTAGATGTTGAAAATGCAGTAAATAATAGGAAAAATCAAGTGTTAAGTATGAGAATATCGCCGTTAAGTAGGTTAAAAGGTCCGTTAAGTAGCTATAAAAAGGTGTCAAGTGGTTACAAAAAGATGAATAAAAAGCTCCTGCCATAATTGAAGTGAACCCAATTATTTGGACAAAAAGTAAATAAGTTAAATCAAGCTTACTAAGGATTGAGTTCTGTATTGCACAGGAGTTAATCCTTTTAATTTTGTTGTGATCCTTTGTGTATTATAATACTGGATATATTCTTCCATGGCTATCTCTAATTCATCTAATGTTTTGAATTCATATTCATGTCCATAAAACATTTCATTCTTCATTTTGCCAAAGAAGTTTTCCATAGGTGAGTTATCTAAACAGTTGCCTTTACGTGACATGGGTTGAATAATTCCTTTCTCTTTAAGCATTCTATGATAAGGCTCCATCTGGTATTGCCAGCCTTGGTCAGATTGAAAAATCAATCCATTAAGGTTTAGGTGCTTGTCGAATGCCTGATCAAGCATATTCTTCGTTTGATTAAAATTAGGACTTTTAGATATGCTGTAGGATATGATTTCACGGTTGTGTAAATCGATGATCGGTGATAGATACAGTTTACCTGATGCTATATGAAATTCAGATACATCTGTTGACCACTTCTCATTACACCTTGTTGTTTCAAAATTTCTTTCATAATAAGTCTTATGGCTTTCTTCATCGATAACTTTTGTAAGCAGCTGATTTTTTACGGTACCGTCCATATCTCCTTTATAGGATTTGTATTTCGCTTTTGGTGTGATGCCATATAATCCCATCACAGACATCAGCCGTTTCACTTTTTTATGGTTGACTCTGAATCCTCTGTTTGCTAATTCTAACGTGATTCTGCGGTATCCATAGCGTCCTTTATGCGTATAGAAGATGCCTATAATAGCGTTCATGACTTCATCGTTCTTCATATCTTTATTAGTTTTAGAAAGAGTATAATAATATGTGCTTCTTTTCAGCCCTGAAATTTGTAGAAGAATACGAATAGGATATTTACGCTGTAATTCATAAACAACATTTACTTTTTCTTCGGTTGTTGATTCTTCCTTGCCTGAACTACAGCTCTCAATTTTTTTAAGTATTCATTCTCCGCTTCTAAATATAAATTTTTATCTTCGAGAAATTTAATCTTTTCCTCTGGTGCCATATCTTTATAATCTTTGTTCACAATGTTTTTCTTTGTCATAGTAGGAGATCTTCCTTTCTTCCTCTCTACTATAACACATCCATTCTCTTTATACGACTTAATCCAATTAATTAATGTACCATCTATGATTCGAATATGATAATGTCTTAATGAAACCAAATTGATTTTGTCTTTAAAATCATTTATGATATGACCTTACTATGAAAGTGAGGTCTTTATGAGAAAGGTAAATTTAAGAATGAATGAACAATACAAATATGAGGTTATTAAAAAATTAGTTGATACACATGGAAACAAAAAGAATGCTGCTATCAAATTAAACTGCTCTGTTCGCACTATTGACAGATTGATTGTCAGATATAAAGCTGAAGGTAAGACTGGTTTTATCCACAAGAACAGAAACAGACAGCCTATCTCCACTTTCCCTGTCGAGGTCAAAAATAAAGTCATTGACCTTTATCGCACGAAATATTCTGGTGCCAATCTTCTTCATTTCTCACAGCTGCTTGCGAAGAAAGAGGATATCCATGTCAGTGACACTACTATCAATTATTGGCTCCGCAGTTGCGACATCCTTTCTCCTAAGGCTAGACGCAAAACTGTCAATACTCTTAACGCTGAACTGAGAAAACGTAAGAAAGCTGCCAAGACAAAAAAAGAAGCTGCTTCTATAGAAAACAAACTCGATCTACTTGATCGCTTCGATGCACATCCCAGACGCCCTAGATGCGCTTATTTTGGCGAGTTAGTCCAAATGGATGCTTCTCCTCATCTTTGGTTCGGTACCTCCATCACTCATCTCCATCTGGCCATTGATGACGCCACTGGTAAGATACTTGGTGCTTATTTTGATACGCAGGAAACGCTTAATGCGTATTATCAAATCACTCATCAAATCCTGATAGATTATGGCATCCCTGCCAAGTTTCTTACGGACCGCCGCACTGTGTTTGAGTACAAAAGAAAAAACGCATCCTCTGATGAAGAAGATACGTTCACGCAATTCTCTTATGCCTGCCATCAGTTAGGCATTGAATTGGAATGTACGAGCGTCCCGCAGGCGAAAGGTCGCGTAGAGCGTCTTAATCAGACCCTACAATCAAGATTGGTCATTGAACTTAGGCTTGCGGGCATTACAACCATAGAGGAAGCCAATGAATTCTTAAAATCCTACCTAAAAGAATTCAACGCTATGTTCTCTCTACCAATCAATGATACTAAAACTGTGTTTGAAAAGCAACCGTCAAAGCAAAAAATCAATCAGACGCTTGCCATTTTAAGCAACCGAAAACTTGATTCAGGTCATTGTATCCGTTATAAGAACAAGTATTTTATTCCTATAACGAAATCTGGTAGTAAAGCATATCTGAAAAAAGGTATGAATGTGATGGTGATCGAAGCATTTGATGGAAAGCTATATGCCAACATCCTAGATCATCTATTCGCTTTAGAAGAAATCCTAGAACGTGAGGCTACATCAAAGAACTTCGACACGCTTCCTATTGAGGTGAAACAGAAAAAGCCTTATATTCCCCCTATGTCACATCCTTGGAAACAGGCTTCTTATCTTGCTTATGTGGCAAAGCAAAAGCACCGTCAATCCGGTGCTAATGTTTAATTATTTTTAAGACATTTTCATTTTTGCTTGACACTTAATCCAATTAATTAATGTACCATCTGAAGATAGCCCATACTCAATCGCAGTTGATTTAACAGAGTGATGTTGGAGTAAGACTCTGTTTATGATTTCTTCTTTAAGTGCTGGGGGATAATATTTGTTTTTGTCTTTTCTTAATATACTCTCCCCATGTTTATCAAGGAGTCTGATTAAATATTTTACATTTCCTATGAGAATTGCATATTCTTTGGATAATGAAGATATGCTCCTTCCTTGTTTTCTTTTCTCATAGATTTCTATTTTTTGTTCTCTCGTTAGTTTTGACATAATAAAATGCACCTCCATATTTGGTGTCCAAATTATGGGGTGCATTTCAAATGACAAGAGCTTTTGTGTTTTAAGCTTCTACTGTTTCGTATTTCTTTAACCATTTGCCTCTGCGATAATATATAAATAACCATAATGAACTAATCACCCAGCTGACTGGCCATCCTGCGAAAACAAAACCAATGTCATGGAATAGTGGAACGCTTGTTAGAATCCATGCCATACGAATACCACACCAGCAAGTAACCATGACAATCATAGGAATTGTAGTAATACCAGCACCACGAACAATTCCTGCAAATGCATGAGATAATGCTAAGAATACATATCCTGGCACAAGTACATGCATCATATATAAACCATAATCGATAACAACAGGGTCACTAGAGAAGATTTCAAGAACCTGTGGTCCAAAGATTAATAAGATTGCGCTAATGGAAATCGTTGTAATACAGCTCATAATACAGCCTGTTTTTCCACCTTTTTTAACACGATCATATTTTTGTGCACCCATATTTTGGCCTGTGAATGTTGTTAGTGCCATCGCAAAACTCATCGCAGGAAGGATAACGAATCCATCAATTTTAGTATAAGAACCACAACCTGCCATTGCCAAAGAACCAAAGGCATTGATATTTGTTTGTACAATGACATTTGAGAAAGATACGATTGCATTTTGAAGTCCACTAGGCAGACCTAAACGAATGATATCCATTAATGTCTGTTTGTGGATTTTTATTTTACGTAAGGTGACTTTGTATTCCTGTTTTGTTTTCACAAGCAAAAGCATCGTTAGTAACATACTTGTTGTTTGAGCAATCAATGTCGCCCATGCCACACCGGCAATCCCCATTTTAAATACCACAACAAACAATAGATCCAGAATAATATTTAATACGGATGATACAATCAGGAAGTATAGTGGATTTTTACTATCTCCTACGGAACGTAAGATTCCACTTCCCATGTTATACATCATAACAGAAATCACACCTAAAAAATAAATACGCAAATACAATACAGAATTGACCATAACATCTTCTGGGGTTCCCATCAGTTCCAGAATTAATGGACTGGCGATGACACCAACGATCGTCATGACGATACCCGCTAATAGTGTAAATGCTAAAGATGTATGAATTGCATCCTGTAGAGAATCATGCATGCGTGCGCCAAAATAACGGGATATAATGACTCCAGCACCAACAGACAATCCCATAAAAAAACTTACCAGCAAGTTAATTAGAGGTGCACTGGAACCTACCGCCGCAAGTGCCTGTGGTCCTATATAATTTCCTACAACAATGGAATCCACTGCGTTGTATAACTGCTGAAACAGGTTTCCTAATAATAATGGAATGGAAAACAGCAGCAGTTCTTTCCAGATGACACCCTCGGTCATCAGACCTTTTGTTTTACCTTCATTTTTCATTTAAAACGCTCCCTTAATTACTGTATTATTATACGCCGATGTAAGGATAAAAGATAGAGAAAGAGGTTTAAAAAGTAAAGAATTCCATAGGAGGCTATACAGGTTTGTTGAGATTTATGAAATTATTAATAAAGCGATATTTCTAAGAAGAATGAATTCATGTACAGGTAATATTGCTGGTTTATCTTTTATAAGATACAAACGTACAAGTATTTTAAATGTATTAGCGAAAAGGCTTACATTAATGTATATAAATTCGTTTTGTTTAAAAGTCTAAAAAAGATTACAAAAGTAGAAAATTTTTCTTGATTATGGAATTTATATGTAGTAGAATGGTAAAGGTTACATGATTAGGGAGAGTCATAAATACATCTCGTTATCTTTACATAACGAGTTTGATTCTGTACCAGTTAAATCTATAAAACTTATATTTAAGGAACTTAAAATGTGTATAAAAACAGTTTATACTGGTTTTATCATATATATTAAATCTATAAATATGAACTTATATAGATTATCGTGCAGCTATGAAGAAGGAGGAGGGGAAAGAAAGTAGACCAGAAATGGTTCCTATGAATTTCGAAAACAATGAGGACAAAAACAAATATAGGAATTGTTAATTTCTTATCTGAGGTACTCTTTGTTCTGTTAATCATGCTGTTGGTTCGTAATTCAATGGATTATACGTTACGTTTTGTTATTCTTTATTTTATGATTCAAGCAATGTTTGGCCATTACCGGGTATCTACTTTACTTATCTGGGAAGAGGTTCAATTGCTGATCAAAAGCCATTTATGTTTCTATATGGCAAGTCTGCTATTGATCCCTATTGGTAAACGTGTTTTATATCTTTTGTTATTTAATTTATTGATAACATTTCTGATGTTTATATTTGATGTGTTTATCAGTCGTACTATTCGTATTCTTCTTCGCAATTATGCCAAGGAACGTGTATTAATCATCGGTACTGGAAAAGAAGCACAACAGCTTGGACATGTGGTAAAAACAAATCGATTTTCACTCATGGAAGTTGTTGGATATGTGGATGTAAATGATAAAGAATTATTTCCACGCATTCATCAATCGATTGAGGTGGAAGGAGATATCTATCCTGTTAAAGATTTAGTCAAGGTTATTGAACAACAAGATATTGATACAGCGATTATCGCCATTCCTAATGCTTCAAGAAAACAAATGGATCACTTTATGAGTATTCTTTACAATAAAGTAGAAAAAATCAAATATTTGCCAAGAACTTCTGGTATGGTAACATTTGATACCAAAGTACAGGATTTTGATGGAATGTTGGTTATTTCTACTGCGAAAGGAAAAACAACGAAAGGTGCCTTGATCATGAAGCGGTTGATTGATATTGCTGGGGGACTTGCAGGAATGATTATTTTATTGCCACTATATTTCTATGTTCGTAAGAAGAACCATGCAAATGGGGATTATGATCCCATCTTCTTTACACAGGAGCGCATTGGTAAAAATGGCAAACCGTTTAAAATCTATAAATTTAGAACGATGGTACCGAATGCTGAAACAGTGTTAGAAAAGCTGATGGAAGAAAATCCTGAAATCAGAGAAGAATATGAAACAAACAAAAAGCTACGTAATGACCCAAGAATCACCGCAGCAGGAAAAGTATTGAGAGAAAAGAGCTTAGATGAGTTTCCACAGTTCATTAATGTCATTAAAGGTGAAATGAGCATGGTGGGACCAAGACCATATCTGCCAAGAGAAATCAAAGATATGGGCATATATTATAACAGTGTAATTGGCTGTACACCTGGTGTTACCGGGATGTGGCAAAGCCATGGAAGAAGCGATGTCAGCTTCGATGATCGTCTGAAAATGGATGATTATTATTATAGGAATTGGACCATTTGGCTGGACTTAACGATTTTAATCAAGACAGTCAAGATGGTATTCAAAGGCGAGGGTGCCCTTTGATGGAGAATAAAACAAACTGGTATGTGCTATTTGTCATGGGTGGCAAGGAACAGCAGATTTGTGATTTTATGAATCAGGAATATGATAACTGGAAAGTATTCATCCCTAAGATTGAAATCATTCATACCAAGCAAGGTAAAGAATTTTTTGTGGAAAAAGTGATGTTTCCAAGCTATCTGTTTATTGAAAGTGATATCCCTTCAAAAGATTTTCAAGATTTGTTGAAAAAAATCAGAATGAAGAAAACAGGTATCATCAAAGAATTAAAATTTGATGAGGAAACACCAGCACTGAGAGATGATGAAAGAGAGTATCTGGAAGGCTTGTTAAATCATGAGTATAAGGTCACAAAGTCTACAGGCTATATTGAAAATGATAAAGTCATGATTACGGATGGCCCGTTAAAAGGATATGAAAGTTATATCACCAGAATAGATCGTCATAAGAAAAAAGCAGTGCTTAGTCTTGACTTATTAAACAAGGAAGTCAATGTTACAGTCTCTTTAGAGATTATTAAAAAGATATGAATCAGCGTAGTAGTTGTCAAAGCGCACTATACAAACATTCAAGGACATACTTAACCGTTCAACACTGCATGTGGGGGAAGGGAGAGGTATGTCCTTTTTACTTGTTTGAAGCGGATAAATGAAGGAGTTAATTTTATGGATGAAATAAATAAGACAAATGATGAGATAGAAATTGATATCAGTGCTTTAATGAAGCTTTTAAAGAAGAATATCAAGATGATTGTGATCAGTACAGTATTGGGTGCAGTGATTGCATTTCTTGTGACCAATTTCTTCATGACGAAGAAGTATGCAAGTACAGCAAGGATCTATTTAGTACCAAAAGTTACAGAACAAGGCGTTGTTGATAGTACAGCACTGAATAGTAATTCAAAGATGGTCAATAACTATATGTCTTTGATGCAGGGTGAAACAATTTTATCAAAAGTTGCTGAAGATTTAAATATTGAAGATGTAGAAGAAGTAAAAAATTCACTTTCTATTACAAATGTGAATGAAACAGAAATTATAGATGTAAAAGCAACAACCGATGATCCTAAGAAATCACAGGCAATCGTTAGTAAAACCGTGGATATCTTCTTTAAGGAAATGCAGGAAAAACTGGATATTAAGAATATGACGATCTCTGATCAGCCAAAAGTCAATGATGTACCTGTATCACCTAGCAAAAAGATGAATACAGCGATTGGTGCGATGGCTGGTCTATTACTATCATGTGGATATGTTTTCTTGCAGTATTTATTTGATAAGCGATTGAAAACGAAAGCAGAAGCAGAAAGTTTCTTAGGTGTACCAGTATTAGGAGAAATTCCTTGGTTTGAGGATTAAGGTATGGAATTTATTGATATACACAATCACATTGCATGGGAGATCGATGATGGAATGCCTTCAAAAGAAGATGCCATTATCGCATTACAAGAGGCGAAGAAAGATGGTATTACAAAAATCATATCTACACCACATTTTGTGCCAGGAACGCATGATGTATCCAATATAGATATCATCAATGATCGAATAGAAGAGCTAAAAGAATTGGCGAAAACATATGGAGTAGAAATATATAGTGGTTCAGAAGTTTTTCTGAACCATGAGTATTTGGATATGATCGATTCTAAAGCTTTTAATACACTAGCAGATTCTAAATATCTATTAATAGAGTTTGATGTCAGAAGAAATATGGATCATAACGATTATGCAGAAGATTATTTATATGAATTAAAAGTCAGAGGATATCAACCAGTCATTGCACATGTAGAACGTTATTTTCCAAAAGGAATTGTTTTAGACAGAGTACGGTCTTGGATAGAACTAGGTTGTTATATCCAAGTCAATCGAACAAGCCTATTAGGAACACATGGAGATGTATGTAGGAAGAATGCAGAGAAGTTGTTAAGAGAAGGTATGGTTCATGTGATTGCGAGTGATACACACAGAAGTGAAGGTCATCGTATTGCAAAGCTATCAGATGTTTATTCCTTAATTGAGAAAGATTATGGAAAAGAAAATGCAAACCTTTTATTACAAGGAAATCCTAAGCATATCATCAACAACGAACATTTAGAAGAAATGAAAGTCATAAAGAAAAGATCTATCTTCGATAGATTAAGAAAGAAAGGAAGATAGGATGGAAAGAAAACTTGCGCCAAAGCGACATGATAAGAGAAAAAAGAAAACAGTCAAACAATCGCAGTTTGATTTTTCAGAAGTATATCGACAGTTAAGAACGAATATTGAATATTCCCAATTTGAAGGAGATATTCAAGTAGTCAACTTAACAAGTACAAATCCAGCAGAAGGAAAAAGCTCCGTAGCGAGTAACCTGGCGACCGTAAGTATCGCAAAATATCACAATGTATTATTAATGGACTGTGATCTAAGAAAACCAGTACAACACAAAATTTTTAATGTTTCTAATAAAGTAGGATTAAGCAATCTGATGAAAAACTTTGATAGTTTTGATGTGAATGATGATACATATTTCCAAAAATTCAAGGATAACACAAGTGATGGAAAACTTTATCTATTAACTAGTGGGATGAAAGTACCTAATCCATTGGAACTTTTATCAAGCGAAAAGTTTAAGCATTTGATTGAAAAGCTAAGAACAAGATTTGATTTCATTGTGATTGATTGTCCACCAGTGGATGCTGTAGCGGATGCTATTCCAGTGAGTACAGTTACGGATGGAACAATCTATGTAGTATCTGCGAAAGAAACAAACAAAAATGATGCGAAAGCAGCAATCACACAGCTTCAAAGAAATGGTGCCAATATTCTTGGAACTGTACTTACGAAAGTAGAAGCAGAGGCAAAACACTATTATGGTTATTACTATAATAGCGAGTCATAAGGAAGGTGTATAGAAATGGAATATTTTTATGCATATCTACCTGAGAAACAACAACATGATGAAGTTTTAAATTCACTTCAAATATCTAAAAAACAGATCTTTATTGATAAAAGTAATGACTATAAAAATTGGAAGCATTTGATGAAAGATGTAAAACAAGACGACACTGTTTATATTCCTTCTATTGAAATGTTTGCGAATGAAGAAACAGATTTAAGACAAAAACTAGAAACAATTAACAATATGAATGTTCAATTATTTAGTTTAGATCAAAGATCAATCGATGCAAAACTATTATTGGATTTCATGGATTTCTTAAATCAGAGTAGAAAGAGAAAAGCGAAAGAATTACAAAGAGTTGGAATTGAAAAAGCTTTGGAAAAGAAACATAAAGGCGAAGGAAATTTTGGTAGGCCAAGAATTCATCGACCTGATGACTTTGAAGAGCAATTAGATAGGATTTTTAATAAAGAAATGACGCATGAGGATTATCGTGAAGAATTAGGCATGAAACGTTCTACTTATTACAAATTAGTTCATGAGTATAAGCTGAAACTTGATAAGGAAGAAGGCAAATCATGATGGAAAATATGAAAAAAATTGGCAAACATATTTTCTGGATTATACAGTTAATTGCCAGCTTGATTTTAACTTACAGTGTATATAAACTTCTTCCAATGAAGTATTTGATTTTAGTTATTCTAGTACTAGCTGTTTTACTAGGCTTGATTATCTTTATGCAATTGTCTAATAAAACAAATAAAGTGGTAAAAATAGGCAGTAAAGTATTAGCAATTATTTTAAGTATATTAATGATATTTGTAAATGTAAAAGTCATCAATAAAGCGCAAGAAACGATTGATAAGATTTCAAATGGAAATATTTAAACAACAACAGTTTCTGTACTTGTGAAAAAAGATAGCGCTTTTCAGAAAATTGAAGATTTAGATGGAAAACAGTTTGGTATCATGAAAAATATTGATCGTGAGAATACAGATTTTATGTTAAATCGTTTAAATGAGCAATTCACTAACCAAGTGTCTAAGACTGAATATGCAAGTGGTGAGGAAATGCTTCAAGATCTATTAGATGATAAAACAGATGCCATCATCATGAATGAAGGATTTCGTGATAGCTTTAATCTAATAGATAAAAAGTTTGAATCTGATACAAAGGTAATTTACACATTGGATAAACAAAAAACGATTGAAAATCTTAAATCAGCTTCAGTGACAAAAGAAAGTTTCATTGTTTATATTTCAGGCATTGATACAACAGGGCCTATCACAACAACAAGTCGTAGTGATGTGAATATGTTGATGGCAGTTAATCCAGTAAAGAAAAAAATCGGATTAGTATTTATACCACGTGATTATTATGTACCTTTACAATGCCATGATGGTGTTTGTGAAACAGGTGCTATGGATAAGCTAACCCACGCAGGACTATATGGTGTAGAAGTAAGTCAAGCAACAATAGAAAACATCTTAGGAGTAGATATCAATTACAATATCAGAATCAACTTTGATACTTTAACAACCATGGTTGATGCATTAGGTGGCATTGATATCAACTCAGATCAAGATGTGGATTTACTTCATGGTGCAGGATGCAATATTAAACAAGGTGAAAACCATGTCAATGGAGCTTGTGCATTAGGATTTGCAAGAGAGCGATATGCTTATAATGCAGGAGATCGTCATCGCGGAGAGAACCAACAAGAAGTTATTCGTGCAATGATCAATAAGATGACAACAACCAATATCATTAAGAATTATGAATCTATTTTGAATGCAGTGCAAGGTATGTTTCAGACAAATATGAAAACAGATGAGATTGCAGCATTGATTCAGATGCAGATCAATGATTTAGCAAAATGGGATGTACAAAGTACTTTAGTAGATGGTACAGGCGATATGGTGCCTACTTATTCTTATGGAAGCACACCTTTGTATGTCATGCGACCAGATAAAGATACTATAAGTTCTGCGAAATCATTTGTAGATGGAATTATCAAATAAAATGAGGTGAAAAAATGAAAGGGATCACAAAATGAAGATTGCAGTAGCTGGAACAGGATATGTAGGATTAAGTATTGCTACATTATTAGCTCAACATCATGAAGTTGTTGCAATTGATATCATTCCAGAAAAGGTAGAATTAATTAATAAAAAAAATCGCCTATTCAAGATGAGTATATTGAAAAATATTTAGCAGAAAAAGAATTAAACTTAATAGCTACATTAGATCCTTATGAAGCATATAAAAATGTTAAATTTGTTATTATTGCAGCACCAACTAACTATGATTCAAAGAAAAATTTCTTTGATACAAGTGCTGTAGAATCAGTAATCAAATTAGTAATGGAAATTAATCCAGAAGCTATCATGGTTATTAAATCAACGATTCCAGTGGGATATACACAAAGCATCAGAGAAAAAACTGGAAGTAAGAATATTATTTTCTCTCCAGAGTTCTTAAGAGAATCTAAAGCTTTATATGATAACTTATATCCTTCAAGAATAATTGTTGGAACAGATATGAACGATAAAAGACTTGTTAAAGCTGCCCATACATTTGCTTCCTTGTTGCAAGAAGGAGCTATTAAGGAAAACATTGATACTTTATTTATGGGATTTACTGAAGCGGAAGCGGTTAAATTATTTGCGAATACATATTTAGCTTTACGTGTATCTTATTTTAATGAATTAGATACTTATGCAGAGATGAAAGGATTAAATACTAGACAAATAATAGATGGTGTATGTTTAGACCCTCGTATTGGAACACATTACAATAACCCGTCGTTTGGATATGGTGGATATTGCTTACCAAAAGATACAAAACAATTATTAGCTAACTATGAAGATGTACCACAAAATATGATGAGTGCTATTGTTGAATCAAACAGAACAAGAAAAGACTTCATTGCTGATAGAGTATTAGAAAAAGCAAGTTACTATAGTTATTATGATAATAATGAATACAATTCAACTAATGAAAAAGACATTACTGTTGGTGTATATAGATTAACAATGAAATCTAACAGTGATAACTTTAGACAATCATCCATACAAGGTGTAATGAAACGAATTAAAGCTAAAGGGGCTAAAGTAATTATTTATGAACCTACTTTAAAAGATGGCGAAACATTCTTTGGAAGTGAAATTATTAATGACTTAGGTTCATTTAAAAAGCAAAGTGATGCAATTATTGCTAATAGATACGATGAAGTTTTAAAGGATGTAGAAGATAGAGTGTATACTAGAGATCTATTTAGAAGGGATTAATGAATATGAGTAAGAAGTTATGTTTTGCTGCATCTTCTGGAGGTCATTTTGAACAACTTTCAATGCTTAAACCATTGATGGAAAAATACGACAGTTTTGTAGTGACGGAACAAACCGACTATAAAGCATTTATTAAAGGGCAAAAAATGTATTATGTTCACCAAGTGAATAGAAAAGAAAAGACTTTACCTTTTTGGATGATTGTTAATAGTTTTAAAAGTTTATGGATAATTATTAAAGAAAGGCCAGATGTTGTTATTACAACAGGAGTTTTAGCAATTATTCCATTATGTGTGCTAATGAAATTAATGAAAAAAAAAGTAGTATATATTGAATCATTTGCTAAAATTTCATCACCGACTGAAACAGGCAAGTTAATTTACAAATTTGCTGATAGATTTTATGTTCAATGGGAGAGTATGAAAGAGTTTTATCCTAATGCCCTTTATTTAGGAGGAATTTATTAATGAATTTTGTAAATAGATCATGGGTAGAAATTGATCTTAAACAATTAAGAAAAAATCTTTCCATTTATAAAGTTGAATTAAAAGATAGTATTAGTGTAATGGCTGTAGTAAAAGCTAATGCTTACGGGCATGGTGATGTTGAAGTGGCAAAAGTATTACAAGAAGAAGGTGTAAAACATTTTGCGGTTTCTAATATCATTGAGGCTATTAATTTGAGAAACAATGGTATTGTTGGTGATATACTAATTTTAGGATATACACCTGTAAATCAAAGCAAAAATCTTAAAAAATATGGAATAACTCAAGCAATACTATCAAATGAATATGCTAAACAACTTGCTAATCAAAACATTAAGATTAAAGTGCAATTTGCTATTGATACAGGGATGAATAGAATTGGATTAAGTTCAGAAAATGTTGCTTCAACTGTAAATATTATAAGGTCTTATTCTAATGTTTTCAATATTAAAGGTTTATTCACTCATTTATGTGTAGCTGATTGCGAACAACAAAAAGAATTTACTAACATTCAAATTGATAGATTCAAAAGAGTTGTAAATGAAGTAAGTGATTTAAATCTTTCTTATGTTCACTGTTTGAATTCAGCTGGTGGTTTATGGCACGAAAAGTATGGAAATATTTGTCGTTTAGGAATAATTCTTTATGGCTGCAAGCCAGATTATTCAAATAAATTACCAAGAGGCATTAAGCCATGTATAAAGTGGAAGTCTGTAATATCAATGGTTAAAAAAGTAAAAAAAGGAGAAACAATTGGATACGGAAGAAGTTATGAAGCGCCAAATGATAGATTAATTGCCACAATATCAACTGGATATGCTGATGGATACAATAGGCTACTATCAAATATTGGAGCTGTATATATCAAAGATTGTAAATGTCCAATTGTAGGACGTATTTGCATGGATCAGTTCATGGTAGATGTGACTAATTGTCCTAATGTTAGTTTAGGGGATGAAGTTGAATTGTTGAATGAAAAATATAATGCTGATGAAATGGCAAATGAAATAGGAACAATTGGATACGAAGTCTTATGTAATATTTCTGAAAGAGTTTCAAGAATATATAAGAGGTAAATAGATATGATTTTTATAACTTTAGGATCTCAAAAGTTTCAATTTAATAGATTATTAAAATCGGTTGATGAATTAATAGAAGGCGGTCTTGATGAAGAAGTTTTTGCCCAAATAGGGTACAGCAATTACAAGCCTAAAAATTATAAATATAAAGAGTTTCTTGATAGAGAGGAATTCTCTGAAGTTATCAATTGTTCGGATATTGTAATCACTCACGGAGGAACTGGAGCAATAATAGGAGCGGTAAAAAAAAGAAAAAAAGTAATCGCTGTTCCTAGACTTGCTAAATACGGAGAACATGTAGATGACCATCAACTTCAACTCGTTTCTCAGTTTAGAGAATTAGATTTGATATATTCATGTGAAGATGGTGACTTAAAATCTGCAATTGAAACTGTCAAGAAAACAAAATATAAAGAATATGAAAGTAATACACAAACAATTATGAATAGTTTGGAAGAATTTATAAAAGAGGTGTAAACAATATGAGTATGGATAATTTAACTAAGAATATTATATTAACGCCATTTAACTTATTATATAAGTTTAGTCCAAGCCTGACTTTGAAAATGCTTTTTAAAATGAAATTAGGATATAAATTAGACCTTGATAACCCTAAAACATATAATGCTAAACTTCAATGGATTAAGTTATATGATCATAATCCGTTGATGCCAATTTGCTGTGACAAATACACTGTTCGTAATTATATTGAACAAAGGGGATATAGCAACTTATTAAATAGGTTAATATGGGCAGGGTTTGATCCCGAAGATATTCCATTTGATGAATTACCTGATAGATTTGTTTTAAAGGTAACACATGGATCTACATTTAATATTATTTGTACTGATAAAACTACATTAGATAGAAATGATGTTAAAGAAAAATGTCGTAAATGGCTTAAAGCTAAATTTCTTCCATGTTATGGCGAATGGTTTTATGGTATTGAGAAACCTAGAATTATAATTGAAGAATTTCTTGAAGGAGATAACGGATTACCTTTATTTGATTATAAGATATTTTGTTTCAATGGTGTTCCTAAAATGGTTTACGTAGATACTTGGAAAGATGGACATCATGCGATTAATGCTTATGACATTGATTTAAATTTATTAAAAGGTGTTGAATTGGGTTATCCAAACGATGATACTTCGACAGTAAACAAACCAGAATGTTGGGAAGAAATGGTGAAAATTGCATCTGACCTATCAAAAGATTTTTTACATGTTCGCGTTGATTTTTACTATACACATGGAAAAATAATATTTGGCGAATTAACGTTTACTAAGGGTGCAGGTTTTGGAAAGATTAAGCCAATAGATTTTGATTATGAAATAGGAAGTTGGTTGTCTTTACCGGCAAAAAATAAATAAGGAGTATTGTTATGAGAAAAGCAATAGTAGTTGGATGGATAAATAAAGGTAAAGAAGCTGATTGTGGAGAAACTATGAAAAATCAATTGATGATTAAACGATTAGAAGAATTAGGTGTTGAATGTATTCAGCTTGATTTTAAAAATTGGAAAAAACATCCATGGGTATTGGTAAGTCTTTTAGCAAATATCTTATTTAATAGAGATTCTACTTTAATTATGTCCACTTCAGTTCAAAATGTCTACCCTATAATGAAATTATTGAAGATTATCAAATCTAAACAAAATACTGTTAATTGGGTAATAGGTGGTAGCTTAGGAAATTATGTTTTAGATGGTAAATATGATAAAAATGTAATTGGGTATGTTAAGCATACTATTGTTGAAAGTATTGTAATGAAAGAACAACTTAGTAGTGTAGGTATAGATAATGTTATCGTTAAACCAAATTTTAAACCAATATCATATTATCCACCATTAAAAAATGATGTTAATTATAATAAATTACGTTTTGTTTTTATAGGCAGAATTATGGCTGAAAAAGGTTGTACGTATATTATGCAGACGGCTGAACAACTCAATGATGAGGGATATAAAGATAAATTTGAAATTACATTTTATGGTAAAATAGCAGATCAGTACGAAGATGAATTCACTAAGTATATTAATTCGTTAGATAATGTTTCTTATGGAGGGTTCCTAAATATGCAAGTAAATAGTAGTTATAATGAACTTTCATCTTTCGATATGATGTTATTTCCTACATATTGGAAAGGCGAAGGATTTGCTGGGATTATTATTGATGCATTTGTATCTGGACTACCAATCATTGCATCTGATTGGGCGCATAATAAAATATTTTTAAAGGAAGGTTTAGATACTATATTTGTTGAAGTTCACGATATAACTGCGCTAAAAAAGGAAATGAAAAATTGTATTGACGGGAAATATGATCTTATATCAATGAAAAATAATGCTCGAATTAGAGCAAAAGAGTTTGATGTAAATAATGTAATAACTGAGGAGCTGTTAAAAGAGATAGAAATATAAACTTAAAAATGTGTTAGGAGGAAAATATGAAGAAAATTGGTTTAGCGGTATGCTATGATACAAAGAATTATGGTAGCCAGTTACAGGTGCTAGCTACTTTAAAAAAAATTGAAGAATTAGGATTTGAAACAGAGATTATAAGATATAAGAAAAAAATATCCCCTACTTTTATTGTTCAAACTTTACCAAGATTGTTTAATATCCCATTTATTCAAGCAAAAATAAATAGTAAAAAGAAGAGAAATAGAATTGATAAGCATGATCAACTACGTGATGATGTAAAAAAAAGAAATGATAGATTTAATAAATTTGTAACTGATTACTTTACAAATTTATCTGAGCAATATAATGGTTGGGAATCTTTAGTTAGAAAATCAAATCAAAATTATGATACTTTTCTTTGCGGTAGTGATCAATTGTGGTTACCGCATAATCTAGGAAGTCATTTTTATACTTTAGAGTTTGCAAACGATGACAAAAAAAAGGTGGCTTATGCAACTAGTTTTGGAGTGAGTGAGATTCCAAATAATTTAAAAAAGGGATATAAAAAATTTCTAAATAGATTTCAATTTTTAAGTACTAGAGAAATAGCTGGGCAAGAAATTATTAAAGAATTAACTGGGAAAAATGCAAAAGTTGTATGTGATCCAACATTATTATTTAATAGTGAACAGTGGATGAAAATATTACCTGAAGAAAAAGTTATATCTGAAAAATACATTTTTTGCTATTTTTTAGGTGATAACAATGAACACAGAAACCAAGCAGAAATTTTAAGTCAAAAAACAGGCTATAAGATAGTAACAATTCCTTTTTTAGATAATTTTGTAGAACGAGATTTAACATTTGGAGATTATAAAATGTTTGATATTGATACTAAAGATTTTGTTAATTTAATTAGAAATGCAGAATATGTTTTAACTGATTCTTTTCATGGTTCAATTTTCTCTATATTGAATCATAAAAAATTTATCACTTTTAATAGATATACAAGTGGTAAGGGATCAAGAAATTCACGTATCGATAGCTTATGTCATTTGTTAAATTTAAATGATAGAAGATTTGAAAAAAATATTTTAGATAATATTTTTAATGACATAGATTACGACAATGTTGAAATAAAACTAAATGAGTTAAGAAATGCCTCGATTAGTTATTTAATTGATTCGTTAGGTGCAACCAAGTAGAATATCTTGTGTAAACTTTTTTATTATATATAAGTTTAATTATATGATTAGCTCAATTCTTGTAATAAATAAAAATAACAATGAGTAAAGGAAATTTTATGATAAAAATAGATGAAAAGAAAAATTGTTGTGGATGTACTGCTTGTGCGAGTATTTGTCCAAAAGAATGTATATCACTTGTAAAAGATGAGGAAGGATTTAAATATCCTGAAATTGATTTAAATAAATGCGTTGATTGTGGTATGTGCAAAAGGGTATGTCCGGTAAATTCTGTTTTCGACACCAGTGAGACGAAAGAAGCTTATATAGCTCAGCTCAAAAATAGCAATGAATTATATAAAAGTGCTTCGGGAGGAATATTTGCTGCTATTGCTCACAATGTTATAAGTAATAATGGAGTTGTTGTCGGTGCAGCTTATGATGAAAACTTTAATGTAGTTCATTGTATTGCAAAAACAGAAATGGAAATTTATCGTTTTCAGGGTTCAAAATATGTTCAAAGCAATTTGAATGATATTTTTAAAAAGATTAAATTAATTTTACAAACAGGAAAATTAGTATGCTTTTCAGGGACGCCATGTCAGGTTGCTGGATTAAATAATTTTCTAGGAAAAAAATATAGTAATTTAATTACAGTGGATATCGTTTGTGCTGGAGTACCATCGCAAAATCTTTGGGATAAATATTTGGATTATCAAAAATCTAAATTTGGCTCAAATGTAAATTATGTTAATTTTAGAGAAAAAACCTATGGTTATCAATGTTCCACTATGCTAATTAAATTTGATAGCGGAAAAGTTTATTCGAAAAGTGGTCGTATTGATCCAATGATGAACTTCTTTGTTAGTGGTATAGCAAAGCGACCTAGTTGCTATGAATGTCCTTTTAAAGGCATTTCTAATCGAAGTAGTGATATTACACTTTTTGATGCATGGCATGCGAGCACTTTAGTACCTGAATTTAAAGATGATAGAGGATATACATCTGTATTAATCAATACATCAATAGGAAAAAAAGAATGGGAAACCTTATGTAATAATTCCATTAAGAGTAAAAAAGTTGAAATAGAAGATATTGTAAGTTTAGATGGAATAATGATCAATAATAATCCTAAAGTTCATACACATAGAAATTCTTTTTATAAAACATTAAATAACGAAGGTTTAGAGGGATGTATTAAACATTATCTTCATATTGGTAATGTTGATTATTTATTAGAAAACATTAAACCGTTTCTATATAAAATCGGGCTAATTAATTATACAAAAAAGATAAAAAGAATAAAAAAAGAATATCTAAGTATTTTGAAAGGAGAATATAAATGAAGCTTGTTTTTGATAGAAAGTTTTATAACAATCCTCGATTTTGGATATTTTTTATCATAATTTTTAACTGTGTTTACAAAGGGATAATTAATTATCTAAAAATTTCTGATGCAATTAATTATTTAAATGATTTTGCGTGCATAATTCTTTTTATTTTTATTCTTCAAAAACAAAAGAATAATAGATTATTAGGAATGACACGATCAGCAGGTTTGCTAGTTCTTTTACTGCTTATTACATCGTTTTTTAGTTTCATAATCAATTTATATAGTCCAATGGTTTTTGTTTGGGGAATAAGAACTCTTTTTAAATTTTTAATTTTTTTCTAGCCTGTATATGTTATTGCGATGAAAAATTAATAAAAAAGATATTAGACTTTTTATTTTATATGCTACTAATAAATGCTTTTTTTGTAACAATACAATATATATCTGGATACTCACTTGATTCTGCAATTGGGCTGTTTTCAAGTGGAAATAAAATAGCTGGTGGTAGTGCTGGTATGAATGTATTAATGTGCATTGTTACAGTTTATGCTATCCTTTCGTATTTAAATAAAGATAAATTGCTATATTTTATGATTATTTCTTTAGTGTTGTGTATATATATTTCAGCACTTGCTGAAATTAAAGTATATTACTTTGAACTTGTAATGATTGTTGTATTAGTAGCAATTGTAACAAAAATGTCTTTAAAAAAAATAATTGTGATTTTTATAATAGGTATAGTGTTATTATATGGGATAAATCTTTATAATCAATATTATGGAAGTGGATACTATTATACAAGTAGAGGTGTTTCGTTTTTTAGCTTAGAAGCGATTTCAGAATATATTGGGTTAGATGGATCATCATATGGGAGGTTTAATTCCTTAAATAGAGTTACTGCTGTTCCTTATGTATGGGATAATTTTCTAATAACATTGCCTAATAAATTATTTGGATTAGGAGTTGGATATGGTGATTCTGTAAGCTCATCATTATTTTCGAGTGGTTTTTTATCAAATAATTCTGGCCTTGGATATCAGTTTTGGACTGTATCACTTGAACTAACAAACATTGGATTAATAGGACTTCTTTTATGTTTTTCTTTATTTATTGCTGTTTATGTGGAAAATATTAGAGCAAAAAAAATGATGGTTCGTTCAAATACACTAATTCAAACATCACAAATATGTACTTTAATTTTTATTATATTGATGTTTTATAATCAGTCTTTTATTCTTGATATAGCAGCGCCATTCATGTTTTTTGTCATGTCAATACCATACATTTTGATAAACGAAAAAAAGAGATTTAGGAGGAATTAATAAATGCTTTCTTATTCTGTCACAGTAATAGTACCAGTATATAATGGTGAAGATTATGTAAAAGATTGTTTTTATCAATTAAAAGAACAATCATTATCTGATATTGAAGTCATTTTTGTAAATGATGGCTCTACCGATAGTACTCAAAGTAAATTGCAAGAGTTGATAAAAGGTAATGATAATTTTAAACTAATTAATCAAAAAAATGGAGGGGTTTCAAATGCTAGAAATGTAGGTGTTTCTCAAGCTAAAGGAAAATATATAGGATTTGTAGATGTCGATGATATTTATGATAAAGATATGTACGAGATTCTGTATAACAATGCTTG
Source organism: [Eubacterium] hominis (assembly GCA_014337235.1). Classification (GTDB taxonomy): domain Bacteria; phylum Bacillota_I; class Bacilli_A; order Erysipelotrichales; family Erysipelotrichaceae; genus Hoskinsella; species Hoskinsella hominis. The sequence goes on along the minus strand of CP060636.1, from coordinate 301,216 downwards.
TGAGAACAATTTAGATTTGATTTCTATGGATAAAATTGGTAATTTTCATGAGTTGACAATTTTAAATAGAAGTGAAGCAATTAAGAAATTTCTAATGAGTGATATTGGAATGTCAGCGTGCTTTAAACTTTTTAGAAAAAAAATATTTGATACTGTTCAATTTCCTTTAGGCGTACAAATATATGAAGATTGTTATACAGTTTATTATTCATTAAAAGTTTCGAATAACATTGGGATATTAAATACAGAAAAATATCATTATATTAGACGAGAAGGTTCAAATAGTAGAGCAAAACTTTTTGAGAAAAAATATTTTGGTGCAATAGATGTTGTTAACGAAATCTGTAAAGATGTACTAAATGATGACAAATCTTTAGAATTTGAATGCTTACGAAGAAAGGCTAGTACATACTTAAGAATAACAAAAATCTATTATATGCGAGGTGCTCCAAAACAATATCAAAAAGATATAGAATCAATTATAAGTTATTTAAATAATCTAACATTAAGTGAAAAATTTAAATGTTTTAGTAACTTTAACTTTATAAGACTAATCTTGCTTTTACATTGCCTTCCGTTATTTAAATTATTAATAAGTACAATAGATTGTAAATAAGGAGATTATATGAAAATTAATATCATTACATATACAAGAACAAAAAATTACGGAGGAATTTTACAATCGTATGCTCTGTATTCTTACTTACAAAATGAAGGTTATGAAGTGGAGTTTATTGATTATGTACCAGAAAGATGTAACATTGATGATCCAGTAATGTTTACAAACAACATATTAAGAAATAGTAGACTATGGGGTAGAACAGAAATTACAAAAACAGTCTGGAGATTAGTAAAATTTCCTAAAATTAAAAAAAGTTATCAACCATTTATTGATTTTTTAAGAAGTAGAGCAGATTTTTCCAAACCATACTATTCATCTGATGAATTGGTAAATGATTATCCAAAAGCTGATTTATATATAACCGGAAGTGATCAAGTCTGGAATAGCAGCTTTTGCCGAGATGAAAAGGTCGATTCACCTTATTATTATTCATTTTTAAAAAATGAAAGAAGGATTTCATATGCTTCGAGTTTTGGTAAAGATAGTATTCCAAACAAAAATATAGGTGAGGTAAAATCTCATTTAGCTAAATATGATTCACTATCGGTAAGAGAAGATTCTGGAGTAGAAATTATTAAACAAATGGGTTTAATTAGTAAAAGAGTTGTTGATCCTACATTATTATGTGAAAAGAAAGTATTTGATGATTTATGCTTAGATAAACTTAATATTACAGGTTATATTGTACTGTATCAAGTTCATTTTGATCAAAATACATTTAAATTAGCTTTACAAGTATCTAAGACATTGAAGAAAAAGCTTGTTGTTATTTCTATAGATTCTGATAAGAAAAGACAAATAAAAAATTGTATATTTGTTAATCCAAACATAAATGAATGGATTTCATTAATAAAATTTTCATCAGGTATTATTACTGATTCCTTTCATGCTTGCATATTTTCGATTCTGTACGAAAAAAATTTTATTGTTAATACAGGAACTAGGAGAAAAATGTCGACAAGAATTAATGGATTATTAAATATACTTTCATTAGATGAACGAATATTTAATGGATATGATAAAGAAGCTGCAACAAAATTGTTGACATTAGATATAAATTGGGAGAAATGTAATAGTAGTTTAAAAGAAGAACAAGAGAAGTCTAGAAAATGGTTGAATGACGCAATCAAGAATAGATGTGATGCAATATGAGTAAAAATAAAAAATTAATTCAAGGGACTCTGATATATGCAATTGGAAGTTTTGGAACGAAAATATTAAATTTTTTAATAGTTCCATTATATACATATTATATCTTACCTGGTGATTTGGGAGACTATGATTTGTTAATGACAACTGTATCTCTAATTTCTCCTCTGATTACTCTTAAAATATCAGATGCTACTTATAGATGGATTATTAATAAAAAAGAAAATGAAAAAGTATATATTTCAGCAACATATAAATTGTTGTTAAGAAATTCAATTGTTATAGCTTTAACAATTCTAGCAATTAATTATTTCTTTCCAATATGGAATGTTACTTATTTTATTTTAATTCTAATAGGTGATAGGATTCTAGAATGTATTCAAAAAATATTAAGGGGCTTAAAAAATCAAAGGTTATTTGCATTTTCAGGTATACTTCATTCTTTTATTTTTTTAAGTTTTAATTTTATTTCAATTGTTATTTTACATAAAGGTGTTAGATCTATATTATTGAGTAATGTATTTAGTCTGTATACAACGATTATTGTTTTATTTGTTATTGAAACAAGATTAAGAAATGTAAATATGCATATGCATTATAAAATTCAGCAAAAGGAAATGCTACAGTATTCAGCTCCTTTGGTACCTTCTGCTTTAAGTTGGTGGGTAATGAGCGCATCAGACAGGTACGTGATACGTTTTTTCCTTGGAAGTGTTTCTAATGGTATATATTCAGTAGCATATAAGTTCCCATCAATTTTGCAAATAATGTTCCAGATGTTTAATAATTCTTGGACAGATCTTGCTCTATCGGAATTGAAGAGTGATAAAGAAACTAAAAAATATGTAGGTAGTATATTTGAGGAGTTATATAAGTTTTCATTTGGAATGAGTTTAATTTTGATGCCATTAACGAAATTAGTTATGAATATTATTTTAAGTGAGTCTTATAAAATTGCTTCTGTATATGTGGGTTTTTTATATCTAGGAACAGTTTTTCAAGGTTTGTCATCTTTTTGTAGTGTAGGATATTTGATGGGAAAAAAAACCAAAGGTGCAGCAAAAACAAGCATATATGGAGCATTAACCAATTTATTTGTAAATTTGATTTTGATAAAATATGTTGGATTATTTGCTGCTGCATTTTCAACTTTTGTAGGATTTTTTATAATGTGGATAACAAGAATGTATGATGTTAAAGATGATTTTCCAATAGCTTTAAATAAGTTTAAATTTACAATTTATTTGTTTTTAGCAATAAGTATGTCGATTGTAGTTATTTTTACAAATACTGCAGTGGATATTATATTAATCTTATGTACTACTTTTATTTTTGTTATTTTTAATATTAATATCATTAAGAAAATAGTTGATAAATTATATAACTTTATGTTTAATGGAAGGATGAAAAATAATGTTAAACAAAAATAAAGCATATGCTTGCTATTCTATACATGAATCAATTAGATTGAAGAGCTCTTCTGGTGGTTTGTTTTACTTATTTGCTAAACAAATTTTGGAAATTAAAGGAGTAGTTTATGGGGTTACAATGAGTGAAGATTGCAAAGAAGCTTACTTTACTAGAATTAATAATATTGATAATATACATTGTTTATTGGGCTCGAAATATTTACAAGCTGATCTTAGAGATTCATATAAGAAAGTTTTGAACGATTTATTAAATGATTTTATTGTTTTATTCTGTGGAACTGGTTGCCAAATTAATGGGCTAAAAAATTTTTTGGAGAAAAAGCTTAATTTAAAACAACTTGAAAATTTGTACTGCATAGATATAATTTGTCATGGTGTATCATCGCCTGGATTGTGGAGTAAGTATGTTAGCTTTTTAGAAAATAAAGAAAATTCTAAATTAATTAGTGTTAGTTTTAGAGCAAAGGATGAAGGCTGGAAAAATTATGGAATGCGATATAAATATTTAGATAAAACTAAATTTATTCCGAAGAATGAAGATCCATATATGTCGATGTTTTTAAAAAATCATTCATTAAGACCATCTTGTTATAATTGTTTAATTAAGGAAAATATAGAATCGGACATTACTATCGGAGATTTTTGGGGAATAAACAATATTGCGCCTATTATGAATGATGATAAAGGAACGTCTTTAATAGTTATAAATACTAGTCATGGGGACAGATTGTTTACTAAAATTATGGATGATATTAAATTTATAGATGTAAATTTAGAAGAGGCAATAAAATATAACAGTGCGTATTACAAATCTGTTTGCAAGCCAGCAAATAGAAATTCTTTTTTTGATGATTTAAATACTATTTCTTTTATAAAATTTTTAAAAAAGTATAATTTTAAGAAAAAAATCAGTTTGAAAAAAATTATAAAAAAAGTTTTTAAGCATAAATAGTTTAAATTTATATAGAGATTGGAGAAATTATGAAAGAATATCCAAAATTGTACAATTTAAAAGAAAATTGTTGTGGATGTACTGCTTGTGCAAGTATTTGTCCTAAAGAGTGTATATACATGGAATTTGATGATGAAGGATTCATGTATCCTAGAGTGGATTATAATAAATGTATAAACTGCTATATGTGTAAAAGTGTTTGTCCTTTCAAGGTTATGGAAGGAATAAACGGGAATGTGAAGAATTATGTGTAAGTAATATTCGACATAATAAGATAAGTGAATGTCGATAAATGTAATAAACATTAACACCTTTATCTATTGTCAGTATACCCAGAGAACCTGGATTTATACTGACATTTTCTTTTTTTTCTTACTTTATACGATTGCTTCATTCATGATCATTAACTGATTTTGTATTAGATCCCAATTCCTACAACGCTGTGTCCATTTGTTGCTTAAATTCTGGATTGCTAAATAATGCATCTTTCTCAAACTATCATCATTTGGGAATACTGTTTTTGTCTTGGTTACCTTACGGAACTGTCTGTTCAATCCTTCTATCGCATTCGTTGTGTAAATGATTTTCCTAAATTTCCACTGGATAATCAAAATAGGTACTTAGAATGTCCCAGTTTTCTTCCCAACTCTTTACGGCTGTTGGATATGTTTTTCCCCATTTCTCTTTGAAAATGCTTAACTGATTCAGTGCCTGTTCTTCTGTATTTGCTTGATAAACCAATTTTAAATCTTTTATGAACTCCTTGATATGTTTATAACTTACAAAGCGTGTACTGATACGTATCTGATGTACGATACAACGCTGTATACGTGCTTTAGGATAGACGGCTCCTATGGCTTCTCTAAAGCCTGTAAGACCATCTACACAGAATAGGGAAACATCCTTAACCCCTCTACTTTTTAGCTCATTCAGTAATCCCATCCAATATTTCGCTGATTCACTGGCACCGACCCATAGCCCCAATACTTCCTTCATTCCATCATTGTTAATGTCTAAAACAACGTATGCAACCTTTGTCACTACCTGATGATCTTCTCTAATTTTGTAATGAATCGCATCCATGAAGATGAATGGATAAGAAGCTTCTAAAGGACGATTCTCCCATTCAGTTACTTCTGGAAGAATACGTTCACTGATATTACTTACAAGTCCTTCTGAAATATCTATATCATAGAGTCCTTTGATTTGATCTTTGATATCTCTTGTAGACATTCCAGCGGCATAAAGTGATAAGATACGTTCTTCTATCCCATCTGCATTACGCTGATATTTCCCAATGATTTGTGGCTCAAATTCACCATTACGATCACGAGGGACATTGATATCCACTTCACCAAGCTGTGTCTTCATAGTACGTTTCACAGTACCATTTCTATAGTTCTTCTTGCCTTCTATAGACCTTCTTTCTGCATGATCATAACCTAGATGTTCATCCATTTCTTCTTGCAAAGTCTGTTCTAAAACATCTGCAAACATACCTTTCATGCATTCCATAATGTCTTGTGTAGATGTAAACTTTTGTTCGTTTACTAAGTCCTTAAGTTGTTTTGTCGAAATAAAAGATGTGTTCAATTGAATATCCTCCTGCAAGTTTGTTTCACATTCACATTCTTACCCGTTTTCAATTATTTACACATCTTTTGCTATATTCCCCACGGCAGATACCTTGGGGTATCTATTGGGCTTTGCTCATTTCTTTCACTCAAACAAGTCTAATTGCTCCTGCTTCAGTAATTGCTCATATTCTTTCTCTGTTCCTTGTTTTTTTACATACTCCTGTATTACTTTTTCATTTCCATGTTGTCCTACTGTACTTACATAATATCCATCACTCCAAAATTGCCCTCCCCATAATTTTTCTTTAACTTCCGGAAATCTTTTATATATTTCTTTTGCTGTTATATTTTTTACTGTTTTTATTATCTGTGCTGCACTCAATCTTGGTATGGATTGTATAAAAAATGTACATGATTTTTATCTGTTCCTATTTCCAAAATGCAAAAGATACAGATTTTGAAAATCTTTATAATGCATTTGAAACAGCAAATGAAAAATTATTTACAACAACGTATAGGAATATTTTGGAAACTTTACCATCATCATTTGATTTGAAAGATGAGAATAGTTATCACATGATGGTCTTAGGATTATGTGCATGGATGAGAAATATTTATGAAGTAGAAAGTAATCGTGAAGAAGGATTAGGCAGAGGAGATATTGTATTAATTGCAAAAAGAAATGATATTCCTTCTTATGTTTTAGAATTCAAATATTCTAAAGAAGAATGTGATTTAGATCAGTTAGCAAATGTTGCTATTCAACAAATCATTTATAAGAAATATGATATGAAATTAAAGGATAAAATCATTTACATTGGACTTGCACATCATAAAAAGAGTGTAAAAGTTAAATGGATTAATAAAGATTAATATTATGTAGAGCGACTAGTAAAATAGTTGCTTTTTTTGAAAATATATAAGATACATTTTGTTCGAAGATTTTTTTTAAATTAATAGATGTAAAATTGTCAGCATAATACGTTAAAGAATGTATAGTAATTTAATCATAAAAAACGATTAGCATTTCTCCATGGCCCTAATCTGCTATGGCTTTTTTGCGTAAATTTATGTAGTCTTTTTTACGTCACATATTAAAAATAATACCATTTTCAAATCTAAAGGAAAAGTAAAATAAGACATTATATGTATCATCCTTCATAGAAAAGGAAGAAACCATATGTTTGCCATTATAATAATAGGCAGGCAGGTGAATAAAAAATGGGAATAGAAACAAGTAATGAAGAAACAACAAGAGATGGTGAGATCACCATTGATTTGATAGGATTGTTACTAAGGGTGAAAAAGTTTTGGTGGCTTATCGTCATAGGGATGATTGTGGGAACAGGGATATCCTGGTTATATACAGATAAATGTGTAACACCAATGTATTCCGCATCCTCTATGGTGTATTTGCGAGGCAGCTCAACAGACCCTACCGCAAGCTTTCAGGATATACAAGTAAGTACCGCTTTAACAAAAGATTATGAATTGATTTTTAGAAGCCGACCAATTATGGAAAAGGTAATTGAAGATTTGGACTTACCAATGACATATAAACAGCTTGCGGCGCGTGTAGAAATCTCTAATCCTAGTGATACGCGTATCTTAAAGGTAGCCATCAAAGACCAGGACCCAGAATTAGCAAAAAAGATTGTGAATCGTATCGTTGTACATGGTATGGATAGCGCAAAAGAAATCGATCAAAAAGATCCATATCTGGTAGAAGAAGCTGTCAAGGACTTGGATATTGTCAGTCCTAATAAGAAAATGAATATGATGGTAGGAGCATTAGCGGGTTGCATTCTCATGCTGGGTGTTATCTTTATACAATACTTATTGAATGATCATATCGTGACCAGTGAAGATGTGGAAAAATATCTGGATTTACCGGTTCTGTGTGAAATTGTAGAAAGTAAAAGCTGCAACTATGATCGTAAAGAAGGGAGAATGCGACATGGTTTTAAAAAATAATGATACGATAACATTATCCATACCAGAACTAGCACCAGCAGTTAAAGAATCCTTTATGGCATTACGTACCAATTTATTGTTTATGAAGGATACAAAAATGATTGCAATCACAAGCTCATTAGCAAATGAAGGAAAATCAGTTACATCCTTTCATCTAGCATTGAGTTTTGCGAATGCAGGAAAGAAAACCCTATTGATTGATGGAGATTTGCGCCGTTCAAGACTTTGTAAATACTTAGGAATTGGAAAAGAATATCCGGGATTAAGCGAATTTTTAAGCCAACAACATGAAGAAAAGGTTTTTTCCACATCCATAGAAAATCTATCTCTTATGTTGAGTGGAAAATGTCCGCCTAATCCATCAGAACTTTTGATACAGGATAATTTTCCTGCGATGATGGAAAAACTACGAGAACAATATGATTATGTATTTATCGATACACCACCGGTATGTAGTGCCACAGATGCGACCATTATCGCCAGGGCGGTTGATGGTGTGTTGTTGGTAGTAAGAAGTGATTATGTGAAACGTAAAGTGATTGAGAAAAGTAAACGTATTATCACAAGGAATGAAGGCAGAGTGATTGGTGTCGCATTAAATCGTTTAGATCAACACCATGCTGGTTATTATGGCTATTATGAAGATAAGGATAAATGAGGACTGTGTGAATAACACAGTCTTTTACTTCATGTATGGCTTATGGAGCACAGTATGATATGAATCGTGTAGTGATAATAAAAAAGATTGATATGATAAAGCTTACATGAAATGTGAAAATATTGAAAATGCTGTATCATCTTATAGAAAATATAATATAATACAATAAATAGATATAAGAAATGTGGGTGAAAATATGTTAACAGAAAAAAATCAAATGATTAAGTTTCCTAAAGGCTATGCAAATTATAAATTCATACGAGAAAAGAATTTTATATATGTTGATAAAACAAATTATATAGAATTATTGGAAAATGATGATGCTGTATCTGTACATATGCTGCGCCCTCGAAGATTTGGTAAAAGTTTGTTTACATCTATGCTTGCATGTTACTATGATATTTCTGAAAAAGCTAATTTTGAGATGTTGTTTCATGATACTTATATATTCCATCATCCTACTAGTACTAGAAATACATATTATATTTTAAAATTTAATTTTTCCGGACTTACTGGAAAACATGGAGAAGTTTTAGAGAAAGAATTTGCTATGGTGGTTTTTGATTCAATCAAGGATTTTATAAACCAATATCATATCGATTTGAACTTTTCTGAAACACAAAGTGCTGCAAGGATGGTGTCTAGGTTTTTTGTAGATATTAGACCATATCTAGAGGATAAAAAAATAATATCATCATTGATGAATATGATCATTTCGCAAATGAATTATTATCTTTTGATTTTCAGGAGTTTACATCTATCACGAATAGCGATGGTTATGTTAGAGGATTTTATGAAGTGTTAAAATATGCTACAGAAAGCGTAGTATCACGCATATTTATAACAGGTGTTTCTCCAATTACATTAGATAGTCTGACGAGTGGTTTTAATATTAGTACGAATTTATCATTAGATCCAAGATTCAATGAGATGTTTGGCTTTACAAAAGAAGAAATGAAATCGTTGATTTCTATGGTTCCTACAATTCAAAATAATGAAGTTGTTTTAAACGAAATGAAACAATATTATGATGGATACATGTTCTCAAGAGAAGGGAAACATCATATGTTTAATCCCAATATGGCGATTTATTATTTAGATTATTGGAAAAATTTCGGAAAGCAGCCATTAGAAATCGTAGATAAGAATATTTTAAGTGATTATCAAAAATTAGAAAATCTTTTATATCTTTCATATGATCGAGATATTCATGATCAAATACAAGATATTTTAGATGGAAAACATCCTATGGTGAATTTGACAGAAATGTTTATGATGAATACTGAACTTATAAAGGATGATTTTTACAGCTTGTTATTTTACTTAGGATATTTAACGATTGACACAGCGGACGAATTTGGAATGACTTTGCGTATTCCCAATATGATCATGCAGAAGGTGTTTATCGAATATTTCCGTCATATGTTGGAAAAACAGTTAGAAATGAAATCAGATACGACAGCCTGGCAGAAAGCAATTGTGGATTTTTTAAGGAATAATAATCCTAAGAAATTCATTGAAGAAATAGAGAAAGTTCTTCATAAATATCCTGATCGTATGTTTCAAAATTTTCATGAACGAAACATCCAGCAAATAGCGGATATGATTGTAGAAGCTGTATCTGGTGTAGATGTAGATTTAGAGTGGGTAAATGATAATGGTTATGGAGATTTTATGATGATTCCTGCAAATGAAGTCTATCCAAACAAATTGATTGAGTTTAAATATTTGAAAGTGGAATATACGAAATATCAATTAGATAAAGTGATAGAGGAAGGAAAACATGAAATTCAAAAGTATAAAGCTACACGTCAAATGAATCGCCAGCGATGTGACGCTTACATTATGGTTTTCTCTAAGTGTCAATGTATATATCTTGAATATATATAATAATATTTTTTTGATTTTGAATGAAGCTATAGCATAAAAGCTGCTATGGCTTTTCTTACTTTAACATAGAAAAAGAAACAAAATGGCAAATATTCAAATCATGTAATCGAAGGCGATAAGAATAGAATCGTCTTTTTTTGTATCAAGAGAAAAGACTTTATGTTAAAATGAAACAAACGAGGTAATATGATATGAAACAAGACCTGCAGCAAATACAATTCATTTTTACACAAGATACCTTTATCTTAGATGAAGTGCAAATTTATGATAAAGCAAGTATTCAATCTTATATCGACAGCTATAATCAGGACCGTTATCAATATTTATACCATTTAGGATTTGCAAATCAAAAAGGATTGAGCCTGTCCGCATCTTTTTTACAACTGTTATCTGAGAGCTTTGTAGATACCCTGTTGCATTGTTCAGAACTTGAAATTGCAAGAGAAAACATTGTTGTGGAAGCTGATGAAGATACGGTGGAAAAACTATTACACAGTGTACCATTTGTGATAGGTAGTGAATATATTAATGCGACATGGATCAAGTTGATGTATACACATTTACAGGAAGTATTTGCGAAGGAAATATCATCCTATCAAGGCAGTGTACAAATGTACATCGCAGAGAAAACCCAGAATCTTCAGGTGGCACAGCGTATCTTTTTTCATCTTGTAGATTATGAAGAAGAAAACTATCCGTTTGCATTCATGGCTACCTATGCAACTAAGGATGAAAAAGGTCATATCCGTCATAAACCGTTAGAACATGCATTAAAAGAATATCAAAATGATCGAAAACAACTAATCACTTTACTATCCTGTCTGAATAAGGCAGCTAAGGTTTCTTCTGTTATTGGTGGATTTATGGAAAGTGGAGAAATGTTTCATCCAATCAAACTAACCATCAAAGAAGCGTATTCCTTCTTGCAAACGGTTCCTGAAATAGAAAACTGCGGTATTAAATGTCGTGTACCAAATTGGTGGAAAAAGAAATATTCCTCTATTCATCTGGATATAAAAATTGGTGATAAAGAACCAAGCTTATTAGGTTTTGATTCTATATTAAGTATGACACCAAAACTTATGGTCAATGGCGTTGCCCTTACACAAGCAGAAGTAAAAGCGATGTTAAAGGAAGAAGAAGGCTTAATCTGGATGAAAGGGCAATGGGTAGAAATCAAACACGATAAACTAAGACAGCTTCTTGAACAAATGAAAAACTATAAAGGCACCATGAATCTAAAAGAAGCCTTACAGGTACAACTGGATACATCTGATAATGATCCGGATGGGGATGTGCTCATCAGCAATGGAAAATGGCTGGGTACTTTATTACATAATTTACGACAACCTACAAATCTAAAGAATATCAAAATGCCAAAACACTTTCATGCAACGTTACGAGAATATCAAAAAAGTGGCTATACCTGGTTGGATTATATGGGAAAACTAGGATTTGGCGCATGTCTTGCGGATGATATGGGGCTAGGGAAAACCGTGCAGGTATTAGCATATTTAGAAAGTATGCGTGAAAAACAACCAAACGCAAAAGTATTGTTGGTGGTGCCTGCTTCCTTGCTTGGAAACTGGGAAAAAGAAATACAGAAGTTTGCGGATCATATCGATTATCATATCTATCATGGCGCATCTGCCAAAGTATTGAATGAGGAATTACATCAAACCATCAGCTTTTTAAATATCACAACTTATAACATGGTATCCCGTATAGAAAATTTACAGAAAGTAGATTGGGATTGTGTCATCTTGGATGAAGCACAGGCAATCAAAAATCCATTAACAAAACAAACCAAAACCATTAAGCAGCTACAAGCACATATGCGCATTGCCATGACAGGTACACCAATTGAAAATGATCTAATAAACTTATGGTCCCTATTTGATTTTCTGAATAAAGGTTTACTTGGTACATTTAAAGAATTTCAGACCTATACCAAACGCATGAGTGAGGAACTGGATAGAAATGGAAAACTAAAAAATATGGTATCCCCATTTATCCTGCGTAGATTAAAAACCGATAAATCAATCATTTCTGATTTACCAGAAAAACTAGAAGAAATCAAATATGTCAATTTATCCAAACGACAAAGTGTTTTATATCATCAGGTACTAGCAGATGTAGAAGAGAAACTACATGAATTAGAAGGTATGGAGCGTAGAGGATTGATTTTATCCACCCTAACCAAGTTAAAACAAATCTGTAATCATCCTGACCAGTTTACGCATGATATCAACTATCTGCCAAAGGAAAGTGGCAAATTTGAATTACTAAAAGACTTATGTGAAACTATATTTGAAAAACGTGAACGTGTATTGGTGTTTACACAATATAAAGAAATTTGTGATTATCTGGATGACTATCTGGCAACAATTTTTAAACGCAGAGGTTTTGTGATTCATGGAGGAACATCCGCTAAAAAACGTACAGAAATTGTGGATAAATTTAATAGTGAAACGTATTATCCTTATATTATCTGTTCCGTAAAAGCCGCAGGTACAGGATTAAACCTAACAGCTGCCAATCATGTTATCCATTTTGATCGCTGGTGGAACCCTGCTGTAGAAAATCAGGCAAGTGATCGTGCATATCGTATTGGTCAAAAGAAGAATGTATTTGTACATAAGCTGGTTTGTAAAGGAACAGTGGAAGAAAAGATAGATGCGCTTATCAATTCTAAAAAAGAACTGGCAGAAAGTATCATCACGGCAGGAAAAGCAAGCTGGATCACAGAATTAGGCGATGCAGAATTAATGAATATCTTACGTCTTGATGAGGGGGTATCTAAATGAGTCGATATTGGAATGAATTTCAAACATACTCCCAAATGAGTGTGGAAGAATTACAGCGAAAAGCAAAAGAAAGCAGTGAAAAAGCCAAGTCAAAAGGCAAAGAAATGCATCCTGTGATTGTACAAGGTAGGAAAATCGCAAACAGCTGGTGGGGACAGGCATGGTGTAATAATCTGGAACGATATGCCGATTATGCAAACCGCATTGATCGAGGAAAACGTTATGTAAAAAGTGGCACAGTCATTGATTTACAAATACAAGAAGGTAAAATCAATGCCCGTGTACAAGGCTCAAGGAAAACACCATATAAAGTAGAAATTCGTATCAGTCCTTTAAAAGAAGCGCAATGTCAAAAAATCATTCAGGCATGTGGAGAAGAAATTGAAAATTTGGAAGAGCTGATCAATGGAAACTTTCCAGATGAATTAAAAGCTTTATTCTTAGGAGAGGATGGATTATTTCCTTCCCCTCAAGAAATCAATTATGATTGCAGCTGTCCCAATTGGGCATTGATGTGTAAACATGTTGCGGCAGTGTTATATGGCATTGCGGTACAATTTGATGAAAATCCATTCTTGTTCTTTGAACTAAGAGGAATTGATGTGAATCGTTTTATCAATGTGACATTACAGAATAAAGTAGAAGTGATGCTGGAACATGCTGGTGATAAAAGCGAACGCCAGATTGAGGAAGATAAAATCTATCAAGTATTTGGTCTATAGAAAGATATATGAGGTAAGCATAAATGAAAAAAACAGATATGTTAAAAAATGAGCAATCTAATCATGAATATTCCAATCTGGATATGTTAGAACTTTTTAAAGATGAATCAATGGATTGCTTTGAAGAGGATGAAGATAGAGATGATGTTATGGATTTCACCAATAATATTAGCTTTCGTATAACTACGGGAATGCACATGGTACTAGAAGAAATCATGGATAAAGACAGTGATCTTCTGGTTCATATACCAAATTTAAATGATGGCTGCTGGGTATGGTTTCATAACAAAACTTTACCATTCGCCATCATCAGTAAGAGCATAGAAAATATACAGAGGGTATGGCATAGTGATTTTCAACATACATATCTCAATCCAGAATATTTAAAAGATGGCATCATTGTGGCTCTAGGCAAAGAAAATCTCATCGTGATGAAGTATGAGGAATATAGAGGTATTGCTTTAGTAGATGAAGCTCTTGAAACTTGTTATGCAGAAACACTAGATTTGATCTTTGAAGTATTACAACGACATTTATCAAAAGAATGTCCAAATGTAAACGATAACAAATGTTTAGAATTCATTGATGATACATATGAAATCAAAGATATAGATATGTCATCCATCAAGGTGGAAGCATTATCGCTTAAACCAATACATGAAGAACTTGTAACACGGCCAAAAGGAAAAGATAAATGGAAGCTTTCATTTGTTTCTTTTAAGGCTTTTAAAAAAGAAAGCATTGAAAACGTGTGTTACCTTATCATCAAGGGGAAAACAATAAAAGAATGTAGAAAATTAGAAGGAACTTCTCCAGAAGAACGTGCAAATGCAGTAGATCGTATTTTATGTGAATTATTAGAAGATCATCCAAAACCTAAATCAATCAGTATGCGGGATGATTTGCTGTATTTCTATTTAAAAGATATATTAGATATATTACATATTCGAAGAGCAGAATTTGATGCATCTATTTCTATACAGGATATCTATCAAAAGGCATTTGAAATCGAGAATCCTATCACAAAAGAAGAACTTGATGCATATGAAAAAGTCTCACAGATGAATGAATTTGAAGGGATGCTATATATGGGTACATTACCAGATTATTTATATGAACGAATAATGGCACGCGCTGAAATAGATCCTAATGCAATGAATAAATATAATAGACTTTTAGATGATATTAAGTGATTAGGCGAATGTAATATTCGCTTTTTTCTATCTAAAAAAAGTTCATAAGTATCTCATTTGATAGAGGTGTTTTATAATTTTTTGTGGTACAATAAGAAAAGAAAGTGTGGTGTTCTTATGGGAATGTATTTGAATACGAAAAATTTCAATTTTAAAAAAGCGCGAAATAGTAAAATCTATGTGGATAAATCTTTACTTATAGAATATACAAATAGCATCATTAATACATCAGATCAATATACATGTATATCTAGACCACGAAGATTTGGTAAATCAACTGACGCAGATATGTTAGTTGCTTATTATTCTAAAGAATGTAATTCACATGAATTGTTTGATGATTTAAAGATTTCAGAATGCCAAGATTATGAAGAACATTTAAATAAACATCACGTTATATATATGGATATGCAGCAGTTTTATAGTTTGACTCCTGATATTGATGACATGATTAAAAATATTAATATATCAATAAGTAGAGAGTTAGTGAAAGCGTTTCCTGATGTTGATTATTTAAATAAAAATGAGCTATATTATGTTTTGTCTGATATCTTCTTAGCTAGAGAAGAAACGTTTATTTTTATTGTGGATGAATGGGATTGCATTTTTAGAGGAGAAGTAAATAATAAAAAGGCACAAGAAAAATACTTAGATTATTTGCGTCTTATATGGAAAGGCCAACAATATGTTTCACTAGTTTATATGACAGGTATTTTACCAATCAAAAAATATGGCACACATAGTGCGTTAAATATGTTTAAAGAAATCTCCATGGTCAAACCAAAACCTATAGAAAAATTCATGGGATTCACAGAAGAAGAAGTAGAAATGCTATGTAAAGAACACCAGGCAAGTTTTGAAGAAATGAAAGCGTGGTATGATGGGTATCGTTTAAATGAAGAAGTATCTGTGTTGTCGCCACGCTCTGTCGTATGTTCCTTATTAGATCATGACTTCTCTAATTATTGGACTTCCACGGAAACATATGAGTCTTTAAAAGTGTATATTGATATGAATTTTGATGGATTAAAAGATGATATCATTAAACTATTGGCAAGAAAAAGAGTAATCATCAATGCGAGTAAATTTCAAAATGATATGACAACTTTCAAGTCTAAAGATGATGTATTTACATTGTTAGTTCATTTGGGATATTTAGGATATGATAAAAGAACAAGTGAAGTATATATTCCCAATAATGAAGTAGTAGAATCATTTATCAATTCTATAGAAGATTCTAATTGGAATGCAGTTAGTGAATCGTTAAAAAACTCCATGAATCTATTACAGGCAACCTATGCATGTGATGGGGAACAAGTCGCAGAATATATAGAAAAAGCGCATTTAGAAACCAGTATCTTACAATATAATGATGAAAACGCACTCGCTTATACGATTTATTTAGCATATATCATGGCTCGAAATGATTATACAATGGTAAGAGAATTTCCAAGTGGAAAAGGGTTTGCGGATGTCGTGTTCATTCCACGATATGATAAACCAGCGATGATCATAGAACTAAAGTATAATCAAGATGCAGATACCGCAATCAAACAAATCAAAGAAAAGAAATATTTTTTTGGATTAGAAAAATATTTAGATAATCTGTTGTTAGTAGGTATCAATTATGATAAAGAAACAAAAAAACATTCATGTGTGATTGAAAAATATGAATCATAAGATGTACTTTGGATAAGATTGTCAAAAAAATAAAAAAGAACTTTACTTTGCCGGAACCAAATGATAAAATATATAAATGGGTAGAAATCTCTACTCCCCGCTCTATTCAGGAAATAGGGCCGAAGACCATGAGGAGGTGTACAGAATGAAAAAATACGAAATCATGTACATTGTGAACGCATCTTTGGAAGAAGCAGCTCGTAACGAAGTTATGAATGGCTTACACAAGATCATTACAGACCACGAAGGATCAATCGATAAGGTTGACGAATGGGGTGTAAAAGAGTTCGCATATGAAATCAATCACATGAAAAAAGGTTACTATGTTGTAATGAACGTTACAGCTAACAACGAAGGAATCAAAGAATTCGATCGTTTGGCTCGTATCAACCACAGCATCGTACGTTATATGATCATCAAAACTGAAGGCGAAGAATAATCGCTCGATAAAGGAGAGATAGACTATGATCAATCGTGTCGTTTTGGTTGGACGTCTTACAAAAGACCCAATCTTAAGAAAAACCGGCTCAGGAGCATCTGTGGTATCCTTTACCGTTGCATGTGATCGCCGTATAAAAACCGAAGGTCAGCCAACAGCCGATTTTATCAATTGCGTAGCATGGAATAAAGTTGCTGATTTAATGGCACAATACCTTCATAAAGGAAGTCTAGTTGGAGTGGAAGGAAGAATCCAGACACGCAGCTATGATGACCAGACAGGAAAACGTGTATATGTTACTGAAGTAGTTGCTGACAGCGTACAGTTTCTGGAAAGCAAATCTGCAAGTGCAAACAATGCACAAGCTGGATATACACCTGATTACAATGCAAACAACCAGGGTTATGAACCAGATACATCAAGTTCACAGTCATCTTATTCCAGTGATTTTGCATCAAGCGATACACT
The DNA here is from genome assembly GCA_014337235.1 of [Eubacterium] hominis. Taxonomy (GTDB): domain Bacteria; phylum Bacillota_I; class Bacilli_A; order Erysipelotrichales; family Erysipelotrichaceae; genus Hoskinsella; species Hoskinsella hominis. The sequence continues at coordinate 283,655 of CP060636.1, read as the reverse complement.
TGATATCGCAAGTGATGATTTACCATTCTAAAGAAAGGAGATATTTCTATGGCATTCAAAAAACAGCGTATGGGACGTAAAAAAGTATGTTACTTTACAAAGAACCATATTGAAACTATCGATTACAAAGACGTTGAATTATTAAAACGTTTTATTAGCGCAAACGGAAAAATCATTCCAAGACGTGTTACAGGTACACGTGCTAAATATCAGAGAATGCTGGCTACAGCAATCAAACGTGCTCGCCAGATGGCTTTATTGCCTTACGTAAGCGAATAAGAATAGATTACCTCCACTTGTCAAACGGGTGGAGGTTTTTGTCATAATTAGGAGGTTCTTATGAAAAACGATACCAGAAAAATAACCGAAGGGGCCATGATGGTGGCAATTGTAGGATTGATGCTTTTTATTAATCGTCAGCTGGCTGGAATGATTGAATATATGATGTATTGGATTTTGACATTCCCTATTTTAATTTATACCGCAAAGTATGGTGTAAAGAATGCAATGGTGCCAAGTGTCTGTATGTTGATTTTAAGCTTTATGCTAAGTGTGCCTACCACTATCTTTTATATGTTCAGCTGTATTGTAACTGGTATGGTTTATGGCGGTGGGATAAGAAAAGAATGGAAGAATGGAACGCTGATGTTCTGGACGTTTCTTTTTACACTGTTTTCTTATTTGATCACTTTTGTTTTATTTGCCTCTATTTTTGGATATGATCCATCGGAAGATGTAGAAATTGCCAATATGTTATTATCCATGTTTCACTTGGATGTTGGCTTTAATATCGCAAAAGTCATATCCATCATCAGTATTTTATCAACATTACTAATGAGTATTCTACAAACGATGTGTATTCATATGCTGGGCAATGTAATGTTAAAACGCTTTAAAATTAAGGTGCGCCCAATGAAACCACTTTATGAATTAAAGGTGCCAAAAATCATAGGATTCATAATAATTGTTATTTGGCTACTATTTTATATGCAAAATGTGATAAAATTAAACCAAGAACTTTTAAATGTTCTGTTCGCATGTTATCTATGTGCAATGGTGTTTGCGATTGGCTATGGTGTATTGGCCCTGATGTGGTTGATTGTATTGCTTCGTAAACGTGCTGCTGTGTTTCTTGTCATGATTGCTATATTTGTTCCATACGTGAATTTTGTAGTGGCATGCATTGGCGTATTGGATATGTTATTAGATTTGAAACAGAAAATGAGTGAGGTGTTATTACATGGATCGCTTAGAAAATTTTAAGGTACAAATCGCTATTATTGTGATATTACAGATTCTGGCATTGATATCGTTATATTCCGTAGGGTTTAATGATATCAATATGGTGCCAATGGTAGTAATGTTAGTGTTGAATATCGCTATTATCGTCTGGATCATGGTAAAATTTCAAAAGGATAGAGAACAACGAGATATTGATATCTCAAGAATTTTAGGGCATGATGCTAAAGATGCATTGTTATTTGGTGAAGTAGGAATCATTACCTATGATGAACAATATAATGCCACATGGATCAATGACTTTTTGGAAGAAAGAAAAATTGATGTCGTTGGAAAAAAACTTTCCAGCTGGATTGCGGAAATTACGGATTTGTTTACTGGTGATGTAGATGTGATTACCGCAACGGATGATGATCATGTATATGAAATTACCCGAAAAGAAAATGCGCAGGTATTGTATGTCCGTGATATTACAGAATATGCTGTATTGAAAAAACGCTTTGAATCTGATGGTGTTGTGGCTGGTTTATTACAATTGGATAACTATATGGAAATCCAGCAGTATGTGGATGAAGGCAAAATGGCACAAATCAACTTACAGCTGCGTCAGCCATGTGTGGAATGGGCAAATAAATACGGCATGTTTATTCGTCGTTTGAGAAGTGATCGTTTTTTGGTTATTTTAAATGAACGGATTTTTGCGCAGGTTGTAAAAGATCGTTTTTCAATATTAAATACAATAAGAAAAAATGCAGAAGAAATTGATGTATCCATCACATTAAGTATGTCATTTGCTCGTGGTACAGATGATTATCAGTTATTAGATACTATGGTAAATGATTTGCTGGAGCTTGCACAAAGTCGTGGTGGAGATCAGGCTGCTGTTAAGAAATATGGAGAAAGTGTCAAATACTTTGGCGGTAATAGTGAAGCAAGTGAAAAACGTAGTAAAGTGCGTGTACGTGTTATGGCACAGGCAATCAAAGAAGCAATAATGGAAAGTAAACGTGTATTTGTGGTTGGACATTCCAATATGGATTTTGACTGTATGGGCAGTGCATTATGTATGTCACGTATCGCAAGTGCTTATGGAAAAGAATGTTATGTGGTTAGTAAAAGCGGTGGTATGGAGCCACAGTTGAAAGAAGCGTTTACTGCTTTGGAAGATGAATTAGATTCTCGTCATCGTTTTATCGAAGATGAAGAAGCCACAAAATTGATTGGAGATGGCGATCTGGTCATTGCGGTGGATCATCATAATCCAAAACAAACCGGAGCACCAATGACTGTCATGTCCGCAAAACGTATTATTGTGATTGACCATCATCGTCGAAGTGAAGATTTTATTGGAAACCCACTTCTTGTCTATGTGGAAACCAGTGCCAGTTCTGTAAGTGAACTTGCAACAGAGCTTTTGCCATATCAGACAAATAAGGTGAATATATCAGAAAGTGAAGCTACGATTATGTATAATGGTATCTTGGTTGATACCAATCGCTTTAGAATGCGTACAGGAAGTCGTACCTTTGAAGCCGTTGCTTATCTGAAAAAGATTGGCGCAGACAGTATGAAAGCCGAAAACATGTTAAAAGAGGACTATGATGATTTTGAAGCAAAAACCTCTATTATGAACTGGTCTGAAAAATATCGTGGAAATATGATTATTGCGGCTGTTAATGACAATACGATAGAAGATCGTACCATGATGTCCCAGGCGGCGGATTCTTTATTAAATATCAAAGGTATTGAGGCAAGCTTTGTCATTGCCAATATCAAAGATAACAAAGTTGCTGTTTCTGCACGCAGTAAAGGTGAAATCAATGTGCAGGTCATTATGGAAAAAATGCATGGTGGTGGACATTTCTCTGCTGCGGCATTACAACGTGATGATACTAGTGTTGCGGCAGTAGATGATGAACTACGCGCAATGATTGATGAATATATAGAAGAAAACAAGGAGGATACAACAGATGAAAGTAATACTACTAAGTGATGTAAAAAAGGTTGGTAAAAAAGGAGATATTGTTGAGGTCAGTGATGGCTATGGCAGAAACTTCCTGTTAAACAAAAAACTGGCTGTTTTGGCCACAAAGAAAAGTATGGAAATCTTAGATGAAGAGAACCTTCAACATGATTTAAAAGAAAAACAGCTGGAATCAGAGGCTGAAGAACTAAAAAAAGAATTAAGTAAAATCGTTTTAGAATTCCATGTAAAAACCGGAGAAGGCGGCAGAGTTTTTGGAAGTGTATCCACAAAACAGATTGTAGCCCAGTTGCATGATAAATATGGTATCAAAGTAGAAAAACGTAAAGTTATCGACAATGAACCAATTTCTAATTTAGGATATACCGATGTAAAAGTTGATTTATATAAAAACAAAGTCATTGGTGTGATTCGTGTTCATGTCAATGGATAGGAGGAAACCATGAGTAAAGAACTGCCACACAGTAATGAGGCGGAACAATCCATATTAGGCGCCATGATGGTGTATCCCAATGTCGCGGGTGTCGTGTATGATCAAGGACTTGTGGCAGAGGATTTCTATCTGGATATCCACCAGAGAATCTTTCGTTGTATGTTAGATATTGTGGATATGGGAAAACCGGTGGATGTAACGACCGTCATTACCCGTTTACAAGATACAGATCAATTGAATTTAGTCGGAGGTGCTGATTATATCATCAAATTAAGTGATACAGCGATCTCTAGTACCAATAGTGTTTACTATATTGAAATGATTAAAAGCCGTGCCCATTTACGACGCTTAATTGAAACAGCACAGGTGATTGCGGAAGACAGTTTTGATACCAGTGAAAGCCTTGATGTTATCATGGATAATGCGGAACGTGAAATATTAAATGTCACAAGAAGCCGTAAAGCAACGGATTTCAAAAGCAGCCGTGATGTCATCAGTGGTGTAATGCAGGAATTGATCAAACTTCGTTCTTCAGATAATCGTGTAACTGGAATCAAAACCGGCTATGATGACCTAGATCGATTGACCAATGGTTTTCAGCGTGGTGATTTGATTATTTTAGCGGCCCGTCCTGCGATGGGAAAAACTGCATTTGCGTTAAACTTGGCGTTAAATGCATCCTTCTATAATCCAGGTGCGATTGCGGTATTCTCACTGGAAATGCCTGCGGAAGCCTTGATGAAACGTATATTAAGCGCAAAAAGTGCGGTCGAATCCAGTAAACTTCGAAGTGGGAACATTCTGGATGAAGAATTTAATAAACTGAATGAATCTGCCAACGAACTGATGGCATGTAAACTGTTTATCGATGATTCCAGTAATATCAAAATATCTGAGATATTCTCTAAATGTCGTAAATTAAAAAGCGAACATGGTCTGGATCTTGTGGTCATTGACTACCTTCAGCTGATATCAGGAAGCGGCAGAGGTGGATCGGATAATCGTCAACAGGAAATCTCAGAAATTTCACGTTCTTTAAAAGGGCTTGCCAGAGAGATGGAATGTCCCGTTATATCATTATCACAGTTATCACGTAGTGTAGAAACAAGACCTGATAAACATCCAATGCTGTCAGACCTTCGTGAATCCGGAGCCATCGAGCAGGATGCCGATATCGTTATGTTTTTATACCGTGAAGAATACTACAATAAAGACAAAAATGAAGCGGCTGAAAATGTGACAGAGCCTACCGATGTGGAAATCGCCAAGCATCGTAATGGGGCAACTGCCAGAATCCAGCTGGCATTTCAAAAAAACATTTCCGCATTTTTCAACATGGCGAAGATTTAGAAAGTTGGTTACCTTATGAAATTTGCATTATTGGCCAGTGGCTCCAAAGGAAACTGCTGCCTGATTAAACATAACGACACAAAAATCGTCATCGACTGTGGCACGACCAAACGATATCTGAAAGGATGCTTTGAACGCATTCAATATGATCCCACCCAGTCTGATGCGATATTGATTACACATACACACAGTGATCATGTATCCCAGATGAAGATGTTCAACGATATTCATACTTACGCAACACAAAATATTGAAACAGAGCATCTTCATGGGATTGCCCCTTATGATACACTGGATATCAAAGATTTCCACATTACTGTTTTACCAATGAGTCATGATTGTGAAGGAACCGTTGGTTATGTGATAGAATGTGAGAATGAAAAAATGGTTTATGTGACCGATACGGGGTATATTAAAGAAGAAGTAAAAGATTATATCAAGGACGCTGATTATTATATATTTGAAAGTAATCATGATATAGAGATGTTGATGCAAACCAATCGCCCTGTATATATCAAACAGCGAATCATCAATGACTATGGGCATTTATGCAACGATGACAGTGCGAATGTTTTATGTGATGTGATTGGAAACAACACCAAAGAAATTATACTAGCTCATATTTCTCAAGAAGGAAATACACGGGAGCTGGCATTAAATACACTGATATCTCATTTGGATAAAAAACAAATCCATCATGATCAGATGAAGTTATATCCTGCAGATCAGTTTTCTATTTATGTTGGAGGAAAGGGTGCGAAATAAGCATGAAAAAAACACTAACATTTTTGGTAGTCATGTTGTTGGGCTGGAATATTGTGATCAGTATCCAGCTGTATCGAGTTTCCACAGATAAAAGTAGTAATCAGATTCAGACAACCACAACACAGGGGAATGTACAACAAGCAAGAGTGGAAATCAATAATGATGTAACGGAGCTTGTACAAAAATGTGAAAACAAGGTTGTGACTGTAACAGCAACACTTCGCAATCGTTCCATCGGAAGTGGTAGTGGCGCAATCTATCGGGTTGATGGAAAAGATGTATATATTATTACCAACAACCATGTAGTTTCTGATGGAGATGGCGCAATTGTCACATTTGCGAATGGGAAAGAAATAAAAGCAGAAATCAAAGGACTGGATGAAGTCATGGATTTGGCATTATTGAAGGTCACAGTTGATTTTGATGCGGAAGCCTTTACGATGGCAGATAGCTCGTTGGTGAAAAAAGGGGAATACGTCATTGCGATGGGAAGTCCTCTTGGAATCGAATATCAAGGAAGTGTTTCTGGTGGCTTAATTTCCGGTGTAGATCGTCACATGGAGGTAGATACCGATAACAATGGTGTCGCAGACTTTGATGTATCCGTTCTACAAACAGATGCAGCCATCAATCCCGGCAACAGTGGAGGTCCACTCATCAATATGGCAGGGGAACTGATTGGTATCAATTCTATGAAAATCAGTGCTGAGGAAGTGGAAGGCTTTGGCTTTGCGCTACCAATCAATGAAGTATTGCCTGTCATTACCCAGTTAGAAAAGGAAGGTAAAGTTATTCGTCCTATTCTGGGTATTTCTGTACAGGAAATTGCCCAGTTAACAAGCTTTGAACGCAGCTATTTTGATATCGATAAAGATATTGACAGTGGCTTGTATATCATGAAAGTAACATCAGGCTCACCAGCAAGTAAATCAGGTATAAAGAGTGGGGATGTCTTAGTGAAATTTGATGGCAAAGCTTGTACCGATTTCAAAACATTCCGTACGCTTTTATATAGTAAAAATGTTGGCGATGAAGCAACCCTGACCATTAATCGAAGTGGTAAGGAAAAAGAAATTAAAGTAACATTAGAGTAAAAAGAAGGAAGTATGGTTTCTATTTCAAGAACATACTTCTTTTTTTGATTGTGATGGTTTTGGTGTTAGATGAGTTTATATCTTTGTCATAAATTATTTATGATACTTTATATTTCATTCATAATCAATATTTTCTTAATTAAAGGAGTAAGTCATAATGAAACAGGTAATTCTTTATGGATATTTTTCAAGTATTCATGTAAAATAAAAGGACGAGGTTTATCGGAGGTGAAGTTATGTCACTATTTGAAAAGATGGATGCATCTTTTTTTACGATACTGGTGTCAAAAAATAAAGATAGGTATGTGGATTTATTGTTAGAAATCCATGATTGTATATATCGAAATCAAACGATGAGTATGGAACGTTCCCTGCTTGTGGATTTATTAGAAGAATACGTGAAAGACCGTGAAATATCGTTAGATTTTAAAGAGGAAGAAGAGTACGCGCAAATAGAAACAGAACTTAGGCAGGAAAAGGATACGTATGGAAAAGATATCCAATTTTTATTGCGCCTTTTTGAAAAACATGGCTGGATCAATGTAGATTTACATATGGATACGATGAAGAAAATGGTGTCTTTGCCTTATCACAGCCGCGTATTTATCACATTTGTGAATGATATTATCAAAGAGCGTGAACAGATTGGATATATGATTCGTATTCATGCGTCTTTAAAAGATATGGAAGATCCAATGAAAATTGAGGACAGCTATCAGCATATCCGTAATGCCTATGCGGATTTTAAAGAGCTAATCTTAACACTTGAACAGACCAATGCTAGAATCCGTGATTATTATGCCATTCAGGTGAAAAAAGTATCGACGAAAATATATCATGATTTCTTTGATGTATACTATGGGGATATTGTGGAAGGATATGTGTTCCCAACACTTGTAGAGGATAGTTTAAAACGTTTTAAAAATCCAGTTGCCAATATATTGGAAACACTGCTTCATGATGAAACATTAAAGGAAAAAATCATTGACAGTGCCACCAGTCATTATCGTGTAAATGGCCGTGATCATGCGAAAAAATCAATTGAGTCTATGTTATATGCGATGTATAACGATTTAAATATTGTGGAAAATCTGACAGCTCAATTAGTGAATAGTGACGCAAGTTATCGACGACTTGCGAAACAGAAAATTATGTATTTATGTAATAGTGATCAGGGTTTAAAAGGAAAACTTGTGGAACTGATTCATCATATGAAGGAAGAACCACAAAAAACCACAGAGATCCTTTCACAGACCATGAATATTCAAAAGACACAATATATACCAAAGAATGAGGTGTATTCCTTCGCCAAACGCAAACGTAAACAAAGCGAAGATATCATGCGTTTCACCTTTGATGAAGAAACACCTGATCAAAGCCAGCTGGAAGAAAAAATAGGCTTAGATCGTTATGAACGCTTCACAAAAGAAAAAGTGGCGGCTTATTATAAAGAAAAATTAAAAGACCAGTCCGCCGGTAAATTAAAGGATATCGGAGTAAAAGATATGGATGATTATATACGATCTATTCTGATTTATGTCTATGGACGAGATCGAAAGATGGATATAGAGGCTACACTTCTACCAAATGAAACACAAGGTATTGAAGAAGGCAACTTCCACTATCCAAATCTATTAATAAGAAAGAAGGGCGATTCATGAAAGTAGAAACATTAATGGAAAATCAACGTGAAGAATTTTCACGTATCGTGAATATTTTATTAGCTGAAAATTGTGTTTATCAGTACAATAAAATCAAGAATTTTGAGAAAAAAGAACGCAATGAGGACTATACATTTATTTCAGATCATTGGGAATACTTTGATGAATATTTACGATATGCAGGATGGATCCTTCAAAAAGATCGTTCTTCCTATATGGGGATGATTTATATCACAAATGAGCGGGAAGACTGTGCATGTAAATATCAGTTGAATATGTTGGAAACGATGTTCCTATTGATTTTACGTAATTATTATGAAGAAAAAATGCTGGAATTAGATGCCTCCTTAACGATACGTATCACGACCAATGAACTGCTTCGATTGTTGGTGGATGTATTTGCGCTTGTGTCCTCAAAACCATCTTCTACCATGATTTCTTCTGCGATCATGACGTTACAAAGATTGAATGTGGTACAGCGATATCACGTTGAGGAAGAGGAATATCTATGGGTTTTACCATATATCACTTGTGTATTAACTCCAGAGCATATAGATCATATCTTAAAGAATATCCATAACGAGGAAGAAGGTGATGAAGATGAAACTGAAGAAAATGCTGTTGATTAACTGGCTGTACTATGAGAAAGTCATGTTAGATTTTGATGATATCGTATTTTTAAGTGGAAAAACCGGTGAAGGAAAATCTGCGCTGATTGATGCGATGCAGATCGTCATATTAGGAAAAACAGATAAATCTTTATTTAATAAATCCGCCAATGATAAAACCACACGTGATTTAATGGGATATCTGAAAGGAAAGTATAAAAACGGTACCTATAAACGAGATAAAGGCTTCTTCAGTTCTCATCTTTGTATGCAATTTGAAGATGAAAAAGGCCAGGCATATTGTTTTGGTATCGTCTTTAATTGCGAAGGTGCCACAAGAAATGAAATGGATTATCGTTTCTATATGATGAATCATCCAATTCCAGAGCATGAATTTGTGGAAAGCGATGGATTGCTGGATCATGAAAAACGGGTTTATGATATTCGCCGCATGAAAAAGTTTTTAGACAGCTTTTCTGATCGAGGATGTCGTATGTTTACGACCAACACCGATTATCGTAATTACTTTAAACAACGTATGATGATCAAAGATGAACGTTTCTTTGATGTATTTAAAATGGCAGTTGCCTATACACCAATGATGAATATATCAGAGTTTATCGTGAAAAATATCTGTCAGGAAGAAGAAGATTTAAATCTGGAAGAAATGCAGGAAGAAATTCAGGATTATCGCCAGATGAAGGAACAATTAGAAACCGTACAATCTAAGAAGGAACAACTACAGATCATTCATGATAAATATATGGATATCCTGCAAGATAAAGAACGCTTTGATACTTTAGCGATAGAACAACAAGCCATAAACTATCAAATGATGGTATTGGAGCATGAACAGGTGGTTGCATCTTATCATCAACACAATGAAGAATTTCAGACACTAAAACAACAACGTGCACAAAGTGTTGCAGAATATGAAGCAGTAGAAAAACAGCTGGAAGAATTAAAAGATAAACGTAAAGACAATGCTGCGAATATTTTGGAACGTAAGATTCAAAACTGTCAGAATCAATGGGATATTCACCATGAGGATGTCAGTGTTGTGAGTGAGCAGTTAATCCAGAAGGGTAAAGATCTGGATGAACAGCTGGAAACTTTAGAAGATATTGAAGATGAGGAGCTGCTTGCATTAGAGGAAGGGATTTCATCAACACAGCGTTTAATGGTCAGAAAGTCCATCAATCAGGTGGAACATCTGGAACGTTTTGATTTAGATGAATATAAGACACTTTATGAAAATCTGCAAAACATAGATGAACATGTTGTAAATTGTAGAAGTAATCTGAAAAATGCATTGGTAAAACAACAGGAAGAAATGAAAGAATTGCTTGTGAAGAAACAAAAGCTGGAAAATGGAAAGAAACCATATCCCAAACAACTTCTTTTATTCAAAGAAGAATTACAAAAACGTTTACGCATGATGCATCAAAAAGAAATTTCAGTAACCATATTGGCAGACCATATTACCATCAAAGATGAAACATGGCGAAATGCCATTGAAGGATACATCCGTAATCAAAAATTAAATTTAATTGTGGATGAAGCATACTTTATGGATGCCTATCGTTTATATCGTTCTATGAAAAATGAACTGGATATTCATACATATTCCATTGTCGATCAGGCTAAAGCAAAACCAGGGCCTGACTTAGATACAACCACCTTATATGATCATGTGGAAGTCGATTGTGAAGATTTAAAGCCGTATGTGAAATACTTGTTGGGAAGAGTCGCATGTTGTGAAAAGGAAGCAGATATTCGTAAATATCACACCAGCATTACACCAGATTGTATGTTGTATAGTGGCTATGCGATTTCTCATATGAATCCCAACCATTATAAAATCCCATTTATTGGGGCGGATTCCCTTGAAAAACAATTGATTGAAGTAGAACGTGAAATAAAAGAAAACCAACAACACGAAGCACAACTACAACAGCTTTATGATATCGTGAAGGATATTCATATTGCGCATGTCATCAATGATGACTTTATCCGTCAAGTAGAAGCCGCTATGACAAAGGCCGAACAAATGAATGCTTTGGAAAAAGAAATGAAAGAGCTGAAAGATGCGATGACGCCACAGTCTTTACAGGAACTCATGGATATTGATGAACAAATTAAGGCTACGCAAAAAGAAAGAAATCGTATTTATGGTATCCAGGTAGAACAGGGAAGCAATGCCAAACAACTAGAAAAAGAAATTACCAGCGATAACAAACGTATGCAGGAATTAGAAGAACGTTTGAAACAGAGTGAAAAACCAGTTTATGGTATCCCTGATAGTATCGCTAATATTAAAGAACTGGATAAAATGATACAAAGAAAACAACAGATAGATAGTCAGTATAAGCATTTGGAAAATTCTTTAGGTATTGATCAGATGGAATTAAAGAGCCAAAAGGAACAATATAATCTGATGTTTCGCATTCATTTAGATCCATCCTTTGCGAGTGAAGATTATGAACGAGAATATGAGAAATTTGCGCAGAATGTGGTAGAAGGATATATAGAGAAATGTCATCTTGCTGAACAGAAAGCATATGAATGTTTCCAAAATAATTTCTTTAATGCCTTAAACAGTAAGATTGAAAATGTAAAAATGCAAATCGACCGATTGAATCGTTCTATCAAACGTCATCAGTTTGGCCGCTCTCAATATGAATTCGTTTGTACCTGTAACGAAGATTATCGTGAATACTATAATCTGATTACCAACAAAGAATTAAATGGTCATAACTTATTAAATACGCATGTGTATGAAGAAAATGAAGAATTAATACGGGAATTATTTGATAAAATATCCGCATTATCATCTTTAAATGATCCTAAGGCATATCATGAATTAGAAAAAGAAGTGAAGATGTTATCACGCTTTACGACTTATCTGAAATTTGATATTCTAGAGAATGGGAACTCTTTAGGAAAGACCATCGGATCAAGTTCAGGTGGAGAAACACAAACACCATTTTATGTGGCTGTTTTGGTATCATTATTTAGTGTTTATGATGGACCAGCAGGTGGCTTACAGTTAGCTGTATTTGATGAGGCCTTTGATAAGATGGATAATGAGCGAATTGAGGAATGTATCAATCTATTGAAGTCTTTAGGCTTTCAGGCAATCATTGTTACACCAACTGATAAGATTTCAAATTTAAGCAGAGTAGCGGATATGACATTGATTGCGACAAGTGATGAACGTAACCATCAACGTGTATCTACGGTAACCAAATGGACCCAGAAAGAGGCAATACATGAGCAAGCATCAGAAGCAGTTATTGGATAAACTGATTCAGAAGTACGAAAACAGTGCGCATGCCAATCCCAATAAAGATAACAGTAAGCGTCGAATCATGTTTCATTTGAAAAGCTATCATGCATATGATGTACAGGATTTTGATAGTGTGGAAGAAATCAATGCGGATATGGAAGAGCTGCAAACTAAAGGATATATTCAAATTGTGTATGATCAAGAGCATACCAACCATATGAAAACCATCATATTAAATCTGGAGCGTGTATCTGATATCTATCAGGAATACTATGGTAAACAATCGAAAAATGATGAAGCGCAACAATTATCACAATTACTTCATGACTATCAGGAAAAGATAAAAACTCCATGGATACAATCATTTATTCAGGATGAACAAGCATATCTTGTGAAAAATGGTACTTTGCATAAATATGTGGGAAAAGATATGGAGCATATCAAACAGCTTTTTATGGTACTTGTCTATATTGATGAAGGGCAAAATAACTTTATGCGTGCGATGTCCAATGCTCTCTTTCATGATACCAAGTACTTTGAAAATGAACTAAAAAGTAGCTTCTTATCACTGATTCATCGATATGAACCTAATTATCTCATGGCAAAAGCAGATGATTATGAAATGCGGGAAAGTGAGATATTTCGCAGTCTTGGATTTCAATTATATCCAGAGGAATTTGCATGGTGTGCGCCTATTCAACTCTATTTAAAGGATGGCACTCATGTTGATACAACCCCATTTCAAAAAGGGTTTATCCTAAATGGAGATATGCTTTCTGATATCGAACATATGGAAATACAGGCAAAGCGTTTGGTGCTGATTGAAAATAAAGCGAATTATTATAGCCGTATCAAAGAAAAACGACCAGATGAAGCAATCGTATTTGCAGGTGGTCATTTTAGTCCTGTTAGAAAACAATTATATGAATGTATGCGGGAAGGATTTCATGGAGAAATCTATCTATCCTCCGATATCGATTTAGGTGGATTTTTGATGTTTGCACGATTAAAAGAGGAAGTATTTCCTAATCTAAAGCCTTATCATATGTCACTTGATATTTATGAAAAATATTTGAAATATGCAAGAAGTGTGGATGAAGCCTATCTTGATAAGATAGAAAAAGCACGAGATCGTGAAGATTTGGCGATCTTTCATGATGTAATGGATGCGATTTTAAAGCATAAAAAAGCACTTGAACAAGAAGTGATGATTATAAAGTGAAATAACTGCACAAAAAATTATAAATAATTATATCATCTCATTGTTTTAATTGTGATAAAATGGTATAATCAAAAAAAAGAGTACATATATGTGTAAAAATATGCATAAGATGAGAAGGGGTGATTTCATGAAAAAGCAGGAAAATGAATCATTTTCAATTGATGAAAAGAAGCTTGAATTATATAATGAAATGGCTTGGCAGGAAAGAGTATCTAAAAAACAAATGGAACCTGATATTGATATATCCAGCTATTTGGTAAATCAAGGCTTTGAGATTATCAGAGCAGATCTTCCTGATAGTATCACTGGTATTTTATTAGTGGATGAAACAAATGAGGAGAAGCCGTTAAAAGTTATTGCAATAAAAAAAGGTAAAGAAAAACCACAAAGTCGATTCATTGTAGCACATGAATATGCTCATGCATTTCTTCATAAAAAAGGAACTTTACAGTTTGCACATAGAGATTATGAAAATTTAGCAAATAATCAACAAGAGCAAGAAGCAGAAGCTTTCGCAAGATGTTTTTTAATGCCAAAAGAATTAATTATACCTTTGTGTACAAAATTTAAAGAAGATCGTGATTTAGTCAATAAAAAAACCTCAAAAGAAGATCTTATAGAATTCGTTAGAAATAATTTTGATGTTACCGTAAAAAAAGCAAATCAAAGAATACGTGAATTAAAGATCTGTGAAGAACTACATGTTCCATGTTAGGCGGCGATTAAAATTAATAAGGGAAAGAACGAAAAGCAAGATAATAGCGATTCTGATTTTGATTTAACACAGAAAATTCTTAATGATATAGAAGATCAACAGCGAGTAGTAAAGGATGATGAATTTAAAGATGCTAACAAAACACAATTGAAAAAACGTGATGAAATCTATACCAATTTATTAAAAGACTTTTACTCTATATATGTAGATCGACAGAAAGAAAAAGAAAAATACAAATGGAAATTTTATGCATTAACTACAAGAGGAATGATTTTTGTAGCAATTATGCTTAATTTATTTCTTATATTTTTAACATCAAAAGTTGATGTAGCACATATATCAGATGTAGTAGTTCCTGTTGTTGTGGCTATCATAAGCTTGATTTCAGCATTCATTGCGATACCAACCATTATCTCAAAATATTTATTTAATCCACAAGAAGATTCACAAGTAATTGATATGATAAAATCAATACAAGAAAAAGATTTAGAAAATCGAGGTCGATATGATGAATGATACCCGTTTATATGACGGGTATTTTCTTTTTTATAAACATAAAAACAATTCTTAGAAAAGTTTTAAGAATTATGAGCGTTTCAGTTGTATAAGCGCTTACATGTATGTTATCCTATCGGTGTAAGAGGCATAGAACCTAAAAAGCGAGTAGCTGAAAGAACATCGTCATCATAGGTTAAGGTAAAAAGAGGAGGTATACGTTGATGAATTATGTAACAACACAACAACAGGAAGAATTACGTGCCAAAATCCGTGAGTTTGCGGAAACAGAAGTGAAACCAATCGCATTTATGCTGGATAAGGAAAATGAATTTCCTACGGAAGCAATCAAAAAACTTGGCAAAATGGGTCTAATGGGTATTCCATATCCTAAAGAATATGGAGGAGCTGGCTTAGATGTTGGAAGTTATGCAATTGCAGTAGAAGAATTGAGTCGTGTAGATGGTGGCACAGGGGTTATCCTATCTGCCCATGTATCATTAGGAAGCTGGCCAATCTTTGCGTTTGGTACAGAAGAACAAAAACAAAAATATCTAGTACCACTTGCCAAAGGTGAAAAAATTGGTGCTTTTGGTTTAACAGAACCAAACGCTGGAAGTGATGCTGGCGGTACAGAAACAACAGCTGTATTACAGGGTGATCATTATATCTTGAATGGTAATAAAATCTTTATCACCAATGCACCAAAAGCCGATACGTATGTGGTATTTGCGGTTACGACACCAAATATCGGCACAAAGGGAATCAGCGCTTTTATTGTGGAAAAAGGCTGGGAAGGATTTACATTTGGCGATCACTATGACAAGATGGGCATTCGTTCATCTTCAACAGCAGAATTGATCTTCAATGATGTAAAGGTACCAAAAGAAAACCTACTTGGTAAAGAAGGTCAGGGCTTTAAAATTGCAATGGCAACTTTGGATGGAGGACGTATTGGTATCGCATCTCAGGCATTAGGTATTGCGCAGGGTGCATTTGAGCATGCAGTAGAATATGCGAAAGAACGTGAACAGTTCGGTAAACCAATTGCTCAGCAACAAATCATTTCCTTTAAGATTGCGGATATGGCTACCAAGCTTCGCTGTGCAAGATTCTTAGTATATAGCGCCGCAGAATTAAAAGAACATCATGAACCATATGGTATGGAATCTGCCATGGCAAAACAATATGCTTCTGATATCTGTTTAGAGGTTGTCAATGATGCATTACAGGTATTTGGAGGCAGTGGATATCTGAAGGGTATGGAAGTAGAACGTGCATATCGTGATGCAAAAATCTGTACAATTTATGAAGGTACCAATGAAATCCAGCGTGTGGTTATCGCATCACATATCTTAGGTAAACCTAAAAAGAAAGATCGTGCTGCCACAAAAGCAGCTCCAACAGGCATTACTGGTATGCGTAAGAAAATGATTTTTAAAGATGGCAGTGCAGAAGAAAAAGTAGCAAAATTAGTGGAATCATTAAAAGCTGATGGCTATGATTTCACAGTTGGTATTCCACTAGATACACCAATTACACAGGCAGAACGTGTTGTCAGTGCCGGAAAAGGTATTGGATCAAAAGAAAATATGAAATTAATTGAAGCACTGGCAAAACAGGCAGGTGCAGCAATTGGATCATCAAGACCAGTTGCGGAAACATTAAAATATGTGCCAATTGATCGTTATGTGGGTATGTCAGGACAAAAATTCAGTGGCAATCTGTATATCGCATGTGGTATCTCAGGTGCCAGTCAGCATTTAAAAGGTATCAAAGATGCGACAACCATTGTGGCAATCAATACCAATAAAAATGCACCAATCTTCAAGAATGCCGATTATGGTATTGTTGGAGATGTCAATGAAATTCTGCCATTATTAACTGCTGCATTAGATAATGGTAAACCAAAGAAGGCAGCACCACCAATGGTAAAAATGAAGAAACCATTTATCAAAAAAGATGCATTGCCATACAAACTGCATGTTTGCAATGGATGTGGATATGAATATGATGCAATGTTAGGTGATCCAGAAGCAGATATCGCACCAGGTACACCATTTGAACAATTGCCGGAAGACTGGATTTGCCCAGAATGTGGGGAAGCAAAAGGCCAGTTTATAGAAGAGTAGGAGGAAAAATCAATGGAATGCGTAAGAAAAGTATGTGATGATTTATATTGGGTAGGTGGAAATGACCATCGACTTGCGTTATTTGAAAATATTCATCCAATTCCAAGAGGTGTTTCCTATAACTCCTATCTTCTTTTGGATGAAAAAACAGTGCTGTTTGATACAGTTGATTGGTCTATTGGGCGCCAGTTCTTAGAAAATGTAGCAGCTGTATTAAAAGGACGAGATCTGGATTATCTGATTATTAATCATATGGAACCAGACCATGCGGCAAGTATAGAAGAAATCCTGTTGCGTTATCCAAATGTTACCGTGATTTCTACAGAAAAAGGCTTCCTGTTAATGCGCCAGTTTGGCTTTGATGTGGAAAAAATGGAAGAAGTAAAAGAAGGCGATACCAGATGTTTTGGTACACATACGATTACATTCGTAGAAGCACCTATGGTACACTGGCCAGAAGCCATGGTAAGCTTTGATATTACCAATGGGGTATTATTCTCTGCCGATGCCTTTGGCTCATTCGGTGCCTTAGATGGCAAGCTGTTCAATGATGAAGTGAACTTTGATCGTGATTGGATTGATGATGCTAGACGCTACTATACCAATATTGTTGGGAAATATGGTGCACATGTACAGGCATTATTGAAAAAAGCTGCGACGATCGATATCAAGATGATTTGTCCGCTTCATGGACCGGTATGGCGTAATGATTTAGGATATATCCTTGATAAATATCAACACTGGAGCACATATGAACCAGAAGAAAAAGGTGTATTAATTGCCTATGCTTCTATGTATGGAAATACTGAAAATGCCGCTCATGTGTTAGCCACAAAACTTGTGGAAAAAGGTATGCACAATGTAGCACTTTATGATGTATCAAATACACACGTATCTCAGCTGATTTCTGAAACCTTTAAATACAGTCATCTAGTATTAGCCAGCGTGACATATAATTTAGGTATCTATCCGGTTATGCATAATTTCCTTATGGATATGAAAGCACTAAATGTTCAAAAACGTGTGGTGGGTATCATTGAAAATGGTTCTTGGGCACCAAAATCTGGCAGCTTAATGAAAGAATGCTTAGATGAAATGAAACAGATGAGTATTCTGAATGAAGAATTATCCTTTGTATCCAGTATGAACGATGCAAATCGTAATGAAATGGATGCTTTGGTAGATGGTATTTTAGATTCCATGAAAGATGCTTAATGAATCAGACCTGTCGAATAGGCAGGTCTTTCTTGCATATACAGAAATTATGTTTATACGATATAATATAAGCATTAGGAGTTGACACAGATGGAAAATGAAGTAACCAGAAGAGCACGTTGTAATTTCCATAAGCTAATCGCATATGGTTTTGAAAAACAAGTAGGACAATACATATATCACACCATCATGATGGATGTTTTCAATGTGGAAATTCATGTTGATGAGGAAGGAAATTTAAGTGGAAAACTATATGATATGGAAAGTGGAGAAGAATATGTCAATCATCGGATCAAACAACAAACGGGAGAATTTGTGTCAAAAATGAGAGAAGCATATTTTGAAATTCTATATGATATTGTAACAAATTGTTACGATGCACAGCCATTTATAGGAAATCAGTCAAATAGAATCGCTGTATATCTGAAAGAAACCTATGGAACAACACCAGAGTTTTTGTGGAAAAAATATCCTGGACATGGCGTGTTTCGTAATACACAAAATCAAAAATGGTATGGTATTATTCTAAATATCCATGCATCAAAAATTATGAATGAAGATAAAGAAATAGAAATTTTAGATGTAAAAATAAAACCAGAGCAATTAGAAGAACTTTTAAATAAACCAGGATATTATCCAGCTTATCATATGAACAAAAAAAACTGGATCACACTGGTACTTGATGAAACACTCAGTGATGAAGAAATCAAACAGCACTTAGATGAGAGCTTTCATTTATCAAATTGTAAAAAATAAAATTGATATACGAGCTATCGTGTAAGCTTTTTGTTATCGTGGTATGATAATTTTTGTGGTTGTGATTGACATAAGATGTAAATGAAATGAAAATAGTAAACATTTATCAAAAACGCTTGCAAAGTTGCCTTTCAAACAATATAATGGTATAGACCATATAAACAAAAATGAGGGAAGGTGAGTTTTCATGAAAACCAAGCAGAAAAAAGAGGATGCAGTTGCATCGTTGAATCAGACGGTAGCATTCATTAATCGCTACGCCAAAGATCATCATGGACATCCTTTTCAAGATATCACTTCCTCTAATTTTATGACAATTTTATCAGGGGAAAATATCTGGAATTATATGAGTGCAGATAAAAAGACAATTGCCAATGGTATCTTGCTGGCAGCACAAAGCAAAAGCTATGATCAGATGTTGGCGGAAGCAAAACGTTTAAAATCAAAAACGGATGTTTTTATGCATACATATCTCATGGATGATGAAGAAAATATATATCAGGAGGTCTGCGCCAATCAATATGAACAAATCATGCTGGGAAAATCTGCATATGAAGGTATGGAAGATGAAATAAAAGCAGCTGTAAATGCAATCTTACAGGCAAATGGTGGCAGTACTTATGAACAAATGCTATCTGAAGCAAACAGTTTATCAAAAACAGTGGAAACTTTTTTATCATCACATATGATTGGTGAGGATGGAAGATGTTACTTCAGTGTGGATGCATCCAATTATCAGAAGATATTATCTGGGGAGATTGATTGGAATTTATTATCCCTTCGCACAAAAGAAGCAATTAACGCAAAGCTCAATCAGCCATATGAACAGCTGTTGAATGTTGCGCAAATGCTGGATAGCTCCACAAAATCATTTGTTAAAGTGTATGTATCCAATCAAGATAGAGAAATCTATTCAGAAATTGATATTCATAATTATGAACAGATCATGCTTGGAAGAAGCTATTGGAAACGCATGTCAAAGATGGAAAAAGAAATCATTGATCAAATATTATTAAATCATGATTGTAAAATATATGAAGATTTTATCCTGGATGCTAAAGAAGTAGAATATATGTTACAGGAATTTATAAGTCTTTATATGAGTGATCAGAATGGTGCTTTTCAAGAAGTCAGTGCAGAAAACTATTCCATTATTCTGTCAGGAGAAGAAGATTGGAATGCAATGTCTGAGGATGAAAAAAAGGCAATAAATCAACAGTTGTTGATGCAGGGAACACATACATATGAAGAAATGTTATCTCAGGCAAAATTGTTTTATAAAAATATTATTAGTTTTATCAAAACATATGCGAAAAAGAAACCAAATCCTGAAGATTTAACGAAGCAGCAAAAAGATGCTGTCCAGGCGATTATGGAAGAAAATAATTGTACATCTTACGATGATTTAAGAGCAATGGCTTCCTGTATGGTGGAAAGCTATCAAACACCAGTTCGTGTAATTCATAAACCAAAGGAAATAAAAAACACGGAAACAAAAGATAAAATCATGAAGCTGGAAGAAAAAGCATATAAAAGTACATTAGCTGTGGCAGGGGTTGTTTCCATTGCGGCAGCAGCTTTGCTTGGAAAAAAGAAGAAAAAGTAAGAAGTGAAAATATGGCAGTTTTACAAAAATTGTGATATAACATACCCAGGTGATGAGATGAAACAGGAACAATTACATTTTTTTAAAACCACAGTGGAAGAACTGCTGTCACAGGCATCTTTAAAACAGATGCAAAGTTATACACAGCATGGTGATATTTCAACGCTGACACACAGCATTTTGGTTGCTTATTACAGTTATGCGATGAATTGTCATCTACACTTGCACAGTGATGAAAAAAGTCTGATTACAGGGGCATTATTACATGATTATTTCCTGTATGACTGGCATGAAAAAGAAAAATGGCATAAATGGCATGGCTTTCGTCATGCGAATTTCGCATATCATAATGCATTACGTGATTTTAATATCAATGCAAAAGAAGCAGAAATCATACGAAAACATATGTGGCCATTGACGATTATTCCCCCAACCTGTAGAGAGGCATGGGTTGTGAATGCTGTGGATACCTTTTCCAGTGTGATGGAAGTGTTGATTGCTCATCGTATCTTTCACACGTTAAAACGAAAATATATGCATCATCCACTCACCGTGTTAGGAGTAAGTATATGATAAAAATAGTGGCAGTAGGTAAGTTAAAAGAAAAAGCTCTGCGAATGCAGATTGAAGAATATGAAAAACGTCTTCGTCCTTTCACAAAACTGGAAATTATAGAAGTGCCAGATGAAAACGCCCCACAAAGCAATAGTGAGGCGGAAAATGAAATCGTAAAGGATAAAGAAGGCGAACGTCTGTTAAGCAAAATCAAAGATGGAGAATATGTGATCTTATTAGATTTATGGGGAGAAATGATTGATAGCATCGCCTTTGCGAAGAAACTAGAATCTATACAGATCTATCAAAGTCCTAATATCACATTTGTTATAGCCGGTAGTTTGGGACCATCAAAAGATGTTGTAAAACGTGCGGATTATCGCTGGAAACTAAGTGATTTGACATTTACACATCAAATGACCAGAGTCCTAGTATTAGAACAGATTTACAGAGGATATATGATTCAGCATCATAATCCATATCATAAATAAGGAGAACATTATGGATATACAAAAACCAGTTACCAATCCTACCTTAGTGGAGGCAATGAAACACTATGATGAAACGCAAAGCCTGGAAGATTTAAATCATATGATTGATGAGGTCATGAAGGCAGATTTTTTATGTCCTGTAATGATGGATATCAAAGAAAAACCAGATGAAAATGGTACTGTTACATTAAAGGAATCTACGATCATTCAATTTGCGATGATTTCTAATTCTAATAATGAAAGCTTCTTTTTGGCATTTACAGATTGGAAGGAATTAAAGAAATGGCAGGATGTTGCACAACAACAAACTGTTGTGATGCATTTTGATGATTATGCTTCCTTGGTTTTAAAGGAAGATGGAAACGCAAGTGGTTTTGTGATCAATCCATTTCATGAAAATAAACTGTTCACAAAAGATCTGATTGCAAATCTGAAACAGCAATTAGACGCAAGAACACCTGTGCAAAAAGAACGTGTAGAAAAAGATGAAACGATAACTTATGGACAGCCAAAAGACGATCCCAATGAAATGGTACAGGCATTAAAAAAAGCTGCGAAAAGAATAAAAGATGTGCATGCAATCTATTTACAGTTTATGGTGCGAAATGCTGAAGAAAGCTGGCTGCTCATTGTGGATCATTGTGGAGATCAAACAACAGTATTTGATCAGTTAGCAAAAGCCGCAATGCCTTATAGAAAAGGATTTCCAATTTATTTTGTGCCACTGCACGATGATTTTTCAATGAATGTAGTGAAAAATATAGAACCCTTTTATAAGACGTTATTTTATAAAAAACCAGTGATAAAACAAGCACCTGTTGCGATTATAGAAGATTGTTTCGCTATGAAAGATGGCTCCTGTGTATTAGGCGTAGAGGTTGTACAGGGAAGCTTTCAGGAAGGTGATCTTGTGGACGTGATGGATGGACAGGAGATTCTTTTTGATTGTAAGATTGCAGGCATAGAACAGCCAACAGGTCGTATAAAAACAGCTGGTGCTGATCAAAAAGGTAAATATGGTGCCCATTTTGGATTCTGGATCAAAGATCATACAAAAGAAGAATTCGAAAAAGGATATCAATTAAGAAAATAGCATGGGAACTTACCATGCTTTTTCTTTCGTCTTGATTTGCTTTACCAATGCGCAAAAGTATGAAATATCCTGTATAATACAAGGGATAAGGATGTGATCAAATGCAGGACAGCAAAGAAAAAATGAAACAGCTCGCAAAGGAATTTGCGAATTGTCGAACAGCATTTACTGCGATGGGAGATGAAAACCGTCAACTGATCATGATAAGTTTGATGTGTCATTTTGAAGGCATGCGTGTGAATGATATTGCGCAGGAAACTCACCTTTCCAGACCTGCGGTATCTCATCATTTAAAGGTGTTGAAGGAAGCGGGTATTGTGGAAATGTATTCTATTGGCACAAAAAATTTCTATCATATGAGTGGCAAGGAAGCAAACTGGAAACGTTTTACTGATTTGATACAGCATGTGGAAAAGCTGATGAATGAAATGAGCGAAGAGGAAAGAAACTGTGGAAAAAATGATGAATGAAGCAGCAATCTTACAAAAGCGCCATGCGATAAGAAAATATTCAAAAGAGGTTATTGATCAGGATACCATAAGAAAACTAAGACAAATGATAGAAGCCTGTAATAAAGAAAGTGGTTTACATATACGTATGTATCTTCAGGAGCCAAAGGCATTTCAAAGCTTTTTTACGCATTTTGGAAGGTTTTCAAATGTTGAAAACTATATCGCATTGATAGGAAAACCAGGTGAGAAACTGGAAGAAAACTGTGGCTATTATGGTGAAAAAATCGTATGTCAGGCCATCGCATTAGGACTTGATACCTGCTGGGTGGCAGGCAGTTTTCAAAGGAAACATATTCCCATACATGATGATGAACAATTATGTTGTGTCATAGCCATCGGTTATGGCAAAGAAAGTGGAAAACCTCATAAATCAAAACCAATAGAAGAACTTTGTGTGGCAGAAACTAAGATGCCATCATGGTTTTTAGATGGTATGCGATGTGTACAGATAGCACCAACTGCGATGAATAAACAACAATTTCAATTTACACTTCATCAAGATCATTGTGTAAGTGTAAAGGCATTATCAGGGAAATATTCAAAAATAGATTTAGGTATTGTGAAGTATCATTTTGAAGCAGGCGCTGGCCAGGCTGCATGGAAATGGAAAGATTGACTGAAATAATTTTCACAAAATAAATGATAAAATTTTCAATTTTGGGTTGACATAAAAGAAAAATCGGTGTAAATTAGAAGAAACCTACGACAAAGAGATAAAACATGTTGTGCGCTGATAGAGAGTCATGGATGGTGGAATCATGATAGAGATGCAGGCTTGTAAATGGACTTTGGAGGGCGAGGGGAAAAGCAAATGCTTAGTATCCAAGACGTGTGCTCGCGTTAAAGGGCTAGAAATGTGATAGCATTTTGAATGAGAGGATGTTTTAAAATAAGGAAAACATCAAATCAGGTGGTACCGCAGATGAAGATACAGCATCTGTCCTGAAGTCAAAAGACTTTTGGACGGGTGCTTTTTTTATAACAAAAGGGAGGTGGTCATTGTGTTAAACACAGGAGAATGGCGATGGCGTAAGCCAATAAAACAAATAAAAAACAAACAACACAATGATGAAAGAGAGGAAATTGAAAATGAAAAAAACAGTAAAAACTTTAATGGCATGCATGATGTGTGCAGGTGTATTAGCAGGATGTAGCAGTAATAAGGATGAGAAAAAACCACTTGTATCTGTAGCACAGATTGTGGAGCATACAAGTCTGAATGAAATTCGTGATTCATTCAAAGCGGAGATGGAAAGATTAGGATATAAAGAAGGCGAAAACATTGCATATGATTTCAAAGATGCTGGAAATGATCCAACAACAGCTAATTCTATCATGTCAACATTTGCCGGAAATAAATCAGATGTCATTGTAGCAATTGCTACGCCAACAGCGACAGCAGCAGCAAACTACAGCAAAGATATTCCTATTGTATTTGCGGCAGTCAGTGATCCTGTAGGTTCTAAGTTAATGACAAATGTGGAAAAACCTGATAAAAATATCACAGGAACAAGTGATGAAATTCAAATTGATCAGATCATTGCTTTAGCACAAAAGATTGATCCAAAAATGAAAAAACTGGGCTTCTTATACAATCCCGGTGAACCCAATTCAGTAACTAACCTTGAAAAAGCCAAAGCATATTGTAAAGAAAACAATATTGAATTAGTCGAAGGCAGTGGAACAAATATTTCAGAATTACAGAGTGCTATTTCTGTATTGACAGATTCTGTAGATGCTATTTTAGCACCAAATGATAACACCGTCGCAAGCTCTATGGCACCACTTGTGGAAGCCGCAAATAAGAAAAAGGTGCCAGTATACACAGGTGCTGATTCTATGGTAAAAGATGGTGGATTTGCGACAGTAGGTATCAATTATACAGAACTTGGACAGGAAACAGCAAAGATGGTAGATCAGATTTTAAAAGGTACAAAAGTAGAAGATATCCCAGTAAAAGTATTCAATACAAATTTAAATATCTATGTAAATAAAAAGACAATGGATACCTTGGGGATCACACTTCCAGATGAAGTGAAGAATGATAAAAACTTAGTCATGATCGAAGAATAAACGTATACAAACAAGAGAGGGTGAGCAGTTATGAGTTTAGATGTAATCATGGATGCAATCATGTTGGGGATGATTTTTGCGATTATGTCCTTTGGGGTATTTATTTCCTTTCGTATCTTAAATATCCCGGATTTAACCATTGATGGAAGTTTTACCACAGGTTGTGCCGCAAGTGTAATCTGTTGTGTGGCAGGACATCCTTATCTAGGCATTCTTATGGCATTTATCGTAGGAGGAGTGGCAGGTATTGTGACAGGTCTTTTACAGACAAAAGGCAAAATACAGCCCCTTCTTGCGGGCATCTTGACGATGACTGCTTTATACTCTGTCAATTTAAAAATCATGGCAGGAAAACCTAATATTTCTACCTTTGGCTTAACAACGATTTTTACTGCTTTTGAAGGTCTTGGACGTTATCATAAAGCGGTTTTGATTGGTTTGATCTTAGTATTGCTTGCAGTTGTATTATATGCCTTTTTAAAGACACAGTTGGGTATGAGTCTACGTGCAACAGGAGATAATGAAGCCATGGTAAGAGCTTCCAGTATCAATTCTGATATGATGAAAATCATGGGTTTATCCTTAGCAAATGCGATCGTGGCACTTGGCGGTGGCATCTTTGCACAATATCAGAATTTTGCGGATGTCAGTGGTGGTATCGGCATGATGGTCGTAGGACTTGCCAGCATCATTGTTGGGGAAGCTTTCTTGCGCAAAAAGACACTTGTATATCATTTTATGGCTGTTATTGTCGGCGCAATCGCTTATCGATTTATATTGACGATAGCCTTGCAGATTGGTATTGCCAGCACGGATTTAAAATTAGTCAGTGCAATTCTTGTGGCACTTGCCATATCATTACCTCAGCTGGTTGGAAAAAGGGGGAAGAAACATGCTTGATTTAAAAGATTTATGCCTAACATTTTATCCGGGGACAGTTAATGAAAAAGTAGCGTTAGATCATGTTTCCTTTCATGTTGAGGAAGGTGATTTCATCAGTGTATTGGGTACCAATGGCGCTGGAAAAAGTACGTTATTGAATGTCATCAGCGGTTCTTTGCCAAATGATTCTGGCAGTATTATATTAGATGGTGAAGATATCAGTTCTTTTCCAGAATATAAACGTGCTAAGAAAATCGGTCGATTGTTTCAGGATCCCTTAAAAGGAACAGCTCCCAATATGACGATTGAAGAAAATCTTGGTCTGGCTTACAGTCGTGGAAAACGTACGACGTTATCACGTGCAATCAAAAAAGGCGACCGTTCTTTCTTTATTGAAAAATTAAAAGAGTTGAATTTAGGATTAGAAGAGCGCATCACGACCAATGTTGGTTTATTGTCAGGAGGACAGCGGCAGGCCTTAACATTATTAATGGCTACCATTGTGACACCAAAGCTGTTGCTGCTAGATGAACATACAGCAGCTTTAGATCCTAAAACCGCAACACAGGTGATGGAGATCACTGATAAAATAGTAAAAGAACATAACATCACAACCCTGATGATTACCCACAATATGCGTCAGGCACTCGAATATGGAAATAAGACTATCATTTTGAATGAAGGAAAAATTGTAAAGGTATTAGAAGGAGAGGAACGTAAGTCCACAACTGTAGAAGATTTGTTACAAATGTATGACTTTATCTAAAATTTACCTTTTCCAGATATTTCCTTTGAAAAAAATAAGGAATATTTTGAAAACTATGTTAATATACTGAACATGCGGGAAATAAAAAGTTAAAAATTTTCATGAAAAATACATAAAATTTTAACTTGACTTTTTTGCATGTTTTTGCTTGTGCACCGCAAAATAGTCCCAAATTTGAAAACGCATACAAAAAGTTTAAAAATATATAAAAAATGCTGGAAATTTGTGACAAAAGTTATTATACTAGATATATAGATGAAAATTCCTAAGGGGGGATTTACTGTGAGACAAAACAACATGTTGGCCATGATACTGGCCGGAGGCCGAGGTACTCGTCTATATGCCTTGACCAAAAAGATTGCAAAACCTGCAGTGTACTATGGAGGGAAATATCGAATTATCGACTTTCCACTAAGCAATTGTGCAAACTCCAATATTAACGTTGTTGGTGTGCTGACGCAGTATGAATCAGTTTTACTGAACTCTTATGCAGCAGCAGGACAGCGTTGGGGACTTGACGCAAAAGATAGTGGAGTGTATGTATTGCCACCTCGTGAAAAAGACGGAGCGGCATTTGATGTTTACCGTGGTACCGCAGATGCAATTTCACAAAATATCGATTTCATTGATAGTCACAATCCGGATTACGTATTGATACTGTCAGGAGATCATATCTACAAAATGGATTACTCCAAGATGTTATCACATCACAAAGCTTGTGATGCTGACGCAACGATTGCTGTTCTGCCAGTGCCTATGAAAGAGGCAAGCCGTTTCGGTATTATGAATACGGATGAAACAGGACGCATTGTTGAGTTTGAAGAAAAACCAGAACATCCAAAGAGTAATCTGGCTTCAATGGGTATTTACATCTTTAACTGGAAACAGCTGAGAAAAATGCTGGTTGCAGATATGGATGACCCAAACAGTAACCATGACTTTGGTAAGGATATCATTCCAGCAATGCTGAATGAAAACAAACGTTTATTTGCTTACCAGTTCAAAGGTTATTGGAAAGATGTAGGAACTGTTGATTCTCTGTGGGAAGCAAACATGGATCTTTTAGGAAAGAATAACGAGCTTGACTTGAACGATCCTAACTGGAAGATCTACACAGAAGACGTTGCTACAATACCTCACTTCATTGGACCAGACGCTAAGATTGATAATGCTTATATCAATCAGGGCTGTATGATCAATGGTGAAATTAACAATTCTGTATTGTTTACAAACGTGGAAGTATCAAAAGGAGCTGTTATCAACGACTCTGTATTGATGCCAGATGTTGAAATTGGAGAAGGTGCCGTCATCAACCGAGCAATTATTGCTGAAGGTGTGAAAGTTGATGCAGGTGCAGTTGTCGGTGATCCAAACAGTGAACATATTGAATTGATCAGCAAGAGAGTGAGGTGTGAATAGTTATGTGTAACGCATTTGGAATTGTAAACTATGAAGGACCTGATGTATTTGTCAAGGGAATGCAGGACTATCGTCCATTATCAGCATTCAGCTTTTTGGGAAGATATCGTTTGGTGGACTTTCCATTAAGTAATATGAGCAATAGTGGTGTCAACCACATCAAAGTGTTTGTAAAATCAAATCCAAGAAGTCTGATTGAGCACTTAGGTACAGGCCGTCATTACAATATTAACTCAAAACGTGGTAAGATGCATATTTTACCATCCTATGGAGTCAATGATCTGTATAGTACAGATATCAACTCTTTTATGAATAACATGCTGGCTATTGAAAATGTCAATTATCCATATGTTATCATTACACCACCTCATATGATTTATCGTCAGGATTTCAGTGATTTGCTGGATACACATGTAGAAAGCGGTGCTGATATTACAGTATTATATCAAAACGTTGATAATGCCAAAGAAGCATTTATCAATTGCGACGTTTTAAATTTAAACAAGCAGAAGGGTGTTCTTTCAATTGATAAGAACCGTGGAAATTATAAATCAAGAGCAATTTCTCTTGAAACATATGTATTAAGCAAAGAATTATTTATGGACCTTGTGAAAAAGGCTGCCAATGTTAGTTCTTTATACTGGTTCAGAGATATCGTAAATGATGAATGTACAGAATTAGATATTCGTGGTGTAGCACACCGTGGATATGTAGCATGTATTAATGATTTCCGCAGCTACTTCAATGCAAATATGGACCTTCTGGATTATGATCGTGTATTAGATCTGTTTAAACCAGACTGGCCAATCTATACACGTACCAACGACTCTTGTCCTGCACAATACTATTCAGGTGTAGAAGTAAAACAGAGCATGGTATCCAATGGATGTCTGATTGAAGGAGATGTCGTAAACTCTGTCATCGGACGTGGTTGTGTCATTAAGAAAGGCGCAGTTGTGAAAAACAGTGTCATTCTTCCTGGTGCTGTCATTGGTGAAGATGTTCATATTGAAAATGTAGTTGTAGATAAACAGGCTAGAATCTTACGTAAGAAAGAAATTCTTGCGCAGCCAGATAAGCCTATGTACGTGAAAAGGAATGATAAAATCTAATGGCAAGAATATTAATGGTTGCTGCCGAAGGTCTTCCATTCATCAAGAGTGGTGGACTTGCAGATGTTATCGGTTCTTTGCCGCAGGCACTGTCTAACAAAGGACATGAAGTGCGCGTAGTCCTTCCTTTGTATAGACCAATTGCTGAAAAATACCATCAGGATTTTCAGTTAGAAGCACAATACAGTGTTTCTATTGCCTACCACGAAGTACCAGTAAATATCTGGAGCAGTATGGTAAAAGATGTAAAGTTCTATTTTGTAGAACATAAAGGGTATTTCGAAAGAGATAACATGTATGGCTATATGGATGATGGTGAGCGTTTTGCTTACTTCCAGAAAGCTGTTATTGAAATGTTGAATCAGCTGAATTACTTCCCTGAAATCATGCATAGTCATGACTGGCACACAGGTATGATTCCTGCAATGTGTAAAGAAGGACACAGCTTTGATGAACGTTATCGTAACATTCGTCATGTATATACGATTCACAATCTGGCTTATCAGGGCAACTTCGGCGTGGAAATGCTGGATAGCTGTTTAGGTCTTGATTATCGTATCTATGACAATGGAAACGTACGTTATGATGGCGGTATCAGTTTTATGAAATCAGGTATTCTATACGCTGATAAAGTCACAACGGTATCTCCAACATATTCACAAGAAATTTTAACACCACAGTACGGAGAACATCTGGAAATGGTATTGAATATCCGTAAATATGATTTATGGGGCATTACAAATGGAATTGATATTGAATCATGGAATCCTATGACTGATCCACAGGTTCCTTACAATTTCAACAAGGTCAATGTGAAAAAAGCAAAAGCGTTGAACAAAGAAGCATTACAAAAAGAATTAGGTCTTACAGTAGATCCGGATGTCATGTTGGTTGGGGTCGTTTCCCGACTAACATGGCAGAAGGGATTCTACTTGATGATGGAAAAACTTTCTGAAATTTGTCAGATGCCAATTCAGTTAGCTGTACTTGGTAGTGGTGAGGCAAGCATTGAAGAAAAAATGGCACAATTAGAAGCAGGAAACCGTGGAAAAATTGCATTCTATAAAGGATACAATGATTCTTTGGCACATCGTATCTATGCAGCTTGTGACATGTTCTTAATGCCATCTTTGTTTGAACCATGTGGTATTTCTCAATTGATTAGTATGCGTTATGGTACTTTACCACTTGTAAGAGAAACTGGTGGATTAAAAGATACGGTTACACCATACAATGAATTTGATAAGACTGGTAATGGATTCAGTTTCACAAATTATAACTCTGATGAAATGATTCAGGTTATGTACAATGCAATCAGCGTTTACTATGATCGTCCAGAAGACTGGAAGACATTGGTACGCAATGCAATGGACACAGACGTGAGCTGGGACCACAGTGCGGATACGTATTGCCAGTTGTATTCACAATTACATCTATAAGAAATGAAGGACAGGGAGTACCTGTCCTTTTATGGTGTTTAGAAGGCCTCTAAATATTGCAATAATAGATAAATACTATAAATAATGTTAAAAGCAAAAATAAACTATACATAAAGTGCAAAAAAAATAAAAACATCATATAATAATGTTGACAGTAGCTCCGCCGCCTCTTAACAATGCGTACCACCGGAGCTCTTTTTTGTAAAATGATAAGGGGGAATAATATGGAGGATGAAAAAAGTAAGTTGAAAGAAGCATTGACTTTTGAAACACAATTAAAACATTTAATGATAGATAAAAAATTGAAAGTTGGGAATAAGAGCAATGCATTAAAAGTGTTAAAGAAGGAAAATTACTATAGACTAAGTGGTTATTGGATAAACTTTGTAGATAATAATGATATCTTTTATCAATATATCACTTTTGAACAAATATATAGTATTTATAAATTTGATAAAGTTTTAAGAGGTATGATAATTGAAATTATTAATGATGTAGAAGTCTATTTTAAAACAAGATTAGCAAATTATTTTTCTTTGGCTTATGGCGCTGATGGATATATGGATGATAGCAATTTTAAAGAAATAGCCAAAAATAAACATAGAAATTTGTTAAAGAAAATTGAAGATTTAAAAAATAATAACCCTAACAATCTAATTATTAAGCATCACAAAACTAAATATGGAGGCGATATGCCGTTATGGGTTGTAATAGAATTATTATCATTTGGAAATGTTTCGAAATTATTTAGTATGATGACGAATGAAGATAAAAAAAATATGGTGAAGCAATCCTATAAAAATATTAGTTATACATATATTGAAAGTTTCTACCATGCTATCGCCTACTTTAGAAATCAATGTTGTCATTTTCATAGATTGTATGATGTTAAACATACAATTAAAATGTTGTTATATAAAACTCCGTTTTATGATCCAGATAAAGACAATAGTTCAACTTTTTATTTTATATATGTTATTATTTTGCTTAATCCTAATCATGATTTAGGAAAAAGATTGATTTTCAGACTTTTAAGTGAATTTAAAAAGACTAAAGTTGATAAGAAAAAATATGGATTTCCATATAATTGGAAAGAAATACTAGAAAAAGCAAATGGATATTGTATAGATATTCATTAGCGAGATAAAAGGATTGACAATACAAAATAGTTGCTTAATATAGTTGGAAGAATGTTTCTTATGAAAGATCCTTCCTTTTTTTTATTCTTTTATGGAGAAAATATACCTGTGTATTCTATTTTTGCCACATTAATCTGGTATTGCTTTGTTATTTCGGGTAATCATAAAATCGTCTATAATGAAGATGTAAAGAAAGAGCTGATGAAAATGAAATTGAATGAAAGACAAAAAGTATTGTTGAAATCATTGATTGAAGAAAACGATTATAAGACCTTGCAAGAATATGCAGATATGCTTCAGATTTCTTATAAGACAGTTTCTAATGATGTAAATGTTTTAATGAAAACTCTGGCAGACATTCATATAGAAGTCGATAAAAAACCACATTGTGGCATTCGTTTAAATTTAAAACATGATCAAATCAATGAATTAAATAAGCTATTACAGGAACAAAGTGGAAAAGATGAATATCTCAGTATATCGGATAGAAGAACAGAAATTTATCTTCAGTATCTTTGGAATCCCAATGCATATTACAGCATTCAATATTTTTCAGATCTATATTTCGTTAGTGCCAGCTCTATTATGAAAGATTTGGATATCGTATCTGAAAAACTAACACGATATGATATTACAATGGAAAAAAGTAAAAAGGGTACATGTATTCATGGAAGTGAAATTAACATACGAAAAGCATTGCTTGATTATATGGAACGTTATCTTTATGAACATGTGATGGAAGTTGAACGTTATCAACACTTAAGTGAAAAATTTAAGAGATTTCATGATATGGAAGTTGATGATATAGAAGCGATTATTGAATTTCTTGAACAGAATATGAATCATATAGAAGCAGTATCGAAAAAGATTATCAATGAACCATATTACAGTAATGCCTTCTTGTATCTTGTGTTAATGATTTTGAGAATCAAACATGGCAACTACATACAAGATGTAAAAGAATTGGTATATTACGATGATGCGATTGATGAAACAGATTTTGAATTTACAAATAAATTATGTCGTAATATCAATCATCAATACGATATACAGATCACAGAAGCTGAGGCGATAAATGTTTATCGGCATTTGATCAGTGGAGGTTTAAGCAAAAAAGAAATTGAGATCGTAGAGCGTAATACAAAAGCAAATGATCTAAACTCCCTTACACTTGCCTATACAAGATATCTGATCGAACATATGTCGATTCTGTTTGGTATTGATTTTTCTAATCAGGTATATTTGCATTCGAATCTGCGTTTTCATATCAAACCAATGATTAATCGATTACGCTATGATATTAAGATCAATAACATGATGGTGGAAGAAATACAAAAACGTTATCCATTGGAATTCTATCTGACACAGTTAAGTTGTATTCTGACAAGTAGAAGATATGAAATTAAAGAACCATCAAAAGAAGAAGTAGCTTATATCATGGTATATTTTCAAAGTGCAATTGAACGACATTTACATACGATTCAAGCAATCTTGGTCACAGGGCAAAGTGTAGGTTCTGCGCAACTCTTAAAAACAAGATTAGAAAACACATTTCAAGATGTTGTGATAAAAGAAATCTTACCACCAAGTAAATTAAATCAGGTAAATATGGAAAATATTGATTTGATATTAACAACAGGCAACGTTTCGATGAATTTACCATATATCGCAGTATCACTGTTTTGTGATGAAACGGATATTGCGACAATTCGCCATTATTTAAAAAATTTAAGAAAACATAAACATATGAATCCTAAAGATATATCCATTTGTTTTGAGGAATGTGATTTTAAAACAAACCAATATGCGATAACGATGCATACGGTATTTGGCAGTATCGTTATACAAAAAAGTGAGGATACACATATGTATTACGATAAACATCAAGGCAACATCAAATATGGAATCTTTTATAAAGAACTAAAAGAAATTAATCCGATGATGCAGGTTTTATTCAATCAGGTTATACATCAGTAAAAAACTGATCATAACATATATACGTCATGACGTGATCCCTGATCAGGATCTCATTCACAGAAAGAGAGGATTATTAAGTTATGAAAACATTCGATGCCATCATGAATCGATGGTTCATCCCAGTCGCAATGCGTATCGCGAATGTGAAGGGTATTTGCGCAATACGTGATGCATTCTTACAGATTTTCCCATTTACACTTGCTGGTTCGCTGGTCGTTGTAATCAACAATGTAATATTCGCATCTAATGGTTTTATTGGACAATTCTTAGTAGGAATGTTCCCTAATATTGATCAGGCACAGGCTGTATTAAATTCCGTGTTGACAGGTACCAATACTGTCATGTCTTTATTCATTGTTTTCCTTGTCGCAAGAAATATGGCACGTGAATACAAAGGTGAGGGGAATAAAGCTGGTATTACTGCATTAACTGCATTCTTCATTTTTTATCCAATTGAAAATTTAGAAAGCGGCAGCTATTTTTCTACAAATTATTTTGGCGCAAATGGTTTATTTATCGCCATCATTATCGGTTTGATTGTTGGATGGGGCTTTACCAAGCTTGCACGTATTGAAAAGATTCGTATCACTATGCCGGATACCGTTCCACCAGAAGTTGCGAAATCCTTTAATGTCACAATTCCAATCATTATTGTATTGGTCGTATGTGCGATTTTGAACTTTATCGTATTACAAATTGATCCTAATGGATTAAACGCTTTGATCTATACTATGCTTCAAACACCATTAACTGCTCTGGGAGGCAATGTGGCAACCATCTTCATTTTAGAATTTTTGGCAATGTTATTGTGGTGCTTTGGTATCCATGGGACTGCGACAGTATCACCAATCTATAAAGTATTGTTCG
This sequence comes from [Eubacterium] hominis, assembly GCA_014337235.1. Classification (GTDB taxonomy): domain Bacteria; phylum Bacillota_I; class Bacilli_A; order Erysipelotrichales; family Erysipelotrichaceae; genus Hoskinsella; species Hoskinsella hominis. The sequence continues at coordinate 248,766 of CP060636.1, read as the reverse complement.
CTGAAGCAAATATCGTAAACTTAGATTTTGCAGCTGCACATGCGACAACTGTAGGTGCTCCTTATCCATTTACATGGCAATCATTATTTGAAAACTTTGGCTGTATCGGTGGTACAGGAAATACATTAGGTTTGATTATTGCCATTTTAATTTGTGCTAAATTTATGAAGGATAAATGGAAAAAGGATGATTATTCTAAAGTAGCAAAGATGTCATTGATTCCTGGATTATTCTGTATCAATGAACCTATGATTTAGTTTACCAATCGTATTAAATCCAATTTTAATGATTCCATTTGTCCTGGCACCACTTGTCAATACTGCCATTGGTGCATTGGAAATCTTCCTTGGACTGGTTCCTGCGGGAGTGCTGGATGCAGGATGGGCAACACCACAACCAATTAAGGCATTCTTATCTACATCCGGTGCATGGCAATCTATTGTATCTCAGATATTGGCAATCACCGTAGCAACCCTTATTTATCTGCCATTTGTCATCGCAGCAAATAAAGCTGCAAAACAAGAAAAAAAGGAAGAAACACAAGCATAAAAGAAAGAGGTTATCGTTATGAAAGAAAAAGGATTCCCAAAAGATTTTTTATGGGGTGGCGCAACAGCTGCTAATCAGTTGGAAGGTGGCTGGAAGGAAGGCGGCAAAGGGTATAGCACTGCCGATGTCGTTCAATATTATACAAAAGAAGAATCAAAAGGCAAGAATATGGAAACTGTTCCAAGATGCGAAGTGGAAGAAATATTAAAAGGAAATCGAGAAACTCGTAATTATCCAAAACGTAGAGGAATTGATTTTTATCATCACTATAAAGAAGATATCGCATTACTTGCGGAAATGGGATTTAAAGTTTTCCGTATGTCTATCAACTGGGCAAGAATCTATCCAAATGGAGATGATGAAACACCAAATGAAGAAGGTTTGCGGTTTTATGATCAGGTATTTGATGAATGTTTAAAATATGGTATCAAGCCATTGATTACTTTATCACACTATGAAACACCATTACATTTAGCAATGGAATATAACGGATGGGTGAATAGAAAAACTGTGGATTTTTATTTGAAATATTGTGAAACAGTATTTCGTCGATATAAAGATAAAGTGAAATACTGGATGACGTTCAATGAAATCAATATGATGTTAAATTTGCCATTTACCGCAGGTGGTGTCTTTATTGAAACATGTGAAAATGAAAAACAGGCAAAATATCAGGCCATTCATCATCAATTCATCGCAAGTGCCTTAGCAACAAAACTTGCACATGAAATCATAGAGGATGTACAGGTAGGGTGTATGCTGGGAATTACACATACCTATCCGGAAACCAATAAACCAATAGACAATCTGTTATCACAAAAGGCAAACCGCAACAATTATTTCTTTGTGGATGTGCAATCCAAAGGAGAATATCCAACCTATATCTTAAATGAGTGGGAGAAAGAGAATATTCATATAGAAATGTTGCCCAATGATTTAGAAATATTAAAAAATAATACTGTGGATTATATTTCCTTTAGTTATTATTACACAATGAGTGTCAGTGAACGTGCCTTGCATGGAAATGGCGGTGCAAATGGTTTACCTGATTTCGGTATCCCAGTTGTGCCTAATGAGCATCTAAAAAGAACCAGCTGGGGCTTTCAGATAGATCCAATAGGATTTAGAATCATTATCAATGAATTATGGGATCGTTATCACAAACCAATATTTATCGCAGAAAATGGAATGGGAGAATATGATCAATTAAATGAAGATGGTACGATTCATGATGCCTATCGTATCGACTACCTGCGTGAACATATTCGCCAAATGAAAGAAGCAATCAATGATGGAGCAAATGTGTTTGGCTATACTTCATGGGGATGTATTGATATCATCAGTGCTGGTACATCAGAAATGAGTAAACGATATGGATATATTTATGTAGATCAGGATGATTATGGCAATGGAACATTGAAACGTTATAAAAAAGATTCTTTCTATTGGTATAAGAAAGTAATCGCAAGCAATGGAGAAGATTTAGGAGATAACGATTGATCGTCACGATCAATCGTTTTCATAAAAGAAATGATTCAGCATTACAAGCAGACAGATATCGTCATACAAGATAAGTCATTATATCAATTACAGGATATCGTAGATAAATATGCTATACAAAAAGCGTTGATACTTATATCTAAAACCATACAACGATCTCTATATTATCAAACTGCATTATCTTCACTAGATATTACGTATATCGAATATAATCAAATAGAAAAAGATCCTGATGATGATATGATTATGAACGCATTATATACAGCACGAAAATATCAATGTGATGGTGTGATTGCGATAGGTGGAGGAAGTGTGCTAGACACTGGAAAAGCTGTATCCTTGATGTATGATCAAAAGCAACATATTTTAAATTTTATACATGATAAATCATATGATATTGAAAAAACAATACCACTTATCTGTATACCGACAACCATTGGCACAGGAAGTGAAATTAGTAAAAATATTGTCGTAAAGAATCATAGAACCGGTAGGAAACATCGTATCATTGAGAAAGCTGCTCGTGCTGATTTTATGATGATAGATTGTGAATTTATGAAATCATTAACAGTGGACATGGTTTTATATGGCAGCATGGATATTCTTGCGCATGCGATTGAGGCATATACGAATAAAAAATCAATGACGATGCCAGATGAATTTATTGATGAATGTGCCCTTACATCCATACAGTTGGTAACAAAACATTTAAAACCAGCCTTGTTTGGTGAATTACACGATCGTATGCAGCTACAACTCGCAAGTTTATATGCAGGAATTGCAATGGAAAATGATTTACATGCCAATCATATACTTGCGGGATGCATTCATGAGATGTTTCCTCAATTACATCATGGAATGTGTGTAGGAATGTTGTTGCCATATATTATGCAGTATAATGCCAGCACATGTAAAAGTCGATATGATCAAATCAATGATCGCATCCAAATGGATTGTATAAATTGGATCATACAAATACAACAACAGTTTCATTATCCACAACTTAGCGACTATATCCATACGTTAGAAGATGCAGATAGATTAATAGAAATGATGATACAAAAAAATATTTCTATCAACCCGATTTCCATATCCCCACAACAAATCAAGCAAATGATCTATCAAGCATGTTATATAAAAAGGCAGGAATGATTATAATTTTTCTGCCTTTTCGCTTAGTGATTTAGATTTTTACATATTCTGTGAGATATCAGTGTCACAATTCCAATGCCACTACTACCTAAAGCATAATAGGGGAAACCAAAACATAACTGCACACCACCAACGACAATCAATCCGCCAGCAATGATATCGCCAATATGATTACCTTTCTCCATGACCTCTTTTGAAGGGTGGCTTATCTTTTTACTTTTTGTGCATACACGATTATTGAAAGCTTGTGTTTTTTGTAATACCTTTTTAGTCTTTTCCATTGGATCCATTCTTTTCATCAGCGTTCTTCCTTTCTTACAGACTATTGGTCTGTATTGCTGTATAAAATAATCTGCTTAGGCAGATATTTTAATTATTTTTTTGATAGGCATGCCATATATCTTCCATTAATTCATCATCCAGAATATCAAAGCCAATACGATCCATCATATGCTTTAAATATGATAAACGCCGTTTGATCTGGTCACAATCATCTGGATTGATGATAGGATTGATCCAATAGTTAATAAGAAATAGGAATACTTCTGCACATAAATCAGGATCGCTTGTTTGAATGGAACCATCAGATATACCTTCTTCAATAAATTTTGATATTAAGGGCGCATCAACTTCCATACAGTTTCTCATACCATTGACCACAAAATGTGGATTTTTCGCTTCTATAGCTGTTGTTTTCTCAAAGCCATATCGTTGTGCATGCGTGGCAAGATAACGTAATAATTCTTTTAATTTAGCTTTTCCATTCTCAGCTTCTATTGAATTTATGATATCGTGTAATTGTTTCTGATATTCTTTACTACAATGCTCCATCACTGCGGATAATATGGCTTCTTTAGATTCAAAATGATGATATAAGCCACCTTTTGATAAATGCAAAGCATCTAATATATCCTGAATACTGGTTTGTTCATAACCTTTTTCAAGAAATAAGGCAGTTGCAGTTGTGATGATATTTTCTACTGTTCTCTCTGGATGTGCATATCTAGCCATAATTTTCTCCTATACAGACTTTTGGTCTGTATTCAGCTTAACATGGTTTTTAAAGGATGTCAAACATTTACTTGTGATAGGGATTGAATCATGGCATAATGATAAAGATGAAATGGGGTTATAGAATGGAAATCATACATTGTTGTTTAAAAGAAGCATTTGAAAAAGAAATAGAAAATGGAACGTATGGAACATCAGAGATAAAGGCGAAAGGATATATCCAGTTTGCGACATGGAACAGTTTTCGTTACCTCGCACCAGCTTTCTATAAAGATACCCGTGAATATATCTTTTTGGTTGTGGATATGGATAAAGTAAGAAATCGTATACGTTTTGTGAAGGATCATAAAGGGCACGCATTTCCTTGTGTATATGGCATGATTCAACATGACGAAATCAAACGTTGTGTACCATTTATTCATGATGATAAAGCATGGCTGAATCAAAAGGAATGTGTACATATTTTGATGAATACCAGTATGATTGATGAAAACTGGTGTTATCCAGCTTTGAAAAAATATATATCTGCTCAGGATGAAGTATGTGTGATGGCATTTAGCTTCTTTGATGATACCAAGACATTAGATGATTGGAACCGTCAATATAAACCAGGACAGGGCATCTGGTACAAAAGCAATACCGATGTATTCTTTCGCTATGGATTGAAACGTGAACAAATTCATTGGGTCAATTATTTCACAGACAGTAAAATAGAGATGGAAAATAAGATTATGAACAGCAGTATCGTGTTTTTTACCGGAGGTGCACCAGATCTCATGATGAAACGTATTCGTGAATTTAAATTAACATCTTTATTGAAAAATTATCAGGGTGTGATGATGGGATATAGTGCAGGAGCAATGATGCAATTTGATGAATATCACATTACTCCAGATGAAGATTATCCATCATTTGTGTATGAAAAAGGTTTAGGATGTTTAAAAGGTTTTGGAATAGAACCACACTATCAAGCATCCAGGATACAAAAAGAAAGCATGCAGCTTGTAATAAAAGAAAAACAAAAAGATGTATATGGCATCTATGAAAAAGGCGGCATCATCATTGATCAAGGCAACATGATAATGTTTGGAAAAGTAGATATCATGGAGGCAGAAGATACAAAGTTATGAAACTTATGTACAATCGAAAAAACATCATTGACGAAATGAAACAAAAAAGTGTACCATAGATAGGAAAAAGAGAAGGGATGCGTAGTATGTTTCATTTACAAGTAGATTTAACAAAAGACAATATTTTTAAAGCGCTGTTACTGTTTGCGATTCCGATTTTTATCGCTAATGTGTTCCAGCAGTTATACAATACGATGGATACCATGATCGTAGGAAATTATCTGGGAGATGCTTCACTTGCGGCCATTGGTTCTGCTTCAGCAATATATGAGCTGATGATAGGATTCGCATTAGGGGTTGGCAATGGGTTAAGCATTGTCACCGCCCGCTGTTATGGAGCAAATGATGAAGATGCAATAAAACGTTCAGTCGCAGGTTCTATCGTGATTGGGGTATTTTTAACCATCGTGATTATGATCATTGCGAAACTGTTTTTATATCCATTATTACAGTTATTAAATACACCACCTGAAATTATAGAAGAGTCATATTCCTATATATTCACCGTAACGATTTTTGTGGGCGTGATGTTTGCGTACAATATGTGTGCAGGATTGTTACGTGCAATTGGAAATAGTGTGATGCCACTTGTGTTTTTGATTATATCCAGTGCTATTAATGTTGTTTTGGATATCGTGTTTATTACACAGTTTTCTATGGGTGTACAGGGTGCAGCAGTTGCGACAGTCATTGCTCAGGCGATTAGTGCAGTGCTGTGTTTCGTATACATTTATTTCAAAGCACCATTATTAATACCACAAAGAAAACATTTTCATGTAGGAAAACAAATGTATCAGGAGCTTGCAGGACAAGGATTTTCTATGGGATTTATGATGGCAATTGTATCAGCAGGTACTGTAATCCTGCAAACAGCGATTAACAAATTTGGATATTTGATTATCGCAGGTCATTCTACCGCAAGAAAAATCAATTCTTTCTGTATGATGCCAGCTTCTACATTCTGTATGGCATTATCTACCTTTGTATCACAGAATAAAGGCGCAAATCAAAAGGAACGAATTCGTCAGGGAGTAAAAACAGCTAATATCATCAGTATTTGCTGGGGTGGAATAGCACTTGTCTTAATGTTCTTTTTTGCCAGACCACTAGTTGCGCTTATATCTGGTTCTAATGAGGCAGCTGTATTAGATAATGGGTCTTTATATTTGATGATCAATGCTCCATTTTATGCAGTGTTAGGAATCTTGCTAAATCTGAGAAATTCTTTACAGGGGCTAGGTAGAAAAGTAATACCACTTGTATCCAGTGTGATTGAGTTCTGTGGAAAAATAGTCTTTGTAATCTTGTTTATTCCGTTGCTGGATTACTTTGGTGTTATTATTTGTGAGCCGGTAATCTGGTGTTGCATGTGTTTACAGTTATGGTTCTCTTTCTACCGTGACAGCTATATGCAAAAAAGTGAAGAAGAAAAAGAGAAAGTAAAGGATTATGAGTTGAATTGTTCTTAAACCTTTTTGAGAATTTAAGTCTGTTTTTACTTGACGTTGATAACATTTTATAGTATTATATAGGCACCAAGAGTGGATGTCGAAAGACATCATAAAAGGAATGGATAACGGTGAGGTGATCCATTCCTTTTTAATACAAGAGGTCCCAAGAGTGGAAAAGATTTTCGTGCAGATTTTCCAAAAGTGTGATAAGGACCGCTTCTGAACATGATTTTACATTACCTTAGCTTATCTTTTTAGGATAACACAAAGTAATGTTAAGATCACAACTAGTAGTACTAGTGCATCCATATGTATTCTTTTCCTCTCCCAAAACGAAAATATATTTTCCATTTGGAATTTACCTCCTACTATACATATACGTAATTTAGGTGCGAAAATCCTAAATTATTTTACAATTTGTGAAAATAACCTATTGATGGTTAGAATGACGACTTAAAATTCATTGAAATATAAATGATTTTCTCTTGACGTTGATAACATTTTATAGTATTATAAAGGCACCAAGAGTGGATGTCGAAAGACATCAGAAAAGGAATGGATTACTTTGCCGGTTATCCATTCCTTTTTTAAAACAAGAGGTCCCAAGAGTGGAAAAGATTTTCGTACAGATTTTCCAAAAGTGTGATAAGGACCGCTTCTGAACATGATTTTACATTACCTTAGCTTATCTTTTTAGGATAACACAAAGTAATGTTAAGATCACAACTAGTAGTACTAGTGCATCCATATGTATTCTTTTCCTCTCCCAAAACGAAAATATATTTTCCATTTGGAATTTACCTCCTACTAATACATATACGTAATTTAGGTACGAAAATCCTAAATTATTTTGCAATTTGCGAAAATAACCTATATATAGTTTAGGAAAGCGCCTGATATATGATTTAAAGAAGTATTAGTTGAAGAATGACTATAGGATAATCAGTAAAATCAGAACAACATTTAATTTTTAACTGATTTAATGAAAAAATTTTCAAAGTCCCTTGACTTCACGAGGGATAATCTTTATAATTATATCAATTTAAGGAAAGTTTATAGAACAAAAAGGAGAGATAACATGGCTTATTACTTTAACGAACCGTCACGTACATTTGCGGAGTACCTGTTGGTACCTGGATATTCCAGTGCAGATTGTACACCAGCAAACGTGTCTTTGAAAACACCATTAGTTAAATTCAAGAAAGGCGAGGAACCTGCATTATCTTTGAATATTCCTATGGTATCTGCAATTATGCAGTCTGTATCAGGAGAAAAAATGGCTTGTGCATTAGCAAGAGAAGGAGGAATCTCTTTCATCTATGGTTCTCAGAGCGTAGAAGATGAAGCAGCAATGGTTGCTCGTGTTAAAGCAACAAAAGCAGGCTTTGTTTACAGTGATTCCAATATTCGTCCAGATGCAACACTGGCTGATGTATTGGCATTAAAAGAAGAAACAGGACATGCGACAATGGCAGTTACAGAAGATGGCACACCAGAAGGCAAACTGGTTGGTATCGTAACAAGTCGTGATTATCGTGTATCACGAATGGATCCTACAACAAAAGTCAGTGAATTCATGACACCATTTGAAAAGCTGATTGTAGGAAAAGATGGTATGTCATTAACAGAAGCAAATAACTTGATTTGGGAATACAAATTAAATCAGTTGCCAATTATTGATGAAAACGGTCATTTAAAATCTTTCGTTTTCCGTAAAGATTATGATTCTCATAAAGAGCATCCAAATGAATTGCTGGATGATCAGAAACGCTACATCGTCGGTGCAGGTATTAACACAAGAGATTATGAAACACGTGTTCCTGCATTAGTAGAAGCCGGCGCAGATGTATTATGTATTGACTCTAGTGAAGGATTTAGTGAATGGCAGGCATTGACTTTGAAATGGATCCGTGAAAAATACGGTGATAGTGTAAAAGTAGGCGCTGGTAACGTTGTAGATGCAGAAGGATTCAGATTCTTAGCAGAAGCTGGTGCTGATTTTATTAAAATTGGTATTGGTGGAGGCAGTATCTGTATTACTCGTGAACAAAAAGGTATTGGTCGCGGACAGGCAACAGCTACCATTGATGTAGCACGTGCACGTGATGAATACTTTAAAGAAACAGGTATCTATATTCCAATCTGTAGTGATGGTGGTATTGTACATGATTACCACATTACTTTAGCACTTGCTATGGGAGCGGACTTTGTTATGTTAGGACGTTACTTCTCAAGATTTGAAGAATCTCCTACAAAGAAAGTTACCATCAATGGTACATATATGAAAGAATACTGGGGCGAGGGAAGTGCTCGTGCACGTAACTGGCAGCGTTATGATATGGGAGGAAGTAAGAAACTTTCTTTCGTAGAAGGTGTAGATTCTTACGTTCCATATGCAGGAGCATTAAAAGACAATGTAGATTTGACATTGAGTAAAGTTAAACACACGATGTGTAACTGTGGTGCATTGACAATTCCAGAACTTCAGGAAAAAGCTAAAATCACATTGGTATCTTCTACAAGTATCGTAGAAGGTGGCGCACATGATGTTGTTGTTAAAGATAATACATTAGATGCAAAAGTAAAATAAGAATTAAAAAAACTTCGTTTTCCTAAGAAAGCGGAGCTTTTTTTAAGGGAAAAAACAAGAAATTCTTAAAAGTTACCATTTTCAATTATGTAAAAATACCTTATAATAGAAATTAGCAATGGATGCGTTTACAAACACAGGGATGGTATTAAAGGATGATGTAGTTATGATAGAAGAAACAGAACAAGTTTATGAGTTGCAGATGGAAAAGCTGCAAAAACTAGAAGAAGAAAATCGACAATTGAGAGTCATGGTAGAACAGGATTGGCTAACAGGGATATATAATCGTGGAACAATCGAATTAAAAATCAATCAACAGTTGCAAATGTATCAAAAAGGCGCTTTATTTGTTTTGGATGTTGATCATTTTAAACAGATCAATGATCAATATGGGCATATTTGTGGGGATGTTGCTTTGAAGAAAATTGCTGCAGTTTTGAAGAAAATAACATATAAAAATGGATCAGCTGGGCGTGTTGGCGGGGATGAATTTGTCATATTCTATCCTGAAGCTGATGATGAATCATTTATTGAAGAAAAACGTAAAGAAATACGTTCATTGTTAAAACAGATACAGGTAACAGATGGTGCATCTATTTATGTTTCCATATGCGGCTGTATGTATCGCCCTAATGATGATTACATCAGTATGTTTCGTCGTGCAGATGCCTTACTTGTAAAGGAAAAGCACATTAGAAGACGTTTAGATGGGGAACATGTGTATAATGATATTTATATGTCAGAAAATTTATTGGTTGATATTGAACTGATTCGTAAAGAATTACGGGAACAGGAAATTATACCTGGCGCTTTCTGTCAGGATTATCACTCTTTTCAAAATATTTATCGTTTTATCGAACGCAGAATGTCCCGTATTCAGGGGGAAGCCGGCTTGATTTTATTCACATTAATGAATCCAAAGGGAGCGTATCCTTCCTTTGAACAACAAGAACAGTGTATGTTTGCGCTGAAACGGATTATTCAATCATCATTAAGACTGGGAGATGTTTTTACACAATACAGCAGTTTTCAGTTTCTGGTAATGGCGTTGGATACCAAAGAAGAGGGAATACAATGTATCATAGATCGTATTCAGAAAGCTTTTGCGCAGAATGCCTGTTTAAAAGATAAGATGCTGCTGCATCATGATTTTCCACTTGAGGCAGTACATACACATGTCGCAAGATGAGTATAGAAGAATCATATTTGTGAGATGCTAATGATGAAAGAAGGAATAGAATGGGAAAATTACCACCAGCAGCAAAGGTATATGAGGCCTATAGCGCTATTGCGGATAAGCGTGTAGAACTTCATGAACAGGAAGCATATGTTACTAGCAGTGATGAATCAAAACGATATACAGTACGTTTTCAAGATGATGTATATTCCAGTAATGATAATGCAACGATATGGCAGCATTATGCTGGATATCCGATTTTAGCAGTATTGATGCTTCAAAAGCGATTACCAGTAAATGAAGAAATTCTTCCAGCTTTTAAAAATGTGAACTGGAAAGCATTAAATACGAAATATAAAAATAAATATGATCTGGCTATTCAGGAATTTTATGAACAACATCCTACCCTTGATCCAACTTTGGTAGAGGAAAGTGTAGAAGAATGTTTAAAAGCTTGTGAAACCTTGCAAATCATTATAAAAGGCAACCGGGCAAAAAAATAATACCAGGAAATCAGATTCTTATTTGCACATAGGTTAAAAAAAGAGATTTCAAATGAAACCTCTTTTTAATTATCTGTCCTAAATAGTTATTGAGCACAACTGTTTTTATTCAATGAAGCAAAATGATTTCTACCGTTTTCTTTTACCTGATACAAGGCACTGTCCGCAACATTTACTGCCACATCTAATTGAAAATACTTATCATTTTTCAAGTTCGCATAGCCTGCCGAAACACTTACGATATCCGCAGCCTTAGATTTTTTATGTTCGATATGCATGTTGTTTAAATCTTCTTTTACTTTGCCTAAATAATATTCAATTTCATGATCACTCATATTTACACAGACACAGATAAATTCATCGCCACCATATCTTGCCGCAAAAATACGGCTATCAGAGTTGATGTCCAGACAGCGTGCCACACTTTGTAAAACCTTATCTCCTTGTGTGTGTCCATAGCAGTCATTGTATTGTTTAAAATAATCTACATCTAACAGAATAATGCCAAGTTTTTCCACATTATGATTATGATGAAGACTATTGATTAGATTAATGAAATAAGAACGATTAAATAAGCCTGTTAATCCATCAATTTTCACTTTAGATTCCAGTACTTGTTTTTCTTTCATAATACATTCTTTTTCTGTCTGCATATCGTTTACCAGAATTTTTTCACGCATACTTTCGGCTTTGAATTTATTAGTGACATCACTTACTTGTTTCTGAAGCTGATAATATTGTTTATAAGAATAAATTAAAGCATTTTCCATATGGAAAGTTTCCGCAAAATTGATCCAGCATAAATGCAGCTGTAATTGCTGGGCGATATCATCCTCAAGACATAAAGTTCCCATACAACGCAATAATTTATCCGCACGCTCTTTATCTTCCAGTTTTAAAGTGATTTGAAAAGCATCACGATAGAAAGAGAAGTACATATTTCGATTTAATGTATTATGTAGGCCACTGTTGATAAAAAAATCAATCATCTGCAAAGTATATTCTTCATTTTTCATATAATATGCCATATATAATTGAGAAACATATAAAATACCAATGTTTTCTTCACCAACATATATTTTCAAATCATCGTAATATTTGTCATATAAATCAATGGCTTTTTTGATATGACCATTTTTTAAATACAGCTCTATCAGATTGAAAATAACAACACAGTCGATATGATCTCTGATCGCATCTTTATTTGCGTTAAACAAGTCAAAGGCTTTCTGGATATATAACAAGCCATCCGTATTATCATCTTTTTCTTCAAACATGACACCGATGTTATTATAAACAGCAATCTGCGTATTGATGTCATGTGCCTGCTGTGCCACTTTTAATCCATCCAAGTAGCATTGTACTGCCGTTATTTCATCAAAGTTTGCGTTATGATACATGCCTTCAATAATATGTATTTTGATTAATAAATCTAAATAGTTATAGGCGAGTGCGATTTCTTTTGTTTTTTGCACGTAATGGATACAATTGTGATGTTCACGAATGGTTACATAATAATCCGCAAGAAAAGCATAGGCAAAGGCAATTCCATAAAAATCATTTATCTTTTTCGCTGCTTCTAATAATTCATTACTGTACTTTTTTTGTTTTTTTAAATCAACATGATGTACAGTTTGGATAGCTTCCATTTTATTTTGAATGAATTCCTTTAAATTTTCTTCTTTATTCTCCATCTTTTCTCACCCTTCTTCTCTATTATACAATAAAGCGCTTTCAAGTTCGACGGTAATTTTAATATTTGTAATATACTTTTTTTGATATATAGAGGAAAAGTGGTTCGTCATATTAAGAAATGTAGAAAATGGTATTAAAAAAGGGTTTTATGTGAAATATTTCGCAAATTTGCGTTTACGAAAAAAAAGGATAGTGGTATAATAAACTCGTTACTTAAGGAGGATTTTACTATGGCAAAAAGAACAGTAAAAGATTTAGATGTTGCTGGTAAACGAGTTATCGTTCGTTGCGATTTCAACGTACCAAGAAAAGATGGAAAAATCACAAATGACAACCGAATCATTCAGGCTTTACCAACAATCAAATATCTGATTGAAAACAAGGCAAAAATCATTCTGATGTCTCACCTTGGAAAAGTTAAAACTGAAGAAGACAAAGCAAAAAACGACTTACGTTGTGTAGCTGATCGTTTAAGCGAATTGGTTGATACAAAAGTTACATTCGTTCCTGTTACTAGAGGCGAAGAATTAGAAAATGCTGTTGCTGCATTAAATGATGGTGAAATCGTTGTTATGCAGAACACTCGTTACGAAAAAGGCGAAAGCAAAAATGATCCTGAATTAGCTCAGTACTGGGCAAGCTTAGGTGATTTATTCGTTGAAGATGCATTCGGTAGTGTTCACCGTGCACACGCTTCAACTGCTGGTATCCCTTCAATCCTTCCTAACGCTTTAGGTTTCTTAGTAGAAAAAGAAGTAAAAATGTTAGGTGCTGCTGTTGATACTCCAGTACGTCCATTCGTTGCTATCATCGGTGGAGCAAAAGTATCTGACAAGATCGCTGTTGTTGACAACCTGTTGAAGAAAGCTGATAAAGTATTAATCGGTGGTGGAATGGCTTATACATTCTTGAAAGCAATGGGCTTAAATGTAGGTAAATCACTTGTTGAAGAAGACAAAGTGGAATTAGCTAAAGAATACATCGCAAAAGCTGAAGGAAAATTAATCCTGCCAGTTGACCACGTATGTGCAGATGCATTTGCTGAAGATGCAAACACTGTTGTTGCTGACAACGAAAACATTCCTGCAGATTACATGGGATTAGACATTGGTCCTAAGACTGTTGAATTATACAAAGCTGAATTAGCTGGTGCTAAAACAGTTGTATGGAATGGACCTATGGGTGTATTTGAAATGAAACCATTCGCTAATGGTACATTACAGGTATGTACAGCAATCTCTGAATTAGAAGGTGCTACTACTGTTATCGGTGGTGGAGATTCTGCTGCTGCTGCTATTCAGTTAGGATTCGCTGAAAAATTCTCTCACATCTCTACAGGTGGAGGAGCTTCTCTGGAATACATGGAAGGTAAAGAATTACCTGGTATCGCAGTAATCGCTGAAAAATAGGAAAGAGGAAATATAACTATGAGAAAACCAATTATCGTTGGAAACTGGAAAATGAATAAAACCATGAAGGAAACAAAAGAATTCATGGAAGCTGTAGATGCAGCTGCTGCTAGCGAAAACGCTACTTATGGAATCGGTGCTCCTTATACTGCATTATCAACTGCAGTTGCTGGTGCTAAGAATCTGATCGTTGCTGCAGAAAACTGCCACTTTGAAGATACTGGAGCATTCACTGGTGAAGTTTCTGTACCTATGTTACAGGAAATCGGTGTTACTCACTGTATCATTGGTCACTCTGAACGTCGTACAATGTTCGGTGACACAGACGAAACTGTAAACAAAAAAGCAAAACGTCTAATCGAAGCTGGAATTACTCCAATCTTATGTATTGGTGAAACAGAAGCTCAGTATGATGCTGGTGATTCTGAAAAAGTAATTCGTGACCAGTTAACTGGTTCTTTAGCTGATATGTGTCCAAAATGTGTTGGTAATATGGTTATCGCATATGAACCAATCTGGGCAATCGGAACTGGTAAGAGTGCATCAGTAGAAATCGCAGAAAACTGCTGCCGTATCGTTCGTGACCAGGTTCGTGTAATGTATGGTGATGATGCAGCTGAAAACGTACGCGTACAGTACGGTGGATCTGTTAAACCTAACAACATTCAGGAATACATGGCTCAGCCAGATATCGATGGTGCATTAATTGGTGGAGCAAGCTTAAAAGCTGATAGCTTTATCGAAATCATCGAAAAAACTAAATAATTGAATAAGATGAACAGTCTGTTCCAAATGGAATGGACTGTTTTTTAACATATTCAAATGTTTCAGAGTTTCAGCTTTCTCTAGGGAAAACTAAGTGTTTTTTTATTTAATACTACAAATAAATTAATAAAAACGTCCGATTTGGACGTTTTCATTTGCTTAATATTTTTCTTGGAATCCATCCCATAATACCATTCTTTTTCACTAAGGCATGTTCACCACAAGTGGAAACAATTTTTACATAATCACCTTTTTCCACAGGTAAATGATAGGTGGTAAAGTTATCCACATGAATTTCATCACCTTTATGAAAAATAAAATCTTTCGGTATCCAAAAATCTTTTCCACTGGAAAGATGGCGACATAAGTAACGAATATCATCTTCTTTTAATATCTTCACAGAGCTGTCATACCATTTGATAAAAAAAGGATCAGAATTTATGGGTTGTATGCTGTCTAATACTTTGGCTTTCTTTAAACAGTCACTATGCGCATACGAGAAATTTCCATGCTCAATTAACAATGCATTTAACTGTCCTGCACTCTTTACTTCATTTCCACCATCAATCGCAATGATATGGCGAAGATCATCAATCATTGGATTAAAGCAACAGATACCATCACAATATTCACTTACTGGCAAATGGCCAACCACAACATATTTTTGGAATCGTTTTGCATCATCTAAAAAGCGATTATGCGTCATAATATCACGCATTTCTTTTCCATAATGATCTTCATCCAGAATCGCCGCATGCCCAAAGATATAATGTTGTGTTTCCACCACATGAGGGAGCTGGTCTACAAACGCTAATTCCTTTGGGAAGTGTTGTTTTAATATTCTGGCATATTCAATCATATCTATATCTTTATGAAAATGAATGCCAAGTGTAGCAGCCATTTCATGCAGAATACTATTTTGACGATGTAATAGGACTTCTTTTAGAAAATCCAAGCGATATTCATAAAGGACATTCTTACATACAAAATCACAATTTCCCATCATAGGATGTACATGTGGACTTTTAGAAAGCTCCATTATAAAGTGCAAAGTTTCCATGTTGTAAGCACCTTTCTCTAATAAATCGCCAACAAGAAACAATTCATCCTGATGCATATCAAAAGCAATCTTTTTCAATAATTTTTTTAAAACAGGCAGATTCGCATGAATATCACTAATAGCAATGATGCGGCGATGATCATCTACATTTATGTATTTTGATTTTATAGATCGATCAATCATTTTCATGCACCTCCTTGCTTATTTATTATAATCGATTTATGATAATGGTACCAGTAAAATGTTTAGACGGAAAGGGAGAGTCTTATGAAATTCTTATTTACCATGTTATATGCGCTGATCGCATTTGTGATCGTTGGCATCGTCATCATTAGTTATGCACGATTTATGCAATATTATCACGATCATCATAAAAAGTAATAAACTTTAATAATATTTAATATAACATTAATATTATTAAAGTTTTTGTTTATATTTACATTCATAAAAATAAGTGCTATCATAAAATTGAAGGTGATAGATATGCAGAATATACCAGAATGGTTATTAAATCTAGATAGTGAAGATTTTGCGTTTATCAAGCGTTTCATCTTATCCAGTGGTTCATTAAAGGAAGTCGCAAAGGAATATGGGGTTTCTTATCCTACGGTGCGTTTACGCTTAGACAGACTGATACAAAAGATTAATTTAAATGATCAGATAATGGGGGAGGAGCCTTATATCGCATTGATCAAACGTTTGGCTTTAGAGGATAAACTAGATTTTGAAACAGCAAAGCTGTTAATTCATGAATATCAAAAACTAGAGGAGGAAAAGAATCTATGAAAACAAATAGTGTTTACATTATTTTCGCCCTTATCTGTGTCATTGGATTATGCGTATTACAGTATTACATATCATTAAAGTCAAAAAAATGGCTAGGATGGATTCTGCCTGGTATATTCTTTTGTTTATCTATTCTTTTTACAATTAGTGCAGTTACTTTTCTGCATTCATATGAAATCTCAGAAGTGTATTCAAATAATGGTAATTTAATGTCATCCATTATAACAAATACAACAAGTAATTTTTCTATCCAGACAATCCTTCCAAAAGCAATTGAGATTTTTTTGATCTGTAATCTTCCTACCATCCTATTTATCATCATTTTCTTAGTCGTGCATCAAAAACAAAAAAGAGAGGCACAAATTCATAAAATGAATATACAGGATTTATGATTTTGTATAAAACAGCAACTAATAAAAGACTTGCTGTTTTTTTATATATCTTGTATATTTTAATACCACAATATTGTAATAAAATTGCATAATTTAAATATTAATATAAAATATATTGAAATTTAATTTCATCAGGACTATAATTCGTAGTGTAAGCGCTTATTAATGTTCTTTAGAAGAATGAGAAAGGAGAGTTTTATGACAGATATTTCTCTAATTATGATTTTAATACTTTGTTTGTATACCGTTATTGGTGTTTTAGATCAAATTTCCATTCAAATTGGTGTGTACACACCATTGTTTGCAGCTACAATAACGGGAGCTTTGCTTGGAAACGTTGAGTTAGGTCTAAGTGTTGGTGCTACTTTACAGTTGATGACACTTGGTGTTGCAACTTATGGAGGAGCTTCTGTACCAGATTATTTATCAGGAGCTATTATGGGTACTGCGTATGCAATTATTTCAGGAGAAGGTGCTGAATATGGTATTGCACTTGCAGTACCAATTGGATTATTACTTACACAACTAGATATCATAGGGCGTATGGCAAACTCTTTCTTTCAACATTATGCTGAACGATGTGCAGAAAAAAATGATATAAATGGTGTAGAATTAGCAAATAAACTTGGGATGATTCCCTGGATTTTATCTCGTGTAATTCCTGTTTTTGTAGGATTATTATTTGGTCAGGCAGTTGTAAATTCGATTAATAGTTTTATCCCTGTATGGTTTATGTCTGGTTTAAAAGCAGCCGGTGCGATCCTTCCTGCTTTAGGTATGGCAATATTGATGCGTTATTTACCACTTAAAAAATATTATCCATATTTCATTATTGGTTTTGTGATGATTGCTTATGGTAAGAGTATGTTTACAGTGCTTTCTGTAGCATTGGTAGGATTTGCTTTTGCGGCATTACAATATTCAAAGCTAAAAGAAAAAAGCTTAGTAATAGAATCAGGAGTTAGCGAAAGTGATGATGAGGAGGTGGAAATCGATGGTTAACTTGAATAATAAGATAACAAAAAGCGATATTCGTAAAGTATATATTCGTAATTTATTTGGTTTGCAATGGGGTTGGAATTATGAGAAAATGCAGGGTTTAGGTTATGCATGGGTTATAATGCCAGCTTTACGAAAAATATATCGCGATGATCCAGAAGGATTACAAAAAGCACTAACAATGCAACTGGGTTATTTTAATACAACTCCAGCCATGTCACATTTGATTATTGGTGCTGATATTGCATTGGAAGAAGAATTTGGAAATAAAGCTGAAGATGCGGTTTTAGGTCTGAAAACAGGTTTGATGGGACCTTTTGCAGGAGTAGGAGATACTTTATTTGTAGCAATTTATCGTGCAATTGTATTTTCAATTGCAGCATATATGGCTCAGCAAGGCAATGCTTTTGGTTTAATCATACCAATTATCGCATGTATGATCGTTATGGCGATTCGTTATAAATTCACTACAATAGGATATGCACAAGGAAAAAAATTAGCAACAGGTTTTGCGACTACAATGATTCCAATAACAGAAGGTGCAGCTATTTTAGGGTTAACAGTAGTAGGTGGATTGATTGCTTCTGTAATATCATATAAGCTGGATTTAACATTTACAATGGGTAAAGTAAGCATGTCAGTGCAAGATAATCTTGATAAAATTATGCCATCCTTAATTCCACTTGCAATTGTATTATTTTCCTATTGGTTATTAGGCAAGAAGAAAATGAATTCTACCAAATTGATATTTATTTTGATAGGACTGGGAATGATACTTGGAAATCTACAACCATTTTTTAATTGGCTGGTTTCCATATTTTAAATAATCTTAAAAAGATTGTAATATTCAGCAGTAAGGTTGAAAACTTTAAATGTTAAAAAGTAAAGGTAATATCGCGTAGATAATTCAATTAAAAAGTTCTTTAAAATGTAATAAAAATACAAAAATAAAAATATTTTAAAAAATATATTGAAATAATATTACATTTTGGTTATAATATCAACGTGGAAGCGCTTTACAATAAAAACATTGAAAGAGGAGGATTTCTATGACTGAAATTTCATTACTGCTGATTTTCGTACTATGTCTGTACACAGCAATTGGTGTATTAGACCAAATATCCATTCAGATTGGAGTTTACACACCATTATTTGCGGCAACAGTTACTGGAGCTTTACTTGGTAACATCGAACTTGGATTAACAGTTGGAGCAACATTGCAATTAATGACACTTGGTGTTGCGACTTATGGTGGAGCTACCATTCCTGATTATTTATCTGGTGCAATTATGGGAACAGCTTATGCGATCATCTCAGGTGAAGGTGCTGAATATGGAATCGCACTTGCAGTACCAATTGGCTTATTATTAACTCAACTTGATATTATTGGACGTATGGCAAATTCATTCTGTCAACACTATGCAGATCGTTGTGCTGAAAAAGGAAATGCAAGAGGTGTAGAGCTTGCGAATGTATTGGGCATGCTGCCATGGATTCTATCACGTGTCATTCCAGTATTCATTGGCTTATGTTTCGGAGAAGCAGTTGTTAATTCTATCAACAGTTTTATTCCAGTATGGTTTATGACAGGCTTAAAAGCGGCTGGTGCTATATTACCTGCATTAGGTATGGCAATCTTAATGCGTTATCTGCCACTTAAAAAATACTATCCATATTTCATTATTGGTTTTGTAATGATTGCATATGGCGGCAGTATGTTTACTGTATTATCTGTAGCACTTGTTGGCTTCGCGTTTGCAGCTTTACAATATACAAAGATGAAAGAAAAAACTACTGCGGTAAGTGGTAGTGGAAGTGTTGTAGTTGAAGATGATGAGGAGGTAGAAATCGATGGCTAACTCAGGAAATAAGCTGACAAAGAGCGATATTAATAAAGTATATGTTCGTAACCTGTTTGGTTTACAATGGGGATGGAATTATGAAAAGATGCAAGGGCTTGGATATGCATGGGTAATCATGCCTGCATTAAAACGTATCTATAAAGACGATCCTGAAGGAATGAAACAAGCATTAAAAATGCAGTTGAGTTATTTTAATACAACACCTGCCATGTCACATTTGATTGTTGGTGCAGATATGGCATTGGAAGAAGAGTTTGGTATTGAAGCTGAAAATGCAGTTGCTGGTTTAAAAACCGGCTTGATGGGACCATTTGCTGGTGTTGGTGATACTTTGTTTATTGCTATCTATCGTGCAATTGTTTTCTCAATCGCATCTTATATGGCATTAGAAGGAAATGCACTAGGACTGCTGATTCCAATTATCGCATGTATCGCAGTAATGGCTGTTCGTTACAAATTCACAACAATGGGATATGCTCAGGGTAAAAAACTGGCAACAGGTTTCGCAGATAAGATAGCACCAATTACAGAAGGCGCTGCAATTCTTGGTTTAACTGTTGTTGGTGGCTTGATTGCTTCAGTTATTTCTTATAAACTAGATTTAACATTTACAATGGGTGAAGTAACTTTATCTGTTCAGGAAAACCTGGATAAGATCTTACCATGTATGATCCCATTAGGAATCGTTATGTTGTCTTATTGGTTATTAGGTAAGAAAAATATGAATTCTACACGCTTGATCTTTGTTTTATTGGGATTGGGTATGATTTTAGGTAACTTACAAAATATGTTAAATTGGCTAGTTGCATTATTTTAAGAAAAGGAGATATAAATTATGGCAATTGTACACGCAAGAATTGATGAGCGTTTGATTCATGGACAAGTAGCTATGGTATGGACAAATACTGTAGGAGCTACAAGAATTGCAGTAGTAAATGATGAAGCAGTAAAGGATGAAATGATCATTGCGGGATTAAAAATGGCAAAACCTGCTGGTGTAAAATTATCTATTTTATCTAAGAAAAAGGCTGTGGAAAAGTTTCAAAGCGATGTATATGACAACGATAAAGTATTCTTGATCACAAAAAATTTGCAAGATATGGAATTTTTAGTGGAAAATGGTGTAAAAACAGGTACAATAAATGTAGGAAATATTGCGAAAAGGGAAGGTTCTACACAGATCAAGAAATCTGTTTATGTAACCAAAGAGGATATCGATTCAATTCATCATCTGATTGATAAAGGCATCCGTGTAACTGCCCAGATGATACCTGCAGAATCAGATCAATCCATTATAGAATACCTTCCAAAATAACATAGAAAAGAGGAAGTCATATGAATGTAAAATTAAAAATCAGAGAACGTTATCAGAATTTATCAAAAACCAATAGAAAGATTGCGGATCATATTCTTTCTGATACGGATGGATTTTTAAAGATGACAGCATTGGATGCTGCGGAAAGTTATCAGACTTCCTCCGCTTCTATCATACGTTTTGCGAAAACATTAGGATACAAAGGACTGGATGAGTTTAAAATCGCATTAGCCAAAGACCTTTCTAAAGAAGAAAAAATTTATGATGTGGATACAATTATTTCAAAAACAGATGATATTGAAACACTATGTCAAAAAGTAGAAATGTTAGTAGATAATACCAATCATGATTTATTTGAATTACTGGATAAAGATGTACTGTCTAAGGCAATTGATTGTCTGAAGAATAGTGAAAATATATATTTATTGGGAATA
This sequence comes from [Eubacterium] hominis, assembly GCA_014337235.1. Lineage (GTDB taxonomy): Bacteria > Bacillota_I > Bacilli_A > Erysipelotrichales > Erysipelotrichaceae > Hoskinsella > Hoskinsella hominis. Next base: position 226,986 of record CP060636.1, on the reverse strand, counting down.
GGGGCATCTATGTTGCCTGCATATGATATGTATCATAAATTAAAACGTATTAATTTTAAAGCTCACTATGAATTTGATGCGCATATGGCAGTTGAGTTTTTTAACTATGTCACAGAAAAAGACTGTGTTGTAGCATTTTCTTATAGCGGTTTATCAAGAGAAGTAACATATCCTTGTGAAATTGCAAAAGAAAAAGGAGCCAACATTATTGCTGTGACTCGTAATGCACCATCAAAATTAAGTGATCTTGCGAATATGATTCTACACGTTCCTGATAAAGAACATTTAACCAGAATTGGTGCCATTAGTTCTCGTTTTTCATCTATGGAGATCGTTGACTTATTATATCTTGGCATTACACAGAAAGATGATAAAATGTTTGAGGATAAACTTATTAACACCAGTCTATTAGTAAGAGAGTTAAAAGAAGATTAATAGAAAGTGGTGAAACAATGGAAAATATCCATTCACTGACAACAGAAACAGTGAATCCTGATACAAGGGATATTGATCGTGTTGATACATTAACAATGTTAAAGAAAATCAACAATGAAGATAAAAAAGTCGCAGCAGCAGTGGAAAAAGAATTACCACAGATTGCGAAAGCAGTAGATTTAATGAAAGAAAGATTCTTGAATGGTGGAAGAATTATCTATGCTGGAGCTGGTTCTTCTGGTCGAATGGGAACACTTGATGCAGTAGAATTAACACCTACTTATAATGTGGATCCATCTTTGGCATTTGGTTTGATGGCAGGTGGAAAAGAAGCAATGTATCGTGCTATTGAAGGTGCAGAGGATTCTAAAGAATTAGCTATTCAGGATTTAAAAGATGTCAATTTAACAGATAAAGATATTGTCATTGGTATTGCGGCCAGTGGAAGAACACCTTATACCATCTCAGCACTTGAATATGGAAATCAGGTGCATGCATTAACGATAGCAGTTACATGTAATGGTGAAAGTGAAATGGCAAAAGTTGCATCAATCTCTATTGCGCCTGTTGTAGGTCCAGAGGTTATCAGCGGTTCTACACGTATGAAAGCTGGAACTGCACAAAAAATGGTTGTGAATATGTTATCGACAGCAACCATGATTGCGAGTGGAAAAGTATATCAGAATTATATGGTAAATGTACAGCCAACCAATGAAAAACTGGTTATCCGTGCAACCAACATGATTGCCTCAATTACTGGTGTTGGTTATGATGAAGCTTATGAACTATTAAAGGCTTCTGATATGAGTGTGGCAGCAGCTATTTTAATGCATGAAAAACATGTAGATAAAGATAAAGCACATGCTGCATTGTCCGCATGTCATGGCAAAGTTTCTGAAGCATTACAACAACTGTAATATGAAAGAAGAAAATATTCAGCGTGCGTTGCATCAATATATCCAAGAACATAAGATATGCGGAGCGTCGTACGCTTTTCTTTCAGATACATCATCAAGGAATTATTATGATGGGACTGCAGGATGTATAGCACCTTATCATCATCAGATATTAGAGGCAGGCGATCGTTATGATCTTGCTTCCTTAACAAAAGTAGTTGGAACAACGACACGTATTTTACAGTTGATTGAAGAGAAAAAGTTGTCTTTACATACACCGGTATCATCAATTTTACCTAAACTTCAAAATAATCAAATATGTGTAGAAGATTTATTATTACACAGGAGTGGATTACCACAGGATATTCTTCATAAAGAAACCCTGACAAAGGATAATATTAAAGATCGTATCTACGCTATAAAAGGCTCTATGGATATGTATCATAAAACTTGTTATTCAGATATTGGATTTATTCTACTTGGTTTTCTTATTGAGGCAATTGATCAGATGTCATTAGAAGAAAGCATGCAGATGCATATATTTAAAAGACTAAATATGCATGATACTTCATATCTTTGTGATGATACAAAACGATATATTCCAACAGAAATCACAATTGAAAGAGGATGTATCTGTAAGGAAGCTCATGATAGAAAAGCGCATTTGTTAGGTCAAAGTGGAAGTGCAGGACTTTTTTCTACACTGGATGATTTAATATTATTTGCGCAGGCAATATTAAGACAAGACGAACACTTGTTTCATAAAGAAACTTATTTGCTTTTAAAGCAGATAGAGCAAGAACAACGAGGACTAGGATGGGAGAAGCCATATGGATGCCATGTGCTATATCATACTGGGTTTACTGGTACCAGTATGCTGCTGGATATGGAAAAGAAACAAGGCTTTATTTTACTTACGAATAGAATTCATCCTACTCGTCATCAAACTGATTTTTTGGAATTTCGTAAAAAGTTAAATCAAATATATTTGGAGGAATAAACATGAAACCTAATTTAATTATCACCAGCCATGGAAATCTGGCATCTGAAATCTTAAATTCTGCGAATATGATTGTTGGAGATACATCTAGTATCAAAACTGTATGCATGGCAGCAGAAGATGGATTAGAAGGAACAACTAAAAAAATGCAGGAAGCGATTGCTTCATGCAATCATGAATCCATAGTTATATTAGCAGACTTATATGGGGGAACACCTTTTAATGTGGCTGTTATCAATGCTCAAAAAAATGATAATATTCGTGTTGTTTCAGGATTAAATCTTGGAATGGTCATTGAATACAGTGTATCTCAGCTGGAAGATGTTCATGCATTAGCTGATTATCTATGTGAAGTAGGAAAAAATGGTGTTATTGCCCCGGCATTTGATGCTGATGAAGATGATTGTGATATTGAATAAAAAGCCAAATGGCTTTTTTTAGTAAGGGAATGATATAATATATAAGAAGAGGCGATCATATGGAAATCAAAGAAATCAACACATCTGATATACAAACAATTTTCTCATGGAAATACCCGACTCCTTATCAACAATATGATATGCCATCCTTAGAGGTCGCAAAAGAGCAAGGCTATGCGATCCTTGATCCAGCAAAACAACATGTTTTTCACACCTTATATAGGGAAGATGCATGTGTTGGTTACTTTCGCAGTTATCAAATAGGCGATAAGACATATCTTGGCATAGGACTAGCACCATCGTATTGTGGAAAAGGAATAGGAAAAGAAGCACTCCATGAAATCCTTTTGTATTATGCAAAAGATTTGAGGGAGTTGTATCTGGAAGTAGATTTCCACAATATACGGGCAATCAAATGTTATCGAGAATGTGGATTTTTACTTACCCAGCTGTATCAAAAGAAAACATCCGCACAAACTATGCGGACGTATCTTCAAATGCGGTTTACTTTTTAGCTTCTTCAATATAAGTATCTAATAAAGGATATAGCCATTGTTTTAAGGACTGGCATTTATATCCTTTTTTCTTTGCTTTATCGCAATTGATAGAGAAGGATGTAAAGCCATTAAGTGGTGCTTTGTCATCACACTCCGTAAGAATAGCTTTTTTACCAGTTTTTGTTTCAACATAGCCAATGACTTCCTGCAAAGTAAGGGTTTCAGGTGAAGCTGTCTGAATGACCTCATTCAAACGTTTGTTGGATAAAAATGCTAAGAATCCACCTGCATCCTTTGAGGATATCAAAGGAAATTCTGCATCCAGATTATCAATATACATTGGTTTGCCTTGTACAATATGCTCTACATAATAATATAAACGTTTGGTGTAATCATCTTCACCAAAAACAAATGGGAAACGAACAATGGCTGCTTTCTGAAAAGCATACACCTGTGTTAACACACTTTCTGCCTGACGTTTTCCTTCCCCATAATCGAAATCATCACGATTTCCCATAAGCAGACGATATTTATCGCTATCGAAATAGCATTCTCGCATATTCATATCATTTTCCTTATAAACGGATACAGTAGATGTCAGAATATAACGATTGCAATGAACAAAGTTTAAGATATTTTTTACATCGTTGGAGCAATAGGCAATGTTATCATAAACAATATCATATGTTGATCCTTGAAATGCCTGTTTCATTGCTTTTAGATCATTTCGATCTACATGAATACGTGTGACCTGATCGCCAAATGTATCGGGTGTTTGTCCACGTGTTGCTATGGTGACATTATGCCCCATCGCTAATAAATCATTCACCAGATGGATTCCGAAATAACGTGTTCCACCTAAAACCAATATATTCATATTTCAATCCTCCTATTAATTTTTTATATTATAACATAGAATTTTTAAAAAATGTTTAAAAATTACATTTCCTAAGTCATAGGAAGTAAAAAATAACATTTTTCCTGTTTCAAGAGTATAATTTAGATATATGAGGATGAGGTGACTGCATATGAAGCATAAGAAAAAAGAAACAAAAGTACAAAAGATCATTACCAATTATGGAATGATGCTTGCAGGAGCACTGATATTTGCGTTGGCATGTAACTGTTTTATTGTGCCTAGTTCATTAAACAATAGTGGCGTCATTGGTTTTTCTCAGATTGTGCGTGAAGCATTGGATCGATTCACCTTTATCCATTTGCCGATATCTACTGTTGGTATCTTAAACTTTTTATTCAATATCCCATTGTTAATGCTGGCATGGTTTAAAATATCTAAAAAGTTCTGTATCAATACATTGTTATGTGTTGGTGCTCAAACTATCTTTTTAACGATTGTGCCAATTCTGGAGAAGCCTATTTTAGATGTGATCCTGGCTAATGCGGTAATTGGTGGTATCATTGCAGGTGTTGGAAGTGGATTTATGCTGCGTGGTGGAAGCTGCAGTGGGGGTATTGATATTTTAGGTATGTATTTGAGTATCAAAATGCCAGATTTCAGTATTGGCAAGCTTGCAGTTGTATTTAATGCATGTGTCTATGCAGCATGTGCTGGTTTATATGATTTAGAAATTGCGATTTATTCTATTATCTACAGCTATTTTATGAGTCAGATGGTGGATAAGATTCATTATCAGAATATCAAAATGAGTGCGACAATATTCACAAAAGTTGATCATGTGGATAAAGTGATTACATACAGTTTACGCCGTGGAGTCACCTATTGGAAAGGCAGTGGCAGTTATACGGATGAGGATACATATGTCATTATGACTGTGGTTTCTAAGCAGGAAGTCAATCGGTTGAAACAAATCGTTCATGATTGTGATCCGAAAGCCTTTGTGATCTTTAATGAGGGTATGAATATTGATGGTAATTTTGAAAAACGTTTAGCATAAGAAAACAGCTGTTCACGATTGGACAGCTGTTTTAATAAATATACGTTCAAAATCTTGTTTGGCAATCGGTCTAGAGATATAAAATCCCTGGATACAATCCGCATGGATATTACATACCGTATCCCATTGTATTTGATCCTCTACACCTTCGATTGTTACTTTAATACCAACACTATGACATAATCGAATGACAGCACCGATAAAATCAAGATTAAAGGTATTATCATGAATGGCATTGATAAACAGACGATCGATTTTCACAATATCTGCGGGCATTTGTGCCAGCATGCCTAAAGATGAATAACCAGTACCAAAATCATCCATTGCGATCTTTATGCCTAATAATCGAAGGCTTTGGAAGATGCCTTTTAAGGCTTCCATATCTGTAACGAAATAGCTTTCAGTAAGTTCAATAACAATATGCTTGGGTTTTAAATCATTCTCTTTTAATATTTTCTGTATAAAAGGAATAAAATCAGAATCCAGCATTTGTAGATAAGATACATTCACATTCATCACAAAGTCAGGTAAATACGCTGTCCACTTTTTACATGTTCTTATAGCCTGTTCTAACACCCATTTGCCAACTTTAATGATCCATCCACTGCTTTCTAATAAAGGAATAAATTCGGCAGGAGAGATAACCCCATAAGTATCACTCTTCCATCTAAGCAAGGCTTCTGCACCTTTGATATTGCGCGTTTTTACATTTGTTAAAGGCTGGTAATACACTTCAAAGTTTTCCATATCTTTTACAATTGCGTGAGATAATTGATCACTGATTTCCATAGAGCGATTCTGTGCCTGTATTAAATCAGATGAGAAGAAGGTACAGGTGTTTTTTCCTTTTTTCTTACTGGCATCAAGGGCACATGATGCATATTTGATCAAATCTAGATAATTGTCGGCATCTTTTTGAAGAATTGCGGCACCGCCAGATACACTACAATAATAAGATACACCATCAATAAAATGATGAGAGTTACAATAGGCATGGAGCTTCTGATAAGATTCATAAATTTCCTGTGCATCGGCATCAGGATAGAAAATCGCAAATTCATCACCATCAAAACGAAACATCAATGCATGTTGGGGCAGCATACGTAAAACATCTTGTGCAAACTGACGAAGTACGTTATTTCCAAATATATGATCATTCAAAGCATTGATACGGGAGAAATCATCTAATCCCAATAATAGAATCCCACCATGATCATGTTCCTTTTCTAAATAATGACCTACCTGTAAAGCACATTCACTTTGAAGGAATAAGCCGGTGATCGGATCAATTTTACGCTTGTTTCCAAGATTGGTCACAATACCTGCGAAAATGGTTGTATCTCCTTGTGCATTGCGCTGTAAAAGGCCACGGCAAACCACCCAGATATATTCATTCTTACGATTTTTAATTTGATATTCTACATTATGTTCATTTGTAATGCCATTCAGCATTTCGTCTATTGAATTATAGTAAGCCGGTTTATCACGATCGATAATTAAATCTCCCCACACATCAATCAGATTATCCACGATACGCCCAGGTAAATCAAAGTCTTGAAACATGTTTTCAGAAACGAGAGATTGTCCAGTTTGGATATTCGTGATATAAACATAATCATCTGTGCTGCCTGTGATGGCTTCATAAAAAAGATAAGGATCTATCGAGAAGTCTTTGAATAATGTTTTACTGTCCATAGCGCGCCTCCCTTAATACTATAAATATACCATGTTTTAGGCTTTTCGGATAGCTGGAACGCATCTTTTTTTACGCATTCTTAAGAATTTATGACGATTTCTACCGCATTCTTGATGATGAAATCAATTTGCGATACAATGTCATACAAGGTAGGCGGTGAGTATATGAAAAAGAATTTTAAGGTCCGTATCTTATGTGCTATCTTATTTCTTGGCATCAGTGGAATTGTGATGTATACGATTTATTCACTTTCGGCAGAGAATGGATATGAATCCAATATGCGAAGTGAAATCGTAACAGAAAAGATAAAAGAGGAAGTAAGTTCTAAGCTGGAAAATAGTGAAAAGGGAATGTTGTTAAGTGAGAAAATCAAATATTTTGTGATTATGCATTCGCCATATGGCAGTGACTGGAATGCGAATATACGAAAACTGGCGCATTTTTCTATTTATTTCGCGCTGGCTTGTATGGTGTATATCACACTTGCTATATTAGGGGTAAATAAAACCATGCGTTTTATTTTGACAGTTGGTATTTGTTTCTGTTTTGCATTTGGTGATGAATATCATCAAAGCTTTACAGGCAGAACCAGTTCTATGAGTGATGTATTTCTAGATACGTTTGGTTCTCTTTGTGCGACCACAGGTTTAACGATTATTTCATTGTTTTTTAGTGGGATTCATTCACTTGTTAATTTGGCATATAAAGAGGATTAGGGATGGCGATTTGCCACCCTTTTTCATACTTTAGATTATAGATATGTATGATAAGAAACAGTAAAGTTCTTACAACATTGAAAGATGGCGATTTGCCATCTTTTTTCTTAAGGATTTATTGTATAATAAAGGTTAGGTGATGAATATGTATAAAATAATGATTGTGGAAGACGATGAAGCAATTCAAAAAGAGTTAGATGTATTACTAAGAAATCAGGGATATGATGTATGTATCTGGAATATGAAGGAAGATATTGTATCCTTTTTAGAAGCAGAAGGTGCGCATGTAATTTTATTAGACATCAATCTTCCTAAAGAAGATGGTTTTACCCTGTGTACTCGCATACGAGCTAAAAGCAGTGTGCCTATTATCTTTGTGACCAGTCGTAACAGTGATATGGACGAGCTTTGCTCCATGACCCTTGGTGGGGATGATTTTATCACAAAACCATATAATCCCTCTGTGTTGCTGGCACATCTACAGGCAGTTATTAAACGTAGTTATCAACATGTAAGTGAACATATTTATCAACATAAAGGTGTGAGTTTAGATGTCGCATTATCCAAAATAACCTATGGAGATAAAGATCAGGAATTAACCAAAAATGAAGTGCGTATTTTATACTATCTGTTTCAACATAAAGGTGAAATTGTCCCAAGAGATGATTTGATTGATTATTTATGGGATAACAAACTGTTTATCGATGATAATGCACTCAGTGTGAATATTACACGTATTCGTAACAAACTACTGCAGATGGGCGTAGAGGATTTTATTATCACCAAACATCGTCAGGGGTATTACATATGAGTTTAAAAGATTATTTAGAGGATCATATTGGCTTTTTGGTGACATGTTTCCTGTTTTTAATGCTGGAAAGTTTTTTATTATTGCTTTTGGGTGTGGAAATCAGTATGGTCGTCATGTTAGGCTGTGTCTGGGCAATTTTGTTTATTGGATATTTTGTGTTATCTTTCCATCGTAAAGAAAAGCGTATGAAAGAGCTGGAGCAAATGTTAAACCAGTTAGATCAAAAATATCTGCTGCATGAAGTTATGGGAAGCGGTGGAAACAGTGAAGAACAGTTTTATCGTTATTTATTGCGTATGGGGAATAAAAGCATGCTGGAACATGTTTCAGGAATCGAGCGTACCCGTAAAGATTATCAGGAATATATTGAGCAATGGGTGCATGAGATCAAGACGCCGATTGCCGCAATGAAGCTATGGGCAGAAAATCAGGAGGGAAAGAAAAAACGGGAAGCATATACCCAGTTAGAACGTATTGAACATTATGTAGAACAAGCATTATTTTATGCGCGCAGCGAGAATGTAGAAAAAGATTTTTGTATACAGAAAATGGATATCAAAGAAGTTGTACAGGAGGCCTTATTGCAATGTAAATATTTATGTACCAGCAATGGGATTCATGTGGATATACCTGAAGAAAGCTATTGGATACGCAGTGATGAAAAATGGATTGTATTTTTATTAAATCAATTGATTGAAAATGCAGTAAAATATCGTCGAAGTGATATTGACAGCACGCTTTCTATTTTTATTGTGGAAAAAGATGATGAAGTGGAACTACATGTGAAAGATAATGGTATTGGTATTTGCGCAAATGATATTGCTCGTATCTTTGAAAAAGGCTTTACCGGAGAAAATGGAAGAAATGCCAATCGTCATGCGACAGGTATTGGATTATATTTATGTAAGAAATTATGCCATGATTTAGGCATCGACATCGATGTAGTTTCTTCACTCATGCAAGGATGTGATATGATTTTGTCCTTTCCTTCTTACAACTCTGTAAGGGAATTGTAAAATAACCTGATACAGAAAATTTCATCTTTACGATATACTGTAAGACAAGGAGGGATGATCATGTGTTTATTAAAAGTTGAACATGTACAGAAATATTATGGCAATGGTGGTAATATCACCAAAGCATTAAATGATATCAGTTTTGATATGAAAGAAGGCGAATTCGTGGCGATCATGGGGGCAAGCGGCAGTGGAAAAACAACCCTGTTGAATGTCATCAGTACCATTGATACCTTAAGTGCAGGGGATATCTATGTGCGTCAAGAGAATATCTCCACAAAGAAAGAAAAACAACTGGCTGCTTTTCGTAAAAAGGAGCTTGGCTTTATCTTTCAGGATTATAATCTGTTAAATACGCTGTCCATGGAAGAAAATATCGCATTACCATTGACACTATTAAAAGAAAAACCGGCAGTCATTGATGCTTCTGTGAAACAAATGGCAAAAACTTTGGGTATTTTAGATATCCTGGCTAAATATCCATATGAAGTAAGTGGAGGACAGCGTCAGCGAACAGCAATCGCAAGAGCTTTGATTCACAAACCGTCTTTGATATTGGCAGATGAACCAACCGGTGCCCTTGATTCTCATGCTTCTTATTTGTTTATGGAAGAATTAGGAAAACTGAATGAAGAACGCCATGCCAGTATCCTGATGGTTACACATGATGCTTTTTCCGCATCTTATGCTAAACGTATCTTGTTTTTAAAGGATGGGCGCATCTTTAATGAAATCTATCGAGGTGAATTAGACCGCAAGGCTTTCTATCAGAAGATTTTAGATGTAATGACATTGCTTGGCGGTGATGTACATGCTGTACGTTAAACTCACATTGCGTAATTTAACGCATAGTATCAAGGAATATACACTGTTTATGGCGACAATGATTATGAGTATGACATTGATGTATGCTTTTTTCTCGCTGGCACTAAGTAATCGTATCCTAAGTATCTTTTATACATTTTACAGCTTTTTACCCATCGCGATTTTCGCAAGTATTGGTGTTACGCTGGTGCTTGGCTGGATGATTATATACATTACAGATTTTATCATGAAGAAACGAAGCCGTGAATTTGGTTTGTATTTATTGTCTGGAATGAAACGAAGCAGTGTCGCATTGATGTTTTCTGCGGAGCAGCTGATTATGGGAGCCATTGCTTTAGTTATTGGCTGTATACTGGGTATGATATTGTCGCAGGCATTAGAGGCAATTTTATTTCAGGTATTTGGACAGGATTATCACTTTGTTTTATCATTTTCTTTGCAAGCATTTTTACTAACCTTGGGATGCTTCGTGTTAATTTATATATTAGAAGTCATACGGGAAATCCGTTTAATTCATCGTTGTACCTTAAAAGAACTATTTTATCGCAAAGATGAGCATACAACCATTCATGTATCAAAAACCAAAAGCGTATTATGCTTTATTGCTGGTGCAATCTGTATGGGAGTCTGTATCTGTATTGTATATATCTTTTATTGTTCTCTCAAAGATAGCAGCATGCGTGGAGATATAAATTCCATGATGCTGTCCATTTTGATGATGATTTTATCCATCTATTTGATCTATCAGGGAATATCCCAGGTTGTCATGTTGTTTCTTCAAAGATGGAAACAAAAGAAATATAAAGGAAATATGATGTTTTTAAGTGCACAGTTATGCACGAAAATCAAACGAAACCGTTTTGTTTTAGCAACTATTTCCGTGTTAACGATCCTGATTATTTCACTGATGATCATGAGCATGCAGTTAAAAAATGTTTATGATAGAAAAATAAAAGAAGAAATACCGTTTGATATTATGGCATATTCCAGTGAAACCTTAAATGAGGATGTATTATATGACTATTTAAGTAAGCATGATATGAGTTATCAGGATCATTTTTATCAAATATATCACAGTGATGCGATTAACGAAAATCTTAGAAATGCTCTTTTTGATACGCCATTTGATTATCCCGGAGTAAAGACCTATATCATAAAGGAAAGTGATGTCCAGGCACTATTGAAGATAAAAGGCTATGATCCATTAAAACCGTTGAGTGAACATCAATATGGTTTGCTTGTGACACCAGAACTAAAAAAACATATGGAAGCCTTTATGAAACAGGGAGAGGTAGAAGCAAATAATCAGAAACTATCCTGTGCGTATATAGAAAGCTCACGTATTGGACAGGCAGTGTATGTGGATTATTATTTAATCCTGCCGGATGCCTATGTGGAAAACTGTACAGTCAAAGCAAATGTCCTTGTGATGAATGTAAATGGAACAATTCCGGATACATTATATGAAGAAACCCAAACGATTCTAGATACTCATGAAGATGGCATTTATCTATATCGTGTAAAACCATACTATATTAAAGATCAATTATCTGTATATACTATGGTAATCTTTGCTTTATTATATGTATCCATGATCGCGGTATGTATTCTGGCAACAATCATTGCGACCCAGCAGCTTTCTGATATGAATGAACAAAAAGAAACCTATCATATGATGTGGAAAATGGGATGTGATAAAAAAGCAATCAAGAAATTATTATTCCAACAGGTAAGCTTTTACTTTTTTATACCATTGATTTTACCATGTCTGTATCTTCCATTTGTAATCTATGGGATAGATGTATTCTTTTCACTACTGGTATATGATGTACCAACAATGACTTTCAGCATCTTAGCGCCAATCATCTTCCTGTTGATTTATGGCTGTTACTTTATTTTGACATATCAAAGCTGTAAACGAAGTATGGAGGGATAGATGGCATGTATTTAAAATTAACAATGCGTTGTGCATTACGAAGTATAAAACAATACAGTATCTTTATGTTTACCATAACCATGGTCATGACATTACTTTATGCATTTCAATCTTTGATGTTCTCAGAGCAGATTATTAGATTGTTTGGAGCACATGTGGACATGCTATATGCCTTTTTGATGGTCAGTATTTTATTAGTTATCGTGATGACATGGCTCATTGGATATATTAGTGGGTTTATTATAAAAAATAGAAGCAGAGAATTTGGTATCTATTTATTATCGGGTATTGAGCGTAAAGTCATTGCACGCATGCTTGTGGTCGAAATGTTTTTTATGGGATTTTTATCCTTTATCATCGGCTGCTTTTTAGGAAGCTTTTTATCTGAAGTATTGCGTATGCTGATTTTACAGTTCTTTTCTAAAGACTTTCAGTTTGTCTTTCATTTCTCCATTGAAACGATGGGATCCACCTTCCTATATTTCCTGTTTATGTGGATATTGACATTATGGAAAGAGCGAAGAACCATCATGAAAGTCAATATCAAAGAGTTGTTATATGAAGAAAATAAAAACGATCCCGTTGTCAAACACCGTTTCATCAAATGGATGGTATTACTAATTGCATGTATATGCTTCTTTTTTGGAATCATCGCCACAAAAAAGGGCATATTGGATATGCTTTATGGAGAAGGATCGCCAGTCTTATTAATAGGTGTCATATTATTGGTTATAAGTAATTATGGGTTTTATTATGGTATGATTGCTTTGTCAGATGCTTTTGTGAATAGGCAAAAAAAGATCAAATATTCCTTTGGGATACTGCCGCTTTATGGACATATCAAAGGAAGAATCAATGGCAATCGTATGGTATTAGCAACATTATCCATGTTGTTGATTTTTACCATTATGTTAAGCAGCTTTGCATTAAAACTATACGACTCCTCCAACGTGCAGATGGATATCATTTGTCCTTATGAGCTACAGATTAATGCTACAGAACCATTTAAAAGCGATGAAATCAAAATAATGCTAGAGAAAAAAGGATACCAAATACAGGATGATATATTTTGTTTATACTCATGTGCAGATGCAAAAACAAATGTGGACATGATTTTTACACAGGATCAGGCGATATATGGAACATCATTTATGAAAGAAAGCGACTATCAAAAACTGTTAAAGTTAAAACATAAGACAGCAGCTTCCATACCTTCTCATGGTTATATCTTATTGGTAAATGAATTTGATAAAAAAAGAGCGGAAGAAAAAGGCATACAGCTGAGCATTAAAGATGAAAAAATGGTGCCTTTCCAAATTAGAAATGATTCTATTGGACAACTGTACGATGATGTAGTTTTTGTAGTAAAAGATGAAGTTTTAAAAGACAGTCAGATGCTCACATGTTCTTATGTCGCAGACAGTGATAAACCATTCCCTATAGGAATGGAAAAAGAAATAACAAAAAGTATAAAATTGCCACTATATGCGAGTATAAATGTCCGCAGTGATACACAGCAGGCATCCATCAGTTCTTCTGTAACAATTATTTTCGCATTATTTTATTTATCTTTTGTATTTATTTGTATTGCGGCAACGATTATGGCAACACAACAGATGATGGATGCGACAAGACAGAAATATGAATATGAATTAATGCATCAATTAGGAATGGATAAGGCAGAAATCTATGCGATTCTACGTAAACAAATTGGTATCTACTTCTTTGTGCCGATGATATTGCCAGTTGTGTATATATTTCCATTATTATATATTGTTAATTTACTGTTTCTAAGGATACCGGGAAACTATTCTATTTATACGGTTGCATTTGGATGTATGCTTTTGTATATGGTGATCTATCTTTGTTACTATATGATGGCATATATCGGTTGTAAACGAAGTCTTGATTTAAAGTAGCTATAGCATAGAAAATGTCCTGTGTGAAAAAATGGGTATGGTTTACCTTTTCTGTCATTTCTGCTATACTGTAAGATATGTTGGATGGAGGTATACATCATGTTACAAGATTTATTATCAAATTGGATATATATATTACCAGCTGTATTTATTGCTTTTTCCTTTCATGAATTTGCACATAGTTTTGTTGCATATAAATTAGGTGATACTGCACAGAAGGAAAGTGGCAGATTATCATTGAATCCAATCAATCACATTGATCCAATTGGGTTTATCAGTTTGGTATTGTTTGGTTTTGGCTGGGCAAAGCCGGTACAAGTCAATCCTTATATGTTTAAAGATCGTAAAAATGGAATGATACAATCTGCTGTGGCAGGTCCATTAGCTAATCTGATCTTAGGGTTTGTCTTTACCATTCTTATGCAGTTGACAATAAAAACAGGCCTTTTCATCAATGGACCTGTTGGGAATTACTTATATTACTTCTGTGTATATTCTATTGTGATGAATGTTGGTTTAGGCGTATTTAACCTGATACCATTACCACCACTAGATGGTTCTAAGATTTTAATGGGAATTCTGGATGAAGAAACATACTTTAAGATTATGCAGTATGAACGCTATATCGCAATATTTATGATTGCGATTCTATTATCAGGAGTGTTGGATGGACCATTACTTTATGTAAGATCTGCTATCATTGATTTCTACTCCAATATTGTATCTAAAATTTTATTCTAAGAAAAAGAAGCGGCTTATTCATGTCGCTTCTTTCTTTATATATTTAACTGTAAAGTACCAAAGTGTGTGTAATATTAGGAAGTCAAGGCACTTTACAGGTAAATACCGTTATTCAACAGTAACCGATTTAGCCAGGTTTCTGGGCTGATCTATTTCACAACCACGAAGTCTAGCGATTTCATAAGCTAATAACTGTAATGGTATGACACCCAGTATTGCCTGAATCAATTTATCAGTTTTTGGTATACGCAAAATATCATCATATCCATCATGTGCTATCTGTAAATCATCGCTGATGATCAATAAAACATAAGCACCACGGGCTTTTACTTCTTTGATATTACTAATCGTTTTTTCATATAAATCCTCATCACTCGCAAGTGCGATGACAGGGGTGCCTTCTTCAATTAAAGAAATCGTTCCATGCTTCAATTCACCAGCCGCATAGGCTTCACTATGTATATAAGATATCTCTTTTAGTTTTAAACTGCCTTCCATGGATAAAGAATAATCCAATCCACGCCCTATAAAGAACACATCATTATGCTGATATATTTTCTTTGCAAATGCAGAATAATCTTTTTCAATAAGCTGTTGCATTAATTTCGGTAAAGTTTTGATTTCTTTACTTAACTGCATAACTTCATCATCCTGCATATGGCCATGAACATAGGACAGATAGCAGGCAAGTAAAGATAAGACAGCTACCTGTGTACAATAAGCCTTTGTCGTTGCCACACAGATTTCAGGTCCAGCTTTCGTATAAATAACATGATCAGCATCACGAGCAATAGTAGAACCAATGACATTGACGATTGCCAGGGTTGCGACATCATTTGCTTTTGCTAGTTGTAAAGCAGCTATTGTGTCCGCAGTTTCACCAGATTGACTAATGAAGATGGCTAATGTATTGCCTGTATAAATAGGATTTGCATAACGATATTCACTTGCACAGATACAATCCACATGAATGCGTGCTCTTGATTCAATCAAGGATTTCGCTATCATACCAGCATACATCGCACTGCCACAGGCAATGATATGTATTTGATCATATTGTTTTAAATTGGGCATTGTATTCAATAGATCCAATAGATTATTTTGCATAAGTGAATCGATTGTTTTTTTCACAACATCTGGTTCTTCATGAATCTCTTTCAACATAAAGTGTTCATAGCCGCCCTTTTGGATATCTGTGATATCCATTTCACTAGTTTGTATTTCTTTATCCAACAGATCACCATTCAGATTTTGAATGGTAATTTGATTTTTATGAAGAACAGCAATTTCTTCATGTTCTAACACAATATATTGGTTTGTATATTTTAAGAAAGCTGAAATATCGCTTGCCAGAAAGTTCTGATGTTCACCAACACCTAAAACAAGCGGTGAATTCTTTCGCATAGCATATATTACATCCAGTTCATCCTGAAAGATGATAGCAAATGCAAAACTTCCTTTGAAATGCTGATAAGCTTTCGTTAAAGCAGACACTTTATCTTTTGTCAGAAAATAACAATAGTCAATATAAGCTGCCGCAATTTCACTATCTGTTTGTGAATAAAAATCATAACCTGCGTTTTCCAGTTCTTCTTTGATCGTATTATAATTTTCAATAATACCATTATGAACAAGCGTTACCAATCCACTTTGATGGGGATGACTGTTTGTTTCATTTGGTTCACCATGCGTTGCCCAACGTGTGTGGGCAATTCCCAATGTTGTTCCTTTTGTGTTCATCTTTTCAAGCTTTTCCTCTAAAAAGCTGACATTTCCTTTTGCTTTGATAATTGTTACCTGATCATTTTGTGCCAGTGCTAATCCTGCAGAGTCATACCCACGGTATTCTAAGGCGTGTAAACCCGCAATCAAAACACTATTTGAGATCTTCTCTGATCCCACATAGCCAATTATTCCACACATATTTTATGTTCCTCCATGATAAAAAATAGTGTGTTGAGAATAGTTTTTGTAGCATTATGATGTTGCTTTTGTCTATTCTCTTTCGATCCACAATAACCGTAACAGTACCCGCCGAATCTTTCGATAACTGTTATCCTCGTCAACCCGTAGGTCCAGGCGCTCATTATTACTACCCACGATCCTCCTTGGTAAAAATAATAACTGGTATTAGTATACTATGATTATTTGAAATTGCAATAGGTTTTTTTATGAGAAGTATAGGACATATATACAATTCCATAGATAAAAAAAAGAGCAGGTTATTGAAATATATGCCGTTATTATAAGGAAAATTGGAGTTTTGAAAAAGATTTGTAACAAATGAAAGCGATTTTTACAAAAAAATGATAAAAATTTTAAGTAAACGCTTGCATTAAAATAAGACATGGTCTATAATTGGTATAGACCAAGTGGTATATACCACTTGGAGGAAACAAGGCAAAGCCAGAGTGATCTGGTGACGCAAAGCTATAGGGTCTATTTATTAGAAAATACGACAGCCAGTTGCCGAAGAATAAAGCATGTTCAATGGAGGAGAGAGAAACATGAAAAAAACTTTATTTGATGGTGCGTTGGCACTTCCAAATGGGAATGCGGAAAGCTGCATAAAGGCTATATGCAGAAACGCTAAGGTAATGAAGACAAACATTTTGGCTAAATGGATATCTTTACATACACCTTCCCTAGGCAATCAAATTCCAGCGGCGTTTATTAAGAAAAGCATATTTAACGAGAAAGTCTTAGGATTCGCTATCGGCTAGGATAGTGAAATCATAAGCTGGAAACGAGTTGTCAAAATTTAATAAATAACCAAATAGTGGCCGAAAAGCGATTATTGCTGATAGACAGGAACGTAAAAATAAAAGTAACGTTTGACAGTCTGTGTCCCTGGAAGTTATGATTAGTGTGTAGGGAAAGGACTGTTTTTCCTGTTGATGGCATATGAACGCTGAGAATTGCGTAAACAGTTGGAAACTGTCATATCCATCTGTGGAAATGAAATAGGTGTGGCGTATGGAGGAACAGAGGAGAAAACAAAGTGTTCTGATGGAACATGTTGCAAGTATGGAATTTTACCAAAAGGATAACGAGCAGCCTGTCCAAGTATTTCAGGACCTGAATTTTGAAGCTTTAGAAGGCGAAATCTGGGCGATTATTGGAAATAAAGCATTTGAAGTGCGTTTATTTCTTGAAATCGTTGCGAATGCCAGACCGTATAAAGATGGCAGATGTGTTTTAAATGAGACAGGGATGATGCGGAAAAAACGTTTGATTTTACCGCATGTCTACTATATAGGAAGTACAAACATGATGTTTGAGAACATGAGTGTTCTTGAATATCTCACATTTATTACAGCAAAGGAGCCTGGCAGTATTGATGAAAGGAAGCATCAGATTGCCAAAGATTTGTTGGATGTTAATCTAGGTTATTTAAGTGAAAGAGAAATCAGTACATTAACTCCACCGGAAAAAAGCGTAGTGGAATTAATGGCTGGTTACTATACAGAAAGCAAACTGATTATCTGGAATTTAGCAAGATTATATTATGATGAGAAATGTATTCTTGCGATTCAAACGATATGTCAGGAATTGCAAAGACAAAAACGGACATTGTTATTTTCTTCTTTTGATTACAAAATGATAGAAGCCTGTGCAACCCATATTTCCCCCTTGTATGATGGTAGATTTCTTTGTAATTCTCCCGTACAGGATTTTATCAAAACTTGGGATCACCTGTGTGCAATCATAAGGGACGATCGTGCAAAGGAAATGGAAGAATATCTAATGAAAACAATGCCCGATTATGAATATCGTAGAAATGGCAATCGATTAGAAGTTTGGGATCAGCATAATAATATTGCTGGATATGATGCAATATGTGCAACGCTGGGAAAGAACTACTACTACCCAAAGTTTATAGAACAGCACCCATATTGTGTTGAAAACGCGTGGAAAGAGATCGTATATCAGTATGAACAAAATAGTAAAACAAACGGATAGAAAATTGTCATATATTGAAAAGAAAAGAAAAAGTCAAAGCATTCTATGGTACGGAGTGAGTATTGCTATTCTTTCTTTTATTATTCATCTGGTGTTACAGGCATTAACGCGCAGTGTCCTGTCACAAAGTGTTCCACAGTTTATGATGCCAAGCTATTTTTCTACGATTAGTCTTTATGTTTTAGTTGCTTTCATTATGTATATTGTCTATATGATACGCTATTTCGATTTACTTACATTTGCGGAGATATCAGCAAATAAATGGTACACACTGGCAAAAAACGGATATGATCCGTTGAAGATGATTTTGACCAAGTTGTTGATACGTTTAAAGGAAATCGTTATCTACTATACAATAGGATATATCGTTACTATCCTGTTGACCATGTTGTTACAATATCCATTCATTGTGAATTACATGATATCGCTCTATATGGTAGGGCTTGTTGATATCATATTTGTTACGGTTGTTACGATGGAATGTTCGCTATTTATAACAGAACAGCGTGATGCAAGATATGTCATTGTGATTAGTGCAATTATCATTTGGATATTACGCTTAAGCAGTGGCTACTATAATTTGATAAGTGATCCTGTCAGTATGCAGAACATTACCCATCTGTTTGATTACTTTGGACAGTCAAATTACTTATTCTACTTTCTGATCGTTGTCATCATCGCTTTGATTACGTTGGTCGTGCGTGCTCAAAAGATATCCCAATATACAAATTTCCCCTTTTATGAAAAAGACATGGATTTAGATGATGGCGTTCGTATCGTGATACCGAAACAAGACAGCTATGAAGATATTGTAAATCAATTCGTAAGAAATCAGCGTCATAAGGGATTTGATCAGCTGGTTATGACTGTTTTGATTGCTGCGATTACCTGCAGCATTGTTGTGAATCTATTTGTATTATATGTTTCCACTGCATCACCTGAGAAAAAATCAGAGGCATTTGGTAAAATTGCATATATAGTAGAAACAGATGAAATGGAACCTGATTTACTTTGTAATGATCTGGCATTCTTTGATTCCATTGGACGTACAGATGCAGTATATGAAAATGAAATCATTCTTTACGAAACAAAAGAGGGTCCAAGGACAGGATTTATCAAAACAATCGATGAAAATCATAATATGGTTGTAGAAACCAGAAAGCATACAGCCCAAAAGCAGGATATCATCATATGCAAGGAAGATGTGTATGGAACGCTTACAGGAAGAAATCCTTGGCTTGGTGTACTGCTGCTATTTGCAAATACGATATTTGGAAGATTATTATGTCTGTTGATTCCGGCTTTATTGTTGTATTATTATAAACCAATAAAAAATTATCTTCGTCGAAGAGGTATGAGTAAATATTAATTATCATGAGAAGGAGTGGACTTTGCCCAGGTTCACTCCTTTAATTATGAAAAAACAGGAGGTTTTAACTATTTTAGAAAACTTTGAAATAAAATGATAGTATTACTGAAAATTATTGTAAAAATTTGCAGAAAACACTTGCAATGTAATTTCAATGCGCTATAATATTGTTAATCAATTAAACGTATTGATTATTTTGAGGAAAGAAAAAAAGAGAAGGAGAGAAAAACATGGGAAATTTTAAGAAATATGTTGCAATGGCAGCATGTGCGGCAATGGCATTTACAATGACTGGTTGCGGCAGTAAAGATGAAGGCTCTAATGAAGATTCAGTTAAATGGGGCGTAAACTATGAACAAACAGGAACAGCAGCTACTTATGGAACAAGTCACGTTGATGGCATTAAATTAGCTGTTAAAGAAATCAATGCTGCTGGCGGTGTAAAAGTCGGCGACAAACAAAAGAAAATTGATTTAGATGTATTGGATAATAAAACAAGTGATACAGACATGCCAACCGTTTATAATCAGTTGGTACAGGATGGATCTAAGGTTATTTTAGGACCTGCAATTTCATCATTGACAAAACAGGCATTTGAAATGGCTTCAGAAAACAAAATTCCAACACTTTCAGCTTCAGCTACAGCAGATGATGCGACTTTGAAAACTGATGGAAGTGTACAGCCATATGGCTTTAAAATTTGTTACTCTGATTCATTCCAGGGGAAAGCATTAGCAAAAGCTGCTTTTGATAAAGGATGGAAAAATGTATTAGTATATTCTGATAACTCAAGTGATTATGCAAAAGGTTTAACAAAAGTATTCTCTGATGAATTCAAAAAATTAGGTGGAAACATTGTTGGAAATGAAAGCTATACACAGGGTGATAAAGAATTCAGTTCTGTATTAACAAAAATCAAAGGCAAAGATTATGATGCAATGTTGATTCCAGGTTATTATGAAGAAGCAAGTCAGATCGTAAAACAGGCTCGTGAAGCTGGTATTGAAAAACCAATCTTAGGACCTGATGGATTTGATTCACCTAAATTAAAAGAAGTTGTTGGTGCAGATAAATTAAATAACGTATTCTTCACTACTCACTTCTCTACTACAGAAAAGAACGAAAAAGTTGATGCATTCTTGAAAGCTTATAAAGATGAATATGATAAAGCTCCTGATACATTTGCTGCATTAGGATATGACTTAGCTTACTTTGTTAAAGATGCAATCGAAAAAGCTGGTAGTGATGATCCAGAAGCAATTACAAATGCAATTGCTGCATATAAAGACTTCACAGGTGTTACAGGAACATTCTCAATGGATGATGATCACACACCTATTAAATCAATTAAATTCGTTGAATTAAAAGATGGCGAACAGGCTTCTGCTGTTGATGTTGATGTAACAAAATAAGAAGATATTTGATAAACAACATAAATAAGGTGAAAGCGCACTTTCACCTTATTTGACGTTTCAAATGTATATAGGAAGGGGTATTCGTATGACAATATTTTTACAACAGCTGATCAATGGTCTGTCGGTAGGTAGTATTTTCGCATTGATCGCTCTAGGTTATACCATGGTCTATGGAATTATCAAATTAATTAACTTTGCACATGGTGATATTTATATGTTAGGTGCATATGTTGGTTTCTTTGCTTCTACATCATGGGGGTTAGGATTTTTCCCAACTTTGATTATCGCAATGTTGATCTGTATGTTTACAGGTGTACTAATTGAAAAGATTGCATATAAGCCATTACGTCACGCATCAAGAATTACATCTTTGATAACTGCAATTGGCGTTTCCTTATTTATGGAATATGCAATGATGTATGTAATGGGACCAAACATTCGTACATATCCAGCTGATTTCTTCCCTAAAGAAGTGTATACCGTTGCTGGACTTCAAATCAGTAATCATCAGATTATGATTTTCATTACT
This sequence comes from [Eubacterium] hominis, assembly GCA_014337235.1. Lineage (GTDB taxonomy): Bacteria > Bacillota_I > Bacilli_A > Erysipelotrichales > Erysipelotrichaceae > Hoskinsella > Hoskinsella hominis. The sequence goes on along the minus strand of CP060636.1, from coordinate 204,887 downwards.
TCTATTGTATTAATGATTGCTTTACAGTTGATCGTTAAGAAAACCAAAATTGGTAAAGCAATGCGTGCCGTGTCTACAGATCCTGATGCAGCAGAATTAATGGGAATCAATGTAAATCACACAATTTCATTTACTTTCGCCATTGGTAGTGCATTAGCCGGTGCTGCTGGTGTTATGATTGGTATGTATTATAACTCTATTGACCCTTTAATGGGGATGATACCAGGTCTAAAAGCATTTATCGCCGCAGTATTTGGTGGTATCGGAATTATTCCTGGCGCAATGCTAGGTGGAGAGGCTATTGGTATTCTTGAAACATTAGCTAGTGGATATGGCTTCTCTATGGTAAAAGATGCTGTCGTATATCTGATCCTGATCATTATTCTGATCATCAAACCAAGTGGTTTACTTGGTAAAAATGTGAAAGAGAAAGTTTAGGAGGAATCGTCTATGAAAAATCAATTTACAAAACGCAATTTGATATGGACCATCATTGCATGTGTGATCTTTGGTATCTTTCAGGCAATGATTATGGGAAATTTGATTCCAAATACTTATCAGGTAACAATTATTACGATTGGTATAAATATTATATTAGCATTAGGACTTAACCTGATTATCGGTTTTACCGGACAGTTCTCTTTAGGACATGCAGGTTTTATGTCAATTGGCGCATATTGTGCAGCTATTACATTATTGAAAATCCCTAATATGGGAGGGCTATTTTTAGGAATGTTGATTGGTGCGATCATTACATCTATTGTTGCTTTAATCGTTGCTATTCCAACTCTTCGTTTGCGTGGAGATTATCTTGCCATCGCAACATTAGGCTTTTCAGAAGTCATTCGTATTGCAATTCAAAATATGGAAATCACGGGTGGTGCTGCTGGCTTAAGCAGTATTCCTAAACTGACAACATTTCCATTAGTATTTATTTTTATCGTCATTAGCATTCTGGTTGTACACAACTTTGTTCGTTCTTCACATGGACGTGCCTGTATTTCTGTACGTGAAGATGAAATTGCCAGTGAATCTATGGGTATCAATACAACAAAATATAAAACATTGGCATTTGTTATTGGTGCTGTACTGGCATCCATAGCTGGTGCATTATACGCTTCATATTTCTATGTATTAAAACCATCTACGTTTGGATTTATGAAATCCATCGATATTTTGGTTATCGTTGTATTTGGTGGAATGGGTTCTCTATCTGGAAGTATCCTTGCGGCAATCGTATTAGGATTAATCAACCTGTTCTTACAGAGTTATGCGGAAATTCGTATGATCATTTATGCATTAGCGATTATCTTAATCATGGTATATCGACCACAGGGATTATTCGGCAATAAAGAAATCACAGATTTTCTTCCTGCGAAGTGGAAAAAGAAAAAGGAGGTAGATTAATATGCCTTTACTTTCTGTAAAAAAATTAACAAAGAACTTTGATGGTCTTTGTGCAAATTCCAATGTAAATATGGAAATCAATGAAGGAGAACTAGTTGGTCTGATTGGACCAAATGGTGCTGGTAAAACAACATTGTTTAACATGTTAACTGGGGTATATGTTCCAAGTGAGGGAACAATTGAATTTGAAAAAGATGGAAAAGCAGTAAAACTAAATGGTGTAAAACCATATAAGATTACAGCTATGGGTCTTGCGAGAACATTCCAGAATATTCGTCTGTTTAAAGAAATGACAGTTTTAGATAATGTTTTAATTGCCATGAACAAAGATGTAAAATATGGAACCATTACAGCATTGTTACGTTTACCTGCCTTTTATAAAGAAGAAGAAAAGATGCGTAAGAAAGCAATGGAGTTATTAAAAATCTTCCATTTGGAGGATAAAAAGGATGAACTTGCTAGCAACCTGCCTTATGGGGAACAAAGAAGATTAGAGATTGCCCGTGCCATGGCAACAAATCCTAAACTATTATTCTTAGATGAACCTGCTGCCGGTATGAATCCGCAAGAAACCGCTGAATTAACAAATCTGATTCGTTTTATCAGAGATGAATTCCATATCAGTATTCTATTGATTGAACATGATATGTCACTGGTTATGAATCTGTGTGAAAGAATCTATGTATTAGATTATGGCAAGATTATCGCATCAGGTGTACCAGAAGAAATCAAAACAAATAAACGAGTAATCGAAGCTTATTTGGGTGAGGAGATATAGTATGTTAAAGGTAGAAGGACTGAATATAAAATATGGTGCTATTCATGCGGTAAAAGGCATTGACTTGGAAGTAAATGAAGGCGAAATCGTAACCCTGATTGGTGCGAACGGGGCTGGGAAAACAAGTATATTAAAAGCCTTAAGTGGACTTGTAAAACCAAGTGCCGGTACGATTACCTATGATGGGAAAGTGTTGAATAAATGTTCAGCACAGGATATAATGAAACTAGGTATCAGTCATGTTCCTGAAGGAAGAAGAATCTTTGCTGGAATGACTGTATTAGAAAATTTGGAGCTTGGAGCTTATCAGAGAAAAGATAAAGATGGTATCAAACGTGATTTAGAAGCAGTTTATGACCGTTTTCCAATATTGAAGGATCGTAGTAAACAAAATGCAGCAACTTTATCCGGTGGTGAACAACAGATGTTAGCCATGGGAAGAGCATTGATGGCAAATCCAAAAATTCTGTTGCTGGATGAACCAAGTATGGGCTTAGCACCAATTCTTGTAAAAGAAATCTTTAATATCATCAAAGATATCAATGCGAAGGGCACAACTGTATTGCTGGTGGAACAGAATGCACGTATGGCTTTATCCATCGCTCATCGTGCTTATGTTATGGAAACCGGAAATATTGTAATGAGTGGTACAGGAAAAGAACTATCTGAAAGTGAAGAAATCCAGAAAGCGTACTTAGGAGGATAAGAAACCATGTATGTAAAAAACAGAATGACGAAAAATCCTATTTGTATTGGTGTAAACAATAAGATCAGTGAAGTCGTCGATATCATGAATGAGAAAAAATTACACCGTATTCCTGTTGTCAATGGCAAAAAATTAGTAGGTCTAGTGACAGAAGGAATGATTTCAAAGAATGGCGCAACAAAAGCGACCAGTCTGAGTATCTATGAATTAAATTATCTGTTAAGTAAAACAACCGTTGATGCAATCATGATTCGTGATGTCATTACCATCCACGAAGATTCTTTCTTGGAAGATGCAGCATTGTTGATGTATAAACATGATATCGGATGTTTACCAGTTGTAAATGATGATAAAGAAGTTGTTGGTATCTTAACAAGCAACGATGTATTAAGCGCATTCCTTGATATCTTAGGATATCGCGAAAGAGGAAGCCGCGTTTGTATCGAAGTAAAAGATGAACTTGGCACAATCGGAAGCTTGTCAGAAATCTTTGTTCGCAATAACTGCAATATTACCCACTTAGGGGTATATTCACAACATAACGGCTTTGCGGATATGATCATTCGTATTGATACATTCCAAACAGATGAATTGGAAAAAGATTTAGAAGCAAGTGGCTATAAAGTATTAAGTATTACTAAGAATCCTAATTAAAATAAATTGCCCTTTTAAAGCTCATGGCTCATTAAAAGGGCTTTTATTTTTCTTGTAATTCAAGAGTGGATACGATAAAATAAAGGCATAGAAGGATACATGAAAGAGGGCGGAAGTATGGGAAATTCACAATCTATCCGTGGCAATGTACAAAGCTATCTGCGTTCTATTGGTGGATATCCTAGATTGACACATGAAGAAGAAATTGAATATTTCAAGAAAATTGAAGAAGGCGATGAAAATGCGAAGGAGTATTTTATTGATTGTAATTTAAAGCTTGTCGTAAATATCGCAAAGCAGTTTAACCGTTATAATGTACCATTTATGGATTTGATTCAAGAAGGAAATCTTGGATTAATTCGTGCTGTAGAAAAGTTTGATTATCGTAAAGGGTTTAAGTTTTCCACATATGCAACCCAATGGATTCGCCAGTATATCACACGTTATATTTTAGATAAAGAAAAGATTATTCATATACCTGTGCATATCGCAGAAAGTGAATTTAAGATCCGTAAGGCGATTGATCGTTTGATGAAAGAGCTGCAAAGAGAGCCAACCATCGAGGAAATTGCAAAAGATTGTAATATGACACCTGAAGAAGTTCGCGATTTAATGGGATTAACACAAACAACAGTATCCATTGATGCTCAAATAGATGAGGATGGGGATACTAGTCTTGGAGATATGTTATCCGATGAAGCTACCTTAACACCGCAACAAAATGCAGATGCTATGTATATGAAAGAAACTGTACAAAAATCGTTATCTGTTTTGAAAGAGCGGGAAAGAGATGTTATCATACGACGATATGGTCTAAATGGAGAAACACCAATGACCTTAGAGGATATTGGTAAAATTTATGGCATTACCAGAGAACGTGTTCGTCAGATTGAAAATAAAGCTATGCGTAAACTTGGTTCACGCAATGTAAAAGAAGAATTAAAAGACTTGTATTATCATGATATCAAAGACTAAAAAGGACTAAAATAGTCCTTTTTAGTCTTTATATAGGAATAATTCATTAATTTTGTCTATTTCCTGGGAAATAGTTTAAGCATGGCAGGCATCACTTAATGTTTTCACAAATTCACCGACATCCTCCGGGGTTTTATTTTGGGTTGTGATTGCTTCAATTCTTCTAACAATTGCACTACCAACGATAATACCATCCGCATAATTTTTCATTTCTTTAATTTGTTCAGGTGTAGATATACCAAAGCCCAGTGCTTTTGGTGTATCTGTATATTGATTTAATTCATCAATAAAGGCTTTTAAATCTGTTTTAAAAGAACTACGTTCACCTGTTACACCAGTAGAAGTTACACAGTATAAGAAGCCTTTGCTGTTAGATACGATTTCTTGTTTTCTTTGTTTGGATACAGGAGTAACGAGGGAAATGATATCGATATCGTATGCATCTGCGTATGGTACGATTTCTTCCCGATGTTCCAATGGCAAGTCAGGAATAATAAGTCCATCAATACCTGCGTCATGACAGGCTTTTAGAAATTTCTCTATGCCATAAGTGAAAATCTGGTTGTAATACAATAAGAATAATAAAGGAATGTCACTTTGTAATCGAAATGTTTTTACCATTTCCATGACATCATCTGTGGTAATGCCATGAGTCAATGCACGCAGGTTTGCTGCCTGAATCAATGGTCCTTCTGCGATGGGATCACTGAAGGGAAGCCCGATTTCTATGATATCACAGCCGTTATCCTCCATTTGTTTTAAACAGGCAAGACATGTGGGGATATCGGGATCACCAGCAGTTAAAAAGCCAATAAAAGCACTTTGATGTTTCGCTTTCAGGTCTTGCATTTTTTGATCGATTCTATTCATTGATTTGTACCTCCATATATTCCGCAATACTTTTTACATCTTTATCTCCACGACCAGATAGCGTGACAGCGATGATTTTATCTTTTGAAAGCGTTGGCGCCAGCTTCATTGCGTATGCTAAGGCATGGGAGCTTTCAATAGCTGGTATGATGCCTTCTGTCTTTGTCAAATACAAGAATGCATTAACTGCTTCCTCATCTGTGACAGGCACATATTTTGCACGTTTGATTTCATTTAAATGCGCATGTTCAGGTCCAACACCTGGATAATCTAGACCAGCAGATATAGAGTATACATCCATAATCTGTCCAAATTTATCTTGAAGGAATATGGATTTCATACCATGTAAAACACCTGTACTGCCTTTTGTGATCGTGGCAGCATGTAATGCTGTATCTACACCTTTTCCAGCTGCTTCACAGCCAATTAATTGTACCTGCTCATCTTCAATAAAATCATAGAAACTGCCCATGGCATTACTGCCACCGCCTACACAGGCAATGACATAATCAGGTAATCTACCTTCTTTTTTTAAGCATTGTGCTTTGGTTTCTTCACTGATGATCTTTTGAAAATCGCGTACAATCATCGGGTAGGGATGTGGTCCTACGGTAGAACCTAATACATAGAATGTATCTTCACAACGTTGTGCCCATGTACGCATGGCTTCATTGGTCGCATCCTTTAATGTTCCAGTACCACTAGATACGCTGGTTACCTTCGCACCTAAAAGTTCCATTTTAAAGACATTCAATGCCTGTCTTTTGATATCTTCTTCCCCCATGAATACTTCACATTCCATACCGAATAATGCAGCGGCAGTCGCACTGGCAACACCATGCTGACCAGCTCCTGTTTCTGCGATAATTTTGGTTTTTCCCATACGTTTCGCAATTAATGTTTGTCCTAAAACATTATTGATTTTATGGGCACCTGTATGATTTAAGTCTTCTCGTTTTAAATAAATCTTCGCGCCACCTAAATCTTCACTCATCTTTTTCGCATAATAGAATAAAGAAGGACGATTGGCATATTCTTTTAAATAAAATGCTAATTCTTCTTGAAAGGATGGATCATCCTTTACTGCCGCATAGGCTTCTTCTAGTTCATTTAACGCAACCATCAAAGTTTCTGGGGCATATTGACCGCCATAACTTCCATACATACCTTTTATCATTTTTTTACCTCGCTTATTAATTTTCTTATTTTTTGTATATCTTTACTGCCATTTGTTTCTACACCACTGGATACATCAATCATATAAGGATGATACGATAGTATTTCATGTACATTTTGTGTATTGATACCACCTGCCAGTATTTTATCGCTTAAATCTAAGGATGCCAGTAATTCTTTTTTAATTCTTTTCCCGGTTCCACCATAGCTTGATCTATCAAAGCTGTCCACAAGGAAACAATCGGGATGAAGTTCATGAAATAATTGATAATCTTTCAAAGTGTGAAGGCGAATCGCCTTCCATACTTCACATGGGGTGTTTTCTTTCAGATATTGTATATCTTTTTGACTTTCTTCTCCATGTAGCTGTATCACATCCAGATGGATTGTATTTGCAATATGTGCAATTTCATCTACCTGTTCATTCACAAAGACACCTACACTTTTACTGTGGTTTAAATGTGGAATAAGATTTTTTGCTTCGTTAATGGATATTTGATGTTTCCCAGATGCAAATACAAAGCCGGCATAGTCTACTTTTACTTCATTAACGCATTGAATATCCTGTATGCTGCACATGCCACAGATTTTAATATGAACCATAACGTAGATGCTGCAGATGCTCCATAAAGTTATCACATCGCATAAAACTTTCTCCGATGAGTACCGCATCTACGCCGGCAGCTTTCACAAATTCCATATCATCGTGGGTAAAAATACCACTTTCTGAAACGATACATATATCATCTGGAATCTTTTGTGCTAAGCGCTTTGTGGTTTCTAAGGATACTTCAAATGTGTACAAGTCACGATTATTGATGCCGATGATTTCAGGATGAATCTTTAAGGCACGCGTCAATTCTTCTTCATTATGAACTTCCACAATACATTCAAGATATAACATATTCGCCATCTGATAAAATGTACGAAGCTGTTCATCACTCAACATCGCTGTAATGAGTAGAATCATATCGGCACCGACTTGTTTACTTTGAATGATCTCTCTGGCATCCATAATGAAATCTTTTCGTAACACAGGAATATGGCTGAAAGCTTTCGCAAGCTTGATGTTTTCTAAAGAACCCTGGAAGAAATTTTCTTCAGTAAGGATAGAGAGGGCATCCACACCTGCCATCGTATATTCTTTCGTGAACTTTTCTACATTAAAATCTTTTACAATGACGCCTTTGCTGGGACTTGCTTTTTTTATCTCTCCAATCACGAATAAATCTTCTTTGTTTTTCATTTGGTGCGCAATGGGATGATACAAAAGACTTTGATTTTGAAAAGACTGCTCCAGCGTTTCTTTTTTCTTTTCAATAATGGTATCTAAAATCATAGGGCAACCTCTTGATTGGATAATTCACGAAACTGTTCAAATTTATGAAGAGCGGCTTTGGTATCAATGCTTTGTTTTGCTAGAGTAATACCATCTGCTATGGTATCTGCTTTATGATGTGCATATAAAGCAAGGGCACTGTTTAAGATGACAGCATCACGCTTTGGTCCTTTTCTACCTTGTAGGATGTCCATAAATATAGAAGCATTTTCTTCACTGTCACCACCAATTAAATCAGATAATTCACAACTTCTCATACCAAAATCTTCAGGTTGAATCGTATAGGAAATAATTTTATCATCTTTTAATTCTGTAATATAAGTAGGACCATTCAAGGATACCTCATCCATACCATTTTCTCCATGTACAACAATGGCACGTTTCACCTGTAGCTCCTGATATACACGAATCATCATATCTGCCATTTCTTTACTATAAGCACCAATGACATAGGTATCTGGACATGCAGGATTGCTTAAAGGGCCTAAAATATTAAACATGGTTTTGATTCCCAGCTCTTTTCGTATAGGGCCTACATATTTCATACTCTGATGATATACCTGGGCAAACAGGAAGGTGATGCCTACAGTTTTTAAAAGGTAAGCGGCTTTTTGTGGTGTTAAGCTGATATTGACATGAAGTGCCTCTAAGGTATCTGCACTGCCGCTTTTACTTGATACACCACGATTTCCATGTTTTGCGACATGAACACCTGCTCCACATAAGACAAAAGCAGAAGTCGTAGAAATATTGAATGTATTTAAACAATCTCCACCAGTACCAACGATATCTAGTACATCATCGATATGCACAGGAAGCTTTGTGGCTTTTTCCATCATGACCTGAGCACTGGCAGCAATTTCTACCGGACTTTCTTTTTTCATTTTCATTGCGATTAAAAAGGCACTGACTTGTTCGGGACTGACATTTCCTTCCATGATGGAAGTCATAGCATCGATCATTTCCGCTTTATTTAAGTCTTGTCCTTCACTGATTTTTCTAATATATTTTTTCAACATTTTGAAATCCTCCTTATAAAGTTCATAATGATTTGTTTACCATTTGGTGTTAACAGGCTTTCGGGATGAAATTGTACGCCATATACAGGGTAGTGTTGATGGGCGATTGCCATAACCTCCTGATCTTCACTGATTGCGGTAATCATCAGGGGAGCTTTGATGTTCTCTACAATTAAGGAATGATAACGGCCTGCCATGATGGTATCTGTCATATTTTCAAATATTCCACCAGTATCTATGATTTGAATCCTGCTGCTTTCTCCATGCATCATTGTTTTCGCATGTGTAATGGTCGCTTGAAACACTTCTGCGATTGCCTGATGACCAAGACAGATGCCTAACATTGGGATTTTCTGATAATACGCTTGGATGATATCTTCCATGATACCGGATTTGGAAGGTATGCCAGGGCCGGGTGAAAATATAATGGCATCTGGTGCTAATGTTTCAATTTCATTAAGTGTAATAGCATCGTTTCGTTTCACGCATATATCAGGCTCTATTTCACTGACGTATTGTACAAGGTTATATGTGAAAGAGTCATAATTATCAATGACCAGTATCATAGCGCAACCTCACAACCCAAAGCATGTAGAAGGGAAGTGGCTTTATGAAATGTTTCTTCATATTCTTTATCTGGTTGACTATCCTTCACAATACCAGCACCTGCCTGTATATAGGCTTTTTGTTTATGAAATAAGATGGTACGTATGGTAATACAGGTATCAAACAATTGGTTATATCCCAGAAAACCAATTGCCCCACCATAAATTTCACGTTGTATCGCTTCTAATTCATTGATAATCTGCATTGCTTTGATTTTAGGTGCTCCAGATAAAGTACCAGCAGGTAATACAGAGGCAAATGCATCAAAAACACTCATTTCATCTTTTAAGGTGCCTGAAACTTCACTGCATAGATGCATAACTGAGGGATAATATTCTATTTGTTTTAAGGAAGTTACCTCAACACTTCCACTTTTAGATACTTTACCAATATCATTTCTTCCAAGATCTACCAGCATCATATGCTCGGCATTTTCTTTAGGATCGTGTATTAATTCTTTCATCAGCTGTTGATCCTGTTTTGTGCCTTTTCCACGTTTTCTAGTGCCAGCAATTGGCTTGGTCGTAATCAGGTCCTTTCGACCTTGTAAAAGTAATTCTGGAGATGCACCAGCAATCACATAGCTGTCAAAATCTAAATAATACATATAGGGAGAAGAACCCATCGTGCGTAATTTCGCATATGCGCTAAGTGGGTCTTCATCATAATCACATTCCATTCTTTGACTTAAAACAACCTGAAAGATATCCCCTTCATAAATATAGTCCTTTGCTTTTTCTACCATATGCATAAAGCTTTCTTTATCATGACTTGTCTGAAACGCTCTATGCTTTGTATCTTTTAAGATTGTATAAGGTGTAGATTGTTGATAGCGTGTTATCATCTGTTTAAGGTTTTCATAGATGGTATCATATTTTTCTAAACAGCTGTCTGCATCTGCATGGATGATGAAATAAACAGTTTTCTGGGTATGGTCAATGACGATACATGCATTCACAAACCCAAAATGCATCATTGGCAGATGAAGTGATTCCTGTTCATGATTTGAAATATTTTCATAAAGTCCGGCAATATCATAATTGAAATGTCCAATGGCTCCTCCTGTAAATACAGGAATGTCGGGATATACAGGACTTTTTTTCTCTAACATGGCTTCTAAATGCTTCATTGGATGACCATGTAATTGTATCTTTTTATCTTCATGGATATCATAACTATGCATCCCATCATAGAGAAAGCGATGATCACAAGGAAGGCCAATGATAGAATAATGTCCATTGTACATCTGTGTTTCACTTTCCAATAGGAAGGCATAAGGTCCATGAAATGCCTGATAGATTTCCAATATATCTTTTCCATCATAGGGAAGTTTTGCATATACGGGAATCGTATCATACTGACTGCGTAATATACGCAATGTTTTTTTGTCTGGGTAATACATATTAGCTCCTTTCCAATCAGGTGGCAGATTACGATCTACACCATCGTTTCACCTTCATGGAAAATTTTTTATTGTTCATTTTTCATACGTCCTTTCTTTCAGGATGTATAAGAGTGGATATAAAAAAGATTCTCCATCCACAATAGGACGAAGAATCTGCTTCGTTATGCCACCTAATTTTGTGTTATCAAACACTCTTATACAAACACCACCATGTCTGTTTCCTTTGATAACGCTGGAATTGCGTCACAAGCTAATAGTGATTACGTTCGCCTGTGCTTCTATCAGGTCCATTCACATAGGATCATTTATCGGCTTTCCACCATCGCCAACTCTCTATAAAATCATTTATCTATGCTACTTCTCCTGAATCATCAAATTTATTGGTTTGATTATAAAACGATAAGAAACATGTGTCAATGATTTTTCAAATATTTTTCAAATTCTTTCAAATTTGTTTACAATGTATTTACATAATGAATAATTTGTCTAAGATGGTTAAGACGATTGGTTTAGGATATCCTGAAAAGAAATAATGGTCATATAGCACTTCATCAGAATCGATATTGAAAATTGTAAAAGGAAAAAACATAATAACAGCATCGCACAAAGGGGATATGGTATCCACAGCCATAGGACGAATGTTTTGCCAGCATCAAATAGGGAAAATAGTAATAAGAGGGTTAAGTAAATTTCCAAGTATAAAAAATCCTTGATTAGCATCTGCATACAGGTGCAATACCTATTACTACAGATCATGGATATAAACAGATATACGATGGATATCATCCATGCAATCACAGAAAATACAACGGAAATCTGATATAGGGAACAGGGTATTTCTGCGATACTGACCTGAAGATGAACAAACAGAAAGCTAAAGATACTACAGGATAATAATCCTTTGATATCATTCTTCATGGTATTCCATTATGGTATATGGTGCAGTTTCATCATAACTGCTGTTTACCCAGTGTGGTACATTTATAAGATTCAATATGAGAAAGGCTGCCATCACAAAGCGTGTAATCCACAGAATATGTGGCGTACCATCTTTTTTACAAAATAACAGTAATAGAAAAACACCTAATAATAAACATAAAAACCATGCAGCATACATACGTAAATAGGTAAGGGCATCATAGGCAGAAATATAAAGATAAAGTTTTGTCATAGCACAAAGCACCAATAAAACGGTCAAGATAATCAAGCATCTTTCTACCCATATCGCAAACTGTGTACGATATTCACTTGTGACATTGATCATAATGATGATTGTTAAATTAAGGGTGGCAATCACACATAATTCAAAAAATCCCTGACGTGCAAAATCGGAAAAACTGAATACATCACGATTCATTCCCATAGAGGATATAATGCCTTGAATACCTGCGATAAAGAACAAGAAATATGTCGCACATAATACCAGCTCTATGGTTGTGCAGATGGTAGAAGGCAGAAAACAAAGACGTTTTCTTCGTTGTAGCATGATATCCTCTTGATATAATGAAACAGATTGATGAGCGATATTTCCATAGCTTAAAGACAGATAATAAAAGAACAATGGAAAGGTAAAAAACAGGGTCATAAGCCAACGAAAGATAAATTCCTCATCAAAATGGATCTGTTCAATGTAATAAGCAAACATATTATCTGCACGCATTAATAAAGGAATAATCAAAAATAGCAGTGGAATACTGAAACATAGTCCAAGTAAAATCTTTAAGCTGTCGTTGAACTTGAAAGGAAATGCGGATTTAAATAATTGAAAGCTTGCGGATAGATAATGAAATGGCGCATGCAGAATCGCATGTAGGATATCATTGATGATCCAATCACTTTCTTTTTCTTTGATCAGATGATTTCCGCATTCTAAAAACCAGTAGGCATAGATGATGTTGAAGAATAGAAAGTTGACCATTTTCAGGAAAGGCTGGTTTTGATAGATGATATTTGGCAGAATATCCACAAATAGAAAAATCGCAAGATACCAGCTTTGTTTCCTTAACTTTCTCATCCTTAAGTATTGATACAGTAAGGAAATACCTAATAATACCAGCATATATAAGGCACTTAAGGTGTCTGTGTGGAAGAAGGATGTTTGATAGATAAATAACAGCGTCAGGATAAATAGTGTGATACTAAACAGGATATCCAGTGTTTTAAGGCTCATTTTGGGTACACGAAAACCCACATCAGATGTGATGCTTTTTTTCAACATAATATGTTCCTCTTTTCTTTAGTCTTTTACATATTCTAAAATGTCACTTGGCTGGCAATCCAGGGCTTCACAAATCGCTTCTAATGTGGAAAAACGAATTGCCTTGGCTTTGTTGTTTTTTAAGATGGATAAATTGGCATTGGTGATACCAATTTTTTGTGCCAGTTCACCAGCTGAAATTTTGCGCTTGGCCATCATGACATCCAGATTTACAATAATTGGCATACAGGCACCTCATTTCTATATGGTGTAATCATTTTCTTCTTTGATAAAGATTGCTTGCTCCATAACATTTTTTACTACGCGAACAATTAAGGCGATAAACGCAAAGGTTACAGATACCATGATAAATGGCATATATTTCATGGTGGATATAAGAGTAATGATGCCCACTATGATACATAACCAGGATATCCTGCGCAAACAATAGACATTGTCATGGATGAAAATTTTTTCTTGTTTGATATTGGTCAATAGTTTGTATAAGTCAAACAATAAGAAGATTGCGATGGCAAGACACAGATATAATGTGATCAATATCACTTCAAAAGCTTCATAGACATGATTGTATTCGACATAAGCTTTCACAATGAAATAGCCAAATACACAAAAACATATCCATAAAACAAAGAAGATACGAATAGCCCATAGGGATAATTGTAAGGAATGATCTTTATTCCACAAGGAAATCACCTCTTTCTACATGTTTAGTGTATCATGAGATAATATGAAAATCAATATATTTTTATCGAAAAACGATAATTTTATATTGAAATGCAATGAACTATGAAAAACGTATGTTTTTTGATTCATTATCTTGGTATAATATAACAAACGTAAGGAGAGCTTTATGGAAAATGAAAAAAGTTTAATATTTTCACAATCACCGCTGTGTCCGCTTGCGGCGGATGTTATCAGTGATGGACAAAGTATTTATATGTATGTTTATGATTTGGATTTTGAAAGTGAACGGCTTATCGCTCATAGTGGCTGCTGGATAAAAAATCTGGTAGACGCAAAGGAACGTTTTGAACCTGATGAAATGCTGGAGGGTGTACAGCCGGTATTACCAAAATGTTATTGTGAGGAGCATGATCATGTAGAATGGTTGTCCCCGGCCCTTGAAATCGTATGGAGTCCATCTGGAGAAACTGCTGGATTATATCATGATGATGAGCTTATATGCGTTATGCCATATAGGAAAAATCAAAACAGTAGTGGTTTTTCTAAATATGTAAAAGAAAATAGTCTGGCAGCTATGAAGATGGAGGAAGGCAGACGATATATCGAGGATGTGGAAAAAGGGAAACAGTTTTGGAAACAGGAATTCAATCTGGAGTGGAAAACCTACAATAATTCCTTTTTTGAAAACTTAAATGATTACTTTGGGAAAGCAAAGCAATGTTTCGATTTAAATAAAGATGAATTTCCAACTAGACTGCTGTTAACATTTGAAAAAGAAAATATTTGTTATGGTGTAAGTATTGGTTGTGGAATGTTTCCAATGCCACAAGGACTTACCTGTTATGAGAGTATGATGGAGGCAAAGGCAGAATATATTATCGCTACAGATCAGGCACATTTTGATGAAAAGCAGCGCTTAGATCTTTACGCTTCTTTAGCGGGATTATGTGGGGTGCCATGGCATACCATCAGCTGTGTGGCACATGGGCATACGCTGGATATGAAAATTAAAGAGTACCCTTATGCGATCGTTATTGATGATGCCTGTATGAAACATCCCATTCCTTTAGATATAAAGAAAGACGGTGTTCATCTATTATGGATTGCAGGAATCAGTCAACAGGAATTTGAAGATGCACATGATAAAGTAAAACGTGAAGCGCTGATCAAGCATATATGTGAAACAAAGCGCTATATAATGTAAGGAGAAGAAATATGAAAACGATAGGATTTATAGGTTGTGGAAACATGGGAAGAGCCATGGTGGAAGGTATTATGAAAGCAAATCTGGTAGATGGAGATCATATGATCGTCAGTAATGCCCATCCCGAAAGATTAAGTGAATTATCAGAAATTTATGATTGTTATATATCTGATAATGAAAGTGTTGCGAAAAACAGTGATATTGTGGTACTTGCGATTAAGCCATATTTATATAAAGAAGTAATTACTTCTATCAAAGATATTGTGAAGGATGATGTTATTATCATCAATATTGCGGCCGGAATCTCTACACAGGATGTTGTAGAAATGTTTGGACGTAAAGTAAAAACAGTAAAAGCCATGCCAAATACTCCTGCAATGGTACAGGAGGCAATGAGTGCGTTATCCTTTAGTGATAACTGTGATCAAGATGATAAAGAGGATGTCATCGCAATCTTTGAAAGCTTTGGACAGTGTCGAGAAGTAGAAGAACGTTTGATGGATGCTGTCATGGTTGTTTCTGGTTCATCCCCTGCTTATATATTCATGGTGTTAGAAGCCATGGCAGATGGGGCAGTGATGCAGGGGCTTCCTAGAAATGATGCCTATGCATTTGCGGCACAGGCAATGATTGGCAGCGCAAAGATGATGTTAGAAACGGGAAAACATCCGGGTGAATTAAAAGATATGGTATGTTCACCAGCCGGCACAACGATTGAAGCAGTCGCAAAAATGGAAGAAATGGGATTACGCAGTGCAATTATAGAAGGTATGAGAGCTTGCGCAAACCGTGGTAAGGAAATGAGTAAAAAATAATGGAAAGCATTCATTTAGCATCAACGGAAATCTATTCAATTTTATCTGCTATCTTATGGCTGATAATTGGTGTTGTCATTATGCGATATGGCAATCGTATCCGTATGGAAAAAGGACAAAGCGATGGAAAGGCTGTATCTTTCTGGGGTCTTATCATGTTCGTGAATGCGGCACTTGTTGTCTATATTCCAGATATCATGCTGGCATGGATGATTGCCATAGTATTGTTTTTGATATCTTTGATCATCCTGCTTATATATCAATATAAGCAAAAGAAGTGTAAATGAATCTACACTTCTTTTTATAATGTTTGTTGATAAACACTTAATAGGAAAGCCATGGTATCTTCAGGCTTTTCTACCATGGAGCTGGTTTTTAAAAACTGAAAGAAATCAGAAAGCATTGTCCCAAAACTTAATTCATGAAACAAAAAGCTTGTGCCACGATCATCCATGCCATAGCGAAACAGTATGCGATTTTCACTATACACGGCAATGGATAAGGATTGATGAAAGGTAAACTTATTATTTACCAGATAGGCATGATAATGACTGCTTTCCTGTTGTTCAATCATTTTTTTCAAAATCATTTTACGTTCCTGCTTATTAAATGGCTCATACATATAACTTGGCACTTCTGATATCTGTCCAGTTTCCATAAATCGATATAAACCAGTTCTTGTGAAATAGATGGTCATGTCTTTCATCTGATGAAGCTTTTCCAGATAATCCTGCAACATATGCATCGCATGTTGATCTTTGCGTATTTCTGGTTTTATCTTCTTAATGATCTCTTCCATGGGAAATAAAGGCAATACACATGGCTCCTGCATGAATGAACATATTGGATCATCAAAAGATGTTTTGTTCAGCTCCTGAAGATACGGCTGTAAGATTTCTGTTGGTCTGTGATGTCTTTGAATAATAGAAATCGATATAGACTTGCGCTTTTCAATGAAATCCTGAAACTGATTTAAAATACCAGGTTCATGGGTGATTAACGCACCAGATAAATCTTTTCTGAAATTGATGACACAATCATCTGTTAAGAAAACATATGGATAAGGCGCATAATAAGATTGATCAACTGCCGAACTATGATAGTAGCATAATGGCTGATAGTTACATCCACATAGTAATAAAGGTGTAAAGCTTTCACACAACTTGATATTGAATAGCAGTTCTGCTTTACTAGCCACATTTGCACTTTGAAAGCACAACAGATGAATTAAGGTAACATCTTTACGACCGTACAGGGCACTTGCGATAAAATCGTAAATGCTTGGATCAGCATCCTGCATTAATAG
Source organism: [Eubacterium] hominis (assembly GCA_014337235.1). Taxonomy (GTDB): domain Bacteria; phylum Bacillota_I; class Bacilli_A; order Erysipelotrichales; family Erysipelotrichaceae; genus Hoskinsella; species Hoskinsella hominis. Next base: position 187,725 of record CP060636.1, on the reverse strand, counting down.
ATAGACTACAGGATCTTTTTTTGTTTTGACACGTCCAAGAGCACTGGACATGCATTGAATCAAACTGTATTTATCATATACACAATAGGTTTCCTTTTTTGGTTCACTTTCGATACTCATCTTCAACATTGGCGATTCCACATGGGCATTTGCCTGTAGATGTTCAATGAAGGATTTGATAATCATATGCTGAGAATAAGCTTCCTTTCCAATCTTTTCAATGTGATATAAGCGCATTAGTTCTTCTTGTTGACGAAGAGAAAGCATCATATAAGGCAGTACTTTTTCAAAGAAGCTTTCCTCTGATGGAATCCTTGCGCCTGTTATGATTTTTTGAAGCAGTGTACGATTGATTCCGCTTTGTCTGGACAGTAAGGAAACATTGACATGGTTTTGATGAATACAGTCTTTAAAGTAATTAGAAAAATCACTCATAAATATCCCAACCTTTTGCATTTATTATAACAAATTATTTCTGATTGTGACAGAAACAATGTCACAATCTTTGTCACATGTTGATTTTTTTTGTTTGACACCGTAAACTATTAATGTAAGCTAAAGGGAATGTAGCTTGCCTCATACATATCTTATCGATAGATATTATTCTTTTAATTATTAATATTGTTTTGTTTTTTTGGGAAGAAAATTGGTTTCAATAGATGAAAAGAGGCAGTTCTGCTGCCTTTTTTCATATAATTTCCAAATTTTGAAAACAACGTATCCTGAAAGCACAAAGCGTGTTAAAATAATAGAGAAGAAAGAGGGGCAATTATGACAAATTATGCATGCAGTGATATCCATGGTTTAAAAGAACGTTATGATCATATGATGGAGTATATCAAAGAGGAAGATACTTTGTATCTTTTAGGTGATGTCATAGATCGTGGAAAAGATGGAATTGCGATTTTACTGGATGTTATGAAAAGAAAAAATGTTGTCATGTTGCTAGGTAATCATGAGTATATGATGAAGCAGTATTATGATGCAAAATATGATTTGATAAAAGATCCAATGATGAAACAGGAGGTCACTACACGCTGGAAAATGAATCATAGTGAACCAACACGTCAGGCATTTGAAAAACTTCCAAACACAACGCAGGAAGAAATATTAAAATTCATTGCACAGCTGCCTGTCATCATTGCGGATTTACATATCAATGATCAGATATATTATCTGGTACATGGGTGCCCGATTCAACAATTACATGAGGGTACATGGAATTGTCAGGATATTGAAAAACAGGGATATATGATAGAAAGTGCTGTGTGGAATCGCATGGAAGGTAAAGAAAAATTCTTTAATGATCGATGTGTGATTGTGGGTCATACACCTACACTGTATTATCAATCCTGTATGCCATATGAGATATGGTATCGCGGGGCTTCATGTAAAGATACGGATTTAATAAATATCGACTGCGGTTGTGCCGCCAATAATGCTGGGACACAATTGGCACTGTTTAATTTAGACAATCGTGAAGTAAGATATTTCTAAGTCGTATACAAGGACGAGAATAACGAATTGAGAGGGAGCTAAAATGGGACAGACGAAAATACGATTACGACATGTCATATTTCTATTGTTTTGTGGGTGCTTATTCTTTTTTACTTGTATCTCCTTTATTTATCAGACAAATAATCGCTTTGAAGAGGAGCTTTACAATTATCTAAAAGATGTATCTATACAAAATTCAGAAATCATGAATTTAAAGATAGAAAACAACGTGCATGTATTAAAAGGCATGACAAAACGTCTTTTTCATGGAAACTACTATGACAAGGATAAAATTATCAAAGATTTAAAAGAATCAGAGAAAGAAATAGAATATCAGGATATCGGATATTTTGATGTGGATGGAAATGTTGTGCTTGTCAATAGTGGCAAAGAATTTTCATTAGCGGATACTGCATATTTTCATAAGGTAAAAAATGGCGAATCTATTGTCACAAATGAGGCAATTAATACCAATGATGACTGTGTTTTCATTACACCTTTTCTGAATCGTGATGTTTATCAGGGTGGATTGATCATGATTCAATCCAAACAAAGTTTCATTAGTACGATTACCTTGACGAACGAAAAAGAACTGATTCATACGGCGATTATTGATGAAGATGGGAAAATGATTACTGCGGATGAAGAAGTAAAAGATCATATTCAGACACATTTATCACAAATAGATGAAACAAATCTGAGTGAACAATTATATCATTATTATGATGAAAATGATAACGAATTTCTATTATATTATGAACCTTTAGATTATAATAACTGGTATTCCGCAAGTATTGTTTCCGCAAATATCATCAATGATAAGACAAGGGACGCAAGAATGCTGACAGGTGCATTTGTATTGATTATACTGGTAGCGGTCATATTCTTTATTTATCAATATCTAAAAACGAAAGCCAATACCAAACGGGAAATGGAGCGCTTAGCGACATATGATGAGGTCACAGACAGTGAAAATTATACAGCCTATTTAACAAAAGTTAAAAAATGGCTCAGAGTCGGTAATCGAAATGACTGGTGTATTATTCATTTTGATATCAAAGACTTTAAAATTATAAACAGTATGTTAGGATACATTGAAGCTGATCGTCTATTAAAGAATGTATTTGATATTATACAATCAGATTGTAAGGAGGAAGAATGCTGTACACGTGTAGAAGCGGACCGCTTTGTTGTGTTATGGCATTTACATGATGAAAAAGCCATTCGTGAACGAATAGAACGTTTGGATTCAGAAATCACCAATTCCTTCCCTATAAGAAAATTCCATGAAGAATTATTATTGTACTATGGCGTATACCTTATCAAAGATACAGATTCCAGTTTTGTGAAATGTATTGATAAAGCAAAATACTGTAAGAATTATTGTAAACCAGATATGAAGATTATGTTTTATGATGATTCCATGTATGAAAGTCGGATGATGGAACGCCGCTTGGAAAATCGTATGTATCATGCACTGGGCAAAGGAGAATTTGAGGTTTTTGTCCAGCCGAAAGTAGATACAGATTTAAATAATAAGATCATATCCGCAGAAGCACTTGTACGATGGCGTGATCCTGATGAAGGATATATCCAGCCATCAAGATTTATACCACTTTTTGAACATAATGGCTTTTTAGAAAATCTGGATTTATATACCTTTGATGTGATTTGTATGCACCTTGCACGTTGGAATCGGGAAATTGATCCTGATCTGAGAATATCGTTTAATATTTCACGTTCTTATATATTTAAAGAAGGCTTTGCGAGAAGATTGAATGATATCGCAGATATCTACGCTGTGAATAAATCAAACATCGTGGTGGAAATCGTAGAAAGCATGTTGTTTGAAAAACCTGATCAGTTGATTAATATCATCATGGAAATGAAGCATTATGGCTTTAAGATTGCCATGGATGATTTTGGCAGTGGATATTCATCATTGAGTATGTTGAAACAAATTCCATTTGATATCTTAAAAATAGATCAGGGGTTCTTTAGAACAGAAAAAAACAATGAAGAAAAAGGACGCGCCATCGTGGATGTTATCATACAACTGGCAAATCGTCTTGGAGTAGAAGTGATTACAGAAGGAATTGAAACAAAAGATCAATTGGATTTTGTCAATCGATGTGGCTGTCATATGGTACAGGGCTTCTATTTCTATGCGCCAATGAAAATTGAAAAATTTGAAACATTGATTGCATTAGATGATGGGTTTGATAAAATCGAATACAGCAAGCATCTTTATGATAATTAAACAAATGAAAAACAGTAACCGAAAATAATATATGATTTGGTTACTGTTTTTGTTTCTGTATTTCACCTTTCACATTCAGGAAATCTCTGTTATAATGAACCCGTTTGAAAGGCGGGTTGGATATGGGAAAATTATTCTTTTTTGACATTGATGGAACATTAACAGGTGTAGAAAAACCCGGTTATATTTATGAAAGCACAAAAGAGGCAATCAGACAATTAAAGGCAAACGGGCATTTTGTGGCATTAGCGACAGGTCGTGCAGCGTTTCGTGCACGTATGTTTCAAGAAGAAATTGGCATAGAAAATATGATTTGTGAAGGTGGCAATCAATTGATCATCAACTGGGAAACCGTGGAGTATACACCAATTGATCAACAAGTGGCAAAGACAATTTGTGAAAAAGCATTAGCATATGACTTTGGCATTGCGATATCCATCAGTGATACACGTGTCAGATTTACACCAAATAAGCGCTTTATTGAAGATGCTGGAGATTTCCATGATTTCATGGATGTTGTGATTGATGAAAAACTGGATTATCAAAATGCCGGTATAATCCGTCGTCTGTTTCTAACCATTCCCAAAGGAAAAGAAGATATGATTCCTGAAATCGATCTGATTGGTCGAATGCACTATGGAAATGATCAATTCATCATCGTAGAACCAGATCATAAATACACAGGTATCACCAAGATGTGCAAACGTCTTGGAAAAGATGAAAACGATGTTGTGGTATTTGGGGATGGAATGAATGATCGTAAGATGTTTCAAGAAGCACCTTTTTCCATTGCGATGGGAAATGCGATTCCTGAGTTAAAAGCAATTGCGGATTATGTTTGTGAAGATAGTGATCATGATGGAATCTATCTTGCATGTAAACATTTTGGCTGGATTTAATATGTAAATTTATATGTTTTAAAAAAGGCATAAAGACAAAAATAAAGTTTTTATGTTTTTTTACGTAATTTTAACAAAAATGATATCCCATTTTACAATTACGAAGTATAATAAATACGAAGAAAAAGAGGGTGAACATGATGACAACACAAAAAGATGCTGCAGTAAATGCTATGTTATCATGGTTAATGGATGACCATGTATTGAAACAGATACCACAAGATTTAGAATGCACAAATGAATTTGATCTTCACCAGTTACATTACTATATTTTCCGTTTTCGTGAACAAAAGCATGATCCATGGCTATTAGGAGTATGTGGTGGTTATGAAGTGGATGAACATGAACATTGTGGTCATGTATTTTCACGATATATTGAATATCACAAAGAAACAGAAGTACAAGATGCAATTGACATTGTTGAGATGATACGGGATTACTGGATGAAACGTGCAGATGAAGAAATTCAGCGAAATAATAATCATCAGGATGTGCAATCTAATGAAGAAAGTGGAAATTTCAACGGCTTTGTGTTGATGGATACCCATCATTTTGATGTTTTAAATGTTGTGAAGCAGATGAAAGAGGACTGGAATCTAAATGTAGAGCTGTCAAGTGATCAGGATCAAAGTGATGATGCAATTGTGATGGATATCGATGATATGCTGGTGGCTATTAGTTTTATTGACGCACCAGTGCCAGATAATGAAGCAGAGTACTTTGCGCAAAGTAATTATTTTTGGAAAGATGGTGTAGAAGTCACAAAACGTCATGTTTCACAGATCCTTCTTGCGGTATTGGGGCATGGAGAACCATGTCGTAAAGCAGGAGAACTATTCGTAAAGATTGCGTCCAGTGCATTAAAAAATGAACATGCACTAGGTATTTATACAGCCGGAACGGTTTTTGAACCTGCATTTTATATCGATTGTGCCCAAGCGATAAAGGAACAGGACTTTCCTTTAGACAATCTGGTTTATTTTGGATTGTATCAAAAAGATCATCTTTGGAATGCATACACGTATGGTATGCAGGATTTCCACAAAGAAGAAATGGAAATCTTACATGTGGATATGGATCCTATGGATTTGCGCAATATGCTGTTTGATATTGCCTATTATGTTCTAACAAGCAATGTTGTATTAAAAGATGGCGAAACGATTGGATTTTCACAGGATCAGCGCTTACCAATCACGTTCTCCAAAGGAGAAGCAGTGGAAGGCAATAGCCTGAAGATACATTTAGATTAGGAATCTTTATGAAATTAGAACAATTATTAAATGAGCATTTTGATGAGTTGAATAAAAATGAAAAAACAATTTGTCAAACAATTTTATCCAATAGAGAACGTTTTGCGCAATATACAAGTCAGGATTTTGCGGATAATTGTCATGTGTCAAGAGCTACCTTACTTCGCTTCTGTCGTAAAATAGGCTTAACATCTTTTTCAGATTTAAAACTATTGATAAAAGAAGAAACGCTGCCTTCACAAAGTGAAGAAAATATCTATGATATTTATCATGCGCTGATTGAAGAATTGAGAAAGTTTTCTTATCGTTCTATCTGTGAAAAAATATATCAAGCGAAAACGATTTATATTTATGGAACCGGAAATGAACAAAAAGCGTTGGCAGAAGAATGCAAAAGAATATTTCTAACAGTTGGTAAATGCGTCATTGATTTATTCGATGATGGCGAAGTAGAATTCATGAAGTATTCTTTTAAAAAAGATGATATGTTTTTTATTATATCATTATCAGGAGAAACAAAAGAGGGAATTCGTATATTAGAACATATTGCAGCAACGAAAATACAGCGTGTTTCAATAACACGTTTGGCCAATAATACCATATCTTCTCTTTGTGAAACAAACCTGTATGTTGCCACAAAAGTATTGGATCAGGATTATGAACTTGTGAGTGCTTTTTATGTTTTATTAGATTTGTTATTTATCAATTATCTGGATTATTGCAGGGAGGTGGATCATGAAAGTTGAAGAACTGATGAATCGCCATTATCAAAGCTTTAGTGAAAATGATAAATATATCGCGGCATGCATCTTACAGAATAAAGCTGATTGTATCCATTTATCGATTGAAGAATTTGGAGATAAATACCATGTTTCTAAAAGTTCACTATCACGGTTTTCACAAAAGCTGAAACTTCCAGGCTATAGTGAATTAAGGTCTATGCTGCGTATGGATCAGGGGAAAAACAAAGTAAATACATCATCATTTGTTGATGTGGCAATACATAATTACCATGCAATGATTGAGGACATGCGAAAAAAAGATATGACATCCTTATTTCAAAAATTTGATCAGGCACAGCGTATTTTGATTTTTGCAAGTGGGTATGCACAGGCAAAAGTTGCCAGTGAATGGAAACGTATCTTTTTACCAACACATAAAATTATTTATGATATTCATGGATATGATATGGCACAATCCTTTGCGAGAATGGCACAGCCAGCTGATTTAGTTTTATTAATATCATTAGATGGAGAATCTGAAGATGTATTAAAGATTGCTGAATACTTACGTTTGAACCAAATTCCAAGTGTATCCATCACAAAGATGAAAATGAATTCTCTCTCATTATTATGTAATGAAAATTTATATATTCACTCATTAAAAGTACCAGAAGAATATGGTGTAAATTATGAGATTACTACACCTTATTTTATTCTAATCGAGATGCTGTTTATTGAATATCAAAAATATATGCGTTATGAACATATTCCCACAAAATGAAAATAAGTTCAAAAAATGCACATCATTTTTAAAGGCTTGCACATTGTTGTAAGCCCTTTTTTTACGTGTTATCCTATAGATGTCAAAAGCAGGGAGGGATCTTGTGAAGAAGTTAATCATCTTTGATATTGACGGAACATTACGTGATGAACGTTTCGGAATACCAGCTTCAGCAATTTGGGCAATCAACAATTGTAAAGCAAATGGTCATGAACTTTGTCTGTGTACAGGGCGAAGTAAAGCAATGATACAGCCAGATATTTTAAAGCTTTCCATTCCTTGTCTGATTGCAGGAGGAGGATGCTATATAGAGTACGATGGCAACGTATTGCTTGACCAAAGATTTCAAACAAAACAAATCATGCAGGTATTGCATATAAGCAAAGCTAATGATTGTGCTTTGGCGATAGAAACAAAAACAAAAGTATTTATGAATGAAAAAGCTTGTGCGATTTTTCAAAAGATGAATAAAATGAAGCATAAAGAAAGTGATAAAAAAACTTATCAACAATATCAACAAAATGAGCAAATTCGATATGAAAATAACTTATCTCAATATGATGGAAAAGCTGTTCATAAAATCTGTTTATGGACAAATGGTACCGTTTTTAAACAAATACAAAGAGTGCTTCAAACGGATATGATGTTAGCACAGTCAGATACATATGAAAATATGCAGTATTATGAAATAATCTGTAGAGATTGCGGCAAAAAAGAAGCAGTTATGCGTGTTTGTAATTACTTGAATATTGATCAAAAACAGACAATTGCTTTTGGTGATGGGATGAATGATGCACAAATGTTAGCGTATTGTGAAACAGGAATTGCAATGGGAAATGCGGATGTACATGTATATCCATATGCAGATGCCATATGTGAATCTGTACAAGAAGATGGGATTTATCATGAATTAGTAAGAAGGAAAATCGTAGAAAGGAAGGAATGTTATGAAAAGACAGTGGTGGCAGAAGGAAGTTGTATATCAGATCTATCCAAAAAGTTTTAAAGATAGTAACCACGATGGAATCGGAGATATACAAGGCATTATTTCAAAATTAAACTATCTACAAGAATTGGGTGTTACGATGCTGTGGATCTGTCCGATTTTTCAATCTCCCATGGATGACAATGGGTATGATATCAGCGATTATTTTTCATTAGCGCCAGAATTTGGCACAATGGATGATTTAAAACAATTAATTGATGAAGCAAAAATAAAAGGCATTAAAATTATATTAGATCTGGTGATCAATCATACAAGTGATGAGCATCCATGGTTTCAGGAAGCATTAAAAAATCCAAATAGTAAATATCATGATTTCTATATTTTTAAACAAGGAACCCAAATACCAAATAACTGGCGTTCTGTTTTTGGTACAAGTGTGTGGGAGAAGGTAAAAGGAAGAGATGAATACTATTTACATTGTTTTGGGAAAAAGCAACCTGATTTAAACTGGGAAAATCCTGAAGTCAGAAAAACTTTGTATGAAATGGTGAATCAGTGGCTTGATTTTGGTATAGCAGGCTTTCGGGTAGATGCCATTACCTTCATAAAAAAAGATCAAAGCTATCAAAGTCGTAAAAGTGATGGTGTTGACCATCTTGTAAAATGTACAAAAACATGTCGTAATCAGCCTGGTATAGATAAGTTTCTAAAAGAATTGAAAGAAAATACCTTTGAAACTCATCATTGTGTCACAGTAGCTGAGGCACCAGGGGTGCAATATGATGAACTGGATGATTTTATTGGTGATCAAGGCTATTTCTCTATGATCTTTGATTTTAAACATGCGGATCTGGATGTTGCGAGTGGTTCTGAATGGTTTAAACGTGTTGACTGGACAATAAAAGATTTAAATACACGTATTATGACCTCACAACTTGCAATTCAAAAGGTTGGTTGGGCGGCAAATTTTATTGAAAATCATGATCAGCCAAGAGCCACTACAAAATATTTAAAAACGTTTGCCGAACATAAAGACGCTGTGAAAATGATGGGAGCCATGTATTTCTTCTTAAGAGGAACACCATTTATTTATCAAGGACAGGAACTTGGAATGATCAATGCAACACGCAACAGCATTGAAGAATTTAATGATATATCAAGTGTTGATCAATATCATCGATCTATACAGGAGGGATGTACACAACAGGAAGCATTACATTATATTAATTTAAGAAGTAGAGATAATACAAGAACACCATTCCCATGGAATGATGAGATCTATGGAGGATTCAGCGATCAAACACCATGGTTAGCAATGAATGATTCTTATACACGTATTAATGTAGAAGCACAACAATATGATAAAGAAAGCGTATTATCTTTTTATAAGGATATGATTACATTAAGGCAACACAGTAAATATCAGGAATGCTTGATTTATGGCGATATAGAACCAATAAAAAGCCATGAAAAAGTAATTGCATATAAACGGACAAGCAATTATGAATGTATTCACTGTTACTTCAATTTCTCAGATGAAGTGATTTCGCAAACATGTACATCAAATATAAAAACAGTAGTGTTAAACAATTTAAAGCATGCAGAATATAAAGAACATACCATTATATTACAACCATTTCAGGCATTATTGATAGAGGTAGAATAAGGAGGACATTATGAAAGATTATCATCGTATCGCACAGGAAATCATACAGGTAGTAGGAAAAGACAATATCCTATCCGCAACACATTGTGCAACAAGACTTCGTTTTATGGTAAAAGATCGTGACGCTATCAACGATAAAAAAGTAGAAGCAATCGAAGAAGTAAAGGGAGTGTTTTTTACTAGTGGACAATATCAAATTATTTTAGGCACAGGAATCGTTAACAAAGTATACGCTGAATTAGAAACGATAGGTTTACATACAGTATCCAAAAAGGAACAGGAAGAAGCAGTTAAAAATCAGGAAAAAGGCATAAAAAAACTCATGCGGATATTGGCAGATATCTTTGTGCCAATTATCCCGGTTATTGCGGCAACAGGTTTATTTCTAGGGTTAAAAGGCTGTATATTTAATGATAATGTTTTGGCATTATTTGGAGCTGACACAACACAGATTCCCACCTATATTCAAACACTTGTGACAGTACTTACCGATACTGCATTTGCATTTCTGCCAGCAATCATCACCTGGTCAGCATTTCGTGTTTTTCATGGAACACCGGTTATTGGACTTGTGATTGGATTGATGTTAGTTGCACCAGCTTTGCCAAACGCCTATGCGGTCGCTGATCCTAATAGTGGTGTGGAAGCAATTATGGCATTTGGTTTTATCCCGTTGGTTGGATGCCAAGGAAGTGTATTAACAGCAATCGTTACAGGATGGTTTGGCGCAACATTAGAAAAAAAATTAAGAAAGATAATGCCAAATGTATTAGATCTTATCTTTACACCATTCTTTGTAATGCTGATTACTATGCTGGTAATTTTATTAGGCGTGGGACCAATCATGCATACTATTGAACTTGGTATGGTTGGAATTATTGAAAATCTGATTCATTTACCATTTGGTATTGGTGGATTTATCATAGGATTTACATATCCTTTGGCTGTAATTACCGGTTTACATCATACCTATGTCATGATTGAAACATCCTTATTAGCCAATACAGGATTCAACCCTTTGATTACTTTATGTGCAATGTATGGATTTGCCAATGTTGGAACATGTTTAGCATTTTTTGTTAAAGCTAAAAAACAGAATATCAAACAAACTAGTATTGGCGCGATGCTGTCACAGTTGTTTGGAATAAGTGAACCAGTACTTTTTGGCATCCAGCTAAGATTTAATTTAAAGCCTTTATGTATCATGCTGTTTAGTTCAGGCATTGGTGCAGCTTTATTATCCATTATGAATATACAGTCAAATTCATATGGACTGGCAGTATTACCGTCTTATTTAATGTACATATATGAGGGACATCAGCTAATTTGGTATTTCTTGATTTCTCTATTCTCTACGATTTTGTGCTTTGTGTTAACTTGTTTATTTGGAATTCCACAAGAGGTAATGGTGGAAGATACAATTGCAGAAGAAAATGCTTATTTCATCGCCCCTGCCAGTGGAACATTCGTGCCACTTGAAAATGTGCCAGATGAAACTTTTGCAAAAAAGATGTTGGGAGATGGATTTGCGATAGATCTACAGGATGAATTCATCATTTCACCCGTTGCTGGGGAAGTCGTCACTGCTTTTCCAGATGGACATGCATTTGGAATTAAAGGCAAAGATGGGATGGAAATATTAATACACATAGGCATCAATACAGTAGATCTACAAGAAAGTTGCTTTACACCTCTGGTATCACTTAAAGAAAGTGTGAAACAAGGACAGCCAATAGTAAAGGTAGATTTGAAAAAATTAAAAGAATCAGGAAAATCAGGCATGACAATGATCATTTTTACCAATAAAGATAAACTTCAAATAGAAGCAGCAAATCAGATAACTGCAGGAAATAAAATGCATCTTTCTTTTTCATAAAAATCATAAATATTCTGTGTAGATGTAAAAAATCTGCACAGTTTTTTTTAAATTTACAAATTTAAGGTATCTTAAGCGTTTTTTTACAACTTGTATACAAACTCATGATATAATGAAACAAAACATGAAGGAGAACGGAATATGCAGGAAGTAAAAAGAAGTACACGTAAAAGAAAATTGAGGATCGATCGGGTATTGATATTATTATTGGTAATATTGATTCCTGTTGGTGTGATTTTGGGAATTGTAAAATTTTTAACAAGCAGTTCACCATATGCAAAATATGAAGAATATAATGAAGAAACAAAACTGGCTGGTTCCATGGAGCATGATACAAACGAGGTCGAGGATCAATATTATCTTTCTGTTTATTATCCAGAATTTAATATACCTGTATTGGATAAAAAAATTAAGGATTTTAAAGAAAAAGAACTATTGACCAATATCAAGCATGAGGGAATGCATTTCATCTGTGTTGATTATGACAGTGAACAGCTGTTTGATCGATTCACGACAGTAACATTTCATCAGATTGTAAAAGATAAAGATGATAAAGTCGTTGCGAAGAAAGATACTTCATTTAATTATGATAAGAAAACAGATAAAATCTTAGGTGTAAAAGATGTATTGCGCAGAGATTATTTAAATTTGTTAAATGATAAAGCAAAAACAGCGAAGCTGGATGTAAAATCATTAAAAAGCGATCAATTATCTAATTTTATTTTAGGTAAAAATGCAGTCACTTTCTATCTGAATGATAATCTTGATCAAAAGATGTCTGTAAATTATAAAGATAACAGCGCTTATATGAAGCTTGCGGATAAAAATATTCCTTCCTTATATCAGGGGAATGTAGAAACACCAAAAGCGCAGCCAAAAGTTGATCCAAATAAACCAATGGTTGCGATTACCTTTGATGATGGACCACATTATGAAAATACAGAAGAAATTATGAAAACGTTTGAAAAATATAATGGTCGTGCAACTTTCTTTATGTTAGGGAAAAATGTGGAAATCAATGCGGATATCGTAAAAGATGTATATAAACGCGGCTTTGAAATTGGAAACCATTCATGGGATCATGAAGATTTAAGAACATTAGATAAAAAAGGAGTTGTTTCAGAAATTTATGATACACAGGATGCTATTTATAAGCTGACAGGCTATGAACCAACATATTTCAGACCTCCTTATGGGGCATTAAATGAAACGGTATTGAATGCAAATCAAACCGGTTATGCATTCTGGGATGTAGATTCTCAGGACTGGATGCTGAAAGAAGCTGGTGCTATAAAAACTTCTGTAGTAAAATCCACAAAAGCTGGAAACATGGTCGTGCTTTTACATGATATCCACGATTTCTCTAAAGACAGTATTGAACCCATTTTAGCAGCCTTATCAAAAGATGGATATCAGTTTGTGACATATTCTACATTGATGCAGCATGAAAAAGATTACCTGTTGCAATTAGATGAAAATTATGGTGTGCCAAAAGATATCGCTAATGGCAAATAAGATTCGCAAGGAAAGTTTTGACTTTCCTTTTTATATGTTACAATGTAAGCAATAGGAAGAAGGAAAATACAATGAAACGAGAACTGGGAATTGCCAGATGTGGCCTGGCGTGCTGCTTATGTAGTGAAAATGAAACATGTAAAGGGTGTATAGAAGAAGACTGCGCAGATAAAATAAATTGTGAAAATCGTAAATGTGTCATCAATAAGCACCTTCATGCTTGTTATGAATGTGAAGAACCTTGTAGAAAAGGACTGCTTCAAAAGATAAAACCATATGGTTTTACATTGTTTATAAAACGATATGGATTAGAGAAATTATTAGATTGCTTAATGCGCAATGAACAAAATGGTATTGTATACCATCGACAAGGCATTGTTGGTGATTATGATGAGTTCGAGAATGTAGAAGATTTAATCACATTTATTTTAAAAGGAAAAAAAGAATGATTGTGGTAATTGAAAAAAGAGGAGAAAAAATTTATGAGTATTAAAATGATTGTAACGGATTTAGATGGTACCTTTTACCATCGTGATTTAACGTATGATAAAGCACGCTTTATGCGTCTATATGAAAAAATGAAACAGCAGGGTATTCACTTTGTGGTCGCTAGTGGTAATCAATATTATCAGTTAATATCTTTCTTTGATGAAATAAAAGATGAATTAACATTTGTATCAGAAAATGGTGCTTATATCGTTGATCAGGGAAAAGAACTATTTTCCACAGAAATAAAAAAGGATACTTTCAATAATATCTTAGATGTATTGGATCACTATCCATCTTTATTAACGATCGTTTGTGGAAAAGAAAGTGCATATACGTTAAAAAATATTAAAGATGAAGAGTATGCGTTTTATATAAATTATTTTCCAAGATTAAAGAAAGAGGATTCCCTTCATGAAATAGATGATCAAATATTAAAATTTGCTTTGGTGGCCAATGAAGATTTTGAACATGTATTATCACAATTGAAACAGGCTGTTGATGATCATATCAGCGTTGTAAGCAGCGGTCATGAAGATATCGATTTGATTGTGAAAGGCATCCATAAAGGTAATGCTGTCCAAATGCTGATGAAACAATGGCATATCAAACCAGAAGAAGTTATGGCATTTGGTGATGCTGGAAATGATGAAGAAATGCTTCGTATCGCTAAATATGGCTATGTAATGGAAAATGGCAGCCCGGATTTATTGGCGAAGTTTCATCGACATGCGCCACATCATGAATCAGATGGTGTATTAGAAATCATTGAACAATATTTCAATGATCCTGCCTCTATACTATAGGTGATTTATGATGACTTATGAAGATATGCAAAAGCAAATTGACCAATATAATTGGGATGATGTCTTTGAGTTTGTGAAAAACCTACTAAATGAGCCGTTATGTGATTTAGCATTAGCAATCAAGATATTTTATCTCGGTGATGGATATGGCTTTTTGATAAATGGAAACAGCTGTCAAAATGCTTGGAATACATTGATGCAGAAGCTGTATCAAGACATATTAGCAGGTAAATATAAAAATAATCATCCTTATGAGATACCACTCACAAAAGTTCAAGTATATAAGATGAAAAAGATGAATATTCCACCTGTTTTTTATGAAGGATATGAAGGTGATTAAATGAGTGAAAAATACAGTCAGATTATATCCTTATTTGAGCAGCATCGAAATGAGAAACAGGCGGAAGCAATGGCTGCCTATATGAAAAATCATTTTCGTTTTTTTGGAATTGGTAGTAAACAAAGAAAAGCATTAGAAAAAGATATTTTCAAAAAAGAGAAACAGTCTAAAGTGATCGATTGGGAATTTTTAAACCAGTGTTTTGATCATCCGCATCGTGAGATGCAATATGTTGTATCTGATTATCTGATGATGATGCAGAAATATTTGCATTATGAAGATATTGAGAGAATCGAATATTACGTTAGAAATAAACAATGGTGGGACAGTATTGATGCTTTTGATACCATCATAGGGGATATTGGCTTAAGTGATCAGCGAGTAAATCAAATCATGTTAAGCTGGTCATTAGATGAAAATATGTGGATGAGAAGGCTTGCGATTGACCATCAGCTGAATAGAAAAAATCAAACAAATAAGGAATTATTAGGTGAGATCATTGTTCATAACTTAAATAGTGATGAATTTTTCATCAATAAAGCAATTGGATGGAGTCTTCGTGAATATTCTAAAACAAACCCAACATGGGTAAAGGCGTTCATCAAGGAGCATCAGGAAGATATGTCGAAGCTCAGTATAAAAGAAGCAGGTAAATATTTGTGAAATATATATTATTAAAAGGAATGGATTATGATTACTTAGCTAATATAATCTATTCCTTTTTGCATATCTTATAAAAGTCATGGTCATATATGAATAGTGAAATGGTAAAAAAAATAATTATTTGTGGTTTAAATATACCTTGAAATTAATTATGTAAAGGTTTTTTTTACTTTTTTCAAAATAATTTAGGATTTTCACTATAAAAATACGTATGTATATAAGTGGAGGTGAAAAAAATGAAATGTCTTAGATGTGGAAATACAGACCCAGTCTACTTCTATCAGGATCAAGATGTCTGGTATTGTCGAAAGTGCATCGCCTTTGGACGTGTGAATGTGAATGAGTTACCGCCGCGTAAACAATATCAAAGAAAACGGCATACTTGTCACCCACAGTTAAAGTATCCATTGACACCAGCTCAGAAAAAGGCAAGTGATGAGTTAAGAAGAAATTTGACATTAAAACAAGACAGCCTGGTTTTTGCATGTTGTGGAGCGGGAAAAACAGAGATTGTGATGGAAGCAATCGCTGATTATTTAGCAATGGGGAAAAAAGTTGGTTTTGCGATATCGAGAAGACAAGTTGTATTAGAAATAGCTGAACGTATGCAGGAAGCTTTTCCATCTCTTAGTGTCATTGCGGTATGTGAAGGATATACCGATATTGTGGACGGCGATTTAATTATTTGTACTATGCATCAATTGTATCGATATCATCAGACCTTTGATCTGCTAATCATGGATGAAGTCGATGCTTTTCCTTACAGGGGCAACGCGATATTGAAAGCAATTGCTATGCATGCATGTGTCGGTGAGAAAATCTATCTTACTGCCACTCCAGATGATGAGATGCGAAAGGAGGTATCTGCCCACCATTTAAACATGGTAGAATTATTTCAAAGACCACATGGATACCCTTTGATTGTACCGGAAGTAAAACGAGGATATAGCTGGATGCAGATTACATACCTGCTGCTTTTTCTAAAATCACAAAGAAAAGCAAAGATACAGACTTTGGTGTTTGTGCCAACGATTCGTATCGCCCATCGTTTAACCCGCTTTCTATCCTTGAAATATGCTTGCTGTGCATTTACATCTAAGACAGAAAACAAAGAAAAAATCATAAAAGAATTCCATGAAGGGGCCTATGAGTTTCTTGTCGCAACAACCGTATTAGAACGAGGAATCACCATTAAAGGGATTTATGTAGTGATTTTGTTTGCTGATCATCCTGTATTCAATGAAGCCAGTCTGATACAGATGATTGGGCGGGTAGGAAGAAGTATAGAAATGCCCACAGGAAAAGGTTTGTTTCTTTGTAAGCGGAAAACGAAGGATATTACGCAATGTATTACATCATTAAGAAAGATGAATGAAGGTGGTTAAATGAAACAGGAGCGCTGTTTATATTGTTTTGAGAATATTCAAAACAATTTATCATTTCACGACTGGTTAAGACAGGATGATGTTTTATGTGGAAAATGTAAATCAAAGCTGCATGTACTTCAGTTAGATACCCAATTAGAAAAAATGCCTTTACATATTCTATATGAATACAATGAAACAATGGAGAGTATGATCTTTCAGATGAAAGAGGGCAGAGATATTGCTCTGGCTCCTGTGTTTTTTCATTCATTTAGAAAAAAGATTATCGACAGATATCGACATAGTACCATTGTGCTTTTGCCAAGCAGTAAAGAGAAGTACGCAGAACGTGGGTTTCAGCCAGTAAAGGAAATGTTGAAAGGTATTCCCATGAACATTGTAGAACCATTTTATAAGAGTGAAGATCATAAACAATCTTTACAAAGCTTTGAAGAAAGGGTACATATCGATCGTATTATTCAACGTGATTACAAGATTTCTTTACCTAAAACCCCTTTGCTTTTGTTAGATGATGTATGTACAAGCGGTTCTTCGTTAAAAAGAGCATATGATTTGATAAAAGAGCATACATATAAAATAGAGGCGCTGGTCTTATGTGCGCATCCTTTATTTGTCGAATCCTGCGATAAAAAAGGTTTGCGGCATCGTAAAAGTTTCTCTATACTTGAAACTGTAGTAAGAAATGGAAGGTGAAGTTTATGAAAGGCAAAGTAAAATGGTTTAACACAGAAAAGGGGTATGGTTTTATCTCGACAGAAGATGGCAAAGATATCTTTGTTCATTATTCTCATATCTTACAGGATGGATACAAATCTTTGGATGAAGGACAACCTGTTTCCTTCGATATTGTAGAAGTCGATAAGGGATTACAGGCCAGAAATGTAGAAAAATGTTAAAAAGATGAGGTGTTTCCAATTGTAGAAACGCCTTTCTTTATATTGTGTAAACGATTACATATGCTGCTTTGAAAGTTAATTTCCAAATTTTGTATAAGGGTAGTTGCGGGATCGGTACCATTCAGTTATAATGCTTACGTGTTTTTTTAACACGAGGAGGAGTACGATGAAAAAACTGGCAGTAGTATTAGAATCAGCTGGTAATTTTCGTTTCCAGACAATAGAAAATGAACATGTTTTTTTGTTAAAGACGAAAAGAACTAGTGAATTAGAAACAACAGTTGACTCTTTATTGGATACATATGAAGAAGTGATTGCTTTAACTGATCTACAGGATTATTATGAAGCAAATAAACATCTGATTAATGATTTCAATGGACGTTTTATGATCATGAAGCTAAATGATGAAAAAGAGATTCATGAGGCACTAACGTTCATGAGCAGCTATACAAAACAAGAATTGAAATGCGGCGAGCAGTCTATGATTTTTCATGTCGCCAAAAGACAGCAGGAAAGAGCATAAGTTATTCTTATGCTTTTTTTCAAAAGAATAAGTACGGACAAAAGAAAGCGGTTCTACACTATAGGAAAAATTACAGAAAACTTTTGTGAAAAAAATGTAAATTATGAATATAGTGCATTGATTTTTGGAAAAAAAGTGTCTATAATGAACGTATGCAGTTGAGTAGCATAGAAAGGTATAGGGTTTTTAA
This sequence comes from [Eubacterium] hominis, assembly GCA_014337235.1. Taxonomy (GTDB): domain Bacteria; phylum Bacillota_I; class Bacilli_A; order Erysipelotrichales; family Erysipelotrichaceae; genus Hoskinsella; species Hoskinsella hominis. The sequence continues at coordinate 169,024 of CP060636.1, read as the reverse complement.
GCAATGCAAGGAAAAGTTAAAATGTTCAACCAGGAAAAAGGATTCGGGTTCATCACATTAGATGATGGCAAAGATGTATTTTTCCACTATTCACAATTAATGATGGATGGATTTAAAACAATCGAAAACGACGCAAAAGTTGAATTCGAAGTTGTTGAAACAGATAGAGGTTTACAGGCTCACAATATCGTTAAACTTTAATTATCTGAAAAAACGGGCTTTGCCTGTTTTTTTTTGTTTGATAGTTGCCTCGTTTGTGATACAATGTTAAGGTATTATGAGTTCACTATATATTATAAAGATGAGATTAAGATACATGGAGGTTATGTATGGCAAATGTATTTGAACGCTTATTCAGCGGAGAAAAGAAAATACTGCACGGTTTGGAAAAAACAGCTGATGCAGTTATCGCACTTGCAGATAAAATGGCTGCAATGAGTGATGATGAATTAAAACAGCAGACACAGATATTCAGAGATAGATTGGCAAATGGTGAAACACTGGATGATATTCAGGTAGAAGCTTTTGCTGTAGCTCGAGAAGCTGCAAAACGTACAATAGGAGAATTCCCTTATAAAGTACAGATCATGGGTGCAGCTGCAATGCATGGCGGTGATATCGCTGAAATGAAAACAGGTGAAGGTAAAACCTTGACTTCTACAATGTGTGTGTATTTAAATGCCTTGGAAGGCAAAGGTGTACACGTTATCACAGTCAATGACTATCTAGCAGGACGTGATGCAGAATGGATGGGACAGATTTATCGATTCTTAGGATTAAGTGTTGGTGTCAATTCCAGACCATTAACACCAAGTGAAAAACGTGCAGCTTACGAATGTGATGTTACATATACAACCAATTCAGAGCTAGGATTTGACTATCTGCGTGACAACATGGTTACTGATGTAAAAGATCGTGTATTACGTGGATTGCATGTCGCAATCGTCGATGAAGTCGATTCTATCTTGATTGATGAATCCAGAACACCATTGATTATTAGTGGTGGTGCTAAGAAAACAGCAAACCTTTATTTACAGGCAGATGCTTTTGCAAAGTCTTTAAAAGGCGATGACTATGAAATCGATGAAAAGACAAGACAAATCATGCTGACAGAAAAAGGTGTAGCAACAGCAGAACGCCGTTTTAAGATCAAAAACCTGTATGATATTGAACATACACAGCTGGTTCACCATATCACACAGGCATTAAAAGCAAACTATATTATGAAAAATGAAGTAGAATATGTGGTACAGGATGATGAAATCGTAATCGTTGACCAGTTTACAGGTCGTACAATGCCTGGCCGTGCTTATTCTGATGGATTACATCAGGCAATTGAAGCCAAAGAGGGTGTAAGCATCAAAGAAGAAACAAGTACACTTGCGACTATCACATATCAGAACTTCTTCCGTCTATATGATAAACTTGCCGGTATGACTGGTACAGCGAAAACCGAAGAAGAAGAATTCTTAGATATCTATAACATGCGTGTTATTGTGATTCCAACAAACCGTCCAGTTGCTCGTATTGACTATCCAGATGCAATCTTTGCAAATGAACGTTTGAAGTTTAATGCACTTGTGGAAGAAGTAAAAGAACTGTATGAAAAAGGACAGCCAGTACTGGTTGGTACAATTTCCGTTGAAAAGAGTGAATTGGTTCACCAGTTATTAACGAAAATGCATATTCCTCACGAAGTGCTGAATGCAAAGAACCATGCTAGAGAAGCCGATATTATCGCCAAAGCAGGTCGTGTGAAATCTGTAACGATCGCAACCAATATGGCAGGTCGTGGTACCGATATTAAATTAACGGAAGAATCAAGAGCATTGGGTGGCTTAGCGGTTATTGGTAGTGAACGTCATGAATCAAGACGTATCGATAACCAGTTGCGTGGACGTAGTGGTCGTCAAGGAGATCCTGGTTTCTCTCGTTTCTATGTATCTTTGAAGGATGAACTGATGGTTCGTTTCGGTGGAGAAAAAGTAGAAAAATTATTTAATGCATTAGGTGATCAGCAGATCGAATCTAAGATGGTCACAAAATCTATTTCTCAGGCACAGAAACGTGTCGAAGGTTATAACTTTGATGTTCGTAAACAATTATTGGATTATGATGATGTTTTGCGTAAACAGCGTGAAATCATGTATGAACAAAGAAATTATGTTTTAGAAAATGAAGATGTACATGGTGTTGTGCATGATATGATTGACCGTGTTATCCAAAACGTTGTGGAAGCAAATACAGATAAAAATAAACGTGATGATAATGTTGATTATGCTGGTGTGATTCAGGGTATGGAAATGCTTGGATTAGAACCAACAGAAAATGTAGCATTAGAAGAAATCCGTGGAAAATCTACAGATGAAACAGCTAAATATTGTGCTGATAAAATTTGGAATCTGTATGATGGAAAAGTTGCGGATATTCGTGAACAATTTACATCATTTGAAAGAACCATCGTTTTACGTAACATGGATCGTAACTGGATCGAACATATCGATATGATGGATAAATTAAGAAATGGTATTCATTTACGTTCTTATGCACAAAACAATCCTTTACAGGCTTATATTGAAGAAGGATATGAAATGTTTGAGGATATGATGAGTCGTATCGCAAGAGAAGTTGTATTCTTTGCGTTGAAGGTTCAGATACAAAGACAAAATGCGTAGGAGGAATCGCCTATGGAACTATATGAAATAAAACAAGGAGTGAATACTCACCGGGAGAAATTAGATTCTCTTGGTGAGTCACTTTGACTTAGCTGAAAAAAAACATAAGATTGCGGAATTAGACAGTCGTACTTTAGAAGAAGGATTTTGGAATGATCCATCTCATGCACAAGGGATTATCCGTCAGTTAAATGGATTGAAGGATATCGTTGGTGCATATGAAAAACTAAATGCCACGCTTTCTTCATTAGAAGAAACTGGTGAACTTTTAAAGGACGATTTTGATCCGGAAATATTTGAACTGTATGAAATGGAATATCAGGAAATGGAAACTGCTTTTGATGACTTTGAAATCAAGGTATTGTTATCTCATGAATATGATCATTCTAGTGCTATTTTAGAATTACATCCTGGAGCTGGAGGAACAGAATCCTGTGACTGGGCAGATATGTTATATCGTATGTATTCTAGATGGGCGGAAAAGAAAGGCTTTAAAGTGTCTGTATTGGATTATCTGGCAGGTGATGAAGCTGGAATCAAATCCATAACCTTCTTAGTAGAGGGGGATATGGCGTATGGATATTTAAAAGCTGAGAAAGGTGTTCATCGTTTAGTACGTATCTCACCATTTGATGCAGGAGGCAGAAGACATACTTCATTTGCGTCCTTAGATGTAATGCCACAGTTCAATGATGAAATTGAAATTGATATCAAACCAGAAGATTTGATTGTGGAAACAAAACGTGCCAGTGGTGCAGGTGGTCAGCATATCAATAAAACAGATAGTGCCGTACGTATGGTCCATAAACCAACAGGTTTGGTAGCAACATGTCAAAACGGCCGCAGTCAGCATGAAAACCGTGAAGAGGCTTTACGTGTGTTAAAGAGTCGTTTATATCAAAAGCTGATTGAAGAGCAGGAAGCAAAACTAGCAGAAATCAAAGGTGAACAAAAAGCGATTGAATGGGGTTCCCAGATAAGAAGCTATGTTTTCCATCCATACAGTATGGTAAAAGACCATAGAACCAACTATGAAACTAATGATGTACAGGGTGTTATGGATGGTAATTTAGATGGATTTATTTTCGCATATTTAAAATCATTAATTCGATAGAATCTGGAGAAATTCAGATTCTTTTTATTTTCCATGCTTTTTTATATGTTCGTGTTATAATAACAGGTGGGCAAAATAAATCAGGAGTGTGTAAATATGTCAAAAGGTATGAAAGAGAATATGATCTCTATTTTAATGATGATCGCAGGTAATTTCGTGATTGCAGCAGGTGTCGCATTATTTATATTCCCATTGAATATATTAAGTGGCGGTGTCGCAGGGATCGCAGTAGCGATTGAACCAATATTTCATTTAGATAAAACATTGGTAGTAAATGCTTTGACCATTGGTCTATACATCGTTGGAGCATGCACATTAGGTAAAAAGTTTGCGTTAAAGACAATGATTAGTACAATTATTTATCCGTTTTTTATCACATTCACAACTTTTATTCTAAAAGATGTTACGATTACAACCAATCCATTGTTAGGTTCTCTATATGGCGGTATCTGTATAGGTATTGGCATTGGTTTGGTATATCGTGTTGGTGGCAGTACAGGAGGCATGGATATTCCTCCCCTTGTGATTAATAAATATACAGGAATCCCTTTACCGACTTTGGTTATGTGTGTAGATGGCTTAACTGTGATCTTAGGTGCTAGTACCTATGGCGTAGAAGCCGCAATGATTGGTTTGATTTCCGTATGGATCTGTGGGCAAATGATTGATAAGGTCATATCATTTGGAGGACATGATGCAAAACAAATCATGATCATTACAGAGAAACGAGAAGAAATGATCAAAGAGATATTTAAAGAAATTGATCGCGGTATCACGATTTTACAGGCAAAAGGAGCCTATACAAATACCGATAAACCAGTTATCATGATTGTCGTTTATAAAAAACAGTTTGCGACCTTGAATCATGTGATTTCTATGATAGATCCAGAAGCCTTTGTGGTTGTCAGTGATGTAAATGAAGTGCAAGGAGAAGGCTTTACGTATCAACAAGAATTATAAAAAACTAAATAAAAAAGGAAGTATAAAATCATGAATTTATCATTGTTTGATTTTATACTTCCTTTTCCTTTATAAGAATTGAAAAATATGAACTTTTTTGTTTACAATTTTCCATTCGGTCAGATTTTCACTTTTCATTCGGTCTAATTTCTACTTTTCATTCGGTCAGATTTTGATTTTTCATTCGGTCAGATTTTTGATTTTATCATATAATGTATACGTATCTTTTTGATTAGCAAGGTTAAAAAGATATACATTATCCTTTGTTTGTGCCTTGATATAAGAAGAATTATCAGTATATAAATAAGCCCTGCATTTTCCGATTTCATCAAATTTGGCATCACCCACAATATAATGCGAAGTAGCTTCACCAGCACCTTGTTTCTTTCCAGCAGGAAGTTTTTGTTCATAGTAATGGATAGATTGAATATCTTTACAAGAAACAACATCGCCTATTGCGCCATGAAAGTTAATAGAATCTTTTTCTAATGTAATGGTAAAAGCAGTATGTTGTTCATTTTTCTGATTAGACTGATACAAGAATAAACCACATACGCACAGCATCAATAGGATGATAGCTGTGAAAAAAATTGTAATGATACGTTTTGTTGATTTATCATCCATGAAATTGCCTCCATTCGTTACCTATAATATAACATATTTCATGCTTTTCTTATATATCTGATTGCAGAGAAAAAGATGTTACTATATAATAATAGACAAAAGGTACGAGGAGATAAATGTATGATATTAGAAGAATTTGATACAAATGATACAGCGTTGTTTAACCCTGAGGATATCGTAAAGCCATTAGAGAACTGTCCTAAAACAGTAGTGACCTGTTTTGCGAATGACTTGATTGAACATGCATTATCGATTTTTAAATGTGAAATCATAAGTTGTATTTCATCCGCAAATGGAAAACTTCCAATATATAGAATAAATGTAGATGGACAGGAAATTGGATTGTTTATGTCTGCTGTTGGAGCATCGGCTTGTGTTTCGGAATATGAGGAATTGTTTGCGATGGGTGTAGAAACAATTGTGGTTTTTGGCACATGTGGGGTTTTGGATGCGACAATTCATGATTGTGCTATTATATTGCCTGATGCAGCAATACGTGATGAAGGCTGCAGCTATCATTATGTTAAAGCAAGTGATGAAATTATGGTCAATCATGACACCCTTGATCGAATGAAAAAGTTCTTTGATGAATGTAAACTTCATTATCATGTGGGGAAAGTATGGACAACGGATGCGCCTTATCGTGAAACAAGAGCGAAAATCGCAAAACGTAAAGAACAGGGATGTATATGTGTGGATATGGAATGTTCTGCAATTGCGGCTTTGGCATCTTTTCGTAAAAAAAGAATTGCTCAATTTTTTTATTCAGCGGATAATCTGGGAAAAGAAGAGTATGAAATGCGCAGTTTAAAGAATGAAGAAAACTTTGATGTAAAAAAAGAAATCTTAAAATTAGCAGTACAGCTCGCAAAGAATCTGTCATAGGTTACAGGGTGTGGAAAACTTTCCACCCTGTTTTTCGTATCCCATAAAATTGTAAGAATTTACTAACAATGAAATTGCGTTTTTATGGTATAATGAAATGCATAAGGAGTTGATGGCATGATCCTTTTAAAAAATGTTTCTAAATCATATAAAAACGGTGTAAAAGCACTGAGAGATATAAATCTTGAAATAGATGAAGGCGAATTTGTTTATATTATCGGTCCTACAGGATGTGGAAAATCTACATTAATTAAAATATTAGATGGAGAAGAAATTCCTGATAGTGGAGAAGTCTGGGTGGCAAATACCAATGTTGGTAAATTACGTCATTCAAGAGTTCCAATTTATCGTCGAAATATTGGTGTTGTGTTCCAGGATTTTAGATTATTACCAACCATGACAGTATTTGAAAATATTGCATTTGCTTTAGAGGTTTTGGCTTTGGATAAAGTAACGATACGAAAACGTGTACGTGAAGTATTGCAGCTGGTATCATTAGAAGATAAAGCAAAGGCCTTTCCTAGAGAATTAAGTGGTGGACAACAGCAAAGAGCAACCATAGGGCGGGCAATCGCCAATCATCCAAAAGTGTTGATTGCAGATGAGCCTACAGGTAATCTTGATCCGGAAATGTCAAAAGAAATTATTGCGTTATTGGAAAAAATCAATGAAGTAGAAAATACAACTATTTTAATGGTAACACATGATTCATCTCTGGTAAATTCATATAAAAAACGTACAGTAGCACTGGAATCTGGTTATATTGTGAGTGACCTAACTAAAGGCGGGTACCATAACTATGATTAAAGGAATAAAGAATTTACCACATCATTTTCTTACGGCTTTAAAAGGACTGGGACGTCATTTTGCGATGACATTATCCAGTGTATCTGCAGTTACTGTGACATTGGTATTGATTGCTTTATTTATTTTGTTAGCAGGTAATGTCAATAATTTTGCGGTAAATGTGGAAAGCAGTTTGAAAATTCGCGTTTCTATAGACCAGATAAAAACAGATAAAGAAATTGAAGCAATGCAGAAAACAATCAAAAACATGCAGGGTGTAAAACAGATTGATTTTTCCAGTAAGGAAGATGAACTTGCCATGCTGATTGATGAAAGTGGTTCTGTATTTAAACGTTATGAAGATAATAATCCTATGCCAAATGTATTTATCGTAGAGGTAAATCAGGCGAGTGATATTCCTGTCATCACAAAGAAATTAAATGAAATGGAGGGAGTAGAAAAGGCACAATATGGCGGGGAACAAATTGATAATATGATTGAGATTTTTGATACGCTTCGTACAGGCGGTGCTGTATTTGTATTGGCGTTGTCTTTACTTGCGGTTTTCTTGATTAGCAATACGATTAAAATGACAATTTATACAAGAAATACAGAAATATCAATCATGCGAAATGTTGGCGCAACCAATGGATATATCAAAACACCATTTATGTTTGAAGGCATGCTGATTGGTATGATTGGTGCTGTAATTCCAATCTTGATTGTATGTGTCGGCTATGCGGTTTTATATGATAGTATGCATGGTGCATTTTTAAGCAGTATGTTTGTTTTAGAAAAACCATTCCCATTCACCATGTATATCTCTTTGATGCTGCTTGGGTGTGGCGCAGTGGTTGGTATTTTAGGCAGTTTCTTTGCGGTAACAAAATATTTGAGGTGGCGACGATGAAAAAAATAAAAATAACATTGGCACTATCGATGCTGTGTATGAGTGTATTAGCTTCTTCTGGAACTGCACTCTACGCAAATGATTTTGAAGGTAATGAGGATGCATGGTTAAAGCGGTGCTCTGTTCCTCAGGAAACCAGTGCACAGGCGCAAGAATGTGCGGAATTCAAATCATATTATGCCGGCTTGAGCGATGAAATAGCCAATCAGGCAGATGATTTGGATAAACAGATTGCAAGTATCAAAGGCAATATTGATTCGATTCAGGATATGGTCAATAAACAGGATGCATTGGTGAAGAAAATCAATAAGAAAATAGAATTGAATGATGCAAATATTCGTACGATACAGGCCGCAATCACAAAGCTTGATGGAGAAATCAAGCAAAAAGAAGCAGATATTAAAAAGCGTAATGATCTAATTAAAAAGCGTATGGTGGAAGGTCAGGCTACGATTGGCACAAATACCAATATTGAAATATTGATGGGTGCCAGTGATTTGGTGGACTTGATACGAAAGGCAGAAGGCCTTCAGAAAATCACAGAAAGTGATCAAAATGAAATTGAAAAATTAAAGGAAGAAAAAGCGAAGCTTGATCTGGATAAATCCGAACAGACAAGATTAAAAGAAGATGAAGCAGACAAGAAGAAACAAAACGAAAAGGATAAAAAAGAAGCAGAAAACTTGTTAAAAGAAAAAGAAAAATTATTAAATGAATATCGTAAACAAGAAGCGGATTTAAATCAGAAGATGCGTAGTGTAAAGGCTGATTTAAGTGCGTTGCAGGGAAATATCATCAATATCAATACATCAGTAGCACAAAAAATTGATTATTCTGGAAATGGTACCATGGTATCTCCAATCAAAGCATCAAAATCAGCAGGTACATGGTATTATCCAGCAAGCTTTGGTGGAGGTGTGCATCTGGGTATGGACTTTGCGGCAGGCGTTGGAACACCAATTTATGCGCCTGCAGATGGTATTATTCTATATGCCAATAACCCAGTTGGAACCTATGATGGCTTTTTGGGGAACTGGATAGGATGGCCACTTGGCGGTGGAAACACATTGATGTTTTTAACTCAGGTAGATGGTATTACCTATGCTGTAAGTTTTGCGCATATGGCACAATCACCATTCCCGGTAAGTGCAGGACAAGAAGTAAAACAAGGGCAACAGATTGGCGCAGTTGGCGCCAGTGGAAATGTTACTGGACCACATTCTCATGTGGAAGTATTTAATCTTGGAAAAATGAGTCTGTCGTCAGCTATCTCATCTTTCCAGTCAACAGTCGATTTTGCATGGGGCTGTGGATGGGGATCATCCGCATTATCGAGAACATGTGAAGTCAGCGGACCTCCATGTAGACAGCGTCCGGAAAGTGTATTTGGATATTAAAACAGCACAAGTGATTTAGCAAATGTGAGGAGTGAGAAGATGATTCTTTTAGAAAATGTTTCAAAAGAATATAAAAACGGGGTACATGCATTACGCGATGTGAATCTGGCAATTGATGATGGAGAATTTGTATATATTATTGGACCGACTGGTTCGGGAAAATCTACATTGATCAAGCTGCTGGATGGGGAAGAAATACCATCAAGTGGTACAGTTATGGTGGAAAACATCAATGTAGGAAAACTAAAACATTCAAAGGTGCCGGTATATCGTCGAAATATTGGTGTTGTATTCCAGGATTATCGCTTACTGCCTCGTTTGACAATATTTGAAAACATCGCATTTGCGTTAGAAGTCATTGGTATGAACAAAGTAGATATCCGCCGTCGTGTTCGTGAGGTATTAGAACTTGTATCCTTAGAAGATAAGGCAAAATCTTTTCCTAATGAATTAAGTGGAGGACAGCAGCAAAGAGCAACCATTGGGCGTGCGATTGCCAATCATCCCAAAGTATTGATTGCGGATGAACCTACAGGAAATCTAGACCCTGAAAAGAGTGCGGAAATCATGGAGCTTTTGGAAAAAATCAACGCTGTGGAAAACACAACAATCGTAATGGTTACACATGATTCAACAATCGTAGACCGATTTAAAAAACGTACGATCTGTCTGGAGGAAGGATATATCGTTGCGGATATTATGAAGGGGGGATACTTGAAACATGATTAGTTTCTTTAAATCATTGCCAAAACATATAAAAACGGCATTTCTTAGTATCTTTCGTCATTTAGCAATGTCTTTAAGTGCTTCTAGTGCTGTAACAGTCACATTGATTTTATTTGCAGCATTCCTGTTGATTGCGGGAAATGTTGGACAGTTCACAGACAATATTGCGGAAGACTTAAGTATTCACGTGCAATTAAATAAGAATTATACCAAAGATAAAGATATCACAAAAATGAAAAAAGAACTGGAAGCAATCTCCGGTGTAAAGAAAGCAACCTTCTCTGATAAGGATGCGGAGCTGGAATTATATATCAAGGAAATGGGCGAAGAATTCGCAATGTATCGTGGAAAAGAAAACCCATTATTTCCAGCATATTATGTATCTGTGAAAGACGCAGACCGTATCAAAGCAATTACGGATGAAATTAGTAAAAAAGATTTTGTGAAAGAAGCAGTATATGGTGGTACCAGTGTTTCTGATATGGTCAAACTGTTAGACAAAGTAAGAACCGGTGGAATGATTTTTGTGGTTTTATTAACTGCGCTGGCGATATTTTTAATATCAAATTCCATCAAAATGACGATTTATGCCCGCAATAATGAAATTTCTATTATGCGAAATGTCGGGGCTGCCAACTGGTATATCAAAGTACCATTTATGATAGAGGGAATGCTGATTGGATTAATTGGTTCTATCATTCCATGTCTTGTCGCATATTTTGGATATGCTTATTTATACGATATGGCAAATGGACAAATTGTTACCAGCATGTTCGCATTACTTCCTGTATACCCATTCGCATTAAAAGTATGTGGAATATTGATTTTAGGTGGTATGGGCGTTGGTCTTGTGGGAAGTTTTTTCTCCACAACCAAATATTTACATTGGAAACGTTAGGATGTATCTATTGATACATCCTCTTTTTTATAAATATGATAAAATAGTAGTAATGCAAGAGGAACATCAAAAAATGCAAGTGGAGCCATTTTCACTGGTATATTAGATAATTTATTGTATAGTAAAGGTAGAAAGAGGGTGTGATCATGGGATATGGATATATTGCGTTGGCATATTTTCTGATGATGTTTCCTTTGACAATCAGTACAACGATTTTCTCAACATCAAATTTGTCGCTGATTGGTTTTGCTTTTCTGTTCATGGGATTATATCAGATTCAACAACGTATTCAAAACAGAAAACTATTCATCGCAGTGATAAGCAGTGTGTTGTTGTTTATGACATTGTGTTTTCAAGACACACGTTGGTCAATCATAGTCGCAAGTATAGTAGAACCAGTCATTTTATTAAACCTTCTCTACAGTACACGAAATGAGTGTAGTGAGAAAACCAAAAAACAGATACGTTATTTCACAATTCTGTATCTTATCATGTTTGTTGGCGTTTATCTTTCATTAACTTTGATGCTTTTCTATAGCGAACTGGCACAGGCAATCCTATTTATTCTCGTATGCTTTCGTATTTTCAATTATATATATTTTATTATGCTTGTTTTATCCATCAACCGACAGTTAAAAGATATGGAGCTTTTACCAGTTCATGAAAAACCATTGTCATTTCAAAAAAAGCATTCGATCATCATGCTGGTAGTGATTCTTTTATCCGCAGGTATCTTATATGGAACACAGAGTCTGTATTTATCATCTATGCAGATTACACCATCTTCAGCTTATCAGGACCGTATTTATGAAGGCTCTACAACAAACAGCCGAATTGCCGGATTAGTCAGAATATCAAAAAATCAAAATGATTCCGATTTCTATAATTATGAAAAAGTGAACTTCTATACAAAGGATGAAACCATCGCAAACCAGGTAAAACTTATGAAATATCAACTGTATGTGGATGGCAAACCTATTAAAGAAGAACCATCAGATAAACGTTTTATGAAGCCGGATATTGTGAAGGTAGAAAAACAGAATAATGGAGAATATCGTATCGCATTAACCGGCAGCCATGATATGATGGAATATCAAACAGACAGCAGATCACAAATATCTATGCATGTACAATTATATGATGAACAGGAAAAGCTGATATTGGAAGAAACTTATCCTGTTAAGGAACATGAAGAACATGTATATCATGGTAATGCACAAGGAATCACCATTACAGAACTATACACAGGAAATACTGCAATCTTACAAGCTCCAATCATCAAAACAAATATATTTCAAATGGCACAGACAAAAGGATACACACAAGTGGAAATGTATATAGAATATTTACAATATGGTAAAGTTATGGCAAGAAGCAATACAATTCAATTAACAGATGTTCCATGGGAACCATTTGTGCACCAGCATATTGATGAAGGACAAATCAGGTATACCAGCTGGGATGACAGGGTAATGACATATGAACAGACGATAACATATGATCAGGCAGTTATCGTTATGAAATATCAAGGGGAAGGCATGCATGAGCGAACATTCCATATACCATTACAGGAGAGTAAGCCATGAAGCTGATCTGTGAAGTGCAGCATCAAACTATGCTGGAGCAGGAGTTTCTGCCTTATCGCTCATTGCCTGTCGTCTTTGTGGAAAAAGGCTGTTTCTATGACGGTGTTTGTATCAACTTTGATATCGAGCATTTAAAAGAAGTGCATGAGGTTGCGCAAATGATGCTTCATCAACAGGAGCATATCATGATAGGAAAACTTCATGATCGTATGTATCCGATTCCCACAAAAGATATCGTATATATAGAAGGATATCGAAGAGAAGCATATCTGCATACAGAAAAAGCATCTTATGAAATCAATTATCGTTTGTATGAAGCAGAAGAATTATTAGGAGATGATATGTTTATCCGCATCAATAAAAGCACCATCGTAAATATATCAAAGATTAAGAGTATCATGCCGGCGTTGAATGCATGCTACAGCATGGAAATGGTAAATGGTATTTTGTTAGAATGCTCTCGTCAATATTGGAAAACATTTAAAAAGAAATTAGGAATGAGGTGATCAATATGAAAAATCGAATTTACACGTATATGTTTGCGACATTTTTCTTTTCTTTGGCATTCACATTATTTCAAATATTGTATTTCAATCATATATCTGATTCATTCTATGGTTTTCATCCCCATGTGTTTGCTTATTTATTCATCGCCTCTATGCTAGTGGCAGGAATCATGGAGGGCTGGTGTTACTTTCTTCCTGTACTATCAAAACATACACGATTTGTTTATATAGGCATCATGATCATGAATGTCTTATTATGGATCATGCCATACTATCTTTCTGTATATCTTCATATGTTATGTATTTATGTGTCTATATTGATGGCGTATCAGCTATTCGCTTATACGCAGGCGAATGAACAATTAAAGATCATACAGCAAAAAATTCAGGAAAAGGATGTCCAATGACATCTTTTTCTTTGGGTGTTGCTCTTATCAATACTGGATAAATATGGTATGATATAACTCGTAAAAAAACTTATCAAATATAGAGGTGAAAGACATGGCAAAAAAAGTTGTTCGTTACCACCTGGTACGTCATAAATGGCCGGATGAAATAGAAGCAGAAAAGAAAATCAAGAAAAGAAGGATCCTAACGGTTGCAGCATGTATCGTGTTTTTTATTGGAGGATTTTTATCCAACAATGTTTGGAGTAAGTCTACATCTGCCACAAGTGATGAAGATTTCAAAAAATTCTTTGATATTTATCAAACAATGAGTACCAACTTTTATTTTGGGAAAGATAAAGATGATCTGAAAGATACACTTATTTCAGGTGCGATCAATGGAATGGTAGATGCAGGTGGCGATCCACATACCATGTACTTAGAACCTACCCAGAGCAAAAGCTTCACAAGCTCCATGGAAGGAAGCTTTGTAGGTATCGGCGTTTCTTATTTTGAACAAAGCAAAGGCGTATTTATCATATCAAAAGTATATAAGGATTCTCCTGCACAAGAAGCAGGACTTATGAGTGGCGATCAGATCTATGCCATCAAAGGAAAACCAGTAAAAGATTTAACCATTGATGAAGTCGCAGATATGATCAAAGGTGATACAGGCAGTAAAATTGAAATCGAGATCGTTCGTGAAAATAAACATATCAAGAAAACAGTAGAACGAAGAAAAGTCAATGATTCTGTGTTAAGTTCTGTGAATGGAGAAGTCGGTATTCTGGAAATTGATAGTTATGCGGAAACAACTGGAGAAGAAGTAAAAGCACATTTAGAGGACTTAAAGAAAGCTGGCTGTAAGCGTTTGGTAATTGATATGCGTGATAACAGCGGTGGATATCTGACGGCTGTACAAGATGTTGCCAGCTATTTGATGGGACCGGATAAACTGATTTTTAAAGAAGATGACAAGAATGGAAAAGTAACAGACTATAAAACAAAAGATGTAGAGCAGTATACATTTGATAAACTGGTGGTGCTTGTAAATGATGGAACAGCCAGTGCCGCAGAAGTATTGACGGCTGCGTTAAAACAACAGATGAACGCAACAGTTGTCGGTGTTAAAACATATGGTAAAGGCACTGTACAGATTCCTGTAACGTTCTCTGATGGCAGTATGTTCAAATATACGGTAGGAGAATGGATTACACCAAATGGTGATAAAATCAATGAAGTAGGAATTGAACCGGATGTAGAAGTAAAACTTGATCCTGCTTTGACTTTGGGTGCACCAAAATTAGATGAAGATGAAGTGTATAAGCCAGACAGTGTGAGTCTTGCGGCGAAATCAGTTCAGACATATCTGAAATTTTTAGGATATCCAGTGGATCGCACGGATGAGTATTTTTCTATTGCATCAGGTGAAGCTTTAAAACAATATCAGAAAAAAATGGGAATGGAAGCCAATGGAAACATTGACAGTAAAGTCATTACATCGTTATTATCCAGTATCTCTCAGGAATGGAATGCACATTTAGATCAATATGATACGCAAATGAAGAAAGCGGTGGAAATAGCAAATGGATAAAGAAGAAAAATTATTTGATCTGGTATCCCAATATCAGCCACAAGGTGATCAGCCAAAGGCAATTCATGATCTTGTGGAAGGGATACGGGAAGGGAAAAAACAACAGGTATTACTGGGGGCTACAGGTACTGGTAAAACCTTTACCATATCCAATGTAATCGCACAGGTGAATAAACCTACCCTGGTATTTGCACATAATAAAACATTAGCTGGTCAGTTATACAGTGAGTTTAAAGAATTTTTTCCACATAATCGTGTGGAATACTTTGTATCTAACTTTGATTATTATCAGCCAGAGGCATATTTGCCTAGTACGGATACTTACATTGATAAAAATGCGACAACCAATATGGAGTTGGATATGCTTCGTATGGCCGCAGTCAATAGTATCTTAGAGCGTCGTGATACGATCATTATCGCATCTGTTGCCTGTATTTATGGTGCCAGCAACCCAGAACAATATCGTGATATGTTTTTCTCACTGCGTGTGGGGGATATCATTGATCGTAAGGAATTAATGGGAAAACTGGTGGCTCGTCAGTATACACGTAATGATATGGACCTGGTTCGTGGAACTTTCCGAGTACGTGGAGATGTCATAGAAATTGCATTGGGACATACGGACAGCTATGTGTTAAGAATTGAATTATTTGATGATGAAATTGAACGTATTTGTGAAGTAGATCCATTGACTGGCAAAGTATTGAATGCCTATACGGTATATGTCATCTATCCTGCCAGTGGCTATGCGACCAAACAGGAAATTATCAATCGCGCCGCTGGAACGATTGAAGAAGAATTAGAAGATCGCATACAGGTGTTAGAAAATGAAGGCAAGCTGTTAGAAAAGCAACGACTGGAACAGCGCACAAGATATGATGTAGAAGCACTTCGTGAGTTTGGTGTATGTCCAGGTATTGAAAACTATTCCCGTCATATCGATGGCAGAAAACCAGGCGAACGTCCTTATACCTTATTTGATTATTTTCCTTCAGATTTTTTACTGGTTGTGGATGAAAGTCATGTATCTTTACCACAGGTAAGAGGAATGTATAATGGGGACCGTGCACGTAAGGAAACCCTTGTAAATTATGGTTTCCGTTTACCAAGTGCCTTGGATAATCGACCACTTCGTTTTGAAGAATTTGAAAAGATGATCAATCAGGCAATCTTTGTCAGTGCGACTCCTGGAGATTATGAATTAGATAAAACCCATGGAGAAGTCATTGAACAGATCATTCGTCCAACTGGTTTGTTGGATCCAGTGGTAGAAGTACGTCCAACCAAAGGACAGATTGATGATTTGGTAGATGAAATCAGAAAGCGTATTGAAAAGAATGAACGAGCGTTGATTACAACGTTAACCGTGCGTATGGCAGAAGATTTAACCAGTTATTTAAAAGGCATGGATTTTAAGGTGGCATGGTTACATCATGAAGTAAAAACCATTGAGCGAACAGAAATCATTCGTGATTTGCGTAAAGGAAAATATGATGTATTGATTGGTATCAACCTGCTTCGTGAAGGTCTGGATATTCCAGAAGTATCCCTGATTGCGATATTAGATGCCGATAAGGAAGGCTTCTTAAGAAGTGAGCGTTCTTTAATCCAGATTATTGGGCGAGCTGCTCGTAATGCGCATGGGGAAGTTATCATGTATGGAGATAAGATTACAGATTCTATGCGAAAGGCACTAGATGAAACCGCACGTCGTCGTGAGATTCAGATTGCCTATAATAAGGAGCATGGTATCACACCTAAGACAATTGTGAAACCAATCCATGAAGTTGTCCGAAGTAAAGAAACGCAGGAAATGACAGCGAAGTATATGAATAAGAAGCATAAAGTCAGCAAGAAAGATAAAGAGAAGCTGATGGCAAATATTGAAAAGGAAATGAAGGAAGCCGCAAAAGTATTAGACTTTGAACGTGCCGCAGAACTTCGTGATATCCTGATTGAGATGAGAGGTGAGTAACATCATCTCTTTTTGTTTAGAAATTTTTAAGAATTCCTGCAAGTTTGTTTTTTGATTTGTTTTTTATACTTTAGTTACATAAAGGAGGAAATAGTCAAAAAAATGGTATAATAAGAAGCAAGTATAAAGGATGGGATGATATGAAACATACAATATTAGTCGTAGAAGATGAAAAGGGAATTAGAGAAACGGTATCTATCTTTTTAAAGAATCAAGGATATGAAGTCATACAGGCACAAAATGGGGAAGAAGGTCTACAAATGGTTGCGCAACATGAAATACACCTTGCCATTGTCGATATTATGATGCCGGTAATGGATGGCATCACGATGACCATGCAGCTAAGAAAAAATTACGATTTTCCTATTATCTTTTTAAGTGCGAAATCAGAAGATATCGATAAGATTACAGGATTAAATCTTGGGGCAGATGATTATGTGACCAAGCCTTTTGAGGCAATGGAATTAATCGCAAGAGTCAATTCTCATATTCGCCGTTATGAACAGATTCTTGATTTAAAAAAGAATGCAGGAAAACCGGTTGAGCAAAGCCATCGTTTAATTGTTGGTGGTTTAGAACTTGATCAATACAGCAAAGAAGCATTTGTGAATGGCAATGCGATTCGATTAACTGCCAAAGAATTTCAAATATTAGAGTTATTGATGAGCTATCCTGGGCGTGTATATTCAGCGGAAGAAATCTATGAAGCCGTATGGAAAGAAGATGCTATTAATACAGAAACGATTATGGTACATGTACGAAAATTAAGAGAAAAGATTGAAGTAAATCCTCGCAAACCAGAATATTTAAAAGTGGTTTGGGGCATTGGATATAAAATAGAAAAGGTCAGGTGAAGATTATGAAAAAGAAACAAGGGATATTTCTTGTCATCTTTTGTTTATTATTAGCCATCATGAGTGGTACTGTTTTATCACTTTATGATAATGTAAGAGAACATAGTAAAGTGTCAAAGGAAGATATTACACTACACTATTGTGACGAATTTGGTTATTATGCATTAGCTTTACAAAAAGCCATGAATCCAGATTATAAAGTGCTAAGTTATGGCAAAGAAGTACCAGAATATATGCAGAATATATGCGATGAGTATATCAATGATGTATTAAAAAACAGTCTTACTGTGATACAAAGTGATTCTGACTTTATGTTTCAGGCAGTTGACACCAAAACAAATAAAGAGCTTTCCCATCACAAAGAAAATATGGAAAAAACGGATAAGCTGTTTCAATTCACCATTCAATTTCATGCGGATAGCAGTATACAAATGAAAGGTGATTTAGATGATAGAATATTTAATCAATCTATATTTGAATCTATTGCCAATAATGTTTTAGATTATTATCGTGATAGGTATATGGATTTATACTCTGTTGAAGATGTAGAGAATGGATTTGATTATCATGGTGTACATTATGGCGATGAGAGTATCAAAGTAAATATTCCAAAAAACTTATCTGTGAGTTTTGCACTTCCTCAAGAAGTCACAAAAAGCAGTCATTATTATGGCAATGTGTATTATGAATCTTATGCCTATGCATTTGCGGCTACAGCAATGGCAGTATGTTGTGGAATATTGTTTATGTACTTCTTAATATATCCTGTTCGTGTTGTGGAAAATGCGCCTTTGTTTAAAAGGATTTATCATTTGAAAGCTGGATTACGTATCTTATTGATGGCTTTTTTAATCAGTATTTGGATTACTAGTACAATCATGTTAAGTGTATTCACGATAAACAAAGAATTCTATGAATTCTTTCATCAGATGAACATTGGTGGGGGAAATATGTTGATCCCAATCATAAACTTTGTGGTATGGTTTATCACACTGGCGGTTATTTCTCTTGAAATCTTCCAAATCAAGTATATCTTTGCGCATGGCATCATGCGATATTTGAAAGAAGATACATTAATAGCTTCCCTTATCCGAAAGATAAAAAGCTACAGTCATCGACTTAGTGAATTTGATTTATCCAATTCATTAGATAAAACGATTCTTAAATTTGTGTTGATCAATACCATTATCATCTTTATCATGTGTACGATTTGGGTATTTGGTTATTTCCTTGCGATTGTATATGCATTATTATGTTTTGTATGGATCAGTAAGAAAGCAAAGAAGATACAGCAGGATTATCTAAAAATCATAGATGCCGCAAAACAACTGGGAAATGGTAATTTCGATGTCAATATACAGGAAGATTTAGGCATGTTCAATGGATTGAAAGAAGATTTCTCCCATATTCGTGATGGTTTTGAGAAAGCAGTAAAAGAAGAAACAAAATCACAAAATATGAAAACAGAACTTATCAGTAATGTATCACATGATTTAAAAACACCGCTTACCTGTATCAAAAATTATATCGTATTACTACAGGATGATCAGTTGGATGAAGCCACAAGACATGAATATCTGGAGAATTTGAATCAATATTCTAATCGTTTGACAACGTTGATAGAAGATTTATTTGATGTCAGTAAAGTAAATAGTGGCAATATGAAGCTGTCTTTGATGGATATTAATATCATTGCCTTAATCGAACAGGCACAGGCAGAATGTATGGATCAGCTGGAAGAAAAAGGACTGAATATCATTACTTGCTTTGAGGAATCAGAAATCATTTGTCATTTGGATGGAGATAAAACATATCGTATCTTTGAGAATCTGTTTACCAACATAAGTAAGTATGCGATGCCAAATAGTCGTGTTTATATTGAAGTACATGTGAAGGATGATGTAGAAATCATATTTAAAAATATATCCATGGAACAGATGAATTTCACCGCAGAAGAGATTGTGGACCGTTTTGTGCGAGGAGATAAGTCCCGTCATGAAACAGGAAGTGGATTAGGTCTTGCGATTGTAAAGAGTTTTACAGAGGTTCAACAGGGAAGCTTCCATATTGAAATTGATGGTGATTTGTTTAAAGCCATCTTACATTTCAAGAAGGTACAGGATCAGGCGTAATGCCTGGTCTTGTTTTCTTTTGTTTGACAAATATAAAATCTGGGATTATAATACATAGCGTGCTATCATATAGCTGACTATTTAAATGAGGTGAAGATATGTCAGATAAAAGAATTGGCTTTTTAATCAAACAAGTATTCCATATGAATCAGGTGCGTTTAAATGAAATGTTTGCGGAGTTTGATTTGACGGGTGCACAAACGTTTACCTTGATTTATTTATTTAAGGCACATGATCAAGGAAGAATCATCAATCAAAGAGATATTGAACGTGATATGGATATATCAAATCCTACTGTGACAGGTATATTAAATCGTTTAGAGAATAAAGGATTGATCATACGAAAAGTAAATCCGGCAGATGCACGTGTAAAAAATATTGATGTCACGAATGAAGCATTAGAATTAGACAAGGTATTACGTAAAAAATTTCAGGAAAATGAGCAACAGCTGGTAGAAAATTTGAGTGAAGAAGAAGTAAAAAGTCTGGCATATATGTTAGAAAAGATTTTATACGGCAACACCTGAAGCCGTTTTATGGCTAAATATATAGCATGCTATAGGTATAAAAGAGAAAGGAGTTCTTTATGGTAAAACGATTATTATTGGAAGTAAAAGAGTTTAAGAAAGCATCCATTCTTGCGCCAGTATTCATGGTGGGAGAAGTGCTTTTAGAAATATCCCTGCCATTTTTAATGTCTTATATCATTGATTTGGGTGTTAGTAAAGGCGATATGGGAGAGGTTGTAAAGTTTGGTTTGATTATGAGTGTTGCGGCATTTGGTTCATTATTTTGTGGTGCTATGTCTGGAAAATATGCTGCCTATGGATCCGCAGGCTTCGCAAGGAATCTAAGGAAAGCAATGTTTTCCAATATACAGGATTTTTCTTTTCAGAATGTGGATCATTTTTCCACAGCAGGACTTGTGACACGTTTAATGACGGATGTGACCAATGTACAGAATGCTTATCAAATGGTATTGCGTATGTGTGTACGTGCGCCATTGACTCTGGTATGCGCTTTGAGTATGACATTTATCATCAATTCAGAGTTGTCTATGGTTTTCTTTTATGCGGCTTTATTTCTAGGAATTGTCTTGATAATTATTATGCGTTTTGCACATCCGATCTTTTTGAAAGTATTTGAAAGATACGATGATTTAAATGCCAGTGTACAAGAGAATATCACCAATATGCGTGTAGTCAAGGCGTATGTAAAAGAGGACCATGAAATCAATAAATTTCACAGCGCATCTTATCAGATATATAAAATGTTTAAGAAAGCTGAAAATATCCTGATATTTAACTCACCATCTATGCAGTTAGCCATGTATGGATGTATTATCACAATTTCTTGGCTGGGTGCACAAAAAATCGTTGGCTCCACATTAACTACTGGGGAGCTTATGAGTATGATAACGTATACCATGAATATATTAATGTCTTTGATGATGTTATCCATGATATTTGTTATGTTGTCTATGTCATTTGCTTCTGTAAAGCGTATTCATGAAGTTCTGGAAGAAAAAAGTGATATCGTATCACCAGACAATGCATTAATGGATGTTCCAGATGGTTCTGTGGTATTTGATCATGTCAGTTTCTCTTATGGAGAACATTGTGAAAGTGATGCTTTACAGGATATCGATTTACGAATAGAAGCAGGACAAACGATTGGAATTATGGGTGGTACCGGCAGTGGAAAATCTTCACTTGTGCAGCTATTGGCAAGATTATATGATGTCACAAAAGGACAACTGTTGGTTGGCGGTCATAATGTGAAAGAATATGATGTAAAAGTATTGCGTGATCAGGTTTCCATGGTATTACAGAATAATGTGCTGTTCTCAGACAGTATTAAGGATAATCTTCGCTGGGGAAAAGGCGATGCAAGTGATGAAGAGATGATACATGTATGTAAACTGGCGCAGGCTGATAGTTTTATACAAGCATTTCCTAATGGTTATGATACCCATATCGAACAAGGTGGCAGTAATGTTTCCGGAGGACAGCGACAGCGTTTATGTATCGCACGTGCCTTATTGAAGAATCCAAAAATATTAATCTTGGATGACTCTACCAGTGCCGTGGATACACGTACAGATTATCTGATTAGAAAAGCATTTAAAGAAGATCTTCCACATATCACAAAGTTTATTATATCTCAGCGTATTTCATCTATTGAAGATGCGGATAAAATCATCGTGATGGATGATGGTAAAGTATCTGGTTTTGGTACACATGAAGAACTATTGAAAACCAACCCAATCTATCAGGAAGTATATGCAACACAGGTAAAGGGAGGTGAAGATGATGAGAGTAAATAAACAACAAAGTAGAGTGAAGGCCGATAAGGACTCCATGAACGTATTATTGCGTTTAATGAAATATACGATTGCACATTATAAGGCAGTCAGTGTATTCGTATTGATATTTATCATCATCAGTTCACTTGCCACTGTTGTCAGTTCTTTATTCATTAAGAGTCTGATTGATGATTATATTACACCATTACTGGAAACTGCCAATCCTTCCTTCACCCCATTATTTCAAGCATTATGTACCATGGGAGGTATTTATTTATGTGGTGTTGTTTCTACATATCTGTATAGCAAACTATTGATTGAGATATCACAGGGTACCATGAAACGTGTTCGTGATGATTTATTTGCCCATATGGAAAAACTTCCTATTCGATATTTTGACACCAACTTTCATGGGGATATCATGTCAGTTTATACCAATGATACAGATACCTTGCGACAGGTAATTTCACAAAGCATTCCCCAGTTGTTTTCATCATTGATTACGATTATTGGTGTATTTATTTCCATGTGTATCTTAAGCCTTCCATTAACGCTGATCGTTATTGTGATGGTGTTGATTATGAAAACAGTGATGAGTAAAATCGCTGGACAAAGTAGTATTTATTTCCATCGTCAGCAAAAAGATCTTGGTAAAGTCAATGGCTATATTGAAGAAATGATGAGTGGCACAAAGGTTGTTAAAGTATTTACGCATGAAGAAGCAGTCAAAAAAGAATTTGATGAAGTAAATGATGCATTATTTGAAAGTGCCTATCAGGCAAATAAGTATGCGAATATCTTGATGCCGGTACTTGGAAACTTAGGAAATATTTCTTATGTATTAACAGCACTCATTGGTGGTGTACTTGCTATTAATGGATTTGGTGGATTAACACTGGGTGCGCTGGCAAGTTTTCTTCAATTGAATAAATCATTTACCGGACCTATTACACAGGTATCCCAGCAGTTAAATTCTGTTATTATGGCATCTGCGGGTGCTAAGCGTATCTTTGCGCTGATGGATGAGGAATTAGAAGTAGATGAAGGTATTGTGACACTGGCAAATGTAAAAGAAGAAAATGGAGAACTTGTGGAAAGTGAACAGCATACTGGAAAATGGGCATGGCGTCATCCTAGAAATGATGGAACGATTACCTATGTTCCTTTAGTTGGTGATATCATCTTTGATCATGTGGACTTTGGATATGTGGATAATAAACAGATATTATTTGATATCAATTTATATGCACAGCGTGGTCAAAAGGTAGCTTTTGTTGGCGCAACAGGTGCGGGCAAGACAACCATTACCAATTTGATCAATCGTTTCTATGATATTCAAAAAGGAATGATTACCTATGATGGCATTGATATCAAATTAATCAAGAAAGATGATTTGCGCCGTTCTTTAGGTATTGTTCTTCAGGATACCCACTTGTTTACCGGCACCATTGCGGATAATATCCGTTATGGAAAAAATGACGCAAGCGATGAAGAAGTCATTGCCGCCGCAAAACTTGCGAACGCAGATGGTTTTATCCGTCATTTAGATCATGGCTATCAAACCATGATTACAGGAGATGGTGCATCTCTATCACAAGGACAGCGACAGTTATTATCCATCGCTCGTGCAGCTTTGGCAAATCCTCCTGTTTTAATTCTTGATGAAGCGACCAGTTCTATTGACTCACGTACCGAAAAAATCGTACAGGATGGTATGGATAAACTGATGCAGGGAAGAACCGTATTTGTCATTGCGCATCGTTTATCTACAATTCGTAATTCTGATGTAATCATGGTTATGGATCAGGGACATATCATAGAACGAGGAAATCATGAGAAATTAATGAAAGAGAAAAAGATTTATTATCAATTATATACCGGCGGTTTAGAGCTGGATTAATGAAAAAGGAGCAGAAATGCTCCTTTTAATTGTTTAAACAACTAATATACTAATCTAGAATATATTGATATTACATGATAAAAATAGTGTTATTAATCAATATTTGTTTAAACAAATATTGAAAATGTATAAAAATGTGTTGACATTAAGTAAAAGTGAGGGTATCATATAGGTACAAACCTAAAGCGGTTACATGTTTACTGGGAGTGATAGTTATGAAAATCACAAAAGTTTTTAATAACAATCTGGTGGCCACCATTACCCCGGAAAAACGTGAGGCACTATTAAGTGGTACTGGCATCGGGTTTGGAAAAAAGGTCGGCGATGTTGTCGATCAATCAAAAATCACAAATTATTATTATGTAGAAAACCAAAGAAAAAAATTGTTGTATCAAATGATGGAAACAACGCCGGTAGAATATCTGGAAATTGCGGAAGCAATTTTAGACAGGGCAAACCGAAAGCTTTCTAAGCATGTGAGCGATACGATATTGCCTGCTCTAGTGGATCATTTGTATGTAGCGATCACAAGAACGAAAAAAGGCAAGCAGGTACCGAATCTGATTCATGTGGAAACAAAAATGATGTATCCTGTAGAATATGAAGTCGGTTTATGGGCGTTACGATTGATAAAAATGCGTCTAAATGTAACCTTGCCAGATGATGAAGCTGGTTTTATCGCAATCCATATTCAAAATGGAGAAGATGAATCCAATGAAGATGTTTCTGATATGTTGATGTTTGTGAAAGAAACAACGGATATTATTGCGGAAAGTTTTAACTGCAGGTTTGATGTTAACAGCACGGATAATCAACGACTGGCAACGCATCTGAAATTCTTCTATCAAAGGATGATGCATCATCAGACAACAACAATTGTAAATGTAGAAGACATGTATCGCTTATTGATTACGAAGCATAAAGATATGAAGAAATGTATGCATCACATAAGTGAACTGTTGAAGAAAGATTATGCCTATCAAATCACCTTAAGTGAGGAAGTTTATTTGATGATGCATATCTTAAAGATGATACAAAGTGAATAAAGGATTGTCACTGGTAATGCAGGCAACACCTGAAAATAACACATGGCTGTCATGGTATGGAGTGTGCTTTTTCAGGTGTTTTTTTATGAAAGAGAGGAAAAAATTATGGCTATTCAATATGATCGAATCGCAAAGGAAATTGTGGAAAAAACTGGTGGAGTGGATAATATTTTATCTGCGGCACATTGTGCAACACGTTTAAGGCTCATTGTAAAGAATCGGGAAATTATCGATGATGATGAAGTGGAAAAGGTGGATGAAGTAAAGGGGGTGTTTTTTACAGGAGGACAGTATCAGATCATTCTGGGAGCTGGTGTTGTAAATAAAGTATATGCGGAAGTGGAAAAAATGGGTGTATCAACAACAAATAAAGCTGATCAAAGTGCACTGGCACAACAGGATCAATCAAAAGGAAAGAAATTGATTCGCTTATTGGGAGATATCTTTGTCCCCATTATCCCAATCATTGCGGCAACTGGTTTATGTATGGGACTTCGTGGTTTAATCACAAATGAAATGTTGTTGGATTTATTAGGACTTGGCAGCTCTGGTTTATCAGAATCTATGACAGTGATGCTGTCTGTATTATGTGACACGACATTTGCATTCTTGCCAGCACTTGTTTGCTGGTCTACCTTTAAGACATTTGGAGGAACACCATTATTAGGATTGATTATTGGGTTAATGCTGGTATCTACAGCCTTGCCAAACGCATATGCAGTGGCAACTCCAGATAGTGGCGTCGTTCCAATTATGGCATTTGGATGTATCCCATTAGTAGGATATCAGGGAAGTGTACTTCCAGCAATCATGGTTGGGGTAATCGGCAGTAAACTGGAATTAAAAATCAGAAAGATTATGCCTAATGTTTTAGATTTCATGGTATCTCCATTCCTTGTAATTCTGATTATGATGATTGTTTCTTTATTAGTGATCGGACCTGTTTTCCATCAGATTGAAATGCTGGTATTGAATCTAATGGAAGGTTTACTGCATTTGCCATTTGGGATTGGTGGTTTCCTTGTTTCTTTCCTATATCCATTTATCGTTATCACAGGTGTACATCATATCATGACAACATTAGAGGTATCTTTACTTGCTAGTACAGGCTTTAATCAGTTGAATGCATTATATAACATGATTTTCTTTGCCCTTGGTTTTGCGGTATTGGCGATTACAATAAAAACGAAAAAGACACGTATGAAGCCTGCTGGTTATGGTGCATTTTTATCACAGATGTTAGGTGTTGGCGAGCCTGGTATGTTTGGTTTCTTGTTGCGTTATACCATGAAACCATTTGTTGGCGCATGTCTTGTGGCAGGCTGTACGGGTATGTTAGCAACCATACTTGGCTTAAGTGCAAAAGGCATGGGAGCTGGTGGCTTTATTGGTTTCCTATTATATATGTATGATGCACATCAACTGTTCATTTACTTTGCCTTGGTAATACTCACAGCCATCTTATCATTTGTAGTAACTTGGCTGTTTACCGTACCAAAAGAATTCATGGAAGAGGAATAGATCATGATTGCCGGATTTGCGAAAGCGATCATTACTCCATCTTTACAGCTTCCAATGGCTGGATATATTGGATTAAGAAAAAGTGATGGAATCTTAGATAATTTGCACGTTCGCTGTATCTATTTGAAAGAGAAGGAAGAAGTCTTTCTCTTTCAATATGATTTACTATATGTAGATGGTGTGATGGTGAATAAATTAATCAAAAGATTACAGAAACAATATTCTATAAAAAAGCATCAGGTAATCGTTAATGCGATTCATACGCACAGTGGGCCGGCACAAATATTAGAAAAGTCTGGCTGGAATCAACGATTAGATTATATCGATGGAGATTATGATGAAGCGTTGGTGGACATGCTTGTGGAAAAAGCAATACAAGCAGCAAGTGAAGCATATCAGACAAAAGAGGAAGCAGTGCTGTATTTTTCAAAAGATCATTTTCGAGATATTGGCACAAATCGAAATCAAAAAGATAAAGCAATTGATGATACTTTATCTGTGTTGAAAATTAGAAATCAATCTGGTTGTCAGGCAATCATCTTTTCCTATGCATGTCATCCAACGATCATGCATGAAGAAAATACAAAATATAGCTGTGACTTATTGGGACCGGCTTTTGAGATGTTGGAAAAACAGGTATCCCTAGCCATGTTTTATAACGGAGCATGTGGTGATGTATCTACCCGGTTTACGAAAAATGGAAGTGGTATACAAGAAGTGAAACGCTTAGGAGCATTATTGGCACAGCATATATTAGAAGTTATGAATAAAAATGAAATGCAGGTAAATGATTTAAAAATATCTTCATTTACATATACATGTAAAGCAAGAACGTATATATCACAGGAGGATTTACAGGTATTATGGAATAAACAGCAACGAAATTCTAGAGAAAAAGAACTCTATGATTTATATGAAAAGATGCGATATTATTGTGAAAACAAACAACTATCCCTGCCAGTCCATATGATGCAGTTTGATACAATCTGTTATGTATATGTACCTGTAGAACTGTTTTCTTCTTTGGCTTTGTATCTGAAAAGTTTATTATCAAATGAAATCATTCTTGTATCTTATGCTATGGATTATTTTAGTTACATGCCAGATCAGGCAGCATATGATGAAAATCCTATTGCCTTTGAGGCGGTGATATCGCCATTTGCGAAGGGATGTGGGGAACATTTCATGGATTGTATAGTTTCACATATAAAAAAAGATCATTTTTAGCGATCTTTTAAAGACACAGTTTCACAAAAAGTAAAATGATCAGGAGCATGGCGTGATTCTGTATACTCAAACATTTTGCCATCATCCAGATATGCATTGTTTAAGGTAACTCCTACACAATCAAAATCACGAAGGTTGATCAGCTCTTTATCTAATGCAGTAGCTTTTTCAACCCGGATCATTCTGCGACAAGCAATGACTTGTAAATGAAGCGCATGCTCTATATAATCATAAATGGATTTCTGCGCAATCTCAACGCTCAGATTTTGGATGATGCTTTTTAAGAAGTAATTGATATCCAGCACCAGTGGTTCATTATTGAAATAACGTAATCGTTGTAAATAATATACTTCACTGCCCTTTGGAAAACCGGTGGTTTCGGATAACGCATCATCAATTACAATTTCTTGAAACTTTAAAACACTGGTTGCGGTTTTTACATCTTGATATGTTTGAATGGATGCTAGACCTTTGAAGTTATGCAAATCGATTTTAAAAGAGGATGCTGCTTTGTTTTCCAACAAGACAACGCCTTTTCCACGGATACTTTGCACATAGCCTTCATCCTGAAGTTTTTCGATTGCACGTCGGACAGTATTGCGGCTGCATTGAAATCTGGCAGTTAAGACTTCTTCTGTTGGAAGTAAATGACTGTGATTATAATCACCATGTAAAATGTTTTGTTTTAAAGCTTCATATATGTTTGTGAATTTTGCTTTTGGCATAAACATCACCTCGTACGATAATTGTAACGTGATTGTTTAAAAAAGTCAAAAGTTGTTTAAACAAATTTGGAGGAAAATTTATGAGAAAAAGAATTTACACATGTTTTCCAGAAGGAAAAACATTAGCATTTACCTGCAGTTATGATGATGGAAAAATCATGGATCATCGCTTTGTGGAAATCCTGAATCGTTATGGAATCAAAGCAACCTTTCATCTGAACAGTGATTATTTTGATGTCAGTGAAGGTCATCAATATCCTTATATCAAAAAAAGTGAAGTGAAAAGTTTATATCAAGGACATGAGATCGCATGTCACAGCTGTTCACATATCACGATGACAAGAGGAAATAGTATACAAAATATAAATGAAATAATAGATAATCGCATCGCTTTGGAAAACATATGTGATACTTTGGTCACTGGATATTCTTATCCAAATGGCTGTTACGATCAGACATCTAAGGAAATTTTACGTTCATGTGGAATAAAATACGCAAGAACAACCAAAAGTACATATAAATTTGAATTACCACAGGATTTCTTAGAATGGCATCCAACATGTCATCATAATGAAGATATATTTGCGTTTCTGGATAAGTTTTTAGGCATTCACCATGCAGAGCGGTTAAATGTATTTTACCTGTGGGGACACAGCTATGAATTTGAACGTGATCAAACATGGAATCAAATAGAAACATTTTTTCAAAAGGCTACAGGGCATAAAAATGTATGGTATGTCACGAATGGTGAGCTACAGGCTTACATAGAAGCCAGCAGGCGTTTGATATTTTACGCAGATCAAAGTAAAGTTTATAATCCTAGTGCTATTTGTGTGTATATATCAAATGGAGAAAGCATATATCAGATAGCATCTGGACAAACGATACAATTAGATTAGGTGATATTCTCACCTTTTTTCTTGCCCATGTGACCCTCCATATGGCATAATTAATTCTATTAAGAGGATGAAGAAGGAGGATTATATGGAATTAAAGAATATGTGTGAAGGGAAACCATTGAAGTTGATTTTCTTTTTCTCTTTACCATTGATGCTGGGAAATATCTGTCAACAGTTATATACGGTGATGGATACGATTATTGTTTCACAAAAGCTGGGCGTGGATGCACTTGCGGCACTTGGATGCTGTGACTGGTTAAACTGGATGGGATTTGGTATTATCACAGGATTTGCACAGGGCTTTTCGATTATGGTGTCCCATGCTTTTGGTACGAAATTAGAAGACCAGATACAAAACAGTATCTGTGCCATGATGATATCTTGTCTGGTTGTGACAGTGGTTTTTGTATGTATCGCATTACCTTGTATACCATTTGCATTACATCTGTTGAATACACCAGATACGATTTATGATATGACATTATTATATACCAGAGTTATCTTTTTAGGACTTCCTGCGACGATGCTATACAACGCATTTGCGGCAATCCTGCGAGCACTTGGTAATAGTAAAACGCCATTATATGCCATGATTTTGGCATCTGTTTTGAATATTGGATTGGATATTCTGTTTGTTATGGTATTTAATTTTGGCATTGCTGGGGCTGGTGTTGCGACAATTATTGCACAATTTTTAGCTGGATGCTATTGTGTCTATAAATTACTTCAGATAAAAGCCTATATGCCACATCATCTGATTAAAGATATGGAGTATTATTTGCGTATGATGAAGCTTGGATTTCCTATGGCTTTACAAAATGTATTGATTTCTATAGGCGGCATGGTATTAACAAGTGTCATCAATCGTTATGGTACACTGTTCTTGGCTGGATTTACTGCTGTAAATAAATTATATGGTATTTTAGAAGTATCAGCGGTATCCTATGGCTATGCAATGGTTACTTATACAGGGCAGAATTATGGGGCGAAATGCTACAGGCGTATTGCGAAAGGATTAAAATCGGCAGTGGTATTAAGTGTTGTGACAGCACTTGTCATTACATTGATTTTATTCCTGTTTGGGAAAACGTTATTGTCTTTCTTTATATCAAGTGGAAGCGAGAATTATGAAGAAGTCATGCAGGTCGCATGGACATTCTTACGCATTATGGCAGCGTGTCTGCCTATCCTTTATCTTTTGCATATTTACCGTTCTACCATTCAGGGATTATCCGATACATTTATTCCTATGCTATCTGGTTTCTTTGAATTGATCGTACGTATTGCGGTCGCATTGATATTGCCCATCTGGATGGGGAGAAATGGTTTATATCCGGTAGAGGTATTTGCATGGATCGGTGCTGTTGTTTTATTGATTCCAAGTTATTATCATAAGGAAAGGGCACTGTTGAAAAAACTAGATTGATTTTTAAAGATGATATATGTCATCTTTTTTTATGTAGAAAACTAGTGACAAAGCACAACAAAATTCATAAAAATATATCGTTATGATTAGTTTACATTTAATAAATACAAAGTTCATAAAAATAGCTTTTTTTATGTTTATTTCTGTTGTAAAATGTGCTATAAGAATATTAGAGGATATGAAAAAGAAAGGGGCAACCGTACGTGAAACAGAAACAAACATTAAGATTTTTTATCGCCTTATTCATTGTTTTCGCTTTCGCTGAAATCTTCTTTTTTTACCAGTATGCTAAAGACGTTTATCGCATTAGTGAGGATTCCAATGAAGAACGTTTAAAGGAGTCTGCCAATCAGCATGTGGAACTAATTTTGCATGGGTTAGAAGATGATAGCAATCATTTAAAAGATATAGCGGACAATCTGACATGGAGTGACACATTAACATGCGAAGAAAATATACAGTATTTAGACTCGGTTGTAAAAAAGCAGGAAGAAGAAATTTTGAGATTAGCTATTGATTTACCAAATAAGATGACATATACCAGTGATGGTCATATATTAAAAATAAATGATTCAGAATATCTGGATGAGGTTATGCAGGGGAAAATCGTACATACGAAAATTGAAAAAACACAGGTGGAAGCTGGTATTTCTTATAGTACCATTATCCCGATTTATAAGGATAATCAGGTGATCGCAGGCTTGCGCTGTGTTTATCAGCCAGCTCATTTATCAAAAATGTTAAATAGCTCTATCTTTCAGGGAAAAAGCTATTTTAATGTAATGAACGGGGATGGTCTTTTCTTGTACCAGGCCAAACATGAAAAACAGCTGTTTCAGGATGAAATGATTCAGGACACACTAAACGCTGCCCATTTTTTGAAAGGCGCAAGCTATGAGCAATTTCTTGCGGATATCAAGGCACAGAAAAGTGGCTTTGTGAACATATCATTAAATGATAAAGAACATGAATTATACTATGCACCGATTGGTATCCAGAACTGGTATATTGTTAGTGAACTGCCAAAAGAACTGGTATCTGCATATTCTTCTGATATTCAAAAAGAAGCATTAATTTTATTTGGCAAGGTAGGCGCATGTTTTATCGCCTTAAGTGCTGTATTTTTCTATAGTCGTTACCGCAGTAACAATCAGCTTAAGAAAAGCAATCGCTATTTTCACTATGTCATGAATAAGGTGCCATCACCAATTACGATTATGGATAAAGATAAAAATATTACCTTTATGAACGAGGCAGCATTACATATGATACAAAAAGACTTAAAAGAGGTGGTTGGTAAACCATGTTCTATCTGGAAAACCCAAAACTGCCATACCCAGAACTGTGCTGTGTGTCGTCTGTTGCATCATAAAAATCCAATCAGCTCTTTTATCAGGGATGATTGTACCTACATGGTAAATTCTTCGCTCTTACAAAATGAAAAAAACGAAACGATTGGATTCATAGAAACCTTCCAGAATATCTCAGAAGTCATAGAGAAGGAAAAAGAACTTGCGACACTAATTGATAATATACCAGGTGGTGTGTTGTTGTGTGATGATGATGCAGACTGTACGATACAGGTAATGAGTGATCGTTTCCTTGAAATTGTTGGATATACACAAGAAGAAATCAGAAAGGATTTCCATCAATCATTATCCGCTATGATCAGAGAGGATGATAAGGAAGCTTTCTATCAACTGAAACAACATGTACTTACACAAAAACAGACTCACTTTGAAACTCATTACCATCTTAAAACCAAAAATAAAGGATATGTCAGTATTTATCATTGTGGGGAATTGATCAAATACCATCAGAAGGAGAAATTCTGTAACGTATTAATTGATGTTACAGAACAGGAAAAGATACGAAAACAATTAGATGAAAAGAATCTGGAATTGCGTTATATTTCTGAGAATATGAATGGTATGATGCTGGTGACAAAGTTTGATGATCGGTTTAAAATTCTATATACGAATGCTGTGTTTAAGGATACATTTGAATTAGATGATGAAAGAATTGCACAGGGTGTTCATTTATTAGACTTTGTGCCAATTCAGGTAAATGATAAGCTGAAAGATGAAATACATCGTCAGTTAGATTATAAAGAAACCATTGATGTACAATATCGCATGATTAGTAAAAACCAGTTGATCTGGGTATCCAGCAAAGGAAAACACATCAAGGAGCAATATAAAGATTTACAGGATGGGATTATCTGGATCTGTATGGATATCAGTAAAGAAAAGAAACAGAATGAAGAAATCAGAATTAACGCAGAACGTTATCGAATCGCAGTATCCAATACGAATAGTATTGTATTTGATTATCTGATCAAGGAGCATTGTATCAAGCATGATAATGATATGATTGAAGATAAGTATCATATACCAAAATGTATTGAGGGTATACCACAGGATATACAGAAATTTTCCATGATCCATGAAGATGATCGTGGCGTTGTTATGGATTGTTTCTATAAGGTTGAATTAGGAGAAAAACAGGCATATTGTGAATTCCGTTTACAAAAGGCAGGATATCGCAATCGCTGGTTCTCCTTGAAACTAGTAACGATATTCGATGATCATCATGATCCAAGAAAAGCAGTTGGTATCCTGCATGATATCAGTGAACAAAAAGAGCTGGAGCAATTCGCAGATAAAGAATCTACATTAAGGGCAACCA
Organism: [Eubacterium] hominis; assembly: GCA_014337235.1. Lineage (GTDB taxonomy): Bacteria > Bacillota_I > Bacilli_A > Erysipelotrichales > Erysipelotrichaceae > Hoskinsella > Hoskinsella hominis. The sequence goes on along the minus strand of CP060636.1, from coordinate 135,279 downwards.
TCTTAAAAGATGCAATAGATTTCTATGTCATCAATCTGTCCAGAAATAAATTTGTGGAAGGGCATGAACGCTGGAAACAGGATATGTTAATACCAAGTGATGATTTTGATGCAGTCAACAGCTGGATTGAATCAGAATATGTCCACCCAGATGATGCTGCCGCTTTTGCGAAAGTTGTGGATCGAAAACGTCTGTTAGAACATTTTGAACAGGGATTATTAAGAGAGCGTATTACTTATCGACGCCGAATCAATCGACAGTCCTCCAGTTATATCTGGGTAAATACGATTATTCACTTATTACAGTCAAAAGAAAGTCATGATATTCTAGCGATTTGTAATATACAAAATGTTACGGAGGAAAAGGAAAAAGAAGTACGATTGATTGATCAGGCACAAAAAGATTTATTGTCAGGTATGTTTAATAAGGTTACCACACAACAAATGATTGCACAGTATCTAAATGAGCATCCCGATACATCATGCGCATTCTTCTTAATTGATATTGATAACTTTAAACATGTCAACGATACCTTGGGACATGCGATGGGAGATGAAGTAATTCATGAAATCAGTCAGCGTATTTTAACTTTATTCCGTTCTGAAGATATCGCTGGAAGAGTCGGTGGAGATGAGTTTGTGGTCTTTATGAAGCACACAACAAGAGAAATTGCGGAAAAGAAAGCAGAAATGCTATGTGAACATCTGCGTATGAAGGTAAAAGGAGAAAATCAAATTGTACATATCTCTGCGACGATTGGTATTTCGCTGGCACCCCTACATGGCATAGATTTTACATCTTTGTATCAGCATGGAGATGAGGCGTTATATCAAGTAAAGAAACGTGGAAAAAACAATTATGGTTTTTATGGCGAATAGCCATGAAGAGAATCTGTCTACGGATGGATTCTTTTTATATAGGATGTGTTCTCTTTGTGCTAACAAAAATAATAAAAGTTAGCATAAAACGAACAAATATGTATGACTGTAATATAAAGAAAACACCATAACATATGCTGTTATGGTGAAAGATTTACTTCTTCATTGCTTTTTTACGATACAGAATATAGCCTAATAATACAACAGATGCGCTAAATAATAATACTATGCGATCTATATGGGTATGATCGCTGGTATCAACTTTGTTGTGGATATTTTGTTGAGAATGATTTGTATTTATAGTGTCTGAAGGAGTATTAGCATCAGGTGTAGTATCTGGATGATCTGGTTTTACAACAGGTGTGTTGCTTTCATCATCAGGAGTTGCATCAGGTTTTTTCGTACCTTTAAAATCATATTGATGCCATTTGGATAATGGAAGAATTTCTGGCATATCCTGATTATCTTGATTCAAAGGCATGATCCATACATTGAAAGTCCCTTTTTTAGCAATAGAATGAATAAACAGTTTGTGTACACCGGTATTTTCACTTTGATTAGGTGCAGTTGTGATACCCGGATAAGCTTTCGCATCCATGACTTCAAAACGTTGTCCAAGATGTTGTTCATCTATTAACATCAGTTTGACCTGCTTTCCATTTTTGCTTAAGATAACACTTTGTCCATCTTCTGCAATTGTAACATCTGCATCGGTGTGCATTTGCCAATAGATATCATCTTTATGCTTTAAAGTAAATTCATCACGAATCAAAACTTCATTTCGATGAAAATAAGCAAAACCACGTTTTACATCAACGGCATATTTTTGATAAGCATCACTCATATCAAGGATACCATATCCACCATTTTGTTCATTCAACTGACTTTCTATGACGTTAGATTTTACCTGTAAGCTTTGATTTGCGCCATTTTCAGGATGAATTACCAGCGTATTATGTCCTAAGGCATTCTTACGATAATATTGCCAGCGAAGTCCTTCTTGATTCATATCCCAATAACCGGGTAGATTATAATTCTCTTTTCCAAAATCTAATGCCCAGCGTTCACCATCAACATCATAGACAAAGCTTCCAATATCTAAATCACCATGTGGTGCACCATTATATCCACCTTTAAAACCTAAAAAGGAAGAATCAGGATCTGTGAAATCATGGCGCATTGTGATGATGGATTGTGCATCATATTGCTTGTCTAATTGAACGGGTGTTTCTCCCTGATACAGGGATGGATCATAATATAGTAAATCATAGATATTGGCACTGTGTGGATTTTGTTCCATATAGTATTTATGATACCAAGTATAAGATGGCTCATTGTAAATCTTTGCGAACCATAGATTTAAGTAACCGGCAGCATCCATCATATCATTATCAGAATAATTGTAGGTACCTGCTTTTCCACTCATATAGATAGGAAATAATGCTGTTTCTTTTAATCCAGGTGTAGCTAAAAATTCATTTTCACCTGTTGCTGAGCTGATACAGGATAAGAAGGATACTAGATATCTAGTGCCATAATCCCAATAAGAAATACCTTCCTGAGAATCTCCTTGAGGTGCATATTGAGGAAGTCCGTATTGAATGGAACGATAGGCTTTTTGAAGAATGATACCAGATAAGTTACGATAATCAGGATTTTCATGATGCGCTAATGCAAGAGCACTTGTCGCAAAACCAGAATTACAGACAAAATTCCAGTTATATCCATCAGTCACAAAACGATGATTTGCATTATATTCGCTCAAGGCAACCTGTAGTCCTTTTTCATATAATGCTTTTGATACTTCATTACGTTGCTCCTCATTTAAATAATCATATAGCCAGTCATAGGCGATCGCTACACCATTTGCTGTCATAGCTGTATCTAATAAGTGATCAGGATGCCAGTCTGGATATTGACGACATAAGGAATCCAGTTCTTTCCATGCGCGTTTGGCATATGCTTCATCATGTGTGATTTGCCATACAAAGGCAAGATTTACAACATCTTTAGACCCCTGTGTATCCAAACGCACCCCATCACTTAACTGATAAGGAACAACCGGTTTTTCTAGTAAAGGATCAACAGTATGTAATACATCCTGATACCATGCTTTGGCATTTGTATCCTTTTGGATGTTTGTGCGGATATGATCAAAATCATTTGCAGTAGCTAAAAGTCGAGGATGCTCATCTTTTACAGATTGGATGAGTGCTTGAGGTGTGTTAGCAATATAGATTATAACTTCACTGTTTGTAATATTGCCATAAGTATCCTTTACCTGAATCATTGCATGATCATATCCATGATAATCTTTTTCTGGTGTATAAGTATACGTGTCATCATGAATGTCAAATGTACCATGAGATCCAGGTTGTAATAACGTATAACTTAAAGAATCATGCTCCTTGTCCATCGCCTGAAATTTACCAGATACCGGCTCATTCATATTCATCTGAAGAATGAGTTTCTCCATTTGCGGAGCTTCATTGACTGCAGTGACATCAACATTTACAGGCTGTAAAGCAACAGAACCATCTTCTGATTTTAAGACGAATGTAAAAGCATCTGATCCTGTATAATCTTTTTCAGGATAATAAGACATTTGATCATGATCTAATATTACCGTGCCATGAGATGGGGAAGCAAGCAGTTCAGCATTTGCCGGTAATTTCTTTGTAATCATGGTATTCATTTTAGTAGTGAAATGGATGGGAGCATTCTCTTTTCCCTGTGGATTTACCACTACCGCGATTTCCTTTTCAATACCATCTACATGCTTCACACAAATAACAGCCATTCCATTTTTCAAAGCATGTAACAGCCCCTGATCATCAACAGAAACAATCGATGTATCACTGCTTTCAAAAGTCAGTGTAGATATGGTTGCTTGTTTTGGTGTAATATCAGCGGATAATTGTAACGTATCATTAACGTTCATGATACAGGAAGCAGGCGTGATTTCAATGTTTTCAGCTTTCATATATCCATTTACTAATGTATCATCAATCCAGACATCACCATTTGATTCATCATATAAATATTCCAGTTTTATACTTTTTAATGGTAATGGCGGCAGATCAATTGTATACGTATACTGTGTCCAGTCCTGTGTATTGGATACAGGAAGTATTTGCGTATACATGGTTGGTATACTGCCATTTTCTGCGACATATTGTAAACGAATAGATAAACCTTTTCCAGTAAAATCTTTTGTTTTTATCCATTGAGATATTTTTAAAGCATGCATTTGTATCTCATCAGAAACTGGGGAAATACTTTGGTAAATCGTTCCTCTTGATGGTGTGGTAGAAGAAACATCATGAATATGTACACTGCGATAACCATTTTTAAATACATGTTCATCACTTTCCACATTTAGACCACCGCTGCTTTTCCATAAGCTCCAGCTTTCAGGCATTGTTCCATTCACTTTCTCATATCCACCATTGAATATAAGACTATTCATAGGATCGCCTTCTTCATGTTTATCCATTTCACCAATGCATGATACTTTTATATTTTTGAAATAGGCAGTCCCAGTAGATTTAGATACGATATGCTCCAGCTTGATACCCGCAACGGTAGAGCCATTTAGCGTATCTGGTACATCAAAATCAAGTTGAACGTGCTGCCAGTCTGTGGTGTCTTTTATTTTCATATTTGTATCTAGCACCATAAGGCTGCGATTAGAACAATCTACAATCCGGATACGATAAGATGCTGTACCGCTTTTTAGATCTTCAGAAGCGATATCACCTTCAAAATGATATTTTTTGTTTAATTGTTCTGAAGAAAGCATGACGCTTTGATGCAATGTAATATTTGTATTATTCGTTTGCATTGTCAAGATACCTTGTTTTGCTGCTACTTTATAATCACCAGTCGCAGGCCAGTAATTCCAATGATCAATTTTACCATCTTGATTGGTATCCTGATAAGTAGGATTTATCAAAAGGTTATCTTGCGCTGGCTGTATGGAATCTTCTAATCGAAGATTTTTTACATGCATAACGCCAGTCGTTGGCGATGATACCATGATTTCTAGTTTTACTTTTGCGACAAGCGTATCCGTGAATTTTGAATTATCCACAGATTTTGGAATCGTGATATCCTGACCAATATCCTTCCAATCCTGATTGTTCATGACTTTTACAATTTCTGTTGTTGATAAAGATTGGTTGGATTTGTTTAAAAATTGATAACGAATGATTGCGGCTCCATGAGTGAATTTTTCTGTTTTTAATGTGGCATGAAAATGATAGCTGTTTTCTGCTGTTACATTCGATAATATCTGATTTAAAACAAGATTCTCTCCACTAGCACTGATTGTTAAAATACCCTGATCAGCACTGCTTTGCGCACGGCCTGATCCCCCAGAGCTCCAGTAATTCCAGGAATCAAATTGCGAATTTCCATCCACATCCTGAAATTCTGGGTTAGCGATGTAGTTTTTCTTTTCTTGCGCCAATATGTTTGTACTGCCTAAGACAGAGAAACAAATCAACAGAAAGGAAAATCCAAGACACATCCATTTTTTCATTTTTGTTAACATATGAACCTCCCAACTGCATATAAACCGGTTTACTAATGCATAGAGATATTCTAGATGATTATTGAAATTAATGCAAGCGTTTTCATGGATAAAATAAAAAATATGAGAAGAAACTGCTGTGAATAGTAGAAAAAGTGCAAAACCGGTTTACTTAAAAATAGGATATATATGAAATTATATTATTTATATGTGCAATAAATCATACACAATAAACGATGAGTGTGTATGATTTGTTGCATCATGTGAGCATATAACAAACATTTTTATGATAAATAATTAATGAAACGTCAAAAAAGTGTATCATTTTCCGTCATTTAAAATACAAAAAAAGTTTCATTTATATTATATATATAAATGTATAATATTATCAAATAAATGACATAAAATTAATAAATGCAAAATTATCCTGAATAAATGTAAAAAATCTTATTGCAAATCTAAAAAAACATGTTAAACTATCCATAACGCGTTAACTTAAAAAATGGAAATCCATAAAGATTAGAGAAGGAAAGGTATGTGATATAAAAGATAAAAATAAGTAGTTTAAGGATAAATGTTCTATTTATGCTAACAAAATGTTATAATGTTAGCATAAAGAGAACAAAAAGATAAAGTTATGATTTAAAGTGAAATAGAAAGGACTGATAAAATGTCAAATATGGAAGTTATAGATGGTTTGCTTATGAAAAATAATGGTATATTGACCACACGAGAGTGCAAAAAAATGAATATTCCTTTTATATATATTTCAAGAATGATAAAAGAAAAAAAGTTGGAAAAAATCGATCGAGGTATTTATATTTCCAATGATGGAGATTTAGATGATTATTATTTTTTTCAAAATAAGTATAAAAAGAGTATCTACTCATATCAATCAGCTTTATATCTTCATAAAATAACTGATCGCATTCCATACAAAATTGAGGTTACAATGTATAAAGGATATAATCCTCATAGTATGAAAAAGAATGATATTGAAATACACTTCGTTGATAAGAAATATTTTTATTTAGGCTTAACAGAAGTAGAAACGGCTTATGGAAATAAAGTAAGAGTCTACGATAAAGAACGTACGATTTGTGATTTGATAAAACATAGGAATGATATTGATGAAGAAATATTTCGGAAGGCCATCTATATGTATTTAGCTTGCAATGATAAGAATTTAAGTAACTTGTATGAATACGCAAATATTATGAAAATACAGAAGAAATTAGATGATCTTATGGTACTTGCCAATGGATAAGCAAAAACTACGCTATCATCTAATGAAAATAGCCAAGGAACAAAATATTAATTACAATACATTATTGTTATTCTTTTTCATGGAAGAATTTATAAAAAGAATTTCATTAAGTGACTATCAGAATTATTTTGTGTTTAAAGGCGGCTTTTTACTTTCTTCTATTTTAGGATTAAGTACACGAACAACTACAGATATAGATTTTAATATCCAGAAAATTCCTTTGAATCATGAAAATATTAGATCCATTGTTGAAAATATTATTGCACATGTAAATGACCAAGATGTTACATATGAAATTATGGATATTAGTGATATAAAAAAGATAGAGGACTATGAAGGATTTCATGTTACTTTTATTGCGAAAATGTTTAATATCAAAGAAAGATTTTCTATTGATATAGCTACTGGTGATCCTATTACACCGGATAAAATATCATATTCCTATGTGACTTTGATTGATCATATGGTGATCGATATACCAGCATATAATCTAGAAACGATATTAGCTGAAAAATTGCATGCGATATATAATAATGGCATAATGAATAGCAGATGTAAAGATTTTTATGATATCCATATCATCCTAACAACTCGTAAAAAAGACATAAATCATCATCACCTTTTTGATGCAGTACAAAAGACATTCCATCACAGAAAAACAAATTTTGATAAAAGCGATATGGAAAAAACTTTATCAGAAATAAGGAAGAATGAGCTTATGAATCAACGATGGCGAAATTACTCAAAGAAACATACATATGCGAAGAATCTTTCGTTTAAAGAAATGTTGGACGATATTGATCAACTATTAGCATTAATGTTAGAAGGGGATTATGTAATGTAGAGGGGTATTCAAAAAAATAAAACTTTATAGATATCGTTTATATAAAATGGTAATCTTTTTATCATTAAAATATGTATTCGCTTACATTTAAATGCAATTTAGTGAGAAAACCAATGATAAATATGATATAATGGAACCAGAGAACGGAAAGGACGATAGAAATATGTACAAAGATGTTTACGAAAAATGGTTACATCATCCTAACCTTGATCCTTCTTATAAAGAAGTATTAGAAAACATGGATGAAAAAGAAAAATCAGATGCTTTTTATACGACCATCGAGTTTGGTACCGCAGGAATGAGGGGACTATTAGGACCTGGTACTAACCGTATCAATATTCACACGATTCGTAAAGCAAATGTTGGATTTGCTGAATATATCGTAGCACATGGTAAAGAAGCTATGGAACGTGGTGTGGCAATCGGTTATGATAATCGTCATATGTCATATGAATTCGCTATGGATTCTGCGAAGGTATTAGCAACTTTCAATATTAGAAGCTATGTATTTGAGAGTTTACGACCAACTCCTGAATTAAGCTTTGCAGTACGTCATTTTAATTGCTTTGGTGGTATTATGGTTACGGCATCACACAACCCTAAAGAATATAATGGATACAAATTATATGATGAAAAAGGTTGTCAGTTAGTTCCAGCACTTGCACAACAGGTTATTGATCGTGTTAATGCAGTAGAAGATGAACTTGCAATTACCGCAAATCCATCTGCAGATCAGGAAAAACTGATTACTGTCATTGGAAAAGATGTTGATGAAGAGTACTATGAAAATGTATTGAGTATTCAGTTGAACCCAAATGTTAATAAAGATAATGTAAAAATCATCTTTACACCAGAACATGGTACAGCAAATATTCCTGTAAAAGAAGTGTATACAAGAGCTGGATATCACTTTGTTGCAGTTGAAGAACAATGTACACCAGATCCAGATTTTTCAAATACACCAACACCAAACCCTGAAGAAAAAGGCGCATATGATTTAGCATTGGAATATGCAAAACGTGAAGACGCTGATATTATTCTGGTATGTGATCCAGATGCTGACCGAATGGGTGTAGGCGTAAAACATGAAGGTGAATGGCACTTATTAACTGGTAACCAGAGTGGTGCTGTATTGATTGAATATATTTTCTCTCAATTGATTGATAAAGACCGTATGCCAAATAATCCAGTTATGTTTAATACTGTTGTCACTGGTGATTTAGGAGAAAAAATCGCAGATAAATATGGTGTAGCTACAGAAAAAACATTGACAGGATTTAAATTTATCGGTGAAAAAGTTGCAAAATACGAAAAAACAAATGAAAAACAATATGTTTTTGGATATGAAGAAAGCTATGGTTCTTTAATCAAACCATTCGTACGTGATAAAGATGCACCACAGGCCTGCCTGATGCTTGCAGAAGCAGCTTGCTACTACAAAGAAAAAGGAAAAACATTAGTAGATGTTCTTTATGATTTGTATGCAGAACTTGGTTATTATGAAGAAAGTCAGACTTCTTTGAAACTTGCTGGACAAGAAGGTGCTGCCCGCATTCAGGAAATCTTAGCAACACTTCGTACAAGCGATGTGGAAGCTATCAATGGTGTAAAAGTTACACGTTTTGAAGACTATAAAGAATGTCGTATCGTTGAAGATGGTAAAGAAAGTGAATTAACTGGATTTACAAAATCTGATGTATTGAAATACTATCTGGAAGATGGAAGCTGGATTGCGATTCGTCCAAGTGGAACAGAACCAAAATGTAAATTCTATTACTGTGTAAAAGGAACTTCATTAGAAGATGCACACAGCAAAACGCTTGCTTATCAGAAAGCAATGGATGAAATGATCAAATAAAAATAGAAAATGCACTGGTTCGCCGGTGCATTTTACCATTTTAGAAAGGATACGGATATGAAAAAAATTGTAAAAGTAGCGAGTGTGATTGCCGTAGGTGCTGCAGCAGGTGCCGCAATTTCTTTTATCAAAGATTATCGCACGATGAAAAAGATGGAAGAAAAAATGGAGAAGATGCCCGTTCATAAAATCAAAAAAAGATTGGCAAAAGTACATAAAAGTGAAGACGAAACAATTATAGAAGTACCAAAAGAAATGGTCTTTGCAGATCGATTACGTGTTTGTTTACATATTCTTAAAGGATAAAGGACAGGTTAATGCCTGTTCTTTTAAATGAAGCAAATGTTTTGACGTTATCCTTTCAATAGACATATAATATCAACAACAAAAGGAATGATGTCTATGAAACAAAAAGGTAAAAAGTTATATCAGCCACTTGAGGCATATATGATTTTATATAGAGCATTACGAAGCTTTTTACAATTAAAGAAAGCAATACAATTTGGTGTATTAGATGAACAGTTAAAAGAGCGTATTATGCTGGCAGTAACTGAGGTAAATGGATGCGCAATGTGTTCTTATGCACATACGCAAATGGCATTAGAAAGCGGTATGGATCATGATGAAATCATAGCTATGTTGAATGGTGAATTCAAGGATATTCCAGATGATGAAATGAATGCGATTTTGTTCGCGCAGGCATATGCTGATCAAAGAGGACATCCATCTAAGGCTTCTAAGGAAAAAATAATGCAGGAATATGGCAAAGAAAAAACAAAAGCCATGATGGGCGCAATCTGTGTAATCATGGCAGGAAATACATATGGTATTATTTTTGGATCGTTAAAAGGAAGAATCACGAAACAAAAAGATAAGGTAGATCAGCGCAGTTCATTATTATATGAAATAGGGATGATCCTGTTGTTGATTGTGTATATTCCTGTAGGAGTTATTCATGCAGGTATTGCACATATATTGCATATATCAGCTTATCCTATGTAAAAATTTTAGATATGAATAAGCGTTAATGTCCAATTAGCACCGCTTACAAAAGCCGTTTTCTAAATTTTGATTTATACAGATATTTTTCAATAGTTTTATGATATACTTTCCTTACATTGGAAAGGATGGAGAATACTATGAAAAAGTTATTAGCAGGGGCTTTGATCGCACTTACATTATGTGGATGTGGATCTAAGGCAGTAGAAACAAAGACAGCAACATGTACAAATACAACAAAGCAGAATGGATTGACAATGGATATCACAACAAAATATGATTATCAAGATAAAACTGTAGTGAAACAAACTCAGGATGCAGTCATTACCGCAAAAGATAAAGAAAATTATGACTTCGCAAAAAAATACATGGAAAGCGCAAATATGAAAGATTCTACTAAAGATATGAAAGGCGTTACCTATGAATTGAAATATGATGAAGAAAAATTACAGGTATCAGAAATCATGTCAATTGATTTTACCAAGATTTCCGCAGATGATTATAATACTGTGACAAATGGACAGGCAAATATTGACGGGAAACGTTTTAAAATTGATTTAGATAAAACTATCAACGGAATGAAAGCCAGCGGATTTAAATGCGAATTATAAAAAAAAGCAGTTATATTTACTTATATATAACTGCTTTTTTTATTCCTCATGATAAGAAATACTAGAGTAAATTAATTTTTCAAAGTCAGAAAAAGATGTACATTTAGATACTAATTCCATCACTTTATCATTACTGAATAAGATGACAAGCGCCTCGTATAAGTCGTGAAAAATACGTTTATCCACCTTATTGATAGCGACTAATAAAACAAGGTGAATACATTGTTGATCCCATCGAATACCTTGCTTAGAAATAACAACGCCAATACATGTTTTTAACGCTTCCATTTCCATAGCATGTGGTATCGCAATATTTACGAAAGCAGTAGAGGCAGCTTTTTCACGTACGAGAACATTTTCTTCAAAATCAGATGTTACGTATTCAAGTTCTACCATTCGCTCACATAAGCGATGTAATACTGCATTTTTTTCATTTTCCAAAGGATTTGCCAAAAAGAGTTCTTCTGAGAAAAAATCATTAAAATTCTTTTTTAAAATAAAATTTTTTTGATTTATTTTAAAGTTTTCAATACATTGTTGAAGATGTGAAAAACTGGATTCAAAATTAAATGGTGGTATTGTACAGATCTCATGTTCATTTTGGTTTTTTAAGGGAACTGTCGTGATCAACATATCATAATGCAGTTTTTCCAGTTCATGTTCGTAAGATATTGTTTTTATGATATTAATTTGATTCCCAAAATCAATTAATAGTTTGTTGTAGATAATTGAAGTCATATTCATATAATCAGGGCATAATAAAATACATTTAATTTTACTATCGTTAGTTTTCTCTCGTTCAATCTCCGCACCAATATGTAATGCTAAAAAAGTGACTTCATCTTCATTAATTTCTATTTGATAGCGATGCATCAACTCTAATGAAATAAAAATAGCAATATCATAAACAGTGGGACAACTGGATTTAATTGCGTCAACCATTGGATTTTTGGTATAAGTTTCATTTTTAGCACGCAGTAATAAATTTTTTAGATGTAAAGAAAAAGGTGTAACAAAGCTTTCATGATTTAAGTCAATCAAATAACTTTCATTAACCTTCTGCACAATATCTTTTGTTAGCTGGAGAATTTCATTACCTACAAGTTTCCTTAGGTTTTCTTCTGAGCTGGGCATAGAGTAATTGGCGTTTGTCTTGAATAGCATATAAATTTCAAATTGTTCATTTTTATTAAATTTAATGTGGAAAACATCTTCCAGTTGTTGACATAATTCAAGAACTAGGGAACGTTCTATTTCACTTTCAATATAAAAATCTTCGTTTTGCGATTCTAATAAATTTCCCTCTTGCATGCGGTCAATGATAATTGCAAAATGCAGTAATAGATTTACAAAAGAAAAGTCATTGATATAATAATTATACTTTTGAAAGGTATTTCTGATGATATTAGATACCTTATCAATCGATACATCAGAGAAGCTTTCTTTGATAATACCAGCATCCATGAACTGTTGATCTGTTTCTTCATACATGACATAGCTAACTAATTTACGCTTGTTTTTTTCACTTCCATGTAGACGAACAACATCATTTTCACATGTAAAATGAATATGAAAATTTGCAAATGTCTTATTCATCTTGGCTATATCTGATTTGATTGTGGAATAACTGACGTATAAACTATCACATAAATCAAAGATATCCACGTGTGAAGAATGTTCCAGCATAATCTGTTTAATGATATAAAAGCCCCTTTGTTCGCTGGTTTGTGGAAGTTCTTCGTCATGAGAAGATAATAAATTTCTAGCTAATGTTTTCTGAATGGTATATCCTTGTTTACTGGATAGAATCACTTTTTCTTTATTTAATAAATTAATTTCATTCACATAGTTTTTTACTGAGCGTGTGGAAATAGATAAAGCAGCTGCTATTTCTTTGCTTGTAGCATTTATATGATTTAACAAATAATTTAACAATTCTATATGTTTCTTCTTCATCACATGATTCTTCTTATACAGCCGTTTGCGTTTTCTATTACTATTATAATTTACCATTATAAGTGTTACAACTGAAAGTTTTCCCCACATGGTGCAAAAAAATGATTGATGAGTTTTTCACCATGTGGTGCAAAAGCCAAGTTGAGAGATATGAAGAAATACGAAATAATATAGGCGTACGAGGTACATCAGCTTATAAAAGCGGAAAGGAGAACATTACCTCATGGAAAAAATGTTTATCATGCTTTGTTGCGGTGCCGGAATGTCAAGTGGTTTTTTGGCAAATCAGGCAAGAAAGGCAGCAAAAAAGAAGAAAATGGATGTGACAATTGAAGCACGTTCACACACAGATGTAGCAAGCTATTTATCATCTATCAGCATTCTTATGCTTGGACCACACTATGGTGGAGAAATAGACAAATGGAAAACATTATGTGATCCACATAATGTACCAGTAGTTGTAATACCACAAGATGTTTATGCCCAGTTAAATGGGGATGCATTATTAGATCTTGCTGTAAAAACAATCAATAAATAAAAAAAGCTAAGAGGGGATGTCTTAGCTTAAAGAAATCAGACTTCATAAAAGATTTCTTCATAACCATTATAAAGAAGTTATGGAGAAAAAGAAAGAGAAAAGAGGAGAAAAAAATGAAAAGTTTTATGAATTGGCTGGCAAATTCGTTTGCACCAAAAATGAATCAGATTTGTAGTAAACCATGGATTGCGGCAGTATCCGCTTCTATGCAGAAAATTATACCATTTATCTTAACTGGCTCTGTTATTTATTTCTATAACGTATTCCGCTCATATATCACTGTGCTTCCTGATTTGGGAATGATCGCAGATTATAGCTTTGGATTAATTTCTTTAATTCTGGCATTTGTAGTTGGTCAACAATGTATGGAAAAATTAGGACATCCATTTTATACAACCAATTGTGGAATTGTATGTATGGCTGTATTTATGATGTTCATCATACCAACAACTGATGAAGCAGGTAATATGATTATTCAAGGAGGTAGACTTGGTGCAACGGGTATTGCGGTAGGAATTGTTGCTGGTTTATTTACATCTATCATCTTTAACTTATATGCAAAATTACATGTATTACAAGATTCTACTTCTATTCCTGATTTTGTAGTTGGATGGATCAATTATATCCTGCCTACATTGATTACTTTAGGATTAGGTATGATTCTGACAAAATACTGTAACTTTGATATCTTTGAAATCGTTTTATGGATTTTCTCACCACTAGCAAGCTTTGCACAGACATATCCAGGCTTTGTATTATGTTGTTTTATTCCAGCTGTATTGTATACTATGGGTATTTCTTCCTGGTTATTTGGTGCAGTTACTACACCAATTTTCTTAGCTGGTATTCAGGAAAATATTGATTTAGTTGCTAGAGGACTTCCAGCAACGAATATTGCTACAAGTGAAACAGTATTTACTGCAGCATTAATTACAATGGGTGGTATGGGAGCAACCCTTGCCTTGAATGTCATGATGTGTTTCTCTAAATCTAAACAGTTGAAAACATTGGGTAGAATCTTTATTGGACCATCATGCTTTAATATCAATGAGCCAATTATGTTTGGGGCGCCAATCGTATTCAATCCATTATTGATGCTTCCTATGTGGATCAACGCAATTGTTGGACCAACGATTGTATATGTTGTTATGAAACTTGGATTATTAAATATTCCAGCAACATTGAACCAGGTAGGGCAAGTACCAGTACCAATTTCAACCGTTATGATCACACAGGATATGCGTGGTATCTTATGGGCAGTTGTATTATTCATTGTATACTTCGCAATTTGGTACCCATTCTTCAAGGTATTTGAAAAAGAAAAATTAGAAGAAGAAAATAAAAACATAGCATAGAAACAAACTAGGAGGTAAGGTTATGGATATCATGGAAAACGAATTGGTTAGTGTGGCAATGCAGATTATCTTGCATGCTGGAGATGCCCGAATTAAAGTAGAAATAGCTTTAAAACAGGCAAAACAGTTTAATTTTACACAAGCTAAAGAAACAATTCAGGAAGCAGAAGAATGCATACATCAGGCACATATTTCACAAACAGAAGTCATTCAGAATGAAACAAGAGGTAAAACTTATGAACCATGTTTATTATTTGCACATGCTCAGGATACGTTAATGACAATCATGAGTGAATTGAATCTTGCAAAAGAACTGATTGATTTCTTTGAAATAATGAATAATAAAATAGAAAATAACTAGGAGGCTATATAGATGGAAAAAGGATTTCCTAAGGGATTTTTATGGGGTGCAGCAACCAGTGCTTATCAGGTAGAAGGTGCAGCATTAGAAGGTGGAAAAGGATTGTCGCAACAGGATGTTGTCAATAAAGAATACTCTCAGAAAACAGGATTTGCAGATGCAAGCATTGCATCTGATCATTACCATCATTATAAAGAAGATGTGGCATTGTTTAAAGAAATGGGATTTAACTGTTATCGATTCTCTATTGGATGGAGTCGTATTTTCCCTAAAGGAAAAGGAGAGCCTAATCCAGAAGGAGTAAAATTCTATCATGATTTGATTAATGAATTAAAAGCAAATGGAATGGAACCAGTTGTAACATTATATCATTATGATTTGCCAATGGCACTTGTCGATGAATATGATGGCTGGGTAAATCGTGAAGTTGTGAAAGACTTTGAACATTATGCCCGCTTTGTGATTAATGAATTTAAAGATGATGTCAAATACTGGCTAACGATCAATGAACAAAGTATTATCGTTCAATATTGGACGCAGAAATGTTATATACGACCTGAATTACAAGACAACAATCAATTACGTTATCAGATCAATCATCATATGAATTTAGCCCATGCAATAGCTGTAAAACTGGTACATGAATTAGTGCCTGGTGGTATGGCAGGCGCAGCACTAGGATATGCGCCAGTTTATCCTTTGACCAGTAAACCAGAAGATGTCATGGCAGCGCAAAATGCACATGATTTACGTAACTCTTATTATCTGGATGTTTACTTCAAAGGTTTTTACAACAAATCTGCATGGATTTATTTAGAAGAAAATAATCTGGCACCAATCATGGAACCAGGTGATGAAGAATTAATGAAAGAAGGAATTTCTGATTTCCTTGCCTTAAATTATTATGCAAGTGAATGTGCAAAATACTGTCCAGAAACTACTCAGCGCAGATGGTCTGGATTCAATCAATCAGGTAAAAAAGGAGAAATTTCAGGTTTTGAAACACAGCCTGGTTTCTATCAAATGTGTAAAAATCCTGAACTAGATACAACAGATTGGGATTGGGCAATTGACCCAACAGGCTTAGAATATATCTTCCGTGATTTATATACGCGTTACAATAGGCCATTAATGATTACAGAAAATGGATTAGGAGCTTATGATACGCTGACTGAAGATGGAAAAGTTCATGATGAATATCGTATTGCATATTTAAGAGATCATGTAAAAGCAATGAAAAAAGCAATTCACTATGGTGCAGAAGTCATTGGATATATGCCATGGTCTGCGTTAGATTTATTATCTACCAGCAATGGAGTTAAGAAACGCTATGGTTTTATCTATGTTGATCGCAGCGATGATGATCCAAAACAATGTACAAGGATTCGAAAAGATTCTTTCTATTGGTATCAAAAAGTGATTGGCAGTAATGGAGAAGATTTAGACTGATTTATGAAGCAAAACTTGTCCCTTACAGCATACATACGACATGTGATTGTGTTTTTCATCAGTGCTATGATATTGGGGCTTGGTACTGCATGTTTTGTTAAAGCAGATTTAGGGGCTGATGCAATGAGCACCTTCGCTTTGGGCATTCAACATCACACACCAATCCGTGTGGATATCGCAATATTTATCATCATGTACGCAATGATGGCAGGAACCTTTCTGATCGATAAAACAAGACTTGGTATTGTAAGCTTTCTATATCCATTGATTAGTTCATCAACAATGAATATTGGATTGAATATTTTACCTGAAAGTGATCAGATAATTGCATGTTACATTATGTTGTCTACAGGTATAGCTTTAATGGCAATAGCGATTGCAGTTGGATCAAAGACAAATGTTGGCTATAATCCTTATGATTCTTTAGCCTTCGCAATTTTGGAAAGATATAAATTGACATATACAAAAGTTCGCTGGATGATAGATGGAAGTTTTCTGATTATTGGTATCCTGTTAGGTGGAACTTTTGCAACTGGCACAATATTAGTATTGATATTACTAGGACCATGCTCTGATTTCTTTATGAAAAGCATGGATAAACCATTACAAAATATATTAAAAATAAAGGAGAAACAAACAATATGAAACTAGTACCTAAGACATTTCCTGAAAACTTTTTATGGGGCGGCGCATTTGCTGCTTGTCAAAGTGAAGGAGAATATGATAAAGATGGAAGAGGATTATCTACATCTGATATCCATGAATATACGAAAAATTTAAATCGCGCATTTATCGAAAAAGAAGGTGGTGGAACATTAGCAGAAATCAAGGCAAAAGCTGCAGACCAGGTAGGATACTATCCTAAACGTTATGGAATCAATTTCTATCATACATATAAAGAAGATTTAGCATTATTGAAAGAGATGGGATTTAAATGTTTCCGTACAAGTATTTCCTGGTCCAGAATATTTCCTAATGGAGATGAAACAGAGCCCAATGAAGCTGGTTTAAAATTTTATGATGATTTAATTGATGAAATTATCAGAGATGGCATGGAACCAATAATCACAATGTCACATTATGATATGCCATTATACCTAGTAACAGAATATGGAGGATTTGCGAATCGTAAAGTTATTGATTTATTTGTGAACTATGCAAGTGTGTTATTAAAAAGATTTAAAGGCAAAGTAAAATATTGGATTGTCTGTAACCAGATTAATCTTGTACCTACAGTACAATTTGGTTCACTGGGAATCTATGATGATCAAGCAGAAAATATGGAAGAACTGATGTATCAGGCAGTACATAATCAGTTTGTTGCATGTGCAAAAGTAAAAGCATTAGGAAAAGAAATTGATCCTGAAGCAAAACTAGGAACAATGCTTGCAGATTGCACATATTACCCAGCAAGTTGTAAACCAGAAGATGTAGTACTAACAATGCAGAGAAATCGCATGCAGTATTTCTTCACAGATGTACAGCTACGTGGAGAATATCCAGTTTATGCGCTTCGTTATTTTGAAGAACACGATATCCATATTCATATGGAAGATGGGGATGAAGAAGTTATCAAAGAAAATCCTATGGAATTCTTGGCCGTATCTTATTATTCAAGTAAAATTGTGGATAGTACGAAAAATGGGATGTCACCAACTGATGCTGAACAAAATCCAAATTTACAGCCTACACCTTGGGAATGGCGCATGGATCCTTTAGGATTTTATAACTGCTTATCTCAATACTGGGACCGTTATCAGGTACCTATGATGATTGGAGAAAATGGATTTGGAGCGTTAGATACAGTAGAAAGTGATGGAAGCATTCATGATCCATACCGTATAGACTTTTTAAGAAAGCATATTGAACAATTAAAAGAATGTATTAAAGATGGTGTGGATATCTTTGCATATTGTGCATGGGGACCTATTGATATTGTAAGTTCTTCATCTGCAGAAATGAGTAAGCGTTATGGCTTTGTGTATGTTGATCGTGATGATTTTGGCAATGGCAGCCAGAAGCGAATGAAAAAAGATTCATTTGCATGGTATCAACATGTAATTGAAACAAATGGTGAAGAATTATAACAAGATGAAAAGATGAGGCCAAATGACTTCATCTTTTTTTTCGTATGTTGGAAATACAACGGAATTGGTATGGAATATATGTTATGCTTGCTTTGTAAAACAAGGAGGCTTTCCTATGAACAATGGTATAAAAAATATGAATCATGAAACAGTAGTACGTCTGGCTGATCAGATAGATATCCTGCCAGGGCAGGTGGTAAGTAAAACACTTGCACAAAATGGTTCTGTAAGTGTTACATTATTTGGATTTGATCAGGGAGAAGAAATTAGTACGCATGAATCAGGTGGTGATGCTATGGTTAGCGTTTTGTATGGAAAAGGGAGATTTACTATTGATGGAAAAGTCTTTGAACTATCAAAATGTGAATCCATCGTTATGCCTGCAAATAAACCACATTCTGTATATGCAATTGAACCTTTCAAAATGTGTTTAGTTGTTGTGTTCCCAAATGAATAAACATGTGCTTGATTTTATGCACATGTTTTTTTGAAGTAATTGTCCACATTATAGCGCATTTAAAATATGGTAAAAAACTATGACAATAGTTGTCCTAAAGAGGGAAAAATATATCAGATAAAACAAGATTAATAAAAAACTTTTACTATCAAAGCATGAAAACTTTCGTTTTCAAAGTATTATGAAATATTAATCAAATATGCGTAAAAAACGCAAAAAATTATGTAACCCTTTACAAAAAATACTAAAAATATATAAAAATGCTATATTTTATGAGTGAAATAGAGTAAAATAGAAGATAGAAAAAGACAGGGAGGACAAGACTGTGAAAAATAAAATTGTGGATAATTACTATAAGGGACAGGCATTAGATGCCTATGATTATTTCGGTGCTCATCCATGTGTGGAAAAAGGTGTAAAGGGTGTTCGTTTTACGACATTTGCGCCTCATGCGGAAAAGATCCAGGTAATCGGAAGTTTTGATGACTGGAGTTGTAAAGGTCATCAAATGAAAAGAAAAGATAAAGAGGGTATTTGGTCAATCTTTGTAGGTGGTGCAAAAGTTGGCGATATGTATAAATATCGTGTAACCCAGGCAACAGGTCGTGTTGTGGATAAGATGGATCCATATGCATTCTATAGTGAACTTAGACCGAATACAGCAAGTATTGTTGTGGATTTAAATTATAAGAAATGGTCTGATGAAAAATGGTTAGCTGCCAGAGATAAAAACTTTGATAAACCAGTGAATATTTACGAATTACACATTGGCAGCTGGAGAAAAGATGAAGATGTAGAGTGGGTAAATTATAAAGCAATCGCAAAAGAATTGATTGCATATGTGAAAGAGAACAATTTTACACATATTGAATTAATGCCATTAAATGAACATCCATTTGATGGAAGCTGGGGATATCAGTGTAGTGGATACTTTAGCGCAACATCACGTTATGGTACACCAGAAGATTTGATGTATTTGGTAAACGCCTGCCATAAAGCAGGAATTGGTGTGATTATGGACTTTGTGCCTGTACACTTTGTTAGAGATGATTTCTCACTATCTTATTTTGATGGAACACCATTATATGAATATGAGAAAGCTGTAGATGCTGATTCTCAATGGGGAACTGCAAACTTTAATCTATGGAAAGAAGAAGTACGTTCTTTCTTAATGTCTGCGGCAGCATTCTGGATTGATAAATATCATTTTGATGGTTTACGTATGGATGCAATCAGTAACGTGATTTTCTGGCATGGAAATAAAGAATTAGGCGCAAATACTGGCGCAATTGACTTTGTAAAACGTATGAACTGGAATCTGAGTCAGAAATTCCATGGTGTCATGCTGATTGCTGAGGACTCTTCTGATTATCCAAATGTTACGAAATCCACACTGGATGGCGGTTTAGGATTTGATTATAAATGGGATTTAGGATGGATGAATGATACTTTGAAGTATCTTGAAAAAGATCCTGTTTATCGTAAATGGCATCACAATAATATTACATTCTCTATGGCATACTTCTATTCTGAAAAATTTATTATGGAATTCTCTCATGATGAAGTTGTACATGGAAAGAAAACAATCGTAGACAAAATCTGGGGTACTTATGAACAGAAATTCTCACAGTTAAGAACATTATATCTGTATATGTTTACACATCCTGGTAAGAAATTAAACTTTATGGGTAATGAACTGGCTCACTTTAGAGAATGGGATGAAACGAAAGAATGTGATTGGTTCTTATTGAAATATCCTGTACATGATGCATTCCATAAATATTTCGCAAAATTAGGTGAAATCTATAAAAAGACACCAACACTGTATGAAAAAGAATATGATTGGCAGTCTTTCCAGTGGATTGATGCGGATAATGCTGATGAAAATATGTTTACTTACAAACGTGTAAGTGAAGATCGGGAATATATCATTATTCTAAACTTCTCACCTAATACGTATAAAGCTCATACATTTGGCGTAGGCTATGCAGGCACTTATAATGAAATCATCAATACAGAATCTGATGTATTCGGTGGTGCAATTACAGAAAAACAGAAAGTGAAATCTGTGAAAGGTGAATGCAATAAACAGCCATTTACGATTACAGTAAATGTTCCTCCATTTGGTGGCATAATGTTGGAACATAAAGTAACAAAAACGAAAAAGAAAACAACAAAATAAACTATAAAAACCATGAGGCTAATATACTTCATGGTTTTTATATGTTTGAAATGATTAAAATGGCTGAAATAACGGTGCTTACAGTATTTGGAAAAAATCTCATAAAAAAATTTAAAAATGAGATGATTTGTGAGTAAATTCCGTCTGTTCTTATGAAATGACAGTAAATACGCATGTTAATCAAGTGTTTAATGTTTCGAATTATCTCATTGTTTCATAAAATAATGAAATTATCGATATAAAACAGAAATATAATGATATAATAATGAAATTTATTGTTGATAAAATGAAATGTTATGATATACTTTGAGTATAGAAAGGAGAGGACATGATGAAATATATCATAGCGACTCATGGAAATCTCGCTGACGCATTAAAATCAACAATGGAGATGATTGTAGGACAGCATCCTGAAATTCAGGCTTTAGGACTTCAGCCTGATATGTCAGTGGATGACTATCGTGAAAGACTTGTTGATTGCATCGGGAATGATCAGACATTAGTATTTTTGGATATCGTTGGAGGAACGCCATTCAATAGTCTGATTCAGGAACTTAAATCAGAGCAAGTATCATTTATTGCTGGTACCAATCTGGGGATGTTACTTGAAATCGTATTAAATACAGAAATCAAGGATTTAAAAGATGCATGTGCGTTTGCTAAAGAGAAAGGGATACAAAGCATTATCACAAAAGATGATATCTTAAGTTAGTAAGGAGGGATTGATAATGTCAATTAAGTTTATTAGAATCGATGATCGATTGATTCATGGACAAGTCGTAACCGCATGGATTAAAACATATCAGGCAAAGAAAATTTTAATCATTGATGATATTGTTGCAAAGGATGAGTTTTTAAAGAACGTATTAAAAATGGTAAAACCTAGTGGTGTGGATCTGATCATCAAAGGAACAGAACATTTGAATGAAACAATTCAGGCAATTGAAGAAAATAAAGCAAATGCTATTCTTCTGATGAAAACACCAGATACTGCAAAAAAAGTATTTGAAAGTCCAGTACTGTTGAAAGAATTAAATGTTGGTGGAATGGGAGCTAATGCGAAACGTGAAGCGCTTTATAAAAACGTATCCGCAAGCAAGGAAGAAGTTGCTATTCTAAAAGAAATCGAAGAAATGGGTGTGAAAGTTTATTTTCAGGCGACACCAAATGATAAGCAGATTGAGTTACATTCACTCATAAAAGGAGGGTTATAATGCTACAGGCAGTTTTAGTCGCTTTATGTACATGGGTTTGTGCTTCAGGTATTGAATTTACATGCTGGTCTATCCAATTGTGTTCACCTATCATTTTTGGACCAATTGTTGGAGCTATCATGGGAAAT
Source organism: [Eubacterium] hominis (assembly GCA_014337235.1). GTDB lineage: Bacteria > Bacillota_I > Bacilli_A > Erysipelotrichales > Erysipelotrichaceae > Hoskinsella > Hoskinsella hominis. The sequence goes on along the minus strand of CP060636.1, from coordinate 112,561 downwards.
ATGGAATTAGGTTTACAAATTGGTTGTGCAACACAGTTAGTATACATGGGAAACATCATGGTTGGTGGTGTAGGCTCTGTGGATTATCCTATGGCAGGATGTGTTGCCACAGCTCTTGCAGTTGCGACTGGTGCTGCACCGGAAATGGGGGTTACGATTGCGGTATCTTTTGGGTTATTTGGAATGCTTGCAGAATCTGGAAAAATGACACTTTGTTCTATCTTTGTCCATCGTGCAGATAAGTGTGCCGCCAGGGCAGATACGAAAGGCATTACTTTCTATAATGTGGTATGTCCACAGATCATCAATTTCTTCTTCTATTTTATTCCAGCATTTTTGGCAGTTCGTTTTGGTGCTGAATATTTAACTGATTTACTAGATGCACTTCCAGAAGTGATATTAACTGGACTTGAAGCTGTTGGTATGTTGCTTCCTGCATTAGGAATCGCAATGTTGATGAAAGCTATTTTCAACTTGAAATTCTTACCATATTTCATCATTGGTTATGTATTATCATCATATCTAGAACTTGGCATGATAGCTGTATCACTTGTAGGTGTTGCATTTGCTTTGATGTATTGGTTCTCTTATCGTGAACCAGAAAATAGTGAGGAGGTTTAATTGACATGGCTGAAAATCAAGAAATTATGGAAGAAAAAAGAATTAAATTAAGAAAATCTGATTTAATGAAAAGTTTTGCGATATGGGAACTGACATCTGAAATGTGTTTAAGCTATGAACGTTTGATGTCATTAGGATTTTGTCATGCAATGCTTCCTATCTTAAAAAGATTATATCCTGATAAAGATGATTTAGCAGATGCAATGACAAGACATATGGCGTTCTTTAATACAGAAAATCAGTTTGGTGCTTTGATTCCGGGTATGATTGCCTCTGTTGAAGAAGAACGTGCGAATGGCACAGATTATTCTGATGAAGTAATCAATGGGTTGAAAATTGGTTTGATGGGACCACTTGCCGGAGTTGGAGATACAATTACACAAGGACTTGTGAAAACAATTCTGTTGGCAATATGTGTTGAAATGGGATTAAAAGGCAATGTCTGGGGATCCATTATCTTCTTCGTTTTATATACGGCCTATATCCTTGGTGTAGGATATACCATGTTCTTTTCTGGGTATAAACTTGGAAAAAATGCATTCAGTAAAATCAGTGATACATCCATCATTAGAAAATTGACAGATTGCATGGGTGTACTTGGCATGACGGTTGCTGGTTGTATGATCGCAAATTATGTATCGATACAAACAGTCGCAACATTTACTTCTGGTGATACAGTTATAGAAATTCAAGCATTGTTGGATGAAATTATGCCAGGCATTCTAAGCGTTGGCACTGTATTTATTCTATATGCTTTAATCAGAAAAAATGTTTCTGTGATAAAGATTATGGGTGTGTTAGTTGTTATTGGTATTTTAGGGGCCTTTGTTGGCATATTTTAAAGGAGAAACATTATGGGTAAAAATTGGATAGAAGAAACATTTCATACAAAAAAAGCAGTGATTGGGCTTGTACATATGCAGCCATTGCCTGGTGATCCATATTATGATGAAAAAGGTGGCATGGAAAAAGTAATTGAAATGGCAAGACATGATGTACGATGTTTACAGGAAGGCGGTGTAGATGGTTTATTATTCAGTAATGAATTTTCAACTCCATATCTTTCTAAAGTAGGACCAGAAACAGTAGCAGCAATGGCTTATGTAATGGGCGCATTAAAAGATGAAATCAAACTGCCTTATGGTAATGACTGTATCAGTGATGATATGGCTAGTATTTCTCTAGCAAGTGCAACCGGCGCTTTATTTACTAGAGGTGTATTCCATGGAACATGGGCCACAAGCGCAGGACTTTGTAATAGTGATGGTGGAGGAGCTGTACGTTTAAAACATCAGTTAAGTATTCCTGATTTTAAGTTAGTACATTATCTAATGCCAGAATCCAGTGCAGATTTGGGTTGTCGTGATGCTATTTCGATTATGAAGCCTACATATTTCCTTGATCGACCTGATGCGATAGCAGTTGCAGGTATGGTAGCAGGACAAAAAGCAGATGCTAATGTTATGAAAAAATGTAGGGAAGCTTTCCCAGATGCTATAATATTTGCGGCAACTGGAGTAAGAATCAATAATGTGCAAGATTATATGGATACTGTAGATGGATTCTTTATTGGAACTGGCTTCAAACGAGATGGTGTATTCAGAAATGAAATTGATCAGAACCGTGTATCTGAATTTATGAATAAAGTAAAAGAATTAAGAAAAAAATATGATGAAGACTGTAATCTTTGATATGGATGGTGTACTGATTGATAGTGAAGTGATCTATTTAAAATCATTACAAAAGTATTTGAAAACCCTTGATATAGAAGAAGACTTACAAACATTATCCTGTCTTGTTGGTATGAATGCAAAAGATATTACCCAAAAACTACAAAATACTTATCATTTGCATCATATTCCAATGGAGGAATTAATGGAAAAACAGGATTTATATTTTGATGAAGAATTAAAAGAAACAATACTTACACCTATGCCTCATTTGATTACGTATTTAAAATATTTAAAAGAAAAAGATATGACCATTGTTCTGGCATCATCTTCTGATATGCATTGGATCAATACAGTACTAGATGGCATACATGTACGGGAATATTTCGATATCATTATCAGTGGAGAAAATCTAAAGCATTCTAAGCCAGATCCGGAAATATTTTATCTTGCGGCAAAGCAGGCAGGATGTAAACATGATGAATGTATGGTGATTGAGGATTCTGTGAATGGTATCAAGGCTGGTAAAGCTGCAGATATGTATGTGATTGGATATAAAGGCTCTATTATACAGCAAGACACATCGAAAGCGGATAAAGAAATTTACAATTTCTGTGAATTATATACCTGAACAGGGCTAAAATTGATTGAAAATATAGAAAAGAGATGGTATATTAAGTTTGAAACGTTTAATTATGGAAGGATAGTGGAATTGATATGATGAAATTTCAGCGTCAAATTGATCTTCAACAATATATTAATTTGAAAGGACATGTGACAATTGCGGAACTGCTTGATAAATTTCAGGTATCAAAAGCTACCCTGAATCGTGATTTAACAGATTTAGAAAATGAAGGCAGTATTCAAAAGGTCCATGGTGGTGTGGTTAGTAAAATAGCTTCACAGGTATTTGAATTATCCAGCAGTAAAAAAGAAGTTTATAATAAAGATTATAAAAAACAAATTGCGGAAAAAGCAGTATCAATGATTGAAAATAATCAATCTATTATCATAGATTCAGGCAGTACGATGTATTATCTTGCCAGAGCATTACTTGCAAGAAAAGATTTAGAAAATATCACAGTTATTACGAATGATTTAAAGGTAGCATATACCTTGTCTGAAAATGAAAATATTTCATTGATCATCTTAGGTGGAATGAAACATAAAGATTCATTTGATATTTATGGACCAACTGCTGTAGATATCTTAAAATCATTGAATGCAAATAAGTATTTTATGGCAACATCTGCATTTGATTTTAAATGTGGTATCACACATACAGATTATGATGATATACTCATAAAAAAAGCAATGATGGAATCATCAAAAGATATCATTTTATGTGCGGACAGTTCTAAATATGGCTTAGTTAAGCGCTGGAGTCTATGTGATATTAATGCGATTGATACATTGATTAGTGATGATCGCATGCAACCAGAAGAATTGAAAAAAATTAAAGAAGCATGTGAAAACATCATATTGGTAAATGAAGAAAACAACAATTAAATTAGTTTTATAAAAATACACTGACTCATATATATGAATAAAGTGTATTTTTTTATTATGCCTTTTATATTGTATGTCATATCAGTACAAAAACTATAAAAAGGCGTTTTTCAGCATAAACTATGAGCAAAATAGGATATGCTCATAAACATCATGACTGCATGATTAATAAGAATATTTCTAGAAATAGACAACGCCTTTTTATAAATATATCGAATTTATATCAAAGGGGGCTTGTAAAAAATAGTCAATGCTTTACAATGGTAATTGACCAGGTCAGTTAATGCTTTGTGATGGAGGAAAAAGATGAATGAGAAATTTCTGGAATTAACAGAAGAAAAGCAAATGCGTATCATTGATGCGGCAATGGAAGTATTTGGCACAAATGAATACAAACATGCAGTGACCGATGAAATTGCAAGAAAAGCAGGGATATCAAAAGGTTTATTGTTTTATTATTTTAAAAATAAAAAGAGCTTATATCAATACGTTTATCAATATTGTCTACAATTATTAGTAGATACAATTGATGAAGCAGGTGTAAAAAATAAAACAGATTTCTTTGAAATTATGCGATTTGGCGCAGATAAGAAAATGGAATTAATCGCAAATCATGCTTATATTATGGAGTTTTGTATGAAAGCATATTATATGAATGATGAAAATATTGCAGAAAAAATAACGCAGGATATCCAACAAAAAGTGAATACAATGTTTACAGATTATTTTTCACATATTGATCTTTTTAAATTCAAGGAAGGAATCGATCCATTTTATATCTTTCAGATGCTGCAATGGATGGCTGATGGTTATATTCGTACGAAGCAAAAAACAAAAGAAAAACTGGATATCAATGAAATTATGGAAGATTATGATCGCTGGGAAGAAATGTTTAAACAGATGGTCTATCGAAAGGAGTATTTATGAGTGTGATAGAAATTCACCAGATTACCAAAGATTATGGGGATCACAAAGGTGTATTTGATGTAAGCTTTACAGTAGAAAAAGGGGAAGTGGTGGGCTTTCTAGGACCTAATGGTGCTGGGAAAACTACAACCATTCGTCAATTGATGGGATTTATTGCACCAGATAAAGGTAGTGTATCCATCATGGGTCTAGATTGTTTCAAGGATGCAGATAAGGTACAGGCACAGCTTGGATATTTGCCTGGAGAAATTGCCTTTATGGAGGATATGACAGGAATTGAGTTTATCCATTTTATGGCAGATATGAAACATATCAAAGATTTTTCCAAAGCACAGGAATTGATTGATTATTTAGAATTAGATCCAAAAGGAAAGATTCGCAGAATGTCAAAAGGGATGAAACAAAAGATTGGCATTGTGATTGCCTTTATGCAGGATCCTTCTATTTTAATTTTGGATGAGCCAACCAGTGGACTCGATCCTTTGATGCAAAGTAAATTTGTGGAGTTAATCAAAAAAGAAAAAGCCAAAGGGAAAACAATTTTGATGTCCAGTCATATCTTTGAAGAAGTTGAACATACATGTGATCGTGTTGTCATCATAAAAGATGGCTGTATTATCGCCACAAAAGATATGGAAGAATTACGTCATAATAAGCGAAAAATCTATGAAGTGCGTTTTGAAAATGAGCAGGATGCAATCGCATTTGTGGAAAACCATGAAGGATGTACAAGGGATGGAAAAGAAATCATGATCACCTTAAAGGGACAGGTGGATGCATTTATCAAAGATTTATCGAAATATACCATTCGGGATCTTCAAATGCGTACACAAAGTCTGGAAGAACTGTTTATGCAGTATTATGGAGGTGAAGATCAATGATTTCTAAAACATTGTGGAAAAGGGAATGCAAAGCAAATATAAAAGTTATTTTATTGTTTTTACTGGTGCTCAGCTTATATAGCTCATTGATTGTGGCAATGTATGATCCAAAACTTGGAGAAAGTTTAGAGATGTTTAAAGAATCTATGCCAGGCGTATTTGAAGCATTTGGAATGAGCAACCCTGGTTCAACATTAATCGAATTCATCGCAAATTATTTATATGGGTTTATCCTGATTGTTTTTCCATTGATTTTCGTAATCCTTATGTGTCATCGTTTGATTGTACGTTATGTAGATCGTGGTTCTATGGCTTATTTACTGTCAACACCACACAAGCGTTCAACAATCATTCTGACACAGTTGTGTATGCTTGCAATGGGTATATTGATTTTAGTTGCGTATGTAACGATTTTGGTTATTATATGTGGAAATTTAATGTTTGATGAAGGAATTGATCTTTCTGCTTTCCTGACATTAAATATTGGTTTATATGGCATGATGTTGTTTTTTGCAAGTATGTGCTTTCTATTTGCATGTATCTTTAATGAAACAAGATTTGCGACAGGGGTAGGCGCTGCTTTATGTATTGTTTCTGTATTGATTCAGATGCTGTCACAAGTTGGAGATAAATTAGAAAATCTAAAATATGTAACACCATTAACTTTATTTCGACCAGAAGAGATTATCGCTATGGATCAAGGTGCTTTATGGAGTGTAGGCATCCTATATGTTGGCGCAGTTCTGCTTTTTACATTGGGTGTGATGATTTTCAAAAGAAAAGATTTATCAATATAAAAGTGCATAAATTTGCACTTTTTATATTGTCTTCAATTATCAAAGTGGCATTACATATATGGGGAGAATGTTATTGTAATAACTTATTTTTAAGGCTATAATAAAATGGAAAACACAATCGTGTAGTTCTCTTTTATAATAATACCATAAAGGAGACATTGGAGGTAATTATGAAACAAATTTATATCACTAATATAAAAATTGATTCTGTAAGGCATTTAAAAGATATTAATATTCCTTTATTTGGTGAGAAGAGAAAAAATTTAATAATAACAGGTAAAAATGGCAGTGGAAAGACAAGTGTATTAGAAGCATTATCAATTTATTTAAAAAGTGTTGCTGATGATCGTTCATTTAATGATTATGAAGATTCCCTTGTGTTTTATAAAAACAGATTAGAAGAATTGAAACAGCAAAATAATATTCAGGAAATAAATCAATGTGAAGCACAAATTCAATTTTATGAGGATAAAATTCAAGAAACAAGAAAAGGTTTAAAAATCAGTTTTAATGTGGAAACAGCTGATATGTATAGAGCGTTTCAAAATGGTAATATGATTCTAGCATATTACAGCGCAGATAGAGTTTTTAAAACAGAAGAAGTGAAAAATGTCGAGAAAGTTAATTTTAATGAAAAATATTCGATAAATGAAAAGCCGAGCACGAAATTTGTGAAATATTTAGTTGATTTAAAAGTTACACAGGCATTAGCATTAACAGGCAATAAAAAAGAAAAAGCAGATCAGATTGATGAATGGTTTCAATCTCTTGAAAAATTATTAAAAAGTATTTTTGGAGATGAATCAATTAAATTGATTTTTGATGAAGAACAATTTCAATTCTATATTAGTATGCAAAATAGAGAAAAATTTGATTTTAATACCTTATCCAGTGGATACGCAGCTATTTTAGATATCGTAGTAGATATTATCATGCGAATGGAAAAATATACAAATAGAAAATTTGAATATCGTATGCCTGGTATTGTTTTAATTGATGAAATAGAAACACATTTACATCTGGAATTACAGAAAAATATTTTGCAACTTTTAACTAGTTTTTTTCCTAATATACAATTTATCGTTACAACGCATTCACCTTTTGTAATAAACAGTATTAACAATGCAGTAATTTACGATTTAGAAAATCATACCTTAATTCCAAATGGATTAAACGATATTCCATATGAGGGTATTATCGAAAGCTATTTTAACGTAAATTTACTGTCTAAAGATTTAGAAGAAAAATTTAACCGTTATAAAGAATTAGTAAAAAAAGAGCAGTTAGAGGATGAAGATTTTAGTGAAATAGCACGATTACAAATGTTTTTAGAGAAAATTCCGGATTATTTAGCATTAGATATTACGACAGAATATCAGGCTTTAAAATTGGAGTTTGAAAGGAGAACAGATTTGCAATGATCAAAATTGAAAGAAGTTATCCAGCTCCAAAATCATTAGAAACAGAATCTAAAAAGGTAAACGGGAGATATGATGGAAAAGATGTTGTAAAGCAATTAATAAATGATTTTCATAATAAATGCTATATCTGTGGTATAGCTCCATTACAAGATCCTCAAATAGAACATCGATTGCCGCATAAAAATGGTAAATATTTAGATAGAAAATTTGATTGGGACAATTTGTTTTTGTCTTGTGGACATTGTAATAGTATAAAAAATCAAGATATATATGATGATAATGTTTTGGATTGTTGTAAACGGGATCCTGAGAAATGCATAGATTTTATATTTAATGGGAAAAATATAGTTGTTAGAGCAAAAAATGAAAATGATTATGAGGCTGTCATTACTGCAAAATTAATGATGGAAGTATTCAATAAAAAAAATACAGGAATGAGAGAAAATAAAAGTCAAATGAGATTAAATGCACTATTGAGTGAAATGAATGTTTTTTTTGATACTTTAGAGCGTTATAGAAATGGTGACCACTCAATCATAGTTAAGCGAACGCTAAAAGGTTTTTTAGATAAAAAATCTATGTTTGCAGAATTTAAAAGAAGCTATATTAAATTTCATAAAGAAGCATATTCTGAATTGCTATCATATATAAATTAAAAAAGTGCAATTTTTTTGCACTTTTTTGTTAAGACTTCAAAATGTTTTTATATCCAATATAGGTTACACAGAAATAAGAACCATAGATTAAAACGATGATACCAGCGGTAAACAGAGCAGATACAAAGATATTTCCTTTTCCAAACATAACCATAATATTATTCACAATCTGAATACCAACGATACTATGAACAATGGCAAGCAGCAGTGGCAGTAAGAAATATACTGCAATTTCTAAGAAAATTGTACGATTGATCATCTTTTGATCCGTACCAATTTTATTTAGGATAAGATAACGCTTTTTATTTTCATCCGCATTAGATAACTGCTGAAGCGCAAGAATCACAGCACTTGCAATCATAAATACGATACCTAAATAGATGCCTATATAAGTAAAGGTTACGGATAATCCTTTACTGGATTGATAAACATTATCTTTATCCATTATGTAATATTCCTGTAGGAAACGATGGATATCCTCAGGAACATCATATGTTTTATACATCTGATCTTTAAAGTATGTGCTAAATTTTTCTGGTGTGATTTTATCTGTTAGATTTGCGTTCCAATATTCATCATGTATAATTGCATTGGCAGGGATTATAGCATCAGGGACAACAAGCGTCATATATTCCATGGAACCATTATCAACGGTTGTAAATAAGGATACACGTTCAAAGTCATCATTGACGACTTTAACTTTTTGATCAAATACAGAAATTTCAGGATGTTTAGATATAATTTCTTTTACACCATCCATGACCATTTCATAATTGCTATATAAGTAAGCCTCATGATCTTTTAATTGAATGGGATCCATACCATAAGCTTGGCGTGCTGTGTTATAGTCATGCAGGGATACGATTTCCACAAAACCAATCTGATTTTTAAAGTAATCTTTGATATCTTGTTTTTTAATATGATCAATAAATACTGGATTTGAAGTGGATAAATCTTTATCCATATATGTGCGTGCTATCGTTTTAGATGCAATATATGATGGATCTAAGTGAATATCATCAATAGCTTTTTCAATATTTAAAGGAGAAGTTGTGTATAAATCAAATTCATCTTTTTCATAATCATAGTAATGCATATGATTGGTATATGTATAATCGTAAGGAGTAGAGAATTTTATTGTTTTATTTAAAATACTACTCATATTGATTCCACAGGATAATGCGCCGATACTTAATAATAGCATAATACATACCACGCTCATGGATAAAAAGTTACTATTGACACTGGCATGAATCTGACGAACGATAAAGCAGTGCAGATTACGGAAATAAAGATTCTTACTGTTTTGTAGAATCGTCAACATAAAACCTGCCAGTGATAAAAAGAACAATACTGTACCAATACTTCCTGCTAGAATGATTGGTCCTAATAGTTCGATTGCTAATAAGCCTTCATGAATTCCTTTATAATATGCCCATCCGATACAGATAATGGAGATAATAAAGATTAGTACAGATACCCAGATATTTTTGATTTTTAACTGTTCGTGTTTTTTATCAGCATTTAATAAATCAATCAATTGGTAACGATTCAGTATAAAGGAATTAAAGATCATGATTACCACAAAAATAAGTGTAAAAGACAAGATAGTCATGATGGTAGCTTTAAAGGAAAAGACAAAGGTATAGTTCAACTGTACTTCAAATAAATGAGCTGTCACAACCGTAAGCAGCTGTGATAGGAAAAAGCCGATAATCAGGCCGGATATTAAAGACAATAAACCAATTAAGAATGTTTCATACACCAGAATACGTGAAATCTGATGTTTTGGCATACCCAGCAAGGTATATACACCAAGTTCTTTTTTGCGTCTTTTGATCAGAAAATTGTTAGCGTATAAGATTAAGAAAGCCAGTACAACTGCCACAAAGATTGACAGACTACTCATGATTCGGGATAAAGATTCCACGATATCTGTCTGTGCCGTGGTTAGCTGCATGACATATTGTTGCTCCTGGAAAGAATTAAACATATAAAACAGACATACAGAGAAGGCAAGTGTGATAAAGTAAATCAAGAAATCCCGAAAGCTTTTCTTGACATTACGCAGGGCAAGTTTAAAGTACATTGCCGTTTTCTCCTCCTAATAATGTCACAACTTCCATGATACGGTTAAAGAATTCTTTACGGGAATCTTCTCCACGAATCAATTCATTAAAGATTTTACCATCTTTGATAAACAGAATACGGTGTGCATAAGATGCGGTAAATGCATCATGAGTAACCATCATGATCGTTGCGTTATATTCTGTGTTTAATTTTTCCATACTGTCTAACAACATACGACTGCTTTTAGAATCTAATGCGCCAGTAGGCTCATCTGCCAGAATCAGACTTGGGTTGGTGATTAAGGCACGCGCACTTGCGACACGTTGTTTTTGACCACCACTCATTTGATAAGGATATTTCTGCAAGACTTCCATGATATCCAGCTTCATCGCAACTTCTTTGATACGACGATCGATTTCACTGGCTTTGACTTTTTGAATGGTTAAAGCGATAGCGATGTTTTCATAGGCAGTTAATGTATCCAACAGATTAAAGTCCTGAAAGATGAAGCCCAATTCTTCTCGACGGAATTTGCTTAAGTTATTCTTTTTGATATTTGTAATATCAGAACCATTGATGAAGATATGTCCACTGGTAACTGTATCAATGGTAGATATACAGTTTAATAGGGTTGTTTTACCAGAACCAGAAGGTCCCATGACACCGACGAATTCTCCTTCATCTACCTGAAAAGAAATGTCATCGACAGCTTTTGTCAGATTTCCTTTATTACCATAATACTTTTCAATATGCTCAACTGATAAAATGTTTTTCATAAATTTCCTCCTTGATGAATTTTAGTTTTCAAATGTTCATTGATTGTTGATAATTTCAATAGGATGATGGACATCAGAAATAGAAACAACATACAAAGATTGATGCCATCACTTAGAAAATCAGGCAGCAGTATATTGATAAATAACAAAGCTCCTGAGCAGGCGATACAAATTTCAAAACGATATTTCCATAGTGCTTCCATTTTGGTTCACCTTCCTTACACCTATAGTTTAATGGTTTCTGAAAAGTTCTTCCATGGATGTCTATTACATTATCCTTACATTCTTGTAAGGAAGAAAAGGAAGGGTGTGATTTTCCCTTCCATAACTTTAAGATTTTATGATTATGAATGCATTCGATACATATCACTTGCTGGAAAACCAATGGTGATTGTGGTACCTTTTGAAGGCACAGAGGATGCGGAAATCTTTAGATATAATTTATCACACAGGGTTTTACATAAATATAATCCCATACCGGTAGCTTTTTCATTCTTTCTTCCATTATTTCCAGTAAAGCCACGATCAAAGATTCTTGGCAGATCTGTTGCAGGGATTCCTATACCATTATCTTGTATATGAACATAAGTCATTTGTGGTTCTTCACTTGTATAGATTTTTATTTCACCACTTTGTGATGGAGTATATTTTAAAGCATTGGTGATAATTTGATCAAATATAAATTCCAGCCATTTAGAGTCACTGTATATCGTTTTATCCAGATCTGTTAATGTGATTTTGATTTTTTCATAGATAAAGGTTTTAGAGTGCTTACGAATCACCTTTGAAATCGTTGGGGCAAGCTGCATTTCTTTGATCGCATAATCTTTTTCCACAGAAGTGCTGCGGGCGTAAAATAACGCCTGATCAACATATGTTTCCACCTTTTCAATTTCCTCATAGATACTATGTGTAACTTCATTTGGATTATTAGAAATAATCAGTTTTGCGGCAGCCAGTGGTGTTTTAATTTCATGTACCCACATCTCGACATATTCCTTGTATTCTTTTTGTGTGATCTTATAGCTGTTTACATAATCATTCATACTTTTATCAACAATTTTTAATGTATCATACATGATTCTTCCATCCATAAAAAGAGGTTCTTCCATGATTTCAGTGATAAGATATTTTTTATCCAGCTGCGTAAGGGTTTCTTGTAGACGACGATAATAACCCACACGTCGAAGATATTCAATAATCAAAATAGCAAGCACCATTCCCCAAAACAGGAAAGATACCACCAAGATCATTTCATGATTGACGTTGATTGCGGATAGAAATAATATGGTAATACATGATGTTAAAAAGGCAATGCATATCAAATATAGCTTTTCTTTAATATAGGCACTAGTCTTCATAAATGATGTACCCCATACCACGTTTTGTCTGAATCAGATCATCTAAACGAAGATATTCCAGCTTTTTACGCAGACGGTTGATATTGACAGTTAAAGTATTATCATCCACAAACAAGTCACAATCCCACATATGCTGCATCAGCTCATTGCGGGATACGATTTTATTTTTATTCTGAAACAAACAATGCATGATGCGTTGCTCATTTTTGGTTAAATCAATTGTTTTTCCCTGATAGGTAAGGGTACTTTTACTAACATCAAGAGCAATATCATGAATAGATAAGATGTTGCTGCTGGCATGTTCATAGGTCCTTTGAAGTACGCGGGATAATCTTGCTAACAGAATCTGCAGATTATAAGGCTTGGTCACAAAATCATCTGCACCTAAATTCATGGAAATCAATTCATCCATATCAGAATCACGGCTTGTGACGATAATTATTGGCAGATTGCTGGTTTTACGTACTTCACGACAGATAAAATGACCATCATATACTGGAAGATTTAAATCCAGTAATAATAGATCAGGTTTTTGTTGATGGATTGTTTCCATAACATGTTCAAAATCATCAGGCGCAAGTGTTTCATAACCGTTTTTACCTAAAAAATCACTTAATTCATTTCTTATTTTTTCATTATCCTCTATAATCATTATTTTATACATATAAGTTCACCACCTGTTCTTATTATACACAAGTTTTGATGCTTTTTCTATTTTCTCATACAAATCTTCCATTCTTACGTAAATAGAAAGTAATTCATTATTTGATTGTTTTTTTAAGAATTTTTACAAAATCAAGTGTATAATGAAGATATAAGAATCAAAGGAAAAAAAGGGGGTCACATACATGTTGACAATATTTAATAGAGTTGTGGTATATTCCACATATACCAAAGAAAATTTAGAGCGGGTAAAGGAAATATTAGATAAAGAGAATATTGAATATCTGGTACGTACGACGAAATCAGAATTTGGTTATGATGAGTTAGGCGATGCTTATCAATTGTATGTGCATGAAAAAGATGTTGAGGAAGCACAACGATTTGTCACAGAAGTATTATTTCCAAAGCATGAATGATTCAGGAGGTTCAATCCATTGGATTGAGCTTTTTTGTACATGTAGAAGATGCTTTCATATAATGCAATAGGTGAAAATAATGAAAAAGCGAATAGGATTGGCATTATCCGGTGGAGGCATGCGTGCAGCAGTATTTCATCTGGGTGTTTTAAAAGCCTTGGCGAAGCATAAGATGTTAGCTCAGGTATCCCATATTTCTACCGTATCAGGCGCAAGTATTTGTATGGGTTTGATTTATGGCTGTAATAGAAACTGTTGGCCAAATGATGATGTATTCTTAACTTCTGTATTGCCTAAAATTAAAGCGATGATTACACAAAAAGATATCCAATGGAATGCGATATTGCGTTTAATCGTAGAACCTTATTATTGGGATAAGAAAGTAAATCTGTTAGCGAATGTAATGGAAAAACGCTGGAAAGTAAGTGGCTGTCTACAAGATATTTTTGTCTATCCCAAATGGACAATCAATACTACCGCTTATGAAACAGGAAAGGATTTTCGTATGGATACCACACAGATGGGTTCTTTACAAAGTGGCTATGTCGTAAAGCCTCATTTTATGTTGACACATGCCATGGCAGCAAGTGCAGGTTTTCCTGTGTTCATTGGTCCATATAAATTAAAAACCAAAGATTACCACTGGATAGATGATCATGCAAATCCAATCATTCCACAAGACCAAATCTTACATTTATGGGATGGTGGGGTTTACGATAATATGGGCTTAGATCCCTTATTTCATATTGATGAACATCCAGGTCTTTCTGATGATATCGACTATTTGATTATAAGCAATGCCTCTGGCAATATTGAACATCAAAGCCGGCATATGAGTTTTTCTATCCAAAACTTAAAACGGTTATTAGATATCAATATGGATCAGGTAGAATCTTTAAAAAGCAGAAGTGTTATGAATTATTTTCAAATGTATCATCGAGGACTGTATATCAAAATCAATGCACATGTTGATGAAATATTAGATCATTGTCAATTAACACAAAATCAAAAAGATGAATTACTGGTATCTGCTTTAAATGATCAGGATGTAAAGAAAGTAGCTGATTATAAGACAACCTTAACAAGGGTAAAACCGGAGGATTTTGATATGATTGCGAAGCATGGGGAAACGTTGACAGAGTGTTTATTGCGCTGTTTTGCATAGGCGAAAAATATAGGACAGGAACACATTTATGAATCAGGCATATAGTAAATTGAAACAGCAAAGAAGTGTTTCACAAGAAAGGGGACATGCTATGTATCAGAATCGATATGAGTATGATTGCGGATGTGAGGATTGCTGTGATTGTGGCTGCAATTGTGATTATGACAATGATTTCAACAATGATTTTAATGATGATTTTCAACAGAATTGTACACAGTCATCCTGTTGTGTAGGCCCAATGGGTCCAAGAGGTCCACGTGGTCCGCAAGGTCCGCGTGGTTTACAAGGACAACAGGGTAGAGAAGGATTACAAGGCCCAAGAGGTCCACAAGGGGTAACAGGACCACAAGGCACACCTGGTATGCAGGGGATTCCTGGACCAACAGGCCCTATGGGGTTACAAGGCCCTAGGGGATTAACTGGAGCAACAGGTGCACAAGGACCACAAGGTGTCATGGGAGCAACAGGTCCTGCTGGAGAGTCTGCAGTTATGCCACAATTTGCCAGTGGAGCGTTATATTCCTATAGTGGAAAAGAAGCCTGTTCACAAGCACCAGTAGCTTTTGATGTCAGTAATATCAACTATGGATTAGGCGTATCAAATGATTTTCAAAGTTTAATCATTCATCAGCCAGGCACTTATGTGGTCCAATATGGTATGTTGATTGGAAATGCACCATGTGATGGAGATAGTATCGCATTGGAGTTAAATCATTCCATGTTGATAGAAGAAAGCAGAATGCCAGCAATATGTGAGAATACACTTGTCAGCGGGGTATGTATTCTTACATTAAATGAGGGGGATGAATTAGGTCTGCTTGCGGATAGTCAAAACTGTATCACATTATGCTGTCGCAATAATACCGTGAATGCCTATCTGGTGGCATATCAGATCAATGCATAAGGGCAGGGAAACCTGCCTGTACATAGGGGGATGGATATGATAGAAATCAGTGTCTGTATGATTATAAAAAATGAAGAGGATGTTCTGGCACGCTGCTTAAACTGTGTAAAACAATTCGCAGATGAAATGATTATTGTTGATACAGGAAGTGATGATCAAAGTCGTAAGATTGCGGAAACATATACGGATAAGGTATTTGATTTTGTATGGTGCGATGATTTTAGTAAGGCAAGAAATTTCGCATTTGAAAAAGCAACAAAGGATTTCAGGATGTGGTTAGATGCGGATGATGTCATATTAGATGAGGATATACAAAAAATCAAAGATTTAAAACAACGTCTGACTTTAGATGTGGATATCGTATTGATGAAATATCATACCGCATTCGATCAAGACGAGAATCCTATATTCACGTATTATCGAGAGCGTTTGATCAATGCCAATAGTCATTTAAAGTGGCAGGGAGTGATTCATGAAGTGATTCCTTTGATAGGAAAATTGCAATATGAAGACATTGCAATTACACATCGCAAAGAACATGTGGCAGACCCTGATCGTAATATAAAAATATTTGAAGGGTTGATACAAAAAGGTGTTTCTTTCTCACCAAGAGAACAATTTTATTATGCAAGAGAATTATACTATCATCAAAGATATGCAGAAGCAATTGATCAATTCCAAGCCTTTTTAAATGGGAAACAAGGCTGGATTGAAAATAATATTGATGCCTGTGAGATGATGGGGTATTGCTGTTACTATGTGAATCGGGAAGAAGATGCCCTACGTTGTTATTTTGAAAGTTTTTTATATGATGTTCCACGTGCAGAACTATGTTGTGATATAGGTCAGCATTTGTTTGATCGAGGACAGTGGATGCAGGCAATGTACTGGTTTGAGGCAGCTATACATTGTCAGATGAATTTAGAAAGTGGAGGATTTGTGCGAAGGGAATGCTATGATGAATTTCCTAATGAAAGAATTGCGATTTGTAAAGAAATGCTTAATATAAAATGAAATTATTTTTTTGTTAATGGAACCCTTGTTTCTGTGATACTATAAAGCTATACAAGAAATGAGGAATACTTATGAAACTATTAGATACGGTAAATAAGTGGTCTAAGGAAAAAATGTATGATGTCAAAGCAACATTAATCAAAAATGTAACTAGATATGATAAAATTACAAGCAAAAATATGATGGAGGAAGTGATTAGGGAATATCATCAAATAGATGTTATTTCTAACTATATGGATTATGAAGAGTATGAATAATAATGAATTTTGAAGAACAAATGAAGCATACAAAGATAATCGATAAATTTTAGAAAAGGAGTATACGTATATGAAAGAACATGACTTTTTCAAACAGCAGGAAAACTTTAAAAAAATGATTTCACAAATGAATACAAAGGATGCTATGCAATATTTGATCCATATGCGTTTGTTTAAAGATGAAGAGGATTGTATACAACATCTTAAAAGATTTTCAAATGTTGAAGATGCAATGAAAGAACTTTTTTCAAAAGATTGTATGTTTCCAGGTTTTGATGAAGAATATTCGATGATAAATAAACATCAAATGCTGGATTCTATTCTAACGCTTGCTTGTCGAAGCGATAAGCTGCCTTATCGATATTTTGATAATATCAGTGAAGATTGCAGCTTTTTGAATGGAGATTATGAATATGAAGAAAGCAATTGGTATTTAGCACATGAAATGCTGCCATCATTCATTGATCAAATTGAACAAACCTGTACATATTTTCATTATGATACCATTGATGATTTGAAGTATTTATATGCAACTGATTTATTAAGTTACTATCTTTGTTATATAGAAGCATATGAAACAGAAAATAAAACTGATATGGAATTACTAAAGCGAATCAAGAAAATGTTTCCTAAACAGAAGATACCATCATTTAAAAATATGAAATTAAAACAGATAGATACCATGATATTGGAAGCATCAATGCAAGAAACATCTTATGGAAATGACGGATATTATGATGAAACAACAAAATCGTTTTATACAGATGATGATATGATGTATATGGATATTGATGAAGAAGATGAAATATATCGAATAGAATTGGATAAGAAAGAAATATTAAAGCGGTTTATTGATCGACTAAATCCTAATCGCTACGATACAGATTATTTATATAATTGCTTTTATGGTAGGAAAGCATTTCGCAACTGTAAAGATGCATTTCGAAAATATAATATCTTAAAGGATTATGAGTGTTATGAACAAAACGAAATCACTTTAGCCTGTATTGGCTGGTGTATAAAATATGGTTATTCTTACAAAGATTTACAAGTAGATATTAAACAATTAAAAAGATGAAGGAGATAAGGCATATGGAGTATTACACATTTACGTTGCCAGAACATGTATTCAATCTATTTCAGGGGAAAATCTGGAGTAGAGGTATAGAACTTTATGAAGAAGGTGAAGTCAAAGATGCTTATGCATTCGATGAAAAAACTGTCATATGCAAGGTAAAAGGCACAATTCTTTATACAGTAATCCTTCATTTTGATGGTGGAGAAGTAGATTTAGAATGTAATTGTGAGTATATGGATGATTGTAAACATGAGGTTGCTGCTTTGATGTATCTGAAAGATCATCCTCAATTACCTGTGATGAAAAAACCTTATTCATTTGATGTTACGGAATTAGAGGAATTTGCATTAAGGGTATCAGAAGCAGAATATGATGTGGATGAAGAATTTGGAGATTATGATGAAACATTGAATACATTATATGATGAAATAGAAGAAGTAGAATCAGTTGAATTAAGATTACAGATGCTGCTTTGTTTAAACAGATGCTTTACATTAAATGAAAGAGGCGCAAAGATTGTCAAGGATTTACTAGATGAAGATATTGACAAGGTTTATCAGGTTCTACACCATAATGAAAAATCAGAAGATTTATTGTTTTCACTGATTGTTTCGTTAGCTGAATTAGAAGATAAGGACTGTAAACAATCTATATCTACATTGATTGAATATTTACTGAATGAGCCTTTAAAACGTAAAGCAGAAGCAAAAGAATTATATAATAAATATTGTGATGATTGATAATAAAGAAAAAGTGGTGTTTTAAAAAGATGTTCTAACATTATTTTCTATGTCAAATATGATACCATCAGAATTGATTACTAATTATACAAAGTAAAAAAGCTGAAATATGATATGATTCTTATTTGTTAATGGGGAAATAAAAAATTAGATTTCAAAGCTTGTATAAGGGGATTCTATCGCTTTTCTCATATAATGAGTTTATATATTGATAGAATTTTCCAATTTTTGTAGTATAATAAGCAAAGTTTTGAAATAAGGAGAGAACATATGGTAGAAATGAAGAAATATTTAAGTAAAGGTCCAGTTGTTTTGTTGTTGGCAGCGATTTGTTGCTTTTTATGGGGAAGTGCAACACCATCTATCAAGACTGGTTATGCATTACTACAGATTAATGCACAAGATACACCATCAATTCTATTGTTTGCTGGTATTCGTTTTATGCTGGCTGGTGTAATGGTATTACTACTACAGATGATACTAACAAAAAGATGTATTCAGTTTAAAAGAGGAAGTGGGAAAAGAATTGCTATTTTAGCATTATTCCAAACAATTGGGCAATACTTTTTCTTCTATGTAGGACTTGCACATACAAGTGGAGTAAAAGGTGCAATAATTACAGGGATGAATGTTTTTTTAGCGATTTTAGTTTCCAGTTTTATTTTCCATTTTGAAAAATTAAGTAAAAGAAAAATGATAGGATGTTGTTTAGGATTTGCTGGAATTGTTATTATCAATATAACTCCTGGTGCTCAATTAGATGCTTCTTTTTCGATTATGGGAGAAGGCTTTGTATTATTGGCACAGGTTGCTTATGCTTTATCTAGTGGTTTTATTAAGAAATTTGGAAATGAAGATGATCCTGTCATGTTGAGTGGAGGTCAATTTTTTGTTGGAGGAATCGTACTTGCTGGAATTGGATTTGTGATGGGTGGACAAATCTGTTTTGGTAATTTATCTTCTTATCTAATTACATTATATCTGGCTTTTATATCAGCTGTAGCCTATACATTATGGGGTATTCTGTTGAAGTATAATCCTGTAAGTAAAGTAAGTATCTATGGTTTTATGAACCCATTATTTGGTGTTTTGTTATCTGCAATTATTCTGCAGGAAGGCTCACAGGCTTTTAGTTTGCAAGGAATTATGGCTTTATTACTTGTTGTAATAGGGATCATGGTGGTAAATTTGAAAGGAAAAAATCAGAAATATCAGAAAAATTAAGCGTTTCATTAGTCTGAAAATGTGAAAATAACGAAAATTTAAAAGTTTTCTAGTTTCTTATTGTCTTCTGTAGTATAATATGGTCGGCTGTGTATGATTTTTGTATATCAATGATGAAAAAAGATGAAGGAGTTACTATTATGTTTAAGAGTATTCAATATGTTTTAAAAGAAAATTTTACAAATCTATACCGTATATTCTGTATAGCAAAATACGAATTACTTGCAGATATGCGAGATTCTAAATTTGGTTTATTTTGGAATTTTGCATCTCCAGCTATTCAAGTTCTAACTTATTGGCTGATTTTTGGAATTGCATGGCATAAAAAACCAATTGGGAAAGTTGAATATCTACCTTGGTTAGTTATTGGTTATGCAGCATGGTGGTTTATACAACCCTGTATTCAAAATGGTTGTAGCGCTGTATTTTCTAAAACAAGCGTTATTACTAAAATGAAGTTTCCAGTAAGTGTTTTACCTGCGACAATATGTGCGAAAGAATTTTTTAATCATTTATGTATGTTAGCAATTGCTATTGTAACATTGTTGATATGCGGATATTATCCTAATTTTTATTGGTTAGGAATGATATATTATGCTATTTGTGCATTTGCTTTTGTAGAAGCAGTATCTTTGATCTTATCAGTATTGACTATGTTGTGGAGAGATGTAAGAAAACTAATAACATCATTAATGCGAATGTTAATGTATTTTTCTCCCGTTATATGGGATTGCCATTTTGATGCTAAAGTACCTTTTCATAATCTTTTAAATTCTTTAATGAAATTAAATCCAGTATATTATATAGTGAATGGATATCGTGATTCAGTATTTTATGATAAATCAATCTTAGCACATCCTGCTCAAGGTTTATATTTTTGGTGTGTAGTATTAGTGCTTTTTGGTATAGGATGTATGCTAATGTATAAGTTTAAACGCAAATTTATTGATTTAATTTAACGAGGTGATATCATGTCAAAAAATATGTATGAGAGTAGTCAATATGCTGTGGAATTAAAAAATGTTTCTAAAATATATAAATTACAAAAAAAAGATGGTCAAAAAAGTAATGATCATGAAAGCTTTTATGCTCTGAAGGATATAAGTATGAAAATTCAACGAGGCGATGTTGTCGGGATTTTAGGAACAAATGGTTCTGGAAAATCTACTTTGTCCGTAATATTGGCAGGCATTTCTGATATTGATGGTGGAGAAATGACTATTAATGGGGAACAAGCGCTAATATCTATCAATACAGGCTTAAATCAGCAACTTACAGGGTTAGAAAATATTAATGTTAAAGGTGCTTTAATGGGACTTTCTAAAAAAAGAATTCAAGAAATAACAGATGATGTAATTGAATTTGCAGAATTAGGCGATTTTCTTTATCAACCAGTAAAAAAATATTCAAGTGGAATGAAATCTAGACTTGGATTTTCTATATCTTTGGCATTAGATCCAGATATATTTATTGTAGATGAAGCATTATCAGTTGGTGATAAAGGGTTTGCTCAAAAATGTATGAACCGTATGAAAAAATTACGTGATGAGGAAGGTAAAACAATATTCTTTATATCTCATGCATTACCACAAGTAAGAGAATTTTGTAAAACAGGAATGTGGATTGAGGGTGGAAAATTGGTTGAAATTGGGAATATTGATGAGGTTTGCGACCATTATTCTGAATATGTGGATAAATATAATGCTTTAAGTGATAAAGAAAAGAAAAAAAAGCTTGAAGAAAAATTTGAACAACGTGTTATACATGATGTTAAACTAGGTTTTTTTGATAGACTATTTTCAAAGAAATAAGGCAGCAACAATTAGTTGTTGCTTTTGCTCTATCTAATGATAAAAAAGGAGGTTTTTATGGATAATACGATTTGTGTTAATTCAAAAAGATTAATTTGGCTAGATCAGTTAAAAGCTATTTCTATGTATTTAGTCATTTTAGGGCATTCTTTACTAAAATTTAAAAAACATTTAATGTTTAAAGTAATATATTCATTTCATATGCCATTATTTTTTATCATCTCTGGCTTTACTTTTAATCCAAATAAATATGAACGGATATCAGAATGTATAAAGGATAAAATTATAAAATTAGTTTATCCCTATATAATGTTGAATATTTTGGTTTTACCTTTGTGGTATATTAATAAAATAACTGGAATGGTTCCACATGATTCATTTATAAAAGTTTTAATTGGTATTTTCTATTCCAATGCTAGTGTTGTAAGAGCTCCATCTAATGCAACTTGGTTTTTAATGACTATGTTTTTGACACAAATTATTTATTATACTTTATATCATTATTTAAAGGACGATAAATCTGTATTTATAATGTCATGCGTTATGTGCTTGACTGGTTTAATTGCACCTTTAGGAAAAGAAGAATTTGATGCTCCATTACATCTTGATGTAGCTTTAGTAGCTCAGTTTTATTATGGTAGTGGCTATATACTAAGGAAAAATTTTAGATACTTTCAAAAATGTTTAGCTAATAAAACCTTTTTGAAAATTCTTGCAATTGTTATCATAGCTTCGTTTTTTTGCTTAATAAATAAACAAGTGGATTTATCTAATGAATTATATAGGAATTTTACGTATACTTTAATTACATCTTTATCTTTTTCGTTTGTTCTAATTTATGTTGTTTTCAGAAGTGGTTTGCATTTTAAGGCTTTATCATATATTGGGAAAAATACGTTAATTATTTTGGCATTACACATTCCTTTATTACGCATTTTACAAGCGTTTTTTCCTTTGTTTCAAAAAAATCAAGTCTATGCAGTATTAGCTTCAATAATTATATTTATAATCATGATACCTATTATCTGGTTTATAAATAAATTTTTGAAATTTATAATAAAAATGCCAATGTTTTTAAAGAAAATAATTATAAAGGATTAAGGAAATGGTGGATAATTATGCAAATACTAATTAAATTTTTAACAGCTATTTTAAATTTTATATATTTTTTTATAAAACTTTTACCCGTTAGAGATAAAGTTGTTATGATTTCTAGACAGAGTAATAAACCATCTAGAGATTTTAAACTATTGAAAATCGCTTTGAATAACTTGAATCCAAATATTGAAGTTGTATTTCTATGCCATACTTTAGATGGCGGATTACATTCATCTATTCTAAATAAAATAAAATATGCTTTTCATATGTTGAAACAAATGAAAGAAATAGCAACAAGTAAAGTAGTTGTATTAGATACTTATTGTATTGTTGTATCGTTATTAAAACACAAAAAATCATTATGCATTATTCAAATGTGGCATTCAATTGGGACTATGAAAAAATTTGGGTATACTACGCTTGATACAGCTGAAGGAACTCAAAAAAGTATAGCTAAAATGATGAGGATGCATGAACAATATGATTATGTTTTAGCTAGTTCACCAGCTTATGTTAGTGATTTAGCTAAAGGTTTTAATTGCTCAAAAGAAATAGTTAAAATAATGCCATTACCTAGAGTAGATCTTTTAAAAGATAAAAATTTTAAAATTGAAAAACAGAAACAGATTTACCAAAAATATCCACAATTGAAAGAGAAAAAAGTAATATTATATGCACCAACTTTTAGAAAAGATGAGTCAGAAATGCAAAAAGCAGTAGAACAATTAAGTATATCTTTAAAGGATGATCAAATTTTAGTTCTAAAATTGCATCCTTTGTCTAAACTTAATACAGATAATTTGAAAGTTTTATTAACACCTGATTTTGATTCATTTGATATGCTATTTGTGGCTGATGCTTTGATTAGCGATTATTCTTGCATTATCTACGAGGCGGCATTATTAAATATTCCTTTATATTTCTATAATTTTGATATGTACAAGTATACTGGTGTAAGGGGATTGGCTATTGATTATGAGCATGAATTACCAGGTGTCATTAGTAAAGATCCTAAAAAATTAATAAATGCAATAGAGAACACGACTTATGATTTTGATAAATTAGATAAATTTTGCAAAAAATATGTGATTTATCACAAAAACGCAAGTAAAGATATTGCGGAGTTCATCATTAGTAATATGAAGATAAGAGGTGACGCCTGATGGGAAAAGTTAAAATAAAAGAAATGTCATGGCATAGTATTTATTTAACAATTAAATTTGAAGGTGAGGAAGTCAATGATTTTGATTATTATGTTACAGATTTGAAAAATGATTATAATTTAGGAAAAGCAGATAATAATCAATTAGTGATTAATATCGTTAATATAAATGATACAAAACTATTAGATAATGGTAAATGGTACTTTTATTATATGAAAAATGATAAAAAAAATATTTTATCAATAAACCCTAAATTTGGATATACCTTAGAAAATTTAGATAAAATATATCGATATGGAAGTGAATGTTATTCGTATATTATAAATTTTCAGATAGTAGATAAATCTATTTTAGAAAAAAAAATAAGCCAGCAAAATATAGTTGGTGATAAGTTCCTTATTAATGAAAATGATTTGATACTTTGCATGTTTACTACATACATGAAAAAAAATAAACATCCAGAAAAAAAAGATGTGATTTTGGAATCGAATTCATTAAAGCAAGGATTACGAAAAATCGTTTTTATAGTTACAAAATCAACAATAAGAAGTATTTACGCAATACTAAATAAAATAAGAAAAAAAGATGGGAAACATATTTTGTTTATGTCAGAAACTAGAGTGCCTATTGGCGGTAATTTAAAAGCGATAGACTCAAGAATAAAGGAACGAGGTCTAGATAAAGAATTCAAAATAAGTTATTCTTTTTCAAAAACATTACAGCAAAGTAAACTTAAAACTTTTTTTACATGGTCAAGATTATTATGGCTTATTGCAAAACAGGATTACATTTTTGTAGATGATTATGTTCCTATATTTAAAACAATAACTTTGTATAAAGATACAAAGTTAATTCAGGTATGGCATGCTGGTGTTGGGTTTAAATCTGTTGGATATTCCAGATTTGGAAAAGCAGGATCACCGTTACCTAAAGATTCTTGCCATAGAAAATATGATTACGCATTAGTAGGAAGTAATGGCTTAATACCAGTTTATGAGGAAGTTTTTGGTATTCCAAGAAATCATTTTATTGCAACTGGACTACCTAGACTAGATGACTATTTAAATCAAAACAAAATCAGTGAATTTAAAAATCAATTTTATAAAGATTTTCCCGAATTATTAGGAAGGAAAATTATAATGTTTGCACCTACATATAGAGGAAATACACAAAAGGAAGCATACTATCCTTATGATAAAATCAATATGAATTTAGTTAAAGAACTATGTGAACATGAATATGCATTTATTTTCAAGATGCATCCTTTTATAACTGAAAAAATTGAAATTCCTAAAGAAAATAATAAATATATAAAAGATCTTTCAAATTATGGTGATATTAATGAAATGTTTTATGTAACAGATGTGTTGATTACAGATTTTTCAAGTAATATTTATGAATTTGCATTACAAAGAAAACCTATGATTTTTTATGCTTTCGATAAAGATTTCTATCAATTAACACGTGGTGTTCATAGAACTCTTGAACAGGCACCTGGAGTCGTTTGCGAAAGATTTGAAGAGGTGATAGAAGTAATTAAAAACAATAAATATGACATGAATAAATTAAATGATTTTTTAAATGAAAGCTTTAATGATCACAAAAGGTTATCAAGTGATATTGCAATAGATAAAATATTATTAAATAAGGAATAATAGTGAGGTGTGTATATAATGGATAAAACTGAAATTACAATTGTTATAACTCTAAAAAACGGTATAGAAGGCCTGCTTCAAACAATCAAAAGTATAAAATCGCAAAAGCATTGTAGTTATAATGTTTTAATAGTAGGGGAAGATATAAAAAAAGTTCAAGAATTAATTCAAATACCAAAAGATAATTTTTTGTTTTTAGAATATGAAGGGACCCCTGGTGAAGTATTAAATAAAGCAATTCAAATGGTCACTACTCAATATGTTATGTTTATGGAATCATATGATATCTTAAGCCCAAATTTTATAAATGAAAATTTAAAAGCATTGAAACAATATAAAGAAGCATCATTTTCAGTAACAAAGTCCTATTGTATAAATCCATTAATGACCAAGGATAAAATTCAGCATATTTTAAGTAAAAAATTCATTGAGGAATATGAAATATGCGACTTAACCAAAACATATGAGAGGTTAACTACTGCTTTAGATTCATCTGTTTTCAAAACAACAGAAATAAAAAGTATAAAATTCAAAGAAAATCTTCCTTTTGAATATGGTACAGATATGGTGATGAAACTCTTATTAAATAATGCTAAATATATTTCTGTTCCTAAAGCATTTTACAAATATTATGCACCAAGAGAAAATCAAGTTTTATATCATGTCCCATCCCATGATATAAAATGGTATCAAGAATCGATAAAAGATTATGTATTTGATCTTATAGAATACGCAAAAGAAAAAAAACAATGTTTACCAGCTTTTCTTCAAAATTATTTTGTTTACTATATAAATTGTAGAATGATGGCTAATAAAGATAATAGAAACAAAAAGGTTTTATTAGGTAAGTCGTTAGAAGAATATTTAATTTTAGTTCATCAATTATTTCTTGAAATAGATGATTATTATTTGTTAAATCAGGATGAATTGCCCTATATAACAAAAAATCCAGAGATTAGATGTATGTATCTGCGTATTAAATATGGTAAAGAGAATGTAAAATATAATTATTATGCATATGATAGTATCGAGGGCAGAGATATCGATATGCGATTTAAAGAGTTTTTAATTTCAACATTAAGTACTCACAGATTTACTATTAATGTAATGAATTATGTTAATGGGAAAATTTGGATAGATGGTTCTTTAATTAGTATTTTTCAGCATAGTGATGTTCAGTTTTATGCATTATTTAATGATAAAAAATATATAGTAGAAGATACCGATGCTTATTCTTTAACTAAATATTTTGGCGTTCCAGGCTATCGTAGATTGACTTATCATTTAGAAATACCTTTAGATGAAAACAAAAAAATGCAAAGGATAACTTTTTATGCAAAGATTCAAGGTGAAGAATTTCAAATGAAAATATCTTTTGCAAATCATTGGGCTAAATTATCTAAATCACCTAGGTATTCATATTGGAGATTTAATAAGTATCTATGTCACCATGCAAATAATGGTATTAATATAAAATTGGCAACTAAAACAAATGTTTTGAAGCGAGAAATTCAGTTTCAATTGAATTTGATTAGAAACCATAAGAAAAAAGATTTTAAAGCTTTGGGTTTTCGATGGTTATATTTGATTACACATCCATACTTCAAAAAACAAAAAATATGGTTAATGTTAGATAAGTTGTATAAGGGTGGAGATAGTTGTGAATATTTATATCGATACTGTGCAAATTTTGAAGATGGAATTACAAAATATTATTTGATTAATGAAAATACAATAGATTATAAAAATTTAGTAAAAGACGGTTATAAACCATTGAAAAATGGTAGTTTAAAGCATAAGCTGGTTTTCGTAAATGCTGATATTGTTTTGATAACAAATTCCCATTTATTCCCTTTTAATGGATATAATAAAGGAACTTCTAAATATATAAGAGGATTATGCAACTTTGGATCAATGTGTTTACAACATGGTTTATCTGTTCAAAAATGTGCAATTGCTCAAAGAAGGATTATTGATAATACGATGATGTATTTTTTAGCAAGTAAATTTGAATATGATAATTTATCTAAACATGCTTATGGTTATAAAGGTTTTGATATTTTGAAATTAACTGGTATAGGACGTTATGATGGCTTAAAAAATAATGATAAAAAACAAATTTTATTATCACCAACATGGAGAATGTATAATGCTCTTCCTGTCACAACTAGTGAAGGAGAGCAGAGAGGATATAATCCAGAATTTAAAAATTCACTATATTTTCATGTATATAATGATTTAATCAATAATGAAAAATTAATTGCATGTGCAAAAAAATATGGTTATAAAATTAAATTTCTTTTGCATCCTATTTTGAGTTCACAAAAAGATGATTTTACTCCAAATTCTGAACTTGAAGTAATTCCATCTGTAGGAGATTTAAGTTATGAAAAAATATTAACAGAATCAAGCTTAATGGTAACTGATTACTCTGGTGTGCAGTTTGATTTTGCATATATGAGAAAACCTATAGTTTATTTTCATCCTGAGGTATTACCTCCACATTATGATGATGGTATTTTCTTTTATGATTCAATGGGATTTGGGGAAATTTGTACGAAATCAGATCAATTAGTTGATGTTTTATGTGATTATATGAGAAAAGGATGTAATATGAAAGATATGTACAGAGAACGAGCAGATAATTTTTATGTGTATAATGATCATAATAATTGTGAAAGAATTTATAAGGAGATTATGAAATACCAAAAACAGGTTGATATTGATAAATCAAGAAAAAAATAAAGACATTTCAATTTGAAAAAGTTATAATAAAATAGGAAGGATTAGAAAAATCCGTAAGGAGTGAATAAATATGAATATAGCAATTATATTTGCAGGTGGCAGTGGTGTAAGAATGGGGGCAGGGATGCCTAAACAGTTTTTGGAAATTAATGGGAAGCCTATTATCATACATACATTAGATAATTTCCAAAATAGCCCAGCAATTGATAAAATTTATATAGCTTGCAAAGCAGACTATATGGAAACTTTAAAAAATTTAACCAATAGATTTGCAATTACAAAAGTCGCTAAAATAGTAGAAGGTGGAGTAACAGGGCAGGATTCTATTTTTCACGCTTTAAAAGCAGCGTATAATGAGAATCCTAAAGACTCTATTGTCTTAATACATGACGGAGTTAGACCTTTTGTTAGTGAAGAGGTTATAGAAAAGAATATTGAAAGTGTAAAAAAATATGGTAGTGCAATTACGTGTACTGCATTCTTTGAAACACCTATTCTAAGTAAAGATGGACATCAAGTAGAAGAAATGCCATTAAAGAAAGAAACCTTTACTGCACAAGCCCCTCAAAGTTTTTATTTAGGAGAAATTGTAAGTGCACATGAAGAAATGAGAAAAATTAATCCTGAATATATAGACATCGCTGATTCATGTAATCTATATAAAAATCTAGGTAAACAAGTTTATATCGTTCAAGGAAATAGAGGAAATATAAAAGTTACTACACCTGAAGATTTTTATGTGTTAAGGGCATTATTGCAGTATAAAGAAAATGAACAAATTTTAGGTTTAAAATAGGAGGTAACTATGAATTGTATTTTAAAAGAAGATTTACAAAGAATCGTAAAACAAAATATTAATTGGAATGCTCTAAAAAATAAAAGTGTAATGGTTACAGGTGCAAGTGGCATGGTTGGTTCATATTTTGTTAGAACTTTATTAGAGTTAAATGAATCAATGAATATGGGTATTAAAGTAATTGGAGTCGTACGAAATGTGAAAAAAGTGGCTGAGGATATAAAAGATAATGCGTATGTCGAACTATTATCGCACGATGTTACAAAACCATTTAATTATGATGGGAACGTGGACTATATTATACATGCTGCAAGTCCTGCTAGCCCTAGCATTATGAAAGATGATCCTGTAGGTACAGTTGCTGCAAATACATTAGGAGCATTTTATACATTACAATTGGCTCATGAAAAAAAATCAGAAGGTTATATGTTCATATCATCTCGTGAAATTTATGGACAACCATATCCTGGACAAGAATTTTTTGATGAAAACAGTTATGGTTTTGTAAATCCGTTAGATCCAAGATCTTGTTATCCAGAAGGAAAGAAAGCAGCTGAAACTATGTGTTCAAGTTTTAAATCACAGTATGGACTAAATACTAAAATTGCGCGATTAGCTCATACATATGGTCCTGGGATGTCGATTTATGATGGCCGTGTTCAGGCAGACTTTTTAAAAAATGTTTTGTTTAATGAAAATATTGTATTAAAAAGTGAGGGAACAAGTGTACGTACATATACCTATATTGCTGATGCTATTGCTGGAATGTTTTATGTTTTATTGAACAGTGATGACATGGTATATAATATTGGCGATGAAAATGGCAAAGTTTCTATTAAGGAACTCGCAGAATTATTAGTTAAGATAACTCCAGAAAAGAAATTGAAATTGATTTTTGATATACCAAAAGAAAAAAATAATGGCTGTGCTCCTTTTACTGGAGGAATACTTAGTAGCGCAAAATTAAGAAAGTTAGGATGGAATCCGAATAATACATTGGAAGAAGGCTTTTTAAGAACTATACATTATTTAGAAATTGAGAAAGAAAAAGGTTGTTTATAGATTTAAAAAAGTATCATGAAGCCAAACATATGACTAATGATACTTTTTATTTATATTATCAATTAAGATTTCTTAAGTAGACATACGTTATATATATGATATATACTAAAAATGGCTTTGAAATTAAGCAGATATTAAAAAAAGATAAGGATTGGGGCATAAATATGGCATTTAATACGTTAACATTTTTATTGTTTTTTGTAGTGATTTTGATTTTATATTATATAGTACCATTAAAATATAGATGGATTTTTTTACTTCTTTCTAGCTATTTTTTCTACTTATATGCAAGTGTGAAATTTGCATTATTTATAATTATAACAACAATAAGTTCTTATATTGGAGCTATTATGATTGATAAAACACATGTTGAAGAAAGAAAAATCAAAGATATGGATTTAACTGCTGCTGAGAAGAAAATAGAAAAAGAAAAAATCAAGAAAAATAGGAAGTTCATTTTAATTTCTTTACTTGTTTTAAATTTTGGAATTTTAGTATTCTTAAAGTATTTTAACTTTTTTGCACAAAATTTAAATGTATTATTTGATTCTATTTCTTTGGCGAATAGAGTTCCTACTTTTAATCTGATCCTACCATTAGGGATATCATTTTATACTTTTCAGACAATGTCATATGTTATTGATGTTTATTGGGGAAAAGTGAATGCTGAAAGAAATTTAGGAAAAGTAGCTTTATTTGTGTCTTTTTTTCCTCAAATAATAGAAGGTCCAATTGGAAGATTTAAAGATTTAGCACCACAATTGTATAAACCTAATGCCAACTCAGAAAAAAATATTGTTTATGGTGTTCAATTAATGATGTGGGGATATTTTAAAAAAATGGTAATAGCTGATAGAGTAGCTGTAGTTGCAGATTTTGTTTTTGGAAATTATTTAAGCATCTCTGGTGTTGGTACAATAATTGGGATTTTCTTATATGCAATACAAGATTATACTGACTTTTCTGGATGTATAGATATAGCGCGAGGTTGTGCTCAAGCAATGGGAATTGAGATGGCAGAGAATTTCAAAAGACCATATTTTTCAAGGACGATTCCAGAGTTTTGGAGAAGATGGCATATGTCTTTAGGTGCTTGGATGAAAGATTATGTTTTTTATCCATTCTCATTGACGAAAGTTATGCGTAAATTAGGAAAAGCAACTAAAAAGAGATTTGGTAAATATTTAGGAAGAACACTTCCTGTTGCTATTGGAAATATTTTAGTATTCTTTTTGGTTGGAGTATGGCATGGGGCCAATTGGAATTATATAGTATGGGGGCTATTTTATGGCGTATTAATCGCAATAGCTAGTTTAATGAAACCAATATTTGATTGGTTAAATACGAAATTGAAAATTAAAACAAACTCAAAATTATTCATTGGTTTTCAAATCTTAAGAACTTTCTGGATAACATGTATTGGATGCATCATTTTTAGAGCTGAGAATTTGCATGCAGCATGGGATATATTTTTAAAATCTTTCCAAATAATTGATTTCCCTTTAAACATTAAAGCAGAATTATTAACCTTTGGATTAAATAAAGCAAATTACATAGTTTTATTAGCATCTTTGATCATTTTATTTATTATTGATGTTTTCCAAGAAAAGATGTTAATACGTGATTGGTTTAATAAAAGGAATTTGGTCTTTAAATTTTTTATTTACTTTATAGCATTTGCAGCCATTATTGCTTTAGGAATGTATGGACCTGGTATGAGCTCTAATCAATTTGTATATATGCAATTTTAGGAGGACTTTATGAAGAAAAGAAAATTAAGAAATTTAGCAGAAATTAGTATTATTGCCATTGCATTATTACTAGCTTTTACTAGTTGTGCTTTTGCGTTTGATAGACAATTGACACCAAATGAAGTTCGTGTCAAGAATTTTTATAAAGAAGAAAAAGATAGTTTAGATATGGTAGTTATTGGCTCCAGTTCTGTTTATACTTCATTCAGTTCTCCTTTAGCATGGAAGGAATATGGGTTTACTAGTTATGTTTTAGCTACTTCTGGAGCGCCTATGGGAATTATGAAATCAATGTTAATAGAAACAATGAAAACACAAAAACCTAAATTAATAGTTGTTGATATGAATGGAGTTATGTATAATGATAATTTAGAAACTAAAGAAGGCTCATTAAGATTATGGATTGATAATATGCCTTATTCTCAAAATAAAATAGATACTATTAATTATTTAGTTCCAAAGGATCAAAGAGATAGTTATATTAATCCAGTTCTTAAATATCATAATAACTGGGAAAAGTTGGGGTATTGTATAAAAATGTCTATACTAGAAACACGTTATTTCTTTGATAGGAATAATTTATCAGTAAGTGGTATGAGTGGTACTGCAAAAAAAGCTAATAGAAAAAATATTATAGATATCACTAATTATCATGAAACACAACCATTATTTAATGAATCTGGAAAGCATTTATATGATTTATTAGATTATTTAAAGGAAAATGAAATTAAGAATGTAGTTTTTGTTAATACTCCAAGATATTATGAAAAAAGAATGCTTGTTCAAAGAAGAGCATTAACACAAGCTAGTAAAGTTATTAGTCAGTATGGCTATAAAGTATATGATTTGGATTATGATTTAGAAAAGATAGGACTAGATGTTCATGAAGATTTTTATGATCATAATCATGTAAATATATATGGTCAGCAGAAAGTTACACGTTATCTAGCCTCTCTATTTGATAAAGAATATCATTTGAGTGGAGATCATCATTCTGATAAAACAAAAGAAAAATGGAATATCGAATATAAAACATATTCTCGTATATTTAAATGGGTTGAAAATAAAATACAAAATAATGAAAATATAAAATATGATATTAGAAAATTTGAAGATATTATTTTTTCTGATGGGGAGGAGTAATTATGTTTAATATATTAACTTATTTAGAGAAGTCAGCAGCACAGTATCCAGATAAAATTGCTTTCGCAGATAAAGATAAAAGTATAACCTATGAAGAATTAGTAAAACGTTCTAAAGGGATTGGTTCTCAATTAGCAAAACAATTTTCACCAAGAACACCTATTCCAGTCTTTATGGAAAAAAGTGTGGATACTATCTCATTGTTCTTTGGAATAGTATATGCAGGATGTTTTTATGTTTTACTAGATACAAAACAACCTAAAACAAGATTAGATCATATATTAAATACATTGAATGTGAATACATTGATTACATCAATGGGTTATGATAGAGATTTAAAAAAGATAGAATTTGCTGGAAAAGTCATATATCTGGAAGAATTAGAAGAAGATAATGTAATAAATGAAAACTCCTTAATGAAAATCAAAGAACAGGCATTAGATACTGATCCACTGTATGGAATTTTTACTTCAGGTTCAACAGGCATTCCAAAAGGTGTAATTGTCGCTCATCGAAGTGTAATTGATTTCATTGATGTATTTACAGAAACCTTTGGAATTACGAGTGAAGATGTAATTGGAAATCAGGCACCTTGGGATTTTGATGTTTCTGTAAAAGATATTTATTCAACAATTGCTACAGGTGCAACCATGCAGATTATTCCTAAACAATTCTTCTCATTCCCAACAAAGTTGATTGATTTCCTTTGTGAACGTGAAGTGACTACGATTATTTGGGCAGTATCTGCTATATGTATTATCAGCACATTAAAAGGATTTGAATATAAGGTCCCTACAAAATTGAACAAAATAATGTTTTCCGGTGAAGTAATGCCTGTAAAACAATTAAATATTTGGAGAGAATACTTGCCTGATGCAATGTATGTTAATTTATATGGGCCAACAGAAATAACATGTAATTGTACTTATCATATCATCAAAGAAGATTATGAACCAGGGGATGTAATTCCTATTGGAAAACCTTTCCCAAATGAGCGTGTGTTTTTATTAGACGATGAAAATAAAGAAGTTAAAGAACCTGGAAAAAAGGGTGAGCTTTGTGTTAGTGGAACTGCTGTTACATTAGGGTATTACAATAACTCAGAACAAACGCAAAAGGCATTTACACAAAATCCATTGAATCCTTATTATCTGGAAACAATATATCGTACTGGAGATTTAGCATATTACAATGAAAACGGCTTATTATGTTTTGCATCTAGGAAGGATTTCCAGATTAAACACATGGGACATCGCATAGAGTTGGGCGAAATCGAAGGTTCTATGGAAAGTATACATGAAATTAAAAGAGCATGTTGTATTTTTGAAAACAACAAAATCCATGCATTTTATGATGGAGCGATTGATAAAAAGGAAATTGTGCGAGGTTTGAAAAAGACATTACCGGTATTTATGATACCTAATGTATTTATTCAAGTAGAACAGTTTCCAATTACAAAAAACGGGAAAATAGATCGTACAGAGTTAAAGAAAAAGATTGAAGGTGAAGATGTTGTACAGGCCTAATTATCAAGAAATAATGTCTACAACGAATACTCCAGCATATGTATTTGATATAGATGTATTGAAAGAAAGAATTCAAAAGATTAAAAATTTACTAGGAAAAAATGTGCATTTATGTTATGCTATGAAAGCCAATCCTTTTGTAGTAGGTAATATAAAAGATGCAATTGATCGCTATGAGGTGTGTTCTCCAGGAGAATTTAAAATCTGTGAAAGAGCAAAGGTTCCTATGGATAAAGTAGTTTTATCAGGTGTTTATAAAGAGGAAAATGATACAAAACGTATTGTGTCAACTTATAAAGATGCTATTGTTTATACTTGTGAATCAGTACGCCAGTTTCATTTGATTAATGAGGCGGCTATCACAAATCACATTTGTGTTCGCGTATTATTGCGTGTAACTACAGGCAATCAATTTGGTATTGATGAAGCAGAATTGTGTCAATTAGTGAAAGACAGAAATCAATATACAGGTGTAAGAATTATAGGTATTCAACATTTTTCTGGAACACAGAGAAAAAAACTTTCTAAATATCAGGAAGAATTAAAATATGCAGATGATTTACTTTCAAAATTAAAAGTAGAATATGGATATGAAGCAGAAGAATTGGAGTTTGGTCCTGGATTTTATGTCGAATATTTTAAAGACGCAAAACCTTATGATGAAGAAGAACTGTTAAAAGGATTTAAAGAGCTTCTAAACAATATGAATTTCAAAGGACAAATTACTTTAGAGCTTGGCAGATTTATAGCAGCAACATGTGGAACATATTATACAAAAATAGTTGATATGAAGAAAAACAATGATATTATATGGTGTATTGTAAATGGTGGTATGCATCAAATAAATTATTTTGGTCAAATGATGGCAATGAAAATTCCTTATTATCGCCAATTAAAAGCTCAAGAAACAGGTAATGAAGAAGTTAAATGTAATATTTCAGGCTCATTATGTACAGTGAATGATAATATTGTGAAAAGTCTTTCACTGCATCACCCTGAAATTGGCGATATTATTGAATTTCAAAATACTGGAGCATATTGCATGTATGAAGGAATATCTTTATTCCTAAGCAGAGATCTTCCTAAAATTTATCTATATGATAAACAGGAAGGGTTAACACTTATGCGAGACACATTTGAAACAAATGTGTTGAACTATAAATCCATAGGAGGTAGATAGAAATGGAAAAATTATTAGAAATTTTAAATGAAGTAAACCCAGATGTTGATTATGAAAATTGCACAACATTGATTGATGATGGTTTATTAGATTCTTTTGCAATCTTGGAAATCGTATCTGAAATCAATGATGAATTTGATGTAGAAGTATCTGCACCAGATATTGTGCCAGAAAACTTCAATTCCGCAAAAGCACTTTGGGAAATGATTCAACGTTTACAGGGATAAGCGTAAATCTAGCACAGAATTTAAATAATCTGTGCTTTTTTCTTACAAATTTTTGGAACCGCTTGCTTATTGTTGACATAACATAAACTGGCATAAAATCTAAAAAAATGTCTATAATTTCACTTGGAATATACCGAAATACGTTTGTAATTACAAGCTAAATATTGTAAAATGAAACGTGAGGTTGAGAGGAGTAGTTAAAATGAACGAATTCAAAAACCAAAGAGAATTCAAAGAGGAATTCAAGAGAAGAATCATCGAACGCTACGGCCGTTCTATCGAACAGGCGCACATCACTGAAAAATATATGATTCTAGGCGAAATGGTACGAGATTATGCCAGCTTCCACTCTAAGGAAACAAAAGATGTTATATCTGATAAGGGCGAAAAACAGATGTACTATTTCTCTATGGAATTCTTAATGGGGAGATTGTTGACAAACAACTTGATGAACTTAGGAATCTATGACATCGTAAAAGAAGGTCTAGAAGATCTAGGAATCGATTTAAACGAATTAGAAGATTTAGAGAGCGATGCAGGACTTGGAAATGGTGGTTTAGGCAGACTTGCTGCATGTTTCCTTGATTCACTAGCAAGCTTGAATCTTGCTGGTAATGGTAACTGTATTCGTTATGAATACGGATTATTCAAACAGAAAATTGTAAACAACGAACAGGTCGAAGTACCTGATCAGTGGCTTTCTTTAGGAAATGTATGGGAAGTACGTAAACCAAAACATGCTGTTAATGTAAAATTTGGCGGTCATGTTGATATGTGGATGGGTGAAGATGGCAAAGCTATCGTAAACCATGTTCCAAGTTTGATTGTACGTGCAGTACCTTATGATGTTCCTATCGTAGGTTATGATACTAAAGTTACTAATACACTTCGTTTATGGAGTGCTGAAGTTGCAGATGATGCATGTGATGCTGCCAGCTTAAGCGAATATGTAAATGAAGTACGTGAAATCTGTAGAAATGTTTATCCAGATGATTCTACAGAACATGGAAAAATCTTACGTTTGAAACAGCAGTATTTCTTTGTATCAGCAGGACTTTATAACATTATCGATTCCCATCTGAAAAACTATCCAAATTTGGATAACTTTGCAGAAAAGAATGCAATTCAGTTAAATGATACACACCCTGTATTATGTATTCCTGAATTAATGCGTATTTTGATGGATGAATACAAATACGAATGGGATCAGGCATGGGATATTACAACAAAAACCATGGCCTACACAAACCATACCGTATTAAGTGAAGCTTTAGAAAAATGGCCAATTCAATATGTACAGGACTTATTGCCTCGTGTATATATGATTATTGAAGAAATTGATCGTCGTTTCAAATACTGGGTTTCTCATGATATGGGAAGAGCAGATTTAATGAATGAATGTTGTGTATTAAAAGATGGACAGGTACACATGGCTAACCTTGCTATCATTGGCTCACACAGTGTCAATGGTGTAGCTGCACTTCATACAGAAATCTTAATAAAAGATGTTATGAAGAACTTCTATGACATTTATCCAGCAAAATTCAACAACAAGACAAATGGTATTACACACCGTAGATGGTTAATTTATTCTAATCCACAGTTAACAAAGCTGCTAGAAAGAACAATCGGACCAGACTTCAAGAAAAATCCAGAACGTTTAATCGATTTGATGAATTATGTAGATGATCCAAGACTTCAAAAAGATTTCATGGAAGTGAAGATGGAACGTAAGAAGATTTTAGCAAAATATATCAAAGATACATTAGGTATCGAAGTTGATGTAAATTCTATCTTTGATGTACAGGCAAAACGTTTACACGCTTATAAACGTCAGTTGTTAAATGTGATGAATATTATTCACTTGTACTTCAAGATGAAATCTGATCCAAACTTTAGAATTTATCCAAGAACTTTTATCTTTGCCGCAAAAGCAGCTCCTTCTTATACATTTGCAAAAGAAGTAATCAAGCTAATTCATTGTGTTGCAGATAAAGTGAACAATGATTCTGACATTAATCCTTATATGAAAGTGGTATTTATACCTAACTATGGTGTAAGTATTGCAGAAATCTTAATGAATGCTGCTGATGTTTCTGAACAGATATCTACTGCTGGTAAAGAAGCAAGTGGTACAGGAAACATGAAGTTTATGATGAATGGAGCATTGACACTTGGTACAATGGATGGTGCGAATGTTGAGATTGTGGAACGTGTTGGTTATGATAATGCAGAAATCTTCGGTTTACGTGCAGATGATGTAGCATTGATCAGACATGAAAACAGCTACAATGTTTGGGATAAATACAATAAAAATCCAGATATCCAGAAAATTGTAAATAGTTTTGTGGACAGTACTTTCTCAAATGATCCAAAAGACTTTAAACAGATTTATAACGAATTGATGTTCAAAAATGATGAATATTTATTATTGGCTGATTTTGAAGCATATGCACATGCACAGCGTAACATCGAAGAAAAATACAGAGATGAAGCAGCATGGGCTAGAGCTTGTTTGATTAATATCGCTCAATCTGGTTTCTTCTCCAGTGATCGTACAATTAAACAATATGCTGATGAAATCTGGGATATTCATCCAATCAAGGTAAAATAGAGAAAAGATAGGGACGTTTTGTCTCTATTTTTTCTTGTCATATTCTAGGTTTTTAAGATACAATAGAGGAAAGAAAATAAGGGAGGTATTTTTGTGAAAGAAAGATTAATAAATTATATCGAAGAACATATGGATACGTATACATCTATAGTGAAATTTTTGTATGAACATCCAGAAGTAGGAAATGAAGAATTTCAGGCAATGGAGTTGTTAAGTAATACACTAAAAGAAAATGGATTTCAGACAGAAAAAGCATTTGTAGTTCCAACAGGTTTTATTGGGACTTATAAAAGCAATAAACCTGGACCAGTCATTGCCTTTATGTGTGAATATGATGCATTGCCAGAAGTAGGACATGGCTGTGGTCATAACCTGATTGCGGCAACTTCACTTGCAGCTGGCTGTGCTTTAAAAAGCATTATTGATGAAATTGGTGGAGAAATTCGTGTCATTGGTACACCTGCTGAAGAAAATTTTGGTGGAAAAGTATCCATGGCAAATGCTCATGTATTTGATGATGTAGATGCCGCAATGATGATTCATCCAGATACAAAAAATGGTTTAGGTGGAAGAACAGTAGCATTAAATCCATTGAAGTTTGAATTTTTTGGTGTAAATACGCATGGATGTTCTCCACAACATGGGAAAAGTGCACTGGATGCAGCTGTGTTAACATATAATGCAATCTCCATGATGCGCCAATATGTACTACCTAACACTTATATCCATGGCATTATTCGCAATGGTGGGGAAGCCGCAAATGTTATTCCTGCATATGCTTCTATGGAATATTATTTTAGAGGTGAAACCATGGCATATGTGAAAGAATTAAGCCAAAAGGCAATTCAATGTGTGGAAGGGGCTTGTGCAGCTACTGGCTGTACGTATAAAGTCAGTACTTATGAATGTCCTTATGATGATTGTATTATCAATTATACTTTGGCAGACGCTTTGAAAGAAGAATATGTAGCGCTTGGAAGAACACAGGTAGAACCAGTGGATGAAGTTCCTTGCGGTTCCAGTGATGTAGGAAGTGTCAGCTATTGTTGTCCAACATTACATGGATATATAAAAATTGCTGATGAGAATGTCAATGGTCATTCAAAAGAAATGGCTTGCGCAACAATATCAGAAGCAGGTACACAGGCATTAAGAGATGGAGCAATTGCATTATCTAATCTTGCTCGTCGATTGATCGTAGAAGATGGTTTGCTAGATCAAGCAAAAGCGGAATTCAAAAAAACAATCAGTAAATAGTAAAAATTAAAAAAAGTATCTTGTCATTTTATGTGATGAGATACTTTTTTTGGATATGAATTACAGTTTTTCCATTTTGTAAAAATAAAAAAATCAGAAAGAGATGGTCAAAATCATCAGAAATATATATTTTACATAGTTGATTTACAAATTTAGGGCCTAAATTCAAAAATTGATTTCCTTTATTTCTAATTTTGATATAATGAGAATATACATGATGGAGGTGATGTCATGGGCAGAAGTAGTGGCGGTGGCGGCGGACACAGCAGCGGCGGTTTTGGCGGCGGACATTCTTCTGGCGGCTTTAGCGGCGGAGGAAGATCAAGTGGAAGCTTTGGTGGTGGACACAGCAGCAATTCAGGGTATCGTTCATCCTATCGTCCAAGATACCATAGAACATATTACTATGGCGGAGGACCAAGACCTCCAAGAGGACCATATCGTAGAACACCTTTGATTTCTTATGTTTTGGCAGCAATTATTGTTCTGGTAGTAGTGTTATTTGCATTCAAGGCTGACAGCAAGCCACAACAGAAGAATACTACAAAACGAGAACCATTAAGCGGTGTAGTATCGAAGAGTGATTGGTATATGGATGATATGGGCTGGGTTCATAATAAAAAAGTGATGATCGAAGGATTAGAGGATTTTTATGATGAAACAGGTGTACAGCCTTATGTTGCAATTATTCCATATAACAGTGATATGTGGAATGGAAATGATATCAATGCGAATAAAGCTGATCAATATTTAGAGAAACTATATTCTGATACATTCAAAGATGAAGGACATTTCGTATTTGCATATTTTGCTTGCAGGAATGATTCTCGAAGTGAAATGGATGGAAGTTTCCGATATTTAAGTGGTTATTCCGCAGATACAATCATGGACAATGAAGCGATTTCAATCTTTTGGGGTAATTTTGAAAAAAATTATAGAGATACTTCTCTTTCCATGGAAAAAATGATTTCTAAAACGTTCACCGATACAGCGAAAACAATTATGAGCAAGCCAACCAATGGTTGGGACTTTATGAAAGTAGCTGTTATCGCACTATGTATCATTGCAGTAATCGTAGCACTTGTGATGATTATTAGAATTAAAGCGAAACGTGCAAAAGAAAAAGAAGACTTCACAAAAGATATACTGGAGAAACCACTAGAAACTTTTGGAGATGATACAAGTGATTTAGAAGAAAAATACAAAGATTAGGCGATAAACGGAAAATCCCATGTTTTCTGTTTACATATCCGTGATAAAAACACGTGAGGAAGGAGATTTATTATGGGAATTATAGCAAGATTTAAGGATATTATGACAGCCAATATCAATGCATTATTGGACAAATGTGAAGATCCATCAAAAATGATTGACGAATATATGCGTCAGGTTACAGAACAGTTAGCTGAAGTGAAAAAAGAAACAGCCAGTATTATGGCTGAAGAAAAACGTACAGCTCGTTTAGTAGAAGAAAACAAAGAACAGATTGCCAAGTATGATGGCTTAGCAAGAAAAGCTTTAACAGCTGGAAATGAAGGAGATGCAAAAGTATTCCTTGAAAAGAAACAGCAATATGAAGCAAGTGGCGCTGATTTAGAAAAATCTTATGCAGTTGCACATGAAAATGCTGTGAAAATGCGTCAGATGCACGATAAACTAACAAATGATTTAAAATCATTAGAACAACGTAGAACAAATGTCAAAGCAAAAGTGGCAGTCGCAAAAACACAGGAAAAAATCAATAAAGTTACAGGATCTATGGATGCTGCCAGCGGTTCTATGCGTGCATTTGAAAGAATGGAAGAAAAAGCTGACCGTATGCTAGATGAAGCAAATGCAGTCGCAGAATTAAACGAAGAACCAGCGGATGCTGCTTCAGAATTAGAAGCTAAATATGCAGGAAGTTCAGCCTCTGTAGATGAAGCTTTAGAAAAAATGAAACAAGAAATGGGTCTGTAATATAAAAAATGCAGAAGCATGCGATAAGTGAAATGTCACATATCG
Source organism: [Eubacterium] hominis (assembly GCA_014337235.1). GTDB lineage: Bacteria > Bacillota_I > Bacilli_A > Erysipelotrichales > Erysipelotrichaceae > Hoskinsella > Hoskinsella hominis. Next base: position 70,379 of record CP060636.1, on the reverse strand, counting down.
CATGTTTTTCTTTATAAATTTCTTAAGGAATTTTATAACCGTGATAAGTTTAAAAAAAAACTGCACAAAATTAAAATCAATTTCATATAAAGCGAGCGTAGCTTCACTTTTTTTGGTATAATAAATAAGGTGATGAACATGAGACAACAAACATTTTATGAGGCCTACCTGGATGATTTTGATAAAGTTATTGTTTATTTATCTAAAAATAGCTATGGTGGCATCAGTAATAAATTTTATCTGACAAACAAATATGGTCAGATTATTGATTTGCATATACAAACAATTGAAACAACGCAAAATAACTACAATAAATTTACACTATCTTTATATGAGCCTTTAGAAATTGGTGTAGAGTATTATGTTGTACATCAGCATGCACGTTCAATTGTCCTGCAATACAGTGGAATCGTTAAAACCCAACGTTTTGATGAAATGTTTTACTATGATGGAGATGATTTAGGCTGTGTATATCATCGTGACCATACATCTTTTGCCTTATGGGCACCAACTGCGGCTCGTGTAAAAGTTGAGATATGTAAAAACGGTGTAGTGAAAACATTGGAAATGCGACGCAGTAACTATGGTGTATTTCGATTATCTGTATTAGAAAATCTAGAAAATGCAACATATGTATATCTTGTAAGAGTTAATGGACAATGGCTTCAGACGATTGATCCATATGCATGCGCCAGCGTAGAAAACAATGCTCGCTCAGCTGTCATTGATCCTGATAAAATCCGTATAAGAGATTATCCTCTGACACCAATGAAGCATGCCACAGATGCAATTATTTATGAAACAAGTGTGCGTGATTTTACAATGCAAAAAGGTATTGGTGTCACAAAGCCTGGTAAATATAGTGGATTTGTGGAAGAAAATGAAACTACAAAAGAGTTGGATACCGGATTTACGTATTTAAAGTCTTTAGGGATTACCCATGTCCAGCTGATGCCGGTACTTGATTTTGGATCAGTAAATGAGCTTTATCCATTGATGCACTATAACTGGGGATATGATCCAGTACAATATCGTTGTTTAGAAGGCAGTTTATGTGTAGAACCTACGAATCCTTATGGAAGAATATTTGAATTTTCCAAGTTGATTGAAGAATGTCATAAAAATGATATCCGTGTCAATTTAGATATCGTATTCAATCACGTATATGATAAAGAAGATTCATTTTTTGAAAAGACAGTACCAAACTATTATTTCCAAATGAATGCAAACGGTGATTTTTCTAATGGAACGTATTGTGGAAATGATGTGGATTCTACCAGAAAGATGTCACGTAAGTATATGATTGATACATGTGTTTGGCTGGTTAGAACATATCATATTGATGGACTACGATTTGATTTAATGGGTATTTTGGATATTGATACTCTGAATCAGATATATCAGGCATGCGCAGCTATTAACCCTGACTTTATGGTATATGGAGAAGGATGGGATATGCCAAGCTTTTTAGATTATCGTCAACGTGCAAGTATTCGTAATAATGCACAAATGCCAAGAGTTGCACATTTCTCTGATCGTTTCCGTGATGTTATCAAAGGCAGAACGGATGTAAATGAAGTAAATGTGAAAGGATATTGTACAGGAGCTGTTTATCTGATTGATATCATGAAAAACTGTCTATGTGGAAGCTGTAATGATATTGGCGTGGAAAAAATGTTCCAACATCCTAGAAATGCTGTAAATTATGTAGAATGCCATGATAATATGACTTCTTGGGATAAGGTTAAAGAATGCTGTAAAGAAGATGATCGTGATGTACGGATATCTCGTCAGAAAATGATGATTGCGGCAGTATTAATGGCGCAGGGGATTCCTTTTATCCACAGTGGACAGGAATTTGCCCGTACAAAACATGGAATGAACAACACATATGAAGAAAGCGATGAAATCAATAAGATAGATTATGCGAGAAGAAATCGTTATCAGGATATCGTGGATTGTACAAAAGCTTTGATTAAAATCCGTAAAGCACATCCATGTCTTCGCTATGCAGATGCGGAAGAAGTCGCAAAAAATGTATCCTTCGATACAATTGATCAAAAGGTGCTGCTATATAAGGCAAAAGATGATAACGAAGAAATTATCACAATCTTTAATCCTACAGGGGAAACTTTCCATTATGATTTATCGGATGCATATCAATTGTTATACCATGATGGACCTGCAGAAGATATCTTGATTCAATATGCAAATATTACACCATATAGTACCATGATCTTTTTAAAGAAATATGTATAAAAGCCGATAATTTCGGCTTTTTGTTTGACATTCAAATTATACTTGGTATAATGGAACAGGTAAAAAAAATCAATTTTTACACATTGTCAGAATATAAACTATTCTGATGGAATGGAGGAAAGCTATGAAAATTGCCGTAATAACAGACAGTGGAAGTGGATTAACAAAACAACAGGCCAATGAACTTGGAATCTATTATCTGCCATTACAGATTATCGTAAATGATAAAATGTATTTGGATGGAGAAAATATAACCGTAGAAGAGATCTATGAATTTTTAAGAAATGGAGAAATGCCAACTACTTCAATGCCTCCTATGGGGATTATGGAAGAAGTATTCCATGAAATCAAAAAACAAGGCTATGAAGCTGCAATCGCCATACCTTTGACATCAGGATTATCCTCTACATGCAGTGTAATGCAGGCATGTGCAAAACGCTGTGAATTGCCTTTAGAAGTAATCGAAACATATACAACCTGCAATATTCAACGTTATCTTGCTCTATCAGCAATACAGTTAGTTAAACAAGGAATAGAATTAGATGAAATCTTAACCCGTTTAAAAGATAGTGCCGCAAACAGCAATACTTTGATAATGCCAGATGATTTACAGCATTTAAAACGTGGTGGACGATTAACACCATTAGCGGCAGCATTAGGTGGATTATTAAAAATCAAGCCGATTCTTCAATTAAATGAAACATCCCAGGGAAAAGTGGATGTATTTGATAAAGTGCGTACAGCGTCAAAAGCGCAACAAAAAATGCTGGACACTTTTAAAAGTGCCAATCTTGATGAAACCTATACCTTAACTGTTCTGCATAGTGGCGCACCAGAAGCTGGTGAAAAGTTAAAAGAACTAATGCAAGAATCATTCCTAGGGCTGGATATCTATTATGGATTGATCGGGGCTGTTATTTCAGCACATACCGGCTTAGGATGTCTGGGTATTCAATATATCAAAAAAGTGAAAGGACTGTAGTAATACAGTTTTTTTCTCTTATCAAAAAGTGTATAATATAAATTATAAAATGGGAGGTTGAATCAAATGAAAACAGCATTTGTGACAGATAGTGGTTGTGGGAAAAGCGTTGAACAACTGATGGCAGATGGGATTTACAGTGTGCCTTTACAGGTAAGTTATGATGGTAAAAACTTTCATGATCAGGAAGATATTACAATAGATGAAGCATATGCTTTAATGAAGGATGGAAAGATGTTATCTACCTCTTTACCATCATTAGGTAAAATAGAAGAATTATTTTCTAAATTAAAAGAAGAAGGATATGAACGTATTTTCGCTGTACCAATTTGTAGTGGATTAAGTGGTACGATCAATGCTATGGCGATGTGTTGTGAACAATTAGGTATTGTATTTGAATATGTAGATTGCCATGTAACTGCAGTTGTGCAGGAATATATGATCAAAGTGGCAAAGGCTTTATTTGAAGATGGCAAAAGCATGGAAGAAATTAAAGCAGTATTGGGAAGAATCGTAGATACAACCAATACTATCCTTTTACCAAATGATCTTCAGCATTTAAAACGTGGCGGTCGTTTAACGCCACTTGCCGCAACACTTGGTGGCTTATTGAAAATCAAACCAATTTTGAAGATTAATCAGGAAACACATGGAAAAATAGATGTTGCGGATAAAGTAAGAACAATGCATCGTGCTATGGATAATGTCATAGAGATTATGAAAAAGGAACATGTGGATGATTCTTATCTGATTACCGTAGCACATGCGGATGACGCAAAAGAGGCTGATGTATATATGGAAAAAATCAAAGCAGCTTTTCCTAATGCCAAGCATCAGATTATTAAATTGGTTAGCGTTGTTGGTGTTCACACCGGCAGAGGCTGTCAGGCGGTACAGTATTTTAAAATGATCAAAGATTAAGAAATGTGAAGAGCGGAAAGCTCTTCTTTTTTTAGCTTGCAAGGGTATAAAAATATGGTATACTAAGCATACATAAGGTATAAAGAATATGGAGGTGATGTTATGTTTCAAATTGAAAAATTTTATGAATATAGAGAAAATAATCGTTATGAAGTAAAAAAAGCCAAAAACGGTTTGCCACAAAGTTTATGGGAAACTTATTCTTCTTTTGCGAATTCTAATGGTGGTGTCATTATATTAGGTGTAGAAGAGAATAAAAATGGTTCATGGCATGCTTCTGGTTTAGCAGATTCTTCAAAATTACTAAAAGAATTTTGGAATATTATAAATAATAGACAAAAAGTAAGTATGAATTTATTACGTGATGATGATATTGAAATATATGAACAAGATGGAAACATTATCATGGTAATTTATATACCAAAAGCAGGTAGAGATGAACGGCCAATTTATATTAATGGTGATATGTTTAAAGGAACTTATCGAAGAAATTATGAAGGAGATTATCGTTGTACAAAAGATGAAGTTATGGCGATGCTTCGTGATCAGCCTGAAGAAACAATGGACATGAAAGTCTTAGATTATTTTGATATTGATGTTTTGAATGAGGATACAATAAAAGCGTATCGTAACCGGCATGTTCTGTTGAGTCATCATCATCTTTGGGAAAAACTGGAAAAAGATGAATATCTTCAAAGAATCGGTGCGATTGCTGAAACTAGAAATGATAAAAAGTTACATCCTACAGCAGCAGGCTTATTGATGTTTGGAGAAGAATACTGCATCGTAAGAGAATTTCCTGAATATTTTTTAGATTATCAGGAATTGCTGGATCCAACCATTCGATGGACAGATCGCATGCATTCTAATTCAGGAGATTGGACGGGTAATCTATTTGATTTTTACTTTAGAGTATATCATAAACTAACAAAAGATGTTAAAGTACCTTTTCAAATTGAGCATGGAAACCGTATAGATGATACGATGGTTCATAAAGCGATAAGAGAAGCGTTGGCAAATTGTATTATCAATACAGATTATTATGGAAAACGTGGAATCGTGATCAAAAAAAGCAGTGATCAAATTATTATCGAAAATCCCGGGGATATAAGAACCGGAAAACAGCAAATGATACGAGGTGGTATATCTGATCCCAGAAATAAGCTTTTGATGAAAATGTTTAATCTTATCAAAATTGGAGAAAGAGCAGGGAGTGGTGTGCCTGATATCTTCCAGGTGTGGGAAAATGAAAATTTTGATACGCCCATGATTGAAGAACAATTTCATCCCAACCGTACGATCTTGACTCTGCCGTTATCAAAAAGAAATGTGACGATAAAAAGTGATGATAAAAAAGTGACGATAAAAAGTGGCGATAAGCGTAAAAAAACAGTATTTACAGATGATAGCACTATGCTTATCAAAGAAACAGAAACAGAATATCATGTGCCTAAAGAAAAAAGTGACGATAAAAAAGTGACGATAAAAAAAGATGTAACGTCGAAAACACAAACATATCAACAGGCAATCTTAGATTATATGGAAACAGGTTTGGAATATCGTTTAATAGAATTTTGTGAATTGCTTTCTCTGAAAGAAACACGTGTTAAGGTTTTGATGAAGGCGTTGATTGAATCAGGCAAGGTCGAAACGCTGGGGGCTAATCGTAATCGAAGATATAAACGAAAATCATAAGAATATAACTGACAGGGGTTACAAAAGTTATTTCCCTGTCTTTTTTACATTGTTCTCAAAAATAAATTGTCAAATCATAGGAATTTTGGGTAAGACTAATGTATAATAGTAGAGAAGTTTGGAGGTTACCATTATGAAACATGATTATATAGATATAAAAGGTGCCAGAGAGAATAATCTAAAGAACATTGATATCAAGGTTCCAAGAGATAAGTTTGTTATTATGACTGGTGTTTCCGGTTCAGGAAAGACCTCTTTGGCGTTTGATACGATTTATGCAGAAGGGCAGCGTCGTTATGTGGAAAGTTTAAGTGCATATGCCAGACAGTTTTTAGGTGGAAGTGAAAAGCCGGATGTAGATTCTATTGAAGGATTATCACCATCTATTTCTATTGATCAGAAAACAACCAGTAATAATCCACGTTCTACCGTGGGTACTGTGACTGAAATTTATGATTATTTACGTCTTTTATATGCACGTGTAGGGGTACCTTATTGTCCTACCCATCATGAACCCATTACATCACAGACCATTAAACAGATGGTAGACAAAGTAATGGAGTTGGAAGATAAAACACGATTAACAATTTTATCTCCTATTGTTCATGGAAAAAAAGGTACACAAAAAGATTTGTTTGAAAATCTTCAAAAAGAAGGTTATATCCGTGTCCGTGTGGATGGGGAATTAAAACTTTTGGAAGATGTGGAAGCTTTAGAAAAAAATAAAAAGCATAATGTGGATGTGGTAATCGATCGTATCGTAAAAGGAAATGATCGTTCCCGTTTACATGATTCTTTAGAAACAGCATTGAAACTAAGTGATGGTTTGGCAATTGTTGCCTATCATGATCAGGAGATGTTATTCTCCAGCAATTATTCCTGTAAATATTGTGGTTTTTCTGTGCCACGTCTGGAACCACGTTTATTTTCATTTAATGCACCATTTGGCGCATGTGATACATGTAAAGGTTTAGGTATTACACAGAAGGTAGATTTGGATTATCTGATTCCTGATCGTAGTAAATCAATTCGTGAAGGCGGTATTGTTTATTATAAAAATATCGTAAATACAGAAAATCTGGAATGGCAGCGTTTTAAGGCATTGCTGGATTATTATGATATTAGTATTGATACACCGCTAAAAGACTTAAGTAAAGCACAGATGGATGTGATGTTATATGGCTCTAAAGATTTGATCAGTTATAAACTGGCAAGTCGCAGTGGCAATGTCACAAAGAAAACAGAATTTATTGAAGGTGTGTGTACATTGATTGAACGCCGTTATATGGAAACAAGTTCTACGATGTCACGTGAGTGGTATGCGACCTTCTTAGCGGAAGCACCATGTCCTACATGTGGTGGAAAACGTTTAAATCCACAAGCATTGAGTGTTATAGTTGGTGGTAAAAACATCTATGAATGGACACAGATGTCGATTGTCAATGCGATTACATTTATGAATGAATTAACATTAACAAAACAGCAGGAAGAAATCGCAAAACTGATTGTGAAAGAAATCAGAGAGCGTTTGACTTTTTTAAACAATGTTGGACTGGGATATATTACACTTGATCGTTTAGCGGGAACTTTATCTGGTGGAGAAGCGCAGCGTATTCGTCTGGCTACACAAATTGGTTCTCATTTAAGTGGTGTATTATATGTGCTGGATGAGCCAAGTATTGGTTTACATCAGCGTGATAATGATCGTTTGATCAATTCCTTAAAGGATATGCGTGATTTGGGCAACTCTTTGATTGTTGTAGAGCATGATGAAGATACCATGCGTGCAAGTGATTATATTATCGATATAGGACCAGGTGCTGGTATTCATGGTGGCAATGTTGTAGCTGCTGGTACACCTGAGGAAGTTATGGCAAATCCTGATTCTATTACAGGGCAGTATCTGAGTGGAAAAATGAAGATTGAAATACCTGCGAAACGCAGAAAAGGCAATGGCAAGAAATTAGAAGTCATGGGTGCTTGTGAAAATAACCTGAAGAATGTAAATGTTAAATTCCCATTAGGTTCTTTTATCGTTGTGACTGGTGTCAGTGGCAGTGGAAAAAGTTCTTTGGTGAATGAAGTATTGAGTAAAGGCATTATGCATGCTCTGGGAAGAACACGCATTAAACCAGGAAAACATAAAAAAATCAAAGGCATCGATTATATCGATAAACTGATTGACATCTCACAGGATCCAATCGGCAGAACGCCAAGAAGTAATCCTGCCACATATACCGGAGTATTTGATGATATTCGTGAATTATTCACGCATACACCAGAAGCGAAAATGCGTGGTTATGAAAAAGGACGTTTCTCTTTTAACGTGAAAGGCGGTCGTTGTGAGGCATGTCAAGGGGATGGCATCCTGCGTATTTCTATGCATTTTTTACCTGATGTATATGTGCCTTGTGAGGAATGTGGTGGAAAACGTTATAATGAAGAAACTTTGCAGGTAACGTATAAAGGTAAAAATATTTATGATGTTTTGGAAATGACAGTGGATGAAGCATTGGAATTCTTCTCTAATGTATCTAAAATCAAACATAAACTACAGACATTGAAAGATGTAGGACTTGGCTATATCAAACTTGGACAAAGTGCCACAAGTTTATCTGGTGGAGAAGCACAGCGTGTAAAACTTGCCAGTGAGCTGCAGCGTAAAGCGACAGGGAAAACATTGTTTATTCTGGATGAGCCAACAACTGGATTACATACGCATGATGTGAAGCGGTTATTAGAGGTTTTACAGCGTATTGTGGAAAACGGAGATACTGTCTTAGTCATTGAACATAACCTGGATGTCATCAAATGCGCAGATTATATTATAGATATTGGTCCGGAAGGTGGAGATGATGGTGGAAGCATTATCGCAACTGGAACACCGGAGCAGGTAGCGGAAGTGGCAGAAAGCTTTACCGGTCAGTATTTAAAAAAGGTACTGCAGAAAGGATAACGATATGGAAGAAATAACAAGTGTATCCGTCAAAGCGCTGGTGGAGGCCTTTGACTTTGAACAGATTACAGGAGATGAAGAAAGCCTGAATCGTCAGATTGTCATGGCTGATACCAATCGTCCTGGTTTAGAGCTTGCCGGCTTTTTTGAAAACAGTCAGGTAAAGCGTCTTGTTGTATTAGGGGATAAAGAAATTGCCTATATCTCAACAATGAGTGTACAAAAACAACGCAGAGCTTTTGATTTTATCACCAATGAAATTACACCGGCGATTATTATCACAAAAGGACACAAATGCCCGGATGTATTAAAACGTTGTGCGAAACGCAAAAATTTCCCAGTCTTAAGTTCTGAGTCTGCGACAACACGTCTAATTGTAGATCTGGTAGCGTTTTTGGATGAAAAACTAGCCAGTTCTCAATGTCTGCATGGAGGGTTATTATCCATCTATGGAAAAGGCGTGCTGATTCGTGGAGAAAGCGGTATGGGAAAAAGTGAAATTGCACTGGAGTTAATCAAACGCGGACATTTATTAGTCGCAGATGATCGTGTAGATTGTTATCGTATCCACAATAAGATTGTGGGAAAAGCGCCAGAGCTGTTAAGTGGGATGCTGGAAATACGAGGAATCGGGATCATCAATGTTGCCCGTATGTTTGGCGTAAGTTCTGTGCTTCCAAAAACACAGGTGGATTTCCAGGTGAATTTAGAAATGTGGAAACCTGATCAGGATTATGATCGTGTGGGTATTGAAGAAAAGAAACACGAAAATATTCTGGGAGTGGATATTCCTAAAATCGTTGTCCCAGTCAGAGAAGGTCGTTCTATGGCCGTCATTATTGAGTCAGCGGTAACCAATTATATGTTATCCGAAATGGGAATGGATAGCGCTAAAGAATTTGAACAACGTGTATTGGATTATATTGAAAAGAACAAAAATGCACAATAGACAGGAGGAACGTCATGTCATTATTTCCAGATATGCAAACAGTATTAACCATAGGACCGCTTCGTGTGACCTGGTATGCTGTCATTATTTTAACAGGGGCATTCCTGGCGTATCATTTATCTATTCGCCAGTTAAAAAAATGGGGATATGATGAAGATCTGTTTCTAAATTTCTTTATCATGATGCTGCCAATCAGTATTATTGGCGCAAGAATTTATTATGTAATTTTTGAATGGAGTAATCAGTATGCCGCAAATCCAATTCATGCATTCTATATATGGGAAGGTGGATTGGCAATACATGGAGGCTTGATTGCCGGTGTATTGTTTGGTGTATGGTACTTTAAAAAACATTGTATCAATGGACTGCGTGTTGCGGATGCAATATTTCCTAATGTAATGCTAGCACAGGCAATTGGTCGTTGGGGAAACTTTATGAATCATGAAGCATATGGTGGAATCGTTGCGGATTCCTTCTATGATCATTTTCCAGCTTTTATCAAAGACAATATGTATATTGATGGACATTATCGTCAGCCTACATTCCTATTTGAAAGCATTGGCAATCTGATTGGATTCTTCTTAATTTCCTTTGTTTATAAAAAATACGGGCGTAAAAAACGTGGAGATATGGCATGGGCTTATCTAACATGGTATGGTATGGTGCGTTTCTTTGTGGAAGGCATGCGTACAGATTCTTTGATGTTAGGACCATTACGTATTGCACAGGTAGTATCGATTGTGGGAATCGTAATCGGTTTATGTGGAATACTGGGTGTATGGGATAAGCTGTTTCATAACTTATGGCTGTTTAAAAAAGCAAAACCTGTTGTGGTATTTGATTTAGATGGCACTCTAGTGGATACAAAAGATTTAATTTACGCAAGTTTTAGGCATACTTTTGAAAAATTTAAGCCAGGTTATACCCTAAGTGAAGAAGAACTGCAAAGCTTTTTAGGACCAACCTTAAAAGACAGTTTTTTACGATATTTTGATGCCAGTCAGGTAGATGGAATCATTGCATATTATCGTGAATTTAACCACCAGTATCATGATGACTATATAAAAGAAGTACCACATGTGAAACAGGTATTGGATTATCTGAAGGAGCAGGGCTATGATGTTGCGGTAATGAGCAATAAATTAAAAGATGTTGTGATGATGGGACTGGAAAGTGCTGGTCTTACTTCTTATTTTACAGTTGTATTAGGTGGAGAAGATGTGGTTAAGCCAAAACCTGATCCAAGTGGGATCTTAAAGGCTTGCGCCATGATTCCACGTTCTCATGATGATGTCATCTATGTTGGGGATTCACCAACAGATATAGAAGCAGCAAAACGAATGGGTGCTTTCTCTGTGGCATTTGTGCTGGATAAATCAAGAGCAAAACAAATGCAGGATACACATCCATGTGCTATCATAAACGATATGCAGGAGTTAATAACTCTGGTAAAGGAGGATCACGAATGGAGCGACGTTACGATTTAATTATCATTGGTGCAGGACCGGCAGGAATGTCTGCGGCTATCTATGGTTCAAGAGCTGGTTTAAAAACAGCAATGCTGGAAATGGGGGCACCTGGTGGAAAACTTGTGAAAACATATGAAATCAGCAATTGGCCGGGTATCACAAGTACGAATGGTGCAAAACTTGCAAGTGATATGTTTGAACATTCTACAGCGTTTGGCGCAGAATATCTTTATGGCAATGTAGTAAAAGTAGAAGATGGCGAATACAAAAAAGTTATTTGTGATGATGGCAATATTTATGAAGCAAAAGCGGTAATCGTTGCTACTGGTACCCAGGAACGTATGATGCATATTCCAGGAGAAGAAGAAAATGTCGGTCGTGGGGTCAGCTATTGTGCGGTATGCGATGGAGCATTTTTTAAAGATCAAGAGGTTGTAGTCATTGGTGGTGGCAATTCTGCATTAGAAGAAGCAAATTATCTGACACAGTTTGCATCACGTGTTAACATTGTTATCCGAAGAGATGTATTCCGTGCAGACAGTATTGTACAAGAAACGATTAAAAAGAATCCTAAAATCACGATTGTCACGAAACATATCCCGATAAAAGTGGTAGATGATGGAAAACGTGTGATTGGTCTAGTTGTGGAAAATGTAGATACACATGTACAAACAGAAATTAAAACACATGGAATCTTCCCATATATCGGATTAGATCCAGCAACATCTTTCTTAGAAGGTCTGCCAGTATTAAATGAAGCAGGATATATGATTGTTGATGAAAACTGTGAAACAAAAGTCAAAGGCATCTATGGTGCCGGAGATGTTATTGATAAGAAACTGCGTCAGGTGGTCACAGCAACAAATGATGGCGCAATTGCGGCACAGCACGCATTTCACGAAATCAAAAAACTATAATTTCTTAAGCATCCCTATCGGATGCTTTCTTCATGTTTTGGATATGGACATCATTTTTTTACGAAATTCTTACAATTTATCTCATGATATCCAAATTTTTCGATTTTTATGTTCCTTAGCCTGAATTTATGATATGATAATGCAAATTCCAGTTTTTAAAAGAAAGGTGTAATGTGGCATGATATATTCTAAAATGCAAATGAAACTACCAGAAATTCAAATTGTGGAAAACTTTTTCACAAATATACAGGCAGGCAGCATGGAAGGCTTACAAGTGTTGATGAGTGAATCCTGTTTTAAAACATATCAGGCAATGTTGGATTCCTTATATGATGGCTATCGCGAATTTCTTAATCAGGATATGTATGGAGAAGAAACCGCAAAAGAAGCTGAAAAGCTCATTCATTATTTATATGGACACTTATATCGAACATGGCATATAGAATCTTATACAGCCAAGGGTGATACTTTTCAGATACTTGTACAGATGGAAATCGCCAGTGCGAAATCCTTTCAAAATTATGTAGAGGCCATTGATTATGATGGAATAGCACGTTGTATTATGCAGGATGAGCGTAATCTTAAAGAAATAATCCAGATTAGAGATCATGGAGATATGCAGGAAATGGAACGTTTTGCCAGAATCAAACAGGCGCCATATCTGATCAAAGAAATGAAGAAAGCAATTGATCAGTCGGTGTATGAAGTGTGTGAAAAAATTTTTATAATACAAAAACACCTAAAATCTCATAAACATTTAAAAACGCCCATAAACAGGACGCTTTCTTTATTTTCTAGTTTAGCATTGGACGACATTCGGACGACAAAACAATTTCTTTTTTACTTTTTCGTACTCTTTGCGGACGTTCCTCCAGGTATAAAACCATGCTTTTCCTGTGCTTTTCATAGATATGTGAGTATGTTCTGCGTAATACTTCTATCGTATGCCCGAGACGTTCTGCTATGAGTTGCTCTGGGATCAATGGGTTACTCAATAAGTGGGAGGCGTGTGTATGGCGCAGTCCATGGGGTGTTATCCTTTTAAACTCATCGCCTGCGGCTAATATATCAGCCTCAAGTTGTGCTCTTATTACGTCCGGTCTTAAATGGGTTAGATCCCCAAACACGAAGTAGTCCTCGTTAAAGCCGTCTATCTTTTGTGCGGCTTCGTATCTACGCTTTAGTATCCCCATATGGTACTCTGTACCCTCTATGGTTCTGTAAGAGTTAGGGGACTTAGGAGGTCCTATCTTTCCTGTACTGTTTGAGTAAGTACAATCTATCTTAATCTGTTTAGTGTTAAAAAAGATTTTAGAGAACTGCAAGGAGCATAACTCGCCAACACGTAAACCGAAGCCCTCTATAATCTCGTATAGATCGTTCCAAAAGGGATCGCTTATAGTTTCCATGAAATCATAAAACATTTCTATCTCCCAATAGTTATCCTTACTTGGCGGATCGTTTGGAAGAGCGTTAGGATCCTGGTACCACGTCGTACTCTTACATGGGTTCTCTGTTACGAGCTTGTGATCTATCGCGAAGCTAAACATACCATAGAGTAAAAGATATTGATTTTTTATATAGTCTGGACTGCACTTAGGCTCTCCGTTTGCTTTCGTTAGGTGGGCGCAGTGCTCGCTCCATTTACTTATATCTAGCGGCGTTATTTTATCTATATACATACCTGTGAAATAGGGCAATAAGTAATTCTTTTGCATAGACTTGTAAGACTTGACTGTAGCGCCTTTTTTCTGCTTTGCGATCTCCTGGTTATATAACTCTGTAAGATCCTCAAACTTGATACGTCCGTAGCCGCCCTTTAGTTTTTGTAAAAAGGTAATCTCTGCGTCTTTTGCTTCTTTCTTAGTCGCAAAGCCTCTCTTTTTATAGTCGTGGCGCTTGCCTAACATATCCCGATATTTCCCGGTGTAATACCACTTGCCAGTAACCTTGTCTTTATGCTGAGACATATTAAAAACCTCCTATCATTTATAGGCTATTTCTGCTATAATAGGAGTGTCTTATGATTGTGTCGTCTAAACATATATAAGACACTCCGATACTCTCTGCTGGCCGGCGGAGAGTATCTTTTTTTTATTTGTCGATTGAGTCCATATACTCAAGCTGTTTATCCATATCACTTAGAATTTTTTCATTGTCTACGGTTACTAGAACAATGTCCTTACCTGCAAATCTAACGTGGTAAGTATGTTCAGTTTCTCCAACTTCAAAAACGCCCTGTACTTCTTGTAGCCCCTCTTCTTCCCAAGTCTTGCTATCGGATATTTTGATTTTAGCGCCTGTATAAACATTAGTGTTTAAATAAGTTTGTACGGTATTATAATAGTCCATGTTGCTTTGCTTGTCCTTAACGCCGGAATTGAGCTTATCTTGATTAGCCACTGCGTAGACGGTACCCGATATAAAAGCTATAGCGAATACTGCTATGATGATTTTCGTTACGGTATGCTTTCCTTTTCTTCTCATGCTTTTGTCCTTTCTTACTGGTAATCTTTTCCAGTATTCACGATGTAAAACTTTTTGATATAATAATTACTATGCCTCTCGACAACACCTTTTTAACAAAGGAGGTGGTGCCTTACTCATATGTACCATAGAGCCTCCGGGCTCTTTTTTTGTTGAGGGGAGGTAAAGGTATGAGCAACAGCGATTATAAGCGTGTTATCAATGATATGTTAGATCATATTGAAGATAACAAAGCACTTAAAGCTATCTGCGAATTTGTGCAAAAGCACTTCTTGAGCAAATAGCATAAGGGAGGCGGTCTATCCGCCTTTTTCTTTTACAAAGACACTTTCCAGGTACTCCTTTATGACGGCTCGTTTCTCATGCGACAGCTGCATATATCTTTTTACAAGCAGTTTATCGGTGTCGTCTAAGTCGTATTCTTCCGCCACCTCGTCTAAGAGAGTCTCCGGCAAGTCGGAGAACATATCTCCTATACCCTCAGTGAGCCACGCCCAGTTTACATTAAACTCTCGGCATATTGCTTTTGCCATTTGATCGGTTAAACTTCTCTCTGCTTTCTCTATCCTAGAAATAGCAGTTTTTGTAACGCCTAACTTGTTGCCAAAAGCCTCCTGGCTTAATTCCAATATAGCTCTAAGACACTTGACTCTTTCAGCCTGGCTATTTCCCATTATTACACCTCCTTGCCTATATATTACGCCGTTTAGTTACCAAAGTCAACTTTTTTCTAAAAATCTATTGACAAAGTTACCAAAGTCATCTATACTGTAACCGTAGTCAATATAAAGGTTGCCATAGAGGACCAAGATAGGGAGGCATAAATATGAATGCTCAAAGAAGAAAAAGACGTGACGAAGCCATAGAGAAACTTAACGAGGCTTTGGCAATCATTGAGGAAATCAAAGACGAAGAAGATACAGCATATGAAAATATGCCCGAGGGTTTACAGGAAAGTGAACGGGGAGAACACCTACAGGAAAACGTAGACACTCTCGAAAGTATTTATGATGAAATAGAAACTCAAGTGAGCGAACTTGAGGAAGTAGATTAAGGCTTTAAGCCTTAACGACTATCAGTCTATCCTCCTTGCATAGACAGGCTGATAGTCGCTAGGGCTCGAGACCTAGAAAGTAAACAAAGGAGGCGAGAAAGTATGCTCGACTACAAAGAAGAAAAGCAGGACGTAGAAAGTTTCATCACGAGTGTTGTAAAGAAACTGTCTGCGCCTAACAAGCAACGAGCGGCTGACATATTGGTAGGCTTACAGTTAGCGGAAACGCCAGCAATCGCCGACCATAAAAAGGCCAATTATCCACACGGTAGCGTACCTGCTCAGTGCGGATAGACCCATAGGCTTAGATCACACAACCGAATAAATTAGCGATGATCTAAGCCTTTTTAGACGACACAATTAAGGAGGGATAGAATGATCCCAGTATCAAAAAATTTCACAGAAGAAGAAAAACAACGTGCGCAATTTTACCTAATGGACCTCAAAAGCAGATTTTTAGCCTTAGATAAGTCAAAAGGGTTAGAAAACTATTATCTGTCTTATTCTGGAGGAAAGGATAGTCATTTCTTATTCTGGTTTATAAAAAATATTCTAAAGAATGACAGTATAAAAATAGTCGCTTGCAATACGACTATGGAGCACCAAGAAATTAGAGAGCGTATGTATAAATATGCCGATGAAGTTCTTATCCCGGAATTAAAGCCTCTTGAGGTCAAAGAGCTATACGGGAGTCCATGCTTTAGCAAGATCCAAGACGAATTTATAATGCGTTATCAAAATGGTTGCAGATCCGCTTCTCTTATGGAACGCGTGAATGGAAAAACATTTCTAGGGAAAGACGGTAAAATGCACAGGTCGAGCTTTAACCTTAATAAAAAGGCTCGTGAGCATTTACTCTCTGGCAGTCTACATAAAGTATCGCCTAAGTGTTGCCTATACCTAAAAAAGAGACCCTTTAAGCTATATGAAAAAGAAACCGGTAAAAAGGCAATATTAGGCGTTAGGGCTAAGGAGTCTAAACTACGAACAGCCCAATACAAAGGCTGCTTACATAAGACGGGACGTTTTACGCCATTATGGGATCTTGACAACGACCTGCTCGATCTTATCTACGCTATTTATGGGATCGAGATACCTAAGATTTACGAATATGTAGATCGTACTGGGTGTATGGGGTGCCCTTATGGGGCTAAATACGGGGAGACAGTAAAAGAACTAGACTTACTCAACACCGCGCAGAGAAATTACACGATTAAGTTATTCAAAGAAAGTTACGAGGTGCTAGGGATAGAGTGCGAGGAGGTAGACTAATGAAGCCTATACAGTATGGAAGTTTATTCAGTGGTGTAGGCGCCTTTGAGGAAGCTTTACAAGACTTAGGCATACCTTACGACTTAGCGTTCTTTTGCGAAGTTGATAAGTACGCTACAAAAGCCTACTGCCAAGCGCATGACATAGAGCCAGAGCGCAACCTGGGAGATATTACACAGGTTGATCTATCGAGCCTGCCTAAGAAACTCGATCTTATTACATACGGCTTTCCCTGCCAGGACATATCTGTAGCAGGAAAGGGAAAAGGCTTTGAGCATAACGGAGAACAAACGAGATCGGGGCTATTCTATAATGCTATGGACGTTATAGAGGCTACAGATCCAAGTATAGCAATCGCCGAAAACGTAAAAAACCTAGTAAGTAAAAAGTTTACGGAAGAGTTTGGAATAGTGCTCGGGAGTCTTGAAATGGCGGGCTATGAAAATCACTGGAAAGTCCTAAACTCATGCGATTATGGTATCCCCCAGAATAGGCAAAGAGTATTTATCGTAAGCCTCAAGGGGGGGGGAGAACCTAGAAAATAGCCTATTTTACTTTGAGGATCCAAGACCTCTCTATCTTTGCTTGGGCGATATATTAGAGCCCATAGTTGCCGAAAAGTATTACCTATCTGATAAGTGCATATCTGGCTTTCTTGCACACAATGAAAAGCATAAGGCTAAGGGCACAGGCTTTATATGGAAAGTGAGGGACAGGGGGGGGCTTGCTAGTACGCTAAGAGCCAATGGAGCGCTAGCCCCTACTGACAACACAGTCTATGACCGATAAGAAGATAAAACAGATAGGTAACATCGTAAACACAGGTAACTTTAAAAACCCACAGCGCGGACGTATATACGATCCTGGAGGGATCTCTCCGACATTGAACACCTGCGGAGGTGGCGGTCTTGAGGTAAAGATCGTAGACAAGAAAACCAAGTGCCTAAACTCAAAGGTCAATGGGAAACAGCCTAGTCTGCAAGACAGGATATACGCAAGTAGTGGTATTGCGCCCGCCTGTGTTACAGGCTTTAGGCCGTTCATCGCCGTAGAGCAAGAACAAGAGGGGGGGGAGATATTGGTAAGGGAAGCGACCAAACAGGGCTATGCGGTAGCCAAAGCGGGCGACTCAATCAATATCAATTACCCTAACTCAAAAAGCAGACGTGGGCGAGTTGGAAAAGGAGTAGCACATACGCTTACCACACAGTGCGAGCAGGCGGTGGTGCTGCCGTGTATCGCAGCTAGTAGAGGACGCAACCCCGATAACCCAGGCGATCGAACTCCTGGCGTTAAGGTACAGCAACGCCTAGAGGTAAATAAAAAGGGTATGAGCAATACACTTACAACCGTAACGAAAGATAACTATGTAATCGAGGAGGATCTAGCAATAAGGAAACTTACTCCACGAGAGTATGGCAGGCTACAGGACTTTAGCGATGAGACTTTCGATAGGCTAGAGGGTATCAGCGACTCACAACTCTATAAAATCTTTGGTAATAGTATCACGGTGGCCGTACCACGAGAAGCTTTTATCTTACAGGCTCTTATATGCCTGCCTGGCTTTACAACCGATCGCTCTTGCGTAAGTTGTGAAAACTGCGTACACGCGGGCGGTAATAAATTCTACTGCGATATTAAGTTTAAACTCATAGCAGAGAGGGGCAGACATACCGACGGCTACGAGGAAGATTGCGAGGACTGGGAACTCAAAAAGAAAATACAAGAGGTCCTAGATACGGCCATATCTAGGACGGAAGAGGAGTAGTCATATGTTTAGACGACACAAAGACAATACATCGTAAGGAGGCGACGAGAACATGGCTAGACGAAAACTAGACACGTCGAATATTAACACTGTGCGCTTAGCCTTTATACAGCGTGGATACTTAACACAGGCTGATGTAAAAGCCTTTGTCCCCTGCGGTAAAAATAAGGCGGCGGAGATTTACCAAAAGATACGCAAAGAAGTGAGGACAGAGGGGCTAGAGAACTGCCGAGACGTGATCCTTGCTAAGCGTATGCTCAAGTTTTTAGGCCTAACCACGGAGGGCGTAATATCCGCGGCAAAATTAGAAAGTAAGAGGTAAAAACCATGAACAAAAAAAACACAATCGCAAAAATCAGTATCGAAATGATCGAGAAAACCCAAGAGGCTCACGCTTGTAGTAGTGAAGTAATGGGGACTGGCGACGATCTACTACAGCTCTTCGGGGATATTGCACAAAATTTAATGCGCGATTGCGAAGTCCCAAAAGAAATACTACACGAAATTATCGACGCCGCAGCTGAAAACATGACGGGTAAAGAAGAAAAGGACGGCGAGGATAACGAGATCCCGGACGAAGTAAAAGCAGGGCTCGTGTTTCTACATAAAATAGGCGTTTTATAAGGAGGAACAATGGAGAAGATAAAGAACTTTTTCGCAGGTATGAAACAGGAAGCTGAGGAAAGTGTCAAAGGAATTTCAAAGACTGCCGTAGCAACGGCTCTCTGGATTGAGACAATGCTTATACTAATGCTAATTGTGCTATGCCTGCTAAGCGTTATGCGTCTTGCTTTGAGCGAGAGCATGACAGATCATGCTCTTGAATTAAGAGAGAGTGCAATAGAGGAGCGAGACATTTACAAAGCGCTCTACGATAGTGCGCTAGAAGAAATTGAACTGCTCAGCGAAGCACCACCAGGCGAATGAAGAGAAATAGGAGTAGATACACGCATAGACGAGGTTATCACTCCTAAGGAGTCTCTCATAATGTTTATGCAGGATACTAAACTCACGCAGTTTTATGACCCTACATACCTATACGATTTATCTCAAACATACCAGATAGACCCCGGCTTTATCCTAGCGGTATTCATATGGGAAACAGGTTGGGGAAAAGAAAGCCTACCATGGATCAATGGCTACAATCCAGCGGGCATTACCTGTTCCGGCGGATATTGCTTATATGACAGCCCAGAGCAAGGCATAGAAGAGATGTATAAACTTATGCGAGCCTATGCTGACGGATCCATAGAGTACGTAGGTGTACGAAATACAGTATCGCAAGTACGGGCTAAATGGAGCGAAAGCAAAGACGCGGAACAGATCGCCACATTATGGAGGTCCATATATGACAAAGGAAGAAATCAAGCTGATTAAAGACCAGCAAGCCCAAATAGAAAAGGGCTATAAGTACCAAATAAAGCAGTTAGAGGAAAAGGTACAGGAGGCAGAAAACAATGCTAAAGCCTCTATGGATCAGATCACAGAACTGCTTAAAGAAAATGACTATCTAAGAAACCAGATACAACACTTGCAAAGCGGCTTAACAGGCGAGGAACTCTCAGCGTATGAAGAGTAAGCCTGTGGCTATATAACCATTGAAAATAAAAGGAGGACGACACAATGGAAATCAAAGTTTATGTAGAGGCAAAGGAGTTAGCCTCAGCAATCGACAACCTGGCGAAAGCCTTAGGATCAAACAAAGGTATCACTTTTACAGACAAGGCACCAGCAGGACAGCCGGCCAATGATCCTACCAGCCTTAATGACTCAGAAATGGCAACCATGCCAAAGGGCGATGATCCTACTAAGTACACTATGTTCCAGGATCTTGCAAAATTGGCACAGAAACTACGCGACGCAGACGAGAAAGCATATAACAAGGTGCTACATAAATACGTTGGCGATGATAAAAAGTATAGTGCTATCGAACCTAAAGACTGGGCAAAAGCGACTAAAGACTTTAAGAAAGCATTGGCGGACTTAAAGAAAGCAGTCGTAGAAGAGGAAGAGAATGAGGACGTAACAATCGCCAAAAAGGGTAATGCCACCCTAGAGGGAGAGCACTTATCAAAGGCGGAATACCTAAAGAAAAAGAAAGCACTTGAGGCTGAGGAAAGCGATGAGGAGGAAGAGGACGACTACGAAATCGACGAAGTTACAGACGACGAGCCTAGACTTACCCTCTCAGAATTACGCGCCTTGGCCGCTAAGGCTAAAAACGCAGGTGTAAAAGTCGGTGCAATCCTTAGCGAAATCGCCGGACAGACGAAACTGTCCCTCATTGAAAAAGGATACTATAACGACATCGAGGATCGTTTAAGAGCAGGGTTGGAGGACTAAGCATGGCTACGATAAGGGTACAAGGCCTAAATAGTTTTGACGAGGACAGGAAACTATCGCTTAATAATGGCGACATCATCATAGCGATTGCAAATAGGATTTCAATATCCCACTTTATGGTATCTAGTTACAGAGGAGAGGTCAAAAGAGAACCTTACTCTGTGCGGCCTAAAAGCACAAGAAGTTACTGTTGCCTTATTGACTTAGCGACTGGCTATCCCGCTTTTGAAGAACCATGTTCAAGAAATACAACTCTAAAGAGGATACTTAGCCACTTAGCAAAAGCACCATGCAGTAATAACCTTTATGCGCCCGATGATATTATCCAATTAAAAAACAATGAGTATGCGGTAATGATCACGCCAACAAAGGAGGAAGAACATGGAACAGATTAACCACGCTGAAAGGGACCACGCGCTACTTAGCGCGTCTGGTGCCAAGCGCTGGCTCGCTTGTACGCCAAGCGCTCGCTTAGAGGAGTATTTCCCAGAGCTTACAAGTGCCTATGCTGAGGAGGGCACAAAAGCACACGAAACAGCAGAAAAGATCCTCAGAGCTTTAATAGAAGGACGCAGACGTCCAGCCTTTAAAAACGAAGAAGTTAAGGAGATTGCTCGCAATATCCAGCCGTATATCGACTACGTATGGGGATTGTTTGAGGAACGACAAAAAAAAGACGGGGACGCTGTTATGTTCCTTGAAACGCGTACAGATTTTAGCGACTATGTACCAGAGGGCTTCGGAACTGGCGACGTTATTATCATTAGCGGAGATACCTTACACATCATTGACCTTAAATATGGTAAAGGCGTACCTGTTAGTGCTATAGGCAATGAGCAGTTAAGGCTTTATGCTTTAGGATCAATTAAATTATACGGGGACATTTACGACATCGAAAACGTAGTAACGCATATCTGCCAGCCACGTCTTGAAAAAGGGTATAGTCATGAAGAACTCACACTCGAAGAACTAGAAGAGTGGGGACGTGAAGTAATTATCCCAAAAGCGCAGGAGGCTTTCGCCGGAACTGGTGCGTTTATTGACGGCGATCATTGCCAATTCTGCAAGGCTGCGGCTGTTTGCAGACACCGCCTAGAAAAGTACACAGAGATCACGAAGTTGCAAAAAATGAAACCGGAAGAGCTCGCCTCCAATGGGGAACTTGCTAAAGTGCTTAGAGACGCCTCAGCGATTGAAAAATGGTTAAAGCAGGTAAAAGCCTATGCTATCAAGGAAATGCAAGAGGGCGTTAAGTTTGAGGGTCTTAAACTCGTAGCAGGACGTACACAGACGATCTTAAAGGACGAGGATAAACTTATCGACGTGCTGCTTGCGGAGGGCGTAAATGAGACGCTTATCTACGAACCTAAAAAACTACTGGCTCGCACTAAGCTGGAGCCACTTGTAGGCAAGAAACGCTTTGAAGAAATCACAGCCGGACTTTACGAGAAACAGACAGGCGCTCCAACGATTGACAAGGCAGAGAGTAAAAAAGAAGAGTGGAAGCCCGGCGGGGACTTCGGCGATGTGGACGTGAGCGAATATGCCGATTGATCGCTATAGAGTGTTTACCTGCTGTAAGGATACTACACTCGAAGAAGAACTAAACAAGATAGTAGAGATAGGCGGAGAAATCTATCTTATATTATCAAATATGGCAGGTAATGACCTGGTATATACTGTAATTTACACAGAATAAAAACCAAACAGGAGGAAAATAAAAATGGCTACAAATAAAACTAACAAAATGAATACAGGACTTGTACGTTTCTGTTTCTGTAACGTGCTTACCCCACGTCAAAACGACAACGGAGACGACGAGTACACTTGCATGATCCTTATTCCTAAGAGTGATAAAAAGACGATCACACAGATCCGTAAAATGGTAGATACTCTTAAAAAGGACTACTGGGGTAACAAGGTACCGCCTAAATACAAAGGACCTTTACGTGACGGCGACGAGTACGTCAACGAAGAAACAGGCGAGCAGGATCCTAACCGTTTAGGACACTACTACATGAATGTGAAGAGTAAATTTAAGCCGGACGTAGTAGACAAGTACAAAGAAAAGATCGAGGACGAACGCGGTTTCTATAGTGGCTGCTATGGCTTGGCTTGTGTCAATTTCTATGTTTATGACAATAAGCAGAATAAAGGTATCAGTGCTGGGCTTTCCTCAATCATGAAGATCAAAGACGGAGATCCTTTAGGTGGGGCTTCAAGTGCTGAGCAGGACTTTAAAGACGTCGATCTAAGCGAATATGAGGACGATTACGACGACCTGGACGACGAATACTAAGAGGTCAACCTTATGCAGACGACACCTAAAGACATACTGTCTATAGACCTTGAAACTTACTCCGATGTAAGCCTAAAGGATTGTGGCGTCTATAAATATGTAGAGTCGCCTAACTTCGCGATACTGTTATGTAGTTTCTCGTACAACGGCGGGCCGGTAGAAACCTACGAGCTCGCCTGCGGCGATGAACTGCCACAGTCTTTTATAGACGCACTTACAGACTCTAATATCATCAAAGAGGCACACAACGCACAATTTGAGCGGGTGTGTCTTACAAAGTATTTATACGGAAACTACGAAAATTTTCTCGATCCGGCTCAGTGGTTTTGTACCATGGCTCACGCGTCTATCCTGGGACTGCCTAGCTCTTTGGAAAAGGTTGGATCAGCCTTAGGATTGACAGAGGATAAAAAGAAATTAAGCACAGGCAAGGCTCTTATACGTTACTTCTCTGTGCCTAGCAAGACGCAGGGGCGCATAAGAAATATGCCCTATCACGATATGGCTCGCTGGGATCTATATTGTGAGTATAACGCGCAGGACGTAGTCACAGAAATGGAAATCGAAAAGAAGTTAAGCCAGTACCCAGTACCGGAAATTGAAAAAAAAGTCTATGCTCTGGATCAGCGTATCAATGACAGAGGCGCTATGCTTGATATGGAACTCGTGGAGGACATCATCGAGTATAACAATGGCTACCAGGCGGAACTCATGGAACGCGCTAAGGAAATCACAGGGCTAGATAACCCTAATAGCAACAATCAGCTGCTGCGCTGGCTGAAAGAGCAGGAGGACGGCGTAACGTCTGTAAACAAAGAAGCCGTAACGGATCTTATTGGAAGAACTGCAAATACGGACGTCCGAGAAATGTTAAAACTACGCCAGGAAATGACTAAGACTTCACTCAAGAAATACGACACCATGGAGCGCGCAGCCTGTAGCGATGATCGCATACGTGGCGTGCTTATGTACTATGGCGCAAACCGTACAGGCAGGTGGGCGGGACGTTTGGTCCAGGTGCAAAACCTACCAAGGAATAACATCGAAGAACTGGACGAAGTAAGGGACTTAGTAAAGGCTAAAGACTTCGAGACTTTGGATATGCTATACGACAACGTACCCGATATACTTAGCCAACTAATACGTACCGCATTCATCGCGCCTAAGGGTAAGACGTTCGTCGTATGTGACTACTCCGCTATTGAGGCGAGGGTTATTGCTTGGCTCGCAGACGAGACATGGAGGCAGGAGGTTTTCGCAACTACCGGGAAGATCTACGAGGCCTCGGCGTCTCAAATGTTCCACGTACCCATTGAGCAGGTCACTAAAGGATCTGACCTACGTAAGAAAGGAAAGGTCGCGGAACTTGCTCTAGGATACCAGGGAGGACTAGGCGCACTTAAAAAAATGGGCGGAGAAAAAATGGGGCTGAGTGATGAGGAAATGCAGGACATCATCAAGAAATGGCGTAAAGCCAGCCCTCACATTACTGCTCTATGGCAAGAGGTAGAGAATTGCGCCAAGAAAGCCATTAGAACACATAGAACGCAGAAACTAAAAAAGCACGATGTTTCATTTATCTATGAAAACAAGATCCTCTTTATCCAGCTGCCGAATGGCAGGCGCTTAGCCTACCAAGGCGCCACGGTCGAGGGAGAGGGTCGTTACTCAAAGATCAAATACATGGGTATGCACCAGGAGAGAAAGATATGGTGCGAACTTGATACCTACGGCGGAAAACTGGTGGAAAACATCGTGCAGGCAATAGCCAGGGACTGCTTGGCTAGAGCCATGCTAGCGCTTGAAAACGTGCACTTTAAAATCGTGTTCCATATACACGATGAAGTTATAGTAGAGGTAGATAAAGAGGGAGCAGAAAGCACATATAAACTTATTAAAGAAATTATGTGTATACCGATTTCATGGGCGCCTGGGTTGATCCTAAACGCCGAGGGCTTCGTGAGTGACTACTACATGAAAGATTAAAGCAATGAACAAAAAAAACAGTAGCAGAAAGGAGGAGAGGAAAGCATGATAAAGTTAAAAATCGCAGTCGGAAAAAGCCGTAAAGATAAGAGTTGGAAAAACAAAGAAATGACATGGCCAGAACTGCTAGACAGGCTCAAAGATACCACAAGAACATACGAGACTATAACGGAGTATAAGGCGATGTCTAAAGACGATCAAGGCCGCATTAAGGATATAGGCGGTTTTGTCGGCGGACACCTTACCAACGGCAGAAGATTAAAAGGCAATGTGAAAAACCGTAGCCTTATAACCCTCGACGTAGATTATGCAGGGGAGACCTTTTGGGACGACTTTACAATGCTTAACGATTATGCGGCGGCTCTCTACTCCACACACAAGCATACACCTAAGAGTCCAAGACTAAGACTTATCATACCTTTACGTAAGCCTGTAACGCCAGAGCAGTACGAAGCAATAGCGAGACGTATTGCCGACGATATAGGGATAGAATTATTCGACGATACAACCTATCAGCCGTCAAGACTAATGTATTGGCCGAGTACCTCTAAAGACGGGCAGTACGTCTTTGAGGTGCAAAAGGGCACACTGCTTGATCCGCAAGAGATCCTAGATACTTACGAAGATTGGAGCGACTGTAGTTACTGGCCCGAGTCAAGCCGTAGCAAAAATAAAAGAAAATCGCTAAAAGATAAGCAGGAGGACCCCTTATCTAAAAAAGGAGTTATAGGGGCTTTCTGCCGTACTTATACGATACAAGAGGCTATAGATACGTTCCTTTCCGATATATACGAGCCATGCGACATAGAGGATCGTTATACTTATATAAACGGTTCAACCAGTGCGGGGCTTGTTATATACGATGATAAGTACGCCTATAGTAACCACTCAACGGATCCCGCGGGAGAACAGTTATGTAACGCCTTTGACCTTGTGAGGATACATAAGTACGGGCACTTGGACGAGGACGCTCCGGCTAATACTCCTGTAAGTAGGTTACCTAGTTACAAAGAGGCTATAAAGTTTGCGTCCGATGATCCAGGTACTAAAAAGACGATCGTATCGGAGGGAATACGTCTCGAAAAAGACGATTTCTCCGATGTGGATATAAGCGAGTATGACGACTCATGGGTCGAAAAACTAGAAGTAGAAAAAGGACAGGTGGTCTCATCAATCGACAACATCGTGCTGATACTTGAGAATGACCCACGCCTTAAAGGCATATATGCCTACAATGAGTTTGATCGTGTGGAGGTTGCCCTAAGATCAATGCCGTGGAGACAGGTAAAGGTAGAACTGGATAAGTCCCTGCGAGACAGCGACGACGCTAACCTGCGCCACTTCCTCGAAAGTAATTACAAGATCATCGGAAAAGAAAAGATACGCGACGCCTTGAAAGTCGTAGCGAACCGTAACACATTCCACCCGGTTCGTGAATACCTGGAAGAGTGCCAATGGGACGGAGTGGAGCGAGTGGACTCTCTGCTTATAGATTATTTAGGAGCAGAGGACACCGAGTACACGAGGGCAGTCACGCATAAAACACTTGTAGCGGCCGTCGCTAGAGTATATGAGCCAGGCTGTAAGTTTGATACCATGCTGACCCTCAGCGGTCCGCAGGGTATCGGTAAGTCTACTCTATTCGATAGGCTAGGCAGACAATGGTTTTCGGACTCACTTACAAGTGTAACGGGTAAAGAGTCATACGAGCAGCTACAAGGCGTGTGGATCATGGAAATGGGCGAGTTAAGCGCCCTCAAAAAGTCCGAGGTAGAGGCAACGAAACAATTTCTTAGTAAGCGTGAGGACCGCTACCGTAAAGCATACGGAGAGCGCGTAGAGCAATTCCCAAGGCAGAACATTTTCATAGGTACAACAAACGAAAAGCAATTTCTAAGGGACGACACCGGAGGGCGTCGTTTCTGGGTGGTAGATCTAATCAGTGTGCCCGAGCACAATCTGTTTGACGAACTAGATAAAGCCACCGTGGACCAGATATGGGCGGAGGCAAAAGTCTACTATGAGTTAGGCGAAGAACTGAAACTTGATCCCGAAATGGAAGAAGAGGCGAAAGCAATCCAGGAAGCGCATGGAGAGGACTCTCCTAAACTTGGGCTTATTGCCGATTACCTCGACACCCTACTACCTAAAGACTGGGCTAAAATGGATCTGTACCAACGTAGAGACTATCTCCATGGAGAAGCGTTTAGCAATCCGGGAGAGGGCGAAGTACAACGAGAAAAAGTATGCGCGGCTGAGGTATGGTGCGAGGTCTACGAGAAGAAACTCGGCGACCTTACCAACTATGAAGCCAAGGAGATAAACAAGTTACTAGACAAAATGCCAGGCTGGGAAAAGTCAAAGTATCCAGCAAAATACGGAAAAATATACGGGAACCAACGAGGCTACAAAAGGGTACTACAAGATTAGGTAATAAATACTACAAAGTCTACAAGGGCTACAAGGGCTACAAAATAGCGACGTCTACAAAGACTACAAAGCGTATTGCTATTGTAGTACCTACTTGTAGACCTAAAAACCTCGATAAACAAAGGATAAAAGCGTTAAAGACTACAAAGACTACAAAATTTTACTAAAAAGGCTAAAAGCAAGAAATAGGCGTAAAAATGATAAAGCATACGCCTAAATGCCCGTACCCATACGCGTAGGCGCAAAAGTTGTTTACCTTGTGTACCGCAGAGTAATAATGGCGAAAACAATAGCCGTGAAACAGAAATGCTAGAGTGCGAGAGGAGGAGCAAAGAAATGAAACTAGACGAACTGATAGAAAAGTTACAAGGAGAAAGAGACGTCTTAGGAAACGTCGATGTAGTCGTACAAGGTCTACAGATTGGTACAGACGGAGAAGTGGTAGGAGACTATCCCACTCCTCTTCCCGCTTACCAACATACATCGAACAACGGAGACGTAGCGATAATGTTTGAGAGGATCATATATGAGTAATGGAGTTGTAGAGGGTTTTAACCCCGCAAAGAAGCCTAAGAAAAGAGAGTTTAAGATTGAGGACTACCTCAAAGAACAGGTAGAGAAGATAGGCGGAAAGTGCTATAAGTTTGTTTCCCCTGGTTATGACGGTATGCCAGATCGCATAGTCGTGTTCTCGGGGTGTGTGATATTCGTTGAGACAAAACGGCCAGGTAAAAAGCCTAGGGCATTACAAAAAATAAGGCTGGAAGAACTACAAATGCAGGGGGTAATTACAGCAGTAGTAAGTACAAAAAAAGAGGCTGACTTCATCGTGGACTTTCTTAGTACTAGGTACTGGAGGACTTAGAAATGTCTGAAATTGCTAGGCACTTCGTACCACATAAGTACCAGGCTATTAGTCTCAAGCACTTAGAGAAAACAAATAAAGGTGCGCTCTTCCTCGATTGTGGTATGGGTAAGACGGTTATAACTTTAACGTATCTGTTCGAGCGTTTGTATGACTGCTTCGATGATACCATGGAGCGGATCCTCATTATTGCACCTAAAAAGGTCGCAGAGGATACCTGGACCAATGAACAAAAAAAGTGGGATCATTTAGGGCTGCTGAGGTTTTCAAAGGTCTTAGGCACACCAAAGCAAAGGCTAAAAGCGCTTGAGAAAGACGCAGATATATACCTCATTAACAGGGAACTCGTGCCATGGCTTGTAGCAGGCTTTGGCGATCACTGGCCTTTTGATACCGTGGTAGTCGATGAACTGAGTAGTTTTAAGTCCTCTAACTCCGATCGCTTTAGAGCCTTAAAGCAAGTGATAGACTCCGGCAAGGTAAAGCACTTCATAGGTCTTACAGGTACGCCACAACCAAACGGGCTCATGGATCTGTGGAGCCAGATATACCTCATAGACGGAGGAGAACGCTTAGGCAAGACGATAGGCGAGTACCAGCGTAAATACTTCGTCAAGGAAATGCACACCACACAAGCCAGAAAAAAAGGCGGTGGCTATCGTCAAGTTACCTACTCTACCTATGAGCCTAAAGACTTTGCCGAGTATGAGATACAGGAGAAGATAAAAGACATCGTGATTAGTCTATCCGCTGAGGATTGGCTAGACGTACCCGAGGCTATCTACATATACGATACAATCAAACTATCAAAAAAGGAGCAGGCTCTTGTCGATCAGCTTACGAAAGAGAGAGCCATACAGCTAGTTGAGAACGGTGTGCCTATTATAGCGAGTAATGCCGGACAAATATCCTTTAAACTTCTCCAAATGGCTAACGGTGCCGTGTATGACGACGACCACGAAGTACAAGAGATACATGGTAAAAAGTTAGATAAACTGGAGGAGCTCATAGAGGCGGCCAACGGTAAGCCCGTTATGGTGTTCTATTGGTTCCAGCATGATTATGACCGCATAAAAAATCGCTTGGCAAAGCAGAAACTTAGGATCAGTA
This sequence comes from [Eubacterium] hominis, assembly GCA_014337235.1. GTDB lineage: Bacteria > Bacillota_I > Bacilli_A > Erysipelotrichales > Erysipelotrichaceae > Hoskinsella > Hoskinsella hominis. The sequence goes on along the minus strand of CP060636.1, from coordinate 40,617 downwards.
GCCTAAAAACTGCCAAGGATAGGCAGGCGTGGAACGATGGGGAAATCGACGTCGCTCTAGCGCACCCTGCCAGTATGGGGCATGGTCTAAACCTACAAGACGGGGGTAACATCATTATCTGGTTTAGCCTGCTGGATAACTTAGAACTCTACCAACAGGCAAATGCAAGGCTACACCGTCAAGGACAGAGACAAAAAGTCCTTATACATCATATCGTCTGTGAGGGTACACACGACGAGGACGCTGTGGCAAACTTACAGCATAAAGATGGATCACAGCAGAGACTTATAGAAGCACTTAAAGCAAGATTGAAGCTAGAGGAGGACGATTAGTCATGGGAGCGTATAAGATAGCGAAATGGTGGCGTAAAAACGCATGGAGGGCCAGAGTGTCGATATATACGGCGCTTGTATCTCTCCCGCGTCTACTTGTTTCGATAATTGAAGCCTTAGAGACAATATACGAAGAATTCATAGCATGGCTCTTATGGAAAGCGTTAAACTTCATTTTTAAGTACAGAGCAGAGGAGGACGATTAGTCATGAAAAACGCGGAGAAGTACGCAGAAGAGATAGCTTATGTAATTGCTAATGCCGCAGAGGGCGCGTGCGAGGCTTTTTGCCCTGGCGCCTTTATATACGGGGGCAATTGCGAGATATGTCCGCTTGAAGATAAATGCGACAAAGAGGAAGAACTTAAGAAGTGGCTCAGAGAGGAGGAGTAACAATGGAGATACAAATAAAAACGGGGCGTGATATACCTAAGCGCCCTGTGAATATACAGAAACCGCCAGTGTGGGACGGCTACGCGTGCTGCCCTAATTGTGAAGAACCTATAGCGCACCCTAACATTAGAGTGAACCCTAACTACTGCCAATGGTGCGGCCAGGCGCTTGACTGGAGCAAGGAGGCGGCGGAGTGAAACCGGAACACCAAAACGGGTATATGATCCTACGCCATAAGCGCCGTAAGGTGGCAAGTACAGTAGATCTCGTATGGATCATGTCTATGCCAAAATGGCGTAGAGACAAGTTTCTAAAAAACTGGGAGGTGGTGCTGATATGCAATGGGTACTAGGTCTAGCGGCTTGGATAGGCTGCTCATTGCTTATATGGGCTATCTTGTATGGAGGATCCAAAAACGATCCCGATTATTACGAGGAGGGTTATTATGACGACGATAAGACTAAAAAGGGATAATTTCCCAATATATGACAGAGAGTTTTCACACATTGGCAAGGACTCAAAGCCAATATATAGGCCATGCGTTCGCGTAGTATCCGGGGAAACAACGGAATACTACGGACATAAGTTAGGGATCTATCGACGTGAGCATTTGACAGATAAACGCAGAAAATGGGACTATGTACTGACCGACATCGCTACAGGTCGGCTTATATGTACTGCGGGAAGAAAGATAGAACTCTTACAGGCTATCGAGGACAACGCAAGTGTTTTAAAGCGGTATCTTGATCTTGCTAAGGGACTTCATTACGCTGCTATGGTAGAAGAGTTTGAAAAACTGAAAGGAGCGACATATGCTAAATGATTACTTTTGGGTGTGCAAGACACACTACGATATAAAAACGGGCAGAGAGCCTATACTGGAGGTCGTTAAAGGCGAGACGTTTACCTATAGGCATTGCGGCTTTGGCGTCTATTTCGATGAGGATACTAACCTGTGGAGGCTTATAGACCTCGACACTGGCCTACAGTATGCAGAGTCTCCAAGCCGTATAAGAGTCCTGTCTAGGCTATGGGTGGGTCCTTTGTTTGGAGAGTATCTCAATAAACGAGACTCTCCATACTATGCGGATCTGCGGGATAAACTGGAAATGGAAGTAGACCACCTGCGAGAACTGACTGTAAAGAACTGCGCTCTTAGACTAAGCGACGAAGAAATGAAAGCGTGTTTCATGTATCCACAGGACGGCGCATACTTCCCTATGTCTTGGCTATCAGCCCGCGAGGTGGATATGGTAATCTATGAGAAGCAGAGGAAAAGTAGAGGGTGCTACTCATGAAAATATCCGGCATAGTTACCCAAGACGGCTCTAAGACCGTTGAGGAAATCAGCAGATTACAACTCATAGCTTTTACGCACGTAAAACCTGGAGGATATAGGCACAGCGGCTATAGACTGCGTGCCCTGCCTACGGGCGATATACTGGGCGAATATCTCGTACAGGAAGAGGCAAAGCGGGCTTACGATAAGATATGCGATAAGATCAAACAGTTAGGTGCCTATGCCTTTGTAATCGTGCCGGAGGACAAGACAGCTGTTAAACTTATGCGCCTTAGGGACGATGTGAGTGAGTCTTTTAGAAACTGTCAAAGAGTCTCGCCAGGGACAAAGCGAGATATAAAAATAGAATTGGGGGAAATGGAGACTATAAGCATGGTGGCACATTATGACTGATAAGTGTATGTACCCTTGCCAGTTGGCAGTATCGGAAAAGGCAATGATCGTAAATAAGCCTCTAACCAGTCCTATAAGTACTGGGCTTCCAGACACTATACGTAATAGTGAAGTATGCCAGGCACGTTTCCATTGTCCTATCACTGATAGATGTTGCACTTATCATTATTCGCAAGGTACAGAGCCGGAAGTAGTAAGATATATGGCAATGAGAACCATATGCAGAGAGTGCGTTTACAAGCAAAGAATAGAGGAGGAAGAGAATGAACGCAGTAAGTATAAGTGCCGAAGTGGCACAAGATTTTAAGAGACAACACGTAAAGCATGAATTACAGGACTATCTCTATTATAGCCATAAGAAAGACTGGCTAGACGATAAGATAGCCCGTCTCGATCATAAACTTAATGGCGCCATACCTGCCGTAGCTATGGGATCCGGAGGTGGAGGTAGCACCGTGTCCGCAAAAGACAGCTGGATCATACAGGCCATAGCGGAGCAGGACGAGTTAAAAAAAGAGTTAGCGGTAATCGCTTACCATGTTAATCTTGTTGACGACTGGCTGGAGATCTTAGACGAGGATCAGCACAGAGCGGTATATGCCTATGTGATTGTAGGTAATTGCAGCAACGCAGAACAGCACGCAGAGACCTTAGGGCTACGAAACGTCAAGGCTCTGTACCGCATTGTGGAGCAGGCAATCTCTACGATTTTAGAGAAATTTTAAAAAATGTCTTTCAATCCCATGCTTTTAGTGCTATACTGATAACATGGAATGAGTAGGTAAAGAGGTCTTGACGGCCTCTTTTTCTTTTTACCAGAGAGGAGGTGTAGCATGAGTGTGAATGAAAAAAGCATTGCCAATTTACGACCGGTAACGTCGACAGAGGAAGCCCGAGAACGTGGAAAAAAAGGCGGACAGAAGAGCGGAGAGGTGCGTAGGCAACGTAAGAAATTCAAAGAAACACTAGAGCTATTGCTACACCTACCTCCTGGACTCTCCGATCAAAAGGAAACACTGCTAGCCTTAGGCGTTGACGAGGACGACTGCGATAATCAAACGCTTATTGCTATATCTATGATACAGAGTGCAGCTGCCGGAGACGTAAAGGCGGCGGCTTGGGTAAGAGACACCGTAGGAGAAAAGCCGACCGATAAGGTGGACGCTGTGATAGCCACTAGCCCACTTGACGAGAAACTGGCCGAATTAAGTCAAGAAGAGCTTAGAAAGATTGCCGGGCTTGACTAAATGCTTGAGGCAAGAGAGAGGATCCGCCAAAGGGCTAAGATCCTCGCAGCAAGGCAGGGCTTCTTTAGTTACTGCCAAGTAACGGCCGGAGATTTTTATAAACCAGATAGAGCATACCTAAAAAAGACCTGCGACGAAATGCAGGCTTTTTTACGATCTGACGACGACGTACTTATCGTATGTGAACCACCAAGACACGGGAAAAGTCGTACAGCTGGTAAACTCGTTGAATGGGTGCTAGGCAACGATCGCACTAAAAAGGTCATGACAGGGTCATACAATAAGACGCTATCCACATCATTTAGTAAGAACGTCCGTAACAACATCGACGAGACAAAAGCCGACGAGGATAAGATCATATTCTCCGACATTTTCCCGGACGTCCGCATAAAGTACGGAGACGGCGCTAAGGATATGTGGAGCGTTGAGGGAGGATATAACTCTTACTTAGCCACAGCCCCAGACGGTACGGCTACTGGTTTTGGTGCTGACTTGCTTATACTTGACGACACCATAAAAAACGCCTATGAGGCACATCATGAAGGGCGTAAACAAGAGATATGGGACTGGTTTACTGACACCATGCTTTCACGATTGGAGACTGGCGCAAAAATCATTATAATAATGACGCGCTGGGCTACGGACGATATGGCAGGACGTGCACTAGAAGAATTGCCTAAGGCGGGCTATAAAGTGCGCCAGCTTACCTTTACCGCAGAGCAACCCGACGGGTCCATGCTATGCGACGAGGTGCTGAGCCGTGCAGACTTTGAAAAGAAAAAAGCCACCATGGGCGAGGACATCGTACAGGCGAACTACAACCAGCAACCTATTGACCTTAAAGGACGATTATACGGAGAATTTAAGACTTATAAGTCTTTGCCTCCGTTTTTTGATTATATACGCAGTTACACAGACACCGCCGACGAGGGTAACGATTATCTCGTTACTATCGTCTATGGTGTTTACCTCGATTGTTTGTATGTCCTCGACGTGTATCTATCGCAAGAGAACAACGAGCACACAGAACGACCTAATGCGGCAATGCTGGCGCGCAATAACGTGAACCTTGCTATCATCGAGTCTAATAACGGTGGTAAAGGGTTTGCGCGTAATGTCCGCGCCTTGATTAAAAAGCTATACCCTAACAAGAGGGTAGCCATTAGGTGGTTTCATCAGTCAAAAAACAAAAAGGCTCGTATCATTTCCGAGGCTACTACGGTCATGGATAAGGTTATCATGCCGTATAACTGGCGGGAACGCTGGCCCGAATTTGAAAAGCAGTTATATAAATATCAGCGCGACGGAGACAACGAACACGACGACGTACCAGATTGTATAACCGGTTGTGTTGAGACTTACAAGGTAACAGGCACTAAGGTGTTAAAAAGCGGAAAAGAATAGGAGGCAAGGTCATGTCATTATCATTAGACGAAAAAAAGGACGTACTACAGCGAATTATTGACGATCAACATAGACGCAAAGATATAGCTATAGCGCGCGAATACTACTATATAGACAATCCTATCCTAAGGCGTGGAGTCTTACAGGACGTCAAGGATCTTTTGCGTAAGGCGGATAACCGTATCGCGCATAACTTCCACCAGCTCATAACAGACGAGGAGGTAGACTATCTGCTCAGTTATGCGCCAATCATAGACATAGGATCCGAAACGGGAAATGCCGATATTGTAAAAGCCCTTGGCGATGATTTTCTTAAAACTAGCCGTAAACTGGATATTGAGGCTTGTAATAGCGGTTGTGCCTGGCTGCACTATTGGGTAGACGTCAACAAAAAGGCGATAGAGTATGCCATTGTGCCAAGTGACCAAGTCATACCTATTATGGCTGACAGCTTAAAAGAACAGGTGGAGAGGCTTATACGATATTACCCTATAATAAGGACGGAGGGGATCGCTAAAAAGCACTACCTACGTATAGAGGTATGGGACGATACATCATGCGAGTATTTCATTGTCCCAGGAGATAGAGACAGTTTCACTCTTGGAGGCGCGAAAGACGACGGAACAATATATCACAAACACGGTAAAATACCGTTTATTATGTTCCCTAATAATAATCGACATCAAGGTAACCTTGCAAAATATCAAGGCTTAATAGACGCCTACGACATAGTCGTAAGTGGCTACGTCAACGACGTAATGGATATACAGCAAGTTATCTACATACTGGAAAACTATGGGGGCGAGGATCTCGATGAGTTTAGAAAAGATCTGAAACGCTTTAAGACTGTATCAGTGGGAAATGACGGTATCGACGGATCTAACGGAGATCTAAGGACTCTTACTATTGATATACCAGTAGAAGCTCGTAACAGTCTATTAGACTACCTTAAAAAGCAGATATACACCGCGGGGCAAGCCTTATCACGTGATGTAACGAGTGTAGGTAATGCTTCCGGACAAACTCTAAAGTTTTTCTATCGTGATTTAGACTTAAAAGTAGGAGACAAAGAAGTAGAGTTTACAGCGGGCTTTAAGGAACTGATCCGCGCTATATGCGAATATAAAGGCGTTGCTATTAAAGAGCCTATATCCATTACCTTTACACGTAATCGTATCAGTAACGACCAAGAAACCGCACAGATCTGTAAAGACTCTGTAGGCGTTATTCCGACGGAGCTCATATGGGCGAACCACCCATTCGTGGACGACATAGAAAAGTGTCGCAAGCTATGGGAGGCTGAGCACGCAGAAGAGGACGACTATAGTAAAGACTTTAAGCCTGGATCTTATGAAAAGAAAGAGACACAGGAGGAGTAGTCCATGACAAGTGAGGAGTATTGGGCGGATCGAGAAAAGCAGAAACAGGATAAGATCGACGAGGTTACAGACGTCGAAGTGGAAAGGGTAAGGCAAGCAATAGCCGAAGCAGTGGAGGCATTAGATCACGAGATCCACAGAATTTATATGAAGTACGCTGTAGATAATAAAATGGATTACTGGGACGCCTTACAGTATCTTACTGATAGTGAACGCAAGGAGTTTCAGCGCGATCTGCAATACTACATTGATAAGTACCACGACTCTGATTATGTTAAGAAGTATAAAAAAGAGCTGCACTCTTTGAGTGTAAGAGCCCGAGTGCAACGTATAGAGGCTTTCAAGGCAAATATAAAGCGTCATGCCTCCGACTTAGAGGAACTGCTTAATACCAGCGTGAGGGACTCAATCTCTACGCTTTATACTGTAGGTTATATGAATGCCTTATATGAGTCGATAAAGGGCGCACCACCTACAAGAAAACAGATAGTACCAGCCTTTAATGAGAAAGCTATACGTGAAATATTAGACACTCCTTGGAGTGGTAAGAACTACAGTAGCAAAGTATGGGACTTATCCGGAGACTTCTCGAAAAAATTAGAGGAAAAACTTATACAGGGGCTAATACAGGGGAAGCACCCAGACGTTATAGCCCGTGAGTTTAGAGCCTTTGGTTTCGGCAAGGAAAAACACTTAGGCAGAGGTGGCTTAGCGTGGCGTGCAGAAAGCCTAATAAGAACTGAGGCTACGAACATCGTAGAACAGGCGCAGCTTAACGCCTACAAAGAAACAAATACAGAAGAATACTACTTTATGACTGCTAAAGACGGAAAGGTCTGTAGTGTTTGTAGAGAAGTAACCAAAAAGCCTATAAGTATCGACAAGGCTAGGCAGGGAGTGAACTACCCTCCTATGCACACTTGTTGTCGTTGTACGACTAAAGCGGCTACGCGCTTCGACGATAATACAGACGACTACTACGATCTGTATGAAAAAAACTATGACGAGTGGAAAAAGAAGTACATAGACCCAGAACTAGAAAAACTTAATAAATTTGATAAATAGCGCACTTGCTCGGTGCGCTTTTTATATTGTCCGTCGCTAGCAGGTGGACGTAAAACAACGGCTAGAACTCTATTCGGTGTGAAGCGAAACACGTATAAAAGCGTAGAAAGAGAGGAGAAGAATACTATGGATTTACAAGAGCAATACAGAGCATTTTTAAAAGCCCAAGGCTTGGAGGACGCACAGATCGAAAAAATCGTAAAGGCTATGTCTGGCGCCAAACTGTACTTGTCTAGCGAGGAGGACATCGACAAGCGTTATCAAAAACTGAAAGGGCAAAAGGAATTGTTAGACGAACAACTTAAAGGGGCAAATGCGACAATCGAAACCCTTAAAAAGTCTAATACGTCTGACGAGGACCTGCAAGCGGAAGTACAGAAGTACAAAGACGCGAACAAGGCGCTACAGGAGAAGTACGATAAAGACGTAGTAACTGTAGAGAAAAAGCAGCAGGTCATGGAGGCGCTTAAAAAAGAGGGCGCTATCCACCCCGACTTACTTATCTCTAGTGTTGATTTAGAAAAAATCGAACTTAAAGACGGTAAGATCACAGGGCACAAAGACGCCATTAAGTCTTTAAAAGAAAGTTATAAGGATCAGTTTAAAGAAGAAGATCCGAGCACAGAAGAGGGCGATAACGGCGGAGGTAGCGAGCCTTATAGCTATACACCTCCAGGCGGAAAACCAGGCGACAGTAAAACGCCTGCCGATATTTACGCAGCCATGGCCGCTTATTCTGTTCATCAATAGGAAAGGAGAAATAAGAAATGCCACAGCAAGTAGTATTAAAAGATCAGTTACAGGGCTTCGTACCTACCGAAAAGGCTACCGGTATCATGGGCTTTGTGGCTAAGGGGTCCGCATTGATCCCACAATCAAAACTAGAGCCTATGACGGCTCCTACAAAAGAGTTTACCTTTTGGGCTAATACACCAAGTGCCTACTGGGTAGGAGAGGGTAAACGTATCAAGACTTCCGTAGCGTCTTTTTTGACCGCTAAAATGGAAGCACACAAAATCGGGGTAATTATCCCATGTACCAAAGAAAAATTGAATGACACAATCATCAACGTATTTGAGGAAATGAAAGAACCTATCGCCGACGCTATTCAGCAAAAAGTAGATATGGCAGGGCTATTCGGTATCGACTCGCCTTTCCAGTTTAATCTCTATGATAACGCAGTCAAGAACGGTATGTATATCGTTGACGGGACCAATGGCGCACTAGATTTAGACGTATCCGACGTTATGGCCTTGGTCGAGGACGAGGGTATGGACGTAACGGGCTTCATTGCGCATACCGGAATTAAAAACCGTTTGCGTAAACTACGTGATGGAGACGGAAATCAGTTATACGTTGACGGTACAAACACTAGGGAGTTTTACAACGTACCTATTACGTTTGCTAAAGGTAAAGCGTCATTTGACCGTGAAAAGGCTCAGTTATTTGCCGGAGACTGGTCTAAGTCATTGGTAGGTGTTTACCAAGGCTTAGAGTATGAGGTGCTAAAAGAGGCAACCTTACAAGATACCTTATGGACTGACGGAAAGCCTTTGAGCTTAGCAGAGCAGGACATGATCGCCCTTAAAGTTACAGCACGCTTCGCGTTTTTACCTGTAAATGAAAAGGCGTTTGCTATTTTGGCAACGAAAGACACGACTCCAGGGCAATTAGGAATTATGTCTATTGCGTCTTATCCTAGCGTATCTGTAGCAGGCAAAACCGTTATCGTAGGTGCAGAGGCCACTACTGGAAATACTTTGTTGTACCTTATCGGGGACTCCTTGACAATGCCTAAGTACCATGAAGAATTAGCCGACGGAACAGACGGCTGGAAAGCATGGGACGGAAAAGCAGAAATTGAAGCAGAGTCCGGAGAGGTTATCATCGTTGCGGAAATCGACGCTACAGGCCAAGCAGTGCGCGCAGGTAAAGCTGTTATCAGCGTAAAATAACAGGAGGACGACACAATGCCAATCTATGTAAAAAATGGACGCCGTATCTTTGCCTCAGTACGCGCCTACGACGCTCTTTATAAGGAGCAAGGGTATTTACCCGAAGAGGCTAAACAGTCCGCAGAGCCAACGGTAATCAACGATAAAGCCACTATGGCAGAGTTAGAGGCGCCAACTCTTCCGGACACTAAACAGGATCCGCAGGATCTTGACGACTTTTCAGATGAGGACGACGCGCCAGTGAACATAGACGATAACGCAGCTATGCCTTTGGCGGCTCGTGTAGGCTTGTTGCCTTACAATGACCTTAAACAAAAAGCAAAAGAGCTAGGTATCCCTAAATATGCCAACACTAAACATGAAGATCTTGTGAACTTGGTGGTAGAGGCATTGGAGGCACAAGGTGGTAACTAAAGAGTTAAAAGACTCTATAATCGACATCGTGATAAAAAAACCGGGCAAAGAAAATTTGAAACCGGAAGATCTTAACGAGTCAATCGAACGCGTGGCGATTGTAGTTAGTCGTTATTGCAGACTTAGGAACCTGCCTTATGATCTTAGATATACCTTGGCTGACATTGTATCCGATACTTACGATATGCTAAACCCTACACCTCCGGAAGAGGACGTCGAAATAGACGAGTCAAAGGTTAAAAGCATTAAGCAAGGGGACACAACTATAGAGTTAAACGTAGCGGCGGGTCAAGTATGCGAAAACGTGAGCGACGTTGTCAAAAAGTATGTAAAAGACCTTGCTCCCTATAAGGGGGTTTTTTGGCGATGAGACTTAGTAAATACGTAAGCAATACTTACAAAGATAAACTCACGATTATACGGTACGTCAAGATCGACAACGACGACGGAACAACAGGAGAAACGCAAGACCCATCTCCTGAGTTAGTCGATATACCGTGCCGCATATCTATGCTTAAACCCGATGAACGCGATACTGTTACGCCCGATGTAGACGAGTGCTATATGAGGGTAAAACTTTTTCTTGATCCGCACATCGAAGTAAAGAAGAGCGATAAACTTATCGCGGACCAATATCTAGGAGGCGTAAAAGTGCAAACTTACGAGGGGCGCGCAGGAAAGCCTTTTATATATGATCTGGCGCAGGAAGTCGTCCTTTTGGAGAAAACAAATGCTTGACCATAAGGACTTTGCCAAAATGTGCGACAATTACGCCAATATGGCTAAGGACTTTGAGGCATTTCTTATCGACTTTTTGCTTGAAGAGGCGAAGTGGGTACAGGGTGCTACGAAAGACCGTACTCCTGTTAAAACGGGACATTTACGCGGCAGGTGGCGCATAACCAAAGTCTATAAGTTATCAAGCGGTAATCTAGGCTTTACACTCGTCAATGACGCCGATTATGCGAGCTACGTCGAACTCGGACATACAACTAAAAAGCGCGATAAATGGGTCGAGGGCTATTTTATGGCTACAATCAGTATCGCAAAATTGGAGGAACGTATGCCCGCAGACTTTGAGAAAGAATTTATACTTTTCTTGAGAAAGCACGGGGTGCAGTAAATGGAATATAGCAATATATCACTTAAAAAGGCAATCACGAAACTGCTTAAAGAAGAGTTTCCGCATTGCACTATATTGAAAGATAAGTCGGGTAGCAACCAAAAGGCCCCGACTTTTTTTGTTAGGTATCTATCGGTAGGACAAAAAAGCGCAGGCATGGATCTATACAGCCAGTCATTTATTGTCGAAGTCCGATATAGGCCAGATAACAAACTGCCAGAGAATGAGCTAAGCACTCATTTAGACCTCATAGGAGGGCAGTTACAGGATCTACTAGACTTTGTGCGCGACGAAGATTTTAGCGCAAGAGCAGAGTCGGCAGATTACGAAACCTCCGACGGATCGCTTATCATGCTACTGCGTTACACAATTAGGAAACGCATAGTAACAGAGCAGGATCCCTACATGGAGGATATAGAAGAAAAACAGGAGGTAAAAGGTAATGGCTAATGCAGGAACTTGGACCGGTCAAACAAAGAACCGACCAGGAGCATATATCAATATCAAGGCCGTAAGAAATGCAAACGTCGCCGCGAGTGATCGTGGTATCGTCGCCTTGCCCCTAGCACTAGGCTGGGGTCCAGACGATAAAGTCGTCGAGCTTACGGCAACAGAAATCGCCGACGGCACTTTCACTAAGAAATTAGGGTGCTCAATCGACGACCCAGCAGTACAACCGCTAATCGAAGCGATGAAATACGCGTCTAAAGCATTGATTTACTCTTTGACGGCAGGCGGTATTAAAGCAAGCGCTACGATTGGAACGGGAGAAACTGCTCTAAAGATTACGGCGAAGTACAGCGGCACTAAGGGCAACAGCCTTACGGTGGCGGTAAACTCTACTAGCGTAAAGGATAAGTACGAAGTCGTAACAATGCTAGAAGCGTCTACCAAGGACAAGCAGGTAGTAAGTACAATCGAAGAATTACAGGCTAACGACTTTGTGACATTTGAGGGACAGGGTGCCTTAAAAGTAAATGCCGGCACTAAATTAACCGGCGGAACGGACTCCTCTGTCACAACGTCCACGATGTCTAATTTTTTGGCAGCTATTAAGTCAAAGGCTTGGAATGCCGTGGGCTTACCTTTATACGGGCTGGACGGTGCGGCTCTTAATGGGACGGTGGCTACTTACATCAAAGCCCTACGAGACGCAGGGAAAAAGGTGTTTGCAGTCGTAAACAACTACCCACAAGCCGATTGTGAGGGCGTTATATCTGTAGACCAAGGATACAGAACAGAAGCCGAAACGGTAGACATAGACGCTTTTGTAGGAACAGTAGCGGGAATGGCAGCAGGTACGCCTATCAATCAATCTAACACATACAGAGTGATTACAGGTGCACAGGAGATTATCAATCCTAAAACAGACGAAGAAATCGAAGCCGGGCTAATGTCTGGCTGTTTTATGCTTTCCTATCGTCAAGACGGAGCCGTCGTAGTTGAGTCTGACATTAACACTCTAGTGAATGTCGGAGCAGATAAAAGCGACTCTTTTAAAAAAAACAGAGTGGTAAGAACACTAGACGACGTAGCGAACACTATCCGCTCTACCTTTGAAAACAGTTTCCTGGGCAAAGTAACACGTAACGAAGCAGGGAAAAACGCTTTTAAAGCGGCAATTATTAAGTATTTTACTCAACTCCAAAACATGGAAGCGATCCAAAACTTTACAAGTGAGGACGTGGAGGTCTTAGACGGAGATAGTATCGACTCAATCGTCGTAAACGTAGCCATACAGCCATTGGATAGCATGGAAAAGCTATACATGACTGTATCCGTAAACTAAGGAGGTGCAAACATGACTATCTTAGATTTAAAAGATACCGTCAATGGCGGGCAGGGTTTCGTACAAATTGAACTTGAGGGAAATCTTGAAACGCTATTCCAGGTAAAGAATGTAGAAGCCTTCCTCGAAAAGAATAAAGAGGCGTTGCCTGTGGCTGGGTCACACTGGGAACAGAGCAAACTAAAAACGATCAAGGGTACAGGAAGCTGTACTATTTATCATATGTCCTCTATGTTCGTCGTGCTGGCTCAAAGATTAGCAAAAGAGGGTAAAGATTTCGACTTCGACATGATTATCACAAATGAGGATAAAAACAGCTCAGTAGGAAAACAAACTACCGTATTAAGGGGCTGTAACATGGATAAGATCCTCTTGGCTAAGTTTGACACGGACTCAGCAGCTTTAGAGGAAGATTTCGACTTTACCTTTAGCGACATGGACGTGCTAAACACGTTTAAAAAACCGTCGTATTTCTAGGCTCGTGTAAATTACGAGCCTTTGATTTTTTATAAGGAGGACCATAAAATGGCAAATAAAGCAAATAAAGCAAACGAAGAAATCGAAGTAAACGAAAACAAAGCAGGAAGCCTAGAAGAGTTTCTGCTTAATAATCCTGTGGACTTAGTGGACGAGGTTAAAATCTCTGACCGTATCCCGTTTACCTTTAAAATCAAGGCAATGGACGCGGACTTATACGAAGCCCTACAGAAACGCTACACTAAAACATATCGTAAGGGAAAAATCACTTATGACAGCATGGGCTTTAATATCGGTATGATTATTGAAAGCTGCGTAAGTCCAAATTTCAAAGCGGCGGACTTCGTTAAAAAAGCGGGAGTCATTTCTCCAGAAGAGGCTGTTAAGAAATTACTTCGTCCTGGCGAAATTATTAACCTGGCTACCTTTATCCAGGAGTTAAGCGGTTTTGACAAAGACACCGAGGAGCTTAAAGACGAAGTAAAAAACTCCTAAAAGAGAAAGACCCCGATACTTGGTACGCATATGTGTGTCTCCAGCGTTTTAACTGGGAACCGAGTAAGTACATGAGTCTTTCTCTAAGGGAAAAGATTACGGTTATCGCTTTTCTTGAGGAAATCGCAAAGGAAGAAAAGAAAGCCCGAAAGGGTAATTAGAGGTAAAAGATATGGCAACTATACGAAATGCTATAACCATGCAAGATCGTATGTCGCCCGTATTTAATAAAATGCTAACCGCAATGCAAAAAACGCTAACGGTCATGGAGGCAGTGGATCAAGCGAGCACGGGTGTTATGGGAGATACTACGGGTATTAAGCAAGCACAGACCGCAATCAACGCAGCGCGAAATGACGTTATAAAAATGCAGAACGAACTCGACACTTTGAACAATAAGCACGTAAATGTATCTGTGGACGTTGCAAAGAGTAACGCTTTGAACAAAAGTGCTATGCCTGCTCAAAGTGCCGTTACGTCTGGAGTTTCTACGGCCCAGACCGCAGGAACACCTCCGGCAAGTATGTTTATCGCGCCCAATACACCGCAGGGGATCTTTGCCCCTCTTACAAAAGAGGCGGAGGAAGCTAACGCAGCGGCGCAAAAATTGGAGCGATCCATAAACGGAATACGAGCGCCAAATGATCTAGCAAGCTCTTTTATGACTGCTGGAAGTCAAGGCAGTTATGCGGGTAGAGCTATTTCTGCAGCAATGGCGCAGGCTAAACAAAATGCGGCTGGCGTAAATGTAGAGGGGCTCAAAGTAACTAAGGCCCTTGCAGGAGTAGATTACCAGGCTCTACAGTTAGGATCGAATAATTTCGGTCAACAAATGAAAGAGCAGCTCGACAGAGCAAATAAAGAGGCCGAGCAGTTAGAGAAGAACCTTGGCGATGTGGGAGAAACTGCTCAGCGGGCAGGAAATGGCATGAGGCTGTTAAACTTTACGGCAGGTCTCAGTCTTGCTCGCCAAGCATGGTCGGCAGTAAGTGGATCCGCTGCTTATTTAGATAATCTAAGCCAGATACAGGCTCGTTTAAATAATATAAATGACGGATCACAAACAACAGCCGAGTTACAAGGTAAGATCATGGCAGCGGCTAATAGGTCGAGAGGATCTTACCAAGATTTAGCCGATACAGTAGCAAAACTTAACTTGCTGGCGGGCGACAGCTTTAAGTCTAACGATGAGGCTATCGCATTTGCGGAACAACTAAACAAGATGTTTGTTGTTTCCGGTACATCGGCGCAAGAAGCCAGTGCGGCTATGTATCAGTTAAACCAAGCCCTAGCCTCTGGACGTCTACAGGGCGATGAGTTTAGATCCATTATCGAAAACGCACCAATGTTAGCAAACGCAATAGCTAAGTCAATGGGCGTATCAAGAGCTAAACTGAAAGAAATGTCCTCCGACGGTGCAATTACCGCGGACGTCATTAAAAGAGCCATGGTGGACTGCGCAGGCGAAGTAAACGCGCAATTTGCCAAAATGCCTATGACATTCGGACAAGCAATGAACCTTATACAAAATGAGGCCGCCGCAAAATTTCAAGCAGTGTCAAACTCCTTTTCAGAAATGATAAACGGCGAAGATATACAAATCATCGCAGACGCAATAGGTGGGGTAATTACTGGAGCCGCTTACCTTGCCATTGGAGCGATTAAACTCTTGAGCGAGGCACTTGGTTTTCTGCGCAGTAACCTTAGTTGGATAGCCCCTATTGCTATTGGACTAGCGACAGCCTTTGGTCTATACGCGGCCGCATTGATAGCCTGTAAGATCGCCACAGTTGCCTCAACGATTGCCAATGGCGCTCATGCGCTATCGGAAAATATCAAAATGGCGGCGATGTGGTTAGCGAGCGACGCTACTCTCGCTGAAACTGCGGCCCAGTGGGGGCTTAACGCTGCGTTGTTGGCTTGCCCTATTACTTGGATCATATTGGCTATAATCGCTCTTATCGTGCTTATTTATGCTGTGGTAGGAGCGCTGAACATGTTCGCGGGTACTTCTATAAGTGCTACGGGTATCGTGGCTGGTGTTTTCTTCGCCTTAGGTGCAATTATCTACAATATCTTTATGGCTTGTTACAATGTGATAGCCTGGTTTATAAATTGGTTTGCTCGTATATGGAACAACCCAGAGTATGCAGCCAAGTTAGCCGTAGGGAATATAGCCAAGGGTATCCTGGATATGTGCATAAGTGGCGTAGAGAGCGTAGACGACTTAGCAACGTCATTAGCCAATGCGTTTGTGTGGGCGGCTAATAAGGCGATAGGTGCGGTAAATGATCTAATCGACTTGCTTAATAAACTACCTGGCGTAGATATTGGTAAAGTCGATGAAATGACTTATACAGACAGCGCCTTATCTAGCCAGTTAAGCGCCTTGCAAAGTGCTAAGAACGATGTAGACTCCTGGATCGGAGAAAAACCTACAGGCTGGGACGATAACGTCCTAGACTACGGAGGTTTCAAGGATATAGGGGACTCTTTCAACAACGGCTATAACTGGGGCGCTGGTGTCGAAAGTGATATAGGCGACTGGTTTAATGGCTTAGGAGATCTCGGTATCCCAGATATGTCCGACTTAGGCGATCAGTTAGGGGCACTCGCTGACTCCGCAAGTAACCCTACTATAGCGGGCGGTAAGATAGACAAGGTTAAAAAGATTGAGGACGACGTGGAACTGTCCGACGAGGACATAAAAATGCTCAAGGATATAGCCTCTACGAAGTATATCAATAAATTTACGACCTTACAGCCTAATATGTCCGTAACCTTTGGAGACGTACACGAAAATGCGGACGTCGATAAGATTATGGAAGCAATCGAAAATATGACAGAGCAAGCTCTGGCTGAAACTATACTAGAGGAGTGATAGCATGGTAGAAATGTTTATGGAATACGATAACCGCGTCATCGCTTTTCCCGTGAACCCGGAAGAGATAACCCTCTGCCGGGACGGGAATAACGAAACGACGGAGATCGTATCACTTGGAGAAATCAATATGCTTAAACGTCCGAAACTGGCTACGCTAGAGTTTGACTGTTTCTTTCCTGCTAGTAAGGACGCAAGTTATGTTTTAACGAAAGGGGACTTTAAGAGCCCCAATTTTTATATAGACTTTATCGAAGCGATACGGAAAGCAAGAAAACCGTGTCGCTTTATTGTTTCCGATACTAAAATCAACCTCCTATGTGGTGTAGAAACCTTTGAGTATGGCGTCCACGCTGGACCCAAAGGAGAGATATACTATAAATTGGGTTTGAAAGAATACCAACCATATGAAGTCAAAGAGGTTAAGATAACTGACTATGGCTCTGGCAGACCTAAGACTAAAAACGTAAATACGAGTGTTAGCGTTACCAAGCCTGCACCCTCTCCGCCTGCTAAGAAATCAGTTTACGCAGGCTGTACGGTAATAGTAAATGGGCAGTTGCATAGAGACTCATACGGTGCGGGTCCTGGACAATGGAGGCGTAACTTTCGGGGGAAAATCAACTTTATAAATAAGAGCGGATCGCACCCATATCACGTTACGACTATGTCCGGTGGCTGGCAGGGTTGGGTACTGGCTTCGGCGGTGGAAGTAGTGTAATGAAAACCGACAAAGTAGAAGTTATTATACAGCATTCGGAAACAAAGAACGGAAAGCCTATAGCTTTAAACATTACGCAGGTCGTGAACTCTATTGAGGTCACGACCTATTTAGAAATTAAACCCGGAAAACTTACTCTTGATCTAAAGCCGTTAGATAGCCTAGAATGGGTTGCTCTTGGGGCTTTGGTTACTGTAAAAGTCGAAAACGAAAAACTTTTTTTCGGGTATGTCTTTAAATTTGATGTAGACCAAAACAGGTCTTGTAAGATAACAGCTTACGATCAGATCCGTTATTTACAATGCAAAGACACACTTATTACAAAGAATGCAACCGCTAGCGATATATTTAAGCAGATATGTGAGGGATATAACCTCAAGTATAAGTTAGTAGCCAAAAGTGCACATATACTCGCTAAGCGTGTGAACGACAACAAAACGTATGCAGATATGATCGCTTATGCGCTAGATAAGACCTTAATAGATACTAACCTGTGGTACTTTATCCGGGATAACTGGGGAGTGCTTGAGTTTTTAGATCTATATGATGAACGCACTAACCTAGCCATAGGCGATAGGTCTCTTATGTCTACTTTTTCCTATACTACAAGTATTGACAGCGACACGTATAACCAGGTCAAACTTGTTAAGGAAAATAAAGAAACAAAGAAACGAGAGATCTATATACAGAAAGACTCTACAAATATTGATAGGTGGGGCACATTACAATACTATGAAACAGTCCAGGAGAGCATGAACGACGCGCAAATACGCACAAGAGCAGCAACACTATTAGAGTATTACAATAAGCCAAAAAGAACGCTTAAATTACCTACCTGTGTTGGAAATTTTAAAGTTAAAGCAGGGCGTAGTTTCGTTTTACTCATAGAGGACCTAAAAACAGTAGTGCCGTATAATCAATATGTTATATGTAGTAGTTGCGTGCACAAAATCACAAATGACACTCACACTATGGAACTGGAGGTGCTTATCTAATGCCAGCAGGAGATAAACTTATACAGTGTATGAAACAAGTAAGTAAGAAAGCAAACCCTGCCACAAAAAATACAGACGTTGTATATGGCGTGGTAAAAAGTACAAGTCCTCTTACGGTTCTTGTAGACAATCGCCTGGAACTGACGGAGGAGTTTCTTATACTTTCTCCCTTTTGTAAAAAGGCAGGTTTCAATATTTCAATAAATTCACACCAGCACGGTATTTCTGTGAGCAAAGTATCACAGGAGAACCATTCTCACGGCATTGCTGATATTACCTTAAAAGATCATAAGCACAAACTTGACGGAAAGGATACTAGCGACGCAGGATCCCAAACAATTAGCAATCTAAAAACCAAAGAGTCGGGGGGTTTTAGTATTCAGCCAACAGCCGAATGCGGAGAAGCAGGCGGGCACAAGATAAGCGTTACCCTTTGGGGCGATCTGGAAGTCGCCGACAAGTTAGTAATGCTAAGAGTTGCGGAGGGTCAAGCCTATATGATCCTATACCGCGACAGATTGGATATTAAAGTATCATGCCAGGACCAGCCATAGCAGAAGTCGTAGCAGATTACGACGATGAACTCATGCCGTCTAAGACATATAGGCTTGACCCGGATACGAAACGTATAACGGGCGTAATTGACGGCAGAGAGGCGATGAGACAGGCGATATATAAGATACTCTCTACAGAGCGTGCGAGTTATCCTGTATATGGTACAGACGAGGGTATAAATTATGGTGTTGAATTAGACCGATTTATAGGCAAGTCTTTTAGTTTTATTGCCTCAGACATTGAAAGAACTATTTCGGACGCGTTGCTACAGGACGAAAGAGTGCTCAGTGTCAACGATTTTAAAGTAGGCGATCCTACAAACGATATGCTTACACTAAGTTTTACGGTTGCGACCCTGTATGGGGACATCGAAATCGGAACGGAGGCGAGAATTAAAAAATGAGTCTAAAGAACTTAACTTTACAGGGGCTAATAGAAATGGGGCTAGAAAAGGTGCCGGCCGAATTTGATCGCCGAACTGGATCTATTATCTATGACACTATCGCCTCTGCGGCAAATCCTCTTTTATATGTCGCTATGGAGGGCGCCCAGATTGAGGACGCAACTTACATAGAAACAACCTACGGGGAATATGCCGATATGTTAGTAGCTGGGAAAGCCATAACGCGCTATCCTGCTACTAAGGCAATAAAAAAAGGTAGATTTACCACAGAAAAAGGTGCGGCTATTGGCATAGCTAATGGCACTCGCTTTTCTGCTGTGGACTCTGCGGACGGTTTAATCTTTTCGGTTGTCGGTCCTATGGATACACCTGGCGAGTATATGCTAGAGTGCGAAACGGCTGGGACGGTCGGAAATAGTTACTACGGACCGCTAATACCGATCTCTTACATTGACACCCTAGCCACCGCGGAAGTTATCGGAGACTACAGAGAGGCGCGAGACGTGGAAAGCGATGAGGATCTCAAGAAAAGATACCTCGACACTTTTAAACGAAACTCTTTCGGTGGAAACGTGGGGCAATACGACGAAGAAGTAAAAAAATTGGACGGTGTAGGGGAAGTACAAGTCCATAGGGCTTATCCTAAGTCCGGACACGTATTACTATCTATCGTCGGACCAAGTTATAGAAAAATAAGTGCCGATCTTGTCAAGACCTTACAGGACATTATAGACCCAGAAATCAACGGGTCCCAGGGTACCGGACTAGGCATGGCGCCAATTTTTCATACAGTGCACGTAACTACTCCAGTAGAGCGTTCAATACCTATAAGTTTTAAATTACAGGTATTGAACGGCTACACAGTAGCACAGCTAGAGCCACTCATTAAAGCTGAACTTGAGAAACTCTTTATAACAATGCGGAAAGAATGGGGCGTCTTAAATGAGACAACGCATACGTATGACACTATAGTTTATACATCACGTATTATCGTAGCCGTTTCTGGTATCTTAGGCGTAGCTAATATATCGGACGTAAAAATAGACGGTTCCGCGAATGATTTAGTCTTAAAGGAGACTGGGGCTCTACAGGAGTTACCTATCTTGGGAGCGATTAGTATAAATGGCTAATAACATACTAGATCCTAAAACCTACCTGCCACCTTGCTACGACGGTGTTAGGGAAATCGACATACTGGCGGACGCTATCTCTTATATGCTCGGTCATATAAGAGAGGAACTGCTACAGGTTCTTGCGAACAACTTCGCACAAACAGCGAACGAGCAAGGTGTAGCACGCTTTGAACGTATGCTAGGCCTTGTGTCGGACGCGTCTATAGATCTTGAGACAAGGCGTAAGAGGATCCTATCGAAAATGACTACGTCAACGGTTTTCACTATTAGAGTGCTTAGAAACAATCTTATAGAAATGTGCGACAATGGCGAGTTTACCATAACTAGCGACCTAGATAACTTTTATATGGATCTAAAAGTCCGCATAGGTAAAAAAGGTATGTTAGACGTGCTATACGATCTTTTATACACTATGCTACCAGCACACATAGGTTTTTATATCCATAACCATTTACCAGCAAAAAGCGAGGGTGGTACATTCTTCGCGGCGGCCACTAAGTTTAGACACGTCTACCGAGTTGTAGACGGAATAACGCCTAAAGGGAAAACTACCTTAACTGCCTTACCTGGTGCGACGATGAGTGTAAGGATTGAAAAAAGTGTCCTGGACGCTATTGTCGAAACAATTAACGGATCGCTAGATATGTATCCAGCAGCCACCACGGCAACATCAAGCATAAAACGGGTTACAGATAGCCAGATCCAAAGACTTAAAACAGAGCAGACGCTACGCCCAGCAATGGCTGTAGTGAAAACTCATATCGTAAAAAATTAGGAGGACCACATGGAACTTAATAAAACTTATATCACAAACAAAGGTAGAGCCCTTATGGCTAAGATAGGGGCGGGTACAAACACCTCATTTACAAAAATGAAAGTGTCAAGCAAAGAGTACGCAGACAGTACGGCTAGCTCAGTGTTTGAGGCTCTTACAGTCTTACCAGACATCAAGCAGGAAACCTCTATTTCCGACGTAGAAATTAGAGATAAAGTCTACATTGATATTACGGCAGCCGTAAGTAATAAGGATCTTAAAACAGGCTACAAGGTAGGGTGCTTTGGCTTCTATGCGACGGATCCTACAGACGGAGAGATCCTGTACGCTATCGCACCAGTTAAGCAGGGTACGGGGGATTGGTTTCCGGCAGACAACGGCCTTAACGCCTCAAGTTTAGAGGTGGGCTTAACTATCCAGGTAGGCAATAGCGCTAATGTCACTATGCAGGTGGACTCTGGCGCTTATGCAACCGTGAGTATGCTTAACGGAGTAAAGGATCAGATCAATGTTATCAAGGACGCCATAGGGCTTACAGACGACAGCGTTTACGGTGTGGAGGTAGATTTACCTAATCGTAAGTTTACGCGCTTAGGTGCGTCTAAAAACCTAACTCCTGGGGCTTCATTTGACAATATCCTGCCTTATAAACGACGTCGTTGTAATGTTGCAGACGACGGTACCGTACTCGCTTATAGGGGGGAAGCAGGCTATAGCGAAACTGGAAAAACGACTGCTGCAATTACCAAGTACGGTACAACTTATCCAGCCGGAACGATTGCGCAGGTAATGGTAGAACAGCCTAAATACTACTATAAGATTGTACCACTGACTTTAGATCCTATAGCAAATGGAGAGGGCTATCATATGCGTAAGTTTAGGGCATATATCAGCGAAGCCCCAAAACCAGGCTTTAAGGTACACCCTGCTTTTGTACGAAATGGAGAAACAAAAGAGTTTATTTATTTATCCGCATATGACGCTTGTATCTTTGATACGTCCACAGGCAAATATCTACTTGAGGACGAGCAGGTGGCCGATTTTTCCGCAGATGTATTCGGGTCTATCGCAAATGCCAAACCCGCGAGCGGATCTTCACAAAACCTAACGAGAACCAATAGCCGAACACTAGCACAAAAAAGGGGAGCAGGTTGGCAGCTAAGAGACTGTTTCGCTGCTTACTCCAGTTTGCTATTGTTTTTAATTGAATATAACACCTTTGACACTCAAAAAATGATTGGTAGAGGAGTAGTAGACTTACCGTGGGTTGAAGATAGCGTCAATTACGCGCTCAAGACTGGCTATACAACAGGCTTAGGTAATGCCTCTGGTATGGCTGAGGGGACTAATGGTAAAGTATCAGTGTCATATCGTGGGGAAGAAAATACATGGGGTAATATCTGGAAATGGTTGGAGGGTATTAACGTAAATAGAGACTCTGCTAACCATGTTCATGAAATCTATTATGCGGATCATGGATATGCGGACAATATCGGCACTGACCCATATAAAAAATTCAATGCCTCCGTGGCTGAAACGGAGGGCTATGTAAGTGCGTTCTGCTATGAAGCTAACGGAGACATGGACGCTATGTTTATCGCTTCCGAGACTAAGGCAGCCGACAACTGGGGCTTATGCGATTACTTCTATCGTAATACTTCTTACAAAGGTTGGCTGGCGGCTCGGCTCGGCGGCAGCTGGAATCACGGCTCTCCGGCCGGGGCGGGCTGTTTGAATTTGAATGATGCGGCGTCTGCTCGTTATCGTACCTTCAGCGCCCGCGTGCTCTATGTGCCCGCCGGGAATGGATCCCATAAACCGGAAGATTAAACAAGCGAGCTAAGCAGCTCACAAATTTATAGGCATATTGTCTCGATCTCAGCTGTGCGCCTCTTCGGCGGCTCTGCTCAGCGGCAACTGGAATAACAGCTCTCAAGCCGGAGCGGGCTATTTGAATTTGAATAATGCAGCGTCTAATCGTAATCGTAACATCAGCGCCCACGTGCAAAATGTGCAAAAGTAATAAAATCAAAATGCGGGCTAAAAAGACATTGTGCCTTGCCTCTTGGCAAAACACAAAAAAGAAAAAGGGCCGTGTTAGTAGTTCGCCTTACGGTGGATCGAACGCTCGGCCATTTGCACATAGAGAAAGGAATTATCACGTCTAAATGAAAAGATATGGAAATCTGTGGAGCGAGATATGCAGTATGGAAAACTTACGCAAAGCACACAAGAAAGCGCGTAAAGGCAAGGCATTTTATCGCGAGGTTAAAATGGTGGATCAAGACCCAGAAAAGTATCTTTCAGCGATACGAGAAACACTATTGAACAAGACATTTAAAACGTCCGAATATACCATATTTGAGCGTAAAGAGGGAAATAAACTACGTCTTATTTACAAGCTACCTTATTATCCCGATCGTATTGTGCAGTGGGCTATTATGCTTATCTTTGAGCCTATACTTATCAAAGGGCTGACAAACGATACCTACTCGGCGATACCAGGGCGAGGGGCGCACAAAGCCCTACTCAAACTCAAAAAGGAGCTCAATAACGACGTACAAGGTACGCAGTATTGCTTAAAATTGGATATGCAAAAATATTATCAATCTATCCCACACAGAAAGCTCAAAGAAGCCTATAGGCGTCGGTTTAAGGACCCGGATCTGCTATGGGCTTTGGACGAGATTATCGACAGTACGGAGGGAGAAATAGGCATACCTATAGGAAATTACATCAGCCAATATAGCGGAAACGTGTATCTTTCTTCTCTGGATCATTGGCTAAAAGAGGATAAACGTATCAAGCATTACTTTAGGTACATGGACGATATGGTTATACTTCACGAGTCCAAGGAGTTTCTGCATGATCTTTATGAGGAAATAAACACTTATGCTAGCGAAACACTCGGTATCACGGTAAAGGATAACTGGCAAGTTTTCCCTACGAATATAAGAGGTGTTGACTTCTTAGGTTATCGGGTTTTTAAGGACTTCGTGCTTTTGCGTAAAAGTACAGCCAAAAACTTAAAACGTAAAATGCGAAGCGTAAAAAGGAAAATAGAAAACGGCGGACGTATCTCTTATACCGACTATTGCTCTTTTAACAGTTACAAAGGGTGGTTGAAGTATTGTGACAGTTTTAGGCTGTACGAGAAATACATGGCACCGCTTGAGGAGTCAATGCGGGAGTATTACGAAAGACAGATACTAAAACTAACCGATGAGGAAAAAGAACGTATAAGTTACGAAGAGTGGTACGCTCGTAGCTTATATGATCCTCAAGAAAAGAAAGGTGGAAACAAACATGACAGAAACAAGAGGTGTGAGAACGGCTAACGAAAATGTAGAGCCGTTATTGCTCACAGAAGAAAGGGCGTATGTGCGCTCTAACATTGTTGCTATTGACGAGCCAGGTAGCGAGGAAATGCCAGGCTTTAAAGGTTATAGCTACGATGAAGTAGAATACTCAAAAGACGAGTACATCGCTATCCTTTCTCAGCGTGTGGCTGACGCAAATACGGCTATCGACGATCTACTGGTACTTGTGCCAGAGTTGATTACTACGGGAGGTGCAGTATGATGTTTAGACGATTAAAAAGATTGTATGACGACGGCAGGCTGGATAAAGACGGCGTGCTTTTTTATTACAATCACGGACTGCTGAATGCGGAGGAATACAAAGAAATCACAGGCGAAAAAGCGCCTAAGAAAGTATAGGAGGTAATGGTATGGAATTATATACGGCAGATATGCTTAATGTCCTATACGCTTACGGTGTTTATTTGCTTGTGTTTGTAGCAAACGTGCTCTTTTCCTTATATTTAAACATTGAGGTGCTACATGGTGTATTTGACAAGTCAAGGATTGGGCTATCAATCAAAAAGGCTTTAGTGCTGGTTTTGGGAACCCTCATGCTTGTATTAGCGGTAGACGCGATTATGGCATACTTTAGCGCTTATGTGCCAGAGCTAGCCGACGAGGTAAGAAAGACCGTTACTGTCGTGGCTATCGTAGCAACTATTGGAAGAGCAGCAATAAAATACTTAGTTGAGGCATATCAGACGTTCCAGGCGATCCTTTTAGTGAGTGATAAAAAGGAGTAAGCCACCCATGGATGCTCTTATCACTACCGTGGCGACATCGCTCGCTACTGGGCTCATAGGTTACGGAATATGGATACTACA
Source organism: [Eubacterium] hominis (assembly GCA_014337235.1). Lineage (GTDB taxonomy): Bacteria > Bacillota_I > Bacilli_A > Erysipelotrichales > Erysipelotrichaceae > Hoskinsella > Hoskinsella hominis. The sequence continues at coordinate 15,204 of CP060636.1, read as the reverse complement.
AGAAAACCGCAAAATGAAAATGCGACTTAAAGAGAAAGACCTCGAACAACAAAAAGCACTTGATAAACAAAGGCGCGAAATGTTAGAGGAAGTAGACAGGATCCAAAGCAAAGAGATTAACCAAATGATCGAGCTTAATATCGCCGACATTAAACAGTGTCTATACGATATGCACCGGGAATATTCCGCGAAAGGGTATATGCCCGGCTTTCTCAAAGAAACTCTACAAGCGAAGTTTAAATACTACCATAGCCATGGAGGAAATGGACACGGAGAGTTTCTTTACGACGAAATGATGAAGTTACCGGAAGAAGATCCGGAGAAAGATAAAGGAGGACTTTAATATGAGTTACAAAGGTATTGACATCAGCGAACACAATGGTAACGTAAACTGGGAGGCTATCAAAAATAGCGGTATCGAGTTTGCAATGTTACGCGCTAGCTGGGGGCATTTTACGGAGGACGCTAAAGTGCGTCGTAATGTGTCCGAATGTAAAAGAGTAGGTATGCCATTCGGTTTATACCACTATTCTTATGCGGACAATGACGCTAACGCAAAAGTAGAGGCCACTAAGTTTTTAGCCTTAGCGCACGAATTAGGCGGCTACACTTATCCTCTTAACTTAGACATGGAGGACGCGGACGGCTGGAAAGCGCGTAATGGCGTAGGCGATAGCCAAAACCTGCGCACAATCAGAATTTTTAAAGATACGATCGAGGGTGCAGGAGATTATCTTACCCTTTACATGAGCAAGAGTTGGTTCGACCGTTTACGCGCAAAAAACGCGGGTCTAATCGACAGTATCGACGCATGGCTGGCACATTGGGGCATTAGTGCGCCGTCTATGGACTGCGGTATGTGGCAGTACACAAGCGACGGAGTCGTAAGCGGATCTAGTGCTCGCACAGATATGAACATTGCCTACAAAGACTACCCAGGTATCTTAGCGTCAATGGGCCACAAGGTAGATACTAAGCCGACGCCAGCCCCAGCACCTAAGCCAGAGCCAGCCCCAACACCTAGCACAGGTGGAGTTAAAGCCGGAGATAAGGTAAAGGTCAAAAACTCAGCGACAAATTACGTTACTGGAGAAACTATCCCAGACTGGGTAAAAGATCGAGCCTACACAGTTATGCAAGTTGGCAATGGAAAAGTCTTGCTAAAAGAAATCATGAGCTGGGTAAGAACCGCTGATCTTGTGGGACAAGCAGACGCAGGTAGTGGCTTATTCGTCGGAAAAGTCGTAAAAGTAAAAAACACGGCTGAGTCCTACGCAACGGGAGAAACTATCCCGGATTGGGTTAAAAATCAAAGTTATACTATTTACCAGATTGGGAGCGGTAAAGTCTTACTGAAAGAAATCATGAGCTGGGTAAGAACCGCTGACATCGCCTAGTAATGTAAAGAACCCTCACGCCAAATAGGCGGAGGGCTCTTTTTTTATGCTCATTGGACGACAAATGGACGAACGCCACATATTTACCGACTTTTTGGATAGGAAAGTATAGGTAGTATATAGGCTTGTTTAGGCACTTTTAGGGGTGCATAGGGAATTATAGGACAATACAAGTTTTTGTTTCTTAAAAACAAAATGGGAAATACAGCATCACAGATATTCAATAATCCATATAACATCAGATTAAATATGGCACATCTTACACGCATGTGGTAAACTTATGGTGAGGTGATCCTTATGAACGAACAGAATGTTGTATTGATAACCGGAATGTCAGGAGCCGGAAAAACGACTGCGATGAATATCTTGGAGGATATGGGATATCATTGTATTGATAATTTTCCAGTTCAGCTGATTGATTCTTTAGGTGAAATCATAAATACAAAACCAGATCCAAGATATACCAATATCGCATTGGCAACAACAGCACTAGATTATCCTAAATTTCTTCAGTATTTTGAAAATATTGATGTGAATGTACGTGTGGTATTCTTAGATGCCAGCAATGATAAGCTGCTGCTGCGTTATAAATTTACAAGAAGACATCATCCAATGATGTTATTCAAGAAAGCGAATACGCTAGAAGAAGCGATAGAAGTAGAACGTGATATGTTTGATGCATTAAATGAACGTGCGGTATTGCATATTGATACCACCAAGTTATCCCAGCAGGAATTAAAAACCGTCCTGATGGAAAAACTTTCTTTAAACAGTCATGAAGTATTCTCTATTTCCTTTGTATCCTTCGGATATAAACATGGGGTTCCATTAGATGCGGATCTTATTTTTGATGTCAGATTCTTACCAAATCCATATTATATAGAAGAACTGAAAAATCAGACAGGAGATGACGCACCTGTCTATGAATATGTGATGAGCTTTGATCAGACGAAGGAATTTATCAGACAACTGAAAGCATTCCTGGATTATATGTTTGTACAGTATAAGAATGAAAAGAAAAACCATTTAACGATTGGTATCGGATGTACGGGTGGACATCACCGCAGTGTATCTATCACCAACTGGCTGTATGATCATTATAAAGATCAGTTTCACTGCTATAAGTCACATAGGGACAAGAAAGTGGGATAACTAGATGAAAAACGTTGTAGTAATCGGAGGAGGAACCGGCCTTTCTGTAATGATGCGTGGATTGAAACAAATCAAGGATATCAATCTGAGTGCAATCGTTACAGTAGCGGATGATGGTGGAAGTACTGGGAGAATACGCCGTCAGTTTCATATCCCGGCTATGGGAGATGTACGTAATGTCATGTGCGCCATGGCACAGGAGGAAACGATTTTTACCAGTCTGATGAATTTTCGTTTTGATGGAGAGGAAAGCGATGTTGGCGGACATAATCTGGGAAATCTGATATTGACCGCTTTAACGCAGACGACAGGCAGTTTTATGGAAGCTATTCGCACCTTCTCAAAATTCTTAAATGTAAAAGGTGAAATCATACCTTCATCTTTGGATATCATCACTTTATATGCGATGATGGAGGAAGGTACGATTGTACGTGGAGAAAGCAATATACCAGCTTTCAATAACCATATTGATCATGTTTTTTATGAAACCAAGGTAGAGCCGACAACAGAAGCTTTACAGGCGATACATGAAGCAGATTTGATTGTATATGGGATTGGCAGTTTATATACGTCAATCATGCCTAATTTGATTGTGGATGGCATCAGTGAAGAAGTACGTATGAATAAAGCCAAAAAAATATATTTTTGTAATGCCATGACACAGCCGGGAGAAACAGATGGTTTCTCATTGGAAGATCATGTAAGAGCAATTGAAAAACACAGCTTTCCAGGTGCGGTTGATGTGGTCATTACTCATACCAATCGTGCAAGTGAAGAAATCTTATATAAATATAAAGAAATGGGAAGTGAACCTGTGAAAATCGCAGAAGAAAATCATCCCTATAAGATATTGGAAAGAGATGTTTTATCATTTGAAGATGAACTGATCCGTCATGATTCCAATAAGATTCGTGATGTGATTCAGGAATGGTTAGATAAGGATGAATAACTATGTCATTTACTACGGAAGTAAAAGCCGAAATAGCAGGAAATGAGTTGCATGCCTGTTGTAAGAAAGCGGAATTGACCGCATTGATTCAAATGTGTGCGACGATGAATTTCACAAGTGAAGGTATGCAGATACATGTACAAACAGAGAATGCAAACACCGCAAAACGTATCTTTAAAATGTTAAAAGAGATGTATCAGGTAGATACACAACTGTCTGTCTTGAAAAAGATGAAATTAAAGAAAAACAATGTTTATATGATCCGTGTGAAAAATAAAGCAATGGAAATCCTGCGTGATTTGGAAATATTGACAGATGATGGTCTGCAAGAGCATCCTAGCGCAAAAATGGTGCGAAAGGAATGTTGTGCCAGAGCATATTTAGCAGGTGCCTTCCTTGCGGGAGGAAGTGTAAATTCACCCAATAAAAGCAATTATCATTTAGAGATTAGTACAACATCTTTATCTTTAGCGAAGTTTATTCAAAAGCTTATGCTTCGCTTTGATATGCCTGCGAAATATATCAAACGCAGAAATCAGGAAGTTGTATATTTAAAGGCTAGTGATAAGATTGGTGATTTCCTTCGTTGTATTGGCGCAAGTGATGCACTGTTTGCCTTTGAGGACAGTCGTATCCAGCGGGATTTCATGAATTCTTTAACACGTTTAGATAACTGTGAACTGGCCAATGAGATGAAGAGTATGGCAGCTGGCAAGAAGCAGCTGGAAGATATTGAATGGATTGAAAATTATCAGGGCATTGACTCTTTACCAGAAAAGCTGCAGCATGTAGTCAATGCAAGAAAACAACTGCCAGAGGCAAGTCTTGTGGAGCTTTGTGAATTCTGTGAACAGGAATATGGGGAATCTATTTCCAAGTCAGGGATGAAGCATCGTTTGGCAAAAATCAAAGATATGGCGGAGCAATACCGCAGTAAAGTATAAAATAAGAAAAAAGGCGCAGAATAGTAAGGGTGAAACTTATGAAAAAAATCCTACTGTTACTAGCGCTTTTTCCTTTTCTTCATGCCACCAGCTATCATGGTGAGCTTGTTTCTTGTAAAAGCGAAGAAATCATATTAAAACTTCAGGGTGAAGAAGTACCTGTTGCATTATTCAACATCAAAATGAAAGATGAAGCTGTCTGGAATAAAACCTGTGACCTGTTGTCATCAGCGAAAAAAATCACAATTGAAATAGATCCATCCAGTGCAATTACATCGCCTCTTCCAGTCTATCTGTTTGCGGATGATACCCTTGTGCAGGAAGAACTCATCAAGCAGCAAGAGGCATATATCCAGATTAGAAATCCAGAATATACTTATGAAAAACAAATGGAAGATGTAGAGAAAACAGATACCGTTATGGCACCTGAAAGTGATCCTATTGTTAAGAAGGCACATGCGAAAAATGCACCAATTTTCCTTTTTATACTATCCTGTGTATGGTGTATTTTTCTGTTCATTTTTTTACACAAAAAAAAGCAAAAAAATGATTAAAAATAGTTTTTCTTTTGGCTGTTTTATGTTACAATACGACTAAAGAAAGGTAAGGGAGGACTATGGAACATAAACCACTGGTCACTTCCTCTGCTTTGCCAAAGGAGTTGAAGAACTGTAAGCAGAAACAAGAAGACATTATAGAAACACCCATGCGTATTGAAGCCCGCTTTGGAGTGAATGTAAAGCTCTTAAGAAGAAAACGTTGTATTACGCAGGTGGAATTAGCCAAAAGATGTGGCCTCCATCAGAATTACATTTCGGAAATAGAACACGGAAAACGAAATGTCACGTTACGGGTAATAGAAACGATTGCAAAAGCACTGGAAGTGCATGAAAAAGAATTTTTTAATTGGAGGGAGTGAAATACTCTCTCTTTGTTTGTCAATCTTACAGGTTTCCTGTATAATAAAAACAGAAAGTTGGTGGATATATGGAAACTTTGATTTCATTATTAATATTTGTCGCAATTATTGCGGTAGTTATCTGGATTGCCCCTATTTTATTAACAGGGCTTGCGATTTTGGTGATTGCTGTTTTGATATATGGTATTTACGCAAGACATAAAGTAAAAAAACAGCTGGATGAAATGGAACAAGATCAAACCTATTATGATGATCGCAATGATACTGGATATTATCATTCTTCATCATCAAGCGATGACATCATCGATGTAGAATTTACAGAGAGTGTAGATGACAGTGATGATTAAAGAAGCATCATTAGAAGATAAAAAACAGGTCTATGAGCTATGGAAAGCCAGCTATCCCAGCCAGAACCAGAATTATCTGACTTATTATTTCAAAACCCTGTTTGATCAGGGCACCTGTCTACTACAGGAACAGGATAATAAAGTAATTTCATCCATTCAAATGAATGAACATGTGATTTCATTTGGCGCTCGCAAGATTGCGATTGCATACCTGCTTGGCGTAAGCACCCTGCCAGATTATCGTCGACGAGGACACATGCGTACCTTAATGGAGGCAGCACTTGATGAAACTAGTCATAACTATTTATTTACCTTCATTAAAGCATTTAATCCAAAACTTTATGCACCATATGGTTTTGAAACAGTATATGCCCACCGTCATTTTTTGATCAAATCGGAAGAATTAAATAAAGTCAGCTGTTTACATACGCAAAAAGAAGCAACTGCTTCTCAATTGTTGTATGCATATAAACGCTTTATTGTGAAGTTTGATGGGTATTATATACGTGATCTTGCATATTATGAACGTTTATTAGAGGAGCTGGAATTAAAAGAAAAACGCATGGTTGTTTATCGTGACCCTGTACAGGGCGTATGTGGGTATTTGATCTATCAGATCATCAAAGATGAAATACAGGTTAAAGAAGCAATCTATCAGGATAGTATCTCATTAATGAGAATGTTGAAAGCAATCAGTGAACCTGAAAGAGAAATTTTAATTGAAGTGAGCGAGAAAGAACATTTAGAAAAGATATTTCCTCTTGTGATACCCAAAAAGCAGGGATTTATGATGGTACGGGTAAACAATTATGAATTATTTAATAAATATTTTAATAAGCAGGTAAAAAATGCAAGAGAAGCATTTGAAATCTTAAAAAAGCCATTATGGCTTCATGAATACTATTAAAGCCTCATTTTGAAGGCTTTTTGTTTATAGAAAAGGTGACAGCGTAAATTAACTGTCACCTCTATTGTTTTATGCTTCTTTTCCTTTTTTAACAAATGCCATTATCTGAATAATACCAAATACAACACCAAATACAGAGATTAAATAATTTAATCCCAGCATAAAGCCAGTGAATTTTTGTTGATAAGCATTTAATATGATCAATACTGCCAATGCAAAATATAACAACACTTTCAATAAAATTCTGTTTTTTGTGTCGTCTGCGGCACTTTCCACAAGACCAATACGTTTCTTTGGTTTGAAATCAATCATTTGTGGCACAGTTTTTAAGAACTTACGGAATTTTACTTCCATGACACCATATGCGACAACACCAAGCCCAAGACACATCCATAAAGGAAGCTCAAACATATAAGTTAATACTGCCGCAAATATACCGATTACAAAACGCATTGCATAGGGACGATAAGCCTGTTCACGATCATCCAGCACATATCCGCATTTTGTGAAAACATCATAATACACAGCACGTCCATGACTATCTTCATAAATATGAATGCCACCTAATTTTAATTTATCATCTTTTTGATATTTATTACCTTTTCTCGCCATTTTATTCACCTCTAGGTATCATTATATATGTAAACCTTTTATTCGTCTAGCAAAACCAGTCTATAAATTAATAATTATTTTGCACAAATTAGTAATGATTTATTTCATCCGTTGTTTTTTTACAACCATTGTTTTATAATGAAGACGTAATGAAAAGGATTTCATAGAAAAGGAGCGATGAACATGATTTTTGGAAAAGACAACACAGAATGGGAAAGTTTGAAAGGAATCTTTACTGCAACGGAGATTAACCAGCAGCCAGCTACTTGGAGAAAGACAATCAAACAAATCGAAGACAATAAGGATGCATTAAAGGCATTCATCGAAAACGTAACGAAAAATGAAGATTACGACATTATTCTTACAGGTGCTGGAACAAGTGAATTCGTTGGAAATGCACTTTATTCTTACCTGAACAAATTGACAAACTACAAAACAAAATCTTTTGGTACAACAGATATCGTTGCTACTCCTGAAAACTACTTATCACAGAACAAACCAACACTTTTGATCAGCTTTGGACGTAGTGGAAACTCTCCTGAATCCGTAGGTGCTGTTGATGTTGCTGATGAAGTATGTGGCAATAACGTTTATCATTTATTTGTAACTTGTAACCATGAAGGAGCATTAAGTAAAGCTGCTGAAAAACGCGATAATGCATTTGCAATTAACTTAACTCCTGAAACTCACGACCAGAGTTTTGCTATGACTTCAAGCTTCTCAAATATGATGCTTGCTACATTATTATGCTTCTGCTTAGACAATTTAGATGCTGTAAAAGCAGAATTAGAAGATGTAATTACAACTGCTGAAAAATCATTAGCAAATGATTATGGATTCTTTGCAAATATCGTAAAAGATTATAACTTTAACCGTATTGTTTACCTTGGTGCAAATGCTTTAAAAGGTATTGCACAGGAATCTCAGCTAAAAATGCTGGAATTAACTGCTGGTAAAGTTGCTACAATGTTTGATACACCTATGGGCTTCCGTCATGGACCTAAATCTATCATCAATGATGAAACATTAACTGTTATCTATGTAAGTGACAACGCATACACTCGTCAGTATGAAGTTGACTTAATCAAAGAAATGAGCGCTCAGCGTAAAGGTAACAAAATTGTTGCAATCATGAACAAGATGGATAAAGAAGTAGCTGAATTAGTAGATTATGCATATGCATTTGAATTAAATGAAGAACACGACAATATGTTGTTAGGATTTGATTATATTACAGCTGCACAGGTATTGGCATTGTTTAAATCATTATCTTATGGTATTACACCAGACAATCCATGTCCAAGTGGAGAAGTAAACCGTGTAGTAAAAGGTGTTATTTTACACCCATACACAAAAGCGTAAGAAAAATCAAATAAGAAAGCGAGGATATTATATGATCGGATTAATCGTTACAGGACACGGAAATTTTGCAACAGGACTTACTAGTTCATTAAAATTAATTGCAGGAGATCCAGAAAAATATGTTGCAGTAGACTTTTTACCAGAATATTCAGTAGAAGATCTGGAAAGAGAATTAAACAAAGCTTTTGATGAATTGAAAGACTGTGAAGGAATCTTAGTATTATCTGATTTAGGTGGAGGTTCTCCATTTAAAACAGCTGTTACTATTGGTTATCCAAAGGGTAATGTTGAAGTATTGGCAGGAACTAACCTTCCAATGATGATTGAAGTAAATATGGCACGTAAATTTATCGAAGAATTACCTGCACTTACAGAAATGGCTATGAATACAGGAAAAGACCAGGTTGTTCGTTATGAATTTAAACCAGTTGAACAGGATATTCCTGAAGATGGCATTTAAGGTGTAGCGTATGACATTTGATTGGAACACAATCTTCTGGTCAAGCTTTACCATTGTTGTAATGATTATTTTGTTCTTGATTTTCTATTACATCTATAGTGCAAGAGCAATGAAGAAGAGCAGAACAGCAATGATTGAGCGCTTAGATAGCATGAAAGTAGGCAAAGAAGTGCTATTCTCTGGAGGAATCAAAGGAAAAATCACAAAAGTTGGAGAAGAATATCTAAATGTAGAAGTTTCAAAAGGTGTTGAATTCACAATTTCAAAACTTGCAGTCAGCGAAGTTCTTTCTAACAAAAAAGCAAAATAATTAAAAACCGGCATAATTGCCGGTTTTTTTCAGTTACAGGAGTCTATAGCCTGTTGTAAAATCTTCTTATCTTCCTTATTTTCGCAATTTGACAACATGTTTTTCAAATGAATCATACATGTATCCGTATCAAATAATTCATAGAAAATATCCCAGATATCATCATCGCATGTGGATGGATGCGACATTTGTTCCCAGAACCAATCTAAATATATTGGTTCTTCATCATAAATTCCATCATAAAACATTTCTTTTACTTCTTCATAAAATTCATAGAAATTTTCATTCTCATCCAGATTTTTTAATTCCATCAATGACAGCAGATAAGGAAACTGATCAGCTGTTGACAATTTGTGTAGTTTGTTTATAATTTTTTCAGTTTCATTAAAGCACTTCATCATTTGATTATAATTCAAAGGGTATTGTAATTGTTCCAAAAGATCGTCAATCTGTTGTAGTAACAAATCATCGATAGCATGTGGCTTTTGCATATTTTTCACCATATCATAGTTCTCCTCTTTTTTACATAATTTAATTAATATATTGCACATTTCTTCTTCAGTTAAGGATGCAATTAATTTTTTGATTTGTTCCTCATATTTTATTCCAACTATCGAAGATTCGATGGTATAACACAAAGCAGCCATATGTTTACAATTTCCATGCTCACTTGCAAAAGGGCAATCACACTCCATGGATATTACTGTGTTATTTTCCACAGTAACAGATGTTTCATAAATTTCACTACCCAATATTGTAGCTGAATATGTGTTATCATCCACAATTACATCATGTACGTGATTTTCTGAAAAATAGGTATATCCTCTTTCTAATATAGCTGGCATGAACTGATCTTCAAAATAGATTTTCATCTCGAGCATACCTCCTTATATTTAAAGTATATAGCATATTGTTACATCATTCTTGTAAGAATGAAAAAAAAGACATGAAATTCATGTCTAATTGTAAATTGTTTTGGCATAGTCTGTAGGCGTAATGCCATATTGCTGCTTAAATTTTCTTGAAAAGTAATGAATGCTAGTAAATCCCAGCATACTGGCAATTTCACTGATGGTGTACATACTTTCTTTGATCAACAGTTTGCTTTTCTTCAATTTTAAATCGCTGATATATTGTTTTGGCGCAACATTTAAATTGTTTTTAAATAATGTTTGTAAACTGCTTCGTGATATGGAGAACTTATGACATATTTCTTCTATCGTTAATTGCTCGTATATCGTATCATTGATATAAATGATAATCTCATTTAATAATTCATTTTCAAATCGTTGCTGCATTGGTGTAGAAGCAATTGGTGATGAATTTAAGAAATCATATTGTAATACACGAATGATCAGTTCTTTTAAATAACATAGCATTAGTTCACTGTCATACATCATATCATTATTGCTTACTTTGATAAATTCATTTAATGCATTGTGAATATCACGATGTGCATGGTATACACGATTTGTTATTAAGTAAGGATCAGCCATCTCCATATCAAATAGGATTGTCAGGTAAGATACAGACTGGCTATGCCCTGTTTTTTGTGTGTGATATTGCCCTGGCGAGAATAAGATTAAATCCATTTCACCTAATTCATAAGGTTCATCATCAACGGTTGTTGCTAATTCACCATTATCGATGAATGTAAGCTCCCAATAATCGTGGCTTTCTCCAGGGAAGGTGTAATTCGCATTACGTACCTGATAATAATATCCAAGAATTTCTTTAATATCAAAGGAGGGTGTAATAGGTTCATATACAATTGGGATTTTTCCAAAAGTATCTACAGTTGTACGTTTGGTTTTTGGATCTGTTTCCATCATGACTTTTGCATTATTGGAAATACAAAGAAAATTGAATTTCACACCGGCTTTAACTTTAATAAAACGATGGATGACAAATCGTTCAAATTCTTTACAGGTATCATCATTACTGACGACAAGCATGACGATACCAGATTCAACACGTATATATACATCTTTATTATATTGATAAAAAACATCAAATTCCTTATCTTTTAATTTGATAATCGTATGACTCATTTTTTTCTGGCGAAGGCGTGACAGATCGTTTATGATTTCCCCATAACGATTGAAAATAAAGCTGGTAGTTTTATTAAACATCGAAATCACCTCATTGCCTTAAGTATATCAAAAAATTTAACATCCGAAAAGAGAAAAGCAAGAAACATAAAAATAAGAATTTTATTACAAATTTTCAAAAGTTGATGAAAGAGTTTACATTTATGAGATTATCATAGATTTAGACAAAAAAATACATGCAATCTTAACAATCCTTAAGAATATGTAAAATCTTGCGGTCGGCATGTAGAATTTTTTGAATTTGTCTAAATTGATATAAAAAAAGATGTTAAATTGTTAAAAAGTGCAAATCGAAACATAAAAAGTGTAAAGCATTTTGACTTGTTTTGACATAAAACTTTAATGAACTTCATGAAAGGGTTTTCGTAAAAGATCTTCCTCATCAAAGATCGCTTACGCATTAAGTTCATGTTAAAAAAGATAGAAGGGAGAGAGCAAAAATGCCAAATATCGTTTTAACAAGAATTGACAACCGTTTAATTCACGGACAGGTCGCTACACAGTGGTGTGGAGTTGTAGGAGCTAACTTATTGTTGGTTGCTAATGATGCAGTATCTAAAGATGAATTCCGTCAGGGATTGATGAACATGGCTGCACCAGCTTATGCACAGACACGTTTCTTCTCAATTGAAAAAACTTGTGCAATTATCGACAAAGCTAGTCCAGCACAGAAAATCGCAATCATTTGTGAAAATCCACAGGATGTATTAAGACTAGTGAAAGGCGGCGTGCCAATTAAAAAAGTAAACATCGGAAACATGCACATGGCGGAGGGTAAACGTCAGGTGGCTACATCAGTAGCAGTTAATGATGATGATGTTGCTTGCTTCAAAGAATTACAGGATTTAGGTGTAGAATTGGAAATCAAACGTGTTCCAGACACTGCAGCTGAATCAATTGACAAATTATTTAAATAAGAAATAAATAGATATTTCAAATTATTTAATCTCAAGAATTAAGTAATGAAAGGAGAAAAAAATGGATGTAAATTTTATACAGGCACTATTGATTTTCGTAGTTGCATTTATCATGGGTATTGACCAGTTCAGTTTCCTTGAATCATTGTATCAACCTATCGTTTTAGGCCCAATTATTGGTGCAATCTTAGGAAATTTTGAATTAGGTATTGTTGTTGGTGGTGCTTATCAGTTAGTTCAGATTGGTAGTATGCCAATTGGTGGTGCACAGCCACCTAACGCAATCATGGGAACATTGATGACCGCAGTGTTTGCTGTATCTATGCAGTTAGAACCAACTGCTGAAGGTGTCGGTTTAGCGGTTGGTTTAGCTATCCCATTTGCAGTATTTGGACAGTATGCAGTTACTTTAACATTTACGATCATGTCAGGTTTAATGGCAAAAGCTGATAAAGCTGCAGAAGAAGCAGATGTAAAAGCTATCGCTACAATCAACTATACTGAAATGGCTATCTTAGGTGTGTTGTTTGGTGTATTGGCTGTTGCTGGTGTTTATAGTGGAAAAATCTTAGGTGAAACATTACGTGACTTATCATTCCAATTCTCTTGGGTGATGGCTGGTTTAGATGCTGCTGGTGGAGCAATGAAGTTTGTTGGTTTCGCTATCCTGATGAAAGTTATGATGTCAAGTCAGATGTGGGGTTTCCTGTTTGCTGGATTTGTAATGGCAAATGTTTGCCAGAATATCCCTGCATTAAGTGGGGCAACTTTGTTATTGAGCGCATTTGTTGGTCTTGCAATCGCATTGTATGACTACCAGGTTCATTCAAAAATCAAAGAAAGCGCTGGATCAAATGTAGGAGGTGTTTCTGATGGCATATAATATTCCTGAAAAATATCAAGATTTGACACCTGCTGCTCAACTTGATAATAAAACATTGAACAAAATGGTATGGATGTCTTGTTTCCTTCAGGCTTCATTCAACTATGAAAGAATGCAGGCTTGTGGTTGGTTATGGGGTATCTTACCTGGCTTACAGAAAATTCATACAAACAAAGAAGATTTAAAAGCTTCTATGGCTCACAACCTGGACTTCTTAAATACTCACCCATTCTTAGTAACATTCGTTATGGGTATCGTATTATCACTTGAACAAAACAAAGCAGATACTCAAACAATTCGTTCTGTACGTATCTCTGCAGCTGGTCCATTAGGCGGTATCGGTGATGCATTGTTCTGGTTGACATTAGTGCCAATCACTGCGGGTATTACTGCTAATATGGCATTAAATAACAAGAGTATTATTGGTGCTATCTTATTCTTGGCAATCTTTAATGCTGTACAGTTCGCAATTCGTTATTTCTTGATGCACTGGTCTTATAACTTAGGTACAAAAGCAGTTACAATGTTAACTTCTAATGCAAAAGAATTTACTCGTGCAGCCAGCATTCTTGGTATTTTCACAGTAGGTGCATTAATTGCTAACTATGGTACGACTTCATTACGTATCATGATTGTTGATCCTGCAATCAACGTGCAATCATTATTAGATGGTATTCTTCCTAAATTAATACCATTATTGATTACTGTTGGTTTGTACTTCCTAATCAAAAAAGGATGGACACCTATCAAATGTATTATCCTGATTCTGATTACTGGTATCATTGGTTGTGCATTTGGTATCTTTGCTGGTGATTCTAAAGCAATCGACGCTGATGGCCACCCTATTCCTGGTGGATATAACCCATTAGTTCAATGGTATGATTATCCTGCACCTGCAGCACCTGAAAAAACAGGACAACAGGCTTGGGATGCATTACAGAACGTTGTTGATCAGTTGGCTAAAGAAGGTACAACTGTTACTATGCCAGAATAATTAAACGATAGAAAGCACTCTCCAATCTATTAACTGCAAAAGGTCATGGATAATCATGACCTTTTCTCTTAAAACTATAATAAATTTTATAAAGTTGAGGTCGATATTATGAGTACGATTACCATATTTATTGTTGCACTAGCTGTTTTTTTCACATTATTATATCAAGTGTTAAAGCGTATTGCATTGAGCATGTTACAGAAAAGTCTTGCAAAACAAGATTATGCGACGGTTATCACAGTTGCTGATATGGGGTTAAACAGGCGTTTATTAAAAGATTATCTTTGTGACTTATATAAACTAAGAGCTTATTATCTTGATAAAAATGAAGATGAATTTGATAAACAATTAGATCATATGATTCAGCAAAAAGGATATAAGCTTGAAGATAAAAAAGATTTTCTTACCAATTATTTCCACACTTTTTTAATTAAAGAAAATAAAAAATACGCAAATAAACTTTTAAAAGGGATACAGCTTATAGGTGATTCTGATTTTAGCATATACAATGAACAGGCATATGAAGTCATCTTTGAAAAGCGTACAGATTTAATCGATACTATGGTTGATGAAATTAATTCTAAAAAATACTATGGGTTTCCCCTAGGAGTTATCGTATATACCATAGCTAGACAATATTTATATTTAAATGACATGGAACATGCATTGATATATTTTCAGAATGCATTGGTCTGTTTTCATCCAAAATCCATATATGTTCCAGTAATCAATGATTATATCAAAGAGTTACAAGCACAAGAAAAAAGCACCTAAAAAATCAAGTTATTCAAGTCATTAATTTCAGTATTTACTGCATATTGAAATTAATGACTTTTTTATTTTTACGCAATTATAGTTATCTTCGTATAAACATTTAATTTCATGTGATATTTAAATATATTTCTAATTTATTTAATAAATTAAAAATGTTGCCTGGTTA